>NZ_LT629791.1:0-2400000 GCF_900105925.1 Jiangella alkaliphila | reverse complement strand
GATGTGCCGCAAATCGACTAGTGGCTAGTCGGAAAATCGACTACTCTGTAGTTTGAAATTCGACTAGTCGGAGTCAGGATGGACGATCTGATCCCTCGAGCCGCGTTCGGACGGCTCACGGAGCTCGTGCAGCACCTGCGCATCGTCATGGTGAGCGGCCCGCGCCAGTCCGGCAAGACCACGCTGCTCCGCGAGCAACTCGCCGGCTCGGGCGGGACGTTCCGTTCACTCGACCGGCCGGAAACCCTCGCAGCGGCACGCGACGACCCGGCCGCCTTCGCGGCGTTCGGCACGACTCCCCGTGTCATCGACGAGGTGCAGCTCGGCGGCGACGATCTCGTCCGCGCCATCAAGGCCGAGGTCGACGCCGATGCGCGGCCGGGCCGGTTCGTGCTCTCCGGCTCCAGCCGGTTCCTGACCATCCCCACACTGTCGGAGTCGCTGGCCGGGCGGATCGCGTTCGTCGACCTCTGGCCGCTGAGCATGGCCGAGCGCACCCGCGCCAGGACCGACAACGTCGCGCGATGGTTCGGCGACACCGGCGCCGTCTTGCGCGACTCCACCTGGAACAGGTCCGACTACCTGTCTGCCGTCACCTCAGGTGGCTATCCGGAGGCGCTGGCGATCACGTCGCCGCTCGCCCGGCGCGCCTGGTTCGACGGCTACCTGAGCACGGTCATCACTCGCGACATCCGTGACTTCGCCACCGTCGCCCGCGGCGACGCCGTCGCGACTCTGCTGGGGCTGGTTGCCGCGCGGGCCGGCGGCACCGCTGTCCTCGCCGACCTGGCGCAGGCCGCAGACCTGGCCAGGGACACCGCTCGCAACTATCTCTCCTACCTCGACATGGTGTACCTGACCATGACGGTGCCTGCGTGGTCCGCGAACCTCTCGTCGCGACTCAGCAAAACGCCGAAGCTGTACCCCACCGACTCGGGTCTCGCGACCCACCTCCTCGACGTCGACGCGGAGCAGCTGGCCGAGCCCGGGCATCCGGCGCTCGGCCCGCTGCTGGAGACGTTCGTCGCGACAGAGCTGCTCAAGGCACTCGCGGTCACCGACGAACGGATCTCGCTGTTCCATCTGCGCACCGCGGACCGGCACGAGGTCGACTTCGTCCTCGAAGGCCCGCGCGGACGCATCGTCGCCGTCGAGGTCAAGGCGTCGACCTCACCCGGAGCGGGGGCGTTGAAAGGGCTCCGCTGGCTGCGCGACCGACTGGGCGACCGCCTGCACGCGGGCATCCTGCTGCACCTCGGTACCGAGGCCGCCTCACGTGGTGACGGTCTCTATGCGCTGCCGCTGTCCGCGCTCTGGGACCACCAGCCGCTGCCAGAATGATCAGCAGTCTCCTGACCCGGGTCAGCCCGCGGCCGGCACCAGCTCCACCAGGGACATCGACGGGTTGGGGAGGTCGAAGTCGACCTCCACCACCCCGCCGGCGGCGGTGACGGCGCGGGGCGGGTGGAGTTGGTCCAGCCGGTCCGCGGCGCGCAGCTCGGCCCACTGCGCGTCGCTGGGCCAGGCCGCGCCGCCGCCGATGCGCCGCCAGAGCGCGGGGACGCATGAGTGGTCGTCGTCGACGCGGTGGTGGCGCAGCTCGTAGTCGCCGTCGGGCAGGCCGGTGAATCGCAGCGACACCCGGCGGGCCAGCTCCACCGACCCGGCCGCCTTGGACTGGTCCAGCGTCCCGTTCCACACCAGCGCCGCCACCCGCCCGGACGACGGGTCGGCGGCGGCCAGCGACTCCACCAGCGAGTCCGCACCGTCGCCGGACGCCCGCACCGTCAGACGCCGCGACGGCAGCGCCGCCAGCATCGCGAGCGCCCACCACCGGGGTTTGCGCAGCTCACCGACGGTGCGCAGGCCGAACCCGCCGTGGAACAGCGACGGCGGCCGGCCCAGCTCCTCGAAGTGGTCGGACACCACCCAGTACGACAGCGCCTCCAGCCGGCCCATCGACGACCGCATGCCGCGCAGCAGGAACACCGCCGCGAACACCGACTCGCTGACCTCGTTGAAGTGCGTCGGGGTGACGCCCCACTCCGTCCACCAGATCGGCGTCCCGGCCCGGCCGTGCCGCGCGAGCACCGGCCGCAGGTCCAGCGGCGGCGAGCCGTAGGTGTGCGTCGAGACGAAGTCCAGCGGTTCCTTCGTGGCGGCGAGCAGCTGGTCGATCCAGCCGGCCGCCGCCGACGCGGGACCGCCGACCCGCAGGCCCTCGTCGACGTCCTTGACGGCGCGCGCGGCGACGTCGTGCAGCCGGAAGAACTCCTCCGGCGTCCCGGACCAGAACACCTCGAGGTTGGCCTCATTCCACACCTCGAACGCCCACCGGTCGCGGACCTCCTCGAGGCCGTACCGCGAGACCAGGTGCGCGACGAACGCCCGCACCAGGTCGTACCAGCGGTCCCAGTCCTTCGGCGGCGAGATGATCGCGCCGTACTCGAACACCGTCGACGACGGGTCGGAGGCCAGGTCGCGCGGCATGAACGAGATCTCCACGATCGGCGTGAGGCCGAGCGACAGCACCATGTCGTACACGCGGTCGACGCCGGTGAAGTCGTACACCGGCTCGCCGTCGACCTCGCGGTAGACGCCGAGGTCGTCGCAGAGGATGCCGTGCGCCCGCACGGTCTCGACGCCCAGCTCGTCGTGCGCCGCCTTCAGCGCGGCCCGCAGCTCGGCGCCGATCTCCTGCCCGCCCGTGCGCTCGGCCGACAGCGCGTGCGAGAGGTGCTCGCTGCCGATCATCGGCCGCCACGGCCGGTCCAGCTCGCCCTCGTCAGAGGCGGCGTCGACGACGACGGCGACCGGCTCGCCGTCGCCGGCGGTCGAGGCCGACGAGACCGCGGCGCTCAGCTCGCCGACGTCGTCGACGGACGCCACGGCGGCGACGGCGTACCAGCGCCGCACGCCCGGCGTGCCCGTGGTGTCGGCGTACGGCCCGTGCGGGACGGAGAGCACGTCGCGGCCCTGGTGATCCAGCGGTTCGAACGGGCCGTCCGGCGACTCGGCCACGTGCACCAGGTACCCCGCGGCGCCGTCGACCGGATCCCACGACAGCGTGACCTGCGCCCGCCCCGGTCTCGCCGTCAGGCCGCCGGGCGGCGGCAGCGCCACCGCGGCGCCGCCGGCCTCCCCGCTGGCCCGGCCGAGCCTGGTCTCGAAGTCGGTACGGGCGTCGATCTCACTGCTCACGCGTCTGTCCTTCCGCAAATTTCACTTGATGCCGGTCATCGCGATGCCCTGGACGAAGTACCGCTGCACCGCGAGGAACAGCACGATCACCGGCACGACCACCACGACGGCCCCGGCCAGCAGCAGCCCGTACTGCGTGGCGTTCTGGCCGACCGAGTACAGCGCGAGCGCGACCGGCAGGGTGTACATGTCCTCCGTCTGCGCCACGACCAGCGGCCAGAGGAAGTTGTTCCACGACGACAGGAACGTCAGGATGCCCAGCGTCGCCAGGGCCGGCCCGGTCAGCGGCAGCATGACGCTCCAGAAGATCCGCAGCTCGCCGGCGCCGTCGACCCGGGCGGCCTGGATCAGCTCGTCCGGCAGCCCTAGGAAGTACTGCCGCATCAGGAACACGCCCAGCGGCGCGACCAGGTACGGCAGGATCAGCCCGGGGAAGGTGTTCGTCAGTCCCATGTTGCTGACCAGCACGAACAGCGGCACGAACGTCACCATGCCGGGCACCATCAGGGTGCCGAGCACGATCACGAACACCAGCCGCTTGCCGCGGAAGTCCAGCTTGGCCAGGGCGTAGCCGAGCATCGAGCCGAACAGCAGGTTCCCGAGCGTCACGACGACGGCGACGATCGCCGAGTTGAGGAAGTACGTCGGGAAGTTCAGCCGGTCGAACAGCTCGCGGTAGTTCTCCAGGGTGAACGTCTCGGGCAGCCAGGTCGGCGGGATCGACCGCACCTCCGCCTCCGGCTTCACCGACGACAGCAGCATCCAGAGGAACGGCAGCGCCATGACGATCACGCCGATCGTCAGCACGACGTAGAGCCAGCGCGACGGGGCGCGCTCGGCGTCGCGGCGCGGCGGGCCCACGGCCGGCATCGCGTCGACGGCGTCGTCGACCCTGGACGGGGGCGGGGTGTAGGTGGTCATCGCGGGCCCCTCACGCCTTCGGCCGCAGCAGGCGGAACTGCAGCGCCGTCATGACGACGATGGCCACGAACAGCACGTAGCTGGCCGCCGCGGCGTACCCGTAGTTGCCGAAGCTGAACTGGTCGTAGATGTAGAACGAGACGGTCCGTGTCGCGTTGAGCGGCCCGCCGTTGGTCATGACGAACGGCTCCTCGAAGACCTGCAGGTAGCCGATGCCGGTGATGACGGCGCCGAACAGCAGCACGGGTCGCAACAGCGGCAGCGTCACGTGCCGGAACCGCTGCCAGCGGCCGGCGCCGTCGACCTCGGCCGCCTCGAGCAGCTCGCGCGGCACCGTCTGCAGCCCGGCCAGGAAGATCACCATCAACGTGCCGAGGTTGCGCCACGTGGCCATGACGATCAGCGACGGCAGCGCCAGCGACGGATCGCCCAGCCAGTCGGGCCCGTCGATGCCGACGACGCTCAGCAGCTGGTTGATCGGCCCCGTGTCGGGCTGCAGCAGGAACCGCCAGACGACGGCGACGGCGACGATGCTGGTGACGACCGGCAGGTAGTAGCCGAGCCGGAAGAACGCCTTCAGCCGGGTGATGCGGTTCAGCCCGACCGCCGCCGCCAGCGCCAGCACCATGGTCAGCGGCACGCCGACCACCACGAAGATCGCCGTGTTGACCGCGACCTTGCGGAACATCTCGTCCTGGAACAGCGCCGTGTAGTTGTCGAACGCGGCGAGGTCGACGGCGAACGGCGAGCGCACGTCGGTGCTGCGCATGTCGGTGAAGCTCATGAGCAGCGACGCGAACACCGGACCGGCGGTGAACGCCGCGAACAGCAGCAGGAACGGCACCGAGAGCAGCCAGGCGGTGCGGGCCTGCCGCCGTTGCAGCAGGGACCGGCGCCGGCGCGGCGGCAAGCCGCCCGCGGGGGTCGGGCGGCTCGCCGCGGCCGTGGTGGCGGTCGTCATCGGCTACTGCAGCCCGGTCCCGATGGACGAGGCCTGCGACTGCATGTCCGCGACGGCGTCGGCGGCGGGCATGGTGCCGCGCACGGCGGCCTCGACGTCGCCGTCGATGACGGTCGCGACCTGCTCCCACGTCGGGACGGCGGGCGGCGCCTCGGTGCTCTCCAGCTGCTCGCCGAACACCGCGACCAGCGGGTCGGCGACCACGGGCCCGCCCTCCCACGCGTCGGGCCGCGACGGCAGGCCGGTCGCGGTCTCGTACCAGCTCTGCTGCACTGCGCTCTGCGTGAGGTACTCGATCAGCTTCCAGGCGCCGTCCTTGTTGTCGGAGTCGGTGAAGACGGCCAGGTTGCCGCCGCCGACGAACGACGTGCCGGGACCCTCGTCCTTACCGGGCAGCGGGACGACGTCGAAGTTGTCCGTCGCGCCGGCGTCGCGGACCAGGCCGATGTGCCAGGGGCCGGAGATGAACGAGCCGATCGTGCCGTCGGCGAACATCTGCTCCAGCGCGCCCGGCTGCAGGACGGTGTCCTGCGACAGACCCTCGGAGAAGTAGGACATGTAGTACTCGAGCGCCTCGGTCATCTCCGGGCTGTCCAGCGTGTACGCGTCGCCGTCGGTGAGCGTGGCGCCGTTCTGCCAGGCGAACGGCATGAACGTCTGCCACGATCCGCCCTGGCCGGGCTGCAGGTAGATGCCCTGCTGGGCGCCGGCCTGCTGCAGGCCCTGCGCGAACGCCTTGAGGTCGTCCCAGCTCTGCGGCGGCTCCAGGCCGGCCGCGTCGGCGAGGTCGGTGCGGTAGAACAGCGCACGGGTCTCGACGTACCAGGGGACGCCGAAGGACGTGCCGTCGACGACGGTGGACGCCCACGGGCCGGGGAAGAAGTCGTCCTCGTTGAACAGGTCGGTCGGCGTCGCCTCGAGGCCGCCGGTCTGGGCGAACTCGCCCATCCACGTCGTGCCGATGAGGCTGATGTCGGGTGTCTCGCCGGCCGCGATGGCGGTGGCGATGCGGTCGTGCGCGCCCTCCCACGGCACCGGCGTCACCTCGACGGTGACGTCCGGGTTCTCCTCCTCGAAGTCGGCCAGGAAGTCACCGAGCAGCTCACCTTCGGTGCCCATCGCCCAGACCTCGATGGAGCCGGTGGCCGGGCCGTCGGTGATGTCGGCGGACGGTGCCGCGTTGCCGTCGCCGGATCCGGCGTCGGTGTCGTCGTCGCGGCCGCAGGCGCTGAGGGCCAGTGCGGTCGCCGCGGCCAGGGCGGTCGCGGCGTAGATGGGTCGTCGACTCATCGATGAGCCTCCTTCGAGTGCGGCCCGCAACTGCGGCGGACCACGAGCTGGGTGGTCAGGACGTCGTGACGTGGTTCGGAACGGTCTCCGCTGATCCGGGCGTCCATGAGCCGGGCCGCCCGGGCCCCCATCTCGCGCATCGGCTGACGGACCGTCGTCAGCCCGGCGTAGCGTGCCGCCATGACGTCGTCCCACCCCGTGACGGCGACGTCCCCCGGTACTTCCACCCCCTGCTCGGCCAGCGCCACGGTGAGACCGAGCGCCAGCTCGTCGTTCGCGCAGACGACCACGTCGGGCAGTCCGTCGGCGACCAGCTCGGCGGCGACCCGCGCGCCGTCGTCCTCCTTGAAGCCGGCCGGGATGGTGCGCTCCGGGACCTCCGCGCCGGCCTGCGCGAGCGCGCCGCGGAACCCGGCCCAGCGCTCGGCGACGTCGGTGGAGTCGACCGGGTCGCCGAGGAAGGCCATGCGCCGGTACCCGTGCGTCAGCAGGTGATCGACGACGGAGGACGCGGCGACGACGTTCTCGGTGCGGACGGAGTCGGCCCCCTCGATCTCGGTCCGCGCCATCAGCACGACCGGGACGCCGCGCTGCACGACCTCGGCGACGACGTCGTCGTGCACCGTCCGGCCGAACACCGCCAGGCCGTCGACCCGGCCGGCGAGCTCGAGCACCATCTCGTCCGCCGACTCGCGGTTGTGCGTGCTGAGGATCAGCACCGAGCGGCCGAGCGTCGCGGCGACCTCCTCGTAGCCCAGCACGACCTCGGCGTAGAACGGGCCGGACAGGTCGGGGAAGACGATGCCGTTGGCCGCGTGCCGCCGTTCGGCCAGCGAGCGGCCGAGCTGGCTCGGGGTGAACCGGAGCGCCTCGATGGCGGCGTCGACGCGTTCGCGGGTGGCCGGGTGGACGAGGTCGCTGCCGCGGAGGGCGCGCGAGACCGTCGCCACCGACACGCCCGCGTGCCGCGCCACGTCGCGGATGGTCACGCTGGCGCGGCCGGTCGTGCGGCGTCGCTGGGGGCTCTTCGGCTCCGCGTCGTCCATCGTCGGGTCGCTCCTTTGGTACCGGTTACATAAACCGGTTACATCGGCTACATTCGGGCATCATGGCCGAGCCTGTCAACCCATTGTCTGAAGCCGGCGGCACTGACCTGCGGCGACTCGCTGACGTCAGCGTCGCGGTGATCGCGCGGTCCCAGGATCCGTCCGGCGCCTACCCGGCGGCGGCCGGCTTCGCGCCGTACGGCTTCTGCTGATTCCGCGACGGCGCGTTCGTCGCCGAGGGGATGAGCCGCGCGGGCTCCGCCGACTCCGCCACCGCCTTCCACGACTGGTGCGCACGGGTGCTGGCGCGGGAGGCGCCGGTCGTGTCGTCGCTGGTCGAGCGGGTGGCGGCGGGTGAGCAGCCGGCCGACTTTGAGCTGCTGCCGGCCCGGTACACGCTGAGCGGCGAACGGCACGACGACGACTGGTGGAACTACCAGGTCGACGGCTACGGGACGTGGCTGTGGGCGCTGCGGTCGCACCTGTCCCGCTGGGAGCTGCCGGTCGCGCCGTACGTCGATGCCGCCGAGACGGCGGTGCGCTACCTGGTCGCCGTCGGGGACCGGACCTGCCGCGACTGGTGGGAGGAGCACCGCGACGAGACGCACGTGTCGACGCTGGCGTCGGTGTACGGCGGGCTGCGCGCGGCCGCGTCGCTCGGCGTGCTGGCGGCGACCGCCGACATGGCGGCCGACCGCATCGCGGACCTGGTCCAGCGCGAGGGCCTGCACGACGGCGCGCTGCGCAAGTGGCTCGGGTCGACGGCGGTCGACGCGAGCCTGGTGGTCGCCGGGGCGCCGTTCGAGCTGGTCCCGCCGTCGGGTGACGTCATGGCGGCGACGGTCGCGCGCGTGACGTCGGAGCTGACGACGCCGGGCGGCGGCGTGCACCGCTACGTCGGCGACACCTTCTACGGCGGCGGGCAGTGGCCGATCCTGGCGGCGTTCCTCGGCTGGCACCACGCCGTCACGGGATCGCGCGACCGGGCCACCGACCTGCTGCACTGGATCGCGTCGACCGCCGACGGCGACGGTCTGCTGCCCGAGCAGGTGCCGCCGTTGCTGGCGCCGGACCAGCTGGAGGAGTGGACCGGGCGCTGGGGCCCCAGCGCCCGGCCGCTGCTGTGGTCACACGGCATGTACCTCGTCCTGGCGGACGAGCTCGGCCTGCTGGGCCCGGCCGGCTGAGCGCTCCCGGCCGAGCAGCACCGTCATCGCGAGACTGCCCAGCGCTCCGGCGAGGCTCGGGATGCCGACCTCGCCGTCGACGGCGTACGACGACACGGACGTGACGAACACGCCCGCGGCCAGCGCGAACCCGGCCAGCAGCACCGTGCCTGCCCAGGCCGCCGGCAGGACGGCGCCGGCCAGCAGCACCGCGCACAGGACGAGGTCGGGCACCAGGAAGACGTTGTCCGCCTGCCAGGAGTCGTGCAGGAACATGAAGACGAGCGTGACGAGGCTCGTCCCGGCCGCGATGAGGCGGGCGACGGTGATCACGATGGCTCCTTCTCCACAGGGGTCTACAGCGTAGACTTCGGCGCGCCCGGGTGTCTACGCCGTAGACCTGTCGGCGTTCGCGGGAGGATGGCGGCGTGGCCCGCACCCCGTTCCTCACGCCGTCGACGATCGCCGACGCCGCCCTGCGGCTGGGCGACCGTGAGGGCGGCGAGGCGATGACCATGCGCCGCATCGCCGGCGAGCTGGGCTGCGACCCGATGGCGCTCTACCGGCACTTCCCCGACCGGATGGCGCTCCTCGACGCGGTCGCCGACCTCGCACTGACCGCCGTCCCGTCGCCCGACCCGGCGCTGCCGTGGGACGAGCGGCTGCGGCGGGTGGCCGACGACATCCGCGCGGCGGCGCTGGCCCACCCGGGGATCGCCGGTCATGTCGCGGCCCGGCCGCCGCTGGCCGAGCAGGGTCAGCGCATCGGCGCCGGTGTCTTCGCCGCCCTGGGCGACGCGGGGTTGGCGCCGGCCGAGGCGACCCGCGCGGCGCAGGCGCTGGTGGCGACCATCGCGGCCGGGCTGGCGATGGCAGTACGGGCCGGCACGCGCGACGCGCGGTGGCATCAGGTGAGCGACGTGCTCGGCGGGCTGCCGTCGGCCCCGCCCGGAGGCGAGCTGCACACCGTCGGCTCCGAGGAGCAGTTCAGCTACACGGTGCGGCTGCTGGTGGCCGGCATCAGGGCCGAGGCGGCAGGGTCGGCGTGAGCGCCCCGGCCCGCTGATCCAGCCAGGCGGCGACGGCCCGCGCCGTCTGCTCCACCGGCACGCCGGTGGTGTCGAGCAACGTCATCGGGGGGTCCATGGTGGCAGCGGCGGCGTCGATCCAGGCGGCGTACTCGAGCATCTCGGCGATCCGCGGCTCGTCCCACTCCCGCCACGTCGGCCGGTCCCGCAGCCGCGCCGCCAGCACGTCCGGGTCGCACGTCAGGCACAGGTAGTCGATGCGCTCGAACAGCGCCCGCTCGGGCAGCGACTCGAACTCCGGCGGCACGACCGTCCCGCACAGCACCACCGGGCGACGACTCTGGTTGACCATGGCGGCCATGCGTAGCCAGACCGACCGGAACGGCCGGTGCTCCGCCCCGTCGTCGCGCAGCCCGGCGACCCACAACACGTCCTGCTCGAGAACGACGAACCGGTCGGCCAGCTCGGTTGCCAGCAGCCGCTGGATCGTCGACTTGCCGGTGCCGCTGGGGCCGGTCAGGCAGAACAGCGGGAGGCGAAGGAACGGCCATCGGTGGCCGCAGTGGGCGCACCGGATGACCGCCTCGGGCTCGATCTGCGGGCGGTCGGCGCGTTCACCGCACCGCTCGCAGATCAGCAGGTTCACGCGTACGGGTCAGTCGAAGAGCTGATCGAGGAAGCTCTTGCGCCGCTTCTTGCCGTAGCCGTACGGGCCGGGCGAGTCGGAGTAGCCGCGGCCGCGGCCGTACGGGGCCGGGCTGTCGCGGTACGGCTGCTGATAAGGCTCCTGGTACGGCTGCTGCTGCGGCGGAGGTACCTGGCGGCGGCTGGTCTCCAGCGGGGGCGGCGGCGCATTGAACTGCTCCTCGGCGGCGACGATCTGCTCGAGCTCGCCCTTGTCGAGGAAGATGCCCTTGCAGCTGTCGCACTGCTCGACGTGCACGCCCAACCGGTCATACGTCTTCATCTGACCGCTGCACTTCGGACAGGTCACGGAGTTTCCCTTCGTCGTTGTCTGGTCACAACGTTACCGGTGACCACCCGGGTTCCGGGCGGACGGCCTGCATAGTGGCCACGCAGCCGGTACCGTGCCAGGGGTGACGCAGCCCTCGGCGCCACCCGACCGCGGCGCCGTCCGCTCCGCCGTCGAAGCCCTCCTCCGCACCTGCGTCGACCTCGACCGCCGGGCCGAGGCCGTGGCCGGCGAGTCGAACGCGCGGGCCCAGCGGGTGACCGGCGAGCTGGCCCCAGTGCGCCTGCCGGCGGACGTCGCCGCTCTCACGCAGGAGATCGACCGCCTCGGCCGCGAGCTCGACGCCGACCTCCGCGGGCGGCTCGCCGAGGCGCGGCAGCCCTACGTGACGGAGATCCACGCGCTGCTGGCCCTGCTCGCGCCCTGGCACGGCCTGGCGGCGCTGCCGCCGCTGGTGCCGGCCGCGCCCGCCGGCGCCCTTCGCGACCGCTTCCCCACCGGCTTCGCCCAGGACTACGTGGACGATCTCCTCGGCTCGGTGGACGACAGCCGCACGCTCACGACCCAGACGGCCGATGGCGCGGGGGTGCGAACGCCAGACGAGTCCGACGTTGCCAAGGTGCTGGTCGGCGACCTGCTGCCTGAGGATCTCCGGGACGAGGCTCTGCGTCTACTCCAGGACGACACGTGCCACGCCATGGAACGGCACGGGCACCACATCGACCCCGAGACGCAGCTCGCGCGGCTCGTCTGGCTGAAGGATCCGGCTGGCGAGGAGGTCTGGCGCCTCCAACCGAACGGTTCAGTCGAGTCCGAGCATTGGTGCGGCCCGATGAGTGGTGGCTTCACGTCGCCGGAGGCGATGGCCAAGCCGCTCGCCGTCTTCCTCAGGTGGGCGCACGATCGCGCCGGCGGCGTGAACGAGCTGATCGAGAAGCACACGACGTCGACGACGAACCGACTGGGCATCCATATCAGCGCGGAACTGGCTGGTCTGGTGGCGGGCGACGCGGCCGGCTACCGAGGTACCGCTACGGGGAGCCCTGAGCAGATCGCCGACTGGCGGGCCGCACGTCGTCACGCGATGAGGAACGGGGCACCGCCGGTCTACGGCGTGCCGTACGACCCGATCGCCGCCGGCCAGCAAGCTGGCGTGGTTCTCGCCTTCAAACGGGCCGGGCCGACAGACTGGCACTTGGTCACCTGCTACCCCGTCGAGGACTTCAACCCGAAGAACGAACGTCTGGAGGACCTGACGTGATCCCGGAGAGCAAGAACTTCAAGACGTACTTCGGCACCGGCTTCCACATGGCAGACGAGTTGCCGGAGTTCTACGTCGATGCTTGCGAAGAGGTCCCACAGATGCTCGCTGCCGACGAGGACGGGAGCTACGGCGCCTTCCGCGACGAGTTCGCCGTTCATCTCCGTGACTCGTCCTTTCCGCCGCTGCGGAGGTCGTCGCAGTGGATCACGGACGAGTGGTTGCGCAACGTCTGGTTCGACGCGTTCGGGCCGGAGCCGGCACCGGGCGATCCGTACCCGGTCCCGCGAGAGGACTGGGGCCGCCGGCGGCTCACCGACTACATGCTGCACGCCGTGAACCAGACGCCCGAGCTCAGTTCGCCGGGGGCGCGGGCGTGGCTGGAGGCGCGTGGGCTGACGTTCGAGGACGTGGCGGCTGGGGTGGAGTGGTCGGCGACGGCGCAGTCGCCGAGTTTCCGGCCGGCGCCGGAGGGGTGGCTGGAGCGGCTGCACGACCTCACCGAACGCGGGCTGCGCGCGGAGCAGCCGGGCGAGCGGTAGACCCGCCCACCCGGCCGCCGCGCGGGGATCAGCCGCGGAAGGCGGGCGGCCGGGCGCCGCCACCGCCACCGCCACCGCCACCGAAGCCGCCACCACCGAAGGTGCCGCCGTCCATGAAGGACCCGCCGCCGGTGGGTCCGGCGTCGGAGGAGGGGAGGTCGGCGCCGAGGTCGGCGAGGACCACCTGGTCGCCGGCGGACAGGCCGTCGACGATCTCGGTGCGCTCGGATCCGACGACGCCGACGGTGACCTGGGTGACCTCGACCTCGCCGCCGGAGAAGACGCGGACCGCGCCGCCGTCCGCGGTCAGCGTGATCGCCGAGTTCGGCACGGTCAGCACCTCCGCCGCCTCGCCGAGCAGGAACGACACCTCGGCCTCGGAACCGCTCGCCGCGGTCGCCGGCGGTTCGGCCACCCCGACGACGACGGGGTACTGGGGGCTGCCGCTCGACGTGTCGGGGACGAGGCCGATCGAGACGACCTCGCCGTCGACGCTCTCCGCGGCGCCGGCCGGCCGGACCTCGGCCGCCGTCCCGACCTGGAGGGTGCGCACGTCGCTCTCCGACACCGTCGCCGTCACGGTGATCGCGCCGGGCGCGACGACGGTGATGGTGGCGGACGTGTCGGCGGCGGCGCCGGCGGTCAGGCCCACCGCGGCGACCGTCCCGTCGATCGGCGCCACCATCGTCGCCGCGTCCAGCGCCTGCTCGGCCTGCAGCACCCGCAGCTCCGCCTCGGTCACCGCCGCCTGGTCGCTGGCCAGCTGCGCCGCCTCGGACAGCGCGCTCGCACCGCCCGGGCTCTCCGACGACGGCGGCTCCTGCGGCGCGCCCTCGCCCTGCGGGACGTCGCCCTGCGGCACGTCACCCTGCGGGACGTCACCGCCCTCCGGCGCGCTGCCACCCTGCGGCACATCGCCGCCGGCCGAGGGCTCCTCCCCCGACGGCACACTCGCCGTCGCGAGCAGGTCGGCCAGCGCGGCGATCGCCTGCTGCAATGCCTGCTGATCCCCCGCCGCCTGCTGCTGCGCCGCCTGCGCGGCCTCCAACGCCGCGACGCACGGCTCGAGGTCGGGCGCCGGCGGCTCCGGTTCCGGCTCCGAGGGCGACGGACTCGGCGTCGGCGACTCTGACGGCGACGGGGACGGCGTCCGCGTCGGCGTCTCGGACGGGGTCGGGCTCGGCGACTCCGACGGCGACGACGTGGGCGACGGCGACGGGCTGGTCGTGATCGCAGCCGTCGTCCAGCTGACCGAGTCCGCCGAGACCCCCGACATCGCCGTCGAGCACACCTCCTGCTGCTCCTCCAGGGCAGCGGCGGCCTGGGCCAGGCTCCGGTCGGCCGCCTTCTGCGCCGCCAGCACGGCCTGCTGCAGCGCCGCCAACTGCTCGGCCGCGCCACCACCCTGAGCCGCCGGCGCCTCCCCGACCGGCTGGACGTACGCCACCGCCGTCGCGGCCGCCCCGGACGTCGACGACGAGACAGCCGAAGCCCCGGCCACCGAGTCGGTCTGCCCGTTCAGAGTCGCCTCGAGCGCCGCCTCCGCCTGGGCCAGCTCGGCCTGGGCGTCGGCGAGGTCGGCGGCCAGGTCGGCGGTGTCCAGCGCGGCCAGCTGCTGACCGACCGTCACCGTGTCGCCGACGGCCACGTCGACCGACGCCACGGTGCCGGAGGTGCCGAAGGCGGCGTCGGCGGACGAGGCCGCCTCGGTCGTCCCGGTGGTGTCCAGGGTCTCCGCGACCGACGCGGCCTCCGCCGCCACCGTCCGGTAGGACGCCTCCTCACCAGCGACCGCGACGGCCCAGACCCCGGCCGCGCCGCCCGCGACCAGCACGGTCAGCCCGCCGGCGACGACCAGCCGCAGCTTCCGGCGCCGCCGCGGCCGGCGGCGCAGCGCGAACGCCTCAGGCATCGGGGCCACCCCCGCCCGGCCCCTGGCAGGCGCCGTCGACGGCGGGCGAGACCGCGATCGACGCCGCGGTGACCGCGCCGGTGGAGTCGGGCTCGCCGGCCGCGACGACACAGGTCCCCTCGACCAGCGCCTCCGGCCCGGCGGCCACCTGGGTGGTCCACGTGGTGCCGGCCGACGTGGTGACTGTGACGGCGGTGGGCGCGGCGGTGGTCTCCTCGCCGCGGCTCGGCCGGGTGACCTCGACGGTGAAGCCGTCGGCGCCGACCTCGGTGACGACGCCGACGGTCGGCCCGGCGAACGCGACGTCACCACCGGTGCCCGGCGAGCGGGACGGCCGGTCCGTCGGCGCGCCGTCCGGCAGCTCGGTCGGCCGGCCACCTCCGCCGCCGGCACCCCCGCCACCGCCACCCGCGAACCCGCCGCCGAGCCCGCCTCCACACGAGCCGTCCTCGGCCGGCTGGGTGACGGCGACGCTGGTCGCGGTCACCTCGGTGGCCTCCGGATCGGCGCCCTCGGACTGCACGAGCACGCAGACGCCGGCCGCGACGTCCGCAGCCGTGCCGTCGACCGTCGCCGTGATCGCCGTCGTGTCGGTGTAGGTGACGGCCACCTGCCCGGCCATGCCCTGGACCTGCAACGTCGTCCCGTCGATCACGGCGACCAGCCCGGCCGCGCCGGGGGAGCCGCCGCCCCCGCCGTCCGCGCCGGCCGGACCGCTGGGCTCGGGGCCGCTCAGGTCGGCCTCTGCCTCGGACGTGGTCGCCGGGTCCTCGGAATCGGAGCCGCAGCCGCCGATCACCACCGCGGTGGTGACGGCGAGGGTCAGCAGCACCCGGCGCGGACGCGGAAGGGTCGAGATCATGGTGTGGTCACTCCTGGGTCGGTTCGGGGTCGGTCATTCACTGCGCAGCGCGTCGATGGGGGCGAGCTGCGCGGCGCGGCCGGCGGGGTAGACGCCGAAACCGACGCCGACCGCCAGGGCCATGGCGATCGCTCCGGCGGTCGCGGGGATGGAGATCTCGACCGGCTGGTCGACGAGCCGGGGCAGCAGCTCGGCGCCGAGGACGCCGAGTCCGGCGCCGAGCAGCCCGCCGGCCAGCCCGAGGACGGACGCCTCGAGCAGGAACTGCCGCCGGATCACGGCCGGGGTGGCGCCGAGCGCCTTGCGCAGCCCGATCTCGCGGATCCGCTCGGTGACGGAGACGAGCATGATGTTCATGACGCCGATCCCGCCCACGACCAGGGAGATCCCGGCGATGCCGGCGAGCAGGATGGTGAGCGTCCGGTCGGTCTCGGTGGCGGTCTCCAGCAGCGACTCCTGCGTGGAGATGGTGTAGTCGGCCTCGTCGTCGGACGTGAGGCCGTGCGCGGTGGCCAGCGCCGCGTCGACCTCCTGGTAGGCGGCGGACAGCTGGTCCGCAGACGCCGCCTCGACGTAGATGGTCGAGACCGAGGTCGAACCGGCAGCTAGCCGCGCCGATGCCGTCGACGCGGGAACGATGGCCAGGTCGTCCTCATCGGCCGCGGACGACGAGCCCACCGAGTCGAGCACGCCGACGACGGTGAACGCGGCGCCGCCGGCCATCACCGTCTGACCGACGGGGTCCAGCGGGCCGAACAGCTCGCTCGCGGTGTCCGGCCCGAGCACGATGACGGCGGCCTCGTTCTCGAGGTCCTGGTCGGTGAGGAACCGGCCCGAGCTCAGGCTCCGGTTCCGCACGTCCAGCCAGGCCGGCGTGGCGCCGTTGACGGTGGTGGTCCAGTTGGTGCTGCCGGCGGTGAGCGACTGGGGTCCGCCGCTCACCGGTGCGACGCCGGCGACGTCGGGCGCGACCACCTCCGACTCCAGCAGCTCGGCGTCGTCCATGGTGAGGGTGGTGGCCGAGCCGGTGCCGCCGCGCAGGCCGGACGCGTCGGTACTGCTGCCCGGTGTGACGATCAGCAGGTTGCTGCCGAGCGCGCTGATCTGCGCCCGGACCTCCGCCTGCGCTCCCTGCCCGAAGCCGATGGTGAGGATCACCGAGGCGATGCCGATGAGGATGCCGACGATCGTCAGCAGCGAGCGCAGCCGGTGCGTGCGGACGGCCTCCCAGCCGGTGCGCAGCGTGTCGAGCCAGTTCATCGGCGCACCGCCGGCGCCGTGACCCGCAGCTCGCCGTCGTGGATGCGCACGACCCGCTGGGCCGCCCTGGCGACCTCCTCCTCGTGCGTGATCAGCACGATCGTCCGGCCCTGGTCGTGCAGTTCCTCGAGGAGCGCGAGCACGTCACGGGTCGAGCGCGAGTCCAGGTTGCCGGTCGGCTCATCGGCCAGGATCAGCGCGGGGTCGGTGACCAGCGCCCGGGCGATCGCGACCCGCTGCTGCTGGCCGCCGGACAGCTCCCGCGGCCGGTGGTCCACCCGGTCGGACAGGCCGACGCGGCCCAGCGCGGCCAGCGCCCGCCGGCGCCGCTCGTCGCCCGGCACACCCGCGTAGGCGAGCGGCAGTTCGACGTTGCGCAGCGCCGTCAGGTGCGCCAGCAGGTTGAACTGCTGGAACACGAAGCCGATGAGCCGGTTGCGGACCTCCGCGAGTTCGTTCTCGCTCAGCTCGCCGACGTCGACGCCGACCAGCCGATAGGTCCCCGACGTCGGCGTGTCGAGGCAGCCGAGGATGTTCATCAGCGTGGACTTGCCGGAGCCGGACGGGCCCATGATCGCGACGTAGTCGCCCTCGTCGATCCCCAGGTCGATGCCGCGCAGGGCGTCGACGTGCAGCGTTCCGGTCTGGTAGGACTTGCGGACGCCATCGAGGTGCAGAACCACGCCGGTCACCCCTGCCCGCCGTTGGGTGCGCCGCCGCCGGGGAAGCCGCCACCACCGGGGAACTCGCCGCCGGGGAACCGACTGCCGGGCGGCAGCTCCTCACCGTCCTCGCCGCCGCCCCCACCCCCTCCGCCGCCGCGAATGGCCATCGGGACGACGACCTCCGCGCCGGCCTCCAGGCCACTGACGATCTCCGTCTGGATGCCGAAGCTGGTGCCGATCTCGACCGGCGTCTCGACCTGCGAGCCGTCCTCCGACACGACGGTGACCGTGGTCGCGCCGTCGGTCGTGGCGACCGCCGCGGTCGGCACGGTCAGGACGTCGGCGCGCTGCTCGACGATGATCGACACGTCGGCGCTGCCGCCCGCGTAGACGCCGTCGACCGCGCCGGTCACCGCGATCTCCACCGGGAACGTGGCGGCGCCGGAGGTCGAGCTGGAGGCCACCAGGCCGACCGAGCTGACGGTGCCGTAGACGACCTCGCCGCCGTCGGACGGCGTCAGCTCGGCCTGCAGGCCCTCCTGCAGGCGGCTCAGGTCGGCGCTGCCCACGCTGGTCTCCACCACGAACGCGTCGGTGGTGATCACCGTGATCTGCGCGCCCGTGCCGGTCGACGGCGTCGTACTGGAGGCGCCGGTCGCGCCGGTCGCCCCCGCCGAACCGGTTGAACCCGTCGAACCGGACGACGCCGACGACCCACTGACCTCGTCACCGACGGCGACGTCCACCGACGCCACCGTGCCGGCGATGGTCGACGTCAGCGTGGCGTCGTCCAGCGCCTCCGTGGCCTGCGCGACCCGGGACTCCGCGGCCGCGACGGACGCCTCGTCCGCGGCCAGCTGGGTGTCCGTCGCACCGGCGTCGGTGTCGGAGTCGAGCCGTTCCAGCGCCGCGTCCAGGGCCGCCTCGGCCGCCGTCAGCTCCGCGTCCAGCGTCTCGGTGCCGACGGTGGCCAGCGCCTGGCCGGCCACGACCACATCGCCGACGGCGACGTCGACGGAGAGCACCTCGCCGCTCACGGCGAACGACAGCTCGGCGGTCTCGGCCGGCTGGAAGGTGCCGGTGCTGGCCACCGTCTCCTCGTAGGTGCCGACGGCGGCCTCGGCGGTGGTCGTCGACGCCGTGGCGGCCGGGTCGTCCTGCGTCACCGCCCAGGCGGCACCGGCCGCGCCGACCGCGGCGGCCATCGTCCCCAGCAGCACAATCGCCCGTCGCGCACGACGGGACTTCGGTAGCAGTCGCACCCGAACACGATCGGGGTTCTTCCTGGCACCGCCCTGGGACGAACCTGGCAACCGCCTGTGAACGGCATTCACAGCAAACTCCCAGCCTGCTGCCAGGAAGCTCTCAGCCGGGACCGGCAAGGTGCGGCCCATGGCCGCACCGGAACCGGACGGGCGGCTCGTCGTCGTGGACGACGAGCCGAACATCGTCGAGCTGCTCGCCGCCAGCCTGCGCTACGCCGGGTTCGAGGTCACGACCGCGCGCAGCGGCCGCCAGGCGCTGGACCTCGTCCTCGCCGAGCAGCCCGACCTCGTCGTGCTCGACGTCCTGATGCCGGACATGGACGGCTTCGCGGTCGTGCGCCAGCTGCGCAGCCACCGGGTGGACGTGCCGGTGCTGTTCCTCACCGCGAGGGACGCCAGCGAGGACCGCGTCATGGGCCTCACGATCGGCGCGGACGACTACGTGACCAAGCCGTTCAGCCTGGAGGAGGTGGTGGCCCGGATCCGGGCCATCCTGCGCCGCTCCCGCGGCAGCGGCCGCGACGAGACGACGGCCCGGCTGTCCTACGCCGACCTGGAGCTGGACGACGACCGGCACGAGGTGTGGAAGGCCGGCCGCGCCGTGGACCTGTCGCCGACGGAGTTCAAGCTGCTGCGCTACTTCCTGGCCAACCAGGGCCGGGTGCTCAGCAAGGCGCAGATCCTCGACCACGTCTGGTCCTACGACTTCGGCGGCGACGCGAGCGTCGTCGAGTCCTACATGTCGTACCTGCGCCGCAAGCTCGACCAGGGCACGCCCAAGCTGCTGCACACGGTGCGCGGCGTCGGCTACGTCCTGCGGCAGCCGCGCGAGAGCCCGTGAGGACGCGGCTGGCCCGGGCGTGGCAGGCCCGGCGCGACCGCACGCCGTTGCGGACCCAGTTGCTGCTGGTGGTCGTGGCCTTGGCCGCCGTGACGGTCCTGGCCACCAGCGTCGTCGCGGCGGCCGTGCTGCAGGGCTACCTGATGGACCGCACCGACGACCAGCTGCGGCAGGCGGCCCGCCCGTTCGAAGGGCAGTTCCGGCCCGGCCCGATCGATGCCGACCCGCGCCCGTTCCGGCCGCTCGCCGACTACAGCATCACCGTCTTCGCCCCGGACGGCGCCCCCGTCTCGACCACCGACGACGCGGACTCGGACCGGCCGGGCCCGCAGCTGCCGACGATGGACACCGCGACGGCGACGGAGCTGAGCGGCGTCCCGTTCACCGTCGACGCCGTCGAGGGCGACGGGACCTGGCGGGTCCTGGTGCTGGTCACGGAGGACGGCGGGTCGGCCGCGCTGGGCCGGCCGCTGAACGACGTCGACGCGACCGTCGACCAGCTGCTGCTGATCGACGGCGTCGTCGCCGTGCTCGCGCTGGCGGCGCTGGCCGGGCTGGCCTGGTGGACGGTGCGCACCCGGCTGCGGCCGCTGGAGGAGGTCGAGCACACCGCCGAGGCGATCGCGGCCGGCGACCTGAGCCGCCGCATCCCGCCGCGCGACCCGCGCACCGAGGTGGGCCGGCTGTCCGCCTCGCTCAACACGATGCTCGGCCAGATCGAGTCGGCATTCCTCGCCCGCCGGATCTCCGAGCGGGAGGCGCGCGAGTCCGAGCAGCGCATGCGCCGCTTCATCGGCGACGCCAGCCACGAGCTGCGCACCCCGCTCACCTCGATCCGCGGCTTCGCCGAGCTGTACCGGCAGGGTGTCGTGCACGACGAGGCCGAGGTGCGCCGGCTGCTGCGCCGGGTCGAGGACGAGGCGGCCCGCATGGGGCTGCTCGTCGACGACCTCCTGCTGCTCGCCCGGCTGGACCAGCAGCCGGTGATCGCCCGGGCGCCGGTGGACCTGATCGAGATCGTCGTCGAGTCGGTCCTGCACGCCCGCGTCGTGGCCCGCGACCACGACCTCCGGCTGCGCGTCGACGCCCGGCCGGTGCCGCCGCTCATCGGCGACGCGCTGCGGCTGCGGCAGGTCGTGGACAACCTGGTGCGCAACGCGACCGTCCACACGCCGCCCGGCACCGTGGTCGACGTCAGCGTCGGCGGCACCGCGGAGGGCTGGGCCGTGCTGGAGGTGCGCGACGACGGGCCGGGCCTGGCCGGCGAGGACGCCGCGCACGTGTTCGAGCGGTTCTACCGCGCCGACCCGTCCCGGTCGCGGTCCGACGGCGCCCGGTACAGCGGCAGCGGCCTCGGCCTGTCGATCGTGTCCGCGCTGGTGGCCGCGCACGGCGGCCGGGTCGAGCTGCGGTCCGTGCCGGGCGAGGGCGCGACGTTCCGGGTGCTGCTCCCGCCGGCCGGCGGCGACGCGGCCGCGGCCACGACCTGGCTGACGCTGGAGGCCGCGCCGGAGGTGTGACCGATCAGCGGGTGGCCTCGGCGGCCTTGACGGCGGCGACGTAGCGGCGGGCGGCATCGCGCAGCGCCTGCTCAGGGTCGATGCCACGGTCGCGGGCGGCCGCGGCCAGCGCGAACAGCGCGTCGCCGACCTCCTCGGCGGACTCCGGCGCGCGCCCGGGCGGTGCCGGCGCCGGGACCGGCACGCCGGCCTTCTCGACCCGGTGGACGAGCTTGGCGGCCAGCGACAGCGCCGGCTGGGCGAGCGGCACGCCGTCGACGGCGGAGGAGCGGTTCTTCTCCTCGCGCTTCAGCCGCTCCCACCGCTCCCCGACGTCGGACGCGGACGACGCCTGGACGTCGCCGAAGACGTGCGGATGCCGGCGGACCAGCTTGTCCTCGATGCCGGCCGCGACCTCGTCGATCCCCCACGGCTGCGTCGCGCGCTCCTGCGCCAGCCGGGCGTGGAAGATCACCTGCAGCAGCAGGTCGCCGAGCTCTTCGCGCAGATCGTCGTCGTTGTCCGACTCGATCGCCTCGAGCGTCTCGTAGGTCTCCTCCAGCAGGTACGTCGCCAGGCTGCGGTGGGTCTGCTCTGCGTCCCACGGGCAGCCGCCGGGCGAGCGGAGCCGGTCCATGACGGCGACGAGGTCGAGCAGCCGCGCGCCGGGCAGGTCGGCCGAGCCGACGACGACACGGGCGTCCGGGAACCCTGCGCCGTCGTCGCCGGGCGGCAGCAGCCAAACGACGTCACCGCCTGGCGGCGAGGACACCACGGAGACGTCGATGCCGGCCGCGCGCACCGGGGCCACCTGCGGGTGCGCCTCGTCGTCGACGTACACGGAGCCCGCCCGCAGCGCGTCCCACGCGGCGGCGGAGAGCAGCCCGGGGGCGACCCGCGGGCTGGTGGCGAGCAGGACCAGGCTCACTCGACCGGCGGGAGCGGCTGCTCCTCGGCCGCGTCGGAGCCGCCGGCGGGCTCGGAGATCGAGCCGGTGTCGGCGCTGACGGCGAGGTCCTCGCCCCAGGCGCCGTACCGCGGATTGACCTCGACGCCCAGTTCGTCGCCGAGTTCGACGAGGGTCTGGGTGAGCGCGGCGGCGTCGGCGCCGGTCTCCTCGGAGTAGGCCTGCGCGATCAGCTGGTCGGCGACGCCGGCACGGAACGCCTGCTCGGTGAAGCCGGCCTGCGCGAGCGCCGAGGTGAGGTCGCCGCCGGGCGCCTGGCCGGAGATCTCGTCGATGGCGACGTCGATGTCGGCCTCGCTGACCTGGAGACCCTCGTCGTCGGCCAGCCGCACGAAGATCTCGTGCTGGATGTGCCGGGTCAGGACGGTCCGCTGGAACGCCGGCATGCCGCCGGCCGCCTCGACGTCGAAGCCGTCGAGCCGCTGGGCGTGGTCGACCGCGTTCTGCAGGTCGTCGACGGTGAACCGGTCGCCGTCGACGACGACGGCGGCGCCGATCTGCTCGGAGTCGCACGCGGCCAGCGCGACGGCGCTGGCCGCGGCGAGGGACGCGATGACGATGCGTCGGATGGTCGACACGGTGATCCTCTTCGTCGGTTCGGCCTGCGGTGGGACGATGCCCGGCCGCATCTTATCCAGCCCGGGTGCCGGCCACGTCGGGCTGGTGGGCGATGACGTCGTCGATGACGGTCTTCGCCCAGGCCAGCAGCTCGACGCCGCGCAGCTGCGGCCCGCCGATCTGGGTCGGCCGGGGCCGGGGCACCAGCATCGTCCCGACGGCGTCCTTGACCAGTGACTTCGGGTAGAGCCGGCCGAGCCGGACCCGCTGCCAGTCGGCCAGCTCGACGTGCGCGAACCGGATGTAGGTGCCTTGGACGGTGACCTCGGACAGCCCCGCGCGCCGGGCGTGCGCCCGGAACCGGGCCACCGCCAGCAGGTTCTCGACCGGCTCGGGCGGCGCGCCGTAGCGGTCGGTCAGCTCCTCGAGCACGGCGTCAACGGCGGCGTCGTCGACCGCCTCGGACAGCCGCCGATACGCCTCGAGCCGCAGCCGCTCGCTGGCGACGTAGTCGTGCGGGATGTGCGCGTCGACCGGCAGCTCGATGCGGACCTCGGGCTGTGCCTCGGCGCCGTCGCCGCGGTACTCCGACACCGCCTCGCCGACCAGCCGCACGTAGAGGTCGAACCCGACGTCGGCGATGTGGCCGGACTGCTCGCCGCCGAGCAGGTTGCCCGCGCCGCGGATCTCGAGGTCCTTCATCGCGACCTGCATGCCGGCGCCGAGGTCGGAGTGCTGGGCGATGGTGGCCAGCCGCTCGTGCGCCTCCTCGGTCAGCGGGGTCTCGCGCGGGTAGAAGAAATACGCGTACGCCCGCTCGCGGCCACGGCCGACCCGGCCGCGCAACTGGTGCAGCTGCGACAGGCCGAGCCGCTCGGACCGGTCGACGACCAGCGTGTTGGCGTTGGAGATGTCGAGGCCGGTCTCGACGATCGTCGTGCACACCAGCACGTCGACTTCGCGCTGCCAGAACGCGTTGATGACCTGTTCGAGGACGTGCTCGCCCATCTGGCCGTGTGCCGTGGCGATGCGGGCCTCGGGCACCAGCTGGCGCAGGTGCGCCGCGGTCTTCTCGATGGTGTCGACCCGGTTGTGCACGAAGAACACCTGGCCGTCGCGCATCAGCTCGCGCCGGAGCGCAGCGCCGACCTGCTTCTCGTCGTACCCGCCGACGTAGGTGAGGACGGGGTGGCGCTCCTCAGGCGGGGTGGTGATGACGCTCATGTCGCGGATGCCGGTGATCGACATCTCCAGCGTCCGCGGGATCGGCGTCGCCGACATCGTCAGCACGTCGACGTTCGCGCGCAGGTGCTTCAGCTTCTCCTTGTGCTCGACGCCGAAGCGCTGCTCTTCGTCGACGATCAGCAGGCCGAGGTCCTTGAACCGGACGTCGCCGGTGATCAGCCGGTGGGTGCCGATGACGACGTCGACCGTGCCGTCGTGCAACCCCTCGATGGTGTCGGCGGCCTCCGCGTCGGCCTGGAACCGCGACAGCGCCCGGATCGTCACCGGGAACGGCGCGAACCGCTCCGAGAAGGTGGAGAAGTGCTGGCCCACCAGCAGCGTCGTGGGCACCAGCACACCGACCTGCTTGCCGTCCTGGACCGCCTTGAACGCCGCCCGCACGGCGATCTCGGTCTTGCCGTAGCCGACGTCGCCGGCGATGACGCGGTCCATCGGGATCTCGCGCTCCATGTCGCGCTTGACCTCGTCGATGGTGGACAGCTGGTCGGTGGTCTCAACGTACGGAAACGCGTCCTCCAGCTCACTCTGCCAGGGCGTGTCCTGGCCGAAGGCGTGGCCCGGCGCGGCCTGGCGGGCGGCGTACAGCTTGATCAGCTCGGCGGCGATCTCCTTGACCGCCTTGCGGGCCCGGCCCTTGCGCTTGGCCCAGTCGCTGCCGCCGATGCGGTCGAGGCCGGGCGCGTCGCCGCCGACGTACTTGGTGACCTGCTCGAGCTGGTCGGTCGGGACGTACAGGCGGTCGCCCGGCTGGCCGCGCTTGGACGGCGCGTACTCGACGACGAGGTACTCGCGGGTGGCGCCCTGCACCGTCCGGCTGGTCATCTCGACGTAGCGGCCGACGCCGTGCTGGTCGTGCACGACGTAGTCGCCGAGCTTGAGCTGGAGCGGGTCGACCTGGTTGCGCCGACGGCTGGGCATGCGGGTGGTGCCCTTGGTGGACACCCGCTGGCCGGTGAGGTCGTCCTCGGTCAGGACGGCGAGGCCGGCGGCCTGCGCGATGAACCCGTGGGTGAGCCCGCCGGTGGTGACCAGGACGACGCCCGGCGCCGGCGCGGTGTCGACGTGCTCGACGTAGCGCGCGGGCACCTCGGACTCGCCCAGGACCTCGACGACCCGCTCGGCGGTGCCGTGGCCACCTGTGACGAACACGGCGCGGCCGCCGGTGGCCAGCCAGCCGGAGATGTCGGCGATGGCCCGCTGGGTGTCGCCGCGGTACGTCTCGGCCGGGCGGACGTCCAGCTCGCGGGTGTCGACGGCGCCCGCCGTCACCATGTCGTCGCCGAGGTCGACGGCGTACAGGTCGGCGTCGAGGTCGACGGGCTGCGGCCGCTCCGGGACGTCGTCGGTGCTGCCGAGGCCGAAGGAGCTGAGGCTCCACCAGGGCAGGCCCTGCCGGATCGCCTGCGCCCGGACGTCGCCGAGCGTGTGGTACGCCGCCGCGCCGAGGTCGATCGGCGCCGTGCCGCCGCCGGCCGCCGCGGCCCACGACGCGTCGAGGAACTCCTGGCTGGTGGCGACCATGTCGTGCGCCCGGGTGCGGACCCGCTCGGGGTCGCAGACCAGCACGTGGGTGCCGGCGGGCAGCAGGTCGATCAGCATCTCCATGCGGTCGACCAGCACCGGCGCCAGCGACTCCATGCCCTCGACGGCGATGCCGGCGGCGATCTTCTCCAGCATCTCGCCCAGTTCGGGGTGCTCGTGCGCGAGCGCGGCCGCCCGCGTGCGGACGTCGTCGGTGAGCAGCAGCTCGCGGCACGGCGGCGCCCACAGCCCGTGCTCGGCTGCGTCGGTGGAGCGCTGGTCGGCGACGGTGAAGTAGCGGATCTCCTCGACGGTGTCGCCCCAGAAGTCGACCCGTACCGGGTGCTCCTCAGTCGGCGGGAAGACGTCGACGATGCCGCCGCGGACGGCGAACTCGCCCCGTCGCTCCACGAGGTCGACGCGGACGTACGCGGCGGCGGCCAGCTGCTCGACGACGGCGTCGAGCGCGACGTCGTCGCCCGGCTTCAGCGCGACCGGGCGCAGGTCGGCCAGCCCGGCGACCTGCGGCTGCAGCACACTGCGCACCGGCGCGACGACGACCTTGACCGGTCCGCCGGACTCGAGGTCGGGGTGAACCAGCCGGCGCAGCACGGCCAGCCGCCGGCCGACCGTGTCGCTGCGCGGCGACAGGCGCTCGTGCGGCAGCGTCTCCCAGGCCGGGTACTCGACGACCGACTCGGGCGGCAGCAGGCAGCGCAGCTCGGTGGCGAGGTCCTCGGCCTCGCGTCCGGTGGCGGTGACGGCGAGCACCGTCCGGCCAGCACCGGCCTCGTCGGCGGCGATGGCACCCGCCACGAACGGGCGCAACGCCGGCGGCGCGGTGAGGTCGAGGGCGGTGACCGCACCCGTGCGCGCGTCGGCGACGGCCGAGCGCAGGGTGGGATCGCCGTCGCTGCCGAGGAGGGCGGACAGCAGACCGCTGAGACTCATGTTGACCTTCCGGGCACGCAGACATGCCCCCACACCGGCTGGGGTGGGGGGTCGCTACGAGCTTACGACGTTCCGCCGACAGAGTCGCGGCGCTCGCCGCGGAGTGACGAGGTCGCCGCCCTTGGCAAGGCTGGTCGTCGTGACAGCGCCCGATTTGCCCGGCCTCCCGCGACGACCAGGCTTGCCAAGGCAGTCGAGCGCGCCGTGGTAATTGGGTTCGCGCAGCGGACGCACGCGACTATGCGTTGAGCGGGAGTATCAGGCTCGACGCCGAACCCGCCCTTGTCAGTCGGGCATCGGTCGTCACCAGGCCGAGGCCGAGACGCTCTGCTAGTGCGAGATAGAGGGCGTCGGTCAGTCGCGTGTCGTGCCTGTGCGCCCACGCGAGATCCAGCAGATCAGGCAGACCATGCCGGACGACCGGCATCGTCTCGAGGAGATCGAGCAGATCCGTCACGTCCGGGTCGGACAGGACGCCGGCACGCTGGAGCCGGCCGAAGGCACTCAGCAACTCCGCGTCGACATGTGCGGGAGCGTGAAGCGCCCGCCCTTCGATGGTCTTCGCCACGACCTCCGCTCGATCGGTCGGAACGATGAGATCGACAAGGGCTGAGGCATCGACGACCACGGCTTCGAGGTTCACGTCGCGCCGAACTCTTCCCGAGCGGCGTCGAGGGCTTCCATGGCGTGATCGTGCGTGACTCCGGCGTATCGGCGACGGCGCACGCGGTCGAGCCACGTCTCCGCCTTGCGCCGGTCGAGTTCTTGCCGCAACGCCTGCTGCGTCAGTTGGGACACATTGAGATCCGACGCCCTGGCCTCTTCGGCCAGGTCATCGGGGAGGTACACGTTCAGGCGAGCCATACACACATGGTATGTACACGGCGTCCTGTCCGGCAAGCGCGAGTGGCATGCCTGGTCCCCGACTTGTTCTACAAGTGGACACCTCGCGTCCGTTCTGGCGTCGGCTGCGACTGATCTGCTGACCTGTCATGACCGGCGACCGCACCCCCTTCAGAGGGCTCAGGCTGGACGCGGTCGATGCCACTCGGCGCAGGTTCCTCACCGTCACGGGCGCGGCCATGGGCCTCGCCGTGGTGGGGTCGCTGCCCGGCCTGGCGTCGGCCGACGGTTCGGCCGTCGAGCTCACCCAGTTGCCCGAGGACCCGTTCGCGCTGGGCGTCGCGTCGGGCGACCCGCTCAGCGACTCCGTCGTGCTGTGGACCCGGCTGGCGCCGCGGCCGCTGGAGCCGTTCGGCGGCCTCGGCCCGCGCCCCGTCATGGTGCTGTGGGAGATCGCGGAGGACCCGGCTTTCCGCCGCGTCGTCCGCAAGGGCACCGCCCGGGCCCGGCGCGTGGAGTCGTACAGCGTCCACATCGACGTGCAGGGGCTGCGGCCGTGGCGGGAGTACTGGTACCGCTTCCGCGTCGGCCGGCACGTGAGCCCGGCCGGCCGCACCCGCACCGCGCCGGCCGCCGGTGACTCCCCCGCCGCCCTGCGGTTCGCGTTCGCCTCCTGCCAGGCCTACTACGAGGGCTTCTACACCGCCTACGCCGACATGGCGGCGCGCCAGCACGACGTCGTCTTCCACCTGGGCGACTACCTGTACGAGTACGGCGTGACGGCGGGCGCGGGCGTCCGTCAGCAGCAGCTCCCGGCCGACCAGCTGCGCGAGACGATGACGCTGGACGAGTACCGCGGCCGCTACGCGCTGTACAAGTCCGACCCCGACCTGCAGGCCGCCCACGCCGCCGCGCCGTGGATCGTCACGATGGACGACCACGAGGTCGAGAACAACTGGGCGGACGAGATCTCGGAGACCAACGCGCCGCGCAACGAGTTCGTGGTCCGCCGCGCGAACGCGTTCCGTGCCTGGTGGGAGCACATGCCGGTGCGGCTGTCGCAGCAGCCGATCGGCCCGGACCTGCAGCTGTACCGCCGGTTCCAGTACGGCGACCTCGTCCGGTTCAACCTGCTCGACACCCGCCAGTACCGCGACGACCAGGCGGCCGGCGACGGGTCGGACCCGCCGAACCCCGGCTCGCTGGACCCGAACCGCACCATCACGGGCGCGGAGCAGGAGCGGTGGCTGCTGGACGGGTTCGCCGAGCGGTCCGCGCGGTGGGAGGTGCTGGCCCACCAGACGGCGATCGCGCAGCTGGACACTCGCGCCGGCGCCGAGGTGATCGTGCCGATGGACACCTGGGACGGGTACGTGGCGTCGCGGCAGCGGGTGATCGGCGGCGCGGCCGAGCGGGGCGTGCGCAACCTCGTCAGCATCGCCGGCGACCTGCATCGCAGCGTCGTGTCCGAGCTGAAGGCCGACTACGCCGACCCGGCCGCTCCGGTGGTCGGGACGGAGTTCGTGGGCACGTCGATCACGTCCGGCCGCGACGGCATGGATATCGACCCCGGCGGCCAGACCATCCTGGACGAGAACCCGCACGTGAAGTTCGGCAACTTCCAGCGCGGCTACGTGCACGTCGACGTCACGCCGGAGCAGTGGCTGACCGACTACCGCGTGGCCGACCGCGTCACCGTCCCCGGCGGCGTCATGAGCACACGGGCGCGCATCGCGGTCGCCGACGGCGACCCCAGCATCCACATCGAGGGAGGTCAGGCATGAGGCGGCAGCTCGCGGTCGTCCTGGTGTCGGCGACGGCGCTCGGCCTGCTCACCGCCGTGGTCAGCACCGCGGCGCGGCCGGACCGCGACCCCGTCCGACTCAGCGCGACGCCGGAGCGGGTCGAGGTGGTCGGGCTGCCGTGCCTGCCCACCGCGTTCCAGGCCGGCATGACGAACGCCGGCTCGGCCGACCTCTACGCGGACCTGGAGCTGACGCCGTCCGGCCCGGTGACGCTGGACCGCCGGATCGTCTCGTCGTGGCTGCCCGCGTGGGACCCGGACCATACGGTGAACACCCGCGTCGGCGTGACGGTGCCGCGCGACGCCGCGCCGGGCTCGTACGACGTGCGGCTGACCACGCCGGAGGGCAAGGGCCTGACCGTCCCGGTCGAGGTGCTGCCGCTGCCGACGAAGGGCGCCGGCGACAACCAGGCGCTCGGCGAGCAGGCGGCGGCGTCCTCGACGCACGCGAACTTCGAGGTCTGCGGCGCGGTCGACGGCAACACCGACTCCGAGGAGTGGGACACGCTGACCGGCTGGAACGACGGCACCAGCCGCGTCTTCCCGGACACCTACGACGTCGCCCTGGCCGGTCCGACGACCGTCGCGCGGGTCGAGACCTGGACGCTGGACTCGACGCGGTACCCGGCGGCCCGCTACGGCCTGCGCGACTTCGACGTCCAGGTGCGGGTGGGCGGTGCGTGGCAGACCGTGCACGAGGTGCGCGGCAGCACCGCCGGCCGGGTGACGTCGACGTTCGCCCCGGTGACCGCGGACGCCGTCCGGATCGTCGGCCTGGCGTCCAACAGCGCCGACTACTCGCGGCTCGTCGAGGTCCAGGTCTTCACCGGCTGAGACGCGCGACCGGGGCCGCCCCCGTGGACGGCCCCGGTCGCGCGTCAGTGCGTCAGTGCTCGAGCCGCGGCAGCCGGTTCAGCGGCTTGGGCAGCCACCAGTTGCGCTCCCCCAGCAGCGCCATGATCGACGGCAGCAGCACGGCCCGGACGATGGTCGCGTCGATGAGGATCGCCGCGGCCAACCCCACGCCCATCTGCTTGAAGTCGATGGCGCCGAGCGTCGCGAAGATCGAGAACACGGCCACCATGACCACGGCGGCGCTGGTGACGACGCCGGCGGAGCGGATGATGCCGGTGCGCACCGCCTCGGGCGTCGACATGCCGGCCTTGGCGCCCTCGCGGATCCGGCTGACGACGAACACGTGGTAGTCCATCGACAGGCCGAACAGGATCACGAAGAGGAACAGCGGCAGCCAGGTGATGATCGCGCCGGTGGACTCGAAGCCGAGGATCCCTTCGGCCCAGCTGTTCTGGAAGACCAGGGTCAGCAGGCCGTAGGAGGCGGCGACGGAGAGCAGGTTCAGCCCCGCGGCGGTCAGCGCCACGGCCAGCGACCGGAACGCCATCACCAGGACGATGATGGTCATCAGCAGGACGAACCCGATGACGATCGGCATCCGGTCGGCCAGCAGGCCGCGGAAGTCGACGTTGCCGGCGGTCATCCCCGTGACGCCGCTCTCGACACCGTCGATGCCGTCGAACGCCGCCGGGACGAGGTCGTCGCGCAGGGTCTGCAGCGAGTCCTCGGCGCGGTCGTCGTCGTGCTCGTACGGGACGGGGACGGTGATCTCGGCGACCGAGCCGTCGGTCGAGTACTCCGCCGTCAGCCCCTCGCCGGCGGCGAACTCGGGGTCGGTGCCGACCGCGTCGTTCAGCTGGGCGACGCCCCCGTCGACGGCGGCGGTGTCCAGCGGCGAGCCGTCGGTCGTCCAGACGGCGATGTCGTGCGCGGCGCCCTCGGACGGGAACGCCGTCGTGATGGCCTCGTAGGTCTGCACCTCGGGCACGTCGTTGGACAGGTCGGAGATGCCGGGCTGCGAGAGCTTCATGCCGAGCGCCGGTGCGGCCAGCGCGAGCAGCGCCAGCAGGCCGGCGACCAGCGCGGTCTTCGGGTGCCGCAGCACCGGGCCGAGGATGGCCCGCCACACGCGGGGCTCGCCGCCGTCGCGCTTGCGCAGCCGCCACAGCAGCGGGATGCGCGGGCGGTCGATCCAGCGGCCGAAGATCGCCAGCAGCGCCGGCAGCGCCGTCACGGACCCGACGACGGCGACCGCGACGACCAGGATGGTGCCCACAGCCAGCGACTGGAACGTCGCCTCACCGGCGAAGAACATGCCGGCCATCGCGATGATGACGGCAAGGCCGGAGACCACGACGGCCCGGCCGGACGTGGCGGCGGCGACCGCGACGGCGTCCATCGTGCCGCGGCCCTTCTCCCGCTCCTCGCGCTCGCGGCGGACGTAGAACAGCGAGTAGTCGACGCCGACGGCCATGCCGACCAGCAGCACGACCGAGGCCAGGATGTCGGTGGACGGGACGACGTACGACGCGAACGCCGACAGCCCCATGGCCGCGACCACCGACGACAGCGCCAGCAGCACCGGCACGGCGGCGGCGATGAGCGCGCCGAACACGACCAGCATGATCAGCAGGCTGACCGGCAGGGACAGGTACTCGGCGCGCTGCAGGTCGTCCTCGTAGACCTGGTCCAGCGCCTCGCCCAGCGACGCGTCGCCGACCTGCCCGACGTCCAGCGACCCGTCGGCGCCGTCGACGACCTGCCCGATCTCGGCGGCGGCCGCACTGGCGGCGTCCTCCTCCTCGGAGTCGGTGCCCTCGGGGATGTCGAGCGTCACCTCGTAGAGCGCGGCGGTGCCGTCCTCGGTCACCTGCGGCTCCGCCACCGAGGCCACGCCCGGCGCGGCGGCGATGTTCGCAGCGAGTGTCGTGACGGCCCCCGAGCCGGTGTCGACGGCACCGCCGTCTGCGGCCCGGACCAGCACGGACTCGGTGTACGGGTCGTCGAAGTCGGCCTGGAGGAGCGCCTTGTCGGCACCGGCGGAAGCGCCGACGCCCTGGTCGCCGTCCTCCACCTCCTTCGTGCCGACGGCGCCGCCGCCCACGATCGCGGCGGCGACGAACGCCAGCCAGAGGACGAGGGCGAGCCACTTGTGCGTCGAGCTCCAGCGGGCGACGCGGACCACCAGGCCGCGGCGCGGCGGCGGTGGCAAGGGCGGGGTCGGTGCGGGCGGTCGGTCCAGAGGCAGGGTGGTGGTCATGGTGCGTCCCGTCGGCAGATGTCGGTGAGGTCGGTCTCACTCTCGCCGCGCGGGAACTCCGCGGTAACCCGGAAAGCCCCCGATTCACCCTGGGGGAAGCCCCCGGTTCCATGCTGGGGACGTCCAGGGGTCAGGCCCTGAGTTCGGCCGTCCGCACCTCGCTGGCCTGCACGAACGCCTCATCCACCGCGTGGCCGAGGCCGGGGCCGGTGGGCACGTCGACCACACCGCCGGACGCGGTGATGGAGGGCGTGACGACGTCGCGTTGGTAGTACTTGTCCGACGCGGAGACGTCGGAGGGGAGGGTGAAGCCGGGGAGGCTGGACAGCGCGACGTTGGCGGCACGGCCGACGCCGAACTCGTGCATGCCGCCGCACCAGACCGGGATGTCGTGCTCGGCCGCGAGGTCGTGCGCGGCCACCGCCGGGCCGAGCCCGCCCAGCCGCGACACCTTGATGTTGAGCACCTTCAGCGCCCCGAGCACGACAGCCGTACGCAGGTCGTCCAGGGTCTCGATCGACTCATCCAGGCACACCGGCGTCGAGATGTCGCGCTGGAGGGCGGCGTGGGCGAGCAGGTTCCGCGGCCCGAAGGGCTGCTCGATCATCGACAGCCCGAACCCGTCCAGCGCCCGCAGCGACCGCACCTCGTCCTCGGACTCGCCGTAGACGCCGTTCGCGTCGACGTGCAGCAGCAACTCCGGGAAGGACGACCGCACCGCCCGCACCGGCTCGACGTCCCAGCCGGGGGCGATCTTCAGCTTCGCCCGCGGGTACCCGGCGTCGACGTGCTTGGCGACCTCGGCCAGCAGGTCGTCGATGGTCGGCTCGATGCCCAGCGAGACGCCCGCGACGACCGTCGGCCGCGTCCCGCCCAGCGCGGTCGCCAGCGACACCCCGCCGGACAGCGACCACAGCGTCCACGCCGCCATGTCGACGCCGGCCTTGGCGAACTGATGGCCGCGCACCTTCGCCCACAGCCCGGCCACCTCGGCGGGGTCGTCCCAGCGCGCGCCGACGACGGACGGCAGCAGGTACCGCTCGGCGACCAGCCAGCACGTGTCCACCGTCTCGGGCGAGTAGAACGGGTCGCTGGCCGACGCGATCTCGCCCCACCCGACGGCGCCGGACTCGTCGGTCAGCCGGACGAGGATGTGGTCGAGGTGGTCCTTGGCGTGCGAGCTGGTGCGGAAGCGGTGCACCAGTGGCAGCCTGACCAGGTGCAGGGACGCATGGGTGACGCGCACGGTCAGTCCTCCCAGTAGAGGTCGAGGTCGTGCGCCAGCCGGTCGCGCTCGGCCAGCCGGCGGCGGGCGCCCTTCGCGCTGGCGGTCGTGAGCGTAGCGAGCAGGTGCACGACGGCGGCGACGGCGGTCGGCGAGTCGGCGAACGAGGCGCTCGCGGTCGGCACCACGATCGACTGTCCCGCGACGGACACCAGCGGCGACTCCGCGGTGTCGGTGACGGCGACGACGGCGCCACCGGCGGCCGCGAACCGCCCGGCCAGCGCGACCGTCTCGCGCCGGTACCGCCGCAGCGACACCGCCACCAGCACGTCGGTGTCGCGGACGTCGGCGAGCACGTCGACGTGGCGGACCAGGGTGCCGTCGACCAGCGTGACGTTGGACAGACCGGCGGACAGGTCGACGGCGAGCAGCGAGGCGTACGCGAAGGACTTGCCGGTGCCGGCGACGAACCGGCGCCGGGCCGCGACGACCGTCGCCGCCGCGGCCGCCACCGACCCGTCGGCCGCGACCCGCTCGAACGCCTCGGCCAGCGTGCGGGTCTCCTGCTCGATCACCCGCGCCTGCAGCGACGCCGCCGACGACGGCCGCTGCAGCCGGGCGCCGAAGCGTTGCGACGGACTGGTCAGCTCGGTCATGGCGAGGTCCGGGCGAAGCGGTAGGCGCCGGTGTCGGGCGAGACCAGGACGCACGACGTCGCGACCGAGCCGCCGGCGATCAGCGACCCGATGACGACGCCCAGCTCGCGCCGCTGCTCGGTGGTGGACGTCAGCGGCAGCGGCAGCCAGGTGTCCGGGCCGGACGGACGGGGCCGCAGCCAGCCGGCCGGGTCGGCGAGGTCGGCCGGCAGCCCGGCCGGCGCCGGCGCCTGGCCCGCGCGCCGTTCGTCGTCAAGGTCCCAGTCGACGATCATCCGGTCGGTGTCGGGCTGACCGAAGAACTCCGGCCGGAACCACCGCCCGGTCGCGCCGAGCACGTCGAGGTTGAAGTGCGCGTTGCGGACCACCGACGGGTCGAACGACCAGCGCATGCGGGTCTGCCCGCCGGCCAGGGCGACCTCGCGCTGGCCACGCTTGAGCGCCCGCCCGAGACCGCGGCCCTGCTGCCCGGCGGCGACGACGGCGGCCTGCGAGTAGTGGTAGACCTCGCCGCGGTCGGTGCCGACGAAGCCGTACGCGAACGCGACCAGCTCGCCGCCGGCACCGCGGACGCCGACCACCGAGCCGCCGTTGGCCGCCAGCGACGCGAGCAGCCGCGGGTTCACCGAGTGCGCGGGGTCCTCGTAGCCGAACACCTCGCGGTAGAGGCGCGCGGCAGACGCGAGATCGGCGGCGGACGTGAGTCGCTCGACGCGCGGGTTCATGGCCCTCCTCGGTGGAGATACGGACCGCAAATAGCCCGCATCAATCCGTCAACAGACCAAAGCGGCGATGATACGAATCGTATAGTGGCGAGATGAACGGTACCGCACCGGACCTCGACGCGATGCTCGCCCGCCTGGAGAGCTACGTCCGGCACGAGACGCCCACCGGCGACGCCGCCCGGCTGGACGCGCTCGGCGAGGTCCTGCTGGCGCGGCACCGCGAGCTCGGCGGCACCGCCCGCCGGGTGCCGTCTCCGACCGGCGACCACCTGGTCATGGAGCACCCGGGACGCGGCGCGAAGGCCGGCGCGGCGCCGGTGCTGTTCCTCGGTCACCACGACACCGTGTGGCCGGCCGGGCAGCTGGCCGGCCCGATGCCGTGGCGGGTCGAGGACGGCGTCGCGCACGGGCCGGGCGCCTACGACATGAAGAGCGGGCTGGTGGTCATGGAGACCGCGCTCGAGCTGGCCCGCGCCGCCCACGAGGCCGGTGGCGCCGGCCACCCGCCGGTGCGCGTCGTCGTCGTGGCCGACGAGGAGGTCGGCTCGCCGACGGCGGGCGCGCTGGTCTGCGACGCCGCGCGCGACGCCGTCGCCGCCCTGGGGTTCGAGTCGCCGCACCCCGACGGGTCGCTGAAGGCCGGGCGGCGCGGCAGCACCCGGCTCCGGCTGGGCGTCGAGGGGGTCGAGGCGCACGCGGCACTCGACCCGGACGCCGGCACCTCCGCCGTCGACGAGCTGGTCGACCAGCTGATCCTGGTCCGCTCGATCGTCCGGCACGCACCGGGCGACGTGCTGTGCAACGTCGGCACCGTCGCCGGCGGCGGCCGCACCAACGTCGTGCCCGCGGCCGCGCACGCCGACCTCGGGCTGCGGTTCGCCGACGCCGAGTCCGAGCGGGTGGTGCTGGACGGGCTGACGTCGCTGCGGGCGATCCGGGCCGGCGCGACGGTGACCGCGGAGGTGATGTCGCGGCGGCCGACGTGGGCGCCCGGCGACACGACCGCCGGGTTGCTCGGCACCGTGCGGCGCGCGGCGGCGAGCATCGGCCAGCGCATCGACGGCGCGCCTGCGGCCGGCGGCGCCGACACCAACACCACCGGCTCGCTCGGCGTCGCGACGCTCGACGGCTTCGGCCCGCTCGGCGCCGGCGCGCACGCCGTCCACGAGCAGGTGGTCGTCGCGTCGCTGGCCGAGCGGGCCCGGCTGGTCGCCGCGCTGCTGCCCTTGCTCTAGCCTGGCGGCGCTCTAGCCGGCGGCCTTCTTCACCAGCGAGACCAGCAGCTTCTCGTCCTCGGCGGTCAGCTTCTTCAGGCCGAACGCGGTCGGCCACATGGTGCCGTTGTCGAGCAGCGGCGCGTCGTTGAAGCCGAACGTCGCGTACTCGGTGCCGAACTTCGCCGCGGCCTGGAAGAAGCAGATGACCTTGCCGCCCTTGGAGTAGGCGGGCTGTCCGTACCAGGTGCGAGGCGACAGCTCGGGCACCTCGGCGCTGATGAGGGCGTGCAGCCGCTCGGCGAGCACGCGGTCGGCCTCGGGCATCTCGGCGATCTTCTCCAACAGCTCGGCCTCGGGGTTCGCCTTGGGCTTCTTGCTCTTCTTGAGCTCACTGGCCCGCTCCTTCATCGCGGCGCGCTCGGCCTCGTCGAACCCGTCGTACGACTTCTTCTCGGTGGTCATCTCTGGTTCTCCTTCCCCCTGGCGTCTGCACTGACCCGTTCAGGCTAGGGAGCGACCGGCCGCCGGCGCTTCTCGAATCCTGACCACTCTTGTGCGAAGCGCAATCTGACAGTTACTCTCAGAATATAGAGACGTTCTACACCGAGTGACTGTCGGAGGCTGTCGTGGCAACCCTGCTGTACCGGATCGGGCGGTTCTCGTACCGCAGCCGTCGCCTGGTCGGAGCCGTCTGGCTGGCGGTGATCGTGCTGGCCGGGGTGGCCGCCGCGACGCTGTCCAACCCGACGGCGGACTCGTTCGCGATCCCGGGCACCGAGTCACAGGAGGCGTTCGACCTGCTGGAGGAGCGGTTCCCGGGCTCCTCGCCAGACGGCGCGGCGGCGCGGCTGGTGTTCGCGGCACCCGACGGCGACACCGTCAGCGACGCCGCCCACCAGCAGGCCATCGCCGACGCCGTCGCGGAGATCGACGCCGGGCCGCAGGTCGCCGAGATCGTCGACCCGTTCACCGCCGGCCTGGTGTCCGAGGACGGCCGGGTCGCGCTGGCCGAGGTCACCTACACCGTCGACTTCTTCTCCCTGGAGGCGCAGACCCGCGAGACGCTCGACGACGCCGTCGAGACCGCGGGCGAGTCCGGCCTGCGGGTCGAGCTGGCCGGCACCGCGGCCGAGCCCGAGCCCGAGCCCGAGCTGGGCAGCGAGCTGCTCGGCATCGCCGTCGCCGCGCTGGTCCTGGTCATCACGTTCGGTTCGCTGCTCGCGGCCGGCATGCCGCTGCTCACCGGCATCGTCGGCGTGGGCGTCGGCGTCGCGCTGGTCACCGCGGCCACCGCGTTCGTCGACCTCAGCACGATCACGCCGATCCTCGCCACCATGCTCGGGCTGGCCGTCGGCATCGACTACGCGCTGTTCATCGCCTCGCGGTACCGGCACGAGCTGGCCACCGGCGCGCCCGGCGACGAGGCGGCCGGCCGGGCCATCGGCACCGCCGGCACCGCGGTCGTGTTCGCCGGGCTCACCGTCGTGATCGCGCTGGCCGGGCTGTCCGTCGTCGGCATCCCGATGCTGACGGAGATGGGCCTGGCCGCCGCGGTCACCGTCGCCATCGCCGTCGTCATCGCGCTGACCCTGCTGCCGGCGCTGTTCGGGTTCGCCGGACGGCGCATGCTGGCGCGCCTGCCGGGGCTGCGGTCCCGGTCCGCCGACCCGGAGGACGACGACACACCGCGACTGAGCCACCGGTGGGCCGGGCTGGTCACCCGGCACCCCGTCGTCGCGCTGACGGCGAGTGTCGCCGGGCTCGCCGTGCTCGCGCTGCCGGTGCTGGACGCCCGGTTCGGGCTGCCCGACGAGGGCACGTACCCCGCCGACACCACGCAGCGGCAGGCCTACGACCTCACGGTCGAGGGATTCGGGCCTGGCTTCAACGGGCCGCTGCTGGTGATCGTCGACGGTGACGGCGCCGAGGCCGCGGCCACCGAGGTCGCGTCCGGGCTGCAGGAGCTGGACGGCGTCGCGATGGTCACGCCGCCGGAGCCGGACGCGGCCGGCGAGACCGCCGTCATCACCGTCGTCCCCACCAGCGGGCCGTCCAGCCCGGAGACCGAGCGGCTGGTCGAGACGATCCGCGCCGAGCTCGCCGGGAGGAACGCGCCCGCCGGGACGGCCGTTCTGGTCACCGGCCTGACCGCGCTGTACATCGACTTCTCCGAGCGGATGTCGCAGGCGCTGCTGCCGTACCTGCTGGTCGTCGTCGGACTGTCGTTCGTGCTGCTGATGCTGGCGTTCCGCTCGCTGGTCGTGCCGGTGAAGGCGACGCTCGGGTTCCTGCTGACGATGGCGGCGACGTTCGGCGCGATGGTCGCGGCGTTCCAGTGGGGCTGGCTGACCGGCCTCGGCGTCGACGAGGTCGGCATGATCAACAGCATGCTGCCGATCATCGTCATCGGCATCGTGTTCGGCCTGGCCATGGACTACGAGGTGTTCCTGGTGACGCGGATGCGCGAGGCGTACGTGCACGGCGAGCCGGCCGTCCGCGCCGTCACGACGGGCTTCGGCCACGGCGCCCGGGTGGTCACCGCGGCGGCGATCATCATGATCAGCGTGTTCGGCGGGTTCGTGCTCAACGAGGCGGCCGACATCCGCCAGATGGGCTTCGCGCTGGCCGTCGCGATCGCCGTCGACGCGTTCGTGGTGCGGATGACCATCGTGCCGGCGGTCCTGACGCTGGTCGGCGAGCGCGCGTGGTGGCTGCCGCGCTGGCTGGACCGGCTGCTGCCGAACGTCGACATCGAGGGCGCCCGGCTCACCGGCGCCCTCGAGGATCAGAACCGCCAGCGGGTCGCGGTCAGCCCGTCGGGGCCGTAGCCGAACGCCTTCACCGGCGCGATCTCGAAGAACGCGTACTCCGGCGAACCGGGCAGGCTGTCCTCGTAGATGCGGCCGTCGCGCAGGCCGAAGCGCCAGTCGTACTTCGCGACGAACGCGGCGGCCAGCTCGCGCTGCCGGGCGACGTCGGTCACGTGGCCGGCGTCGCCCTCGACGACGAGGTCGCCGAGCTCGATCGTCGCCGTCACGACGCACTGGCCGTCGCGGAGCAGGTTGCGGCCCTTCACCGAGCCCGGCCGGCTGCTGACGGTGAGCGTGCCGCCCAGCCAGACGCCCATCACGGGCATCACGTGCGGCCGGCCGCTCGCGCGCCCCGTCGCCAGCCAGTACTTGGGCAGGGCGGCCAGCTGTTCGGCCGCCGCGGACCAGGGCATGAGGTCGGCCTCGTCGGTGCTCATCGGGGTGGCGTCGCCGGGTCCGAACAGCAGCTCGGCCCGGGGCTGTGTGGTCGCGTTCATGGCGCCTCCTCGGTAGTGAGTTCCTTGAGGGAACGCACGCTAACGTAGTAAGTTCCTTCAAGCAACTGACTGAGGAGGCGGCGGGATGCAGCGGACCGACTTCGGCGACATGGCCTGTTCGATCGCGCGGACGCTCGATGTCGCGGGCGAGCCCTGGTCGCCGCTGATCATCCGGGACGTGTGGACCGGGATCGTCCGCTTCGACGAGCTGCAGCGCGACCTCGGCATCTCACGGAAGGTGCTGACGGAGCGGCTGGCCTGGCTGGTCGGGCACGGTGTGCTGGAACGGCGGCAGTACTCAGAGCGCCCGCCGCGCTACGAGTACGGGTTGACGGCGAAGGGGCTGGAGCTGACCGAGGTGCTGATGGCGATCAGCGCCTGGGGCGACCGCTGGACCGCGGGCGAGGCCGGACCGCCGGTGCTGCTGCGGCACCGAGCCTGCGGGGAGCACGTCCACGCGGAGATCCGCTGCTCACACTGCGGCGAGCTCCTGCACGGCGACGAGGTCGACGTCGTGGAGGGTCCGGGCGCTCGCCCCTGACACCGCTCGCTCAGCCGAGAGCGGCACGGGCGCGGACGAAGGCCTGGGTGGCCTCGCGCAGGTCGTCGAGGGTGTGCGCCGCCGACACCTGGGTGCGGATGCGGGCCGCGCCGTGCGGGACGACCGGGTAGCTGAAGCTGACCGCGTAGACCCCCTCGGCGAACAGCAGCTCCGACAGCCGGGCCGCCCGCGATGCGTCGCCGATCATGACGGGGACGATCGGGTGGGTGCCGGGTAGCACGTCGAAGCCGAGCGCCGTCATCTCGGCGCGGAAGTACTCGGTGTTCTCGCGCAGCCGGGCGCGCAGCTCGCCGCCGGAGACGAGCCGCTCGAGGACGGCGTGCGCGGCAGTGACGATCGACGGCGCGACGGAGTTGGAGAACAGGTACGGGCGCGAGCGCTGCCGCAGGTACTCCACGATCTCGGCCCGGCCGGACGTGTAGCCGCCGCTGGCCCCGCCCAGCGCCTTGCCGAGCGTGCCGGTGACGATGTCGACGCGGTCGGCGACGCCGAAGTGGTCGGGCGTGCCGCCGCCGTTCTCGCCGATGAACCCCACCGCGTGCGAGTCGTCGACCATGACCAGCGCGTCGTGCTGCTCGGCGAGGTCGCAGATCTTGTCCAGCGGCGCGAGGTAACCGTCCATCGAGAACACGCCGTCGGTGGCGATCAGCCGGAACCGCGCGTCCTGCGACTCCTTCAGCCGCGCCTCCAGCTCGGCCATGTCGGCGTTGGCGTAGCGCAGCCGCCGCGCCTTCGACAGCCGGATGCCGTCGATGATGCTGGCGTGGTTGAGCGCGTCGGAGATGACGGCGTCCTCGGGGCCGAGCAGCGTCTCGAACAGGCCGCCGTTGGCGTCGAAGCAGGAGCCGTACAGGATCGTGTCCTCGGTGCCGAGGAAGTCGGAGATGCTGCGCTCCAGCTCGGTGTGGATGAGCTGGGTGCCGCAGATGAACCGCACCGACGCCATGCCGAAGCCCCACTCGTCGAGGCCGCGCTTGGCCGCCGCGATCAGGCCGGGGTCGTCGGCCAGGCCGAGGTAGTTGTTGGCGCACAGGTTGAGGACGCTGCGGCCGTCGGCCAGCGTGACCCGCGCGCTCTGCGGGCTGCCGATGACGTGCTCGGGCTTGTAGAGGCCGGCCGTCCGGATCTCGTCGAGGTTCTTGCGCAGCTCGTCGCGCATCGCTCCGTACATCGCGTCCTCCCTGGTTACCGCTGCGCCCACTCGATGATGACCTTGCCACTGTGCCCGCTGGCCGCCGCCTCGAACGCCGCCTCGTGCTCGGTGCTGGCGAACCGGTGCGTGACGACGCGGGCGATGTCGACGCCGGCAGCGACCAGGACGGACGCCTGGTACCACGTCTCGTACATCTCGCGGCCGTAGATGCCACTGATGGTGAGCATCCGCAGCACGATGCGGGACCAGTCGACGCTGCTCTCCTTCGACGGCAGGCCGAGCATGGCGATGCGCCCGCCGTTGGCCATCGACTCGATCATGTCGTGCAGCGCCGTCGGGTCGCCGGACATCTCCATGCCGACGTCGAACCCCTCGGCCATGCCGAGCTGCTGGCGGACCTCTTCGAGCGACGTGCTGCGGACGTCGACGGAGGTGCCGGCGCCCAGGCGGTCGGCCAGCTGGAGGCGGTAGGGGTTGACGTCGGTGATGACGACGTTGCGCGCGCCGGCGTGCTTGGCGACCAGCGCGGCCATGATGCCGATCGGCCCGGCGCCGGCCACCAGCACGTCCTCACCATGGACCGGGAACTTCAGCGCGGTGTGGACGGCGTTGCCGAACGGGTCGAAGATCGCGGCGGCGTCGAGGTCGATGCCGTCGGGGTGCCGCCACAGGTTGCCGGCCGGCATGACGATGAACTCCGCGAACGCGCCGTCGCGGTGCACGCCGATGCCCTCGGTGTTCGGGCACAGGTGCCGCTGGCCGGCCCGGCAGTGCCGGCACCGCTCGCACACGATGTGACCCTCGCCGCTGACGAGGTCGCCCACCTGCACGCCGCGGCTGCCCGGCCCGACCTCGACCACCTCGCCGACGAATTCGTGCCCGACGACCAGCGGCGGGCGGATGTTCGCCTGCGCCCACGGGTCCCAGTTCACGATGTGCAGGTCGGTGCCGCAGATGCCGGTGCGCAGGACGCGGACCAGCGCCTCGCCCGCCCCGGCCACGGGCATCGCGACGTCCGTCAGCTCCAGCCCGGCGCCGGGTCCGGCCTTGACCAGTGCTCTCACTCGCGCGAGCGTAACGCACCGCCCGGCGGCGTCCCCACCCCGCGTCGGCCACAACGCCGCTGGTCGGAGAGCTCTTCGACCACCCTTTGCAATGAGCACCTATACGCACCACTGCCCACCACCGGGCGGGGTGGTGCGTATAGGTGCTCATTGCAAAGCGCCCCGGACAACGTCCCCCCGGGCGACGAGGTCGGCTAACGTACGCCGAATGCAGGTGGTCATCGCTGGCGGGCACGGTCAGATCGCACTTCGGCTGGAACGACTGCTCACTTTGCGCGGCGACAGCGCGGTGGGCCTCATCCGCAACCCCGACCAAGCCGGCGACCTCGCGTCGGCCGGCGCGACGGCGGTCGTCATCGACCTGGAGCGGGCGACGGCGGAGGAGCTGGCCGACGAGATCCGCGGCGCCGACGCCGTCGTGTTCGCGGCCGGCGCCGGCCCGGGCAGCGGCCCGGCCCGCAAGGACACCGTCGACCGAGGCGCGGCCGCGCTGCTGGCCGACGCCGCCGAGCTGGCCGGGGTGCGCCGCTACCTGCTGGTGTCGTCCATCAACGCGACCACGCAGCCGCCCACTGACCCGGACGACGCCTTCCAGGTCTACCTGAAGGCCAAGGGCGACAGCGAGGCCGACCTGCGCCGCCGCGACCTCGACTGGACGGTGCTGCGTCCCGGCGGCCTGACCAACGACGCCGGGACCGGGCGCGTGACGCTGGCGCCGTCGGTCCCGCGGGGCCGGGTCACCCGCGACGACGTCGCGGCCGTGCTGCTGGCGATGCTGGACGAGCCGGGCACCGCGCGGCTCACGCTGGAGCTGGTCGGCGGCGACGTCCCGGTCGGCGACGCGGTGCGGTCGCTGGCGGTCTGAGACGGGTTCCGGCTCGGGCCGCCGGCGGCCCTAAGCTGGGCGCCGTGGCCGCCGAATCGACCCCCGGTCCTGCTCTGACCCCCGATCCGATCACCCTCACCACCCTCGAGCTCGCGCTGCTGGGCATCGCCGTGCCCGGCTCCGCCGCGCCGCCGCCCGCGGTCGCCGTCGAGCTCGATCCGCTGCCCGGCAAGAAGCCCGCGCCGGGCACCGAGCTGACCCTCACCGACGCCGAGGGGGCGCCAGTCGCCGTCGTCACCGTCGAGTCCGCGATCACCCGCAAGCGCCGGCTGACGGTGAAGGGGACGGTTCGCCGCGCTGCGCCCGTCGCCGACGACGAGCCGCGCGGGGCGTATGCGGCACTGCGGCGCGCGCCCGGGCGGATGAAGCTGCCCAACGCCGCGGCCGTCGTGACCCGCGACCCGGTCGACCTGCGCACGCTAGAGGCGGCCACGGTCAAGGCGGGGCAGCCGGTGCTGCTGATCGTGCTGGACGGGCCGCGCTCCGTCCCGGGACCCGACGCGGCCGACGTCATCTCCGCGACGCTGACGCTGCGCGACCGGCTGCGCCGCGACGGCCGCCGGTCCGAGCTGATCGTCGTCCCGGCCCCGCAGTACGGCGACGACCGCGACGACGAGCTGGCCGAGCGCATCGCCGTCGCCTACGGCGGCACGCTCGTCGTGCCGGCCACCCCGCCGTCCGCGGAGGCGCTACAGCACTGGCTCGACGGCACCGCGGCCGAGCCGGCCGACTGGCCGTCGGCGAGCCGGCACGCGTGGCGCCGGTGGCGGCCGCTGCCGCACGAGCGCGGGCTGGTGCTGTTGTTCACCGGGCTGTCCGGGTCGGGCAAGTCGACGATCGCGCGGGCGGTCACCGACCGCATCGCCGAGATCGGCACCCGCACCGTCACCCTCCTCGACGGCGACGTCGTCCGGCGCAGCCTGTCCGCCGGGCTCGGGTTCTCCAAGGAGGACCGCGACCGCAACGTCGAGCGCATCGGGTTCGTCGCGGCCGAGATCGCCAAGCACGGCGGCGTGGCGGTATGCGCGCCGATCGCCCCGTTCGCCGCCACCCGGGCGCGGGTCAGGGCGCTGGCCGAAGCCCACGGCGACTTCCTGCTGATCCACGTCGCCACCCCGCTGGCGGAGTGCGAGCGGCGCGACCGCAAGGGCCTCTACGCGCGCGCCCGGGCCGGCGAGATCGCGGAGTTCACCGGCATCTCCAGCCCGTACGAAGAACCCGACGACGCCGACCTCGTCCTCGACACCACCGGCCTGTCGGTCACCGCGGCACGCGACACCGTCATCACCCTGCTCGACCAAGGTGGACGGCTCTGACCGACCCGTTCGTGGGACGGGGGTTTGCCGAGTTGGGCGTCCCCCTGCTGCCCATTCTCTTTAGGCCGCAGTTATCAGGGGGACGGGGAAGAACCGGGCACAGCCCGATCTAGGTCATCGTCGTCCCGGCCGCCGGATGCTCAAAGAACCGGCGGATAGTGTGACCTCACCCGCCACCGAGGCACCTCACCCGCCAAACGACCACACCCGGCGCCGAACCGGCCACCATCCGGTCCCCACGCGAGTGAGGTACTCCCCACGCGAGTGAGGACCGTCGCCACACTCCCCCAACTAGGCACCCCCCGGCAACCCTTGTGGCGTGCCTCCCACTTTCCGGACTGCGGACCTCATAAGGTCCGATCCGGAAAGGAGAAGTGTTCGTGGCGAGGAAGAAGGCAACATTCACGCCTGAGTTCCGCGAAGAGGCTGCTCGACTGGTGGTCGAGAATGACCGTCGTATTGCCGATGTGGCGCGTGAGATCGGCGTGGGTGAGACCACTCTCGGCAATTGGGTGAAGAAGTACCGAGAGGACCACGTCGGCGACGAGCCGCCGCTGGGGTTGTCCGAACGTGCGGAGTTGGCCGAACTGCGACGGCGGACGCGAGACCAGGAGATGGAGCTCGCGTTCCTGAAAAAAGCTGCCGCGTACTTCGCGAAGGAGCAGCGGTGAGCGAGAAGTACGAGTTCATCGCCGCCGAGTACGCGCACAATAGCGCCGACAATGTCAACGACGCTCCGTCTCTCAAGCAGATGTTCACCTGGCTGGGTGTGTCCAGGTCCGGCTACTACGACTGGCGGGACCGGCCACCGTCGGCGACCACGCGGCGGCGTGAGGAGTTGAAGCTCAAGATCGAGGCGTTGTTCGACCACAACGACCGCACCTACGGGTACCGGCGCATCCACGCCGAGCTGCTCCGCGGCGGCGAGCAGGCCGGGCCCGAGCTGGTCCGTGACCTGATGCGTGAGCTGGGCCTGGTGCCGTGCCAGCCGCGCCCGTACAAGATCACCACTATCCAGGGCGACGACCGGCCGGCCACCCCAGACCTGGTGCGCCGCGACTTCACCGCCGACGCGCCGGGAACGAAGCTGGTCGGCGACATCACCTACATCCACACCTGGGAGGGATGGCTGTACCTGGCGACCGTGATCGACTGCTTCAACAAAGAAGTCATCGGGTACGCACTCGCCGACCACATGCGCACCGAACTCGTCACCGACGCGCTCGACATGGCCGCCAGGAATCACGATCTCGCCGACCGCTGCATCCTTCACTCAGATCGCGGGACGCAGTACACATCGACTGACTTCTCAGCGAAGATCAAGCAGCTCGGGATGCGCGCTTCGCTCGGCAGGACCGGCATTTGCTACGACAACGCTCTGGCCGAATCGTTCAATTCCATGTTGAAGGTCGAGCGCGTCTACCGCACCGTGTACCCGACACGGAAGAAAGCCCGCGAGGATGTTGCGAACTACATCGAACTCTTCTACAATCGCAGACGAATCCATTCAGGGCTCGGCTACCGGACCCCGCACGAAGTCCGCAACGAACACCTGAATGGCCAGCTCGCAGCATAAGAGACCGCAAACGAAGCGGTCCGGAAAGCTCGGGGCAGCCCACTTGCCCCACTGGTCAGGAACGTGCGGGCAAGCTTGCGGGCAAGTCCGCAGGCAAGGGTCGCCGCCCAGCGTTGGACGCATGGGCGTCACCATCACGGGAGCGCGGCGACAGACCGGGACCGGCGTGGCCGGCCGGCTCAACGACGAGTGGGACCGGCTCAGCGCCGACGGGAGGGCCGACGCGGTCGGACGCTGGGCGGCGGCCGAGCCCGCGCTGACCGGCTGTCAGGACCTCGGCGATGTGGAGGCCGCGGTCGCGGCCGGCCGGCAGCGCGCCGACGCCGTCCTGATCGCGTTGCTGCGGCTGGCCCATGACGGCGACGCGCTGGCGGGGCGGACGGTGCTGCAGCTGATGCTCGGCAAGGCGATCCGGATCGCCGCCGGCCACGCGGGCCGAGACAGCCGCGAGAGCCTGGAGCACACCGCCGTCGCCGCGCTGTGGACGGTCATCGCGACCTATCCGGCCGAGCGCCGCCCGACGAAGGTGGCGGCGAACATCGCGATGGACACGCTCGGGATGGTCAGCCGCGAGCTGGCGCACCGCCGGACCGAGACGCCGGCCGAGCCAGGCACGCTGGCCGCCGTCCTCGTCAGCGATCCGGAGCCGGACGCCGACATCGACCTCTCCGAACTGCTCGCGTGGGCGGCCGAGTCCGGCACCATCACCGCCGCCGACGCCGAGCTGCTGCTGGACATCTACGCGCCCGCGCCCGGTCTCGAGGGCGGCGCCGCCGCGGCCGAACGCGCCGGCATCAGCTGGGCCGCCGCCCGGCAACGGGCCAGCCGCGCGGTCCGCCGGATCACCCTCGCCATCCGCGCCGACGCCGCCCACGCCGCCGCCGCTTGACCGCACCACCCGGCCGGCGCGATTGACCGCACCCCGGGGGCCGGGTCTACGGTGGAATTCCGGGCGAGAGAACCGCTCACCGCTACGACGGTGACCGCCTCGTCCGTGCCGTCCGCCCTGACTCCCAGGGGGCACGGTGACGAGTTCGGACGGCCCCGCCACCGTGGCCGGGGAGAGCCAGCCGAATTCCGTCACATCCGTACCCACAGGAGGGACGCAGGGTCGTGCCTGGAAACCGAGCAGTCATCTACCGCGGACCCGGCCACGTCGAGGTCGAGTCCATCGACTATCCGACCTTCGAGCTCAAGGACGGCCCCGGGGTCAACCCGGCGAACGTGGGCCGTCAACTGAACCACGCGGCGATCCTCAAGGTCGTCGCCACCAACATCTGCGGCAGCGACCAGCACATGGTCCGCGGCCGCACCACGGCGCCCGAGGGCCTGGCCCTGGGACACGAGATCACCGGCGAGGTGGTCGAGACCGGGCCGGGCGTCGAGTTCATCAAGGTCGGCGACCTGGTCTCCGTACCGTTCAACATCGCCTGCGGGCGGTGCCGCAACTGCAAGGAGGGCAAGACCGGCGTCTGCCTGAACGTCAACCCGGACCGGCCGGGCTCGGCGTACGGGTACGTCGACATGGGCGGCTGGGTCGGCGGGCAGGCCGAGTACGTGCTGACGCCGTACGCCGACTGGAACCTGCTGAAGTTCCCCGACCGCGACCGTGCGATGGCGAAGATCCTCGACCTCGCGATGCTGGCCGACATCTTCCCGACCGGCTTCCATGGCTGCGTGACGGCCGGGGTGAAGCCGGGCACGTCGGTGTACGTCGCCGGCGCCGGGCCGGTCGGGCTGGCCGCGGCGACGTCGGCGTTCTTGCTCGGCGCGTCCGTCGTCATCGTCGCGGACCTGCAGCCGGAGCGGCTGGCGCAGGCCCGCTCGTTCGGCTGCGAGACCATCGACGTGTCGCAGGGTGACCCGGCGGAGCAGATCGCCGGGCTGCTGGGCGAGCCCGAGGTCGACTGCGCGGTCGACGCGGTCGGGTTCGAGGCCCGTGGTCACGGGGCCGACGCCGAGGCTGAGCGGCCGGCGACGGTGCTCAACACCGTCATGAACGTCACCCGGGCCGGCGGCGCCGTCGGCATCCCCGGGCTGTACGTGACGGGCGACCCGGGCGCCGGCGACGCGGCGGCCAAGATCGGCTCGCTGTCGATCAGGCTGGGTCTGGGCTGGGCGAAGTCGCTGTCGTTCACGACTGGTCAGTGCCCGGTGATGAAGTACAACAACTACCTGATGGAGGCGATCCTGCACGACCGGACGCCGATCGCGAAGAACGTGAACGCCACGGTCATCCCGCTGGACCGGGCTCCGGACGGCTACATGGAGTTCGACCGCGGCGCGGCCCGCAAGTACGTCATCGACCCGCACGGAATGCTGGGCTCGGCGACGTCCTGAGTGCTCGTGTGATACTGGATCCGTCGCAACGGGGCGGCACGTCACACCCCGACCCTCTGGCGTGGTGATCCCCCATGAGCATCGACGAACGGCTCGACCTGGAGTTCGCGTACACCTCGTACGCCGACTCCTGCCGAGATCTCTACTCACTGACGTACCGGTGCCGGCGGCCGCACGGCCACGACGGCGTGCACGCCGCCGGCTTCGGCACGCACCGCGTGCGCTGGGCGCACGACCCCGACCACGGGCTCGACGCGCCGCCGGTCAACCCGTAGTCGGCGCGCTCCCCTCGACGTACACCGCCAGGCCGTCGAGGATCGTCTTCAGGCCGAACGCGAAGATGTCCTCGTAGGTGAAGGTGAACGTGTCCTCGTCCATCGCGGCGAGCGTCGGGTAGCGCCCGGTCTCCATCATCTTGACGAGCACCGGCTCCTGCGCCTCCCAGAACTCCTCTTCGGAGATGCCGGTGCGCTGCTCGGCCTGCATCGCGTTGACGTGCGAGCGCGCCACCGTCGTGACGAAGCCGTCGACCACCGAGACCATCAGCACCAGCTGGCGGTCGGGCAGCCCGGTCGGCTGCAGCCGGCGGATGAGCTGATCCATACCGGCGATGTTGTTCGGACCGAGCAGCGGCCGCACCTGGTCGACCAGCGGGTACCAGGGATGGTCCAGGCACATCTGCCAGATGCCGCGGGCCATCTCTTCCAGCGCCTCGCGCCAGCCGACCGGCTCATCGACGGCGTCGGGGTCCACCGGGTCGACCGGGCCGGCGACGCGGTCGAGCATGAGGTCGAGCAGTTCGCCCTTGCCCGGCACGTAGCGGTAGAGCGACATGGTGCCCACGCCGAGGTGCGCCGCCACCCGCCGCATGGAGAGTGCGGCCAGGCCGTCGGCATCGGCGACCTCGATCGCGGCGGCGACGATGCGCTCGAGCGTGAGCCCCGGCTTGGGCCCGCGGGTCGGACGCTGCTGCATCCCCCACAGGAGCTCGAGGCTCTTCGAGACGTCGCCGCTACCGCTGCTGTAGTCCGTTGTCATCAGGGCAAACACTAACTCCGGAATAAACTGCGCAGGGTGTACGCTTAAGTGCGTACAACGTACCCGGTTCAGCGGAAGGGACTCCCTTGAGCACCACCAGCCACGCGATCCGAGCCGAAGGACTACAGAAGCGCTACGGCGAGAAACACGCCCTCGACGGTTTCGACCTGGCCGTCCCGCAGGGCACGGTCTACGGCCTGCTGGGCCCCAACGGTGCCGGCAAGACCACCGCGGTGCGCATCCTGGCCACGCTCGTCCGGCTCGACGGCGGCCGCGCCGAGGTCGCCGGTCTCGACGTCGTCCGCGACCCGCGCAAGGTTCGCCGGCGCATCGGTTTCACCGGCCAGTTCACGGCGGTGGACGAGATCCTGACCGGCCGGCAGAACCTGCAGATGTTCGGCCGGCTGTTCCACCTCGGCTCGGCCCGCGCTGCTGCCCGGGCCGACGAGCTGCTCGAACAGTTCGACCTCGCCGACGCCGCCGACAAGGGCACCAAGGAGTACAGCGGCGGCATGCGGCGGCGCCTCGACCTCGCCGCCAGCATGATCCTCGCCCCGAAGGTGATGTTCCTCGACGAGCCGACGACGGGCCTCGACCCGCGCGGGCGCAACGAGGTGTGGACGGCGGTCCGCTCGCTGGTGTCGGGCGGCACCACCGTGCTGCTGACCACGCAGTACCTCGACGAGGCCGACCAGCTAGCCGCACGGGTCGCCGTCATCGACCACGGGAAGGTGATCGCCGACGACACCCCCGCCGCGCTCAAGCAGCGCATCGGCGGCGACCAGCTGGAGGTCGTCCTGGAGGAGGCGGTCGACCTGCCGGTGGCCGTGCAGGCGGTCGCGCGGGTCGCGGCCGGCGAGCCGGAGGTCGACACGGAGCACCGCAAGGTCACCGCGCCGGTCGAGCACCGGGTCGCCGCGCTCACCGACGTGGCCCGGCGGCTGCAGGACGAGGGCATCGGCGTCGAGGACATCGGGCTGCGCCGGCCCACCCTGGACGAGGTGTTCCTGCGGCTCACCGGGCACAAGGCGGAGCCGGAGACCACTGAGACGACGCAGCGGACGGAGGTCCCGGCATGAGCACGGCCATCCTCGACGACGACCTGGACGCCCCCGAGCGGCGGATGTACTGGGCCATGACCGACGGCTGGACGGTCGCCCGGCGCACGCTGACCCACCTGGTCAGGCAGCCGGCCAACATCGCCTGGCAGCTCGGCTTCCCGATCGTCTCGGTGCTGCTGTTCGGGTACGTGTTCGGTAGCGCGATGAGCGTGCCCGGCGGCGGCGACTACCGCGAGTACCTCATGCCGGGCATGTTCGGCATGACCATGGCGATGGGGTTCATGAACACCGCCTACGCCGTCGTGCTCGACACCACCAAGGGCGTCACCGACCGGTTCCGCTCCATGCCGATGGCGCCGTCGGCCCCGGTGACCGGCCGCGGGGTCGCCGACATCGTCAGCGCTGGACTCGACCTGCTGGTGCTGGCCGTGACGGCGCTGGTGATCGGCTGGCGCTCCGACGGCGGGCTCTGGGCGACGGTGGCCGCGTTCGGGCTGTTCCTGTGGCTGCGGTTCGCGCTGATCTGGATCGGCATCTGGATCGGCCTGCTGACGCCGAACGAGGAGGCGGCCGGCAGCCTGTTCGCTGTCGCGTTCCCGTTCGCGATGATCTCCAGCGTGTTCGTGGCGCCGTCGCAGATGCCCGACTGGCTGGGCGCCATCGCGGCGTGGAACCCGGTGTCGTCGACGGTGACGGCGGCGCGCGAGCTGTTCGGCAACCCCGCGGCCGTGGGCGACAGCTGGATCGAGCAGAACGCGCTGCTCGGCGCGATCGTCTGGCCGCTGGTCGTCACGCTGGTGTTCGTGCCGCTGGCGGTCCGCCGGTTCCAGCGGCTGAGCCGGTGACCACCTAGCCGACGCCCCTTCTCTCGTGAGTGCGCCCCCGGTGCGACGGCACCGGGGGCGCATTCGGGTCTCCCGCGGGTCAGCCGGCCGGACGGGTCCGGTGACGGGCGACGAGGGCCGCGGCCCCGCCGAGCACCAGCAGCGCGATGCCGGCCCAGAGCAGCGTGCTCCCGGCGCCGGAGCCGGTGTCGGGGAGGTTGCCGTCGTCGTCGCCGGTGCCGTCGTCGTCCCCGGTGCCGTCGTCGTCAGGTCCCTCGCAGCCGACGCCGTCGTCGTCGCTGTCGAGCAGGAACGGGTCGGTGCCGGCGTCGACGAGCTGGACCGGCGTGTGCGCGTCGTCGATCTCCGAGCAGTCGTAGTCACCGTGCGCGGGGTCGCACCAGGCGGCCGAGTCCACGTAGGCGTCGCAGTCGTCGGCGGACGGGGTCGGGCTCGGCGAGCCGTCGTCGTCGCCGCTGCCGTCATCGGCCCCGGCTTCCGCGCCGCCGTCTTCGGTGCCGCCGTCGTCGGTGCCGGCCTCGGCGCCACCGTCTTCGGCGCCATCGTCCGAGCCACCGTCTTCGGCGCCATCGTCCGAGCCACCGTCTTCGGCGCCGTCATCCGTACCGTCGTCGGTGCCGTCTTCGGCGCCGTCGTCGTCACCCTGGCAGCCGGTCGGCGCGGTGAGGGTCAGCGTCCACGTGTAGGCGACGAGGCCGGTGAACTTCGCCGTCACCACGTAGTCGCCCGGGGCCCTCGCGTAGCCACCGGCGTCGACCGGCATGCCGTCGACCTCGTACGCGTAGCCGGCCCCCTCCGGAATGGTGATCGAGCCGGACTCGGTGCAGGTCGGCTGCTTGAGCGTCGGGTCTGCCGGCGGGACGAACAGGACGGACTCGCCGGCGACCGAGAGGTCGCTGAACCGGACGGTGCCTTCGACGCCGCCGTTGCTGGTGTCGTAGACGAGGCCCACGTGGCCGACGGTCCCGGTCGTGGGGAGCTCGAGGACCAGCGTGCCGGAGTCGTCGCCGACCGGCGCGGCCGCGAACACGATCGGCTCGTCGTCCACCTGGGCGAACACCCGGACCGCGGTGGCGGCGGGACTCGCGCCGTCGATCAGCTCGTAGCCGACGACGATCTCGTCGGTCGCATTGACCGCGACGCCCAGGTCGGTGGTCTCGGCCGACGTGCCGAGGTCCGATTCGGGGTTGCCCTCGGCCCAGGTGAGCTCGACGCTCCTCGGGCCGGTGAACGTCGAGAGCTCGGACGGGTCTTCCAGCCCAGGTTCCCAGCCAGGCCAAGGCCCGGTGTCGAGCGTCTCCCATGGGCTCTCCGCGAAGATGAAGCCCTCACCTGGAACTTCTTCAGCAAATGCCGCCGGTGCTAGCCCCCCGACTGCGAGGGCCACCGCGCCGGCCGCGGCGCAGATGATCTTGCGCACGGTCGATCCTTTCGTTGGCCATGCCGCGGCAGTGCCCTGCCGCCGACGCGCGGACCGTACCGCACTAGTCGGACACAAGGTGATGAGAGTCACATGAGAGAACGATCATGACAGGTTTCACCAACGGGACCCGGGGTGCAAACCGCGGCATTCGGCCGCCGTAGGATTCAGTACGTCGTGGTCGGACCGGGCATCGGGTGGGGGTCAGCATCGACGTTCTCTTCGTCTGCACCGCCGGCCGCTGCCGTTCGCCCATCGCCGCCGCCATGCTCGACGCCTACGCGCCGCGGGCCGGGTCGCCGCTGGTAGGCCGGTCCGGCGCACTGGTCGGCGCGCACGGATCGGTGCCGCCGGTCGGCATCACGGTCATGCGCGAGCGCGGGCTGGAACTGGGCGGACACCGCAGCCTCCCCGTCTCCGCCGCCTCCGTCGGCAAGGCGGCCCTGGTGCTCTGCATGGAGCGCGAGCACGTCCGCTCCGTCGTCGACGAGCACCCGGACGCCTGGGCGAAGACGTTCACGCTCAAGGACTTCGTCCGCCGGGTGGAGAAGTCCGCCGTCCGCGGCCGGCACCAGCGCTTCGCGGACTGGCTCGAGCACGTCGGCGAGGGCCGCACGCGCGACGACGTCGCCGGTGAGAGCGCCGAGGACGACATCGTCGACCCCTACGGCCAGCGTGCCTCCGTGTGGCGCGAGGTGGTCGAGGAGCTCGACGACCTGGTGCGGCGGCTCATCCCAAATGTCACCTGAAATACCTTTTGCCGTACATTTTCACCAGCTACTCTGCCCCAATGCAGTGGGACTATGCGATGCCGCCCGACGCTCCCCCGCCGCCGGCCGGCCTGCGGATCGTCCGCGACGCGCTGCTGAGCGGCTGGAGCAGCGTCCGTCTCGACGGCGGCCCGAAGCGTCACTCGCGCGGCGCCGTCTATGAGGACGGACGACTCGTGCCGGAGTCGCTGCGCGCCGGCGGCTACGACGGCGACCACGTCGTCCCCGATGACCCGGCGCACTGCGCCGAGCCGCCCGCCGACCGCCTCGACGGCCGCTGGCTCTACGGCGGGCACTGGATGGGCCGGTTCGGGCACTTCGTCACCGAGACGCTGACCAGCCTATGGCCGATCGGCCAGGAGGTCGACGGCCTGGTGTTCCACCGGTTCATCTTCCCCGGCACCCAGCTGGACTATCAGACCGCGCTGGTGCGGCGCAGCGGCTGGGACGTCCCGATCCGGGTCGTCGCACAGCCCACGGAGGTCGAGGAGCTGGTCGTGCCGGCCCGCCCCTACCACCCCGGCCGGCGCACCAGCGCCGAGGCGGTCGCCGTCTGGGAACGGGCCGCCGTCGCCGCCGCGCCCGGCCCGCCGGCGTTCGTCTCGCGGACCCGGCTGCCCAACGACCGGCGGCGCAGCGACGGCGACGAGCTCCTCGACGCCCTCATGGAACGGCTCGGCTTCCACGTGCTGCACCCGCAGGAGCTGCCGATCACCGAGCAGCTCGCGGCGGTCGCCGCAGCACCCGTCCTCGCCGGCATCTCCGGGTCGGCGCTGCACCTGTCCGCGTTCGCGCCCCGCGCCACCCGGGTGCTCGAGATCGGCGACATCCGCACCCGCACGCGGCCGCTGGGCAACCAGCAGGTCATCGACGCCGCCTGCGGCCGCCAGACGGCGTTCGTCCCCCACCTCGGCCGCGGCAACGTCCGCGACGTCGGCGCCACCATGAGCGCCGTCACCGCCCTGCTGGCCCGCTGAGCCCGCCACCTCCCGGCGGTACGTCACAGTCGACGGCCGGATGTCACGGGATCGAGCTTCGGGCTGACGGCGCGGCGGCGGAATCGGTAGACAGACGGGCGGGCCGGATCGGGCCGCAGTCCGACCGCCGCACATCGCCGCAGACCACGCACGGTTTCGATCAGTGAACCGCCGCGCCCGGACGCCACGACGCCGACTCCGCACCCGCAACCCGATTCGCAACTGATGTCGCGAATGTCGTTTTTCGCCGCGCGTCTTGTGTCCGCCGATGTTTCAACGTGTCACACGTGGCGCGGTGACGCTGCACGATCGTGTGGGGAGTGTCACTCTGGTGACATCTCCTAGAGAGTGCGGAGGGACGGCCATGGCGATCGGGGTGCGCCGAACGGCCGTCGACCGCGCACCACAGGCCGGCGTGGCGGCCGGTCGGACCAGCCAGGTCCCGGCCGCCACGCCTGATCAACGGAACGGGGAACGAGTCACGTGAGCCAGCCCGCTCAACTTCCGCGCCGCTTCGCCCTGCACCGCCGCTACGACGTCACGGGCGTCTCCGGCACCGGCATCGTCGCGTACGGCACGCAGTACCCCACCGGCCGCACGACGCTGGCCTGGTGTTGCTCCGACGTCCAGTCGGTCGCCGTCTACGACGACATCGAGCACGTCGAGGCCATCCACGGTCACGGCGGCCTCACCGAGATCCGGTGGATCGACCCGCCGCCCGCCCCGGAGCCCACGGGCAGCGCCCACCCCACGGGCGTCACGGTCATCAACGGCCGGGCCCGCTGCGCCACCGCCGCACAGCAGACCGCGTAGTCCGTTACGGCGCGGTCAGCGCGACCGGTTCGCCGGCGGCGGCCGACCGGTACGCCGCCAGCGCGACCCGCGTCGCCGCCAGTCCGTCCTCACCCGTGACGGTGGGGCGGCGCCGATGACGGGCCGCGTCGAGGAACTCCTCGATCATGCCCTGGTTGGCATCGGACCCCCACGCCGGCCAGTCCAGCTGCCCGTGTGATCCGCCATGCACGGTGAGGTGCTGGCTGAAGGCGTCGACGGCGACGGTGCCGTGCTCGCCCACCAGCTCCAGGCTGAGCCCGCCCCACGTCGGATAGTTCCCCGGACGACTCCAGCTCGCGTCGATGGTCGCGAACACGCCGTCGGGATAGCCGAGCATGACCAGCCCGCCGGTCTCGACGGTGACGGTGTCGCGGTGCAGGACGCGGTTGGTGGCCGCGTACACCTCGACGGGATCCTGGCCCAGGTACCAGCGCAGGATGTCGGCCAGATGCACCACGTGATCCATGATCGCGCCGCCGCCGGCCAGCACGGGGTCGGCGAACCAGGCGCCGTGCCTCGTCGGCAGCACGCTCTGGTTCGTGCCCGTGCACGCGTAGACCCGGCCGAGCGCGCCGCCGGCCAGCAGCGCCGCGGACTCGCGCAGCGGCGGACTGAACCGCATCGGGAACGCCGTCATCAGCGGGACGCCCGCGGCGGCGCACGCGTCGACGATGGCACGCGCGTCGTCGTCGTTCGTGGCGAGCGGCTTCTCGCAGAGCACGGCGACACCGGCCGCCGCCGCCTGTTCGACCAAGCGGCGATGGTGCACCGTCTCCGAGCCGACGACGACCGCGTCCACCCCCGCGTCCAGCAGCCGATCCGCCGAGGCGAACCACGGCACCGCGTGCGTGCTCGCCCACCGGGTGCCCCGCTCGGCGTCGTCGTCGGTGACGCCGGCCACCTCCGCTCCGGCGGCCCGGACGTTGTGGACGTAGGCGTCGACGTGCACGTGCGCGGTGGACAGGAACCCGACCCTCACGCCACCACCTCCAGGTCCGCGGGCCGGCCGGTGGCGATCGACCGGCCGACGGCTGTCGCGATGCGCACCGCGGCGAGGGCGTCCTCGGCCGTGACGATCGGCTCCGCCACGCCGCGGACGACGTCGAGGAAGTGCCGCAGCTGGGTCGCGTACGGCGACTCGGCGAGCGGACTGGACGGCAGCGGCATGTCCCCCGCCCGGGTGCCGGCCCGCAGCGTCGGGCGCACCGGCGCGCTGCGGTCGGAGTCGAGGTCGAGCACGCCCGTCGTCCCGGAGATCTCCGCGCGGGTGCGAAACGTCGGCGGCGGGTGCGCCCACGATGCCTCGACATGGCTGATCGCGCCCGACGCGTGCCGCAGGATGGCCAGGACGTGGTCGGTGCCGGCGTCCGGGCGGACGGCCCGGAGGCTGCGCGCGTGCACGCCGACGACCTCGCCGGCGACCCAGCGGGCGTAGTCGAGGTCGTGCACCATCAGGTCGAAATGGAGTCCGCCCGAGCGTGCCTCGTCGAGGTACCAGTTGTCCGCGGGCTTCGCCGGCTGGAACGTCGACCGGGTCAGCCGGACCACCGCCGGCTCGCCGATCACGCCGGCGTCGACGGCCGCCTTCGCCGCCGCGTACTCGGGGAAGAACCGCACGACGTGGGCGGGCAGCAGCGGCACGCCGGCCTCCCGGCAGGCCGCGATCATCTCCGCCGCTTCGTCGGGCGTTCGAGCCAGCGGCTTCTCGCAGACCACGGCCCGGCCGGCCCGGGCCGCGCGGACGGTGATCTCGTGGTGCAGGTCGGTGGGCACGCAGACGTCGACGAGATCGACCCGGCCGAGCAGCTCGTCCAGATCGGCGCACACCCGCATGCCGTACTCCTGGGCCAGCCGCTCGGGCGGGCCACCCGGTCCGGACGCGAGTGCGGTCAGCCGCGCGTCCGGGCAGGCGGCCCACGCCGCCGCGTGCACCGACCCCATGAAGCCCGCCCCGACGATGCCGATGCGCGTCCGGCTCATTTGACCGCTCCCGATGTCAGACCGCGGACGAACTGCCGCGAGAAGATGACGAACAGGGCCAGCATCGGCAGCGCCGCCAACGTCAGCACCGCGAGCACGGCGTTCCAGTCGCTGACGAACTGCCCGAGGAACAGCTGGGTGCCGAGCGTGACCGTGCGGACGCTCTCGCCCGGGGTGAGGATCAGCGGGAACCACAGGTCGTTCCAGATCGGCAGCATGGTGTAGATGCCGATGGCCGCGAGCCCCGGCCGCACGAGCGGAAGGGCGAGGGAGTACACCCGGTACTCGCTCGCACCGTCGATCCGGGCCGCGTCCTTCAGGTCGCCGGGCACCTGTTTGAAGAACGCGGTCAGGACGAACACGGCCAGTGGCAGGCCCATCGCGGTGTACACCAGCACCAGGCCGGCCAGCGAGTTCACCATGCCCAGCCGGACCATGAGGTCGAGGATCCCGACCGTGCCGAGACGGATGGGGATCATGATGCCCACGGCCAGATAGAGCGACACGATCGTGATGCCCGCGAAACGGTACTCGGCCAGGGCGAACGCGGCCATCGACCCGAGCAGCAGCACCAGGACCACGGTACCGACGGTGACGATGAAGCTGTTGAGGAAGTACAGCTCGAACCGGGAGCGGGCGAAGACCGTCTCGAAGCCGCCCAGGTCCACCGTGCTGGGCGTCGGAAAGGCGAACGGCTCCTCGAAGATCGCCTGGCGGGACTTGAAGGCGTTCATGACGATCAGCGCGATCGGCCCGCACGCCACGACGACGTAGGCGATCAGGATGAGGTGCGGCACGGCCACACCGGCGCGCGCCCGCCACGTCCGGCCTGCCCTCGGCGACCGCGCGACATCGCGGACCGGGGTGCTCACAGCGCTCACTCTCGGCTCCTCACAGTTGGTAGCTCTCGACGCGCCGCTGCCAGCCGTAGAAGTACAGCAACACGCCGGCGAGGATGAGCAGGAACATCATGGTGGCGACCGTGGCGCCCATGGTGCTGGAGCCCTGCTGCAGCTGGAAGCCGAAGAACGTGCGGAAGAACAGCGTCCCCATGATGTCCGAGGTGAAGTCCGGCCCGGCCAGGGCACCTTTGACCGTGTAGATCAGGTCGAACGCGTTCAGGTTGGCCACATAGGTGATGACGGAGACGATGCCGACGGTCGGCAGGATCAGCGGGAACTTGACCCGCCAGAACGTCGCCCAGGCGCCGGCGCCGTCGACGGTCGCGGCCTCGGTGAGCTCGTCCGGGATGCTGATGAGTACGGCGTAGAAGAGGATCATCGGGATGCCGATGTACTGCCAGACCGACATCAGCGCGAGCGTCACCAAGGCGGTGCTCGACTGACCGAGCAGCGGGGTCTCGACGAACCCCCACACCGGGCTGATGATCAACTGCCAGATGAAGCCGACGATGACCACGCTCAGCGTCGTCGGCAGGAACAGCAGGGTGCGATAGGTGCTTCGCCCCTTCAGCGTGGGCGCGGCCAGCAGCGCCGCGAGCAGCAGCCCGATCGGGTTCTGGACGAAGAAGTGCACGGCGAAGAACATCAGGTTGTTCCACACCGCGTTCCAGAACGCGTCGGAGAGCAGGTCGTCGGTGAGCAGGTGGACGAAGTTGTCCAGGCCGACGAACGTCTGCACGCCGTCCACCGGGGCGTAGAGGCTGAGCCGCAGCGAGTCGAGCAGCGGGTAGACCATGAAGATCGTGTAGATCGCCGCCGCTGGGGCGATGAAGACGACGAGGTGGGTACGGAACCGGCGGCGCGGGCGGGCGGCGGGCGCCGGCGCCACGGCCGGTTCGCTCCCGGCCGTGGCGTCGATACCGATCCCCTCGGGTGGCGCCGAGGTCATCCGTTCTCCTTACCGCTGCTGCGGCTCGTACCAGCGTTCCAGGCCCGCCTGGGCCTGGCCGGCGGCATCGGCCGGTTGGACCGTGCCGTTGAGCAGTTGCGCGCTGAGGTCCCACAGCTGGTTCTCGAGGTTGGGCTCGCCGCGCGAGAGGATCTGGTACGAGTTGCGGATGGTCGACTCGCACCGGTCGCGCCAGCTGAGGAACTCCTGCGCCAGCGGGTCGTCGACCTCGACGTCGTGGTCGGACATCGGGAAGAACCCCGGCAGCGCGTTGGCGTACAGGTCGGCGAACTCGGCCGTGGTCGTCCACTCGAGGAAGGTCCTGACCTCCTCCGGGTGCTCGGTGGCCGCGTTCATGCCGACGCCGATGTCGGTGTGGTCGCTGATGAAGCAGGTGTCCTGACCCTCCGGCAGCGGCGGCGCGAACGCTCCCATCTCGAAGTCCGCCTGCTCGTTGAACAGCGCGATCTCCCAGGAACCGGCCGGGAAGACCGCACCGCGGCCGAGGGTGAACATGTTCTGCGCGTCGGGGTAGGTCAGCGACTGGTAGCCGTCGGGCAGGTACTCCGCCCAGGAGGCGAGCTCGGTGAACGCCGCCACGTACTGCTCGTCGTCGAACCGCTCGGTGCCGTCGATCAGCGCCTGACGACCCTCCTCGCCGTTCCAGTAGTTCGGCCCGAGGTTCTGCAGGCCCATGGTCGCCGCCTCCCACTGGTCCGCGGTGCCCATCACCAGCGGGGCGTACGAGCCGTCGGCGGCGATCTGGCCGAGCATGTCGTGGAACTGTTCCTGCGTCTCCGGAGGCGTGAGGCCCAGCTGGTCGAACGCCTCGGTGTTGTAGAGGAACCCGTGGATCACCGAGGCCATCGGGACGCAGAACGCCTCCGAGCCGTCGTCGGTCGACCACGCCGCGCGGGCGACGTCGCCGAAGGACTCCATGCCCGGCAGGTCGGTCAGCGAGGCGAGATGGCCCTCCTCGAAGAGGCGCAGCGACACGTCGAACGGGCGGCAGGTGATCAGGTCGCCCGCGGTGCCGCCCGAGAGCTTCGCGTCCAGCGCGGCGTCGTACTCGTCCGGCGCCGTCGGCTGGAAGGTCACCCGGATGTCCGGGTACTGCTCGTGGAAGGCGGGCAGGATGACGTCCTCCCAGATCGCGAGGTCGTCGTTGCGCCAGCTCTCCATGACCAGCGTGACCTGATCGCCGCTGCCGCCGGTGTCGTCGCCACCGTTGGCCTCGGTGTCCTCTCGCGGATCGGCGCTCTCGCCACAGGCGGCCAGCACCAGGGCGACACCCACGGCCGGTGCGAGCCGGCCGAGTCGGTTCGACATGAGATCTCCCATGATGTTCGAGGCTGAACGGTCCCCGTCCGGCGCCGGCCTGCGGACCGGCGCCGGACGGGGGTTCAGCGGTGTGTTCAGGACATGGACCACGACATCCGGCGCGAAGCTCCCTGGTGTCCGATGTCGCTCCCTGCGGCGGCGCGGACGATGGCGCCTCGTTCCCTGCCGCTGAGCACGCCGTCGGTCACCAGTTGGTCGGTCACCTCCCCGACGTGTCGCACGAAGGCCCCGTGACTGTTCCACTCGCCCTCGTCGAGGATGAGGTCGTTGACCGTGCACCCGTCGTCGAGTGCATAGCTGGGCACGCCGCTGTCGTGCTCGCCGATCATGACGGTCTCCCGCGGGTCCGGGGCCGGGCAGGCGCTCGGACCGCCGTCGTCGATGGTGAACTCGACCGTCTGCCAGTCCTCGGCGTTGCCGGCCACGTCCACCGACCGGAACTCGACGGCGTAGTCGCCGGGTTCGGTCACGGTGATCGGTTCGTCGTAGACCGCCGGCTCCTCCTCACCGGCCATCCGGTGCTGCGTCTCCGCGACACCGGAGGTGGCGTCCTGCGCGGCCAGGGTCACCGTGACCGGACCGGTGTAGACGTCGCCGCTCTGCTCCCCCGCCAGCGAGGCCGTGGTGGCCGGCCCCGTCTGGTCGACCAGGAACTCGATCTCCTCGATCCCGGTCTCCACCGGCGGCTCGCCGGTGGACGGCGTCACCTCGAACGTCGCGACCATGCCGGCCCACGTCGTCGGATCGTCCGGGTCGGGCCGGTTCGAGTGCGGCGTGCAGTAGACGTAGTACGTGCCCACGTCGGCCGCGTCGAAGAAGAACGGGTCGTCCTCCCAGTCGTCGCCGAGCGGACGCGACGCCAGCACCTCGCCGTTCTCGTCGGTGATCACGACGTCGTGTGCGTACCCGGGGACGTACTGGAACTTGACGGTGTCGCCCTGGCGCACGCTGAAGTCGGTCTCGCTGAACCCGAATCCGCCCGAGCCGACGAGGATCTCCTTCTCGGCCGGCTCGCCGCCGTCGCCGGGGACGACCGCCTTGTAGTCGATGTTGTAGACGCCGTCCTGGTCGAAGACGACCGGCTCGGTCCACGTGCGCCACTCGGTCTCGTCCGTCCGCGGCCGCCAGTACAGCTCCGCGTCCGGGTCGTTGGACTCCAGGCCGAGCGTGACCGGCGAGACGTACCAGCCGCCGGCGCCGTCGGGCTCGGCCGGGTCGACCGTGGCGTCGACCGTCAGCTCGTCCTCGATCTCGTTGATCCAGACGTTGCGGAACTCCACGCTCTCACCGGCCGCCTGGCCCGCCGAGTGGTTCTGCAGGCCGACGAAGCCCTCGAGAGGACGGGTGCCGTCGCCGGTGAACGTGGTGACCTCGACGCCGTTGAGCGTGACGCGGTACTCCTGGCCGATCACCTCGATCTCCATCGTGTTCCACTCGCCGATCGGGTTCGTGGCCAGCGGATCCGCCGGTGCGAAGTTGTAGATCGCGCCGGTGCGGGTCATCGGGTCGTCGGTGCCGTCGTAGATCTGGACCTCGTGGCCCTCGTTCACCGGCCGGCCCGGATCGCCCTGCGGATCGGGGAAGCGGACGAACACGCCGGAGTTGTCCGTCGGCGCCTTGACCCGGAAGTCGACCCGCATGACGTAGTCGGAGAACGTCTGCTCGTCGTACCAGAGCAGGCCCATGCCGCCGAACGGCTCGAGCAGCCCGCACTCGTCGATCTCGAAGCCGCCCGGACCGGCCATCGTCCAGCCGTCCAGCGTCTCGCCGTCGTACAGCGGCGCGAAGCCTGCCGGCGGCGCCTGCGGCTCGGGGCACTGCGTGTCGCCGAGCTCCTTGATCCAGATGTCGCGGAAGAACACGTTGTCCGACACGCGGTTGTTCTGGATGCCCACGAAGCCGGAGGCCAGGTCCCGTCCGGAGCCCTCCGGATTCTCGTACTCGTTGACCAGCACGTCGTTGATCCAGACCCGGACCATCGGGTCCTCGACCTCGATCTCCATCTCGTTCCACTCACCGGCGACGGTCGGGAACGACGTCGGTGCCTGGAAGGTGTAGACCGAGCCGGTCTTGGAGCTGTCCGCGGCGCCGGGCGAGCCGCCGGTGTCGTCGATCTGGATCTCGTAGCCCTGGCGCACGGCGACGTACGGGTCGTCACCGGGGTCGGGGAACCCGAAGAACACGCCGGAGTTGTCGTCCTCGGCGACCGCCTTGAAGTCGAGGTGCAGCCGGTAGGACTCGAACTCCTCTTCGTGCCACAGCATCCCCAGGCCGGCCGGGTCGCCGACCGACTCCAGGGCGCACGAGCCGGCCCGCTCCCCGTCCGGCACGATCGCGAACCCACCCGGGCCGGACTGGTTCCAGCCGGTCAGCGTGGCGCCGTCCCACAGCGGCCGGTAGCCCTCGTCGGGCTGCGGCGCCGCACACGCGGGCTCCTCCGGGACGCACAGCGAGTAGTCGGAGAACGTCGCGGTCAGCGGGGTCTCGATCGCGTTCGGGCCATGGGCGGCGAAGAAGCCGAACTGGGGCGCTTCGTACTGCGAGATCGGCGCCGGTCGCCCGACGTTGACCCAGGTCACGCCGTCGCGGGAGTAGGCGGCCCGCACGTTCTCACCGTCACCGCTCAACCGGAGGTGCAGCGTCCGCGGTGCGTTGGTGATGGTGGGGTTGTCGACCCCGCCTTGGTAGCGGATCTCTCCGTTCTGGTGGAAGAGGTACTCCATCCGCCCGTCGACCGCGCTGCCGTACGGCGGGAAGTAGGCCGCCTTGGTGAAGTTCTGGTCGTCGGCGTAGATGATGAACCCGGCCTGGTCATGGCTGACCGACTCCGCCGGCAGGTCGACGGTGACCGTGGCCTCCCAGTTCCCGTCCGGCACCGGCGTCATGATCAGGTTCTGCGCGGTGGTGTTGATGTTGCCGCTCAGGTGGTTGCTGATCATGTCGCCCTGCAGCATGTCGATCTCGAGGGCGCCGTCGGTCTGCCGGTAGCCGTCCGGGTTCTCACGCACGATCGTCGGCCAGCGCTCGCGGTCGAGCTCGGTCCCGGCGAAGTCGTCGGTCACGCACTGGCCGGGACCGGTGTCGGGCACGTAGTCGACGCGGTACAGGCCGGCGTTCGGGCTGTTGCCGAACGCGCCGCCCTCCAGCACGTACAGCGAGCCGTCCGGGCCGAACTCACCGTCCATCAGGCCGGACCAGGTCTGGCCGGGCATGAAGTCGTCGATGGCCTCGACCTGCTCGTTCTCGTCCAGGTCGGCCGTCTTGACGTGGCCGCGGTGGAAGTCGAGCAGGAACCAGCGCCCGTCGTAGTGCTCGGGGAACTTGGTGTCGGACTGCAGCGCCGCGTCGTAGCGGTAGACGGGGCCGGACATCGGGCCGCCCGCACCGGAGCCCATGTTGAGGAACGGCTCCGGGATCGGGTTGAGCTCCTGCGCCGGCCAGCCGACCCACGACTCGGGCCAGCCCGCCCAGCTGCGCGGGTAGTAGATCGTCGCCGGCGTCACCGGCGGGAGCTGGTCGAGACCGGTGTTGTTCGGCGAGTCGTTGACCGGGCCGTTCTCGCAGTCGTAGAAGTCACCGAGCGGCTGGTTCGTCGCGTAGTCCCACGGCCGGTACGGGTAGTTGTTCCCGATGCAGAACGGGTAGCCGAAGTTGGCCGCCTCGGACGTCGCCATGTACTGGTCGAAGCCCCACGGCCCGCGCTCGGTCCAGTCACCCAGCCGGTCCGGCCCGTAGTTGCCGATGTGCAGCCGGTCGGTCGCGGGGTCCAGCGAGATGCGGAACGGGTTGCGGAACCCCATCGCGAAGATCTCCGCCCGGGTCTTGCCGCCGCCCTCCTCGTCGCCGGTGAACAGGTTCCCGTCCGGGATCGCGTAGGTGCCGTCGTCCTGCGGGGTGATCCGCAGCACCTTGCCGCGCAGGTCGTTCGTGTTGCCCGAAGTCCGGCGGTCGTCGTTGTACCAGTGCGTCGGACGGCTGTCGAGCGGCGAGTACTGCTGGTTCAGGTCCGGCGGCGACTCGTCGCCGGTGCTCAGGTACAGGTTGCCGGCGGAGTCGAAGTCGACGTCCCCGGCGACGTGGCAGCAGTTCGTCTTGTTGTACGGGACCTTCAGCATGACGATCTCGGACTCGACGTCGAGCTGGTCGTTCTCGATGACGAACCGGGAGAGGTAGTGCGCGTTCTCGGCGCGGGTCGTGTAGTACACGTACACCCAGCCGTTCGTCGCGAAGCCCGGGTCCAGGGCCAGGCCCAGCAGGCCGCCCTCCTGGTTCTTCGACCCTTCGAAGTCGGGGTTCTGCGGCAGCGGGTGGTCGTCGAACACGTCGAGCTCGCCCACCACACCCACGTGCCCCATGTGCGGGTGGTAGACGCGGATGACGCCGTCGCGGCTGGTCATGTACACGCGGCCGTCGTCGGCGATGTCCATGTTCATCGGCTGGGAGATGCCGGGTGCGACCAGCGTCTTCTCGAACTGGTCGGCCGCGGACAGTTCCGCGAACGTGCCGCCTGGTTCGGCCGGAGCCTCGGCTGTCTGTGCAGTGGCCGGCGCGCTGACCAGGACCGATAACAGCAGCGCCAGGAACAACAGTAACGATGTGGATCGCTTGCCCACCATGGCTTCCTCCGGGGGGACGGGTGCTGACGTGAACGAACGCCGTGTTGATGTGCTGCGTAGGGACTTCGTCAGTAGCGCCCTGCAGGTGCCGGCAAGCAGAGCCTGGCTATCGGGTGGACGAGCTGCCGTGATCGCGGTGCCCCGACGACGGAGGGCCAGGACGCTCCGAATCGTCGACACGAACGCGGCAGCCGCTGAGAGCGGTCGAAGAGCATCACCTAGACTTAGTAAGGAAACTTCCCTAACTATGTGTGTGACGATCACTATGTTGGTACGAGACGTCGGGTGTCAAGGGGTACTAGTGACTCAAACCGGACATGGCAGCGGACCTCAGGTGCTACGGCTGATGAACTGCGCCGCGGTGCTCAGCGCCATCCGTGCCGCGGGTACGGCACGGGTGACCGACCTCATCCACGCGACCGGCCTGTCCCGTCCCACGGTGAGCGCGGCGGTGTCGACGCTCATGACCGACGGATGGGTCGAGGAGACCGAGGCGCCCGACCTCGACCTGCCGCGCATGGGCCGGCCGGCCCGCGTGCTGAGATTCCGCGCCGACGCGCGGTACGTGCTCGGCATCGACGTCGGACCGCACAAGATCTACTGCGCCGTCGCCGACCTCAGCGGCACCGTCGTCTCCCACGTCCGCCGTGACGTCGAGGAGGCCAGCACCCACGCCCAGCTGCTCGAGCAGGTGACGGCCACGATGCGGCAGGCACTCGACGCGGTGCCCGTCCCGTCGTCCGCGCTCGCGGCGGTGGGCATCGGCACGCCTGGCGTGGTGGACGAGCAGCGCGGCGCCGTCGTGCAGGCGCCGTCGATACCCGGATGGAGCTCGCTGGAGCTGGGCGGCCTGTTCCGGCGCAGCGTCGAGTGCTCCGTCCGGGTCGAGAACGACGTCAACCTCGCCGTGATGGCCGAGCGCTGGAACGGCGTCGGCGGTGCCGCCGAGAACCTGATCCTCGTGCAGTGGGGCGCCCGGGTCGGTGCGGCCGTGCTGGTGCACGGAGAGCTGCACCGCGGTGCCCACGGCGCGGCCGGCGAGATCGGGTTCCTCGAGCTCGAGGAGGAGCCGCAGGGCGTCCAGCCCGACGGGCTCGGCCCGCTCGAGTCCGCGGCCGGAACCGCCTGGATCCTGAGCCGGGCCCGCAGCCTCGGTTTCGACGGCGCCGACGCCTCCGCCGTCCTCACCGCGGCAGCCGGCGGCGAGGCTCGGGCGCTGCAGGCGGTGGACGAGGCCTGCGCCCGGCTGTCACGGGGCCTCGCCTCGTTCGTGTCCGCGATCGACCCGGAGCTGGTCATCATCGGCGGCAGTGTCGCCCTGGCCGGCGACGCGATACTGGCCAGCCTGCGCCGGCATCTCACCCGGCGTGCGCTGGTGACACCTCGGCTCGAGCTCTCGCAGCTCGGTGACGACGCCGTCGCGCTCGGCGCCGTGCGGCTCGCGCTCTCCGATGCCGAGCGGCGCCTCCTGGACGTCTACACGGCAGCCCCCCAGGCCGACCTGCCGTAGCAACCCTTGCCTTGACGCACGCGTCAAGGAATACCGTCGAGGCATGCGAATCGGCGACCTCGCCCAGCGCACCGGCACCACCACGCGGGCGCTGCGGTTCTACGAGTCCCAGGGCCTGCTGATGGCGCAACGCGCCCCGAACGGCTACCGCGAGTACGACGAGGACGACCTGCGGCTGGTCACCGAGATCCAGACGCTGCAGGGCATCGGGTTCAGCCTCGACGACACCCGCCCGTTCGTCGAGTGCCTGCGCTCCGGCCACGAGTCCGGCGACTCCTGCGCCGACTCGATCGAGACGTACCGGCGCAAGCTCGCCGAGGTCGACGGCTATCTCGATCGGCTGACGGCGATCCGCGCCGGCATCCAGACCAAGCTCGACGACGCCCAGGCGCGGCGGCAGGGGGACCCGCGATGACGCACACCGTCACCGACGAGACGTTCGACCGCGAGGTGCTGAGCAGCGACATCCCGGTCCTGGTGGATTTCTGGGCCGAGTGGTGCCCGCCGTGCCACCTGATCGCGCCGATGCTGGAGCAGCTGTCCGGCGAGCTCGAGGGCACCATCGCGATCCGCAAGGTGAACACCGACGAGCACCCCGAACTGGGCGCCCGCTACCGCGTCATGTCGCTGCCCACGCTCATGCTGTTCGTCGACGGCGAGCCGGTGCAGGCGCTGATCGGCGCGCGGCCGAAGGCGCGGCTGCTCAAGGAGCTCGAGGACGCGCTGGCCCGCTAGCCGATGTACGGGTCCCACCAGCCGGGCTCCGGCTGGATCTGCTCGACGACGTCGACCCACTGGCCGGCGGGGTCGACCAGCCCGAAGCGACGCTGGCCCCAGGGCTCGTCGGTCAGCGGCAGCGCGATCTCCACGCCGGCCGCCAGCAGCGTCGCGTACTCCGCGGCGGCGTCGGTCACCTGGAGCGTGAGGAACGCGCCGTCGCCGGTGTGCGGGCCGGGCGACGGCGGCGCCGACGGGTGCTCCGGCAGCATGAACGCGACCGCGACGCCGCCGCCGTCGAGGAGCACGAACCAGTCGGCCTCGAACACCACCGCGAAACCGAGGCGGCCGACGTAGAAGTCGCGGCACTCGCGCAGCCGCTCGGTGATGACGACCGGGTACCCGCCGGCCAGCCGCATGACGTCCTCCTCAGGGCCGCAGTCCCCGGACCGCCCAGGCGCGGGCGGTCAGCGCGATCGAGCCGTCCGCCGCGACCGGCAGCCGCACCCGCACCGCGTGGCGGATCGCCTCCTGCCGCGACCGCGGCAGCGTGGCCAGGTAGCCGGGCGCTGCGCCCTGCCCGCCGAGGAACGGCCGCCAGTAGTCGTCGAACGACGCGAACGCCGTCGGGACGTCGATCGGCCGGACCGTGACGTCCGCCAGCCCGGCCGCCTGCCACAGCCGGCGCAGCGGCTCGGGCCGGCACAGCGGGAACCGGGTGCCCTCGTCGAGGTCGGCGCCGGCCGGGTCGACGTCGGCGGCGGCCGCCCAGAAGTGCCGCATGAGCTGCATGCCCTCGGCGTAGTCCCACACGTACGCGGCGACGACGGCGCCACGCGCCGCCACCCGGACGCCCTCCGTGACCGCGGCGGACGCGTCCGGCACGAAGTTGAGCGCCAGCCCGCTGACGACGGCGTCGGCGGCGCCGTCGGCGACCGGCAGCTCCGCGGCGGAGCCAGCCTCGAACGTCGCGCCCGCGACGCGCTCGCGGGCGGTGCCGAGGAATCCGTCGGACGGGTCGACGCCGACGACGGAGGCCGGCGCGGCCATCGTCACCACGGCCTCGGTCAGCGCGCCGGTGCCGCAGCCGACGTCCACCCACCGCGCACCCCCGGGCACGTCCAGCCAGGGCACGAACTCGGCGGCGACGCGGCGGCTCCATCGCCCGACGTACGCCTCGTAGGCGTCACCCTGGGCCCAGACGTCCGGTGCCATGCCCTGACGATACGGCCCTCCGGCCGGTTATCGTGACGGGACGAAGCGGGCGATTCAGGGGGATGATCCATGCGGCGTCGCATCATCGTCACCGTCTCGGCGGTGGTGGTCGTGGCGCTGGGGCTGGGCGCCGTCATCTGGTTCTGGGCCGTCCCCCACTGGCGGCCGGCGCTCCAGGACGGCGAACGCTACGGCATCGACGTCTCGGCGCACCAGGACGAGATCGACTGGGAGGCCGTGGCCGACGACGGCATCCAGTTCGCCTACATCAAGGCCAGCGAGGGCGAGGGCTGGGTCGACGAGTGGTTCGAGGAGAACTGGGCCGGCGCCGCCGCAGCCGGGCTGGACCGCGGCGCCTACCACTTCTTCACCCTCTGCGCGCCGGGCGAGGCGCAGGCCGAGAACTTCCTGTCCGTCGCGCCGCCCGACGCCGACGCGCTGCCGCCGGTCATCGACCTGGAGCTGACCGGCAACTGCAGCGAGCGGCCGCCGGCGGACCAGGTGGCCGCCGAGGTCGACGCGTTCGTCGAGCTGGTCGAGCAGGCGTGGGATCGCGACCTGCTGTTCTACGTCCGCCCCGACTGGGACGACGCCTACCCGGTCCGCGACGGCCTGGACCGGCGGCTCTGGGACTACCGCTTCTTCCGCCGCCCCACCGACGAGCGCTGGCACGTCTGGCAGGTCAACACGTTCGCGCGGGTCGACGGCATCGACGGCCCGGTCGACCTCGACATCATGCGCAACGGCGAGTAGCGGTCAGGAGGTGAACCTCCCGGGCCGGCGAACCATCCGTTCGGACAGCTCCCACAGCGCCCGCCTGGCGTCGGCATCGTGCGCGAGCCGGTTCGCCCGGCCCGGCTTCGGCGCCTTGCCGGGCCGGTTCACAAGGTAGCCACCGGTGCCGCCGGCCTCCGGCGCGGTCGCGAGCCGCACCGTGCCGTGAGCCGCCGCCTCCGGGCTCCGGCTCAGCAGCCAGGTCAGCCGCGCGCCCCACGCGGCCGGCCCGCGAGCGTCGAGCTGGCCGCCCATGTTCGTCCGCGCGCCGCCCGGGTGCACGCTGGTGACGGTGACGCCGGTGCCGTCGAGCCGGCCGGCCAGCTCGACCGTGAACAGCACCAGCGCCAGCTTCGCCTGGGCGTAGGCGGCGAACGGCCGGTACCGCCGCCGGACGAACTCGACGTCGTCGAGGTCGAGCCGGCCCATGGCCTGAGCCGCCGACGTGACGTTGACGACGCGCGCAGGCGCACTCGCCGTCAGCATGTCGATGAGCAGGGTCGTGAGCAGGAACGGCGCCAGGTAGCTCACCGCCCAGGTGCGCTCGACGCCGTCGGCGGTCAGCTCCCGCCGCGCACCGCCCGCCGCGGCGTTGTTGATCAGCACCTCGAGGTGGCCATGCTGCTCCCGGAGCCGGCTCGCGAGTGCGCGGACGTCACGTTGGCCCTTGGTGCACTGCGAGGGGCTGCCCGATCACGAGTGGATCGGGCAGCCCCCTCTGTCGTATGGTCGTTATGCAAGGTAGTCGCCGATCTGCTGCAGTAGCGTGGAGAGACCTAGGCCGCCAGCAAGGAGGAGTCCGGGCGCCACCGGGCTCCTCAGCAACTTCAGACGAAGCGTTGGTCCCCATCCTGCGTTGGCGATGTCGCGGTTCGTCTTCTCGCGCTCGAGAAGTACGTCGGGGGGCGCGTTGATCTTTGGCATGTATCACCTCCTCCTCACCGGTAGCGATCGTGGGTCCGCGGGGCGTGACGCGCTACGTTGTCGGCTGCAGTTGCACGGCTACCGAAGTGGCTGCGGCCGCCGACCCGGCCGCGCGTGCTGCCTTGGTTGCGCTGCCCTGTAGCCTCTGGCGCGTCATGGTGTCGAACGGCGACTTCAGTGCTCGCCAGTAGACATCGCGCCTACCCACCGGGTGACGGTCGTCGTTCACCTTCTGCACCTTGACCTTCATGAAGCCCGCCTTGCCGATCTCTTGGTATCCGCGCTCGGCGGTGCGCTCGCTGATGCCGTACCACTCGCTCGCCCGCTCGACGGCCATCGCGAAGGCTGGCGTCTTGGGGTTCTGTGTCTCGGAAAGTAGGATGAGAAGCATGGCTTTCCCAGGCAGGGAAAGCCGCTCGGACAGGCCCCTCGTCCAATAGTCGTGAGGGATGACGAAGTAGCCGGGTCCTTCTTCGACTGTCGAGCCAGGCTTGTGCCATGGCTTCCCCGAACCGTCCTCGAGGAGGAGTCGGAGCGTCGGCGTCCGGCTATCGTCCTCTCGGACAACAAGATGGAGATCTTCGAGTGTCTCGATCGCCCGTGAGACCGCGGTGGCGTCGACGCGAGACTTCACCGACAGGATGTTGGCCCAAGTACCGAGCAGCAGAGGTGTCCCATCGAGAATCGGCTGCAGCGCGTGCATGAGCAGAAAGACGTCAAGGGCTCGCTGGTTCCGTCTGTGCACGAGATCGTAGAGAACCGAGGCGCGGGCCGAAGGTCGACCCGCGACCGGCGCACTGTCCTGCGGTCGCTGGACGAACGCCTTGCGCAGCGGGACGTAGCCACGCCTTGCGGCCTCGAGGAGCCCGGCGCGAGCGCCATCTGGCCCGGCGTCCTGCTCGTCTTCGATACCCGCGAAGGGATCGAACTCGTGGTTGTTGGACATGCGCATCAGAGTACGCGAATCGGTCAGGAGAAGCCGCATACCGACCGCTCTGCAACTGACGTCTCAGGTGCCAGTATGGGACATCAATGCGACGACCCTGGAACGCTCATGGGAAGCCACTGGGAAACCTACAATCTCGGGCCGGCTGAGGGTCGCGCAGGTGCGAAGCTGGCCTGGCGGTGATCCCCAGACAGGAGATGGAATCTCGAAGTCTGGGCGTCGCTCGCACGCTGCCCGCGGCCACGCCGCCCGGAGGCCCACTGGCCTGACTATCGTCACGCTCATCACCCCCGGCCGTCGCGGACCTCGCCGCCCGGATCGCCGACGCCAAGCCGGACACCGTCGACGTCCACGAGGCGCTGCTGCGGGTGACGCGCGCGACGTTCGCCGCGGCTGCCAAGTACCGCGCGCTCAGTCACACCGCCAAGGACCCGGCCGCCGCCGACGCCGTCGACCGGCAGCTCGGTGCACCCGTGCGCGAGCTGTTCAGCCGCGGCCGCGCCGACGGCACCCTGCGTGCGGACCTCGCCGCGGAGACGCTGTTCGAGCTCTACGTCGGCCTGCTGCAGGGCGCGCTGGACCGGCGACTCGCCGACACTCTGGGCGTCGAGCAGGCCGGCGCCGCCGTCGTGACGGTGTTCCTCTCCGGCGCCGGGTCCGGCCCGGCAGCGGCCCGTTGACCACGCATGGGGAGTGACACGTCGGGTTTGCCCCGATGTGGGCGCGGGAAGAGATGTTTATTGACGCGTCGCCTGCCACCCGAAAGGACCCGGCATGATCGTGCTCGGACTGCTCCTCCTCGTCGCTGCAGCGGCAGCGGTCGTCATCGCCGTGATCGCGGGCGGTGACAGCGTCACGCTCAGCGCGTTCGACGTCGACCTCGACTCGCCGGTCTGGGGTGTCTTCGCCGCGGGGGTCGCGGCCGGCCTGCTCCTGCTGCTGGGCATCCTGGCGATCGTCGCCGGGGTGAACCGCTCACGGTCCCGGCGCGAGGAGATCGAGTACCTGCGCGAGCAGGTCGCGCGGCACGAGCGCAAGACCGGCCGGGAGGCCGACGAGCCGGAGGTGGGCGACTGGCTCGGCCAGGCGCACACCCGCGCTAGGACCGAGACCTCGCCGTCCGAGCCGGTCGCCCGGACCGGCGCGACGTCAGGCGCCGCCCCGCTCTACCGGCAGGGTTGACGGCGCACGGCCCCACCGACCGGCCACGACGCCGGCCAGCAGCACCCAGGCCAGGAACAGCAGCGCCGGGGCGACGGCCTCGCCGACGGTGTGCCAGCCGCTGATCACCACCTCCGCCAGCGTCGCGGCGACCGCCAGGACGACCAGGGCGATCACCCAGCGGCGCGCCGCCGCCGGCGCCACCAGCACGGCCAGCAGCGCGCCTGACAGCACCAGCGGCACGTGCCCGCTGAGCATCGCCTCCCCCGACGAGCGCGCACTGGCCGGGAACGGCAGCGCACCCGCCTTGATCGCCTGCACCGTGCCGTTGGCGCCGACGGCGGCCACGGCCGCGAACAGCGCCGTCCGGGGGTCGCGCCGGTAGGCCACGACGATCAGCACGGCCATCAGCGCCAGGACGAACGCCGGCACGATCCGGCCGAAGCCACCGCGCAGCAGCCGCCACCCGCCGTCGCGCCAGCCGGCGACGGCGTCGGCGACCGACCTCTCGACCCCGGTCCCCCACGACGTGCTGCCCAGCACGTACGCGACGGCGGCTGCGGCGCCCAGCGACGCCGCGGCGGCGAACAGGGTGAGCACCTGCCGGGTGGTCCGGCCGGTCATCCCGCCTCGGCCGCCGCCACCAGCGCATGGTTCTGCGTCCTGCACGCCACTCGATCCCCCCGAATCAGAGCCGTAGGCGCGGCCGGCCTGCCCCGCCGGGCCGCCGGGCCGCCGCGCCGGGCACCCCGCCTTCGCGTGGCGGATATGCGAGGGATGACGCTACAGTGATGAATCGCCTGTGACGAGCCGCGGGGAGGGCTGTTCGTCGGTATGCGGGCGTTCACACGGGTGGGGGGCCGCCGTGAAACACATTCCAGCCATGGCCGTTGCCGTGGTGCTCGCGTGCGCCGTCGCCGGGTGTTCCGGCGACGAGTCGCCCGGCGCCGCGGATCAGCCGCCGGGCGCCACCGAGTCGGCTGCCGCGCCGGGCACCTCGGGCATGGTGCCCGGCCCGCAGCCGACCGACGAGGCGAGCCCGGGCGACCCCGCGACCGGTGACACCGACGCGCAGCCGGCCCCCGACGCCACCGGCAGCGGCGGCGTGACCGAGGGCGACGGCAGCGAGGTCATCCCGCAGCCACAGGGCACGGCGCCGCCCCGGCTCGACGAGCTGTACGGCGACGCGCCCGCGGCCGAGCCGCTGGCGGAGGTCCCGGCCGACGGCAGCGCCAGCGGCGAGCTGGTCGACGGGTTCCCGGTCGGCGTCATCGACCTCGTGCCCGACGCGACCGTCACGTCCAGTGCGGTGTCGGCCGAGGGCTCGCGCGTCCAGGTCTCGCTGGAGGCGACAGTGGCGGTGTCGCCGGAAGAGGTGCTCGGGCACTACCGCGCCCGGTTCGTCGCCGGCGGGTTCGCCGAGGACCCGGTGCCGGCGGTCGCCGGTACCAGCGCCGCCGCGTTCTCGCGGTCCGCCGACGCCCTGGTGGTGAGCTCGCGGACCTCGGGCGACGAGACCGTGTTCAGCGTGACCGGCGTGCTGGTCGCCCAGGGCTGACGCATGTACATCAGCCTGCGCGATCGGCCGAAGACCGGCGCCCCGGCGCCGCCTCGCACGAAGCACAAGGTCTCGTCGGTGGTCGTGACGCTCGGTGTCGTCAGCCTGATGACCGACATCTCGTCCGAGGCGGTCGCGGCCATTCTGCCGCTCTACGTCACCGCCGCCCTGGGCCTGACCACCATCGCCTACGGCTTCATCGACGGGCTGATGCAGGGCGCCAGCGCGCTGGTCCGCATCGCCGGCGGCTGGGCCGCCGACCGCGGCGACCACCCGAAGTGGGTCGCCGTCGCCGGCTACGGCCTGTCGATGGTCACCCGGGCCGGCCTGCTGATCGCCTCCGGCTTCGCCGCCATCACCGCCCTCGTCGCGATCGACCGCGTCGGCAAGGGCATCCGGACCGCGCCACGCGACGCGATGATCACGACGGCGTCCGACCCCGCGCACCTCGGCCGCTCGTTCGGGGTGCACCGCACCCTCGACACCATCGGCGCCGCGCTCGGCCCGCTGCTCGCCTTCGTCGTGCTGTGGGCGATCCCGGACGGCTACACCACCGTCTTCGTCCTGTCGCTGGGCTGCGCGGTCATCGGGTTCGCACTGCTGGCCCTGCTGGTGCCCGACCTGCGGCCGCGACGTCAGGCCGCCGCGTCCGCACCCGCGGACGGCAGCAAGCCCGCCGGCCGCCCGTTCAGCTGGCGCTCGGTCGCCGAGCCGAAGCTGCGCCGCCTGCTCGTCGTCGCGGGCGTCCTGGGGCTGCTCACCATCGGCGACGGCTTCATCTACCTCGCGCTGCAGTCGCGCGACGGGTTCGCCACCAAGTGGTTCCCGTTGCTGTACGTCGGCACCAACCTGGTGTACCTGGCGCTGGCCATCCCGGTCGGGCGGCTCGCCGACCGCGTCGGCCGCGCCCGGGTGCTGGTGCTGGGCCACCTCTCGTTGCTCGCCGCCTACCTGTGCGCCGGGACGGCCAGCGGCATGGCCGGGCTGACCATCGCGACGCTGGTCCTGCTCGGCGTGTTCTACGCCGCCACCGACGGCGTCCTGGCTGCGCTGGCCGGTCAGCTGGCCGACACCTCGGTGCGGGCGGCAGCCATCGGCACGGCGCAGACCGTGGTCGCCGTGACCCGCATGGTCGCGTCGGCCGCGTTCGGGGTGCTCTGGTACGGCCTGGGCCGCAGCCCGGCGATGCTGCTGGTCGCGGCGCTGCTCGCGGTCGCGGTGCCGGTGTGCTTCCTGGCCCTGCGCGGCCTCGACACCGCGCGGCCGGTCCCTGGTGGCGTCGGGGCATGACCACGCGCAACCGGCGGGTCGCCGGCTTCGTCCTCGTCGTCCTCGTGGTCGTCGTGGCGGCCGGCGGCTACGGCTGGTCCGAGTACGTCCGCAGCCGCGACGCGCAGACGACCGCGACCGACGTCGACCTGGTGCCGGCGGACGTGACGGTGTCCGGCGATCGCATCGTGTTCCGCAGCACGGCGCCGGGCGACCTCTACGGCCGGGTCGCCACCGTCACCACCGACGACCCGGGCGGGCCGCGGTCGGTGGCCCCGGTCGCCTGCGACCGCGTCGACACCACCGGCGGCCGCTCCGTATGCCTGCGCACCGACCGCGGCGTCCTCACGACGTTCGAGGCGGTATTGCTGGACGCGAACTGGCAACAACTCGAATCGTGGGCGTTGCCGGGAATTCCCAGCCGTACCCGCATGTCGCCCGACGGCACTCTCGTGGCGACAACGTCATTCGTCACCGGACATTCCTATGCGACGACCGGATTCTCCACCGAGACGGCGATCCACGAGATCGGCGGCCGCGACTACGGCAACATCGAGGAATTCGATCTTCTCGTCGACGGCGAGGAGATCGCGCCGGTCGACCGCAATATCTGGGGCGTCACGTTCGTCGACGACACCACGTTCTACGCGACCGCCCAGTCGCGGGCGCTCGGGCACACGTGGCTGGTCGAGGGCGACCTCGAGGCGCGGACGCTCAGCACCGTGCGCGACGGCGTCGAGTGTCCGGCGCTCTCCCCCGACGGCACCCGCGTCGCGTTCAAGAAGGACGTCGACGACGGGCCGGGGGTGCACTGGTCGATCGCCGTACTGGACCTCGCCAGCGGCGACGAGACCCTGCTCGGCGAGCAGCGCAACGTCGACGACCAGGTCGAATGGCTCGACGACGACACCGTCCTCTACGGCCTCCCGCGCGAGGACGAGCCCGGCGTCAGCGACGTGTGGGCGGCCCCGGCCGCCGGCGGCGACGCGGCGGTGCTGATCCCGGAGGCGTGGTCGCCCGCGGTGGTGCGGCCATGACCGCGGCGCACCGCCCGGCGGCGTGGTCCTGTGAGACACTGCAGGTCAGATACCCATCGATGGGCGGGGCCGACGACACGTGATCCTCAGTGACCTCCTGAACGCACTGCTGCGACGCTGGTACGTGGTGCTCGTGGGCGTGGCCGGCACGGCGCTGCTCTGCTTCCTGGTGGCCGCGCGCATGGCGCCCACCTACGAGTCGACGGCCACCGCGACGCTCGTGCCCGGAGAGTCCACCATCGCCCAGCGGGGCAACCCGCTCATGTACCTCGACGGCCTCATCCTGGCCCGCGACGTCCTGGTCCGCTCGCTGGGCTCCGACGACGTGCGCGAACCGATCCTCGCCGAGTTCCCCGGCGCCGACTTCGCCGCCGACGCCGACCCCACGACCAGCGGCCCGATGATCCTCGTCCAGTCGACCGCACCGACCCCCGAGCTGGCCGGCGCCGTCCTCACCCGGGTCCTCGACGAGCTGCCCGTGCGGCTCGAGGTGCTCCAGGACGAGGTCGAGTCACCCGACGCCGATCGCATCTCGGTGCTGCGCCTGGCCGGGCCGGCCGCGCCCGAGACCGTGAACACCGCGATCATCCGCGCCATCGCCGCGGTCGCCGGCGCCGGCGTCGTGGCCACCCTGCTGGTCACCGGACTGGTCGACGGCGTGATCGGCGGGCGCCGGCAGCGCCGGTCGTCCCGCGGCCGGGACCGCGCCGGGCCGAAGGCGAAGGCCGAAGCCCCGCACGCGCCCGTGCACCCCCTGGAGCCGCCCGAGCGGCCGGAAACGGCCGCACGCGAGGCGCCGGAATCACAGCGGGAGAATTCGTCACCGCACCGGTCCGGCCCGGAGAATCGCAATGATCTGCAGCCGGCAAGAAATGCACCAGAGGTCTAACAAAAACGCTACAGGTCCATGAGATCTGTACCGAAAACAGACGAATGTTTTTGGTTTTCGGTGCATGAGTTCGCCGAATCATGGGCAGACTGTGCTGTGGTTCTGCCCCCGGAATTTGGACGATGATGACTCAGCCGCCGCTCCGCAGCCGTGCCAGTAGACGCATTCGCCGAGTCCGCCGTCGTCGTATCAGAATCCGCCTCTCCACCGCGATCGTCACGCTCGTCGCGGTGGTGAGTGGCGTCACCGTCGCCTGGGCGCTGGGCGACGGGCCGTCGTCCACGAACGGCATCTTCCCCGACGACCTGAAGCCGCGGGTCGCGGCCGATCCGGACCGCCGGGCGGTGGAGCTGGGCGTGCGGTTCGCGCCGCAGGAGGACGGCAGTGTCACGGCGCTGCAGTACTACCAGGGTGCGCGGACCCGCGACGTCACCACGGCTACGCTGTGGTCGGCCGACGGCGAGGTCCTGGCGCGGACCACCTTCGCGGCCAGCAGGTCGGTGGGCTGGCGGACCGTCCCGCTCGAGAGTCCGGTGCAGCTCACCGCCGGCGAGACCTACGTCGCGTCGTACCACGCGCCGCGGGGCGGCTACGCGGTGACCGAGCGCGACCTCGGCCGGCGGCAGGTCCGCAACGGCTTCGCGCTGCCCGCCGGCGCTGGTGTGTACCACTACGGCGGCCGCAGCCGCTTCCCCGACGACACCTATCGGGGCTCGAACTACCTCGTCGACGTCGTCTACGAGACGTCTGACAGCCCGCTCCCGCCGGTGCCTCCGGTGCCGCCGGGCGAGGAGTCGCCGACGGCGACCCCGACACCCACACGTACCCCCACAGCGACCCCGACACCCACGCGCACCCCCACGCCGACCCCGACACCGACCCGCACCCCCACGCCGACCCCAACACCGACCCCAACACCGACCCGCACCCCCACGCCGACCCCGTCGGACACCCCGACGCCGTCGGAGCCCGGACTGTTCCCGACCAGGGAGTCCGCGGGTCTGCCGGACGGCTGGACGCCGGAGCGCGAGGTGCAGGGCGACCTGCGCATCACCGAGGCCGGCGCCGTCGTCGAGGACCTGCGCGTCACCAACGGCACCATCTACGTCGACGCCCCGAACGTGACGCTGCGGCGCATCGACGCCGTCGGCACCGGCGTGGTCAACGACCCGCGCAACGTCTGCCGCAACGGCCTGGTCATCGAGGACTCCACCTTCACGCCCCGCGATCGCACGTCCGACCAGGACATCTTCGTCATCGGCCCGGGCGGCTACACCGTGCGGAACGTTGTCATCGACGGCGTGCCCGAGGGGCTGCGCGCCGCCGGCGACGACTACGGCTGCGAAGGCGTCACCGTCGAGGACTCCTACATCCGCGTCTCGCCGCCGACCGAGTGCGGCGACTGGCACGGCGACGGCATCCAGGGCTACTACGGCGGCCACCTGAAGGTCCGCAACAGCACCGTCATCCTCGAGGAGGAGCAGGGCTGCTGGGGCACGGCCGCGTTCTTCTACCCGCACAGCCAGGGCAACACCTCGCTCGACGTCGACGGCCTGCTGGTCGCCGGTGGCGGCTACCCGTTCCGCAACGGCATGCCCGCCTCGATCCGCAACCTCAACGTCGTCGAGGGCAGCTGGGGCTACGGGCCGATCGACGTGAAGTGCTCGGTGGTCGACACGTGGGAGGCCCAGGTGGTTCGGCTGGACAGCGCCGGCCAGCCGGTGCCGGTGAAGCCGATCAGCTGCTCGATGGAGGGCGGTCAGTGACCGACGCGTAGAGCTCGCTCATGCGGTCGAGCCGGTGCTGCCACAGGTGCGTGATGGAGACGTGCTCACGCGCGGCGGCGCCCATCCGCAGCCTCAGCTCGCGATCCTCGGCGAGCTTGCGGATGGCCGCCGCGCAGTCCGCGGCGAGCTGAGCTGGTGAGACGGCGGCCAGCCGGAAGCCGCACGCGTCGCTGACGTTCGCGCCCGGCCCGCCACGCTCGCAGACGACCACCGGCAGGCCGTAGGACATCGCCTCGAGGCTCACATTGCCGCCGGGCTCGCGGTAGCTCGGGAACACGAAGGCGTCGGCCCGCTCGTAGAACCCGTCCACCTCGGCCCGCGGCACCACGCCGTGGAAAACGACGCGGTCGCCCAGGCCGAGCTCGCGCGCGAGCTCCTCGCAGGCGGCGCGGTCGTTGCCGTCGCCCAGCACGTCGAGGACGACGTCGAGGTCGCGCAGGTCGGCCAGCGCGCGGATGACGTCGCGCAGCCCCTTGGTGCGGATGGTCCGGCCCACGTGCAGCAGCCGGACCGGGCCGGTGCGCGCCGTCCGGTCGACCGGCGGCGGGACGTCGTGCACCGCGGTCTCACTCATGACCTCGAACCGCCGCAGCGTCAGGTCACCGAGGAACTCCTGGACGTACGGCGCCACCCCGACCACGCAGGCGGCCGACTCGTAGGTCGAGCGCAGCAGCGGGTCACGCCGGATCCGCCAGCCGTCGAGGGCGCGCAGCCGCTGGTACCAGGGCGTGGCGCCCTCCTCGGCGACGAACCCCGGCGGCGACTCCAAACTGCCGCCGACCGGCCCCACGACGAGCGGCAGGCCGAGCCCGCGGGCCGGCGACGGGTAGCGCATCGCGACGGGGACGCTCTGGTGCGCGACGTCGAAGCGCTCGCCGGCGCGCAGCCGGCCGCGGATCCAGCCGCGCGCCCGCCGGTAGAACGGTGCGTAGGCCGGCTGCATCAGGCTGTTGAGCCGTTCGACCCGGCCGACCAGCGGCGGCTCACTCCACTCCACGACCCGCACGCCGGGCAACTGCTGCGACGTCGGCACGTGGCCCCGCTTGTAGGTGGTCAGGAGCGTCAGGTCGAACCGCTGCGCGACCAGTGATGCCCACTGGTACGCCACCCACGACTCCCCGACGTCCTGCCCGTCGCAGGCCGGCGCGATCATCAGGACCTTCATCTCGTCATTCCCCCCTGGAGACGATCAGTGTTCGGGTGTCACCGCGGCAGGAACGCCTCGCTCGCTCCGAGCATCGGCGGCCGGGCCGACGGCCGCAGCAGCGCCCGCACCGTCGGCCACGACTTCCGATGGCCGAGGACGCCGCGCCGGACCTCGGTGAGGACGGTGAGCACGAAGAACACCCAAGCACGGGTGTCGTCAGTGCGCCGCCGATACAGCCGGACCCGGTTGACGATCTTCATCGTGTGGGTCGTCGCGCTCTCACCCGAGCCGCCGCCGACGTGCATGGCCCCGGGAGCCGGCGTGTACACCGTCGCCCAGCCCTGATCGCGGGCGCGCAGGCTGAAGTCGGTCTCCTCGGAGTAGAGGAAGTACGACTCGTCCAGCCCACCGAGCGCGTCGTAGCACTCGCGGTCGATCAGCAGGATCGCGCCGACCGCCCAGTCGACCTCGTGTTCGGCCTCGTACTCGGCCGGGTCCTCGATGCGCTCGGTGAACGCCGCGAGCCCGGTGAAGCTCAGCCCGCCGACGCGGCCCATCGTCGGACCTCGGCGCAGCGTCGGCGACAGGCTGCCGTCGGCCTCGCGCACCCGCGGCGCCACGACGCCGATGCCCGGCTTGCGCAGCACGTCGAGCATCAGCGGCACGGCGCCGGGGTCGACGGTGGCGTCCGGGTTGAGGACGAGCAGCGCGCCGGCCGGCGGCGACGACCGCACCGCCCGGTTGATGCCCGCGGCGTAGCCGTCGTTGGACGAGCGGACGACCACGCAGTCGTCGCGCCGGTCGAGCAGCGCGAGGGTGCCGTCGGCCGAGCCGTTGTCGACCACCACCACGGAGTAGCTGAGCCCGTCCAGCGCCGCGGGCAGGCTGTCGAGCAGCTCGGCGACGTGCCCTTCGCTGTTGTACGTCACGACGAGCGCGGCGACGTCGACCGCTCCACCACTCATGGTCCCCCATGGGCATGGCGCCCACCCGATCTTCGGTTCGGCGTAGCGCGCCTGCTGTTCCGAGCAGCAGGAAGAGCGTACCCATGGTCATCGGGAATGCGAACGCGTCGAACATGACCAGGCACACGAATCCGACGGCGAGCGCGGCCACGAGCGACATGGCCAGATCGCGGGTCGACTCGTCCGGCACGACCCGCCGCAGCCGCAGCAGCACGACGACGGCGACGACGCCGAGCGCGACGAACAGGATGGTGCCGACCACCCCCACGGTCACCAGCAGCCCCAGGTACTGGTTGTCGAAGATGCGGTACTTCGGCAGGAACGTCCCGAGCCCGCGGCCGAACCACGGATGTTCGGCGATGAACGACGACGCGAGCGAGAAGCTGTCGGTGCGCGACGCGATGCTCGGGTCCTCGGCCGCCCCGGTGAACAGCCCGACGATCGAGTTCAGCAGCGTGGGTGTCACGAACGTCATCGCGACCACACCGGCCACGCCGACGCCCAGGACCAGCCGCCGGCGCACCGTGGGCCAGCCGATGGCGCAGATCACCACGCCGATGATCGCCCCGACGTAGGCCGACCGCGACGACGTCACCGGGATGACCGCGGCGATGGCCGCCGCGGGGATCCACCGGCCGACGCGGTGACGCCAGGTCTGGTGGAAGCCGACGTGCAGCGCGAGCGGCAGCAGCATCGTCACCACGACGCCGTACTCGATCGGGTGGATGGCGGTGCCGGCCGGCCGGAGGAACGCGCCACGCAGGTAGGTGCCGGCCGTGTCGGAAGCGGTCAGCCCGGGGATCGAGATGCGGTCGACCCAGATCTGGTTCGTGAGCACCTGCACGATGCCGAGCAGCGCGATGACGCCGCCGCAGACCGCAACGCGCCAGATCAGGGTGTCCAGGCGGGACCGGTCGCGAACGCCGTCGTGTGCGACCAGCAGGGTGCCGGCCCAGGACGCCAGCGCGAGCAGGGCGACGTCGGCCGGGCTGATCTCGTCGGAGTTGATCGGCCCCGACATCGCCAGCACGTAGGTCACGCCGACGCTGAAGAGGAACCCGCACAGCGCGATCCGGACCGGCTGCACGCGCACCTGGACCGGCTTCGTGGCGCCGACGTAGAAGAAGGTCCACAACAGCAGGCTGCCCAGCCCGAACACCATGGACGGCGCGCCGGCGCTGCCGAGCGGGCCGACGATCAGCTTGGACGGGACAAAGAACAGCAGGCCGACGTACACGGTGAGCCAGGCGACCGCGTCGATCCTCGTCCGCGTTCGCGCGCCGGTGCCGGCCGGCGAGGTCACCGTGCCCGCCTCCGGGCGCCTCCGACGGCTCTGGGCTCGGGACGCGTGTCGTCGCCCGGGTCGTCGTCGAGGACCCGCGCCGGGGCGGCCGGCGCGCCGTCGCCGCGCGACCGGGGCTCGGCCCGCCGGCGCACGGCCGTACGGAGCATCAGGCGGTCTATCAGGACGGTGGCCGCCAGAGCGCCGACCAGTCCGGCGCCGGCCGCGACCACCGCCGCCCGGATGGTGCCGGCGTTGCTCCTCTCGGCCTCGCCGGCCATGGTCAGCGGCATGGACGTGACGACGGACTCGGCGGGGACGTCGAGCTCCACCTGGAGCCGGGCCAGCGTGGCCGGCACGGCCTCGGCGATGTCCTGCAGGGTGGTCAGGGCGCCGTCGGCTGTGGCGTCGGTGACCTCGATGGCGATGACCGGTCCGCGAGTCGCCTCTTCCATGGCCACCTCGTAGCCGGCGGTCGGCACCGCGTCCTCGAACCCCGCGCGGGCGGACGGGCTGTCGAGGTAGGACACGATGATCCGTGCCGGCATGTCGAGCGCGCCGAGGGCGAGGAACGGGTTGCCGCCCTCACCGACGGCCTCCTCGGGCGGCAGCAGCAGCACGAGCCCGCGAGCGGAGTAGGTCGGCGGCGACAACGAGGCCGCGCCGGCGCCCAGGCCGGCGGCCACCAGCACGCCGAGCAGCAGGACGTACCACCGGCGCCCGGCAGCGGCGCGCAGGTCGGACGGCATCGCCGGCCCCTAGTCGGGGCGGCCGGCGCTCAGCCGGACCGCCGTGCCATCGGCATGCATGAACACGCCGCACCCACCGCCATCGACCCCCAGACGCTCGGTGACCCGGCGACCATCCCCACCCCCGGGCTCACCTGGGGGACTCTCCCCTTGGCTCGGCAGACGGCCGAGCCGCGATCGCCGCGATCGTGCTGGTTACTATAGCTTGGGACGGGGCCGGGGGTGGCCGCCGCGACCCGGGGGCACGGGGGGTGCACCGATGACGCCGTGGGAACTGATTCTCACCATGATCCGCCGGTGGCCGGTCGTGCTGGCCGGCGTGCTGTGCACCGGTGCGCTCGCGTTCGTCCTGGTGTCCGACGACCGCGTCTACTGGTCGCGCACCGAGGTGGTCTTCCTCGCACCCACCAGCCAGCTGTACCCGAACTCGCTCAACGCGGCGTCCGAGGACCTCATCATCACCGCGGGGGTGGTCGCGAAGCTGGTCACCGGTCCCGACGCCATCGTGAAGTACGCGTCGCCCGACGCCAACCTGGTGGGCATCGGCGTGCTCGACGGCTGGTCGGTGAAGCTGCCCGACACCGGCGGCCAGTGGGCCCCGAACTTCGCCAGCCAGGTGCTCTCCGTCGAGGTCGTGGCGCCCGACCGCGAGACGCTCGTGGCACGGCAGCAGGAGCTCATCGCCCGCATCTCGCAGGAGCTGGACACCCTGCAGCGCGAGGCCGGTGTCCACCCGGTCAACGACATCACCGTGACGGTGAACCCGGAGACTTCGGCCGTCTACGAGATCGGCGGCAGCAGCATCCGCACGCTGGCGATGACGGCCATCCTCGGCGGCGGCGCGACGCTGTCGGCGATCGTCCTGCTGGAGTACCGCGCCCGGCGACGCGGCCACCCCATCCCGCGCGACTTCAGCGCCACCGCTTGATCGTGCTCACCACGGCGTTGCGGACGTCGCGCGGCCCCGGCCGGTGGGTCATCACCGACCGGACCGACGCGACGGTGTCCGCCGCGGTCACGCTGTAGCGCGCCTGCAGCCAGGACCCGGGCCGGGCCGGGAAGCGGTCGCTGGTGTAGACGGCGTCGTAGCCGGCGCCGCGCAGCCGCCCGAGCAACCGGCGGTCGTAGCGACCCAGCGGCAGCGCCGCCTCCGTGACCGGCGCCCCGCTGGCCGCGGCGAGCGCTTCGCGCGCGTCGATCAGCTCGCGGCGGGCGTCGGCGGGCGACAGGCCGCGCCAGGGCACGTGCGCCCAGCCGTGGCTGCCGATCGTCATCCCGGCGGCGCGCAGCTCCTCGAGCTCGGCGGCGCTCAGGCTCACCGGGTCGTCCAGGCGCCCGGCGAGGGCGAAGAAGGTGGCCCGCAGCCCGCGCTCGCGCAGCGCGGGCAGGGCGACCGCGGCGTCGGAGGCGTTGCCGTCGTCGAAGCTGAGCCGAACGTGCGGGTGCGCGGCGGCCTCGTCGAGCAGGCGGTGGAAGGTCGGCTCGGTGATCCAGTACCGGGCCTCGCCGGGCTCGCGCTCCCGCTCGCAGGTCCCGATGCCGTGGAAGCACAGGTGGATGATCACGTGGACGTCCCTTCCGCTGCCGACGGGCCGCGGGTGCTGTCGTCGCGGCCCCAGCCGTCGCCCGCCTTGACCGGACGGCGGGCGAGCAGGGCGGCGACGATGGTAATGACGAGGTAGGGGATCGCGGCCGGCGCGCGGCGTGGCTCGCGCACGACGACGTCGCGCAGCCAGGCCCAGCGGTCGGCCGGGCGCACCGGCAGGTCCACCTGACCGGCGGCCGCGGCGGCGCGCAGCTGGGCGTTGCCCCGACGGACCCGGACCAGCCGGTGCACCAGGTCGCGGGTGGTGCGCGGCGCCTCGACGACCACCTCCACGTCGCTCACCTCGGCCTTCTCCGCGGCCGTGAACCTGGAGTCGAGGAAGAGGTCGTCGGCGATCAGCATGGGGAAGTCGTCGAACCGCGCTCGGCCGGCCTCGGACAGCGCGATCATCCCCCGGCCGAACAGCCCGGTCCGGAAGGCCGGGTGCAGGGCGTTGATCGAGAAGTACGCCCGCACCGGCCACGGCCGGCCGGCGGTGTCCACCCGCCGCCGGGGCACCACGGCCAGCGGCCGGGGCAGCACGTCGAAACGCGCCTCCAGCGTGGCGAGGCCGTGCGGCGGCACGACGATGTCGGCGTCGAGGTAGATGCGCGGGAAGCCGGTCGCCGCCCGGTCGCCCGCGTTGAGAGCCGCGGCCTTGCCGGCCTCCGCGCGGTCGACCACCGTGACGCCGGCGCGGGCGGCCACCGCCGCCGTGTCGTCGGTGCAGCCGTTGGCGCTCACGACGATGTCGACCGGGCCGGAGAACCGCTGCGCGGCCAGCGCGTCGAGGCAGCTCCCGATGACGTTCGCCTCGTTGTGTGCCGCGATCACGACGCTGGTCATCGGCCCTCCTCCCCCGGCTCGAGCTGCGCTAAGGTGATCGAATGGCAGCGCCGAGCGTGACCGTGCGGCCGATCTCGGCCGCCGACGCCACCGCCGTCAGCCGCTTCCTCCACCAGCACCTCAACCAGCGAGTCCCGGCCGCCGCGTGGAGCCGGCTCGTCACGCCGCCGTGGAAGAGCGACGCGCCCAACCACGGCTTCGAGCTGCTCAGCGACGACGGCGCCCTCGTCGGCGTGTACGCCGCCGTCTACTCCGAGCGCGAGATCGGCGGCGAGCGGGTCGCGTTCTGCAACCTCGCCGCGTTCTGCGTGCTGGAGGAGTTCCGCTCCCACTCGCTGCGGCTGGTCCGCGCGCTGCTGGGCCAGCGGGGCTACGTCTTCACCGACCTCTCGCCCAGCGGCAACGTCATCGCGCTGAACGAGCGGCTCGGCTTCCACCGCCTCGACACCGCGACGAAGCTGGTCGCCAACCTGCCCCGCCCGCCCCGCCGCGGCGCGCAGGTGACGACCGACCCGGCGGCGCTCGACCGCGTGCTCACCGGCCGCGACGCCGAGGTCTACCGCGACCACCGCGACGCGCCGGCGGCCCAGCACCTGCTGGTCGAGCGCAACGGCGCGCACGGCTACCTCATGTTCCGGCGCGACCGCCGCAAGCGGCTGCCGCTGTTCGCCACGCCGCTGTACGCCGGCGGCGACCCCGGCGGCCTGGAGGCCGCGTGGCCCGCGGTGGGCGCGCACCTGCTGCGGCACGGGCTGCCGCTGACGCTCGCGGAGCGGCGCGTCCTGGGGTTCACGCCCGGCGGTCCGGGCCGGGAGCTGGGCAGTCCGCGGCCGAAGATGTTCCGGTCCAAGGACGTCGGTCCCGAGTCGATCGATCATCTCTACAGTGAGCTGACGCTGGTCCGCTGGTAGCCGCAAGGGGGTGTCTGACGGATCTTCGGCGGCGCGGATCGACGCCCAGACGCCGACCAGCTGCGTTGTCGTCGTCGGCCGATGGCACCGCATCGAACTCCTCCTCCGCCTTGCTGGACCGACGACTGGACGCCGCCCGCATCCGCCAATATCCGTCAGACACCCCCTAGGCCGCGGCGAGCTTGGAGTCGACGAACGCCGTCAGCGAGCCGAGCGTCTCGAACAGGTCGGCGTCGAACTCCTCGTCGTCGATGGTGATGTCGAACCGCTCCTCGATGGCCGACACCAGCTGCAGCACCCCCAGCGAGTCCAGCTCCGGCAGCGAGCCGAACAGCGCCGTCTCGACCTGGAGGTCCTCGGGACGCTGCGGCAGGTCCAGCGCCGCGATCAGCACCGCGCGCAGGGTGTCGAGGGTGTCGCTCATGTGCACTCCTTGGGTCAGACGAGGACTTCGAGCGGGGCGGGGTGGCCGAGGAAGGCGGTCGGGCTGGCGGTGAGGCCGTAGGCGCCGGCCTGGAAGATCACGATGAGGTCGCCGATCTCCGCGGCGGGCAGCTCGACGTCGTCGCCGAGCAGGTCCAGTGGGGTGCAGAGGCAGCCGACGACGGTGGCGGTCTCGGCGCCGCTCTTCTCCACCCGGTTGCCCACTACGAGCGGGTAGTTGCGCCGGATGACCTGGCCGAAGTTGCCCGACGCCGCGAGCTGATGGTGCATGCCGCCGTCGACGACGAGGTAGGTCTTGCCCCGCGAGACCTTGCGGTCCAGGACGCGGGTGACGTAGACACCGCACTCGCCGACGATGTAGCGGCCCAGCTCGATGACGGGCACCGAGTCAGGCAGCCGCTGCGCCAGCGGGCCGGTGACGAGATCGGCCAGTCCGGCCGCCACGAGGTCGAGGTCGAGCGGGCGGTCCTTCTCGACGTAGGGGATGCCGAACCCGCCGCCGAGGTTGACGTAGCGCACCGGCGCGGGCAGGTGCTCCGCGAGCGACGCGACGAGATCGACGGTGCGCCGCTGCGCCTCGGCGATGATCTCGGCGTTGAGGTTCTGCGACCCGGCGAAGACATGGAAGCCGAGCCAGTTCAGCCCGGCCGCGGCGAACTCGCGCAGGACGCCGGGCACCTGCTCGGCGTCGATGCCGAACTGCTGCGGGCCGCCGCCCATCCGCATGCCCGAGCCCTTCACCGCGAAGTCCGGGTTGACCCGCACGGCGACGTTCGGCGTCAGACCGAGGTCGTCGCCGGCCGTGACCACCCGGGCCAGCTCGGTGGGCGACTCGACCTCGACGATGATGCCGGCCGCGACCGCCTGCCGGATCTCGGCCGGCGTCTTGCCCGGGCCGGCGAAGCTGACCCGGTCCGCGGCGATGACGGTGTCGAGCGCGGCGTGCAGCTCCAGCCCCGACGCGACGTCGATGCGGTCGACCCGGTGCGCCAGGTGCTGCACGACGGCCGGCATCGGGTTGGCCTTCATGGCGTAGCTGAGATGCACCGACGTCGGCAGCGCCGAGCGCAGCCGGTCGATCCGGGCGTCCAGCAGCCCGCGGTCGTAGGCGAAGAACGGCGTCGACCCGACGCGGTCGGCCAGCCGGCTCAGCGCCAGCCCGCCGACCCGCAGCTCGCCGTCGGCCGTGCCGAACGCGGTGACGTGCTCATGCGGCTTCACCGGACTCCCTCCGCCTTGATCAGGCCACGGTCGAACTTGCCGTTGGGCGAGCGTGGCAGCTCGGCGCGCACCTCGACCTCGGCCGGGACCATGTACAGCGGCAGCACCTGGCGCAGCGCGGCGAGCAGCGCCGCGACGTCCAGCTCCGCCTCCGCCGGGGTGGCGACCAGGACGATCCGCTGGCCCAGCGCCGGGTCGTCGACCCCGAGGGCGACCGCGTCGCGCACCAGCCCGGTACCGTACGCGGCCTCCTCGACCTCGGTCGGGCTGACCCGGTAGCCGGACGTCTTGATCATGTCGTCCTTGCGACCCACGAAGTAGAGGTAGCCCTCCTCGTCGGCCACGACGGTGTCGCCGGACCACACCGCGAGCTCCGGCGTGCGCCATTCCTCGCCCGGCCGGGACAGCGGCTTGTACCGCTCCGCCGTCCGGACCGGGTCGTTCCAGTAGCCCAGCGCCACCAGCGCGCCGCGGTGCACCAGCTCGCCCTCCTCGCCAGGCGCGCACGGCGTGCCGTCGGGGCGCACAACCAGGATCTCCGCGTTCGGGATCGCCTTGCCGATGGAGTCGGGCCGGCGGTCCACCTCCGCGGGGTCGAGGTAGGTGGAGCGGAACGCCTCGGTGAGCCCGTACATCAGGTAGGGCCGGGCCTCGGTGAAGATGCCGCGCAGCCGGTCCAGCGTCACCCGCGGCATCCGCCCGCCGGTGTTGGCCCAGTAGCGCAGCTTCCGCGCGGCCGCCTCGGGCCACGGCACGTCGGCCAGCTGCAGCCACAGCGGCGGGACGCAGGTCAGGCCGGTGACGCCGTACCGCTCGCACAGCTTCGGCACCTCGCGCGGCAGCAGGTAGTTCATCAGCACGCAGTGCGCGCCCACCGAGAACGCCGTGGTGACCTGGCTCAGCCCGGCGTCGAAGCTGAGCGGCAGCACGCTGAGGATGACGTCGTGGGCGCTGTTCTCGAGGTAGCTGCTGACGCTCTCGGCACCGACGATGAGGTTGCGATGGCTCAGCACCACGCCCTTGGGCTTGCCGGTGCTGCCGGACGTGTACAGGATCGCCGCCGGGTCGACGTCGATGGCCGGCGAGGGCTCTGGCTCGCCGCCGGCCTCCTGCCCGTCCTCCCAGCCATGGACGGCGTACCCGGCGGGAACGCTCGACGGGGTGGCGCCGACGGTGACGACGTGCGCGACCGCCGTCTCCGGCAGGACGCCCTCGAGCTGGCCCAGCCGGTCGGCCGAGGTGACGAGCACGGTCGCGCCGCTGTCGGCCAGGATGTGCCCGACCTGGGTGGCCTTGAGCACGTGGTTGACCGGCACGAACACGCCACCGGCGGCCGAGACGGCGAAGAACGCCGCCACCGTATCGATGCGCTTCTCCAGGTAGATCGCCACCCGGTCGCCCCGGCGCAGGCCGAGCCTGGCCAGCTGGGCCGCGGCGGCCTGCGCGGTCCGCCAGACGTCGCCGTAGCCAGCGGTGTGGTGGCGGTAGGTCAGCGCCGGCGCGTCGGGCCGGGCGGCGGCGGCCTGGGCGAGCAGGTGGTGGAACTGCGTCCGGATCGCGCTCACGGCGCCCTCCTCTCCCTGAGGTAGCGGTCGAACTCGGCGGTGTCGTCGAGGTCGACGTAGCGGCGGCCCTGCGGGTCGGCGACGCGGCCGGGCTCGCCCGGCGGCACGGCCGGCCCCGGCCGCGAGAACCGGGCCAGCTCGTCGTACACCGCCACGTACGCCTCGGCCTGCGCGCGCCAGTCCAGCTCCGCGGCAACCCGGGCCCGCGCACCGCGGCCGAGGTCGGCCCGCGCACCGGGGTCGTCGATCAGCTTCTCGACGGCGTCGGCGAACGCGTGGATGTCGCCGGACGGCACGTAGAGGACGCTGCCGGCGCCGGACACCCGGGTCTCGGCCAGGTCGAACGCCACCGACGGCAACCCGTAGGCCATGTACTCCATCGTCTTGTTCATCGTCGAGACGTCGTTGAGCGGCGTCTTGAGGTCCGGGCCGATCCCGATGTCGGCGCGGCTCAGGTACTCCGCGATCTGCACGCGGTCAACGCGGCCGGTGAACGTCACGTACGGGTTCAGCCCCAGCGCCGCGGACTGCGCCTTGAGGTCCTCCAGGCAGTCGCCGAACCCGAGCAGCGTCGCCTTGACGTTGGTGCGTCCGCGCCGGTGCACCAGCTCGTCCATGACCAGGAGCACCTGGTCGACCCCGTCCTGCGGGCCCATGATGCCGAGGTAGACCAGCACCACCTCATCGGCCGGGCGCGGGTGCTCCGGGTAGACCGGCCGCATCTGCTCGGTGTCGGGCCCGCTGCGCACGACGGTGACGTGCTCGGGCCGCTTGCCGCCGCGGCGGATGGCGATCGCCCGGTACGACTCGTTGGTGGAGATGACCCGGTGCGCGGCCCGGAACGTGCGCCGCTCCAGCCAGACCAGCGCCTTGTACTGGGCCTGCTGCGCGCCGCCGCTCGGTTCGCCGAACCGGGACAGGAACAGCTCCGGGTTGAGGTCGTGGTGGTCGAAGACGAACCGCACCCCGAACGGGCGCCACAGTAGCGCCAGCAGCCAGTAGGTGTCCGGCGGGTTGCACGCCTGCAGGAGGTGGAACCGGCCGGACCGCCGCACCCGCAGCGTGAGCCAGGCGGCGCGCAGCCAGCTGTAGGCGAACTCCCAGACGAATCCGAGCAGGCCCTTGGCCTCGGGCGCGGGCTTGTATTTGTGGAGGTCGACGCCCTCGACGACCTCGTGGCCGGGATCTCCGGGACCCTTGGGACATATCACGCTCACGCGGTAGCCGCGGGCGAGCAGCGCCTGGCACTCCAGCCAGACCCGCCGGTCCAGCGGCACGGGCAGGTTCTGCACGATGATGAGGACGTGCGGGCGACCGGTCATGGGTGCTCCATCGAGTTGACCAGAATGTTGACACGGGCGGCCCGGGTGTGGCGAGGCAGATAGTCGGTCCGGACGTGCCGTCCGAGGTAGTCGATCCCGTTCTGTCCGGGAAGGAACCGGGCGACGTCGGTGACGACCCGGTGCGCCAGCCAGATCGTCACGGCGCCGTAGGCCGCCAGGATCGCGATCCCGATCAGCCCGACCCGGACGACCGGCGGCAGCCCGGCCGACGCCGTCATGACCAGCCAGCCGGTGGCGGCGCCCACGGGCACCGCGGCGGCGAGGAAGCCGAACGGCCCGGCCAGCGCCCACGGCCGCGCCTGCAGCAGCCGCGCGACCAGGAACCAGCGCGACACCGTGGCGACGGCGGCCACGCCGAGGAAGCCGGTCGCCACGCCGACCAGCCCCCACCGCACGGTGACCGCCGTGACCGCCACCGTGAGCACGTCGATGGCCAGCGCGTACCCGAACCAGCGGCCGGGCCGGCCGAGGCCGTAGAACAGCCCGTGGTCGAGCGTCGCGCCGACCACCAGGATCCCCGCGAAGGCCAGGATCCGGGCCACCGGCACGCTCTCGTCCCAGCCGTCGCCGAAGACCAGCGGCAGGATCAGCGGGGCCGCTACGGCAAGCAGGGTCAGCGGCGGCGCCAGCAGCGCGTACGTCATGCGCAGCGCCCGCAGGTACGCGTCGCGCAGCCGTTCGGCGGAGTCGCGGATCTTCGCGAACGCGACCATGGTCACCGGGAGCAGCGCCGCACCGGTCAGCTCTTGGACGATCTGCACCAGCCGCTGCGCGATGTTGAGGTACCCGAGCGCCGCCATGCCGAGGCCGACGGAGACGATCGCCGTCTCGGCCCACTGGCGGCTGACCGCGACGCACTCGACACCGAGCACCTGACTGCCGAACCGGGCCATGACCACGAACTGGTCGCGCGAGAACGCGAACGACGGCCGCCAGCGCGCGGCCGTCCAGGCCAGCAACGCGGTCACCCCCTGGACGGTCAGCACCTGGCCGACCAGCGCCCAGACGCCCGCCCCGCCGAGCACCATCGCGACGGCGACGACCTGCGCGACGACGGACGCGACGGTGCCCTGGATGGCCAGCGTCCGAAACCGCATCTCGCGGCGCAGGATCGCCGTCGGCACCGACCCGAGCGCCGTCGCCAGCACGGCCAGCGCCAGCACCTGCAGCACCGGCACGACATCGTCGGAATCGAAGGCCAGCCCGAACAGCGGTGCGGCCGCGACGACGGCGCCGCCGAGCAGCACCCCGGCGAGGGCGGAGAACCAGAACGCCGTGCTCAGCAGCCGCCGGCCGGCGTGGTCGACCTGGACGATGTAGGCGGCGAACCCGAGGTCGGCGAGCAGGTAGAAGAACGGCAGCACCGTCGACGCCGCGGCGACGACGCCGAAGTCCTCCGGGCTGAGGAACCGGGTGAGGACGGCGATCGTCACCAGGCCGGAGAGCCGGACCGCCCACTTCTGGACGGTCAGCCAGAGCACGCCCGCGGCGGCCTGCCGGCCGACGGACGTGTCTGGCGCCTCACTCGCCTGCGGCTGCTGGTCAATCATCTCGACACCGGATCAGTCGCTGGTCCGCCGCGTCATGACCCGTACACCTCGTCCTCGAGGACGCGCAGCACGTCGGCCTGGGCGCGGGTCCAGCCGAACTGCCGCACCGACGCCGCGGCGGCCTTCGCGGCGGTGTCCCCGTCGGGGCGCGTGACGACGGCGCTCAGCGCGGCCGCGATGCCCAGCGGCGTCGGGGCAGCCCAGGCGACGTGCTCGTTGACCAGGTCCGCCCGCGAGTGCACGGAGTCGTTGACGACGGGGACGGTGCCGGCCGCGAGCATCTCCTCGGCGACCAGCGAGATGTTGGTGAAGGACATCGCGAGGCCCGCGATGCTGGAGTTGTACAGCTCGTTCAGCTCGGCCGGGGTGAGCCGGCCGTGCTGCACCGCCGGGAACGGCAGGTTCTTGACCTCGGTTCCGTAGAAGTGGATCGGGACCTCGGGGTGGTGCTCGTGGAAGCGCTGCAGCGCGAGCCGGGCCAGCCAGTAGCCGCGCCGCGGCACGTTCGGCCGGGCGTACAGGACCACGCCGGTGCGTTCCCCGTCCTCGAGCGGCCGGTACACCGACGTGTCGCAGCCGAACTCCGTCACGTCCGGGGCCAGGCCGAGCTCCGACCGCAACGCCCGCGCGACCATCTCGCCCAGCGCGATGTTGCGGAAGCCGAACCGGTAGGTGTCCTCGGCCAGCGAGTACAGCGAGCCGCGCGGGTAGAAGTACGGCTCGAAGTCCTGGATGAAGTAGGCCCGCCGCATCGGCGCCGTGCCCCGCCGGGCCAGCACGTGCGCGGTGTCCCACGACGACGCGACGCACGCGTCGACGCCGGTGATGCCCGCCGACGCGTCGCGCACCTCGGCGCGGATGTCCGGCCACCAGCCGCGGATGACCCGTTCCTGCTCGCGCAGGTCGCCGCCGTAGCGGTCGTACAGGAACAGCACGCACCGGTGGCCGGCCTTCTCGACCGCCTCGACCATGCGGAACAACGTGGTGTGGCCGCCCGACCCGGCCCGCGGCGGCACCGTCACCCAGCCGACGGTCATGGGCTGCGAGTGCGACGGCCGCTGCTCGGGCACGGCGAGGTCGAGCCGCGTGGAGTCGGCGATGTCGTCGTACAGCAGCGGCTCGTCCAGGCTGGCGGCGTCGAGCCGGTCGTAGGCGACCCGGGTGAGCCGCTGCGCCAGCCCTCGCGGGCCGTCCTGGCGGAGGATGCCGGCGGCCTTGGCGAGCTTCGCGCCCAACTGGCGGCCGGAGCCGGCGGCGTTCATCGCACCACCCCTTCCGGTGCGGGCTCGCGCGTGGCCACGTCGGCGTCGCGCTGCTTCCACTCCAGGGCGCCGGGCACCCGTCGGCCGGTCAGGCGGCCCAGCTTGGCGGCCAGGATGCGGCGCTCGGTGCCCAGGTCGCGCAGCCACTGGCGGCTCGACGCGGTGCGCAGCGCCTCGTCGTACACCCCGGCGAGGCGCAGCGCCATCGCGTCGAGGCCGAAGTTCGTCTCCGCGAACGCCCGCGCGGCCGCCCCGAGCCGGTCCCGCTCGGCGGCATCGCCGACCAGCCCGCGCAGGTGCCCGGTCAGCAGCTCGACGCCGCCGGCGACCTCGCGCGGGCTCCAGAAGCTGCTCCGGAAGATCGCCTCGGTATCGGGCGCCCGGAAGACCCCGCTCCAGCCACGCTCACCGAGCACGACCAGCGGCTTGCCGAAGGCCAGCCCGCGCGCGGCGGAGCTGCCCATGCCCAGCGCGACGTCCGCGCCGTCGTAGGCCGGCCGCGGGTCGGCCAGCGGGCCGGTGAACACCACCGCCGTGCGGCCCAGCCGCAGGTTGACGCCGTCGGCGATGGCCCGCAGCCGCGCCTCGGCGTCGCCGGTGCCGACGACGACCAGGTACACCCGCGGGTCGCCGAGCCACTCGACGGCGTCGATGGCGTCCTCGATGCCGTGCGCCTTCATCTCCTCCGACAGCCGGCTGACGATGGCCAGCACGACGGCGTCGCCGGGCAGGCCGAGGCCGCGGCGGAAGGCGGCTCGGTCGGTGACCCCGGGCGCGTCCCTGGTCATGTCGACCGGCGGGCTGATCAGCGTTGTGCCGCCGCGCCGGCCGGCCAGTTCGTCACGCAGGTACCCGGTGCCGATGACCAGCGGGATCGACGGGTGGGTCCGCGGGTCGAAGGACATCTCGTAGATGGTGCGCACCAGCGCGCGCCGGCCCAGCAGCCCCGCGCCCCAATAGGCGGCCCGCTCCGAGGTGCTGAAGGCGTGGACGACCTGCGCCTTCGCGCCGCGAGCGTGCCGCGTCAGCACCCGGGCGTGGCCCAGCAGCGACGACGGCCGGTCGTAGGCCTGCGCGCGCACCCCGTACTCGGCACTGACGTCCAGCACCGACGGCCCGCCGGCGGGCAGCGTGTCGCGCGGGCCGATGAGCAGGCTGTCGTACCCGTGCTCGGCCACGGCCGCGGACAGCTGCACGGCGTTGATCTGCGCTCCCCCGAGCTCGAGGTTGTCCAGCTGCACGAGGACCCGGCGCCGTTCCATGGTCACGGCCCGCCGAGCGCCTTGACGAGAGCGGTGGCGACCTGCTCCTGCTGTCCGGCGGTGAGATGCGGGTAGAGCGGCAGCGAGAGGATCTCGCCGGCCGCCGCCTCGGCCACCGGGCACGTGCCGGCCGCATGGCCGAGACCGGCGTACGCGGGCGTCAGGTACCACGGATCCGGGTAGTGCAGCGCGGCGCCCACGCCGGCGGCGTTCAGCTCCGCCAGCACCCGGTCGCGGTCCTCGACCCGCACCACGTACAGGTGCCAGACGTCGCTGTTGCCGGGCATCGACCGCGGGAGCCGCAGGCCCGGAACGCCGTCCAGCAGCGCGGCGTACCGGTCTGCGGCCTGCCGCCGCCGCTCGTTCCAGTCCTCAAGCCGGGCCAGCTTCGCGTTCAGCGTGACCGCGTGGATCGCGTCGAGCCGGGAGTTCATCCCGATCGCCTCGTGCTGGTACTTGACCGCGGAGCCGTGGTTGGCCAGCAGGCGCACCTCGGCGGCCAGGCCGGCGTCGTTCGTCGTGACGCCGCCGCCGTCGCCGGAGGCGCCGAGGTTCTTCCCGGGGTAGAACGACGTGGCCGCGACGGCGCCGAGGGCGCCGGCCGCCCGGCCGTGCCGCCGGGCGCCCTGGGACTGGGCGGCGTCCTCGACGATCGGGACGCCGGCCGCGGCGGCGATCGGCTCCAGCGCCTCGACCGGCGCCACCTGCCCGTAGAGGTGGACGGGGACGATCGCGCGGGTCTTCTCGGTGATCGCGGCGGCCACGGCGTCCGGCGCGATCAGCAGGTGCTCGGGGTCGACGTCGACCGGCACCGGGACGGCGCCGATACGCGAGGCCGCCTCGGCGGTCGCGATGAACGTGTTGCCCGGCATGATCACCTCGTCGTCGGCGCCGACCCCCACGACCCGCAGCGCGAGCTCGATGGCGTCGGTCCCGTTGGCGACGCCGACGCAGTGGCCGGCCCCGACGTACTCGGCGTAGGCGGTCTCGAAGGCCGCGACGTGCGGCCCGCCGACGAACCAGGCGCTGCGGAGCACGTCGAGGACCAGCGGCTCCACCTCGGCCGCGATCTCGGCCTGCTGCGCCCGCAGGTCGACCAGAGGGATGTTCGTCACGTCGGCTCCTCCTGCCGCCTCAGCGGCCGTGCGGGCACACCGGCCCAGGTCGTCCGCGCCGGCTGGTCCTCGACCAGCGCGGCGCCCATCCCGAGGACGGCGTCGTCCCCCACCCGGCGCCGCTCGCGGACCGAGGAGTTCATCCCCAGGTACGCGGCCGCGCCGACGGTCACGCCGCCGCCGAGGGCGACCCCGGCGGCCAGCGTGGCGTAGTCCTCCACCACGTCGTCGTGGGTGAAGGTGACGTGCGGCATGCACACCACGTGCCGGCCCACGGTGACGGCCGCGGTCAGCACCACTCCGGCCAGCAGGATGCTGCCGCCACCCACCACGCAGCCCGCCGGGACCGGCGTGGACGGGTGGACGACGCGGGCGTACCGGGTGTCGTCGACGCCGAGCTTGGCCAGCCGGGCGGCGAGGTCGCGCCGGGCGGCGCCACGGCCGGCGCAGAGCACCAGGTCGGCATCGGGGTGCCCGGTGACGTCGTCGAGCGTGCCCAGCACGGGCACGCCGTCGACGCTGGTCCCCGCCTTGCTGAGGTCGTCGTCGAGGAACCCGGCCACCTCGTGGTCCGGCGCGGCGCCGGCGCGGACGGCCGAGAGCACCTCCCGGGCCAGGCCGCCGGCCGCGACGAGCAACAGTGCCCTGCTCACACAGGCCCTCGCAATGCGGCGATGACGCGCTCCTGGTCGCTCTCGGTGAGCTCATGGAACAGCGGCAGGATCAGCGTGTGGTCGGTGAGCCGGTCCGTCACCGGCAGGCCCGCCGCCGGCGTCAGATGCCGGTACGGCGGCTGGTGGTGCGCCGCCATGATGCCGCGGCGGGCGGAGATGTCCGCGGCGGCCAGGTGGGCGAGCAACGACTCGCGGCCCAGCGGGTACTCCGGCTCCACCTCGACCCAGAAGGACTGGAAGTTGCCGGTTCCCCACGCGGGGTCGGCGACCGGGCGCAGGCCCGGGATGTCGGCGAGCTGCTTGGCGTAGACGTCGGCCAGCGCGCGGCGGCGGGCGACGATCTCGGGCAGCCGGTCCAGCTGGACCAGGCCCATCGCGGCCTGCAGGTCGGTCATCCGGTAGTTGAAGCCGACCTCGGCGTACTCCTCGGCCGGGGCCAGCACGCTGGCGTGCCGGTCGGCCGCCGAGACGCTCATCGCGTGCTCGCGCAGCCGCCGCGCCCGGCCGGCCCAGTCGTCGCGGCCGGTGGTGACCATGCCGCCCTCACCGGTGGTGATGATCTTGCGCGGGTGGAACGACCACGCCGTGATCTCCGCCGTGGCGCCGACCGGCCGGCCCCGGTACGTCGAGCCGGCACCGCACGCGGCGTCCTCGATGACGACGATGCCGCGCGGGTCGCACAGGTCGCGGATCGGGTCGAGGTCGACGGGAACGCCGCCCTGGTCGACCACGATGACGGCGCGGGTGGCCGGCGTGAGCGCGGCCTCGACGGTGTCGCGGGTGAGGTTGCCGGTGGCGAGGTCGACGTCGGCGAACACCGGCCGCGCGTCGACGTAGACCGCCGCGTTGGCCGTCGCGATGAACGAGAACGAGGGCACGACGACGTCGTCGCCCGGACCCACCCCGGCCACGACGAGCGCCAGGTGCAGCGCCGTCGTGCACGACGACGTCGCGATCGCGTGCGGCACCTCCATGGCCGCGGCGAACCGCGCCTCGAAGGCTGCGACCCGCGGACCCTGGGCGACCCAGCCGGACCGGATCGCCTCGGCGACCGCGGCCACCTCCTCGTCGCCCAGCCAGGGGCGCATCACGTTGACCCGGTTCATCGCGCTCCCGCCAGCGACCGGCCGGCCGCGATCTCGTCGCGCAGCGGCCGCCACCACTCGACCAGCTGGCGCAGCCCGTCCTCCAGCCCGATGGTGGCCTCGAAGCCGAGGTCGCGCCGGGCCGCCGACGTGTCGGCCAGCCGCCGGGTCACGCCGTTGACCGCCCGCTCCGGGCCGTGCTCGACGCCCAGGTCGGAGTCCATGGCCCGCAGCAGCGCCGTCGCGAGGTCCAGCAGCGACGTCTCGGTGCCGCTGGCGACGTTGTAGACGCCCTCGGTGATGTCGCTGGCGGCCGCCAGCACGTTCGCGCGGGCGATGTCGGGCACGCAGACGAAGTCCATCGTCTGCAGCCCGTCCCCGAAGATCAGCGGCGGCTTGCCGTCGGCGATGCGCTCCATCCAGCGCACCAGCACCTCTGTGTAGAGACCGTGGACGTCCATCCGCGGGCCGTAGACGTTGAAGTAGCGCAGGATGACGTGGTCGAGGCCGTACATCGCCCGGAAGCTGCGCAGCATGCCCTCGTTGAACGACTTCGCCGCGCCGTAGAACGTGTCGTTGTTGTGGTGGTGGTGCCGCTCGCCGGTCGGGAACTCCTCGGCCAGGCCGTACACGGAGGCGCTGGACGCGGAGACGACCTTGTCGACGCCGTGCTCGGCGGCCGCCTCGAAGACGGTGAAGGTGGCGTCGACCAGCACCTCGAGCGCCAGCCGCGGCTCCTCGGCGCACTGGGTGATCCGGATGGCGGCCTGGTGGAAGACCAGGTCCTTGCCGCGGGTGAGGTCGTGGACGGCGTCGCGGTTGCGCAGGTCATCCTCGACCAGCGTCACGCGGCCGCTGGCCAGGGCGTCGGCGAGGTTCTCGCGCCGGCCCCGCACCAGGTTGTCCAGGACGTCGACGTGCGCGACGCCGGCGTCGAGCAGCTGGTCGACGAGCGTGGAGCCGATCGTGCCGGCGCCGCCCGTGACGAGAACGCGGGCGCCTTCGAGCTGGGTCATGCAAGGACCTCCGTGTGGGTACCGGCCGTCGTGCTGGTGAACATGCCGCCGGCCGTCAGGCTCGCCGACGCGGCCTCGAGCACGCCCAGCACGCGCAGCCCGGCGGTGCCGTCGGTGCGCGGCGCCCGGCGCTCGCGGATGCTGGCGGCGAACTCCCCGACCATGAGGCCGAGCGCCTCCTTCTCCGGCAGCGCGGGCGACCAGGTGTCGCCGAGCCGGTAGGAGACGGTCGCCGCGGCGCGGTCCGGCGCCGTGGCCGCCGTCTGGGCGAGGTCGACGCCGCGGTCGTAGACGCTGAGCCGCTGCTGCGGGTTGAGGTCGTCCCAGACCAGCGTGCGCCGGCTCCCGCCGATGACCATCTGCCGGATCTTGGTCGGGCTGAGCCAGTTGACGTGCACGTGCGCCATGCCGCCGTTCTCCAGCGGCATCGACAGGTACGCCAGGCACGCCTTGCCGGCGCCGAGCGGGTCGGCGCCGTGCGCGGACACCCCGACCGGGCGCAGCCCGCCCGGCAGGACGGCGTCGAGGATGGACAGGTCGTGCGGCGCGAGGTCCCACAGCACGTCGACGTCGGGCTGGACCAGCCCGAGGTTGATCCGGATGGAGTCGACGAACAGGATGTCGCCCAGCGCGCCCTCGGCCACCAGCTCGGCGATCTTCAGCACCGCCGGGGTATAGCAGTAGGTGTGGTCGGTCATCAGCACGAGGCCGCGCTCGGCCGCGAGGTCCACTATCTCGGCGGCCCGCTCGCCGGTGTCGGCCAGCGGCTTCTCGACCACCACGTGCTTGCCCGCCCGCAGCGCGGCCGTCGCGATCGGGTGGTGGGTGCGGGCCGGCGTCGCGACGGCCACCGCGTCGACGTCGTCGCGGGCCAGCAGGCGGTCGAGCGATGTCTCGACGTCGGCGCCGCCCGAGGCTCGCGCCACCTTCGCGGCGCGGGCCTCGTCGAGGTCGCACACCGCCACCAGCTCCCAGTCCGGCGCCATCGCGAAGTTGCGGGCCAGGTTCGGCCCCCAGTACCCCGCGCCGACCACCGCGACGTTCAGCGGCGCGCTGACGTGATCACTCATCTCGAGCGTTCCCCCCTCGTGCTGTTTCACGAACCCGATCGGTAGATCACGTCGACCCAGTAGTTGTGCGGCGCCGACCCGGACGGGAAGCCCGTGCCGTAGACGTAGGCGCCGCCGTTGGCCGGCACGGTGAGTGGCCCGCGCGTCAGCGGCGAGGCGAAGGCGCTGCCGGTGACGGCGTACCGGCCCACCGTGGTGTAGTAGGACGCGGTGTAGGTTTCGCCGGCCGTCACGTCGATGGGCGTGGCGAACCGCATGGTCTGCCAGCCCGAGGCCGTCTCGCCGGTGAACGTCACCTCGCCGAGCTTCTGCCCCGACGACGACCACAGGTACCCGGTGTGGGTGCCGGTGTTCTGCGGGCCCTTGTAGAACCGGACGCCGGTGATGACGCCGTCGGCCGACGGCGTCACCCGCACGCCCACCTGGACGGCGTCGGGGTCGTTCCAGTTCGGGCTGGCGGGCGTGTCGGTGTCGGCGAAGATGCTGCACGGGCAGCCGTCCGCCCCGGGCGGCGCCTCGGCGGTGGTAAAGCTCCACGTGCCGTCGCCGAGCGCGGTGCCGCCGACTGACACGACCGCCGTCAGCCCGGTCTCATAGGGCAGCGCGGCGCTGGGCGTGAACGTCACCGTCCGGGTGCTCGCCGAGTAGGAGCTCTGCCCGGCGATGGCGCCGTTCGGCCCGGTCAGCGTCATCGTCGGCGTCCCCGCCACCGACTCGTGCAGCACGCCACGGACCGTCGTGTTGACGCCCACATCGGTGGCGCCGTCGGCCGGTGTCTGCCCGGTGACCAACGTGGCCGACGGCACGAACACGACGTCGACGTAGTAGTTCGTGCTCTCGTAGGAGAACTGCGGGAAGCCGCCGTCGTAGCGGTAACGCCCGTTGTTGCCGGCCGGCGCGGTCAGCGGCCCTTGGGTGCGGGCGTTGACGAAGAACCCGCCGTCGGCGGCGTAGCGGCCCCTGGGCGCGAAGTACGACACGACGTACGTCTGCCCTGCCTGGACGTTCACCGGTTGCGCGAACGTCGCCGTCTGCCAGCCGGTCGCGGTCTCGTCGGTGAACGTCACCTGCGCGATGCGCTCGCCGGCGGAGTTCCAGATCGAGCCGGTGTGCGTGCCGGTGTTGCCCTGGCCCTTGTAGAACCGCACCGCCGTCACCGCGCCGCTGCGCGACGGTGTGAAGGCCGTGCCCAGCTCGACGGGGGCGGCGTCAGAAGCGCTGGGCGTCGCCGGCACCGTGCTGCCGAGCAGCGTGCACGGGCAGCCTCCGTCGGCCGGCGCCGTCGAGAAGGTCCACGTGCTGGTCGGCACGGTCGCGCCCTCGGCGGTGCGCGCCCCGGTGTGCCGCGCGGTGTAGGTCGTGCCGGCGGCGAGCGCCGACGTCGGGTCGAACGTCACCGTGAGGTTGTCGGCGGACCGGGTGGTCGTGCCGGTGACGGCTTGGCCGCCGGCGGGCGTGACGGTGATCGTGCCGGTGGTACTCAGCGGCTCGGTCCAGGTGACGCCGACGTTGGTGTTCGTGGCTACGCCCACCGAACCGCCCGCGGGCAGGTGCTGGGTGACCGTGGGCACCGTCGGTGTCGGGTCGAACACGACGTCGACCAGGTAGGCGCTGGTCCACGACTCGTTCGGGAAGCCGTTGCCGTAGGTGTAGGCGCCCGCGCGCACCGGTGCGATCAGCGGCGTCCGGTCGCGCCCCTGCGTGGTGAACGCGTCGAGTGTGGCCGAGTAGCGGCCGTTGGGCGCGCGGTAGGCGACGGTGTACTGCTGGTCATTGAGCACCCGGATCGGCTGCGCGAACGTGGCCTCCTGCCAGCCGCTGCCGGTCTCGTCGGTGAACGTCACCGAGCCGAGCTGCGCGCCGTCGGGGCCCCACAGGGTGCCGACGTGCGTGCCGGTGTTGTTCGGCCCCTTGTAGAACTGCACGCCGGTGACGTCGCCGTCGCGGGTCGGCGTGAAGCGGACGCCGAGCGTCACCGGGCCGGGGTCGTTGATCTCGAGGATCCCCGGCACCTCGGTCTCGTCGTAGAGGCCGCACGGGCAGGCGCCGGGTGCCGACGGCGGCCGCGCGGTCCGGAACGTCCACGTGCCGCCCTCGGCCACCGGCTCGTTCGCCGTCACCGTGACGGTGTACTCGACGAAGCCCTCGAGGTCGTTGGTCGGTGTGAAGGTGGCTGTCCGGGTGGCGGAGTCGTAGGACGTGCTGCCCGCGACCTGGTTGCCCAGAGCGTCCTTGACATTCATCGTCACCGACGCCGCCGGGACGATCTTCGACAGCGACGCCCTGATGACGGTGTCCTGGGGCACGCTGGCCGCGTCGACCAGCGGCCACTGGTCGAAGACGGCCAGCGGCGAGTTGTCGACCAGCGAGAACTCGACGTCGACGAAGTAGGACGTGTTGTTCCAGCTCTGGTTCGGGAACGTGGCCGGCGAGCCGAAGACGCCGGCCGGCGCGGTACCGAACCCGCCGGCGACCCGCAGCGGCTTCGCCTCGAGGCTGCTCGCCGTGAACGCGAACGCCTGACTGGCGTAGCGCCCGGCCGGCGCGAGGTACGACACGACGTACGTCTGCCCCGCGGTGACGGCGACCGGCCGGTTGAACCGGGCCAGCTGCCAGCCGCTGGCGGTCTCGTTCTGGAAGGTCACGTTGCGCAGCAGCTCACCGGTCGAGCTCCACAGCGACCCGACGTGCGTGCCGGTGTTGCCCTGGCCCTTGTAGAAGCGGACGCCGGTGACATAGCCGTCGGTGGTCGGCTGGAACCTCAGGCCCAGCTCGGCCGACGAGCCGTCGTCGGTGCTGGTGACCGGCGGCACCGTGGGCCCGTAGATGGAGCACGGGCAGTTCACCGTGACCGCGCGGGTGACGGCGGTGCCGATGTTGGCGCTGTCGTCGATGGCCCGCGCCCGCAGGTCGCCCGGGCCGGAGCCCTTCTGGACGTACGTGTACGACCACGAGGTGGTGCCGGTGGCCGGGTGCCAGGTGGCGCCGCCGTCGGTCGACACCTCGACACCAGCCACGACGCCGCCGACGTCGGCCGCGGTGCCGCTGACCGTGACGTTGGCGCCGTTGTTCAGCTGGACGCCGGCCGCCGGCGACGTGATGGCGGCCGTCGGCAGCGTGGTGTCGGTGGTCTTGGCGGCCGCGACCAGCAGCGGGTCGAGCGAGGCCGGCTGGGCGTCGAGGTCGGCCAGCAGGTTCACCGTCGCCTGGCGCATCCGCTTGTCCGCCGGGACAGCCCAGCCGTCGTGGACGCTGTCGAGCCCCCACGACCACTGCACGGAGCCGGCCGAGAACACCCGCGCGCCGCTCGGCGCCTTGTACATGGTGATGTGGTGCGTGGTCTCACCCGGCGCGACGCTGTTGCCGAAGTCCTGCAGGTACTCCGCGACCGCGCCTTGCGTGGTCGACATGCGGATGAGTCCGGCGGGCCGGAACCCGTTGTCGACGTCCTCGTTCGACTCGTAGCCGACGGTGCTCTCGGCGAGCGCGACCTTGGTGCCGGACGCCAGGTTGTTCAACCCGGTGTTGCGCCACATGCGCAGCTTGCCCTCGGCAGAGTTCACCGTGACCGGCAGGTCGGAGTAGTTGACCATGTACGCCGTGCCGATGAGGGCGTTCTCGGGCCGGCCGGCGCCCGTCGACGGCGCCGCGTATCGCGGGTCGCGCCACGTGCCGGTCCACTCCGTCTGGACCGGGTCGATCTTGTTGTAGCTCCAGGTCTCCTTGTACGAGACCAGGGTCCGGTAGTTGGTGGCCGGTCCGGCGATCGACGGCTCCCACCGGGTCCGCCAGTACATCTCGTTGCCGCTGAAGAACGCCAGGTTGACCCCGGCGTCACGGGCGGCCTCGACGTTCGTCCGCTGGCGGCCGGACCAGTACTCGTCGTGGCCGACGGACAGGAACGTCTCGTGGTTGGTCAGCAGGTTGCCGCGGCGGTCGGTGTCGACGCCGGCGATGTAGCTGACGTCGTAGCCGTTCTGCTCGAGGAACCGGACCATCGGGTACTCGGCGCCGAAGTAGAAGTCGCGCGCCTCGATGCCGCCGCGGGTGGCGAACGGCCGGTTGTAGCTGATCTTGTACGCGCGGCCGTTGGCGGCGCCGCGGTAGAAGTCGGACCCGCCGTAGGAGTTGTATGCGTGCCAGGTCGTGTCGGAGGTCTGGAAGACGATGTCCGAGGTGCTGGCGTCGTTGCGCACGATGAAGGTGATGTGGCTCGACTCGTCGCGGTCGGGGCGGTTCAGCCGGGCGATGTAGACGCCCGACACCGCGGTCGACGGCACGTTCCACGACGCCGACACGCCCCAGTTGCCGCAGTCGAACAGCTCCGTCGTCGCGTCGCGCATGCACTCGGGCTGGATCTGCGGCAGCGTCGCCGACGGGTTGACCCGTTGGATCCAGCGGGCGCCGTCGCCGCCGTAGTACCCGGTCCGGTAGATGTCGATCGTGTACGCCCGGGCGTCGGTGTCGATCTTGAAATCGATGCGGCTGCCGACGTTCACGCTGATGTCGGTGGCGAAACCCTGAATGCCCTCGTCGCCGGCTCCGTCGATTTCCCATTCGTCCGGATCGGCGCCCGGCTTGGAGTTCTCGCAGACGATCGGATTACCGCCGGGCCCACATGGGTCGACAGCGGCATTCGCCGTCACGGGTACAAGTGCAGTGGCCGCGACAGCGGCAGACGAAAGCCAGACAACGGCCCAACGCGCGAAATTCCAGCGCGAACTGGACGCAGGACGGTGCACCCGCATTTCTCGGCCCCCCCGGGCGAATCACCACACGCGCGGCGTAGCCCCCCACGACGCGCGAATCGGAACGAGCATAGCCGTCATGGGACATTCCCGCATCCCCAGCGGCGATCTTGTCCGTGCGGAAACCTCAGCTCGCCGAGGTGATCATGCCGGCGCCCACCGTGCGGTTCGTGGCCTCGTCGATGAGGATGAATCCGCCGGTCTGCCGGTTGCGGCGGTACTCGTCGGCGAGCAGCGGGACGGTGGTGCGCAGCCGCACCCGGCCGATGTCGTTGAGGCCGAGCTGCGTGGCGCTGTCGTCGCGGTGCAGGGAGTTGACGTCGAGGCGGTACTGCAGCTCCTTGACCAGCGCCCGCGCCGACCGCGTCGTGTGCTTGATCGCCAGCTTCTGGCCCGGCGCCAGCGGCGTCTCGGCCATCCAGCAGACCATGGCGTCGATGTCCTGGGCGACCGCCGGCTGGTTGTGCGGGCGGCAGATCATGTCGCCGCGGGAGATGTCGATCTCGTCCTCGAGCCGGATGGTCACCGACATCGGCGCGAACGCCTCGCCGACCGGGCCGTCGGCGGTCTCGATGGCGGCGATGCGGGTGGTGAACCCGCTCGGCAGCACCATGATCTCGTCGCCGGCCTTGAGCACGCCGCCGGCCACCTGGCCGGCGTAGGCGCGGTAGTCGGTGCGCTGCAGCGACTGCGGCCGGATGACGTACTGCACCGGGAACCGGACGTCGACCAGGTTGCGGTCGCTGGCGATGTGCACGTGCTCGAGGTGGTGCAGCAGCGACGGCCCCTCGTACCACGGCATGTTCGGCGACCGGCTGACGATGTTGTCGCCGTGCAGCGCGGAGATCGGGACGACGGTGAGGTCGGGCACCTCGAGCTTGGTCGCGAACGACGAGAACTCACGCTCGATGGACTCGAAGACCTCCTGCGACCAGTCGACGAGGTCCATCTTGTTCACCGCGAGCACCAGGTGCGGCACCCGCAGCAGCGACACCAGGAACGCGTGCCGGCGGCTCTGCTCGACCATCCCCTTGCGGGCGTCGACCAGCACGATCGCGAGGTCGGCGGTCGAGGCGCCGGTGACCATGTTGCGGGTGTACTGGATGTGCCCGGGGGTGTCGGCGATGATGAACTTGCGCCGCGGCGTCGCGAAGTAGCGGTAGGCCACGTCGATGGTGATGCCCTGCTCGCGCTCGGCGCGCAGGCCGTCGGTCAGCAGCGACAGGTCGGTGTACTCGTCGCCGCGCTGCTGGCTGGTGCGCTCGACGCTCTCCAGCTGGTCGGTGAAGATCGCCTTCGAGTCGAACAGCAGCCGCCCGATCAGCGTGCTCTTGCCGTCGTCGACGGAGCCGGCGGTGGCGAACCTGAGCAGATCCATCTCAGAAGTAGCCTTCCTTCTTCCGGTCCTCCATCGCGGCCTCGCTGACGCGGTCGTCCCCGCGGGTGGCGCCGCGCTCGGTGAGCCGGGTGGCGGCGATCTCCTCGATCACCTGCTCGACGGTGGCGGCGCCGGAGCGCACCGCGGCGGTCAGCGACGCGTCGCCGACGGTGCGGTAGCGGACCGTCGCGACGAACGTCGTTTCGCCCTCGCGCGGGCGGCAGAACTCGTTGTTCGCGAACAGCATGCCGTCGCGCTCGAACACCTCGCGCTCGTGCGCGTAGTAGATGGACGGGACGGCGATCTGCTCGCGCTGGATGTAGTGCCAGACGTCCAGCTCGGTCCAGTTCGACAGCGGGAACACCCGGATGCTCTCGCCCAGGTGGATGCGGCCGTTGTACAGGTTCCACAGCTCAGGGCGCTGGTTCTTCGGGTCCCACTGGCCGAAGTCGTCGCGGAAGGAGAACACCCGCTCCTTGGCCCGGGCCTTCTCCTCGTCGCGGCGGGCACCGCCGAACAGCGCGCTGAACCGGTGCTTCTCGACCGCCTCGAGCAGCACCGGCGTCTGGATGCGGTTGCGCGAGCCGTTCGGCTCCTCGGCCACCAGCCCCCGCTCGATGGCGTCGGGCACCGACGCGACGACGAGGTTGACGCCCAGCTCGGCGACGCGGCGGTCGCGGAACTCCAGCACCTCGGGGAAGTTGTGCCCGGTGTCGACGTGCATGACGGGGAACGGCATCGGCGCCGGCCAGAACGCCTTCTCGGCCAGCCGGAGCATGACGATGGAGTCCTTGCCGCCGGAGAACAGCAGCACCGGCCGCTCCAGCTCGGCGGCGACCTCGCGGAAGACGTGCACGGCCTCGGCCTCGAGCAGGTCGAGCTGCGAGAGCTGGTACTCGTGCATGGTCATGCGGACCTCGCGGGTTCGGCGACGGCCGCGAGGAGCGCGTCGGCGAGCTCCGGGCGGGCGACAAGCAGGTCGGGGAGGTACGGGTCGGCCCGGTTGTACACCAGCGGCGACCCGTCGAGCCGGCTGGCGTGCAGCCCGGCGGCGCGGGCGACGGCCACCGGCGCGGCAGAGTCCCACTCGAACTGGCCGCCGGAGTGGACGTACGCGTCGGCCTCGCCGCGCACGACGGCGCCGACCTTGACGCCGGCCGAGCCCATGGGCAGCAGCTCGGCGCCCAGGACGCGGGCAGCGCGCTGTGCGGCGGCCGGCGGACGACTGCGGCTGACGGCGACGCGCGGCCGCGCGGCCGGGGCACGGCCCGGCACGACGGCGGCGGGATCGCTGGTCAGCGTGGTGCCGAGGCCGGGCAGCGCGACGGCGCCCGCCGTCAGCTCGCCGTCCTCCCACAGCGCGACGTGCACGGCCCAGTCGTCGCGGCCGTCGCCGAACTCGCGGGTGCCGTCGAGGGGGTCGATGATCCACACCCGCCGCGCGTCGAGCCGCGCGTCGGTGTCGGGTGCCTCCTCGCTGAGGACGGCGTCGCCGGGGCGATGCTCGGCCAGCGCGGCGGCCAGAAGTCGTTGGGCTGCGCGATCCCCCGCATCGCGCAGCGCCTGAGTGCCCGTCACCGGATCGTGGTCGCGGCGCAGCGCGAGCAGCAGCGCGCCCGCCTCGGTGGCGAGGCGGGCGGCCAGGATCGCGTCGGTGGATGCCACGGAACTCCTCGAAGCCGGTCTCGAACGTCCCAGCCTAAGGCGAACCGGTGGCGGATCACGCCCTCGCCCAATATCCGAGACACCGCGTCCAGTATCCGGTAACGCCACCAACGCGCAGTCGCCGAACGCCAGGCAGCCGCAGTCCGCGCAGGCGTTGAACACCTCGCGGCGCCGCTCCAGCGCCGCGATGCGCTCGTCGATCGCCCGGCCCCAGCAGTGCGCCGCCCGCGCCCAGAACTCCGGCGTCGGCGCGGTGTCCTCGGGCAGGAATCCCAGCACCCCGCCGATCTCGGCCAGCGAGATCCCGACCCGCTGCGACGCCCGGATGAACGCCACCTGCCGCAGCATGCCCTCGGCGTAACGCCGCTGGTTGCCCGTCGTGCGACAGCTGCGGAGCAGACCGTGCCGCTCGTAGTAGCGCAGCGTGGACGCCGGTACGCCGCTGCGCTCGGCCAGCTCGCCGATGGTCAACTCGATCGGGGCAGCGCTCACCCGATCCACCCTAGCTTGACCTGAACCTTGGTTTAAGTCCGAGCCTGGGGACATGGACACCACGAACCCCCTCACGCTGGTCATCGGCGCCACCGGCAACGTCGGCCGCCACGTCGTCCGCACCCTGGCCGGCCGCGGCCACCCGGTCCGGGCGCTCACCCGCGATCCCGAGCGCGCCCGCGCCGGCCTGCCCTCCGGCGTCGATGTCGTCACCGGCGACCTCACCCGGCCGGAGACTCTCGCCGCGGCGCTCGACGGCGTCGGGCGGGTCTTCCTGCTCTGGCCGTCGTTCTCGGCCGACGGGGTCCCGGCGGTCGCCGCCGCGCTGGCCACGGCGCCCCGGCACGTCGTCTACCTCTCCGCACGGAACGTCCGCGACGACCGGCCCGTGGCCGAGAACGGCATCTGGGGCGCCGTCGAGGACGCGCTGCGCGGCTCCGGGGTGAGCTGGACGATGCTGCGCGCCGGAGGGTTCGCCACCAACACGCTGGCCTGGGCCGGGCAGGCGCACACCGGCGTGGTCCGCGCACCGTTCGGCGCGGCCGCGCGGTCGCTGATCCACGAGCGCGACCTCGCCGACGTCGCCGTCGCCGCGCTCACCGACCCGGACCGGCACGCCGGCGCCGTCCACGACCTCACCGGGCCGGAGACGATCGCCCAGGCCGAGCAGGCCCGGCTGATCGGCGAGGCGATCGGCCGGCCGGTGCGCTGGGAGGAGCAGCCGCCGGACCAGGCCCTGGCCGAGCTGTCCGAGGAGTACGGCGACGCGGAGATGGCGGCGGCCTCGCTGGCGTACTGGGCGACGCTGGCCGATCAGCCGGAGCCGGTGACGGACGCCGTCGAGCGGATCACCGGCCACCCGGCCCGCCGCTACCGCGACTGGGCGGCCGACCACGCCGCCGACTTCCTGCCCGCGGCCGGCGTTCGGCGGGTCGCCGACCAGTACGTCACGCTGATGCGGGCGGGCCGGCTGGACGCACTGGATGCCCTGATGGCGCCCGACGTCGTGCGAGTCGCGCCGCTGGAGACCGGTGGCGACCCGGTCGAGCGGCGCGGGACGGCGCAGATCGTCGCCAACGCCGACCGGCTGCTCGCCGACGTCGAGATCAACGCCGTCGACGTCGACCCGCCGCTCCTGGACGACGACCGGTTCGCCGTCCGCTTCCGGTTCGACCAGACGCACACCCCGACCGGCGCCCGCTCCAGCACCACCAAGCTGTCGCTCTACACCGTCACCGATGGGCTGATCAGCCGCGAGGAGGTGTTCTACTACGACGCCCCGCAGGCGGTGTCCACCTGACTCACTCGACGCCCAGGACGCTGGGCGCCGCCTCCGCCAGGGCCTCCCGCCACGGCCGCAAGGGCGCGAGCCCGAACTGCGTCCACCGTTCCTGCGACAGCACCGGGTGCGCAGGCCGCGCGACGATCCGCGGCAGCTGGCCGGCCGAGACCGGCCGCACCCGCTCCTCGTCCAGCCCCAGCTCGGCGAAGACCGCGCGGGCCAGGCCGTACCAGGTGGTGGAGCCGGAGTTCACCGCGTGCAGGACACCGGACACACCGGACGCCCGGCCGAGGTCGACGATGCGGTCGGCGACGTCCATCGCCCACGTCGGCTGTCCCCACTGGTCGTCGATGACCTCGCAGAACTCCTGCTCGGCGGCCCGGGCCGTGATCGTCTTGACGAAGTTGCGACCGAACTCGCCGTAGAGCCAGCCGGTGCGCAGCACGATGCCGGCCTCGGGCAGCGTCTCGAGCACCGCCCGCTCGCCCTCGGCCATGGTCTGCCCGAACACGGTGGCCGGGCGGACCGGTGCGTCCTCGGCGTACGGCTCCGCGGCGTCGCCGTCGAACACGTAGCTGGTGGAGACGTGGATCAGCCGCATTTCCGCGCGGGCGCAGGCGTGGGCGAGGTTCGCGGTTCCGACGGTGTTGACGGCCCGGGCGCCGGCCTCGTCCACCTCGGCCGCGTCGACGTCGAGCCAGCCGTCGAGGTTCACGACGATCGCACCGCCACGGGCGCCGATGCGGGCGACGGTCGACGCCGCGGCCTCGACGGCGTGCTCATCGGTGAGATCGAGCACGGCCCGGGTGACGGGGATGACCCGTTCGCGCACCGCTCGCAGCATGATCACCAGATCTCTGCCGAGCATGCCGTCGGCGCCGGTGACCAGCCACGTCGCCACACCGACTCCCCTCACAGGCCGTTCGGGCCGGCGCTCCGGCCGTCTGACCGGAGCGCCGCCCTGCTGGCCGGAGGTCAATACGCGCCGGTGCTGCGCACCACCGCGCGCGCTGTGCGGCCCAGGAGCTGCAGGTCTTCAGCGTAGGACCAATTGTCGACGTAGCGCAGGTCCAGCCGCACCGTCTCACCCCATGACAGGTTCGACCGGCCGCTCACCTGCCACAGCCCGGTCATGCCGGGGATCGCGGCCAGCCGCCGCCGCGCGGTGCCATCGTACGTCGCCACCTCTTCGGGCAGCGCCGGACGCGGACCGACCAGCGACATCTCGCCGCGCAGCACGTTGATCAGCTGCGGCAGCTCGTCGAGGGAGTACTTGCGCAGGACCCGGCCGATGCGGGTGATGCGCGGATCCTCGCGCATCTTGAACATCGGCCCGTCGCCGTCGGCGGCGTCCAGCAACTCGGCCCGGCGCAGGTCGGCGTCGACGTACATCGTCCGGAACTTGAACATGGTGAAGAACAGGCCGTCGCGGCCGACCCGCACCTGCCGGTAGATGGCCGGACCGCGGTCGGTGAGCCGCACCCCGAGGCCGATGGTCAGCAGCAGTGGCAGCAGCGCGAACAGGATCAGCCCGGCCAGCACCCGGTCGGTGGCGAGCTTCGCCGCCCGCCGCCACCCCGTCGGACGCGCCTGCTTGACGTGCACCAGCACGCTGGACCCCATGCTGCCCAGGCCCATGCGGTGCGATGCGACGTCGGACAGCCCGAGGTCGGTGACGAGGTCGATGCCGAGGTCGCCCAGCATCCAGCTCAACGCCCGCAGCCGGTCACCGGTGAACTCCGAACCGGGCGCGATGCAGACGGTGCGGGCGCGGACGCGCTGCGCCGCCTGCCGTACCGCGTGGACGAGCTCCTCGTTGCGCACCGCGTCGTCGTGCCCCGGCGCGGCGCCCCCGAACGTGCCGACGACCGGGACCGCCGCGGGCGGTGCCGTGCCGTCGTCCTCGATGCAGGCCGCGACGACGGCCAGCGGACGTTCACCGTCGCGCGAGAAGCGCTCGAGGCTGGCGGTCACGGCGGCGGCCGGTCCCACCAGCAGGGTGCGCCGCGTGGCCCGGCCGCGCATGCGCAGCCGCCGCAAGCGGTAGCGCACGGCGAGCCGTACTGCGATCGACCCGCCGGCCAGGACGGCCACCGCCGCGAGGAACGACCGGCCGAGCAGCGGGATCGACAGCGCCGCTGCGGCCACCGCCACGACCGCGACGACCACGGCCAGCGCCTGCAGCACGTCGCGGTAGGTGCTCTTCGCGCCGAACAGGCGGTCCGCCCGGCCGGTTCTGGCGGTCAGTACCAGCGGCCACCCGACCGCCATGGCGCTGACGGCCAGCGCGACGTCGACGGCGGGTCTGAGCGCCACCGTCAGCGCCACCGCCGCGGCGGCGATCAGCAGATCGCCGGCGGCCGTGATACGTCGAAAACGAAAAGGACGACTGACGGGCTGAGAATGCGCACCGCCGCCACCGGAATGTAATTCCGGAGACTGCCTTCCCACCTGCGTGCGCGCACCAGCCGACGACAAACCGACCGTAGCCATGGCCCCCCCAAGGCTCCGATATCCCCCCATCGGCTCAATCTCCAAGCCGACGAACTGGGACGGACTATACGCTGAACGGGCGGAAGTGGACCAGCCGAACGAAAAGATTCGAGACCGTAACCGATCGGACTACCGTCGGCCCGCGCGATTCACCCGTTGTAATGATTCTGGGCGTAGACGAGACCGTCGACCACGACCGCCTCGGCGGCGTCGGCGGCGCGGTCGACCTCGAGCTCGAGGTCGCGCTTCTCAACTGTGGAGAAGGGCTTCAGCACGAACGCCGCCGGGTCCATGCGCCCGGGCGGGCGTCCGATGCCGAACCGCAGCCGGCCGTAGTCGCCAGTGCCGATGCGGGCGCGCACGGACCGCAGCCCGTTGTGACCGTTGTCACCCCCGCCGACCTTCAGCCGGATGGTGCCGAACGGCAGGTCGAGCTCGTCGTGCATCACCAGCAGACGATCGGGCTCGATCTTGTAGAACTCTGTCAGCAGCGCGACCGGCCCGCCGGACTCGTTCATGTACGTGTGCGGCTTGGCCAGCACGGCGCGCGACCCGGGCACGCCGCCGAGGCGGACCTCGGCGACGTCGGCCCGGAGCTTGCGCTGGGACTTGAGCGGCGAGCCGGCCCGCTCGGCGAGCAGGTCGACGACCATGGCGCCGGCGTTGTGCCGGGTGCCGGCATACGTGGGGCCGGGGTTGCCCAGCCCGACCACCAACCACGCATCGGACATCGGCAGGCTCCCCGGCCCGGCGGACGTGAACTCAGGACTCGTCGGCAGGCGCCTCGGTCGAAGCCTCCGCGGCGGCGGCCTCGCCCTCGGGGGCCTCACCCTCGGCCGCGGTCTCCTCGGCCTCGCCTTCGAGCTGCTCGGCGGTCGGGGCGGCGGTGACGTTGACGACCAGCTGCTCGGGGTCGCCGGCCAGCGACGAGCCGCGCGCCAGCACGAGGTCCTTGGCCAGGATCTGGGTGCCCTCGGCGAGGCCCTCGATGGAGACCTCGATGCTCTCGGGCAGGTGCGTCGCCTCGGCCTCGATCGACACCGTCGGCTGGTCGAGGTTGACCAGCGTGCCCGGCGCCGCCTCGCCCGTCACGTGCACGGCCACCTCGACGGTGACCTTCTCGCCGCGCTTCACCAGCAGCAGGTCGACGTGCTCGATGAAGCCCTTGAGCGGGTCGCGCTGCACGTGCTTCGGCAGCGCCAGCTCGCTGCCGCGGCCCTCGATGTCGAGCGTGAGGAGGACGTTCGCGGTCTTCAGCGCGAGCATGGTGTCGTGGCCCGGCAGCGCGAGGTGAACGGGGTCGGTCCCGTGCCCGTAGAGGACCGCGGGAACCTTGGCAGCGCGGCGAAGGCGGCGCGCGGCGCCCTTGCCGAACTCGGTACGCAGCTCGGCGGCGATCTTGACGTCGGACACGGTGAAAACTCCTCGGGGGATGCACGGTGGGCGGTCAGCGGCACGTCGGGCTCGGGCAAGGGCGCGCACCGACTGCGCACCGCGTCGATCACGGTGACAGTAGAAGACTGCACCCTCGCCGAGGCAACCCTCGAAGTCTAGCCCTGGAGCAGCCTCGATGTGAAACCGGCACCGTACCTTGCTGAGCTCCTACGCGTTGCCGTTGAAGAGGCTGGTGACCGAACCCTCTTCGAACACCTCGTGAATGGCCCGGGCGATCAGCGGCGCGATGGACAGCACCGTCAGCTTGTCGAAGCGGCGCTCCTGCGGAATCGGCAGCGTGTTGGTGACGATGACTTCCTTGATGCCGGCCGAGTTCTTCAGCCGATCGACCGCCGGGCCGGAGAGGACGGCGTGCGTGGCGGCGACGACGACGCCCTCGGCGCCGGCGTCGAGCAGCGCCTCGGCGGCCTGGGTGATGGTGCCGGCAGTGTCGATCATGTCGTCGACCAGCAGGCAGGTGCGGCCCTGGACGTCACCGACGACCTCGTGCACCTTCACCTCGTTGGCGATGTCGGGGTTGCGCCGCTTGTGGATGATGGCCAGCGGCGTACCCAGGCGGTCGGCCCACACGTCGGCGACCCGCACCCGGCCGGCGTCGGGCGACACCACGGTCATGTTCTCGGGCGCGTAGTTCTGCTGCACGTGGCCGGCCAGCGTCGGCAGCGCCCACAGGTGGTCGACCGGGCCGTCGAAGAACCCCTGGATCTGTGCGGTGTGCAGGTCGACGGCCATGAGGCGGTCGGCGCCGGCGGTCTTGAACATGTCCGCGACCAGGCGCGCCGAGATCGGCTCGCGGCCGCGGTGCTTCTTGTCCTGGCGTGCGTACCCGTAGAACGGCATGACCACGGTGATCTGCTTCGCCGACGCCCGCTTGAGCGCGTCGACCATGATCAGCTGCTCCATGATCCACTCGTTGATCGGGGCGGTGTGGCTCTGGATGACGAAGGCGTCGCTGCCGCGCACGCTCTCTTCGAACCGCACGTAGATCTCGCCGTTGGCGAAGTTGAAGGTCTTGCTCGGCACCAGGCTGACGCCCAGGTGCTCGGCGACCTCCTCGTTCAGCTCCGGGTGCGCACGGCCCCCGAACAGCATGAGCGTCTTGGTGCCGGTGGCCCGGATGCCCGTCACTGCGCGTCCCCCTCGTTGTCCCCCGTGCTGTCCCCAGCCGTCTCGCCGGCCGCGGCCTCCGCCGCGGCGGCGGTCTTCGTGCCGGCCCGCTTACGGGCCACCCAGCCGGCGATGTTGCGCTGCCGACCGCGCGCGACGGCCAGCTCGCCCGGCTCGGTGCCCGACACGACGGTCGACCCGGCCGCGACGTAGCTGCCGTCGGCCAGCTCGAGCGGTGCCACCAGCACCGAGTCGCTGCCGACGAACACGTGCTTGCCGACCGTGGTCTGGTGCTTCGCGACGCCGTCGTAGTTGGCGAAGATGGTGCCCGCGCCGATGTTGGCGCCCTCGCCGATGGTGGCGTCGCCGACGTAGGTCAGGTGCGGCACCTTCGCGCCCGGCCCGACCGTCGACTTCTTGATCTCGACGTACGCGCCGGCCTTGGCCTTCTGCTCCAGCACCGCGCCCGGCCGCAGATAGGTGTACGGGCCGACGGTGGCGTCGGCGCCGATCTGCGCGCCGTCGGAGTGGGTGCGCACGACGCTGGCGCCCGGGCCGACGACGGTGTCGATGAGCGTGCTGTCGGGGCCGACCTCGGCGCCGGCGGCGACCTCGGTGGCGCCGCGCAGCTGCACGCCCGGGCGCAGCACGACGTCGCGCTCGAGCACCACGGTGACGTCGATGAACGTCGTGGCGGGGTCGATCATGGTGACGCCGGCGCGCATCCACTTCTCGGTGATGCGGCGGTTGAGCTCGCGGTTCATGGCGGCCAGCTGGACGCGGTCGTTGACGCCCTCGGTCTGCCACGGGTCGTCGGTGACGACGGCGCCGACCCGGCGGCCGTCCTGCCGCGCCAGCCTCAGCACGTCGGTGAGGTACAGCTCGCCCTGCGCGTTCTGGGTGGTGATGCGGCCCAGCCCGGCGCGCAGCACGGCGGCGTCGAAGGCGTAGATGCCGGAGTTGATCTCGGTGATCGCGCGGATCGCCTCGTCGGCATCCTTGTGCTCGACGATGGCTCGCACCCCGCCGTCGGCCTCGCGCACGATGCGGCCGTACCCGGTGGGGTCGGCGACGTGCGCGGTGAGCACGGTGACCGCGTTGCCGCCGGCCACGTGCTGGTCGACCAGCTCGTGCAGGGTGTCGCCGGTGAGCAGCGGCACATCGCCGTACGTCACCACGACGACGCCGTCGAGCTCGGGCAGCTGCTCCAGCGCGACGCCGACGGCGTGGCCGGTACCGAGCTGCTGCTCCTGCACGGCGGTGGTGACCCCGGGCGCGACCTCGGCCAGGTGCGCGGCGACGAGGTCGCGGCCGTGCCCGATGACCACGCTCAGATGGTCGGGCTTCAGCTCCTGCGCGACAGCGACGGCATGCCCGACCAGGCTGCGGCCGGCCACATCGTGCAGGACCTTCGGGGTGGACGACTTCATCCGGGTGCCCTCGCCGGCGGCGAGAACGACAACGGCTGCCGGGCGCGTAGTCACGCGTTCGTGCTCCTCGGCTTCGGTGGCGGGCTCTGCTCCGACACTACCTGCCCGCTGTCGCCGACGAGAACTCGATCAGCGACCCGACCAGGATTGGAACCAAGCTCCCGGGAGAGGATTCGAACCCCTACTAACTGGACCAAAACCAGCTGTGCTGCCCTTACACAACCCGGGACGGTTTGCGTTCGGCTGTCACATCGCCGCCCGCACGCCTCTACGCTATCGCCTCGATCGCACCACCCCCGCGACGGCCGACCACAGTCCATCCATCATCCGGTACTCCGGTGCGCTCTTGGCCACGGTGACGACGAGGCAGCCCCTGTAGGTCTCGCCGGTGTTCTTCCGCACCGTCGTCGGGTTGTGCCGCTTGAGCGTCGCGCGGTCGAACCGTTCGACCGCGACGCCGGCGACGTCGGCCCAGAACGTCTCGGCCGCCGGGACGTCCGCGGACTCGTGGATGTTGACCCGGTACTTGAGCCGAGCCTGATCAACCCCGAGGAGGCTCAGCCAGCGAAGGTACAGGCGGATCATGTCCGGGTCGCTGTTGGTGAACGTCAGCCGCTCACGTGGATTCCAAGGCTTGGACTTCGTGCCCTCGGCCCAGTAGGCCACGGCTCCGGCGATCAGCAGCTCACGGTCGGTCAGCTCGCCGAACGACTCCATGATGCCGCTCGTGATCTGTTCTCGCTCGGCCTCGGTCGCCGCCTTCTTCTTCCGCCAGTACGCGAAGGCGACCTCGGATCGCGAGCCGCTACTTCGTGGCTCAGCGGTCCAGGGGATGTCCTTGGTGATCAGCCAGACCGTGCTCTTCGCCATCCCCAGTTCGGCGGCGATCTCGGGCACGGACCGCCCGTCCGCCCGCAGCGTCCGCGCCTGACCGCGCAACGCGTCCGTCACCCGAGGCCGGGCCCGGCCCTTGCCGTACACGCCGAGGATGCGGCTAATGGTGCTGGCGCCGACCTTCAGCTCGGCCTTGATCTGGACGTAGGACTTCCCGTCCGCGCGCATGTCGTGCACGCGAGCCACCAATTCTGTGTCATCGATGAGGCGCTCGACCATGCCCTAGAGCTTGGCATTGCTACACATAGTGTGCAACTCGCGGTCACTCCAGCTTGGCGTGCTCCACGGCCCGCTTCAGCACCGACTCGAGCACGCCGGTGTCGACGTCGGCGAGGCGCTTCACATACAGGCAGCCCTTGCCGACCTTGTGCTGCCCGAGCCGGGCGAACAGGTCGGCGTAAGCGTCCAGCTCGCCGGGCAGGTACAGCGTCAGCGCCTGCTTGCGCGGCGAGAAGCCGATGTCGAACCAGTCCAGTTCGCGGCCGGTCTCGTAGCGCAGCCGCCGCGTGCCGAAGCCGACGATACCGACGCCCCACATGGCCGGCTCGGCGCCGCTGACGGCGCCCATCAGCGAGCAGACGGCGACGGCGTCGGCGCGGCGGCCGGCGTCGGGGACGGCGTCGAGGAACGCCTCGACGTCGTCGTCGTTGCGTGAGGTCTTCAGCTCCGCCATGTCACACATCTTGGCCGCGTCACCGACGCACCACCAGGGGCGGAGTGGGTACAGATCGGGAGATCCGGACTATACGACCTACGGCATCGTAGGTTACGGTGCCGTAAGGAAGGTTCCCCTTACACACGGAGACTCCATGGCTTCCACGGACACGGCGAACGGCCCGCAGTCCCCGCCGGCGCAGAGCGACCTCCCTCGCGGCACGCTGTCGGGCGACAATCAGACGCTCGGCGAGCGCATCACGATCGGCGTCTTCATCGCCGTACCGTTCCTCGCCATCGTCGCCGCCATCCCGATCGCGTGGATGGGCGGCTATCTGAGCTGGCTCGACGTCGTGCTCGCCGTGGCCTTCTACGCCTTCACCGGGCACGGGGTCACCGTCGGCTTCCACCGTTACTTCACCCACCGCGCGTTCAAGGCGAACCGCGGGGTCAAGAGCACGCTGGCCATCGCCGGCAGCATGGCCGTCGAAGGTCCGGTCATCCGCTGGGTCGCCGACCACCGCCGGCACCACAAGTTCGCCGACAAAGAGGGCGACCCGCACTCCCCGTGGCGCTACGGCGAGACCGTCCCCGCGCTGATCAAGGGCATGTTCTTCGCGCACATGGGCTGGCTGTTCGACGTCGAGCAGACCGACCAGCGCAAGTTCGCGCCCGACCTGATCAAGGACCGCGACATCCGGACGATCAGCCGGCTGTTCCCGCTGTGGGTGGCGCTGTCGATCCTGCTGCCGCCGATCATCGGCGGACTGGCCACGTGGTCCTGGCACGGCGCGCTGACGGCGTTCTTCTGGGCCACGCTGGTCCGCATCGGGCTGTTGCACCACGTCACGTGGTCGATCAACTCCATCTGCCACGCCATCGGCGAGCGGCCGTTCGAGAGCCGCGACAAGTCCGGCAACGTGTGGTGGCTGGCGTTCCTGTCGATGGGCGAGTCGTGGCACAACCTGCACCACGCCGACCCGACCTGCGCCCGGCACGGCGTGCTCAAGGGCCAGATCGACTCCAGCGCGCGGGTCATCTGGGCGTTCGAGAAGGCCGGCTGGGTGTGGGACGTGCGCTGGCCGAGTCCCGAGCGCATCCAGTCCAAGCGGGTCGACGACTACGGCGGCGAGTCCACGCTGATCGCGCCGTGACACGGTGGCCCGCCACGGGAGCATGATGGGGCGCGTGACCGACGACGTCGTGACAAGGCCGCGCGCCACGCCCAGCAGGATCCGGATGACCGGCAAGCAGCGGCGCGAGCAACTGCTCGACGTCGGCCGCGCACTGTTCGCGGAGCGCGGCTACGACGGCACTTCCATCGAGGAGATCTCCGCCCGGGCGGGGGTCTCGAAGCCGGTGGTCTACGAGCACTTCGGCGGCAAAGAGGGGCTGTACGCCGTGGTCGTGGACCGCGAGATGGAACTGCTGCTCGACCGCATCACCACGGCGCTCGCGTCGGACGCGCACCCGCGGGTCATCCTGGAGCGGGCCGCGCTGGCGCTGCTCGACTACATCGAGACGTCGACGGACGGCTTCCGCATCCTGGTCCGCGACTCCCCGGTCGCGCACTCGACCGGCGGCTTCGCCAGCCTCATCTCCGACGCCGCCAGCCAGGTCGAGCACCTCCTGGCCGCGCAGTTCAAGGCCCGCGGGTTCGCGACGAAGCACGCGCCGATGTACGCGCAGATGCTGGTCGGCATGGTCGCGCTGACCGGCCAGTGGTGGCTGGAGGTGCGCTCGCCGAAGAAGGCCGAGGTCGCGGCGCACCTGGTCAACCTCGCGTGGAACGGGCTGTCCGGGCTGGAGCACAAGCCCCGGCTCACCGACGGCTGACCCCGCCCTCACAGGCAATTCACCAGGGACTGACGTCAGACCCAGCGGTCGGCTACAAGCATATCTGGATCCCGAGCACCTCGATACAGACCAGCGAGCCGTCGTCATCGTCCGGCGGCTCCTCCGTCGGCGCGGACGGCTTCGGCGTCTCCGACGGCTCCGGCGGTTCCTGGGTCGGCTGCGGCGGGGTGATCGGCGGCTCCGGCGTCGGCGACGGCTCGTGCGACGGCGGAGGCTGGTGGGTCGGCTGCGGGGTCGACGACGGCGACGGCTGCGGCTCGTGCGTCCCGTCGTCCGGCGGCGACGACGGCTGTGGCCCGGCGGTCTCGCCGTCCGGCCGGTCGGACGGCCGCGGCCCGGTGGTCTCACCGTCCGGCCCGTCCTGGACGACGTCCGCCTGCGGCTCGTCGGTCCCGGCGCCCGGCCGCGGCGACGCTCCGGGGTCCGGCGACGAGCCGCCCGCATCGGGGCGGCCCGCCGTCGGCAGGGGTGACGGCGTGGCCGACGCCGGCTGCGATGCCGTCGACGTCGGCGTCTGCGTGGACTCGCCCGATTCCAGGACCTCCGGATGCTGCCCCTCCAACGCATCCGGAGACCGGTCGCGCCCCGAGGCCGCCGGTCCGCCCTGGTCGGCGACGACGGCGACGACCGGGACGGTGAGCGCGGCGAGCGCCACGAACCGCACGGAGTACCGGCGGACGTGACGCAGCGCCATGGCGGCGCCGCTGGGCGCCCGTTTGTGTCCCCCCACGAGAGGAGAAGCTATCGTCCCGCGATCACTCTCCGTGGCGATTTGGCGGAACTCGTGCCGTTCCGGTGCCGTTTGGCCCGGTGAGCATCACTGCGCGTGGCTTCGCAGCGGCTCGCCGACGTCGTGCATGTGCCGCAGCGCGATGCGGTACGACCCGATCAGCGTGGTCTCCGCGTACGACACACCGAGGGCCGCGCAGTACTGCCGGACGATCGGCTTGGCCTTGCGCAGGTTCGGCGTCGGCATGTTCGGGAACAGATGGTGCTCGATCTGGTGGTTGAGGCCGCCGAGCGCGACGTCCATCAGCGCGCCGCCGCTGACGTTGCGCGAGGTGAGCACCTGCTTGCGCAGGTAGTCCAGCTCGTCCTCGGCCGTCAGGGTCGGCATGCCCTTGTGGTTCGGCGCGAACGTGCAGCCGAGGTAGATGCCGAACAGCGCCTGGTGCAAGACGATGAACGCGATCGCCTTGCCGGGCGACAGCACGGAGAAGACGATGGCCAGGTAGCCGGCGAAGTGGGCGAGCAGCAGGCCCAGCTCCAGCCTCCGCTGCTTCAGCCGCGGGTCGAGCGTCGCCCGGACACCGGCGACGTGCAGGTTGAAGCCCTCGAGCGTGAGCAGCGGGAAGAACAGGAACGCCTGCCGCGCGGCGATGACCCGGGTGAGCCCGCCGGCCTTGCCGGCCTGCCGCTCGGACCACACGAGGATGTCCGGTGAGACGTCGGGGTCGAGGTCTTCGTGGTTGGGGTTGGCGTGGTGGCGGGTGTGCTTGTCCTGCCACCAGCCGTAGCTCATGCCGATGCCGAGGTTGCCGGCCAGCCGTCCGGCGATCTCGCTCGGCCGCCGGCGGCGGAACACCTGCCGGTGCGCGAGGTCGTGCGCCACCAGCGCCACCTGCGCGAACACGACGGCCAGCAGCGCCGCGACGGCCAGCGTCCACCACGAGTCGCCGACGGCGGCGAAGATGCTCCAGGACGCCGCGTAGGCGGCGACGACGATGCCGATCCGGACGGCGTAGTAGCCCGGCCGGCGGTCCAGCAGCCCGGCGTCGGCGATCTTCCGGGAGAGCCGCGCGAAGTCGCTTCCGGGCCGTGGGGCAGCGGGGATGTCCGTCTCAGAGGTCATGCTTCGATCCTCGAAGCGACGGGTGCTCCGGGGACATCCCGGCACCACCCGTCTCGCCCTGGGGACAGCCCTACCTTGTGGCGGCCTTGCGGCCGACGGCGAAGATGCGGCGGTACGGCAGCACCGTCCCGTACCGGCCCGGCGGGTAGGCGGCGCGCAACCGGTCTCGATACTCCTCGACGAACGCGCCCCGCGCGCCGTCGTCGACCGCGGCGAGGTACGGGCGCAGCCCCGTCCCGCTCATCCACTCCAGCACGGCGTCGTCACCCTGCAGCAGCTGGACGTACGTGGTCTCCCAGACGTCGGCGGCGAGCCCGAGGTCGAGCAGCGCGCCGAGGTACGTCGCGGGCTCGTGCGCGGCCGGCCGCTCGAGATCGTGCAGCTCCGGCCAGCGGTCGTCGGCGGCGAGGTCGCGCAGCTCGGCATGCGCCGGCTCGGCGAAGTTGCCCGGCACCTGGAAGGCCAGCCAGCCGCCGTCGGCGACGTGCCCGGCCAGCCGTGGCAGCAGGTCGAGGTGACCGGGCACCCACTGCAGCGTCGCGTTGCTCAGCAGTACGTCGACCGGCCGCTCCGGCGCCCAGTCGCGGAGGTCGGCGTGGACGAAATCGACGCCGTCGGGCGGCGGGGCCGGCGTCGCGGCGATCATCTCCGCCGACGAGTCGACGCCGACGACGTGCGCACCCGGCCAGCGCTGGGCCAGGCCGACGGTGAGCGTGCCCGGCCCGCAGCCGAGGTCGGCGACCTCCGTCACGCCGGTGGCCGGCACCTGGGCCAGCAGGTCGGCGAACGGCCGCGCGCGCTGGCCGGCGAAGGTCAGGTAGCGGTCCGGATCCCACATCGCGCCCTCCCAAAATATCTTGACTCCAAGATAACAGACACGGACCGCTCTCTCGACGTCAAGAAGCTTGGGCTGCGACATTATTGCGCCGTAGAGTCTGAGCATGGCTCAGGACGAGGTCGATCGGCTGACCGAGGCGTGGCGGCACGAGCGGCCCGACCTCGACGTCGGCCCCATGGAGGTGCTGTCGCGCGTCAGCCGGCTGGCGCGCCATCTCGACCGCGAACGGCGGGCCGCGTTCACCGAGCACGGGCTCGAGCCGTGGGAGTTCGACGTCCTCGCGGCGCTGCGCCGGGCCGGCGAGCCGTACGAGCTGTCGCCCGGCGTCCTGCTCGGCCAGACCCTGGTCACCAGCGGCACCATGACGGCGCGGGTCGACAAGCTCACCGCCCGCGGCCTGGTCAGCCGGCGCCGCGACGACGACGACCGCCGCGCCGTCCGGGTCAAGCTCACCGACTTCGGCAAGAAGTCCGTCGACGCCGCGCTGGAAGGCCTGCTGGCGAACGAGCGGCGGCTGCTGGCCGGGCTCGGCGACGAGGAGCGCAAGCGGCTAGCCGACCTGCTCCGTGCCCTTGTCCTGCCGTTCGACGACGCACCGAGCTGACTGCTCGTCCCCGCGACTGGTTAGTCTGACCTCGACCATGGGCCCCGCACTGCGCTCCCACCGCAGCCACCGCGCCTGGATCGTGCCGGTGGCGGCCCTCGTCATGCTCGGGTCCGGCGCGCTGCTGCCGGCGCACGCCGAGACGCCGGCGGCGACCGCGCCGGCCACGCCGCCGTCCACCATCCTGGAGCCGCCGGCCGACTCCCCCGTCGACGAGATCGTCGGCGGCGAGGAGCTGGCCGCCACCGGGGTGCCGCTGGTGTCGACGACGGCGCCGCCGCTGCCCGTCGTCGACGGGCAGTCCTGGCTGATCGCCGACGCCGAGACCGGCGACGTCCTGGCCGCGTACAGCCCGCACGAGCGCCGCCCGCCGGCCAGCACGATCAAGCTGCTGACGGCGCTGGCCACCGGCTCCGCGCTGGAGCCCGACGAGACCTACGTCGCCACCGAGGAGGACGCGTCGGTCGAGGGCAGCCGCGTCGGCATCGTCGCCACCCAGACGTACACCGTCGACCAGCTCCTGCACGGCCTGATGCTCGCGTCCGGCAACGACGCCGCGCACGCCATCGCCGAGGCGGCCGGCGGCCAGGACGTCACCGTCGACAAGATGAACGACGAGGCCCGCCGGCTCGGCGCGTTCGACACCAAGGCCGTCACTCCGCACGGCCTGGACTCCCCCGGCCAGCTGTCGTCGGCCTACGACCTCGCGCTGATCGGCCGCGAGGCCCTCGACGACGAGACGATCGCCGCGCTGGCCGCCACCCCTGCCTACGACTTCCCCGGCACCGACGGCGCGACGTTCCAGATCCAGAACCAGAACCGGCTGCTCGGCTCCTACGAGGGCACCATCGGCCTGAAGACCGGGTTCACGACGCTCGCCGGCCACACCTTCGTCGGCGCGGTCGAGCGCGACGGCCGCACCCTCATCGCGACCGTCCTCGGCGCCGAGGGCCGGGCCGAGGACACCGCCGCCGCCCTGTTCGACTGGGCGCTGGCCGCGCCGAAGACCCAGCCGATCGGCCACCTCGTCGCGCCCGACGAGGTCGAGGCGATGGTCACCGACGCCGCCGACGAGGGCGACATCCTCGGGCGCAACCCGCTCGAGGACTACGGCGACGCGCTGACCAGCCCTGGCGGCAGCTCCGACGACGTGCCGCCGGTGGTCTGGCTCAGCCTCGCGGCGGCCGCGCTGGCCGGCGGGCTCGGCTTCGCCCTGCGCCGGCGCCGCCCCAAGTCGTCCGGCCGCTACTCGTCTCGCTGACGCCGGAGCGCGGAGCGGACGGTGCGGGCGGCGCGGGCCGCGAGGAGGGCCAGCGCCAGGCCCGAGGCGCCGAGCACCGCGCCGGCGGCGACCCCGGTCGCCCGGATCTGCCCCGGCGACAGCAGGTCCGCCGGCGCGACCCCGTCAGGAACCGCGCCCCGTGTCTGCGACTGCAGCGTCGCCGCGGTCTCGGCGCGCTCGGCCGCCTCGAGCTGGTCGATGGCGCTCTCGGCCGTCAGCGCCGCGGCGACCATGAGCAGCCGGGTCACCAGGTAGATCCAAGCCAGCATGGCCAGTGGCGCGGCGAAGGCGGCGTACGAGTTCTGCGTGGCCGTGCCGACCACGTACTGCACCAGGAACTGCTTGAGGATCTCGAAGACGACGGCGCCCAGCAGCGACACGACGACCAGGTTGCGGAACGGGACCACGATGCGCGGCAACCCGGCCAGCAGGTAGGCGAACAGCGCCGTGCTGACGCCGACCGACACGAGGCCGCTGAACAGCCGGATCAGCCAGCCGCCGCTGCCGAGCCCGAGCCAGTCGAGAACGTCGCCGGCGAACGAGACGACCACGACGCTGGCGCCGGTGGACACCAGGATGAGCAGGCCGAGCCCGGCCAGCGACACGATGTCGAGGCCCTTGCGCACCACGATGTTGCCGGGCTGGTCGTCGAGGCCCCACATGGAGCGGACGGCGGCGCGGACGGAGTCGACCCAGCCGAGGCCGGTGAACAGCAGCGTCACGGCGCCGATGAGCCCGACGGTGCCGGCATTGCTGTGGAACGTGCTCACATCGACGTCGAGCCCGGGCAGGTTGTCGTCGACGATCTCCTGCACGGTCTCGACGCCGGACGGTCCGGCGATGGCGCTGACGATCGCCGCCGACAGCACGAGCAGCGGGAACAGCGACACGAACCCGTAGAAGCTGGACGCGCCGGCCAGCCGGTTGCCGCGCAGGTCGCCGTAGCGTTTCCAGGCGCGCAGCGGGAGGGTCAGCTGCAGCCGGTCCCAGACCGCGCGGAGCCGGGCGATCACACGCGCGCTGCCTCTCCCGTCAGGACGAAGTCGCGCTCGCGCCGCCAGTAGCCGTCGTCGCCGTGCTCGTAGAGGCTGAACGCCGCGACGTCGAAGCCGGCGTCGTAGCCGGCCAGGGTGTCGAAGGCGTTGTCCATCGCCTCCTCGGACACGTGGTGGGCGACGGTGACGTGCGGGTGGTACGGGAAGGACAGGTCGACCGCGAGCGGGCCGGTGCGGATGGCGTCGGACAGCCGCTCGCACGCCGAGATGCCCTGCGCGAGCGCCACGAACACCACCGGCGACACCGGCAGGAACGTCGCCGTGCCGCGCAGGTGCACCCGGAACGGCGCGAACCGCGCGGCGACCTTGTCGAGGTGCTCGTACACGCCGTCGCGGTCGGCGGCGGTGAGGGCCGTCGGCGGCAGCAGCGTGATGTGCGCCGGGATGGCGTCGGCCAGCGGGTCGCCGAACGAGCGGCGCCAGTCCTGCAGCTCGCGGCCGTAGGGCTCCGGGATCGGGACGGCCAGCCCGATCGTCTGGCCGCTGGGCTCAGGTGCGTCTGTCACCGGGTCACCGCGCGGCGAGGAACCCGACGCGCTCATACACCGTGGCGAGCGTCGGCGCGGCCACCTCGCGGGCCTTCTGCGCACCTCGGGCGAGGACGGCGTCCAGCTCGGCGGGGTCGTCGAGGAGCTGCTGGACCCGCTGCTGGAATGGAACGACGACGTCGAGCACCGCCGCCGCCACCTCCTTCTTCAGGTCGCCGTACCCCCGCCCGGCGAAGTCCTGCTCGATCTGCGCGACCGAGCGACCGCTGAATGCAGACAGGATAGTGATGAGGTTGGTGATTCCGGGCTTGTTCTGCGCATCGGCCACAACCTCGCGTCCGGTGTCGGTGACGGCGCTCTTGATGCGCTTCTCGATGGTCTTGGGCGCGTCGAGCAGCTCGATGAGGCCGGATCCGGCCACGCTCTTGCTCATCTTCGCGGTGGGGTCCTGCAGGTCGTAGATCTTCGCCGTCGCCTCGGGGATGTAGGCCTTGGGCAGCACGAACGTCTCGCCGAACCGGGTGTTGAACCGGCCGCCGAGGTCGCGGGTGAGCTCGATGTGCTGACGCTGGTCCTCGCCCACGGGCACCTGGTCGGCGCTGTAGAGCAGGATGTCGGCGGCCTGCAGGATCGGGTAGGTGAACAGCCCGACGGTGGTGCTGTCGGCGCCGGCGCGGGCGGACTTGTCCTTGAACTGGGTCATCCGGCTGGCCTCGCCGAAGCCGGTGATGCAGCTGAGCACCCAGGACAGCTGGGGGTGCTCGGGCACGTGGCTCTGCACGAACAGGGTGCTGCGCTCGGGGTCGACGCCGCCGGCGAGGTACTGGGCGGCGGTGACGCGGGTGCGCTGGCGCAGCTGGGCGGGGTCGTGTCCGGCGGTGATGGCGTGGAGGTCGACGACGCAGTAAAAGGCGTCGTGGTCGTCCTGCAGGGCCACCCATTGCCGCAGCGCCCCGAGGTAGTTGCCCAGGTGCAGCGACGCGTTGGTCGGCTGCATCCCGGAGAGCACACGCGGGCGGCGACTGTTGGTCATGCGGTCATTCTGTCAGTCACTTCGCGGCGGGACACGCCGGTGCGCCGTTCGGCCCGCCCGGCGCAGTCCCTAGCATGCACGCATGACGAGCATCGAGACGGCCGAGGTCGTGGTGACCAGCCCGGACCGGAACTTCGTGACGTTGCGGCTGACCACCGACGACGGCCTCACCGGGCTCGGCGACGCGACGCTGAACGGCCGCGAGCTGGCCGTCGTGTCGTACCTGCGCGACCACGTCGCGCCGCTGCTGATCGGCCGCGACCCGCACCGCATCGAGGACACCTGGCAGTTCCTGTACCGCAGCGCCTACTGGCGCCGCGGCCCCGTCACCATGGCCGCGATCGCCGCCGTCGACGTCGCCCTGTGGGACCTCAAGGCCAGGGCCGCCGGGATGCCGCTCTACCAGCTGCTCGGCGGCGCGTCGCGGACCGGGCTGCTCGCCTACGGGCACGCCAGCGGCCGCGACCTGCCGGAGCTGTTCGACAGCGTCCGCGACCACCTCGAGCAGGGCTACCGCGCCATCCGGATCCAGACCGGCGTGCCCGGGCTGAAGGCGGTCTACGGGGTCGCGGCGACCCAGCGCGCTGACGTCACCGTCGGCGACCGGTATGACTACGAGCCGGCCAGCCGCGGCGTGTTCCCGCAGGAGGAGGACTGGGACACCCGCGCCTACCTGCGGCACCTACCCGGTGTGTTCGAGGCCGTGCGGGGCGAGTTCGGGCCGGAGCTGCCGCTGCTGCACGACGGCCACCACCGGATGACGCCGATCCAGGCGGGCAGGCTCGGCAAGGCGCTGGAGCCGTACGACCTGTTCTGGCTGGAGGACTGCACGCCGGCCGAGAACCAGCAGGGCCTGCGGCTGGTCCGCCAGCACACCACGACGCCGCTGGCCATCGGCGAGGTCTTCAACACCGTCTGGGACTACCAGACCCTCGTCACCGAGCAGCTGATCGACTACGTGCGCTCGGCGGTGACGCACACCGGCGGCATCACGCACCTGCGGAAGATCCTCGACTTCGCCGCGCAGTACCAGATCAGGTCCGGCATGCACGGGCCCACCGACATCTCTCCGGTCGGCATGGCCGCCGCACTGCACCTGGGCCTGGCGATCCACAACTTCGGCATCCAGGAGTACATGAAGCACGGCGCGAGGACCGACGAGGTCTTCCACCAGACCTTCACCTGGAAGGACGGCCGGCTGCACCCCGGCGACGAGCCCGGCCTCGGCGTCACCCTCGACACCGACGAGGCCGGCAAGTATCCGTACCAGCGGGCCTACCTGCCCTACAACCGGCTCACCGACGGCACCGTGCACGACTGGTGACGGGAGCGGCCCGGGCGGCCGGTCAGCCGTTCACCGGCGGGATCACCTCGGCCGTCGGCGGCCCCGGCCGGGGGTGGACGCGCAGCCGCGAGGCCCGCCGTCCGTCCAGCGACAAGACCTCGATCCGCACCCCGTCGTAGTCGACGACGTCGCCGACCGACGGCAGCCGGCCGAGCCGGGCGACCACGAAGCCGGCCACCGTCTCGTACGGGCCGTCGGGCAGGTCGACGCCGGTGCGCTCGGCGAAGTCGCCGACGTTGAACATGCCGTCGACGTCGACCACGCCGCCGGCCGCGGCGGCCACGGGCAGCTCGTCGGTGTCGTACTCGTCCCGGATCTCGCCGACCAGCTCCTCGACGAGGTCCTCGAGCGTGACGATGCCGGCGGTGCCGCCGTACTCGTCGACGACGACGGCCAGGTGCGAGCCCTGCCGGCGCATCTCCGTCATCGCCGGCAGCACCCGTTTCGTGCCCGGCAGCACGAGCACGTCGCGGACCAGCTCGCCGACCCGGATGCTGCGCCCGGACATCTCCGGGTCGAACAGGTCGCGCACGTGCACGAAGCCGACGACGTCGTCGGTGGACGTGCCGACCACCGGGTAGCGCGAGTGCGGCATCGTCGACGCCAGCTTGACCGCCTTGAACACCGGCATGTCCGCGTCGAGGAAGTCGACCTCGGTACGCGGGCGCATGACCTCGCGGACCTGCCGGTCGCCGACGTCGAGCACGTCGCCGACGATGCGCCGCTCCTCCTCGCTGAGGCCCCCGTGGCCGGAGACCAGCTCGCGCAGCTCGTCCTCGCTCATCTCCTCGCGCTGGGCGGAGGGATCGCCGCCGAGGCCACGGACGACGAGGTCGGTGGACTTGGACAGGAACCAGATGACCGGGCGCATCATCGTCGCGAACCGGTCCAGCGGCGGCGCGACCGCCAGCGAGACGCCGGCCGCCCGCTGCAACGCGATGCGTTTGGGTACGAGCTCACCCAGCACCAGCGAGAGGTAGGCGACGAACAGCGTGAGCACGATGAAGGCGAGGGTGTCGGCCGCGCCCTCGGGCAGCCCCCAGTCCTGCAGGACCGGGGAGAGGTCGGGCGCGAGGGTCGAGGCGCCGTAGGCGGCGGAGAAGAAGCCGGCGAGGGTGACGCCGATCTGCACGGCGGAGAGGAAGCGGTTGGGGTTGCGGGCCAACTCGGAGACCCGCTCGCCGCGGCGGCCCTGCTGGGCCATCTGGGCCAGCTGGCTCTCCCGCAGCGAGACGAGTGCGAGCTCCGTCGCGGCGAAGACGCCGCCGACGAGGATGAAGACGAGGACGAGACCGAGGTTCAGCAGGGTGCCCTGGTTCACGGCTGGGACCCCTGCACGCTATGTCGGCCAGGAGAGCTGTCATTCATCGGCGAATTGTATGGCGCGCGCACGGTACAGACGTACCCGAGGCGAGAGAGGATGACACGGTGACGAACCACCCCCGTGCGGGCCAGCCCGCCACCCCTGAGGATCTGGTCGACGTCCCGCAGCTGGTCCGGGCCTACTACACCACCCATCCCGATCCGGGAGACGCCGGTCAGCGGGTCGCGTTCGGCACGTCCGGGCACCGCGGCTCGTCGCTGGCCGCGGCGTTCAACGACGACCACATCGCCGCCACGTCGCAGGCGATCTGCGACTACCGGGCCGCCAACGGCATCGACGGGCCGCTGTTCCTCGGCAAGGACACCCATGCGCTGTCCGAGCCGGCCTGGGCGACGGCGGTCGAGGTGTTCGCCGCCAACGAGGTGACGCTGCTGGTCGACGGCGACGAGCGGTACACGCCGACGCCGGCGGTGTCGCACGCGATCCTCACGTACAACTCGGTGCCGGGGGCGCGCCGGGCCGACGGCGTCGTCGTCACCCCGTCGCACAACCCGCCCTGGGACGGCGGCTTCAAGTACAACCCACCGGACGGCGGGCCGGCCGGGTCGGAGATCACCGGCGCCATCCAGGACGCCGCCAACCGGTATCTGGAGCACGGCCTGCACGGCGTGCGGCGCATGCACCTGGCGTCGGCGCGGGCCGCCGACACGACGTCGACGTACGACTTCCTCGGCGCCTACGTCGACGACCTGCCGTCGGTCGTGGACATCGAGGCGATCCGCAACGCCGGGGTGCGCATCGGCGCCGACCCGCTGGGCGGCGCGTCGGTGGACTACTGGGCGGCCATCGCCGAGCGGCACGGCCTGGACCTCACCGTCGTCAACCCGCTGGTCGACCCGACGTGGCGGTTCATGACGCTGGACTGGGACGGCAAGATCCGCATGGACTGCTCGTCGCCATACGCGATGGCGTCGCTGATCTCGCGGCTGGCCGAGGGGTCCGAGTTCGCCGTCGCGACCGGCAACGACGCCGACGCCGACCGGCACGGCATCGTCACCCCCGACGGCGGGCTGCTGAACCCGAACCACTACCTCGCCGTCGCCATCGACTACCTCTACCGGCACCGCGCCGACTGGCCGTCGGCGGCCGCCGTCGGGAAGACGCTGGTCAGCTCGTCCATGATCGACAACGTCGCGGCGTCGCTGGGCCGGCCGCTGCTGGAGGTGCCGGTCGGGTTCAAGTGGTTCGTGCCGGGCCTGGTCGACTCCTCCGTCGGCTTCGGCGGCGAGGAGTCCGCAGGCGCGTCCTTCCTGCGCCGCGACGGCCGGGTCTGGACCACCGACAAGGACGGCATCATCGCCTGCCTGCTGGCCGCTGAGATCATCGCCGTGACGGGGTCGACGCCGAGCGAGCACTACCGCCGGCTGACGGCGCAGTTCGGCGATCCGGTCTACGCGCGCGTCGACGCGCCCGCGTCGCGCTCGCAGAAGGCGGCGCTCGGCAAGCTGTCGCCGGAGCAGGTGACGGCGACCGAGCTGGCCGGCGAGCCGATCACGGCGAAGCTGACGACGGCGCCGGGCAACGACGCCCCGATCGGCGGGCTCAAGGTCGTGACCAAGTCCGGCTGGTTCGCGGCGCGCCCGTCCGGCACCGAGGACGTCTACAAGATCTACGCGGAGAGCTTCCAGGGCGCGGACCACCTGGCCCGCATCCAGGCCGAGGCCCGCGCCGTCGTCGACGACGTGCTGGCCGCCGCCGGGTGACCGGCGCCGACTTCGCCCGTGTGCTGCGCTCGTGGCGGCAGCGGGTGACGCCGGCCGCGGCCGGTCTGCCCGACGCCGGGCCGCGTCGCGCGCCGGGTCTGCGCCGGGAGGAACTGGCCGTGCTGGCCGGGATCTCGGTCGACTACCTCGTCCAGCTCGAGCAGGGACGCGCCCGGAACCCGTCGCCGCAGGTCCTGGGTGCTCTCGCCCGAGCGCTCCACCTGACGGTCGAGGAGCGCGAGACGCTCTATCGCCTGGCCGGCGTGCAGCCGCCGCCGGCCGGCGGAGCGGTCCCGCGCCAGCTCAGCCCAGGCACCGGCCGCGTTCTCGACCGGCTCCAGGACACACCCACGGCGGTCTTCACCGCGAGCTGGGACCTCGTGCTCGCCAATGGGTTGTGGGTCGCGCTCATCGGCATCACGACGGACGCGTCCGGGCGCGAGGCGAATCTCGCGTGGCATCACTTCACCGGCCGGCCCAGCCCCGTGGCGCACACGGCCGAGGAGCACGAGCGGCTCGGCCGCGAACTCGTGGCCGACCTGCGGCGAGCGGTCGCTACGTACCCCGAGGACGTTGACCTCGCGGCGCTCGTGGCCGAGCTGCGGTCCGTGAGCCCCGCCTTCGCCGGGCTGTGGGACGACTTCGCCATGCCCCATCGGGTGGCCGAGCGCAAGACCGTCGACCACCCGGAGATCGGCCCGCTCACACTCGACTGCGACGTGTTCTCCGCGCTGGACTCCGACCTCCGGATCGTGGTCTACAGCGCGCCGCCCGGCAGTGAGGACGCGGCCAAGCTCGACCAGCTGCGCGCCGGCGCGAGCACCCGGTCAGGCCGGTAGCCCGACCAGCCGGGCGCTCTCGCGCCAGAGCCGTTCGACGCGGTCCGGATCGGTGGTGTGGCCGGCTGTCTCCACGGCCTTGCGCTTGACGTAGAACCGCCCGGACACGCCGTCGACCTCGGGGGCCGTCGCCAGCCAGAGCGGGGTGTCAGCGCCGGTCTCGGTGCCCGGCGAGAACACACCGACCACCGAGCCGAACACCCGCAAGGCCCCGCGGTCGTGGCGGTTCAGGCGCCCGCCCTTGATGATGCCCGGGTGGGCGCCGTTCACCGTCGAGCCGGTGCCGCGCAGCCGCCGCGCGAGGCCGTACACGAACATCGTGTTCATGTTCTTCGTGCGGGCGTAGGCGGCGAACGGGCGGAAGCTCGGCGGCCAGGCCAATCCCCGGCCGGTCTCGAGGTTGAGGTCGTCCAGGTCGACGGGGGTCCGTCGCAGTCCGCTCGGTGAGCCGCCGACCACGACGAACCGGCGACTCCGCGGGCTCGGTCGCTCCGCGATCGTGCGCAGCAGCAGGTACGGCGCGAGGTGGTTCGTCGCCAGCGACCGATGCAGTCCCTCGGGAGTCCGATCGTCGAGCGGGGCGATGACCGCGGCGTTGCTCACCACGATCGACGGGTCCCGCCCGGCCAGCCGTTCGGCCAGGGTACGGACCCCGTCCAGGTCCGAGAGGTCGACCGGCTCCACCTCCAGGTCCACCCCGGGTGCGACCTGCGCGATGCGGCGCCGGGCCGCCTCGAGCCGCTCCCGATTCCGCGCGACGAGGACCACGGACGCTCCGTGCCGGGCCAAGCCCGTCGCGATCTGTTCGCCGATGCCCGAGTTCGCCCCCGTGACCACCGCATGCTCCATGCGTCCAGGCTCGGGCCACGCGGCCTCGGTTCCCAGGTACCGCCAGTACCACCGGCAAGGGTCAGGACGTGAGTCAGTAGCGCGAGCCGTCGGCGGCCCGGCCGACCAGGCGCAGGTCGACCAGCAGCCGGCGCAGCGCGACCGGCTCGTCGCCCAGGGCGGCCAGCTCGGCGGTGAGCTCCTTCTCGGTGTACGCGTCGCGCTGCGGCAGGGCGGCCACGACCAGCCGGCCCAGCTCGGCCTTGAGCCCGTTGCCGGCCGGTATGGTGGCGATGCGGCCGTTCTTCAGGCAGCCGTCCAGCCGCGGGAAGTCCGCCGCCACCCGGCCGACCGGTGTCGCCGCCACGGCAGCGGCGGCGGCTGCCCGGATCGGCTCGAGGTCGGCGCTCAGCCCGGCGTCGTCGCGGCGGACCAGTCCGGCCCCGCCGAGCACCGCCAGCGCCCGCTGCACGTCGCGCTCGGACAACCCGGCCCGCGCCCCGACCTCCGCGACGGTGCTGACCTCCGGCCGCGCGCACAGGGCGCCGAGCACGGCCACCCGCTTCGGGTCACCGAGGGCGCTGAGCAATTCCGTGGTCATGGCCGCACGCTAGGCGGCCCGGCGGTCGCGCCGCACCTCGATTTCCGCCCCACGGCACACCCCCCCTTGCCGAGTTGATCATGGAGAAGGTCGCCTCTCGACGGCCGCGGAGCCCGACCTTCTCCATGATCAACTCGGCGGAAACAAGGGTGCAGAATCACCCGCCCGCCGCTGCAGTGCTAACGTAAGAGCACAGAGTCGAACAGGTTCGCACAGAAGGGCACGGCTTCGATGCTGGCCGCCGAACGGCAGGCGCTCATCCTGGACGAGGTCCAGCGACGCGGCGCCGCCACGGTCAGCGACCTCGCCGGCCGGTTCGGCGTCTCGGACATGACGATCCGCCGCGACCTCGACACGCTGGTCGCCCGCGGTGAGCTGGACAAGGTGCACGGCGGCGCCACGTCGAAGCGCTCTCCCAGTACCGACGAGCCCGGCTTCCGGACCAAGCAGCTGCGTCAGCAGGCGGAGAAGGAGGCCATCGCACGGGCCGCCGCCGAGCTGGTCGAGCCGGGGTCGGCCGTCGGGCTGTCGGCCGGGACGACGACGTGGACGCTGGCCCGGCGGCTGCGCGAGATCCCGCGGCTCACCGTCGTCACGAACTCGATCCGCATCGCCGACGAGCTGCACGACGACGACCGCACCGACCTCGACGTCGTGCTGACCGGCGGGGTGCGCACGCCGTCCGACGCCCTGGTCGGGCCGGTCGCGGTCTCGTCGCTGCACCAGCTGCACCTCGACGTCGTGTTCCTGGGCGTGCACGGCATGGACGCCGGCGCCGGGTTCACCACGCCGAACCTGCTGGAGGCCGACACCGACCGCGCGCTGGTCGCCGCCGGGCGCCGGCTGGTCGTCGTCGCCGACCACACGAAGTGGGGCACCGTGGGCATCAGCACGATCGCCGGGCTGGCCGGCGCGGACGTGCTGGTCACCGACGACGGCCTGCCTGCCGACGCCCGCGAAGCCCTCGCCGACCAGGTCGGCGAGCTGATCCTCGCTCCGACGCACCCGATGGATGGACACCGATGAAACGCACGACGGCGCGGCTGGCGGACGGCCGCGAGATCATCTACTTCGACCGCCACGACGACGCCACGCACCGGCTGGACGACCCGCGCGACCTGCCGCCGGTGAGTACCACGTCGCAGCTGCGCTACGACCCCGTGCTTGCGGAGTGGGTGGCGATGGCCGGGCACCGGCAGACCCGCACGTTCCTGCCGCCGAAGGACCTGTGCCCGCTGTGCGCCTCGACCGCGGACCGGCCGACGGAGATCCCGTCCAGCGAGTACGACGTCGTCGCGTTCGAGAACCGCTTCCCCAGCCTGTCGACGCACGCGACGACCACCGAGACGGGCACCGAGCTGGTCCCCGTCCGCCCCGGCATCGGCCGCTGCGAGGTGCTCGTCTTCAGCAGCGACCACAACGCGTCCTTCGCCACCCTCGAGCCCGAGCACGCCCGGCTGGTCGTCGAGGCCTGGGCCGACCGGACGACCGAGCTGTCCGCCGTCCCCGGCGTCGAGCAGGTGTTCTGCTTCGAGAACCGCGGCCAGGAGATCGGCGTCACGCTGTCGCACCCGCACGGCCAGATCTACGCTTACCCGTACGTCACGCCGCGCACCGCCCGGATGATGCAGTCCGCGCGCGAGCACCGCGACCGCACCGGCCGCAACCTGTTCGCCGACCTGCTCGCCGAGGAGCGGGCGTCCGGCGTCCGCGTCGTCGGCCGAACGGAGCACTGGACGGCGTTCGTGCCGGCCGCCGCGCGCTGGCCGGTCGAGGTGCACCTGTACCCGCACCGTCAGCTGGCCGAGATCGGCGACCTCGACGACGCCGAGCGGGACGAGTTCGTCACCCTGTATCTTGACGTGCTGCGCCGGTTCGACGCGCTCTTTGACGCGCCGCTGCCCTACATCGCCGCCTGGCACCAGGCGCCGGTGCGGGCCGACCGCGACCTCGGCTACCTGCACCTGCAGGTGTTCTCGGTGAAGCGGGCGGCGGACAAACTGAAGTACCTGGCCGGCTCGGAGTCGGGCATGGGTGCGTTCATCACCGACGTGCTGCCCGAGGACGTCGCGGCCCGACTGCGGGAGGCTCGATGAAGCTGCTGGTCACCGGCGGAGCCGGGTACATCGGCTCGGTGGTGGGGTCGCAGCTGGTCGCGGCCGGCCACGAGGTCGTGGTGGTCGACAGCCTGCTCACCGGCCACGAGGAGGCGGTGCCCGACAGCGCCCGGTTCGTGCACGCGGGCATCGACGAAGCCGCCGACGTCGTCGATTCCAGCTTCGACGCCGTCCTGCACTTCGCCGCCCGGTCGCTGGTCGGCCAGTCGGTCGCGGAGCCGGAGCTGTACTGGTGGAACAACGTCGTCGGCACGCTGCGCCTGCTCGACGCGATGCGCGCGGCGGACGTGCGGCGGCTGGTGTTCTCGTCGACGGCTGCGACGTACGGCCGGCCCGAGGTCAGCCCGATCACCGAGGACACCCCGGCGGTGCCGATCAACCCGTACGGCCAGAGCAAGCTCGCCGTCGACCACGCCCTGGCCGGCGAGGCGGTGGCGCACGGCCTGGCCGCGGTCAGCCTGCGCTACTTCAACGTCGGGGGCGCTCTGGGCCGGCACGGCGAGCGGCACGACCCCGAGACGCACCTCATCCCCAACGTGCTGATGGTCCCGGCCGGCCGGCGCGCCGCCGTCGACGTGTTCGGCACCGACTACCCGACGCCCGACGGCACCGCCGTCCGCGACTACCTGCACGTCGAGGACCTCGGCCGGGCGCACCTGCTGGCGCTGGACTGGACCGGCACCGGCGCGGCGTCCGGCGAGCACCGCGTCTACAACCTGGGCTCCGGCACCGGGTACTCGGTCCGCGAGGTCGTCGAGGCCGTGCGACGGGTCACCGGGCACCCGGTGCCCACCACCGACAGGGAACGGCGGGCCGGCGACCCGCCGGTGCTGGTCGCGTCGGCCGATCGCATCGCCGCCGACCTCGGCTGGCGGCCGGAGCACGGCCTGGAGCAGATCGTGGAGGACGCGTGGACGTTCATGCAGCGGTGAGCGAGCGGACGGGCTCCGCGCCCGGCCGGGTCAACCTCATCGGCGAGCACACCGACTACAACGGCGGGTTCGCGCTGCCGCTGGCCATCCCGGACCGGACGACGGCCCGGGTGCGCACGCGCGACGACGGCGTGGTCACGGCCGCCTCCACCGCGCCCGGCACCGAGCCGGCCTCGTTCGCCGTCGACAGCTCCCCCGGCGACGTCACCGGCTGGGCCGCGTACGTGGCCGGCGTGTTCTGGGCGCTGCGCGACGCCGGGCACGACGTCCCTGGGGCGTTTGTCTCTATAGAGAGCGATGTGCCGACGGGAGCTGGGCTGTCGTCGTCGCACGCGCTGGAGTGCGCCGTCGCCGTCACCCTGAACGACCTGCACGGGCTCGGCCTCGACCGCACGACGCTGGCGCTGCTCGTGCAGCGGGCCGAGAACCGCTACGTCGGCGCGCCCACCGGTGCGATGGACCAGATGGCGTCGCTGTACGGGCAGGACGGCCACGTCATCCTGTTCGACGCGCGGGCCATGACGGCGCAGCCGGTGCCGTGCGACCTCGCCGCGGCCGGGCTGAGCCTGGTTGTCGTCGACACCCGCGTGCACCACGAGCACGTCGACGGCGGCTACGGGGCCCGCCGCGCGACGTGTGAGGCGGCGGCCGCGCTGCTCGGCGTCGAGACGCTGCGCGAGGTGCAGGACTCGCCGGCCGACGAGGTCCTGGGTCAGCTCGACGACGACATCATGGTGCGGCGGGTGCGGCACGTGCTCACCGAGAACGCACGGGTGCTCGACACCGTCGCGCTGCTGCGGGCCGGCCGGGCCGCCGACATCGGGCCGCTGCTGACCGCGTCGCACGCCTCGATGCGCGACGACTACGAGATCACCGTCGCCGAGGTCGACACCGCGGTGGACGCGGCGCTGGCCGCCGGCGCGCTGGGTGCGAGGATGACCGGCGGCGGCTTCGGCGGCTCGGTCATCGCGCTGACCGCCGCGGCCGACGCGGCGCGGGTCGGTGACGCCGTCCGGGCCGCGTTCGACCAGCACGGCTACGTGTCACCGTCAGTCTTCACCGTCCGCCCGGCCGCGGGCGCAGGCATCGAGGAGAGCCAGTGAGCCCCAGCGGGACCCAGGTCGAACTGCGCCACGGCGACTACTCCGCCGTCGTCACCGAGGTCGGCGCCACCCTGCGCGAGCTGCGCCACGGCGATCGGCCGCTGGTCGCCGGGTTCGGCGCCGACGAGATCCGGCCGAACTTCCGCGGCGCGGTGCTGGCGCCGTGGCCGAACCGCATCGCCGACGGCGTCTACACGTTCGACGGCCAGGAGCGGCAGCTACCGCTCACCGAGCCGACCCGCGGCAACGCGCTGCACGGCCTGGTCGCCTGGGTCCGCTGGGACGTGCTCGAGCAGGACGCCGCCGCGGCGACGTTCGGGCACTCGCTGGTGCCGTTCACCGGATACCCGCACCCCTTGGACCTGCGGGTTCGCTACGCCCTGGACGACGCCGGCCTGCACTGGACCGTCACGGCCACCAACACCGGCTCCGGCCCGGCGCCGTACGGCACCGGCCCGCACCCCTACCTCGTCGCCGGCGCCGGCCGCGTCGACGACTGGTCGCTGGAGCTGCCCGCCGCCGAGTACCTGGCCGTCACGCCGGACCGGCTGCTCCCGGTCGACGTCGAGAAGGTCGAGTCCGCCGGGTTCGACTTCCGGTCGCCGCGGGTGCTGGGCGACCTCTTCATCGACCACGCCTTCACCTCGCTGGCCACCGACGCCGACGGGGTCGCGCGGGTGCTCGTCCGCGCCGCCGGCGGTGGCGGCGTGGAGTGCTCCTGGGTCGCGGCCGAGTGCCCGTGGGTGCAGATCCACACCGCCGACCGCCCCGGCGAGCCCGGCGACCGCATCGGCCTCGCGGTCGAGCCCATGACCTGCCCGCCCGACGCCTTCAACTCCGGCACCGACCTCGTCGTGCTGGCGCCGGGCCAGACCCACCAGACCACCTGGACCATCGCCGCCCTCTGACCGCCCACCACGCCCGCCAAAGTTGATCTTGGAGTTCTTCGCCGATTACGGTCCGAAATGCCCGATAGATGGCCGAACAACTCCAAGATCAACTTGGCGTCGGGCGGGCGACGGCGCGGGTGGCGAAAGATTGGCCGACGCGGAAGCCGAGGCGTTCGTACATGCGGCGGGCGACGTGGTTGTCGGCGTACATGCCCAGCGTCACGGACGTCGCGCCCGATGTCAGCCCGGCGCGGGTGGCAGCGGCGGTGACATCGGCGCCGAGACCCCGGCCGCGGAACGACGGATGCGTCGCGATCGCCCGCAGGTGCCAGACGCCCGGCGACTCCTCGTGCTCGGCGGCGCACGCCACCAGCCGGCCCGACCCGGCCGCCTCGTCCCGCACACCGAACCACGTGCGCACGCTCGCGTCGTCGGCCCGGGCGGACGTCCGCGGCGACGACACGTGCAGCAGCTCGACCAGGTCGTTCTGGTCACCCGGACCCAGCCGAACGACGGCGGCCTCGCCCGGCCGCGGCGGTGTGGGCACGGACGTCGTCCAGAACCAGTCCCAGTCGTCGCCCTCGCCGAGCGGCGCGTCGACATGCGGCAACGCGTCGACCGCGACCACGATCCGCGCCACCGCCGGCACCAGCGACAGCGCCGCCGTCGTCAGCAGGCCCGCGTCGGCGCCGTCGCCGACCGCGACCAGCACGGGACCGTACCGCCCGTTCACCGTCCAGCCGGCCGCCCCGCCGAGCACCCACGCGCGCTCGAACGTCGCCGCCGAGTGGTGCCAGCGGACGAACGGGTGGCCGGCGCTGCGGGCGACGAGCGCGGCGTGATCCGGCAGCTCGACGAGCGTGGGACTCAACACCGAATCAGGGTAACGAAGCTGTCGGTGAGAGGATCGCGGGCATGTCGACACCCGACCCGCATGCCTTCGCCCGCGACTGGCTCGCCGCCTGGAACGCCCACGACGTCGAGGCGGTGCTCAGGCACTTCCACGACGACGTCGTGTTCACGTCGCCGGTGGCCGCGCGGGTGCTGCCGGAGTCGGGCGGCGTGCTGCGCGGCAAGGACGAGCTGCGCCGGTACTGGACCGAGGGTCTGCGGCTCATCCCGGATCTGCGGTTCACCGTCGAGGCCGTCTACGCGGGCGTCACCGCCATCGTCATCACCTACCGGAACCAGCAGGACGTGCTGGTGAACGAGGTGCTGATCTTCGACGGCGACCGCGTGCGCGAGGGCCACGGCACCTATCCGGGCGACGACCCGAACCCGGCCGGCGCGCGCGACTGACGCCGAAACTCGGGGGTCGGGGGTGCGATCAAGGAATCCATCGGTTAGCCTCCCCTAAGTAAGGCGAAGCAACCTTCACACGGGGACTCGATGACCACCGCGACCACCGAGCGTGCCGTCCGGCGCGCTGCCGACGTGCCGGCCTGGCGCCCGTTCCGGGTGACCGTGGCGCGCGTCCAGCAGCTCACGCCGTGCTTCCTGCGCATCACCTTCACCGGCGGCGACCTCGACGAGTTCGGTCACGACGGACCCGACCAGCGCATCAAGCTCTACCTGCCGCGCGCCGGCCAGGACCTGCCCGACGCGCCGGCCGGCGACTGGTTCGCCCAGTACCGCGCCATGGACCCGGAGGTCCGCGGCACGCTGCGCACGTACACCATCCGCGCCGTGCGCCCGGCCCAGCGCGAGGTCGACGTCGACTTCGCGCTGCACGGCGACGCCGGCCCGGCGTCGGCCTGGGCGGTCGCGGCGACGGTCGGCCAGGAGGTCGCGCTGATCGGCCCGAACCGGCTCTACGGCGCCGACTGCCAGGGCCACGAGTGGAGCCCGCCGGTCGACGTCCGCGACGTGCTCATCGCGGGCGACGAGACCGCGGTCCCGGCGGTGTGCGGTGTGCTCGAGCGGCTGAGGGGCACGCTCGATCCCGGCGTCCGGATCCAGGTGTTCCTCGAGGTCCCCGACGCCGCCGACGTGCTGCCGCTGCTGGCGCCGGACCAGGCCGAGATCACCTGGCTGACCCGCAACCGCCCCGACGGCACCGTCGCGGCCAACGGCGAACTGCTGCTCGACGCGGTGTGCGCGGCCGAGTTCGGCCGAGGCGCCCGGGCCGCCGCGCTGGACGCGAGCACCGTCGACACCGTCGACATCGACCTCGAGGTGCTGTGGGAGGTCGCCGCGGCGGCCGGCAGCAGCGCCTACGCCTGGATCGCGGGCGAGGCCGGCGCCGTCAAGACCATCCGGCGGCACCTCGTCCGTGAGCGCGGCATCGACAAGGGCGCCGTCTCCTTCATGGGCTACTGGCGCGCCGGCCGGTCCGAGAACTGATCAGCGCAGCCGCACCACGCTGCCGGTCAGCAGCCGGGCCTCGTCGGACACCACCCAGGCGATGACGTCGCCCACCTCTTCGGGGGTGGCGACGTGGCTGAGCTCGCGGCTGGCCTCGACAGCGGCGCGCACCTCATCGGTGACCCAGCCGGTGTCGGTGACCGGCGGGTAGACGATGTTGGCCGTGACGCCGTACGCGGCCAGCTCGACCGACGCGGACATCGTGTAGTTCTCCTGCGCCGCCTTGGCCGCGCCGTAGGACACCTCCTCGGGGAAGCCGTGCTGGCCGCCCGACGTCAGCCCGACGATGCGGCCCCAGGTGCCGCCGCGGGCGACGTGGCGGCGGGCGAACTCGGCGATCAGCAGCGCCGGCGCCATGGCGTCGACGCCGAACTGCTGCCGGAACGTCGCCTCGGTGACCTGTGTCATCGGCCGGCCGAACCGGTCGGTGCTGGCCGGCGCGAAGGTGTCCTGGACCCAGCCGCTGGCATTGTTGACGAGGACGTCGACCGGCCCGAGGTGCTGCTCGGCGAGGTCGAACAGCCGGGCGGGCGCGGCCGGGTCGGTGAGGTCGGCTTCGACGGCGTACGCGCGGGCGCCCGCGGCCTCGACCGCGGCGACGACGTCGGTGGCGTCGCCGCGCCGGGCCCGGTTGTACGCCTCCTCCTGCCCCTCGGCGTCGCCCGGGCGGAAGAACGCCACCAGCACGGACACCCCGCGGCGGGCGAGGGCGACCGCGGTGGCGGCGCCGATGCCGGCGTTGGCTCCGGTGACGACGGCGACGTGCGGCACGGTGGTCTCACTCATGCCGCCCATCCTCACGTCGTATTGCGGACCAGCGCGACCAGTTTCTTCGGCGCCAGGACGCAGTAGCTCTCGGTGACCAGTTCGGCGATCTCGGACCAGTCGTTGTCGCCGTCGGACAACACCAGCACCACGACGTCGCGGCCCCACCGGCCGCGGAAGAACGGCGGCCCGCTCGACACCAGTGCGTGGAGGTCTTCCGGTGGCGCGCGGAACGTCAGCAGCGGCACCGGCCGGTCGGCGCCGCTGACCGCGGTGTAGACGGCGTGGTACTCGGGATCGACGGTGAGCACGTGGGCGAACGTGCGCCCGCGCACCCGCCACCGCGTGCCGACCCAGGCCAGTTCCTCGTAGGCGTCGGGCAGGCTCATGCAGATCTCACGCAGCGGCTCGACGATCTCGTCGGGGACGTCGTCGTCGTGGTACACCATCCGCCGAGGCTATCGGCGGGCTCCGACAGCCAGCGCGTGCTGGACGTCCGCCGTCCGCTCGTGCAGCTCGCGGTAGAGCGGGAACAACCGGTCGTACACGGCAGCGTCGGCGGGGTCGGGCGCGACGGTGACGCCGCCGCCGTTCCAGTCCGCGTCGCGGTCTGCCGCGCCGATCGCGACCGCGGCGAACTTCGCGTCGCCATAGGCCGCGCCGACCGTCACCCGAGGCACCTCCTGCGTCACCCCGGCGGCGCTGCTGACGATCGTGGTCCACAGGTCGCCCTGGGTGCCGCCGCCGACGGCGACCACGCGCGAGGCCGTGACACCCGCGGCGGCGAACTCGGCCAGGTTGTGCCGCACGCCGAACGCGGTCGCCTCGAGCAGCGCCCGGTAGACGTGGCCGGTGCTGTGGCGCAGGGTCAGCCCGGCCAGCACGCCGCGCGCGTCCGGGTCGGCGAACGGGGTCCGCTCGCCGTCGAAGTAGGGCAGCGCGAGCAGGCCGTCCGAGCCGGCCGGCACAGCGGCAGCGTCCGCCAGCAGCGACGGGTACGGCCGGCCGCCGGTGAGGTCGCGGAACCAGCCGGTGATCGACCCGGAGCTGGCCATGCCGCCGGCCAGCGTGTGCAGGCCCGGGTGCTGGCCGACGGTCCCCCACAGCTGCGGATGCGCGACCGGCGTCGACGTCACGGCGATGAAGAACATCGTCGAGCCGTACATGATCATCACGTCGCCGGGCCGCCCGACGTCGACGCTCTCGGCCTCGGCCCAGGCGTCGATGGTTCCGACGACGACCGGCGTGCCGGCCGGCAGCCCGGTCGCGGCGGCCGCCTCCGCCGTCACGTGACCGGCGACGTCGGTCGGCCAGCGCAGCGACGGCAGCGCCAGCCCGGGCGCGACGACCTCGGCCCACTCGGCGATCCACTCGCCCCGGCGCCGGTCGTACAGCGGCTGGGCCTGGTTCGCCGAGTGGTGGTCGAGCACGTACGCGCCGGTCAGCCGGTACACGACATACGAGTTGGCCATGAAGAAGTACCGGGTCCGGGCCCACACGTCCGGCTCGTTCTCGCGGATCCACGCCAGCTTCGGGCCGGCCGACTGCGACGACAGCCGCGACCCGCACCGCTCCAGCACGGCGTCCTCGCCCAGCCGCGACGACAAAGCCGCGGCCTGCCCGACGGCGCGGGTGTCCACGCCGTAGAGGATCGCCGGCCGCAGCGGCGCCCCGTCGGCGCCGGCCACCAGCGCCGTCGGCCCGATGCCGCTGACGCACACCGCGCCGATCGAACCCGCCGGGAACCGCTCCGTCATCCGCCGGCTCAGCTCGCACACGTCGGCCCACCAGACGGCGTCGGCGTCCTGCTCGACCCAGCCCGGCCGCGGCCGCGAGGTGTCGTGCTCGACGACCTCGACGGCCACCACCTCGCCGCCGGTCGACGCCAGGACGGCCTTGCTGCTGGCCGTCCCGATGTCGATCCCGAGGACGAACTCGGGCACGCGCTACCCGCCCAGCCGCTGGAAGTCGACGTCCAGCTGCCGGCAGACCTGCTCGAGCTCGGCCACGTAGTCGCCGGGGACGGCGTGGATGTGGTTGGCGCCGAACCGGGACAGGAACTCGTCGGCCGGGACGTCCATGCGGGTGAACGCGTGCGGCCACTCGAACGTCGACTGCCGGGCCAGCTGCTCGTTGACCTCGTCGCCGTAGTCCTCGAACGCGCCGCGCACCACCTGCATGCGGTAGCGGCCGCTGTGCCGGGTGAGCCGGGCCAGCGTCATGTCGCCGGGTGCGGCGATGTGGTGCACCGACGCGCCGCCGGCCGGGAAGAAGAACACCTCCGGGTACAGGTGGACGCGGCGCAGGTTCTCCGCCGGGTCGTCGCTGCGGGCGGCGTACCAGGTGGCGTGCTGGCCGGAGTTGGCCATGTCCCAGATGTCGCGGTCGGCGTGGTAGTGCCGGACGTCGGCGAAGAGCACCGGGTCGCCGGAGATCAGCTTGAGGATCTGCATGGTCAGCGCGGCGTCCATGTCAGACTCCGTCGCGGTGACGTGGCTGGGCTTCGGGCCCTCCCAGTCGTACGGGTCGTTGAGGAACGCCTCGGTGATGTCCATCGTGGTGAAGTGCGTCGTCAGCTCCGGCTGGCCCTTGATGCCGGAGAAGTCGAGGTTCCACTCGTCGATCAGCTCACGCACCGCGTGGTACGAGCGGATCTGCCGCTCCAGCAGCTCGGGCGTGAGCTGCTTGCCGTCGTAGTGGACGTTGGCGTGCTTCTCCAGCCACTCCCGGCCTTCCTTGGCCCGGGCGGGCGACACCAGCTCGGACCGGCGGACGATCTCCCACTGGTCGATCTCCTCGACGTCGACGCCGAAGGTCGCCAGCCACTGGTCGGTGTTCGCGACGGCGGTGTACATACCCATCGGGCGGCCGCCGAACCGGCCGAACGTGCTCCCCCGCAGCCCGCCGACCGCCTGCGCCGCCCGGACGTGCACCAGCAGCCGCTCCAGCGTCACCGGGTCGGCGACGTCGCCCCAGACCCGGCCGTGCACGCGGCCGATCTGGTCCAGCCCGCCACCCGCGGCCAGCATGCCGACCATGCCGGGCTGCACCGGGTCGATGTTCGACAGCAGCACCAGCGGTCCCGGCGTCGCGTCGGCGGCGAGCATGGAGAAGTGCGGGAACGCCCACACCGAGTAGTTGAAGATCGTGAGGTCGGGCCGCGCCTCGGCGACCAGCCGGGCCTGGCTGGACGCCAGTTCGTTGGTCCACACCAGCTCGGGGGCCCGGACCACCTCGTGCCCGGCGCCCTCCAGCGCCGCGGCGATCGCGTCCTCGGACGAGCGGGCCCAGTCCGCGATGTCGCGGTGCACGAAGTCGCGTCCGTCGGAGATCGTCAACAGGCCGATACGTGCCACAGTGCACTCCTCGCGTCGGCGGGAACGGTAAGAAATCGATTGCGCGCCACGGTAGGATGACGGCGCAGCGAATGTCAACGGGCTCGCGGTCGAGCACGGAACGGGGGCACGGTGGTCACCATCTACGACGTTGCACGCCAGGCGGGCGTGTCGGCCGCCACCGTGTCGCGCGTGCTCAACGGCCACGTCAAGGTCGATCCGGTGCTGGCGGGACGGGTCACCGACGCGGTCGCGCAACTCGGCTACCGCCGCAACGCCGTCGCCCGCAACCTGCGCATCAGCCAGACCACGCTGTGGGCAGTCATCGTCTCCGACGTCCAGAACCCTTTCTTCACCTCGATGGTCCGCGGCATCGAGGACGTCGCGCTCTCCGCCGGGTACTCCGTCGTGCTCTGCAACAGCGACGAGAACCCGGAAAAGGAGTCGAACTACATCACGGCGGCGCTGGCCGAGCGCATGGCCGGGGTCGTCATCTCGCCGTCGTCGAACCGCGTCGACGACGTCGAGCTGCTGCTCCAGGCCGGCTGCCCGGTGGTCGTCATCGACCGCGAACTGGACGGCCTCAGCACCGACACCGTCCTGGTCGACAACGAGCACGGCGCTCAGCTGGGCACCGCGCACCTCGTCGAGCAAGGCTTTCGCCGCATCGCGTGCATCGCTGGGCCACGCTGGCTCAGCACCGCCACCCAGCGGCTCGACGGCTACGGCCGCGCGCTGCGCGAGGCCGGGCAGCCGGTCGACCCCGCCCTCGTGCGGCACGCCGACTTCCGCGAGCGCGGCGGGTACGAGGCCATGGCGTCGCTGCTCGACGACAACGCCGCGGCGCCGCCCGACGCCGTCTTCGCGGCCAACAACCTCATGACCATCGGCGCCATGGAGTGCCTGGTCGAGCGCGGAGTGACGGTGCCATCTGACGTCGCCATCGTGGGGTTCGACGCCATCCCGTGGGCCGACCTCATCCGGCCCACCCTGACCACGGTCGCCCAGCCGACCTACGAGGTCGGCCGGCGGGCGGCGCAGCTGCTGACAAAGCGCTTGGCCAGCCCAGCCGCCGAGCCCACCCGCATCGTGCTGCCCACGGCGCTGCAGATCCGGGCCAGCTCGATCCGCGCCACCGCCTGACCTCGCCGACCCAGCCCTTGACAGTGGGTGGAGCCCGCGCCTAGCGTCATCGAAATCGATTTCTCGGTCGACATCGGAGTCGACGAGAGAGGGAGACGCGAGATGGCCGGTTACCGCCCACCAGTGCTCACCCGCCGTCAGTTCACGACCAGGATGCTCGCCGCGGGCGCCTCTGCCGGTGTTCTCGCGCCGCTGCTCTCCTCCTGCGGAGGCGACGACAGCAGTGGCAGCAGCGGGGGCGGGCCGATCCAGTTCTGGAAGTTCGTCGCCGACGGCGACGATCCGCAGATCGAGGCCGCCATCAAGCGCTGGAACGCCGAGAACGCGGACATGCAGGTGAAGTTCCAGACCTTCCCGTTCGCCGACTACACCGGCACCAAGCTGACCACAGCGTTCGCCGCCGGCAACGGCCCGGACGTGTTCTGGATCAGCCCCGGCGCGTTCCTCAACTACGTCAACACCGGAGTGTCCGCGCCGGTCGACGACCTCGTCGACAAGAGCGGGTACAACCCCGCCTCCGTCGCCGCCGTCACCGTCGAGGGGGCGATGCAGGCGCTGCCGTTCGAGATCGAACCGGTGGCCCTGTTCTACCGCGAGGACCACCTGGCCGACGCCGGCATCGAACCACCCACCACCTGGGACGGGCTGTTCTCCGCCGCACAGGAGCTCACCGCCGCCGAGCGCAAGGGCATCATCATCGAGGTCGCCCCCGGGCCGTACCAGAACTTCACCTGGTACCCGTTCCTGTGGAGCGCCGGCGGCGAGGTGGTCAACGAGGACTCGACGGAGTCGGCGCTGCGCACCCCGGAGGCGGCCGCGGCGTTCGACCTGTGGGGGCGCCTCGTCACCGAGGGCTACGCGCCCAACGACAACGCGACGTCGACCACCGACATCGGCACGCTCGGCCGGGGCGAGACGTCCATGCAGGTGTGCGGGTTCTGGGCGATCGCCGCGCTGCAGGAGGAATTCGCCGACCAGCCGATCAACGTCATCCCGATTCCCGCGCCCGACGGCGGCACTCCGGTCTCCGTCTACGGCGGCTGGACACAGATGCTCAACGCCGAGAGCCCGCGGCTGGACGCGGCCAAGGCGTTCACGAAGTGGCTGTGGGTCGACGACGACGTGTTCGCCGAGGAGTGGGCCTGCCGAGCCGGCTCGAAGTTCTCGCCGCGCGAAGCCGTCAACGAGGCCTGCGGCGACGTGTTCGGCGGCGACCCGCACAGCGTGTTCACCGAGCAGATCCTGCCCATCGCCCGGGCTGAGCCGCGCTACCCCGACCAGGTGGTCAAGGCGGTCGGCGACGGCCTCCAGGCGGCGATGTTCCGCGGCGCGAGCGGCGAGGACGCGGCGGCGGTGGCAGCCGACGCCATCGACAGGTTCCTCTCTTCGTACCAGGGCGCGCCGCTCAATCCCGAGAGCACGTGAGCAGCGCCGTCGACACCGCGCCGCCGCGCTGGTGGCGAACCCGGCGCGGCGAGCAGCGGCTGGTCGGGTACGCGTTCTTGCTGCCGGACCTGCTGGGCCTGGCGGTGTTCGTGGCGCTGCCGATCCTGGGCGCGTTCTACATCTCGTTCCACGACTGGACCGGCATCGGGGCGCGGGAGTGGTCCGGAACGGCCAACTACGAGACGCTGCTGCAGGACCAGGCGTTCCGCGACTCGCTCAGGATCACCGCCGTCTACACGGTCACGTTCGTGCCGCTGTTGTTCGTGCTGTCTCTTGCGCTGGCGCTGCTGGTCAACCGCGGCCTGGCACTGAGCGGGTTCTTCCGGTCGGCCTACTTCGCGCCGTTCATGGTGTCGCTGGTGGTGGCCTCGGTCATCTGGGGGTTCATGCTGCAGGACCCCGGCGGCGTGCTGAACGCGATCATCGGGCTCTTCGGCATCGACCCGCAGCCGTGGCTCGGCTCGACCCGGCTGGCGCTGGTGTCGGTGATCCTGGTGACGCTCTGGCAAGGCGTCGGCTACAGCATGATCATCTTCCTGACCGGGCTGCAGGACATCCCGAAGGTCTACTACGAGGCGGCGGTGGTCGACGGCGCCGGCGCGTGGCGGCGCTTCCGCGGCATCACGCTGCCGCTGCTGCGCCCCACCAGCGTGTTCGTCCTGCTCATCACGTTCATCAGCGCGCTGCAGCTGTTCGACCCGATCTATGTGCTGACGCAGGGCGGCCCGGCCGGCGCGACTCGCACCACCGTCGTCTACATCTACGAGACCGCCTTCCAGTTCCTGCAGCTGGGCTATGCGTCGGCGCTGTCGGTGGCGCTGTTCGTGATCATCCTGGTCTTCTCCCTCCTCCAGCTACGGATCTTCCGCCATGAGTCATACGACTGAGGCCGCGCCGGTCCGGGAGCTCACCGCCCGCCCGCCGGTCCCCCGTCGCCGGCGCCGGCTGGCCGACCGGCTGGTGCTGTACACGCTGGCGATCCTGGCGTTCGTCGTATTGGCCGGGCCACTGCTGTGGATGCTGTCCAGCTCGCTCAAGGACGGCTCCGAGGTGCTGGCCAACCCGCCGACGGTGCTGCCGCGCGAGCTGCATTTCCAGAACTACATCGACGTGTTCGAGCAGGTGCCGTTCGCGCGGTACCTGCTGAACTCGCTGTTCGTCGCGACCGTCGTCACGGCGGTGTCGTTGCTGTTCCACTCGATGGCGGCGTACTCGCTGGCCCGGCTGCGCTTCCCCGGCCGCAACGCGATCTTCCTGGCCATCCTGTCGACGCTGATGGTGCCGTTCACCGTCATCGTGATCCCGCTGTTCATCATCGTCGACTGGCTGGGCTGGGTAGACACCTACCAGGGCCTGATCATCCCGATGATCCCGCACGCGTTCGGCATCTTCCTGCTGCGGCAGTTCTACCTGTCGCTACCTCGGGAGCTCGAGGAGGCGGCGATCGTCGACGGCGCCGGCCTGGTCAAGGTGTACTGGCACATCGTGCTGCCGTTGTCGCGGCCGATCCTGGCGGCGCTGGGCATCTTCTTCTTCCTGGCCAACTGGAACAATTTCCTGTGGCCGCTCATCGTCACGCAGTCGCAGGACCTGTGGGTGGTGCAGCTGGGCATGCAGCAGTTCACCGGCCAGCACGGCACCCAGTACCACCTGATCATGGCCGCCTCGACGCTGGCGGCGCTGCCGACGCTCATCCTGTTCTTCGTCCTCCAGCGCCGGCTCGTGGAGGGCATCAAACTGACCGGCCTCAAGGGCTGAGGAGCAGATCGCCGATGACCGGACCCCTGTCGAACCTGCCGCAGCTGACCGGGACCAGGAGCGCCCGCGCCTCCAGCTGGGACCGGACCGGCGGCAACGACGACCGCCTGACCATCGCGCCTGGCGACACGGCGCAGCTCGCGGCCATCGACGAACCGGGCGTGGTGCGGCACATCTGGGTGACGATCGCCTGCGACGACGAGCACTACCTGCGCAAGATCGTGCTGCGGATGTACTGGGACGGCGCCGACAGCCCGTGCGTCGAGGCGCCGGTGGGCGACTTCTTCGGGCTCGGGCACGCACAGCACCGCAACTTCGTGTCCATGCCACTGCAGATGAGCCCGCAGGACGGCAAGGCGTTCAACTGCTGGTTCCCGATGCCGTTCGACTCCGCCCGCATCGAGGTGGCCAACGAGTGCGCCACCGACGTCGTCTTCTACTACTACGTCGACTACGACCTCACCGGCGCCCCGGACCCGCGGGCCGGCCGGTTCCACGCCCGATGGCAGCGGCAGAACCCGACCGACGGACTGGCCGACGAGTCCGGGCTGACGAACAGCGAGTTCCAGTTCGGCGGCGCCAACACCGACGGCGCCGGCAACTACGTGCTGCTCGACGCCGTGGGCGAGGGCCACTACGTCGGCTGCCATGTCGACATCGAGAACCTGCGCCAGGTCGGGCCCGCGCAGTTCAACTGGTACGGCGAGGGCGACGACATGATCTTCGTCGACGGCGAGCCGTTCCCGCCGTCGTTGCACGGCACCGGCACCGAGGACTACTTCAACACCGCCTGGTGCCCGGCCGAGGAGTACAACGCGCCCTACCACGGCATCGTGCTGCCGGGCGGGCAGAACTGGTCCGGGAAGATCTCGCTGTATCGCTACCACATCGAGGACCCGGTCCGGTTCCAGCGGTCGATCAAGGTGACCATCGAGCACGGGCACAACAATCATCGCTCGGACGACTGGTCGAGCACGGCGTACTGGTACCAGACCGAGCCGCACGCACAGGTCCCGCCGCTGCCGCCGGTGACCGACCGGCTGCCGCGCCCGGACGAACGGCTGTTCTGACGATCCGCTCCCCGGAGGTGTCGTATGAGAACCCTGTTGCCGACGGCGACCATCGCCGGTCTGCTGCTAGCGACCGCCCTCGCCGCGGACGGTGGACCGGCGCCGTCGGACGGCGTCACCGTCACCCGCGGCGTGCCGGTGGCTCGGCTGACCGGCGCCGGCTCGATCAACGAGACCGCGGCGAACTATCAGGTGTACGGCACCGACCTCGGCATCATGTGGGACAACGGCGCCGGCGACGTGCTGATGGCCTTCGGCGACACCTATGGCGAGGGCTGGGGCGGCAACGGCGCCGGGCCGCGCGAGGCGGACTGGCGGTGCAACGTGCTGGCGACGTCCTCGGACCGCGACCTGGCCGACGGCATGACGTTCGACTCGATGGTGCAGGACCGGCCCGGCCACGCCGGGCAGCTGCTGGACTGCCTCAAGCAGAACGAGGTGGAAGAGACGGTGATCCCGACGGCCGGCATCGCGGTCGGCGGGCGCAGCTACATCCACTACATGTCGGTGAACCACTGGGGCCCGGCCGGCACCTGGTTCACCAACCACTCCGGCATCGCCTGGTCCGACGACGACGGCCAGACGTGGACGAAGGACCCGGACGCGGTCTGGGCGAACACGCCTGAGTGGGACAGTAGTTTCCAGATGACCGCGTACGCCCGCCACCGCGGCCACGTCTACCTGTTCGGCACGCCCAACGGCCGGTGGGGCGACGCGCACGTGGCGCGCGTCCCAGCCGGCCGGGTGCAGGACAAGGACGCGTACCGGTACTGGGACGGCGCCGGTTGGTCCCGCGACGAGGCGGCCGCCGCGCCCGTCGCCGACGGGCCGATCGGCGAGCTGTCCGTGCAGTACAACGAGTACACCGGCCGCTGGCTGATGACGTACCTCGACGAGTCGCGGGCGCAGATCGTGCTGCGCGACGCGCCACGGCCGACCGGGCCGTGGGGTGAGGAGCAGGTCATCGTCGACGGCGCGGAGTATCCGGCGCTGTACGGCGGGTACCTGCACCCGTGGTCCAGCGGCCCGGACCTCTACTTCGCGCTGACCCAGTGGGGCCCGTACAACGTGACGCTGATGCGCTCGACGCTCACCCGGGAGTGACGGCGGGGCGACTCAACGGCTACGAGCCTTGAACGCGGCCTTCCGGGCGGCCTTCGACACCGCCTTGTCAGTCACGATGCGGGAGATCGCCTCCAGGACGTCTCCCGCTCGCGGGTGGTCGGTACGTGACAGCCCGTCGAAGAAGGGTGCTGGGTTCGCCTCGGCGATCTCCCCGGGCATGGCTTCCCGAAGCTCGTCCGTCTCAGTGCCCAGCGCATCGATCATCGGAGCGAGCTGCTCGGCCGCCATCCAGGCGCGATCAGTATCGGACATCGGCCGGGGACCGGACTCACCGCGCAGCTCGAACCACGTCGCCGCGTAGCGCCACCATGGTGTGTCGATCAGCCGGGCAACGGCCGGGCGCGCTGCCGGCCCGATGCGATTGAGCAGGTCGAACACGACCGGCCGGATGTGGGGGTCCGCCTCGCTGATCGCATTGGCCAGCTCGCCGGCCAGCGTCTCGTGGTCGGCGGCGTCGAGCCAGGCCGCGAGCTCGGCCTCCGCGTCGTCATCGGTCAGCTGCGACAGACCTGTAAGCCTGGTGATCGTGTCCGCGCCGGAGAGGTCGCCCACGCTCGGCGCGTCCCAGCCGAACGAGGTGTACAGCGTGTTGAGCTTCCACACGCCGAGCGGCGTCAATCGGACGGCGTCGCCGACGAGCGTCACCGCTCCGAGCCGCTCCAGCCGGCTCAACCCGCCATCGAGAGCCTCCGCCACCTCGGTTCTCGGGTCGAAGCTCGGCAGAGTGAAGACCTGGTGCCCGGCGATCTGCTCGGCATGGCTCTCGACGACGCGCTCCCGCGAGATCTCCCCGTCGGCATAGGCGGTGAACAGCATCGGGGGGAGGTCGGCGTGGACGTCCGCCTGATAGGTCATGGCGGCCATGTCGCCCTCAACGAGTGCGGCCAGGACGGCATCGAAGAGGTCGCCCCACGCCGAGAGCACCGCGTCGCCGTCGCCCGACTGCCAGGCGTCCATCGCCTCGCCCGGATAGGCCCGGCTGGCGGTGAGGCGGACGAAGCCCGACCCGGCCGCGTAACTCCACAACTCGTCGAGATCCCGCAGGTCCGCGCTGCTGCGGAGGGGCCACATCAGCTCGCGGCGGGCGAGCTCCGCCGGATCGACCAAGCCGAGGTCGAGGGCCGCCTGCCTGCCGTCCTTGACACGGAGCGCACCCGTGGCCGTGACTTCCCGGCGATCGCCGAGCCAGCGCACCAGAGATAGGACATCGGCGACCAGCGGTGCCGACCGAGCCGCATCGACGAGCTCGGCGACCGGCGCCACCCGCACGGCCGGCAATGGCACCGGTGGCTGCGGCGGCGGGCCGGCGGGCGGCACCGCGCCGAGGATGCGGTCGCGCTCCTCGAAGGGCAGTGCGTTGAACTCGGCAGTCAGCTCGTCCAGTGTGGCCTGGTCCGGTATGCCCTCCGCGCCCATGGCGGACAGCAGCCGCTTGCCCATGCCCCACCGTTCGGGGTCGTTCACCGCGGCGGCGAATGCCGACACCGCGGACTCGGCCTCCGCCCTGAGCCGCCGAATGGCGTAGGGCCGCTTCTGGTCGGCCAGGAACTCGACGAAGAGCGGGACCGTGCGGACCAGCGCCTCGGTCCATTCCTGGTCCGCGATCACCTTCCGCGGGACGATGTCGACCAGGATCTCGGTCATCTCGCCGGCCCGCCATGAGGCCGGGTCCGTGGAGTCGAAGTAACTCGCCTTGAACTCCAGAATGGTCTCGACGACGTCAGGCTCGACCTGGACCCCCGGATGGTTGCCCTCCGCCCAGGCGACGAACTCCGCAAGGACCTGACGATGCGCGCTTTCGCTCACGGCCACACCGTACGCCGGACAGCAGACCACAGAGGATCCCACATCGCCGACTAGGCAGATTCCGCGTCGCTCACTAGCAGGATTCCGCAGTAGCCTCGCGCAGCCGCACGCAGATGCTCCGCGCCTTGGCAAGGCTGGTCGCTCCACGAGCCGGACATTTCACGCAGGCCCTGCGACGACCAGCCTTGCCAAGAGGATGGCCAGACGCGCCAAGGCGGAAGCCGACCGAGCGTACGCCGCCCGGCCACTCCCCAGGAGCGACCGGGCACACGACGTCGCGGGCCGAGAACCCCGGTCAGACGAGCCGCTTGGCGAGGTTCTCGTCGAGCGCGCCGAGGAAGTCCTCGGTGGTCTTCCACTCCTGGTCCGGGCCGACCAGCAGCGCGAGGTCCTTCGTCATGACGCCGGACTCGACCGTCTTGATGATGACGTCCTCGAGGGTCTCGGCGAAGCCGGTGACCTCGGGAGTGTTGTCGAGCTTGCCGCGGTGCTTGAGGCCGCCGGTCCAGGCGTAGATGGACGCGATCGGGTTGGTCGACGTCGGCTTGCCGGCCTGGTGCTGGCGGTAGTGCCGGGTGACGGTGCCGTGCGCGGCCTCGGCCTCGACGGTCTTGCCGTCGGGCGTCATGAGCACCGACGTCATCAGGCCGAGCGAGCCGAAGCCCTGCGCGACGGTGTCGGACTGGACGTCGCCGTCGTAGTTCTTGCAGGCCCAGACGTAGCCGCCCTCCCACTTCAGCGCGGCCGCGACCATGTCGTCGATGAGCCGGTGCTCGTAGGTCAGGCCGGCCGCCTCGAACTCGGCCTTGAACTCCCGCTCGAAGACGTCGGCGAAGATGTCCTTGAAGGCGCCGTCGTAGGCCTTGAGGATGGTGTTCTTCGTCGACATGTAGACCGGGTAGTTGCGCTGCAGGCCGTACGAGAACGAGGCGCGGGCGAAGTCCTCGATGGACTTGTTGAAGTTGTACATGCCCATGGCCACGCCGCCGTCGTCGCCGTAGTTGGCGACCACGTGCTGGATCGGCTCGGAGCCGTCGGCCGGGGTGAACGTGATGGTCAGCTCGCCGGCGCCGGGCACCTTGAAGTTGGTCGCCTTGTACTGGTCGCCGTGCGCGTGACGGCCGATGATGATCGGCTTGGTCCAGCCCGGCACCAGCCGCGGGATGTTCGAGATGATGATCGGCTCGCGGAACACCACGCCGCCGAGGATGTTGCGGATCGTGCCGTTGGGCGAGACCCACATCTTCTTCAGGCCGAACTCCTCGACCCGCGCCTCGTCGGGCGTGATGGTGGCGCACTTGACGCCGACGCCGTGCTCCTTGATGGCGTTGGCGGCGTCGATGGTCACCTGGTCGTCGGTGGCATCGCGGTGCTCGATGCCGAGGTCGTAGTAGCGCAGGTCGATGTCGAGGTACGGGTGGATCAGCCGCTCTTTGATGAACGACCAGATGATCCGCGTCATCTCGTCGCCGTCGAGCTCGACGACGGGCCCGGCTACCTTGATCTTCGCCATGGTGTCAGCAACTCCTGGATGAGAATGTTTGTCTCGACGTCAAGATAACAGACGATCAGATGAGGCCCAGCGCCGCCACCGCGTCGCGCTCCTCGGTCAGCTCCTGGACCGACGCGTCGATGCGCGCCCGCGAGAAGTCACTGACCTCGAGGCCCTGGACGATCTCCCAGGCGCCGTCGCGCGAGACCACCGGGAACGACGAGATCAGCCCTTCGGCCACGCCGTACGAGCCGTCGGAGACGATGGCGGCCGACGTCCAGTCGCCCTCGGGGGTGCCGTTGACCCAGTCGTAGACGTGGTCGATGGCCGCATTGGCCGCCGACGCCGCCGACGACGCGCCGCGCGCCTCGATGATCGCGGCGCCGCGCTTGGCCACCGTCGGGATGAAGTCGTCGCTCAGCCACGACTCGTCGACCAGCTCGGACGCCGGCTTCCCGGCGATCTCGGCGTGGAAGATGTCGGGGTACTGGGTGGCGGAGTGGTTGCCCCAGATGGTCAGCTTGCTGATGTCGGCGACGCCGACGCCCAGCTTCGCCGACAGCTGCGACAGCGCGCGGTTGTGGTCGAGGCGGGTCATCGCGGTGAAGCGGTCGGCCGGCACGTCCGGCGCGTGCGAGCGGGCGATCAGCGCGTTGGTGTTGGCCGGGTTGCCGACCACCAGCACGCGGACGTCGGACGCCGCGCCGGCATTGATCGCCTCGCCCTGCGGCTTGAAGATGCCGCCATTGGCCTCGAGCAGGTCGCCGCGCTCCATGCCCTTCGTCCGCGGCCGCGCACCCACCAGCAGGGCGACGTTGACGCCGTCGAACGCCTGACGCGGGTCGTCGTAGATGTCGATGCCGCTGAGCAGCGGGAACGCGCAGTCGTCCAGCTCCATGGCGGTGCCCTCGGCCGCCTTCACCGCCGGCGGGATCTCCAGCAGCTTCAACCGCACCGGGGTGTCGGCGCCCAGCAGCTGCCCGGACGCCACCCGGAACAGCAGGGCGTAGCCGATCTGACCGGCCGCGCCGGTGACGGTGACGTTGACGGGCGCCTGGACCATGGTGATTCTCTCCTCGATGAGCTGCGACGTGGTCGGTCGGGGTTCAGGACGGGGGCGGGACGATGAGCGACGCGATCAGGGTCCCCGCCCCCAGGAACCCCAGCGTCAGCAGGTCGAGCGCGCGCGAGCGCACCTTGAGCAGGCCGGCGACGCTGCTGGGCAGCACCGCCCGCAGGGCGACGGCCAGGCAGATGCCGCCGGCGATGAGGACCGTGCCCCGGCGGAAGTGGTTGTCGGCGACGATGACGGTGCCGACCGCGACGACGGCGAGCACCAGCAGCAGCGGCCACTGCCGGAACACCGCGCGCAACCAGCTCGCAGGCATCAGCCGCCGCTCGGCGGCCGCGGCCCAGCGGCTGCTGGCCGCCGCGCGATGGGAACCGGCTCGTGTACTCACCGCTTCGAGATCTCCACCCACTGCTGGTCGTGCGGCCCGGTGTAGTCGCTGTCGGGCCGGATGAGTCGATTGTCCTCGTGCTGCTCGATGACGTGCGCCGTCCAGCCGCTCATCCGCGAGATCGCGAACACCGGCGTGAACAGGTCGGTCGGGATGCCCAGCGCGTGGTAGACGCTGGCGGCGAAGAAGTCGACGTTCGGGTACAGGCCCTTCTCGTCGAGCACCACCTGCTCCATGCGGCGGGAGAACTCGTAGTAGCGGCCGTTGCCGGTGAGCTCGGCCAGCTCCTCGCTCATGCGGCGCAGGTGCGTGGCGCGCGGGTCCTCGGTCTTGTAGACCCGGTGGCCGAACCCCATGAGCTTGCGGCCGGCGGCGAGCTCGTCGCGGACGAACTGGTCGACGGCGTCGGCTTCGCCGTCGATGGACGTCAGCGTCTTCATGACCGCCTCGTTCGCGCCGCCGTGCAGCGGGCCGCGCAGCGCGCCCATGGCGCCGGTGATGGCCGAGTGCATGTCGGACAGCGTGGCGGCGATGACCCGCGCGGTGAACGTCGACGCGTTCATCGTGTGGTCGGCGTGCAGCACCAGGCACTCGTCGAACAGCTCCGCGGCCCGCGGCGCCGGCCGCTCACCGGTGATCTGCAGCAGGAAGTTGCCGGCGATGCCCAGCTCGGGGTCGGCCTCGGGGACCTCGCGGCCGGACCGCTGCGCCTCGTACGACGCCACCAGCACCGGCATCTGCGCGACCAGCCGGGTCGCCTTGCGGCGATCGGCCTCGATGGACGCGTCGGCGGCGTCGGGGTCGTCGATGGCCAGCGACGACACCAGCGTGCGCAGGGCCTCCATGGGGGTGCCGCTCTTGACGACGTACGGCAGCAGCGTGGTGGCGACCGAGCCGTACCGGCGGCCGTCGGCCAGTTCGGCCATCAGGCCGTCCAGCTCGGCCTGGGTGGGCAGCGTGCCCCGCTGCAGCAGATGGACGCACTCCTCGAAGGAGATGCGCCCGGCGATGTCGTGGATGTCGTAGCCGCGATAGGAGAGCCGACCCGCCCGCCCGTCGATGTCGGAGATCGACGTGGACGCGGCCACGACGTCGGCGAGGCCGCGCGGAGACTTCTCGGCCATGAAATGGATCCTCCTCGAGGGGCAAGAACGAACCGGCGTCGAGACGCCGGCCCGCTCGCCGGGCGTGGGTCCGGCCTAGGCGCGGACGGCGGACTCGGCCGCCTCCACGACGTTGGCCAACAGCATTGCACGAGTCATGGGGCCGATGCCGCCGGGCATCGGGGCGAGATATCCGGCGACCTCGCGCACCTCGGGCGCGATGTCACCGGTGTAGCGGCCCTTGCCGTCAGGACCGACGACGCGGGTGATGCCGACGTCGAGGACGGCCGCCCCCGGCTTGATCATGTCGGCGGTGACGAGCCCCGGCACACCGGCCGCGGCGATGACGATGTCGGCCCGCCGCACCGTGCCCGCGAGGTCGCGGGTACCGGTGTGGCAGATCGTGACGGTGGCGTTCTCGCTGCGCCGGGAGAACAGCAGGCCCATCGGACGGCCCGCGGTGACACCGCGCCCGACGACCACCAGCTCGGCGCCGTCGGTCGGGACGTCGTAGCGACGCAGCAGCTCGAGGCAGCCGCGGGGCGTGCAGGGCAGCGGCGCCGGCTGCATGAGCACCAGCTTGCCGAGGTTCTGCGGGTGCAGGCCGTCGGCGTCCTTGGCGGGGTCGATGGCCGACAGCACCCGCTCTTCGTCCAGGCCCTTCGGCAGCGGCAGCTGGACGATGAAGCCGTGGCACGCGGGGTTCGCGTTCATCTCGGCGATGGCCGCCTCGACCTCGGCCTGCGTGGCCGTGGCGGGCAGCTCGATCTGGAGCGACTCGATGCCGACCTCGGCGCAGTCGCGGTGCTTGCCGACGACGTAGGCGTGGCTGCCGGGGTCGTCGCCGACGAGGACGGTGCCCAGGCCCGGGACCATGCCCCGTTCGCCCAGGGCCTTGACCCGGGCGGTGAGCTCGGACCGGATGGTGGCCGCCGTGTTCTTGCCGTCGAGAATCTTCGCGCTCACGTATCTGATTCTCGCATGGTCCGAACCGGCGGCCGACCGGTGCTCAGCCGCTCTTGCGGCGGAACATCCGCTGGGTCTTCGCGGCGTCCTCGTGCGCGGGTCCGGTGCCGGACACTTGGTCGTCCGGGTGCTCGTGGTCGGCGGTCTTCTTCCGCTCCAAGGCCTCACGCATCTTGGCCTTGAGATCGTCGTTGCCGCCGGACTTCTTGGCTGCCATAGTCGTCACCCTACCTCGCCAACTCCCCTGATCATCACCGATTCCGGCGCCCCTCACCGCCACCTCCGCCCCCGAAATGAGGCTCGTCGACCCGTTCCGTGGGCCGGGCGCCATAGGTAGGCCAGGCGACCTGGGTCGCTCGGCGAACTGGCTCGCCGGGCTCACGTGCGTCTGGGGTTGCCGCGTTCGCCGTCCCCCTGCTGCCCCATTCTCTTGGCCGCTATCAGAGGACGGGGAAAGACCGGGCGCAGCTCGGATGTGTGCCGTCGCCCCGTCCGATGGGAGTTTTCCCCGCCATAGCGAGGAAGACTCCCTCCCGACGCCGTCAAGACCGAGTTACTACGGCCAGAGCACCAGTAACTCGGTCTTGACAGCACGGACGTGACACCAGACCGGGACGCCCGTCGCCAGACTCCCCCGTCCCCCTGATAACTGCCCGCACTTGGCCGCAGACCCGCGGGTCAAGCGGTCATCGCCGGCGCGAAGCGCCCCACAGTCCGCTTGAGGCGCGGGTCCGCGGCTAAGACCATGGGCAGCAGGGGGACGGCCAACGTGGCCTCCCCCGTCCGACGCGGCGACCCCCGACGAACCGGGCCGCGGTCGTCAGTGGAAGAAGTGCCGCGTACCGGTGAAGTACATCGTGATGCCGGCCTCACGGGCGGCGGCCACGACCTCCTCGTCGCGCACCGAGCCGCCCGGCTGGACGACGGCGCGGACGCCGGCCTCGGCGAGCACCTGCAGGCCGTCGGGGAACGGGAAGAACGCGTCGGAGGCGCCGACGGAGCCTGCGGCGCGCTCGGCGGCGCGGGTGACCGCGAGCCGGGCGGAGTCGACGCGGTTGACCTGGCCCATGCCGACGCCGACCGCGGCGCCGCCGCTGGCCAGCAGGATCGCGTTGCTCTTCACCGACCGCACGGCCCGCCACGCGAACACGAGGTCGGCCAGCGTCGCCTCGTCGACGGCGTCGCCCGCGGCCAGCGTCCAGGTGGCGGGGTCGTCGCCCTCGGCGTCGACGCGATCGACCTGCTGCACGAGCAGGCCGCCGGAGATCGCCCGCGACTCGACCGGCCGGGCGTCGGCGCCGGCGACCCGCAGCAGCCGCACGTTCTTCTTCTGCGTCAGCAGGTCCAGCGCGCCCGGCTCGAAGTCGGGCGCCACGACGACCTCGGTGAAGATCGTCGAGATCAGCTCCGCCGCCTCGGCCGTGACCGGGCGGTTCGCCGCGATGACGCCGCCGTACGCCGACACCGGGTCGGTCGCGTTGGCCTTGCGGTGCGCGTCGGCGATGTCGGCGCCGACGGCGATGCCGCACGGGTTCGCGTGCTTGATGATCGCGACGGCCGGCTCGGCGAAGTCGTGCGCCGAGCGCCACGCGGCGTCGGCGTCGACGTAGTTGTTGTACGACATCTCCTTGCCGTGCAGCTGCTCCGCGCCGGCCAGCCCGGGCGCGCCGAAGCCGCTGCGGTACAGCGCCGCGGCCTGGTGGGGGTTCTCGCCATAGCGCAGGACGGCGCTGCGATCCCAGCTGCCGCCGACCCACTCGGGGAAGACGGTGCCGTCGGCCGGCGGCGCGACGACGCTGCCCAGCCACGACGCGACGTGCACGTCGTAGGTGGCCGTGTGGGTGAACGCCTGTAGCGCCAGCCGCTGCCGCTCGCCCAGCTTGAACCCGCCGGCCTCGACGGCGGCCAGCACCTCGCCGTAGCGGGCGGGGTCGACGACGACGGCGACGTTCGCGTGGTTCTTCGCCGCGCCGCGGACCATCGACGGCCCGCCGATGTCGATCTGCTCGATCACCTCGTCCGGCCCGGCGCCCGACGCGACCGTCTGCGCGAACGGGTACAGGTTGCTCACCAGCAGCTGGAACGGCTCGATGCCGAGTTCCTCGAGCTGCCCGCGGTGGCTCTCCAGCCGGACGTCGGCGAGCAGGCCCGCGTGCACGTTCGGGTGCAGCGTCTTGACCCGTCCGTCGAGGCACTCGGGGAACCCGGTGAGCTCCTCGACCGCCGTCACCGGCACCCCGGCGGCGGCGATGCGGGCCGCCGTCGACCCCGTCGAGACGATGGCGACGCCGGCGGCGTGCAGGCCGCGGGCGAGATCCTCCAGCCCCGTCTTGTCGTAGACGCTGATCAGCGCGCGCCGGATCGGCGTACGGGCCTCGCTCACGGGATGGTGACCTTTCTCTCGTTGATGGTCCAGCCCTCGCGGGCCAGCCGCCCGATGTAGTCGACCAGCTGGGCGCGCTCGGCGACCTTGATCCGCTCGGTCAGCGTGTCCTCGGTGTCGTCGTCGTGCACCGGGACGGCGACCTGCGCGACGATCGGGCCGGTGTCGACGCCCTCGTCGACGAAGAACAGCGTGGCGCCGGTGACCTTGACGCCGTACGCGAGCGCGTCGCGGGGGCCGTGGATGCCCGGGAACGACGGCAGCAGCGCGTTGTGGGTGTTGAGATAGCGGTCGCCGAAGCGGCGCAGGAATGCCGGGCCGACCAGTTTCAGGAACCCCGCCGAGACGACGAGGTCAGGCGAGTGCTCGGCGGTCCGCTCGGCCAGCGCGCTGTCCCAGCCGGCGCGTTCGGGGTGGTCCTTCACCCGCTCGACGAACGTCGGCACGCCGGCCTCGGCGGCGAGGTCGAGCGCGCGGATGCCGTCACGGTCGGCGCCGACGGCCACGACCGACGCACCGTAGGACGGGTCGGCGCAGGCATCGAGCAGAGCGGCGAGGTTGCTGCCGGCACCCGATACCAGCACCACGATCCGGCAGGTCACCCGGCGACAATACCCGGACCTATTGTTCTGGTGGCGGAGGTGGTGGTTCCTCTTCTTTGACGGAGATCGGCTCACCCTCCGCTGTGTCTTCTGCCCGGTCCGCCGGGTCGACGTCCGCCGCATGCGCCGCATCGTCTGCCGGGGCGTCCACCGGGGCGTCCACCGGGGCGTCCACCGGAGCAGCAGGGCGGCGGCGGAACCGGAGCGCCAGGACGACCACGACCGCCGGCACCGCGACCAGGCCGAACGTCGCGGCGGCGACCTCCCACGGCACCGGGCCCAGAGCCGTCAGCCGCTCCGCGCCCACCGAACCGCCGGACAGCAGCGCCAGCACGGCCATCGCGACCGCCGCGATCGCCGCGGCGCCGGCCGCCACCCCGGCCGCCGGCCACAGCGGCACCACCGGCTGCTCCTCGACGTCCGCCCCTTCGACGTCCTCCCCGCCCGGTTCCTCGTCGCTCTCGTCCACCTCCGCACCGGCTGGGACCGGGACCGAGCCGAGCCGCCGATGCACGATCAGCCCGGCCAGCACGCCGGCCACGACCGGCCCGGCGACCACGAGCCACGTCACCGAGCCGGGCAGGTCCGACGGCAGCGCACCGAACACCGGGACGGCGGGCAGCAGGCCGAGCGTGACCCCGTCGGGCGCCACCGAGGTCGCCGTCCCGACCGCGAAGCCGGGTCCGAGCGCGAACGCCGCGGACCACACCACCAGGTTCGGCACCAGCAGCGCGCAGCCGGCGACGAGCAGCGTCGCGCCGAGCGGGCCGGCGTCCAGGGCGGTGGCGAGGTCCCCGATGCGGCCGGTGTGCGCGAGCAGGCTGACCCCCAGCAGCGTCGCGCCCACTCCGACCAGCCCCGCCACCGCCGCGGCCGCGCCGGCCAGTGCCGCGCGCATCAGAGGTGGCACCCGCCACCACCAGTCGGCCAGCAGTCCGGATTCGTGCGCCACCCCGGTCGTCGCGGCGGCGCCGGACCACAGCGCCGCCCACAGCATCGCCTCGAACGGGTCGCCCGCGACGTCGGAGGTGGCCGTGGACGCGGCGATGATCCCGGCGCCCACGACGTACGTGACCACGACCGGCACGACGACGGCGGCCGCGCCGCGCGTCGTCGCCACCCCGGCCGAGTGCGCCGCCCACCGGGCCGACCGGTGCAGCAGCAGCACGAACAACACGGTGAGGCCGAGCGGGGCGAGCGTGAACGACCCCTCGCCGACCTCGAGACCGGCATGATGCGCGGTCAGCCAGACGCGCGAGGCGAACCGCAGCGGGTCGCCCAGCGGCCCGACCGCGCCCTCGGCGATCCAGACCGCCACCCCCGGCAGCACGCACAGCGCGAACCCGGCCAGCAGCGCCCACGCCGTCGCCACGATGGCCGCCAGCCACGGGACCCGCGACCCCCACGCCGGCTCGTCGCGCCGGAGCAGCGGTCGGGTCAGCAGGTCGGCCACGTCTCCATGGTCACCGGAAAGGCCGCGGGAAACCGCGGCACCACGCCGGGGATGCCCTGATCGACTGCCTTTCCCGCGAGCGGATTACGAGGAAACGCGCCCGATCACCGAATAAGTCGTGCAACCGTGGGGCGCACTCACGGGTCCTCCTGGGTGTAAGCGGAGAACGATAGGCACAGGGGAGGTTTTCGGCATGCGCGAACCCGCGGACTTCGACGCGTTCTACGACGCCACGAGCCGCCGCGTGTTGCATCAGCTCTACGCGCTGACCGGAGACCTCGGCCGGGCCCGCGACTGCACCCAGGAGGCGTACGCGCGGGCCTGGCGCCACTGGCCCGCCGTCACCGCTGCCACCAGCCCGGAAGCGTGGGTTCGCGGCACCGCGTGGCGGCTGGCGTCCGGCCCGTTGCGGCGGGGCGTGAAGCGGGGCCCGAAGCAACCCGCGGCGCCGCCCGGCGCCGAGTCCGCGGACCTCGTCGCGGCGCTGCTGCGGCTGCCGGAAAGACAGCGTTACGCGTTCGTCGTCCGGTATCTCGCCGGTGCGGCCGTCGCCGACATCGCGGCCGAGACCGGAACGTCCGTCGCGACCGTCGAGAACCGGCTTGCGAAGGCCCACACCACCCTGGCTCGTATTCTCCCCGGCGACATCGCCGCTCTCACCGGAGGCCACCGTGTCTGACAGCCACGACGACAGCCTTTCCCGGCGCTTGTCGTCGCTCGAATCGGACCTTGCGGGCATGTCGCTCGCCGGTCCGGCCGCCGCCCGGCGCCGTGCCGCGCAGCGGACCAGGCACCAGGTGACCGGCGGCGTACTGGCGGGCGTCACGGCGGTCGCGCTCGGCGTGCTCGCGGTCAGCCCGCCCGAGTTCATCGCGTCGCCGGAGCCGGTCGACTCGCCGAGCGAGACCGGCACGCCGACGGCCGTCCCCACGCCGGAGCCGACCCCGTCCACCACGACGCCGGTCGAGCCCACCCCGGACCCGACCGGCACCGAGACCCCCGGCGGCGACGACGGCCAGGACGGCGGCACCGGTGGCGATGACGGCGGCGGCGGGACGAGCTCGCTGGCCGTTCCGCCGGGCGCGCTGATCGACCTCGAGTACCTCACCCGCGGCGAGGAGTTCCCGTCCGACTGGGTCGAGGTCCCGGCGGGCGACAGCTGGCTGCCGTGCATGCCGGTGGCTGGTGACGGTGCCGCGGCGGCGGCGTTCGCCGTCGAGCCCTACTACCGCGTCGAGCACATCGTCGAGCCGGCCGGAGCCGGCGCCGAGGCCCGGCTCGCGGAGCTGCGCGACCAGATCACCTCGTGCGCGAACGGCGACGACCACAACCTCATCCAGGAGTGGCAGGTCGGCGGCGTCGGCGACGAGACGTACCTGCTGGTCTGGCGGGGGCCGCCGTCCACCGCCGACACCCAGACCTACGTCGAGGCGAGCCTCACGCGCGCCGGCGGCTTCGTCGACATCGTCGTCAGGGGCGGCGAGGGCCAGGACTACAACGGCGTGGCCCAGCCGAACGACGCGGTCGAGGCGACCAGCCGGCTGTGCGCGGTCGCTGACACCGAGTGCCCGTCGGAGCCGGAGCGCGAGCAGCTCTACCCCGAGCCGGCCGGCGACGTCGACGGGTGGCTCACCGCCGACGACCTCTCCGAGGCCGGGCTCGAAGCGCTCAGCCAGGGCAGTGACGTCCTCAGCAGCAACGACGAGGGCGGACCCGCCGCTTACGGCTACGTCGCGTTCACCCGCGACCCGTTCGCCGACGGCGCCGAGGTCATGGAGCAGCGCTACTACAGCGACCCCCTGGAACCCGGCGGGCCGAACATCAACCAGGAACGCGCCACGTTCCCCAACGCCGAGGCCGCCCGCGCCCACTACGCGGAGCTGATGGCCGCGGTCGACCAGTTCACCCAGCCCGGCGACGTGATGGAGAACACCGGGTCGGTCTCCACCGACGGCTACGAGGCCACCACCTGGCGCTCGGAGAACGCCGAGTTCGGGTCGGTGTTCCTCTCCGGCGCCGCGGTCAGCGGCAACGTCGTCACCGTCGTCTACTACGGCGTCGACCAGGTCGACCTCTCGCCCGAGCAGATGCAGCGGCTGATGGAACTCGCCGCGCAGCGGATCGGGGGGTGAGGACGATGGCCGCGAACACCAACGACTTCGACGAGTTCTACAACGCCACCCACCGCCGCGTCCTGCACCAGATGTACGCGATGACCGGCAACCTCGCCGACGCGCAGGAGTGCACGCAGGAGGCGTATGCCCGAGCCTGGCAGCGCTGGAAGACCGTCAGCCAGGCCAGCAGCCCGGAGGCCTGGATCCGCACCGTCGCCTGGCGCATCGCCGCCAGCCGCTGGCGCAAGGCGAAGAACGGCGTCACCGCGCTGGTCAAGCACGGTGTGCCCGACCACTCGCCGTCGCCGGACCCGGACCACGTCGCGCTGGTCACGGCGCTCAAGCAGATCCCGGAGAGCCAGCGGCAGGCGATCGTGCTGCACCACCTGGTCGGGATGAGCGTCGACGACATCGCGGCCGAGACCGGGACACCGTCGGGGACCATCAAGGCACGCCTGTCGCGGGGGCGGGCGGCGCTGGCACAACTGCTCACCGACAGCGGCGACACCGCGGGGCTCCCGGCGGGAGGTGAGGCGTCGTGACGGATCCCCTGGACGACGAGCTGCGGCGCCGCCTCACAGGGCTGTCGGCCGACCTCGACGGCGTCTCACTGCCGGGACCGTCGGCGGCCCGCCGGCGGGCGGCGAAGCGGACCCGCCACCAGGTCACCGGCGGGGTGCTGGCCGGGGTCGCGGTGGTCGCGGGCGGCGTATTCGCCGTCGGCCCGTCCGACCTCACGGCGACGCCCGAGCCGGCGCCGCCGGCCAGCCTGTCCACCTTGAACCCCGAGCCCACGACGACGCCGCCCGAGCTGGACGCCGCGCTGTTCACCCCCGCGGACGTCGCCGGCGACACCGGGATCGAGTGGACCGCCGCGTCCGAGCCCGGCCCCGAGATCGCCTGCGACCCGGCCGCGACCATCGACACCATGAGCTCGATCCTCGACCGTGCCCAGGTGGGCTTCGCCGCCGAGGTGGGCGAGGTCCGGCAGGATCTCGTGCGGTTCGCCGACGGCGGCAGCGCCACCGGCGTGGCCGACACCCTCGTCACGTGCCTGGACGAAGAGAGCGCCGACGACGGCGTGCCGTACGTCAGCGACACCCTGGCGCTCACCGGCGTCGGCGACGAGGGCTGGCTGACCCGCTACTACCTGGACCCGGCCGACCAGCAGGCCACCGTCGCCGTGGTCGCGATCGTGCGCAGCGGCGACGTCGTCAGCGTCACCGTCCAGACCGAGACCACGGCCGACACGGTGGGTGACGTCGAGCTGGACCTCGCGGTGCCGGCCGCGGCGGCGGCGCGGCTGTGCGACGTGCTGTTCGGCACCACCTGCGTGGCCGAGCCCGGCACCGAGGACCTCGCCGGGGCCGACCTCCAACCCGAGAGCTCCGCCGACGCGCCGGAGGGCGACCCGACCGGCGACCCCACCGGTGAACCGAGCGACGGCCCGGCCGAAGAGGCGCCTGACGACGAGCCCACGACGCCGGCCGAGGAGCTGCTCGAGCTCGCCGACGACCCGTTCCTCACCGAGGCGGACGTCGCCGCGATCGGCACGGCCACCGGCTTCGTCCGACAGCCGGAGATGGACGTCGACTTCGGGTCGGCGCCCTGCCTGCAGGACCCGATGGGCTTCGGCGCCGTCACCGTCGCCGGTCTCGGCTACAACCACGACCTCGACGCCAGCCTCTACGAGTGGGTGGGGCAACTGCCCGACGCCGACTCGGCCTTCCAGGTGGTCGCCGCGCACACCTCGCTGCCCGACGTCTGCGGCGAGGTGGACGCCGACCGGGAGCAGACGGTGGGCGAGCCGGTCGCCGTCGAGGTCGAGGGCGCCGACGACGCCGTCGCGTGGACCGTCGAGAGCGTCCCGACCGCGGACAACCCCGGCTCGGAGACCTCGTTCGCCGGCCTCGGGGTCGCCCGCGTCGGCAACCTCGTCGTCGCGGTCGCGTTCAACGCGATGGGCGACCCGTCCGGCGGCGACTGGCCGGGCGTCGCGACCGGGCTGCTGGCCAGCGCGGTCGCGCGGGTGGCCGGCTGAGGCGTCGTACGCTGCGGGTCATGGAGCGCACCGACGCCGAGGCCCTGGACCGCGACGACCCGCTGGCGCACCTGCGCGACCGGTTCGACCTGCCGGACGGGCTGATCTATCTGGACGGCAACTCGCTCGGCCCGCTGCCGCGCGGCGTGGCCGAGCGGGTCGGCCGGCTGGTCGGCGCCGAATGGCGCGACGACCTCATCACGTCGTGGAACACGCACGGCTGGTACGACCTGCCGGCGACGGTCGGGGCGAAGCTGGAGCCGCTGCTCGGCGCCGAGCCCGGCACCGTCACCGTCGGCGACTCCACCAGCGTCCAGCTGTTCAAGCTGCTGGTGGCCGGCGCCCGGCTGCGGCCGGACCGGCGGGTCGTCGTCACCGAGCCGGGCAACTTCCCCACCGACTCCTACGTCATCGACGGCGTCGCGCGGCTGCTCGGGCTGACGGTGCGGTGGTGGTCCGCCGACGACGAACCGCTGAGCGCGGTGCTGGACGACGACGTCGCCGTGGTCTCGCTGTGCCACGTCGACTACCGGCTCGGGCGCATGCACGACGGCGCCGCCGTCACCCGCGCGGTGCACGACGCCGGCGCCGTCGTGCTGTGGGACCTGTGCCATTCGGCCGGTGCCGTCGCCGTCGACCTCGCCGGCTGGGGCGCCGACCTCGCGGCAGGCTGCGGCTACAAGTACCTCAACGGCGGCCCCGGCGCGCCCGCGTTCGGCTACGTCGCGCCGCGCTGGCTGGACACCGTCGACCAGCCGATCACCGGCTGGTTCGGGCACGCGGCGCCGTTCGCGCTGGAGCGCGACTACCGGCCGGCCGACGGCGTGCGGCGGCTGCTCAGCGGCACCACGCCGGTCATCGGGACGGCGGTGCTGGACGCCGCGCTGGACGCGTTCGACGGCGTCGACATCGCGGCGGTGCGCCGCAAGTCGCTGGCGCTCACCGACCTGTTCCTCACCCTCGCCGCCGACCGGCTGAGCGCCTACGGCGTCGAGGCCGAGGTGCCGCGCGACCACGCCGCCCGCGGCTCGCAGCTGTGCCTGCGGCTGCCCGAGGCGTACGGGTTCGTGCAGGCGCTGATCGCCCGCCGCGTCGTCGGCGACTTCCGCGAGCCCGACCTCGCCCGGTTCGGCGTCGCGCCGCTCTACACCCGCTTCGCCGACGTGTACGACGCGGTCGAGCACATGGCCGCCATCCTGGCCGCTGACGAGCACCGCCGCCCCGAGAACGCCGCCCGCGCCGCCGTCACCTGACCGTTCAGGGCCCTTTGCAATGAGCACCTATACGCACCGGTGCGTATAGGTGCTCATTGCAAAGCGTCCGGTCAGCGGTCCCGGTCATAGGTCGCGATGATGACGCCGGTCGTGGTCGGGACCGACTTCACCAGCCGGAACGCCGCCAGCTGAGAGCCGTCGCGGAACAGCCGGGTGCCCTCGCCGAGCACCAGCGGATGGATCGACAGCACGAACTGGTCGACGAGGTCGTCGCGCAGCAGCGTCTGCACCAGCTCGCCGCTGCCCAGCACGCCGATGTCGCCGGGCTCGCGCTCCTTGACGGCGGCCAGCTCGCCGCCGTCGCGAACGAGGACGGAGTTCTCCCAGGTCAGCGGCTCGGTGAGGCTGGTCGACACGACGTACTTGGTGGCGGCGTTCAGCACCGGCGTGAACGGGTTGCCGTCGGTCTGCTTCGGCCAGAACCCCTCGAAGTTCTGGTACGTGACGCGGCCGAACAGCAGCGGGCCACCCGCCGAGCCCTGCGCCATGCCCGCGCTCATCTCTCGCATCGCGACCTCGTCGGCGTACGGCGCGCCCCAGCCGCCGTGCCGGAAGCCGCCGCGGGTGTCCTCGTCAGGCCCGCCCGGCGCCTGCATGACGCCGTCGAGGCTGACGTTCTCGATGACCACGATCTTGCCCATGACTGCCTCCTCGAGCATGGATCTAAACCGGCACCACCATCGACCAGATCGCGGCCACCGCCGCCGTCTCGAAGCCGACCGTCTACGCGCACTTCCCCGGCAAGCAGGCGCTGTTCACCGCGATCGTGACGCACACGGTCGACGAGGCGGCCGAGCCGGTGCACGCCGAGGTCGCGAGCCTGCGCGACACCGGCGACGTCGCGGCCGACCTGCGCGACCTCGCCCGCCGCCAGCTGACCATGGTGATGCGGCCGCGGCTGCGGCGGCTGGTCATCGGCGAGGCCGGCCGCTTCCCCGAGCTGGGCCGGCTGTTCGCCGAGCGCGGCCCGGCGCGGACCATGGCCGACCTCTCGGCGGCGTTCCGCGGGCTCACCGAGCGCGGCCTGCTCGCCGCCGACGACCCCGACCTCGCGGCCGCGCACTTCAACTGGCTGGTGATGTCCATTCCGCTGAACCGGGCCATGCTCACCGGCGACGACGCTCCCCCGCCGGCCGCGGAGCTGCGCCGCTACGCCGACGAGGGCGTCCGCGTCTTCCTGGCGGCGTACGGCCCGCGCTGACCGGAGTCAGCGCAGCGTGTCGAAGTACTCGCCGAACGCGGCGGCCTCGTCGCGCTGCTCGACGTCCAGGACGTAGGCGGCCTGCAGCAGCCGCGGCACCTTCGGCAGCACCGTGAACCGCACCTTGGCGCCGTCGGTGGTCCGGATGACGTAGCGGCGCTGCAGGTCCTTCTTCGCCGACTTCAGCGTGTCAGCGGTGACGTACAGCGGCTGGCCGGCCGCGAGCGCGCCCGGATCGCCGTCGACCTCGACGATCGCGAGGTCCTTCGTGCCCGGCACGTAGCCGACCACGAACGAGTGGATGATCGTCCGCTTCACCACGACGTAGTTCTTCTCGACCGCGTCGTAGCCGTAGACGATCCGGTAGCCGTCGGGGTCCTTCACCGCGCCGTCGAACACGTGCCGCAGTTCGGCCAGGACGTCGCTCACGTGCGCCTCACTTCCTGGAACGGGAATCGGCCGGGCCGCCCGCGAGGACGGCCCGGCCGAGTCTCTCCCGATCCCCGATGGTCTCAGAGCTTCTGGTAGATCTCCCGCATCAACCGGGCGGTCTCGCTCGGGGTCTTGCCGACGGCGACGCCGGCGGCCTCGAGCGCCTCCTTCTTGGCCTGCGCCGTGCCGGACGAGCCGGACACGATGGCGCCGGCGTGGCCCATGGTCTTGCCCTCAGGCGCGGTGAAGCCGGCGACATAGCCGACGACCGGCTTGGTGACGTGCTCCTTGATGTAGGCCGCGGCCCGCTCCTCGGCGTCGCCGCCGATCTCGCCGATCATCACGATCGCCTTGGTCTCGGGGTCGGCCTCGAACGCCTCGAGCGCGTCGATGTGCGTCGTGCCGATGACCGGGTCGCCGCCGATGCCGACGGCGGTGGAGAAGCCGATGTCGCGCAGCTCGTACATCATCTGGTACGTCAACGTGCCGGACTTGCTGACCAGGCCGATCGGACCGGCGCCGGTGATGTCGGCCGGGATGATGCCGGCGTTGGACCGGCCGGGGCTGATGACGCCGGGGCAGTTCGGCCCGACGATGCGGGTCTTGTTGCCCTTCGACTGGGCGTACGCCCAGAACTCGGCGGTGTCGTGCACCGGGATCCCCTCGGTGATGACGATCAACAGGCCGACGGCCGCATCTACTGCTTCGACGACGGCGTCCTTGGTGAACTTCGGCGGGACGAACGCGACCGACACGTTGGCGCCGGTCTTGTCCATCGCCTCGGCGACGGTGCCGTACACGGTGAGGACGGCGTCGGGGCTGAACTCGGTGAAGTCGAGCTCCTGGCCGGCCTTGCGGGCGTTGACGCCGCCGACGATCTTGGCGCCGGCCTTGAGCATCCGCTGCGTGTGCTTGGTGCCCTCGGCGCCGGTGATGCCCTGGACGATGATCCTGCTGTTCTCGTCGAGGAAGATTGCCATGACTCTCGTCGCCCCTACTTCGCTGCCGCGAGCTCGGCCGCGCGTCGCGCGGCGCCGTCCATGGTGTCGACCTGCTCGATCAGGCCCGCGGGCGCCTGCGCGGCGAACTCCGACAGGATGCGCCGGCCCTCGACCGCGTTGTTGCCGTCGAGACGGACGACCAGCGGCTTGGTGACCTGGTCGCCGCGGCTCTCGAGCAGCCCGAACGCGTGCACGATGCCGTTGGCGACGGCGTCGCAGGCGGTGATGCCGCCGAACACGTTGACGAAGACGCTCTTGACCTCGTCGTCGGACAGGATGATCTCGAGGCCGTTCGCCATCACCTCGGCCGACGCGCCACCGCCGATGTCGAGGAAGTTGGCCGGCTTGACGCCGCCGAACTCCTCACCCGCGTACGCGACGACGTCGAGCGTCGACATGACCAGGCCGGCGCCGTTGCCGATGATGCCGACCTCGCCGGACAGCTTGACGTAGTTGAGGTCCTTCTCCTTGGCGCGCGCCTCGAGCGGGTCGGCGGCGGCCTTGTCCTCGAACTGCGCGTGCTCCTCGTGGCGGAACTCGGCGTTGTCGTCGAGGCTGACCTTGCCGTCGAGCGCGACGACCTTGCCGTCGGGCGTCTTCACCAGCGGGTTGACCTCGACCAGCGTGGCGTCCTCGCTGATGAACACCGTCCACAGCTGCTGCAGGATGGCGACGACCTGGTCGCGGACGTCGGCGGGGAACCCGGCGGCGTCGGCGATCTCGGCTGCCTTCGCCGCGTCGACGCCGGCGATGGCGTCGACCGGGATGCGGGCCAGCGCCTCGGGCCGCTCGACCGCCAGCTGCTCGATGTCGATGCCGCCCTCGACACTGGCCATGGCCAGGAAGGTGCGGTTGGCGCGGTCGAGCAGGTAGGAGACGTAGTACTCCTGGTCGATGTCGCTGGCCTGGGTGACCAGCACCCGGTGGACCGTGTGGCCCTTGATGTCCATGCCCAGGATCGCCCGGGCCTTCTCTTCGGCCTCGACCTCGTTCTCGGCCAGCTTGACGCCACCGGCCTTGCCGCGGCCGCCCGTCTTCACCTGTGCCTTGATGACGACCTGGCCGCCGATCTCAGCAGCGGCCCTGCGGGCCTCGTCCACCGTCTCGGCCACGGACCCCGGCAGTACCGGGACCTTGTGCTTGGCGAAGAGCTCCTTCGCCTGGTACTCCATCAGGTCCACGCGAATCCATCCTTCAGAGTCTCGGTCGAGCGCAGCCTATCCGCGCGGCCCCCGTGCCGCAGCGAGAGGGGTGCGCTCAGCCGACGGTGACCGCCTGGCTCGCGGTCTCGCCGTTCACGGTGACGGTGACGGTGGCGGCGCCGGCCCGCAGGCCCTGGATCGTGCCGGCCGCGGGGTCGACCGCGACGACGGCCCAGCGCGGCGCCTTGTCGGCCGGGCCGACGTAGACGCCGGTGCCGCCCCACTGCGCCGACACCGGCCACTGGACCGGGACGGTGCGCACGCCGTCCTGCGCGACGGTGGCCGAGACCGCGCCGGTCGCGCCGGGCGCCAGCGTCGCCGGGGCCTGCAGCGTGATCGCGTCGACCCGGGCCCGGACCTCGGCCCGCAGCCAGCCGTCGTCGTCGTTCTTGTCCCCGCGCGACGGCTCCAGGCCGAGCAGCGTCCAGCCGGTGAAGCCGCCGTTGTCCGGGGTCGAGGACGGCGCCTTGCCGGAGTTGCCGTTGACGAGGAACGGCACGCCGTCGACCGAGCCGGCGTCGAACACGCCCACGTGGGCGCCGACGAACGCCGCCGACTTGTCGCTCTCGGCCTCGAAGTCGGCCAGCCAGGTCTCCAGCATGGCCGCCTCGCGCCGGTCGGCCAGCTGGCTGTTGTCCGTCGGCAGCGGGTCGTTCGGCGGGTGGTGGGCGAAGACCAGCACGCCGGTGATCTCGTCGTCCGCGGCGGCCTCGTCCAGCGCGGAGCGCAGCTCGGCGATCTGGGCGAACCCGCCGCCGCGCAGCGTGCCAAAGGCGGAGTTCAGCGTGATGATGCGGGTCGTGCCCTCGTCGGTGGGCAGGTCGACGGTGTGCTGGGTGGCGCCGAACTCCTCGATGAAGTTGCCGATCGGGCCGCCCTGAACCTCATGGTTGCCGGGCACGTAGTACCAGGGGAAGTCGACGCCGGCCAGCTCCTCGTCCAGCACCCGGCGGGCGAGGTCGAAGTCGATCGGTGCCGCCTCGTCGACCAGGTCGCCGTTGATGACCAGCGCGTCCGGGTCCTCGGCGACGATCTCCTGGAGCGTGCGGCGGGCGGCCGCGACGATGTCGCTGTCGGGGTTGCGCCCGACGAACTGCGAGTCGCTCATGACGGCGATCCGCTGGCCGGCGTCGTCAGCCGTGCCGTTGGTGACGATGACGGGGTCGGCGAACCGCCCGGCGTCGGGCAGCTCCACCGGCGGCGCGATCTCGACGCTGATGTCGCTGAACGACGTCTCGCCGTGGTAGTTGCGCGCGCCGGAGGCCTCGACGGCGTAGATGTCGCGGAACCGCAGCGGGTACTCCGTACCGGCTGGGACCGGGAAGGTGAGCTGCTGCCAGCCGGTGAACGTGGTGTAACCGCCGTTCAGCGTGAGCAGCGTGCCGTTGGGGTCGTAGACGCGCATCCGGATCCAGGTGCCCTGACCGTCGCCCTTCACCCATGCCTTGATGTTCTGCGGCTGCCCCGGCATGGAGAACTGCGTCGGCGGCGTGGCGTAGGCGGCGCGGGTGTTGCCGCCGGTGAAGTCGTACGTGAGCCGCACCCCGTCGCGGCCGTCCGGGCCCTCCGTCGGGGCGATGGCGCCGGTGGCCCGGGCGAACAGGACGGTCCAGCTCGCGGCGTCGTCGAACGTCGCCACCGGGACCTCGGCCAGGCCGATCGTCACGGCGACGCTCGTCTCTACGCCACCGGCCTCGAGGGTGACCAGGGCCGAACCGGTGTCGACCAGCGGGTCGATGGCGAACCCGTCGCCGTCGGGCACCAGTTCGACCACGCCGTCGCCGCCAGTGACGGTGATGTCGGCGGTCTCGATCGGCGCACGGTAGCCGTCGATGTCGTATCCGGTGAGCGCGACGGACCCGGCGTCGGCGGCGTCGGCCAGCGGGATCAGCGTGGCGGTCGGCTCCAGCCGCTGCAGCGCGCCGAGGACGGTGATGCCGAACGCGCCCGTCTCGCCGCGCAGGTCCGCCTGCACGTCCGTCGTGCCGGGCCGGATGCCGGTGACGACGGCCGTCTCCGGGGTGGCGCCGCGCAGCACCGAGGCGACCCGCCGGTCCGCCGTCGTCCACCGCGGCCGCGCCTCGACGGGAGCGAACGTCTCGTCGTGGCCGCGCGACTCGACGGTGCGGGTGAGGCCGGGGAAGACCCGGTCGGTGTTCTCGGCCGCGCCGGCCAGGACGCGGAAGCCGTCCAGCTCGCCGGAGCCCTCGGCCGCGAAGAACGCCAGGCCGTTGGCGACCGACCGCTCGGCGCCGTCGGACGGGGTGTTGACGACGGTGCGGTCGTCGGTGCCGGGGTCGCGGACCACGAGCGTGGACGAGCCGCCCCCGTCGATGTTCAGCGCGTCGTAGGCGCCGAGGTCGTACATCAGCTCGGCGAACTCGGTGAGCGTCATGCCGCGCGAGTGCGCCTGCTTGCCGTCGAGCGACACCAGATACATGGTGCGGCCGTCCTCGGAGAGGCCGATCGACGTGCGCGCGGCCGGCTCGGTGTCGGCGAACGTGCGCTGGACGCCGTCGTCGACCAGCACGTCGCCGCCGACCGCGACCGCGATCTCGCCGAGGTCCGAGCGCGGTGCGTAGGAGACGTCGACGGTGTCGCCGGGCTGCAGCGCCAAGAGAGAGGTGGCGCCGGCGTCGCGGCCGACGAGGATCACCGTGTTCGCGGCGATCGGGCCGGTGCCGAGCGTCGTGCCCACCGCGGTGACGACGCCGTCGACGACGGTGACCTCGGCCCGGTTCGCGGCGGTGCCGACGGCGTTCGCACGGGTGTAGTCGCCCCAGGCCGACGTGAAGACGCCGATGCCGCTCGCCGGCAGGCGGTGGGTGTTGACCCCCGCGAGCGGCAGGCTGACGCCGTCGCCGGTGACCGCGGTGCCCTCCAGGAAGACCTGCGCCATGGCGACCGCGCCGGCGGCGTCGACCGCGATGGCGTTCTCGTGGCCCGCGGTCGGGGCGGTGACCAGGCCCTCGTCGCGGCCGACCCCGACGCCGAGCGGGGCGTCGGAGTTGTTGATGTCGTAGAAGTCGCCGTTGATCGCGGCCGTCGCGCCGCTCGCCTCGGCCAGCGACCGGACGGTGGCGGTCTTCGTCACCTCGCCGGAGTACTGGTAGTCCAGCGTGACGCCGGCGTCGAGGTCGACCTCGAGGATGCTGCCGGCGTTCCAGCCGCCGTCCTCGAGCCGATTGAACGTCGTCAGCTCCATCCCCGGTGCGATGGTCTGCCGGTCGGAGCCGACCAGGACCGACTCGCCGGGGCGGGTGAGGTCGTCCGGTTCGACGGCGGCAGCCGCCGGGACGACGAGCAGGCCGCCGGCGAGCAGAACGGCGGCGGAGAGGGCGGCGGTGCGCGCGCGATCACGTCGATTCAGCACGGAGTTCACCCCATCGATGCCGAACGACCCGCCATCGAGCGGCGGGCCGCAACACGGTGAATTTCCGGCAAACCTTACCGAGTCAGGGCATAGTCGTGCTATCGGCGGAAACCATTTTCATTCTGGCTCGGGTCAGGACGCCTGCGCGCGGTCACGCAGCGTGTCGACCCACGCGACGATGTCCTGCGTCGACGCCCCGGGCGTGAACACCTGGGCGACGCCGAGCTCCGTCAGCAGCGGGATGTCCGCGTCGGGGATGATGCCGCCCCCGAACACCACGATGTCCGTGGCTTCGCGCTCGGCCAGCAGCTCGAGCACGCGCTTGAACAGTGTCATGTGCGCGCCGGAAAGGATGGACAGCCCGACGGCGTCGGCGTCCTCCTGGATGGCCGCCTCGACGATCTGCTCCGGCGTCTGGTGCAGCCCGGTGTAGACGACCTCCACGCCGGCGTCACGCAGCGCACGCGCCACCACCTTGGCGCCGCGGTCGTGCCCGTCCAGACCGGGCTTCGCGACCACGACCCGCAGGGGACGTCCCTCCGCCATGACTACCTCCAGGGAACAACGCTGATCCGACGGATGTTGCCGACAGTACCTGGAGACGAGGGCGCCGCCCTCCGTTCGGTGGACCCCGACTCGTCAGGTCGGATGAAGGTTGCTCAATGTGATGCAGATCACATGTCACAGAGCGTCACGAACCTTGCGCCGACAAGGTTGATCAAGGCATACCCGTCGGTCGAGGTCACGACCCGATTACGGGCTACTCAGCGTTGCTTCCAGCGTCACAGTGCGTGATCACCATGCCAAACGCTGGGGTGGAGGCGTTTGGCAGGACCCCTAGGGGGCGGTTAGTGTCCTGCGAGTCCTTGTCCCCGGCGAAAGGTCCTGGCGTGTCGCAACGCTCCGGCAGCGGGCGTCACCGTAGCCGCCGCAGGCACGTCAGTGTCCCGTCGGTGGTCGGTTCCGTAGCGGTAGCAGCAGCGGCTTCCGGGGCTCTGGCCATGCCTCACGCGGTCGGGTCCACCGACAGCCAGGACGGGCTCAACGCCATCGCGCAGCGCCCCCAGGAGTCGGGGCATCCGACCGAGGGCGGCGCGCTCGACACCCTGGTCGCCGCTGAGCAGTCGCTCGCGGCCGAGACCGGCGAGGTCGCCCAGGAGGCGCACACTCGCATCGTCGAGCAGCAGCGCATCGAGGCCGCCGAAGAGGCCGCCCGCGCCGAGCGCGAATCCAAGCGCTGGCTGCTCCCTCTCGACGACTACCGCATCACCGCCGGCTTCGGCGCCGGCGGGTCCATGTGGTCCAACCGGCACACCGGCCTCGACTTCGCCGCACCGACCGGCACCGAGGTACGGTCGATCTCGTCCGGCGAGATCATCTTCGCCGGCTACGACGGCCCGTACGGCAACAAGATCATCGTTCAGCACTGGGACGGCACCGAAACCTGGTACTGCCACCTCTCCCGCTTCGTCCTTCGCTCCGGCGAGGTCGCCCCCGGTGAGGTCATCGGCCGTGTCGGCTCCACCGGCAACTCCACCGGGCCGCACCTCCACCTCGAGGTCCACCCCGGCGGCGGCGACCCGGTCAACCCCCGCTCGTGGCTCGAGGAGCAGGGCGTCGACGTCTGACGTTCCTTCGTACTACCCGCTTCGTTCGCTCCTATGCGCCCAGTCAGCCGGGGTTTGCCTAGTTGGGCGTCGTCCCCCTGCTGCCCATTCTCTTAGCCGCGCACCCGCGCCTCAAGCGGACTGATGGGCGCTTCGCGCGACGATGACCGCTTGACCCGCGCGCACGCGGCCAAGAACTGGCAGCTATCAGGGGGACGGGGAAGAACCGGGCACAGCCGCGCCCGATATGCACCGTTGGCTTCCTGGGTGTGACGCGCGTCCTGGGTGTGAGTCGCGCCGAACCGGCGAAACGGGCCCGGAAACGCGACTCACACCCAGGACGCGCTCCACACCCAGGTTGGTAAGGCCGGGGTCCTGGTCTGCCGTCACGTCCTTGTCCCCAGTCACGCCACCAGCCCCGAATCCGCCATTCCGCGTAACGGCAGACCACGACGTAACGCCAGACCAGGACCCGCCCCGTCGCCACACCTCCCCCGTCCCCCTGATAGCTGCCGAGTTCTTACGACTTGGTGCGCAATAGAGGTGACGGCAGGTGATTGCTGGTCACGGCGCGTCGCTGCGGAGCTGATGGGCGGCCGCACAAGATCATGAAGCGGTGTCTAGTCGATCATGGGCTCGTGCGGCCTTGGTTCATTCTGCCTTCATCGGGATCTCCCGTCACCACCTGGGTCGCCTCGTGGCCGAGCTGGCCGGGCCATGGGCGGGCCGGCGGGAGTCTGAGCTGGCCCAGCGCCGTGGCCGACAACGCCGTGGCCGCGCCGAAGGGGCTGGGCGCAAGCACGAGCTGGTCTTCGTCGACCGGGTGATCGTCACGCTGGTCGTGCTGCGGCTGCAGCTGCCGCATGCCGCGCTGGCCCGGCTGTATGGGGTCGACCGGTCCACGATCACCCGGGCGGTGCGTCAGGTCCGTCCGCTGCTGGCCGGTCGCGGGTACGCCGCCCCGGCCGGGGTCCGGCTGCGCACCCTGGCCGACGTGTTCGCCTACGCCGCCCATCACGGGGTCACGCTGCGAATCGACGGCTCGGAGATCCAGGTCCGCCGCCCGAGAGCGAACCGGCCCGGGCGGCGGGCGTTCGTGTCCGGGAAGAAGCGGCAGAACACGATCAAGTTCACGCCAGATCACCGACGCCCATGGGCGGACCTTGTTCGCCGGCGGGTATCGGCCGGGCCGGATGCATGACCAGACCGCGGTCAAAACCGACGGCATCGACGAGCTGCTCGACCTGTACCCGGGGGTCGAAGCCGAACTCGACGATGGCTACAAAGGCCTGGCCAAGGCCCACCCTGGCCAGGTGCGCATCCCACCGAAGAAGCCTGGCGGCGACGCCACCGAGAACGACCTCGCCGCCTGGCGAGCAGCCCGCCACGCCCAGTCATCGACCCGGATCTGTGTCGAGCACGGCATCGGCGAACTCAAGCACTGGCGCCCCCTGCAACGCTGGATCGGCCGCCGCGACGACCTACCCGAGACGATCGCCGCCGTCGCATCGCTGGTCTCCGACCGCGCCGCCGCCCGGTAGCCGAAACAGCCGACACCTCAGCCGAGGACGCCCCGATCCCTATTGCGCACAACGTCGTTAGACCGGGGACGCGCGGGTCAAGTCCAGAGCCCCCAACCACAGACCACCGCAACCAGCAGCGGCGTCGGACTTGAGGCGCGCGTTCACGGCTAAGAGAATGGGCAGCAGGGGGACGGCCACTAACCCAACTCGTCCGCCAACTCCAGCCAGCGCTCCTCGAGCGACTCCCGCTCCCCGTGCACCGACCGCAGCTCCGTGTCCAGCGCCAGTACCTTCTCGTGGTCCGTGGCGTTGTCCGCGATCTGCTCGTGCAGCCTCTTCTCGCGCCGCTCCAGCTTCTCCAGGTCGCGCTCGATCCGGGCGACCTCCTTGCGCACCGCCCGCGTGTCCCCCGACCGCGCCCGCGCACCCCCCGCCGCTGCGGCCGCCTCGGCCGAGGCGGCCTGATCCCGCCGCAGCTCGAGGTACTGGTCGACCCCACGGGGAAGCTGGACGATCCGGCCGTCGCCCAGGAGCGCCCACACCGCGTCGGTGACGCGCTCGAGGAACCAGCGGTCGTGGCTGACGACGACGAGCGAGCCCGCCCAGCCGTCGAGGACGTCCTCCAGGACGTTCAGGGTCTCGACATCGAGGTCGTTGGTCGGCTCGTCGAGCAGCAGGACGTTGGGCTCGCCCATCAGCAGCCGCAGCAACTGCAACCGCCGCCGCTCGCCACCGGACAGGTCGCCGACGACCGACCACTGGCGCTGGCCGGCGAACCCGAACCGTTCGAGCATCTGCCCGGCCGTGACGGTGTCGCCACCGCCCAGCTGGACCTCGCGGCGGACCTCCTCGACGGTCTCGAGCACCCGCTTCCCCGGTTCCAGGCCGACGACCTCCTGGTCGAGGTGGGCGGCGGCGACCGTGCGGCCGACCTTCACCCGTCCCGAGTCGGGCGCGAGCGTGCCGTCGAGCAGCCGCAGCAGCGTCGTCTTGCCGGCGCCGTTGACACCGACGATGCCGGCGCGGTCGCCGGGGCCGAGCCGCCACGTGACGTGGTCGAGCAGGGTGCGGCCGCCGAGCGACACGGTGACGTCCTCGGCGTCGAACACGCTCTTGCCCAGACGGGTCGTCGCCATCTTGGCCAGCTCGTACCGGTCGCGGGGCGGCGGTTCGTTCTCGATCAGGGCGTTGGCGGCGGTGATGCGGAAGCGCGGCTTCGACGTCCGCGCCGGCGGCCCGCGGCGCAGCCAGGCCAGCTCTTTGCGCAGCAGGTTCTGCCGCCGCGACTCGTCGGCGGCGGCCAGCCGGACCCGTTCGGCCCGGGCCAGGACGTACTCGGCGTAGCCGCCCTCATAGGAGTGGACGGCGCCGTCGGTGACCTCCCACGTGGTGGTCGCGACGGTGTCCAGCAGCCACCGGTCATGCGTCACCATGACGAGAGATCGATTTCCCGCCGCCAGGTGCCGCGACAGCCAGTCGATCGCTTCGACGTCGAGATGGTTGGTCGGCTCGTCCAGCAGCACGAGGTCGTCGTCGCCGATCAGCAGGCGGGCCAGCGCGACCCGGCGGCGCTCGCCACCGGACAGCGGCCCGACCAGCGCGTCCGTCGACAACCCCGGCACCAGATGCGCCAGCACGTCGCGGATGCGCGCGTCGCCGGCCCACTCGTGCGTCGCTCGGTCGCCGATGACCACTTGGCCGACCGTCGCCGCGGGATCGAGTTCGTCGCTCTGGCCGAGCCGGCCGATGCGCAGCCCGCCGGTACGGCTGACCCGGCCGGTGTCGACCTGCTCGAGCCCGGCCAGCACCCGCAGCAGCGTGGACTTGCCGCTGCCGTTGCGTCCCACGACGCCGATGCGATCGCCCTCGGCGACCCCGAGCGAGACGCCGTCGAGGATGAACCGGGTGCCGTAGGCCAGCGAGGCCGACTCGAGGTTGATGAGGTTACGGGGCGCCATGTCACGCCCAGTTTCTCACGCCGGGCAGTAGTGCCTGTTCTTCCCACCCACCTGCTCGAGCCGGTGCTCGGACATCGGGTGGTGGCACAGCGGGCACTCGATCTCACGCACCGGATGCGGCGGCGGCGCGTCGTCCTGCCGGCCCAGGTCGGCCGGGCCGAGCAACGGCATCAGCACCTCGGTGAGCCGGCCGTACCACGGCAGCTTTCTCTTCATGTCTTAACAGTTAGCACACTAATCAATCGCGTGCGATAGAGTGTGACCATGACGACAGACCTCGGCGACGATCCGCTGGCCCTCGACCGGCAGGTCTGCTTCGCCCTCGCCGTCGCCGCCCGCAGCGTCATCGGGCTGTACCGGCCGCTGCTCGAGCCGATGGGCCTGACGCACCCGCAGTACCTCGTCCTGCTCGCTCTGTGGGAGCGCGAGCCGCGCTCGGTCAAGGACCTCAGCGGCACCCTGCAGCTGGAGTCGGCGACGCTGTCGCCGCTGCTCAAGCGCCTGGAGGCGGCCCGGTACATCTCGCGGCGGCGCAGCACCGACGACGAGCGGCTGCTGGTCGTCGAGCTGACCGACGCCGGCCGGGCGCTGCGCGACGACGCCGAGAAGATCCCCTACGCCGTCGTCGAGCGGCTGGGCCTGCCGGTCGCCGAACTGGAGGCCCTGAACGCCTCGCTCGCGCGCGTGATCACCGCGGCGACGTCTCCGGAGTGAGGTCGACGGCGTCCAGGTGCGCCCGCTGCCCGTCGCGGTCGAGGATGGTGAGCAGCTCCGCCGGCTTCTCGTGCGCGACGACCGCGTGCGGCGCCATGGTCGAGAACTGCGCCGCCTGACCGGCCGCCACCAGGATCACCCGGTCGCCGAGGTACAGCCGGATCGTCCCCGACAGCACGGTGAACCAGTCGCGGCCCGGGTGGACGCGCAGCTGCTTCGGCCGCGTCAGCCGGGTGATCCGCATCTTGGCGACGGTGAGCCCGTGCGGCCCGTCGTCGCGCGACAGCTGCCAGATCGTCGCGCCGTGCTGGCGGTCGTGCCGCGGCCGGATGACGACGTCGGCGTCCTCGACCGGCTCGACCAGCTGGTCGAGGGTGGTGTCGAGGGCGCGGGCGATCGGCACCAGCTGGTCGATCGAGATGCGCCGCGCGCCGGTCTCGATGCGGCTCAGGGTCGACGGACTCAGGTGGCAGCGGGCGGCCAGCGCGTCCAGCGACCAGCCCTTGGCCTGCCGGAGCCCACGGATCCGGGCCCGGATCACCGCGTCGACGTCCACCTCGCCTTGCTCCATTGGCAAGACTCTATGCGATCGGCGCATCGGTCGCCTACCGTCGCCCTATGAGCGACCACCACCACGACCACGGCGGCGAGGACAGCTCGTTCGGCGACCTGCTCGACCTCGACGGCGACGTGCTGCACGAGTACTGGGCCGACGCGCTGAGCTTCGTGCGCCGCGCGGCCGGCGGCGACCGGCGACGGCGCATCGTCGACCTCGGCGCCGGGACCGGCACCGGCACGCTGCGGCTGGCGCACCGGTTCGCCGGCGCCGAGATCATCGCCGTCGACGCGGACGCCGCGCTGCTGCACCGCGTCCGCACGAAGGCGCTGGACCAGGGGCTGGCCGACCGCATCACGACGGTCCACGCCGACCTCGACGAGACCTGGCCGGTGCCCGGCCCGGTGGACCTCACGTGGGCATCGCTGTCGCTGCACCACCTGGCCGACCCCGACCGCGTCCTGCGCGACGTCCATGCCGCGACCCGCGACGGCGGGCTGATCGCCGTCGCGGAGTTCCCGGTCCAGATCCGGTTCCTGCCGGACGAGGCCGGCTCCGGGCTGGAGACGCGGCTGCTGGAGGGCCTGGAACAGCATCAGGCGGAGCGGCTGCCGGAGCTCGGCACGGACTGGCCGGCCCGGCTGGCGGCGGCCGGGTTCACGCTGGTCGACGAGCGGACGTTCGACATCGACCTCTCGCCCGCGCCGCCGGCCACCGCCGCCTACGCCGCCATCTGGTTCGGCCGGATGGCACGGCACGTGGACGACCTCGACCCCGCCGACGCCAGCGCCCTGGAGGAGCTGCTGGACGGCGACGGCCCTGGCTCACTGCACCGCCGCGACGACCTGCGGGTGCGCGGCACCCGGACGGTCATGCTGGCCCGCCGCTGACCGACCACCCAGCGAAGTTGATCTTGGAAAAAGTGGGCCATCTATCGGGCATTTCGGACCGCAATTGCCGAACAACTCCAAGATCAACTTCGGGTCGGAGGACGGGCGAGCGCGGTCCGCCAGGGGTGGTCCGGCAGCGTCAGCGCGAGCGCGTCGTCCAGCCAGGCCCGCGCCGCCGGGTCGAGCAGCGGCAGGACGACGGCGGCATCGGTCTCGTCCTTCGGCCGCGGCCGCTTCGCCTTGTAGAACAGCTGGATCTCCGGGCGCAGGTACGGCAGCCCATCAGCGCTCCGCTGCCCGATCGACGCCACCGGCGCACGCACCCGGGCGTCACGGCGGGACGTCCACACCGCGCCGTCCGCGTCGTCGACCATGAACTGCAGCTCCCAGGCCGGCGAGGACGGGCGCCGGCACCAGATGTCGTGGACGTGGCCGGGCAGCGGCTCGTCCGCCGGCCACGGCCGCAACGCCCCCGGCGGGTCGGCGGCCCACAGCTGCCAGCCGGGCAGGACATCGTGCAGTTCGCCGGCCGACGGGCGCAGCACGAGCACGTCGACGTCGGCGTGCGCCCGCCAGGACCGGCCCACGGCCAGCTCGAGCGCGTACCCACCGGCGATCCACCACGGCGCGGCCCAGCCGTCCAGCACCGCGGCGACGGCGGACGGGGTCAGCGGCACCCAGCGGTCCAGCGGCGGATGGCCGGGCACGACCGCGGCCTCAGGTGCCGACGGCGGCGGGACCGGTGACGGCCAGGGCGCTGGCGCAGGTGCCCGACGCGGCGAGGCCGACGGCCAGGGCGCCGGCAGACATGCCGTCGCGGGCCAGGAAGATGCACGTGGGCCCGGAGCCGGACACGATGCCCGCCAGCGCGCCGAGCTCGCGCCCGGCCCGCAGCGTGTCACCCAGCGCCGGCCGCAGGGCCAGCGCGGCCTCCTGAAGGTCGTTGTGCAGCAGCGCGGCCAGCGCGTCGACGTCGCCGGACGCGAGCGCCGCCAGCAGCTCGCCCGGGACCGCCGGCGCGGGCACCTTGCGGTCGGAGCGGAGGTCGTCGAGGCGGCGGTAGACCTCGGGCGTCGACAGGCCGCCGTCGGCCGTCGCGAGGACCCAGTGCAGCGGGGCGCCGACCGGCACCGGGCGCAGCCGCTCGCCGCGCCCCGTCCCGACGGCCGTGCCGCCGGTGAGCGCGAACGGCACGTCGCTGCCGAGCCCGGCGGCGACGGCGGACAGCCGCGACTCGGGCAGCTTCAGCCCCCAGAGGCGGTCACAGGCGAGCAGCGCCCCCGCGGCGTCGGCGCTGCCGCCGGCCAGCCCGGCGGCGACCGGGATCTCCTTGTGCACGCGCAGCTGCGCACCGCTGCGCAGCCGGGCCCGGCGGGCCAGCGCCCGGGCGGCACGGACGGCGAGGTTGGACTCGTCGGCGGGAGTGTGACCCGCGTACGGACCGGTGACGTGGACGGTGACGGCGTCGGCGTGGACGGCGGCGACCTCGTCGTAGAGCGAGACGGCGTGGAAGACGGTCGCGAGCTCGTGGAAACCGTCGGAGCGGACCGGACCGACGGACAGCATCAGATTGATCTTCGCCGGGACGCGGGCGATCACCTGCAGCACCAGCGAGACCTTACCGGAGATACCAGCTCAAGAGTCGCCAGAGATGTCTATTTTCGGGCGTGCCGCGGCGATCCGGGCGAAGTCGTCCACGGTGAGCTGTTCGCCGCGTGCGCGGGGGTCGACGCCGGCCGCCGCGAGCACCGTCTCGGCGGCCGTAGCGGAGCCGGCCCAGCCGCTCAGTGCGGCCCGCAGCCCCTTGCGCCGCTGGGCGAACGCGGCGTCGACGACGGCGAAGACGGCGGCCCGCTCGGCCGGGTCGCGGCCGGACGGGCGCCGCTGCAGCAGCACCAGCCCGGAGTCGACGTTCGGCGCCGGCCAGAACACGTTGCGGCCCACGGACCCGGCCGGCGACACCGTCGCATACCAGGCCGCCTTGACCGACGGGACGCCGTACGTGCGCGACCCCGGCGGGGCGGCCAGCCGGTCGGCGACCTCCTTCTGCACCATGACCAGAGCGCGCCGAAGGCTCGGGAACGTCTGCAGCAGGTGCAGCAGCACCGGCACGGACACGTTGTACGGCAGGTTGGCCACCAGCGCCGTCGGCGCCGGCCCGGGCAGGGCGGACACCCGCAGCGCGTCGCCCGGCACCACCTCGAGCCGGTCGGCCACGCCCGGCGCGTACTCGGCCACCGTCGCGGGCAGCCGCGCCGCCAGCGCGGGGTCGACCTCGACCGCCGCCACCCGGGCCACGACCGGCAGCAGCGCCAGCGTCAGCGAGCCCAGCCCGGGGCCGACCTCGACCACGACGTCGTCGGCGCCGACACCGGCCACCCGGACGATGCGCCGCACCGTGTTGGGGTCGATGACGAAGTTCTGCCCCAGCGTCTTGGTCGGCCGCAGGTCGAGCTCGGCCGCCAGACGGCGAACGTCCGCCGGCCCCAGGAGTCTGGGACCGGCGGACGTCTCGTCGTTCTGCACCGCCCCGAGCCTACCGGCCCGGTCGCGGAACCGGTGTCAGCCGAGCGGCAGGCCGAGCGACCGGGCGCAGGCCGGCCAGTCGCCGTACCCGCCGCGGTTGTCGCGGACCTTCGTGGCAATGCGGATCTGCTCGGCCTTGCTGTTCTCGTGCGGGTAGCCCGAGCCGCCGAAGGCGCGCCAGGTGCCGACCGAGAACTGCAGGCCGCCGTAGTAGCCGTTGCCGGTGTTGATGGACCAGTTGCCACCGGACTCGCACTGTGCGAGGTCGTCCCAGACGCCGCCGTCGACGTCGTCACCACCGCCGCCGCCCTCGTCCTCGGCGGGCGGAGCCGGCGGCTCCATGGTGCCGATCAGTACGAGCTCGTCGACCGGGGCCGCGAGGACGGTCTCGGACAGGACCTCCTGCTCGGAGACCTCACCGTCGATGTAGGTGGTCTGCACCACCTTCTCGACCGAGCCCTCCTGGCCCTCGGTCTCGACCGACTCGGTGCCCTCTTCGAGGGTGTCGTCCTCTTGCTCGGTCACCTCGAACGGCAGCTCCTCGGTGACCGTCGCGGTCTCGACGGTGACCCGCCGGACGGTGACGGCCAGCGCGTCGGCCAGGACGGTGTCGGCCGCGGGCTCCACGAGGTCGAGCTCGCCGAGCGTGATGCCGGCCTCGGTCAGCGCCTCGGCGACGGTCAGCCCGGTCGTGGTGAGCGGGTTCGTCGCACCGTCGGCGGTGACGGTGATCTCCTTCGGCGTGCGGACCTCGAAGTCGATGCCGCCGCGGCCGATGGGCTGCGAGCGGTCCACGGAGAGGTCGAGGCCGGCGGCACGGATGTTGAGGTCGCCCAGCGCCTCGTCGACGGACAGCGCCGTCGTCCAGATCTGCTGCTCCTCGCCGTCGACGGTCACGGTGACCTGACGGGCGTAGCGGACGCTGATCTCGGTGCCGTCCTCGATGTCGCTGTCCAGCGAGGGGATGACCTCGTCGCGCGCACTCAGTTCGATGTCCCGCTCTTCCAGGACGTCTTCGACGTCGCCGCCGAAGGTGTGCACGGTCTCGGTCTGGCCGTCGACGGTGAGGGTGACGGCGTTGTCGAGCGTGATGTAGGCGACGCCGCCGCCTACCAGAGCAGTGACGACGGTGGCGTTGATCGCCAACGTCTTCGCGGACAGGCGCACTGTGCTCCTTGGTCGTACCGTCCGGGCACGGGACCGCGCGGCACGGCCGCTCACCCGGCTCGCCAAGCTACCGCACGCCAGTTCGGCGCGCTGCTGGGCGGACGGTGTGTCCGGCCGTTCATCTGCCACCCGAAGTTTCCCCGACCCCGGCTAACAATCTCGGGACGGTAACGTATCGCGGCCTGCCGGACAACTGACGTGGGGGTCGAAACCGAACATTTCGCCTCGGCTGGCGGAGTTGTGACGCTGTGACGCGCCCACGCGGGACGCCCTCGCCCACGCGCCGGCGGCACCCCTCCGCAGCAGCCGCGTGACCAGCGCAAATGACGTCCTGTCACCATGGGCCGAAAGCACGGTCGGTGTTCGCCTGGAGGGTGTGACACACGGTCTCGAGGTCCTGCCCGAGCGCCTCGGCGATGTACCGGACGGTAACCGGGACCAGGTACGACGCGTTCGGCCGGCCCCGATAGGGGTGCGGGGTCAGGAATGGCGCGTCGGTCTCGACAAGCAGATTCTCCGGCGGCGTGACGGCGAGAGCGGCACGCAGCTCGGCCGCGTTCTTGAACGTGACCGGGCCGGCGAAGGACAGGTACCAGCCTCGTGCTGCGACGTCGCGAGCGAAGGTCTCGTTCCCGGAGAAACAGTGAAATACGACACAATCGGGCGTTTCGGCGTCGTCGAGGACCCGCAGGACGTCGTCGTGGGCGTCGCGGTCGTGGATGGTCAGCGCCAGTCCGCGGCGCCGGGCGATCTCGATGTGCGCCCGCAGCGAGTACTCCTGCGCGGCCCGCCCCTCGGGCCCGGTCCGGAAGTGGTCCAGGCCGGTCTCGCCGATGGCGCGCACCCGCGCGCTGGAGCCCGCCAGCCGGTCGATCTCGGCCAGCGCATCGTCCAGCTCACCGGCCGCGGCCAGCCCTGGCGCCTCGTTCGGGTGCAGCGCGACGGTCGCGACGACCGACGGGTACCGCTCGGCGACGTCGACGGCCCAGGCCGCGCCCGGAAGGTCGCAGCCGACCTGCACGACGCGCGTCACGTTCACCTTCGCGGCGGCGTCCAGCGCCTCCGTCACCCCGAACGCGTCGTCGTCGCCGTCGGCGATGTCCATGTGACAGTGCGTGTCGGTGACCGGCAGCGGGAGCGGCTCGGGCAGCGGCGGCCGGGATCGGTCGCGCTTGCGGCCGGCCTCGTCCGTCGCCGACCGCCGCTCCCGGGGAGCGTCAGTCACGAGGCGGCGGGGTCCAGCCGCGGGAACAGCGCGTCGCCCTTGGTGACCTCGGCGCCCGGGGCCAGCTGGCCCCAGCGGCCAGCGTCGGCGACCGGCTGCGCCGCCAGCGCGCCGAGCGCCTTCTCGGCGCCCAACGAGTCCCAGAGCTTCGCCGTCGCCTTCGGCATGACCGGGTTGAGCAGCACCGCCAGCGCCCGCAGCGCCTCGGCCGAGGCGTACAGGATGGTGGCCAGCCGCTCCCGCTGTGCCTCGTCCTTGGCGACGGCCCACGGCTGCTGCTCGGTGATGTAGCCGTTGGCGGCGTCGACCAGCGTCCACACGGCGGCCAGCGCCTCGTGCGGCGCGACGCGGTCGACGGCGGCGTCGGCGTCGGCCGCCGCCGTCGCGGCCACGGCGGCCAGCGCGTCCTCAGCGTCGGTCGCCGGACCGGGGGCGGGCAGGGCGCCGTCGAAGTAGCGGCCGACCATGGCCGCCACCCGCGAGGCGAGGTTGCCCAGCCCGTTGGCCAGCTCGGCCTGGTAGCGCGCGGCGATGTCCTCCCACGAGAACGAGCCGTCGTTGCCGAACGCGATGGCGCGCAGGAAGTAGTAGCGGAACGCGTCGGAGCCGAACGTGTCGGTGATCTGGTCCGGCGCGATGCCGGTGAGCTTGGACTTGCTCATCTTCTCGCCGCCGACCAGCAGCCAGCCGTGCGCGAACACCTTCTTCGGCAGCGGCTCGCCGGCGGCCATCAGCATGGCCGGCCAGATGACCGCGTGGAAGCGCAGGATGTCCTTGCCGACGAAGTGGATGTCGGCAGGCCAGGTGCGCTCGTACTTCTCCGGGTCGGCCCCGTATCCGGCGGCGGTCGCGTAGTTCAGCAGCGCGTCGAACCAGACGTAGATGACGTGCGACTGGTCCCACGGCACCGGGACGCCCCAGTCGAACGTCGACCGCGAGATGGAGAGGTCCTGCAGCCCCTGCCGCACGAAGCCGAGCACCTCGTTGCGGGCGCTCTCGGGCTGCACGAAGCCGGGGTTCTGCTCGTAGAACTCCAGCAGCCGCTCGGTGTAGGCGGACATGCGGAAGAAGTAGTTCGTCTCGGACAGCTTCTCGACCGGCCGGCCGTGGATGGAGCAGACCAGCTGGCCGGCGTACTCGCCGGTGCCCTCGACGAGGTCGCCGGGCAGCTTGAACTCCTCGCAGGCGACGCAGTAGTAGCCCTCGTAGGTGCCCTCGAAGATCTCACCGGCGTCGTAGAGGTGCTGGATGAACTCCTGCACCCGGGCCACGTGCCGCGGCTCGGTGGTGCGGATGAAGTCGTCGTTCGACGCGTCGATGGTCTGCAGCACGGGCTTCCAGGCGGTCTCGACCAGCCGGTCGGCCCACTCCTGCGGCGTGACGCCGTTGGCCTGCGCGGTCCGCAGCACCTTCTCGCCGTGCTCGTCGGTGCCGGTGAGGAACCAGACGTCCTCCTGGCGCTGGCGGTGCCAGCGGGCGATGAAGTCGGTGGCGACCGTGGTGTACGCGTGGCCGATGTGCGGTGCGTCGTTGACGTAGTAGATCGGAGTGGTGACGTAGAACGCCTTGGGCATGCGCCCGATGGTAGTCCCCGCGTCACCACGGCAGCGTGCCGCCGTCGGTGAAGAACGCGCCGGTCGGGCCGTCGGCCGGGACCAGCGCGGCGCGGACGACGACGCGGGCGCCGTCGGCGGCGGACAGGTGCCCGGAATGCCCGTTGAGGTCGGTCGCGCAGTAGCCGGGGTTGACGGCGTTGACCTTGATCCCCGCGGCGGCCAGCTCCTGGGCGTACGCGACGGTGACGCCGTTGACGGCGGTCTTCGAGGACGAGTACGCGACCAGCGGCAGCTGGCCGTAGAACGGCGACGCCGGGTCCTGCTGGCGGGTCAGCGAGCCGAGGTCGCTGGAGACGTTGACGATGCGCCCGGCGGCGGACCGGCGCAGCAGCGGCAGCAGCGCGTTCGTCACGGCGACCAGCCCGAAGACGTTGACCGCGTAGGTGCCGCGCACGTCGTCGACGGAGGTCTCGCTCGGCGTCGCCCAGCCCAGTGCGATGCCGGCGTTGTTGACCAGCACGTCCAGCCGGCCGAACCGGCCGTCGACGGTCTTGGCGGCGGCCGCGACGGACGCGTCGTCGGTGACGTCGAGCTCGACGACGTGGACGTCGCCGGCCAGGCCGGTCAGCTCCTCCGCCGCCGCCGCCCGGCCGCGTCCGGCGTCGCGCGCGCCGAGCACGACGGTGTGCCCGGCCGCCGCGAGCTGCCGCGCGGTCTCCTTGCCGATTCCCTTGTTGGCCCCGGTGACCAGGGCGATCGTGGTGTCGTTCATGCTTCGACCCTCGCCGCGACGGGCGCGGAGCGGGAGAGCACGGGTGAGGCTGGGACCGGCGGTCCCTCCCACCCGGCGATCCGGCGAGGGACTATGGACGCATGGACCGCACCGAGCTGGCCGCCTTCCTGCGCAGCCGGCGGGCGCACGTCCGGCCGGTGGACGTCGGGCTGACGGCCGGACGGAACCGGCGCACGCCCGGCCTGCGGCGCGAGGAGGTCGCTCAGCTGACCGGCATCTCCGCCGACTACTACATCCGGCTCGAGCAGGCCCGCGGCCCACACCCGTCGGCCCAGGTGGTCGAGGCGCTGGCCCGGGCGCTGCGGCTGACCGGCGACGAGCGGGCGCACCTGTTCCACCTGACCGGCCGGGCGCCGCTGCCGTCGACCGGCCCGCGGCGCGACGTGCCGGCCGGCATCCTGCACCTGCTGGAGCGGCTGGACGACTCGCCCGCCGTCGTCATCGACGCCAAGTACGACGTGCTCGCGTGGAACCCGATGTGGGCGGCGCTGATGGCCGTCGACCCGGCCGGTCTGCCGCTGGAGCAGCTCAACTCGCTGCGCGGGTTCTTCTCGCCCGCGGCGGCCGCGTTCGCGGCGGAGCACACGCAGTTCGCCCGCGAGGCGGTCGCCGACCTGCGCGCAGCGGCCGCCCGCTACCCCCGCGACGCCGAGCTGCGGCGGCTGATCGGCGACCTCACCGCCGGCAGCGCGCTGTTCCGCGACCTGTGGGACCGGCACGAGGTCGACGTGCGCCGGTCGACGCACAAGCGGGTCGTGCACCCCGTCGTCGGCGTGCTGGAGCTGGACTGCGAGACGCTGCTGATCCCGGACCGCGACCAGCGGCTGGTCCTCTACACCGCCGCGCCCGGCACGCCGTCGCACCAGGCGCTGCAGCTGCTCAAGGTCGTCGGGCTGCAGGACCTCAGAGCTTAGGGTGTGTCTCCCGGGTCTCGGGCGTAGCGAGCGGCGTTCAGGTGGATGCCTCGCAAGGCCGAGGAAGGAGGCATAGCGGGAGGTTCTACGTCGACTGACGAGAACGCAGCGAGGCGCCGCCTGGGCGTCGCGCAGTAGGCCACGGACCCGGGAGACGCACCCTGGGAACGACGGACTGGAAGAACAGCTCGACCTGGCGCCTCGTGTCGCCGTGCACCGGCCAGAACACGAACGTCTCGAAGCCGAGCCGCTCGCGGTAGTCGGTCAGCGCCTCGGCCCAGTGCCCGGCCGGCCCGATGAGCAGCTGGTCGTTGCGCCGCGGCCGCTCGTCGTCGATGACCCCCATGACGTTGAAGACGCGGCGTACGGCGGACGGCTCGCGCCCGGCGGCGACGGCGGCCTCGTCGACGGCGCGCTGCATCGCCGGGACCTCGTCCAGCGACAAGTACGCGTTGGTAGGCAGCCAGCCGTCGGCGTGCCGGCCGGTGATCGCGAGCATCCGCGGCTTGAACGAGCCGACCCACACCGGCGGGACGGGGTCGGCGGCGGCTCCCGCTACGGCGACGGCGTCGTGCAGCCGGTAGTACTCGCCGTCGTGGGTCACCGGCCGGCCGGACCAGAGCCGCCGCAGCAGCGGGATCGCCTCGTCCAGCGCGCCGATCGACTCGCCGAGCGTCGGCCACTGCGCACCCCAGCCGGGCAGTCCGTCGTACGGGCCGCCGGCGCCGAGGCCGAGCACGAACCGTCCGCCGCTGGTGTGCTGGAGCGTGGCCGCGCCCTTCGCGATGACGGTGGGCGTCCGGAACGGCAGCGCCGTCACGTTCGTCGCCACCCGGACCCGCCGCGTCCGGGCCAGCAGCAGCGGGACCAGCGTCCACGCGTCCAGCTCGGACGGCAGGTACGGGTGGTCGGCGACGGTCACGAGGTCGGCGCCGAGCTCCTCCGCGATCGCGGCCGCCTCGAGCAGTTCCGGGAGCCGCTTCGCCGATGCTGGGAGCGCCGCGCCGTACAGGATCGAGTTAGCCATGACCCCAGTCCACTACCTCAACCAACCTTGAGGTCAACCCTGACCCAAGTTGATCTTGGAGTTGTTCGCCAGTTACTGGGCGAATTGTCCGATAGATGGCCGAACTACTCCAAGATCAACTCGGGCTCGGGGTCAGGCGGGGGCGGCAGTCAGGCGGGCGCGGAGGAACGCGCCGGTTCGCGACTCCGGGGCCGCCGCGATCGCGGACGGCGTGCCCGCCGCGACGACCTGCCCACCCGCCGCTCCCCCGGCCGGGCCGAGGTCGACCACCCAGTCCGCGGTCCGGACGACGTCGAGGTCGTGCTCGATCGCGATGACGGTGTTGCCGGCGCCGACCAGCCGCCGCAGCACGCCGAGCAGCCGCGCGACGTCGTCGACGTGCAGGCCGGTGGTGGGCTCGTCGAGCAGGTAGAGCGTGCGGCCGGTGGACCGGCGGGCCAGCTCCTTCGCCAGCTTGATCCGCTGCGCCTCGCCGCCGGACAGGGTCGTCGTCGGCTGGCCGAGCTGCAGGTAGCCCAGGCCGACGTCGTCGAGCAGCCGCAGCCGCGACACCGCACCGGGCACGTCGGCGAACAGCTCGACCGCCTCGGCGACGGTCATCGACAGCGCCTGCGCGATGTCGTGGCCGCGGTACTTCGCCCGCAGCACGTCGCGGGTGAACCGGCGGCCGCGGCAGACCGGGCAGCGCACCTGGACGTCGGGCAGGAAGTGCATCGACACGTTCAGCACCCCGGCGCCGGTGCACCGCTCGCACCGTCCGCCGGGCACGTTGAAGGAGAAGTGCCCGGCCGTCAGTCCCTGCTCGCGGGCGCCCTCGGTCGCGGCGAACGCCTCGCGGATCGGGGTGAACGCGTCGGAGTAGGTGGCCGCGTTGGACCGCGGCATCCGCCCGGCCGCCTGCTGGTCGATCGTCACGACCTTGTCCAGGTGCGTCCAGCCGTCGATGCCGTCGTGCTCGCCGGGCGGGTCGCCGGCGCCGTGGAACCGCTGCCGTCCCGCCTTGTCGACGATGTCGAGCACCAGCGACGACTTCCCCGACCCGGACGGCCCGGTGACGGCGACCAGCCGGCCCAGCGGCAGCGTGACGGTGACGTCCTTGAGGTTGTGCGCGCGGGCGCCGCGGACGACGAGCGCCGGGCCGTCACTGTCCGGCCGCGTCGTCGTCGCCAGGCCGGGCACCCGCGACCGGCCGGACAGGTACGCCCCGGTGACCGACCCCTCCGCCGCCGCGACCTCGTCCGGTGTGCCCGCCGCGACCACCCGGCCGCCGTCGCGACCCGCGCCGGGACCGATGTCGATGACGTGGTCGGCGGCCCGCAGCACCTCGAGGTCGTGCTCGATGACCAGCACGGTGTTGCCGAGGTCGCGCAGCCGGCGCAGCACGTCGACCAGCCGGGCGACGTCGGAGGGGTGCAGCCCGATGGTCGGCTCGTCCAGCACGTACAGCACGCCGGTGAGCCCGGACCCGAGCAGCGACGCCAGCCGCAGCCGCTGCGCCTCGCCGGCGGACAGGCTCGGCGTCGACCGCTCCAGCGTCAGGTACTCGACGCCGACGTCGACCAAGCGGCGGACGCGTTCGTGCAGGTCGGCGACGACCGGCTCGGCGAACGTCCACTCCTCGGCGGCGACCCGCTCGCGCAGCGCGGCGATCCAGGCGGCCAGCTCGCGGAGCGGCAGCCTGGCGGCGTCGACGACGGTCAGCCCGGCGACGGTGACCCGGCGGCTCTCCGGGCGCAGCCGGGTGCCGTCGCAACCGGGGCAGGTCTCCTGGCGCAGCAGCCGCTCGGTCTTCTCGCGGTAGCCGGCGTCCTCGATGCGGTCGGCGTAGCGGCGCAGCACGCCGGTCGCGACGCCCTCGAACCGGCCGGCGGCGACGGTGCGCGGCGGCGCGGCGACGGTGACGTGGCGCTGGAACTCCGGGCTCTCGACGCCGTGCAGCAGCAGGTCGCGCTGGACGTCGTCGAGCTCGCGGACCGGCGCGTACGCGTCGAACTCGAACCCGTAGTGCCGTCCGGCGGCCTGCAGCACCTGGATGTTGCGGTCGGTCGTCACCGGGTGCCAGCCCAGCACCGCGCCCTCGGCGACGCTGACGCCGTCGTCGATCAGCCGGGCGGTGTCGGGCCGCATGACCACACCCAGGCCGGTGCACGTCGGGCAGGCGCCGGACGGCTTGTTGAAGGAGAAGTCGCCCATGACGAGGTCGGGGACCTCGGCGCCGCAGTGCGCGCAGCCGACCGTCTCGGCGTCGCGCGGCTCGCCGGACTCGTCGTCCCACGGGTCGTCGTCGCCGGCCTGGTAGCTGGGCGGCAGCAGCGAGCCGCAGGACGGGCAGGGACGGTGGCCGACGCGGGCCCACAGCAGCCGCAGGTAGGTGAACACCTCGGTGGCGGTGCCGACGGTGGACCGCGGGCTGCGGTTGGTCAGGTGCTGGTCGATGCTGATGGACGGCGACAGGCCGGTGATGGAGTCGACCGGCGCCTTGCTCACCCACGCGGTGACCAGCCCCAGCGACTCCATGTACTGACGCTGGCCCTCGCGGTGCAGCAGGTCGAAGGCCAGAGTGGACTTGCCGGAGCCGGACCGGCCGGTCAGCACGACCAGCCGGTGGCGCGGGATGCCGACGGTGACGTTCTTCAGGTTGTGCAGCCGGGCATTGTTGACCCTGATCTCACCGAAATCCATCCTTCAATTCTCTCATTCAACTGCTTCTTGAAGGTTTGCCGCGAACGGCGCAGCGAGCGTCCGGATAAGCTTCAAGTACGGCGTTCAAGGGGAGGCGAACGGATGGCGCTGCGGCCGGTCGATCTCGCGCGGACGGTGGGCGTCTCGGCGCAGCAGGTCCGCAACTACGAGGAGGCCGGCGTGCTGCCGCCGGTGCCGCGGTCGGAGTCGGGCTACCGGCAGTTCTCCGAGCGGCACCGCCAGGCGCTGCTCACCTACCGGGCGCTGCTGGCGGGCTACGGCGTCGTCGCGGCGCGCTCGATCATGCTGACGGTGCACGACGGCGACGTCGCCGCTGCGCTCGCGCAGGTCGACGCCGTCCACGCGGAGCTGCACGACCAGCGCCGGCAGCTGCGCGAGACCGCCGCCGCCGTCGAGACCCTCGCGGCCGGTCCCACGCAGCCTGCGCCCTCGACGCGGGGCGAGCCCGGCCTTCGCGTCGGCGACGTCGCCCGGCGGATCGGCGTGCGGCCGTCGGCGCTGCGCACGTGGGAGGCGTACGGCCTGCTCACGCCCGCGCGCGAGCCGGGCACGTCGTACCGCAGCTATGGCCCCGACGACGTCCGCGACGCGCAACTGGTCAACCTGCTGCGGCAGAGCCGGTACGGGCTGCCGCAGGTGCGCCTGGTGCTCGGCGAACTGCGCCGCACGGCCAGCACCGAGGCGCTGCGCGCCGTCCTCGCCCAGCGGCGGGAGCAGCAGACCGCGCGGGCGCTGGCCATGCTGGACGGCGCCGGCCGGCTGCACGCCTACCTGACCAGCTGAGACCGCGGGGTCAGTCGGACGCGGAGTCGCGAGCGGCCTCCCGCGCCTCCCGGACCGCCTCGCCGGCGTTCGACCACGGGGTGCCCGCCCACGGGTCGTAGTCGACCTCGAGCGGCTCCTGCTCGGGTCGGCGGTCCTCGGGCACGTGCTGCAGGTTGAGCCGGATGCGGTACCAGAGCGAGCTGCGCCCGCGCATGCCGTCGACCAGGATGTCGGCCGGCTCGAGATGCGGCACGACGTCGGTGTGCCGCTGCTTCCAGCGCTCCAGCCCGGCCAGCGCCTCGTCCTTGGTCTTGGCGCGGGCGATCTCGATCAGCGGCATCGTCTGGGTGCGCCGCCCGGTGCCCTTCGGCGGCTTCTCCGCCGGGCCGAGCCGCTCGGCCAGCTCGAGCAGCGGCTCCAGCGAGCCGGCCGAGGTCTCGATGCCCGCCCACGGGTCGCCGATGTCGGCGAACCGCCGCGGCGCGGTGGCCAGCGTGTAGTCCTCGGCCCGGCAGTGCGGGACCTCGTCCCACGTCAGCGGCATCGACACCCGGGCGTCGGCCTTGGCGCGGACGGAGTAGGCGGAGGCGACGGTGCGGTCCTTGGCGTTCTGGTTGAAGTCGACGAAGACGCCTTCGCGCTCTTCCTTCCACCACTTGGCGGTCGCGATGTCCGGCGCGCGGTTCTCGACCTCGCGGGCGACGGTCTCGGCCGCCAGCCGGACCTGGCGGTACGACCAGTGCGGGTCGATGCGGGTGTAGATGTGGAAGCCGCGCGAGCCCGACGTCTTCGGCCAGGCGGCGAGGCCGTGGTCCTCGAGCACCTCGCGCGCCACCTGCGCGACGTCGAGGATCTGCGGCCACTCGATGCCCGGGTTGGGGTCGAGGTCGATGCGCAGCTCGTCGGGACGGTCGAGGTCCTCGGCGCGGACGGGGTGCGGGTTGAGGTCGATGCAGCCGAGGTTGACCACCCAGGCCAGCGCCGCGGCGTCGCGCACGACGACCTCGTCGGCGGACGTGCCGGAGCGGTAGCGCAGCGTGGCGACCTCGATCCAGTCGGGCCGCTTGTCGGGAGCGCGCTTCTGGAAGAACGCCTCCTGGTCGATGCCCTTGACGAACCGCTTGAGGATCATCGGCCGGCCCTCGACGCCGCGCAGGGCACCCTCGGCCACGGCCAGGTAGTAGCGGACGAGGTCCAGCTTGGTGTGGCCGTCGTCGGGGAAGACCACCTTGTCAGGATGGGTGATGGTCACCTCATGCCCGGCGACCTCGAGCACCTGCGAGGACGACATGACACCACCATAAACGGCGTCACGACGGCTCGGGCGGCGACGGCTCCTGGGCCAGCGCCGCCTCGGCGACCGGGTGCTCCACCAGCGCGAGCACCCGACTGGACATGAACCGGGCCATGCGCACCGGCGTCCCGGACCGCGTCACCTCCGCCACCACGACCACACCGCGGCCGATCGTGACGTCGACCCGGCGGCCGGCCTTCGTGGCCACCACCTCGTAGCTGCGCGTGGTGTCGCCGGCGTCGATGACGATCTCGACCCTGTCGCCCCGCATGGCACCCTCCCACGGCCGCCGTGCCTCCACGATCCCACGGCGACAGCCCCGATGTGCGTCCTGAGGCGGGTGGGGTACAGGACGAGGAGAGAGGGGAGTTCACCATGACTACTGACACTCCGCGCACGCTGGTACATCTGGCCGACTCCGACCTGACTGTGAAGACCGAGGACGATGTCCGTGGCAAGGAGGTCGTGGACCGCAACGACGACGAGGTCGGCACCGTCGACGACCTCGTCATCGACCCCCAGGGGTTGAAGGTGCGGTTCCTCCAGGTCGGCTCCGGCGGCTTCCTCGGCCTGGGCGAGAAGAAGCAGCTGATCCCCGTCGACGCGGTCGTGAAGATCGACGAGAAGGTGCACATCGGCCAGGACCGCGGCCACGTGGCCGGCGCGCCGGCCTACGACCCCGACCTGGTGTCGGCCGCGGACTACTACGAGGAGCTGTACGGCTACTACGGCTACCCGCCGTTCTGGGCGGCCGGCTACGCGTACCCGGCATATCCCTTCTATCTGTGACCGTCAGTCCGCCGCGGCGGCCGCCTCCTCGTAGTCCAGCCGCTCCAGCTCGCGGCGCATCACCTCGTCGTCCAGCTCGCCGGCGTCGCGCGCGTCCGTGAGCGCGCGACGCTGGGCGGCGAGCAGCTCGCGGCGGACGGCCAGCATGGTCTCGCGCACGACAGGGGCGTGTTCGGCCTCCTCGACCTCGGCGTCCAGGTCGTCGGCGGACTGCCGGGCCCGCATCGCCTCGGCGAAGCGGTCGCGCATGGTGGCGAGCACGGCCGGGTCCGCGCCCGGCGGCGGGTGGTCGATCATGTCGCGCAGCGCCTGCTCGGCCGCCGACCGGGCGATCCGCCGGGCCCGGCGCACCTCCTCGGCCTCCGCCTCCTCCTCGGCGTCGGCGCTGATGTTCAGGCGGCGGACCAGGAACGGCAGCGTCGGCGCCTGGATGAGCAGGCTGCCGACGGCGACGACGAACGCGAGCGCCTGGATGGCCGTGCGGCCGGGGAACGGCTCGCCCGACGCCGTCACGGCCGGCACACCGGCGGCCGCGGCCAGCGTGACCACGCCGCGCATGCCCGACCACGAGAGGATCAGCAGCTGGTTCCGCGGCAGCGGCCGGTGGTCGCCCAGGAGGCCCTGGCGCCGTCGCCGTCGCCGCAGGAACGGCAGGTACCGACGCCGCAGCACCCGCTGGCCGTAGGTGAGGAACACCCAGAACGGCCGGATCAGCAACACCGTCAACAGCACGACGACGGCGGACAGCGCGAACTGGGCCCACTGGCCGCCGTGCAGCGGCAGGTCGGCGAAGACGAAACTGCACTGCAGGCCCATGTAGGCGAAGACGAACGCCTCGAGGAGCGTGTCCAGGCTGCGCCAGACCTGCCGGCCCTGCAGCCGCGTCTCGAAGCCGGCGTTGGCGTCGTGGTGGCCGAGCCAGAACCCGGCGGCGACGACGGCAAGGACGCCCGACCCGTGCAGCTCCTCGGCGAACAGGTACGCCGCGAACGGCACGACCAGCCCGAGCGCCGTCTCCAGGCCGCTCTCCCCCAGCCGCTGCCGGGTCCAGTGCACCCCGGCGGCCAGTATCAGGCCGACGCCGCAGCCGACCACCGACGCGTATAGGAACAGCAGGACGGCGTTGTCGATGAACGGGTGGCTGCCGGTCGCCGCGGCCACCGCCAGCGTGAAGATGGTCAGCGCGGTGGCGTCGTTGACCAGGCTCTCGCCGGTCAGGATCGTCATCAGCCGTTTCGGCAGCCCCAGTTTCCGCCCGATCGCGACCGCGCTGACGGCGTCTGGCGGCGCCACGACCGCGCCCAGCACCAGCGCCGCCACGAGACCGAACTGGGGCACGATCCAGTTCGCCACCACGGCGGTCACCAGCGTCGACACGACCACCATGCCGACGCCGAGGGACAGGATCGGGCGCAGGTTGCGGGCCAGGCTGTAGACGGAGAAGTCCAGCGCCGCGGAGTACAACAGTGGCGGCAGCACGACGCTGAGGATCAGCTCCGGCTCCAGCTCGAACCGCGGCAGTCCGGGCACGAACGACACCGCCGAGGCCAGCACCACGACCACGATCGACGGCTGCAACCCGCGCCGGTTGGCGACCGCGGTGACCGCGATCGCGCCCACCACCACGAGCAGCAACTGCATCGTCTGGCAGGTTAGCCCGGGATGTGCTGCACGCCGATCCGTTTGCGGAACATCCAGTAGACCCAGCTCTGGTACGCGAGCACGGCCGGCACGAACGGCACGGCCACCCACGTCATCACCGTGAGGGTGTAGTCCGACGACGACGCGTTGGCGGTGGTCAGCCCGTCGGCGGCGTCGAGGGTCGACGGCAGCACGTCCGGGTAGAGCGCGGCGAACAGCGTCGCGCCCGTGGCCGCCACGGTGGCGAACGTCGCGACGAACGCCCAGCCCTCGCGGCCGCGCGCCGTCGCCGTCGCACCGGCCGCGATCGCGGCCACCGCGACCAGCGCCGCGGCCGCCGCGAGCCACGAGCGGGTGTCGTCGCGCAACACCGTCCATGCCAGGAACCCGGCCAGCACGACGGCGACCGGGACCGCGAGCCGTCCGGCCAGCCGCCGCGCGCGGTCGCGGAGGTCGCCGACGGTCTTCAGCGCGAGGTAGTGCGCGCCGTGCAGCAGCGCCAGCCCCAGCGTCACGAGGCCGCCGAGCAGCGTGTACGGCGTGGCGACGTCGCCGAGGTCGCCGACGAAGTCGTGGCTCTCATCCAGCGGCAGGCCCTGCACGAACGCGGCCAGCAGGACGCCCCACAGGAACGCCGGCACCACAGACCCGGCGAAGATCACCAGATCCCAGCGCCGCCGCCAGCTCTCGGTGTCGCCCTTGGCGCGGTACTCGAAGGCCAGGCCGCGGCCGATCAGCGTCAGCAGGATCAGCACCAGCGGCAGGTAGTACGCCGACCATGCCGTCGCGTACCACTCCGGGAACGCGGCGAACGTCGCGCCGACCGCCGTGATGACCCAGACCTCGTTGCCGTCCCAGACCGGGCCGATCGTGTTGATGAGGACGCGGCGCTCGATGTCGTCGCGGGCGAACCGGCGGGTCAGCATGCCGACGCCGAAGTCGAAGCCCTCGAGCGCGAGGTAGCCGATCCACAGGACCGCGATGAGCAGGAACCACAGCGTGTTCAACTCCATGATCGCCACTCCTCTCAATACGCGAAGCTCAGCGGCTTGTCGGCGTCGTCGGTGTCGTCGTCCTTCTCGTCCTCCGCCGGTGGCGAGACGTCGGGCAGGCCGGGCCGCGCGTGCTTGACCAGCAGGTGCACCCAGAGCCAGGTCAGGCCGGCGTACAGGATGGTGAACGCGGCCAGTGAGATGAATACGGTCGTGGCCGTGGTGCTGGGGCTGACCCCGGACGCCGTCGGCATCAGGCCGAACACCAGCCACGGCTGCCGGCCCATCTCGGTGAAGATCCAGCCGAACGCGTTGCCGGCCAGCGGCAACACCGGCAGGACGGCGGCCGCGCGCAGTGCCCAGGGCGAGGTCGGGGCTCGTCCGCGTCTGGTCGCCCACAGCTGCCAGAGCGCGATCAGCCCGGCCAGCCCGCCCATCGTGATCATCATCCGGAACGTCCAGTACGTGACCGGGATGTTCGGGCTGTAGTCACCCGGGCCGAACTCCTCCTCGTACTGCGCCTGGAGGTCGTTGATGCCCTCGACCTCGCCGTCGAACGAGCCGGTCGCGAGCCACGACAACAGGCGTGGCACCTCGATCGAGTACAGCGCCTCGCTGCCGTCGAGCGTGCCGACGGTGAACAGCGAGAACGGCGCCGGTTGCCGGGTCTCGTAGAGCGCCTCGGCGGCGGCCATCTTCATCGGCTGCACCTCGGTCATGATCTTGCCCTGGGTGTCGCCGGTGACCGCGACGCCGATGCCGCCGACGAGGACGGTGACGGCGCCGATGCGCAGCGCGGTGCGGAAGGCGCCCTGGTCGGACGGTTTGCCGGGCGCCGCGTCGTCCGGGTTGCGGGCCCCGCGGACAAGGTGCCACATCGCGACCGCCGCGACCACGCCGCCGCCGACCATGAACGCCGCGAAGATCGTGTGCGGGAACGTGATGAGCAGCACCTTGTTCGTCAGCACCGCCCAGATGTCGGTGAGCTCGGCTCGTCCGGCCTCCTCGTTGATCTCGTAGCCGACCGGGTTCTGCATGAACGAGTTCGCGGCCAGGATGAAGTACGCCGACAGCAGCGTCCCGCAGGCCGTGATCCAGATCGTCGCCAGGTGGATCTTCGGCGGGATGCGGCCCCAGCCGAAGATCCAGACGCCGACGAAGACCGACTCCAGGTAGAACGCGAGCAGCGCCTCCATCGCCAGCGGCGCGCCGAACACGTCGCCGACGAACCGGCTGAAGTCGCTCCAGTTCATGCCGAACTGGAACTCCTGCACCAGGCCCGTCACCACGCCGACGGCGAGGTTGATGAGCAGCAGCTTCCCGAAGAACTTGGTCAGCCGCAGCCACCGCTCGCTCTTCGTGCGCATCCAGACCGACTGCATGATCGCGACGAGGAACGCCATCGAGATGGTGAACGGGACGAAGAAGAAGTGCACCACCGTCGTGATGCCGAACTGCCAGCGGGCGAGGTCCAGCACGTCCATCGTCGAGCACCCTCCCGTGCGTACTACATTCCGTCGTAGATGCTACGACATACTGTAGTACTACGAGCGGTCGGTAGACTGGGGAACGTGCCAGGACGCGCCCGACTCGGTGAGCTCGAACGCGCCGTCATGGAGCAGCTGTGGGCGCTCGGCGCGCCGGCCACCGTGCGTCAGGTGCACGAGGCGCTGGCCGGGTCGCGCGACATCGCCTACACGACGGTCATGACGGTGCTCGACCGGCTGGCCCGCAAGGGGTCGGCCGAGCAGCTGCGCGACGGCCGCGCCTACCGCTACCACGCCGCCGTCTCCCGCGACGAGCTGACCGCCGAGCTCATGCACGAGGCGCTCGACACCGTCGACGGCTCGGACCGGACGGCGGCGCTGCTGCGCTTCGTCGGGTCCGCCTCCACCGACGACGCGCGGGCGCTGCGTGAAGCGTTGGAGGCGGTCGAGCGGTCGGCGGACGCGTCGTGACCGAGACGACCCCCGTGGTCCTGCTCGTCCTCGCGCTGCTGCTCACCGGCCCGGTGCCGGCGCTGCTGGCCCGGGCCTCGTGGCCGGCGCGGGTGCCGCGGGCGGCGCTGGTGCTCTGGCAGGCGGTCGCGCTGGCCGCCGTGCTGTCCGCGCTCGGCGCCGGTGCGTCAGCGGGGACCCTGGTCATGACGCACCCGTCGCCGTCGGGGTGGCTGGTGGTGCTGCACGCCGTCTCGCTGGTCCTCACGCTGGTGGTGACGGCGCGGCTGCTGTGGTCGGCGCACACGCTCGGCATGGCGCTGCGGGCCCGCCGGCGCCGGCACCGCCACGTCGTCGACCTCGTCGGACGGTCCGACCGCCGGGCGCCGGGCGCGCTGGTCGTCGACGTCGAGCGGCCGGTGGCGTACTGCATCCCGGGCGTCCGGTCGCGGGTGGTCGTGTCGGCGCCGGCGCTGGATGCACTGGGCTCGGACGAGACCGCCGCCGTACTGGCGCACGAGCGGGCGCACGCCCGGGCCCGCCACGACCTCGTGCTGGAGGGCTTCGGCGTGCTCCACGACGCGTTCCCGCGGCTGGCGCGCAGCTCGGTCGCGCTGGAGTCGGCGGCAGGCCTCGTCGAGATGCTCGCCGACGACGCCGCGCGGCGGCACAGCGGCGCGGTGCCGCTGGCCCGGGCGCTGGCCCGGATGGCCGACGCGCCCGTCCCGGCCGGCGCGCTGGGGTCCGGATCGGTCACGCCCGCGGTCCGCATCCGCCGTCTGGCCGCCGCCCCGGGTGCGGCCGCGGGCGGCGTCCCGGCGTGGCTGATCGCGGGACTGGCCTACACGCTCGCCGCGGCGCTGGTGGCGGTGCCGACCATCGCGGTCGCGGTGCCCTGGCTGACGGCGTTGTCGCACGCGCTCCTGCCCTGACGGCCGACCCTGGCGGTCCGGTCGCGATTCCGAGGGTTGACCTGAGCGCCAACTGTTGGCGCTGATGTCAACACGCGGAGTCGGCATACCTGCTCCGGGTCCTCCCCTTCGCGCATAGGTTGGCTCGTGACGGCCCACGTTCGAACCGAAGGAGCCGGGATGATCCCCGCCGCGGAGCTCACCGATCCCACCGTCCGTTCCCTCGTCACCGCCATCGACGACGGCGACCGCGCCGCCTTCCTCGCGGTGCTCACGCCGGACGCCGTCCTGACCGACGACGGCTCGCAGCGCGACCTCGAGGACTGGATCGACCGCGAGATCTTCACCGTCAACGGCCACATGGACGTCGAGTCCCAGTCGGCGGACGGGCGGTCGCTGGTCGCGGGGTTCCGCAACGACACCTGGGGCCAGATGCGCACCACCTGGTCCTTCACCGTCGTCGACGGGAAGATCAGCAGGCTCGAGACCGGCCAGGCCTGACCGCCGCCGCGGTGCCGGGCGCGCTACTCGGCGGCGTCCTTGGCCGCCACCACCGCGGCGTAGACCTCGCGCTTGGGCAGCCCCAGGTCACGAGCGACGTCGGCGATCGCGTCCTTGCGGCGCACGCCGGCCGCCTCGCGCTCGAACACCAGCTCCACCGCGTCGGCGGGTGTCGCGGTCGCCGAACGGGGCGGTGCGCCCTGCACCACCAGCGTGATCTCGCCGAGCGGCCCGTCGCTCTCCGCCCACGAGGCGAGGTCGCCCAGCGGCCCGCGCCGGACCTCCTCGTGCGTCTTGGTCAGCTCGCGGCACACGGCCGCCGCGCGGTCCGCCCCGAACGCCGCCGCCATCGACGTCAGCGTGTCGGCCAGCCGGTGCCGCGACTCGAAGAAGACCATCGTCCGCGGCTCGTCCGCCAGCGCCGCGAAGGTCCGCGACCGCTCCCCCGGCCGCCGCGGCGGGAAGCCCTCGAAGCAGAACCGGTCGACCGGCAGCCCGCTGACCGCCAGCGCCGTCAACACCGCCGACGGCCCGGGCACCGACGTCACCCGCACGCCCGCCTCGACCGCGGCCGCCACCAGCCGGTACCCGGGGTCGGACACCGACGGCATGCCGGCGTCGGTGACCAGCACCACGCGCGCGCCGTCCGTCAGCGCCGTCAGCAGCTCCGGCGTCCGCGCGGACTCGTTGCCCTCGAAGTACGACACCAGCCGCCCGGGGATCGTCACACCCAGCGACGACGTCAGCCTGAGCAGCCGCCGGGTGTCCTCGGCGGCCACCACATCGGCGGCCGCCAGCTCCGCCGCCAGCCGGGGCGGAGCGTCGCCGACGTCGCCGATCGGGGTGCCGGCCAGCACCAGGACACCGTCCGCCGTCGAGTTCGCCACCCGCCCATCCTCGCGCAACGGTGCGGCGGACTTCACAGCGAGCACTCGTAGGATGACCCGGTGACCCAGACGGTTGACGCCCCCGAGGCATCCGCGACGGCGAGGTCCGCGACCGAGATCCGGTCCCGCCTCGTCCGGCAGCTGCCGACCGACCGCGTCTGGGGCTGGATCGGCCCGCTGCTGGTCGGAGTGGTCGCGGCGGTGCTGCGGCTGATCGACCTCGGCCGGCCGAACAAGATCATCTTTGACGAGACGTACTACGCCAAGGACGCCTACTCGCAGCTGCTGTTCGGCTACTCGCGCAAGTTCACCGAGGACGCCAACGAGCGGATTCTCGACGGCGATCTCGACGTCTTCCTCGGCGAGCCGTCGTTCGTCGTGCATCCGCCGGTCGGCAAGTTCCTCATCGGCCAGGGCATCCGCGTGTTCGGCATGGACCCGTTCGGCTGGCGCATCGCGGTCGCGCTGTGCGGCGTGGCGATGGTGGTCATGGTCGCCCGCATCGGCCGGCGGCTGTTCCGGTCGACGCTGCTCGGGTGCGTGGCCGGCCTGCTGCTCGCCGTCGACGGCCTGTCGATCGTGATGAGCCGGACGGCGGTGCTCGACGGCATCCTGGCGATGTTCGTCGTCGCGGCGTTCGGCTGTCTGCTGGTCGATCGCGACTGGTCACGGGCCAGATATGCGGACTGGGTCGAGGCCCGGATGGCCCGCGGGCTGACCGACGCCGGCGACGGCCCGCTGTTCTGGTGGCGGCCGTGGCGGCTGGCGGCCGGCCTCATGCTGGGGCTGGCCTGCGGCACCAAGTGGAGCGGCCTGTATGCCGTCGCCGTGTTCGGGCTGATGACGGTGATCTGGGAGATGGGCACCCGGCGTGCGGCCGGCCTGCGCAGCCCGGTGCTGAACTCGCTGCTGCGCGACGGCCCGGTGGCGTTCGTGACGATGGTCGGCACGACGTTCGTCGTGTACGTGGCGTCGTGGTGGGGCTGGATCTTCTCCGAGAACGGGTGGGGCCGGCAGTGGGCAGCGGAGAACTCCCCGTCCGCGCTCGGCCAGCTGTTCCCGGGCTGGGTGCGCAGCCTCTGGCACTACCACTGGGACATGTGGGTGTTCCACCGCGACCTGGACACCCCGCACGACTACCAGTCCAACGCCTGGGAGTGGCTCTACCTCGGCCGGCCGGTGTCGTTCGACTACGAGGGCTACGACCTCGGCGAGGGCGGCTGCCAGGTCGAACGGTGCAGTCAGGCGGTGCTCGCGCTGGGCACGCCGCCGCTGTGGTGGGGCGCCTGCGCGGCGCTGCTGGTGTGCCTGTGGTGGTGGTTCTTCCGCCGCGACTGGCGGGCCGGCGCCATCCTGGCCGGCGTCATCGCGACCTGGGTGCCGTGGCTGCTGTTCACCGACCGCACCATCTTCTACTTCTACGCGGTCGCCATCGTGCCGTTCCTGGTGCTGGCCGTGACGTTCGCGCTGGGACTGATCATCGGGCCGCCGGACGCCTCACCGCGACGGCGCGCCGTCGGGGTGGCGATCGCCGGCGGCTACATCCTGGTGGTGGTCGCGGTGGCCGCCTGGTTCTACCCGATCCACGTCGACCAGCTGATCTCGTACGACGACTGGCGCTCCCGGATGTGGTTCAGCAGCTGGATCTAGGTGAGCTCGGCGATCCCCTCGATCAGCAGCCAGACGCCGAACAGGACGAACAGCGTGGCGGCACCGATCTGGATCAGCCGCGCCGGCAGCCGTTGCCCCAGATAGCGCCCGACGACGATGGCCAGGGCGTCGGCGGCGACCATGCCGACCGTCGACCCGATCCAGACGCCGGCCCAGTCGTGGTCGGCGGCCAGCGTGATGGTGGCGAGCATGGTCTTGTCGCCCAGCTCGGCCAGGAAGAACGCGGTGCCGACGGCGATGATGGCCGCCCGCGTCGCGCGTTCGGCCTTGCTCTTCTCGTCGTCGGTCAGCGTGTCGCCGCGCCACGTCCAGGCCGCGAAGCCGAAGAACGCGACCGCCGCGACGAGGTTGATCCAGCCGGTCGGGAGCGCCTCGCCCAGGCCGAAGCCGATCGCGACCGACGCCAGGTGCACGACGGTGGTGGCGATCGTGATGCCGGCGATGACGTGCCACGCCTTGAAGCGGGTGGCGAACGTCAGCGCCATCAGCTGGGACTTGTCGCCGAGCTCCGCCACGAAGATGACGCCGAAGCTCACGAGGAACGCGGCCCACAGGTCGGCCATCGGATCCCTTCCGGTCACGCCTGGCCGGAAGGTGCGAGACTCCGACCCGGCAGTTACTGCCATGGGTCGAAGGTCTCGCCCGCCTCGAGGACGAGGCCGCGCGGCCGGACGCCGGAGCGTCAGTGTGTCGACCGCGACATTGGGGGCTACTCCCCTTCGCTGCGAGGAGCTTACCGGCATCGCGGATCAGGAATCCAGCCGACGTGCGCAGCTTCACACCCCGCGGTTCACCCGCCGGCCATGGCACGGTCGGCGCGGAGGACGACCAGGGCCGAGGCCGCCATGACCGCCGCACCCACGAGCGCGGGCACGTTGACCTCGGTGACCTCGGCCAGCGCGCCGAACAGCAGCGCACCGGCCGGAGCGCCGACGATGCCGACGGTCCGCGAGGCGGAGCTGACCCGGCCGAGCAGCTCGACCGGGATGCGCTGCTGGGTCAGCGAGACCATGTGGACGTTGACGACCATGCCGGCGACCCCGAAGACCGCCAGCGCGGCCGCCGTGGCCGCCGGGTGCGGCACCGAGCCGATGACGAGCAGGCAGCCGACCTGCGCCACGAGCGCCAGGACCATGGCCCGGGCGGCTCCGGCCCAGCGTCCGATGCGCGTCGCGACCAGCCCGCCGAGGACGCCGCCGGCGCCGTACGTCGCCAGGACCAGGCCGAACACGATGTCGGAGGCGCCGGCCCAGCGGGTGATGATCAGCACCATGATCGCCTGGAGCCCGCCGATGACCAGGTTGCCGAGCAGGTTGGCCAGGCAGATGCCGCGCAGCAGCCGATCGGCCCAGAGCCGGCGCAGTCCGGTGCCGATCTCGGCCCGCAGGGTGGAACCGGGCGGTCGCGGCGGCAGCGGCGCCGACCGTGGCAGCGACGCGATCAGCGCCGCCGCCACCAGATACGTCGCCGCGTCCACCGCGAACGGCAGCGCGAGACCGGCCGTCACCAGCAGCCCGGCCGCCGGCGCGCCGAGGAACGAGCCCGCCAGTGCCTGCCCGGTCATCAGCCGGGCGTTGGCCGACGGCAGCGCGCCGCGCGGGACGATGCCCGGGAGAATGGCCGTGGCCGCGTTGTCGAACAGCGTCTGCATCGTGGTCAGCGCGAACGCGAGGATCGCGAGCACCGCGATGTGCGCGTGGCCGAGCGCCAGGGCGATGGCGAACGCCGCCACCAGCGCGCCGCGCACGACGTCGACCATCCACATCGCCCGGCGGCGGTCGACGCGGTCGGCCAGCGCGCCGCCGAGCAGCCCGAACACCAGCCACGGCAGGAAACCGGCGGCGGAGACCATCGACAGCACGAACGGCGAGCTGGTGAGCCCGACGGCGACCAGCGGCAGCGCGACGTTGCGGACGGAGTCGCCGAACCGCGACAGCACCGCCGCCGTCCAGAGCCGCCCGTACCCACCGCGCCACCGAACCGCCTCGGCGGCGTCGTCCACGATCACCATGCGCCGAACGCTAGTTCGAGGGTCCGACAAGGTCCGCTGCCCCGATGATCATGGGACCGCGCGGTCGCCAGCCGGCTGGTATCAGCCCTGCTGCGGCGCCTCTTCGCCGGTGTAGAAGGCGGTCGTCCGGTCCGCCGCGCCCTGGGCGGCCTCGGGGGTGGCGAACCCGGAGGCGATGTTGGCGTCGCGCCAGCGCTCGCTGGCCTGGGCGACGAACCGCCGGCCGTCGTCGCTCATGGTCCAGGCCTCGACCGCCGTCGGGTCGACGGCCTCGCCACCGGAGGCGAGGTGGAGGGCGAGTCCGACGAACGCGAGGTCCCAGCCGAGGCCGACGGCGCCGGGGCCGTAGAGGTCCCAGAACTCGAGTCCGGCGCTGTCGACCAGGGCGATGTGCTCAAGCTCGAACCGGGTCCGCTCGTCGCCGTCAGAGGAAAGCCGGACCTCGACCCAGCTGGTCTGGCCGTTGAACTCCCAGGTCACGGCGAAGCTCTCGGGCGGGTCGCAGCGCTCGACGGTGCCGCCGGCGTTGCCCTCGACCTGGTACCGCCCGCCGAGCTTCAGTTCGCCGCTGACCGGCGAGAACCAGCGCGGGATGCGCTCCTGGTTGGTCACCGCGTCCCAGACGTCCTCGACCGCGGCCGGGTAGGTCTGGCTGACGGTGACGGTGCGGGCCTCGCCGGCCTCGATGGTGCGCGAGCCGACGGTGCGGCGCACGGCGTTGACCTGCTGGACGACCTCGATCATGGGGAGTTCTCCTGGTTCGGGTCCGGCCCGGCCTGCTCCTGCAGCCGGCGTTGGCGCTTGCCCCTGGCCAGCTCGGTGGCCAGTGCATCCAGAGGAGGGGTCCAGAATCGCCGGAAGCGGTCGAGCCACGCGTCGACGTCGCGCAGCGGCTCGGTGCTGACGGCGTACAGCCGGCGGGCGCCGTCGGGCCGCACGGTGGCGAACCCGGCCTCGCGCAGCACCTTGAGGTGCTGCGACACCGCCGGCTGCGAGATGCCGAACTCCTGCTGGATGACCGACGTGACGGCGCCGGAGGTCAGCTCGCCGTCGGCGAGCAGCTCCAGGATCCGGCGGCGAACCGGGTCGCCGAGCACGTCGAACGCATGCACATCCGCAACCTATCGTCTCGCGCTTATATAAGTCAACGCTTCAATTCCTCGTCCGGCGGCTCGACGGTGTCCGCTACCGGCGAACCGGGCACGGTGACGGCGGTGTCGGCCGGCGAGTGCTGCCGGCGGCTGCCGATCAGGAACGGTGCGGCCAGCAGCTGGATCGCGCCGCCGATCGCCAGCGACGTGCCGTAGCTGTACACGTCCGCGGTCCGGCCCAGCGCCGGCTGGATGACCACACCGCCCGCGTTGCCCATCAGCGAGTCGAACGACAACACCGTCGCCCGCTGCTTCGACGGGATCATGTCGTTGAGGTACGCCTGCCGGATCGGCATCTCCGCCGCCCCGATCAGCGACCAGACGACCAGCAGCACCATCGCCGCCCAGAACGCGTCGGTGATGCCGAGCAGCAGGAGCACGACGGCGCTGATCACCGTCCCACCGATCAGTGCGGTCGTCCGCTTGTGGAACAGCTTGCGGACGTGCGGGGCGACGTACCCGCCGACGACCTGTGCACCGGCCATGACCGCCGCCGCGAGCCCGGCGATCGAGTAGGCGTCCGGATCGCCGTACAGCTCCAGCAGGTACGGCTGCAGCGCGTAGAACGTGTAGAAGCCGACGCCGGAGGCGAACGGCGCGGCCAGCATGACCCAGCGCACAGGCGGGTTGCGCAGGCCGTGCTCGATCGACGACGTCCAGATGCCGCGCACGACCTTGCCGGGGCTGGTGGTCCGGTCGGGCGTGAAGCCGAGGTCCTTCATCAGCAGGTACGCGACGACGAACATCGCGACCAGCACGCCGGCCCGCAGCAGCATCGGCACGCCCAGCGTCGTGGCCTGCGCGATCACGCCGCCGGCGACCGAGCCGCCGAGCATCGCGACGCCGGAGACCATCTGGCCGCGGCCGAACACCGCCTCGAGCGTGCCGTCGTACCCGGCGAAGTGCAGCGCATCGACCAGCCACGCCTCGACTGCGCCGGAGAAGAACGTGAACCCCAGCCCCAGCAGCGCCGACACCACGGCCCACGCCCAGAACGGCGCGCTGATCTGCCACATCAGGTAGTACAGCGCGGTCGACCCGGCCAGCGTCAACGTGCCGAGCAGGTACGACGCCCGCCGCCCGACGGTGTCGGCGACGACCCCGGTCGGGACCTCGAAGAGCACCATGCCGACGGTGAAGAAGGCGTTGGCGGCGAACGCCTCCAGGTTGCTCAGCCCGGCGTCGAGCAGGAACAGCGTGTTGATGCCCCAGATGAACGAGGCGGCCAGCGTGTTGCCGAGCATGAGCGTGATGTAGATGCTCTGGATGCGGCGGGCCTGCGAGTTCATCGGCGCGGGGTCCTCTCGTCCAGTCGCCTCGTCGCGACTGCCAAGGTACAAGCGCTCATGGCCCCGAACTATGCCCGGTGGTCCGCCCGCCGCATCCAGCGACATCCTGGTGACGGGTCAGGCGGTGCACACCACCCCCGAGCACTGGGCCGCTTCGTCGTTGCCGCTGGCCCGGTTGCCGCCGCCGTCGGTGTTGCCCGCGACCGCGTAGATGCCCCAGCCGCCATTGAGCCGGGCGATGTTGCGGCGCAGCGTGTTGCCGGCGTTGGCGACGTGGATGCCGTCGCCCTCGTTGCTGCTCGCGGTGTTGGCCTCCAGCAGGTTCGCCGCGACGCCGGCCGACCCGGACACGTAGATGCCGGAACTGTTGTTGCTGTTCGCGGTGTTGCTCAGCAGCCGGTTCGACGCCGAGTTCTGCAGCTCGATGCCGTGGCTGAGCTGCGAGTTCGCGGCGTTGGACTGCACGGTGTTCGAGTTCGACGACACCACCTCGATGCCGGCGGCGTTGGGCCCGCTGACGTTGAGGTTGTTCGAGCGGACGGTGTTGCCGTTCGACGACGTGAGCATGATGCCGGAGTCGCTACTGCCGGAGACCCGGTTGTTGATCACCTGGTTGCTCGGCGCGGTCATCAGCTCGATGCCGGAGTCACCGCTGGCGGTGACGGTGTTGTTGTCGACGACATTCAGGGTCGTGCTGGTCAGGCGGATGGCGCCGTCGCCGCCGGTCGAGATGGTGTTCTGCCGCAGCGTGTTGCTGCGCCCGCCCTCGACCTGGACGCTCTGGTCGCTGGTGCCGCTGACGTTGTTCAGCTCGACGAGGTTGCTCTGCGAGCCGCCGACGTAGATGCCGTCGGAGTTGTTGCGCACCGTGTTGCTGCGTACGACGTTGCCGTTGGAGTCGTTGATCACGGCGATGCCGCGCTGCGACAGGTGCTCGACAGTGTTGCTGATGACGCGGTTGTTGGTGTCGGCGTTGGACAGTTGGACGCCGGCCACCTCGTTGTCGCGGACGGTCAGGACGGTGACCAGGTTGCCGAGGGTGCCCGGGTTGAGCGCGACGCCGTAGTCGAACCCGGTGATCGTGCCGTTGCGGATGGTGACGTTGTCGAAGCCGTTGTTGCGGATGCCGACGCCGAGCCCGACGCCGTCGATCGTCCGCCCGTTGAGGTTGAGGGTGATGTTGTGCGCGCCGATGATCAGTCCGTCGCCGGGGCAGTCGGTGAGGTTGGCCGTGACGGTCGTGTTGGTCGTGACGACGGCGCCGCAGTTGGGCGCCGCATGGGCGGAGCCCGGGACGAACACTGTCGCCATGAGAATCAGGATCGCGGCCGCAGCCGCCGTTCTGAGGGGGGTTCTCATGGCCTTGACGCTGTCGACCATTCAGGAGGAGACGGTCAAGATTGGGTGAGAATTCGGTTATGTCCCGAGTTATCCCGAGATGTCGCGCTCCTGCAGCACCTGCTCCAGCAGGGTCGGCCGGTCGGTCATGATGCCGTCGACGCCGAGGTCGATGAGCCGCTCCATCTGGGCGCGGTCGTTGATGGTCCAGACGTGGACGGCGAGGCCGCGGCGGTGCGCGTCGGCCACGAAGTCGGCGGTCACCACCGGGATGCCCGACTGCGACGGCGGCACCTGCAGCGCGTGGTGCCCGTGCAGCGTGATGCCGGTCAGCGGGCCGAGCGTGTTCAGCCAGAACGCCGTGGCCTGCGCGGTGCCCGGTGACGTGCTGACGTCGCGGTTGTACAGCTTGAACCGGGTCACCGCGCTGTCGGAGAACGACGCGACGACGGTGTCGGTGCCACGGCCGAACTCGCGCAGGAGGTCGGCCATGGTTCGCTCGTACGGCGACGTCTCGGGCCGGGTCCGCTTGATCTCGACGTTGATCAGCACGCCCGGGAACGCCTCGAGCACCTCGCGCAGCGTCGGGATGCGGAAGTCCTCGGCGGTGTAGCCCGCCGGGGCCGGCCGTTCGCCCGTCGCGACGCCGCGGAACACGTAGTCGCCGGGCGCGCCGTCGTGGCAGGTGCCGCAGCCGGGCACGAACCAGTACGACGCGTCGAGCGCGCGGATCTGCGCCAGCGTCAGCCCGTCGACCCGCCCGGTGCCGTTCGTCGTGCGGTCGACGGTGGTGTCGTGCAGCACGACCAGCTCGCCGTCGGCCGTCGCGTGGACGTCCAGCTCGAGCACGTCTGCGCCCTTGTCGAGCGCCGTCTTGAACGCATAGAGGGTGTCGGACGGCGCCTCGAGCTCGCCGCCCTGGTGCGCGATGTTGAGGACGCGCCGCTCCAGCCACGGGTTGTCCGCGGCCGACGCGACCGGTGCGGCCGCAGCCGCCGTCGTCGGGATGAGGACCGCGGCGACGGCGCCGGCGGCCAGAAGACCGGTGAGCCTGCTCATGGGCGAACGGTAGTGCCCGCCGGTGACAGTCGCGCCGACGGCAGGTGAACGTCGGACCCGGCGGGTACGGTCGCCGGCATGACGACGTACCCCAGCGTGTTGCAGACCGTTCTGGACACCACCGACGCGCGTGGGCTGGCGGAGTTCTACCGGCAGCTCCTCGGCTACGTGTACCGGCCCGGCCACGAGACCGTCGACCCCGCCGGCGACGACTGGCTCGTCCTGCTCGACGAGGACGGCGGCCGCCGGTTGGCCTTCCAGCAGGTCGACCAGCTGACGCCGTCGACCTGGCCGGACGACGCCGTCCCGCAGCAGCTGCACCTGGACATGACGGTGCCGTCGATGGAGGAGCTGCTGGTCCAGCACGACCGCGTGCTGGAGCTGGGCGGCCGGATGATCTTCGACCGCACCGACGACCCGGACGAGCCGCTGCGCGTCTACGCCGACCTCTCCGGCCACCCGTTCTGCATCTTCGTGGCCTGACGGTCGCGGTCGCGGCGGATCGTCCGCGCTGTCGCGAGCAGGCCGCCGCCCACCATCGTGGCGAGCACGAGATGGCCCGGTGTCCTGCCGGCGTAGAACAGCAGCGCGACCCCTAGCATCACGGCGATCTCGGTGACGGCGTACCGGCGCTGGCCGTGCCGCATGGCCCTGGAGACCACTCCGGCGCCGGCCAGTGTCGTGACGACCAGCAGCGGCACCGCGACCGCCAGCCCGAACGGCTCCGCGCGGTAGCGGGCCACGGACAGGCCCATGCCGGCGAGGACCAGGACCACACCACCGGCGGTCGCGGCCGGCAGTGCCCACGCCGGCCAGCGGTGGTCGGCAGGAGCAGGCGCGTCCGGGACGTCCGTCATGTCCGCAGTGTGGCAGGCGCGTGGGACTCTCAGGCGGCCGGCGACGGCTGGCCGAGCCGCTCGGCGAGGAAGTCCTCCCAGCTCCGCGTGCCGAGGTCGGCGTCGAGCGTGAGGTTGGCTCCGTCGCGGTAGGCGCGGCCGACCTTGCCGGGCAGCGGCACCGGCAGCAACGCCCGCCGCTTGCCGGCCGCCGTCAGGTACGAGCGCACCAGGTCGCGCAGCGGCGTGACCTGCGGCCCGGCGAGGTCGGCGACCAGCCCGGCCGGCTCGCCGAGAGTCAGCTCGGTCAGCCGCGCGGCCACGTCGCGGGCGTCGACGGGCTGGAAGCGGATGACGCCGGGGACCGGGATCACCGGCGACTTCGCCATCGCGGTCGCGGTCTTCAGGACGAGGTCGTGGAACTGGGCGGCGCGCAGGATGGTCCACGGCACGCCCGCGCCGGTCACGGCCTCCTCGGCGGCCAGCTTCATCCGGAACCACGCGATCGGGACGCGGTCCGCGCCGATCGCCGAGATGTGCACCAGATGCCGCACGCCGGCGCGCGCCGCCGCCCGGGCCAGCCGCGCCGTCGCCTCGCCGTCCCCCTTGGGCCCGCCGGCCAGGTGCAGGACCGCGCCGACGCCGTCGACGGCCGCGGCGACGGCGTCGTCGGCGTCGTCCGAGCGCAGGTCGGCCGCCACGTACTCGACGCCGCCGGCCGGCTCGTGCGGTGTGCGGCTGAGCACCCGGACGGTCCGGCCGGCCTCGACCAGCCGTGGCACGATGAGACGTCCGAGGGTGCCGGTGCCGCCGGTCACCAGAAGGGGTGTGGTCACTGTCTGCTCCAGATCTCTGCCGAAGTGGTTCGCTAACACGCCGACCCGCGGGGGCGGGGAGATGTGACGGGATGAGTGACGACGATTTCGAGCGTCACCGGCCGCAGCTGCGCGCGCTGGCGTACCGGATGCTGGGGTCGCTCAGCGAGGCCGACGACGCGGTGCAGGAGACGTGGCTGCGCTACCAGCGCACCGACACCTCCGACGTCGAGAACCTGGGCGCCTGGCTGACGACGGTCGCCGGGCGGGTGTGCCTGAACCTGCTGCGGTCGCGGACCACCCGCGGTGAGGTGCCGCTGGACGAGAACGACCCCGAGGTGCGGCTGCCCGATCCGGTCGTCAGCCCGCTGAGCGGCCCCGATCCGGAGCAGGAGGCGCTGCTGGCCGACTCCGTCGGGCTGGCGCTGCAGGTCGTCCTGGACACGCTGACCCCGGCCGAGCGGCTGGCGTTCGTGCTGCACGACCTGTTCGCCGTCCCGTTCGACGACATCGCCCCGCTGGTCGAGCGGAGCCCGGCCGCGGCCCGGCAGCTGGCCAGCCGGGGCCGGCGCCGGGTCCAGGAGGCCGCGCCCGCGCCCGACGCCGATCTCGCGAAGCAGCGGGTCGCGGTCGACGCGTTCTATGCGGCCGCCCGCGACGGCGACTTCGACGCGCTGGTGACGGTGCTCGCCCCCGAGGTCGTGCTGCGCGCCGACGGTGGTGCGTCGCGGACCCGGCCGACGGTGCTGCTGCGCGGCGCCCGGACGGTCGCCGGCCAGGCGACGATGGCGCGGCGACTGTCGCGGTTCGCGCGGCCGGCGCTGGTCAACGGCGCGGCGGGCGCGGTGGTCGTCATCGGCGAGCGGGTGTTCGCGGTGATGGCCTTCACCGTCACCGACGGCCGGATCGCCGCGATCGACGTCCTGTACGACCCGGACCGGCTGGCCGGCCTCGACCCGGTCGCCTTCGCCACCTGAGCCCCGAACCCCCACCGTCCACGTCTCCGCCTCTGTCCTGGCCGGCGTCCGCGCCCGGTTCGCCGTTGTCTCGAACGCGATGACGTGGGCCTTTCGGCCCTGCTGGAACGGCGCCGGCGGGTCGAGAGTGGGTGTGTGGCGCGGGGCACGCGGGCCGGACCAGCGTGGCCGGGGGTCGCGCTGGTGCTGGTCACCGCTGTGTCCTCGGCCGCGGTGGCGTCTGCCGTGTGGTCGACCCACGACCACGGCACGCACTGGGCGGTGAGCGATCCCGCACAGCGGGTCGCCGCGGTCCAGCAGGCCTGCGAGCAGTGGACGGAGGCCGAGCCGCCGGACCGTTCGGAGCTCGGCGACGAGGACCGGTGCGCGTCGCTGGCGAACTGGCTGACCGACTCGCTGTCGACCGTCGGCCGGAGTCCGTGGACGACCTGGGCCACGCCGCAGCGGCTGCTTCTCACCTGCCGAAGCTGGCTCACCCAGACCGCACCGGACGACACCACGACCTGGTGCGACGACTTCGTCGACTGGGTGTCCACCAACCTGCCCGACTGGGACGGCTGGCTGCCCAGCGATCCGATGGCAGGGCCCTGAGGAGCTGTCGCGTCCGGCTCGGCGGCTGTTCGCTTCGCCGCGCCCCGGACCCCTCCCGTCCGGGTGGGAGTCCCACCCTACGGGCGGGCACCGACAACGCCCGCACCGGCGGCCGCCCGCAGACCGGGGATCAGCACCAGGCCGACGGCCAGGTGGATCAGCGTCAGGTAGACCTTGGCGTCGGTGTCCGCCTCGGCGACCAGCGGGCCGCTCAGCGAGAGCACCAGGACGGTCGCCGCGACGATGGTCCACACCCGCCGCGCGTCGCTCCTGCGCCGTTGCAGGACGGTCAGCAGCCACCACCCGGCCAGCGACATCGCCAGCGCCGTGCCCACCACGAGCAGCACGCCGACGTCGATCGTGAGGCCGGCAGAGGTCACCTCGAGGTCCACCCCGGCGATCTCCGCGACGGCCCACGGCACGGCTCCCGCGACCGTCGCACCCGCCACCGCCAGCACGGCCCGTCGCCGCATCGTCGTCTCCTGCGTCGTCATGTGTCCTCCTGCTGTCACTCTGGTGGCGATGCCTCGACAGCGGTACGACGACGCGGCCCGCCGAAACGTCAGGCCGCACACGTCGGGCCGCTGTCTCGTCGGAGAGTGAGGAGGTGTGGACCATGACCGATCCGGGCCTGGCCGCGATCATGAGCGAGCGCCGGCAGCTGATCAACGTCGCGTACCGGCTGCTCGGCTCGCTGGCCGACGCCGAGGACGTCGTACAGGAGACGTACGCGCGCTGGTATGCGATGTCGCCGGAGCAGCGGGAGGCGATCGAGACCCCCGGCGCGTGGCTGACCACGGTCGCGAGCCGCATCTGCCTCGACCTGCTGCGCTCGGCGCGCAGCCGCCGGGAGCGGTACGTCGGCGAGTGGATCCCGGAGCCGCTGCCCGACCGCACCGAGTGGATCAGCACCCCGCCGACCGGCAGCGCCGACCCGGCCGACCGCGTCACGCTGGACGAGTCGGTCAGCATGGCGTTCCTCGTCGTGCTCGAGTCGATGACGCCGGCCGAGCGGGTCGCGTTCGTCCTGCACGACGTCTTCGGCTACCCGTTCGCCGAGGTCGCCCGCGTCGTCGGCCGCACACCCGCCGCCTGCCGCCAGCTGGCGTCGTCCGCCCGCCGCAGGCTCCGCGCCGCGCAGCCGCCGTCGGCGCCGGCCACCTCGTCCGCCCGCCGCGCCGATCTCGTCCGCGAGTTCAAGCAGGCGTGGGCGGCCAAGGACATCCAGGCGCTCGTCGGACTGCTCGACCCGCACGCCACGGCGGTCGCCGACGGCGGCGGCCTCGCCACCGCGCTCGCCCCGCTCCAGGGCGGCGAGCCGATCGCCCGCGCCCTCGTCGAGATCGCGGCGGCCGCGCCCGATCTGATCTTCCTGGAGCGGACGGTGAACGGCCAGCCGGGCCTGGTGCTGCAGCAGGACGGGGTCACCGGGACGGTGCTGGCCTTCGACGTGGCCGGCGGCAAGATCAGCCGCGTGTGGGCGGTGCGGAACCCGGAGAAGCTGCGCCCCTGGACGGCCTGATCTCCCCTTCCACGGTACCGCGCGGCAGGGGCCTTGCGGCAAGACACCTGGAGTGGCGCAGAATCACCCGCTGACCAGGCATTTTCCTGCGGGACGGAGCCTCATGATCGACGTCATCGTCGCCGGCGGCGGGCCGACCGGCCACATGCTGGCCGCCGAGCTGCGCCTGCGCGGCGTCCAGGTGCTCGTGGTGGAGAAGGACGCGGAGCCGACCCCGGTGGTCCGCTCGCTCGGCCTGCACGTGCGCAGCATCGAGCTGATGGACCAGCGCGGCCTGCTGGACCGGTTTCTCGCGGGGGCACGAAATACCCGCTCGGCAGCCACTTCGCCGGCATCGACCGGCCGCTGCCCGAGCGGCTGGACACCGCGCACGCGTACATCCTGGGCATCCGGCAGACGGTCACCGACCGCCTGCTGGCCGCGCACGCCGAGGAGCTGGGCGCGCAGGTCCGGCGCGGCAGCGCGCTGACCGGGCTCGGCCAGGACGACGACGGTGTCACCGCCGAACTGGCCGACGGGACGCGGCTGCGCTCGCGCTGGCTGGTCGGCTGTGACGGCGGCCGCAGCACCGTGCGCAAGCTGCTCGGCGTCGACTTCCCCGGCGAGCCGGCCGGCACCGAGTGGCTGACCGGCGAGATGGACATCGGCGTGCCGCCGGACGAGCTGGCCGCCGTCGTCGCCGAGGTGCGCAAGGAACACCGCACGTTCGGCGTCGGGCCGAGCGGCGAGGGGACGTTCCGTGTCGTCGTGCCCGCCGCGGACGTGACCGAGGACCGCTCCGAGCCGACGCTCGACGAGGTCAAGGTGCGGCTGCGGGCGTTCGCGGGCACCGACTTCGGCGTTCACTCGCCGCGCTGGCTGTCCCGCTTCGGCGACGCCACGCGGCTGGCCTCGCGCTACCGCGTGGGCCGGGTCCTGCTGGCCGGCGACGCGGCGCACGTCCACCCGCCGCTGGGCGGGCAGGGGCTCAACCTCAGCGTCCAGGACGCGTTCAACCTGGGCTGGAAGCTGGCCGCCGAGGTCGCGGGCTGGGCGCCGGACGGGCTGCTGGACAGCTACGAGACCGAGCGCCGCCCGGTGGCCGCGGACGTGCTCGACAACACCCGCGCAGTCGGAACTGCTGTCGCCGCGGCCGGGAGCGCGGGCGCTGCGCCGGTTGCTGGCCGAGCTGATGGACTTCGACGAGGTGACCCGGCACCTGGTCGAGAAGATCACCGCGATCGGGGTCCGCTACGACCTCGGCGCCGGACCGGCGCTGGTCGGCCGGCGGCTGCGGGACCTGACGCTGACGCGGGGCCGCCTGTACGAGCTGATGCGCGGCGGGCGCGGGCTGCTGCTGGACCAGACCGGACGGCTCTCGGTGGCGGGCTGGGCCGATCGCGTCGACCACGTCGTCGACGTTGTTGCCGGCCTGGACGTGCCCGCGGTGCTGCTGCGCCCGGACGGGCACGTGGCCTGGGCCGGCGACGATCGGGACGAGTTGCGCGGCCGGCTGCCGCGGTGGTTCGGCGCGGCCGTCTGAGCGCACCCTCCGTGACCGATCGGCCACGGAGGGCGACGAACTACCGATCATGCGAACATATGTTCGATACTGGCAACATGACGTCTGCTCGCTGGCTGGAAGATCCTCCGCTCGACCTCCTCGAGCTCGACCCGGGGCGGCTGGAGATCAAGCTCCGGGCCTACACCGAGCCGTCCGGCCTCTACACCGCCGTTCCTATCGTCATGGGCGACCGGTCGAGCCGGCGGGTGCAGGGGCGCCTGGTCGCGTGGGGGCGGCGGCGGGGCGAGTACCGGTGGCGCTACCTGCTGGTCGTCTGGCCCGACCGGCAGGCCGACGCGCGCGGCCGGCTGGCCTGGGGCTGGCGCTCCGGCTGGTGCGTCTTCGACCCGCGGCGGGTCCGGCCGGCGCACCGGTCGGAGGTGGTGCGCGCCAACGCGACCGACGCCGCGGACCTCTCCGCCGCCATCCGCCGGGCCATGCCGCCTGGGGTCGAGCCGTCGCCGTCATCGTCGTCGGAGCCGTGACCCGTCTTCCGCAGGGGTTCGCCGATTCCTTTCCGGGCCGGCGCCGGTCAGTACCAGGATGAGCGGAGACGGGAGGACCATGCGCGAGGACGAGTTCATGCGGCGGGCCGAGGGGTTCCGGCGCGAGCTGCTCGCGCACTGCTACCGGATGATGGGCTCCGTCGACGACGCCGAGGACCTGGTGCAGGAGACCTACCTGCGGGCCTGGCGCTCGTACGACGGGTTCGAGGAGCGGTCGTCGCTGCGGACGTGGCTGTACCGCATCGCGACGAACGCCTGCCTGAACGCGTTGCAGCGCAGCGACCGGCGCGCCGTCCCCGTGGGACTCGGGACCGGGCCGTCCGGCGGGCCGGAGAGCCCCGCCGCCGGGGTCGGCTGGCTGCAGCCGCTGCCCGACGCCCTGGTCACGCCGGAGTCCGCCGACCCCGCCGCCGTCGCCGTCGTGCGTGACGGGGTGCGGCTCGCGCTGATCGTCGGTCTGCAGTACCTCACGCCGGGCCAGCGGGCCGTCCTCATCTTGAGGGACGTGCTCGCGTGGCCGGCCGCTGAGGTCGCGACGGCGCTGGCGTTGGACGTCGGTGCGGTGAAGTCGCTGTTGCAGCGGGCCCGGGGGCGGCTGCGCGAGGTGACACCGTCGATGGACGACGTCCTCGAACCGGAGCATCCGCGGGCTCGTGAGCTGCTGGACCGGTACATGACGGCGTTCGCGACGGCTGACGCGCGCCTGTTCGAGGAGGCGCTGCGGGCCGACGCCGTCCTCGAGTCGCCGGCCGGGGCGACCTGGTTCGCCGGCAAGGTCGCCTGCGTGGAGTACCTGATGAGCGAGGTCGTCGGCGCGCCCGGCGACTGGCACAAGCTGCCGACGGTGGCCAATGGCCAGCCCGCCTTCGGTGCGTACCACCGCGGCGGGTCGGCGTTCGGGATGGCCGTGCTGACGGTGACCCCGGCGGGCATCTCGCGGGTCACCGTCTTCGCCGGGCAGGACCTGCTCGCCCGCTTCGGCCTCCCCGCGTCGCTCCCCTGACCCTGTTCCGGACGGCGGGCCGGCCGGCGCCCGGGGTGGGCGCCGGGGTGGGCGCCGGCCCGCCGCTGTACCCGTCAGTCGATGAACTCCTTGGCGAACCGCCGGATCGCCTCCGGGTCGGTGGCCTCGTGGAAGCCGACGATCAGCTGCTGGACGCCCGCCTCCTCGTACGCCGCGATGCGCCGCCGCACGGTGTCGGCCGTCCCGTAGAGCAGGTACGACGCGAAGTCGCCCGGGTAGAACGCGCCCATCCCCGGCGACAGCGCCGCCTGCGCCTCCTCGTCCGACCCGGCGATGAGGCAGGCGGTCGTCGCGGTGCGCCGGATGGCGGCGTAGTCGCGGCCGGCCGCCTCGCAGTGCTCCCGCAGCACGGCGTACTTCCGCGCCGCCTCCGCGGGCGACACCATCACGTTGCAGGCGTCCGCGTACTCCGCGACGAGCTTGAGCGTCACCCGTTCGCCGCCGCCGGCGATCAGCAGCGGGATCGTGGGCTGCTGCGCGCCACGCGGAAACGTCGTCGGATGCTCCCAGATCTCCTTGATGACCCGCACGCCGTCGCGCAGCGCCCGGAGCCGGCCGGGTGCGTCGCCGAACTCGTAGCCGAACACCTCGTAGTCGGGCTCGTACCAGCCGGCGCCGAGCCCCAGCGTCAGCCGGCCATTCGACAGGACATCGACCGTCGACGCGATCTTGGCCTGCAGCGCCGGGTTCCGGTAGCTGTTGGAGCTGACCAGCGGGCCGATCCGGATCCGGTCGGTGTCGCGGGCCAGCGCCGCCAGCAGCGACCACGACTCGAACACCGGCGCCGGTGACGGCGGGATGGTCTGCAGGTGGTCGGGCAGCCAGGCCGCCGCGAAGCCGCACTCCTCCGCCGTCCGGGCCAGCTCGATCACTCGCTCGGCCGCCTCGGCCGGGTCGTCGAACGCGCCCAGTTCGCCGGCGAAACCGACCGGCAGGAAGATGCCGAATTCCAGAGACATGCCGATTCCTTCCGTTCGCGCCGCCGTGTTGCGGCCGCTGTGCGGACAGACCGGACGGAGGCGCCGGAGGAATCGTGTGGCCGTCGGACGCACGAAGGGGCCGGCCTCAGCCGACCCCGTTCGCTCCCTGCGGCTCGACCTCAGCCGAGCTGGTGCAGGGCAACACCCAGAATCGAGGAGATCACCACGACCAACGGCCACAGATCCCTCAGGATCTGGCCGATGACCTCGGTGTGCTGACGCAACTTCCGTAGCCTGCTCAGCATCGTTCCTCGCCTGTACCTATGGCTCACGAGATACCTTCCCTCGCGGGGGCACCGAGTGAACCGCTGGTAACAGTCCGCCCGGTAGCCCGTCTCCGGACTACGTCGGGCGGATTCCCGATGTAGTTAGCCGACCAGAATGACAGGAAGACAAGTGTCCCGTCAACGGGTAGCCTTGAGGTTGGCCGGATGAGGTGCTGGTAACACCGATGATCCCGGCTGAGCCCCGGCGCGTGGACTATGGCTCCGCGTCGGGGCTTCTTGCGCCCTACCATTGGTCGTGGCCGGATGAGGTGCTCTAACACCGTTGATCCCTGCTAAGCCCCGGCGCGTCCTCCACTTAGTGGTTCACTCCGCGCCGGGGGCTTCTTGCGTCCTGGCTGGTGCGACGGAATGCGGCCGGTGCGCGGCGGGTTGCCGTATCGAAGGCACCGTCCGTTGAAGGGATGCGACACCCCGATGAAGTCGATCGTGCACGACGAGTCCGGCTCCGCCGACGTCCTCAGGCTCACCGAACGCCCCGTCCCCGAGCCCGGCCCCGGCGAGGTGCGCATCCGGGTCGTCGTCTCCGCGGTGAACCCGACCGACTGGAAGTCGCGCAGCGGCGGCATGGGCGCCGCCTCCGGGACCGAGATGGTGCCGAACCAAGACGGTTCCGGCGTGATCGACGCGGTCGGCGACGGCGTCGGCGGGCTGGCTGTGGGCGACCGGGTGTGGGTGACGCTCGCGGCGTACCAGCGTCCGGACAGCGGGACGGCGCAGGAGTACACCGTCGTGCCGGTGGAACGGGTGTTCGTGCTGCCCGACGGCGCCGGCTTCGCGCTGGGCGCGGCGGTCGGCATCCCGGCGATCACGGCGCACCGGGCGCTGACGGTCGCCGAGGACGGGCCGACGCGGCTGGGTCCCGGCGCGCTGGACGGTCGCGTGGTGCTGGTGGCGGGTGGGGCGGGTGCGGTGGGGAACGCCGCGATCCAGCTGGCCCGCTGGTCCGGCGCGACGGTCATCGCGACGGTGAGTTCTGACGCGAAGGGCGCGCTGGCCACGTCCGCCGGCGCCCACCACGTCGTGACGTACGGCGGGTCGGCTAACGTCGCGGCCGCCGTCCGCGCGATCGTCCCCGACGGCGTCGACCTCGTCGTCGAGGTGGCGGCCGGCGCCAACGCCGCGACGAATGCCGCGGTCCTGAAGCCGCGTGGCGTGGTCGCGATTTACGCCAACAACGGCGACCACCCGTTCGACCTCGACGTGCGCCAGCACATGGTCCTGAACGCGCGGTTGCAGTTCGTGCTGCTCTACACGCTCCCCTCAAGACAGCTCCGCACCGCCGGCGACGACATCAACGCCGCGATCGTCGCTGGTGCCTACCGCGTCGGCGACGACGCCGGCCTGCCGCTGCACGACTTCGCCCTCGACCGGACGGCCGACGCCCACCGCGCCGTCGAGGACGGCGCCACCGGCAAGGTCATCATCACCGTCGCCGACGACTGAGTGCTCTCCGGCTCGGGCCACCGGAACTGTCGCACCGACCCATTATCGTAGGGCGCATGCCGGATGCGCCCAGCCACGAGCCCGGCCGCCAGGCCGCGTCCGGCGGCCACGCCGAGCAAGTGACGTCGGCTGCCCAGCCCTTCACCTATCTCGGTACGCCGAACGCGGCGCTGTACCGCGACGTGATGTGCACGTTCGCCCGCGCCAAGGAAAGGTTCATCGTTCACCTGCGGCCCGAAGACGTGGCCGCGGAGCTGACGCGTGACAGCGACGAGCAGCTTGCCCAGGCGCTGGAGCAACTGGTCGGGTGGGGCAACCTGCGGGCCGATCCGGACACCAGCCGCGCCACCTCGCCCGAGGACTTCCACCGCAAACGGTTCCTGTACCAGCTCACCACCGCCGGGCATGCGGCGGAGGAGGCGATCGCGTTCTACGAGCAGGCCATCGGCCGGCGCGGCGCGCTGCAGTCGGTGGCGCTGGAGGACATCGCCGAGCAGCTCGCGGCGCTGTTGGTCGTCGCCGAGGAGCCCGAGCCCGACCCTGCCAAGACGCACCGGCTGTTGTTGTCGCTGGCCGAGCGCTTCACGTCGCTCGCCGACAACGCGCAGGCATTCATGGCGTCGCTGCGCCGGGCCATCGACTTCTCCGACGGCGACGTGGAGGGCTTCCTCGCCTACAAGGAACGGCTGATCGACTACATCAACCGGTTCATCGCCGACCTCGCGAACTCGGGAGCCCGCATCGCCACGCTGCTTGCCGACCTGGAGGCCCGCGATCATGATCGCCTGCTACGGCTGGCGGCCCGGCGAGAGGCGCTCGACTCCGTCCCCGACGGCCCGGACGGCACCGACGCGTACACCCGCGCCGAGGCGGCAGCGCTCGGCGCTTGGCGCAACCGGTGGCGCGGGCTGCGCGACTGGTTCATCTCAGCCGACACCGGTCACCCCTCTCAGGCCCGGCTGCTGCGGCAGGCCGCCGTGACGGCCATCAAGCAGCTCATCGACACCGTCGGCATGCTCAACGAGCGCCGTTCGGGCCGGTCCGACCGTTCGGCCGATTTCCGCGCCCTGGCCCGCTGGTTCGCCGAGGCGCCCGACGAGGCGGCCATGCACCGGCTGTGGCGCGCGGCGTTCGGGCTCTCGCCGGCTCGCCACCTCAGTGTCACGAGCACCACGCTGACCGAATGGGAGGAGCAGGAGCCGCCGTCGTCCACGCCGTGGTCGCAGGCACCGCCGATCCGGATCTCGCCTCAGCTGCGGAAGACCGGCTCGTACGAGCGGCGCGGCCGGCCCAACCGGGTGGAGGACCGCTCGGCCGCACGCGAGCTGCTCCGGAGGCAGGCCGAGCAAGAAGCGACCGAGCTCGCGGCCGCCCGCCGTCGGCTCGCTACCAGCGGCCCGATCCTGCTGTCCCAGCTCGGCGAGCTCGACGCCCGGGCGTTCCGGCTCTTCCTCGGCCTGCTCGGCGACGCGCTCGCGACCCGGCTGCCGGGCGAGACCGAGGTGAAGACGACCACCAGCGACGGGTCCATGGAGGTCAGGCTGTCGCTGGTTCAGGACGGTCCCGACGCCTGCGCCGAGGTGTCCATTCACACCGAGGACGGCGTCCTCCGTGGTCCGGAGCACCTGATCGAGATCACCGACCTGGCGGGCGCGACATGATCCTCGACGAGGAGACGGCTCAGCGGCGCGCCGCGATGCGCGCCCTGCTCGCCAAGCCACTGCTGACGGCCGAACACGACGCGGACGCCTTCGTCACCGTCCGACGGCAGCTGCGGTATCTGCGCGAGTGGCTCACCCGGGAGACCGGCTGGCGGCTGCAGGCCGATCCGGAGTCGGCCAGGTTGTTCGTGACGACGCCGAACACCACCGACCCGACGCATCCGGCCCGTGGCCGGTCGAACGAGCCGTTCGGGCGACGGCGCTACGTGTTGCTGTGCCTGGCGCTCGCGGTGCTCGAGCGTGCCGACGCCCAGACCACGCTCGGGACGCTGGCCGATCAACTGCTCGACGTAGCGGCCGAACCGGAGCTGACCGCGGCGGGCGTGGAGTTCACGATGGACAACCGCGCCGAGCGGTCCGACCTCGTGGCGATCGTCCGGACGCTGCTCGAGTGGGGCGTACTGGCCAAGGTGGCCGGCGACGAAGACGCTTATCTGTCGGCATCGGGCGACGTGCTCTACGACATCCAGCGCCCGGTACTGGCCGCGCTGCTCACCGGCAACCGCGGGCCGTCCACCGTCACCGCCGGGTCGTTCGAAGAACGGCTGGCCGAGCTGACCGCCGAACCCGTTCCCGACACCGACGACCTTCGCAATCAGGCCATGCGCCGGCGGCTGACCCGCCGGCTGTTGCTGGACCCCGTCGTCTACTACGCCGAGCTCGACCCCGCGGAGCGGGCGTACCTGCTGTCCCAACGGCAGGCGATCACGCGCCGCATCCACGAAGCCACCGGGCTGTGGCCCGAGATGCGCGCCGAGGGCATCGCGATGGTCGACCCAGACGACCAGCTCACCGACGTGCGCATGCCCGAGCAGCGCACCGACGGCCACGTCACCCTCCTCGTGGCGGAGTACCTCGCCGCGAGGAAGGAGGCCACCGTCGATGAGCTGCACGAGTTCGTCCGCCGAGCCGCCCGGGAGCACACCGCGTACTGGCGCAAGGGCGTGACCGATCCGGGTGCGGAGAAGCAGCTGCTCGCCGTCGCACTGGAGAAGCTGACCGCGCTGCGGCTGGTCGATGCCGATTCCCAGCGGGTGTTCAGCCTGGCCGCCATCGGCAGGTTCGCCATCGGCGAACCCACCATCCGCGCGTCCGAGGTACTGGAGTCACGATGACCGCGCCCACAGTGACGACGGCGGCACTGCCAACTCCTACCTCGCGACGGTGGAAACCGCTGCGCGCCGGGCTGGTCGACATCTTCTATTACGACGTCGAGGAGTTCCACTTCCACGACGGCCGCCTCCTGCTGCGCGGCAACAACGGCACGGGGAAGTCGAAGGTGCTGGCGCTCACGCTGCCGTTCCTGCTCGACGGGGAGCTGTCGCCACACCGCGTCGAACCGGACGGCGACCGGCAGAAGCGGATGGAGTGGAACTTGCTGCTCGGCGGCAAGCACCCGCATCCGGAGCGCGTGGGCTACACCTGGTTGGAGTTCGGCCGCATCGGGCCCGACGGCACGCCCGAGTTCAAGACCATCGGCTGCGGCCTCAAGGCCGTCAAGGACCGCGGCATCGCCCGGCACTGGTACGTCGTTACTCCACAGCGGGTCGGCGACGACTTGTTGCTGCTCGGCCCCGGCCGGGTGCCACTCACCCGCGAGCGGCTCCGCGACGCCGTCGAGGGACGCGGCATGGTCTACGACCGCGCTTCGGACTATCGGCGGGCCGTGGACGAAGCCCTGTTCGGGCTGGGCGAGCGGCGCTACGAGGCGCTGGTCAACCTGCTGATCCAGCTCCGTCAGCCGCAGCTGTCCAAGAAGCCGGACGAGAAGCGGTTGTCAACGGCGCTCACCGAGGCACTGCCACCGGTCAGCCCAGCGCTGATCCGCACGGTGGCGGACGCGTTCCGAGGGCTGGACGAGGAGCGGCACGCCATCGACGGGCTGCGCGAGGCGGAGCAGGCAGCCGCCGAGTTCCTGCGGCACTACCGCCGGTACGCCGAGCTAGCGGCAAGGCGCATGGCTCGCGGGCCGCGTGAGACGCACAGCCGCTACGAATGGCTGGGCCGTGACCTGGCCGAGGCCGAGCGCCGCTACGCCGAGGCCCAGGGCGAGCTGGACGCCGCGGAGGAGCTGCTGGCCGAGCTCGCCGACGCGAAAGGCACGTTGGAAGCGCAACGCGACGCGCTCCAGCAGAGCCCGGAGATGCGCGACGCCGAGCGCTTACAGCATCTGGAGGCCGACGCCGACCGGCTGGAGGCCTATGCCCGGAGGGTGGAGGGCGACCGCGAACGGCTCGACGACGAGCTCAGGCGGCGGCGGGTGGCCGCCGAGCGCGCGGCCGGCCGCGAGCGACAGGCAGCTGCGACGTTCGAGGCCGCCGACGGGACGGCGACGGAGTCGGCCGAGCGTGCCCGATGCGCGGCCGAGCACCAGGACGTGGCCGGCCGCTGGGAGACCGACCTCGCCGCGGCCCGCCGGGAGACCGCCGCCCTGGCGGATCGGCGGACGCGCGCCGTCGAAGAGCTCGAACGACTGCTGGCCGCGGTGGCGGCGGAGTCGGCTCGGCTGGAGCAGGCCCGCCGCGAGGTCGACCGGCTGACCGCGCAGCTGCAGGCCGACGCCGAGCGTGTCACCCACGCTGAGCAGGCCATTCACGACGAGACCGCCGGCCTGTCCGCGCGCTACAGCGCCTACCTGGGCGGCGTGTCCGAGTTCCGCGTGACCGATGCCGACGCGGTGTTGTCCCTGCTCGAGACCTGGGCGGTCAACGTCGACGGCGTCAACCCTGCGGCCGAGGCCGTCGACCAGGCGGTGCGGACAGCGACCACAGAGCTGGGGCGTCAGGAGGCGGGGCTGGAGGCCGAGCGGCAGGACCGCAGGGCCGCCACAGGTGAGATCACCGACGAGATCCAGCGGCTGGAGGCCGGCGGGCACGACGCTCCACCGGTGCCCTACACCCGCGACCCCAGCGGTCGAGTCGACCGGCCGGGCGCGCCGTTCTGGAAGGTCGTCGACTTCGCCGACGACGTCCCCAGCGATCACCGCGCCGGGGTGGAGGCCGCGCTGGAGGCGGCCGGGATCCTGGACGCGTGGTTGTCGCCGGACGGGACGCTTCGTGGCGCCGACGACACCGTCGTCGTTGCCGCGGCGGATGGTGCGGGGACGGAGACCGGTGCCCGGCGGGGGAGCTGCCGAGACGTGCTGCGCCCCGCTGTCGACCGGGCCGACGTTCATGCGGCGGCGCTGTCCGACGACCTGGTCGATGCCGTACTCGGCGCGATCGGTCTGGATGCCGACGACGGCGGCGATCACCACACGTGGGTCACCGTCGACGGGCGCTGGGCCAACGGCGTCCTCACCGGCTCCTGGCACAAGCCCGACGCGGTGTTCATCGGCGATGGCGCCCGCGAGCGGGCCCGCCGCGCCCGGCTGGAGCGGCTGCGTGCCGAACTGGCCGAGCTGGAGTCGCGGCTGGCCGAGCTGGCCGCCGCGCTGGAGGAGGTCGCCGCTCGACGCCGCGGCCTCGACGAGGAGCGTCGCGCCCGACCGGACGATCAGGCACTGCGTGAGGCGCACGTGAAACTGACCGGCGAGCACGAACGCCGGCGCAGCCACCAGGAAGAGCATTCGGCTGCTGAAGAGGCGGCGCGCGAGCAGGAGGCGCAGCTGGTCGCGGTCCGGCACCGAGCGGCCGAGTTCGCCGCGGACGTCGGCCTGCCCGTCGACACCGACGAGCTGGCGACGGTCCGCGCCGCCCTGGGCGACTACCGGGTCGCGCTGGCCGGGCTGTGGCCGGCGGCCGAGGCGCTGCTCGACGCGCGCGAGACGGCACGAATCGTGGCCGAGGAGCTGGCCGGTACCGCCGAACGGCTCGAGGAGGCTTCGTCGTCGGCCGTCGAGGCGCGCGAACGGGCGGCGGCGGCGGCCGAGACCTACCGGGTGTTGCACGAGACCGTCGGCGACGCGATCGAGGAGCTGCGCCGGAAGCTCGCCGCCGTAGCCGAGGAGCTGCGCCAGCGTGACGAGAACGAGCGCGCCACTCGTGACGTCGCGAACCAGGCGCGGGAGAACCGCGGCCGGGCTGAGGGTGCGCGGGAGAAGTTGACCGAGGAGATCACGGAGGCGGAGACCAAGCGCGATGCCGCAGTCGAAGAGTTCCGGCAGTTCGCCGCGACCGGTCTGCTCCGCGTCGCACTGCCCGAGCTGGAGATTCCCGGCGCCGACGAGTCGTGGGCGGCGACCCCGGCCGTGCATCTGGCCCGGTCGGTCAACGCCGCGCTCGAGAGTGCCGATGACAGCGACGGGCCCTGGGACCGGGTGCAGAAACGGGTGTCCGAGGAGCACAAGTTGCTGTCGGACGCGATGGCGCGGCACGGGCACTCCGTCGGCCTCACTCTGCGCGCCGGCGTGATGGTCGTCGACGTCGTCTTCCAAGGCCGCACCCGGGAGATCCCGGAGCTCACGATGGCCCTGCGGACCGAGATCGACGACCGCGCCCAGCTGCTCTCGGCACGCGAGCGGGAGATCCTGGAGAACCACCTGCTCAACGAGGTCGCCGGTACGCTGCACGAGCTCATCGCCGCCGCTGAGGACGAGGTGCGGGCGATGAACGACGAGCTCGCCGCCCGGCCGACGTCGACGGGGATGCGGCTGCGGCTGATCTGGCGCAGCGCCCGTCATGCTCCCGACGGCCTGGACCGGGTACGCGACAAGCTGCGGCAGACCGTCGACGCCTGGTCAGAGGCCGACCGGAGCGCCGTCGGCGAGTTCCTGCAACGGCAGATCGCCCGCGAGCATGCCGAGAACCCCGCGGTGGGCTGGTACGACCAACTGACGACCGCGCTGGACTACCGCACGTGGCACGAGTTCACCATCCAGCGGTATCAGGACGGCCAGTGGCGACCCGCGACCGGCCCGGCGTCCGGCGGCGAGCGTGCGCTCGTGGCGTCGGTGCCGCTGTTCGCCGCGGCATCCGCGCACTACAAGTCCGCCGCCAATCCGTACGCACCGCGGTTGGTGGCGCTCGACGAGGCGTTCGCCGGTGTCGACGACGACTCGCGGGCCAAGTGCCTTGGACTGCTGGCCACGTTCGACATGGACGTCGTGATGACAAGCGAACGCGAGTGGGGCTGCTACCCGGAGGTGCCCGGCTTGGCGATCAGCCACCTGGCCCGACGCGACGGCATCGACGCCGTGCTGGTGACGCCGTGGCGGTGGGACGGGCGGGATCGGCGCCGGGTGGAGCGGCCCGTGCCGGTGCTGCCGCCGGCCGAGCCGGCACCGCGCGCCGGCGGTGCTGAGCAAGCGGACCTGTTCGGTCAGGGCTGAGGCGGGCCGGGGCCGATGGAACAGTCGTCCCGCGACGATCGGCTGCATCGTCTTCTCGGCGGGCCGCACACGACCTGGCTCGTCGAGCGGATGCGGCGCCGATTGGAGCTCGGTAAGCCTCTGACCGGGTCCGTCACGTTGTTCAGCGTTTCGGCGGAGCAGCGTCGCGCCGTGGAGCTGCTCCTGGGACGGCGGCCGGGCGGCGGTGCCTCCCTCAGCGTGTCGCTGGACGAGCTGGACCGGACGTTGCGCGCATCGCGGGCCGCACCGGACGGCCTGGCCGCCGCGGTCGAGCAACTGGCCGGACCCATCCGGAACCGCTCAGCGGAGGCCGCAAGCGTCGCCGCAGCCTGGGCTTCGGCGTTTCGCGAACTCGACGCGACGGTTGCCGACCGCCCGGAGCTGATCGAGTGGCGAGCCTGGCTGGACACCACCGGCGTGGTCCGGCGACTGGTCGCCGACCCGAGCGCGGCGCGGCTCGTCCTGGACGCGGTGGCGGGCGTGGTGCAGCGGCTTCCGTCGACTGGCGTGCCGCTCGGACGGCTCGCCGCCGAGGTCTGCGGCGACGCTCATGCCCTCGACGAAGGACGGCCGGTCGCCACACTGGCGCTGTCCGCCGCCCGCGCGATGACGAGCGACTCATCGCTCGGCGAGGCGTTGACCGGCCGCCGAGAGATCTGGGCTGCGGTCGGCGTCCACCTCGACGAACTCTCGTCGACGGTGCTCTGCCTCGGCCTGCCCGGTGAATCGCGGACACCGCTTGGACTGACGCTGGCCGCGATGCGTGCGGTCGGCGAGCCGAGCGTGCTGACGCTACGACAGCTACGTCGGCACGATGGTCCGGTTCTGGCACCCCAGGGTCTGGTGCGGCTCTGCGAGAATCCGGTCGTCGTCGCGGCGGCGGCCGAAGAACTCGGCGCTGCCTGCCCGCCGCTCGTGTGCGTCAACGGCCGGCCATCTGCCGCAGTGTGGCGTCTGCTCGACCTGCTGGCATCAGGCGGCGCACGGTTCGCGTATCACGGCGACTTCGACTGGGGCGGGGTGGCGATCGCTGCTGCGGTGTACGAGAGGGTGCGATGGGAGCCGTGGCGGTTCGACGCAGCCGCGTACGAGTCCGCGGCCGGGTCGTCGCCGCTCAGCGGCACACCCCTGCCAACCCCCTGGGATCCGGCGCTGCAGTCGGCCATGGTGCGCCGTGGCGTGCGGATCGAGGAGGAGCTGGCCATCGACGACCTGCTGCGCGATCTCGCACGTTGAGCGAGGGTGCCTCCCACAGGCGAGTCAGCGTTCGCCGGGCTGCTCCTCCCGCAGCCCGCGCTCCACCAGATCGCGCAGCCGTTCGAGCCACCCCTCCGGTGCCGACCGGAAGCCGACGGAACGAGTCTCGGAGGACTCGACGGCAGCCTCGATGTCGTCGAAGGTCAGCCCACGCGCTTCCAGCCAATCCGGCGCACTCGGCGAGCTGAGTTCACGCGTCTGATTGACGGCGTGCAGCATGTAGTCGGTGACCCGACGATGACCCCAGTCCTCCTGCGGCACCGGATAGGCGTCACCTGGCGCCGGCTCGGGACCGAACGCGTCATACCAGATGTCGCGCAACCACTCGTCGGTCATCCACTGTGACGACCTGGGTAGCGGGGTGAACGAAGAGTCCCGAATGTGGGCAGCGAACTCCTCCCGGAAGGCATGAACGTGGCCGCCCTCGTCATTGGCGAGCATCCCCCGGAGATCCTCGATCGCCTGGATATAGAGATCTGGCTCGTGGTCGGCTATCCCAAACCCGCCGCTGAAGAAGGTCTTGAAGTTGCTGCTCTCAGGTATCACGCAAGGTCCTCCAACCGAGAGTTTCTTGGATCCGGTTCATCGACCGGATAGCACGTCACAAGCCGCCAACTCCCGCCGGACTTCCTGAAGACCAGAGTCGCACCCGGGTCGGAGCCCTCGGCAAGTGGATCGTGGGGAACGCCATGTACCTGCCCGCTACCTCGCTTCAGCGCCAGCCGTCTAGCTGCCAGCCAATCACGTCGGGTCTCTGGCATACCAGTCCCGGCTCCCTGATATCCACGGGCATCACCCTCGGCCAAACCTGCCAGCTCGGCGCTGACGTGGATGCCGATCGACGGGAATACGCCGGCGTTTCTCGTGAGAAAGGCGTCCAAGCCACCTACAACCCTGTGTGCCGTTCGCAGGCGCCTCAATAGGCTTGGCAAGGGCTTCCGGTGAGGTGAATCCGCCCGCGGAGACGCCGCAGCGATGGCTAGTCTGGACAGCGCCGTCGGGCGCAATCTGCCAAGCGTCCGCGCCAGATGGATCCTTCAGCCAGATCAGTCGCGCCAACTGGGCTTCATCGGGCATCTGCGGTCCATGTCGCTCGACTGCATGGCAGATCGGGTCTTGGAGCAATCCGACTCCCACATCGCGGTGGTCGTCGGAGTACTCCGCACCGGTACTGACCTTGGCCCCGTCGGTGTCGAGCTGGGGCACCGTCGGGACCAACCGGGCCGCCTCGGCGTCGACCGTGACGCTACGGTCCATACCGGTCAGCAAGTCGCCCACGTAGTCGCGGGCGAACCCAGCCGGAAAGGCGGCTTGCAACCCAACCGCCGCCGTCCCCGACGGGCTCAGCACAGGCACCGCCGCCACACCGTGCAACGGCGCCAGCAGTCCCAGCAGTTGATGCACCTCCACCACATACGGTGCACGAGCCTCGCGCAACGTCTTCGACACGTCCGCGCTCATGAACTTCCCGATGTCCGCGATCTCACCAGACAGATCCGACACGCCCGGCGCACGCAACCCGACGAGTCCGCGAGCCACTCGACTCACCTGCTCGCGCGACGCCCGCGCCGCCCCGTCAGCATGCCGCTCCAGCTCTACGCACGTGCGCAGCAGTCCTTCGATCGCGGCACGCAGCGCACCCCGCTCGCCCGACCCTGCCATCGCCACGCCATACCTCCTGCAAAGGCATGGCCGACGATACCGGTGCGCTCCGCTGGTTCGACGAGCATGTGGTGACTCCGCCGACCACATGGACGGGGGTCACGCGCACCGGCCGGGTGCGCGGCTGCGCTCCTGGCGCGTCAGTGCCTCAAGACCTGGCACAACGCCCGGTGCAGGCGGATGTCCTGCTGGATCTGACGGGGCACCGGCCAGCGCCGCCGTTCTAACGCCTCGGCGTAGGCCTCCAGAGCGCGGAGGCTCTCCCGGAGCGCCGCGCCCTGTGCGCCTGGGTCGAACACCTTCTGCGCCGCCTGCCTGCGCCGTTCCGCACGCGCGGCGAGGATGTCCGCGAACAACGTGCCCAGCGGATGCGGCAGAGCGTCGGGGGTGCTCACGGCGGTCCGCTCGCGGAGGCGATGGCCGCCAGAACCTGCCCTCCGTCGAACGTCGGCCCGACGATGAGCCGCAGCACCGCGTGCCTGATCTCGACAGTCTCGACGAACCGCGCGGTGCCATCGGGCGTGGACTCGAAGTGCCCGGCTTCGGACAGCACGACGATGACCGGATCATCGCCAGCCAGTTGCTCCGCACGCTGGGCCGCGTCCAGCAACGTCATGCCCGCATGAGCCGTTTCGGGCGAGTCGAGGGCGTCCGCGGAGAAGGAGAACGCACCCGCCCAACGCCGGAGGAAGATGGCCAGCGCCAGCGCCCGAGCGTCGGGCCGGCGCGTTAGCATCGACGACACACAACTGGCCGGCCCCCACCGGTCGGCGTCCGGCCCGGGCGGCTCACGACGCCACGGCCTGGAGCATCGGCCACGACACGAGCGCGTCCGGTTGGACGGCTCGATCGGCCTCGACGGCTGCCAGTACCTCGCTCGCGGTGAGGCGGTTGTCCCAGTCGACGACGCGCGCGAACGCCCGCGCCGCAGCCGTCGGATCCACGTCGGGCGGCACGACCAGCAGATCGATGCGTGCGCGGCCGTCACGCCCGCTCAGGCTCACCATGTTCGGGTCGATGGTGCGGTACGAGGCCGTCCGGATGACCCGGCCGGCGATCAGCAGCTGCCGCCCCGCGTTGCCCCACGTCTTCCGGCTGAACGAGACCCACTCGGTCATGAATCCCCTGCGGTCCAGGGACTCGATGACCGTGGGCAGCTCCGCGCCGAGGTCGTTGGACCGCGGCCACCACACACCATGAAGACTCGGGTCCCGGCCCGGCTGGGTCACGCGGTAGGCGACTCGCGTCGCTGAGTCGTCGAGCAGATGTGAGCTGAGGAACTGGCGCATCAGCGCGGCCAATCTCCGGCCTTTGCGGCCGACATCCATAGTGCCGACGCAGCTGGGGACCGACCTGCCCGCATATCAACGCCTTGAACTTCCACCGTACACCCGGTCATGACGGGCAGTGGCCGCCTGACCTGACGGGTTGCCGCGTGGTCCACTCGGCGAACTGGCGGCCGGACCTGCGGAATCGTCAGGGCGTATCCAGGCGGAAGAGCTCGAGGACCGCCCGCTGTTCGGCCGTCACGACGAGCTGTCCGTTGGTGCCGGCCGGGAAGATCTCCGCAGCTTCCCAGAGCGCCTTGGGGACGCTGGACGCGACGCCGACCGCGACTCCCCGCGCCCGCTGCACGTCGAGCAGTCGCCGCGCGTCGAAGAGGTAGACGCGGTGGATGCACCAGGGCCGCACACCGCCTCGCGACGACGCCGCGGCGGCCGGCGGGCCGGTCATGACCAAGTAGAAGTCCAGGGCGTCGGACACGGTCATGTCCAGGATGCCCTCGCGCTTGAGATACCACTTGACGTTCACCGTGCGCCCCTCGAGCGGCCCGGTACGGAACCGCCCGTCGATGGCCGTCGCCGACGCCGACGGTTCGAGCTGGAGGTCGAAGACCTGCGCGGCGATCCATTCGCCGAGGTGCCCCGCGCTCATCGGCCGGTTGATCAGCCCCGCGATCTCCGCGTCGATGAGGTTGCGCCGGCGAAGCAGCTCGCCCAGGACGCGGGCGTTCTCAGGGGACATCGTGCTCACCCGCGATCAGTCCGCCGCCCGCCGACGACCGCCCACCCAAGCTCACCTCACCCTCCCGCACCACGCCCAGCTCACCCTCCCGCGCCGCGCTACTCGAGGAGGTTCCGGATGTCGTCGACGTCGAGGCGGCCGCCGAAGGCGTTGCCGTCGTCCATGACGCTGGCGGACAGCTTGGCCTTGCGATCCTTGAGCGCCATGACCTTCTGCTCGATGGTGTCGGCGGCGATCAGCCGGTACACCATGACGTTGCGGGTCTGGCCGATGCGGTGCGTGCGGTCGACCGCCTGCGCCTCCGTCGCCGGGTTCCACCACGGGTCGAGGATGAAGCAGTAGTCGGCCTCGGTGAGGTTGAGCCCGAACCCGCCGGCCTTGAGGCTGATCAGGAAGACCGGCGCAACCCCCTCCTTGAACTGCGCGATCACCTGCTCACGGTGCCGGGTTGAACCGTCCAGGTAGCAGTACTCGATGCCGGCCGCCTCGAGCCGTTCGCGCACCAGGCCGAGGAAGCCGGTGAACTGGCTGAACACCAGCGCCCGGTGCCCGCCGTCGATGACGTCGCCGAGTTGCTCGATCAGCAGGTCGATCTTGGCGCTGGCGAGGTCGCCGTGCTCGTCGTCGACCAGGCCGGCGTGCAGGCTGAGCTGCCGCAGCAACGTGAGCGAGCGCAGGATCGTGAGCCGGTTCTTGTCGACGTCGTCGAGCAGCCCGAGCACGCGTTGCCGCTCGCGCTGCAGGTGCTTGTCGTAGACCTTGCGGTGCTTCGGGTGCAGCTCGACCTCGAGCACCTGTTCCTGCTTCGCCGGGAGGTCGGCGGCCACCTGCTCCTTCGTCCGCCGCAGCACCAGCGGCTTGATGCGGCGCCGGAACTGCGCCAGCCGGTCGGCGTCGCCCTGCCGCTCGATGGGCCGCCCGTAGTACTCCTCGAACCGGCGCGGGTGCGGGAACAGGCCGGGTGCCGCGATGGACAGCTGCGACCACAGCTCCATGAGGTTGTTCTCCACCGGCGTGCCGGTGACGGCCAGCTTGAACGGCACCGGCAGCCTCCGCGCCGCCTGGTACGTCTTGGACTGGTGGTTCTTCACGTGCTGCGCCTCGTCGAGCACCAGCCCGGACCACCGCGCCTGCCCGTACGCGTCGGCGTCGAGCCGCATCAACGTGTACGTGGTGACGACGACGTCCGCGCCGGCCACGACCTCGTCGAGCGACTGGCCGCGACGCCGCAGCGTGTCACTGACCGGCACGACGGTGAGCCCGGGCGCGAAGCGGGCCGCTTCCGTCACCCAGTTCGACACCACGCTGGTCGGCGCGACGACGAGGAACGGCGGCATGTCAGGGTCGGCCTGCTTGGCGTGGCAGATCAGCGCCAGCGTCTGCAGCGTCTTGCCCAGCCCCATGTCGTCGGCCAGGATGCCGCCGAGCCCGTTCTCCCACAGGAACGTCAGCCAGCGATAGCCGTCGAGCTGGTACGGACGCAGCTGCGCCCGCAGTGTGGTGGGAGGCACGGCGTCGTCGTCGAGTGTGCCGAGCGCCAGGAGTCCGTTCACCTGACGCTGCCAGGCGTCGGCCTGGTGCGTCACGACGCCCAGCTCCGCGAGCTCTTCCCAGAGTCCGGCCTGGAACCGGCTGATCCGGGTACCGTCGCCGGTGTGGTCGCCGAGCGCCCGCGCCTCGTCGATGAGCCGGCGCAGCGCCTGCAGCTCGGGCTTCTCGAGCGAGAAGTACCCGCCGTCCGGGAGCAGCAGGTACGGCTCGTCGCGCGCCAGCGCCGTGAACAGGTCGGTGAACGGGACGTCCTGCCCGTCGGCGGTGATGCTGACGCCGAGGTCGAACCAGTCGGTCTCGCCCTTCTCGGCCTCCGTAGACACCCCGATGACCAGGGAGTCGCCGACCTCGCGGTAGTCGGCCGGCTCACCCATCACCTCGACCTCGACGTCGTCCAGATCACGCAGCCGCGGCAGCGACTCGGTGCTGAACCGCATGGTGTCGAGCCCGTCGAAGTGCCGACGGTCGACCGGCGAACGCCCCCGCGACGGCCGCGACCCCGCGCCGTTGCCGCCGCTGTCGGACGGCGGGCCGAGGTCGAGCAGCCCCGGGTCGAGGCCGGCCAGCAACGCCCGCTCCGCCGCGGGATCGCGGAACCCGTCGTCGGCGCCGTCGGGGAACGGATCGTCCAGCGGCACCCGCCGCGCCGCGTCGCCGACCTGGTAGTGCCACTCCCAGTCCAGCTCCAGCCCGTGACCACTGCCGTAGTCGGCCCGGGCGACCAGCGTCGGCCCGGAGACCTCCGGCGGCACGAACGACCCGTCGGACGAGACGACTGTCGCCAGCCGTTGCAGCCGCGGGACGTACTCGTCGCGGAACCTAGCGGCGTCGGCCGCCGGCACCGTCAGCCGCATGTCGTCGAGCACGAGTTGTTGCAGCTCGCGGCCCGCGGGCGGCTCGAGCTTGGCCAGGCCGAACCGCCAGTTCTGCGGGTCGTTCGTCGTCTCGGGGTTGTCGCGGGGCACGTAGACCACGCCGTGCCCGTCGTCGCCGATGAACCGCACCGGCACGACGTCGCCCTCCACGCCCGCGACCGTCAGGACCGGGATGATGACGAGCTCGCCGGTCCTCCCGTCCGTCGTGACGTCGAGCTCCAGCCGCGCCACGCGATAGCCGTCGACGTCGCCGGAACGCTTCTTGCCGTACACGAACCGGACGCCGAGCCGCGCGGCCTCGTCCAACAGCGGCCACAGCTGGCTGGACTCGAACGCCGTCAGGTCGACGTGCTTCTCGTCCGGGCCGTACGGCGAGTAGGTGGTGTCGCGCCGTCCGGCCTCGTAGAGCAGGAGGAACTGGCGCAGCCAGCGCAACTGATCGATCGGGCCGGCGACGAGCTCAGGCCGCAGCCGCAGTCGCGACCAGGTGAGCTCACCGGCGACCCAGCCGCCGCGTCCGGGTCGCACCAGCCTCGCCAGCAGCCGCGGCGACGTCCCGGCCGCGTCGTCCCACCGCCCCGTCGCGCGCGGCCGGCTGGACAGCGTCAACTCGACGGCGATCTCGACCGACGAATCGCGGCTTGGCCCGCCTCCGCCGAGCAGCGAGTCGAGCGACTGTTTCCAGTCGGCCACGGGCTCCGGCCGGCGGCCCCGCACCGGGCCGCCGTCACTCAGTGCCGTCGCCACCAAAGCGACGACGTGCTTGCAGTCGAACCCGACCGGGCAGGTGCATCGTCCCTCGACGAACACGTAGTTGTCCGGTCCGGCCGGCCGGACGAACGCGACCGTGGAGTACGGCTGACGCGCGCTGCCCACCACCGCGCCGGTGATGATGCCCTCGTTCGCCTCCCACGCGATGTCCATGACCGCGCCGTGCTGGGCGTACATCAGGCCGCGCACGTACGCGGACGGGTCCACCGCCTTCAGCAGACCCGCGTCGTCGTTCGCTTGGATACCCGGCCACATGAAGATCACGCTAGCCGGACCCACCGACAGCCTCCGGCCGACGCGCTCGTCTCCCCGTAGACCGCCGCGCGTTCCCGGGTCGTTCATGGCCCGGCTGTCGGGAGGTTCACCTCGCGCTGGGACCGTCGTCGCAGCTCATGTCGCTGTCGTCGGTCGGCAAAGGGGTCCACGATGATCGAGGTCGAGTTCCGCGCGAGGCGCTTCGGGCGAGTGGTACCAGCACTCGCGGCCGTGCTGCTCGCCGTCGCGATACCCGGGACCGCGGCGGGCGCCGATCCGGCGCCACCCGACGTCCCCCAGGTCCTGACCACGGCCGACGACCACAGCTGCGGGATCACCGAAGGGGTCGTGTTCTGCTTCGGCATCGACAACTTCGGCCAGCTGGGCAACGGTCCGGCGCTGACCGGCAACCAGCCGGCGCCGACCCGCGTCGATGTCAGCGCCCTGCCCGAGGACACCTGGTTCACCGAGGTCAACGCCGCGGACCGGCACAGTTGCGCCGTCACGCGTGGCGGCGACATCTACTGCTGGGGCAACGACAGCACGGGCGCGCTCGGCGACGGACCCGACCGGCCCGAGATCCGCGAGACCCCGACCCGCGTCGACAGGTCGGGCCTGCCCGACGGCGCCGGCTTCGCCTCCGTCACGGCGGGCGAGCACCACACCTGCGGCCTCGCGTCGACCGGCGCCGCCTACTGCTGGGGCGCCGACGGCGCCGCGCCGCTCGGCAACGGCCCCGGCCTGACCGAGCTGCAGCCGACCCCGAGTCCCATCGACACCTCCACGACCGACACCGTCACCTGGCGGTCGATCGACGCCGGAGCCATCCACACCTGCGGCGTCACCACGACGGGCACTGGTTATTGCTGGGGCAATGACGCCTACGGCCAGGTCGGCAACGGCTTCGACCGGTGGGACAACGAGGAGAGCCCGTACCCCGTCGTCATGACCGACCTGCCCGCGGCGACCACGTGGGCGACCGTTCAGGCGGGCGACAACCACACCTGCGGCCGACGACCGACGGCGACGCCTACTGCTGGGGCCGGGACAACCGCGGCCAGCTCGGCAACGGCACCGCGCACTCGGGCAACCAGAACCACGTCCCGCTCCCGGTCGACACGTCCCAGCTGCCGGCCGACACGACCTGGCGCTGGATCTCCGCCGGCGACGAGCTCAGCTGCGCGATCAGCACCGCCGGCGCCCTCTACTGCTGGGGCAGCTTCGTCGGCAACAGCTGGCTGAGCCCGGTCGCCATCGACACGTCCGGCCTGCGCTCGGGGACGACCTTCCGCTACGTCGACGTCGCGACCTCGGGCACGCACATCTGCGCCGAGTCGACGGCCGGGGTCGCGTACTGCTGGGGCGTGGACGTCTTCGGCCAACTCGGCGACGACCCGGTGTTCCGCGACCGGTACCTGCCGCAGGCGCCGGTGGCCTACGCGCCGTGCCCCCGCCCGGACCGCTCGGCCACGGTGATCGTCGGCACCGTCGACACCGGCGTCCCGAACCGCGCTGACGCCCTGGGTTGCACCATCAACGACCTGCTCAACGACGACGCCCCCACCGGCTCTGCCGCCTTCCTCCGCCACGTCGGCGCCGTCACCGACCAACTCGTCGGGGATGGGCTCCTCACCGTCCGGGAGCAAGGCACAATCGTCCGCGCCAGCATCCGCATCGGCTGACCTCCGGTCCACGTCGGTTTCCCGGCGCCTCAGCTGCCGACACCAGCACGCTGCCTCAGAGCGTGTCGGGCGGGCGACTTCGCCCGGGTAGCTGTGGCGCCGAGCCGTGGCCCGTATGGCATGACGGGACGATTAAGCCTCGATCCACCGACGATTGGTGCGGTGGTCGGGCGTGGGAGCGCGGGAATCAGGTGAGCTGATCGCCTGGGGTGGCTGTGGCGCCTAGCCGGGCGACGGGCTTGCGGCCTGCAGAGCTCGTGTCCGGATACAAGTAGAGCCACCGTGTTCACTACTACCCCTCTTTTGTGGCGTCCTTAGCTCCTAACCCCCTAATCTCTGTGGCATGAAGGCTCAAGAACCCCCTAGCTTTTGTGGCGCCTGTGTAGGATCATCCAGATGAGAGACGATGAGCTGCGCCGCTTGCTCAACGATGCCAATCCGTGGTGGTCCAGTTCGGCGTCGGGGGCCGACAGCCTTGCCTGGACCTCCGACAATCGGGTGCTCCGCGACCGATCCGCTTACGACCTCGGCTACCGCGCCCAGATCCTCAGCGACGTCGCGCACTCCGAACCGGATGGCAAGCTCATCGTCCTCACCGGACCTCGGCGGGCCGGCAAGACGGTTGCCTTGTTGGACACCGCAGCAGCCCTGGGTTCGCAGCCTGGTGTGGATGCTCGCCAGATCGTGCACGTGCCTTGCGACGGCATGACTGCGCGAGACCTACGACGCGTCATCACGCTGGGACGCGCACTCACTCGATCCGTTGACGAGCCGGCAGCTCGACGGCGGGTCTGGCTCTTCGATGAGACCTCCGCCATCTCAGGGTGGACGGCCGCGCTCAAGGGTGCTCGCGACAACACCGCCTTCGGAGACGACACCGTCGTAGCGACCGGGAGTCGATGGATCAGCAGCGAGGACGTTCAAGGCAACCTCCTCGCCGGACGCGCCGGCACCGGGACCGGTCACCGCATTCGGCAGCTGATGCCGATGAGCTTCCGCGACTTCCTGGTCGCCACTCGACCAGACCTGCCCGTGCCCGATCGGATACACCCAGCTCGGCTCATCGACGCCGCGACGAAGTCGGCTGTGCAGGATCTCGCGTTCAGCGTGGACGACTTCGACCTTGCTTGGCAGGACTACCTCACTTGTGGTGGGTTTCCGCGAGCCGTGGCCGAGCATCACCGAACCGGCTTCGTCAGCGATGCGTACGTCCGCGACTTGCTCGCCTGGCTACGTGCAGACGTCGACCCCGATGCCCCAACTGAGTCTGTTCCGCTCCTGCTGGCCGGTATCAGCCAGCGCATGACGAGCCCACTGAACGCAGCGGCCACGACACGAGAGCTCGGCTATCCCAACCGAGATGCCTTCGAGCGTCGCCTCGTCCGGCTGCTCAACTCGCACGCACTCTTGCGCAGCCGTCAACGCCGAGACAACGGCGTGGTCGTAGCCGGCGCCCAATACAAGCTGTATCTCACCGACCCGGTGCTCGCGTGGCTCCCGTCGCGTTTGAGCCCAGGCCTGCCCATGCCAGACTTCACGGCTCTCAGCGAAATGACGCTCGCAGTGACTCTCGCTCGAACAATCGATGGACTCGACGAGGGACGCTGGATCGCCGACGACACGATCGGCTATCTGCGCACCGACTCGGGCAACGAAATCGACCTGAGCCCAGTTCGTGTGCCAACCGCCGACGGTGCGAACGCGACCGTGCCCATCGAGTCGAAGTGGGTGGACGCAGGCTGGAGAGGCGAAGCGCGAACCATCGAAGGGCGATTCGGTCGCGGTGTCGTCGCCACCAAGTCCATTCTCGATCTTGACCATCCGAGTTGGGCAGTCCCAGCGCCTATCGTTGCCGCGCTCCTCGGCTGATCATTGACGAGACGAGACCGGCTGACGGACCGATCACTGCTAGGCGGCAGACCCGTGGCGCGGATCGGGCGCGACCGGAACGTCGGCGCGAGCGCCGGCCCATCACTACGCATAAGCCGGCGATATCGCCCGGATATGCGTAGCGTCCCTTCGCGAGGCGAAGATCTCCGTTGCGCATGGGTGTGTGGCGACGGTCAGCCTTCGCGATCCTGCCGCCCGAGGTGCGGCGCGTGCCACTCTTGTGACGTCCGGCTGAGCGCCGCTGCCGCGATCTGCTGGGCCGACGGCGTGTCGAGCGCGGCCAGCATGCTGTCGATGAACTGCTGCGTGTTCTGGTTGCCCTGCTCTCGGTATTCGATGGCTTGGAACAGGCAGTCCAGCTTGTCGGCGTCGTGAGCCACGACCACCTCGAGCGAATCGCCGCTCTCGTAGTCGTCGACGATCCGCTGGATCCCGTCGCGCACGACCTCGGGAGCCGCGGCCACCTGGTCGGCAGTGACCTCCTGATTGCTGGCCGCCTTGAGGTAGCGCCGCCCGAGGTACGGGATGTCGCCGACGCGTGTCTCCTGCGTGTCATGAATGACGGCGAGCAACGCCACCCTGGCCGGCTCGGCACCTTCCATCAAGGCCAGCACGGCGCCGATGAGTGCCGTGCGGTGCGAGTGTTCGGCGATGCTCTCAGGGTCCTTGACGCCGGCGATCCACCACCCGGTTCGCTTGGCGCGCTTCAGCAGGCCGGCCTCGAAGATGTAGTCGACCACACCCTCGATCTGACCCTGGTCAGCCATCAGGCGTCCTCTCTCGCTGGATGCTCGCATCCAGGGCGAGTGTAGGGGCAGACCGTAGACCTGCAGATCCGTACAGGCCAGTGCTGGCCCGCATTCGCCAACCCGACCTCGACAAGGCTCCTTTCAGCGCCTCGGCCGAATTATTCGGCCACGTTGCGGTCGTGGTCTGACGATGTCCTCCGGACCACCGGCCGCGAGTCGATCGACAGGTAGTCTGTGGCTGACCATGGGAGATCGGCTGCCACATGAGCGTCGAAGGGCCGCTGTATGATCGCGATCCCAACGCGTGGTACGCCCACATCGCCGAAGGGAACGCGCGACAAGCTCGTAAACGGGTGTGCGCCGACGTCCTGATCCGCGACACCGCTGGCCGGATGCTCCTGGTAGATCCGCGGTACAAGCCCGGCTGGGATCTCCCCGGCGGAATGGCCGAGGCCAACGAGCCACCGCACATGACTGCGCGACGCGAAGTGCATGAGGAACTCGGCATCGACCTTGAGCTCGGCCGTCTGTTGTGTGTCGACTGGGTGGCACCGCACGGCCCTTGGGACGACCTGCTCGCGTTCGTCTTCGACGGCGGCCGGCTCGTCGCGGACAGGGTGGATCGTATTCGCCTCCAGGACGAAGAACTGGCGGCCTTCGACTTCTGCGACGACGAGCTTGCACGCGACCGCCTCCCACCCTCCATGTCGCGTCGAGTCGCCGCTGCGTCGTCGGCGCTGAGCAGCGGCGAGGTCCAGTACCTGCACGACGGGCGCACGACGCGTTGATCACCTGACGGTGATCGTCATGGCTCCGACATCGGCGCGAAACGGACCACGTGGACATTTGATCCGCTATGTCACATTGGCCCGGTTCTGCTTCCCCTCGAGGAGTCGCGGTGCATCGGTCGGTCATCGTTCGGAGGTTGCTCTCCCTCGCCGTCGCTGCGGCGCTCGCCGCGCCCATCCTTGCGGCGACGCCCAGCTCGCCGCCGGTCAACGCGGCCCCGCCCCCGCCCGTACTCGACCTGGAGACGCTCGACGGCGTCACGGCCGAGCGCATGCTGGAGTCCGGCGAGCTCACGTCCGTCGAGCTCGTGCAGGCGTACCTGGATCGCATCGAGGCGCTCAACAAGAGCGGCCCCGGCCTGAATGCCGTCACACAGATCAACCCGGCCGTCATGGCCGAGGCGCGACGTGCTGACGAGCTGCGCGCCCAGGGCGTCGTACTCGGCCCTGCGCACGGCCTGCCCGTGCTGCTCAAGGACCTCATCGACGTGAAGGGCATGTACACGTCGAACGGCAACTACTCGCTGCGCAACTCCTACCCCGAGGACGATGCCGGCATCGTCAAGAAGCTGCGTGAGAGCGGCGTCATCATCCTCGGCAAGGTGGGCCTGTCGGAGTGGGCGAACAGCTTCGGCAGCCAGCCGTCCGGGTTCGGCAACCTCACCGGCCAGGTGCTCAACGCCAACGACGCCGACCAGAACCCGAGCGGGTCGTCGTCAGGCACGGGAGCCGCCGGCGCCGCCGCTCTGTCGATGCTCACCGTCGGCACCGAGACGTCCGGCTCGATCATCAGCCCGTCGGGCGCGCAGAGCCTGGTCGGCATCCGCCCGACGGTCGGCATCGTGCCTGCCTACGGCATCGGCCCGATCTCGTCGTCGCAGGACACCGCCGGGCCGATGGATCGCACGGTCGCCAACGCGGCCATGCACCTGCAGTCGATGGTCGGCCGCGACCCGAAGAACGAGGCCGGCTACGCCGCCGTCTTCGGGCCGAACTGGCAGGCGTCCATCAAGCGGGCGCCTGAGGAGGCGCCGGACTACATGTCCGCGCTGGACCTCGACTTCGTCCGCGGCCAGCGAATCGGCTACAACGGCACCTTCGAGCCGGGCACACCGGCCGGGCTGGCGTTCGACGCGCTGGTCGCCGCCGGCGCGATCATGGTCGAGCGCCCGTCGATCCCCGTCGGTGACGTGCCCGCGCTGCCGAGCGGCTACCAGCAGCACAAGGCGATCGACGAGTACTACCTGGGCCTCGGCGCTTCCGCTCCGATCAACTCGCTGGAGGAAGAGGTCGCCGTCAACGCGGCCCTGGCCGAGACGGCGCCGGGCGGGCCGAACGAGACGGCGTACCGCGCGGCCATGCCGATCCGGCGAGCTGCGCAGTGGGCCGCCATCGACAGCATGATGAACAACCAGACGCCGGACGACCCGAGCGACGACTTCCTCGCGATCCTGGGCAGCGTGCCGAGCGGAGCGACCGCCGGAACGCCGCAGATCACGATCCCGATGGGGTATTCGACGACCCATCGGCGGGCTCAGAGCGTGTCCATTCACGGGAACGCCTACAGCGAGCGCAACCTGATCGGCGTCGCGTACGTCATCGAGCAGGCCACGCAGTTGCGGCAGCCCGTCTCGGAGCTGAACCCGAGCATGTATCGGTGCGCCCGACACCGTCCCCGCGCCGGCGTTCTCCTCGCGTGGCGGGTGCAACCCTGACTACTCGTCTGCGATGGCCTTGGCCGGGTCGGTGCCGCAGCTGCCGTTCTCGCTCGAGACGGAGACGGCGCAGAGCCTGCAGGCGCAGCAGACGGCCGGGACACTGACGGCAGAGACGTTGACGCGGGCGTACCTGGCCCGGATCGCGGCCGCCAACGCCGAGGGTCCGGCCGTGCAGGCGGTGCGTTCGCTGAACGCCTCGGCTGTCACGGAGGCGCGAGCTCTGGACCAGGAGCGCCGACGGAGTGGGCCGCGCGGTCCGCTGCACGGCATCCCTGTTCTGCTGGACGATTCCTTCGACGTTGAAGGTCTGCCGACGACGGCGGGATCGATCGCTTTGCAGTCGTCCATGCCGTCGGACGATGCCGCTGTGGTCGCGCAGCTGCGGGCGGCTGGGGCGATCATCCTGGGCAAGACCAACGTGACGGAACTCAACGGCGTGTTCGACGCGAACCTGCCCGAGGGCTACTCGTCGCTCGGTGGCCAGGTGCTGCTGCCGTCGGACACCGACAAGACGGTTGCCGGCTCGTCGGCGGGTTCTGCGGCGGCAACGTCCTCCGGTCTGGCCGCGCTCACCATTGGAATGGAGACAGGCACGGACGTGGGCGCACAGCTCATCGCCCCTGCGGGTGTCGCGGGTGTGGTCGGTCTCAAGCCCACGGTCGGCCTGGTCGACGGTGACGGCGTCCTGCCCGCCGCGTCGTCGCAGGACTCGTTCGGTCCACTGACGCGGTCCGTGTACGACGCGGCCGTGGCCCTGGACGCCGTCGACACTGCGTCGGTCGACTACACGGCCGGGCTGTCGCCCTCTGCGTTGGTAGGCGAGAAGGTCGCCGTCGTCGCCGGCGGGACCGGTCCCTACCCGTCCGCCGTGGCGTCGGTCCAGGCCCTCGGCGCGACGACGAGTGAGGTGGCACTCGGTGCGCCGACGACTCGGCCGAGCATCGTGCTGCGGGAGTTCGGGCAGGATCTCGACACGTACCTGACGGGCGCTTCGGGCGGGGCGTCGTCGCTGGACGAGGTCATCGAGTACAACGCCGCCAACCCGGTCGAGGGCCTGAAGTACCAGCAGAACGAGCTGCTCGCGGCGTCTTCGGCGACGATGGAGACGTACGAGTCGGACCTGACCGTGGGGCGCGCCGAGAGCGCGGCGGTCATCGACTCGGTCCTCTCGTCGGGCCACGACGTGATCATGGTGCCGAGCAACAGCACCCTGGTCGGGATCGCCGACCGCGCCGGCTACCCCGTCCTCACCGTTCCCGCGGGCGAGGGCACGGGCAACGCCGGCCGCAACCCCATCGGCGTCACCTTCGTCGGGACGGCGGGCAGCGAGGCATCGCTGCTGGCGGCGGGGTACGCGTTCGAGCAGGGCCACTCGTACGACCGGCGCGCTCCGGGCGTTACGAACCCCTCGATGTGGCGCTGCACCCCCGGCGGCTCGTTCTTCACCGGCGAGCTCTGCAACCCCGGCGACGAGGGCGAAGCCCTCGCTGAACTCGTCGACGGCGTCGGCCCCGGCCGCAGCTGGGCCACGCTGGTCAGCCAGATCCAGTCCGCCAAGTCCGACGACCGCCCGGCCATCGCCTGCTCCCTAATCGACGCCCTGGTGTCCAACGTCGGCAGGTCCGGTAGGGGCGTCCCCGCCACAACAGCTGCGCCGATCACCACCGAGGCGTCCCGCCTCGGTGCGGTCACCGGCTGCGCCCCGCGGTAGCTAGAACCGACGCTGGGTGGGCTCCGAAAGGCGAGACCCGCCCAGCATCACCCTCTTCAACCGACCATGGAGGTTTCCGCCTACCACCGCTCGCTCGCTTCTGGGCACGCTTCAAGCCAGACGGCCTCGGAGCGATCGAGGATGACTTCAACGATTATAGAAACGTCCCTCAGAACTGTCGCACGGTCGCCGGACCGTCCAGAACCTCCATTCATGAAGTGGAGGTCCTGGATGACCTTGGACTCCCAGATCCCCGTCTCCCTCTCTAACGTCTATTGCTGGGCCGGACAAACCGCCTAACACTTCACGGATCGACCGAGCCACCCGACACTTGTAGCCCGGCCGTACTTGAGGTCAGCCCTGAGCCACAGTCGGCGGCATGTGCGGCATGCACGAAAGACTCTCGGCGCGCACCGCACGGTAACCCGACTTCAGTCCAGTCTTCGCTTCGCCGCAGGAACGACACTTCTTGGTCTTTGCCTCGATCAACGCCAGCTCACGCCGTCGAGCAACTCGTCAACCGATGCTGGCTTAGCACCACCATCGGTGGTGAATGCCTCTGCGACAAGGTCTATGATCGCCAGCGCCGCCGGCTGGTGGCGGACATTGACCTGCTCCTGAATGTATTCCAGGCCACCGTTGGCGTACTCCCCGAAGATGTTGATCCGTTCCTCTACGCGAGTCGAGTCCATGACCTCCGGGTCGTCTGGGACGACATTCGCCGCGATCATATTTATCAAAGCTTCGCTGAAGGGCGGCGCCGTAAGGGTGTCGTAGCGGATCGCATCACCGACTCCAGTAGTGAACGGCACGCGGCGATCGTGACGGAACCCTACGGCGGCTGCGAACAGGAGGACGTCGCGGAAGGTGGGGAAGTGTGCATCCTCCTGGAGCTCCACCATGAGCGCCTCGTGCTGCTGCGGACGCCGAATAGTGCGGAGGTCTGCTGGGATGGTCACTTGATCACCTTCAACTCGGAGTGGTCCGACTCGGCGGACCGGATGTACGGGTAGGACCTGCCCTCGAGCTCGATGTCGTCGGCCACGCTTCCCGGTGCGGTCGTATGAGTCTCGATGACACCGAGGTGACTGACAAAGGGCATCAGCTCGGTCACGACCTTGCCCAGGCCCTGACTCTTGCTGACCAGGACCACCAGCTGAGGCGCCATCTTCGCCAACGCCCGTGAGACGGCCTCCTGGTAGTCCTGGTCGAGCGACCCAAAGGCGGCATCCATGACGATGGGATAGGTGCCGGCGTCCTCGGCTGAGTCACCCTCCGCCCGACGCTCCTTCCGGATCTCGCGGGCGAGCTTGGATACGGCCGCTACGAAGCTCAGACTCAGAATCTGGTTTTCGCCCGTCGACTTCGGCACGGGCAGTTCGACGCCGTTGACGTTCTTGTGGAGCGTCAGCTCGAAGCCGGTGCTGAGCGTCGGCACGTGGTTCTGGTGCGTGATGCTGCGGAACACGGCCTTGAGCTCAGCGTCAAGGCGCTTGCGCATGTCCTCCTCGCGGATCGCGAGTATCTCCTCTAGCGCCCGCTTCACGGACTGCACAAGGTCGGAGCGAGATCGCGCTTTGGCAGCCAATTCGTCGGTTACCTCGGCCCTTGAACGCTCCTTGGTCTTCTGCTCGATCTCCTTGGCGATGTTCTTCAACTCGGACTCGATCGCGCCCTTCCGCTGGTCCTTGGCGCTGATCCGGTTCTCCAGATCCATGCGTTTGGTCTCAAGTGCTTGGACGTCCTCCATACGGCTGTCCCGCAACTTGCCGTCGAGCTCGGACTTCCGCTCTTCTAGCCGCGCAACGCGGTCGCGCTCGGCGCCGATCCGCTTCATGAGCGTGGCCAACGACTCGCGCAGCTCGTCGCGGGCGCCGGACAGGGGCGCGATTTGACCACGGAGCCGTTGCCACGCGGTCTCGACCGCCTGCAGCCCGGCCCGTTGGCGCCAATCCTGGACATGCTCTCGTGGTGCGCTGTGCTCGGCTAACGGTGTGCCACAGATACACGAGCCGTCCTCCAGCAGTTGGTCGACGAACTCGCGCTTGAGCGGCGCAGGCAGCGCTCCCTTCTGGTAGAGACCTTCCGCCATCGCCTCGGTCGCCTGGCCGAGGGTGTCGGTAAACGCCTGGAAGCCGCGGGTCGCAACCAGCAGGCCACGCTCAGAGATGGCGCCTTTGAGCGCAGCCCGCGCTTCAGTCAACTCATTCGTCACTGCGTCGCGCTCGGCCTGGATTGGAGCCGCCTCAGCGTCCTTGCGGAGGAGCTCCGTGACGCCATCACGCTCCTCGATAAGGGTTGCCAGGTCGCCTTCGAGTAGCTTTTGCTCTTCCCGTGCCGCGATCTGCCGCTCGGTCAGGACGTCGATCGCCTCTTGGATCTCGCTGGCCTTGGCGCCGCCGTGCTTCTTCAGCTCGGCGGTCAGCTTGCGGTCGGCCTTGGGGAGGTGAGCGATAGCGCGCTCCACCTGCTCGAGGTCGAGCAGCACCTTGATGTCCTTCTGAACTTCGGCGTAGGCACCCTTCTTGACCAGGTTCTCGATGCGCTCCCCGTTGAAGAAGAAGAACCGGCTGACCCCGCGCGGCAGGATGCTGTAAATCGTCTCCTGCGGCGCGCCGACGATCTCCGACGAGCCGTCCGGCTTGGTCATCCACAATTGGACCTCGGGTGATGGGACGCCCTGCTGGTCGGATTCCTTGCGCAGGATTGCGCTCCGCAGGAGGCGGTAATCCCTACCCTCATGGTCGAAGCGCACGTCGACGGCAACGTCGGCGGTGTTGCCCATCGGCAGAGCTCGCCAGACGCTGTCGGTGATCATGCGGTCCTGCTGCTCAACGTCGTCTGACATCGTGCCGTAGAGCGCCCACGTGAAGGCGTTCAGGAAAGTGGTCTTGCCGGCTCCGTTCGCGCCAAACAAGAGCGAGACCGCCTTGAACTCGTCCGAGGTCAAGTCGAACGACTGGGCGCCCTGGAACTGGCGGAAGTTGGTCAGCGTGATGGACTGTAGCTTCACGGGATGATCTCCTTCACCGCCGCCAGCAGGTCTTCGGTGGCGTCATAGGCGGTCAGATGGAGCTTGCCTCGTTCGATTTCCAGCACACGCTTGAGAAGTGCGCGCTCTTCGTCGCTCAACTCTTCAAGCACCTGCTTCTCGGTCCGTCCCGCAGTGACCATGCCGCCCTCCCCTTGACGTGCGTTATTCGTTCTTACATGTCCATGAGCTGGTAGCGCTCCTTTAGCGGGCGCAGCGCATCAAGCGTCGTTTCGTAGTTCTCTGCTAATTTGCCGAACTCGTTGGTCCTCTGAAGCTCTCGGGTGAGCAGGGCGCGTTCGACGTCGAAGTTGATCGGAGCCCCCGAGGGCGGCACCGCCACGTAGTCCAAGATCTCAGCGCGCTCCTTGCCTTCGGCCCGCCGCAGGAGCCGACCTCGTCGCTGGATGAACTGCCGCGGGTTGCTGCTGCTGGCCAACAGATAACCGGTCCGCGCATCCGGGATGTCCACGCCCTCGTCCAAGCAGCGCATCGCCACGAGCACCCGCAGGTCGTTGCCTGTGCCGAAGCGGCGAAGCAGCACCTTCCGCTCTGCCCGCGGGGTTTCGGAGATGTAGGAATGGGCGGAGAGGTGCAACTGATTGCCGACCAGGTCCATGACGTCTCTGAGCTGGTTCGGTCCTGATGGCTCGCCCGGCTCCGTCGGTCGGTTGCCTTCGGCGCAGTAGATCAGTTGGAACCAGGAATCGCTACGGACGCTGAGGTCCCCCCGCAATGCGGCGAACTTTCCTTCGGCGTGCCCGAGCACGCCCGCCCGCTGGCGCAGCAGGAAGCCCAAAGGTGAGGTTGGATCGGCATTCCCGAGCTCATCACCAGCTGCAATCCGCGTCGCGATCTGGGCCGTCAGGGCGACGTAGAGGTTGGTCTCGTCATCGTTGAGCTCGACAAGCCGCGGGACGTACAGGTAGCGCGTGAGCGCGCCAATCCGGATGGCGTCGCCAAGACCGAGTTCGAACACGATCGGGCCGAAGTAGTCGATCAGCGCATCGGTGCCCTCATCGTCGAACCAGCGCTCGGGGGTTGCGGACAATGCCAGCCGGTAGGTGGCGTTCGGGGGGAGAGACGCTCGATACCTTGACGAACCGAGGTTGTGTGCTTCGTCAGCGATGATCAGCAGGGGCTGGGTGATCCGCGACAGCACTGACTGGAACTTCTCACCCGCGAACGAGGTGTTGGTGGCGACGATGGCAACAACTGGCCGCTGGCCCAACCGCGCCTCGACCAACTGCTCTTCCACGACCGGCTGCCATTTCTGGCTCGATTCGTACACCGCCACGGGCCGAACGCCGAAGCCCTCGACCTCGGTGATCCACTGATCGACGAGGTGCTGGAGCGGAGCCAGAATGAGGACGACCATGGGTTGCTCGCGCTGCCGGAGCACGTTCGCAAGCTGTGCGGCGGCGATCATGGCGGTCTTCGTCTTACCGGTGCCTGTGGCCATCTTGAGGATGCCACGCCCCTGGTGGCGCAGCCACGACTCGATTGCTCTGCGCTGGTAGTCGCGAACTTCCAGCCAACCAGGGATCGTAAGCCGACTCGGCTCGGAGAGCACTACTGGCGCGGGAGTGAGAGCGTCGTCTCGCCCGGGCAAGGGACGGTACGGGCGCTCCGCGCCCAGCTTGACCAGGCGGTCGCGCGCCAGGTCTGGGAAGCACTCGATACTGAGTTTCGGCGTTTGGTTTGACCACAGTGCCTGGAAGTCGGCTTCAAGGCGGAGGGCCCGAGCACCGTCGCCGGCTACCCAGCCGCGGTAGATCTCCACCGACTCGAAGTTGGCCATCAGGCCGCCATACGTCTCGTTGCTGCTGCCGGTGAAACCGACCAGATCGCCGTCCTCGTCGCGGAACACGCCGATCTTCTCGTGGTAGATGCCCACGCGGCCCTCGTGCTCGACGAAGGCCAGCTTGATGTCCAACCGGCCCTCAGCGATTAGTCGGCCGACCATACCGAGCCCGTCGAGCACGGTCTCTCGAGACTCTTGCTCGAGCTCGCGAATTGTTGCCCGCTCGATGACCTGCCGCAGATCGTAACCACGCTCGATGTCAACGATGTCGTCCTCATTGAGGTGCGGAGAAGCGATCAGTCGCATGGAGCCACCCCGCTCGGCAAAAGCCTCGATGCCGCGGGCGTACAGAGCCAGGCTTGTCGACGTGAAGTAGCCAACCGCTCGCCCATAGCTCGTGGCGACGGTGAAGGCCGGCACGAAGAAGCTCGCGACCACGTCTTCCTTGTCGCTCCGGTAACGGTCAATCAGGTCGAGCGAGCGGAGCCCGCGTGGTTGTCCCGTCATAGCAAGTTCAGGATCTCGTCGACATCGGCGCGGCGCGTGGGCCGCTCGCCAACCTGTCCCGCCTCCAGGTCCTGGCGAACGCTCGTTAGCAGGTCCGCAATATCGCCGTCGCCCCGTTCGCGATACCCCCCGATGATGCTGCTGACTGGCGATGCCTCGGGCAGACTGATTGCTGCTGTCAGTGCGGCACGTGCCGCGTCGAGATCGACCGTCATCGGCGCACCCACCAAGCTCAGCGCATCGAGCAGCGGGTTGCCGGTAAGTTCGCGGGCAGCCTCGAAACTGAAGGTTGCGTCGTCGTGCATGACCAGGAAGCTCTCCGCACCGACCGCGACGTCCTGGTCCATGAGGAAACGTCGGATGGTGCCGAATTGCGGCTGTGTCCCCGACCATGCGATGGTCTGCGGACCGAGCGGCGACTCAAGGTAGCGAGTCTGGCCGAACTGCATGTCGAGGATGGTAGCGATCGCGACCGGCGCAACCGAGCCGCTGCCCCGAAGGTGATCAGGCGTGATGCGGACACGGTAAGCCCAGCCGTCCGGGCGCCGGAACAAGCGCCGTGTCCGTTCCGGAGTCTTGCGGATCGAGCGGTCGCCCGCCGCCATCCGGACAACACCATCGCTGCTGGAGAACGGCGGGGTGCTTGCGTACGCGATGACGCTGCTTGCCGTCACGCTGTACTGGCCCGTGATGTACTCGATCAGTTCATTGAGGTCAGCGTGCCCTCCTCGACGCGCTACCTGCTCTCGGAGCACCGACCGGATGCCGGCGTAGGTCTCCAGCCCCCATTCCTTGAGGGCCCAGCGGTCGCGGTCGACGCGGTCGAAGCGGTCGTCTGAACTCATGGCGTTGCGCAGCGAACCAGGACTGCGCTCGAAGATGAAGCGATCGACGATCTCCTGAGCGCTGAGGGGCGAGCCGACGATCGCCAGGACCGCGGCGCCGTAGTCGCCCACCGAGTGTGTGCGCATGATCACGTGGCCTTCGTCGACAACGTAGCCGCAGTACGTGAGCCAAGCGGCCGTCAGCTCCGCCTTGTGGTCGGGCTCAGTGGTCTGGACAAGATCGAGTTCGTCGAGACGCACAACGCCGTAGGGGTCGGCACACTCCTGTAGCTGGGTCTGCGTCGCGGCCTGTGCCGCGGTCATGGTGGGGACGACGCACCAGCCATCCTCGATCTCGTAGGCGTCATCGAGCCGGTCTAGGACGCGCCAGGCAGGCTGTCCGACCGATTCAACTCGATTGCCGAGTGCCGGGACCAGCGCCAAGAGCTCGTCGAGCGGGCGGATCGTACCGATGAGGGTGCGGGCTGTGCTCGCAATCAGCTTCAGGGCGCTGCCGTCCGAGATGTTGCTAAGCATTGCGCCGCGAGCCTTGCCCTCGATCTGGCGGACCCGCTCACGGGTCACGCCTAGCGCCTGTCCGATCTCGTCGAGAGTGGCCGGCTGGTCGGCAAAGAGGCGATCGGCCAGGACGCGCGCTGCCCGTGGATCGAGGCCCGCCAGGACGTCGTCGAACAGCGCTGCGGCGTCCTGTCCTGTGCCTGCCTTGTCGACGACGTCGTCGGTCCGCAGCCGCTCCAGGCGTTCGCGCGCCTTCACGACCTCGTCGGGAGCGCCCGGCGCGATTGGCTCGCCCAGCAGCGGCCGATCGGTGAGCCCGGCGGTAGCGTACCAACTCGCGATCTTGGTGAGGTCATATAGAGCATCCCAGCTCCAATCCGTGAGGTGACCTGGCTCGCCAGCCGTTCTTGGCACCGTGCTGGTCGCGGTCTGTGTCACTACGGTTGGGGTTGCGAGCGAGCTTGAGACGTCGGCGAGCGCCTGAAGAATGGCGTCGATCGTCCCGACGCCTACCTGGCGCCATTCCATCATCGAGCCGAGCGTGGTGCCGAGCAGGTCTCCGGCTCGACGGCAGCCTTCGCGGGTCAACGCGTTGGCGGCGCGAACCGGGAGCTCCAGATGCAAAAGATCAACGCTGGCCGGCAGACCGGGGAGGATCTGGCTGATGGTCCAGCGACTCAGGTGTGCCATCGCGAGTTCCGAGATGGCAGCCAGCCGCCGGCGATGGGTTACCCGATCGGTGTCGTCCATCGGTTCGATCCACCAGGTCTCGTCGGCGTCGCCGACGACGCCCTTGAGCCACGGGAATGCGTCGAGCCAGGTGCTGGGACGCATGTCGTCGAACAAGGCGTCCTCGGTCATGTTGGGTCCTCTCCTTCCGATGCGGCTCCTTATAGCGCGTACCTCGGACACTTCGCCTGGCCCGAATCCTGACCGGCGCGACTCACAAGTAGACAGTAACGACACGCACCAACACCTGGCCCGTCTCCGTTCGCAGCCGCCTTGGGCGTAGCCACACCGCCGCAGCGCTGGGAGCGATGGGCGCTAGGACAGACTGTCTGAGTAAGTGTTGGGAAAGGTGCTATCTGGGGTGCGCGGGTTGCCATGGGCGTCGTCCGGGCGCGGGTGCCAGGCGTCGGGTCATGAGGCCGATCATCGCCCACTTGATCATCGCTTCGGAGTGTTCGGGGAGGCGTTCGTAGTCGCGTGCCAGGCGTCGGGTTCGCATCAGCCAGGACAGTGTTCGTTCGACCACCCAGCGGCGCGGGAGGACTTCGAAGGTGTGCCGGCCCTCGGGTTTGCGCACGATGTCGACCAGGATGCGGCAGTGCTGCTGGGCCCAGGCGATCAGCTTGCCGACGTAGCCGCCATCGGCCCAGACCAGCGCGATCGAGGGCATGGCCATCTTCGCCCGCGCCAGCACCGGGCGGGCGCCGACGCGGTCTTGCAGGCCGGCCGTGGTGACCAGCACCACGATGAGCAGCCCGAGGGTGTCGGTGACGATGTGGCGTTTGCGGCCGTTCACCTTCTTACCAGCGTCGTAGCCCCGACTGTCGCGCCCGACGGTGTCCGCGCCCTTCACCGACTGGGCGTCCACGATCCCTGCGCTGGCCATCGGGTCACGCCCGTTCCCATCACGAACCTGAGCGCGCAGCGCGTCGTGGATCCGGTCGGTCACCCCGGCCTCGTTCCAGGTCTTGAAGTACCAGTACACCGTGTCCCACGGCGCGAAGTCGTGCGGCAACTGCCGCCACGAACAACCCGTCCGATTCACGTACAAGATCGCGTCCACGATCCGGCGCCGGGCATGCTTGGCCGGACGCCCACCCGGCTTCACCGGCACCATCGGCGCGATCAACTCCCACTGCGCATCGGTCAGGTCCGACGGGTACCGCGGTGTCGACAACGTGTCCATGAACCACCACAATCACCACGTCCGTCACATCAGTCACGCAGGCACGCCGAACCACTTTCCCAACACGCACTAAGGGAGGACTCGTATCGAGTCTGCTATGGCAAACTGCACCTGCCGCCCCTGGGTCATCGACAGAACGATCGACGTTACCCTTGCCTAGCAGGGACGTATGAGCCGCGCACGGCATCCAGCAACCAAGGCTCGCCCACGCTGACGCAACCACGAACGGAGTCTCATGTCTGCACCGCTAAACGCGTCCGCCACGACTGTCGGCGCTCTGCTCTCCGGCTCGACATTTGAGATTCCCGCATATCAGCGTGAGTACGCTTGGGAAACCAGCGAGGTTCAGGACTTCTGGCGCGATCTCTCTGGAGCTCTCGAAGAAGACGAGTACTTTCTAGGGCTGATCATAATAACGGGAGAAGAGAAGCGTAAACACGTCGTCGACGGCCAACAGCGGCTGCTCACGGTCGAATTGCTGGCCGCCGCCCTGCGCCACAAGGCGATCGAAATTGGACGATCGGCGCTGGCCGATAGAATCGCAGCCACTCTCCTTCGATCGATGGATTACACAACCGATGATGTCGTCGCTCGAATTCGCTTGACCGACGATCGAGCTGACAAGACTCTTCAGGCAATCATCGATGTGGGCCGCATTGACCCCGCATCGCTCGAGAAAAGATCTTCATCTGAGCGTCTCTGGAAGGCCTACGAGTACCTCGCCGCTCAGATCGCACAGGGCAGTGAGGTGGAAACATTCAGAACGCTTGGACTGTGGGCAGAGTTCATCAGTGAGAGGCTCTACGTGGCCGTCTTCGAGCATCCCGACGAAGCCACAGCCTATAGCGTGTTCGAAGTCGTTAACACGCGTGGGCGCGAGCTGACCACCGCGGATCTGCTTAAGAACTACGTCCTGCGTCACACAGAACCTGCGGCTAGGATGGACCGCTACTTGCAATGGTCAGCGATAGCCCGCGAATTTGAACAGGTCGGCGGCGGCCAAGGGTTCGTCCCGTACATTCGGCATGTCGTCAACCTGAGCGCTGGCTATGTACTGCCGAAAGACCTCTATAGGCACATCGCTCAAGTCAGCGATCGCAATCCCGACACGACGGTCAATGATTTAATGGCAGCCCTTGACGCTTACCTGCCACTCTACCTGCAGCTTCTCGACCCGACCTTCGATGGTCCCGCCGATCCTGAGGCGCTTGGCATCTTCGTTGCCCTCAATGAACTCGGGATCGCAGCGGTCCGCCCGCTTATGCTAGCGATTGAATCGACGCCAGATCCCGTCGTCGGAATGACCGAGGTTCTTCGCTTGATCGTTAAGCGGATGGCCGTAGGCAACCTCGGTGCTGGAAGCGTCGAGCGCAGGTTTGCAGATGCAGCTGCCACTGTCCAAGCCGCCGGCTCGTGGCAACCGGGCGTCGACATGTTGAGAGACATGGATCACCCGCGCCAAGATTTCGTGGACCAGCTTGTTCGCCGCAGCTACAACCGTGCGGTCCTCACCTTTATCCGTCGGTCGATCGTTACCAGGTCCATTACACCGGCGTCTATCGGGACCCTCCAATATATCCGCCCGCGCAAGGCGGAGAGCGCAGCATGGTCCTCATTCACCGACGAAGAGGCAACATTCTGGGCCTCCACGCTAGGAAATACAATTCTAGTTGACGTCGATAGACGTCCACCTGGGGCGGGATCGTGGACCGGCGCGAAGGAGCGCCTCCTACTGCCTCACGCTATACCCGGTGAGTTCACCGACCTGCTGAGCGCTGAGCCGGAATGGACAGCCGAAGTTGTGGCTCGCGTTGGCGGACTGCTTGCTGAGGCGGCGGCTGATGTCTGGTACTGAGCCCGAGCCTGCCGCCGAAGCCCTCGACCGCCTGCAGGCGGTGCTCGATCGAACTGTTCCGATCGCACCTCTCGACGAGTTACGTCGAAGCCTTGACCGTCGGCCCGCGCCGCAAGCCGTTCTCGGTCAAATAGCTTTCGGCTTCGACTCAAGTGTATTTATGCGCTTGGCGGTCCATCGCCGTAGCGCCGACATTCTCGACTATCTTCCACGCCATGAGGCGCCACTGATAATTCCAGGGCAGGCGATCCAAGAGTTCTGGAACAATCACTTCAAGGTAATCGACACGGTGGCCACGTCACTGAAAAAGAGATTTGAGCAGCTCGCTCAGGACGTCCATAAGTTAGATCCTGAGTTCGGTGATTTCGAGGCGCAGATGCAGTCGCTTTTGGATCGTTTCCAGGAAAGCTATGGGCATGTATACGACGAGAACACGCTAAAGAACGTCGGGGGGATGCTGACGATCCTTCAGGAGCGGGCCACCTGCCCCTTTGCGCCCAGAGTTCGCTTTAGCAAGCTCGTGGCGATACGCCATACCACAAAAACACCTCCGGGCTTCAAAGACCCAGGTGACGGCGACTTCTTCATCTGGGTCGACTTCCTCTTTGGGCTATTGGTCTCCGTACTTGAGGGAGAAAAGACGTTCAGGTCTATCGTGTTGCTAACGAATGACCAGAAGCCCGATTGGAGCACAGGTGGCGTGCCGCACCCGGTTCTTTCTGCCGAGGTAGGTGCGCTATTTGGCGTGCCTTTCGACGTATGGGATCTTGAAAGATTTGCCACCGAAGTCGTTCGCGCGTTGGAGACACCGAGCGATGATGCGGCCCGCGACGTTGAAGAGCAGCGAATTGATGCGTCTCCTCCAGCCGCAGAACCAGGTTAATAGCGTGCGGTGGGTTTGGAGTAGGCCGGGCGAAGCGACCTCGGCACATTGGAGGGGGCTGTCGTAGGGAATCGATAGCCATCGCCGCCGGAATGAGCTCCTACAGCGACCCAGCCATCCGCTGGAGGCGGTGACCTCGGACCTCGTACCCAGACTCCTCCAGAGTGGTCAACCATCCAACAAGGGTCCCGATCCGTTCGGGCGCTCGATAGAGACCCGCACGTTGCTCGGCCCGAGTGAGCCGTTCGTAGAGCGCGCGGCGCGGGTGGTCTAGGCCCAGGAACTCTTCCTTGCGATGTAGGAGGGGCGGGTTCGCGGAACGCCCGTAGCCTCGATGCTCGACAGTGAGGCGCCGGAGGTTGACCGTGATCGCAGTGTCCAACGTCGGGTGCGCGTCGTGGTCGAAGCTTGGATAGGAGAGATACGAGACCTGCGGCTGGGCGACAGATAGCTTGATCATGTTCGCCTGCACGACGGTGCCGGCTAGGGCGCGGGCGCAGCCCTCATAGACCTGGAGGACTGGCGGCAGCTCAGCCAACGCCGACCGATGAACATAGAGCGCACTCGGGGTCTGCTTGCCGATCTTGGAGCTCCGGGCGGTGACGAGCACGATGGCCGGGTCGCCACAGGCGAGCAGTAGGCGGTCTGCCTGGGTGCAGGCTTTCCTGTACGTGCCGAAGAGCGCGCGGATGTCGCGCGCGAGCGGGGTCGGCAGCTCGCCGAGCCGTGGGCGTCCCCCAAATCTCGACAGAGCGACGTAGATCAGCAGCTCCGCGCGCCGCTGGACCGACACCCGATCCCAGTGAGCGTCATCGGTCACCTGTCGTATGAGGCGATGTCCGCGGCTCAGGCTGCCGAAGACCTGCCTGACGGTGTCCTCAGTGGAGTCCCCCAGCTCGCCGGGTCGGGGCGGTCGCGCATGCTCGGTGACGAAGGCAAACAGCGGGGCGAGAAGCTCCCGATGAGCTTCGTATGTCTGATGGGGGTCGACGTGCACCCGTGGGCGGTATGTGTAGACGCGGGTCGCCAGGAACTGCTGAGCATCGACGGGGTCACGGAACACGTAGAAGATGCCGGGCGCCGCGGCAAGGGGCCTCACGCCGATGGTGTCCTCGATCCAGATGGCCAGCTCGTTCTGGTCGTAGAACCGCTGAAAGGTACCCGCCCGAGTGATCATGCCGTCGGCATGCGGAACGCCAATGAGGTCTCGCGCCTCCCATGTCAGCCGGGCTGAGACGATCAGAAGCCGTCGCGCGAGCTTCCACGCGGACCGTAGTGTGTCGGCTCGCTCGGTAGGGTGTTCTATGACGTTGACGACGTAGCCGAGGTTAACGACTTCTGCTGGAGTGCGCGTCACCTCCGGGTTGTGATTCGGATCCCAGCCGTCAGCCGCATAGCCCAGATCGCGAAGGCTGCGGACATCGTCTCCCCGCCCGCAGCCGTAATCGAAGATGCTTTGCGCCGGGTCCAGTAGCCCGTCCACGAGTGCCGTCGAGATCGGGCGAGACAGGTCGGACCGCGTCATAGCGGTGCGATGCCGGGCGACTTCCATCGTCAGATTGCAGGTGGCTCGTCGAGCGCAAGGCTGGCGAGGCCACTGATGTCGGACACGCGAGGGTCACCGACGACGTATCCGATACCGCGGTGGAGGTGAAGGCGAAACTGTTGGGCAAGGGTTTCGTCGTCGAGCGGCAACCCATCCTGGTGGCAGCGATAGCGCAGCAACGCCCAGAGCTCCTCATCGAGCGGTCCGGCAAAGACACGCCAGGTCATCTCAACATTGCTGTCGAGCACGAGCTTGGCTGCGGGCGGGGGCGCCGGTTCTGCCAGGGACCGGCAGAACGCCCAACGGCACAACACGTTCCAATGGGCGACGCCCGTCCGGCGCTTTAGGGTGACTAACTGGTCGCGTGCAGTCTGGGACAGACTGATGTGTTCGACGGGCATGTCGTTACTCCCAGAAGTAGCCGGCGCTAACGGATGTCGAGTTCGCGGCGCGATCGAAGTCGAGGCGGTACGAGCGGCCGACGTGCGGGCGAATCCGTTTGTAGGCTTCCTCGTCGATCTCGGTGTCGGTCGAGAGCAGGATGACCTGGTGGCTGGCGTGGGGGAAGTACCGGTCCAGGAGATGCTCCCGATGCGAGCCGTCCAGACGGCCCAGCGGGGTATCGATGATCACGGGCAGCGGCCGCGCCGCAGCCCTGGCGAGGCCCCACAGCAGCGCGACCGCGAGCAGCTGCCGTTCACCGGCCGACAACAGCTGCGCTTGGAGCGCCTGTCCGTTACGTCCAGTGAGCTCAACGGTCTGTGTTGTCGCATCAATCTTGACAGCGGTGATAAGCCGGTCCTTGCGAAGGAGCCGCGTGAGGGCCTCGTGGATGAGGTCCGAGATCCGATCAACATGGCGTCGTGCCGCCGCGGCACGCAGTGCATCAAGCGTTCGTTGGACACGATCCACGTGCTCGACGAGGCGCCGATCGTCATCCGCCGCCAGGTTGGCGTCTGCCGCCTTGTCCATGGCCGCCTCGTAGGCGGTGTCGGCTTTCGCGCGTTCGTGGCGCAGCGCGGCGAGGCGTTCTTCAGCTTGCGCAAGCGCGGCGCGCGTATGGTTGGTGCGCGTGGCGGCTGCGTCAAGCTCCGCCCGGAGTGTCGCCAAGGACTCGGGATCTGGGATGGCGATCAGGAGGCGCTCTGCTTGATCGAGAGCGCTGTGCAGAGCCTGACGCCGCTCAAGCACACTGGCCAATCGACGCTGGGCAGTCGGTAAAGCTGAACTGTGTAGGAACTCAACGTGCGCGTTGTCGCGAACAGCGACAATGGACGGAGCTTCAGTGGATGATTGCCAGTCCATTCGGTCCCGGGTCAGGAACTGCTCGACGGCCTCTACCGTTCTGGCGTTCGCGAGCGTCGACTTCAGTACATCCAGCAAGGCTTGATCGCGCTTAGCGACGACATCTGCGAGCAAGCGCGCCTGCTGCGCCTTCGTCTCACGGCCTGCCTGGGTCACCAGCCCGGCCAGCAGAGTCTGAGCCTGCAGGAGAGGCGCGATACCCGCAGCCTCCTCACGTAGCTCGTCCTCGAGTTCCGTCAGCTGGCCACGAAGCAGGTTGACCTTAGTCTCTGCGGCCTCTCGTTGATCTAGAAGATCACCGCCAGCGGAGCGATAGCGCTCCCTCACCTCGAACAGCCGCTTGCTGGCCCGTTCGTCCTCAACCCGCGTGGCCGCCACGCCCCCGGCGGCGCTTTCCTCTGCCTGACGAGCCGACGTAGCCACGCGCTGACGGTCCTCGATGGCTTTTCGGAGCTCTTCGGGCACCTGCCTGCCACGGTGCCGTCGGCGAAGAACGGACAGGTCGGTCGCCAAGCGATCGATGAGGTCAAGCCCGAGCAAGGCGGCCAGCGCAGAGCTAAGCACTTGCTGTGACCGATCCATGTCCGCGAGCGCCTCGATTTGCTCACCGTCGAAGAAGAACAGACCGGCGATGCCACGTGGCAGGAAGGTCTCGACGTATTGACCCCAGGTGGAAGTCAGGGCGTCGTCGGGCTGTCCGTCGAGCCAAACTTGCAGATCCTCGCGGGTGGAGCTGCCAGCGCTGCGCCAGCTGCGGCGAACCCGGTATTCATGCACGTCCCCATGCTGATGTGTGTGGAACGTGAGCTCAACCATGGCGCCCTCGTTGCGGGGTACGCCATTGTGGATAAGACTTCTAAGGTACCATTCGTAACCACCTGATCGACGAGTGGACGATCGGGCCAGTGAGCCGTAAAGGGCAAGGTGGATGGTCTCGAGGACGGTGGTCTTGCCCGCGCCGTTGAGGCCGCCGATGAGCACGATCGGTCCTCGCGTCGAGTCTGGTGTCAACACCAACTCATGACGACCCGCGAACGTGCCGACGTTGTTGAGTACGAGCTTGTCAAGAATCACGTGTTGGCTCCTGCATCAACTCGCCTGACGTAGCCGTCTGCGAGATCGATGGGGTCTGGTTCGTCCTCCGCTGGGGTGCGTTCCATTGCAGCCTTGCGCTGCTCTGCGCGTGCGGTGGCGTCGGCCTCATCCTCGAAGAAGCCTCGCCGCATCGCCTTCTCCAGCGATTCAAAGAGGCCAGCCCTACGGGCCTGGGTTCGGTGACGCTGCTCGACGTCCAAGAGCTCGCGCACCATCTCGAAGTGCAACCGATCATCACCGATCACCTCACGCAGCACGTCGACCGTTTCCGGTCCCAGCGGCATGTGCTCGTCGAGCGGGCGGCCGGGATACGGTTCGCCGATGGCCGCCTCGTAGAGGCTGGGAAGGTTGTCTTCGAACTCGTGCTTCTCCACCACCCAGAGCCGGCGAATTTCCTCGAGCTCGGCGACCGTGACCAGGTGGAGGGAACGCACATAGTCCGGGCCATTCCGGCGAATCCATGCCTGCGCCTCCAGCAACCGCCGCAGCCAGCGCTCACGTGACTCCTGGGTGTAGGGGCCGGGAATGGACTTGCCGTTGAAGAGCTGGACCGAGCCGTTCATGCGACGGAAGTCGCGCAGGTGCCGGTCGTCGGCGACATCAAGCTCGTTGCGCAGCTCCAGCAGCGGCAGCATCCACTCTTTCTCGTCGTCGTTCTGGATCATGGCAGCCATGGACTTGTCCTGCTCAACGAGCGTACAGGTCCAGCAGCCGAAGCGGCTGTCGCCGCAGCTCGGTGTGCTGGCGTCGACGACCAAGGGGCATTCACCGTCAGGAGAGGCACCCTGGTACATCGTGAGCAGCTCCTTGTTGGAGTACCCCCACGGGTTGGGGCGCTGCATCAAGAACGTCCAGACGTCGTCGTTCGACCAGTTCTCAACTGGGGAGTAGACCAGGCAGTTCGGCAGCGAGCCGTTCGGGCTGAGTAGGTCCCTGACACGGCGAGCCTCCAATGCAGTCATGCGATGGGATCGTCCCGAACTCTCAGCCTTCCGGGTGCCGAGCACGAGGATGGCTTCGCCGTGGGCGCGGACCATGTCACGGATGAAGGCGTTAGATGGCTTGATCTTCAGGCGCTCGGTGCACCAGCGGAATTTCGGCCGAGGCGCCGGGTAGCCGCGACCGATGAGATTGACCCAGAAAGTGTCGGCAACCGCCGGCGTAAGGCGGTGTGGCCGGATCGGCAGGCCTTCGCGTTCCGCCGCCCCCTGGAGCACCTCAAGGGAGTGTGCGACCCAAGCCGCTACCACCGGGTTCTCGACCAGTGTGTCGGTGCTGATGACATGAACGGGTTTGATCCGCTCCTCCGGTGCCAGTCCGGCCAGTGCCATCCAGACCAGCTGCAGTACCGCGGTCGAGTCCTTGCCGCCCGAGTAACCGACTACCCACGGGACTTGGTCAGCGAGGTAGAGCCGTTGGGTCTGAGCGACGAGCGCTTCGATGGTGCCGGCGAAGCCCTGCTCATCAAAGGCGGACCGCGTCACCGGTCGGATCGGAAGATTGCGCGTCATTTGTTTCCCCCAGTAAATGCGTCTTCGGCCCGTTGCTCATCGGGCGGCAACGGCAAGTTGAGCGCGGTGCGGATGGCGGCGGTAGTGAGTAGGACATGGGATGAGGACTTCGACACCCGGCCGCCCGTCATCGCCCTCCCCTCCCACAGCGCATCGTTCGACCGATGCCAGTCGATCTGTTTCAGCAGGCGCAGCTTCGCGGCCCACTTCCCTTGGCTCTTCGACTCCGCAATCAGGCTGCGCCCAACCCTGCCCAGAGCCTGGAGCACCAGACCGTAGGTGTGGATGAAGTCGCTGCGGATGTCGCCCGCCGTCGTCTCGCGGTTGTAAACCTGTTCCCACTCTGGAAACTGCTCCGCGACGAGTTGCCAGTACGCGGCAGCAAGGTCGACCTGTCGTTCCAGCGATTGGTCATTGAGGCCGTCGAGTAAGGTCTTGGTCGCGTTATACAGAGCCGACAGGGTGAATAGCTTGCGCGAGCGCTGCGCAAGGTTGCTCGTTTCCATCTCGGTCAGGTCGCGTAGGAGCGGCGAGCGCGACACCACGAGCCTGGTGACGGCCGACATATCGTCGCGGTAGTCGTAGAGGACACCGATGGACTTGGCCGGCCGGATCGCGTATCGGTTCAGGTCCGCGAACATCTGCTGGCAACGTTCGAGGCCGACGTCGAGAAACATGACGATGGCGATGCTCTCGTCGCCGAGCTCGGGGTTCTCCGACAGCGCCTGCTGGATGCCGGCCCGACGATGCTGTCCGTCGTTGATCACAAACTTGGCTGACATGGGGATGGTGAGCGTGCCTACTCGCTCGTTTGGCCCGCCCATCTCGATCGGCGTAAAGGTCACGTCCGCGTCCACAGACGCTGTCAGCGCGGAGAAGACGTAGCTGTCGACGTTGTCGAGCACGTACCGGGCGATCTCGGGCACGCGCGCCTTGTTGAGACTGCGCTGGGCGCGCATCTCTAGCGGCAGCTCCTCCTCATCAAAAACAAAGAGGCGCGGGATGAGTCTCAGAGGGCACATGGTGACGTAGTACTCGCGCCCGGCCTGGACGCCCCGGATCGATGGGAAGACGTACTCGAAGCCGGTCTGTACGGACCGTGCCGGAGGCCGCGCCACAGGCGCATCTTTGATCTTGTCCCGTCCCACCGTCCACCCTTACCGCTGAATCGGCCCCGCACGGGAGCGGAGCTTGTACGGACCGATCGATCCGTACAAGCGTCGCCCTCATAACGAACGTTCGTCAAATCTACGTGTACGATCACGTACATGACGGTAGGCGCGCCCACCGACAAGGTCGGGTCCTCAGACGCTGCGGTCCGCTCTGACCAGCCGGTTTATCTCGACTCCAACGCGACAACGCCCGTCGATCCGCGCATCCGGGCTGAAGTTCTTACGTACATGGAGCACGAGTTCGGCAATGCGGGCAGTCGCACCCATAGCTACGGCCAAGTAGCCAAGGAGCGGGTGAACCGAGCGCGGCAGGAAGTCGCCGCTGCGGTGGCTGCCGCGCCCGACGAGATCATCTTTACGAGCGGCGCGACCGAGAGCAACAACATCTCGATACTTGGTCTTGAGGCGCATGGTCGCGAGACCGGCAGGAAGCACATCATCTCCACGCAGATCGAGCACAAGGCTGTCCTCGAACCTCTAGAGCAGCTCGCGCACGGCGGCTTCGACGTGACGCTGGTTCCGCCTACACCAGGCGGCTGGATAGATCCGGACGAGATCCGACGCGCGCTCCGGCCAGACACGCTGCTCGTATCAGCGATGGCAGTCAACAACGAGACCGGCGTCATCCAACCGATTGACGAGATCGCCCAGGTGCTGGCTAAGCACGATGCCTACTTCCACGTCGACGCCGCTCAGGCGTTCGGCAAGGTCCTCGAGCCCTTACGGAACATTCGCATCGACTTGCTAAGCGCATCAGGACACAAGATCTTCGCCCCGAAAGGCATCGGCGCGCTCGTCACCCGCCGGCGGCGGTACAGCCGACCGCCACTCAGCCCGATCATGTTCGGGGGCGGCCAAGAGCGAGGGCTTCGACCTGGCACGCTTCCTGTCGCCCTCATCGCAGGGCTGGGGCTCGCATCGTCCATCGCCATTCGCGAGCATGAGGATTGGCGGCGGCAATGTGAGGCGATCCGGAAGGAGGCGCTGAGCGCCCTCGAGCCCCTTGGCGTGGTGATGAACGGCGACCTTGAGCGAGCGGTGCCGCACACGCTGAACTTCACTGTGCCCGGCGTTGACTCCGAGGCAGCGATCGTCGCTCTCAAGGACGTCGTCGCGATCTCCAACGGGTCGGCGTGCACCTCACAGAGCTACGATCCGAGCCATGTGCTGGCAGCGGCGAATCTGCCCGACGCTCAGATTGCCGGCGCCATCCGAGTGTCATGGAGTCACCTCACGCCAGAGGTGCCATGGGCTGAGGTCGCCGGACGGTTGGGCCGTTTGGCACGGTAGATCTGAACCCGCGTTCAGGTAGACCCTGACGTGCCGGATGCCACTGAGGCAGGTGCGCCACATCGCGGGGGTGTGCGGTGGTCCTCAAGGAGGTGTTCGCGCGAAGCGCTGCCGTCGTTGCTCGGGTCGCCCGCCATGCCCTCGAAGGGCCGACTGTCGTAATCGAAGGTGGCGTCGAGTTTGCCTCCGTCGCTGACGATGAGGGTGCCGTTGTACCAGGTGCCCTTGCCCTCTTGGTACATGGAGTCGCGCGGGACAGCGATGGTGTCGTCGGCCACGTCGTCGAGCATGACCCGCTGGTCATGAGTGCCGTCGGCCATTTCGGCGAGGTTTGGTTGTCGCGCGCCAGAGGCATCGTTGATAGCCCTGCGTGCCGCAGCCATCGCCGACCTGGCGGGCCGGACGGTTCGGGCATGTCGAAGATCAAGGTCATCGCGCTGTCCGTCCTGGAGCACGGCTTGACCAAGGCAGAAGCGGACCGCCGGTTCAATGTGTCGTGGCGGTGGGTGCACACCCTCGTGGCCGATGCGGGACCGACGGCCTGGATCAGGCGGTGGGCGTGTTGAATCTTTCGTGTAAGGCCGGGTGGGCCAGGATTGGTCCGGGCGTGTTTGCGTCGTGGCCGCGAGAGGATTCTTTGTGTCGGAGCAGGAGAAGGTTGTCGATTCCTCGGATGAGGCAGCTCGTCGGTTGGCGGCGGTGTTGTCGGATGAGGCGATTGATAATCTGTTGGCGGATGCCGAGTCGTCCGGGACACCGGTTGATGGTGTTCATGGGTTGTTGAATCGGTTGACGTCGAGAGTTCTGGAGCGGGCGTTGGAGACCGAGATGACCGATCATCTCGGTTATGAGCCCGGTGATCCGGCTGGGCGCGGATCGGGGAACTCCCGGAATGGGCGTTCGGCCAAGACGGTCGCGACGACGGCCGGCCCGGTGAACGTGACCGTGCCACGAGACCGGAATTCGACATTCGCCCCGCAGATCGTGCCGAAACACTCCCGGCGTGTCGGCGCGATCGAGGACATCATTCTGTCGTTGTATGCGCGCGGGCTATCGACCCGGGAGATCGAGGCGCACCTGAAGGAGATCTACGACATCAACACGTCGCCGGCGCTGATCTCCAAGATCACCGACGTGGTCGTGGACGAGATCACACTGTGGCAGAACCGGCCGGTCGACGAGGTCTACCCGATCGTCTACGTCGACGCCATCCGGATCCGGGTCCGCGACCGCGGCTCGGTCACGCTGAAGTCCGCACACCTGGTCGTGGGCGTCGACGTCGACGGGTTGAAGGACGTGCTGGGGATCTGGATCGCCGCGGAGGAGGGCGCGAAGTTCTGGGCGCACGTGCTCACGCAGCTGCGCAACCGGGGCCTGCGCGACGTCCTCATCCTGTGCTGCGACGGGCTGACCGGGCTGCCTGACGCCGCGCGCAGCGTGTTCGACAAGGTCACCGTGCAAACCTGTGTGGTGCACGTGATCCGCAATACGATGCGGTTCATCTCCTACGGCGACCGGAAAAAGGTCGCCACGGCGATGCGTCACATCTACACCGCTCCCGGCGTCGCGGCGGCCGAGATCGCGTTGAAAGAATTCGAGCAGAATTTCGGGCAGCAGTATCCCGGCGCGATCGAGGTGTGGAAGAATGCGTGGAACGAGTTCATCCCGTTCCTGGATTACCCGGCCGAGCTACGCCGAATCGTCTACACGACGAACCTGATCGAATCAATCAACTACCAGCTACGGAAGATCACCAAGACCCGCGGCCACTTCCCCGACGATGACGCCGCCATGAAGCTGCTCTTTCTCGGGATCCGTAACATCAGCCGGAAACGAGGAGGAGCATCAGGCACCGGAACCCATGGATGGAAGAAAGCACTAAACTTCCTGGTCGTGGAATTCCCCGGAAGACTCACCTAGAAAAGTCACATCAAGGTAAAGGTTTGCCCTGTCTTACACGAAAAACTTGACAGGCCCCAGGCGGTACGGGAGACGACGACGTCGGCGTCGCTGGAGGTGACGACGAGCGGCTCGACGGCTTCCCGGTCGGGTCGGCAGCGTCGCCGTACCGACCGACGGGCTTGGTACCGGCGTGGCACCGCCATGTATCGGCGAGTACCCGCCGCCGCAGTCGCGGCTAGCGTCGCTGCCTGGTTCGTCTTGGGGAACCGCAAACAGGGCATTCCCGGCGCGACACGTGACCTCCAGCGAGCCAGGCGGGACACGCAGACGTGCCAAGCGCGGCGGCACTGCCACCGCCCCTACGGCACTCGGCCACCCCGACCATGCATCATCGGCATCCTCGGTGAGGCCAACGTCGCAATCTCCAGCGGCGGCTGACATCCTGGACGGGCTCGAGCCGCGGTCGCGACGGCCCCGCAACGCCCACGGACGCCCCCGAGCCGCTGCAGGCCCGGACCCTCGAGCTGCGCGAGAAGCTCATCATCGAAGGGCGTTGGACGCCGCGGGCGGCCCCCATCGCGTGACACCTGGTCGCCGAGGGCATCGACCCGCCCCCAGCCATCTTGACCATCCGACGGATCATCACCGCCGCCGGCCTCGTGCTCCCCGAACCGCGGAAGCGCTCTTGGCGCGAAACGCAACGAGAGCCCGGCCCCTGGCCGAGCTCTCGCCTCGCATGAACGATGTCCCGACTCATCACATAGTGGAGCTGAGGGTGGAGCTGAGGGGACTCGAACCCCTGACCCCCTCGTTGCGAACGAGGTGCGCTACCAGCTGCGCCACAGCCCCTGGAACCCCCGCGACTTTACCATCCGGACCGGCCCGCGACCCAATCGGTCGCTAGTCGCCGACGGCGCGGCGGCGCTCCTCGACCACGTCCTCGGCGTCCGTGGCGTCGACAGGTTCCGACGACGCGGCAGGGCGCTCCGCAGGGTCACGGCGGGGCAGTTCGATGGAGCTGGCGGGGTCGAGGCGGCCGGAGGTCCAGGCGCCCGGCTGGCCGAGGTCGATCTTCCGGGCCGCGGGGCGGGTGGCCTTGGCCTTGGTGAGATAGGTCGGCAGCGGCACCGAGACGGGCGACCAGGCGTTGGGATCCTCAACCGGCGCTTCGGCCACGAGCTCATCCGGCAGGACGAGGCGGCGGGGTGTCCCTTCCTCAGCCTCGGACGACTCTGTGTCCGAGGCCCAGACGACGGCGGCCTGACGGGCCTCTCGCTGACGCGAGGAGGCGCGGCGGCGAGCCTCGACCCGTCGGCGGCGGGCTTGGAGAACAGCGGCGCGGCGGGCGACGAACAGGAAGAGGAACAGCAGCACTCCGGGGCCGGCGGGCGCCCAGGCGGGCGCTCGGCCCATGACGACCAGGGCCACCGACACGATCAATAGGACCAGGAGAAGGCTCAGCATGCGCCGGCGGCGCTGGGCGGCGACGGCGAAGACGTCGGGCTCGGCGGGGCGGGCTGCGGGCGACGACACAGCGGGCGCGCCTGAGGTCGCGGGCACCGTTACAACGCCGTGCGGAGCCTGCGGCGGGCCGGCGCGGCGCGACAGGACGCGCACTCGGCGCTCCATGTCGGTTTCGCGAGCGTGCTCGACCTCTTCATTGCGGCGGACCCACTTGGGCACGAGAAAAGCGGCCCACGCTGCGACGATCGCCGCATAGATGAGACCGCTGTACCCCATGCCACAAAACGCTACGGTGCAAGGCAACTCACTCGTTGGACCCTGCCCCGGTGTGTCGCCCGCAACAGGCGTGACGGGTGTGACGAGAGGGGCGTCAGGTCATCCTGATCGCTTGTGCCCGGATCTCCAGTTGCACCTTCTGCGACACCAGCCAGCCGCCGGCCTCGAGCGCCACGTTCCAGGTCATCCCATACGCCTCGCGGTCGATCTCACCCGTCGCGGACAGGGCGAGCCGCTCGCCACCCCAGGGGTCGCCCTTGACACCGTCGATCGAGACATCCAGCTCGATCGGCCGCGTCACCCCGCGGATCGTCAAATCGCCGACACACACGAACTTGCCGGCGCCGCCGCGGCGACGGCGGACCATCTGGCCGTTGACGACGGACCACTTGGGGCCGGAGTCGCCACCGTGGACCTCGCGGGACAGGAAGCTCATCTGCGGGAACGCCTCGACGTCCAGGAAGTCGGCGCTGCGCAGGTGAGCGTCGCGTTCGGCGGCGCCCGTGGTGATCGAGCCGGTGTCGATGACGGCGTTCGCGGACGAGTCCAGCGGGTCGTCGGCAATATGAACGGTGCCCTCGACCTGCTCGAACCGGCCACGGACCTGCGTGACCATGAGGTGCCGGGCGACGAAACCGGCGGTGGTGTGGGCGGGATCGATCTGGAAGACGCCGGGCGTCGGAAGCATCGCCCCGTTCCACAGCCGCACACCAGCAGAGTCGTTCATGCAATCCCCCGAAAGCATCGATTCGACGCCGCCCCATTGCGGTACTCATCAATAGTCGCACAATCAACCAACCACAGACCGTGACGAACACCGTCAAACGGTCGCTCAGGGTCATCGCCGCAGCTCAGCGACGCGAGCTCGACAGAAGTCAGGGCGCCAGACGCGACGAACGCCACCGTCGCAGCAGGCCCTCGGGGACGTCCTCGGCGGTGAGAGCGAACGAGCGGTGGTCGCGCCATTCGCCGTCGATGTGCAGCAGCTTCGGCCGCAGCCCCTCCTCGCGGAAGCCGAGCTTCTCGACGACGCGGAGGGAGGCGCGATTCTCGGGCCGGATGTTCACCTCGAGCCGGTGCAACCCACACACGAAGAAGCAGTAGTCGACCGCCATCGCGACGGCGGTGGGCATGATGCCGTGGCCGGCGAGGTCGACGTCGAGCCAGTAGCCGACGGTGCCCATGCGGGCCGAGCCCCAGATGATGTTCGAGACGTTGAGCTGCCCGGCCAGCCGCCCGTGGTACGTGACGGCCCACGGCAGCGACTCGTCGGAGCGGCCCTGGGCGGCGTGCAGGCGCACCATCTGCCGGAACGACATGGTGTACGGGTCGGCCGGCGGCGGGGGCGTCGCCTCCCACGGCCGCAGCCACGACTCGCTGCGCTGCCGCACCTCGGACCACACGCGCAGGTCGCGGGCGTGCAGCGGCCGCAGCCCGACGGGGCCTTCGTGCAGCTCGACCGGCCAGCCGAGCCGGGTCGACCGCGCCCTCACGACGCACCTCCCGGACGGGGATGGTCGCCGCCGCGGAGCTGGTCGACCGCGTGCGGGAGGACCGGCGCGAGGACGGCGAGACCGTCGCGCACCCCGCCGGGCGAGCCCGGGAGGTTGACGATGAGCGTGCGGCCCGCCCGGCCGGCCACCCCGCGCGACAGGGCGGCGGTCGGCACCCCGGCGGCCACGCCGTAGGCGCGGATCGCCTCCGCCAGCCCGGGCACCTCGGCGTCGAGGACGCGACGGGTCTGCTCGGGCGTGTGGTCGGTGGGGCTGAGGCCCGTGCCGCCGGTGGTGACGACGACGTCGTAGTCGTCGGCGACCGCGGATCGCAGCACCGCCTCGACCTCGTCGCCGTCGGGCACGACGGTCGGGTCGGCCACGTCGAACCCCAGAGCGGCCAGCCCGGCCACGATCAGCGGCCCGCCGCGGTCCTCGTACACCCCCGTGGCCGCGCGCGTCGACACCGTCACGACCAGCGCTTTCATGCTCGCCGCCAGGTTCCGGACTTGCCCCCGGTCTTCTCCTCGAGCCGGACGTCGGAGATGACGGCGCCCTTGTCGATCGACTTCACCATGTCGACGACGGTGAGCGCGGCGGTCGCGACGGCGGTCAGCGCCTCCATCTCGACGCCGGTCCGGTCGGCCGTCCGCACCACAGCGACCACACCCACGGCGTCATCGAGAACCGTCAACGACACGTCCACCCCGTGCAGCGCCAGCGGGTGACACAGCGGAATGAGGTCAGGCGTCTTCTTCGCGCCCATGATGCCGGCCAGCCGCGCGACGGCGAGCGCGTCGCCCTTCGGCACGTCCCCGGCCCGTAACGCCGCCACAACCCGGGCAGACACCAGCACGCGGCCCGACGCCGTCGCCGTCCGGACCGTCACGTCCTTCGCCGACACGTCCACCATGCGCGCCGCACCCTGGTCGTCCAGGTGCGTGAAGCCAGAGCTCATTCCCGCCGCCGTTCGAGCAGGACGGTGTCGACGACCTGGCCCGCCGCGACCTCGGTGACGTGCTCGGGCACGACGATCAGCGCGTTGGCGTAGGCGAGGTCGCCCATGAGGTGCGAGTGCTGCGCGCCGACGGGACGCACCTGGTGCGAGCCGTCCTGCGCCGTTTGGACGCGGGCCCGGGCGAACTGCCGCCGGCCCTCGGGCGAGCGCAGCCGCTCTTGCAGCACGGCCTTGACGCTGGGCCGGTGCAGCCGCGGCGAGCCGAGCATCTTGCGGATGGCCGGCCGCACGAACACCTCGAACGAGACGAACGCGCTGACCGGGTTGCCGGGGAGCGCGAAGATCGGCGTCTGGTCGTCGCCGATGGTGCCGAAGCCCTGCGGTTTGCCCGGCTGCATGGCGACGCTGTCGAACTTCACTGTGCCGAGGCCGGAGAGCACCTCTTTGACGATGTCGTACGCGCCCGCACTGACGCCGCCGGTGGTGATGACCATGTCGGCGCGGATCAGCTGGTCCTCGATCAGCCCGAGCAGCCGGTCCTTGTCGTCGGGGACGGGCGGGACGCGGTAGGCGACGGCGCCGGCCTCGCGCGCGGCGGCGGTCAGCGTGAACGAGTTGGAGTCGGAGATCTGCCCGGTGGTCAGCGGGTATCCGGGCTCGACCAGCTCGCTGCCGGTGGAGATGACGACGACGCGCGGCCGCGGCCGGACGACGATGCGGTCGCGGCCGACGGCGGCGAGCAGCCCGATCTGCGCGGCGCCGAGGTACGTCCCGGCGCCCAGCACGACGTCGCCCACCTGGACGTCGCCGCCCGTGCGCCTGATGTGCGCGCCCGGCTTGGCCGGGACGGTGATGCGGACCCGCGCGGTGCCGCCGTCGGTGTCCTCGACCGGCACAATGGCGTCGGCGCCGGACGGCATCGGCGCACCGGTCATGATGCGCGCGGCCAGCCCCGGCCCGATGGAGTTGAGCCGGGTGTCGCCGGCCGGGATGTCCACGACGACGGGCAGCTCGACCGGCTCGTCCGCGGACGCGGCGGCGACGTCATCGGCCACGACCGCGTAGCCGTCCATGGCGGTGTTGTCGAACTGCGGCAGAGACCATGGCGCGATCACGTCCTCGGTGAGGACGCAGCCGTGCGCGTCGAGCAGCTGGAAGTCCAGCTCGCTCAGCGGCCGGACCGCAGCGAGGATGTCCGAGAGATGGTCAGCGACACGCTTCACTCAGTCATCCTCGACCTCGGGCGGAAGCTGCGCAACGAACTCTCGCAGGAAGGCCCGGAAGTCCTTGCCGAGGTCGTCGCGCTCGCTGGCCAGGCTGACGATGGTGCGCAGGTAGTCGAGGCGGTCGCCGGTGTCGTAGCGGCGGCCGCGGAACACGACCGCGTGCACGCCGCCGCCCTGGTCAGCAGGCATGCCGGCGAGCGTCTTGAGCGCGTCGGTGAGCTGGATCTCGTTGCCGCGGCCCGGCTCGGTGTGCCGCAGCACCTCGAAGACGGCCGGGTTCAGCACGTAGCGGCCGATGACGGCGAGGTTGCTGGGTGCGGTGCCGGGTTCGGGCTTCTCGACGAGGTCGGTGACCCGCATGACGTCGTCCTCGGCCGGCTCGACCGACGCGCAGCCGTAGAGGTGGGCCAGCTCGGGCGGGACCTCGATGAGCGCGATGACGCTGCCGCCGTAGCGCTTCTGGACGTCGAGCATGTGCGGCAACAGGGGGTCGCGCGGGTCGATGAGGTCGTCGCCGAGCATGACGGCGAACGGCTCGTCGCCGACGTGCAGCGCGCCACAGAGGACGGCGTGGCCGAGGCCGCGCGGGTCGCCCTGGCGGACGTAGTGGATGTCACCGAGGATCTGCGACTTCATGACCCGTCGCAGCCGCTCCTGGTCGCCCTTCGCCTCGAGCGCCTTCTCCAGCTCCCAGGCGCGGTCGAAGTGGTTCTCGATGGCGTCCTTGTTGCGCCCGGTGACCAGCAGCACGTCGGACAGCCCGGCCGCGACCGCCTCTTCGACGACGTACTGGATGGCCGGTTTGTCGACGACCGGCAGCATCTCCTTCGGCGTCGCCTTGGTGGCCGGCAGGAACCTCGTGCCGAGGCCCGCGACCGGGATGACGACCTTCGTCACCGCGCCGTCCTGTGCCGTTCCCGCTGCAGTCATGGGCGTCACCCTACAAAGACGGGCGGACAGGCAGAAGGGCGACGTGCGGTCGGCCGTACGTTTGCGGTATGCCGACCACTGTGCGAGAGGCCAAGCGGGCCTTGCGGGACCGCATCCAGGCCCGCCGCCGCGAGCTCGACGCGACGGCGCTCGCCCACGCGGCGGGCGGGTTGCGCGACGTCGTCCGGGCGCTGCCCGAGGTGGCCGCCGCCTCGACCGTCGCCGCCTATGTCGCAGTCGGCCGCGAGCCCGGCACCGGCCCGCTGGTCGAGGCGCTCAGCGACGACGGCGTCGACGTGCTGCTGCCGGTGCTGCTGCCCGGCGGCGACCTGGACTGGGCGCGTTACACCGGACCGCAGCACCTGGTGCCGGCCACGCGCGGGCTGCTGGAGCCCGACGGCGACCGGCTCGGCCAGGCGGCGGTGACGGCGGCGACGGTGCTGCTGGTGCCCGGTCTGGCGGTCGACCGGCGCGGGCACCGGCTGGGCCGGGGCGGCGGATCCTACGACCGCGTGCTGGCCCGGCAGCTCGCGGTGTCACCGCCGTCGTTCACCTGTGTGCTGCTGCACGACGGCGAGGTGCTGGACATCCCCGTCCCCACCGAGCCGCACGATGTCCCCGTCGACGCCGCCGCGACGCCGGGCGGGGTGCACCGGCTGCGCTGAGCCGGCCGGCTACGGCGACGCCGACGGCTCCGGCGGCCGGAACGTGAACGTGTGCTCGCCGGCCTCGCGGACGGAGTCCTCGTCCGAGCGCATCGGCAGCGTCTCGCCGTCGCGCCAGAGCTCGGTCTGGTCCCAGTAGTGGTCGTGGAACGGGTGGCCGCTGACGCCGGTGAGGTCGATCCAGCGCGACGCGTCGAGGTCGCCGAGGTCGGCGATCATCCGCATGGACGGCGACCACACCGTCTCGTAGCCCTCGGCGGCGTCCCAGGCGTTGGCCAGCACGATCGAGCCGCCGCCGCCGACCTCGACCGGGCCGCGGTTGAACATCCACTCGACCAGCCCGATGCCGGACGTGCCGAACGTCTGCTCGGTCAGCTCCAGCTCGTGCAGCCGGCCCCACTCCCACTTCGACGCGTCCTTGCCCTGCTCCATCGTCATCTCGTCGCGGGCGTCGCGGGCCGCCTCGACCAGGATGATGTCGCGCGACTCGGTACCGCCCTCGCTGTCGACGTCGTCCCAGAACGGGTCGTCGGTGTCCTCGAGCAGGTTGCGCACGACCTCGAACCAGCGGCCACCGCCGTCGGGCCACTCGTCCTCGGGCAGCTCGTCGTGGAAGGTCAGCTCGAGCAGGTTGCGCCAGACGGCGTTGAAGTACGCGGCCGCCGCGGAGTCCGCCGTCATCGACCGGTCCCAGCCGCGCAGCAGCCGCAGCCCGTCACCGTAGTAGCCGTCGGGCGCGTCCAGCTCCAGCAGATACGGCACCAGGATGTCGGCGGCGTCGCTGTGCGCGTCCAGCTGGATCTGCGCCATGTCGTCGACGTTCAACGGCTCGGCGCTGTCGATCCGCTCGGCCAGCAGGTCGTTGATGCGCCCGGCCCGGTGCCCGGGGTCGAAATCGCCGGTGAGCAGGAACGGGTAGCGGTCGCTGGTGACCGGCTGATTCGCCGTGACGACGTACCCCTGGGCCGGGTTGAGGACGCTGGGCATGCTGGCGAACGGGATGTAGCCGGCCCACTCGTAGGTGCCGGTCCAGCCGGGGACCGGGTAGCGGCCGTCGTACGTCGTCCGGACGGGGACGCGCCCGGGCGCCTGGTAGCCGATGTTGCCCTCGGTGTCGGCGTAGACGAGGTTCTGCGACGGGACGTCGAACAGCGCCGCGGCGGCCCGGAAGGTGTCCCAGTCGGTGGCCCGGTTCAGCGCGAAGATCGCGTCCGCCGTGCGGCCCGGGTCGAGCGCCGTCCAGCGCAGCGCGACCTCGTACCCGTCGTCGGGTGGCGGCTCCTCCTCGACCTGGGCCTCCTCGCCGAGGTCCTCGAGGTCGTCGTCGTGTTCGGACAGCAGTGGGCCGTGGTGCGTGCTGCGGACCATGATGGTGACGTCGTCGCCGCCGGCCACCCGGATGGTCTCTTCGCGGACCTCCAGCGGCACCCAGTCGTCGCCGACGCGGTAGGAGTTGCCGCGGACCTGCTCGACGTAGAGGTCGGTGACGTCCGGGCTCAGGTTGGTGAACCCCCAAGCGACGTCCTGGTTGTGGCCGATGATCACGCCCGGCAGGCCGGCGAACGAGTAGCCGGTGACGTCGAACGGGCAGGCCGGGCCGACGTCGCGGCAGTGCAAGCCGACCTGGTACCAGATGGACGGCATCGACGGCGCCAGGTGCGGGTCGTTGGCCAGCAGCGGCGCACCCGACTCGGTGTGGTCGCCGGCGACCACCCACGAGTTCGAGCCGACGCCGTCACCGTCGCCGAACGTGACCGGCGCGGCGTCGAGGCCGTCGGCGGCGGCCTGGATCGCCTCGGCCGCGGCCGGCGGCAGCGGCACCTGAGCGCCGTCCGTCCCGGTCAACGCGTCGGGCAGCCGTGGCGACACGTACTCGTCGGGGACGATGGGCGGCGTGAGGTCGGCCGGCGAGTCGGGCCAGAGCTGCTCGACCTGGTCCGTCGTCAGCCCACTGGCCGCGATCAGCGACCGGCTGAGCTCGTCCTGCATGTTGCCGCGCAGGTCCCACGCCATCGCCTTCAGCCAGCTCAGCGAGTCGACCGGCGTCCAGCGGCTCGGCGCGTCGTCGCCGCCGGTCAGGCCGAGCAGCGTGTAGGCGAGGCCGCGGTCGCCGCCGTCGGTCTGATCCATCCAGGCGTTGACGCCGTCGGCGTAGGCGTCGAAGTAGCGGCGGCTCTCCGGGCTGAGCAGCGGCAGTTCGGCCCGTGCGACCTCGGTCCAGCCGAGGGTCCGGACGAACGCGTCGGTCTCGACCTGGTCCTCGCCGAACAGCTCCGACAGTCGGCCCGACGTGACGTGCCGGCGGAAGTCCATCTGCCAGAACCGGTCCTGCGCGTGCACGTACGCCTGGGCCCGGAACAGGTCCTCGGGGGTGTCGGCGTAGATGTGCGGGATGCCGTTCTCGTCGCGGATCACCTCGACGCCGGCCGTCAGGCGCGGGATCTCGGCGGTGCCGTCGTAGTCGGGGTAGGCGCGGCGCACGGACCAGACGCCGACGGAGGCCGAAGCGACGAGCGCCAGCACGACCAGACCGGCCAGGACGGCGAGTCCTGCGGCGATGCGGCGACGAGTCACCGGGACAGCGTAGGCGACCGATCAAGGACACCCGACTGCCCTAGTCCCGTTCCGTCCGGACGTCCGATCTCCGCTCTGTCACCTGATCGTTTTCGTGGGAACGATCAGGTGACATCAGGGCGCCTCCGGCCGGGTGGTTCGTCACCTGATCATCTCCAGCATGTGGACCAGCATCTGAACGGGCCGGGCAATCCACTGGCCTTTCCTTGGCACTGCGCAAGGTTTCAGGCTTGCACGGGTGGACGCCAGGCCGTAGCCTTGCAGAGTGCCTTTCGTCCTGACCGTCGACCAGCGCGGCAGCCGCCGCAGCCGCGACCTGGTCGAGGATGCCCTGTCCACCTTGAAGCAGCTGGTCCACGAGCCGCTGCTGCCGTTCGAGCGCACCGCCGGCGACGAGTTCCAGGGCGTGCTCGCCGAGTCCGACGCGGTCGTCGACGCGGCGCGGCTCCTGCTGCGGATCGACGCATGGCGCATCGGCATCGGCGCGGGGCCGGTCGAAGAGCCACTGCCCGGCAGCACCCGGTCGGCGCGCGGTCCCGCCTTCGTCTACGCCCGTGAGGCGCTCGACGCCGCCAAACTGCGGCCGCAGCACGTCGCCGTCGCCGCGCCGCACCCCGAGCGCGCGCGTGAGGCCGACGCCGTCCTGACGCTGATCGCGGCCGTCATCGCGCGGCGCAGCACCGCCGGCTGGGCCGCCATCGACCTCGTCGAGGCCGGGCACACGTTCGCCGAGGCCGCCGACATCCTGGGCGTCAGCCGGCAGGCCGTCGGGCAGCGGCTGACCGTCGCGCTCTGGCAGCAAGAACGCGACGCCCGGCCGGTCGTGGCGCGGCTGCTGCAGGAGGCCGCGTGACTGTGGTGGCGGTAGTCCTGCTCGCCGTGGCGGGCGTGGGCGGCGGCATCGCCTGGTATCTCGTCGAACGTGGTCGCTCCCGGGCCACCATGCGCACCTGGCTGCTGGCCGCCGCGATCCCGGTGACGCTCGTCGGCGCGGCGGCCGTGTTCGGGCTCGCCGGCGATCCCGCGGGCGAGGCGCTGCTGACGGTCGCGCGGGCCGCGGCCGTCGTCGCCGCGATCACCGGCGGCAGCCTGGTCGCGACCGCGCTGCTCTTCGTCGCCGACCCCAACGAGGGCGTCCTCGATGACGACGACACCACCGGCGACGCGTCCGCGCACGTGTCCGACCCGCAGACCCTGCGCGGCGGCACGTCCATCGGAGCGCTGGAGCGGCTGGGCGTCGCGATCACGCTGCTGGCGGGCTGGCCGGAGGGGGTCGCGGTCGTGCTGGGCATCAAGGGCATCGGCCGTTACCCGGCGCTGCGCCGGCCGGTCGCGGCTGAGCGCTTCATCATCGGCAGCCTGGCCAGCATCCTCTGGGCGGCGTGCGTCGTCGGCGTGGTCTACACGATCCAGCCGTGACGTGGCCGGGCCGGCTTCGCGCGGGGCCGCCGCGGCGGGCCCGCGTGGACAAACGCCGCGCTGAGCGGGCATTATTCTTGGCAGTCGAGGGTTGAGAGTGCTAAGAGCCGTCGACCTTCGACGGTGACCAGGAGGATTCACGCGTGCCCACCTATCAATACGTCTGCACTGACTGCGGCGAGCCCTTGGAAGCCGTGCAGAAGTTCAGCGACGACGCGCTCACCGAGTGCCCCGTGTGCGGCGGCCGCCTGCGCAAGGTGTTCTCCGCCGTCGGCGTCGTGTTCAAGGGCTCGGGGTTCTACCGCAACGACAGCCGCTCCACCACGACGTCCAGCACGCCGGCGGCCAGCAAGGACTCGTCGTCGAGCGAGTCCAGCAAGAGCAACGGCGACTCGTCGGCGAAGACCTCGAAGGACTCCTCCAGCTCCGGTTCGAAGGACTCGTCCGGCTCGAAGGCCTCCTCCCCCGCGGCCTGATCCGTCCACAGGCCGCGGTTCCTCGAAGTCGGCCTGTGGACAACCCGCTCGGCGGCTTGCGGAGCACTTAGCGTCGTCGGCATGGACGACCCCCGCTCCGCACTCCAGCGCCTGATCCGCGCGGCCGGCTGGCATCGCCGGCTGCTCGCCGGTGGGCTGGCGGCTGCCGCCGTCGCGTTCGCCATCCAGGCCGCGTCACCCGCCGCGCCGGCCACCGTCGACGTTGTCGTCGCCGCGCGCGACCTCGCCGGCGGCGCCGTCCTCACCGACGACGACGTGAGGGTCGCGGCGTTGCCACCCGACGCGGTCCCGGCCGGCGTGGTGCCGCGGGCCGAGGCCGCGGGAGCGCTGCTCGCGGCGCCCGTCCGGGCCGGCGAGCCGATCACCGACCGGCGATTACTCGGCCCCGGCCTGCTCGAGGGCTGGGGGCCCGACGTGGTCGCGGCGCCGGTGCGGGTGGCCGACGCGGGCGCGGCCGGCTACCTGCGTCCCGGCGACCGGATCGACCTGCTGGCGACGGCGCTCGACGGCGCTGCGCGAACGGACGTCGTCGCTTCTGAGGTCCCGGTGCTGGCGGTGCCGTCGGCGGCCGACGCCGCGCTCGCCGAGGGCGCGTTGGTCCTCGTCGCCGCGAGCCCCGACCAGGCCGCCGGGCTGGCCGCCGCCGCCGTCACGTCGCGGCTGTCGTTCACCGTCGGTGTGTCGTGATGTCCCCTGATCACGGCGTTTGAGCGGCTAAGGTGTGCCCGGCCAAGCGTCCTCGCACGGAGAAGAGATAGCCGATGCTCAAGGGTTTCAGAGACTTCATCAGCAGAGGGAACGTCGTCGACCTCGCCGTCGCGGTGGTCATCGGCGCGGCGTTCACGTTGGTCATCAACGCGCTCGTCGAGGGGTTCGTCAGCCCGCTGATCGCGGCGATCTTCGGCGAGCCCGATCTCTCCCGGGTGATGACGTTCACCATCAACGAGGCCGAGTTCTCGATCGGGCTGATCCTCGACGCGCTGTTCAACTTCCTCTGCGTCGCGGCGGCCGTCTACTTCTTCATCGTCACGCCGATCAACAAGCTGCGCGAGCTGAAGGCCAGGGAACCGGAGTCCGAGGAAGAGGCCGTGCCGGCCGAGGAGATCCTGCTGCTCCGCGAGATCCGCGACGCACTGCGCGACCGCGTCTGACCAGCGATCGTCAGGGGCTCCGTCGCTCGCTCGCGGCGGCGGCCCCTGACGACCAGGCGACCACGGCGCTCACCAGTGCGGCGGGCGCTCCTCGACCAGCCGCGCGTCGTTGGAGGCGTCGTCGTCGCCCCAGCCGGTGGGGCGTTCGTCGGTGGTGGTGTCGGGCAGGACCTCGAGGTCGTCCTCCCACCCGGATGCGCTGCTCATGCGCGTCGTTCCTCTCGCTCGAAACCTCCGGGCCGGCGCCGCTGCCGGCCGTTCGATCTGCCTGTCAGTCCAGGTCGCCCGCCTCGACGCGGGCCAGTCGGCGCTGCCGGACCAGGTTGTCGACGTCGATCTCCGGCACGCCGGTCTCGTACCAGAGCGCCGCGAAGACGCCGATGACGTCGCGCTGGCTCAGGATGCCGGCCAGCTTGCCGTCGTCGACGATCGGCAGGTGCCGGATCCAGTGCTGCGCCATCAGCCGCGCCGCCTCGCGCACGTGCGTGTCAGGCTCGGCGGTGACGACGTCGCGGGTCATGACCTCGGCGATCAAGGCCTCGTCGGGATCGGCGCCCCGCCCGACCGCCCGCATGACGTCGCGCTCGGTGACGATGCCGACGATCGTGTCGCCCTCGACGATGACCACCGACCCGGTCTGCTGCTTCCACATCTGCTCGGCGGCGCTGCGCAGCGTCCCCGTCGTGGAATCGGTGATGGTGGCACTGGTCATGATCTCGGCGACGCGCACTGTTCTCGGCTCCCCCTGAACGACTCTTCTGCTGGAAGATCACCAGCGTAGAACACGTTCCTGTGAGCCCGGCGACGGATTTCCGGATCCGGCGGTCAGCGGCCGGGTCGCGCTTGGCCGCTACCTCGAAAGGACTCTTGCGAAAGGATTCCTTCGACGGCTAGCTGCGCGCGCTCGCGCATCCGCTGCGGCTGGCGCTGCTGGACCTGCTGGCCGAGCTCGGGACGGCGACGGCGACCGAGGTGTCCGCGCGCCTGAACGAGTCGCCGGCGAACTGCTCGTGGCATCTGCGGCAGCTGGCCCGGTACGGCTACGTCGAGGAGGCCGGCACCGGCCCCGGGCGCACCCGGCGCTGGCGACTCGTCCTCGAGTCTCGCCGGATCGAGGGCATGACGGCCGAACTGGAGCGCGCCCTCGACGCCGTCCACGACGTGCAGTTGGATCGCCAGGCCTGGACGATCCGCACCTGGCGAGCCGGCCGTCACGACGAACCGCCGGCCTGGGCCGAGGCGAGCCTCGAGAGCGACTGCTGGACCTGGCTCACGGCCGAGGAGGCCGCGGAGTTCCAGGCGGCCTACCTGCAGCTCCTGGACGAGCACATACTCCCCCGTTCCCAGCGCGCGCACGCCCCGGACCGGCCCGCCGGCAGCCGTCCGGTCCGGGTGCTGACCTGGTTCTTCCCCACGGACCGGCCGCCTCATGACGCCGGCGGATGACCTGGCCGCCGTCCTGGCCCGGTCCGGCTGGAGCCGCGTGGCCGCCCGGGTGCTGGCCGTCCTCATGCTGACGGACGAGCCGCTGTCCAGCGCCGATCTGGCCGCGGAGCTGCGCGCCAGCGCCGGGTCCGTGTCGACGGCGATCCGCGAGCTGACCGGTCGCGGCGACGTCCGGGAGCTGCGGGTGCCGGGGTCGCGGCGGCACTGGTTCCGGGCGGCGGACGATCTCGGCGACGGCGCGGTCGTGCATGACGGGGCGCAGCTGCTCCGGTCGGCCGCGATCGTCGCCGAACTGCTGGCCGGCCTCGGCCCGGACGAGGACGGACCGCGCCGGCGACTCACGCGGTTGCAGGATCGGCTCGTCTGGCTGGACGGCCACCTGCAGCGGATGGACTCCGCCTGGGCCGACCACGTCCGGCACCGCGATCACGCCTCATGATCATCAAACCGTTGGCGACGTCATAGAGCCTGTTGCGCTTCGGCGGTCGCCGCGCCGGAGCGGGAGATCTTCCTGCCCGCGTTACGCGCTGACAGCTCGGCGCCGCCTTGGCAAGGCTGGTCGTCGCGACAGCGCCCGATATGCCCGGCCTCCTGCGACGACCAGGCTAGCCAAGGCGATCGAGCGTCGCGGTGAGAACGGCGGCTGCCGAAGATTCTTCGGCAACGCACGCACCGCACGCCATTCCGCAACGGGCGCCATAGAGTCGCCAACGGTTGATGATCATGAGAGGCAGCTACGCGGCGGGTGAACCGGCGCGTGCGACCCGGACGGCGTGGCGGAGGACGTCGGAGGTGCGGGCGTCGGTGGTGTCGAGGTGGAGGTCCGTGGCGAGCATCGCGACCACGTCGTCCACACGACGGGCGATGCCGTCGGACTCGGTCCAGCGAGCCAGGGCGGCCAGTTCGCGGCCGGTGTAGTCGCTGACCGAGCGCCCGCTGACGATCAGCGGGCGGTTGCCCTGACGCTCCGGCTCGGGCTCCGCCTCGTCAGCCGCCGCGACGAGCGGCGAGCCGGCGTCCGTGGGGGCGTCCGCAGCGGCGTCGTCGCTGGACGGAGCGCCAGCCGCCGATTCCGCGGCCTCGGCACGGCCGGACGCCGGGTCCTGCCCAGCCGGCGACGTCCCCTGGCCGGAGGCCGAGGCCTGCGCCGTTGACGAGCCCGCAGCCGCGGCCTTGCCGGACGCTGCCGACCCCTGAGCAGCCGACGAGCCCGCGGTCAGTGGCTCGACCTGGCCGGACGCCTGCGAGCCCGGCGAGCCCTTGCCCTTCGACCCTCGGCCGGCGACCGAGCGCTGACCGACCGGCGGCCGCTGAGCGCCGACCGCGCCCTGGGCGGGCACCGGCTCGTCCTCAGGCATCCCGGCGACGATGTCGGCCTCGGCCGCCGCGACCGCCCAGTCGTAGGCGTCGGCGTCCTTGACGGCCTGCTCGTAGGCGGCCAGCAGCCGCTCAGTCTCGGCATCCGGGTCGGCCGCCCACGCCGCCGACCAGATGCGGTGCACCGCCCAGCCCAGCCGCGTCAACTGCTCCTGCCGCAGCCGCTCCCGCTCGCGCGCACCCTGCCGGGCCGCGTAGGTCTCGCCGTCGGTGTCGATCGCCAGCACGAACCGCGACCGCCTCGTGGGGTGCCGGACGGCGACGGCGACACCGCCGGGCCCGCCGTGGCCGAGCACGATCTCGCCCTCGACGCCGGCCTCCTGGAGGCGTTCGGCAACGGTCTCGGCCAGCACGCCGGAGCGGCCGGGCGCCGCCGTCGCCCCCTCGACCCAGTCGGGCTGCGGACCCTGCTGCACGTACGCCAGGAACTGCCCCAGCGCCTGCGCGCCGGGCGTCGTCAGCCGCCGCGGGCTGAGGTCGTCGGCGCCGAAGGTCGCGACGACGGTGAGCCGCTCGCGCGAGCACAACGTCGCCGCGCTCAGCCGCCGCTCGCCGCCGGGACGGCCCAGCGCCCCGAACCGGTACAGGATGCGGCCGTCGACCGACCGCCCGTATCCCAGCGTCAGGATGATCGCGTCGCGCACGTCGCCGGAGACCCGCTCGACGTCCTTGATGAAGAACGGTTCGGCGCGGTCGCCGCGCAGGTGGGGCGCGACCTCGGGGGCGCGGATCAGCGCGTGCCGCAGCGCGACGTCCAGCCGCTCGGCGTGCCGCGGCCCGAGCGTCACGACGCCGAGACTCTCGTGCGGGCGCTTGCGGACGTGGTCGAGGATCAGCTCGACGACCCGGCTGACCTCGTCGGACGAGCTGTCGACGGGGTCGTCGGCGATCGGGTCGGAGTCGACGAGCTCCATGGTGACGCGGTCCGCGCCGCCGACGCCGGGGACGGTCGTGAGCCGGGCGGCGTGCGTCGTGCGGGCGGCGAAGCCGACGAGGCGGTCGTCGCGCACCCGGTGCTGCCCGGTGAGCAGCCGTTCCGGCAGCGCGTCACGGAGCAGGTCGACGACGGAGCGCGGTGGGTCCTGCGCCCACGGGCCTTCCTGCGAGTCGGGGTCAGGCGCGGGCTCGACGGCGGTCGTGAACGGCGGCCGCGCGATGTCGTCGTCGCCGACGAGCACGATGCGCGCGCCGCGGGCCAGCGCCGGGACGGCCTCGGCGACGGCGAGCCGGCCGGCGTCCTCGACGACGACCACGTCGAACAGCGGCCGCGGCGGCAGCAGGTCGGCGACGGACAGCGGCGACGTCACCCAGCACGGCACCGTCGCCAGAGCCAGCTCCGGCGCCTCTTCGACCAGCGCGCGCGGCGTGGCCGGCAGCGCGCTGTCGGACGACTCCGTGAGGACGGCGGCCTGGCCCTCGTGCTGCCCGGCGGCGGCGGCGAACCGGGCCCGCCGCGCCTCGAGCACCCGGCCGGCGGCGGAGCGCACCTCGACCATGTCGGCGGCGCGGAACTCCTCCAGCCGCCGCTCGTGCGCGTACCGGTCGAACCGGCCGAGCGCGGGGTCGGTGGAGCGCCACAGGTCCAGCAGCGAGGAGTACCACGCGTAGTCGAAGACCGCCTCGACCTGGTCCGCGCCCATGCCGCGACGCCGCAGCTCGGCGATCAGGTCGTCGAGCCCGGCCGCGGACAGCTCCGCCTGCAGCTCGTACAGCCGCGGCAGCGAGCGCAGGTGACCGCTGTCGGCGATCAGCTCGTCCAGCCGCTTCGCGACGTCGGCGAAGGACAGGTGCTCGAGGTCGGCGGTGCGCGGGTTGCCGTCGGCCAGCGTGGCCAGCGCGTGCCGGACGCCCTTCGCGGCGTCGACGGCGTTGGCCAGGTGCGGCCCGGTGCGCGGCGGCTTGCCGTCGCGGGACCGCTCGCGCCACGTCGCCAGCTGCTGCCGCGCGGCGATCAGGCCCTCGTGCTGCCGCGGACGGTGCTGGCGGCCGGCCTTGCCGGTCAGGTCGGCGAGCCGTTTGCGCAGCTTGCGGCGGGCGAAGAAGCCGGTCGCGGAGTCGTGCGACGTGCGGTAGGCGCGGTCGCCGGTGGCGGCGGCCAGCTCGTCGAGCGGCTCGTCCCAGATCTGCGCGCCGAGCGTCTCGACGGTCCGCCCGACCGACGCGAGCAGCTCGACGGTCTCGAGGCATTCCGCGACGGTGCCCGGCCCGGCCAGGCCGACCTCGACGGCGGCCCGGGTGGCGGCGTTCTTCAGCCGCGGCAGCGCCCGTTCACGCAGCTCGGTGACGGTGCCGAGCAGCGCGTCGGCGGCCCGGATGTCGGGGACGTCGGAGCCGAACCACGGCGAGCCGGTCTCGGTCAGCGTCAGGCCTTCGATGTTGGCGAAGTCGCGCAACTGCAGCCGGACGTGCGCCGTGCTGCCCGCCCGGCCGAGCACGTCGGGGTCGACCCGGGCGGGGGTCCGGGCGAACTCCTGTGCCGTCGCGACCAGCACCATCGCCTCGTGCGCCGTCGACCCCCACGGCTGGCGGATCGCGTGGATCGCGTCGCGATAGGCGTCGAGGTCCGCGGCCAGCGTGGCGGCCGTGCCGGGCGTGATGTGCTCGAACTCGCCGGCCCGCGCCTGCCGCAGCCGGCGGGCGGTCTCGGCGATCTGCTGGACGGCGACAGAGGGGGCCGTGCGCCCCGCGTCCAGCACGACATCGCGCAGGCCGACGGAGTCGAGCCGCGCGACGAGGTCGTCGAGGACGGCCCGCTTCTCGCCCACGACGAGCACCCGCTGACCCCGTCCGACCAGCTCGGACACCAGCGCCGCAACGGTCTGCGTGCGGCCGGTGCCGGGTGCGGCGGCGACCCGCAGGTGACCGTCGCCGACGGCGGCCGCGACCACTTCGTCCTGCTCGCTGTCGGTGTCGAAGACGCGATAGCGCGGCTCGGCGGGCGCGCCGGTGCGCGCGACGGCGGACAGTGCGGCGGAGTCGCCGGCCAGCGCGGCGACGACGTCGTTGGCCTGCAGGTCGACGCCGAGCGCGGCGAGGTCGCGGGTGAGCGCCAGCGGGACCGTGGTGAACGTCGCGAGCACCGCCCGGTGCGCGATGGCGAACCCGTCGACGACGTGCGGCGGGGCGAACTCGCGCAGCCGCTCGACCACCGTCGCGTACCGCATCCGGCCGGCCGGGTCACGCAGGTCGTCGGTAGCGAAGCGCAGCCCGAGCTGGGAGTCCAGCGCCCACAGCAGGACCGGGTTGACCAGGGGGTCGTCGGCGATGGTGATGGCGAAGTCGGTCTCGGCCGGGTCGCGCGCCTCGACGACCGCCGAGCGCAGCATGACCGGCGCGGTCGGCCGGCGCGCCGCGAACGGGTTCGCCCAGGTCGCGATGCCGACGGCGAGGTAGCAGACCGCGATGCCGCGATCTTCGGCCAGTTCGCGGGTCTTGTCGCGGATGGCCCGCACCGACCGCAGCGCCGACGTCCGCAGCGGCTCGTACGGGAACAGCTTGGAGACCAGGACCGGTTCGCCCTCGAGCAGCAGCTTGCGCGCCTCCGGCTCGGCCGCCGCGAGGTCGAGCGTCCCGACCTTGAGGTCGCGATAGGACAGCAGCGGGTCGCGCCCGCCGAGCGCGGCGAGCTCGCCACTCCACCGTTCGACGGCGTGAGCGACCAGCTCCGCCCGGGTCGGAACGGGGCCGGCGACGGCGTCGCTGCGCATCGCGCTCACGTGATCGGGAGCAGGGGAACCGGATGCCTCACACCTCGGAGGTTAGTTCCCGAAACCCGCCCGCGTGGGGAGGCAAGCCGAACACGTCGGCAGGTTTAACCGCAGGCTGTCCGGTTTGTCCCGCCCCGATGCGCTGCGCACAAACGGGTATCTGCCATGCCAGCCGGCCGCATGGCCTAAAGTGGCGCCGGTCCACGGGGGGCGAGGGGTTCCGGCACGAGTGATGGCCCGGAACCACGTCAGCTCGAAAGGTGTGAGAGTGAAGCTGCTCGAGGACGTCCCCTCGGCTGTCGCCCACCGCCCGCCGCCGCGCCGCACCAAGCTCACCCTCGCGGTGGCCGCGGCGTTCCTGCTGGTGGCGGCGGTTGCCGGCGCGATGCTCGTCGCGTCCAGCAGCGGCGGGTCGGGGGACTCGGCCGCCGACCGCGACCCGCGGCCGTCCGGGACGCTCGCGGACTGGGCCACCGGCATCACCGACGCCTGCACGACGGTGGCGGCGGAGCAGCCGATCATGGCGCAGGGCGCCGAGGCCCGGCTGGACGTCGTCAACCTCGACGCGGTTCAGGCGGGGACGAGCGCGCTGGTCGCGGCCGTCCACGACGTGCCGCTGCCGGCCGAGGAGGCGGAGCAGGCGCAGGCCAGCGCCACCGTCGCCGTCGGGGACCAGGCCACTCAGGCGTGGACGGCGCTGACGGACAGCTCCGCCGAGGCGACGCCCGAGCAGGTCGCCCAGGCCGCCGAGCTGACCGCCGGCTTCGTCGCCGGCATGACGCAGCTCGGGGCGAACTGCGCTCCGATCGGCTGACCCCGGCACGGTAGGCTGGAGGGGTGAAGTCCCTCGTGCTGGTGTGGTGGCTGCCTTCGTAGGCGGCCCCCTTCAGCATGCTCATCGGCCGCCGCGACGGCGGCCGATCAGGTGACAGCTCTCGCGGTGGCTCTGCCCACCGAACGGAGAGCGTCATGACCCTCACCACTCTCGACGTCCCGCTGCTGGCCGATCCCGCCCAGGTGGCGGCCCAGCCGGCGCGGTACCGCGTCCTCACCGGCGACCGGCCGACCGGTCCGCTGCATCTCGGCCACTACTTCGGGACGTTGCTCAACCGCGTCCGCCTGCAGCGTCAGGGCGTGGAGACCTTCCTCGTGGTCGGCGACTACCAGGTGATCACCGACCGGCTGTCGCCCGGCGAGATCGCCGCCAACGTGCGCGAGGTGGTCCTCGACAACCTCGCCGCCGGCATCGACCCGGACCGGACGACGATATTCGCGCACAGCGCGGTTCCGGCGCTGAACCAGCTGCTGCTGCCGTTCCTCTCACTGACGACGGTGGCCGAACTGCAGCGCAACCCGACGGTGAAGGACGAGGCGGCGGCGTCGGGCCTGGCGTCGGTCAGCGGGCTGCTGCTGACGTACCCCGTCCACCAGGCGGCGGACATCCTGTTCTGCCACGGGAACCTGGTCCCCGTCGGCGAGGACCAGCTGCCGCACGTCGAGCAGACCCGGGTGATCGCGCGGCGGTTCAACGAGCGGTACGCCGGCGGACGGGCGGTGTTCCGCGAGCCGCAGGCGCTGCTGTCCCCCACCCCGCGGCTGCTCGGCGTCGACGGCCGGAAGATGAGCAAGAGCCGCGGCAACGCGATCGCGCTGAAGGCGACCGCGGACGAGACGGCGCGGCTGATCCGGCGCGCCGTCACCGATCCTCGTCGCGACATCACCTACGACCCGGCCGGGCGGCCGGGGGTGTCGTCGCTGGTCGAGATCGCGGCGCTCTGCCTGGGCGTCGCGCCGGAGGAGGTCGCGGCGCAGGTCGGCGGCGGCGGGTCGGCGCTGCTGAAGGCGCTGGTCATCGACGTCGTGAACGAGGAGCTGCGGCCGGTGCGGGAGCGGCGGGCGGCGTTCGCGGCCGACGCCGGGATCGTGGGGTCGCTGCTGTCCGCGGGCGCCGCGCGGGCGTCGTCGATCGCGGAGTCGACGCTGGCGGACGTGCAGGAGACGCTCGGGATGACCGCCTATTGAAGAGGCGGTCATCCCGTGCCGAGGGTGTGCGCGTCTGGTGAGGGGTGGGATCACCAGACGCGCCCCCGGCGCGGCCGACAGATCGTCAGGGCCGCTGCTCACCCGGCTCGGGCAGCTCGGCGCGCCGCTGATCCTCCGCTCCGGACGGCGGATCAGCAGGATCGGCGGGCCGCTCGTCAGGGGTCACGGGCGGGTCCGCGTGGTCGGCGGACGGATCGGTGGGTCGCTGCTCCGGCACCGTGGGGTCGGTGCCGGGAACGTCGTCGGGCTTGCCCGGATCGTCCGGCCGGTGCTCGCCTGGCGTCGTCGGAACGGTGGTCGGAAGGCCGGGCAGCCCCGGTTCGTGGCCCTCGCCCGGGCCGTCGGGCTTGTTCCCCAGGTCCTGCGCGTCGTCGCTGACCTCCTGGCCATCGACGCCGCCGTCCTGGGCGTCCTCGGCGACGTCCTGACCGAACTCGTCGGGTTCGTCGAACGTGATCGGCGTCACCGTCTCGATCACCGACTCGACGCGCTGCTGGGCGGTGTCGGGAAGGGCACCAGCGGCGGCCACGCCGGTGAAGCCGGTGAAGATCGCCGCGAGCCCGACGACCGCCCTGGTACGCAGGCTCATCGCTGCCACCCTCCTGCGGAGACGGACACGGACGGTGTGATGGCGCGGTGGGGGCGTCGGCGCGATACCGGCGAAGTCGCCCAGCACGATACGGCGGGCGAGTTCGGCCGTGGGGGGAACGGCCTCATCGGCACTCCCTCGGATGGCGTCGACCGCTTCCGACAGCGCCGTCAGCTCCGCCAGGTCGTGCCCGCCGGGCAGGATCCGCACACCGCGCAGGATCGCTTCGACCGTCGCGTCGTCAGTAACGGTGGTTCGGTTCATGTCAGTCCTGCCATCGCCGGCGCCGCTCACGTGGATACGCCTTCCCGGTCGAGTTGTCGCCGCAACGCGTTCAGTCCCAGGCGCTGCAGCGCCTTGACCGCTCCCGCGGTCTTGCCCACGATGGCGGCCGCCTCCTCGACGCTCAGGTCGCCGAGGACGCGCAGGAGCACCACCTCGCGTTGGTCGTCCGACAGACCCGCGCACAGCTCGTGCACCCGGCGCCGGCCCAGCTCGGCCAGGGCGTCGTGTTCGGCGTCACCGCCAAGGACCTGCTTGAGATCTCCGGGTCGGCGTCCATCGTCGCCGGACGCCGGGACCGCCGCCGATCGTCGGTCACCCGCCGGTACGCGATGGTGAAGACCCAGGACCCGAAACTGCTGCTCGGAGCCGGCGAACGACGACAGGCCGGCGAAGACGCCCAGAAACACCTCACTGGCGACGTCGTCGGGCTCCAGCGATCCCTGCAGGCGCGCGTAGCCGGCGACGACCGGCGCGAGGTCGGCGTACAGGCGCTCGAACGCCCACGGCGCACCTTCGCGCGCAGCCGCGAGGACGCCGTCGAAGTCGGCTCCGATGGACAGTTGCCCCTCCCGGATGTGCACGGGGCCTCACCCGCGTCATCGCACGGAGCGGCGGGAAGGGTACGGCCGATGCTCAGCCGGTGGACGGACGGCGGCGCCGGGGGGTGAGGCGCAGTGGCGGCAGCGGCGGAGCGGGGATGCGGTCGGTGCCGTGCCCGCTGACGGTGCCGAACCGCTCCTGGCCGGGCCGCTCCCACTCCTCCCGCGCGGCGACGATGTCCTCGTGGCTGCGGCCGACGAAGTTCCACCACATCACCAGATCGTCGGGGAACGGTTCGCCGCCGAGCAGGAACAGCGTCGTGTCGTCGTCGTGCGCTCGCAGCGTGAGTTCGGAGCGTCCGGTGCCGAGGTACAGCAGTGGCCCCGGCTCCAGCGGCGTCCCGGCGACCGTCGCCCGACCGGTCAGTACCAGGACGGCGTGCTCGAAGTCGGGCCGCAGCGGCACCGTCGCCGCGCCGTCCACGTCGAGCTGGGCGCCGAGCAGCGGGCTGTACGTCGTCGCCGGCGACGTCGTCCCGGCCAGCTCCCCGACGACCACCGTGGCCCGCACGCCGTCGCCGTCGTATATCGGCAGGTCGGTGTGCTGCTCGAACCCAGGCGTCGCGGTGCCGGCCGCGGCCTCCGGGAGCGCGACCCACAGCTGCAATCCGTGCAGCAACGGCGCGTCGCCGAGCGAGATCTCCGAGTGCGCGATGCCCGGCCCGCTCGTCATCAGGTTCAGCTGCCCCGGCCGCACGACGACGTCGCTGCCGACGCTGTCGCGGTGGTGGATCTCGCCCTGGACCGGCCAGGTCACCGTCTGCAGGCCGGTGTGCGGATGCGGCAGCACCACCATGTCGGTGTGCTGCGGCCCGAACTGGTCGAGGAAGCACCAGGCTCCGACGGTCGGCAGCTCGCGGTGCGGCAGCGTGCGGCTGACCCGCATCGCCCGGATCCCGCCCAACGGCACGTCACGCGGCTCCAGCAGCCGGCTCGCCGGCCCGCCCTGCCCGGCCGCATGACACCGCGTCTCCGCCGGCCGCGCGTCGAGGTTGCTCACCCTGCCGAGCGTAGACGCCATCCCCCGGCGCCCGCCCGAGCGCGGCCGATAGAATGACCCAGCCCGCCCTCGTAGCTCAGGGGATAGAGCATCCGCCTCCTAAGCGGAGGGTCGCAGGTTCGAATCCTGCCGGGGGCACTCTCTGACCAGCGTGAATCTCACCCGCTGGTCGCCATGGCTGACCGTGGCTTTCCTTACAGCCCGAATGCCTGGGTCACGCGGAGGGCACGGCGACTGCGCTGGTCGCGGCGCTTGAAGCGGCCTGCGGGCCTCGTCCACGGGTCACGCCGCATCGCGGTCGTGGTGCGGCGGGCGCGCGGCCCTCCTTGAGCCGGGATCGGCCTCATCCCGTAGTCGCCCCCGGCCGGTGCTGGACACACCGGGCCGGGGACTTGATCCCAACCTGACAACACCAGGGAGAGACCCATGGTCACCGTACCGAAGCCGAAACAGCGGGAGATCATCACCCGCGCTCCGTTCGTCCATCACGAGGTCGGGGAGGTCGTCGTCTACCACGACGAGGAAGGCCCGACGATCGACATCACGATCGAGCTGGAGGACACCAAGCAGCGCGCGCAGTTTGCCATCACGCCGCGCGAGGCGCACCAGCTGGCCGACGACATGCACCGCATCGCCGACCTGGCGCAGCGGGCCGGCTGGACCCCGACCATCCTCACGGATGCCCGGAGATACCTGCCCGGCATGACCGACGAGCAGATCATCGAGCGGCTTGACCGGCTCTACCGCCGGTGGGGTGGGCTCGTGATCGGGTTCCGCGGTCGGCTGGATCGTGCCGCCGGTCGTGCGCTCGCGGTCGAGGTCCACATGGAGACTCTGGATCGCTCGGTCGCGCTGGTCGAGGAGTACGCCGAGCCGCTGTCCGGGATCCCGGAGATGGCGGACCGGCTGGACGAGCTGCGTTCGTCGTTGGAGGACGTGCGCCAGCTCTACGTCGCTGAGCAGGAGCGCTAGCCGTGACCGGCGTTGAGAGCCGCAACGCGGGGTGTCCGGTGAAGTGGTGCGACGAGACCGGCACCCACGCCGTGCACCGCAAGTACCTGGCATCGGTGCCCGGCGCGATCCGTGGGGCCGGCCTGGTCGGCGTGAACCTCGCCCAACGCAAGCAGCCGCGGGCGTCGGTGTGTGTCGAGCTGACGGTCACCACCCCGTGGGCGTCCACGGCCGGGCACCTGTTCGCGGCTGCGTCGGTGCCTGAGATCGCGGCGGCGCTGACCGAGGCCGCCGAACGCGCGACGGAGCTGGACGCGGCACGGCATCGGAACGGTGAATGACGACTGTCACTACTCGTAGTAGGGTTGTAGTAGATGAATGTGGACTGGAAGCACGGTGCCGCGCACATGTGGGACCGCCACCAGGTCAGTGTTCAGGAGGCAAACGAAGCGCTGGCCGACCCGCTGGCGTGGGTGCTGGACCCGGACCCGAAGAGCAAGTCCGGCGACAGCATCCGGGTCATCGGGTTGTGCCGGTCACGAGAGGAGCTGTTGACGGTGATCCTGGTCCGCGACCCGGCCGTGTCCTGGTTGTGGGGTGCGAACGGGTGGCCGTCGAACAGCAGCGACCGGCGTGAGTACATGCGAAGGAGGCGAGCATGAGCAGGATCGAAGACAAGATCAAGGAGATCCAGACCGAGTCCGAGGCGACCAGGGACGATCCCTATCCCGAAGGGACGGTGGGGACGCAGCCGAACCTTGCCGGGTCGGTGGTGCAGTCGGTGCGGTTGCCGGCGGCGGAGTTCGCGAAGATCGAGCAGATCGCTCGTGAGGCTGAGCTGCCGGTGTCGGCGCTGATCCGGGGATGGGTGCTGAACACGCTGGCGGCTCGGGAGAACGCCACGTTGAAGGACGCGGTGAACCGGCTGATCTCCGACGCCGACGAGCTGCGCCGCTTCATCGAGCACGACGGCGCCGCATGACCGGGCGCTCGTCTAGCGGCGGTTCCCACACCCCGCCGTTCCCCTCATAACTGCCCACCCCAAGGCCGAAGCGGGGCGGGTCAAGAGTCGGCGAAGCCGATCACGTAGTGACGCCAACGGCGCTCTTGACGCGTCCCGTGGAGGCCGGACAATCACGGCAGAGGGGAACGGCCGCCAGTAGCAGCCGCAACCACGCCAGCAGGCGCGCCGGTGGTTGTCATCCGCACCAGCGGGTGTCGAGCGTGCCGCCGACCCACGTCCCCGGTCGGGTCGGCGGCACACGTCTCACCAACGACGACGGAGCCTGCTTCGGCACTTCGTGCACTGCGGCACCCCGCAACGCGGTTCTTTGATAGCTGATGCGGTGAGCGGCGTTCCATCATCACGTCGTCGCAACACGACGGTCGAGACCGAGCGACACAGCGCCGACCCCTGGCCGTCGCGCGAGGCTCGGCCCGCCGGCATCGCGTGCGTGCGACCCGAGCTGTCCACGGCGATCGCCGGCCGGTCGAGGGCGATCAAGAGATCGTCCAGGCTCACCGGGCCGTCATCGATCTGAAAGCGTTCCAGGTGGCTGATCATCTCTTCGCCCCGGAACGCGTGGGCCGTCTCGATGTGCTTGCAGAGCTGGCGGGCCATCTCCGCGGGCTCAAGATCGTTCGAGAGGCGGAACCAGCAGCGTTCCATCGTACAGATAACGCGTACCATACCTCCGATTCTAGAACGTATGTTCGAACCGGGCAAGCCTCGTCCGCACCCGGCGACGCTCCCGCCGGCCGCCGCGCCCGGAACGGCCGCCAGGCCGCATGCCCGGCGCAAGGTCGAAGCGGGAGCGCGGGCCGCGAAGCGGCCCGCCTTGACGGAGTACAGAAAGTTCTCACCGATCCTAGGCACCTGGCATGTGCTCCGTCGGTTGATGTGCGACAGGCGTCCGTCAGTTGATCTGCGACATCGGTCGTGATCGGTACCCTGATTTGGGGCGTCTCCGTGGGGCGTCCCGGACTCGGGGAGGCCGGGATTGGCATTGGTTGTCTTGTCGGTGGTCGAGCAGCGCCTGGACGCTGTGCGGGCACCCCGGCGACCAGCCCGGTCTCGGCGTCACCCTCGCGCGAGGGCTGGCGAGCACGCGGTGGCGTGACTTCGGCGACCTCGACGCCGCCGCGAAGTACCGCTACGAGCAGGCCTACCTGCCCTACAGCCGACTCACCGACGGCACCGTCCACGACTGGTGACGACCGACGCCGCACTGTTGATCCTGCGCGGGTTCGTAGTCCACTCCCGGGGCCGACCTGGGGTTCTCCAGCTGGGCGTGTCAGTCACCGGGCCGTTGGTCCGGGACGGAGCCAAGCCGGCGTACGGTGTCGCGGGGCACGGTCCTCCACAGCAGCCAGATCGTCACCAGGTAGAGGACCCAGACGAGCGCCACGAACGTCGCCAGGCTGAATACACCGCTGCGTGCCTCTGCGGTCCATCCACCTTCCTCGGCTACCCCGATGACGGATCCGAACAGGCTAACGACAGTCAGGAGCACCGCCACGCCCATCAGCGCGTAGCGGACGCGCGGCTTCCAGCGCTGTGGCGCCTCGACATCGACGCCGTGATCGGCAAAGAGCCGCAGCCAGCGGAGCCCTTCGGGGTCGACCTGCTTCTCCCGGCGAGCCATCCCCCAACCGGCGACGGCGCTTCCTGCGAGCATGCCTGCTCCGGTTGCCGCCCCGCCGCCGGCCGCCTGCCGAAACGCCGACAGGCCTATCGTCGTCATGCCCAGTCGAGTGGCAGCACTCGGCGTCGCCAGTGTGACGTGATAGCTGCGGCCACCGACCACGACCGTCAGCTGACCGACACGCAGACGGGCGTGCTCGACCTCCACGATCGGCACGTCGAAGACGGTCTTCTCCTGTCCCGACTTGTCCAGTACGACCAAGCGGCAACGCCGATCGACTGTAGCGTCCAGCCGACAGGGCGGTTGGCGGCCGATGGGGATCCGTACATACACGCCGAAGGAACTGAATTCGTCCGACGATGGGGGGCTTCCGGTCTCCATAGGTGGACAGACTATCGACATGGCGGAGCCCTCGGCCGACGTGCCGGTACGACTGTCACGCCCGCCACCGCCCCGATGCGTTGATAGGTGGGTGGCCCTGGAAGGACGCGAGCGGGATCTGCGGGACGTGCGGCACCTAACCCCAGCCGTCCGGGTCTCGCAAGTTGTCGACCAGCTCGTTGATCGGCCGCGACATGCGGCGCGTACGGCCGTGCGCAGCATCAAGGGCCAGCGGCCACGGACCGCGCATAGCGCAGTTCACTAGGCCGACTGTCGCAGATCACCCGACGGAGATCTGTCGCACATCAGGCATCGGATCACACTAGGCACCTGGCATTGTCCTGTCGCGGGTGATGCTTGACAGTCGCGTATCAGCTGATGCTTGACCCCGGCCGCTGTCGGGCCGTCGTTGTCGACGATGTTCCGCGGGCATCGTCATGGCGGGAGGAAAGAAGCTGCCTAATCTCTTCGCCAACTGCCTTGCGCAGTGCGCTCGGGCATTGTGGTTGGATGCGAAAGCGTTCCTTGTGCCGCTTCCGCAAACCAGGTTGACCAGCGATCTAGGAATTCGTCCAGTTCACCAACCACAAGGGGTGTGAACGGCCACGCGGCCTGATACTCGGCCATGCCTGCCCAGAGAGCCTTTGCTGACTCTTCCCCGTCGTTGAGGGCGAATGGATTCTCAGCTGAGGTCGACGCACGCATAAGCGGCGAAACCATAAAGGCCGTCTCAAACCACCTATACTCGCCGTCGCTCTGAGCGTCACAGAACCAGATGGAATGAGATCTGCCGTCATATCCGTATGAAGTCCTCGGGATAGAGAGTCGCATCTGCGCCGTGGCAATCAAATCAAATGCTGGCGACTCCCAGCCACCCCAGGTTGGGCGGACTGGCGCGGACCGACGTAGGAAGCTCAACGTCGCGGGACCTAGCTCTAGATGCCAATCACCTCCGGGCCGTCCGGTTTGATGTGCTGCTGCCGCCGCCTCAACGATCGCTACTCGCAGCGCCTCTGAGATTCGCGTGAGGCTGGAGTTTGCGCTCGCAGCCAGGTCGGCCCGCCGCTCTTCTTCGGATCTCTGTGCGCTCGTCTGCCGCTCACGTTCCGCCTGGCGGCGGACCTCAGCTCTGTTTGCGTCCTGGAGTCGCTGGAGGCCCTGCAGGGGAGGTGACTCCAAGACCCTTGCCAGTCTTGCTTGCAGGTTTGAGGGCGCGGGCCGGGCGCCAGCGGCCTTGAAGAGCATCTCTTCGATCAGTGCAGACAGCGAGGCTGGGACGCCATCTAGCGCGGGAGGCTGATCGTGAAGATGCTGGTTCCTATAATCGTGAACGTCCGGCCCTGGGAACGGCCGAGATCCGGTGAGCATTTCAAACGCGATCACGCCTAGGGCGTAGACATCAGTCGCCGCGCTAGCTCGTTCAGCTCGCCATTGCTCGGGCGCCGCATACTGAGGTGTCCACGCGTACTTTCGAGTATCGTCTCCGGTGGTCGCTTCTGCGTACCTTGAGATTCCGAAATCTGCAAGTTGCCAATCCCCGTCAAGTAGCAATATGTTCTCGGGCTTAATGTCCCGATGGACAATTCTGCCACCGATATCAGCGAGGGCTATCGCCACGTCATTAAGGATCGCCACTATGTCCCCGGCGTCGAGGACTTCGCCACGCGAATTTAGGAACTCTCGCAACGATTGCGACGCCCTAGGCATGATAATTATGTAGTGGCGATCAGTTTCGCTCGAATCGATAATGGGGATGACGTTGCGGCAGTCGCTCAGTTCCTCGAATAGCAGCTCCCGCTGAGCTCCAGGGGCCTTAGGAACGAACTTTGCGGCGCCGTCGCCCCACTCGCTCGAAACTGCGATGACGCGACCGAAACCGCCGCCGCCGAGGTGTTCCCCCGGGCGCCACTCGTACTTGCTGCCTCGGATCAATTCTTCGCCGCTCATCAGCCCTCCAGATGCGTGGTTCGGCGCGCGCCAAATGCGGAACACATCCTCGCTCGATGCTGCCACACAGCACGGACAGTTGGATGGCTTGGGAACCCCACGGGGTGGCGACGCCACGCCGACCTACCGAGGCTCAGGGCCCCGTCCAGCGAGGAGGAGCCGGCCAAGCCTCGAAGTCGCACGGAACTCGCATCGTGCGCGGCACCATCCCCGCGATGCGCAGGATCAAGGGCCAACGGCCGCGGCCAGAACCACAAGCACCTCGGCCGAGCGTCAAGGATCAGCCGACACAGATCCGTCAATCATCAACTGCGCCTAGGGCATCCATCCCCGCACCTGCATCAAGGCTCGCCAAGGTCGCGCCTCGGGCCACCTAGGCGCAGCCTTCGTATCCCGCTACTCTCTTACCGTGCGAATAGCCTCGTTGAGCGCAGTGAACATAGGCGGCCTTACGGACTGCGAGATTCAGTTGCCCGACCGCCAACTACTTGCCGTTGCTGGGGCGAATGGGACCGGTAAGTCCAAGCTTCTCGCATGCATAATCAGCCCCTGGACAAGAACGATCCCTGAGCCGCGGGATCCAACACGCGAGGCGCATGTGGTCGTCACGGTAATGTTCGATGACGACGATATCGCGGCGCTCATGCATTTCTCGCGAGAGTCACGGTCGGCCTACACGGGCCATAAGGAAGCGCGGTTCAATACTACGCGAACCCCGTTCTCAGGCGCAGTAACTAGAACCGATCCCCCGGATACGACAATCATGAGCGCCATGCAGAATCGCCAATTTCTGCAGCAGTACCCGTCGCTCAGCCTGGTATATCTCCCCGCCGAACGCCGTCTAGTTCAGCCGCGTAGCATGGAGATCGATCTCAATAAGCTCAGCGACGATGCGTCCTTTAGGGCGCTTGCTGAAGCGCGGAACTCAGGCCTTAGCAGCGGCCAGCTCGACGACCGCGAATTTGAACAGTACGCTATAGCACTTTGCATACAGGGGACGCTGCCATCCGAGGCAGGCGATGATGACGGCGCCAGCCGAAGTCGCTGGGAACAGTTCAAAGAGTCCGTCGACGACCTCCTCTTTCCGAAGGCGCTTGCCCCTCTAACGCGTGAGCACTCCAATGAATTGCGCGTTAGCCTTCCGGACGGCAGCTTCCACCCAGTCAGCCAGTTGTCCAGTGGCGAGCGCCAAGCGCTCATTATTATAAGCCGCGTTTTTCGTGCAGGTGAAGGGCAGAGCCTCATCGCAATCGACGAACCGGACGCGTACCTACATCCTTCACTTAGTTCTCGGCTCATGCTTGCCCTGCGGCCAGGGTTGCAGGACTCCAGTCGAATGATCGTCGCTACGCACAGTCCTGCGATCCTCGATTCCCTGTCACCAGACTCAATTCTCAAGCTCTCACACGACTCTGCGCCTGTGATCACTCAATCGGAGGGCGACCGCCTGCGCCTTTATCGGGACGCAGGGTTTCGAGCAAGTGCACTTACGCAATCCGACCTCCTCGTGATCACTGAAGGCGCATTTGATTCAACAATGCTGCCGCAGTTGGTCCCAGAGCTTGGCGTGGCCAGCATAACGGCAGTTGGCGGTCGCGACCAGGTGCTCAAGACAGTGCAATCGCTAGCGCCGTATGATCTTCCAGTAATCGGCATCGTCGACGGCGATGTGCTTGCGGACGAACCAGGTGTCGAAATAGGCGAGTCTTGCATCGTCTGGCCAGCCGCTGACCTAGAGGGGGTCATCCTCAGCGACGACACGGCTCTACAAGAAATGATTGACGGGAGACTATCCAAGAGCAGCTACGGCGATGCCCACTCTCTCCGGGAAGTGCTGGATCGCCTGTTGCTCGAATTCCGTGAGAGCGCAATATCCGAGGCGGCGCAGAGAGTCTTGCGAAGAAGTCTGCGGGTCGCTTGGCCCAGCCCGAGGGGCGATGATCCGATTGGCCGCCTACGGCACCTCAGTGGAGCATCCACTAGTCTGTCGGCCGAGGCAATAGAAGCTGCGATTTCCGATGCCGCTGCCCTTTGGGAAGCTTCTTCATCGAATCTTTGGAAGATGGTCCGAGGAAAGTGGCTCGTGAATCGGTTCGCGGTCGAGGTGAGCAACTTCAATAACGGTGAATCGCTTCTTCAGGCAGTTGCTGCTCGTCAACCTGCGCTTAGCGGGATATCGCCACTTCGCGTACTCGCATCATCTAGAATTCCAGCCGTCAAGCAGCTGACAGCTGATTGAGCGCTCGTGACCTACAGCGTGTTTGCTCGCACGTCAGAATGGCCAGTCCTTTACGATTTGCACAATTACTCCACCGATTACAGCCACGCCAACAATGGCCGCGCCAATTCGTCGTGGCCACGTCCACCATCCGTCGCCTTGTTGTCCAGTGGAGGTGGACGTGGTGCTTGACACCTGATTGGCGCCCGAAATCGAGGCCGGGCTGTCACTTGTGAAGGTAACGACGTTGCGTTTCCCTTCTACATGAAAATGAACCGCAGCGTCGACTTGCTCAGTGGACGGCAGCTCATCGAGCGTGACATTCGAAACAAGGTCACCGACCAGTTCGACCAGCACCGTGCGCACGCGTCCCACCATTCCGGCGACGGTTACCGGCATTACCTGGTAATAAATGCGTTCGATGCTTTGAAAAGCGCCTAGCTCGTTTGTCCAGAGTGCTGCTAGCTCAGCAAAACCCGGAATGCCCAGCGAGATACTATCCGACCTTCCGGCCATAAGTTCCAGCTCTTCAATCGGCTGCCGGAATTGAAGGTCTTCGGGCAGCTTGCCCTGCGCGAACTTGGGCAACTGCAGATGGCTAATCTGCTGTCCTCTCATCCAGTTGTTGCCAGAGATGCTATCGATGAAAAGAGGTGCGCCCTCAACAATTCGATATTTCGGCAACTCGTCGTCGACGTCATAACCATTCAGTTCCCGATTGGCCCAAGCCTTGAGGTCTGACGAGCCGGTTTCGGCTCCAAGCATGAGGCACGCGCGCAGCAATCCTCCCAACGACTCGGATTCATCGAGCACGCGACGTCGGAGGAGTCGCAGGGCGTTCTCGTCAGACATGCCGCCATCGTACGACCAACCTCGGACACATCGCTCTCAACTAGGGCGAAGATGTCGCGTTCTCACCAGTGCCCGCGTACACGAAGGGCAGTGGATCGCCGGACGCCTCGTCCGCATCTACACCCCACCCCCCGATGACCATCGCTCCGCCGGCTGCACCGTCGTGCGGGAGGTTCGCTCCACGTACGCGAAAGCCAAAGTGCAATGGTCCCTCCATACCTGGTCTTCTCATGGTGATCGTGATGTGGTCACCGGCAACTCTAGATGCATCGGCCGATACGAATACGGCCACCACGACAGTTGGATACTCATCACGCTGGACGAGGACAATGTCGACGTCGGGCGGACCCTTTGGTTCTCCCCCTAACAGGGGCAGCGATTGCACATCGAAACACTGCACGGTGGCGACATGAGAGCGCTGTGTAGAGAAGAGCGACGGGCCGGCGATGTCCGGTGTTCGCCAGGAAGGGCGCCTGCATGAAGCATGAGTTGCCCCGCTCGCGTGTAGCGAGAGGTAGGCCTCGGCGCCAGAACCTTGTGCAGTAAGGTCGACCTGGCCCACTTCGGTGCTTGATACTCCGGCATATGCTCGCCCCCTTGAGGTTGGGGCGTACGGCTGGATGTACAAGCTGGCGTCTCTGGATGTCCAGTAAATGCGCGCTAGCTTTCTGAACGAACCGTCAGACCTCCGCACGACCAGCCGCATGCTCCGAACGGGGTAGTGCTCGCCGGAGCCTCGCGAAACGACCATCGCTCCACAATACAGGTTCGCCGCGCTTCTACTTCCCGCGTGCTTCATCAGGCCGGTTCGCGAGCGCACGACCTATATCAGCCATACTTGTGACAAGTGCATAGGCCCCGGCTCCCATCAGCCGAGCGACTTTACCTGGCTTGTTGGCATAGCCGATGGCCCGCACCCCGGCTCTTCGTGCGGCTTCAATATCGGTCACTGAGTCGCCCACTAGAACGCACCTTGCTGCAGGGACACCAAGCTCGGTTGCGGTCTCAATCAGGTAGGCGGGGTTGGGCTTCATGAGTCTGGGCTCAGGCGAGCGTCGCGCGGCCACGTAGTCGATCAACCCCTCTAGGTCGTGCTCGACTAAGTAGCTCTCCACGGCGGCGGCGGCGTTGTTGCTCACGACAGCCGTTTTCAAACCAGTCGCCCGTGCAGCCTTGACGACGTCGATTGCGCCTGGTGTGGGGACGGCCGAGGCGATGGCGCCGACCTCGGCCGCAACCAGTCGTGCGAAGAGTTCTGCTGTGACCGCTGGCCCATAGTTCGCGCCTTTGCGGTAGATGGAAAGTGGGTCGTCGTCGCGTTCAAGCTGAGCGGTGATCTCCACACCGAGCCGACGGAGTGACTCCCGGAGCCGGTTTGCGACCTCGGGTGCCGGGACGCCGGCGAAGACGCTGCAAATGGGGCCGTCGAAGTCGAGCATCAAGAGTTCGACACCGGCCATGAGCTTGGCGAGTTGTTCGCTGGTGCTGGCGGTCATTGGGTCTTCTCGCGGCCGACGGTGGTCCAGATGCTGTCGAACCAGCGGCGGGCCTGGGCGACGTACTGGGATCCCATGGATTCGTCGTCGTCGGTGGCGGCGTGATGGAACAGGACGGCGTCCTTGCCGCCGAGGTCGAGGATGGTCGTCGGCTCGTCGGCAAGGCTGACCTGGTGCTCGTAGACGGGGTAGAAGCCGAAGAACACCTGGGCGTCGTTGATGATGTACAGCTTGAACATCGGTGGCGTGCCGTGCACACGCATCTCGACGCTGGCCTTCTTGACGAGGCCGATCTCGGCCAGCTCGTTGACCGAGTGGCGTAGCGCCTCGATGTGGCGCACGGCGATGTCGGCCATCCGCTCGCGGATCGGCGGATAGTCGCCCGGTTCGTCGACCCGGCGCGGCAGCGTCCACTGCATGGTGGTGTCGGCGACCAGGATGCGGATGCTGATCTCCTGGGGCGTGAGCCGGCCGGACCTGATGTTGTCCAACGGCTCCTGCATCGCCCCGTGCAGCGTCTCCGCCGTGTAGCCCGAGAAGTCGACCCGGACAGTGCCGCCTTCGAACGCCTGCTCCAGGTGCGGGCGCAGGCCGACCGGCTTCTCGGTGCGCTCGCGCACGAACACCCCGCTCCCCTGACGGGACACGATCAGCTTCTCGTCGCGCAGGATGTCCAACGCGTTCTGCACCGTCTGGCGGGCCACGCCGTAGGTCTCGGCGAGCTTGCTCCCGGACGGCAGCTTCTCGCCGGGCGCGTACTTGCGGGTCAAGATCGCCGCACGCAGCGCGTTCGCGACCTGGATGTACGGCGGGCGCGGGTCGTCCGGGTCAAGTGCCATGCCTTTCAGGATATCGGTAAGTCAGCCAACCTAGACAAATACCTTGACTTGCCTAACCTGCCTAGTTAGCCTGGCCATGTTGGTTGTGTCGTAGAGCGCGGCGCACGGAGCCCAGGGAGGCCAAGAGGTCATGGCGACCTATGCAGTGGACAGCAAGCGGCAGAGGATGACGGCGACCGGTGTGGTCAACGCGGTGCATGAGTGGGAGGACACCGCGGAGGGACGTCGGCAGTCGGAGCGGCAGGCGCTCGATGAGGAGACGCGGATGCCGTTGTGGGGTGTGGAGGTCATCTACCGGACGGTGTCGTTCGGGAACGAGCTGTCGGCTCGGGCGCAGGTGATCGTGCCAGCGCCGTTGAAGCCGGAGATCGCCGAGTTCTCCTCGATCGAGTTCGGCGACCTGGTGGCGTCGCCGCGGGCGACGAAGGCCGGCCAGCTGGTCGAGTCGTGGCGGGCCGGCGGCATCGCGTCGCACACGCCGCCGCGCAAGGACGCCGGCAAGACCACCTCCGGCAGCGGCGACAAGGCGGCCTGACCATGACCGTCATCGAGATCCCCACCGACGCCTACGCGGCCGCCGACTGGCTCGCGGCCCGGCATCCGTGGGTGCGGGAGCTGGTCGAACGGATCGCCGGCCAGATTGACCGGCGGGAGGACTGGCTCGACGTCCTCACCCAGGCCGTGAATGAGAGTGACGGCGATAGTGCCGCGTGGGTGGAGTACGAGCGCCGGCACCCGGCACCGGCCGACGATGAGGCGTTCTGGGAGTGGCACGCGCAGGGTCCGCAGCCCGCACCGCCCGTCCGAGCGTTCGGCGTCATGTCCGGCGGCGAGAAGAGGCTGATCCGTCTGGTCGCCACCCTCGGCAGCCGGGTGCCCTGGTCACCGGCCGAGGTGTCCTTCGACCAGCGCGGCGCAGCGGTGCTCGCGGACTGGCTCGCGATCGTGCACGCCCAGCTCCCGGCGTCGGCGTATCCGGCGGCCAGTGATGACGCGCTGATCGTGCGGCTGGCCGCGGTGAGCGACGCGACGAACGGCGAGGTTCGCGCCGTCTCGCGATGAGACCCCACCGGGGACGGGTCATGGCCTAGGAAACCGCCCGTCCCCGGTGGCCCCAATCAACACCCCCGAATGGAGGGGATCGGTGTGTCCAACCCTACGACCTGGCGGCTCCCGCTCGCCGCTCTCGGCGTCGTCCTCGCGCAACTGCTGACCGTCGCCGTCCTCATGATCGGCGCCGACGAGGTCAAGGCCGAACGGTTAGACACCGTCCGCGACGCTGCGGTGACCCGTTGCGGTGATCGCCCGTGACCGCGCACCCGGCCGCCGCGATGGTTGCGTGTTCCGGCTGCGGACGATCGGTGGCCGCTGTTGCCGCGTGGTTCCACCCCGGTACCGGCGACACCATCTGCGACCTCTGCCACATCGCCGCCCACTTGCGGCACGCGGCCCTGACAGCTTCCCAAGGACTGGTTCGATGACGCCCCGACCCCTGCTGACCGCGAAGAACGTCAAGACCCTCGCGACGTTCGTACAGAACCTGTTCGACCACGACTCGCTGATCCGGAAGCTGCTGCGCGGCCTCGGCTGGGTGACGCTGACGCCGCTGATGCTGCTGCGTAAGCTCCCCCTGGTATTCGCTGCCGGCTGCGTCCTGCTGCTCGCCTACGGCGCGCTGGGCACGGGCGGCCTGGTCCTGCTCGTGGTGCTGCCGCTCATCACGTGGGTCATGTGGCGGCTCGGCCACCCCGAGTCCGCCGAACGGGTCGCCGCGCAGGTGCGGGGACGGTGGCGGTACCGGCGGATCTACCGCAAGCACTGGCCCACCGTCGCCGCCGGCTGCGGCCTCACGGTCCCTGGCTCGTTCGGCCGCCAGGTCGCGCCCGAGCTGATCGGCGTGACGGCGCATCCGGCCGCCGACGCCGTGGTCGTGCGGCTGTTCGCCGGCCAGTCGCCCGCCGACTACGCGGACCGCGCCGACGCCATCGCCCACGCGTTCGGCACGACGCAGGTGCGCGTCCGCTCCGACCAGCCCGGCACAGTCACGTTGCTGTTCAGCACTGGCGACATGCTCACCGACCCGATCCCGGCGATGACACTGGATGCGCAGGACGTGGACTTCGAGGCGCTACCGGTCGGGTTCACCGAGGACGGCAGCCCGTATCGGCTACGGCTGCTCTACAGCCACGTGCTGACGGCCGGCGCGACCGGGTCCGGGAAGGGCTCTGCGCTGTGGTCGACCGTGCGTGCCCTCGCGCCTGCCGTCCCGTCCGGTGTCGTCGAGCTGTGGGGTGCGGACCCGAAGGGCGGGATCGAGCTGGCGATGGGTCGGGCGCTGTTCTCCCGGTTCACCGCCGACGACGAGCCCGGCGACATGGTCGGCCTCCTCACCGACGCCGCCGAGCTGGTCCGCGAACGCTCGAAGCGACTGCGCGGGCACAGCCGCAAACACGTCCCGACCGCGGAGGAGCCTTTCGTCGTGCTGATCATCGACGAGCTGGCCTACCTGACGGAGTACCAGGACGACACCAAGCTCAAGCACCAGTTCAACAAGGCGCTCAAGGTCGTCCTGTCTCAGGGCCGCGCCGCCGGGGTCTCGGTGCTGGCGTTCGTGCAGGACCCGCGCAAGTCCGTGGTCGACGCCCGCAACCTGTTCCCCACCAAGGTCGCACTCCGGCTGGACACCGCGTCCGAGGTCGAGATGGTCCTCGGTAAGGACGCCTGGGAACGCGGCGCGCACGCTGAGTCGATTCCCGAGGCTCTGCCCGGCACCGGGTATGTGCTCGTCGACGGCGACCCCACGCCGGTCCGGATCCGGTTCACGTGGGTCACCGACGACGACATCCGCGCCATGGCCCGCGATTGCCCGGCCGCGCCGCCGGCCCCGCCGCGTCACGGGTTCACCGTCGTCACCGACACCGACGACCAGGACGGCGATGCCTCAGGGGTGGTCGCGTGAGCATGCGGACCCTCGACCACACGGAGTTGGTGTTCCAGCTGGCATCGCTGTCCCACGCTCGCGCGGCCGAGCTGGCCCGTGGCTGCGTCAACCCGATCCGGCTCACCGGCTCGTCGACCACCGTCCACGCGGCCACGGGTGAGGTCGTGCGCAGCTACTCCTCGAACGACGAACCGGATGGGCACATCTACGTGCGCTGCGGGAATCGCCGCGCCGCCGTCTGCCCGTCCTGCTCGCGGGAGTACAAGGGCGACGCGTGGCACCTGCTGTCCTGCGGGCTGGCCGGCGGCAAGACGGTCCCGGAGACGGTGGCCGAGCATCCGGCGACGTTCGCCACCTTCACCGCGCCGTCGTTCGGGGCCGTGCACCGCCACACCCGGCCCACCAACGGCCGCACCGCGCCGTGCCGGGCCAGGCGGGACAGGCCGCGCTGCCCGCACAGCCGGCCGCTGTCATGTGTGCGGCGGCATGACGCCGATGACCCGCAGGTAGGGCAGCCGCTGTGCTTCGAGTGCTACGACTACACCGCGCACGCCGCGTGGCAGTGGTGGGCGCCGCAGCTGTGGCGCTACTTCACCATGGCGCTGCGCCGCCGCCTCGCCCGCGCTGTCGGCCTGTCGATGAAGGCGTTCACGAAGGCGGTCAAGGTCTCCTACACGAAGGTGACCGAGTTCCAGGCCCGTGGCGTCGTGCACTTCCACGTCGTCATCCGTCTCGACGGCCCCGACGGCCCGGCCACGCCGCCGCAGCTGGGCCTCTCGGTGACGGACCTCGAGGACGCGGTACGGCATGCCGCCGCCCAGGCGCACAAGGACGTGCCGATCATCGGCGGGCAGACGCTACGGCTGCGGTGGGGGAAGCAGCTCGACCTGCGCACCATCACCCCCGGCGCCGGGCGCGACAACTCCGACGGGCCAGCACATCCGCACCAGGTCGCCGCCTACCTCGCGAAGTACTTGACGAAGTCGACCGAGGACTTCGGGCTGCCCGTCGCCGGTAAGCTCTACAGCGCCGGTCACGCGGCCAAACGCGGCGCGACCCCGCACGCCGTCCGGCTCATCAAGGCGGCACAGCAGTTGGTTCCCGTCGACGAGGACTACGCCCGGCTCAGGGACCGCTACGCCACCCTCGGCTACCGCGGCCACCCCATCACCAAGAGCCGCGCCTACAGCGTGACCTTCGGCGCACTCCGCTCCGCCCGCCGGCACTGGCGACAGAAGCGCGCCCAACTCCCCGCCGACGCCGACGTACGAGACGTCCTCGACCTCGACCAGGAGGCGGCCGACGACACCACCACGCTCATCGTCGTCGGCGACTGGCACTACGCCGGACGCGGCTACCTCGACACCGCAGCCGCCGCCAACGCCACCCGCTCAGCCAACCTCGCCCGCATCCGCCGTGCCGATGAGGCCACGACGGTATGAGCGAGGCCACCACACCGGGCAAGAGATCCGCAGTCTCACGGAAGGACACACTCATGGATCGGCTGTTGACCGTCGATGAGGCCGCCGAAGTTCTCGGCACCACATCCAGGTTCCCCCGGCGGCTGATCGCCGAACGGCGCATCCGCTTCGTCAAGGTCGGCCGGCACGTCCGGATCCCCTCATCCGTGCTCGCCGCGTTCATCGCCGACTCCACCGTCGAGCCAATGGAGATTCGCTGGCATGGCGGCCAGGTGGTGCGCTGATGGCCGGCCGTCGCCGGTTCGGCAAGATCCGCAAGCTGCCGTCCGGTCGCTATCAGGCGTCGTTCATCGGCCCGAACGGCCAGCGGCAGAACGCGCCCGACACGTTCCGCACCAAGACCGACGCCGGCCAGTGGTTGGCGCGCGTCGAGGCCGACCTCAGCCGCGGTACCTGGCTGGATCAGCACCTCGGCCGGCAGACGTTCGGCGAGTACGCCGAGAGCTACCTCGACGAGAACCCGGATGTCGGGCGGCGCTGGGCAGAGACGTGCCGGCGGAATATGCGACTGCACCTGAGCAAGCTGCTCGACGTACCGTTGGTCGCGATCACGCCGCCGGTCGTGCGGTCGTGGTACGCGGATGCCCTCCGGGGCACGGGCGGCAAGACCTCAATCGCGCAGTCGTACCGGTTCCTTCGTACGGTCATGAACGCGGCCGTCCGAGATGAGGCGATCACGCGTAACCCGTGCATGATCCCCGGAGCCGGCTCCGTCAAGGCCCGCGAGCGCAAGATCGCCACGCCCCAGCAGGTGGCCGAGCTGATCACCACGATCACTCCGGAGCGCTACCGCGCCGCCGTGGTACTCGCCGCCTGGTGTGCGCTGCGGCGCGGTGAGGTCTGTGGCCTGCGTCGGGAGGACGTCGACTTGGAGAAGGGCACGGTGTGGGTGCGGAACAACCACGTCGAGCTGCTGGAGTCGAGGGTCCGCTACGACAAGGACCCCAAGACCGAGGCTGGCAAGCGTGAGATCTCGGTGCCCCCGCACGTCCTGGTCTTCCTGGTCGAGCACGCCGAGAAGTGGTCTGGCCCTGAGTTCTTCTTCGTCGGCCGCGATGGTTCGCGGATGCGCGGGAACGCCGTGTACCTGGCGTTCAAGCGTGCCCGCATCAAGGTGGGCGTCGACATCGCCTTTCACGACCTGCGCCACACCGGGCAGAGTCTGGCGGCGGCCGCCGGCGCTACGCTCGCGGACCTCAAGAAGCGGCTCGGCCACTCGTCGACGGCGGCGGCCAACCGGTACCTTCACGCTTTGGACGGTCGTGACGCCGAAGTCGCCAAGGCTCTGAGCGACCTTGCTCGACGGGCAGCGATCGGCCAGGATGCCCCGGAGGATCAAGCATCGTGAGACACGCGAAGGGCGCGATGACCCTGATCATGGTCATCTACCTGCGGTTTCGGATGCGTCTCCTAAGCGGAGGGTCGCAGGTTCGAATCCTGCCGGGGGCACCCACTGACCAGCGCATTCACTCCGCGCTGGTTGACCGTGGGATACCGGCAATGACCGGGAATCGCCATCCGAAGTTGCTCGTATATTGCACGACTGCCGCCACGCTCACCCGTCCGCCCACTCCCGCCGTCGGCCTCGGTGGTGGAGGTGGCACCTCTGTGGGTAGCTTCACCCTCGATTGCGCCCGGGGCGCGCGATGCTCGAAGGCTGGCTTCGTCGCCACTCAGATTCATGAAGGACTCCGCGACGGCAAATCTAAGACGCTTCCCTACTCATATGGAACAGCAACATTAGTGCGGCCGCAGTGTTGGCGGCAGGAATTTCGCCCTTGCGTACGAGTTCGGGAACTTGTGTGAGAGAGACCCACTCGCGCCGCGAGGACTCGAAGTCATCCTCGGGGTGGCCGACGTACTCTGCGCCCTCGGCCCAGTAGACGTGGTGAAGCGAGTCGGATAGGCCGTTGGCAGGCTCAAGAGTCATCAGGTGGTGGAGTGGCCCTGGCTGCCACCCAGTCTCTTCGAGGGCCTCACGTGCGGCAGCTTCCTCGAGTGTCTCGCCGTCGTCGACGACGCCCGCGGGCAGCTCCCACCCCCACGTGTCGGTGATGAAGCGGTGCCGCCAGAGGAGCAGGGCCTCGCCGTCGGCAACCGCGGCAGTGAGGACGACCGGGCGTTGCCGGATCAGGTAGTGGTCCAGGTGCCGGCCGTCTGGAAGCTCGACGTCCGCGAGGTTCACGGGTGAACCAGCGGTTCTCGTAGACCGTGTGTTCGCCGAGATTCTTCCATTGCATGGTGCGAGCCTTCCATAGGGAGCCGGTGTCAGGCGAGCAGCTCTAGTGTCCGGTCGAGTCGGTCGATGGCATCACGAGTGGCCACCGACTGGTGGTCGGCCAACGCGTGGCGCAGCTTGCGGAACCGGTGAGTCAGCCGTCCGGATTCCATGCCCTGAGCGTGGTCGAGCATATCGACGACTAGACCCGCCGCTCGGTCTGCGTCGCCGGCCCGGAGCGCCAAGGTGGCGGCTGTCGCGAGACGGTTCACACGGCCTCGTGCGTGCGTCGGCGCGTCGAGCGATGCCGCAGAGAGCCCAGATGCTGCCTTGAGGTCGCCGAGGCTGATCAGGGCCTCAGTCATCTGCGCTTCGATCAGGCCAGGCTGCACGTAGCTCGTCTCGGCCAGCTCGAATCCGCTGCCGATGAGGCCGGTGGCACGTTCTGCCTCGTGCATCGCTAGGCGCGCCGCCGACGCATCACCGATGAGCGCGTAGCCCTTGGCCTGCATCACGTGGAGATCGGCGTTGAGCGCGGGCGAGACGGCCCCGCCCGCCGTGCGCAGAGCGGCCTGCGCAAGGGCGATGGCCTGTCGCGGGTCAGCGAGCGCGAGCGAACAACGGTGAGAGTGATTCCTCAGGCTGAAGGCATGCGCGTCGTCCATCTGCCGGCGCGCACACCGTATGCGTGGAAGCTGCAGAGCCGTGAGTTCCGCATCCTGAACGGGACCGAGATTCCGAGCGGCGACACGCTGCCTGCAGCGGTCGACGCCGCCTGGCTTCTCGAGCACCGCCCTCTCACATGGCTTGATGTCCTACACCTGCACCACATCGACTTCGAGAACCTCGCCACCCTGGAGCGCCTTCTCGACGCGTGCCTCGGCAACGGAGTCACCGTGGTCTTCACCGCCCACGATACGCGGCACATGATCGGCAACTCCGAAGACTTCACCGCGCGCCTGCGGATGCTCCACTCGGCCGAGATCAGCTGGGTCTGTCTCACCGAAGGCTCAGTAGCCCAGCTGACCGAGGTCCTCGCCGAGCGCCCCCACGCAGCGGTCATTCCCCACGGGTATGTGGCTGCCCCGGAGATGCTGGCCGGCCTGGAGCGCGAGACGAGCTACTCGCCCCGGTACCTCATGTTCGGGGCTTCACGGGCCAGCCGGGACCAGCTGTCCACCATGGCCAACTGGAGTCTGGGGATCACGGATCCCCAGAGCACCCTCCACCTCCTTCTGCGCGCGTTCAGCCCTGCCGACTTCGCCGACGGAGGGCGCGCTCCGCTGCTGCTGGAGACGGCCCGGCGCGATCCCCGTATCCGCCTGACCATGCGCCCGTATCCCACGGACGAGGAAGTGGTCCGAGCCGGTCTGGCTACGGACGCGCTGCTGCTCCCCTACCTCTGGAGCAGCCACTCCGGCCAGCTGGAGCTGGCTTTCGATCTGAACCTGCTTCCGATCTGCTCCCGCACGGGGCACCTGCCCGAGCAGTACGAACTACACAAAGGGCTCGTTGAGGAACCCGAGTGGTTCGACTGGTCGCAGGGGCACCCCAACCTCTTCGGAGAGAGATTCCTGACCGCACTGGAGAACGCGGTTGCACGGCTGGGCTCCAGGGCCGGCCCCCTGGACCGTGAGTTCCTCGACTACAGGGCTCAGGAACACCAGGTGATTCTGGAGCAATACGCTCACGTGTACGGAGGTGACCGGTGAGCGGCTCCCCTCGTATTTCGTGCGTGATCCTGTGCCACAACTACGGCCGCTATCTCGACCGGGCCATAACCAGTTGCCTGGAACAGGAACCCGGAAACTACTCCCTTCATGAAGTGATCGTCATCAACGACGGTTCCAGCGACGAAACCGAAGAGGTGTGCCTGCGCCACAAGGGCAACATCAAGGTCATCCGCAGGAATCAGCAGGGTTTCGGACAAACCCTGACCGACGCTTTTCTCGTCAGCACCGGTGACTGGGTGACTCCGCTCGACGCCGACGACTGGTTCCACCCGTCAAAGCTACGTACCTGCGCCGAGGCGATAACGGGTGAGACGCTGTTCATCGAGCACTGGGAAAACGTGGTCGACTCCAACGGGAACCTGATGTTGAAGGAGCCGCATCCGGGTGGAAACACGAGCACGCTGGCGGTCCACCACGATGCCGCCCTCAGCCTCCTTCCGGCGAGCAACGAGATCTTCTTCCACGCGTTGCGTGAGGCCGGCCGAGGGGTTGCCCTCCGGGACCCGCTGACCTTCTATCGGGTCCATCCCCGCAGCATGACCGATCGCAGTACGCCGGGTGTCTCCCAGGACTATCGGGCTGAAGTGTGCATCGCGATCTCGGATCATCTCCGCGCAATGCGTGAAAATCCTCCCGGCTGGGCCACCACTCGCCAGCTCCAGAAGATCTCCTGGCACTTCCGCACACTCGCTTTCGGCCACCGGGTGGAATCTGCCTTACAGCGGAAGAAGCGCCTCTCCGAGATGCTCCTGATCCCAGGAATGCTCATGGGCACGCTCCGTGCCCGTGACCCAATAGCGGCGTGGCGCCGATCCCTCTCCAGCACGGTCGCGGGACGGCCGCTGGTGCGGCTGACGAGGGGTGAGGGACAACAGGCTCATTCATGATCAATCCGACGATGCAACGGGGCGGCGATGATAAAATGGCCGCTCCCAATCCCTACTGGTCAGGCCAGTTGCCCGACCCTTGGAGCGTATAGGCGCCATGAGCCGTTTGAGCGAGTCTGTCACCCGTGTCATGCACCTCCTCGAGGGCGCTGACCTGGGTGCGGACTATACGGTCGCGCAGCTCCTCGGCGAGACAACAGCTAGGCGTTCTCTAGACCTCTCCGACCTCTCGCCCCTTGAGCAGGCCGCGCTGGTCGAGGGTCGCGCGAATCACCTGATTCCCTCGGCCGCGGTGCTCGCCGAGAAGATCGAAGCCGCGCAGGCCGCGGGACGTCCGTTCGTTGTCAAGTACGGCATCGACCCGACCTCGCCCGACGTCCACCTCGGCCACGCGGTGCCGATCATCATCGCCAGCAGGTTCCAGCGGATGGGCCACCACGTGGTTTTCATCATCGGCGACGTCACGGCCAAGATCGGCGACCCGTCCGGACGCTCCTCCGAGCGCCCGTCCCTCACTGACGACGACATCGCGCGCAACCTGAGCGGCTACCAGCAGCAGGTCACGCCGTTCATCGACTTCGAGCGCGCCGACCTGCGTTTCAACGGCGAGTGGCTGAACAAGGTCACACTGCCGGAGCTCGTCGGTGTCCTTGCCCGGGTACCGGTCTCCATGTCGCTCCAGCGCGAGGACTTCCGCACCCGACTCGCCGAGGGTCATGGCCTGTCCGTCGCCGAGTTCGTGTACTCCGTCGTCATGGCGTGGGACTCGGTGGCCATCGACGCCGATGTCGAGCTCGGAGGCGTGGATCAGCTGCTGAACCTCCAGATGTGCCGCAAGGTCATGGAGATCTCGGACCAGGCCCCCGAGGTCGTCATCACCACCCCGCTCATCGAGGGCACCGACGGCACGGGCGCCAAGATGAGCAAGAGCAAGGGTAACTACGTGGGCCTGACAGCCTCGCCAGACGAGGTCTACGGCCGGCTGATGTCCATCCCCGATCACCTGACCGAGCCGTACCTCCAATTGCTCACTGAATGGACGGACGCCGAGATCCGAGTTGTCACCAAGCTCCTGGAGGCAGGCACCGCGCACCCAATGGCAATCAAGCGGATCCTGGCCGGCGAGGTGGTGGCCACTCTCCACGGCCTCGACGCTGCCGCCGCCGCCCGCGCGGAGTTCACGGCGCGCTTCTCCAAGCGCTCCTTCGCGGACACCCTTAACCTCCCCGCAGTCTCCCTGAAGGACCACGCCGAAGACACAATTGGAGCCTTGGTCAGCCACACCTTGGACTTCGCTCCCAGCATCTCCGCGGTGCGTCGTGTGGCCCAGCAGAAGGGCCTCCGCCTGATCCGCGAATGGAACGGAGGCCAGCAACCGATGCCCCTCACGGAGGCCGCTGTTCAGCAAACGCTCGGCGCAATCGTCAGCGAGATCGGCGCGCTGGACGGTGCCGACCTGTATCTCAAGGTGGGTCGTAGGGTCGCCCGCATTGACACCTGAGATCGAGCTGGTCAACGCGGACCTCTTCCACGCGGAAGCCGTAGCACGTTCCCGACGTTGAAGCAGTGCTTCGGCATGCGCGTCGAGCCCCGTCCCGGGCGCGCGTGAGTATATCCAGCGCGTAACGCCCCACCACACCCTGCTTGACCTGCCGCGTGAGAATGCTCGTCGGATCAATCAATACACCCGGACGAACGTTGATCCGCTCATCAGCCGTCCATGACGCGCCACGCGGCGGGCTGCAGTTCAAGCTCGATCAGTGTCCCGTAGTACGTGTGCCGAGCGATGCGGTCGATCTGCTCGCAGATCGACCGCATCGGACCGCCGTTCCGGTTCCCCGCCGCCGGGGATATCAGAACAACCGTCGCGTGACAATGTCAGCCGTCGTAGGGGAGAAGATTGTGTGCGTAGGTCGACGATACGACGGCCGACGCTGCCCAGGCATCACGATCGATCGAGCCGCATGTTCTGCTCGACGACTAATCCGCCACCAAGAAACCGGTGGTCACGATGATTCCCATCTGCATCGAAACCCGGCCGGGGGCACCACGTGAGGTCTCAGGGCTCTCCTGGACGACGTCGTCCGGTATCCTCTCTCAGACCTACGTCGATGGACCGGCGCCGCCGCTGAAGGGCGCCAACCGCATGACCGTTTCCGGAGGACTCGCCACGCGCCCATGAGCGGCGCGAAGACCAAGCCCCGCGAGCTACGGGCCCAACGCCGTCAATCCCGGCACGGGTGCTGGGACCACCTCATCATCGCTCCCCTGTGGGTGGCCTACGACGCCAACCTCGGCACCTTGCTACGGACCTGCGACGCGATCGGTGCGTGCCTCGCGGCGCCCCGCACCAGGCACTACCGGGATGCGCTGCAGATCGGTGACACGCTGCGCGGCCGGCGGCCCTGCGTCCACTGGGTCGCACCCAGCAAGGAGGCGTGGCTCGATGAGCAACGCGCGGCGGGCAAGCGCATCGTCGCGGTCGAGCTCGCTGACGGTGCGACATCGCTAGCCCGGCTCGCACCAGCCCGCGAGCCCACCGTGCTCCTGCTCGGCCACGAGCACAACGGCGTGCCCGACGAGGTGCTCGCCGGTGTGGACGAGTGCGTCGAGATCCCCATGATTGGCTGGGGCGCCAGCCTCAACGTCGCTGTGGCGGCCAGCCTCGTCGCCTACCGGCTCGCGGGACTCTCATGACCGGGGGACTCAGCGGACGATCACGCGAACCCACGCGGACCCCACCCTGGCCTCAGCGATCGCCTCCGTCCCGGCCATGTGCCTCAGCCTGACTCCGCACCCAGCCGCGCCGACCTTCCCGCTGACCTCCGCTGGGCACATAAGCAGCAGCTCAGGTGGACACGCCAGCCCGGACCAGCAACGCTTCCCGGTTGGCCAGAATGAACTCCTTCAACGGGGCCGGCCTCAAGTCGATCGCTACTAGATCATCTCCGAGAAGGTCGACCCGGTCCAGGTCGTACGTGCCCCGCGACGGATCGCTGAACTCCGGACCGCTACGGGCCGACTCGTCCAGGCCGGCCAGCCGCGCAACGAAGAAATACTGCACCGTGACCCCGGCATCCGACGGAGAGCTGAACAGAAACACCTGTGAGGCGTCCGTGGCCAGTGCGCCCAACTCCTCCGCCAGCTCCCGATACAGCGCCACCTCCACCGAGGCGTCCGTGTCCTCGACGCCGCCACCCGGCGCGGTCCAGTACGGTGCCTGCCCCGGCTTCGATCGCTTGATCAACACCAACCGACCGCGATCATCGATCAGGATCGCCCGTGCCGCGCGCCGTCCCACTGTCACCGTCACGCCATCCAGCCTAGAGCCAGCGCCACGTTCGTCAGGTGAGGCGCTTTGGGTCGTTGTCCGAGCGGCCGCCAGTGAGGATCTCGGCCGGGTGCCGAACCGCCGCCCGCTGGGCCGGCCGGCCTTGCTGGGTCCGCAGGTGATACAGGGTGGGTTCGCTGTCGCATTGAACCGTCCTGGGTCGGTCAATCGACCGCCCGCTTGACCGCAGCCAGCACCCTCAGGTGTCAACTGTCACTCGTCCAACAGCACTGGCCTCGCGACTTCGAACGCGCCATCAGGAACGGCGCGAAACGGCCGCCGCCTCCGACTCTCGGTCCAGCCGCACGATCGTACGTACGTGCCAGGCTGTGGTCGTCGTCTTTCCGCACGCCCGGGAACCCACGACCAGAACAGCTGGGAACCCAGCCGAAAGCTGCTCGATCAAGGGGTCGACGAGCCGAGGTAGGTATGCGTCCACGACAGTGCGATACCTCTCTCCCACACCGTCCAGTACCGACGTACCGCACGATCGAATGCCGCTGAACGCGTACCCGCACACGCGCCGTCTGACCGACCGTGTGCCGATCAACGCGGACGATGTCGGATGCTGCACTATCGGGCCTCGCGGCTGTCAGTAGCCAGACCAACTCGGCACTCAACGACCAGCCTGTTCAGCGAGAACCCGCTGGTCGTCCCGATTCCCATCTGCGTTGAACCCTGCCGGGGGCACCCGCTGAACAGCGCATTCGCCGGCGCCGGTTAACCCGCGAGGTGCCGAGTTTCGCCGTCGCAAGTTGTACGTATGTTGCACGCCAGGCGGCGAGAGACACCGTCGGCTGGTGGTGATCCTTCTCGGCCCGAGCCCACACGCACTACGGGTCCTGCGACGAATCTGACGCGCGACATACGCGAGTCCGAACGAGGGCGGACCCCTGCCAGACAGATCCTTCAGCTACCCAGACGGACGATCGCGATCGCGAGCTCGACCAGTGTCCGTGCTCGGCGGACGAGCGGTTCTGCTCTGGTTGCGGTCACCACGTTGGTCCCATACTCGACGTCGCCTTTGGCCGCGATCAACTCGCGTAGCGCCCGCTCAGCTGTGGCCGCTTCTGATCGCCTCGCCAGCGCCTGCCGCAGTTCCTTGGCGGCCGCCGCGTGGTCTCTGCTCTTGCCCGTCGACCCGGTCAGCACTGTGACGATGGCGTCCTTCGCGCTGATGCCGGCGTGGATCGCATCGCCGGCTGCCGGTGTGTAGCGCTCGGCGACCACGTTGGCTTCGGCGGATTCGAGGTACTCCATCGATTTCTTGAGGTAGCTCCTCGCGTGGTTGCGCTGCTCAGCCGTCGCCATCAGACCACTCCGCGCTTGCCCCGCGGCATCGCGCCGATCAGGGCGACGCCGTCACGGAGGATGTCGCTGACAACGGGCTCACCGTCGGCGGCAAGCTGGTCGAACTCGGCCCTGGTGAACACGAGCACATCGCAGTCGTTGCCGAGCCGCGCGCGGACGCTGTCCTCGAGCTCGACACGCTTGTCCCAGCCCCGGGGAGCGATCACTGCCAGATCGACGTCACTGTCGTCCATCGCCTCACCGCGTCCGATCGACCCGAACAGGATCACCGCCGACACGTCCGAACCGGTGATCGCCGTGACGGCCTCCCGCAGAACCGCGATCGGGTCGAGGAGCATGCGCAACGGACCCACCGCCACGTGGTCCTCATTAATGATGTGCACGCCAGCCCGACCAATCGTCTGCGTCTCGACCAGACCAAGCTTGACCAGTACCTTCAACGCCTCCTGGACCGTCCAGAGGCTGTAGTCGTCGCTGACCAGCCCGTGGATCTGTCGCCCGGTCAGAGGCATGCCGGTGCGCAGTAGCGTCGCCAGCACCGCACCGCGAGCGCCTGGGACGACCCCGCCGAACGGCTCATTGAAGAACATGGTGACCAGAATACCAGTCATATGATCGGCGAGCCAGTCACATGACTGGTAGCACTGTCATACGGGAGGCGCGGCTCGTGGCGGGCGACGTCACATAGCGAGGCAGGCTTGGCGCTCGATGACCAGTCTTCCCTCAAGAACCTGCTGGTTGGCAGATTCCCACCTGCATCGAATCCTGCCGGGGCGCCAAGCAGGAAACACACCGCCGCCGTTGATCGTCATCGAAGGTGCCGCTCACGGACCTTCCTCCTCGGGGTACCAGAGACTCTCGACCAGGCGGTTGTTGCCTTGGAGGAAGTACTTCGGACCGACGCCGGTGGACGACGTGGCGAAGAGGCTGGGCTGGGCGCGGACGCCTGGTGCCGTGTTGACCAAAGTTTCGGGGTCGATGCGCACGAACCTGCTCGCGACGGTGCCGTAGAGGAAACCGTCGTGTGGATCGAAGACGAGGTTGACGGCGCGCGGTTGGAATCCGACCGTCGGCGGCCAGTTCCACGCGACGTATTCGGCCGAGCGGGTGACCTGGTGGGTGGTCAGGTCGAGCTCGAAGCTCTTGCCGGCGGTGAGACCGAACAGCCGGCCCTGGTCGTCGAACGCGAGCCCGTTGACGCCGTGTTCACCGGGCATCGGAACGGTGTCCCAGAGTTTCTCGCCGGTGGCCGCGTCGAGCGCGAACACCCGTCCGTCCTGTTTCGACGGGCAGCAGCCCAGCGAACCGCCGTAGACGACGCCGTCGCGGTAGGTCAGGGCGCTGATCTCCTGCGGGCCGGCGATCCCCTTGAAGACGCGATGCGTGCCGCTCCCGGGGTCGTAGAGGGCGAGCGCCCCCTCGGTCTCGCTGTTCTTCGGCGACGTGCCGATGGCCAGGTAGTCGCCCGCGGAGACCAGCGTCCACGGCCGTTCCTGTCCGTAGGCCTTGAGATCGAACACCAGCTTCGGGTTGGTGTCGCTGAACGGCTGGGCGGGGTCGTAGGCGTAGATCTCGGCGTTCGGGTACACGCCCAGATAGAGGATGCCGTCGTGCGTGGCCATGCCCTCGATCTGGTGGTGGAACTCGTACACCGACCACTCGGTGGTGTCCGGGTCCCACGCGACGAGACCGCCGGAGAAGTAGCCGCCTCCGTAGACCCGGTCGTCCGGCCCGACGGCGAGCGACCGAGGAGCGGTCGGCGTGCCGGTCAGCCCGTCGACGGGGCCGATGGACCCCTCGCCGGTCACGAGGTCGTACTGGAAGACCAGGCCGGTGGGCTGTCCGCCGACGATCATCTCGTGGCCGGTGGCGGGGTCGACCACCCGCTCGATGCCCTTGGCCGCACCGAGCCCGCCGAGGTCGGCGTTGCCGACGAACCCGGTCGGCCGGAACCGCCCGCCGTGCGGCTGGTACGCCGTCAGCTCGCCGTTCCGCACCATGTACACCTCGCCGTTGCGAGCCGCGCTGGTCACGGACTGGCCCGCGTAGGCGCCCAGGCTGCCGTGCCGGCTCCACTGCTGGCGTCCGACGTCGTAGACCCAGCCGACGGCCGGTTCCACGCCACCGGCGAACAGCACGTAGAGGTAGCCGCCCGCGTCGTCGAGCTGATAGGTGTACTTGTCGCCCGACACCCCCGGCGGCAGGGCGATCTCCGTCTTGTCGCCCGTCACCGGGTCGACACGGTAGAACGCGGTGAACGGCCCGACCCCGACGTACAGCTGCCCGTCGACGTACTCGACCGACCGGACGTAGGTGTACCGGTCGCCGAACGTGCCGTAGTCGCGGTACTGCCGGGTGTCCGGGTCCCAGCTCACGAGGTGCGCCGGCGGCAGTCCACCCGTCGCGTACCCGTGATACGTGCCGATGTAGTACGTCCCGTTCTCGTCGGTGTCGCCTTCCCAGAGGAAGCTCACGTCGGGGAGTGGGCGGCCGAGGTTCTCGATGTCGGCGCTGCCCCACGGCAACCGGAACAGGTCACCGTCGACGCTGGTGGCGACGTACACGTCACCGTTGTCGGCGACGGACACGCCCCAAGCGCCGGACGCGTTCTCCATGGGGAGCTTGCGCACCACCGTCCGGGTGAACGGGTCGATCTCGGCCAGGTACGCGGGCACGCCGGCGGCGGGCAGGCCCGTCACGGCGAGCCAGGTCCGGTACGTGCCGTCGGGCATGCGGGCCGTCTCGCCGCCCGAGGTCGTGGTCGCCGTCAGCGGCACGGTGCCGCGGTCGGTGTACTGCGGATAGGTGGTCTGCGCGGTGGCAGCCGTGGCCGGAGCGAGGGTGAGCGCGGCGATCACGGCCGAGACCACCAGCAGCCACGAGGAGCGGTTCCGTACAGGCATGCGCGTGCACCCTTCCTCTGGGACGATCACGACGGCAGGACGAAGGCGTGGCTCATGTCGGAGTCGTGCGTGCTGCTCGAGCCGCGGGAGTCGGGCAGGTCGAGCGCCGTCCCCTGGATGCCGGCGGTCTCACCGCCCAGCCATTCGGCCTTCACATAGGCGTTGAAGCGGGGAATGCACCCGGGTGCGTCGCTGACGGTGAAGTCGGCCTTGTTCAACGGCACGTACTTGTGGTGCACCCAGTACGGCACGTCGTGCGTGACCTGGATGCTGGCGTCGGTCTTGCACAAGGTGCCGTCCGACCTCCACTGGTTGATGAACAGAGTGAACTTCACCTGCGCGGACTGGTACCGGTCGCACGGCGTGCTCGGCACGCACACCATCAGCTCGGCGTCGCCCACCACGTTCAGGTTCGTCACTCCGGACGGCATGGTGAAGTCGTCGAGCGCGGGCAGCCGCTGTACGGGGGTGCCGGCGTTGAGGCGGTGCACCCCGGCGCTGACACTGCCCTGCACCGGCTTGCCGTTGAGCGGGTTGTTGATGACCGACGTGTCGGCGAACTGGATGTAGCCGCTGACCAAGCGGTACGTGGCGTCGTCGTTGCTGAGCGAGTTGCCGCGCACGTTGGCGGTGCAGGTGACGGTGCCGGCGACCCCGGGGTGGATGAGGAACCGGGTGTAGAGCGTCACGTCCTGGTTCGGCGAGCCCGAATGGATGTCGTACACGTTCTGGCCGATCACCATGTTCTTGCTCCAGGCTCCCCGTCCGGAGCAGACGACCTCGTTGTCGAACAGGCTGCGGATGGTCGCGCTGTTGACGCGCATCTTCGAGACGACGTACGCGGACTGCGACGCGGTCATGGTCAGCGAGATGGTGCCCACGGGCGTGACGTTCTGGTCGACGCCACCGCCTTCCTCCGCGGTCGGCAGGCCGGGCGCGAGGATCGTGCGCGGAGTGAAGGTGACGGACGTGGCCGCGTGGGCGGCGACGGGTTGGAGGAGACCGGCGGCCAGCACGAGGACTGACGCCGCGGCCAACGAACGAACGTTCATGGATGCCTCCATGGATGGTTCGATTCCGGTCTAGACCGGAATGCTAGGGTCTCGCCGCTCGGCTGGCAAGACCTGGCGTGAGGTTCGATTGCGGTCACGGCCGCAATGGAGCGTTCGGGCGAAGGCCCGGCAGTTCGGCTACGTCGTCACACTCGGGTCAGGGCTCGATCGATGACGAGTGGGCTGTCGGGTCGCCGGCAGCCGCAGTCGTCGCCGGCGTCGAGACGGGCGAGGTGGGCGGCGACCCGCGCGGCCTCGGGCAGCGAGGCGGCCCGGTACCGGTCACCGGCGCGCGTCCACAGGTCGTGGGCAGTGTCGCGGTCGCCGCGGGCGCACGCGACGGCGGCGAGCCCTTCGTCGGCGGCGGCGACGCTGAGCTGGTCGGACAGCTCCGCGGCGATGTCCCGGGCGGTCGTGAACGCCCGTTCGGCGTCGTCGAGATCGCCGCGGTAGCAGTCGGCCACGCCGGCCGTCCGGTGCAGGTGCACCTCCAGCCCGCGGTCGCCGAGCTCCTGCGCGAGCTCGAACGCGGCCCCAAGCCGACGGGCGGCTTCGTCGACGTCGCCGGAGGCCGCAAGCGCCTCCGCCAGGTTCTGCTCGAGGTAGGCCTCGCCGATCCGATCGCCGAGCTGCCGGCACAACGCCAGGCCGCGCTCGGCGTGGTCGCGGGCTTCGGCGAATCGGCCGAGCTGCAGGCAGAACGATGCCGCGTTGGTGCGGGCGATGATCTCCCGGTCGTGCTCGCTCTTCTCGAGGCAGGTGGCGATCTCGCGCTCGAAATGTGCGAGACGTTCGGCCAGCTCACCGGTGTGGACCTGGGCCACCGCCAGGTTGTTCGCGACGACCCGCACCGCGCGCTCCAGACCGTGGCGCTGATAGATCCGCTGGGCCGCACGGAACCCGTCGACCGCCTTGCGATGATCTCCGCCCTCGGCGTCGACGATCGCCAGCGAGCTGATCGCCTGGGCCAGCCCGAGGTCGTGATCGGTCGCGGCGAACAGGTCGGCCGCCGCGGTGAGGTGCTGACGGCCGGCGGCGAGGTCACCGATCCGCAGCCAGGTCCCGCCGATCTGCCGCTCGGTCAACGCGATCACGACGGGGTCGCCGTGCCGCTCAGCGGCATCGCGCGCACGCAGGTGCAGGTCGAGCACGACTTGAAGGTCCGCCCGCAGCCGCAGATACGGCGCGAGCACCAGGACCAGCGCCACCGTCGCCTTGGCGTGCTCGTAAGCGTGCTCGCTCTGGATCAGCGCGACGAACGTGGCAGCCTTGGCGTCCAACCATGCCAGGGCGGCGACGCGGCCGGCCGGCGTCCGGGCAGCGTCGGACAGCCATGGGCGAGCGGACGGGTCGCCCGTGAGCAGCGGCAGATCGGCCATCTCGGGATCGGGTGGGCCGAGTTCGGCGATCATGATGAGAGCCGCGTTCCGGTAGTGATCGAGGAGCCGCGCCACGGCCGCCGACCGGTCCGTGGGCCGGTCCTCGTCGACGGACGCGGCGATGAGCTGGGCCCGGACGAGGTCGTGCAGGCCGTAGGTCTCCGGACCACTGCGCTGCAGCAGATGACGGTCGGCGAGGAAGGCCAGTCGCTCGCCGGCCGAGGCGACGTCCTGACCCGCCAGCGCCGCAGCCGCCGGCGCGTCGAGCAGATGGGCCGGATGCAGGGCGAGCAGGCGCAGGAACCGCTGATCGTCAACGGACAGCCCCTGGTAGGACAGCGCCAGCGACGCGTCGACGTCCGGTTCCAGCCGCAGTCCCGCGAGCCGCTGCCGCAGCTGATCGGCCAGCTCGGCGAGCGTCCAGTCGGTGCGCTCGGCGATGCGCCGGGCGGTGATGCCCAGCGACAGCGGCAACCGCCCGTGCGCCCGGACGATCTCCAGCGCCGACTCGCGCTCGCCGTCGATCCGCGCGGCGCCGGCCGTCCGCCGGAACAGCTCCAGGGCTTCGGCCTCGGTGAACGGCTCGAGCTCGATCCGCTGTACGGCCCGGCCGGCGTCGACGCCGGGCATGGTCAGCCGGCTCGTCACCAGCACCCGCGCGCGCGTCGTCGCGGCGAGCAGCGGCGCCACCTGCCGTTCATCGCCGGCGTTGTCGAACACGACGAGGTACGGCCGGGCCGCGAACCGCTGCCGGCACTCCCCGATCAGCGCGTCGACGTCGTCCGCATGCCAGCGATGATCCCGCTCGCCGAGCAGCCGAAGGATGCTCACCAGCACCGCACCCGGAGCCAGCGGTGGAGCGCCGTCCGGCTCGAAGCCGCGGAGATTGACGAACAGCGCGCTCAGCCCGGCCCGGTCCGACCGCAACGGAGCGGCCGACCGGAGGGCCAGCTCGGTCTTGCCGACCCCCGCCATGCCCGTGATGAGGGTCGCCGCGTTCCATGCCGCGGATCTGACGGCGGCCAGCTCGCGTCCGCGTCCGGTGAACTCGGTCACCGCGTCGGCGACGGTCTCGGCGACGAGCGCCAGCTGGTCCGGCGCCGAACCCATCGCCCGGCCGGCGGCCAGCCGCCACGTCAGCGCCTCCCCCTCCGCCAGCCCGAGCGCGCTGACGATGTCGCCGACGAGCTCGGCGTCGACGCGCCGGCGGCCTGGCTGGAAGGCGTCGTAGACGGTGACGCGGCCCGGGCGCGCCGCCCCCGCGAGCCTCCCGGAGCTCCGCGATGCGCCGCGTGATCTGCGCGTAGGACGGCGACCCCGCCCAGACCCGCAGCCGGGCCATCCCGGCGGCCAGATCGTCGAGACTCCACAGGCCCACCGCCTGCGGGCGGCCGTCGCCCATCGATGCTCCCCTCGGCGCCGCCACGATCCTAACGACACCGGCGTTCGGGGTCGTTCGGGTTCGGCCCGGAGTGGGCCATCCGGCCGCCGGGCGCCGCTAGCTTCGTCACGTCCGATGTCGGAAAACACGGAGGTCAAGTGATGCGTCGAGTGATCGTGAGCGGCCTGGTGGGTATCAGCGTCGCGGTGGCAGGAATGGTGGCCGCCACGGTTCCCGCGAACGCCGTCCAAGCAGGCACGTGCGTCGGCCACGACTACTTCATGATCGACACCGAGACCGGCGGCTACGGCTGGTGGTACAACTCGAGCCGGTGCGACTACTGGCCCTGATCCGCGAGGTCGGCGCCTAGGGTGTGTCTCCCAAGTCCATGGCCTACTGCGCGACGCCCAGGCGGCGCCTCGCTGCGTTCTCGTCAGTCGCCATAGGCACCGCTATGACTCCCTCCTCGGCCTTGCGAGGCATCCACCTGGACGCCGCTCGCTACGGCCGAGACTCGGGAGACACACCCTAGGGGGTGGCCCACGAGCCGAGCTCCTCCTCCAAGGCGCGCACCATCGCCTGCGCGGCTGCGCTGGGGTCCGGCTTCGTCGCGGTCCACGCGGTGCGTCCGAGGCCGTCGCCGCGGACGGGGACCCAGCGCACGCCGCGTGGCATCGCCGGGGCGGCGAGGCCGGGCACGAGCGCGATCCCGAGACCCGCGGCGACGAGCCCCAGCCGGGTGGGCCAGTCGCGGGCGGCGAAGGAGATCACCGGTTCGGCGATGCCGGGCCAGGCGCCGAACTCCGGCGCGTCGCCCACACGCGCGCCGACCACCCACGCCTGGTCGGCCAGCTCGGCCGGCTCGACCCGGTCGCGTACCGCGAAGGGGTGGGTGTCGGCGACGGCGACCCCGGCACCGCCTCCGCCGCGCAGCTCGGTGAGCCGCAGCCCGTCCAGGTCGTACTCCGGGAGGCCGTCGCCGGTCGCGAGGACGGCCACCTCGAGGCGTCCGCGACGCAGCGCCAGGAGCTGCGCCGGGGTCGACGCCTCGGTGAGCCGCACCTGGAGTCCGGGATGGGCCGCGGTCAGCCTGGCGATGGCACGCGGCAGCAGCACCGCGGCGGCCGTGGGGAAGCCGCCGATGACGAGGCGGTCGCGCATGCCCGCCAGCTCCTGGGTCGCCGTCGCGACGCCGTCGAGCACCCGGCTCGCGTGCCGGACCAACGCCTCGCCGGCCGCGGTCGGACGAACGCCGCGGGCGTGCCGCTCGAACAGCGGCGTCTCCGCGACCTTCTCGGTGACCGCCACCTGCCGCGACACCGCCGACTGGGTGTACCCCAGCCTCGCCGCGGCCGCGCTGAAGGAGCCCGCCCGCGCGACCTCGACGACGACGCGCAGGCCGACCAGGGTCAGTTCCGCCACCCCGGCAGCCTAGCCGCAGGTATGCGCGTTCAGCATGGCTGGTGTCGAGAATCCTCGCTTGTGTGATACCTCGGCCGGACGCAGGCTGGAGGTGACACCAACGAGAAGGATCCGACATGACGCACCACTTCACCCGGGACGAACTCGTCGCGCGCCTCGTCCGCGCCGGAGAGCTGGAGGTCGCCGGCGCGAGCCAGGAGGAGATCGACTCCTACTTCGACACCGAGAACTTCGCGTTCCACGGACCGGACGGCTTCGACACCGACTACGCGGGCCTCACCGACTTCTTCCGGTCGCTCCGATCGGCCTTCGACGACCGGAGCATCCGCCGCGGGATCGTCATCGCCGAGGGCGACCAGATCGCCTGCCAGACGTGGATCGAAGGGACCTTCGTGCGCCCGTTCACCCACTCGCCGGCCGGCCGCCTGGAGCCCACCGGCGCCCGCGTGGTGATGGACCTCATCAACATCTTCCGGTTCGACGACCGGGGCCGGCTCGTCGAGGAGTTCGTCCGCACCGACAACCGCAACTTCCTGCGTCAGCTGGGCGTCGCAGCCGCCTGACCACGGCGAAGCTGCTGGTCAGCGCCACCACGAACTAGTTCTGGCCAATATCCAGAATTCTGGATAGTATGCCCGCCATGTCGCGCATCCAGATGCTGATGTCGAAGGTGGGCACGGTGGCCCACCTGCTGGCCGTCGAGCTGTCGACGGCGTCGGCGGGCGACCGGATGGCGACCGTCCAGGAGCTCAGCGACAGGTTCCAGGTCGGCAAGGGCACCGTCCAGGCGGCGCTGGCACTACTGGAAGAGGCCGGCGCGGTCGAGATCCGCCCGCGCGGCAAGCTGGGCACCTTCGTCTCGGCCATCGACCACGGGTTGATCTGGGAGTTCGCGGGCAGCCGATCGATCTCGGTCGCCATGCCGCTGCCGTACTCGCGCCGCTACGAGGGCCTCGCGACGGGGATGCATGCGGCGTTCCAGCAGGCCGGCGTGCCGCTGACGTTGATGTTCGTGCGCGGGTCGACCGACCGCATGCGCGCGCTGCGGGAGGAGCGGGCCGACTTCGCGGTGATGTCGCGGTTCGCCGCGCTCTCCGACCCGGAGCTGGACGTCGTCCGCGACTTCGGCCCGCACACCTACGTCGGTGCGCACGGCCTCGTCGTGGCCCAGGGCCGGACGCCGGACGACCCGCAGCTGCGGGTGGCCGTCGACCCGGCGTCGGTCGACCAGGCCGAGCTGACCGCCGCCGTGTTCCCCGGGCTGCCGCCACAGCGGCGGGTCGAGGTGTCCTACAACCAGCTGAACAGGTACTTCGCCGACGGCCTCGTCGATGCCACCGTCTGGAACCTCGACGAGATCGACACGCACATCTCGAGTCCGGTCACGGTCCATCCGGTCGAGGGGCTCGCGGACGACGCGACCACGTCGGCCGTCATCGTCGCGCGCCGCGACGCCGAGGCGCTGCCGACCGCGGTCAAGGCCGCGCTCGTGGACGACCTCGTGCGGACGGCTGCGGACGACGTCGTGGGCGGCCGGCGGATCCCCACCTACTGACCGACCATCCCACCTACCGACGGAGCGATGCATGGACGACCGCCTCCGCCTGCGCCTCGACCTGTTCCGCGAGATGGCGCAGACCCCTCCGGGTGTCGTCGAGTTCGTGACCAGCGAGCTCGCCCGGCTCGAACCGGACTTCGAGGTCACCGACGACACCGCGGGCTCGCTCACCTCGCACCTCGTCGCCGCGCTCGGGCGGCTGCTGCGCGGCGAGCCGGACGTCGAGCCGCCGGCCGACGCCGTCTACCAGCAGGTCGTCGACGAGGCCCCGGCCGCCGTGGACGCCGCCGCCGGCGTGTCCGGCCGTGCGCAAGCCGCGCTCGGCGTCGCCCTGTCCGCCGTCGAGCAGCAATACCTCAGCCTCCATCTCGGCGCCCTCGCGCTGACCGCAACCAAGGAGAACCGATGAAGATCATCGCTGGTGGAGTTGCGAAGACCGAGGTCGCGGAGGTGCTGCGACCACTGCTCGGACCGGACGACAGCGTCGTCATCGGCACGGACATGGACGCGGCCATCCAGCTGCGCACCGGCGAGGCGGACTACTACCTCGGCACCTGCCACACCGGCGCCGGCGCGAGCCTCGGGGTGCTCGTGGGGCTGCTCGGCTCGGACAAGACGCACACGTTCGGCCGGTCGATCCCCTCCGCCGAGGCGATCGAGGCCGCCGTCGACGCGGGCAACCTCGCCTTCGGCTTCGCCCTGGACCAGGTCCAGGACGTCGTGCCGGCGCTCTGGGCGGTACTGGACGCGAGACGACAGGGGGCGGACGCATGACGCTCCTCGCCGCCACCGACACGGCGTCGGTCTCGTTCGACGCCTGGCAGAGCGTGCTGGTCATCGTGCTGTGCGCGTTCGCGGCGCTGATCGCGAACGCCGCGCTCGCGGTCTTCAACGACGGCGCCCGGCCGTTCCTGCTCGACTACATCCAGGGCCGGTCCACCCGGCTGGCCACCGCGACGATCGTCACCGGGCTCTCGGCCGGGTTCATCTTCGGGCTCGGCGCGCCGATGGCGCTGTCGACCGGAGTGCTCAACCCGTGGCTGGTGTTCCTGCCGGTGGAGATCATCGGCCTGATCGCGCCGTGGCGGTGGCTCGCGGCCACCGGCGGCGCGGCGTGGGGCGCCGTCTGCGTCTTCGGCCTCAACGCCGCCAACTCGGCCGCGACGTCGCTGCCGATCGACTTCGTCACGGCCCTGCAACAGATCTCGACCCCGATCCTCTGGCTGTTCACGCTGTTCCCGGTGCTGGCGATCACCCGCCAGTTCGGCCGCGCGAAGGGCCTGATCACGTTCGGCGCCGAGGTCGCGATGATCCTGCTGTCGATGAACGTCTGGCCGGACCTGTTCCCGGGGTCGCTGGCCATGGCGCTCGGCGTGATCATGCTGCTCGGGTTCGCGCTGACCCAGGACCGGACCGCCCGGCGGGTCGAGCAGCTGGTGCTGGCCGGCGGTTCCGCGGCCGACCGGGCCGAGCACGAGGAGCGGCAGGCCGCGACCGCCGCGGCGTCGGACCAGCTGTTCGGGCCTAACGCGGAGCGGCTGCGCAGGAACGTGATCCCGCTGGGCATCCTCGGCGGCATGGTCGCGGCGCTGGCCGCCAGCGGCATCTTCGGCGGCGGCGAGGCCACCAGCTTCCTCGTCGCCGACGGCACCTACGGCGAGGCCGCCCAGGTCGACTTCCTGCGCGCCTTCGGCTTCGTGCCGCTCATCGCCACGACGGCGCTGGCCTCGGGCGCGTACGCGATGGCCGGGTTCACCTTCGTCTACCCGATCGGCTATCTCGCCCACATCTGGGTGGACGCCTGGCCGCTGGCGCTCGCGATCGCGTTCGTGCTAGGCGCGCTGGTCATGTCGGCCGAGGTGCTGCTGCTCAGCGCCGTCGGCCGGTGGTTGCAGCACTGGCCGAGCGTGCGCGAGTCGGCCGACCACATCAGGCACGCGATCACTGAGTCGCTGTCGCTGGCGATCCTGGTCGGCTCACTGATGGCCGGCCTGGCCATGGGCGGCGGCCTCGGCATCGCGCTGGTCGGCGGCCTGTACCTGCTCAACGAGTCGATGGGACGTCCGATCGTGCGGATGGCGGCCGGCCCGACCGCGGTCATCGTCGGCGGCATCGTGCTCAACCTGCTGCATCTGGTCGACCTCGTGCAGCCGGTGGCGGGCTGATGCCGATCCGGACGGCCGGCGGCCGGGTGCTCGCGCCGGCGGACGTGCCCGGCACGGTCCTCGCGCACGAGCACCTGGTCGTGGACCTCACTCGGTTCGGCGACGCCGAGGCGCGGGTCAGCGACGACGCCGCGGTGGCGGCCGAGCTGGCCGCGGCCCGGAGCACGGGCGGGCTGGGCCTCGTCGTCGACCTGACCGGCCGCGCGATGGGCGGCGACCCGGCGCGGGCCCGCGCCATCGCCGAGCGGGCCGGCGTCGAGGTGGTGCTCGCGACCGGCTGGTACTACGAGCGGTTCCACCCCGACGGCGAGCCCGGCGACTCCGTCGAGCAGGCGACGCGACTGCTGGTGGACGACATCGGCGGCGGGCTCGGCGGCGGGATCCGCCCCGGCGTGATCGGCGAGATCGGCAGCAGCGGCGAGCGGGCCACTCCGGCCGAACGGGTCGGCCTGCTGGCCGCCGCCGGTGCCGCGTTGCGGACCGGCCTGTCCGTCGCGACCCACGCCCACCTCGGGCGCGGCGGGCTGGAACAGCTCGACCTGCTCACGTCCGCGGGCCTCCCGCCGCACCGCATCTCGATCGGCCACCAGGACCTCATCGACGACCCCGGGCAGCACCGGGCCATCGCGGCCGCCGGCGCGTACGTCGCGTTCGACACCGTCGGCAAGGCGTCGTACCAGCCGGACGAGAAGCGGATCGAGCTGCTGCTCGCCCTGCTGGAGGCCGGCCACGCCCGGCACGTGCTGCTCAGCAACGACATCTCCCGCGACGCCTACCTGACCAGCCGCGGCGGGCCGGGCTTCGGCCACGTGCTCGGCCCGTTCCGCGCCGAGCTGGCCGCCCGCGGCATCGACCCCACGGACCTCGACTTGCTGTACCGAGAAAACGCGCTGCGCTGGCTGGACGGAACGGAGCACCCATGAGCCCTACGCTGCCCGAGACCACCCCGCTGCCCATCGCGACCGCCGACGACGCCCTGGCCGCGCAGCAGCGGCTGGTCGCCGCGATCGCGACCCACTTCACCGACGGCGCGCTGTTCCGCGCCGACGTCGGCGTCGTCGCGGGCCTCGGCCGGCCGGACACGACGGCGCGTGCGGAGGCGGCGCTGGCCCAGGCGTTCGGCGCCGAGGACGCCTGCCTGGTCCAGGGCGCGGGGACCGGCGCGATCCGGGCCGCGCTCTCGGCCGGGCCGTGGTCGGAGGGGCAACGCCGGATCGTCGCCCACGACGCTCCGGACTATTCGACGACAGCGACGACGTTCCGCGACGGCCTGGCCGACGTGGCGCGGGTCGACTTCGACGACGACGCGGCCCTCGACACCGTCCTCGCCGAGGACCCGGCGCGCTGGGTCTACGTCCAGCACTCGCGCCAGCGGCTGGCCGACCGGCACCAGCCCGCCGACGTCATCGCCCGGGCGGTCGCGGCCGGCCGCAAGGTCGTCGTGGACGACAACTACGCGGTCTACCGCACCCCGCGGACCGGCGTCGAGCACGGCGCGACCGCCTCGGCGTTCTCCCTGTTCAAGCTGCACGGCCCCGAGGGCGTCGGTGTGGTCGTCGGCGACGGCGAGCTGGTCGGCCGGGCGCGGGCGGCGAACTACTCCGGCGGCGGCCAGGTCCAGGGCGGCCAGGCGCTCGCGGCCCTGCAGGCGCTGGTGATGGTGCCGCTGAACTGGGCCGCGCAGGCCGGTGCGGTGACGGAGCTGGCCGGCCGGCTGGCGGGCGGCGAGGTGCCCGGCGTCGTCGACGTCAGGCTGGCCAACGCGCAGGACCTGTGTGTCGTCGCGCTGCTGGACCGGCCGGTGGCGGCACAGCTGCCGGCGTGGGCCGCGCGGCACGGCGCGGCGCCGTTCCCCGTCGGGTCCAACTCACGGCACGAGATCACCCCGCTGGTCTACCGGCTGTCGTCGTCGACGCTCACCGCGCAGCCGGAGCTGGCCGACTGGGCGGTCCGGGTGAACCCGATGCGCGCCGGCGCCGAGCTGACCGCCCGGATGCTGCGGTCGGCGCTGGCCGAAGGGGATCGTTGATGTTCCTGGCGATGACCGAGCGGCGCAACCCGGCGCTCGTCGAGGCCGCGATCGACCTGCACCGCTCCGGCGCCATCGAACCGGACACGTACGTGATCGACCTCGACGCCGTGGACCACAACGCGGCCGCGCTGGCGGCGACCGGCGCGCGGCACGGCGTCGAGCTGTGGTTCGTCGCCAAGCAGTACGGCCGCAACCCGCTCGTCACCTCGACCGTCGCCCAGCACCTCCCGCTGGCCGCCGCGATCGACCACCGAGAGGCCGCCGCGCTGATCGGCGCGGGCGCCCGGCTGGGCAACCTGGGTCACCTGGTCCAGGTGCCGCGGCGCCGGCTGCCCGGCCTGCTGGCGGAACGGCCCGCCTACGTCACCGCGGCGGACGAGCAGAACCTGGCCGCCATCGCCGCAGCCGCGCACGAACTCGGCCGGGTCCAGCCGGTGCTGCTGAAGATCCGCGGCGCGGCGGAGTCGACGTTCCCCGGCCAGGACGGCGGCTTCGAACCCGGCGACGTCGCCGGCGTGCTCGACTACGCCGCGCGGCTGGACGGGGTGCGCGTCGCCGGCGCGACCGGCTTCCCCTGCCTGAGCTTCGACGTCGACGCCGGCCGGCCCCGGCCCACGGGCACGCTGGACCGGGTGCTCGCCGCCGCCGCGACGATGCGCGCGGCCGGCCTCGAGCCCGTGCTGTCGCTGCCCAGCCACACCAGCGTCAGCACGATCCCGCAGATCCAGCGGCTCGGCGGCACCGTCGGCGAGCCCGGCCACGCGCTCACCGGCACGACGCCCGAGCACGCCGTCGACGCCGGCCTCACCGAGCGGCCGGCGCTGGTGTACGTCTCGGAGATCGCCCAGCTCGGCTCCGCGCCGAGCGTCTTCGGCGGCGGCTTCTACAGCCGCGGCCGGGCCCGCGACCTGCTCGTCGCCACCGGTGGCGGCCGCCGCCGGGCGACGCTGCACGACACACCGGCGGGCAGCATCGACTACTACCGGCGGTTCGACTGGACCGGCGGCGGCGACGGCGCGCGCGTCGGCGACACGGCGGTCATGGCGTTCCGCACGCAGATCTTCGTCACCCGCTCCCGGGTGGCCGTCGTCGCCGGGATCGGCTCGGAGCGTCCCCGGCTGGACGGCGTGTTCGACGCGCTCGGGAGCCGGGTCGCGTGAGCCCGTCGGCCACCGTCCTCGTCCTCGACGGCTTCGGCACCGGCGCGATGCCCGACGCGGCTGCCGTCCGGGCGGCCGACGCCGCGGCGGACACCGTCGGCGCCGTCGCCGCCTGGTCGGTGCGCGAGCGGGGCCGCCCGCTGCGGGTGCCGCACCTGGCCGGGCTGGGGCTGGCGGCGCTGCGGCCGGACCTGGGCGACCTGCTCGCCGCGCCCGTCCCGCTGCTGCGGGCGGCCGGCGCCCGGGCCGGGCTTGGCTACCCCGGCGCGGACTCCTTCGCCGGCCACCAGACGCTCATGGGCGCCGACATGTCCCACGTCGTCCTGTGCCGGCTGGCCGACCGGATCGACGTGGTGACGGCGGCGCTGCGGGCCCGCGGGCACCGGGTGCGGACGCTCGACGACGGCCCCGTCCTCGTCGTCGACGACGCCGCGCTCGTCCACGACAATCTGGAGGCCGACCCCGGCCTGAACTGGAACGTCTCCGCCCGCTTGGACGACCTCGACTTCGCCGCGATCCTCGACATCGCGCGGGTCGTGCGCGACGTGGCGCCGGTCGCCCGCGTCATCGCCGTCGGCGGCCACTCCGACCGGCCGCTGACCGACGCCGTCCGTCCCGGCCCCGGCGGCACCGTTGGGCTGGACACCCCGGCCAGCGGCTTCTACCGCAACGGCGGGCTGCGGGTGCAGCACCTCGGCGCCAGGGTCGACCACGCCCACCAGCTACCCGAGGCGGCCGCCCGGGCCGGCCACCGGGTGGTGCTGATCGGGAAGGCCGCGGACCTGCTGGTGACCGACTCGCCGGTGGACCGGCGACCGGGCGTGGACACCCCCGCCGTCCTGGCCGACGTCGCCGCGACCGCGGGGCACGGGCTGGTCGTGGCGAACGTCCAGCAGACCGACCTCGCCGGGCACTCGCAGGACCCGGCCGCGTTCGCCGGGCAGTTGGAGGCGGTCGATCGCGCGCTGCCCCGGATCGTGGCGCGGCTCGGCCCGGAGGACCTGCTGGTCGTCACCGGCGACCACGGCAACGACCCGACGATCGGTCACCCGTTCCACACCCGCGAGTGGGTCCCCGTCCTGGCGGGGACGGGGTCCGGCGCGTCGGCACGGCGAGGGCACGACCTGGCCTCGCTGGCCGACGTCGGCGCCTCGGTCGCGCGGTGGCTGGGCCTGCCCGCCCACGCGACCGCCCGCGGCGTCGAGTCGGAGCTGAGCGCGTCTCAGCCCATGTAGGCGGCGATCACCTCGGGGTCGACCGGGACGTCGGCGATGCGGTAGGACGGCGGCGTCTCGCCCATCAGGTGGCGCACGAAGTAGTCCCAGCGGCGCCTGAGCCAGTAGGCCTGCTGATGGAACATGCTGTGGTCGGCGTTCGGCACGATGAACAGGTCGAAGTCCTTGTTGGCGTCGATCAGCGCGTCCACCAGGCGCATCGTCAGGTGCGGCGTGACGTTGTCGTCCATCGCGCCGTGCGCCAGCAGCAGCTTGCCCTGGAGGTTGCCGACGTCCGCGGCGTTGGCGTGCGGACCGTAGTCGAACTCGTCGGGCAGCCCGAAGAACCGCTCGCCCCACCAGGCGTGGTACGTGGCGTCGTCGTGGTCACCCGCGGACGACACCGCGACCTTGAAGAAGTCCGGAGCCAGCAGCATGCTCCGGGTCGAGGCGTAGCCACCGCCGGAGTGGCCGTAGATGCCGACCCGGTCGAGGTCCAGCCATGGCCGGGTCTGCCCGAGCTGCTTGATCGCCGCGACGTGGTCGGCCACGAACTCGCCGTCGCCGCCCAGCCGCGCGTGGTCCTGGAAGGCCCGGTGCCGCATCGCCGTCCCCCGCGCGTCGACCGCCACGACGACGAATCCCAGGGCGGCGAACGGCGCCGCGTGCCGCTCGGCGGTCAGAACGCCGCCGGACAGCGGGAAGCGGATCGGCGTGGTGGAGACCTGCGGGCCGGGGTAGATCTCGTCGAGCACCGGGTACGTCTTAGACGGGTCGAAGTCGTGCGGCTTGTAGATCGCGCAGTAGAGGTCCGTCACGCCGTCGGCCGCCTTCACGACGACCCGCTCCGGCGGCGACCAGCCGGCCGCGTAGAGCGCGGTGGCGTCGGCCCGCTCGAGCTCCAGGACGACCGCTCCGGTCGCGTCGCGCAGCACCGAGACCGCCGGGACGTCGACCCGGGACATGACGTCGACGAAGAACCGCCCCGACCTCGACGGCCGCGGGTCGTGGTCGAGGCCGTCGGACGCGATGGCCGTGATCTCGCCGCCGTCGAGCGACACCGAGTAGAGCCCCTGCACGTACAGGTCCGCACCCGGCTCTCGCCCGGCCGCCGTGAAGACGACGCGACGGTTCTGCTCGTCCACGCCGACGACCGTGCGCGCCAGCCAGTCGCCGGAGGTGACGGTGCTGACGGTGCCGTCGGCGGCGTACCGGTAGAGCTGGCCCCAGCCGGTGCGCTCGGACCACCAGAGCACCTCGCCGGAGTCCAGGACCTTGACGTTGCGGTCGTAGAACTGCGGGCCGTGCAGGACGTTCGTGTCGCTGGTCTCCTCGACCAGCACGGTGACCTCGCCGGTCGCGGGGTCGAACTCGTGCAGCCGAGCGGTCCGGCCACCCCGGCCGGCCGAGAGCCAGTACACCGTCGTCGAGCCGGCGTTCCACCACACGTGGCCGATCGCGATGGCCGAGAGGTAGTCCATCCGCACCGGCTCGGACTTCGCCTGGGTGGCCTGCCCGGTCCGCGCGTCGAAGACGAAGAAGTCCGCGGTCGCGACGTTCTCCTCGCCGACCATGGCGTAGCGATAGGTCATCGGCGTCGGCCGGCCACCGCCCGCCGGCGCCGACCGCACCAGGTGCATGAGCTCGAGATCGCGCTGGTCGAGCCGGTGGGTGACGAAACGGGTGGAGTCGGGCGACCACACGACCAGCGGCGGCGTGGTGAAGCCGAGGTTCTCCTGCATCACACGGTTCGCGGTGGAGTCCGGCGGCGTCCCGTACGAGTACGCCTCGGCGCCGTCGGAGGTGAGCTGCCGTTCCTCGTTCGTCGCGGTGTCGCGGAGGTAGAGGTTGTGGTCGCGGACCCCCACCGACCAGCGGCCGTCCGGTGAGCGCGTCTCGGAGCCGTGGGCCGGGCCGAGGATCGTCGCGGCATAGGTGTCGAGCGAGATCTCGATCCGCTGCTCCCCGTCGACGACCCGGACCACGTCGTCGGTCAGCTCGATCCCGAAGAACGGCAGCTGCGCCGGATCTACCTCCTTGTCGAGGACGGCGCCGAGCGCCTGGGCCAGGCGTTCGTGGTCGAACGCCGGCCGCTGCGTGCCCGCCTCGGCGTCGACGAGGACGAACCGCACCCCTTCGGCCGTCTGGTTGCGGTACCAGAACGTCTCGGTGTCGCGGATCCAGTTCGGCCGCACCTGCTGGGAGTGGACCAGCTTCTTGAGGTTGTGCGCCAGCAGTGCCTCGGCCTTGGCGTAGCGGCCGGCCAGATCGGTGCTCATACGTTTCGCTCCTCGGGTGACGTCGGGTGATGGAGCCGTCAGGGCGCCAGCAGTTCCGGATCGATCGGGATGTCGGCGATCTGGTACGCGGGCGGCGGCTCGCCCATCAGGTGCTGGACGAAGTAGTCCCAGCGCCGCCGCAGCCAGTACGCGGTGCCGATCATCAGGCGGTGGTCGGCGTTGGGGACGATCAGGAGGTCGAAGTCCTTGTTCGCCTTGATCAGGGCGTCGACCAGGCGCATCGTCAGGTGCGGCGTGGCGTTGTCGTCCATCTCGCCGTGCACCAGCAGCAGCTTGCCCCTCAGCTTCGCGGCGTGTTCGGGGTTGGACTGAGCGGCGAAGTCGAACTCGTCGGGCGAGCCGAAGAACTTCTCCGCCCACCACACGTGGTTCGGGCGGTTGTCGTGGCTGCCGGCCGAGGAGACCGCGACCTTGTAGAACTCGGGTGCGAGCAGCATGCATCTGGTCGAGGCGTAGCCGCCCGCGGAGTGGCCGTAGATGCCGACCCGATCCAGGTCCATCCACGGCCGGGTCGCGCCCAGCTGCTTGATCGCCGCGACGTGGTCGCCGACGAACTCGCCCTCTGGCCCGCGGCGGCCGAAGTCCTGGAAGTCCTTGCCGCGCAGGGCGGAACCCCGGCCGTCGACCGCCACGACGACGAACCCGAGCGCCGCGAAGCCCGCGGCGTTGCGCTCGCCGGTCAGCACGCCTCCGGACAGCGGGAAGCGCAGCGGCGCGGTGGAGATCTGCGGGCCGGGATAGATCTCCTCGACCACGGGATACGTCGCCGACGGGTCGAAGTCGTGCGGCTTGTAGATGGCGCAGTAGAGGTCCGTCTCGCCGTCGGCGGCCTTCACCACGACGCGCTCCGGGGGCGTCCAGCCGGCCGCGTAGAGGGCGGCGGCGTCGGCCCGCTCGAGGTCCAGCACCACAGCGCCGGAGCGGTCGCGCAGCACCGACACGGTCTCGACGTCGTACCGCGACGTGTTGTCGACGAAGAACCGTCCCGACGGCGACGCGGCGCAGGCGTGGTCGCGGCCGTCGGACGTGATCGCGGTGAGCTCACCGCCGTCCAGCGACACCGAGTACAGCTCCTGCAGGTACGGGTCTGAGCCCGGCTCGCGCCCGCCGCCGGTGAACACGACCCGGCGGGCGTCCTCGTCGATCGACACGACGTGGCGGACCGACCAGTCGCCCGCGGTCAGGGTCGTGACGGAGCCGTCGCGGCCGTACCGGTAGAGGTGGCCGTGGCCGCTGCGCCGCGACCACCACAGCGCCTCGCCAGACGACGTGACCCGGACGTTGCTGTCCTGCTGCTGGGGACCGTGCAGGATGTGCGACGTGCTCGTCTCCTCGACCAGGACCGTGACCGCGCCGGTCCCGGGATCGAGTTCGTTCAGCCGGGCGGTGTGGTCGCCGAGGTCGCTGGAGAGGAAGTAGACGGTCGCCCCGTCCGCGCTCCACCACAGGAAGCCGTAGGCGATGGTGGGGACGAACGGGGTGAGGAACGGCTCGCCGGCGGCCCGCGTCACCGCGCCCGTCGCCGCCTCGAATACGAAGTACTCCGAGGTCGCGAGGTTCTCCGTCGTGTCGCCCACGACGGCGTAGCGATAGGCCATCGGCTTCGGCCGGAAGCCGCCCTCCGGCGGCGCGGAGCGCAGCAGGTGCATGAGCCCGACGCGGCGCTGGTCGAGCCGGTGCGTGACGAACCGGGTCGAGTCCGGCGACCACACGACCAGCGGCGGCATGGTGAAGCCGAGGTTCTCCTGCATCACCAGGTTGGCACAGGAGTCCGCCATCGTCGCGTAGTCGTACGACTCGACGCCGTCGGTGGTGAGCTGGCGCTCCTCGTCGGTGGCGGTGTCGCGCAGGTAGAGGTTGTGGTCGCGCATCCCCACGGCCCAGCGCCCGTCCGGCGACGGCGACTCGGCCGGGTGGGCGGGGCCGAGGACCGTCGCGCCGTAGTCGTCGAGGGCGATCTCGATCCGCCGCTCCCCGACGACCACGCGCACCGCGCCGTCCTCGAGCAGGTCGATGGAGAAGAACGGCAGCGCCGCCGGATCGACCTCCTCCCCCAGGACGTCACCGAGCGCGCGGGCGAGCCGCTCGTGGTCGAACGCCGGCCGCTTCGTGCCGGCTTCGGCGTCGACGACCACGAACCGCACACCCTCGGCCGTCCTGGTCCGGTACCAGAACGTCTCGGTGCGGCCGATCCACTGGGGCGTCACGCGTGGGGTGCGGACCAGTTCCTTCAGGTGGTGCGGCAGCAGGGCCTCGGCCTTGGCGTAGCGGGCGGTCAGGTCGGCGGTCATGGCGATCGCTCCTCGGGAGACGGCGGCTACAGACAGGCGCGGCGGAACCACTCCCGCTGGAGGGGGTGCAGGACGTCTCTCTCGACGAGCGCCCTGCGGCCGGAGTACAGGACGACGAAGCCGACCCCGGCGCGGTCGTCCACACCGGCGCCGGCGAGGTAGAACAACGTCGTCCCCGGGTGCCACCAGGCCAGTCCGTCCGGCCGGTCCAGCCCACGCCAGGCCAGGCCCTGGACGAAGTCGGGCGGCTCGCTCCCGTCGGGCATGGCGAACCCGTCGGGGACGGCGAAGTACTGCTCGCGGGCGGTGCGCATGGCCCGCGACAGCGGCGACCCGTCCGCGGCCGCACCGGCCGCGAGGTTCGCCTCGACGAACGCGAGCAGGTCGGTCATCGTGGAGCGCAGTCCGCCCTGCGGGAGCAGCACGTCGTGGTACCAGTTCGGGCACGGCTGCCCGCCGCCGTCGTACGCGTACACCACCCGGCCCTGCTGCTCCTCGGACAGCGCGTAGCCGGTGTCCGCGAGGCCCAGCGGGGCGCAGACCGTCTCCTTCAGCAGCTGCTCGTACGGCTTCCCGGTCACCAGTTCCAGCAGGTGGCCGAGCGTCCCCATGCCGATGATCGAGTACGTCCAGCCCTGCCCGGTCGGGTACACCAGCTCGGCGTCCTCGAGGTCGGCGTAGAGGTGTTCCTTCCGGTACCGCAGGTAGTGGGTGTACGCGCCGAACGGCGGCTCGGTGCCGCGGAGCTCCTCGTCGATGAAGGCCTGGTGGCGCCGGCCGACCGAGCCGAGCCCGGAACTGTGCGTGGCGAGCTGCCGGACGGTGATCGACGCGATCCGCTCCGGCAGCCGGAGGTCCTTCGGCAGGTGCGCGCCGATCGGGTCGTCGAGCCCGATCAGCCCCTCGGCCTCCAGCACGGCCAGCACGGTCGTCGAGAAGACCTTCGAGACCGAGCCGATCTCGTAGATCGTCCGCTCGTCGGGCAGCGGGGCGTGCTGGGCGCCCGGTGACCGGAAGCTCCGGACATGACGTTCGCCCCGCACGGACAGCCCGATCATGAGCGTCGCCTCGTCGCGGGTGACGAGGTAGTCCTCGGCCTCCCGATCGAGGTCGGAGAGCAGGCGGGGAAGGTCGGCTGAGGTCAACATCTCGACGCCCTTTCACCTAGCTGAATAGGCGCAGATTACCCCACCATTGGTGCACTACACCAGGGCATCATTGACGTCATCCTCTGGGTAGTGAATCATCCACACAGATCGGCTGTTCTTCTAGGCACTAGGACGGCCGCACCGTCTCGCGAGGAGGAAGAGTGACCCCCGCCCCGACCCGTGACATCACCACCCCCGGCCACGGTCCCGTCGAGCTCGCCGGCGCGTCCGCGCTGGTCACCGGCGCCGCCTCCGGCATCGGCGCGGCCGCCGCCCGGCGGCTCGCCGCGGCCGGCGCGGCGGTCGTCGTCGCCGACCTCCAGGCCGGCCCGGGTGGCGCGCTGGCCGACGAGATCGGCGGAGTCTTCGTCGAGACCGACGTGACCCGCACCGAGCAGCTCCAGGCCGCGGTCGAACGGGCCGTCGCGCTGGGTCCGCTCCGCGCGGTCGTCTGCTCGGCCGGCTTCGCACCGGCGCAGCGGACCATCGGCCGCGACGGCGAGTTCGCCTCGGCGCACGATCTCGCGATGTACAGGAAGGTGCTCGAGGTCAACCTGATCGGCACCTTCGACACGATCCGCCTCGCCGCCACCGCGATGAGCCGCAACGAGACCGACGCCGACGGCGCGCGCGGCGCGATCGTGGCGTTCGCGAGCGTGGCCGCGTTCGACGGCCAGATCGGCCAGGCCGCGTACTCCTCCTCCAAGGGCGGCATCGTGGGCCTCACCCTGCCCGTCGCCCGCGACCTGTCGGTCAGCGGGATCCGGCTCAACACCGTCGCGCCGGGCCTCGTCGACACCCCGATCTACGGCGTGGGCGAGCAGGCCGAGGAGTTCAAGGCGCGGCTGGGCCGGTCTGTGCTCTTCCCCTCGCGTCTCGGCCTTCCCGACGAGGTCGCCCGCATGGTCATGGAGTGCCTCACCAACCCCTACCTGAACGGGGCGGTGGTCCGCGTCGACGGAGGCGTCCGGCTGCCCCCGAAGTAGCCGTGTCATGACGTCCACGCCGGCGTTCACCGAGATCCCCAAGCGGGAGGGCCTGCGCGTGCGCGTCGCCCAGGCCCTGCGGGCGGCCATCGTCTCCGGCGAGATGGAGCCCGGCGACGTGTACTCCGCGCCGAGTCTCGGGCAGCACTTCGGCATCTCCGCGACGCCGGTCCGCGAGGCGCTGCTCGACCTGGTCGGCGAGGGACTCATGTCGACGGTGCCGAACAAGGGGTTCCGCGTCACCGAGGTGTCGGAGCGGGACCTCGCCGAGATCACCGAGCTGCTCCTGCTGGTCGAGCCACCCGCCGTCCGCCGCGCGATCGCGTCGATCCTCGGCCGCGACATCCCCGCCCTGCGCGAGCTCGCCCGGAGCATCGTCGACCGGGCGAGCGCCGGCGACTTGATCGGCTACAACGAGGCCGAGCGGCGCTTCCACCTCGAGCTGCTCGGCCACGCGGGGAACCAGCGCGTCGTCGACCTCGTCGCCGGCCTGCGCGACCAGACGCGGCTTCACGGCCTGGCGCCGCTCGTGGAGCAGGGCGCGCTCGCGAACGCCGCGGCCGAGCATCTCGAGCTCGTCGACCTCATCGTGGCCGGCGACGGCGCGGCCGCCGAGGCCCTGATGCGGCGCCACCTCAGACCGTGATCATCGCGCCGCCCTTGGCAAGGCTGATCGTCGTGACGGCGCCCGATATGCCGGTTCTTGTGCGACGACCAGCCTGGCCAAGGCGGTCGGGCCCACCGCAGGTTGATGCGATGGGCGGTCGCTACTCCAGGCACTCATATCTGCAAGGGCTAGCGCCACATCTCCATGCTCAGCCGACGAAGCGGGCTCCGGTGAAGAAGGCCGGCCCCTGCCAGGTGCCCAGCTCGCCGAGGCCGCTGACCCCCCACATGCTCGCCACCGGGTCGGCGTCGGGCGGTCCGTAGGCCGAGTTCAGCCGGACCAGGCCGGCGCGCAGCCGCCGGCCCACCGCACGGGCGGCCTCCCGGTCGGTGCCGAACACGTAGCCGCCCAGCCCGTACGGATGGTCGTTGGCGGTCGTGATCGCGTCGTCGAGCTCCCGGTAGGTCCGCACCTGCAGCACCGGGCCGAAGATCTCCTCTCTGAGCTCCGGCGCCGGGTCGGTCAGCACGACCGCCGGAGCCACGAAGTGCCCGGAGGCATCCGGGAGCCGCCCATACCGGCGCACCTCGCAGCCACGCGCGGCGAACTCCGCGAGCTGGTCGTCGATGCGGCGGCGGTGCGGTTCGTGCGAGAGCGGACCCAGTTGGGCGTCCGGATCGGTGGTGCGGCCGATGCGCACGGCGTCGAGGACGGGCCCGAGGGCGGCCAGGTAGTCCTCGACCTCCGCCTCCGGGACGATGAGCCGCCGCGGCCCGATGCAGTACTGCCCGTTCAGCGTCAGCATCGCCGTCACGACCTGCTCGACGACCGCCTTCGGCTCCTCGCCGGGGAGCACGACGACCGGGTTGTTGCCGGACAGCTCCAGGTCGACCGGCTTGAGCAGCCGCCCGCACGCCTCGGCCACGGCCATGCCGCCCGCGACGCCGCCCGTGTACGAGACGGCGGCGATCCGCTCGTCGCCGACGATCGCCTCGCCGACTGTGCGGTCGCCGTGCACGATCTGGACGACGCCGGGTGGCAGCGCCGCCCGCACGGCGTCGGCGAACACGCCGGAGAAGTGCGGTGCCCACTCCGACGGTTTGACGATGACCGGGCACCCGGCGACCAGGGCGTAGGAGGTCTTGACGATCGCCAGGTGGCTCGGCGCGTTCCAGGGGATGAAGACCGCCGCCGGACCCCAGGGCAGTCGCCACTGGTCGCATGCCCCGGCCGACGAGAGCTGCTCGGTGTGCTCGAACCCGTCCTCGATCTGGGTCGCGCCGAGGTCCAGCAGCTGGGCCACCGCGCCGATGAGGGCGGCGGTCGTCGCCCGCGGCACGCCCGTGTCCAGGCTGTCCGCGCGCGCCAGCTCCTCCGTGCGCGAGGCCAGCTCCGTGTGCAGACGGCGCAGCGCGGCCGCGCGTTCGCCGCGTGGGAGGTCGGACCAGACGCCGCCGGCGTGAGCGGCCCACGCGGTCGCGACCGCCGTCTCCACGCTCTCGGGCGCGCTGGCCCGCTGCGGATGCAGCCGCTGCCCGGTGTCCGGGTCGGTCAGGACCGGGTCCAGCTCCCCGGCCGGTACCGCGGCCGTCGTGCCCACCAGTTCCCGGATCGTGCAGTCGTGATCACTCATGTCGTGGCCTCCGCGCGCATCGATGCCGCGACCTTCTCGCCGACGAGGATCGCGGTCAGGTTGGTGTTCGCCCGGGTCACCCACGGGAGGATGCTCGCGTCGGCCACGCGCAGGCCGTCTATGCCGAGCACCCGCCCGGCCGGATCGACGACGACGTCCGGGTCACCCGGATCGCCCATGCGGCAGGTTCCGCTCGCGTGGACGGTGTCGCTCACGGCGGCGAGGGCGAACCGCGCGAACTCGTCGTCGCTCATGGTCTCGGCCGGATCGGCGGCGACCGCGCCGAGGCCGCTGAGGCTCATCTCGGGCGCGATCTCCTTGAGCTCCGGCTGTGCCGCGAACGTCCGCAGCTCGTCGACGACGGCCCGGAATCGCCGCAGGTCGTCGGGGTGGGACAGCAGGTCGAAGTCGACCACCGGATCGGCGGCCGGATCGGTGCCGGCCAGCCGGATGCGTCCGGTCGACGTCACTCGGTTGACCCAGCCGACGACGCCGGCGGCCGGCACACCGAGGCCCAGCGCACCGGTCACCGCGATCATGGCGTCGTTGACCTCGTCGCCGACGCCGGTGGTGAACCGCACGCAGACCTGGCCACGCATGGGCACGCCGCGGTAGTCGATCTCCTGGTGCAGGCCGAGGCCCAGCGCGATGCTCGGGTGGTCCTGCAGGTTGCGCCCGACCGGAAGGTCCGCGACCGGGTCGACGCCGGCGTCGCACAGTTCGCCGGCCGGGCCGACGCCCGAGCGCAGCAGGACCGCCGGCGAGTGGATGGCGCCGGCGGACACCACGACCTCGGCGGCGCGGAACTCGACCGGCGCACCGGCGACGATCGCACGCACGCCGGTCACGCGGTTCCCGGTGAACAGGATGCGCTCGACCAGCGCGTCGCCCACGACGCGCAGGCCGGGACGGTCGCGGGCCGGCTGGAGGTACCCGTCGTTGGTCGAGACCCGGACGGTGCCGAAGCTGTTGAGCGCGTACGGCGACACCCCGGTCGAGCCCGGCGCGTTGTGGTCCGGCGCCCACGGGTGACCCAGCCGCCGGGCGGCCTGGTCGACGGCGGCGTCGACGGCGGCGAAGTCCTCGTGCCGCGGACGGGTGATCGGGATCGGCCCGTCGTCGCCGTGGTACGTCTCGTCGCCGAAGTCGAGGTCGTTCTCGAGCCGGCGCAGCAGCGGCAGGACGTCGTCGTAGCCCCAGCCGGCGCAGCCCTGGGCGGCCCAGCCGTCGAGGTCCTCGACCGTCGCCCGGATCGCGAACAGCCCGTTGACCGCGGAGCTGCCGCCGACGCCGCGTCCGCGCGCATACGGCAGCCGGTCCTGCGCGGACGTCCGTGCCGCCAGCAGCCCCGGGAACATGTGCGTGTTCAGCAGCGTCGCGGTCGGCTGGACGATCATCGGCTCGATGCTGCGGATCTCCGGGAGCGCGTCGGCCGAGCGATAGTCGGGTCCGGCCTCCAGGACCAGCACCCGGCGGCCGTCGTCCTCGGTCAGCCGGGCGGCCAGCGCCGCGCCCGCGGAACCGGCGCCGACGACGATGACGTCGTACCCGGGATCGTTCACCGCTGCTCCTCACTGAGGCCGCCGAGGTGGGCGGCGAAGTGGCGTTCGACGGTGCGGAACATCGTCATGACGTTCTCGGGGTTCTGGAAGCCGTGCCCCTCGTCGTCGGCGACGAGGTACTCGACGGCGACGCCGCGGGCTCGCAGCGCCTCGACGATGGCGTCGGACTCCGCCTTGACGACGCGGACGTCGTTGGCGCCCTGGACGACCAGCAGCGGCGTCCGGATCCGGTCGACCATGGTGATGGGCGAGCGGGCCAGCAGATCGGCTTCCTGCTCGGGGTCGGCCGGGTCGCCGCAGTAGAGCAGGAAGTTGTTCACCATCTGCGGACGCAGGAACTCCGGCAGCGTGCGCATGAAGTTCGGCAGGCTGGAGATCCCGCAGTAGTCGACGGCCGCGGCGAAGTAGTCCGGGGTGACGGTGACCCCGACCAGCGCCGCGTACCCGCCGTACGAGCCGCCGTGGATGCCGATGCGCGCCGGGTCGGCGTAGCCCTGTTTCACCGCCCAGTCCGCGGCGTCGATGACGTCGTCGTGCATCGTCCCGGCGAACTCCCTGATCGCCGCCGTGGTGTGCCGCCGGCCGTAGCCCGACGACCCGCGGAAGTTCACCTGCAGGACGGCGTAGCCGCGGTTGGCCAGGAACTGGGCGGTGGGGTTGTACCCCCACACGTCGTGGAACCACGGGCCGCCGTGCAGGAACAGGACCAGCGGCAGGCCGGCCGGCTCGACGCCGACCGGCAGGGTGAGGAAGCCGTGCAGCGGCAGCCCGTCCCGCGCCGCGAAGGCGACCGGCGTCATCGGCGCCAGCGCGTCCGGGTCCAGCCGCGGATACGGCCGGAACAGCAGCCGGCTCTCGCCGGTGCCGTGGTCGTAGAGATAGGTGAGCCCGGGCTCGCGGTCGTGCGCGAACGTCGCCACCCACAGCCGCTCCGAGTCGTCCGACGACAGCCCCGCCAGCACCCCGTCCGAGAGCCGCGACAGTGCCGCGTACACCTCCGCGAACCCCGGGTCCACCACGTGGATCACGGGCCGGTCGCCCACGAACCGCGCCGCCAGCACCGCGCCGGTGCGCCGGCTGGTGAACAGGGTCGGGGGCGCCGCCGGCAAGACGGCCTCGGCGATGCACAGGCTGTGCCCGGGCAGGTCCGCGACGACGCTCTGCTCGCCGGTCGCGATGTCGACGCGGACCAGCCGGAGGTCGTCGGAGTCCTGGTACGACCCGACGAGCAGCCCGGCGCCGTCGGGGGTGATCCGGGCCGGGTGGACGCCGAGCGGATGCTCCGGGCCGCCCTGCCGGTGGAACAGGCGCCGCCGGCCGGACGCGTCGTCGACGGCGTGGTACTCGAACGTCCCGTCGTCGGCCTGCGAGTGGGCGACGACCTCGCCGCCGGGTCCGAAGACGAAGCCGCCTCGGCGGTCCGGGTTCTCCCGGTGCAGGACGATCTCGCCGGTGGCGACGTCGATCCGGAACACGTCGACGTCCAGCGGCCGGCGGTTCATCGAGACGAGAACGCTGCCGGGCACGGCCTTGAACGGCTCGACGTCCATCACCCGCGACCCGCGCGGCATAGGCGTCAGGTCGACGGCGGGTTCGCCCGGCGCGCCGAGGTCGACGCGGTACAGGTGCCAGTCCTCGTTCCCGTCGGTGTCCTGCAGATACAGCAGCCACCGCGGGTCGTCGGTCCAGAAGTAGCGCCGGATGCCGCGCCGGCCGTCGCGCGTCACACACACCGCGTCGGCGTGCTCCTCGTCGATGCCGCAGACCCAGACGTTGGTCCGTCCGCTCCACGGCGCCAGGTAGCCGATGCGCGTCCCGTCGGGCGAGATCGACGCGCCGGAGAACTCCGGGTCGGCGAACAGCTCCTCGACCTGGATCAGCCCCGGGGCGCTCATGCCGACCGCCCGCCGAGGTGCTCGGCGAGGAAGCGGTCCATCGCGCGGAACATGGCGACGAGGTTCTCGGGGTTCTGGAACCCGTGGCCCTCGTCGTCGGCGACGAGATACTCGACCGCGACGGCTCGCTCACGGAGCGCGGCGACGATGTTGTCGGCCTCCGCCTTGACGACCCTGGAGTCGTTCGCGCCCTGGACGACGAGCAGCGGGGTGCGGATGCGGTCGACCATGGTGATCGGCGACCGCGTGAGCATGTCGGCCTCGTCGGCCGGGTCCTCGGGGTCGCCGACGTAGCGGTACCAGCTGTTGCCGATGAGCGGCTTCAGGAACTCCGGCAGCGTGCGCATGAAGTTCGGCAGGCTGGAGATGCCGACGTAGTCGACCGCCGCGGCGAAGAAGTCCGGGGTGACCGTGACCCCGACCAGCGACGAGTAGCCGCCGTAGGACCCGCCGTAGATCCCGATGCGGGCCGGGTCGGCATAGCCCTGCTCGACGGCCCAGTTCGCCGCGTCGATCAGGTCGTCGTGCATCGCGCCGGCGAACTCCTTGATCGCGGCGGTGAGGTGCTTCGCGCCGTACCCGGACGAGCCGCGGAAGTTGACCTGGAGCACGGCGTAGCCGCGGTTGGCCAGGAACTGGATCTGCGGGTCGAACCCCCACGAGTCGTGGCACCACGGCCCGCCGTGCACCTTCACGATCAACGGCAGCCCGGTGGGCGCGACGCCGGCGGGCAGGGTGAGGAACGCGTGTAGCGGCAGCCCGTCCCGCGCCGCGAACGCGACCGGCGTCATCGGCGCCAGCTCCGCCGGGTCCAGCCGCGGGTAGGGCCGGAACAGCAGCCGGCTCTCGCGCGTGCCGTGGTCGTAGTAGTAGGTCAGGCCCGGCTCGCGGTCGTGCGCGAACGTCGCGACCCACCGCTGTTCGGACTCGTCCGACGAGACCGCCGCCAGCACGCCGTCGGACAGTTTGGACAGCTCCGCGTACACCTCCGCGAAGTGCGGGTCGAGCACCAGGAGCTCCGGCCGCTCGCCCACGAACCGCGCGGCCAGGACCTCGCCGGTGCGCCGGCTGGTGAACAGGGTGGGCGGGAGGGTGCGCGAGACGTAGCCCATGGTGCAGAGGCTGTGCCCGTCCATCGCGGCGACCACGGTCTCGGCGCCGGTGTGGGCGTCGACACGGACCAGGCGCAGGTCGTCGGTGCCCTGATAGACGCCGACGAGCAGGCCCTTCCCGTCGGCCGCGACGTGCGCCGGGTAGACCCCCATCGGATACTCCGGGCCGCCGATCCGGTGGAACGGGCGCAGCTCGCCCGTCTGCTCGTCGGCCGCGGAGAACTCCCACACGCCGACCTCGGCGATCCGCGAGTAGAAGACCTCGCCCGCCCGGCCGAACAGGAAGTGCCCCGCGGACTCGGGGTTCTCCCGGTGCAGGGTCGTCTCACCGGTGGCGATGTCGACGCGGAAGGCGTCGACGAACATGTGCCGGCGGTTCATCGACACCACGACCGTGCCCGGCAGCGACGACAGCGGCGACACGTCCATGACCCGGGAGCCGGGCGGCAGCGGCGTCAGGTCGACGGCGGGCTGGTCCGGCGCGTCGAGGTCCACGCGGTACAGGTGCCAGTCCTCGTTACCGTCGGTGTCCTGCAGATACAGCAGCCTCCGCGGGTCGTCGGTCCAGTAGTACGTCTTGATGCCGCGTCGCGCGTCGTGCGTCACGCACACCGCGTCGGTGTGCTCCTCGTCGACGCCGCGGACCCAGACGTTGGTCCGTCCGCTCCACGGCGCCAGGTAGGCCAGGCGCTTCCCGTCGGGCGAGATCGACGCACCGGAGAACTCCGGGTCGGCGAACAGCTCCTCGACGTCGATCACCCTCGGCGTGGCCATGACGCGCCTACCTCGCCGTCGCGGGCCGGGCCCGCTCCAGCATGGCCAGATAAGAACCGCCGGTGACGAGGTCGAGCTCGTCCTGGCTCAGGCCGCGCTCGGCGAGGCCGCTGACGAGGCTGCCCAGGCGGCTGGCGTCCTCCATGCCCTCGGGCCCGACGGCGTAGATGTCCGCGCCGAGCTCGTTCAACCCGTAGGCGTTGTCCGGGTCGGCCTGCTTGAGGGCGCCCGAGATCATCTCGATGGAAGACCCGGAGTAGTCCGCCCCGATCGCCAGGTGCTCGGCGCCGACGAGGTCGTAGATGTGCATGGCGTGGTCGAGCACGTCCGAGAGCGTCGCCCGGAAGGGGTCCTCGGTCACGTAGCCCCGGTAGGTGGTGATGCCGATGACGCCGTTGCGCGCGGCGACGGCCTTGAGCTGCTCGTCGGTCAGGTTGCGCCGGTGCGGCGAGACCGCGTCGGCGTTGGCATGGGAGACGAAGATGTCGCCGTCGTAGATGTCCAGTGCGTCCCAGAACGACGCCCGCGACATGTGCACGAGGTCCACCATGAGCGGCAGCGACTCCAGCTCCTTGAGCACCTGCTTGCCGAGGTGGCTGAACCCGCCCTCGCCGAACCGCTCGTTGCAGCCGGTGCACAGCAGGTTCTGCATGTTGTGCGAGAACGTGAACGTGGTGACGCCCAACTGGGACATCGTCTCCAGCGCCTCGAAGTCACCGACCAGCGGGCCGTACCCCTCGAACGACATGAACAGGCCGAACGACCCCTCGGGACGGTTGTCGAAGTCCGCCCTCGACGTACAGAACGTGATCTCGCCCTCCGAGCCGCGGACCTCGGACAGCAGCATGCCGACCGTGGGCCAGTCGGAGATCTGCATGACGGCACCGGTCAGGCCGCCGGCCCGCCACGACTCCAGATAGTGCTCGCGCAGGATCTGGGCGTGCGGGTCGGCCTTGTGGCCCGACATCACGTGCGCGATGGTGGGACCGACGTAGATGTTGATCATCTCGCTCCTCCTTCTGGCGCTGACGAGCCCGCCGCGGCCAGGACGCGGGCGTAGAAGTCCTGCTCGGCTTCGAGGGCATGGACGAGGTTCTCCGCCTTCGCGAACAGGTGCCCCTCGCCCTCGTACACGTGGTGCTCGTGCTCGATGCCGCGATCGCGCAGCACCGTCGCGATCGCCTCCGCCTGGTCCGCGGGCACGACGTCGTCGGCCTCGCCCTGGAGGAGGACGAGCGGCGCGGTGATCCGGTCCGCCGCCGTGACCGGCGAGCGCTCGGCGTACAGGTCCTTCGCCTCCGGCAGCGGGCCGATCAGCGAGTCGAGGTAGCGCGACTCGAACTTGTGCGTGTCCGTCGCCATCTTGTAGGCGTCGGCGACGCCGTTCATGCTGCCGCCGGCCGCGAACACGTCGCGGAACGCCAGCGCGCACAAGGTCAGCCAGCCGCCGCCGCTGAGGCCGCGGACGACCAGCCTGGATACGTCGGCCAGCCCCTTGGCCACGAGGTACTCGGCTCCCGCCACGGCGTCGTCGACGTCGACGACGCCCCAGTTGCCCTTGAGGGCGTCGCGATAGGCGCGTCCGTAGCCGCTGCTGCCGCGAAAGTTGAGCTCCAGGTAGCCGTACCCGCGGCTGGTCCAGTACTGCTGACGCAGGTCCAGCACCGGCACGACGTGGCCGGTGGGTCCGCCGTGGCAGTTGACGATGAGCGGCGGCGGGCCGTCGACCGGCACGGTCGGCGGGTACCAGAAGGCGTGGGCGACGGCGCCGTCCGTGGTCGGGTAGGTGATGGCCTCCGGCAGCGAGATCGTCTCGGGCGCGACGGTGCCGTTGTCGCGCACCACCTCACCCGTGCCGCCGGCGGCGGGGTCCAGCAGGACGACGGCCGGGGCATGACGGTGCCCCGCGGCCACGACGGCGATCCGGTCGCCCACGACCGTCGGCGAGCCGAACTGCGTGTACGGCGTCGCGATCTCGTCCAGGCGGCCGTCGGGGTGCCGGACGCCCAGGTGCTCGACGCCGTCGATCGTCCACTTCACCACCAGCCGCCCGTCGGCGAAGACGTCGAGGCTGCGCAGGCCGAGGAACCACACGGGGCCGCCCAGGTCGGCCTCCATGCCGACCAGCGGTGCCGCGGCGCCGGCCCGGTAGAGGTTCCACCAGCCGGTGCGGTCGCTGAGGAAGAGCAGCTCGCCGTCCGGCGTCCAGGTGGGTTCGAGGACGGACTCGGCGGCGGACCCGGCGAGGCAGGTCGCCGAGACGAGGCCCGCGGACGTCAGCTCGGCGACCCACAGCTGGGTGCCGTCCCACGGCATCCGCGGGTGGTCCCAGGTGATCCAGGCGATCCTGGTGCCGTCGGGCGACACCCGCGGCGAGCCGGCGAAGTCGTGGCCGCCGTCGAGGACGACCGCGTCCCCCGTGCCGTCCAGCCGGACCCGAACCAGCTCGTTGGCGATACGGCCGTTGCCGTGGTGCTGCTCGCGGACGGCGTAGACGTGCTCGCCGCTCACCACGAAGTCGCTCCACCGGACGGTCCTGCCCGGCGCCTCCGGTGTCACCGCGACACCGCGCCGCACGCTGTGGATGCGCTGGTCCTCGCTGTCGCACACCAGGACGTCGCCGTCGGGCGCGACGCCGTACGGGATGCCGCCGTAGCCGACGATGTTGCTGCTCGACCGCCCCGGCGGGGTGAGGTCGACCGGCTCCGCGCCCGGTTCCCAGCGGACGACCACCGTGCGGGCCTCCGCGGGCCTCGTCTCGGTCCACAGCAGGGCGTCACCGTCGCGGCGCAGCCAGTTGAACGCCCGGGCCGGCGCGAACACGTCCGCCGCGGAGAGCGCGCCGGTCGTCATGCACAGATGCCCGTGCGGACGGAGGTCAGGAACTCGGCCAGGTCGGCACGGGTCTGCGCCAGCGAGGGCTCGTGCAGGTAGATCATGTGCCCGGACTCGTAGCGGGTCTTGGTGACGTTGCGCGCGATGTCCGGGTCGAGGTGCAGGTGGTCGAAGGTCAGCTCGGCCGGGAAGAACGGCGTGCCGAGGTCGTAGTAGCCGCTGAGCAGGAGCACCTTGAGGTGCGGTGAGCGATACATGGCTCCGCGCAGCAGGGTGGCAACCTCGAGCTGGGGCGTCCAGATGCCCATCTGCTCGCTCTCGCGGTGCTTCCACTCGAAGCGCGGGCGGATGTGCCGGTACAGCAGCGGCCGGTCGGCCTCCCAGCCGAGGTCGGCCCGCAGGTACTTGGTCAGCGCGGCCGTCGCCGCGCCGGTCGGCGCCGTGTAGCTGGGGTCGTTCTCGAACGCCTCGCCGGCGGAGTCGGAGTCGACGCCGGTGAAGCGGGTGTCGAGGCGCCCGACGGTGCGTCGCCGGTCGCGCAGCAGCTCCTTCATGAACCGCCAGAGCGTCACCCGCAGGTTCGCCCGGAGGATGTACTCGGCCGAGATGCCGGTCAGTTCGGAGAGCCGCTTGGCGATGCGCTCCTCCTCCGCGGCGGTCAGCCGGCTGCCCTTCAGCAGGGCCACCGAGTACTCGTTCAGAGCGAAGTCCTCAGCCTCCGCGACGACCGTCGTCAGGTCGCCGGAGATGACGCCGTGGTACAGGGCGGTCGCGGCGTAGCTGGGCAGCTGGCCCACCGGGCCGTTGTTGACGCCGACGCCGAAGGTCGTGCCCGCGACGTCCATGAGCGAGGACAGCAGGATGACGCCGTCGACGAACAGCCCCGGTGTCTGCTGCAGGTAGTCGGCCACCGCCGGCGCCCGGAGGGTCCCGTAGCTCTCGCCGAACAGCACGATCGGGCTGTCGCCGCGGCTCTCGCGCGCGATGAACTCCAGCACGAAGTCCCCGACCACGGCGGCGTCGACCTCGATGCCGTAGAACTCCTTGGCGTCCACCCCGGGGGCGGTCCGGCTGAAGCCGGTGCTCGGCGGGTCGACGAACACCAGGTCGGCCACGTCCAGGAGCGAGTGCTCGTTCTCGCGCAGCTCCCACCGCGAGACGTCGACCAGCGGGTCGCCCTCGAACACGACGCGGCGCGGGCCGTAGCTGTACATGTGCAGCCAGATCGTCGACGATCCCGGGCCACCGTTCCAGATGAACACCAACGGCCGGTTCCGCGTCGACGTCACGCCGTCGCGCAGGTAGGCGGTGTAGAAGATGGCGACCTTCGGCGCGCCCTGCTCGGCGTCGTCGTGCATGACGATGCGGCCGGTCTTGGCGGTGTACTGGATCCGCTCACCGCCGATCGTGACCGCGTGCTGCGTGGTGAACTGCTGGTCCTCCAGCGGCTTGGCCTCCGGGGCCTTGTCGGCGTCGGCGGCGGTGGACTCGCTGGTCGCGGCTTCCGGCATCAATGACTCCCAGAGATCGGCGGTGTTTGGACTGTACGACTATGTCAATAGAGCGTCAATAGCATGTGCTTTAGATTGAGCTAGTTGAGCGGGCTAGGAGGGCGCAGATGGGCGACATGGACGCAGCGCTGCGACGAGTCGTCGACCGCACGCCGTACTACGCCGTCCGGATCGGCGCCGCCGCCGGTGGCCGTCCGGCCGCGGACCTGCGCCGCCCGGACGTCACCACCGCGCTGATCGGCGAGATGGGACGCCGCATCGGCACCGACGAGGCCCGGGTCGCGGTGTCGACGCTCTTCCTCGGCTACGCCGCCCGGCTGTGGTGCCTCGCGCTCGGCACCGCCCAGCTCACCGGCCGCAGTCTCGACCTGGCGCCCGAGACCCTGGGCTGGTCCAGCGCCGCCGGGACGCTGACGCTGCACTGCCCGGCGCCGAGCCCCGGCGGAACCCCTGCCGAGGAGGTGGTCGACCGGCAGCTGACGCCCCTGGTCGAGGCCTGGAGCCGTTGGATCGCACCCGGCGCCCTGTGGGGCAACGCCGCGTCGGCCGTGCGAGGCGCGGGCATCGTCCTGGGTGCTCCGGCGACGCCGCTGATCGAGCAGGCGCTCGCCCATCCGCTGCTCGCCGACCGGCTCGAGCCGGTGACCCACCGCCGGCGCAGCTGCTGCCTCTTCTACCGCGCCCGCGCCGGCGGCTACTGCGGCGACTGCTCCCTGACGCCGCATTAGGGCTTGGACGGACGGGACCGTTCGAGCATCCGCAGGTACGACTCGCCGCAGACGAGGTCGACCTCGTCCGGGGTCAGGCCCCGCTCCGCGAGGCCGGTGGCGATCGCTCCGAGGTTGCTGGCGTCCTCCAGCCCCTCCGGCCCGTACGTGTACAGCTCGCGGCCGCGGCCCTTGATGCCGTGGGCGCCGTCGGGGTCGATCATGTCCAGGACCGGCAGCAGCATCTCGACGGGCGACTCGCAGTAGTCGGCGCCGATGCTCAGGTGCTCAGGACCGACCAGGTCGTACATGTACATCGCGTGGTCCAGCAGGTCCGACAGCGTCGCCGTCATCGGGTCCGGCGACACGTAGCCGCGGAACGTGTTGAGCCCGATCGTGCCGTTGCGCTCGGCGACCGCCTTGATCTGGTCGTCGGTCAGGTTGCGCTGGTGCGGGCAGAGCGCGTCGGCGTTGGAGTGCGACACGAACAGGTCGCCGTCGTAGAGGTCGAGCGCGTCCCAGAACGACGCCCGCGACATGTGCACCAGGTCGATCATCAACGGCAGCGACTCGAGCTCCTTCAGCGTCTGCTTGCCGAGGTGGCTGAACCCGCCCTCGCCGAAGCGCTCGTTGCTGCCGGTGCACAGCAGGTTCTGCAGGTTGTGCGAGAACGTGAACGTCGTGATGCCGAGCTCGGCCAGCGTGTGCAGCGCCTCGAGGTCGCCGGCGAACGGCCCGTGGCCCTCCAGCGACAGGAAGATCCCGAACGATCCCTCGGGACGGTTGTCGAAGTCGGCCCGCGTCTTGCAGTACGTGATCTCGCCTTCGGACCGGGTGATCTCCGCGAAGTACGCGTTGATGGACGTCCAGTTCGAGACCTGGACCACGGCGGCGTCCAGCCCGCCGGCCCGCCACCGCGGGAGGTAGGTGGAGCGCAGCACCTCCGCCTTGTTGCCCGGGATGCCGTGGTGGGCCATGACGTCGTAGATGACGCCACCGACGTAGCTGTTGATCACGATGCTTCCTCCATTCGATCGGCGTACGGGGTCAGGACGCGCCCCTACCCACGCGTCGCTGCCATCTCGTCGGCGTCGCCGGTGGCAAGCCACTGGCCCTCCGGGCGCGGGACGGAGTTGAGCAGTTGGGCGGTGTACTCGTCCGCCGGGTTGTCGAGCACCGACTCGGTCGGCCCGGACTCGACGACCTTGCCGTGGTGCATGACGTAGAGGTACTCCGAGGCGTGCCGCACGATGGACAGGTCGTGGGTGATGAACAGGCAGCTGATCCCGCGCTGGGTGCGCACCTCCTGCAGCAGGTTCAGGATCTGCGCCTGAACCGACATGTCCAGCGCCGACACCGGCTCGTCGCAGATCAGCACCTGGGGCTCCACCGCCAGTGCCCGGGCGATCGCGACGCGTTGCCGCTCGCCTCCGGACAGTGCCGACGGACGCCGCTGGGCGTAGCCCGCCGACAGGCCGACGGACTCCAGGAGCTCGGCGACCCGGCCCTCGACGTTGCCGCCGCCGCGGTCGTGGGTGGTGATCGCCTCCTTGAGCGTCCAGCCGATGGTCCGCATCGGATTGAGGCTCGAATACGGATCCTGGAACACCGTCTGCACCGTCTGCCGGAGCCTGCGGCGGTCGCGCGTGGTCAGAGCGCTCCAGCTGCGGACCGGGATGCCGTCGATCACGATCTCGCCGCCGGACGGCGACTCGAGCCCGACCAGCATCCGGGCGATCGTGGTCTTCCCCGACCCGGACTCCCCGACGATCCCGACGCTCTCGCCCTCGCGGACCGAGATCGACACGTTGTCGACGGCGGTGACGGTGCGGCCGCCGCTCTCGAAGACCTTCTCGATGTTCACGACCTCGATCAGCGCACCGTCGGAGCGGCCCTCGGCCGGCACGGTCGCGCGCTCCTCGCTCCTGCTGAGCAACGCGGCCATGTCGGCCCCGATCTCCGGCAGCCGGACACAGCGTGAGTGGCGGTCGTCGCTCACCTCGGCCAGGGGCGGCACCCCGTCCCGGCACACGTCCTCGGCCCAGCGGCACCGGGACGCGAAGGCGCAGCGGTCCTGCACGTCGGCCGCCGACGGGACCGAGCCCGGGATGGCGACGAGCTGGCGCACCCGGCGGTCGGCCGGCGGTTCGGACAGCAGCAGTCCCTGCGTGTACGGATGCAGCGGCCGCTCGCGCACGTCGTCCGCGCGGCCCGTCTCGACCAGCGATCCGGCGTAGAGGACCTGGATCCGGTCACAGGTGGCGAACGCGACCCGCAGGTCGTGGGTGATGAGGATCAGGGCCATGCCTCGCGCCGCCTGGATCCTCTTGATCAGGGCCAGGACCTCGCGCTGCGTGACCACGTCCAGCGCCGTCGAGGGTTCGTCGGCGATCAGGACCTGGGGGTCGCGGGCCAGCGCCGCGGCGATCGCGACGCGCTGGCGCATGCCGCCGGAGAGCTGGAACGGGTAGCGCTCGACGACCGACTCGTCGGTGATGCCCACCTCGGCGAGCCGCCGGATCGCCTCGGCTCGCCGCTCGGCGCGGCTCAGCCGCCGTTCGGGGAGCAGCGACTCCTCCAGGATCCGGCCGCAGCGCATGACCGGGTTCAGCATCGTGAACGGGTCCTGCATGATCATGCCGATCCGGCGGCCGCGGACGCCGCGCCACTGCCGTTCGGACAGCTCGAGGAGGTTCTGGCCGTCGAACCGGGCGGTCCCGCTCGCGACGACACCCTCGGGCAGGAGGCCGATGAGGGCCTTCGCGCTCATCGACTTCCCGCTGCCGGACTCGCCGACGATGCCGATGCTCTCCCCCGCTGCGAGCCGCAGGTCCAGCGAGCTGACGATCGGGGCGCCGATGTCGGTGCGCTCGATCCGCATGCCCTCGACCTCGAGGACGGGACGGCCGGAGGTGGGCGTGGGCTCGGTGTGGGGGCTCAACGGGCTGCTCCTCGCCTCGACATCTTCTCGTACACCCAGTCGCCGATCAGGTTCACCGCCGTGGCGGTGAACGCGATGGCGATACCGGGCGCGATGCTCGCGACCGGGTTGCTGAACAGCAGCGGCTGGTTCTCCGACAGCATCTGGCCCCAGTCGGGGGTACCCGGCTCGGCGCCGAGGCCGAGGAAGGACAGGCCGGCGATGGCCACGAGCGACCCGGCGAAGATGATGACCGAGTTCGCGACGGCGGTCGCGGCGATGTTCGGCCAGATGTGCCGCACCATGATCCGGCCGTTCGAGACACCCAGCGTCTTCGCCGCCTCGACGTACGGACGCGGGACCTGCTCGAGCGTGGCGGCGCGCATGACGCGGGCGTCGGTGGGGATCGTGAGCACGGTCAGCAACGCGACGGCCAGCCAGTAGCCCCCGCCCAGCGCACCGGCCACCACGATGATGATCAGCAGCGACGGGATGGCCACCATCAGGTCGACCCAGCGCATCAACAACGAGTCGACGAGCCCGGCGCGGTAGCCGGCCAGGAGTCCGAGCAGGTTGCCGCAGACCATGGCGACGACGGCGATGAACAGCGGCCCCAAGATCGCGGACCGCGCACCGGCCAGCAACCGGGAGAACACGTCGCGGCCCAGGCCGTCGGTGCCCAGCCAGTGGTCCGCGCTCGGCGGCGCCAGGCTGCCGAGCACGTCCTGCTGGGCCGGGTCGTGCGGCGCCAGGGCCGCACCGAAGAGTGCCACGATCAGGACCAGCCCCATGAACCCGAGGCACAGGCCGATCAGGAGCGGCGGACGGCTCTTCACCCGGCGCCTGGTCAGCTGCTGCGGCGCCGTGACGGCGGCTTCGGTCATGCCGACCTCCCTTCGAAGCGGATCCGCGGGTCGATCGCCACGTAGGCGAGGTCCGCGAGCAGGTTGGCCAGCACGATCAACACGGCGATGAGGATCGACAGGGCCTGGATCATCGGCATGTCGCTGGTCTGGGCGGACTGCACCAGAAGCTCACCGATGCCACCCAGTGAGAACGTCGCCTCCACGAACACCGCCCCGGCGAAGAAGAACGCGAGCAGGGCCCCGGAGACCGTCACCACGGGGATCAGCGCGTTCCGGAACGCGTACCGGACCAGCACATGTGCCCAGCTCAGGCCCCGGGCCCGGGCGAACGTGATGTAGTCCTGATCCAGCACGTTGATCATCGAGGCCCGGGTGTGCCGCAGCAGGAACGCGGCGACGCACAGGGCGAGGGCCAGCGCCGGCAGGGTCAGGTGCCACAGCTGGTCGAAGAACCCCTCGCCGCGGCCGGCGGCCGGGAAGATCGGTACCAGGACGGCGAACAGGTACAGGAGCAGGATCCCCATCACGAACGGCGGCGTGCTCAGCGCCACGACCGCCCCCGCCACCAGGCCGCGGTCGAGCAGCTTCCGCTGGCGCAGCGCGGCGATGATCCCGGGGACGACGCCGAGGATCACCGTCAGGAGGTAGGCGTAGACGGCGAGGAACGCCGACGGTCCCAGCCTGATCCCGATCTCGTCCGTGACCGGGAGCGTGGTCAGCGTGGACTCGCCGAAGTCGAACACCAGCGCGTCCTTCAGCCACAACCAGTACTGGGTGAAGAACGGTTCGTCGAGGTGGTACCGCTCCGTCAGCAGCTGCACCAGCTCCGGCGTGGCCGGCTTGCCGCCCAGATAGGCGTCGACCGCGGTGCCCGGGGCGATGTGCACCAGGGAGAAGACGAGGAACGACAGGATCGCGACCAGGACCACCAGCGCGACCAGGCGCTTGCCGATCATCAGCAGGACGGCGCGGGCGGTCATCGCGCCACCACGTTCAGCAGCCAGGGGAAGCTCATCCAGAAGCTGTCGTACTCGACGATGTCGTACTCGGCCGAGGCGTAGGTGTTGCCCTCGGCGTACACCGGCACGTAGGGAACGTCCTCGGCGACCTTCTTCGACAGCTCCGTGTAGATCCGCAACCGCTCGGCCGGGTCCTGCTCGAGCAGCCCTTCCGCGAGCAGCTCCTTGACCTCCGGCGGCGTGTACTGGGCCAGGTTCAGCGAGATCGGCTCACCCGCGTCGTCGGTGCGCAGGAAGATCGAGTCCCAGTCCGGGTCCGGTGTGCAGGCGCCGGTCTCGGTGAAGGTGAGCATCGGGTCGCCCTCGGAGATCATCCCGAACCACGCGGTGTCCGGGACGACCGTGACCGTGGCGTCGATGCCGATCTCGGCCAACTGGGCCGAGACCACCTGGGCGGTGGCGGAGGAGCTGCCGGGGATGGTGAGGTCGTAGCTGAACCCGTCCGGGACCGACGACTGCGCCAGCTCGGCCCTGGCGGCGTCCAGGTCGAACGGATAGGTCTCGACCTGGTCCAGCGCCGCTTCGACCTCGTCGGCGGACCCGAGCGACGCGAAGAGCTGCGGGGAGATCAGGGTGTGCAGCGGCGCCCCCGCGCGTCCCTGGGTGGAGGCGATGATGTCCTCCCGGTTGATCGCGTGCGCCACCGCTCGGCGGACGTGGATGTCGTCCCACGGCGCGGTCCGCGTCGGCATGCTCACCAGTGACGTCGCGCAGGTGGCCGTCGTGTACGTACTCGCCGTGCCGGCGGCGGCGACGAAGCCCTCGGGCTGGGAGATTCCCGGCGCGATGTCGATCTCACCGGCCCGCATCGCCAGGGCCATGCTGTTGTCGTCGGTGAAGAACTTGACCGAGACCCGGTCGATCGGCGGCTTCCCGCCCCAGTAGTCCTCGTGCGCCGACAGCTCCATCCCGCTGGTGGGGTTGAGGCTGTCGAACTTCCACGGGCCGGTGCCCACCGCCAGCGTGGCCGGGCGCCCGAACTCCTCGCCGGTCTGCTCGGCCTGCGCCTTCTGGTAGATGACGCCGTAGTACATCGCGGGCACGTACTGCCACGACGCGTCCGGCTGCTGCAGCGTCACCCGGACCGTGTACTCGTCCGGCGCCTCGATGCTCGCGACGGCGGCGAACATCGTGCTGGTCCCGCCGGCCGCCGGCGCCATCCGGTCCCAGGAGTACTTCACGTCCTCCGACGTCAGCTCGGTGCCGTCCCAGAACCTGACGCCCTCGCGCAGCGTGTACTCGTAGACGGTGTCGCTGACCCGCTCCCACTCCGAGGCCAGCCACGGCTCGAGGTTCCCGTCCACGCCGACCTGCAGCAGCGGCTCCAGCGCGTTCATGTTGACGGACAGGCCCGACATCACGTTCTGCGACGGGTCGACCAGCGGCACCTGGCCCGCGATGCCGACGGTGAGGTGCGCGATGTGCTCGTCCGACACCGGCTGGCCGGCGTCCACGTTCCTGGCCGTGGCCCCGGGATGCTCGCTCTCGCCGCTGGACGGGTCGTCGTCGTCCGCCGGTGCGTTGCCGGCACAAGCTGCCAGCAAGGTGGCGCCGAGCAGGCAGGACACGACCCGCGCCCGCCGCCACCCCCTGTTCCTGGTCGATCCGGACATGCGCTCACTCCTCGTCTGAGCACGCCGCGCGGCGCGGTCATTTCGGCACCAGGTTCAGCGCCCAGGGAAGGTTCATCCAGAAGTAGCTGTGGTATTCGACGAGGTCGTACGTGGTGGAGGCGTACGTCGTCCCCTCGGCGAACAGGGAGATGTAGGGGACGTCCTCGGCGACCTGCTTCTGCAGGTCCGTGTAGATCCGCAACCGCTGCGCCGGGTCCTGCTCCAGCAGGCCCTCGGCCCACAGGCCGGTGACCTCCGGCGAGGAGTACTGGGCCATGTTCAGCCCGATCGGCTCACCGGCCTCGTCGGTGTCGAAGAAGATCGAGTCCCAGTCCGGGTCCGGCGTGCAGGCGCCCGTCGCGGAGAACGTCAGCGGCCGGACGTCCTCGCGGAGGGCGGCGTACCAGGCCGTGTCCGGGAGCACCTCGACGGAGATGTCGATCCCGATCTCGCCCAGCTGAGCGGCGATCACCTCGGCGATGGCGGCGGAGGACGGAGGAATGGTGAGGTCGAAGCTGAACCCGTCCGGGACCGACGACTGGGCCAGCTCGGCCCGGGCCGCGTCGAGGTCGAACGGATAGGTCTCGATCTCCTCCAGCGCGGCCTGGACCTCCTCCTCGCTGCCGAGCGTCCGGAACAACTGCGGGGCGATCGCGTACACCGCGGGTCCGGCCGCGGAGCCCTGGGCGGCGGCGACGATGTCGTCCCGGTTGATCGCGTACGCGACCGCCCGGCGCACGTGCACGTCGTCCCACGGCGCCCGCCGCGTCGGCAGGCTCATCCTGGCGGTGCCGCAGGTCTCCACCGTCGTCACCGTGTTGCCGCCGGCGGCGGCGTCGAAGCCGGTCGGCCCGCCGACGACGGGTGCGAGGTCGATCTCACCGGCCCGCAGCGCCAGCGCCATGCTGTTGTCGTCGGCGAACGACCTCACCGAGATCCGGTCGATCGGCGGGGTGCCGCCCCAGTAGTCGTCGTACGCGGACAGCTCCATCCCGCTGGCCGGGTTGACGCTGTCGAACTTCCACGGACCGGTCGCCACCAGGAGGGTGCCCGGCTGGCCGAACGCCTCCCCGGTCTCCTCGGCGAACTTCTTCTGGAAGATCACCGAGTACCACATGGCCGGTGTGTACTGCCATGACGCGTCCGGCTGCTTCAGGGTCACCCGCACCGTGTCGGCGTCGACGGCCTCGACGGTGTCGACCGCGGCGAAGTACGTCGCGCGCCGGCTCTCTGGCGCCCGCAGGTGGTCCCAGGAGTACTTGACGTCCTCGGCGGTCAGCTCGGTGCCGTCCCAGAACGTGACGCCGTCGCGCAGCGTGTACTCGTAGACGGTGTCGCTGACCTGTTCCCACTCGGTGGCCAGCCACGGCTGCAGGCTCCCGTCCGGTGCGATCCGCAGCAGCGGCTCCAGGCCGAGCTGGTTGACGTTGAGGCCCGCTTCCATGTTGTCCGCCGGGTCGACCAGCGTCACCTTGCCGGGGATGCCCACCGTGAGCAGCTCGATGTGCTCGTCGGAGACCGGTGCGCCCGGAGCCACCGTCCGCGCCGTGTCCGCCGGCCGCTCACCGTCCCCGGCCGCCCCGTCGCGGCCACCCGCGGAGTCGTTCCCCGCACAGGCCGTGACCAGCGCCGTGGTGAGCAGACCGGCCACGAGCCACGCCCGGCGTCCGTGCCGTCCCCTGGTTCTCGTCGCATCGGACATGCGTTCACTCCTCTACTTGGGGACGAGGCTCAGCACCCAGGGCAGGTTCGACCAGAAGCTGCTGAACTCGACCAGGTCGTACTCGGTCGAGCCGTAGGTGTTGCCCTCGGCGTAGAGCGGCACGTAGGGAACGTCCTCGCCCAGGTGTCCGAGGACCTCCGCGTAGATCCCCAGCCGCTCCTTCGGGTCCTGCTCCAGCAACCCGTCGGCGAGCAGCTGCGTCACCTCCGGCGGCGCGTACTCGGCGAAGTTCAGCCCGACCGGCTGCCCGGCCGCGTCGGTGTCCATGAACAGGGCGGCCCAGCTCGGGTCGGGTGAGCAGGGACCGGTCTGGAAGAACGTCAGCGGCTTCTCGTCCTCGCCGAGGGCGGCGTAGTACGCGGTGTCCGGGAGCACCGCGACGGTGAGGTCGATGCCGATCTCGCCCAGCTGTGCCGCGATCACCTCGGCCATCGGGGCGGAGGTGGCGGTGACCGTGAGGTCGTAGGCGAACCCGTCCGGGACCGACGACTGGGCCAGCTCGCCCTCGGCGGCCTCCACGTCGAACGCATAGGTCCGTACCCTGTCCAGCGCCGCGTCGACCTCCTCGTCGGAGCCGAGTGTCCGCAGCAGCTGGTCCGAGATCAGGTGCTCGGCCGGCCCGGCCGCGGCGCCCTGGGCCGCCGCGATGATGTCGTCCTGGTTGATCGCGTACGCGACCGCCCGGCGCACGTGGACGTCGGTCCACGGCTCGCTCTGGGTCGGAATGCTGAGCAGCGTGTTGGCACAGGTCTGCACCGTCGTGACGGAGTTGCCGCCGGCGGCGGCGTCGAAGCCTGTGGGTCCCGCCACCGTCGGGGTGATGTCGATCTCGCCGGCCCGCAGCGCCAGCGCCATGCTGTTGTCGTCGGCGAAGGCCTTGATGGAGATCCGGTCGACCGGGGGCTTGCCGCCCCAGTAGTCCTCGTGGGCCGACAGCTCCATGCCGGTGGCCGGGTTGACGCTGTCGAACTTCCACGGACCGGTCGCCACGAGCAGCGTGCCCGGCTGGCCGAAGGAGTCTCCGGCCTCTTCGGCGAACGTCTTCTGGAAGATCACCGAGTACCACATGGCCGGTGTGTACTGCCATGACGCGTCCGGCTGCGTCAGCGTGACCCGCACCGTGTACGGGTCCACGGCCTCGACGGTATCCACCGTGGCGAAGTAGTTGGCCCGCCGACTCTCCGGCGCCCGCAGGTGGTCCCAGGAGTACTTGACGTCCTCCGCGGTCAGCTCGGTGCCGTCCCAGAACGTCACGCCCTCGCGCAGCGTGTACTCGTAGACGGTGTCGCTGACCTGCTCCCACTCCGTGGCCAGCCACGGCTGCAGCTGACCCTCCGGGTCGATGCGCAGCAGCGGTTCCAGGCCGAGCTGGTTGACGAAGAGGCCCGACTCCATGTTGTCCGCCGGGTCGACGAGCGTCACCTTGCCGGCCAGACCCACGTTCAGGTGCGGGACCTGCTGGTCCGAGACCGGCTGGCCCGGCTCCACCGTTCTGGCCATCGAGGCCGGCCCGGCCCTGCCGCTGGCCGGAGTCTGCTCGGTGTCGCCGCCGCCGGCACACGCCGCGAGCAGTGCCACGCCGAGAACGCAGGACACGATCGGCGTACGGCGCCGCCGTCGCCTCGGAGCACAGTTCGTCTCGGACATCTCAACACCATTCGGTTGTCGTGGCAGAGAATCCGCGTCCCGTCTCGGGACTCAGCGAAGAGCCCGGCCTCCGCTTCAGGCCCTGCGTCTAGCTGGCCCATGTCGTGACGTGGAGCACAGCATTGTCTGATTGCTTATGCCTGTCAAGACCTAATCGACTGGTTCAAGCGCGCGGCGGCGAGGCTTGACCGATCGGGTCGATACCTGTCTACTTTCCTAGGCTGAATCGTTGCGGAAGGAGCCGGAGTGACCGATCCGCTCACGCCCGAAGACCTGGTCTCGGTCCGCACGATCACGGATGCCCAGGTGTCCGCGGACGGGCGGATCCGCGCCTGCATCGTCTACGACCCGCCGCCGCCTCGCGGTGAGTCGCCGCGGGCCGACATCTGGGTCGAGGCCGGCGACGCACCGATCCGGGCCGTGACGTCAGGCCCCGGCGTCGACCTCCTGCCGCGGCTGTCGCCCAGCGGGCGCTCCCTCGCCTTCGCCTCGGACCGCGAACAGACCGGACTCTGGCGGTTGTACGTCCTCGCGCTCGGCGGTTCCGGGCAGCCGGAGGGTCCACGCAGGATCGACGCCCTGACCGGGGTCGTCGAGGACATCGTCTGGGCCTCCGACGAGTCCGGGCTGCTGGTCCGCACGGCCGACGACGGCGCTGACACGGGGAACATCGGCGGCGGCCTGCGCTTCGTCACGGCCGAGGAGCAGCAGGCCGCCTTCACGGTGCGCCGCCCCGCCACGGCCTGGCGCCGCCTGCAGTGGGTCGACCCCGCCTCGGGTGCGGCCCGGGAGGTGGGCCCCGAGGGCCTGGCGATCTGGGACGTCGGATGGGCCGGCCACGGCCCGGTGGCCGCCGTGGTCTCCGCGGACCCGAGCGAGAACGCCTGGTACGACGCCGAGCTGGCGGTCCTGGACCTCGAGGCCCGCACGGCGCGCACCGTCCACACGCCGAGGTGGCAGCTGCAGTCGCCGGCGGTGTCCGAGGACGGGCGGACGCTGGCCTTCGTCGAGGCGCCGCAGAGCGACCGCGCCCTGCTCGCGGGACCCGTCACGATCCTGGATCTGGACAGCGGGCAGGTGAGCCGCCCAGGCCTCGACGTCGACCTCACACAGCTGCGGTGGACGCGCGACGGCCGGCTGTTCTGGGTGGGCGTCGCCTCGGTCGGGACCGCGTGCGGGTTCCTCCGGCGCGACGGTGCGCACTGGCGCGTCGAGGAGATCTGGCGGGACCGGGCGACCCTCGGCAGCGGCTACCTCGTCCGGGCGAGCTGCAGCCTCGACGGCGGCACCGTCGTGGCCGCCTACCAGGCCCACGACCAGCCGCACGAGCTCATGGAGCTGGCCACCGCCGGCGACCGGCCGGAGTGGCGGGCGATCACCGAGGTCAACGCCGCGCTGGCCGGCCGCTCAGTCGGCCGGGAGACGGTGCATCGCTGGACCTCGCGGGACGGCACAGAGATCGAAGGTCTGCTCCTGCTGCCCGGCGACGGGTCGCCGAACGCCGGGCTCCCCCTCGTCGTCGTGGCACACGGCGGCCCCACGAACGCCTCGACGTCGGTCTTCCTCCAGGGCGCCCACCGAGGCGACGCCCGGCTGCTCGTCCAGGCCGGCTGCGCGGTGCTGCTGCCCAACCCCCGCGGGTCCACCGGCCGCGGCCTGGAGTTCATGGCCGCCAACATCGGCGACCTCGGCGGCGGGGACCTGGCCGACCTCGAAACAGGGGTGGAGTCGCTGGCCCGATCGGGTCTGGTCGATCCGGCGCGGGTGGGGATCGTCGGCCTGTCCTACGGCGGGTACATGTCGGCCTGGGCCGCCGTGCGTAGCCCGGTGTTCGCCGCGTCCGTGCCGGTCTCCGGACTGATGAACTGGCTGAGCTTCCACAACACGTCCAACGTCGGCCGCTTCGACGAGATCTTCCTCGACGGCGACCCGTACAACCCCCAGGGCCCGCACCTCGAGCGCTCGCCGGTGATGTACGTCCGCGGCTGCCGCACCCCCACGCTCCTGCTGCACGGCGACGCCGATCTCGCCTGCCCGATCAGTCAGGCTCAGGAGTTCTACCAGGGGCTCGCGTCCGCCGGCTGCGAGACCGAGCTCGTCGTCTACAAGGACGCCGGCCACGGCATGACCCAGCGGGAGCAGGCGATCGACGTCAGCCACCGCATCGTCGGCTGGTTCACCCGTCACCTCGGCCTGACCTGCGCCTAGGTGCGAATCCCCAACTGCCGACCGGGCCGTCCCCCTGCTGCCGAGTGGGCCGTCCCCCTGCTGCCCATTCTCTTAGCCGCGCACCCGCGCCTCAAGCGGACTGATGGGCGCTTCGCGCCGACGGGACCGCTTGACCCGCGGCCACGCGGCCTAAGAACTGGCAGCTACCAGGGGGACGGGGAAGAACCGGGCACAGCCTGCCCGAAATGCACCGTTGGCTTCCTGGGTGTGAGGCGCGTCCTGGGTCTGAGTCGCGCTGAACCGCCGAAAGAGGCCCGGAAACGCGACTCACACCCAGGACGCGCTCCACACCCAGGTTGGTGAGCACCCGGCGTCCTGGTCTGCCGTCACGTCCTGGTCCCCAGTCACGCCACCAGCCCCGAATCCTCCGTTTCGCGTCACGGCAGACCACGACGTAACGCCAGACCAGGACCCGCCCGTCGCCACACGTCCCCCGTCCCCCTGATAGCTGCCGAGTTCTTAAGACCGGGGACGTGCGGGTCAAGTCCAAGCCCGGAAGCACAGCGAAGAAGCACCACAGAGGCGCGGACTTGAGGCGCGCGTCCACGGCCTAAGAAAATGGGCAGCAGGGGGACGGTCAACTCGGCAATCTCCCCCGCAGAACGTGTGGCGTCAGGCCGCGAGGACGGCGCGAAGCGCCGACTCGAACAGGTCGATCCCGGCGTGCAGGTCGTCGGCCGCGATCGTGAGCGGCGGCGCCATCCGGACGATGCCGCCCATGCCGGGCAGCTGCACGATGTTGACGTGCAGCCCGCGGTCCAGGCAGGCGGCCGTGACCGCGCGGCCGAGCCCGTCGGCCGGGGCCTTGCTGGCCTTGTCCGTCACCAGCTCCACCCCCTGCAGCAGGCCGCGGCCCCGCACGTCGCCGACGACGTCGAACCGGTCCTCCAGGTCCAGCAGGCGCTCGGACAGCTGCTTCCCCAGCAACTGCGCCTGGGACACCAGCTCGTCGCGCTCGATGACGTCGATCACGGTCAGCCCGACGGCGGCCGCCAGCGGGTCCGAGACGTGCGTGGTGAAGAACAGGAAGCCACGGTCGTGGCAGACCTCCTCGATCGCCGGCGAGGTCAGCACCGCCGAGACCGGCAGGCCGGCACCAAGCGTCTTCGACAGCGTCAGCAGGTCCGGGACGACGCCGTCGCGTTCGAAGGCGTACATGGTCCCGGTGCGCCCCAGCCCGGTCTGCGCCTCGTCCAGGATCAGCAGCATCCCCCGGGCCTCGCAGTGCTCCTTGAGCCGGGCGAGGTAGCCCTCCGGCAGCTCGATGACGCCGCCGGAGGACAGGATCGGCTCGGCGATGCAGGCCGCGAGGCTGCCGGAGGACTGCTGGTCGACCAGGCCGAACCCGTAGTCGAGCTCGGCCGCCCAGTCGTGGCCGCCGTCGGCCCGCCGGAACGGCGAGCGATAGGCGTTGGGGGTGGGCAGCACGAAGGTGCCCGGAACCGGCGGGCCGTAGCCGTGGCGGCCCGCCGAGAAGGTCGCCGCCGCCGCGCCCGACGTCATGCCGTGCCAGGACCGGTCGAAGGCCACGATCTCGTGCTTGCCGGTGTAGAGCTTGGCCAGCTTGAGCGCGGCCTCGTTCGACTCCGCACCGGTGCTGAGCAGCAACATCCGGCTCAGTCCGGCCGGCAGGGTGGCGGCGAGCCGGCCGGCGAGATCGACCACGGGCCGGCTCAGCATCCCGGAGTACAGGTGGTCCAGCGTCGCCGCAGCGTCGGTGATCGTGCGCACGACGTCGGGATGGGAGTGGCCGAGGACGGCGCTCATCTGGCCGGAGGTGAAGTCGAGGATCGCGGTCCCGGCGGAGTCGTACATCCGTGACCCCGACGCGCGCTCGATGATGCGCGGCGTGAAGGCGCCGCTGTACCGGATCAGGTGGTCGGCCGCGGCCTGCCAGAACGTCTCCTCGTCCACGGACTGCTCCCCTTGCTCGACAGGTTTGACCTAATCGACTGTGTCATAACTGCGGCCGCTTAGACCTATGACGTTCGCCTCAGCCTGATAGGTTCGACTGGACACCATCAACAGTGGTGTACTTGTGCTGCGTGTACCTGTAGAGGGGGAACGAGCAGTGGTCGACAAGATCCAGGTGAGCCTGTACTCCGATGTGCCGATCTACCGGCAGATCGTCACGCAGCTGTCCTTCATGATCGAGACCGGCGACCTCGGGCCCGGCCAGGCCCTGCCCAGTGCCCGCCTGCTCGCCGACAACCTGCACATCAACCGCAACACCGTGGCCCGGGCCTATGCCGAACTCGGTGAGATCGGCCTGGTCGAGGGGCGCGGTCGCAGCGGGACCATCGTCGTCGGACCCGGGCCCGAGCGCGAGGGCTCGCTGGCCCGCGACCAGGCCCGGCAGGTGCTGGAGGCGGCCACCCGCGAGTGCATCGAGCTCGGCCTGTCCGCCGCCGAGATCCAGTCGCTGGTGATGAGCCTGGCGCTGCGCGCCGAGGACGACCTGTTGAAGGTCTCGTTCGTCGAGTGCAACGTCGATCGCGCCAAGTACTTCGCCAACGAGCTCGAGGACAAGATCGGCGTCAAGGTCAAGCCGCTGGTCATCGGCACGTTCGAGCCCGAGGAAGAGCGCGCCGACCTCGTACTCACGACGTTCTTCCACCTTGCCGAGGTGCGCGGGCTCATGCGCCAGCCGAAGACCGAGGTCGTCGCCATCGTCGTCGCCCCGCACGTCCAGACGCTCGTGCAGATCGCGTCCGTGGCGAAGAACGGGACGGTCGGCATCTGGTACCGCACCGACGAGCAGGCCATCACGGTCAGGGACTCCCTGCGCGACTCGGGCATCAAGAACATCGAGGTGCTCGACGGCATCGAGGACAAGGACCTCGAGGGCGTCGACCTGGTCGTGATCCCCGACGAGATGACCGACCTCGAGGCACAGCTCGACGGCAAGGTCGAGGTCATGCGGTTCGGCAACGTGCTCGACGCCGCGTCGATCCGCATGGTCAGCGACGTCGTGCGCGACATGCAGCAGCTCAAGCGCGGCACGGCACCGTCGCCCGGCCAGGCGCCGGCGGCCGGTGTGCCGACGCCCGTCCACACAGCCTGACCGTCGTCAGGCGCTGACGAGGTCGATCCGCCCCTCGGCGATCAGCCGCTTCACCGCGGCCTTGTCGCCCTTGCCGATCCCGGTGGTCGGCAGGCTGGGCACCAACGCGGCCGCCGACGGCCGTTTGAAGCTCGGCAACGCGTCGCGGCAGAACGTGAGCAGACCCTCGGCGGTGACGTCGCTGCCCGGCTTCGGCACCGCCACGACCACCGGGGTCTCGCCCCACCGGGCGCTCGGGATCCCGACGACGATGGCCTCCTGGACGCCGCCGTGCCGGAACGCCACCGCCTCGATCTCCGCCGGTGCGACGTTGAAGCCGCCCGAGATGATGATGTCCTTGAGCCGGCCGGTCAGGAAGACGAGTCCGCGGTCGTCGACCCGGCCGATGTCCCCGGTCCGCAACGCGCCCGTCGCCGTCAGCGCGCCGTTCGTGGCCGTGACGTCGCCGAAGTAGCCGCGCATGCGGCTGGGGCCGGCGGCGAGGATCTCACCACCGTCGCCATGGCCCTCGAGCGGGTCGAGGCGCAGGTCGGTCGTCGGGAAGGCGCGTCCGACGGTCGCCGGCTCGGCCCGCAGCATGGCGTGCGACGCGACGGAGACGCTGACCAGCTCGGTCAGTCCGTAGAACTGGTGCGTCTCCACCCGGGGCAGAACGTCCCACCACGTCTCCAGCAGCCGCACCGGCATCGGCTCGGAGGCGAACAGGATCCACCGGAGCCCGGCGAGCTTGTGCAACGGCGCGTGCTCGACCAGCCGGCTGAGGATCGTCGGCACCGCGTCGAACGTCGTCGCCCGGGTGCAGGCGTCGGCAACCCGGTCGACGTCGAAGCCGGGCAGGATCTCCAGGCACCCGCCGGTGCTCAGCGCGGGGAGGACGTGTTCGGGGATACAGGTGTAGAGCGGCAGGAAGACCAGGCCGCGGTCGGTCCGGTCGAACGGGAGGGCCGCGGCCATCTGCAGCGCGGTGTGGAAGATCGACCCGTGCGTGTGCTCGACGCCCTTCGGCCGCCCGGTCGAGCCGCTGGTGAGCATGATCTTGCAGACGCTGTCCGGCGCGATCCGGGGCAGCGCCGGGCGCGACGGCCCGCGTGGCGGCGCCGCCAGCTCCAGCAGCCGGTAGTCCTGCTCGAGTCCGTCCCGGAGCCCGTCGGGCAGCCGCCCGGCGAAGATCGTCCGCACGCCGACCAACTCGAGCTGGTCGCGGATCGCCGCGAGATCGAGCATCGTGTTGACGGGCACCGCGACGCAGCCGGCCCGCATGATGCCCAGATAGGCGGCGACGTAGGCCGACTCGTTCCGGCCGATGATCCCCACCGGCTGCCCCGGCCGCAGTCCGAGGCCGAGCAGCCCCCGGGCGATCTGCTCGGTCCGGGACCAGAGCTGCGCGTACGTCCAGAGCTCACCGTCGAAGATCAGCGCCGGATCGTTCGGGTGCGCACGCGCCACGGCGCCGACCTGCGCCACCACGGTGTCCACCATGCGCTAGCCCTCCCGATCGGCCCGGCCCGACAACCACGTCCGTTCCGCCTCGTCCCAGGCGGCGAGCGCGTGGTACTCCGGCACCAGGGCGAGGCCGCTCCTGGTGTCCGGCGAGACCGGTTCGCGGGAGACGCTGACGGCGACCAGGGCGGGCGCGTGGGCGAAGGCCTCCTCGAGCGCCGCGCTCAGCTCGTCCGCGGTGCCGGCGCGGTATCCGGCGACGCCGAGGCTCTCGGCCAGCCGGTCCCAGGCGCAGGGCCCGAGCTCCGTGCCCAGGACGTTGCCCTGGTAGTGCTGGAGCTGGTCGGCGCGTTCGATGTTCCACGCGTTGTTGTCGGCCACCACCACGACGAAGCGCGCGCCTTCGCGGACCGCCGTCTCCAGTTCCATGACGTTGAAGCCCAGGGCGCCGTCCCCGACGAGCGCGACGACCGTGCGATCGGGATGGTTGAGCGACGCCGAGACCGCGAACGGCACACCCACGCCGAGGCAGCCGAACGGGCCGAGGTCCAGATAGGTCGGCGTCTTGAGGCTCGATCGCGACCACGACAGGATGTCGCCGCCGTCGACGATCACGATCGCGGCGTCGTCGAGGTGCTCGTTGAGCGCACGGATGACCTGGTACGGATGGAGCCCGCCGGCCGCGGCCGGCTGGGTCCGCATCGTCTCGGCCAGACGCCGCCGCTTGCCGGCGTTGGTCCGCACGAGGTCGTCGCGCCAGTGGTGGTCCGGTGCGGCCGGTGTGGCGCCGGCCGTCAGGAGGGCCTCCAGCGCGGAGCGCGGATCGGCGCGCAGCTCGACGTCGCCGCGGCGGTTGGCCAGCACCTCCTCGGAGTTCCGGCCGATCCGCAGGAAGCCCTCGGCGGCCCGGAACACCGCCGGGGAACCGTAGGCCACCTCGAAGTCCAGCTGCCGGCCGATCGTGATCACCAGGTCCGCCTCGGCCATCGCCCGGGCGCGGGCCGCGGGCACGAACGAGGCGAGGCTCTCGGACATCGCTCCCCGGCTCGCCCGGGTGTCCAGATACACGGCCCCGGTCGCGCGCACGAACTGCGCCAGCAGGCCGGGCACGGTGAGCGCCTCGCGGCCGGCCAGCACCAGCGGCCGCGTGCTCGCCGCGATCGCATCGGCGGCCCGCTCGACGGCGCCGGGCTCGGGCGGTCGCGGCGCCCGCGTCCGGCGCGGATACGCCGTGTACGGCGGGGCGGCCGGCCGGCGCAACAGCTCGGTGCCGAACTCCACGTACACCGGGCCGCCGGGTCCGTCGTCGCCCAGCGCGGCGCTCACGGCGCGGTCCAGGCGATCGACGACGTGGCGGGGCGAGCGGACGACCTCCACCGAGCGGCAGACCGGCGCGACGATCGCGGCCTGGTCGATCTCCTCCAGGGCGCCCATGCCGGCCTGCTCGTCCGGCGGCCGGGTCGAGATCACCAGCACGGGCGAGCCGGCGAGGAAGGCGCAGCCGATCCCGGTCACCGCGTTGGTGAGACCGGGCCCGGTGGTCACGATCGCGACGGCCAGCCGGTGGCGCAGGTCCGCCTCCGCCTGGGCCATGTGCACGGCGGCCACCTCGTGCCGCGCCGTCACGACGCGCACGCCCCGGCCGGCCAGCTCCGCCCAGATCGGCTTCATGTGCGACCCGGGCAGGCTGAACACCCGCTCGACGCCCTGACCGCTCAGGTAGTCGGCGATCGCAGCGGCCACGGTGTGCGACGCGGCGTCCTCGTCGGGCGTCACCGGGCGTATGCCTCGCGGAGCAGGGCGTGGTCCAGGGCGGCCGCGGTGATGCCGTCGCGGCCAACACACGTCGTCGCGGCCACGATGGCGTTCAGGATCGCCTCCTCGGTCGCGTCGATGACCGCGTCGAACAGGCCGTTGACCACCGCGTTGCTGACCATCCGCAGCTCGATCTCGTCCGGGCCCGGCTCGATCAGCCCGACCCGTGGCAGGCCGTCGTTGCCGGTCGCGAACGCCAGGATCAGGTCGCCGCTGCCGTTCTCGCCGGATCCTCCGGTGCGGCCGATCCCGAGGGCGGCGCGCTGGGCCAACCGGTCGCACTGGTGCGGCAGCAGCGGCGCGTCCGTCGCGATCAGCACGATGATCGACCCACTGCCGCGGGCCGCACGGATGGCCGCGTCGAACGGCGAGGGGACGACGTCGGCAGGGATCCGCTCGCCCACCGGCACGCCGTTCACGCGCAGCCGCCCACGCCGGCCGTGGTTGGCCTGTACGAGGACGCCGACGGTGTAGACCTGCCCGCCGCCGGCGGTGACCAGCCGCGACGACGTGCCGATGCCGCCCTTGAACTCGTGGCAGATCATGCCGGTCCCGCTGCCCACCGACCCCTCCGGCACGGCGCCGCCGGACAGCGCGTCGAAGGCCGCGTCCACGTGCTCGGCCGTGACGTGCTGTCCGTTGATGTCGCTGAGGATGCCGTCGTAGGTCTCCGCCACGACGGGCAGGTGGAAGTAGAGCTCGTCGTCGCCCCGCTCGCGGTGCAGTCGGGCGACGATCGCGTCGCGGACGACGCCCACCGAGTGGGTGTTGGTGAGACCGATCGCGGTCGTGAGCTGTCCGTTCTCCTGGATCCACGGCAGCCCGGTCATCTCGCCGTTGCCGTTGAGCCGGTGGAGTCCGGCGAAGACCGGCGACCGCCAGACCGCCGGCCGGGGTTCGACGATGGTCACCCCGGTGCGCACCGGCCCCTCGCCCACGACCAGCGCTCCCTCACCGGCCACCAGCGAGTGGTGCCCCACCCGGACGCCGCCGACGTCGGTGATCGCGTTGTGCCGGCCGGTCGGCAGAGCACCGACGACGATCCCGAGGTCGCGGGATCGCGCCGTCACGCGAGCCGTGCCCGCCGCGCGTTGCCGGCGATGTACGCGACCAGCTCCGCCGTCGGCGTGCCGGGCCCGAACACCTCGTGGACGCCGAAGCCCTTGAGCTTCTCGGCGTCCTCGGGCGGGACCGTGCCGCCCACCACGAACAGGACGTCGGTGCGGTCGTTCTTGCGCAGCAGCTCGCACAGCTCCTCGGCGTACTCGAGGTGGGCGCCGGACAGGCTGGACAGGCCGAGGACGTCGGCGTCCTCCTGCACGACCGCGCGCAGGATCGACTCCGGCGTCTGGTAGATGCCGGTGTAGACGACCTCCATGCCCGAGTCGCGCAGCGCCCGCGCCACGACCTTGGCGCCTCGGTCGTGCCCGTCGAGACCCGGTTTGGCGATGACGACCTTCAGCGGTGCCTGACGGCCGGTGGCGGATGTCATGGTCATTCGTCCTTTCCTCAGAACACGGTCGACGGCTGGTGGTGACCCCACACGCCGCGCAACACGTCACAGATCTCGCCGACCGTGGCCCGTGCCCGCACGGCGTCCTCGATCAACGGCATGAGGTTGTGGTGCAGGTCGGGCGCGGCCTTCTCGATCGCCCGGAGCGTCGCGGTGACCTGGCGGTCCTCACGCGACCGCTTCACCTCGGCCAGCCGCGTCATCTGGCGTTCCATGACGCCCGGCACCGGCCGGTCGATCTCGAGGTCCTGGGTCTCGTTCTCGTCGACGTAGTCGTTGACGCCCACGGTGATCGTGTCGTTGCTCTCGACCTTGACCTGCTGCTCCCAGGCCGAGTCGGAGATCAACTGCACCGCGTAGCCCGACTGCACCGCCTCGATCATGCCGCCCATGCCGTCGATGCGCTCGATCAGCTCGCGGGCGTCCTGCTCGATCTGGGACGTGAGCGACTCCACGTAGTACGAGCCGGCCAGCGGGTCGACGATGTCGGCGACGCCGGTCTCGTGCAGGATGATCGCCTGGGTCCGGACCGCGATCTTGATGGCGCTCTCCGACGGGATCGACAGCGCCTCGTCCAGCGAGTTCGTGTGCAGCGACTGCGTGCCGCCCAAGACCGCCGCGAGGGCCTGGATCGCCGTCCGCGCGACGTTGTTGTACGGCTGCTGCGCGGTGAGCGAGACGCCGGCGGTCTGGCAGTGCGCCCGCATCAGCCACGACCGGGGGTCCTTCGCGCCCAGACGTTCGCGGGTGAGCCGAGCCCACAGCCGGCGGGCCGCCCGGAGCTTGGCGGCCTCCTCGAAGAAGTTGTTGTGCACGTCCCAGAAGAACGACACCCGCGGCGCCAGCCGGTCGACGTCGATGCCCCGCTCGATCGCATGCTCCAGGTAGCACAGCGCGTTGCTGATGGTGAGCCCGACCTCTTCGACGGCCGTCGCCCCCGCGTCGCGGATGTGGTAGCCGCAGACGTTGAGCGGGTTGAACCGCGGCATGACGTCGGCGCCGTACTCCATCGTGTCGACCACCAGCTGCACGGAGGGCAGCGGCGGGAAGATGAACTCGTTCTGGGCGATGTACTCCTTGAGGATGTCGTTCTGGGTGGTCCCGGTGAGCACCTTCCCCGAGATGCCCCGTTCGTCGGCCACCACGCGGTACATGGCGAGGAGCACGGCCGCCGACGGGTTGATCGTCATCGACGTGGAGATCTGGTCCAGCGGGATGCCGTCGAAGAGGGCGTGCATGTCGACGACGGTGTCGACGGCGACACCGATGCGGCCGACCTCACGCCGGTAGACCTCGTGGTCGGAGTCGTAGCCCAGCAGCGTCGGCAGGTCGAAGTCCGTCGACAGACCGGTCTGGCCGGTCTCCAGCAAGTACTTGTACCGGTTGTTGGTGTCCTCGGCCTGGCCGAAGCCGGCCACCTGCCGGATCGTCCACGGCCGGCCGCGATACATGGTGGCGTGCACGCCGCGGGTGTAGGGGTACTCGCCCGGCAGCCCGATGTCCTCGGCGGGATCCAGGTCCCGGAGGTCCGCGTGCGTGTAGACGTCCTTGACCGGCGCGCCCGACAAGGTCGTGTACTCCGCGCGCCGCGGCGGGACCCGTCCGTAGTCGGCGGCGACCCGGTCGCGCGTCCAGGCGTCGACGCGCTCGTCCCAGCGCTTGTCGTTCTCGGTCATCGGGTCCATCGGCTCGACGCCTCCTTCAAGATCTGGTCGACGGAATGCTGCATGGTGGCGTGCGGATCCAGGGCCATCGAGCCCGCACAGTCGGCGACAAACGCCTCCGCCACGAGCGCCGCGTCGGAGCCCCATTTCTCCAGGCGCCGTGCCTCGAGCCGGCCGTCGTCGCGCAGCGATCGCCACCGGCCGTAGAGCCCGTCGCGGAGCTTGTCGATGCCGGTGCCCTCGGTGGCGACGGTCTTGTAGACGGCGTCGACCCGCCCGGCGGCCAGCCGCAGGTGCCGGGCCGTCTCGGCGGCGCCCGGCCGGTCGGCCATGTTGACGATGAACGCGTCGGCGACCTCCATCAGGCCGGCCTTGATCGTCTGCACGGCGTCGCCGAGACCGGGGACGGTGACCAGCAGCACGGTGTCGGCGACCTCGACGATCGCGACCTCGGTCTGCCCCGCGCCCACGGTCTCGATGAGCACGATGTCGAACAGGCCCGACAGCTCCAGCAACCGGGCGATGTTCCGGGTGGAGCCGGCCACCGCGCCATGGGATCCGCGGCTGGCCAGGCTGCGGACGAACACGCCCGGCCGGCCGTTCAGGTAGGTCTCCATCCGCACCCGGTCACCGAGGACGGCGCCACCGGTGAGCGGGCTGGACGGGTCGATGGCGAGCACCGCCACGCGTTGCCCGTCGTCGGCGAAGGACTCGATCAGCCGGCCGGTGAGGGTGCTCTTGCCGGCGCCCGGCGGTCCGGTGATCCCCACGATGTGGCAGGGCTGCGCCGCGCGTGGGATCGACACCTCCCACGGCGGGCTGTTCTCGACGACCGTCACCGCCCGGGCCAGCGGCGCCCAGTAGCCATGGCGGGCCTTCGCGACCAGCGCGTCGATCTCGTCAGATTCGAACAAGGTCGATCTCCCCGTTCACGATCATCTTCTTCACCGCGTCCTTGGCGGTCTTCCCGATGCCGGTGGTGGGGAGGCTGTCGATCAGGCCCGCCCCGGTCGGCCGCTTGTAGGTCGTGAGCAGGGACCGGCAGTGGGCGAGCAGGTCGCCCGCGGTCAACGCGCTGCTCGGCCGGGCGACGGCGACCACGACGGGCGTCTCGCCCCAGCGTTCGCTCGGCACCCCGACCACGATCGCCCGCTCCACCGCCGGGTGCCGCGCGGCGACGGCCTCGATCTCCGCGGGGGCGATGTTGATGCCGCCGGAGATGATGATGTCCTTGCTGCGGCCGGTCAGGTAGACCATGCCGCGCTCGTCGATGTGGCCGAGGTCGCCGGTTCGGATCCCGCCGCCGGCGTCGATCGCCGCCTTGGTGGCGATCTCGTCCTTGTAGTAGCCCTTCATCAGGGCCGGGCTGGCGCCGATCAGTTCCCGGCCGCCGCCGGGTCCGCCCTGGTGCTCGGGGTCGACGCCGAGCCGGGTCGTCGGGAAGGCCCGCCCGATGCTGGCCGGGTCCTGGCGCAGCAGGCGGTGCGGCGCCGCCGACAGCGGCAGCACCTCCGTCATCCCGTACAGCTGGTGCATCTCCACCCCGGGCAGCTCCTCCCACCAGCGGTCCAGCAGCGCCACCGGCATGGGCTCGGACGCGAACAGCACCCACCGCAGGGTGGCGAGCTTGTGCAGCGGAGCGTGCTCGATCAGCCGGCTCAGGATCGTGGGGACGGCGTCGAAGGTCGTCGCGCGCGTGCAGGCGTCGGCCACCCGGTCGACCTCGAACCGGGGCAGGATCTCCAGCGATCCGCCCGTGCACAGGACCGGGAGCACCTGCTCCGGGATGCACGCGTAGAGCGGGAGGAAGACCACGGAACGGTCGTCCGGGCGGAACGGGAACACCGAGGTGAGCTGCAGGACGGCGTGCAGCATCGTGCCCTGAGTGTGTACGACGCCCTTCGGGTGGCCGGTCGAGCCGCTGGTCAGCATGATCGCGGCGGGTGAGTTCGCGCCGACGACGGGCAACCGGCCGCGGCCCGGCGGCGGCTCGTCCGGGTCCATGGGCAGGATCCGGAACGACTCGGCCAATGCGTCGCGGACGCCGGCGTCGACCCGGCCGAGGAACACGCGGGTGGCGTCGACGGAGGCGAGCTGCCGGCCGGCGGCCGCGCCGTCGAGCATGCCGTTGATCGGGACCGCGGTCCCGCCCGCGCGCATGATCGCCAGGTAGTTCACGACGAACGCCGGCTCGTTGGCGCCCATGAGGCCGACCGCGTCCGCCGGTCGCAGTCCCGTGGACAGCAGGTGCCGCGCGACGGCCTCGACACGGGTCCAGAGGTCCCGGTAGGTCCAGGTGATGCCGTCGTGGACCAGGGCCGGACGCTCACCCTGGGCCCGCGTGACCGCGTCGATCCATGCGACGACCGAGGCGGGACTCGGCGTCACGTCAGGCGTCTTCCGCGTCGGCGCTGGTGCCCACGACGATCGTCGCCACCGCGGTGGCCGCGAGCACCGGCTCCTTGACCGCCAGCACGCCACGCTCGTCGACGCCGATGACCTTGAAGATCCGCGCCTCGATCTTTCGGCTGCGCCGGCCGCGGTGGACGACGCGCGCGATGCCCTCGACGTAGTCACCCGCCCGCAGCGGCGCGAGGAACTCCACCGACTCGTACGCCGCGCACAGACCCTCGTCGCCCCCTTCCTTGAGGGCCAGCTCGGTCTCCAGATCGGCGAAGATCTCCATCGCCTTCGATCCCGGGACCAGGTTCCCGGCGTACCGGGCGTCGCTGGGCGCCAGGCGAAGTCGGATCAGCGCTTCGTCGTTGTCGAACGACCTCGGCTCCACCAGCAGACCTCCCTGAGCAGGGTGACGGATCCTCGTCGCAGTCAGAGTAGAGCATTTCGACCTAGACTAATAGGTCAGAGCGAGGACATCTTCGAACCAGAAGGTTCACCCATCACGTCATCGAGCACGCGCATGGCGTTGCCGCCCAGCACCTTGGCGACCTCGTCCTCGGCGAAGCCGCGGGCGCGCATCTCGGCGGTGAGCTTCGGAAGGTCCGACGGCCGCCGCACCTCGGCGTCGGCGAACTCCAGGTCGACGCCCATGATGACCATCCGGCCGCCGTAGACCTGCATGAAGTAGTCGTCGACGAAGTCCGGGCCCAGCGCCACCGCGTCGATCGAGGTGACCGACGCGATGTGCTCGATGTGGTCGACCACCCGGGCGGCCGTGGGTCGCGCCGGGTCGATGAACGGCGGGATGGCCGCAGCGACACCGATCACGCCGCCGAGGCCCGCGATGCCCTTGAGCTGGTCGTCGGTGAGGTTCCGGTGCATGTCCGTGACGGCCCGGCAGCCCGAGTGGGTCGCGAGCAGCGGACGGGTCGCCCGCGACAGCACGTCGTCGACGCCGGCGACGCCGAGGTGGCTGATGTCGAAGACGATCCCGAGCCGTTCCATCTCGGCGAGGACCTCGGTCCCCTGCGGGGTCAGGCCGCCGCGCGAGGTGTCGTCGAACCCGCTGCCGTCGGCCAGATGCGTGCGGCCGAGGTGGGCGATGGAGACCACGCGGACCCCGACCTTGTCCATGGTGCCGATCAGCTCCGGGTCCTGGCCCAGGGCGTGCGCGCCCTCCAGCGCGATGACGAACGCGATGCGGCCGGCGGCGACCGCCGAGGCGACGTCGGCGCCGGTGCGGCACACCTGGACGTCCGGGTGCTCGGCGGCCAGCCGGTGGATCCGCTCGATCAGGAGCAGGGTCCGCCGCAACGCGCCCTCGGACTGGAACTGCTCCTCGACGAAGACGGGCAGGACCTGGACGTTCACCCCGCCCGCACGCAGCTCGGGCAGCCAGAACTCGGCGAAGTGGTCCGGCCGGCCCCGGCGGTCGAAGTGGTCGACCAGGAGGATCAGGTCGTTGTGCAGGTCGACGACCATGTCAGAAGACAGATTTTGGGGGGTCATCATGGGTCGAAGCTAGAGGTCGAGGGCTGACCGGCGCAACGGGGCGGCAGAATTGGACCTATAGCCATAGGTCGAACTTGCTGTACCGTTGCCAGCCACCAGCGCCGCGCCGAGAGCCCCCGGAGGACGCGTGAACGAGGCCATCCCCACGACCATCCTGGCAGGAACCGTGCTCACGATGACCGATCGCGGGGTGCTGCACGACCAGGCGATCACGATCGACGGCGGCCGCGTCACCGGGCTGCGGCCGCGCACCGAAGGCCAGGTCACCGGTCCGGTCGTGGACTGGCGGGACCGGACGATCCTCCCCGGTCTCGCCGACTGCCACGTGCACGCCGACGACCGGGCGGACATGCTCCACTACCTCGCCCACGGCGTCACGACGGTGCGCAACATGCGCGGGAAGCCGTGGCACCTGACGTGGCGCCGCCGGGTCGCCGAGGGCGCCGAGCTCGGGCCGCACCTGGTGACCAGCACCGCCATGGCCGACGGCCGCGGGGCGCCGGGCACGACCGTGTGGCCCGACTCCGCCCAGATCACCGACCGCGCCACCGCGCATGCGGCCGTGAAGCGCTGGGCCGAGCTCGGGTACCAGCAGGTCAAGGCGTACCAGTGGCTGTCCGGCGAGGCGTTGCAGGGTCTGGGCGAAGCCTGCCGCGAGACCGGCCTGCCGCTCGTCGGGCACTGTCCCCAGGCGCTCACCGTCCACGAGGCGATCGACCGCGGCCAGACCGGGTTCGAGCATCTGAACAACTACGAGTACGGGTCGCTGCGCCCCGCCGCCCAGGAACGCCTGGACGCCCTCTTCGCCCAGGGCTTCAGCTACGGCCGGGGACGGAACCGGTTCACCCCCGAGGCCGCCCAGGCCGCGTCGGACCTCGACGAGGGCAAGGTCGTCGCGCTCGCCCAGCGCCTGGCCGACGACGACATCACCTCCTGCCCCACGCTCATCGTCCTCGACCGCCTCCTGGGGCGGCGCGACTTCACCGACCCGCGCCTGCGCTACGTCGACCCTGTGCACGCCCGCACCTGGCTGCCGGAGAACGACTTCCGCATCATGGCGCTGTCACGCGACGAGCTGCAGCAGACCGCCGACCTCTTCCGCGAGCGCAGCCTGCGCATTCTCGCCGCGCTCCGCGACGCCGGCGCACCGGTACTGGTCGGCACCGACGCCCACAACGCGTTCGTCTTCCACGGTTCCTCGCTCGTCGAGGAGATGGAGCTGATGACCGGCGCGGGCTACACGAGCGCCGAGATCATCGAGCTGGCCACCCGCGGCGCGGCGGACTACCTCGGCCTGACCGATCGGGGCCGCATCGACACCGGGTTCGTCGCCGACCTGGTGGCGGTGACCGGTGCGCCGCTCGCGTCGGTGACGGCGCTGAAGGACCCGTCCGCCGTCGTCGTGGGTGGGACGGTGCTGGAGCGGCCGCAGCTGGACGCGCTGCTGGAGGAGGCCGAGGCGCTGGTCCATGCGGGGCCCGACCGGACCGCGCTGCAACCGGTGCCGCCCGGCGAGCAGCTGTTCGGCGAGTACGAGCGGACGAACTTCGGGCAGGCCGACGCCGTCACGAGGGTCTCCTCCCGCACGGACACCGACACGACGACCTGGCGTGAGCAGCTCACCACCCGGCACGGCACCGAGACGCGCACGACGGTCATCGACGCCGAAGGACGCCTGGTCTCGGCCGACGTCGAGCGGCGCCGCGCCGAGGGGCTCGAGTCGGCGTCGCTGCGGCGCGACGACGACGGCTACGCCCTGCACTGGTCGGCCCTGGACGGCTCGACGCTCGACACCGGCCTGCCCGGACCGCTGCTGCCCGGCGCCGACCTGGGGGTGGCGGCGATGCTCGCGGCGACCCGGCTGACCGCCGCGCAGGAACCGTGGCCGGTCCTGACGCTCGGCGCCAGCCTGGCCAACGGGCTCGCGCCGGTGCCGGGGACGCTGGAACGCGACGGCGACGACCTGGTCCAGCGCACCACCGACGCCGTGGTCCGGGTCACCGGCGACGACGTCCTCGACGAGTACACCGTGGTGGCGCCCATGGCGAAGCAGGTCCACCGCCGCGCCACCTGAGGTGGCCCCGGACGGTCAGGCGACAGCCGGGCGCACCTGGCGCGCGCCGGCCACCGCCGCGGCGCCGGCGGCGGCCGGGTGCAGGATCGAGGCCAGCGCCTCGACCCCGTCGACGAGCCTCGGGCCGGGACGGGCGAACGAGGCGTTGGCGTCGACCGCCCAGACCGGCGTGTCCGGGAAGTGCCGCAGCACGGGCGCGGCCAGCTCGGTCGCGGTCTCGAGCCCGTAGCCGCACGGTGCGCAGACGACGATGTCCGGCTCGGCCGCCCGCGCCTGGTCCCAGTCGATGCGGTACGACTTCTGTCCGGTGACCCCCAGGACGGACGCCCCGCCCGCGCGTTCGACCATCTCGGGCACCCAGTGTCCCGGCGCGAACGGCGGATCGGTCCACTCCAGCACGAGGACCCGCGGCCGCGGCCGGCCGGCGACGGCGCTGGCGACGGCGTCGAGGCGGGCCCGCAACCCGCCGACCAGAGCCATGGCGGCGTCCACGTGCCCAGTGCGCTCGCCCAGCCGCAGCACCGAGTCGAGCACCTCGTCGAGCGTGTGCGGGTCGATGGTCACGACGTCTGCGGTACAGCCGAGGTAGGCCAGCGCGTCGTCGACGACGGACACGTCGACCGCACAGACGGCGCACAGGTCCTGCGTGACCACCAGGTCGGCGTCGAGATCGGTCAGCGCGTCGGCATGGAGGTGGTACAGGTCGTCGCCCCGCGCCATCGCCGCCGACACGAACTCGTCGATCTCGCGCGGCGCCAGGCCCTCGGGCATGGCCGACGTCGACACGATGCGGCGTCCCCGGGCCTCGGCCGGGAAGTCGCACTCGAACGTCACACCGACGACGTCCGCACCGGCGCCGATCCCGAACAGGATCTCCGTCGTCGACGGCAGCAGGGACACGATGCGCATGTCGCGATGCTAAGGGGTGCGCGGCAGCAGTGTCTCGAAGCCGGCCATCAGCGCCGTCAGCGTGAACTCCAGGCGCGACTCCAGCGTCACGGGGCCACCGGCGAGCGCCGCGGTGAGGACGGGGAGGTCGTCGCCGGCGAGGTCGGCGGGCGGCGGGGGCGGCTCGCCGGCGGAGGCCAGGTGCTGGCCGACGACGGCACCGGCGACCGCGTAGACCAGGTGCAGCGCCGTCCGCGGCGCGAACCCGGCGTCGCGCAGGACGTGCAGCAGGCCCTCCAGGATCGCGAGGGTCCGCGGGGTGACGGCGGTCCGCGTCGCGAACAGTGGCACGGCGCCCGGGTGTTTCGCGAGGCCGCGGTGCAGCTCCTGAGCATGCCCGGTGACGACCTCCTGCCAGCCCGCTGACGCCGGCGGCGGGGTGAGCGACTCGGCGAGCACGTACTCGACGATGGCGTCCTCGAGGCCGTGCTTGTTCTGGATGTGGTGGTAGAGCGTCATCGCCTCGACGTCGAGCTCGCGGGCCAGCTTGCGCATGGACAGCGACTCGACGCCGTCGCGGTCGGCCAGGCGGACGGCCGCCCGGAGCACCTGGTCGCGGGTCAGGCCCGCGTGCTTGCCCTGCACTCGCGATCGGCCCACGGCTGCCCTCCTTGACGTCACTTACGGCGTAAGACTAGCATTGTCGGTAAGTCATACACCGTAAGAGATGGAGGAGATCGCCATGACGGTGCAGGAGCACGTACGCACGAGCCGCTGGCAGAGCACGTCGCAGGCGCTGCGGATCGGGGTGGGCCTGCAGGTGGTGTGCCTGGCGCTGCCGCTGCTCGACCTGTGGGTCTTCGGCTCGATCGAGCGGCACGTCGAGGCCGCCTACCCGCAGTGGGACGCGAGCGACGTCGCGAAGGACCGCAACGCGATCGTCGTCGCGCTGCTGATCGTCGGCGTGCTGGGGCTGGCGAGCTGGCTGGTCTCGCTCTGGGCGGCGAGGCGCGACCGCGGCGTGCGCGCCACGGTGACGACCATGTTCGTCCTGGGCCTGAGCACGCTGGCCGCCATCGCCGGGGCCGGCGGCGACCCCTACGACCAGTACGTCCCGCTGTGGCTGGGCAGCACGATCCTGGTGCTACTGGCCCTGCCCGGCCTCGCCGCCGTGCTGGCCGCGTGGTTCCGCGAGCGCGCCTGACGAGGAACGGTTCAGCGGGCCGCCTCCACGTAGCCGACATCGAGGAACCCGGCGGCGTCGGCGTCGGCCGGGTCGTCGCCGGTCCAGCACCACAGCCGCCCGGTGCGCCGTCCGTCCGGCAGTGCGGTGCGCAGCACCACCGGCTGGCTGAGCGCGAACGGCTCGGCGGTGAGCGGCGCGGACTCCAGGTCCGGCTTGGTGTCGCGGCCCGGACGGGGCGCGCCGGCCGGCCCCCAGACGGCGCGGACGGCGGTGCGCAGCTGGCCAGGCCCGTGGTGCGACACCCGCACCGCTACCTCGAACTCGGCGTCGCCGGGTGCGAGGTCGGTGCCGGCGGCCAGCGGCACGACGTCGAAGACGAGCGTCGTCGGCGCGTTGACGATCGCCGGGTCGAAGCCGCCGAGGTCCTTCGCGGACCGGTCGGCGTTCAGCAGCCCGGCGCTCTCGTGCTCGACGTCGGCCAGCTCGGTGTAGACGTAGCCGGCGATGCGGTCGTGCCGGCGCAGCTCCTGGGTCTGCCAGCGCAGCTGCCAGCCGCGCTCCAGGCTGGTGAAGCCGCCGCCGTACTCGCTGTTGAGGAACGGCACCCCGGTCCGCGGCACGGTGTCGTCGGCGTAGATCGCCTTGTCCTCGACGTGGTCCGGGCCGAGCCGCACCGGGAACGCGGCGCGCTCGCCGGAGGCCAGCGCGGCGACGGTCCGCGCCCACGTCCCCGGGTCCTCCTCGTAGTGGTGCCAGTCGACGAGGTCGGTGCGCACGTGCGTCCAGCCGGAGTTGTCGACGATCGGGCGGGACCGGTCGAGCGCGGCGAGCAGGTCGTACGCGTGCCGGACGGCGTCGCGCTTGCGCTCATCGCCGGGGACGTCCCAGTCCAGCCCCCACTCCTCGTTGTACAGGCCCCACACGACGATCGACGGGTGGTTGCCGTCGCGGCGGACCATCGCCGCCAGCTGGTCCTCGAACGCCGCGCGCCCGGCGTCGGTGAACCGGCTGGTGCCGGCCGGCTCGGCCCAGACCAGCATCCCCGTGCGGTCGGCCTCGTGCAGCCAGCGCGGGTCCTCGAACTTGAGGTGCTTGCGGACAAGGTTGAACCCGGCGGCGGCGGCCAGCCGGAGATCCTCGCGCAGCGCCTCGGGGCTCGGCGCGGTGAGGCCGGTGCCGGGCCAGTAGCCCTGGTCGAGCACGCCGCGGACGTAGAGCGGCTCGCCGTTGAGCCGCAGCCGCTCGGCGTCCGCCTCGATGCGTCGCAGCCCGGTGTGCGCGGCGAGTGAGTCAGCGCCGTCGGCGCTGCGCAGCGTGACGTCGACGCGGTACAGGTGCGGGTCCGCGGGCGACCACGGCCGCGGCTGCTCCAGCGGCAGCCGCCCGCGCGCCACGCCGGTCTCGTCGCAGGTCAGCCGCACGGCGACGCCCTCGGTGTGCAGCGTGACGACCGCGCCCGCGGCCAGCGGGCCGGCCGCCGTCACCGTCGCGTCGATGCCGGTGAGCGAGTCGCCGCGCAGCTCGACCGCATCGACGTAGGTGGCCGGCCGGCGCTCCAGCCACACCGGCTGCCAGATGCCGGAGGTGGGCGTGAAGCTGACGCCGTCGTAGTCGTCGCGCGGGATCGAGCGCTGCTTGCCGTGCGCGATCTCCCGCTTGTCCGCCGGGGCGTGGACGCGCACGACGATCTCGGCTTGCTCCCCCGGTCCGGCGACGGCGCCGAGGTCGAACTCGAACGGCGTGTAGCCGCCGGTGTGCCGGCCGAGCGGCTCGCCGTTCACCCAGACCGTCGCCGCGTGGTGGACCGCGCCGAAGCACAGGAACGCGTGCTCGCCCGCCCAGGAGGCCGGCACGGCAACCGTCGTCCGGTACCACGCCGTCTCCAGCCAGGTCCGCCGCACGCCCGACGCAGGCGTCTCCCACGCGAACGGCACCACGATCGACTCCGGCCACGGCCCGGCCGGCAGCTCGCCCGGGCCCGTGAGGCCGGCCTCCTCGTCGGGCCGGAACTCCCACCGTCCGTCGAGCGGGAGCCAGGCGGCGGAGCGGTCGCGGTCCGGGCGGGGGTACTCGTGCTGGTGGGTCACGGATGGAGCCTTTCGTCGGGTGGACGGGGCGCGGTCAGCCTTTGACCGAGCCGGCGAGGATGCCGTTGATGAAGTGGCGCTGCAGCAGCACGAACACCACGAGCAGCGGGACGAGGGCGATCGAGCTGGCGGCCAGCAACTCGCCCCAGACCGTGGCGAAGTCGGCGCCGATGCGGTTGCCAGTGATGTTCTGCGCGAGCGTGGCCAGCACGACCTGGAGCGTCTGCATCGACTCCTGCGACGTCACCACGACCGGCCAGACGAAGTCGTTGTAGATGTTCATCACGGTCAGGACGGCCAGCCCGGCCAGCCCGGGCCGGATCACCGGCAGCACGATCGAGACGAAGATGCGGAACTCGCCGCACCCGTCGACCCGGGCCGCGTCCAGCAGCTCGTCCGGGACCGCGGCGATGACCTGCCGCATCCAGAAGATCGCGAACGCGTCGACGGCGCCGGGTAGCACCAGCGCCTGGTAGGTGTTGATCCAGCCCAGCTCGCGCATCTGCAGCAGCAGCGGCACGACCAGGACGATGGTCGGCAGCATCAGCGTGAGCAGGACGGCGCCGAAGATCGCGTTCTGCCCGGCGAACCGGTACTTGGCGAACGCGAACCCGGCCAGCGGTGCGAAGAACAGCGTCAGCCCGCCCTTGAGCACCAGGACGACCGCGGTGTTGAGGAACCCCGAGGCGATCGGGACGTCCTCGAACATCGCCCGGTAGTTGCCGAGCGTGAACGCGCCCGGATCGAAGCCGAGCGGGTCGGTGATGATCGTCGCCGGCTGCTTCAGCGACGACAGCACCGCCCACACGACCGGCGCGAGGAACGCCGCCGTCAGCACGATCAGGAACACGTGCGAGCCGATCGCCGGCCGGTCCCGCCGGCCCGTCAGCATGGGCGCCGCCATCTCAGTCACGCTCCCGGAGCAGCCGGACGAACAGCAGCGACACCAGCATCACGATCGCCACCAGCAGGAACGAGTTCGCCGAGCCGGTGCCGAGATCGGACCGGCCGAGGTGGTCGTAGAGGTAGAGCCCGGCCGTCGTGGTGGACCCGTACGGGCCGCCGCCGGTGACGACGTACGGCTCGGCGAACATCTGGAACACCGCCAGCGTCTGCATGACGACGAGGAACAGCACGACCCGGCGGACCAGCGGCACCGTGATGCTGACCAGCTGCCGGGTCCGCGACGCGCCGTCCAGCTCGGCCGCCTCGTACACCGACGCCGGGATCGACTGCAGCCCGGACAGCAGGATCACGATCGCGAACCCGGTCGTCTTCCACAGGAACAGCAGCGCGAGCGTCGGCTTCGCCCAGAACGTCGACGTCAGCCAGTCGATCTCCGGCAGCCCCACGGCGCCGAGCAGCTGGTTCACCGCGCCGTAGTCGGCGTCGAACACGACGATCCAGATCTGTGCCATCGCCACCAGCGGCGTCACGAACGGCACCAGCGCGACCGTGCGGTAGAAGCCGCGCATCCGCAGCTTCGCGTTGTTCAGCAGCACCGCCGCGAGCAGCGCGACCACGACCTGTACCGGCACGATGAGCAGCCACAGCACCGCGGAGTTGGCCAGCGAGGACCAGAACGCGTCGCTGCCGAGCAGGTACGTGTAGTTGTCCCATCCGGCCCAGCGGGCCGGGCCGGACCCGCTCCACGCGGTGAAGCTGAGCCGGAACGTGTAGATCAGCGGGTACACGCTGAACGCGAGGAACAGCGCGACGAACGGCAGCACGAAGACGTACGGCGCCAGCCGCCGCCCGGACGGGCGCCGGCGACGTCGCCGGGCCGGCGCCGCCGGGGTCCGTCCGCGCACCTCGGTGCTGGTCACGGTCACGACGCGCGGTCCACCAGGTTGGTCTGGATCTGCTCGGTGGACTCGGCGATGACCTGCTCCGGCGTCAGCTCGCCGTCGAACATCCGCTGCAGGTTGTCGCCGAGATACTCGACGGCGCCGGCCCACCACTGCGGGATCGGCGTCCCGCCGGGGATCTGCGCACCCGCCTCGATCGCGACCGGCCACAGGTCCTGGCCGCCCAGCGCGTCCAGCGGGCCGAACAACGGCGTCGCCGGGTCGGCGGCCGGTGCGTAGCTGGGCACGGACGTGTTGAGGCCGTCCGGGTAGATCGCGTTGGGCCCGTAGACGGCCTGGAAGCCCTCCGGGTCGAACACCAGGAACTCGTAGAACAGCCAGGCCAGCTCCGGGTTCTCCGCGTCGCGCGGGATGACGAAGCTGGACCCGCCCATCGCGCCGCTGCGGGCGCCGCCCTCGGTCCACGCCGGCAGTGGCATCGCCCGCCACTGCCCGGTGGTCTGCGGCAGCAGCTGCTGCGGTGCGAAGTCCCACCAGATCGCCCACGGGACGAAGACCTGCTGCCCGCTCTCCAGCGTCGCGAGGTCGGCCGGGCCGAGGTACTCCGCGCGGGTGCCGAGGCCGGCCTGGTTCACCTCGTCCAGCCAGGTCAGGATCTGCCGGTACTCGGGCGAGTCCAGCCGCAGCTCGCCGTCCGCGTCGGCCAGGCTGGTGCCCAGCTGGCTGGCGAACATCTCCAGCCAGAGCTGGCTGAGGAACGGCTCCTGCTCCAGGTGGATCGGCGCCGCGTCGGGCCGGGCCGCCTTGATCTGCTCGGCCGCGGCGAACAGGTCGTCGTAGGTCTCGATCGACGCGGGGTCGATGCCGACGTCGGCGAGGATGTCCGCCCGGTAGTAGAGCAGCCCGGGGTTGAGGTCCCACGGCACGCCGTAGATGTGCTCGCCGACGGTGTTGACCTCGACCTTCTGCGCCGCGATGTCGTCGAGGTAGGGCTCCAGCACGGCGGACAGATCGTAGAAGTGGTCCGACAGCCCGGCCACCTTGGCGTCGTCGAGGAACACGCCGTCGGGCACGTCGGCGCCGGCGATCAACGTGTTCGGCAGCTTGGTGTCGATGTCGACGGCCTCGTGGTGCACGACGACGTCCGGGTAGCGCTCGTTGAACCGCTCGATGACGCCGTCGAAGACCTCGAACAGGTCGCCGGAGCGGTCCCAGATGGTGATCTCGCCGGCCGGCGCGTCGGTGTCCGGTGCGGCCAGCGTGCCTTCGGCCGGGCCGGTGCCGCCGTCGCCGGACTCGGCGTCGGAGCTGACCTCGGGCCCGCAGGCGGCCAGCAGAACGGTGGCCAGGCCGGCGGCTGCCGCCAGCGTCCACCCTCGGGTCTGGTTGCGCTTCATGACACTCCCTTGTGTGGACAGCCAGCGCGTTTGCAACGTGGCAAAGAATGTAGCGCAATTTTCCACGTTGCAAAAGCTATCCTGAGCCGGGATCATGGACGAGCAGCCGAGCGGGAGGTGTGGATGAGCCAGGTCACCGTGAAGGACGTGGCCAGGCTGGCCAAGGTGTCGCCCCGCACCGTGTCGAACGTCGTGAACGACTACACGCACGTCAGCGACGACGTCCGGCGCCGCGTCCTCGCCGCCATCGACGAGCTGGGCTACCGGCCCAACCTCATCGCCCGCAACCTGCGCACCGGGCGCACCGGCCTGCTCGCGCTGATCGTCCCCGAGATCGACGTCCCCTACTTCAGCGAGCTGGCCCGCGCGGTCATCGACGCCGCGTCGGCGCACGGCTACCGGGTGATGATCGACCAGACCGGCCACGACCACGAGCGCGAGCGGCAGCTGCTGATCGGCAGCGACCGCACCATGCTGTTCGACGGCATCCTGTTCAGCCCGCTGGTCACCCAGGACGAGATCGCCGACCTGGACAGCAGCACCGTCCTGCCGACGATCCTGCTCGGCGAGCACACCTTCACCGGCCGGTTCGACCACATCGCCATCGACAACACCCGGGCCGCCCACGAGGCCACGACCCACCTCGTCGCGACCGGCCGGCGCCGCATCGCCGCCGTCGGCGCCCAGCCGCGCGAGACGTACCGCACGCCGCGTCAGCGCACGGCCGGCTACCTGAGCGCGCTCGCCGACGCCGGCCTCCCCCTCGACGACGATCTGGTCGTGCCCGCCGCCCGCTACCACCGCCGCGACGGCTACGACGCGACGCGGCGGCTGCTCGCGCTGGACGCACCGCCCGATGCGATCTTCTGCTACTCCGACCTGCTCGCGATGGGCGCGATGCGGGCCGTCCAGGACGCCGGGCGGCGCATCGCCGACGACGTCGCGGTCATCGGCATCGACGACATCGAGGAGGGCCGCTTCGCGATCCCGTCGCTGAGCACCGTCGCCCTGGACAAGGACGTCATCGCGACCCGCGCGCTCGAGCAGCTGGTGCGGCGCATCGAGGACCCGTCGCGGCCGGCCACCCAGATCGTCGTCCCGCACCAGCTGATCGAGCGCGACAGCACGCGCCGGGCCGCCTAGAGTCGCGAGCCGCCGGTGGCGTCGATGGTGTGCCCGGTCACGTAGCGTGCGTCATCGGAGGCGAGGAAGCCGATGACGTCGGCGATCTCGGCGGGTGTCCCGATGTAGCCCAGGGCGATCTGCGGCAGCACCTGGTCGACGGCTTGCTGGTTGTCGCGCAGCCAGCCCGCGTTCAGGTCGGTGTCGATGATTCCGGGCGCCACGGCATTGACCGTGATGCGGCGATGACCCAGGTGTTGAGCCAGTGTTCTGGTGAACGCGTCGATCGCGCTCTTGGTCATGGTGTAGGCGATGATGTCCGGCGTCGCGATCCGGGTGGCGCCAGAGGACACGTTCACGATGTGGCCGCCGTCTTCGAGACGGCCGAGGCCCTCCTGGACGATCAGAAAAGGCGCGGTCTGATTGATCTGCTGTTGCTGGACCAGGGACGTGGCGGCGAAGTCCTCGATCGGCCCCCGCAGCGTCACGCCGGCGTTGTTGATCAGGGTACGGATGGGCCGTGGTCGCCAGTCACCGGCGACAGCGTCATAGGCCTCCCAGAACCGGCGGCCGGCGTCCGGTCGAGTCAGGTCCGCCTGGAAGGAGAACGCGTCGCCCCCGCCCTGCCGGATTCGGGCGACCACCGAGTCGGCCGCGTCCGCGTCGTTGCCGTAGTGCACCGCGACGCAGTAGCCATCGCGAGACAGGCGCTCAGCAGTTGCCGCGCCGATACCCCGGCTGGCTCCAGTCACGACGGCGATCGGCGCGAGATCGGCAGCGGCTGTCATTGGAGTCTGAGTCATGCCCAGGACCCTGCCATACGTGTAGCGATCACTACAAGTATCGATCGCTACACGTATGCTGAGACGTCGCGAGAGGAGGACCGATGGCTGGGGTTTCGGGCCAGGGGCGGCGGTTCGACATGACGACCGCCTTGAACACCGCGATGGAGGTGTTCTGGCAGTGGGGCTACGAAGGCGCCAGCCTCGCCATACTCACGGCCGCCATGGAGATCCGGCCGCCCAGCCTGTATGCGGCCTTCGGCTCCAAGGAGTCGCTGTTCTTCACCGTCGTCGACCACTACAACGCAACCCACGGGAGCTTCCTTGCCGAGGCAATGGCAGAGGAGACCAGCGGCACCCGGCTCGCCCGTCGCGTGCTCCACGAGGCTGCCGCTCACTACGCCTCGTCCGGCCACCCGGGCGGATGCCTCGTGATCAGTGCGGCGGTCACCGTGACCCCGGGCAACCGGCATGTCGCCGATCGACTCGCCGGCATGCGCAACGAGAACCTCGCGGCCTTCGAGCAGGCATTCCAGCGCGACGTCGACTCAGGTGAGCTGCCACCGCACGCTGATCCGCATCGCCTTGCTCGATTCGTCGCCGCAACACTTCAGGGGATGAGCCAGCAGGCCCGAGATGGCGCCCGGGTCGAAGAACTACAAGCGGTGGCCGCCACGGCGCTCACGGCGATCTGACCACGCACGCCCCGACCACACCGGCTAGGGTCACGAAGCGTGCGCGCGCCCTACGACGCCTGGTTCGGACCCGACGCCTTCGACGCGACCCACGGCTACGACCTGGACGCCCTGCTGGCGGTGGGCGCGCCGGACGAACCGGCCGGCTTCGCCGAGTTCTGGACCGCGCTGCACGAGCGTGCGCTCGCGGTCGACACCGCGCCGATCGCGCGCCCGGCGGACGTCCCCGGCTGGCACGACGTCGAGTTCACCTCGCTGGACGGGGTGCGGCTGGGCGGCTGGCTGTGGCTGCCGCCTGTCGGCGTCGAGCGCGCCGTCGTCGTCGGGCACGGGTACGGCGGCCGCGACCAGCCCGACCCCGGCCTCGCCCTGCCCGGCACCGCCGTCCTCTTCGCCGCGTCACGCGGGCTGCCGACGCGCGGGCTGGTGCCGGGCATCCCTTCCGTGGGCGCCGAGCACGTGCTGCACGGCATCGAGTCGGCCGCCACCTACGTGCACGGCGGCTGCGTCGCCGACGTCTGGTGCGCGGCGTCGGCGCTGCTCGCACTGCTGCCGTCGCCGCCTTCTCGGGTGGGCTACGCGGGCGGCAGCTTCGGCGGCGGCATCGGCGCGCTGGCGCTGCCCTGGGACGACCGGTTCGACCGCGGCGCCCTGACGGTGCCCAGCTTCGGCAACCACGACCTGCGCCTCGCGATGCCGTGCACCGGCAGCGGCGGGGCGGTCCGCCTGCACGTCGCCGAGCACCCCGAGGCCCGGGAGGTGCTGCGGTTCTTCGACGCGGCGACGGCGGCCCGGCGGCTGCGCGTCCCGATGCTCGTCGCGCCGGCGCTGTGGGACCCGGCCGTGCCGCCGCCCGGCCAGTTCGCCGTCCACAACGCCATCCCGGGCGACAAGGAGCTGGTCGCCCTCGCCGCCGGCCACACCGAGTACCCGGACCGGGCCGCCGACGACGAGCGCCTGCGCGCCGCGGTGCGAGCGTTCCTGCTCAGCTGACCCCGGACAGCTCGAGCACCCAGGGTGCGCGGTCGCGGGCCGGCGGGTGCAACTCGACGCCGAAGGCGGCGCCGACGACGGCGGCCAGCGCGGGCACGTCGCGGGGCTCCGCCGGATCGGTGCAGAGCAGCCGGGCGACCCGGCCGCGGGTGGCCTTCGCGCCGTGCGGCGAACCGGGCACCCGCAGCGTCACCCAACGCTCGGCCAATTCCGGACCGGGCCGCCACAGCGGCGCATAGCTGCTGGACCGCAGGTCGACGACGACGCCGCGACCGGCCGCGGCCGTCAGCGCCGGGCCGAGCCGGGCCCGCCAGTACGCCTCCAGTCCGGGCACGTCGTCGAGGCCGTCGAGGTTCGCGCAGATCGGCAGCCGGTGCGCCGGCACCCGATCGCTCAGCCGCACCGCCCCGAACAGCGACGACACGATGACGACGCGGCGCCCGGCCCGGCGCAGCGCCGCCGCGTCCAGCGTCGCCGGGTCGAACGCGTCGTAGAGCACGCCCTGGTACAGCCGCGCCGCCGCGGCCGCGGGCGCAGTCCGAGCGTCGACGTTGCGGGCGACCTCCGCCGCCGCGCCGGCCGGCGCCTCCAGCCGCCGCATCGCATCGGGCCGCGCGCTGGTCGCCACCATGCCGTCGAGCACGGCGGACCGCGCCTCGGTGAGCTCGGGGAACGACAGCCGCCCGAGATCGAGGCCGCGGCCGCGCTCGGGCCACGCCTGCGTCTCCGACGGAGGCAGCACCACCAGCATGGGACCAGCCTAGGACCGGTCCTGTTCGCCGACCGTTCGCTCACCGGCCACGCGAGCGGCAAGATTGCGGGAGCAGGCTCCCGATCATGCGCCGCACCTTCGCTCTCGCCGCCGCCGTCCCGTTCGTTCTCGCGTTCGTACCGCAGCCCGACATCGTCACGACGGGCAACGAGACGCCGGTGCTGTACGACGACGACGAGGGCGGCAACGCGTCGGGCGACGACCCGGCGATCTGGGTGCACCCGGAGCGGTCCGGCCGCTCGATCGTCATCGTGACGGCGAAGGAGGGCGGGCTGCGCGTCTACGACCTCGACTCGCGCGAGCTGCAGTCGCTGCCGGCCACCCCGGCGCCGCGCGCCGACGGCGTCGACGGGCGGTACAACAACGTCGACATCGCCTACGGGCTGCGTGTCGGCGGCCGCACGACCGACGTCGCGGTGGTGTCGGACCGGTACAACGACCAGCTGCGGTTCTTCACCATCGACCCGGCCGGCTCGCGGGCCGCGACGCCGCTGCGCGAGGTCACCGCGCCGGAGCAGGAGTTCCTGTTCAGCCCGGACCGCGAGACGGTCGACGAGGAGCAGACGGCGTACGGCGTCGCCGTCTGGCAGCCGAACAGCCGCGACACCTACGCGGTCGTGACCCGGGAGGGCGCGACGACCATCGCGACGGCGCGGATCACCCCGAAGAGCGACGGCACCGTCGCCTACACCGACGTGGAGCACCTGGAGCTGCCGGGCAGCTTCCCGCTCCCCGGCGGCCGCACCTGGGTCCCGTGCGAGGAGCCCGGCGTCGGCCCGCAGCTCGAGGGCGTCGCCGTCGATCAGCGCAGCGACGTGCTGTACGCGACGCAGGAGGACGTCGGGCTGTGGCGGATCCCGCTGCCGCTCGGCACCGGCGAGCCGCGGCTGATCGACAAGGTCGCCGACTTCGGCGTCCACGACGTGTACGACGAGGAGACCGAGGAGTGCGTGCCGGTCGACCCGGACCAGCCCGGTCTCGGCGGGCCGAACCTGGTCGCCGACGCCGAGGGGGTCGACGTCTACTACGGGCGCGGCCGGACCGGCTACGTCATCGTCTCCAGCCAGGGCGACGACCGGTTCGCCGTCTACTCGACGATGGGCCACAACCGCGCGCTCGGCACCTTCCGGGTCGAGGGCGACGGCGTCGACGACGTCAACGGCTCCGACGGCCTGGCCGTCACCAACCGCGTCGTCGGCGACTACCGCGAGGGCCTCCTGGTCACCCACGACGAGCCGGAGACCGGCCCGGACGTCGACCCGGAGCGCGACGCCACCAACTTCTCCTACGTCGACTGGGGCCAGGTGGCCGACGCACTCGGTCTGAAGATCAGCACCCACCCCGACAACGATCCGAGGTTCTGAGATGACGATCCGACGTCGATTGATGCCCCTGCTGGTCGCGGCCGCCGTCGCGCTGACGGGCCAGGCCGCTCCGGCCGTCGCGGCGACCCCGGCCGAGGCCTGGACCGCTCCCGGGCAGTCATGGGCGCTGTTCTCCGACGACGGGACCCTCGTCCTGTCCGCCGGCAACACCTCCGCCGGGGGTCGTGTCGAGCTGCGTCAGGCGAGCACCGGCGCCGTCGTCCGCACGCTGACCAGCCCGCTGAAGGTCAACGCCGTGGCGCTGTCGGCCGACAACCAGACCATCGCGGTCACCGTCAACGACACGAGCTCGGGCCTGCCGGTCCGGACCATCCGGCTCTACCGGGCTTCGACCGGCGCGCTGCTGCGGTCGATCCCGACGTCGGCAGGCCGCGAGCTGGACGGCCTGCACTTCGCGCCCGACGGGCGGACCATCGCCGCCATGGACGCCCGCTCCTACGAGCGGGGCGGCCAGGTGCACGTGCACCGGGTGTCCGACGGCGTCCGGGTCAGGCTGCTGTCCGTGCCCGCCACGACGGCCGGGGTGCGCTTCTCGCCGGACGGGCGCTACCTCGCCGCCAACGACCGTGTCGTGACCGGCGGGCGAGCCGTCCCCGCGGTCCGGGTGTTCCGCACCGACACCTGGGCCTCCACGCTGACGCTCGCCGACGGCGACCTGCTGATCCGCTGGACACCGGACAGCACCGGCCTCTGGACCAAGCGCATCCTGCCCGGCGTGCCCACCGGCCTGCGCCTGGTGAGCGTGCCCAGCGGCGCCGTGCAGCGCTCGCTCGACCTCGACCTCTACGACGGCGTGTCCGACGTGACCGACGACGGCGCGCTGGCGCTCACCAACCGGCTCGTCGCGCCGCGCCGGACGCTCACCTTCACCAGCACGCTGACCGGCGCCGACGTCGCGACGTACGACTTCGGGCAGGACGTGTTCCCCGGCGACGTCAGCCCGGACGGGTCGCTGTTCACCTACGCCCGGACCACCGCACCCAGCGCCTTCGACGTCCACGTGGCGCACTCGCCGGGTCACTAGCTTCGCCTTGAGCGCAGTGCCCCTTCATACGTGCAGACGCTGGGATGCGCCGCGGCACGGCACCCCGTCGCCCGCTTTGCAATGAGCACCTATACGCACCACCGGCCGAGTGGTGCGTATAGGTGCTCATTGCAAAGCGGGCGGACGGAGATGGCGGGCGGTCCGGTGGCGCCAGAGCACCACCGAACCGCCCGCCATGACCAGGTACGCCTCGGGCCTGCCCTCGACGTGTGGCTGGATGAGTGAGTCTGATCGATCTTCGGGGCTCGCCGGCCTGATCCGTGGCCCGGCTCGGTGTGCCCGTCCAGGGCTCAGCCGCCGCGGACCGGCCGGCCGAACTCGGCGTAGAGCGTCTCGCCGATCTCCAGCGCCAACCGGGCGGCAGCCAGCCGGCGCGCCATCGACGGTCGCAGCCGCTCGCCCGCCCCCGCGAGCGAGCGGAACGCGAAGCCGCCGACCTCGACCGGGTCGGGCGTGATCCGGGCGATCGCCGCGGCGTCCAGCACGCCGCCGTCGAACACGAAGGCCAGCTGGTCCGGCCACGGCCCGCGGACCGGGATCCAGTCGATCACCAGCGCGCGGCCGATCGGCAGGTCGAGGCCGATCTCCTCGCGCACCTCGCGCCGGCACGCCTGCAACGGCGACTCGTCCGCCTCGGCGACGCCGCCGGGGATCTCCAGCGCCGGCTTGTAGGTCGGCTCCAGGAACAGGATCAGCCCGGCCTCGTCGCGCACCAGCGCGCCACCGGACACCGACTTGCGGGGCAGCCGCGCCGCGATCCCGGCGTGGAACTCGCGCTCCGGCGCACCTTCGGCGTACACGTCGTCCTCGAACCCGGGTTCGGCCACGGCACCAGGATTCCAGCCGCCCCCCGGTCGGCGCCCGCCGCCTCCCACCTTCGCAAGTCAGTAATTCGCATAACTGATTCGCGGCCTGACCAGCGCCACCACCGTCGTCTGTCCGAAATCTCCTCGTCACACCCTTGACACCATTCGGCCTGACCCGCCAGGATCGCCCACATCCCACGGCTCAGCGCCGTGTGTCACGGCCCAGCAGTTATGCGCATAACAAGATCGAGGGAGGGCACCATGGCGGCCAAGCGAGCGACCCAGGCGGACGTCGCGCGGATGGCGGGCGTCAGTCAGGCGACCGTCTCGCTGGTGCTCAACGCCGAGCCGGACCGCGTCGGACCGGACACCCGGCAGCGGGTGCTCGACGCGATCAGCAAGACCGGCTACTCCGCCAACCCGCTCGCGCAGCGGCTGGCCCGCGGCCGCAACCAGATCATCGGCGTGTTCACCTACGAGCCGGTGTTCCCGCAGGGCAACGGCGACTTCTACCACCCGTTCCTGGTCGGCATCGAGCGCGAGGCCGAGCGCTGGGGCAGCGACCTGCTGCTGTTCACCAGCGCTCCGGTGCAGAACGGCCGGCGCCGGCTGTCCGGCAAGGCCCGCGCCCATCTCGGCGTCACCGACGGCTGCGTGCTGCTCGGCCGGGTCGAGGACAAGCAGGAGCTGGTGCACCTCATCGACGACGGCTTCCCGTTCGTGTTCGTGGGACGGCGCGAGCTGCCCGGCTCGGCCGACCTGCCCTACGTCGGCGCCGACTACGTCCAGGCGACGAGCGACGTCGTCGGGCTGTTCCTGGAGCAGGGGCACCGGCGCATCGGGTTCGTCGGCGAGCTGAGCGACCGCGAGTCGATCATCGACCGGCTCACCGGGTACCGGACGGCGATGCGCGCGGCCGGACTGCGGCCGACGTCGTTCGACCCGGCCGAGCTGAGCGCCGACGAGATCGTCGACGTCGTCGTGGAGCACCACCTGACCGGGCTGGTGCTGGCCGAGGCGTACCGCGCCGCCAGCATCCGCGCCGCCGCGGCGGCCCGCGGCCTCGACGTCCCCGTCGACCTCTCCATCGCCGTCCTCGGGCAGCCGGACGTCCCCGTCGAGCCCGGGGCCGACGACGCCGGCGTCGCGTGGAGCGGCTTTCGCATCCCGCGCGAGGAGATGGGCGAGCAGGCGTTGTCGCTGCTGGTCCAGCTGATCGAGGACCCGTCCGGCACCACCGACCGGCACCGGCTGCTGCCGTGCGTCATCGAGCCGGGCGCGACGGTGTCGGCGCCCCGCCCACGCTGAAGGAGACGAGTGAACGAGCTTCGGACCGAGATCCTGGTGGTCGGCGGCGGCCTCGGCGGCGTCGCGGCGGCCCTCGCGGCGCTGCGCCGCGGGCGTCGCGTCGTGCTGACCGAGGAGTACCCCTGGCTCGGCGGCCAGCTCACCTCGCAGGCCGTCCCGCCGGACGAGCACCCGTGGATCGAGGAGTTCGGCGCGACCCGCACCTACCGGGCGCTGCGCGACGGCATCCGCGACCACTACCGGCGGACCTACCCGCTCACCGACGCGGCCCGCGAGCACCCGGCGCTCAACCCGGGCGCGGGCTGGGTGAGCAAGCTGTGCCACGAGCCGCGGGTCGCGGTGGCCGTCCTCGACGAGCTGCTCGCGCCGTGGCGCTCGGCCGGGCGGCTCACCGTCCTGCAGCCGGCCCGCCCGACCGGTGCGGACGTCGACGGTGACACCGTCCGCGCCGTGACGGTCGAGCACCTCGGCACCGGCGCCAGCACGACGATCGCCGCCGACTACGTCCTCGACGCCACCGAGACCGGCGACCTGCTGCCGCTCACCGGCACCGAGTACGTCACCGGCTTCGAGTCGCGGGCCGAGACCGGCGAGCCGAGCGCGCCCGACGCCGCGCAGCCGCACAACCAGCAGGCGATCAGCTACTGCTTCGCGCTGGACCACGTCGACGGCGACCACACCATCGACCGGCCGGCCCGCTACGACCACTGGCGCTCGGTGCACCCGGCGTTCTGGGGGTCACCGCTGCTCAGCTTCTCCGCGCCCGACCCGCGCACGCTGCTGCCCAAGCCGCGGGTGTTCGAACCGAACCCCGGCGACGACGCCTTGGCCGTCGACGCCGACCAGAGCCGCGAGCAGGGCGACGCCAACCTCTGGACGTTCCGCCGCATCGCCGCCCGCGACCTGTTCGCGCCGGGCCACTACGCCAGCGACATCACACTGGTGAACTGGCCGAACATCGACTACTTCGAGGCGCCGGTGATCGACGTCGACGAGGCGACGCGGCAGGCCCGGCTCGACGACGCCAAGCAGCTCAGCCTCTCGATGCTCTACTGGATGCAGACCGAGGCGCCGCGGCCCGACGGCGGCGCCGGCTGGCCGGGGCTGCGGCTGCGCGCCGACGTCGTCGGAACCGCCGACGGGCTGGCGCAGGCGCCGTACGTCCGCGAGGGCCGGCGCATCCGGGCCGTCACCACGATCGTCGAGCACGACCTGTCCCAGGCGGTCCGCGGCGCGCACGGCGCCCGCCGCTACCCGGACACCGTCGGCATCGGCATGTACCGCATCGACCTGCACCCGTCCACCGGCGGCGACAACTATCTGGACGTCGGCGCCGAGCCGTTCGAGATCCCGCTCGGCGCGCTGTTGCCGCAGCGGACGCGCAACCTGCTCCCCGCGGGCAAGAACATCGGCACCACCCACATCACCAACGGCTGCTACCGGCTGCACCCGGTCGAGTGGAACATCGGCGAGGCCGCCGGGCACCTGGCCGCGACCTGCCTCGACGACGACCGGCAGCCGCACGAGATCCAGGCCAAGCAGCCGCTGCTCGAGGACTTCCAGACACTGCTGACCCGCGACGGCGTCGAACTGCGCTGGCCGGCCGGCGTGTCCGGTTACTGACCCGCTCGCACTGCGTCCAAGGAGGGACGATGAAACACCGCGTACTGACAGGCATCGCCGGCATCACCGCCGCCGCCCTGACCCTGACCGCCTGCGGAGGCGGCGACGACGGCGGCGACTCGACGTCGGACGGCCCCGCCGCGCTGCGGATGACCGTGTGGACCGCCGACGAGGCGCAACTGGCGCTGTTCCAGGAGATCGCCGACGCCTATGTCGCCGACCACGCCGACACGGTCTCCGAGATCAGCTTCGAGACGCTGCCGTTCGAGGACTACACCACCGGCATCACGACCCAGATCGCCGGCGGCAACCCGCCCGACCTCGCGTGGATCTTCGAGTCGTCGGCGCCGGAGTTCGTCGCCAGCGGCGCGCTGCTGGACCTGCGCCCGGTGCTGGAGGAGACCGAGGGCTACGACGTCGACGACCTCGAGCCGGACGCGCTGCGGCTGTGGGAGAACGACGGCGGCCTCTACGCGTACCCGTTCTCGAACAGCCCGTTCGGCGTGTTCGTCAACACCGACCAGCTGACGGCGGCCGGCCAGCCGCTGCCCGCCGACCTGATCGCCGCCGGCGACTGGACGTGGGACCGCGCGGCCGAGATCGCCGCGGCGACCGCCCAGACCAGCGGCAAGGCAGGGCTGGTGGTCCGCGACTTCGACTTCGCGCTCTGGGAGAACCTCGGCACCATCTGGTCCAGCTTCGGCGCCCGGCCGTGGTCGGAGGACGGCTCCAGCTGCGAGTTCACCTCGCCGGAGATGATCGACGCGCTGACCTGGATCCACGACCAGATCTTCACCACCGGCGCCATGCCCGGACCCGGCACGACGGCGGACTTCTTCGCCGGCGACGCCGCCCTGACCGTCACGCAGATCAGCCGGGCGTCGGCGCTGGACGACAGCTTCGGCTGGGACCTCGTGCCGCTGCCGGACGGCCCGGAGGGGCACGTCAACGTCATCGGCCAGGCCGGCATCGGGGTGTTCGCCGACGGCCCGAACGCCGAGGTCGCCGCGGACTTCCTGGCGTACTTCACCAGCCCGGAGAACGCCGAGCGGCTGGCCGCGTACTTCCCGCCGCCGCGGACGTCGCTGCTGACAGCGCAGACGCTGCAGGGCGCCAACGCGAAGCTGACGGTGGAGCAGCTGCAGGCGGTCGTCATCGACGGCATCCCCGGCGCGGTGACGAAGCCGGCGCACGCGAACTTCGCCCAGCTGCAGCAGGCGATCCGGGCCGAGCTGGACGCGCTGTGGACCGCCGACGCCGACGTCAACGCCGTCGCCGAGTCGGTCTGCGCGGCCGCCGAGCCGCTGCTGGCGGGCTGAGGTCACCATGGCGACGGCGACTCTCGGCCCGCCTCGGCGGCGACGACGCGGGCTGAACCGGCGCGAGGACACCCTCACCGGCTTCGCGTTCGTCCTGCCCCAGCTCGTCGGCAGCCTGCTGTTCGTGATCGGGCCGCTGGTCGCCGTCGTCTGGTACAGCCTGCACGACTGGAACGTGCTGGCGAACAGCTTCACCTACTCGGGCACGGACAACTACGAGCGGCTGGCGTCGGACCCGGGCTTCCACGACGCGCTGCGGGCCAGCGGGATCTTCTCCGCCGGCCTGGTGCTGCTCAACGTCGGCCTGGCGCTCGCGCTGGCGGTCATGCTCAACCAGCGGCTGCCGGGCACGGCGACGTTCCGGGCGTTCTTCTTCTCCCCGGTCGTGGTGTCGCTGGTGGCGTGGACCATCGTGTGGGGGTTCCTGCTGCAGGCCGACGGCGGCATCAACGGGTTCCTGTCGCAGCTGGGCATCGACGGGCCCAACTGGCTGCGCGAGGGGCCGACGGCGATGCTCTCGGTGATCGTCGTGCAGGTGTTCAAGAACGTCGGCCTCAACATGGTGCTGTTCCTGGCCGCGCTGCAGGGCGTGCCGAAGGAGGTCCGCGAGGCCGCGACCATGGACGGCGCGTCGCCGTGGCGGTCGTTCTGGTCGGTGACCGTGCCGCTGATCAGCGGGACGATCCTGCTGGTGTCGATCCTGACGGTGGTCGGCTCGCTGCAGGTGTTCGCGCAGATCGCCGTGCTCACGCAGGGCGGGCCGGGCACGTCGACCACGGTGATCGTCTACTACCTCTACCAGCAGGCCTTCCAGTTCCAGGAGTTCGGCTACGCCAGCGCCGTGTCGGTGGTGCTGTTCGTGATCGTCGCGATCCTGACGTTCGTCCAGTGGCAGACACGGAGGCGGTGGGTGTTCCATGAGGTCTGACGTCGTCGAGGCTCCGGTGGCCGCGGGAGGCGGGCCGGGGGCGCCGGGGTCCGCAGCACCGGCGCCGCCACCGTCGCGCCGCCGTCGGCGCCGTCCGGCCATGATCGTTGTGTTCGCACTGCTGTGCGTGCTGGCCGTGCCGTTCGTCTTCCCCACCTGGTGGATGGTGACGGGCAGCTTCAAGCCGATGAGCGAGATCCTGCGGATCCCGCCGACGCTGTGGCCGTCGTCGCCGACCACCGAGGCGTACGGCCAGGTGTTCGACCTGCAGCCGTTCGCGCAGCAGTACTGGAACAGCATGTACATCGCGGCGCTGGTCACCGTGGGCACGATTCTGGTGTCGTCGATGGCCGGCTACGCGTTCGCCCGCATCCGCTTCCCCGGGGCGAACCTGCTGTTCGGCGTGGTGCTGGTCGGTCTGCTGGTGCCGGCCGAGGTCACCATCGTGCCGCTGTTCCGGCTGGTCAACTGGGCCGGGCTGATCGACACGCACTGGCCGCTGATCGTCATCCCGATCGTCGGGGCGCCCAGCGTGCTCGCGACGTTCATCATGCGGCAGTTCTTCCTGACCCTCCCCGCCGAGCTGGAGGAGGCCGCCCGCATGGACGGCCTCAGCCGGGCCGGCATCTTCCGCCGCATCGCGTTCCCGCTGGCCCGACCGGCCATCGCGGCGGTCGCGATCTTCACCTTCCTGCACTCGTGGAACCTGTTCCTGGAGCCGTTGGTCTTCCTGTCCAGCCGCGAGAACTTCACCCTGCCGCTGGCGCTGACGCAGTACGTCGACGCCTACGGCGGGCCGATGTGGAACGTCCAACTGGCCGCCACCACGCTCACGGTGCTGCCGGTGCTCGGGGTGTTCCTGCTGGCCCAGCGCCAGTTCGTCGAGGGCCTGGCGAACACCGGCCTGAAGGGCTGACCTCACCTTTTCCTGCGAGAGGAGTTCGCCGATGTCGCCGAACCACCCGTCCGACGCACCATCGCTCTCCCGCCGTTCGTTGCTGGCCATCACTGCCGGCCTCGCGGCCGCACCACTGCTCCCGCTGGCACCCGCCCGGGCGGCGGCCGCCGGCTGGTCGGAGTCCGGCGTGGACCCGACGGTGTTCGGGTCGACGCTCACCGGGCTGCCGGCCGACCCGACCACCGTCGTGCTCGGCTCCCCCGGGTTCACCGCACATGGCGACGGCGTCGGCGACGACACCGCCGCGCTGCAGGCCGCCGTCGACGAGGCGTCGCGCCGGGGCATCGCCAACAAGCTCGGCGACATCCTCGGCGGCGCCCGCGGCTTCGCGCACGGCGACGGCGGCGGCGTCGTGCTGGTGCCGTCCGGCCGGTACCGGCTGTCCGCGCCGATCGACGTCTGGGACTCGGTCCGGATCGTCGGGTACGGGGCGCGGCGGCCGGTGTTCGTGCTCGGCGCCTCGACGCCCGGCTACGCGACCGGCACGCCGCGGGACCTGTTCTCGTTCCGGCGCCGGCCGTTCGGCGGCGTGCTCACGTACGCCAACAACGACACGTTCGGCTCCGGCCTGGTGAACCTCGACATCGTCGTCGAGCCCGGCAATCCGAACACCTTCGCCGTCCGGTTCGCCGGCGCCCAGCTGTGCCTCCTGCAGGACATGGACATCCACGTCGGCGAGGGCCACACCGGCATCGACCACAACGCCAACCTCATCCAGCGGGTGCGGGTGTTCGGCGGCGAGATCGGCTTCCACGCCTACGCCGCCTCAGCCGGCTGGCAGACGACCTTGCTGGACTGCCGGTTCGAGGGCCAGCGCGGCATGAACGTCCGGATGTTCAACGACGCCAAGCTGGTGGTCGTCCGATCGGTGTTCGCCGGCGCGCCGCGGGCGTTCGAGTCCGCCGTCGACCAGTGGCAGCACCTCTACGTCGAGGACTCGCACTTCCAGGACGTCGGCGACGTCGCCGTGGTGCTGAACGAGAGCTCCACCATCCCCGGCGCCGCCGACCCGCTGATCCGCGGCAGCAACCAGCTGACGCTGCTGAACTGCACCGCCGCGGGCACGCGCGACCTGCTGCTCCTCGCGCAGACCGGCGAGCGGACCCGGGCCCGTACCGCGAGCAGCCGGATCAAGGAGCTGACGTACGGGCTGCGGGTCGAGCGCGCGCTGTCGTCGGCCGAGAGCCGCACCGACGGCGTCCACGCGGACGTCGTCGGGGCCGCTGGGACGGGCTGGACGAAGCGGATCCTGCGCACCGACGTGCCCGACCTGCCGCCGGTCGGCGAGTGGACGAACGTGGCCGACGTCGCCGCCTCGCTCGGGCGGACCATCGGCGCAGGCGAGGACGACCTCGAGGTGTTCCAGGCCGCCGTCGACCGGTACGACACCGTGTACGTGCCGATCGGGCAGTACGTGCTCAGTGACACCCTGCGGCTGCGTCCGACGTCGAACCTCATCGGGCTGCATCCCCGGCAGACGTGGTTCCTCGCCGCCGACGGGCACCCGAACTTCACCGACCCGGACGCGCCGCGGGCACTGGTCGAGACCCCGCTCGGCGGCCGGAACATCGTCGTCGGGCTCGGTGTGGACACGGCGAAGCAGACCCCCGGTGCGGTGAACCTGCTCTGGCAGTCCGGCGACGGGTCGTACCTGGCCGACATCGCGACGCAGTTCATCAAGTGGCACCCGGACGACATCACGTCCGGCGACCCGGGCTACACCTACCGCGGACGGCACAAGTACAGCATCTGGGTGCGCGGCGGCGGTGGCACGATCGCCAACGTCTGGAGCATCAACGGCTGGGCCGACAACGGCCTGCTGGTCGAGGACACCGACGTGCCCGCACGCGTCTACGAGATCTCCGTCGAACACCACGAGCATCGCGAGGTCGTGCTCCGCAACGTGCACGGCTGGCGGTTCCTCGGCCTGCAGACGGAGGACCACATCTACGGCTGGCGGTCGCAGGCCGTGGAGATCACCGGCAGCTCCGGCCTGCTGTTCGCCAACCCGGTGTTCTTCCGGGTCGCGACCGTGCTCGGGCCGTACCCGTACGCCGTCAGCGTCCAGGACTCGAGCGGGATCGTGCTGCGCGGCAACCGCGGCTACCGCAACATCGAGCCGCAGTTCACCCAGTGGGGCGCCGCGGTCGTCGACCACGGGACCGGGCGGAAGGTGCCGGAGATCGAGTTCGCGCTGATCGAGATCGCGGGGTGAGGGCGATGGAGCGACGCGACTTCATCAAGCTCACCGCCGGCACGGCCGTGGCGACCGCGTTGGGCGCCGGCGTCGCACGTGGCGCCGCACCCCGCGACCGCAGCGAGCTGATCCCGTCGGCCGGCGCCCACTTCGGCGCCTACGTGTATGCCGGGAACGACGCCGGGGTCTCACAGCCGGAGTCGCTGGAGACGAAGATCGGCCACCAGCTCGGCATCAACCACTGCTTCCACCACGCGGGCGAGCCGCCACACACGCAGCGGTGGCAGAACGACATTGCCGCCGGCCGGATCCCGATGATCTCGTGGGGCGCCGGGCCGCAGGCACGGCTGCAGGAGATCCTCGACGGGGTGCACGACGTCGAGATCGAGGGCCAGGCGACCTTGCTGGCGTCGCTCGGCGCGCCGCTGTTCCTGCGGTTCACCTGGGAGTTCGACCTGCGCTACACCGACACCGGGCTGTTCACGGACACCTGGCGGTACGTGCACTGGAAGTTCCTCGTCGCGGCGCCGAACGTCGCGTTCGTCTGGTGTCCCACCTGGCGGGCGTACCGCGAGACGTTCAAGGCCGACGCCTTCTACCCCGGCGACGACCATGTGGACTGGATCGCCGCCGACGCGTACGCCCGCCCGCACACCGACCCGGCCTACCACTACCGCCCGTTCGACCTGATGTTCGACGCGGCGCACGCGTTCGCCGTCGAGCACGACAAGCCGTTCATGGTCGGCGAGACCGGCGTGCACCGGGCCGCGGTGGACTCGGTGCAGGCGAGCTGGCTGACCACCACCCGCGCCGTCGTGAAGGCGGACTACCCGCGGCTGAAGGCGTTCGTCTACTTCCACCGCGACGGCGACGCCCCCGACGGCGACGACTGGCGGGTCACCGTCCCCGACGGCGGCCCGGCGCAGCAGGCGTTCGGCGCCTTCGCGCACGACCCGTGCTTCAACCCCTCGTGAATTGCGGACAGAAAGTTACCGGAAGGGGTCCTACCGTCGAGGCATGACGAACAACGCACCCACATCCGTCCTGGTCACCGGCGCTTCGGGCAACGTCGGCCGGCCGTTGGTCGATCAGTTGCTCGGCGCCGGGCACCGGGTCCGGGCGCTGACCCGCGACCCGGAGCGCGCCGCCCTGCCGCCGGCCACCGACGTCGTCGCCGGCAACCTCAAGGACGCCGGCAGCCTCGACGCCGCGTTCGAGGGCGTGGCCGCGGCGCACCTCATCGGCTTCGACGCCGCCGACTACTCCCCGCTCGACAACGGCGCGGAGATCGCCGAGACCGCCCTGCGCAAGGGCGTGCGCCGGGTCACGCTGCTCAAGGGCGAACTGGAGAAGAGCGACCTGGAACTGGCCATCGAGGCGAGCGGCCTGGCGTGCACCTCCCTCGCGCCGGTCGAGTTCATGTCCAACGTGCAGGAGTGGGCCGACTCGATCCGGTCCGAGGGAGTCGTCCGCGACGGCTTCCCGGACATCCCGTCGGCCATGGTGCACGACGCCGACATCGCCTCCGTCGCGGCGGCCGCGCTGACGGGCGGCGCCGAGCATGCCGGCCAGGAGTACTGGCTGACCGGGCCCGAGGCGCTGACCGCGCCGCAGAAGGTCGCGGTGATCGGCGAGGTGCTCGGCCGGCCGATCCGCTTCGAGGAGCTGTCCCAGGACCAGATCGTCGGCCAGTGGCGGGAGCAGGGCTTCTCCGACGAGGAGGTCGAGTTCTTCCTGCTGATGCGGACGAACCCGCCGGAGGCCGGCTACACCGTGCTGCCGACCGTCGAGCAGGTCACCGGGCGGCCGGCCCGGACGTTCGCGCAGTGGGTCGCCGAGCACCGGGCCGTCTTCGGCGGATGAGGCTCGGCCGCTAGGTTGCTAGCATGCTCGCATGAGCAACCGCCGGCTCGCCGTGGGCATCGTCGCGCTCGAGTTCGCCGCGGCCGTAAGCACGTTCGTCGGGTCGACGCTGCTGCCGATCGTCGCCGCCGACCTCGGCGCCCGCGACCGGCTCGGCCTGCTGATCGCCGGCGGCACGCTCGGCCTGTTCGTCGCGATGCCGCTGGCCGGGACGGTGCTGCGCGGGCTGGGCGCCGGGCGGACGCTGGCGGCCGGCACGGCCTTCTACGTCGGCGGGCTGGTCGTCGCGGCGACAGCGCAGCAGGCGTGGGCGTTCGCGCTCGGCCGGTTCACCGCCGGCGCCGCGGGCGGGCTGCTCGCCGTCTTCGGGATCAGCGCCGCGATCCGGCGGCTGGACGAGCGGCTGCGCTTGAAGGTGGTCGCCGCGTCGTCGGCGATGTGGATCCTGCCCGCGATGGTCGGCCCGGCCGCGACGCTCGCGCTCGAACACGCGGCCGGCTGGCGGTGGGCCCTGCTGGCGCCGGTGCCGGTCGTGCTGGCCGGGCGGTTCCTGGTGGTAAGCGCGGTCCGCGGCGAGCCGCCGTCCGGTGCCGGGCGGGATGACGGGCCGGATGACGGGCCGGGTGACGGGCAGCGGCTGCGGCCGGTCGCGCTGCTCATCCCGGCCGGCGCGGCGGCCGTCGTCCTGGCCGGCGGGGTCTGGCCGGTCGCCGCCGTGGGCGCGCTGGCCGCGGTCGCCGGGACGATCGCGCTGCTGCCCGCGGGGACGGCCCGGCTGCGGCGCGGAGCCCCGGCGGCACTGGCCGCGATGACGCTGTTCGGCGCCGGGTACGTCGGCGCCGACAGCCTCGTCACCGTCCTGCTGACCGACGAGTACGGCGTCAGCCTCGCCCGGGCGGCGGCCGTGCTCGGCGCCGCGCCGCTGGCGTGGGGCCTGACCAGCCTGGTCGTCACCCGGCTGGCGCCGGAGCGGCAGGTCCCGGCGGCCGGGCTCGCGCTGACGGCGGCCGCCACCGCCGTCCTCGCCGCCGGGCCGCGCGAGTTCGCCGTCGCGCTGGTCGCCTGGGCCCTCGGCGGCGTCGGGGTCGGGCTGGCCTACCCCGGCCTCTACCTCCGGGCGACCACGGGGACCAGCGCGCGGGCGGCACAGCTGGCGACGGCGGTCATCACGGCCGAGACCGTCGGCGGACTGCTCGGCCAGGCCGGCGGCGGGGCGCTGGCCAGCACGAGCCTCACCGCCGCCTACGGCACGTTCGCCGTCATGCTCGCGGCGGCCGCCCTGGCCGCCACCCGCTCCCCCCGACCCCGTTGATCATGGAGAAGGTCGGCTCTCGACGGCCAGGAAACCCGACCTTCTCCATGATCAACGGGCAGGGGGCGAGGGTGTCAGGCGGGGCGCGCGGCCGGCGTCAGGAACCCCGTGAGGAGCCGGCGGGCGACGTCCACCATCTCGGTTCGGGCGGTAGCGGGATCGGCCGCGGAGGCGACGTACATCGCCGCCTCGTCCGCGACCGCGATCAGCGCGTGGGACAGCGGGACGATCGGCTGCCGCTCCACCTCGCCCGCGGCCATGCCCTGTTCGAGAAGGGCCTGGATGAGCCCCAGGACGTGGAACTGGCAGATCTCGCGCCACCGGGCCCAGCCCAGTACCGACGGGCCGTCGACGAGCACGATGCGCTGGATGTCCGGCCGATCGCAGAGCTCGAGCCACGCCTCCACCGCGCGCAGCATGACCGCCACGAAGCCGTCCTCTGCCGCGGCGCCCGCGACCTCGGCGAGGTGCTGGGCGACCTCGGACTCGACGTCATCGAGCACCGCCGCGAACAGCTCGGTCTTGTCGGCGAACTGGTGATAGAGCGCTCCCCGGCTGACGGAGGCCTCGCGGACGATCGCCTCGGTGCCCACGCCGGCGAAGCCCTGAGCGGCGAAGAGCCGCCGGCCCGCGGCGACCAGCGCGATGCGGGTGGCGGCGGACCGTTCCGCTTGAGTGCGACGCTTAACATTCATACTGTCTGTATGTTACCTTACGTGCAGCCTGTTTGTTTGTGTTCTTGAGTCTAGGAGGTCCTCCCATGGCCACGATCGAGCTCTCCGCCGGCGAAATGCACTACCGCGTCGCGGGACCGGACACGTCCGCCGCGCCGCCCGTCGTGTTCGTCCACGCGCTGCTCACCGATGGGAGGCTGTGGTCGAGGGTGGCCGACCTCCTGGCGGAGCGCGGGATCCGGTCCTACGCGCCCGACTGGCCGCTCGGCGCACACCGCACGGCCATGAAGCCCGACGCCGACCTGTCGCCGCGCGGCGTCGCGCGCCTGGTCGTCGAGTTCCTCGACGCGCTGGACCTGGACGCCGTCACGCTGGTCGGCAACGACACCGGCGGCGCGCTGGCCCAGTTCGTCATCGACGAGAACCCCAGCCGCGTCGGACGGGTCGTGCTCAGCAACTGCGACGGCCTCGACGTCTTCCCTCCCACGCCCTTCAAGCCGCTGTTCGCGCTGCTCCGGAACGAGCGCCGCGCCCGGTTCCTGGCCGGGCAGATGCGGGTCCGCCCGCTGCGGCAGTCCTGGCTCGGGTTCGGCCTGCTGGCGCACGACCTCCCGGCCGACCTGACCCGCTCCTGGATCGAACCCGCGCTCAGCGACGACGGTGTCGTCCGCGACCTGGTGCGGTTCCTGAAGGCGGCCGACGCGGACGAGCTGCTCGACGTCTCGACCCGGCTGGACCGCTTCCCGGGCCCCGTCTCACTGGTCTGGGGCGCCGACGACCGCGCCTTCACAACCAAGCTGGGCCGGCGGCTCCAGGGGGCGTTCCGCGACGCCACCTTCGTGTCGGTGCCCAAGGCCCGGACCTTCGTCCCGCTCGACGCGCCGAAGCGGTTCGCCGACGAGATCGAGGCGATCGCTCAGGACGTCGCGTCGGTGAGCGAGCGCAGCCGCCGCAACGGCGACAGGTAGAGCGGCACCCACACCAGCGCCAGCACGCCGGCCCCGGCCCAGAGCGCCGCCCGCGGGCCGGCCGTCGCGCCGATCAGCCCGGACAGCCCGGCGCCGATCGCCACCGAACCGGTCAGCAGGAACCGCATCGTCGCGTTCTGCCGCCCGAGCAGGTGGTCCGGGGTGACCCGCTGCCGGAAGCTGACCAGCACGACGTTGTCGACGGAGATCTTGAAGACCAATACCACCCAGCCGGCGCCGGCCACCCAGAGCCATGGGCCGGGCCCGATCAGCGGCACCAGCAGCCCGGCCGGCCCGACCAGCACGCCGAGCAGCCACAGCGCACGGCCGGCTCCCAGCCGGCCGACCACGCGGGTCGCCGTCGCCGCGCCGATCAGCCCACTCACCCCGCCGACGGCGAAGAACAGGCCGAGCACGCCGGGCGACAGGCCCAGCCGCTGTACGACCAGCACCGGCAACATGACCAGCACCAACTGCATACCGAGGTTCGTCATCGCCCCGGCCACGGCGACGGAGCGCAGGATCCGGTGGCCGGCCACGAACCGGACGCCGGCGGCGATCGAGCGGACCAGCGGCTCGCGTGGCGCGCCGGACGTCGCGACGGCGGGCTCACGCCGCCGGATCCCGGCCAGGAACCCGCCCGACAGCACGTAGCCGGCCGCCGTCGTGACCATCGCGACCGGCGCCGACGCCAGTTGCACCAGGAACCCCGCGGCGCTCTGCCCGCCGATGTGCACGACGGAGTCGATGCTGCCGAGCACCGAGTTGGCCGACATCAGCCGGTCCCGCCCGGCGACGTGCGGCAGGTAGCTCAGCGCCGAGACGTCGAAGAACACCGTCGCGAACCCGGCCAGCAACGCCACGAGGTAGAGCTGCTCCATCGTCAGCAGGTCCAGCCCCCAGGCGATCGGGATCGACGCGTAGAGGGCCGCGCGGACGAGGTCGGCGGCGACCATGATGCCGCGGCGGCGGGCCCGGTCCACCCACACCCCGGCGGGCAGCCCGATCAGCAGGAACGCGGCGGTCGTCAGCGTCGCCACCAGCCCCACCTGGCCCGGCGAGGCGTCCAGCGCGATGACGGCGACCAGTGGCAGTGCGAACGAGCCGACCTCCATGCCCAGCTTGCTCGCGGTCGCGGCGGCGTAGAGCAGGTGGAGGTCGCGCCGCGGTCGCGGCGGGGCGGTGACGGTCATGGCGTCACCCTCGTGGCTGGCGGCCGCGCTGCCGAGAGATTTAGGCTGAGCTGAATGCTCGAGCTGACCTTCACCGCCCAGGACCTCTCGCTCACGCGGTTCGCCTTCTCGCCGCTGTGGGAGGTGGTCGCGAGCGTCCGGGTGCTGCGCCAGCCGGCCGCGCACGCGCTGCAGCTGCCGTGGGTCAAGGCGACGCGCGAGCGGCTGGCCGGCTCCGGCCTGGACCTGCGCCCGCTCACGACCCAGGTGCCGGCGGCCGGCCGGACGCTGCCCGGCTACCTCGCGCCCACCCCCGTCACGCCGACGCCCGAGCTGGACGACGAGCTGGCGCTGCTGCGCGCGACCGACCCGGCGCTGGTGACCGGCGGGCGGCCGGCGCTGGACGCGCTGGTCGAGACGGTCGCGGCGTACTGGGAGCTGGCGCTGGCGCCGTCGTGGCCGCGGCTGCGCGACCTGCTCGAGGGCGACGTGCTGTACCGGGCCCGGCGACTGGCCGCCGGCGGCGCACCGGCGCTGTTCGCCGACCTCGACCCGGCGATCGCGTGGTCCGGCGACGCGCTCACCGTCAGGCACGTGTCGGTCAGCGAGACCCGGCGGCTGCGCGGCCGCGGCCTGGTGCTGGTGCCGTCGGCGTTCCTGTGGCCGCACGTCGCCTCGAAAACGGAGGAGCCGTGGCAGCCGGTCGTGCGCTACCCGGCCCGCGGGGTCGCGACACTGTGGGAGCGCGGCCGGCCGGCGGCACCCGATGCGCTGGCCGGGGTGGTCGGCCGGTCCCGGGCGCTGCTGCTGGCCCAGCTGGACTCCCCCGCGTCGACCGGCGAACTGGCCCGCCGCACCGCGCTCACCGCCGGCGGCGTCTCGCAGCACCTGGGCGCGTTGCGCGCGGCCGGCCTGGTGACGTCGCACCGCACCGGCCGGGTGGTCCTCTACGCCCGGACGGCGCTCGGCGACGCGCTGCTGGGCGGCTGACCAGGAACCGGGGCCGGCCCGCGCACGTTACGGGCCGGCCCCGGGGTCGGTGGGTCAGAACCGGCCGCACTGCTCCTGGCTCGCGAACGGCAGGTCCTCGTACCCGGACACGTCCTGCGTGGCGAGCGACCCGTCGGCCGCGGCCCGCAGGACCGCCATCGTCGGGATGCGGAACAGGTTCTCCAGTTGCCCGTTGCTCTTCTGTCCTACGGAGCGGACCTCGTAGAAGATCGCGCCCATCGTCGGGCTCTGCAGGACCGGCTGCTCACCGGCCGGCGCGGTGCCGCCCATGAGCATGCGGCTGAGGCCGGCGTTGGTGATGTCGATCAGCGGGTAGTGCGCGACGTTCGCCAGCCCGTACTGGTCCAGTGCCTCGACGCTGGCCATGGCCATCTGACGGTTCGTCAGCCACTGCTCGGCCGTCATCCGGCTCGGGTCGATGGAGCGGGCGCCGATCTGGAACTGGTTGAGGTCGTTCGTGCCCTCGACGATCGGCGCCTCGCCCATGTGGTGCAGGTCCAGGGCCAGCTCCGGTGCGACGTCGCGCCACAGCCTCCAGAACGCGACGGTCTCGGGCTGGGCGAAGTTCTCCCAGTCGCGGTTGAGGTCGATGCGGGTCGGCGTGGTGCTCTGCCGGATGTTCGCCTCGGCGCCGTCGGGGTTGTACATCGGGATCACGACGACGGTGAGGTTCTCGCGGATCAGCCGGGCGTCCGGCGAGCCGCTCGCCAGGTGGTCGAGGATCTGCAGCACGGCCTCGGTGCTGTGCAGCTCGTTGCCGTGGATGCGGGCCTGCAGCCAGAACGTCGTCGGGCCGGTGCCGACGGTGGCGTGGTACAGCTCGCGCCCCTCACCGGAGGCGCCGGCCGACTGCACGCTGACGCGGCCCTGGCTGGTCCGCTCGATCCGGTCCAGCGCCTGGACGACGTCGTCGTAGCCGGCGACGCTGGACAGGCTGACGTTCTGATCCTCCTGCAGGCACGGGCCGCCGGGCACGTGCGGCGGCTCGGACGCCGCCGTCCCCGCGCCGGTCAGAACGGTGGCGAGCATGCCGAGTCCGGCGAGCCCGGTGACGAGTCTGCGCATGGTGCCCTCCTAGCCGGGTCGCCGGAGTACCGAACGCCCGTGGTCGGTGACATGGCACCCACGTCATCGCCGGGCCGGGCGAAAAGGGCACGCCCGAGGACGGATCAGGGCACGGCGCGCAGCAGGGTGCGGACGTCGTCGCGGCCGGGCGCGCCGTAGCTCTCGCGGGCGCGGTGCCGGGCGAACGTCCGCAGCGGGGCCACGTACGCGTAGGCACCGGGCCCGGTGGCGGTCAGCAGATGCAGGTCGACCAGCGACTCGACCAGCGCGGCGGCGGCGTCGAGCGGCAGCCCGAGCACCTGCGCCGCCATCGCCGGCGTGACCTCCGGCAGCTCCGGCACCGACAGCAGCAGGAACGCCCGGACCTGCTCGGGCGCCAGGCCCACGAGCATCGCGTCGTACGGGTCCTCGATCGCCGAGCACTCCGGCGGGCGCACCGGCGAGCCCGGCTCAGGCCGGTGCAGCCGCTCGAGTGCGACGGCCAGCGTCCAGTCCGGCCGCGACGCGATGCGCTCGCCGAGCGTCTGCACCACCTGCGGCAGCCCGCCGGCTCGGCCGAGCAGCGTGCGGGCGGCGTCCGGCTCGCGGCGCAGCCGCTCGGCCCCGACCAGCCGCTCGAGCAGCGTCCGCGCGTCGTCGCCGGGCAGCACGCCGAGCGTCAGCCAGCGGGTCGCGGCCAGGCCGTAGAGCCGCTGCCGTGCGGTCACCAGCACCGCCGCGCCGCCCGCGCCGGGCAGCAGCGACCGCACCTGCGCGCCGTCGCGGGCGTCGTCGAGCACGATCAGCAGCCGCCGGTCCGCCGACAGCGTGCGCCAGAGCGTGGCCCGCTCGCCGGCCGAGCCCGGCAGCTCGCCGGCCGGCACCCCGATGCCGCGCAGCAGCTCGGTCAGCGGGTCGGCGGACGTGGCGAGGTCGACGAACAGGTGGCCCTCGGTGAAGTGGGGAAGCGTGCGCCCGAGGTGCACGGCGAACGCGGTCTTGCCGATGCGGGCCAGCCCTTCGACGCCGACGACGGGGACGGTCCCGGCCGACGGGGTCAGCGCGGCCGCCGCCGCGGCCAGCTCCTCCCGCCGGCCCACGAAGTCCGGCAGGTCGGGCGGCAGCTGGCAGGGCCGCGCGACCGGCCCGGCGAACGCCGGCGGCGACGGCCGCGGCTCGGCTGGCACCGCGTCGGGCAGGTCGAGGGCGGGGTCGGCCGCGAGGATGCGCCGCTGCATCTCGCGCAGGTCCGGGCCCGGGTAGAGGCCCAGCTCGTCGGCCAGCCGGCGCTGGACGTCGGCGAAGACGGCGAGGGCGTCGGCCTGCCGCCCGGACCGGTAGAGCGCCAGCATGAGCAGCTCGCGCGGCCGCTCGCGCAGCGGCTCCTCGGCGGCCAGCTCGGCGAGGTCGGCGGCAGCCTCGGCGGAGCGGCCGGCGCCGATGTCGGCCGCGGCGAGGTCCTCGAGCGCCGTCAGCCGCAGCTCGGCCAGCCGGACCCGTTCGAACGCGGCGAAGTCGGCCGGCACACCGGCCAGCGGGGTGCCCTGCCAGAGCGCGAGGGCCGAGCGCAACGCCGTCGCCGCAGCCGCCGCGTCACCGTCGCCGGAGCGCCACACCGACCGGGCCGCGGCCAGCAGCCGGCGGAACTCCGTCAGGTCGGTGCGACCGGCCCGGACGGCGTACCCGCCCGCGACCGACCCGACGGCACCGGGACCCAGCGCCCGGCGCAGCCGCGACACGTACGAGCGGACCATGCCGACGGCGGCCGGCGGCGGCTCGCCGTCCCAGAGCGCCGCGACCGCCTGGCCGGCCGTCACCGGCGTGCCGTCCTGCAGCAGGAGGAACGCGAGCAGCGAGCGCTGCTGCGGCGAGCCCAGCGCGACCTCGTCGTCGCCGCGCCAGGCGCGCACCGGCCCGAGCAGCTCGAACCGCAGCTCGTCGGCCACGCCACCTCCTCCGGACCCGTCGCCCACTCGTGGGAGCCAACGACGGGTCCGGAAGCGGTATTCCGATCACCTGGTCGCGGTGAACGCGTCGCGATGGGCGGCCAGCCAGCCGGCGAAGTCCTGCAGGTGCGGGTTGAGCTCGCGGACCTTCTCAGGCACCCGCGCCCCGGCGAAGGCGTCCTCGTGCTCGGCGTAGAAGAAGAACATGTTCGCGATGTCGTCGGCGCCCGGCACCGGCAGCGCGCGGACCTCGTCGAGGCTCATCGGCCGGTACTCGACCGTCTCGCCCAGCTCCTTGCTGAACGCCGCCGCGTACTCCGCGCCGGTGAGGTTCTCGCCGGAGATGCTCACCGTCTGCCCGGCCAGCTCCGGGCCGCGCGCGAAGATGCCGAACGCCGTCCGGCCGATGTCCTCCGCCGCGATGCCGGGCAGCTTGCTGTCGCCCATCGGCACCTTCACCGACAGCACGCCGTCCTCGCCGCGGGCCGGCCGGAAGAAGTCGATGAACGCCTCGAAGTAGAAGGTCGTCGACAGGTAGGTCGTCGGGACGCCGGCCTCGGCGAAGAAGGCGTCGGCCTCGCCCTTGCCGTCGAAGTGCGGCACCTTGTAGCCGCCCTCCAGGGTCGGCGCGCGGTCGTCGTCGGGGTCGATGTGCGCGCGGGTGTCGGGCAGCGTCGACCAGATCACGTGCCGCAGGCCCGCCGCCGCGGCCGCGCCGGCCAGCACCCGGGCCTGGCGCTGCTCGCGCTCGACGGAGTTGTACTCCCAGAACGCTGTGACGAAGAAGCCACCGTAGGCGCCGTCGAGCGCGGCCCGCACGCTCGCCTCGTCGTCGAGGTCGGCGGTGACGATCTCCGCACCCTGGGCGGCCAGCGCCTTCGCCGCGTCCGAGTCGGGCCGCCGGGTGAGCGCCCGGAGCGCGAACCGCCGCTCGGGGTCGTCGAGGATCGCCCGCGCGACCCCGCCGCCCTGCTGCCCGGTGGCGCCCACCACTGCAATGATCTTCTGTTCGGTCATGCTCCCAAGCAACCGCCGCGACCTTCACGTCCCGTGCATATTCGATTGACGTGCAGGTCAGCGGGCCTAGGCTGGCGCGGGTGTACACCGACGACGACGTGGCGGCGCTCTACGAGGTGCTCAACCCCTGGGGTCCCGGCGACGACTTCTACCTCGAGCGGGTCATGGCGGCCGGCTCCGTCCTCGACGTCGGCTGCGGGCCGGGCGGGTTGCTGCGCCGCGCCCGTGCCGAGGGGCACGCCGGCCGGTTGTGCGGGCTCGACCCCGACCCCGCCGCGCTGGCCCGGGCCCGCCGGCGCACCGACGTCGAGTGGGTCGAGGGCACGGCGGCCGGCCTCACCGCTTCGGGCGAGTTCGAGCTGGCGGTCATGGCCGGCAACGCGTTCCAGGAGCTCCGAGCTGACGACGACCTGACGGCGTCGCTGGGGGCGATCCGCCGGGCGCTGACGAACGGCGGCCGGTTCGCCTTCGAGACTCGCAACCCCGGCGCGCGGGAGTGGGAGTCGTGGCGGCCGGAGAACGGCATGGACACCGTCGACGCCGCCGGCCGCGAGCTGCGCGTCTGGCACGACGTCGAGGCGGTCGCGGACGGCATGGTGACGTTGACCGAGACCACGGGGACGCGCGACGGCACGGCGCTGCGGGTCGACCGGGCCACGCTCCGGTTCGTCGACGCGGCGACGTTGGGCGCGCTGCTCACGGCGGCCGGGTTCGTGGTCGAGGAACGGTACGGCTGGTGGGACCGCCGGCCGTTCGCGCCCGACAGCCGCCTGATCATCACGGTCGCCCGGGCCGATGGCTGACGCCGTCCGCGTCGCGGTGCTGTCCGACACGCACGCGCCACGGTTCTGGAAGTCCTGCCCGCCGGCAGTGGCCCGGCTGCTGGACGGCGTCGACCTCATCCTCCATGCGGGCGACGTGTGCCTGCCGGCCGTCCTGGACGAGCTGGCGGCGTTCGCACCGGTCCACGCGGTGCAGGGCAACAACGACGGCGCCGACGTCGCGGCGTGGGGCGCGCCCGAGGAGCTGCGGCTCACCGTCGCCGGCGTGCGCATCGCGATGCTGCACGACAGCGGCCCGGCGTCCGGGCGGCTGCCGCGGCTGCGGGCGCGGTTCCCCGACACCGACCTGGTGGTGTTCGGGCACTCGCACATCCCGTGGAACGAGGAGTCCGGCGGCTTCCGCGTCTTCAACCCCGGCTCGCCCACCGACAAGCGCCGCCAGCCGCGCGGCACGATGGGCCTGCTCACGCTGAGCGACGGCCGGGTGACGTCGGCCGAGATCGTCGCCGTCACGCCCTGACGCGACGACCGCCCGGTTTGTGGCGACGCGCACCGGGTAGCCGATGTACATGACGGCCTACACCGAACGCGAGCGCAAGTACGACGTCCGCGACGACGGGCCTGTGGCGCCCGTGCCGGGGCTGACCTTCGCGGGCGGGGCGACCCCGGCGGACCCGAGCACCGACGAGCTCCAGGCCGTCTACTTCGACACGTCCGACCTGCGGCTGATCCGGGCCGGGGTCACCCTGCGGCGGCGAGCCGGTGGTGCCGACGCGGGCTGGCACCTGAAGCTGCCCGGTGTGGACGCCGACACCCGGGTCGAGCTGCGGCTGCCGCTGGACGATCCGGGCGGCGGCGCGAGCGCTCCGCCGGCCGAGTTCGCGGACCTGCTCGCCGGCCAGACCCGCGGCGCGCCGCTGGAGCCGGTCGCGCACATCGTCACCGACCGGACCACCTGGCGTGTGCTCGGCGACCGCGGCCGGCCGGTCGCGGAGCTGACCGACGACCGCGTCGAGGCGACCGACCTGCGCCGCAAGACCACCGTCCGGTGGCGCGAGGTCGAGTTCGAGCTGGCCGGCGACGGCGACACCGCGCTGCTGAAGTCGGCCGACGCGCAGCTGCGCCGGCACGGGATGCGGCGCAGCTCCGCCCCGTCCAAGCTGGCCCGCGCGCTCGAGCACGAGCCTGACGCGGACCGGCCGGCGGACGACACCGCCGGTGGCCAGGTCGTCGCCTACCTGCGCCGGCAGGTCGCGACGCTGACGGCGATGGACCTCGCCGCCCGGCGCGCGGAGCCGGACGCCGTCCACCAGCTGCGGGTCGCGTCCCGCCGGCTGCGCAGCACGCTGCGGGTGTACCTCCGGCTGTTCGACCGCCGCCGGACCGAGCCGGTCCGGGCGGAGCTGCGCTGGCTCGGCCGGCGACTCGGCCCGGCCCGCGACCTGGAGGTCATGGAGGAGACGCTGACCGGGCAGGTCGCCGAACTGCCGGCCGAGCTCGTGGTCGGACCGGTCGCCGCCCGGCTGACCCGGCACTTCGCCCCGGCGCGGGCCAAGGCGGCCACGGCGGTCGAGCAGACGCTGCGGTCGCGCCGGTACCTGCGCCTGCTCGACGCGTTGAACGAGCTGATCGCCGACCCGCCGCTGACGGATCGAGCCGCCCGGTCCGCGGCCGACGAGCTGCCGCGGCACGTGCGCAGGGCGTACCGGACGACGAAGCGCCGGGTGTGCCGTATCGACGACGCCGACGACCACGAGGAGGCGCTGCACGACGCCCGGAAAGCGGCCAAGCGGCTCCGCTACGCCGCGGAGCTGGCCCGGCCGGCCGTCGGCAAGCCCGCGAACCGGCTGCGCAAGCGGGCCAAGAAGGTCGCGTCGGTGCTCGGCGAGCACCAGGACAGCGCGGTCATCATGCCGGTCGTGCGTCAGCTCGGTGCGCGGGCCGGGCAGGCCCGGGAGAACGGCTTCACCTTCGGCCTGCTGTACGACCGCCACCAGGTCGGCGCGGCCGACGCCGAGCGCCGGTTCGGCCCGGCCTGGGACCGCGTCACGGCGAAGAAGACCCGCCGCTGGCTTAACTGACCCCGTCGTCGCCCGGCTAGCCTGCTGGCGTGCTCGTTCGCGCGCCGCGGCGCCCCTGACCGTCCTGTGCTGATCTACAGCGCCGACCTCATCTCCGTGCTGCCCTGAGCCCGCTTTGCAATGAGCACCCATACGCACCGCCGCACGGGTGGTGCGTATGGGTGCTCATTGCAAAGCGGGGAACACTTACGGGCGGGCGGCCCCGACCGGCTCGGCCGAAGCGGTGGGTGAGCCGTCGCCGCCGGCTGCCGAGCGCGCGGTCCGGCCGTGCGGCAGGGCGAGCGCGGCAAGCGCCCCCAGACCCACGACGCCCGCGCCGACCAGGACGGCGGTCACCGCGGCGTCGACGTACCCCGTCGGCGTCAGCGTGCCGCCCGCGCCGGTGAAGACCGCCGTCAGCACCGCGATGCCGAGCGCGACGCCGACCTCGCGGAGCGCGGAGTTGGTGCCGGACGCCTTCGCGTTGTCCTCGTCGCGGATGGTGGCCAGGACGGCGGTGGCGCTGGGCGCGATGACCAGGCCCATGCCGACGCCGGCCAGCGCGAACGCCACGACCAGCCGCCCATAGGCGACGTCCTCGGTCAGGACCAGCGCGATCCAGGTCAGCGCCACCGCGACGAACGCCAGCCCCACCACGATCGGCAGCCGGGTCCCGATGCGCGGCACCGCCAGCCCGGCCAGCGGCGCCACGAACATCGGCGCCAGCGTCCACGGCATGGTCAGCACACCGGCCTCGAGCGGACTGTGGCCCTGCACGATCTGCAGGAACTGGATGAGGATGAAGATCGCCCCGAAGATGCCGAAGCTGAACAGCACGCCGACCAGGTTGGCCGTGGAGAAGCCCCGGTCGCGGAACAGCCCGAGCGACAGCAGCGGGTCCGCCGTCCGCCGCTCCCACGCCACGAACATGCCGAGCAGCGCCACGCCGGCCGCCAGCGTCGCGACGATCTGCGCGCTCCCCCAGCCGGCCGACTCGGCCCGGACGATGCCGAGGACCACCGCGAGGAGCCCCGCGCTGGCCAGGCCGACGCCGACCAGGTCAATGCGCACGCGCCGGCCGAACGACTCCGGCAGCACCGTCAGCACCAGCGGCAACGACAGCAGGCCGATCGGCACGTTCAGCCAGAAGATCGCGTTCCAGCTCAGCCCCTCGACGACGGCGCCGCCGACCAGCGGGCCGAGGGCGACGCCGAGCCCCGTCACGCCGCCCCAGATGCCGATGGCCATCGGCCGCAGGCGAGGCGCCACCGAGGTGGACAGCAGCGTCAGCGAGAGCGGCATCAGTGCCGCCGCACTGGCGCCCTGGACGGCTCGGGCGGCGATCAGCTGCCACGACTCAACGCTCAGCGCGCACAGCACGGACGACACCGTGAACAGCGCCAGCCCGAGCGTGAACACCCGCCGCCGGCCGAACCGGTCACCGAGCGCGACGGCCACGAGGATCAGCCCGGCGAACGACAGCGTGTAGGCGTTGACGAACCACTGCAGTTCCTCGATGGTCGCGTCGAACTCGCGTTGCAGGACCGGAAGCGCGCTGGTCACGACCAGGTTGTCCAGTGACGCCATGAACATGGGCAACGACGCCGCCAGGATCAGCAGCCACGTCGGCCGGGGTCGCACGCCGTTCATCTGCCGCACCTCTCAGCGGTTGTAATCGGTTGATTACTTAGACAGTAGTAATCGACTGATAACATGTCAACCATGGAGACGAGACAGCGGCTCCCGGCGGCCGAGCGGCGCGAGTCGATCCTGGCCGCGGCGAGCGTCGTGTTCGGCGAGCGCGGCTACGCGGGCGCCACCACCGACCAGATCGCCGTCGCCGCCGGCATCAGCCAGGCCTACGTCGTGCGCACGTTCGGCAGCAAGGAAGCCCTGTTCGTCGAGGTCGCCCACCGCGCGGTCGGCCGCATCGAGACGGCGTTCCGGACCGCCATCGCCACCGACGACGGCGAGCCGGTCGACAAGCGGCTGGGCCAGGCCTACCTCGACCTCATCGCCGACCGCGGCATCCTGCTGTCGCTGCTGCACATCTTCAGCCTCGGCAACGACCCCGCGATCGGCCCCATCGGCCGCGACGGGTTCCTGGCCATCTACCGGCTGCTCCGCGACGAGGCCGGGCTCTCGCCCGAGGACGCCAGCCACTTCCTCGCCGAGGGCATGCTGATCAACACCGTCCTGGCGTTGCAGCTGCACGACTCCGACGACCCCGACGCGCTGGAGCTGGTCACCAACGCCTGCGGCGGCGACCTCAGCCGTTTCCGCGCCCTCGCCGCCGGCTGACCCGCGTGCTCGTCCGGCTGCTCGGCCCGCTCGAGGCCATCGGCGAGGACGGCGTCCCGCTCGCGGTGGGCGGGCCTCGGGCGCGCGCCCTGCTGGCGCTGCTCGCCCTCGACGCCGGCCGCTGGGTGCCGGTGCCGCGGCTGATCGACGGCGTCTACGGCACGGAGCCGCCCGGTTCGCCGCGGCACGCCATCGAGGCGCAGGTGTCCCGGCTGCGGTCGCGCGGCATCTCGGTGGAGCACGGCCGGAGCGGGTACCGGCTGGCAGTCGACCCCGAGGCGGTCGACGTGCACCGCTTCACCCGGCTGGCGGCGGAGAGGGCGGCCGAGCGGCTGCGGGCGGCGCTGGACCTGTGGCGTGGCCCGGCGTTGGCCGACGTCGCCGAGGCGCCGTTCGCCGCCGCGGCCGCGGCGGACCTGGAGGAACGCCGGCTGGCGGTCGTGGAGGAGCTGGCGGAGGCGGAGCTGGCGCTCGGCCGGCATCGTGAGCTGACGGTGTCGCTCGCCTCGGTCGCGGCCGGCGAGCCGCTGCGGGAACGCCTGCACGGGCAACTGATGCGCGCCCTGGCCGCCGACGGACGGCGAGCGGAGGCCCTGACGGTGTTCGCCCGGCTCCGCGACCGGCTCGGCGACCAGCTCGGCGTGCCGCCCTCGCCGGAACTGGTGGAGCTGAACGCGGCGCTGCTGCGCGACCCTTCGGCCGGAGCCGGGCTGACGCCGTCGCCGTCGGCGGCGGTCTCGGCGGTGGCCGGGCCGCGGCCGCTGCCGGCCCCGCTGACCGGCTTCGTCGGGCGGACGGAGGAGGTCGCGCGGGTCCGCGAGCTGCTGGCGTCCGGTCGCCTGGTCACGCTGACCGGGCCGGGCGGCGTCGGCAAGACCCGCCTGGCCATCGAGGCGGCAGGCTCGCCCGGCCCGGTGGGCGAGGTGTGCTTCGCCGACCTCGGGCCGGTCGAGGACGGGGTGAGCCTGCCGTCCGTGCTGCTCGGCGCGCTGGGACGGCCGGCGGCCGGGCTGTTCCCGATCCGGACCGGGCCGGTCGACGCGGCCGAGCGGCTGGTAGCGGCGCTGACGGACTGCCGGATCCTGCTGGTCCTCGACACCTGCGACCGCGTGGTCGCCGAGCTGGCCGTCCTGCTCCGGCGGGTACTGACGGCCGCGCCGGGCGTGCGCGTGCTGGCGACCGGCCGCGAGCCGTTCGGGCTCACCGGCGAGCAGGTCTGGCCGGTCCACCCGCTCCCCCTGGATGACGCGGTCCGGCTGTTCCACCGGCGGGCCGCCGCGGCAGCCCCGCCTCGCGCACTGACCAACGGAGCGGCAGCGCCGGCAGATGCCGCGGCGGTCCGGCGGATCTGCGCGGCCCTCGACGGCCTGCCGTTGGCGATCGAGCTGGCCGCGGCCCGGTTGCGCACCGTCGGCCTGGCCGAGCTGGCGAACCGCATGGACGACCGGTTCGCCGTCCTGACCCGTGGCGACCGGACCGCCGCGCCCCGCCACCGCACGCTGCACGCCGTCACCGCGTGGAGCTGGGACCTCCTCACCCCGGCGGAACAGCGGTTCGCCGCCCGGGTCGCGGCGTTCCCGGGCGGGGTCACGGCCGGCACCGCCACGGCCGTCGAGCCGCAGCCGGACGACCTGCTCTCCGGCCTGACCGAGAAGTCGCTGCTCCAGCGGGCCGGCGACCGCTACGGCATGCTGTCCACCGTCCGCGAGTACTGCGCCGGCCACCTCGGCATCGCCGACGACGTCCACGCAAGGCACGCGCGGACGTTCCTCGAGCTGGCCGAGGCGGCCGAGCCGCACCTGCGCGGCCACGAGCAGCTGACCTGGCTGGCCCGGCTCGACGCCGAGCACGACAACCTCGCCGTCGCGCTGGGATGGTCCGCCGAGCACGACCCGGTCCTGGGCCTGCGGCTGCTCACCGCGCTGACCTGGCACGGGCACCTGCGCGGGCAGACCGGCGAGCGGGCCGCCGTCGCCGCCCGGCTCGCCGCCGCGACGGCCACGCTGCCGGACCACCGCGAGGAGCACGCCCTCGCCGTCGCCACCGCGGCCGCCGGCCGGCCGGCGCCTGGGCCCTACCCGCCGGGGCCGCCGCGCTCGCCGTACCTCCCGCTGGTGCGGTTCATGACCGACGGCCCGCACGCCGGGGTCGAGTTCGCCGCCGACCCCTGGTCGCAGTCGTTCGCGCTGGTCGCCGCGGCCATCGGGCACACGCTCGACGGCGACGCCGGGCCGGCCGAGCCGGAGCTGACCGCCGCGCACGCACGGTTCGCCGAGCTGGGCGACCGGTGGGGCCGGGCCGTCGCGCTCGAGCAGCTGGGCGACATCGGGGCGGCCCGCGACCTGTTCCGCGAGCTCGGCGCGGTGGCGGACCTCGAGCGGCTGGACGGGCTCGTCAGCGACCGGTGAGCGATCGGTGAGCGGCTGCGCCGACCGTTGTCTCATGACACGACTCACGGGAAAGACGGCGCTGGTCACCGGCGCCTCGCGGGGCATCGGGCGGGCGATCGCGCTGCGACTGGGCCGGGACGGCGCGACCGTCGCGGTCCACTACGGCGAGCGGGAGGACGCCGCGAAGGAGACCGTCGCGGACATCGAGCGCGACGGCGGCGGCGCGTTCGCCGTCCGGGCGAAGCTGGGCCCCGACGACGCGGTCGGCGCGCTGTTCGACGAGCTCGCCGCGGGCCTCGGGGAACGGCCGCTGGACATCCTGGTGAACAACGCCGCCTACGGCGACCTCGAGGCGCTGTTCGAGGGCACCATCGAGGCTGTGACGGCGCAGCAGATCGACGCGGTGTTCGCCGTCAACGTCAAGGCGCCGCTGCTGATCGTCCAGCGAGCACTGCGGCTGATGCCGGACGGCGGCCGGATCGTCAGCGTCTCGTCGGTCGCCACCCGGGCCGCGCTGCCGCACCAGGTCGCGTACGCCATGAGCAAGGGCGCCATCGAGGTGATGACCCGGACGCTGGCCCAGCAGCTCGGCGCCCGCGGCATCACCGTCAACGCCGTCGCGCCGGGCGCCACCGACTCGAACATCAACGCCGCGTTCCACGATCCGGCGGTCCGCGACTACCTCAGCGGGCTGACGGCGCTGCGTCGCATCGGGCGGCCGGAGGAGATCGCCGACGCCGTCGCGTTCCTCGTCTCCGACGACGCGCGCTGGATCACCGCGAACATCGTCGACGCCAGTGGCGGTGCCTTCCTCGGGCCTATCCAATAAGCCGATATCCCGGTACATTTCATCCCGTCAGTGCGACGGTCATGAAGGGTGCGGGCGATGAGGCTGAGCGGCGTGGTCCTGACCGGAACGATCATCGCCGCGGTCGCCGCGGCAGCCCTGTCCGTCCCACCACCGACAGCGGCGACGGCGGCCGCGGCGCCGGCCGCCGCGCCGTCGCACAGCGAGAAGATCATCTTCGACGGCGGTGGCGGCGAGGTCCTCAACGGGATCACGTACCACTCGTTCCGCATCCCGTCGCTGGTCCGCACAACCGAGAACACCCTCATCGCGTTCGCCGAGGGCCGGGCCGCGAACAACCAGGACTTCGGCAACATCAACCTGCTCTACAAGCGCTCCACCAACGACGGCGCCACGTGGTCGCGGCTGTCCGAGGTCGTCGGCGCCGGCCAGGGCACGTGGGGCAACCCGACCGCCGTCGTCGACCGCGAGACCGGGACGATCTGGCTGTTCATGAACCACCAGCCGGTCGGGTCGAGCCCGGTCAACTCGTGGGACGACCGGCAGGTCTGGCTCTCGCACAGCACGAACGACGGCGTCAGCTGGTCCGACCCGGTGAACATGTCGGCGACGCTGAAGCCGCGGACGCTGGCCGACGGGCGCAGCTGGAACTGGGACGCCGTCGGGCCTGGGGTCGGCATCCAGACCACGGTGCGCAACCCCGGCCGGCTGGTCATCCCGGCCCAGCACCGCAACATCTACAGCGACGACAACGGCGAGACCTGGCAGGTCGACGTCATGGAGACGGCGTCGGGCGCGGCGATGGAACAGACCGGCGAATCGACCGTCCTCGAACTGGCCGACGGCCGGCTGTACCGCAACGACCGCCCGGTCTCCAGCGCCTGGGAGACCTCGAAGCGTCGCCGGGTCTCGACCGGGACGATCGGCGGCGCGTTCACCCCGTTCGCGTCGGCGAGCTGCCTGCTCGACCCGCTCAACGAGGCGTCGACGATGCGCTACAACGCCGACGCCCCGGCCCGGCTGGCGTTCGTGAACTCGGCCAGCACCGAGACCCGCACCAAAATGCGGATCCGGATGAGCGAGAACGAGGGCCAGACCTGGAGCTACAGCCGGCCGTTCTCCGACGCACCACTACCCCTGGAGGGCGGGAACTACCGCGAGGGTGGCTACTCGAGCATCGCGAAGACCGCCGACTTCCACGTCGGTGCGCTGATCGAGGTCAACGAGAACACCGGGAGCAGCTCCACGTCGCACCGGTCGATCGCGTTCCGCAAGGTCAACCTGCCGTGGATCCAGGCCGGCGTGCGCGAGCCGACCTGCGACGGCGGCATCTGATCCGCGGCGCCGATCAGAGCTTCTCGACCTGCGGGATGACGTCGGCGCCGATGCGCTCGAGCGCGTCCAGCCGCGGCACCGTCGGCACCGACCCGACCGCGACCTCGATGCCCAGCTCGGCCAGCCGGCCGAGCTCGTCGATCAGCTGCTGCGTGCGCTCACCGTTCTCGCCGACGTCGAGCAGGTGGTACGCGGTCTTGGTGATGTCGTCGTAGTCGCGGCCGACGTCGGCGCAGTGCTGGCGCAGCACGTCGAGCTTGCGCGGCAGCTCCGGCGTGTTGAACAGATTGCAGGCGTCGGCGTACTGCGCGACCAGCCGCAGCGTCTTCTTCTCGCCACCGCCGCCGATCATGATCGGCGGGTACGGCCGGCTCAGCGACTGCGGCGAGTTCAGCAGCCGCTCGGCCTTCGTGAACCGGCCGTCGAACGCGCCCTCGTCGTCGGACCACATCTGCAGCAGGTAGCGCAGCGCCTCCTCGAGCCGCTCGAACCGCTCGGCGGTGGGCGGGAACGGGAAGCCCAGGCCGCGCGACTCCTCCTCGTTCCAACCGGCGCCGATGCCCAGCATCGCCCGGCCGCCGGACAGCACGTCGAGTGTGGTGACGGCCTTGGCCAGCAGGCCCGGCTCGCGGTACTGGATGCCGGTGATGACGGTAAGCAGCTTGGCCCGCTCGGTGTGCGCGGCCAGGAAGCCCAGGGCGGTGTACGCCTCGAGCATGTCGTTCTCGGACGGGCCGACGCCGCGGATCTGGAAGAAGTGGTCCATGACGGCGACGTACTCGAACCCGGCCTGATCGGCGGTCCGGGCGACGGCGGCCAGCTCGGCGCCCATCGCGGCGGGGCCGTTCGGCCAGGTGAAGTTGGGAATCTGGAGACCGATCTTCATGACGTGATGATTCCTTCGCTGGAGCCACAGGTAAGGTGGAGGGCACCCTCCGTATCACCATACGGAGGGTTACCTCCGTTTGCAAGGGCGCTGAAGCGAGGTGACGGCATGACGAACGCGGACGACGCGGCCCCCGACGTCTTCGCGCGCCGGCCCCAGCGAGCCGACGCCCGCCGCAACTACGAGAAGCTGCTCACCGCCGCCCGCGAGGCGTTCGCCGAGGCCGGCGTCTCGGCGTCGCTGGAGGACATCGCCCGCCGGGCCGGCGTCGGCATCGGCACCCTCTACCGGCACTTCCCCACCCGGCGGGATCTGTTCGAGAGCGTCTACGTCGACGAGGTCGAGACGCTGTGCCGGGCCGCCGCCGAGCTCGCCGACCTGCCGCCGTGGGAGGCACTGGCCGGCTGGCTGCGCCGGTTCGTCAGCTACACCGCGACGAAGAAGGCCATCGCCGAGGCGCTCAACCACGAGTCCGACGTCTTCGCCAGCGGCTGGAAGGCCATCCTCGCCGCCGCCGAGCCGCTGCTGCGCCGCGCCCAGGACGCCGGCGAGGCGCGTCCCGACGCCTCCTTCGACGACGTCCTGCGGCTGGTCGGCGGCGTCACGATGTACCCGTTCGCCGATCCCGCCCAGCTGGAGCGGGTCCTGACCATGGCGCTGGACGGCATCCGGGTCCGGCCGCCGGCCTGACCGGCGGCGCCGTCAGCGCGCGTCGTCAGCGTGCGTCGTCGAGGTAGGCCTGGGCGACCTTCGCCGGAGCGCGGTCCAGCCAGGCCTCGACCACCAGCTCGACCAGCTCGGGCTCGTCGATCCGCTCCAGCCGCACCAGCACCGCCGGATACCCGTCGAAGTGCGGCGTCGTGAAGAAGACCTCCGGGTCGTCGGCGAGGAACGCCTCCTTGGCCCCGAGGTCGGGCACCCACGCCCCGAGGATCGGCCCGTCCGGAGCGGCGTCACCGAGCGCGGCGAGATCGGCCTTGCGCAGCGGCCGCTCCCAGACGAACGACTTGTCGCGCACCCGCCAGCTGCGCAGGCCGTCGCGGCCGGTCTGCTCGTTCACGTCCGGCAGGGCGGTCGCGATGCGGCTGACGTCGTCCCAGCTGCACATGTGATCACGGTAGACCCGCCACGCCGCCGTGGACAGAGGGCCAGAGTCAGCCGGCCGGCGGCTGCCACGGCGGCAGCGCCCACGTCCAGGCCGGCATCGGCGCGTCCGGATCGGGCCGGGTGTCCGGCTGCGACAACAGGACGGCCATCCGGCTGCCCCACTCGACGTAGCCGGTGAACGCGGCGCGGAACTCCGGGTCGGCGGGCAGCCCGGTCTCGTCGGCCGCGTCCTGCAGCAGCTCGACCCAGCGCCGGCGCTGCCGCTCGGTGATCCCCTTGCCGACGTGCATGCCGACCATGTGCGGGTGCCCGCCGCGCTGCGTCGAGTACGCCGCCGGCCCGCCGAACACCTCGCCGAGCCAGGCCGCCACGTGCCGCGGATGCTCCGGATCCATGGCGCGGAACAGCTCGCTCAGCTCGGCGTCCTCGCGCACCCGCTGGTAGAACGCGGTGAACAGCCGCTCGAACGCCGCTGCGCCGCCGGCCCACTCGTACAGAGTCGGGACGGCGCCCCCGCGGCCCTCGACGCCAGTGGCCACGTAATGCCGCATCTCCACGATGGCGTCGACGTACGGTTTGATCTCGGCGAAGAACGCGGCGAACGCGGGGCCGTTACGGAACCCGCCCAGGTGGTCCTCGGCCGACCTCCAGCGGATGCGCAGGATATACTGCGCGGGGTCGTCGACGCACCGGGTCAGCTCGTAGTCGACGCACTCGGGTGCGGTGGCGAGGACGGCGCCGGCGCGGCGGTAGGCGGCCTCGAATGCGGCGGCGGACGGTTCGGGAATGCGGTAGCGGAGGTACTCGACGATCACCGGGTCAGTCGACCATCCGCCGGCCGTCTCGGGCAAGAACGTACCTTGTGGTGCGTGGAGGTGAGGCGGCGATGAGCGTCGCGCGCACGCGGTACTACTGCCCGGTCGAGGTGACGGTCGACGTCATCGGCGGCCGCTGGACGCCGGTGATCCTGGCGCACCTCAAGGAGGGCGTGCACCGCTACGGCGAGCTGCGCCGGCGGATGCCCGACCTGACCGAGAAGATGCTCACCCAGCGGCTGCGCGAGCTCGAACGGGCCGGCCTGGTCACCCGGACCGTCCACGACGGCCTTCCCGCGCCGGTCACGTACGACCTCACCGACGAGGGCCGCAGCCTGGCGCCGGTGCTCGAGGCCCTCTACGCCTGGGGCGAGGAGCACGCGGCGCGCCACGGCATCGCGATCACGCCGGCCGAGTGACCGCCGGCCTGATGCTCTCGATGATCCGGTCGAACGCCTCCTTCCCGTGCCCCTCGGCCAGCTGCCGCGCGAGCAGCTCGTGGATCGGCGCGACGAGGTCGGGCGCGACGCCCTGGTCGATGCTGGCCTGCACGATCACGTCGAGCGCGGACTTGTTGAACTCGACGTCCTGCACGTCGGTGGTGTAGTCGCCGCTGTCGACGAACGTCGCCGCGTACGGCAGCGAGACCGTCATCGCGCGCAGCCAGTCGCCGGCCGACTCGGCGAAGTCAGCGGCGCTCACACCCGCCGTCCCGACCATGGCGGCGCCGTGCAGGAACCCGGCGAACATCGTGTACATGCCCGACAGGAGTGCGAGGTCGTAGAGCGAGGCCAGCCCGGCGTCGGCGCCGAACCAGCGGCTGGTGCCGAGCAGGTCCAGCGCCGGCCGGTAGCGCTCGAACGCCGCCTCGTCGCCGCTGTAGAGGAACGTCGACCCCGGCCGGCCGATCATCGGCGGCGTGGCCATCATGCCGCTGTCGACGTAGTCGATGCCGTGTCCGGCGGCCCACTCGGCCAGCTCGCGCGCCTGCTTCGGGGTGCCGGTCGTGAGCTGGACGACGGTGCGCCCGGCCAGGTCGGCGGCGATCGGCTCGAGCAGTTCGCGGGTCGCGGCGTAGTCGAGCACGCAGACGAGGACCAGCGGGCTCGCTCCGACGGCGGCGACGACGGTGTCCGCGCGGGTCGCGCCCTGGCTGACGAGGTCGACGGCGCGCTCCAGGTTCCGGTTCCAGACGGTCGTGGGGTGGCCGGCCTCGAGCAGGACGCGGGCGATCTCGCGGCCCATCGCGCCGAGGCCGATGACAGTGACGGGGTGGTGGTCGGTCATGGTCCGAGCGTGCGGGCGTCCACTTTCGAAACGCTCACGGCCGACCGGCGGGGTGGCTCGGCTAGCGTGATGGCGTGCGTTTCGGGGTGCTCGGGCCGCTGGAGGTCACCACGGCCGACGGCGCCGTGGTGCGCGTCCCGGAGGCGAAGGTCCGGCTGCTGCTCGCGGTCCTGCTGGCGCACCGCGGCCGCACCGTCTCGGCCGACCGCCTCGTCGACGCGCTGTGGGGCGACACGCCACCGGCCCGCCCGCTCGGCGCGCTGCAGACCAAGGTGTCGCTGCTGCGGCGGGCGGTCGGCACCGAGCTGGTGACGTACCGGCCGGCCGGGTACCAGGTGCACGCCTCCACCGACGACGTCGACGCTGGCCGGTTCACCGCGCTGGTCGGGCGGGCGCGGGCGCACGACGACGCCGGCGCACGGTCGGCGCTGCTGCGCGAGGCGCTGGAGCTCTGGCGCGGTGCGGCCTTCGCCGACGTGGAGGACGCGGGCGCGCTGGCGCCGGCGATCCGGCAGCTGGAGGAGCTCCGGCTGGTGACGGTCGAGGAGTGGGCGGAGGCGCGACTGGAGGTGGCCGGCGATGGCGGCGGTCCGGCGGCGTACGGCGCGCTGGCCGGCGAGCTGGTGCGGTGGGTGGGTGCGGAGCCGCTACGGGAGCGGCTGCGGGCGGCGCACGTCCGGGCCCTCTACGGCGCCGGCCGCCAGGGCGACGCGCTGGCGAGCCTCGCCGACCTGAGGGAACGGCTGGCCGACGAGCTCGGCGTCGACCCGTCGCCGGACCTGGAGCGGCTGCACGCCGCCGTCCTCGCGCAGGACCCGGCGCTGTCCGGCGCCCAGCCACGCCGTGACGCCGAGCCCGCGGGCAATCTGCCCGCCCCGCTCACCCCGCTGGTCGGCCGGGCGACGGCGATCGACGACGCCGCCCGGCAGCTCGCCGCGTACCGGCTGGTGACGCTGACCGGACCGGGCGGGGTCGGCAAGACCCGGCTGGGCATCGAGGTCGCGGCGCGCACGTCCACCCCGCGGGACGGCGCCTGGCTGGTCGAGCTGGCCGGCCTGCGTCCGGGCGCCGACGAGCAGACGGTCGCCGAGTCGATCGCCGGAGTCCTCCAGCTCCGCGCCGACGCCGGGCCGGACCCCGTCGCCGGACTGGCCGCGGCGCTGCGCACCCGCGAACTGCTGCTGGTGCTGGACAACTGCGAGCACGTCGCCGATGCCGCCGCACAGGTCGTCGCGCGGGTGCTGGACGCCGCGCCCGCGGTCCGGATCCTCGCCACCAGCCAGCTCCCGCTCGGCCGGCCCGGCGAGGTCGTCGTGCCGGTCGCGCCGCTCGACCCCGGCACCGACGCCGTCGAGCTGTTCCTGGCCCGAGCCGACGCCGCCGCGACCGGCCGCGAGCTGGACCGCGGCATCGTCGCGGAGATCTGCCGGCGGCTGGACGGGCTGCCGCTGGCGCTGGAGCTGGCCGCCACGCGGGTCCGAGCGCTCGGCGAGCGCGATCTGCTGGCCCGGCTGGACCACCGGTTCGAGCTGCTCGCCGGGCAGCGCGGCGGGCCGGAGCGGCAGCGGACGCTGCGGGCGATGATCGACTGGAGCTGGGAGCTGCTCACCGAGTCGGAGCGGACGGTGCTGCGGCGGCTCGCGGTCCCGGCCGACGGCTGCGACCTCGCCGGTGCCGAGGCGATCGCCGCCGGTCCCGACGTCACGCCGGCCGCCGTCGCCGGGCTGCTGAGCCGGCTGGTGGACCGGTCGCTGCTCGCCGTCGTCTCGTCACCCGCCGGGCCGCGCTACCGGCCGCTGGAGTCGGTCGCCGCGTACGCGGGCGAGCAGCTCCGCGCCGCGGGCGAGCTGGGCGCCGTCAGGCAACGGCACCGCGACCATCTACTGGCCGTCGCGATCCGCGCCGACGCCGGCCTGCGCGGCCCGGACCAGCGGCACTGGCTGGACGTGCTCGACGCGGAGTCGGCGAGCCTGCGCGCCGCGCTCGACGACGCCGTCCGGGAGGGAGCCGCCGAGCCGGCGCTGCGGCTGGCCGACGCGCTGGGCTGGTACTGGTTCCTGCGCGGCCGGCTGAGCGAGGGACGGCGGTCGGCGGCGGCCGCGCTCGCCGTCGACGGCGCCGGGCCGGCCGGGCTTCGGGCACGCGTCAGGGTCTGGGCCGCCGGGTTCGCCGTCCACCTCGGCGACGATCCGGCCGCGGCGGCGCACGCCGACGCCGTCCTGTCCGGGTTCGACGGCGACGAGGCCGGGCTGGCCTGGGCGCGCTGGTTCCTCAGCCTCGGGCTGGCCGGCGTCGGCGACCGGTCCGTGCACGTCCGGCGGGTGGCGGCGGCGCTGACCACGTTCCGGCGGCTCGGCGACCGCTGGGGGACGGCGGCCACGCTCAGCCTGCGCGCGGACCTCGCCCGTCCGCTCGGATCCGCCGACGCCGGAGTGCGGTCGGCGGAGGAGGCGGCCACGATCTTCCGCGAGCTGGGCGATCGCTGGGGCCTGCTGCGCGTCACCGACACACTGGCCGGCCACGCCGAGATCCGCGGCGACTACGACCGCGCCGCCGCCCTGCACGAGGAGGGCGTGCGCATCGCGACCGAGCTGGGCCTGGCCACCGAGCTGTCGGCGCGGCTGGCCGGGCGGGGACGCATCGCGCTGCTGCGCGGCGACCTCGCGGCCGCCGACGAGCTGCACGAGCGGGCGCGGGTGCTCGCGGCCCGGCACGCGCACCGGCGGGGGGAGCAGTTCGCCGAGGTCGGGCTCGCGTTGTCGGCCCGGAGGCAGGGCCGGCTGGACGACGCAGAGCGGCACCTGCGCGCCTGGCTGGACTGGTGCCTCGACGCCGACGGCGACCTGGGCGCGGCGCTCATCCTGGCCGAGCTGGGCTTCGTCGCCGAACTGCGTGGCGACGCCGACGCGGCACGGTCGCTGCACCTGGACGGCCTCGCGGCGGCGCGGTCGGCCGGCGATCCGCGCGCCGTCGCACTGGCGCTGGAGGGCCTGGCCGGCGTCCACGCGTCGACGGGTGACGGCGCGGGTGCGGCCCGGCTGCTCGGCGCGGCGGCGGCCGCCCGCGACGGGGCCGGAGCGCCGCTCCCGCCCGCCGAACGCGGCGACGTCGACCGCATCACCGCTACGGCCGTCGCCCTCGTCGGCCACGACCGGTTCGCCGCGGAGTTCGCCGCCGGGCCGCTCGACCCCGCCTATCCGCCGGTCAGGCCAGCCGCCGCCACAGGTCCGGGTAGTCGGTGACCAGCCCGTCGCCGTCCACCGTCAGGTCGGCGGTGAAGTCGCCGGAGGAGTACCGGTAGACGTCCGGGCCCAGCCGCTCGTACCGCTGGTCCACCGCGTCCGCGGTCAGGCCTTGGTCGACCTGCACGTAGACGAGCCGTACGTCGGCCGCCACGCCGACGCCCAGGCCCAGCCGGCGGATCGGCAGCGTGTTGGTGAACGGGGTCAGCGCGATGTCGACATCGACGCACCCGGCGAGGTCGGCCCGCCCGGCGCCGTCGCCGTCGAACCAGCGGCCGTCGGCGCGCCGGTCGAGAACCAGGCCGGGCTCGCCGTACGGCGCCAGCGTCAGCCGGCGCACCGTCCAGTCCGGCCCGGCCTCGATGGCGTACGCCAGCCGCGTCGGCCGTCCGTCCAGCGCGACGATGACCCCGTCGGCGCGCACGCCGTCGCCGTCCACCCGCAGCACCAGATGCTCGGTGGCCGGCCAGGCCAGCGCCGACCACATCAGCTCCATGTCACCGGTCATCATGAACGCCAGTTAACGCCGGTATCCGGTGGCTGCGCGACGACCTCCGCGCGGCCGCCGACGGCACCCGCAACGGCAGCAAGCGCTGGTGCCTGATCCGCGGTCGGCCCGGACGGCCGGTCCTGCGGCAGCATCGCCAAGGTGCGCGCGTACGGGGCGCGTCAGGCCGGCGCCGGGTAGCGCACACCCCACCAGGCCGACCACCGGTCGTCCAGCTCGGTGAACGCGGCGTCGTCGAGACCGAACGTGCTGAGCACCGCCATCGCCGAGCCGTCCGGCTTCTCGTCACCGGGCGGGACGAACGCGACCACGACCAGCCCCTCGCCCCACGCGTCGACCGTCAGCCCGAGCTGGTGCGCGGACCGGAACCACACCGAACCGGCGACCTCCTGGCCGGCCAGCGTGGCCCGGTACGCCGACCCGGCCGGCAGCGCGGCGACGTCGACGAGGCCGAGCTCGCCGATCAGCTCCGGCGCGCCGGCGGTCGTGCCGGCGAGGAACGCGGTGCGCCGCGGCGCGTCCGGCTGTCGTTCCAGGTAGAAGCGCAGCTGCTGCAGGAACGTCGTCCAGCCCTCGGTGATGTCGTCGTAGTAGGCGTCCCACTCGGGGCTGACGCCGCGCGGCGCCCTGGTCAGCGTGACCCGGGTGCCGTCGCCGGCCGGCTCGACGACGATCTGGTCGCCCTCCTGCACACCGAGCGTCCGCGCCTGCGCGTCCTCGATGAAGCTCTGGAAGTAGATGAGGTCGATCTCGTCGTCCAGGCCGGGCGTGTCCCAGCCGTGCCAGTGCCTGATGCGGTCCTTCTCGCGCAGCGCGCGCCACACCTCGTCGACGGGCGCGGCGACGGTCACCTGGATGACGGGGCGCTCCTGGTCGGTCATGATGCGGTCTCCTCTGGGGTCTGCGAGGCGGGCGCGGGGTAGCCGCCGGCGACCAGCCGGTGCGGGCGGCCGCCCTCGGTGTCGAACCGGGCGACCACCTGCCGCACGGCCTCGGTCAGCTCGTCGGTGAAGCTGTGCATGTCGCCGGGCGCGGCGAACCGGACCTCGGCCTCGATGGTGAACGTCAGCAGCCGCTGGCCGGCCTCCTCGGCCCGCGCCTGCATGCGGGCGACGTCGCGGACGGTGCCGGCCGCGACGCCGACCAGGTGCTCGGCGGCGTACTGGTCCTGTGCGAGCGCGACCCGCCCATGATCGGCGGACATGACGGCGGGATCGACGACGACCGCGCCCGGCTTGGCCCGCAGGATCCGCTCGACGCAGCCGCGCCGCCGCCGCTCCTCGACCAGCTCGACCAGCCCGGCCGCCTCGAGCACGCGCAGGTGGTAGTTGACCCGCTGCCGCGGCAGGCCGAGCGACGCCGCCAGCTGGGTGGCCGACGCCGGCTCTCGCAGCCGGGTCAGCAGCTCGCGTCGCGGCGGGGCGAGCGCGACCCGCACCTCACCGGGCTCCTCGAGATACGTGATCGCCGCCATGCCCCCATCGTCGAATTGACAATCAGATTTGTCAATAGCCCCCAACCCGCGTTGATCTTGGAGAAACCGAGGAGTTGCCGGGCGAAATGACCGATTGATTCCGCGGTTACTCCAAGATCAACTTCTCGGGAGGGGTGCGGCGGGCGAGCGGGGTGCGGGACCGGGGGTCAGCCGGCGGAGAGGACGGCGCGGTCGGGGACGACCCGGCCGAAGCCGTGCAGCCACTCGTCCGGCGGGTCCGGCCACCAGCGGCCGGAGCGCAGAGCGGCGATCGTGTCGCGGACGGTCGCGACGTCGGCGGCGGCCGGCACGACCCGGTTCGGCGAGGCGCCCGCGAGCACCCCGAACCACCAGTGCCGCCGGGTCTCCGGGAGCGCGTCAGGATCGAGCACGACGTAGTAGTCGGGCAGCGCCGTGGCCTCGGTGCGCAGCGACCGCAGCGCCGCCTCGACCGCGACCTCCAGCGTCCCGGCCGGCACGGTCCGGTCGAAGAACCCCGCCCAGGCGGCGCCGACCTCGGCCAGCGGGTCGACGTCGTGCACGACGTAGGCGGCGTGCGACTGGGCGACGGCCGCGCGGACCCGCAGGTCGGCGTCGTCGCCGGGCGCCCGCGGGACGGCCCGGACATTCGCCAGCCCGTCGAGCCCGGCCACCACCCGCCCGGACTCGTCGCCGACGATCGCCACCACCGTGCTGTTCGGCCGCACCACAGGAATCAACCCTATGCTGCCGTTCGTGAAGTACATGATGCTCATCTACGGAACCGACGAGACCTGGCAGCGCATCTACGACGGCGACAAGGTGGGCGACGACCTCATGCGCGCCCACCACGCACTGACCGATCAGCTGGTCGCGTCGGGCGAGTACGTCGCGTCGTCCGGACTGACCGTCGAGGCGGCCCGCACGGTACGCGTCCGCGACGGCGTGCCGGCGGTCACCGACGGCCCGTTCACCGAGGCCAAAGAGGTGCTGGCCGGCTACTACCTGGTCGACTGCGCGAGCGTGGAGCGGGCGACGGAGATCGCGGCGCTCATCCCGGAGGCCGCGCTGGACCTCGTCGAGGTGCGCCGAGTGCTGGACCCCGCCGACATGTAGGCCGCTACGCGGGCGCCTCCGGGTCGAGGCCCAGCGCCGCCCGCCCGCCGTCGACCGGCACCGTCGCCCCGTTGACGAACGACGCGTCGTCGGACAGCAGGTGCGCGACGACGGCGGCGACCTCGTCGACCCGCCCGACCCGGCCGACGGGGTGCAGCTGGCGCAGCTGCGCCTCGACCTCGGCGGCCGCCGACGGCGACAGCGAGGCGATGAAGGCGTCGTAGCGCTCGGTGGCGATGGACCCCAGCGCGACGGCGTTGGCGCGGATGCCGCGACCGCCGTACTCGACCGCCAGCGCCCTGGTCAGCCCCTCGATCGCCGCCTTGGCCGTGGCATATGGCAGCGAGCCGGGCACCGCCCGCTGCGCCTGGTGCGACGACACGTTGACGATGGCGCCGCCCTGGCCGTGCGCGAGGAAGCGGCGCACCGCCGTGGTGGAGCCCACCACCACGGGGTCGAGGTTGAGCGCGATGAGCCGCGATGTCTCGGCCGCGTCGGTCGTGTGCACCGACGCGTCGCGGAACACCGCCGCGTTGTTCACCCAGCCGGCCAGCGGCGCGGCCGACTCGGCGAGGTCGGCGGCGTGCCAGGCAACGCCGTCGTCGGACGCGCTGCCGGCCACCGCCAGGGCCCGCTTCCCGGCCGGGTGGTCGCGCAGCCAGGCCAGCGCCGTCGGGTCGAGATCGAGCGCCACGACTGTGCCGCCGGCGTCGAGCAGCCGTTCCACGACGGCCCGGCCCACGCCGCGGCCGCCGCCGGTCACCACGTACGAACGATCCATGCCGTCCACCCTGCCACGCGGGTCCGACAGTCCTCGCCCGCTCGATCGTCAGCGCCCCCAGGCCGACAGGACCGCGTCGACGTCGGCGAGCAGCCGGTCGATCAGCGACCCGTCCGGGCGCATCGCCCAATCGACCTGCGCGCCGTGCACCAGCGCCGCCAGCACCCGGGCGGCGACCTCGGGCGACGGCGCCCTGGGCAGCTCCCCCGCGCCCGCGGCGTCGGCCGCCAGCTCCGTGAGGACGCCCCGGACGAGGTCGCGCTGCTCGGCGACGCCCGCTCGCAGCGCCGGGTCGGCGAGGTCGGCGCCGAGCTGGGCCAGGTGGTTGGCGGCGGTCGCGGCGTCGGCGACCTGCTCGGCGCCCACGAGCGCGGCCGCCCGCAAGGCGCCGACCTGCCCGCCGGCCGCACCGGAAGCGCCGGCCGCGCGCGCCGCCGCCCGCATCCGGTCCGCCAGGCCAGCGTTCTCCGTGGTCAGCATCGTCTCGAGCAGCGCCTGCTTGGACCCGAACCGCTCGGCGACGGTGGCCGTCGCGACGCCCGCCTCGTGCGCGACCTGGGCGAGCGTGAAGCGCGGGCCGTACCGCCCGATGGCACGGCCGCAGGCGGCCATCAGCTGCTCGTCGGTGACCTTGCGCGGCCGTCCCATGTCGGTTATTGAATCACAGTTCGGAAACGAGCTACTATCCGAATGTGCATTCGGAAACCAGGCGGAACGCCACCCTGCTCGCCGTGCTCTGCGCGGCCCAGTTCGTGCTGATCATCGACGTCGTCATCGTCAACGTCGCGGTCCCGGCCATCCAGGCCGACCTCGGCATCGCCCCGCGGTCCCTCCAGCTGACCGGCGTCGCCTACACCGTGACGTTCGGCAGCCTGCTGATCCTGGCCGGCCGCCTCGGCGACCTGTACGGACGGCGCCGGCTGCTGGTCGCCGGGCTGGCCGTGTTCACCGCCGCGTCGCTGGCCTGCGCGCTCGCGGAGTCCGGCTGGCAGCTGTTCGCCGCCCGCGCCGCGCAGGGTGTGGGCGCCGCGCTGGTGTCGCCGAACGCCCTGGCCCTCCTGGTCGGCGGCTTCCGTGACGACCGGGAGCGCAACCGGGCGCTCGGTGTCTGGGCGGCGGTCGCGTCGGCCGGCGCGGTCGCCGGGCAGCTGCTCGGCGGCGTGATCACCGAGACGGTGGGCTGGCGCGGCATCTTCCTGGTCAACCTGCCCGTCGGGGCGATCGCGATCGTGGCGATGCTCCGGGTTGTGCCGTCCGTGCGCCCGCCGCGGGGCGACGGCGCCGCGCGGCTGGACGTGGCCGGCGCGGCGCTGCTGACGGTCGTGCTCGGCGGCGTGAGTCTGCTGCTCGCCGACGTGGTCGACCTGCCGGCGGCGGGGCTCGCCGCCGTCGCCGTCGTCCTCACCGCCGCGGTCGCCGCTCTGGTGCGCACCGAGCGGCGCCACCCCGACCCCGTCGTGCCCGGGTTCCTGCTGCGCGCCCGGCCGGTGCTGGTGGCGAACACGTCGTTGCTGCTCAGCGCCGGTGCGCTGGGTGCGACGCTGTACGTCGCGACGCTCGTCATGCAGACGACGATGGGGTACGGGCCGCTGCGGACCGGGCTGGGGTTCGCGCCGATCACCGTCATCGTGCTGCTGGTGTCGCCGCGGGCCGGCGCGCTGATCGAGCGGTTCGGCGCGCCTCGGTTACTGGTTGCGGGGGCGGCACTCGGGGTGGCGGGGACGGGGCTGCTGGCGGTGACCGCGGGCGTTGCCGACGACTACTGGACGGGGGTGCTGCCCGGGCTCACACTGCTGGCGATCGGCAGTGGACTCTCGTACGCGCCGACCTTCGCGCTGGCGACCGCCGTACCGGAGCAGCACCACGGCCGGGCGTCGGGGCTGGTCAACACGTCACAGGAGATCGGGGCAGCGGCCGGCCTGGCCACCCTCGGCGCGCTGGCGGCCGCCGCGGCGACCGGTGGTGCGCTGGTCGATCCCGTCGTCGGCTACGGGGCGGCGGCCGCGGCGCTCGCGGTGGCCGGGCTGCTCGCGCTCACCCTCCGCACCGGTCAGGACGACGGCGGCGCCGGCGGGCGCAGCAGCACGACCGGGATGACGCGGTCGGTGTTGGACTCGTAGAGCCGGTAGCCCTTGTAGGTGGCCAGCACGCGTGGCCACCACACCGCCCGCTCGTCCGGGGTCGCCGTACGTGCCCGGGCCCGCCAGCGGCGACTGCGCACCTGCACGGTGACGTCGGGGTGCGCGACGAGGTTCGTGTACCACTGTGGGTGGTGTGGCCGGCCGCCCCACGACGCGATCACCACCAGCTGCTGGTCGTCGTGCAGGTAGAGCAGCGGGACGGTGTGCCGCCGGCCGCTGCGCGACCCGGTCGTGGTGAGCAGCAGCATGTCGTTGCGCACCAGCCGCCGGCCGAGCACCCCGCGGGTCGCGCGGTAGAGCGCGATGTGCAGGCGGGAGAGCCGGCGGGCCGTGACGTCGCGCACGACTCCGCTACGTCCCCGCGACCTGCTCGAGCGGCACGTCGACGTCGGTGAGCCGCGCGACGTCGACCGGCCGGCCGGACCGGATCAGCGCCTTGATCGGGTCGCCGATGTCCCAGACGTTGACGTTCATGCCGGCGACGACTCGGCCGTCGCGCAGCCAGAACGAGACGAACTCGCGCGCCGCGACGACGCCGCGGTAGACGACGTCGTCGTAGTTGTCCGGCGTGACCAGGCCGAAGAACTCCATGCCGAGGTCGTACTGGTCGGTGTAGAAGTACGGCAGCTCGTCGTAGACGGCGTCGCCGCCGAGCATCGTCGACGCCGCGACCGCCGGCTGGTTGAGCGCGTTGGCCCAGTGCTCGACCCGGATGCCCGGCCCGAGCAGCGGGTGGTCGGCCTCGGCGATGTCACCGGCGACGACGATGTCGGGGTCGCTGCTCTGCAGCCGGGCGTCGACGACGACCCCCGAGTGCACGCGCAGCCCGGCCGCCGCGGCCAGCTGCAGGTTGGGGGCGGCGCCGATGCCGACGACGACGGCGTCGGCCTCGATGCGGCTCTCGTCGCCGAGCACCGCGCCGCTGACGCCGTCGGCGTCGACCGTGAACCGCTCGACGCCGACGCCGGTGCGCAGCGTGACGCCGTGCTCGGTGTGCAGGTCGGCGAAGACGCGGGCCAGCTCGGGGCCGAGCGGGCCGAGCAGCGGCAGCTCCTGCGCCTCGACGATGGTGACCTCGACGCCGGACGTGCGGGCCGCGGCGGCGACCTCGAGACCGATCCAGCCGCCGCCGACGACCAGCAGCCGCCGCACCGACGCGATGGTCGCCTTGATGGCGTCGGAGTCGGGCAGCCGGCGCAGGTAGTGGACGCGGGCGGCGTCGGCGCCGGGGATGGTCAGGCGACGCGGGCTGGAACCGGTGGCCAGCAGCAGCTTGGCGTAGCGCACGGTGCCGCCGTCGTCCTGGACGACGGTGTGCGTGCGCGGGTCGATCTCGACCACCGTGGTGCCCAGCCGCAGGTCGACGTCGTGCTCGGCGTACCAGCCGGCGTCGTGGACGAACGCGCTGTCGCGTTCGGCGTTGCCGAGCAGGTAGTCCTTGGACAGCGGCGGGCGCTCGTAGGGGCGGTCGGGCTCGTCGCCGATGAGCACCAGCGGGCCGTCATATCCCTGGTCGCGGAGCGCCTCGGCGCCCTTGGCCGCGGCGAGTCCCCCGCCGACGATGACGAATGCCTGCTCGGTCACCCTGTCACGCTACCGGTCAACCGCTCGGCCACGACGGCGGTGCCCGGCGCATGTCGGCCACCCGGCCCCGGCCGCACGCTGACCTCGTCGTTCGTCAGCTCGCCGCCGCACCGATCACAGGCGACGACCGGGGTGGTCCGGTGGCCGCAGACGTCGTGGACGAGCAGCATCGGCGGGCCGTCCGGCGCGAGGTGCCGGTCGCCCCACGCCATCAGCGCGACGACGACGCCGTAGAGGTCGTGGCCGGCCTCGGTCAGCCGGTACTCGTGTCGCACCGGCGCCTGCTGGTACGCCGCGCGGACCACCAGCCCGGCGTCGACCAGCCGGTCGAGGCGGTCGGCCAGCACGTTCGTGGCGACGCCGAGGTCGCGGCGCAGCTCGTCGTAGCGCGTCAGGCCGAGGAAGAGGTCGCGCAGCACGAGCAGCGCCCACGGGTCGGCGACGACGCCGGACGCGCGGGCGACGGAGCAGGAGATGGAGGCGAAACGGTCTCTGTCCACCCCGGCAGCCTAGTCGCTTGCGGTTCGCAAGTCGTGAGCTCTAGGGTTACTTGCAAGCCGCAAGCGAGAAGGAGGCGCCGTGTATCACACGATCGTCCGGGCCAAGGTGCGCCGGCTCTGGGAGCGCGTCGCCGAGACCGGTGACTACCAGCTCGCCGTGGCTCAGGCGGCGCCCGACGTCCGGTTCCGCTTCGTCGGCGACTCCTCGTTCGGCGCCGACCTGCGCGGGCGCGACGAGTTCGCCCGCTGGTTCGCCCAGGCGGGCGAGGCGCTGCCCGGCCTCCGGCTGCGGGCCACCGAGATCGTCGTCAAGGGCTGGCCGTGGAACACCACCGTCGTGGTGCGGCTCACCGTCAGCGCCACACTCGCCGACGGCAGCGCGTACACGAACGAGGGCGTGCAGTGGGTCCGGATCCGGTGGGGCCGCATGGTCGATGACTACGTGTTGGAGGACACCGCCCGGCTGCAGGCCGCGCTGGAGCGGCAGCGCGCGGCCGGCGTCGGTCGTTGACGGCGGAAACCCGCGAGACGTTGTCGGACCCGGCTGGTTCACTGCGGGCATGACGACTCTTGACGACACCGCCTCGCGGTTCGGTGCGCTGCATCGGCCGGGCACGCCGCTGCTGCTGCCGAACGCCTGGGACCCCCTCAGCGCCCGGCTGGCGGAGGACGCCGGCGCGGCCGCGGTGGCCACCACCAGCGCCGGCGTGGCGTGGGTGCTGGGCGCGGCCGACGGCGACCACATCGACCGCGACAGCGTGCTGGCCCTCACCCGCCGCGTCGTCGCCGCGGTCGACGTCCCCGTCAGCGCCGACGTCGAGAGCGGGTTCGGCGCCACGCCCGACGACGTCGGCGCCACCATCGACGGTGTGCTGGCCGCGGGGGCCGTCGGAGTGAACATCGAGGACGTCCACCCCGACGACCCCAGCGCGCTGCGCGACCCCGGCGAGCAGGCCGAGCGGCTGGCCGCCGCCCGGGCCGCCGCGGGCGCGTCGTTCTTCCTCAACGCCCGCATCGACACATACCTGCGGTCCGTGGGCGACCCCAGCAGCCGGTTCGCCGACACGGTCGCGCGGGCGCGGACGTACCTCGAGGCCGGCGCCTCCGGCGTCTTCGTCCCCGGCGTCGTCGACCTCCCCACCGTGACGCGACTGGCCGCCGAGATCGACGGCCCGCTCAACGTCCTGGCCGGCGCCGGCGCACCGCCGGTCGGCGAGCTGGCCGCGGCAGGAGTCGCCCGCATCAGCCTCGGCTCGTCCGTCGCCGCCGCTGCCTACGCCGTCGCCCGGCGGGCGGCGCGTGAGCTGCTCGAGGACGGCACGTACACGTCGTTGGAGGGAGGGCTCGACTACGGCGAGGTGAACGCACTGATGTCCTGAGGCCAGGGCCGGGCCCGCCGCCTCAGCGCCGGTACAGCACCGGGTTCTGCGGGCTGGCCGCCACCTCGCCCGGCGCGATCCCCGGCAGCGTCGCCGCGAGGTTGCCCTCCTGGTGGTGGTTGACCGGCTCGGCCGCCAGCATGTCGGCGTCGATGTAGATGATCGTCATGACGCGGCGGGGGTCGGCGGCGACGTTGGGGCCGGCGTGGTGGAAGGTCCAGCCGAGGTGGAAGCTGGCGTCGCCCAGGGCGAACGGCTCGTTGTACACCGGCAGGTCCCGCTCGGCCAGCGCCACCTGCATCGCCGCCTCGGACTCGTCGCTGATCGGCAGGTCGCGGCCGTACTCGAAGCGGTGGCTGCCGACGGCGAACGACAGCGGACCCATCTCCAGCGGCGTCTCCTGCAGCGGCAGCCAGATCGTGCCGCACCGGTCGCTCGACAACGGCCAGTAGTACTGGTCGGCGTGCCACGGGGTGATGCCCCCGCCGGGCTCCTTGTACAGGGCCTGGTCGTGGTAGAGCCGCACGCCCTCGACGCCGAGGAGGTCGGCGGCCAGCCGGGCCAGCCGGCGCGAGAACACCAGCTCACGCACCTGGTCGCTGTGCTTCCACAGGTTGCCGACCTGCAGGAACGCCTTGTTGTACGTCGAGCGCTCCGCCATCGGCAGGTGCATGGTGTTCAGCTCGATCACCTGCTCGGTGATCTCCGGCTCGTACCGCCGAACGACGTCCGGGTCGAGCACGCCGGGCAGGTGGACGAAACCGTCCCGTTCGCACGCGGCGACCCGGTCCGGCGCGAGGTCGTAGGGGGTGTCGAGAGCGGCCGACGTGGTGGTCATGCGGTCCTCCAGGGAAGAACGGTCTCGGGGTGGGCACCCACGTCCATGCTGCTGGCCGGACCGCGGCGCACACCACGCCGCCGATGACCCATTCCGGTACTCTCGCGACCGATCCGAGCGGCCCGGCCGGCACCAGGCGCGCGCACCGTATCGTCGAGCCATGCGCCCGGCCCTGGAGCACGTCGGCACCACGGGCGGCCTGTCCTGGAAGCGGCACCTCTTCCGCAGCTCCGCGTTCGGGTTCAGCTGGCACTTCCACCCGGAGGTCGAGCTGACGCTGATCACCGCGGGCACCGGGACGCGGTACGCGGGCGACAGCATCGAGCCGTACGATCCCGGCCAGCTGACGCTGCTCGGCGCCGGCGTGCCGCACGCGTTCGTGTCCGCCGCACCCGGACGCCACGAGGCGGTCGTGATCCACTTCCGGCCCGACTTCCTCGGCCCGGGACTGTTCGACGTGCCGGAGTTCGGGGCGGTCGGCGGGTTGCTGGCCGCCGCCGGGCGAGGGCTGGAGCTGCCGGCCCCGGAACCGATGATCCGGCGGCTCGTCGAGCTCACCGGCCGGGGCGGCGCCGACGGCACGCTCGGCCTGCTGGACGTGCTGGTCCGGCTGGCCGACGGCGGGCCTGGGCGGGCGCTGGCCAGTCCGCACCACCGCTCGCCGGACCGGCCGAACAGCCGCCGCCGGATGGACGACGTGTTCGGGTTCCTGCACGCCCGGTATGCCGAGCCGATCGTCCTCGGCGACGTCGCCGAGGTCGCGCACCTGTCGCCGGCGGCCTTCAGCCGGTTCTTCCGCCGCGTCACCGGCCGCACGTTCACCGCGTACCTCACCGAACTGCGCGTCGGCGCCGCGTGCCGGCTGCTCGCCGAGAGCGACCGCGCGGTCGCGGACATCGCCGCGTCCTGCGGGTTCGGCAACCTGTCGAACTTCAACCGGCGCTTCCGCGAGCTCAAGGTGATGACGCCGCGCGAATACCGCGCCCGCTTCGGCTGACGCGGCGAGACCGGTCCGTACCGGGTGGACCCGGCGCCGCGCGAGGACGGCGCCCGTCTCGGCCGGGCGGACGTCCGGACGGCGGGAAGCTGTCGGTGCCGGGTGGCACAGTGGAGGTATGTACCGCGAGCGACCGTCCACCATCGCGCACGCGGTGGTCTGGTCGTCGACCGTGACGTCGGCCGAAGAGCACCGCGTGCTGCCCGACGGCTGCCTCGACCTGCTGTGGGCCCATGGACGACTGACGGTCGCCGGCCCCGACACCGTGGCGCACCTTGCGTCGTGGCGGCCGGGCACCCCGTTCGTCGGGCTCCGGCTCGCCGCCGGGGTCGGCCCGCGCGTCCTCGGCCTGCCCGCGCACGAGCTGCGCGACCAGCGGGTCCGGCTCGACACGCTGTGGCCGGGCGCCGAGGTCCGCCGGCTGAGCGAACGGCTGGCCGAGGCGCCCGACCCTGGCGCGCTGCTCGAAGCCATCGCCGAGCGCCGGCTCGGCGACGCGCCGCCGGCCGACCCCGTCGTCGAGCGGGTGGCGTCGCGGCTGGGCCAGGGCGCCGCGGTCGGCGCCGTCGCCCGCGAGGTGGGCCTGAGCGCGCGGCAACTGCACCGGCGCAGCCTCGACGCGTTCGGCTACGGGCCCAAGACGCTGGCCCGCATCCTGCGGCTGAACCGCGCGCTCGAGCTGGGCCGGTCCGGCACGCCGGCGGCCGACGCCGCGTACGCGGCCGGGTACGCCGATCAGGCGCACCTGTCGCGCGAGGCGCGCTCGCTGACCGGCGTCACGATCACGACCCTGGTTGCCTGACCCACGCCGACCGCGAGGTCACCGGCGTCCGATCGTCCCGCAAGGGAAGGAAACTAGGCTCCTGGCAGCGCGGCATAGAAGTCGACGCCGTTGCCGTCCGGGTCGTGCACGACGGCGTAGCGCTGGCCCCAGAAGGCGTCCCACGGAGCGAGGTGGCTCTTCGCGCCGGCCGCGATCATCCGCCCGTAGGCGGCGTCGACGCCGGCCGGGTCGGCGCACTCGAAGGCGAGGCTGCCGTGGCCGCCCGGCTCCGGTGTGAAGCCCGGGTCGAACGCGGCAATGCTCTCGTGCGTGTCGAGCAGCAGCTTCACCCCAGGCGCGAGCGGGATCTCGGCATGCGGGCCGGACTCCGCCCCGTCGGGCACGGCGAGGCCGAGGGCGCGGTAGAACTCCAGCGAGCGGCCCAGGTCGGCAACCGCGAATCCGATGGCGTTGAAACGTGGCTGTGTCATGCGGACTACGTTAAGGCGCAGGTCACACCGTCGTCTTGAAGGATTCGGACGCGGTGGCGACAGCCGGATGACCGCGGCGCGACCACGGTCCGGCCGCTGGATGACATTTCCGTGCCAGGCAATCCCCGGAGGCCGCCACGCCGTAAGTCACGGCAGTCTCCCTATGACGAAAGGACCGCGATGACCCCCGACACCCCGGCCCGCACCGTCCTCGCCCTGACCCGCATAGCCCTCGGCTGGATCTTCCTCTGGACGTTCCTCGACAAGGCGTTCGGCCTCGGCTTCTCCACCCCGTCCGAGCGCGCCTGGATCAACGGCGGCAGCCCCACCGCCGGCTACCTGAGCGGCGTCGACGGCCCGTTCGGCGGGCTGTTCCAGTCGCTGAGCGGCGCCGCCTGGGCGGACTGGCTGTTCATGATCGGCCAGCTCGGCCTCGGGCTGGCGCTGATCCTCGGCATCGGCCTGCGGGTCGCGGCGCTGACCGGTGTGCCGCTGTTGCTGCTCCTCTGGGCGTCGAGCCTGCCGCAGGAGAACAACCCGTTCATGGACGAGCACCTGATCTACGCGCTGCTGCTGGTCGGCCTCGCACTGGGCGGCGCCGGCGACCACCTGAGCCTGAGCGGTCTCTGGCGGCGGACCCCGATCGTCCGGCGCGCGCCGATCCTCGCCTGACCCCGGCGGCCGCTACCGTGGGCGCGTGGCGCACCCGCGGATGTACAGCGACGAAGACCCGTACCTGGCCGAGCTGCGCGCCGCCTGCCTGCGTTTCCCCGAGGCGGCCGAGGTCGAGGCGTGGGGCCGGCCGACGTTCCGGGCGGGGAAGAAGATGTTCGCCGTCTTCGAGGGCAACGACGCCCACCCGTTCGCGGTGATCTTCAAGCCCGACCCGGCGGACCGCCCGGCATTGCTGCAGGACCCGCGCTTCTACGTGCCCGCCTACTACGGCCCCAGCGGCTGGCTGGCCCTCGACTTCACCGCCTCCGACGTCGACTGGGCGGAGGTCGGCGAGCTGCTGGACGGCTCGTATCGGCAGGTCGCGCTGCAGCGGATGCTGAAGGCACTGGACGCCCGCTGAGCCGGCGCCGCACCGGAGGTAGTGTCGAAAGCGTGGCAGTGCGCATCGAGCAGGTCGACCTGCCGGGCATCGGGGTGCGGCACGACGTGCTGACGGGGTCCGGCCGCCGGGTCAGCGTCCTGACGCAACGTTCCGGCGAGCGCACGCTGGCCGTGTTCGACGTCGACGATCCCGACTCCTGCCGCGACCCGATCACGCTCACCGACGACGAGGCCGAGGCGCTGGCCGAGCTGCTCGGCGCGTCGGTCATGCTCGGCCAGCTCGCGGCGCTGCGCGACCACGCCGCCGGGCTCTACACCGAGCAGATCGCCGTCACCGCCGGGTCGCCGTTCGCGGGCCGCCGGCTCGGCGACACCCGGGCGCGCACCCGCACCGGCGCGTCCATCGTCGCGCTGCTCCGCGACGGCGGCGTCCTCCCGTCGCCCGGGCCGGAAGCGCCGCTGCGAGCCGGCGACCTGCTGGTCGCGGTCGGCACCCGCGAAGGCCTCGACACCCTGACGCGTCTCATCGCCGACGGCGCGCGCTGAGCGTCGCGGCCCGATGCCCGACACCACGACGCTGCTGATCGAGATCGGCGCGTTGCTGCTGGGCATGGGGCTGCTGGGCCGCCTGGCCGGTCGCGCCGGGGTGTCGCCGATCCCGCTGTACCTGCTGGCCGGGCTGGCGTTCGGGCACGGCGGGCTGCTGCCGCTGTCGGCCAGCGAGGAGTTCTTCGAGGTCGGCTCCGAGGTCGGCGTCATCCTGCTGCTGGTCATGCTGGGGCTGGAGTACTCTGCCGGCGAGCTGGTCGGCAGCATCCGCCGCTCCGCGTTGGCCGGGCTGTTCGACGCGCTGCTCAACGCGCTGCCCGGCGCGGCGTTCGCGCTGCTGCTCGGCTGGGGCCCGGTGGCCGCGGTCGCGCTGGCGGGGGTGACCTGGGTGTCGTCGTCGGGGGTCGTCGCGAAGGTGCTGCGCGACCTCGGCCGGCTGAACAACCGGGAGACCCCGGTGGTGCTGTCGATCCTGGTCATCGAGGACCTGGCGATGGCGTTCTACCTGCCGGTGCTGTCCGCGCTGGTCGTCGGCGCCGGGCTGGCCGAGGGCGCCCGGACGATGGCGATCGCGGTCGCCGCGGCGCTGGCGATCCTCTATCTGGCGCTGCGGCACGGCGGCGCGATCTCGATGCTGTTCTCGCCGCGGCAGCGCGAGGCGCTGCTGCTGGGCGTGCTCGGGCTGACCATGCTGGTCGCCGGGCTGGCCGAGCGGGTGAACGTGTCCGCCGCCGTCGGGGCGTTCCTGGTCGGCATCGCGATCTCCGGCCCGGTGGCCGAGCACGCGTCCGAACTGCTGACGCCGCTGCGGGACGTGTTCGCGGCGGTGTTCTTCATCTTCTTCGGGCTGACCACCGACCCAGCCGACATCGGCCCGGTGCTGCTGCCGGCGCTCGCGCTGGCGGTCGTCACGATGGCGACAAAGGTGCTCACCGGCTGGCTCGCGGCGCGGCGGGCCGGCATCGCGGAGCCGGGACGGTGGCGGGCCGGGCTGGCGCTGGTGCCGCGCGGCGAGTTCTCCGTCGTGATCGCCGGGCTGGCGGTGGGTGCCGGCGTCGAGCCGACGCTGGCGCCGCTGGTGACGACGTACGTGCTGCTGACGGTCGTGTGCGGGCCGCTGCTGGCGCGGCTGCCGGACACGCCGTGGTTCCGCGACGTCGTGCGGCGGCGGGTGCTCAACCGAGGTCGGGGACGAGTACCGCCGCGCCGGTGACGGCGTCGGCGGCGAGGTCGCTCAGGGCGCGGTCGGCGCGGCCCAGCGGATACGGCGTCGTGGTGACCCGCAGCCGGTGCTCGCCGGCGAAGCGGAGGAACGCCCGCGCGTCTTCGCGGGTGTTGGCGGTGACGCTGCGCAGCTGCCGCTCCTGGAACAGGTGCCGCTGGTAGTCCAGCGGCGGTACGTCGCTGAGATGGATGCCGGCGACGGCGAGCGTGCCCCCGCGGTCCAGCGCGGCCAGCGCCGGCGGCACGAGGTCGCCCACCGGCGCGAACAGGATCGCGGCGTCGAGCGACTCGGGCGGCGGGTCGGCGGCGGCACCGGCCGAGGCCGCGCCCAGCTCGAGCGCCAGCCGTTGCGCCGCCGGGCTGCGGGTGAGGACGTGCACCGTGGCGCCCTGCGCCAGCGCGACCTGGGCGGCGAGGTGGGCGCTGGCGCCGAACCCGTAGATCCCCAGCCTGCCGCCGGGCGGGAGCTCGGCGCGGAGCAGCGCACGGTAGCCGATGATGCCGGCGCACAGCAGCGGCGCCAGCTCGATGTCGTCGTAGCCGGACGGCAGCGGGAGCGCGTAGGCGGCCGGGACGGTCGCGTACTCGGCGTACCCGCCGTCGGCGTCCCAGCCGGTGTAGACCGAGGCCGGGCACAGGTTCTCGGCACCCCGGCGGCAGTACGCGCAGGTGCCGTCGGTGCCGCGCAGCCACGCGATGCCGACGCGGTCGCCCGGCGCGAACCCGGCGCCGTCGTCGCGCACCGTCACGACCTCGCCGACCACCTCGTGGCCGGGCACGACGTGCGGGCGGTGCGCCGGCAGGTCGCCCTCGGCGACGTGCAGGTCGGTGCGGCAGACGCCGCAGGCCAGGACCCGGACCAGCAGCTCCCCGGGGCCGGGACCGGGGATCGGCTCGTCGACGAGCGTCAGCGGCCGACTCTCCATCGGCCCGGGCGACGTCACCCGCCACGCGCGCATCGCGTCGTCAGTCGAACGTCAGCAACGCATCGACGTCGATGGTCACCGGGAACGGCCGCTCGAGCGTGATGACGCCCGAGCCGCGCGCGACCTCCTTGTAGGCACCGCCGACCAGCTCGTAGGCCACGAACCGGCTGTCGTCATCAGCCGCGGGGTCGATGATCCAGTATCCCGGAATGCCGGCGTACTGATAGTCGGCGACCTTCGCGATCCGGTCGGTGCGCCGCGATCCGGGCGAGACGACCTCGACGACCAGCCGCACGTCCACCGGGTCGATTCGCGGCACATCCAGGTGCGCCCGCGCCCGCGGGAACACGACGACGTCCGGGCCACGCTCCGTCGGCGGGAACTGCGCCTCGATGGTCACGCCGATGTGCTGAAGGGCGACCAGGCCGTCGGGTAGCTGCACGTCCAATCGGGTGGCAAGTCGATGCGCTACGAGCTGATGTCCGGCCGACGGGAACGCGTTCATGACGATCGTCCCGTCGACGAGCTCCCAGTACCGGTTGGTGTCGGTCTCCTCCAGTGCATCCCAGTCCTCGATGGTCAGGAGCTCGTTGGGCACCGTGACCGTCGTCATCGGAACCTCCTTTGCTCGATCGTGTTCTGACCTTCGAGTCATACCGTCACGATACGCAGTTCCGCATCTTCACGCACTTGCCCGAATCCGCCGGCGCGGTTGCCCGAACCGGCGGATCGGCGCCTCAGAAACTTGCCCTACTCCTCAACTTCCCAGGCCAACACGCGAACCGGGCAGCAGCACCTCGGCCTTCACCGGCAGGTGGTCGGATGCGTCCGTCGACACCACCGCGGCGGTGCGGGCGATGACGTCGCCGGACGTGAGGACGTAGTCGATGCGGGCGTTCGGGTCCTCGGCCGGATAGGTGTTGCCGTCGCCGACGCCGGCCGCCTCCCAGGTGTCGACGAGGTCGTCGACCAGTTCGCGGATCTCCGGCGACGACGGGACGGCATTGAGGTCGCCGAGCAGCACGACCGACTCGTCCGGCCGGCCCATCAGTTCCTCGATGGCCGCGACCTGCTCGAGCCGCTCGTTGGCGTCGTTGTGCTGCAGGTGCGTGTTGTAGACGGTGACCCAGACGCCACGCACGTTGATGCGGGCACGCAGCAGACCACGCTGCTCATGCCCTTCGTACTTGGGCAGGAAGGTGTTGTCCCACTCGCGGATCGGCCGCTCGCTGAGGATGGCGGTGCCGTACTGACGGCGCGGCTCCCCCGGCTGCGCCGGGTCGAGGTCGAGGTTGGCGCCGTAGACGACGTGCATGTCCAGCTCGTCGGCGAGCCATTCGGCCTGGTCGACGAAGTCGCTGCGATCGCCCCAGTGCCGGTCGACCTCCTGCAGTCCGACGACGTCGATGCCCTCGGTCTTGATGACGTCGGCGACCCGCTGCAGGTTCAGCAGGTTGTCGGTGCCGACGCCGTGGTGGATGTTGAAGCTCATGACGGTGAGCGGCCGGTCGCGGGGCGACGGATCGGCCGACGAAGCGGGCTGAGCGGTCCCGGCCATCAGGCCCAAGACTGCCAGAGCGGCGGGTACAGCGGTGCGGAGGATGCGCATGGTGGGGTCCCTTCGACGTCACGACGCACGTGACGTCGAGCTTTCCCACCGGGGATGACTTGTAGACAAACCTCCCGCAAACGGTCAGTCGAGCAGACCGCCGATCGGCTCGCCGGACCGCACCTGCCACGTCGGCACCCGCAGGACCCGCGTCACTGGCGGCAGCCCCGACTCGGGCACCAGCCCGGTCAGCAGCCGGCGCCGGCGCAGCAACAGCCGCAGGTGCCGGTCGGCGTCCTCGCCCGGCCAGCCGCGGTCCAGCAGCACGGCGGTGCTGCCCGACGGCTTCCGCACGAGCAGGTCGACCCGGTAGCCGTCGACGACGGCGTTGGGCTCGACCTCGGTGTGCCCGGCCGCCGCGAGCCGCGTGCAGAGCAGCTCGACCAGCGGGTCGGTGAAGACGGCGGACTCCAGCGGCGCCGGCGGGTTGGGCCGGACGTGGAAGGAGCGGACGGCGGACATGCGGGCCAGCAGCGCCGGCAGCCCCGCCTGCCGCGTCCAGAACCCGTGCTGCCCGACGGTGACGACGTGCGCCCGGGTGCGCCCGAGCGCGCCGCTCCACAGTGCCGTCTGGCCCTGCGCCCAGCGGACCGTCTGCTCCGGCATCTCCTCGCCGGCCACCAGCGACAGCACGACGGCGTCGCAGTCGACCTGGTCGCCGTCGGCCACGCAGGCCACCGGCACCGGCTCGAACCGGAACAGCGACCGCAGCTCCTCGGCCTGGGCCCGGAAGGGGGTGGCGACGGCGATCGTGGCATCCTCGGGGAGCTGTTCGCGCAGTTCCTTGACCGCCCACACGACGCGGTCGATCTCGGCCTGGTTGCGCCACGACCCGCCGTTGGCGCCGCGTTCGGGCGTGCCGGTGACGTCCTCCCAGAGCAGCAGCGTCGCGTCGCCGGTCTCGGCGTCGTGGGCCCGCGGCAGCGCGCCGACGTCGGTGACGACCGTCAGCCTGCCCTCGTAGAAGTGCTCGTCGACGATGCGGGCGATGCCGGGGTGCGCGCCGTCGTGCTCGTCGAGCAGCAGCGGCTCCTCGACGTTGGGCAGCGCGGCGTCGAAGACGGAGTCGCCGCGGAAGGACAGCCGCCGCTCGGACAGGAAGCCGGCGCTGAGCCCGGCGCCGCGGCGGGCGCGGCGCAGCCGGTGGTCGCTGAGGGCGGGCGCGCGCAGCCCCTGCCGCGGGTCGCCGACGACCAGCGCGCGGCGGGCACGGAACAGCAGCGGCAGCGCGGCGGACACCGGGCAGTGGTGCGCGTCGTCGATGACGACGAGGTCGAACATGCCGGGCTCGAGGGCCAGCTGTCCGGCGTCGTGCGGCGTGACCGCCCAGCCGCCGAGGTGGCTGAGCAACTCGCGGTGGCTGCTCTGCCGATTCCGCCCGCCCGGCTCCAGCGCGATGCGGCGCGCCTCGAGGCGTTCGATCGCGGTGCCGGCCTGCTCGGCGACGGCGACGGTGAGCAGCTCGGCGGACAGTTCGGCCACCCGGCCGGACAGCTCGCGGCCCTCGAGGTCGAGGGCGTCGTCGCTGATGGCGAGCACCTCGCGGCGGTCCTCGCGCAGCCCTTCCTCGGCCCGCGCGAACAGCAGCAGCGAGTCGTAGGCGACGGGGTCGAGCAGCGGCTCGCGGGCGACATCGGAGTCGGCGCCGGCGTCGGCGATGGCGCGCACGAACGCGAGCACCAGGTTGCGCCGGCGCAGCCCGCCCATCAGGTGTGTCTCCGTGAGCGTCCGCGCCCGCTCGATCCAGTCGCTCAGGCCGGTGTCGTCGCCGCGCCAGGCGGCGGCCAGCACCTCGACCGGCGCGCCCAGCCGCTCGGCCGCGGCGGCCCGGGCGGCGGTGGTCTTGCGCAGCAGCGTCTCGAGGTCGTTCCGCTCGGCCAGCCGGACGCGCCAGGCCTGGACCTGTGCCTGGACGGAAGCCAGCTCGGCGGCGACGGTGCCGCGGGTGCGGCCGCGCGACTCGCCCCGCGCCGAGCGGAGCAGCTCGCGGATGACCTGCTTCTCCTCGGCCCGGCTCTGCGCGTCGCCGGTCTTGATCAGCAGGCCGGTGGTGAGCGTGCCGCACCGGTCGGCCAGCCGCTGCAGTGCGGCGTCGTCGGCGGAGGCGACCAGCACCTTCTGGCCGGCGGCGACCGCGGTGGCGACGACGTCGACGATGAGCTCGTCCTTGCCGGTCCCAGGCGGCGCCGTGACGACGGTGAGCGGCCGCGACATGGCCGCCGTCAGCGCCGTCCGCTGGCTCTCGTTCAGCTCCGCGGGCAGCACCGGCGCCGCAGTGCTGCGCGTCGTCGTCCGCAGCCCGACCGGCTTGCCCAGGAACTCCAGGGCGGTGCCGGCCACGTCGGTCAGCCGCTCGCCCAGCTCGGCCAGCTCCGCGGCGACGGCCTGCTGGGCGGCCCGGCCGGACTCGACGTACAGCACGCAGGCGGTGTTGTGGACGCCGGTGCGGTTGGCGGTCTTCTGGTCGACGGCGCCCAGCGCCGCGGGGTCCAGCCGGCCGAGCTCGTCGAGTCCGAGCCGCTTCAGCAGCTGCCGGATCGCCACCAGCAACTGGTCGCGGTCGCCCGGCTTCCAGCTCTGCCGCCAGGTCGCCAGCACGCTGGCCGCCTCCTGGTCGTCGAGGCAGGCCTGCAGGATGCCGGCGTGCGGCAGTACCGGCCCGACGGGGCGCAGCACGGCCGCGCCGCGGGCGTCGACGGTGACCTCGGCGCGGCGGACCAGCAGCGGCGCGACGGTGGACGGTGCCAGCGCATCGCCGGAGTTCCGGCGGCCGGCGCCGGCCAGCGTGACGACCGGGTACCCGTACCAGACGTCGCGCTCCTTCCAGTCGAACGTGTCGACGCCGACGGGCGCACGGGTGGTCGCCTCGGCGCCGCTGAGCAGCAGCTCGGCGCCGTCGGCCAGCGGGAACCAGTCGACGGACTCCGCGCCGCGCACCGGCAGCGCCTCCGGCGACGGGGCCTCGGCCAGGCAGGCGCGGTAGTAGGCGATGACCTCGCGCCAGCCCGGGTCGGCCACTTGGTCGCCGTGGTCGCCGCCCGCCGAGCCGGCGCCGCCGGCCGCGTCCGCGCCGCCCGCAGGCGGGACGGCAACGATGCTGCCCCCCGCGGAGGTGCCGCGGACGTCGCGCCCGGCGTCGCCGTCGAGCAGGCTGAGCGCCCGCACGGCCGACCGCGCGATGACGTGGTTGCCGGTGACGGCGAGCGTCGACGTGGCCGGCAGCTGTTCGGCGGGCACGCCCTGCGCGCTGAACTTGGTGATCAGGTAGGTGGCGAGGTCGTCGGCGGTGACCCACGGCCCCAGGCCGTCCTTCACCCGGCCGGTGCGCAGCCCCTCGACGATCTCGCCGGTGAACCGGGACGTGCCCAGCTGCGGCACCGGCTCGGCCATGGCCGCCGCGGGCTGCGGGGCCGGCGAGGCGGAGATGACGTAGACGCCGGCCGGCTCCAGCATGACCTGGCGGCGCTGGACGGCGAACCGGTCCGTCTCGGGGCCGGGCAGGCAGGCGTCGAGCAGCACGACCTTGCTGGCCGCCCGGCACTCCTGCAGCTGGTCGCGCAGGAAGTCGGCCGGGACGGCGGTGCGCTCGAGGTCGGCGGGGTCGGTGTCGGCGGCGGCGAGATAGAGCCGTCCGTCGGTGCCCGACACCTGCGCGTACCCGGTGAGGTAGACCAGCACGGTGTCGGCCAGCGCGCGCTCCTCGAGGAACGTCTCGACCGCCCGCATGATCTCGCCGCGGCTGCCGTCGGCGACCACCTGGCACGTGTCGACCATGCCCACGTCGGCACGCTCCAGGACCTGCCGCAGCTGCCGCAGCCCGGCCGCGGCCACCGGCAGCAGCGGGTAGCCGCCGTGGTCGTGCACGGCGGTGCCGACGAGCAGCGCGGCGCGGTCGCCGGCCGGCAGCCGGCGGCGGTCCGGGACCGCCGGAGTGGCGGCGGACTCCGTGGCGGACGGGAATCGCAGCGACGCCTCCGGAGTGAGCCGCGGCGGCGCCGGAAGCGTCACCGTGGCGGGGCGGACGGCCACGAATCGGTCCCGGACAGGCTCGGTCCGCACATGCATAGACGGCTCGTTCATCAGGCTCCCTCGCGTGTGGCCTGCCGGTGGTGAACGCCCCGTTCACCTGCGGTTCTCTCGCAGACTAGGTACGCATCGCGACGTATGTCGGATCTTGGAGCAATATGGTCCGAACACCCGATGGAGTACTCGGACGAGAGGATCGTGGTGATCTAGAAAACATTCCCGTATAACCCGCGAGCGCATTCGATCATGGGAATTCGCGGTGTCATACGGAATCCGGACCGGCCAGTCCTCGCACCACCGCCAGCACGCCGGCCTGGAACCGGGTCCGCGCGCCGAGCGTCTCCATGAGGGTCGCCAGCTGCCGGCTCAGGGTCCGCGAGCTGACGCCCAGCTGGCGGGCGATCGCCTGGTCGCCGAGCCCGGCCACCAGCAACGGCAGCAGCGCCGATACGGCCGGGTCCACCTCTCCGGCAGTCTGCGGCTGCGCCGCCTCGAACCCGGTGATCGGCAGCGCGAGGTCCCAGAGCACCTCGAACAGCGACACCAACGCGTCGACCAGCGTCGAGGCGTGCACGACGAGGGCCTGCTCGGCGCTGCGCTCGAAGCTCAGCGGCAGGATCGCGACCGAGGCGTCGGCGATCGCCATCTTCAGCGGCACCACCGGCGAGGTGCGGGCCTCCTCGCCGGCGTCGACCAGCCGGCGCAGCTCGTCGAGGCGGCCGCGTCGCTCCAGTCCCTCCGGCGCGTAGATGCCGCGGCAGCGCACACCGCGGGCGAGCAGGTCGTACTCGCTGTCGTTCGGCTGGTCCAGGGCCTGCGCGTACGGCGGGCGGTCGAGCACAAGCAGCTCATGGGCGACGGTCTGCTCCATCTGCATGAACCGGTGCGCGACGGCCTGACGCCCACGCACGATCTCGATCAGGTCGCCGGACTCCTGCACGTGCTCCACCGTCATCTCCTGCAGCAGGCCATGCGCGGCCTCACGGGCGAGCGCGAGCTCCCGCTGCCGCTGCGCCACGAGGACGTCGACGGCGACGTCCGGCCGCGCGGGCACGAACCGCACCGGTGCCCCGGCCAGCCGGGTGACCAGCCCGAGCTGTTCGAGCCGGCGCACCGACCGGCGGACCGTGGAGGTCGCGTGCCCGCCGGCGTCGGCGAGGTCCTCCAACGTGCTGCGGGGAAACCGCAGCAGCGTCCGATACAGCTCTTCGTCCTGCGCCGTCACTCCGAGGGCCTGCAGCATGGCGAGATGGTGCCATGGCGGCCATTCGCCACGAAACTGCCTGGCGTGCCGCTGCGTCCGTCTCTGACACTGAGCGATCAGCCCCTCTGGTGACAGTGAAGGAGCCGCGGTCATGAGCGGTCGGTCCGGCACATCCAGGCGTCGTCTCCCCGCGATCCTGATCGGCGGGTCGGTCATCGCCACGCTCGTGGCCGCGGCGCCCGGGCACGCCGAGGAGCCGGCCCGCTCCGGCGGCTCGGCCGCGGCATCGGCGGCGGCGTTCGGGACCGAGCCGGACGTCACCTCGGTCACGCTGGTCACCGGCGACCGCGTCCACATCGACCGCACCGCCGACGGCCGCGAGGGCATCACCGTCGACCCCGCGCCGCGGCCGGGTGGCGTGGTTCCGCAGTTCCACGCCACCTCCCGCGACGGCGTCACGCAGGTGATCCCCGCCGACGTCGCCGCGCTGGTGCCCGATCGGCTCGACCCCGCCTTGTTCGACGTCACCGCCCTGGCCGCGCAGGATGCCGGCGACACGCTGCCGCTGATCCTCGACTACGCCGACGACGCCGTGCGCCCGCTGAACACCACGCCGGTGCCCGGCGCCACCGCGACGCTCCAGCTGGCCAGCGTGAACGCCGTCGCGGTCGACGCCGACCCGGCGGCCTTCGGCGCGGCCGTGCTCACGCTCGCCGGCGCCTCGACGGACGCCGCAACGCTCGCCGCCCAGCCGCTGGCGCCGTGGAGAAGGTCTGGCTCGACGCCCGCACCGAGGCCGGGCTGGACCGCAGTACCGGCCAGATCTCGGCGCCGGCCGCCTGGGAGGCCGGCGTCGACGGCACCGGGGTGACCGTCGCCGTCCTCGACTCCGGGGTCGACGACACCCACCCCGACCTCGCCGGTCAGGTGGCGGCCGCGGTCAACTTCACCGAGGATCCCGACGCCGGCGACGGCGCCGGGCACGGCACGCACATCGCCTCGATCGTCGCCGGCACCGGCGCGGCGTCCGACGGCGCGCGGCGCGGGGTGGCGCCGGGCGCGCGGCTGCTGAGCGGCAAGGTGCTGAACCAGGAGGGCGAGGGCTACGTCTCCTGGGCGATCGCCGGCATGGAGTGGGCGGCCGGCCAGGGCGCCCGCGTGGTCAACATGAGCCTCGGGCTCGGGCCCGGCAGCCACGAGGCGCCGCTGCTGACCGGCGCGGTCGAGACGCTCACCGCCGAGCACGGCACGTTGTTCGTCGTCGCCGCCGGCAACAACTACTGCGAGGCCTGCATCGGCAGCCCGGGCGACGCGCCGTCGGCGCTCACCGTCGGCGCCGTCGACCGCGACGAGCGGCTGGCCGACTTCTCCAGCCGCGGCCCGGTGTACGGGGGCCACCGGCTCAAGCCCGAGGTCACCGCGCCGGGGGTGGACATCGCGGCGGCCCGGGCCGGCGGCGGCGACCCGTACGTCGCCTACTCCGGCACGTCCATGGCCGCGCCGCACGCCGCGGGTGCGGCCGCGCTGCTGGCCCAGGCCCGGCCGGAGCTGACCGGGCCGGAGCTGCGGGCGGCGCTGACGTCGACCGCCGTGCCGGCCGACGGGCTCGCGGTGACCGACCAGGGCAGCGGCCGCATCGACGTCGGCCGCGTCCTGGCCAGCCCGGTGCTCGCGTCGGGCGGCGACCTGAGCTTCGGCCTGGTGCCGTTCCCCGGCGACGCGCCCGTGGAGCCGCTGCGGAGCACGGTCGAGTACCGCAACACGACCGCCGCGCCGGTCACCGTCGACCTCGCCGCGGAGGTGCCTGGCGCCGAGGCCGGCGACCTCACGGTGACGCCGTCGACGCTCACACTCGCGTCCGGCGGCACCGGCACGGCCGAGGTGGTGCTCGACGTCGCGGGCGGGCGGCCGGGTGACTACACCGGCTACCTGGTGGCGACGACCGCCGCCGGGCCGGACCCGCTGCGGCTGCCGCTCGGCTACACCGTCGAGGCGGAGCAGTTCGACGTCATGGTCACGGCGATCGCCGCGGACGGCCGTCCGACGCTGCCGCTGTCCACCGGCATGATCGCCTCCCCGCTCGTCGACGTCCGGACCGGCGAGCCGATGCAGGAACTGCCGTGTGCGGACGGGCCGGAGCTGGCCTGGTGCGCGCGCGTGCCGGCCGGGACGTACTCCCTCATGACGTGGGTGGTCACGAAGCCGGCCTGGGCGGACAGCGACGGCCTCCCCTATACGACGACGCCGCTGCACTCGGCGCTGGTGGGCGATCCGGAGCTGACGATCACCGGCGACACCGAGCTGGTCATGGACGCCCGGGAGGCGGTGGAGGTCGAGGTGGCCACGCCGGACCACGAGGACCGGGCGAACCAGGGCGGCGCGGCCGGCTTCAGCTGGGTGCGCACGCCGGCCGACGGCCCGGCCACGGTGGACTACCTGGTGAACGCGCCCGGCGCGCAGCTGGAGGAACGGCTGTTCCTGCAGCCCACCGAGGACGTCACGATCGGCTCGTTCAGCGCGTCGTCCCGGTTCCGGCTGGCCGCGCCCGACATCGCCCTGGACGTCGACGGCCTCGCGCTGGCGCCGTCGTACTACCCGCCCGACCGGTTCAGCGACGTGATCTCGCAGTTCCCGATGCTCGACGGCGAGCTGACGCTTCCCGTCGTCGATGCCGGTGAGGGGACGGCCGCTGACGTCGCCGCCGCCGACCTCGACGGCGCGCTCGCGCTGGTCCGCCGCTCCGACGCCGTCCCGGTCGGCGAGCAGGCGAACCGGGCTGCCGCGGCCGGCGCCGCGCTCGTGGCCGTCTACAACGACGTGCCCGGCTCGAACGACGAGACCGGCCCGGAGGTCGTCCGGCTGGACGTGCCCACGGTGCGGCTGTCGCACGAGGAGGGCCGGGCGCTGCTGGACCGGCTGGCCGCTGGTGCCGTCACGGCGACCGCCACCGGCACACCGTCGAGCCCGTTTGTGTACGACCTGGTGCACACCGAGCGCGGGCGGATCCCGGCCGAGCTGAGCTACGTGGCCGCCACCGACGACCTGGCCGCCGTCGAGCGCGACCTCGGCGTCCAGCTGTCCGGGTCGCTCTCGGAGATGTCCTGGCCCTACGACGGCGACGACGAATTCTCCGCGACGATGTCGATCCCGGTGCCGGTGGCGCCCGCGGCCCGCACCGACTACTACGTCGCCGACCCCGGCACGCTCTGGCAGCACGGCCTGGCCACGCCGCAGGACGCGTACGGCGGCCAGTGGCCCGTGCCGTTCGTCACCCCCTTGCGGCTGCTCTCCCCGCTGCGGCCGGCCGGCGACCCGAGCGCCGGCGAGCACTCCTGGCTGCGCCAGCCGCTGGTCCCCGGGTTCAACGGGGGCAAGCCGATGACCCGCCTCGGCGACCAGCTGATCATCCCCACCGCCGGCTACGTCGACGCCGCCGGCAACTTCGGCGAGGCGTGGGCCGACGGCTTCGGCGCCGGCTACAGCGCGCTGTTCCAGGTCTGGCACGGCGACGAGCTGCTCGGCGAGGCGAGCGGCATCCAGCTGCCGTCCGGCACCATCGCGCTGCCGCCCGGCGAGGAGACCTACCGCATCGACTACTCGATCGAGAACCGGACGCCGTGGGCGGCGCTGTCGACCCAGAGCCGGACGTCGTGGACGTTCGTGTCCGCCACGACGGCCGCCGACGGGCCGCCCGCCGTGGTGCCGCTGCTCACGCTCGACCACGACTTCGGCGCCGACCTCGGCAACCGGCTGCCCGGGCCGCGCGACCGGAACGGGCCGAACGAGATCACCGTCGACGTCGGGCACCTGGCCGGCGCGGACCCGCGGATCACCGGCCTCACCGTCGACGTGTCCTACGACGACGGCGCGAGCTGGCAGCCGCTGCGGGTGCGGCGCTCCGGCGACATGTTCGCGGCGCACCTGCCGAGCCGCCCGCCGCGCGGCCACACCGGGTTCGTCTCGTTCCGGTTCGGCGCCGCCGACGCCGCCGGCAACCGGATCGACCAGGAGATCATCCGGGCTGCCGCGTTGCCGGAGGACTAGGGTGTGTCTCCCAGGTCTCGGCCGTAGCGAGCGGCGTCCAGGTGGATGCCTCGCAAGGCCGAGGAAGGAGACATAGCGGTGCCTATGGCGACTGACGAGAACGCAGCGAGGCGCCGCCTGGGCGTCGCGCAGTAGGCCATGGACTTGGGAGACACACCCTAAGTCAGCGGGCCAGCCAGTCCAGCGTGACGGCGGCGGTCCAGGACTGCTGCAGGCTGCCCAGCGGCTCGCCGGTGAACGGCTCGTAGTACTCGCCGAAGTCGCCGGCGGCGAGCTGCCGCAGCGACGCCGCACGCAGCCGCCGCGCGCCGTCGTCGTCGCCCTGGCGCTCAAACGCCCAGCCGAACAGCCACGACACGATCGGCCAGACCGGGCCGCGCCAGTACGTCCTCGGCCGCATGCCCGGGTCGGCCGGCGACACCGACGGCGGCAGCGGGTGCGCCAGCGCGGGGTGGCCGCACCAGCGCTCGCCCCAGAACAGCGCCCGCTGCGATCCGTCGTCGACACCGCAGAACAGCGGGGCGAAGCCGGCGATCGTCTCGGTCTCGATCCAGCGCCCGGACCGGCGGTCGAGGTCGCGGGCGAGCCCCGTCACCGGCGACACCGTCGAGAGCACACCGGCGCGGAACCGGGCGGCCAGCTCGCGCAGCTCGGCGGCGTCGTCGGCGAAGCCGAACTCGTCGCCGAGGCCGGCCAGCTCGTCGCTGGCGACGGCGAGGATCGCGGACATGAACACGTCGGCGACCCGGAACCCGACGACGTCGCGCGCGGCGGCGTCGTCGTAGCGGACCCGGCGCAGCTGCTCGACGATCCACAGGTACCGGCCGTACTCGGCGTCGGTGGGCCGTTCGCGCACGTCACCGACGTGGTGGACGTCGGTGCGGACGAAGCCGGGCAGGTCGTCGCCGGGGACGACGGCGGCGTATGGCCGGTCCCAGCGCGGCGAGTTGTCCATGCCGCTCTCCCAGCCGTGGTGGATCTCCACCAGGCCGCGGCGGTCGGGGTCGCGCGCGGTGGCCAGCCAGCGGTGCCAGGCCAGCCACGAGCCGAAGGTGTCGCGGACGGACGCCTCGGCCTGGTCGCGGGTCTCGCCGCCGGCGGCGCGGCCGGCGTCGAGGATGCGGCGCACCGCCAGGGCGTGCACCGGCGGCTGGCAGATGCCCGACGTGCGCACCGCCGCGGGCGCGGCCGCCGCCGTCTCCGTCCCCCACCGCTCCGGACCGGGGAAGTAGCCGTCGCCCTCGGAGAACACGATGTGCGGGATCATCCCGGTCGACCACTGGGCGCGCAGCAGCGTGCGCAGCTCGGTGATGGCGCGCGGCACGGACAGCCGGGCCAGCCCGACGGCGATCAGCCCGGAGTCCCAGCTCCACATGTGCGGGTAGAGCCGCGGCGCCGCCGCCGTCATGGAACCGAGGTCGTTGCCGCGCAGGACGTCGGCCGCGCGGTCGCCGAGCCCCACGTCGCTGACCGGGACCCGCACCGCGCCTCCTCCGATGTCGCCGGGATGTCGCCCCATCGACCAGGTTTCGGTATCGTCCTAGTTTTGTCAAATCACTGGACGTAAGGGGTGACCGTGGCGGCGGCCGGCAACTCGCCCGGGTGGCTCCTGCAGCTGATCCGCACGCGCGCCGACTGGACCCGGCGACAGCTGCTGGCCGAGACCGGGCTGTCGCGGATGACGCTGTTCGAGCGCCTGGACGCGCTGTTCCGCGCCGGACTGGTGCACGAGGCGGGCCCGGCCGGGCCGACCGGCGGACGTCCGGCGGCGCTGATCCGGTTCGCCGACCAGGGCCGTGTCGTGCTCGTCCTCGACCTCGACCACCACACCGGGCGCATCGCCGTCACCGACCTCACCGGGCGCAGCCTGCGCGAACGCGAGCTGCCGCTGGACGTCGCCGGGCCGCCGGGCAGGGTGCTGGCGACGGTGTGCGACGCGGGCGCCGCGCTGCTGGCGTCGGGTGCGGACGAGACGCTCGTGGGCGTCGGCGTCGCGCTGCCCGGGCCGGTGTCGCCGGTCACCGGGCTGCTGCGCCCCGCGACCGTCATGCCCGGCTGGGACGGCTTCCCGATCGCCGCGTTCGTCGGCGGGCGCTGGCCGGTCCCCGTCCTGCTGGAGAACGACGCCCGCGCGCACGCGCTCGGCGAGGCGGCCGAGCGGCCCGGCACGACGCCGCTGCTCGCGGTGAAGTACGCGCACGGGATCGGCGCCGGGCTGGTGCTGGACGGCACGCTGCTGAGCGGGTTCGACGGCGCGGCCGGCGACGTCGGGCACATCCGGATGTCTGCCGACGCCGGTGCGCCGGTGTGCCGGTGCGGGCGGACGGGGTGCCTGGCGGCGTACGCGTCGGGCTACGCGCTACTGCGGCGCCGCGGCGTGACGCCGTCGTCGTCGGACGACCTCGCCGTGCGGCTGGCGGGGTCGGCCGGTCTGCGCGACGGCGCGCGGCTGCTCGGCCGGACGCTGGCCGGGCTGGTCGCGCTGGTGAACCCGCAGACCATCGTGCTCGGCGGCGCGCTGGGTCGGCTACCCCCGGTGGTGGACGAGGTGCGCGAGGCCGTGCGGGCCGACGCGCTGGACCGGCTCACCGGCGACCTCGACATCGTGCCGAGCACGGCCCACCACCCGGCCGCCGTCGGCATGGCCGCCCTGGTGGTGGGTCAGGTCTACGCCCCCGCCGCCATCGACGCCCTACTCACCCCACCACCCCGAAGTTGATCTTGGAGTTGTGCGGCCATCTACCCGGACATTTCGCCCCGCAATTGCCGCACAACTCCAAGATCAACTTGGGCGGGCGGGGGCGTCAGGGGGCGAGGGGACGGCGGCGCCGGGTCTGGCGGGCGGCCCAGTGGTCGATGACCGGCCGGGTCCACAGCGGGACCCGCTGGCCCAGCGTCGCGACCGGCGGCGGCATCTGCTGGCGGGCGTGGTAGGCGTTGACGGTGCTCCGGGTGACGCCGAGCAGGCGGGCGATCGACGACGCCGTCAGGAGCGCCGCCGGGTCGAGCTCAGGCGCCCACAGGCCCACCACGACCGCGGACCGCGCCAGGATCTCGTCCACCGGGACGTCCACGGTCGCCGACGCGGGGTCGAGCGTCCCCAGCGGGATGCACCAGCGCAGCTCCGGGCGCGCGTCGGGGCCGTCGACCCAGTCGCGGTCCAGCAGGATGAACTCGCCGTCGTCGCGGGCGGCCCGCGGGGTGCCGCCGTAGCGGCGTCCGAACGTCACGTCCTCGGCGCCCGGGACCGGTCTGCGAGAGGCCGTGTAGACCCAGGTTCCAGCGGTACGTAGGTAGTTGCCGCCACCGGCGACCAGCTCGGCATCGGGCCAGGTCAGAGGGCGTAGCGAGGCCTCCAACTCGGCTCCGGCGTCGAGCACGACGACCTCCCGCCATTACAGCCATCGGTTGTATATCGGGCAAAGCCCGCTTACAGTAGCCGCCGATGACCGCAGACAGGAAGGGCCCCGAGTGACGAGACGATCACTGGGGCCGATCGTGGCCGCAGCCGTGACCGCCGGATGTCTCACCTGGGGAATGACGTCCTCGACGGCAGCGCCCGATCTCCGTGCCGCTTCCACCGTGCCCTCGGTCGAGGAGGCTCAGGCCGACCTCGAGTCCGCGCAGGCCGCGTTCACCGAGGCGCAGGAGGCCGAGGCGGCCGCGCAGCAGCGCGCCGAGCAGGCCAGCCAGGCCGCCGCCGACGCCCGGACCGCCGCCGACCAGGCGACCGCCCGGGCCGAGCGGGCCCGCGGCGAGAGCACCGACGCCGCCGCGTCGGCCGAGGCCGCCCGCGAGACGCTGGGCCGACTGGCGGCGCACGCCTACATGAACAACTCCGAGCTCACCGGGCTCATGCAACTCGGCATCGCCGACCCCGACGAGTTCGAGGCCCGGTCGACCGGCGTCTCCGAGCTGATGCGGGTCCAGGACAGCGTCCTCGCCGAGGCGGCCGAGTCGCGCGCCAACGCCACCGACGCCGCCAGCCGGGCCGACGGCCACGTGGCCGCCGCCGAGGAGTCCGCGTCCACCGCCTCGGAGCTGTCCGAGCAGGCCACCGCCGCCCTCGACGACGCCTCGGCGGCCGCCGCCACCGCCAGCGAGCAGCTGCAGGAGATGCGCGAGGTGCACGCCGCGGCCGAGGAGGCCGAGCGTGAGCGCGAGGCGGCCGAGAACCAGCCCGACCGCGGCGACCGCGACGAGGGCGAGACCGACGCGCCCCCGCCCAGCGGCGACGGCGTCTTCCAGCGCCCGTCCAGCGGCAACATCACGTCGCCCTACGGCATGCGCGTGCACCCGCTGACCGGCGTGTACAAGCTGCACAGCGGCACCGACTTCGGCGCGGCCTGCGGCACCCCGGTGTACGCGGCCTACCCGGGCACGGTCGAGTCCACCGGCTACGAGGGCGCCTACGGCAACCGCATCGAGGTCTCGCACGGCACCGTCGACGGCGTTGACGTCACCACGACGTACAACCACCTGTCGGCGTTCAGCTCCAGCCCCGGTCAGTCCGTGGCGGCCGGCGACCTCATCGGCCGGGTCGGCACCACGGGGTCGTCGACCGGCTGCCACCTGCACTTCGAGGTGCTGGTGAACGGCAACTTCACCGACCCGATGGGCTGGTTGTCCTGAGTGTGGACGTCGGGCAAGCCCCAGCGATCAGCACCGCTCCCTTCGCCGCGCACCGGTGATCTCGAGGAGGCCTCCGGCCCCCTCTCACCACCGGTCTTGCCCGCCCTCCACGGGCTCTCGTAGGACCCGTCAGCCGAGGTCGATCTCGCGCAGCGCGTCCTGAATGCCGCGGTAGATCGTCGGGTAGGCGTAGATCATGTGCCGCAGCTGCTCGACCGGCACCCGGCCGTGCACCGCGACCGCCAGCGCGCCCAGCACCTCGCCACCGGTGGGGCCGGCCGACGTGGCGCCCACCAGGACGCCCTGGCTGGCGTCGGCGACCAGCTTGATGAAGCCCTCGTTGCCGGCCTTGTGGATCCAGCCGCGCGACGTGGACGCCACCTGCGTGCTGCCGGTGCGGACGTCGAGCCCGGCCGCGCGCGCCTGCGCCTCGGTGAGGCCGACGCCGCCGATCTCGGGGTCGGTGAACGTCACCCGGGGCAGCGAGCGGTAGTCGGCCGGCGGGCCGTCCTGGCCCAGGATGTCGCGGCTGACGATGTCAGCCTGGTAGGTGGCCATGTGCGTGAACGCGCCGTGCCCCGCGACGTCGCCGACCGCCCACAGCCGGTCTGCGGCCCGCAGGTAGTCGTCGACCTCGACGAACTCGGCCGACGCGTCGAGCCCCACGGTGTCGACGCCGAGGGCCGCGAGGTCGCACTGCCGGCCGACCGCCACCAGCAGCTTCTCGGCGCTCACCTCGGCGCCGTCGTCGAGCGTGACGGTGAACCGCTCGCCGTCGTGCCGCACCGCATCGGCCCCGGTGCCGGTGCGGACGTCGATGCCCTCGGCCGACAGCACCTGGGCCGCCAGCTCGCCGGACTCGGGCTCCTCGAGGTGGAGCAGCCGCTCGGACCGCTCGACGACGGTGACCCGCACGCCGAACCGGGCGAACGCCTGCGTCAGCTCCAGCCCGACGGGGCCGCCGCCGAGCACGATCATCGACGCCGGCAGCTCCTTGACCTGGACGGCGTCGCGGTTGGTCCAGTACGGCGTGCCCTCGAGGCCGTCGATGGACGGCACGAACGGCGCCGAGCCGGTACCGATGACCACCCCGCGGCTGGCCTCGTACACCGTCCCGTCGACCTCGACCCGGCCCGGTCCGGTCAGCCGCCCCCAGCCGCGGACGAAGTGGCCGCCCTTGCCGGTGAAGCGGTCGACGGCGACCTGGTCGTTCCAGTCGTCGGTGGCCTCGTCGCGGATGCGCGCGGCGACCGGGCCCCAGTCGGGCGTGACCTCGGCGTGCCCGGCCATGCCGTCGACGCGGCGGGTCTCGGCGAGCAGGCCGGCCGCCCGCACCATCATCTTCGTGGGCACGCAGGCGTAGTAGGGGCACTCGCCGCCCACCAGCCGGCCCTCGATGCCGACCACGTTCAACCCCGCCTCGGCCAGCGTCCCGGCGACCTGCTCGCCCCCGACGCCGAGCCCCAGGACGACGACCTCGACCTGCTCGCTCATGGCACCTCCGCTCGTTGCCGCAGAGCCTATGTCGATTCCCGGACGCCTCGTTCGTCAAGGGTGATAGACAGCACCGAGACGGAAGGACGAGGCGTCATGAAGTACATGCTGATGTTGTTCGAGCAGGACACCGACTGGGACGCGGTACCGGCGGAGCAGCGCGACGCGGCGCTCGACGAGCACGGCGCGTTCGTCGCCTACCTGGAGGGCCGCGGCATCGCGTACTCCGGCGAGGCGCTGGACGCGGCGGCGACGGCGACGACGTTGCGCCCCGCCGGCGCCGGCGAGGACATGCTGGTGACGGACGGCCCGTATGTCGAGCTCAAGGAGAACCTCGCCGGCTTCTACATCGTCGAGGCCGCCGACCTCGACGACGCCATCGAGATCGCCCGGCACTGCCCCACCGGGAGCGGCACGGAGATCCGGCCGCTGTGGGACATCGGGAGGTGACCGACGCGGCCGGCCCCATGGCTGTCGCGGTCGCTGCAGTCGCCGACGCGCACCGGCGTGGCTGGGCCCGGGTCCTGGCCACGGTGGTGCGCGTCACCCGCGACCTCGGCGCCGCCGAGGACGCCGTCCAGGAGGCGTTCGCCGCGGCCGTCGAGCTCTGGCCCGCACGAGGCGTGCCGGACGACACCACCGCCTGGCTGACGACCGTCGCACGCAACCGTGCCCTGGACGCCTTGCGGCGAGAACAGACGCTGGCCCGCAAGTTGCCGCTGCTGATCGTGCCCGGCGACGACGACGGGGCGGCGGCTCCGGAGCCTCTAGGTGACGAGCGGCTGCGATTGATCTTCACCTGCTGCCACGCGGCACTGTCGCTGCCCGCCCGGGTCGCGCTGACGTTGCGACTGGTCTGCGGCGTGCCGACGCCGGACGTCGCACGGCTGTTCCTGGTCTCGCAGCCGACGATGGCGGCCCGGCTGACGCGGGCGAAGAGGAAGATCCAGGCCGCCGGCATCCCGTATCGGGTGCCGGCGGAGCACGAGCTGCCGGACCGGCTGCCCGCCGCGCTGGCGGTGGTGTCGTTGCTGCTCACCGAGGGGCACACGGCGTCGCGCGGCGCGTCGCTCGGCCGGCCGGAGCTGGTCCGGACGGCGACCGAGCTGGCGGAGGTGCTGGCCGAGCTGATGCCGGACGAGGCTGAGGTGCTCGGCCTGCTGGCGACGGTGCGGCTGGCCGCGGCGCGAAGTGCGGGGCGGGTGGACGGCGACGGCGGGCTGGTGCTGCTGTCGGCGCAGGACCGGTCCCGCTGGGACCGCGGGCTGATCGAGGCCGGCTGCGAGCTGGCCGCGCGGGCGATGCGGCGGACCACGCCGGGACGGGCCGGGCCGTACGCACTGCACGCGGCGATCGCGGCGGTGCACTCGGAGGCGCCGTCGTACGAGGCGACCGACTGGGCCCAGGTCGTCGCGCTCTACGACCTGCTGCTGGTCGCGGCTCCGTCGCCGGTGACGGAGCTGGCCCGGGCGGCCGCGCGGTCACACGTCACCGGTCCGGCCGCGACGCTGGACGACGTGGCGGTGCTGGCCGCCGACACGCGGCTGGCCGGGTATTACGGGGTGCCCGCGGTCCGGGCCGACCTGCTGCGGCGGCTGGGCCGGAACGCGGAAGCGGCGGCCTCCTACGAGGAGGCCGCCGCCTTGACCGCCAACGACGTCGAGCGGTCCTACTTGCTGGGTCAGGCCGCCGAGCTCGCGCTGTAGCGCCGGCGGAACTTCTCCACCTGGCCCGCGGAGTCCAGGACCCGCGCCTTGCCCGAGTAGAACGGGTGGCTCGCGGACGAGATCTGGACGTCCACGACGGGGTAGGTGTTGCCGTCCTCCCAGTCGACGGTCTGCTCGGTGTGAGCGGTCGAACGGGTCAGGAACGCCAGGCCTGCCTCGGCGTCGCGGTAGACCACCGGCCGGTAGTCGGGGTGGATGTTCTTCTTCACGACAGCCTCCTTCTGATTGTCGTTCTCAACAACACACCGACGCGTCCTGACATTCCCGCCCAAGGCGCCGGCCGGTATCCTCGACGACGTGCCGACCTACGAGTTCCGCTGCCGCGCTTGCGGCTCGACCTTCGACGTCGTCCGCCCGATGGCCGACGCGGGTGCTGCGGCACCGTGCCCGGCCGGGCACGACGACACCGTGAAGCTGCTCACCACCGTGGGCCTGTCCGGACGCGCCGGCGCCGCCCCGTCGGGTGGCGGCGGAGGCTGCTGCGGCGGTGCCTGCGGCTGCGGCTGACCCACCGCGAGAGGTCCAGGCCGGCAACGACGCCGCGCCGAGGGGGGCCGACAGATGAACCTCGACCACAGCGCCATCGTCATCAACTGGGCCGACGAGGCCGAGCGGCTGTGCGCCGCCGTCGCCGACGACGCGGAGTGGTACGCGTCGGTGGCCCGCGAACTGGCCCGCCCGCACGACCGGCTGGCCGTCGACATCGGCTGCGGCGGGGCGGGCATGGCCGTCGCACTGGGTGCCGCACTGCCGCCGGCCGCGTTCGTCGTCGGGGTCGACGGCGACGGCGACGTGCTGGACGCCGCGCGCCGGCGCATCACCCAGACCGGCATCGACGACGGCCACATCAGGCTGCTGCGCGCCGACCTCGACACCGACCTCGCCGTACTGCCCTGGGTGGTCCGCGGCGCGGACATCATCTGGGCGTCGTCGTCGATCCACCACCTCGCCGACCAGCAGGCCGCCATCGACGCGCTGGCGGCGCTGCTGGCACCCGGCGGCCGGCTGGCGCTGGCCGAGGGCGGCCTGCCCGCGCAGCACCTGCCGTGGGACGTCGGGGTCGGCGACCCCGGCCTCGAGGTCCGGCTGGCCGCCGCCGAGGACCGCTGGTTCGCCCGCATGCGCGCCGGCGTCCCGGGCAGCGTCGCGATGCCATACGGCTGGCCCACCGCGCTGCGCCGCGCCGGGCTCGTCGACGTCGCCACCAAGACGTTCACGTTCGAGCGCCCGGTGCCGCTGTGCGAGGCGGACCTGCGCTCTGTACTGCTGAGCCTGCGGCACCGCGTCGACCGCGCCGACGTCGACGGCGAACTGCGGCCGTCGGACACGGCGGCCTGGGACCGGCTGCTCGACCCCGCCGACGACGCCTGGCTCGGCCACCGCGACGACGTGTACTCGCTCAGCGCGCGCAGCGTTCACCTCGGCCACCGCGCCACCGCGTAGAACTGCGGCGCATCGCCCACGGCGAACGCCGGAATTGAGCGTGGTCGACTCAAGTTGTAGCGGTCAGACCTGGTGATCCCAGGTACTTGGACTGACAAGGAGAGTCGCCATGAGCACCACACTCGCACCGTTCGCCGACGTCGACCGCCTGTTCCGCAGCTTCTGGGACGCGCCCGTCACGGCCGGCTCCGTCAAGGGCTTCGCGCCCGCCGCCGACCTCGCTCGCGAGGGCGACGACCTGGTGGCCCGCTTCGACCTGCCGGGCCTGGACCCGGAGAACGACGTCACCGTCGAGGTCGAGGGGCGCCGGCTGGTCGTGCGCGGCGAGCGCAAGGACACCCGCGACGAGAACGCCAACGGCCACCGGGTCCGTGAGGTCCGGTACGGCAGCTTCCGCCGCACGGTGGCGCTGCCGGTCGCGGCCGACCCGAGCGCCGTCAGCGCCGGCTACGACGCCGGTGTGCTGACGGTGACGGTCGCCGGCGTCTACGCGGGCACCTCGCCCACGCGCATCGAGGTGCAGCGCGCCGCCTGACATCGCGGCGAACTCACACCGACGGCCGGGGTGGTCCAGACGGACCACCCCGGCCGTTCGCGTCCCCGGGGTCCCATCGGGGTCGCGGCGGTGTCACCGGGTCATGGCTCGATCGCGACCACGGAGTCGACGCGGAACGGCGTGCCCTGCTGGCAGGTGGTCAGGATGCCCGGCTGCGCCTCGCCGGTGATCTGCACCTCGCGGCCGGACGAGATCAGCTCCTGGTCGCCGCCCATCAGCAGGTAGCCGTCGAGCAGCCAGCAGCCCGACTCGACCCCCGGCGTCGGGAAACCGGACAGCTGGAGCGAGCCGGGCGTGGTGGTGGGCTGCGGCACGGGGGTGTCCGACGGCGGCGTCGTGCCCGGGTCGGTCGGCAGGCCCGACGGATCATCGCTGGGGAGGTCGGTGGGGTCGCCGGTGGGAGTGGTCGGGTCCGTGGGCGACGTCGGGCTGCCGCTGGGATCGCCGGTCGGCGTGACCTCCTCGGTCGGGTCGTCGCCACCCGTCGCCGGCACGTCGTCGCCGCACCCCGCCAGCAGCAGGACCGCCGCCGCCGCGGCAGCCGTCAACACCCGGTTCACCCTCACGATGATCAGACGCCTGGAGCCCGGCCGTGGTTCCGCGACGCGCCCCGGCCGCGGCTAGGGTGACACGGTGATCTGGACCGTCCCCACCGACTTCGGCCCCATCGTCGTGCGGGAGCAGCTGGAGCCTGACGACGAGCCCGGCCTCCTGGAGCTCTTCGCCGCCTGCGACGACTGGTTCGAGGCCGTCAACGGCACCCCGTCCGGGCCCGGTGACGTGCAGAGTCTCTTCTACGCCCTGCCCGAGGGCGCGTCGTTCGAGGACAAGCGGCTGTTCACGATCCGTGACGGCGACAAGATCGTCGGGCTGATCGACGCCGTGCTCGGGTTCCCGCACCGTACGGCCGCCGCCGTCGGCCTGTTCCTCATCGCGCCGTCGCACCGCCGCCGCGGGCTCGGCGTCGCCGTCGCGAAGGTCCTGCTGGCCGAGGCGCGCGAGACAGGCCTCGACACCGTCACGGCGTCGGCGCACGACAGCTGGCCGCAGGGGCAGGAGTTCCTGCGCGCGCTCGGCTTCGCCGTCGGGCCACCGGCCGAGCCGTCCGGCAACCGCGCCGGCGCCCCCGGCGAGGCGCCGGCCCGTCGCGCCACGCTCATACTCCAGTCGTAGCGCAACCAAGGGTTGCGCGTCGCCGCGAATCGTCCTACAGTGATACGCAACCAAACGTTGCGAGAGAACGGGACAGTGCGATGGAGTACGGCAGCATCGAGCGCGAGATCCGCATCGAGGCCGCGCCCGAGATCGTCTACGAAGTCGTCAGCAGGCCGGAGCACCTGCGCGAGTGGTGGCCCGACGACGCCGACCTCGTCCCAGTGCCCGGCGCCACTGGCACTGTCACGTTCGGCGACCCGTCCGCACCGGACGCCAAGGTCCAGGAGATCACCGTCGTCGAGGCCGATCCGCCGCGGCGGTTCGCGTTCCGGTGGGTCTACGACGACGGCGTGGCCCCGGCGCCCGGCACGTCGCTGCTGGTGACGTTCGAGCTGGTGCCGGCCGGCGTGGGCACGCTGCTGCGGTTCACCGAGACGGGCTACCGCGAGCGTGGCTGGGAGGCGGCCGTGCTCGAGGAGACCTACCGCGACCACACCATCGGCTGGGACTACTTCCTGCCCCGCCTCAGCAGCTACCTCGAGCGGCTGGTGTCGGCGCCGTGACCGGCACGATCGACGACGAGCTCTGGTCGGCGGTCGGCGACCCGACCCGGCGGCGGATCATCGACCTGCTGCTGGCCGACGGCGGCGGCACCGCGACGACGCTGAGCGAACGGCTGCCGGTCACGCGGCAGGCGGTGGCCAAGCACCTCGGCGTCCTCGACCGGGCCGGGCTGGCGCACGGCACGCCGTCCGGCCGCGAGCGCCGCTACGACATCGACGAGGCCCAGCTGGCCCGAGCGATCGCGCAGCTGACGTCGGTCGGCGCCACCTGGGACACCCGGCTCGACCGCATCAAGCGCATCTCCGAAGAGATCCAGCGCCGCCGTCAGGCCTGACCGCTCTACGCACCACACCCGCCGTCACGACCGTGGCGGCGTCGCTGAAGCGCGCCCGGAATCCGGGCGTCACCCAGGAAGAAGGTATCGAGATGGTCGACATCTTGCACCGCGTCGGAGTCATCGCCTCGCCCGACGCCGTCTACACGGCCCTGACCACGATCGACGGGCTGTCGGGCTGGTGGACCGAGAAGACCACCAGCGCCGGCGACGACGTCATCCGGTTCCGGTTCGACCGCCCGCAGGGCGAGGACGGCTTCGACATGAAGGTCCTGAAGACCGTGCCCGGCGAGCTGGTCCACTGGGAGGTCGTCGCCGGCCCCGAGGAGTGGATCGGCACGCACGTCCGGTTCCAGCTGAAGCAGGAGGACGACTACACGATCGTGCTGTTCAGCCAGGAGGGCTGGAAGGAGCCGGTCGAGTTCATGTACCACTGCAGCACGAAGTGGGGCACGTTCCTGATGAGTCTCAAGGAACTGGTCGAGACCGGCGCCGGCAAGCCGGCGCCGGACGACGTCCAGATCAGCAACTGGCACTAACCGACCTCCGGGGGACCTTCCAGGCGGCGGTAGCGCAGCAGCGTCGCCCCGCCCGGGAAGGACCTCGGCGGCTCGGCCGGCTCGAACCGTGTGGCCGTCGTGCCCTCGGGAAAGAGCCGCTTGCCCTGGCCGATCACCACCGGATACATCCACAGGTTCACCTGGTCGACCAGGCCCTCGCGGAACAGGGTCCGCAGCAGGTCCCCACTGCCCCACGTGTGGATCTGCTGATGCCGCTCCCGCAGGTCACGGACCCCGGCGGCCGCATCGGTGACCTGGGTGCTGGCGTCCCAGGACAGCTCCGGCGTGCCACGCGACGCGACGTACTTGGGCACCCGGTCGAAGGCCCGGCCGATCTCGTTGGGCTGGCCCGGCCAGTAGGCGCGGAAGATGTCGTATGTCGTGCGACCCAGCAGCAGCGCGTCGGATGCCTGCACGTCGGCGTCCAGTTGCTCGCCGGACTCGTCGTCCCAGTACGGGCGCTCCCAGCCGGCGTACTCGAAGTCCTTGTCCTGCTCGCTAGGACCGCCGTTGGCCTGGATCACGCCGTCGAGCGTGACGTTCATATTGACGTGCAGCTCACCCATGACACCGTCTCCTCGTCGCCTCGTGGGAGCCATTCTGCACGTCGATCCGCACGCCTGCGCCGAGACGCCACAGGCGGTCAGCGACCGGCGCGGGTGAACGTCACGTGCGTGACGCCGCTGGGCGCGGAGGTGGCCTCGACCCGGTAGTCGTTCTCGAGGCCCTCCAGTCCGTCCCAGAGGCGCACGCCCCGGCCGAGCAGGATCGGGACCACCGCGACGTGCAGGTGGTCGATGAGCCTGGCGGCGAGGAAGTCGCGGATCACGCTGGGGCCGCCCCCGATGCGGACGTCCTGGCCGCCGGCGGCCTCGCGGGCGGTCGCGAGCGCCTCGGCCGGCGAGGCGTCGAGGAAGTGGAAGGTCGTGCCGCCCTCCATCTCGATCGACGGGCGCGGGTGGTGGGTGAGGACGAAGACCGGGGTGTGGAACGGCGGGTTGGGACCCCAGGCGCCCTTCCAGTCCGGGTCGTCCTCCCAGCCGGGGTGGCCCCACTTCCCCGCGCCCATGATCTCGGCGCCGATGCCCGGGTCGTGCCGCTGGACGAACGAGTCGTCGACGCCGCCACTTCCGCCGTCGGCGTCCCACCACCGGGTGGCGAACATCCATCGGTGCAGCCGGTCTCCGGCGTGGCCGAAGTGGGCGTCGGCGCTCTGATCCGCGCCGGTGCCGAAGCCGTCGAGGGAGATGGCGAAGTTGTGGACGCGGGCGCGAGACGTGGCTGGTGTGTCGCTCATGCAGCCGATCGTCGTGGCCCCATTTCATGACGTCAAATGCCAAATCTGCCCGGATCTCATCGATAAACTTGATCGATGCTGAACCTGACCCAGCTCAAGGTCCTGGACGCGGTCGCCCGGCACCGGTCGGTGACCGAGGCCGCGAAGGAACTGCACTACTCCCAGCCCTCGGTCAGTCACCATCTGGCCCGGCTGGAGGCCGCCACCGGAGCCAAGCTCATCCAGCGCGTGGGCCGTGGCATCCGGCTCACCCCCGAGGGCGAGCTGCTGGCGCAACGCGCGACCGAGATCCTGGGCCGGCTCGACGCCGCCTCGGCCGAGCTGGCCGCCCGGGTCGGGCTGCGGGCCGGACGGGTCCGGCTGGCCGGCTTCCAGACGGTCCTCAGCACCCTGGTGCCGAAGGCGGCCGCCGAGCTGTCCCGGCGGCACCCGGGCATCGAGCTGAACCTCGTCGACGCCCATCCGTCCGACGGCCTGAAGCTGCTGCGGGCCGGGCAGGTCGACCTCGCGCTGATCTTCCGGCACGCCGACAGCCCGCTGGAGGAGGACGGCATCCGGCTCACCCACCTGCTGGACGACCCCATCTACCTCGTCAGCGACCGGCCCGACCAGCGCCTCGAGGACCACCGCGACTCCGCCTGGGTCGGCGGCTGCGAACGCTGCCGCGCCGCCACCGTCGCTGCCTGCGAGCGGGCCGGCTTCGCGCCACGCTTCGCCTTCTTCTGCGACGACACCGTCATCACCCAGTCGCTGGTGGCCGCCGGCATGGGGGTCGCCATCGTCAACGGACTCGCGCTGCTCGCCCACCAGTCGCCGGGCATTCACGCCGCGCCGCTGACCGGCAACGCCCGCCAGATCTACGCCGCCACGTACGGCGACCCGCCCGACCCGCCCGCCACGACCGCGCTGCTGGAGATCCTGGCCGAGTCCAGCGCGCGGGCCGATCTCTGAGCCGCCTGACGCTCAGAGCTGCAGCGCGCGGGGCGGCGACGCCAGCAGGTCCGCGTCCTCCCAGTCCATGCCCGGCACGTCGACATAGAGCTCGATCTCGTTGCCGTCAGGGTCGGCGATGTAGAGGCTGTGCGTGACGACGTGGTCGGTCGCGCCGAGCACCGTCGCGCCGGCCTCGCGCAGCGTCCGCAGCGCCGCGCGCAGCTCGTCGTCGGACGTGCCGATCTTCAGCCCGAAGTGGTACAGCCCGACCCGGCGCCCGGCCGGCAGCGCGGCCGCGTCCGGGCCCACCTCGATCAGCAGCAGCTCGTGATGGGTCCGTCCGGACGGCGCGTTGAACATGGCGAACGGCATCGGCAGCGGGCCGCCGTCGCCGCCGGCCTTGGGCAGCACCTGCCGCCAGCCGAGCACGTCGCGATAGAACGCCACCGAGCGGCCGATGTCGCGCACATAGAGCACGATGTGCCCCAGCTCCTTGACCTCCACGGCGCCTCCTTCTCGTCTGCCGCCCTCATGGGCGGAAAGTTGAACTCTCAACCATCATCGTATGCTGTGCGCCGTGAAGGTGACACGGTGGCTGACTGACGACGAACAGAAGGTGTGGCGGACCTACCTGCTGGCGAACCAGTTGTTATGGGCGTCGCTGGACCGGCAGTTGCAACGCGACGCCGGCATGCCGCATGCCTATTACATGATCCTCGCCATGCTCTCCGAGGCGCCGAACCGCGAGCTGACGATGTCGCAGCTGGCCCGCATGGTCGCCTCGTCGCCGAGCCGCCTGTCGCACGCGGTGTCGCGGCTGGAACAGACCGGCTGGGTGCGTCGCCGCAAGCACGACACGGACGGCCGCACCACCCTCGCCTCGCTCACCGACGACGGCTTCACGGTGCTGGCCGAAGCCGCGCCAGGACACGTCGAGGAGGTCCGCAGCATCCTGTTCGACCCGCTCACGCCGGAGCAGGTCGAGCAGCTCGGCGACATCGTCGCGGCCATCGTCGCTCCGCATGACGGGCGCGCGCCGCACCTGTGAGATGCTCGCGACGGCGGCAGCCGCGGCCGGCCGACCACGCCCCCGAACCACGCCGACTCGACGCGAGAGAGGGCACCGACCATGCGAGACATCGCCGTGTTCAGTGGCAGCGCCCACCCGGAGCTTGCCGCCGAGATCTGCGCACAGCTGGGCGCCGCCCTCAACCCCGTCCGCATCCAGCGCTTCGCCAACGACTGCCTCGAGGTGCAGCTGCAGGCGAACTGCCGTGAGCACGACGTCTTCCTGATCCAGCCGATCGTCCCGCCGGTCCAGGAGCACCTGGTCGAGCTGTTCCTCATGCTCGACGCCGCCCGGGGCGCGTCGGCCGCGCGGATCACCGTCGTCATGCCGCACTATGCCTACGCGCGGTCGGACAAGAAGGACGCGCCGCGCATCTCGATCGGCGGCCGGCTGATGGCCGACCTGCTGACCACGGCGGGCGCCAACCGCGTGCTGGCGATGACGCTGCACTCGCCGCAGGTGCACGGGTTCTTCAGCGTGCCGGTCGACCAGCTGCACGCGCTGCGCGAGCTGGCGGCGCACTTCCAGGGCCGCGACCTCTCCAACACGATCGTCGTCTCCCCCGACCTCGGCAACGCCAAGCCGGCATCGGCGTTCGCGCGCATGCTCGGCGTCCCGGTCGCGGCCGGTGCGAAGCAGCGTTTCGCCGACGACAAGGTGACCATCACCGCGATCATCGGCGAGGTGGCCGGCCGCGACATCATCGTGCTCGACGACGAGATCGCGAAGGGCAGCACGCTGGTCGAGCTGATGGACCGGCTGCGCGAGCGCGACGCCCGGTCCATCCGCATCGCCTGCACCCACGGGCTGTTCGCCGGCGACGCGCTGCGCCGGCTCGGCGACCAGCCCGACGTCGAGGAGATCGTCTGCACCAACACCGTCCCGCTCGCCGACGGCGCCTCGCACCCCAAGCTGACGGTGCTGTCGGTGGCCCCGCTGCTGGCCGAGGCGATCCGCCGGATCCACAACGGCGAGTCGGTCAGCGCGCTGTTCCACGACGCGTGAGAGGCAGCTCACCCGCATACCCGGGACCAATCCGGGCATTTCCCGGACGGCGGCCGAACCCGCCATCCATACTCAGTGCTCATGACGAGGAGTCAGTTCGACACCATGACGGACTTCGCCGACCCGCTCACCGCGGTCACCCGACGGGGCAAGCTCGTGCTCGCCCAGCGTGAGGGTTTCATCGAGCTCGACGCCGCCGGCGAGCGGTTCGAGCTGCTCGGTCCGTTCGACAACGCCGCCGAGCTGGGCGACGACGTCGAGATCACCGGCGTCGTGGCGCCGCAGGGCCGCGGGGCCCGTGAGACCCCGGCCATGCTGGTGCGGCACGTCCGCCGGCTCTGACCCACCCCTCAGGAGCGAAAGAGCGGGCGGCCGCACGGCCGCCCGCTGCTCGATCGTCTCCTGGTTACTCCGGCAGGCCGGTCTCGACCGGGTGCCCGGCGCGGACCCATGCGTTCGTGCCGCCGGCGACGTTGCGGACGTCGTAGCCCTGCGCGTCGAGGTAGTCGGCCACCTGCGCACTGCGCCCGCCGACCGCGCACACGACGTACACCGTGCGGTCGCGCGGGAGGTCGTCGATCTGCTCGATGACCGAGCCCATCGGGATCAGCTGCACGCCCGGGATGTGCGCCTCGACGTACTCGCCCGGCTCGCGGACGTCGACGATGGCCGCGTCGCCGCTCTTCCACTGCGCCGCGAGCTCGTCGACCGTGACCTCGGCCGCGCTCACGGGACGCTCACGAAGATGTGCGCGGCGTCGGCGGCGGACAGCTCGACGGTCTCGGCGCTGCGCACCTGGACGCCGTTGTCGGTCGTGGTGGCCCGCACGGTACGGCCGGGGATGATCTCGGCCTCGCGCAGGCTGGCCAGCAGCTTCTCGTCGACCTGCAGCGGCTCGCCGATGTGCCGGACGGTGACCTCGGCGCCGTCGGTGGTGCCGGCCTGACGCAGCTGCCGGACGCCGGCCCGGAACTCCTCGACGACCGTGGCGCTGCCCAGCTCGGCCAGGCCCGGGATCGGGTTGCCGTAGGGGTCGGCGGCCGGCTCGTGGAGGAGGTCGACCAGGCGGCGCTCGACCGCCTCGGAGACCACGTGCTCCCAGCGGCAGGCCTCGTTGTGCACCAGCTCCCAGTCGAGCCCGATGACGTCGACCAGCAGCCGCTCGACCAGCCGGTGCTTGCGCATGACCCGCATAGCCAGCAGCCGGCCCTTCTCGGACAGCTCCAGGTGGCGGTCCTCGTCGACGTGCAGCAGGCCGTCGCGCTCCATGCGCGCGACCGTCTGGCTGACGGTGGGACCAGACTGGTGCAGGCGCTCGGCGATGCGCGCGCGAAGGGGGACGATGCCTTCCTCTTCGAGTTCGAAGATCGTCTTGAGGTACATCTCTGTCGTATCGATGAGGTCGCTCACCGGCCGGCTCTCCTCGCATCGTTCACATCTCGCAACCCGCCGGGGTCCGGGTTGATGCTTCGAGCTTATCGCGACCGCGTCTCGTTTCCGGTTTCGCTGAGCTGCCCGGCCAGGGACCGAGACGTCGGCCGTGACTCGTGGGAGACTCACGGAGTGCCGGTGGTCAGCGTTCTGAGCCTCAAAGGCGGCGTCGGGAAGACGTCCGTCACGCTCGGGCTGGCCGGCGCCGCCGCCGCTCAGAGCGTGCGCTGCGTCGTCGTCGACCTCGATCCGCAGGGCAACGCCACCACAGTGCTCGCGCCCGACGGCGTCGAGTTCACCGCCAACGACGTCCTCACCGGCGACCGCCCGGTGGCCATCGGCGACGCCCTCGCGGTCAGCGGCTGGGGCAAGGAGGTCCGCGTCCTGGCCGGTGAGCCCGCACTCGAGCGGCGTAACCATCCGGCCGACGGCGCGCCCGGCCGGCACCACGTGCGCTCCGCGCTCGCCGGTCTGCGCGACGCCGACCTCGTGCTGATCGACTGCCCGCCCAGCCTGGCCGAGCTCACCCGCAACGCGCTGGCGGCCAGCGACACCGCGCTCATCGTCACCGAGCCCACGGCGTTCGCCCTGGCCGGCGCGCAGCAGGCGCTCGACGCCGTCGACGCCGTCCGCAGCGCGCACAACCTGCGGCTGCGGCCGGCCGGCATCGTCGTCAACCGGTTCCGCGCCGGCGCCGCCGAGCACCGGTTCCGGGTCGACGAGCTGATCGCCGCCTACCGCGACCTCGTCATCGACCCCGTCGTGCCGGAGCGCTCGGCCATCGCCCGGGCCCAGGGTGCGGCGGTGCCGATCCAACGCTGGCCGTCCCCCGGCGCCCGCGAGGTCAGCCGCATCTTCGCCGGCTACCTCGCGCTGCTGCTGAGCTCGGCCGGGGCCGGCGCCGGCCCGTTCTCGAAGGGGGCATCCCGATGAGGGCCGGGCAATACCGGCGGGACATCGGGGGCCGGAGGTCCTCGTGGCCCGTCGGTCCAGGCCCGCACGTGACCGGAGGGCGCAAGATGCCGTTGCCCGGTCCGAATCTCGAGGTGTCCCGATGAGGGCCGGGCAATACCGGCGGGACATCGGGGGCCGGAGGTCCTCGTGGCCCGTCGGTCCAGGCCCGCACGTGACTGGAGGGCGCAAGATGCCGTTGCCCGGTCCGAATCTCGAGGTGTCGCTGTGAGCTCGTCCCTGCCCGCGCCGCGGCCTGCCCTGGTCCGCGGCTCCGACGGCACCGTCCGCTCGGCCGCGCCGCACCTCTCCTCGCTGGCCGTCGACGAAGCCGCCGTCGCCAAGGCGGTGAAGAAGCAGAAGAAGAAGGCGCACGCCGTCGACGACGACGCCGACCTCGTCGTGCCGCTGTCCAAGCGCGACCGCAAGCGGCTGCGGCGCCGGGCCGACGGCTACGGCTGGACGGCCGAGGAGGCGGCCGCGCACGTGCTGCGCGCCTGGGCCGACGGATAGGCGGGGCTTCACCGTCCTGCAGATCCCCGTGCCGGCCGTGGAGCCGTTCGTCCGGGGCCGGTTCGAGCACTACGATCCCGCGTACCTCTCGCCTGACCCCGGCTTCACGCACGCGCACCTCACCGTGCTGGCGCCGTTCCTGCCCGCGCCGGACCCGGAGGCGCTGGAGGTGGCGGCGGGCATCGTCGCGCCGACGGCGCCGATCGCGTTCACGCTGCACCGGCTGGAGACGTTCCCGAACGGCGTCATCTACCTCGCACCGGAGCCGGACGACCCGTTCCGGACACTCACCGAGCGGTTCGTCGCGGCGTTCCCGCAGTTTCCGCCCTACGGCGGCGCGTTCCCCGAGATCGTCCCGCACGTCACCCTCGACCAGACTTCGGCCGAGGTGTCGGTCGAGTCGACCCGGTCCCGGCTCGGCCACGCCGTGCCCGTGGCCTGCGTGGCGGACCGGGTCGACCTCGCCTGGTACGAGCCGCACCGCTCCCGGGTGCTGACCAGCTGGCCGCTCGGCAGGCCCGCCGTCAGAGCTGGATCGCCTTGAGCTCGGTGAACTCCTCGACGCCGGCGCGGCCCATCTCGCGCCCGGTGCCGGACTGCTTGTAGCCGCCGAACGGCGCGAGCGGGTTGAACGGCGCGCCGTTGACGTAGACCTGCCCGGCCGCGAGCCGCCGGGCGACGGCCAGGGCATGGTCGCGCTCGCCGAAGACCGCGGCGCCGAGGCCGTAGATCGTCCCGTCGGCGATCTCGACAGCTTCGTTCTCCGAGCCGTACGGGATCACGCTGAGCACCGGCCCGAAGATCTCCTCCTGGGCGACGACCGACCGCGGGTCGACGCCGGCGAAGATCGTCGGCCGGATGAACGCGCCCGACTCGAAGCCGGGGACCCGGCCCGGCCCGCCGAACACGAGGTCGAGGCCGTCGGCGACGCCCCGCTCGATGTAGCCGTTGACCCGCTCCCACTGGGCCTGCGACGCGAGCGGGCCGATGCGGGTGCCCTCGTCCCACGGGTCCCCGACGGTGTAGGCGGCGGCCTCGGCGACCAGCTTCGCGACGATCTCGTCGTGCCGGCCGGCGGGCACCAGCAGCCGGGTCCACGCCCCGCAGGCCTGGCCGCTGTTCGTCCACCCGTACCGGAGTGTCTCGGCGACGGCGTGGTCCACGTCGGCGTCGGGCAGGACGATGTTCGCGGTCTTGCCGCCCAGCTCCAGGGCGACCCGCTTGACCGTGGCCGACGCCGCGACGGCGATCCGCTTGCCGACGGCGGTCGAGCCGGTGAACGAGACCATGTCGATGCCGGGGTGGGTGGTGATCGCCTCGCCGACGACCCCGCCGACGCCGTAGACGATGTTCAGCACGCCGCCGGGCAGCCCCGCCGCGGCGGCCGCCTCGGCCAGCATCGGCGCCGTCAGCGGCGCGGTCTCGGCCGGCTTGAGCACGATGGTGTTGCCGGCCAGCAGCGTCGGGGCGATCTTGGTGATCACCTGCTGGAGCGGGAAGTTCCACGGCGTGATCGCACCGACGACGCCCACCGGCTCGCGGACGACCAGCGAGTTCCCGATCTCCTCGGTCCAGTTGATCCGGTCGGCGAGGCTCGCCACCGCCTCGGTGACGGCGACCGGGAAGCCGGCGTGCGCGGCCCGCGACAGCGCGATCGGCGCGCCGATCTCCGCGGTGACGGCGCGGGCGATGGACTCCCGGCGGGCGGCCAGCTCGCCGGCCAGCCGGTGCAGGACGGCGCCGCGATCGGCCGGGCTGGTCGACGACCAGTGCGGCAGCGCGGCCCTTGCGGCCGCGACGGCGTGGTCGACGTCGGCGGCGGTGCCGCGCGGCACGGTCGCGACGACGGTGCCGTCGACCGGGCTGACGACGTCCATGGTCCCGCCGCCCGTCGTGACGGCGCCGCCGATCCAGTGCCCGGCGATGTCGAGTGCGAGATTCTGAGTGGTCATGCTTCCACCCTCCGCCGGGCCGGGCGGCGAACCATGCTCAGTCAGTCCCCCTCAACGGCCTCCGCGGTGAAGATCGTCAGGACCTGCGACCGGTCCGGGTCGATGAGGTTGTCGCCGCGCACGTCGATGACGCCCAGCTGGGGGTGGACGATCCGCTTCGGCGGGCAGACGGCGTCGGCGACCGGCTGGGTCGCCCAGATCGCGGCGAACTCGGGACTGCGGCGACGCAGCTCGCCCACCAGCGCGGTCGCCGTCGACCGAGGGCCCGCCGCGGCAGAGGCGGCCGCCAGCCCGGCGACCAGCGTCCGGGCGTGCCGGTCGTGGTCGGCGGCCGGGAAGTGCCGCCGGGCGCCGGGGTCGGTGAACCACCGGTAGGCCCGGCTGCGCGCCGGGCCCGCGTACCGCGACTCGTCGCCCAGCAGGGCGGTGGCCGCGGGCGTCTGCAGCAGCGTCCGGCCGAGCGCGTCCGACACCATCGCCGGCACGTCGCCCAGGCGGTCGAGGACCCGGCGCAGGCCGGGCGCGACCTCGTCCGGGCTCTCGGCCCGCGGCGGGGCGGCCCGCCCGGCCAGCTCGAACAGGTACTCGCGCTCGCCGCCGGTCAGCCGCAGGGCACGCGCCATCGAGGCCAGCACCTGGCCGGACGGCACCGGCCCGCGGCGCTGCTCCAACCGGGTGTAGTAGTCGGTCGAGATGCCGCTGAGCAGGGCGACCTCGTCGCGGCGCAGGCCCGGCGTGCGGCGCCGGCTCGCGTCCGGACGCAGGCCGACGTCGCCGGGCCGGAGCGCCGCCCGGCGCGAGCGCAGGAAGTCGGCGAGCTGTGCGCGTTGCATCGCTCTGGTCAACGGCGCACGTGTGGCCGCGATTCCTTTCGGGTGGCGTTCTCGGGCTCAGGCCGGCTGCGCCCCCTGGCTCCCTGCCTCGATGACGAACGAGGCGCCGGTCCGCAGCGGCGCGCCGGGCGTCGACACCTGGTCGAGGATCCGGTAGTCGGCGCGGTAGTTGTCGCGGTCGACCCGGCACGACACGTAGCCGCGGCGGTTGCTGTTGTACCGAAGGTGCGGATTCTCCGGCAGCACCGCGGCGAAGTACGCCGACTGGTCGGTGCCGTTGCCGCCGGACGTGATCGACGTGCACACCAGCTCGGTGCCGATGACCGGCGCGGACTCGTCCTCGAAGTTCTGCCGCAGGTCGGCCATGAAGTGGGCGTGGATGTCCCCGGTCAGCACCACGAAGTTGTCCACCTGCCGGTCCACGACGTAGTCCATGAGCCGCTGCCGGGAGACCCGGTAACCGTCCCAGGAGTCGGTGAGCCCTGCGTCGCGGTTGTCGCCAGGGACCGCGCCGCCGGCCTCCAGGTCGAGGTTGGCGAACAGCACCTGCTGCGGCACGACGTTCCAGACGGCGGTCGACTCCCCGAGTTGGCGCTCCAGCCAGGTCGTCTGCGCTTCGCCGAGGATGGTCGCCGACGGGTCGAAGTCGTCGCCGCACGTCGCCGGGAAGGTGTCGTTGCACGGCTGGTCGGTCCGGAACTGGCGGGTGTCCAGGACGCTGAACCGCGCCGTGTCGCCGTAGCCGAAACCGCGGTAGAGCGGCAGGTCAGGCCCGGTCGCCCGGCGATCCGCGCGCAGCGGCATGTGCTCCCAGTACGCCTTGTAGGCCGCCGAACGGCGCCGGGCGAAGTCCGCGGACGACCCGTTGCCCTGGGCCGGGTCCTGGTTCTCCGGCGTCAGCCCGGCGTAGTTGTTGTCGACCTCATGGTCGTCCCAGGTCACGATCCAGGGCGCGACCAGGTGCGCGGCCTGCAGGTCGGGGTCGGTGCGGTACAGCGCGTGCCGGCGGCGATAGTCCTCCAGGGTCACGATCTCGGGTCCCACGTGCTGACGTACAGCGTTCGGGTTGGTCCGGCCCTCGTAGATGTAGTCGCCGAGGTGGAAGACCACGTCCGGGTTCTCACTGGCCAAGTGGCGATAGGCGGTGAAGTAGCCCTGTTCGTAGTGCGAGCAGGACGCGAAGGAGAAGGAGATCGCCGGCGTCGTGCCAGGCGCCGGAGCGGTCCGGGTGCGCCCGATGGGCGAGACGTGGTCGCCGACGATGAAGCGGTAGTAGTACCACCGGTGCGGCTTCAGGCCGCGCACGTCCGCGTGGACGGTGTGCGCGTCCTCGGCCTTGGCCAGGTCCACGCCCTGGCGGACCGGACGGCGGAAGGTGTCGGTCTCCGAAACCTGCCAGCGCACGGGGACGCTGCGCGGCGTCATGCCGCCGGTGGGTTCGAGCGGCCGCGGCGCGAGCCGGGTCCACAGCACCACGCCGTCGGGGAGCGGGTCGCCGGAGGACACGCCGAGCGTGAACGGGTACTCGACGACGCGGTCGGCGGCAGAGGCGGTCGTGGGGACGAACGCGATGGTGGCGAGCGCGCCGGCGCCGGCGAGCAGCTGCCGGCGGCCGACCAGGAGGCCTTGGGTCATGGGGCACGCCCTTTCGGGGAGGGTGCGCCCGATGCAACCGGCGGGCCGTGACGAGGGCAGCGCCAACTGGTGATCGGCAGACAACCGCCCGGTGAACAGCTCAGGCGGCCGGCCTCTGTCAGGGCGTGGTCCACTCCCCGCGGGCCATGACGGCGTCGACGGCGAGGTCCGCGTCGAGCACGACGAGGTCGGCGTCGAGTCCCGGCGCGAGGGCGCCGGTGCGGCCGTCGATGCCCAGCAGCCGAGCCGGCGTGGCCGACGTCGCGCGGACCGCCTCGGGCACGGTGAACCCGGCCTGCTGGACGGCGAACCGGAAGGCGTGGTCCATGGTCAGCGTGCTGCCGGCGATCGAGCCGCCCTCGACCAGCCGGGCCACCCCGTTCTCGACCCGCACCGCCAGCTCGCCGAGCACGTACTCGCCGTCGCCGATGTCCGTCGCGTCCATGGCGTCGGTGACCAGGGCGATTCGCTGTGGGCCGGCGGCCGCCCGGACCAGCCTGGCGACCGCGGCGTGCAGGTGGACGCCGTCCAGGATCAGCTCCACCGTGACCCGCTCGTCCTCCAGCAGCGCGACGATCGGGCCCGGGTCGCGGTGGTGTACCGGCGCCATCGCGTTGAACAGGTGCGTCGCGACCGTCGCCCCGGCGTCGATCGCTTGTCGCGTGATGTCGTAGGTCGCGTCGGTGTGCCCGACCGCGGCGACGGCGCCCGCGGCGACGACCGCGCGGACCGCGTCCAGGCCGTGGTCGAGCTCAGGGGCGAGCGTGACCATGCGGACGGTGCCGCGCCCCGCTTTGAGCAGGCGATCGACGGCGTCCGGCTCCGGCGGGCGGAGCGCGCGCTCGTCGTGGGCGCCCTTGCGGGCCGGCGAGATCCACGGGCCCTCCAGATGCACGCCGGCGATCAGCCCCTCGTCGGTCAGCTCGGCCAGCGCCCGGACGTCGTGCTCGAGCGCGTCGTACTCGCCGGTGACCAGGCTCGCGACGATCGACGTCGTGCCGTGCCGCCGGTGCGTGGCGACGAACGTGCGGACCGCCTGCTCGTCCGCCCCCACGACCGTGCCGCCGCCCCCGCCGTGGGTGTGCATGTCGACGAAGCCCGGGACCAGCCAGCGCCCGCCGAGGTCGCGGGCCGCCGGGCGCGGCGGAGCGCCCGAGCCCAGCGCGGCGATGCGCCCGCCGTCGACCTCCAGCCAGCCGTCCTCGACCACGCCGTCGGGCGTGACCATCACCGCACCGGCGATCGCCGTCATCCGCGTTCCTCCCGGCCTCGTTCGTGTCGGTCCGCACGGTATCGCGTCGCCCCAAGTCCCTCGAATGTCGTCGGTCCGGGCATGGCTCCACGTACGGTCACCCTGGCTCGGCGCCTTGCACCGACGATCTCAAGGAGGCCTCCGGCCCCCTCTCATCGCCGGTCTGCCCAGCCCTCCTATGCTCGGTCGGCATGACGGTGACAGTGCGGTCCCGGTTCCGCGGTCCCACGACGTCGGGCAACGGCGGGTACGTGGCGGGCGTGCTTGCGGCGCGGCTCGGCGGCGGGCCGGTCACCGTCACGCTGCGCACCCCGCCGCCGCTGGAGACGCCGCTCGCTGTCTCGTCCTCGCCTGACGATGGCGTCTCGCTGATGGACGGCGACACGCTGGTGGCCGTCGCCGCTCCCGCCTCCGACGGTGACCTCGTCGCCGTCCCGCCGGTGCCGGTGGCGGAGGTCGCGGAGATCTCGGCCCGCTACCCCGGCTTCGCGGCGCACCCGTTCCCCGAGTGCTTCGTCTGCGGCCCGGACCGCTCTCCCGGCGACGGGCTCCGGCTGTTCCCCGGCCGCCTCGGCGACGGCCGCACCGCCTGCCTCTGGTCCGTCGGCGACGACGTCGCGGGCGCCCCCGAGTTCGTCTGGGCCGCGCTCGACTGCCCCGGCGGCTGGTCGGCGCCCATCGAGGGCCGCCCCATGGTCCTCGGCCGCATCACCGCCTCGATCGACGACGTCCCCGCATCCGGCGAGTCGTGCCTGGTCATGGGTTCCTTCGTCGGCACCGAAGGCCGCAAGACCTGGACAGACTCCACCCTCTACGCCGCCGACGGCCGGGTGCTCGGCCGCGCCCGCTCCACCTGGATCGCGATCGCCTGACTCGCCCCGACTTGTTCCCGTGTTCACCGGACGGAAAAGGCGTTGCCCTGGGGGCGGAGCGCCGCATAACGTGGGTGGCACACGGAGAGGAGGTGGTCCAGTAGATGAATAGCTATCGGACTTGTGAGGTGGCTGCTCGCTAGCAGCCCTGGTCGTCGCAGGACTTGGGGGTGACCCCCGCGTTCGCCGGCTTGGCAGCTGGCAATAACGAGTAGTCACCCGACTCGTGGGCTCCCGGCGCTGGTCCGTCCGGGCCACATCTGCCGACTGTGTGTCAGCAGAGTGGAAGCAGCCCACGGGTCGTCCCACTTCTGAGGCACGAACGGCCCCTTCTCAGCCGGTGCCGCCGGGCGCTCCGCACCGCGAGCGGCCAGGCGGCAGCCGGCGGAACCGAAGCACAGCGGGCACAGGAGCCCGGCCCATGCTGCTCAACTCGGCGAACCCGGCTCACGCCTCACGGAGCCAGCCGCTCCACCAACCAACTCTCCCCCACCCGGCGATACCGCAGCCGATCATGCAGCCGGGCGATCCCGCCCTGCCAGAACTCGACGGTCTCCGGCACGACCCGGTACCCGCTCCAGAACTCCGGCAGCGGCACCTCCTCCGGATACCTCTCCGCGATCTCGGCGGCAGCCGCCTCCAGCGACTCCCGCGTCTCCAGAACGGACGACTGCCGGCTGGCCCAGGCGCCGATCTGCGACTCCCTCGGCCGGCTGCGCCAGTAGGCGAGCGTCGCCGCCCGGGTCACCGTCGAGGCCGAGCCGCAGACGAGGACCTGGCGCTCCATGGCGATCCAGGGGAAGCACAGCGACACCCGCGGGTTGCCGGCGATCTCCGTCGCCTTGCGCGAGCCGGTGTTGGTGAAGAACACGAAGGCGCCGCCGTCGATGCCTTTGAGCAGCACGGTTCGGCTGCTGGGCTGGCCGTCGGGGCTGGTGGTGCCGAGAACCATGGCGTTCGGCTCGGGCAGGTTCATGGTGACGGCGTCGTGCAGCCAGGCGCGGAACTCGTCGAACGGATCGGGCGCGAGGTCGCGCTCGAGCAGCCGTCCGGCGGTGTAGCGGCGGCGCATCCGCGGCAGTCCTTCCTCCACGTCCTCCACTCTGTCACCTCGACCAGACAGATGGCCGGTCACGGCGGTCACACAAACGTCGTGGCCGAGGCCACTGTGGGAAACCGCACATTCACATTGCCGCAACTTGTGGAGAGCCACCAGTTGCGAGGCATGATGGGCGTGGGGGCCCGCGAGCGCACCACGAATGGAGATGTCAATGACCGAGGTCAAGCATGGCCTTGAGGGTGTCGTAGCGTTCGAGACCCACATCGCCGAGCCCGACAAGGAAGGCGGCGCACTCCGCTACCGCGGGGTCGACATCGACGACCTCGTCGGCCGGGTGCCGTTCGGCAACGTGTGGGGGCTGCTGGTCGACGGCGGGTTCGATCCCGGCCTGCCGCCGGCGGAGTCGCTGGATCTGCCGGTCCGCACCGGCGATGTCCGGGTCGACGTGCAGAGCGCGGTCGCCACGCTGGCGCCGCTGTGGGGCTTCCAGCCGCTGCTCGACACCAGCGACGAGGACGCCCGCGACCAGCTGGCACGCAGCGCGTCCACCGCACTCTCGTTCGTCGCGCAGTCGGCGCGGCACTCGACCGGGCAGGCGCCGGTCCCCGACGACGTCGTGGCGCAGGCCGGCAGCATCGTCGAGCAGTTCATGGTGCGCTGGCGCGGCGAGCCCGACCCGCGGCACACCGCCGCCGTCGACGCGTATCTGACGTCGGCCGCCGAGCACGGCATGAACGCGTCGACGTTCACCGCGCGGGTGGTCGCGTCCACCGGCGCCGACGTCGCCGCGTCGCTGTCCGCCGCTGTGGGCGCCATGAGCGGGCCGCTGCACGGCGGCGCGCCGTCGCGGGTGCTGGCCATGATCGAGGAGATCGAGCGCACCGGCGACCCCGTCGGCTATGTCAAGGGCATCCTCGACCGCGGCGAGCGGCTCATGGGCTTCGGCCACCGCGTCTACCGCGCCGAGGACCCGCGGGCCCGCACGCTGCGCCGCGTCGCCCGCGAGCTGGGCGCGCCGCGCTACGAGGTCGCCGAGGCGTTCGAGAAGGCCGCGCTGTCCGAGCTGCACGAGCGCAAGCCCGACCGCGTGCTCGCCACCAACGTGGAGTTCTGGGCCGCCATCGTGCTCGACTTCGCCGAGGTTCCGGCGAACATGTTCACGTCGATGTTCACGTGTGCCCGCACGGCCGGCTGGTGCGCGCACATCCTCGAGCAGAAGAAGACCGGCCGGCTGGTCCGCCCGTCGGCCATGTACACCGGCCCGGGCGCCCGCACCCCTGACACCGTCGCCGGCTGGGATCCCGCCTGGGCGGCCTGACCAGCACCAACGTACGACGCCACGCGCCGGTCCGGGTCATCTGACGGACCGGCGCCCGCATGTGCGCTCTCATGCGGCACAATGGCCTACCTGACAGTGTGGTCACACTTCCGTAACCCACCGGACACCCGACACGGAGCGCAGCCATGACCGACACTGTGCAGATCCCCGACGACCTCAAGCCCGCCGACGGCCGGTTCGGCTCAGGCCCGAGCAAGGTCCGCCCCGAGGCGCTGGCCGCCCTCGCCGCCCAGGGCGGGTCCGTCCTCGGCACGTCGCACCGGCAGGCGCCGGTGAAGAGCCTGGTCCGCCGCGTCCGCGAGGGCGTCGCCGCGCTGCTCGGCCTGCCCGAGGGCTACCAGGTCGTGCTCGGCAACGGCGGCACGACGGCGTTCTGGGACGCCGCGGCGTTCGGCCTGGTCAGGCAGAAGGCGCAGCACCTGTCCTTCGGCGAGTTCTCGTCGAAGTTCGGCACCGTCACCAAGACCGCGCCGTGGCTCGACGAGCCGACCATCGTCAAGGCCGAGCCGGGCACGCTGCCCTCGCCGGTGGCCGAGGACGGCGTCGACGTCTACGCGTGGCCGCACAACGAGACCTCGACCGGCGTCATGGCGCCGATCCGCCGGGTCGACGGCGCCGCCGGCGACGCGCTCGTGCTCGTCGACGCCACCAGCGGCGCGGGCGGCCTGCCGGTCGACCCCACGCAGGCCGACGTCTACTACTTCGCGCCGCAGAAGAACCTCGGCTCCGACGGCGGGCTGTGGATCGCCGCGTTCTCGCCGGCCGCGCTGGCCCGGGTCGAGGAGATCGCCGCCACCGGCCGCTACGTGCCGGCCTTCCTCGACCTGCCGACCGCCATCGACAACTCGGCCAAGGACCAGACGTACAACACGCCGGCCGTCGCGACGCTGTTCCTGCTGGCCGACCAGCTCGACTGGCTCAACGGCAACGGCGGCCTCGAGTTCGCCGTCGGCCGCACCACGGCGTCGTCGAGCCACCTGTACAGCTGGGCCGACAAGACCCCCTACACCACGCCGTACGTCGCCGACCCCGACGCCCGCTCGCTGGTCATCGGCACCATCGACTTCGACGACACGGTCGACGCCGCCGCGGTGGCGAAGGTGCTGCGCGCCAACGGCATCGTCGACGTCGAGCCGTACCGCAAGCTGGGCCGCAACCAGCTGCGTGTCGCGATGTTCCCGGCGGTCGACCCTGCCGACGTCGAGGCGCTGACCGCGTGCATCGACTTCGTCGTCGAGAAGCTCGGCGCCTAGGAGGGGCCGGGCATACCGGCGATGAGAGGGGCCGGAGGCCTCCTCGACATCGTCGGTCCGAAGCGCCGAGCCAGGGTGACCGTACCTGCGGCCATGCCCGGCCCGACGACATCCAAGAGATCAGGTAACACGGTCAGTCAATAACAACGCCCGGCCGCGATTCGTGTCAGCGGCCGGGCGCGTTGTTGGTTCCACTTACCGTAGGAACCTCATTCCCCCGTCGTGTTCCTGGGACAACCATAGAACTCGGCGATCATCCTGGGGATCATCCGTTCGGTCCTCTGCCTGTGGGCCGCGCGGTCAGCATTTCACTGCAGTAGTGGACCGGTTTGCCCTGGCTGACGGCCTGGCAGACAACGTTTCCGCTCGGGCTGATCAACTAGTCACGATGTTGGTCACGGAACGGCGAATTCGCCGCCCCGACCAGCCCGTCAGCCGCAGCGCGGCGGCGCGTAGGCTGAGGTCGACGACCCGCGAAGGAGGCACCACGGTGCGGCCGAAGACCACCCGGCAACTGGTGAGCGCCGTCCTGGTCCTCATGCTCATCGTCGTCGCGGTCGCGGCGCTGCTCTGACGGCGTCAGCTGCGGCCGGTCAGCGCGGAGCGGGCGACCGCCTCGTACCGCGGGCCCCGCAGGGCAAGGGCGACCTGGCGGCCCTGCTCGCACCGTCCACACGCTCCCCTCCACTCGAGTCACTCATTCACCGTCCGGTACCGGCATCATGCCGAAGACCACCGCCGTACCCAGCAGGTAGTGATGGATGACGGAGTGCCGGCCCAATGTGGCCTGCCAGCAGCTGTGCTTCACGCCGATCACAGCGTTGGCTCCTTGTTCCTCGGCCAGCAGGGCGAGCTCGTCGAGCGCCTCGTTGAGATCCAGCCGGTCCGCGAACAGCACCCACGAACGGGTGATCGGCGCGTCGACATCAACGACGTAGTCGGTCGTGTAGAGCGGAATCATCCCCCTATGGTCGGGACGTTTCCGGGACTCGGCAATGGGCTCGCCCGCTTCTTCCACGCCCACCACCTGGCGGTGATCCTCATCGTCGCGGTGGCGGCGGCGCTCTGACGGCGTCAGCGGCGGCCGGTCAGCGCGAAGCGGGCCAGCGCCTCGTACCGCGGCCCACGTTCGTGGCCACCCGGCACCGAACGGAACAAGGTCAACCCGTCGGCCAGCCACGACGGTCCCGCGTACGGCGCCAGCCGCTCGACGTACGGGCGCAGGTCGGCGCCGACGTGAGCCCGGGCGAGCGTGACGTGCAGCCGGAACCGCTGCCGCTCGTCGTGCCCGACGCCGGTCCGCCGGCCGGCGGCGCGCGCAGACCCGGCCAGCGCGCGCAGGACGACGCCGTCACCCTCGAACCCAGCCCACAGCACGATCTGGCCGAACCGGCCCGCGCCGGCGATGCGCGCCTGCGTAGCCGAGCGCCGGCGGGCCACACGCTCAAGGCGCTCGGTCAGCTCGGCCAGCCGGTCCTCGCCCACCTCGCCGTAGAACGCCAACGTGAGATGCCAACCGGCCGGGTCCGACCAGCGCAGCGCGCTGTCGCGGACCCCGTCGACGACGGCGGCCAGATGCGCGACAGCTTCCGGCGGTGGCGCGATGGCGGCGAACAGCCTCATCGGGGGACGCTGTCGACGTACTGCTCGTGGGACAGCCGCATCCGCCAACAATTGCATGGCGCCGCGTCGCCGGGCGCCGGGACCATGCGCACCATGACGAGCTCGCTGCTGACCGAGGTCTCCGCGGCGGTGGCGGACGGCATCGCCGCCGCCGACCCCGCGCTGACGTCTGCCGACCCGCTGGTCCGGCCGAGCGAGCGCGCGGACTTCCAGTCCGGCGCCGCGCTGGCGCTGGCCCGACGCGCGGGTCTGCCGCCGGCCGAGCTGGCCGCGCGGGTGGCGGCCGGGGTGCGCACCGGCACGCTGGCCGACGTCCGGGTGTCCGGCCCGGGGTTCCTCGAGCTCACGGTCGCGCCCGACGCGGTGTGGCGGCGGGTCGCGGACCGGGCGGCGCGGGCCGACCTCGGGCTGCCGCGCGGCGAGGCGGGCAAGCGCGTCGTCATCGACTATTCGGCGCCCAACATCGCCAAGGAGATGCACGTCGGTCACCTGCGCTCGACCATCATCGGCGACTGCCTCGCCCGGGTGCTCGGCCGGCTCGGCGCCGACGTCGTCCGGCAGAACCACCTCGGCGACTGGGGCACGCAGTTCGGCATGCTCATCCAGTACCTCGACGAGCATGCCGAGGCGGCCTGGCGGCAGGACGAGCTGGCCGGCGTCTCGCCGGTGTCCGCGCTGGACGAGCTCTACCGGGCGGCGCGGGCGCGGTTCGACGCCGACGACGGGTTCGCCGGCCGGTCCCGGGCCCGGGTGGTCGCACTGCAGTCCGGCGACCCGGCCACGATCGCCGTCTGGCGCGAGATCGTGACGGAGTCAGAGGTGGCGTTCCGGCAGCTGTACGACCGGCTCGGCGTCCTGCTGACCCCGTCCGACTCCGCCGGAGAGTCGTTCTACAACGACCGGCTGGCCGCCGTGGTCGACGAGCTGACCCGGGCCGGCGTCGCGGTGGTGAGCGACGGCGCGGTGGTGGTGTTCTCCGAAGATGAGACAGGCCCGGACGGCGCGCCGGTGCCGCTGATCCTGCGCAAGGGTGACGGCGGCTACGGCTACGACACCACCGACGTGGCGACGCTGCGGTACCGGGTGTCCGAGCTGCACGCCGACCGCGTCCTGTACGTCGTCGACGCGCGGCAGTCGCTGCACTTCCGGCTGGTCGTCGAGGCCGTGCGGCGGGCCGGGTGGCTGCCCGGCGGCGTCGAGGTCGCGCACGTCTCGTTCGGCACCGTGCTCGGCCCCGACGGGCGGCCGTTCCGGACCCGAGCCGGCGACACCGTCACGCTCAGCAGCCTGCTCGACGCCGCCGCCGGCCGCGCCCTGGCCGTCGTCGCGGAGAAGAACCCGGCGCTCGACCCGGCCGAGGCGGCCCGCATCGCCGAGCTGACCGGCGTCGGCGCGGTCAAGTACGCCGAGCTGTCGACGTCGCGGACCAAGGACTACACGTTCGACGTCGCGCGCATGGTGTCGTTCAGCGGCAACACCGGCGGCTACCTGCAGTACGCCCACGCCCGCATCGCGTCCATCCTGCGCCGCGCCGAGGGCGAGCCGGACCCCGTCGTCGACCCGTCGGCGGGCCTGCATCCGGCCGAGCGGGCGCTGGGGCTGGCGCTCGACGCGTTCGGCGACACGCTGGCCGACGTGGCCGCGAGCCTGGAGCCGCACCGGCTGTGCACGTACCTCTACGACACCGCGCGGGCGTTCACCGACTTCTACGAGGCGTGCCCGGTGCTGACCGCGCCTGAGCCCGAGCGCGGCAACCGGCTCACGCTGTGCCGGCTGTCGGCGGCGACGCTGCGCGAGGGCCTGGCGCTGCTGGGCATCGTGGCGCCGGAGCGGATGTGAGCCTCAGGCCACCCGGACCGTCGCCGGCTCGTCCGCCGGTGCCGGGGCCGGCGCTGTGGTGACGACGACCAGCCCAGGCCGCGGCCGCAGCCGCGTCCGCACCACCACACCGCTCCTCGGCGCCAGGACCAGCAGCGCGGCGAGGGCGAAGGCCGTCGTCAGGATGCCGCCGCCGAGCAGCGACCAGCGTGCGCCGAACGTCCCAGCGACGAAGCCGATGAGCGGCGCGCCGAACGGGGTGCCGCCCATGAAGATCATCATGTAGAGCGACATGACCCGGCCGCGGACGTACTGCGGCACCGTGGTCTGCACGTAGGCGTTGGCCGCCGTCATGATCGTCATGGCGATGATGCCCAGCGGCACCAGCGAGATCGCGAACAGCACATACGACGGCATCAGCCCGGCCGTCACCTCGAGCAGGCCGAACACCACCGAGCCGCCGACGATCAGCCGCCGTCGCGGCACCCGCCGCCGCGCCGCGATGAGCGCGCCGGACAGCGTCCCGATGGCCATGATCGAGCCGAGCAGGCCGTACTCGCTCGGGCCCTTCCCGTAGACGTCGGTTGCCATCAGCGCCATGGTCATCTGGAAGTTCATCCCGAAGGTGCCGAGCCCGAACATGATCGCGACGACCATCAGCAGGTCGGGCCGCGACCACAGGTACGACACGCCCTCGCGCAGCTGCGAGACCGTGCCCGCGCGCTCGGGGTCGCGCTTCGGCCGGCCGCCGGCCCCGCGGAGCAGCAGCAAGGCCAGGATCGGCGACACGAACGACGCGCCGTTGAGGATGAACACCCAGCCGGTGCCGATCAGCCCGATGAGGATGCCGGCGAGGGCGGGTCCGATCAGCCGCGCCGCGTTGAACGACGCGCTGTTGAGCGCGACCGCGTTCGTCAGGTCGTCCTTGCCCACAAGCTCCGAGACGAACGCCTGCCGGGCCGGGTTGTCCAGCGCGCTGCCGACGCCGAGCAGGAACGCGAGCACGTAGACGTGCCAGATCTGCGCCGCCCCGGTGAGCGTCAGGACGCCGAGGAACAGGCCGACCAGGCCCAGGAACGTGTTCGTGAGCATGAGCAGCCGGCGCTTGTCGAACCGGTCGGCGAGCAGCCCGCCGAACGGCGCCACCAGCAGGAACGGCAGGAACTGCAGGCCCGTCGTGATGCCGACCGCCTGCGCCCCGCCGCCGAGCACGACCAGCACCAGCCAGTCCTGCGCGATGCGCTGCATCCAGGTGCCGACGTTGGACAGGAACATGCCCGACCAGTAGAGACGGTAATTGCGGTGCCGGAGGGAGTGGAACGTAGGACTCACAGGCCGGCCAGCTTCTCGAGCACGGGCAACGCCGCGCGCAGCCGATCGCGCTCGTCGGGGCTGAGGTCGCGCAGCTTGTGCGTCAGCCAGGCGTCGCGGCGCTTGCGGTCGGCGGCGGTGCGCGCCTTGCCGGCGTCGGTGATGCGGACGTTGATGACGCGGCGGTCGTCGAGGTCGGGCTCGCGGACGGCGAGGCCGAGCTCTTCCAGTCCCGACACGATGCGGGTCATCGACGGCGGCCGGATGCGCTCGCACGCGGCCAGCTCGCCCACCGGCAGCGGGCCCTTGCGCCCGAGGATGCCCAGCGCGGACAGCTGGTTCAGCGTCAGAGAGTCGTCCTCGCGCTGGTTGCGGATGCGGCGGTTCAGCCGGCCGACGGCGATGCGAAGGGAGCTGGCCAGCCCGGCCTGGGTACGCGGCTGCGCCGGGCCCGAGCGCGCCGGTTGGCTCTGGGGCGCGGTGTTCTGAGAGATCTTCGCGGCTGGCACTTTCGTTAGTTTAACTCATTACCTTTGCTAAAGGCCAGCGGCGTCTTGTCGGTTTGGTCCTGGCGGAGTTTGAGCTGCTTTGCGGTGGATTGAACGGCGGGTGAGCGCAGCCCGTCGGTGAGACGTCCGTTCGCGACGTCCGTTGACCTGCCCATCCGCGGGTGCCGAGACTGACCACACCCGACCGCCAGAAGGGTGTGCCGCCATGCCGGACCTCAGCCGTCGCTCCGTCCTCCGCACCGGAGCCCTCGCCGCCGTCGGGGCGGGTGTCGCGGGAGCCGCTGGTGCGGCCGGTGCGGCCAGTGCGGCCGGGGTGCCGCCACGGCCGGCGGCCGGGACCATTCGGGTCCTGACCTGGAACATCTACCGCGGCGGCACCGGCGTCGGCGCGGACAACCTGCCGCTCCTGCTGGACCAGCTGGTCGCGCTGCGCCCAGACGTCTACCTCGCCGTCGAGACGTACGGCGCCGGCGACCGGATCGCCCGCGAGCTGACCCGGCGGGGCGGCAAGGGCCGGTTCACCGGCATCAAGATCACCGACGCGGCACCCGGCAGTGACAACCTGTGGATCTTCACGCACCTGCCGGTGGTCCGGGTGCACCCGAAGCCGGTCGGCGGGACGCACATCGGCGACTTCAACCTCGGCGGGGCGCGGGTCCGGCTGCCCGGACGGCGGGAGCTGGACGCGTTCGTGCTCTGGTGCAACTACACGAACCCGTGGGACGGCTACCTGATCGACGAGAACGCGGCGGCGATCCGAGCGGGACTGACGCCGCGCCACTCCCCGGCCGACGTCGTCCACGCCGGCCGCCGCCAGACCGCCCACGTCGACGAGGTCGTGCGCCGGCACCTGCCCGCCATGACAGGCGGCGACGACGTCCCGATCATCATCGGCGGCGACCTCAACACGCTGCCTGCCGCGGACTGGTCGGCGGCGAACGCGGGTGCGCCGAACCACTTCGGTATGGCCTACGACCTCACCGCGACCAAGGTCCTCACCGACGCCGGCTTCGTCGACACATTCCGCGCGATCGAGCCGGACGTCGCGGTCGAGGGGCGCACGTGGAGCCCGCTGCCGACGGAGCGGCTGATCACGCCGCAGCGCATCGACATGATCTTCGCCAAGGGCGCCGTCCGCGTCCACGACGCCGCGACTGTCGACGCGCGGCTGGCCCAGCACGGTCCGGGCACGTTCTACTCCGACCACGCCGCCGTCTGGACCGACGTCAGCGTGGCCTGACCGTCACGGGCGCCGGGTGACCCGTCCACGGCCCTTGCTTGTCCGTCCCCGTACCTGCAGGACATCCCTGACGATTGCGGCTCCAAGTCACACGCGGTGAGAACCATGATCAAGGGCGGTTTACTGTCGTCAGGGCAGCAGTAGACCGCCCTTGATCATGGTTCTCAACACCCTACGGGTGGACCCAGGACCACACCAACGGTGTTCCCGGACTCGCTCCGGCCGATGTGGCAACCCGATCCACGTTCGCTCGATGAACCGCACATCACCCGCGACACGGATCAGGTCGACGAGCCCCAAAAGATCAATCGGGCTCGCATATCGAGGTGGGAGGACCCTCCCAACCGGGCGGGGTCTGGCCGGCGATCGACCGAATCCTCGAACACTGACGTCAGGCGGTGTCGGAGCGCCGAGCCCGGCGACCGCGGTAGCCGCTGCCGCCCTCGGTGTCGGCGGCGTCGGCGGCGTCGGCGGCGTCGGCGGCGTGGGTGTCGTCCACGGTGCGGCGGCCGCCGAAGGTGGTGTCGAGGAGCGGCTCGTCGTCGTCCGCCGGGGACGAGGCCGGGCGGGTGGGCGCGTCGCCGAACAGCTCAGACGCCGACGGGGGCGGGGTGCGCCGGGACGGGCGCTCGGGCGGCGGCGGGGCGGGACGCCGGTCGGCGGGAGCAGGACGGGGCGGGGCGGCAGCAGCAGGGCGCTGCGGAGCGGCCGGGCTCGCCCCCGAGGCGGGTCGCGGCGCCGGCGCCGGACGCTCGCCCGTCGCCGGACGCGAGGACGGCGGCACCGGGCGCTCGCCCGTTGCCGGACGGGACGGGGCAGCCGGGCGCTCGGACGCGGCCGGACGCGAGGACGGCGGCACCGGACGCTCACCGGTCGCCGGATGGGAGGGGGCGGCCGGACGCTCCGGCGCGACACCGGGACGCTCGCCGGGAGCCGGTCGCGGCGCGGCGGCCGCGGGTCGCTGGCGCGGAGCCGGACGCTCACCCGTCGCGGGCCGGGACGGGCTCTCCCCCGCACCGGGGCGCGGCCCGGCCGCCGGACGCTCCGCAGCCGAGGGAGCGGGGCGCGACGGCGGGATGGGCTGCTCGCCGGTCCAGCTGGGCCGGCCGTGGGCGGTGGCGTCGCGAGGTGCGGAGCGCGGATCGGGACGCGCACCGGGCCGGGCCGGCGGCAGGTCGACGCGAGTGGCGTCGGCGCGGGTGGTGTCGGGGCGGACGGGCGGCAGGTTGTCGCCGGTGTCGATCGGCCGGGTGACGGAGTCGGGCGAGGTCTGCGGGCGGGCCGGCCCACCGGCCATCGGCCCACCGGCCGACGGCGCACCGGCCGACGGCGCACCGTCGAACGGACGCGGCCGTTCGCCACGCGCCGGACCCTCGCCGCGCACCGGCTCACCCGGCAGCGGCTCGTCGTGCGCCGGCTCCCCCCGTGGAGGCCGCTCACCTCGGACCGGCCCGGCCGGCAGGGCGTCGTCGGCGTCGCGGGCGATGACCTCGCCGCGGGTCAGCACCTCGCCGTCGGCGGACGAGGCCTCGGCGAGGGCCGCCTCGGCCTCTTCGCGCTCGAACTCGATGGCGTCGCGCCGCTTGCGCGCGTACTCAAGGCCCAGCAGCCCGAGCCCGACGCCGGCGAGGCAGGTCCAGACCCACCAGCCGCGCCCTTCGGCCTGCAGGGTGTCCATGCGCAGGGCGAGCAGTACGAAGGCGACCGCCCAGAGAACGGTGACGACCGCGACCGTGCGAACGCCGTCGACGTCGAGCGGCTGAACCTGGTCGGGCTCGGCCGCCTCGACCTCGGGCTCCCCTGGGGACCGCCGCCGACGCTTCGCCATATGCCCCAGGCTAGCCCGGCCACCTCGGTCGCGGCGAGCCGATCCGCGGCCCGCCGCATTCGTCCCGTAACGATCTTCTGGCATCCTCACGCCCACAACCGGCTGCGTCCGTCCCCCGCCGAGCTGCCCGGAGGCCCCCATGAGCGACACCGACACCACGACCGAACCCACCGCGCTGCACCGCTATTTCAAGATCACCGAACGCGGCTCGACGATCGGCCGCGAGGTGCGCGGCGGCCTGGTCACGTTCTTCACGATGGCCTACATCATCGTGCTGAACCCGCTGATCATCGGCACGGTCGCCGACGTCGACGGCACCTTCCTGGGCGGCGGCGACACGCCCGACCTCGCCGCCGTCGCCGCGACGACCGCGCTGGTGGCGGGCGTCCTGACGATCGCCATGGGCGTGGTCGCGAACTTCCCTCTGGCGCTGGCGGCGGGCCTCGGGCTCAACGCGTTCGTCGCGTTCGGGCTGGCGTCGGAGATGACGTGGGCCGACGCGATGGGGCTGGTGGTGATGGAGGGCCTGGTGATCCTGGTCCTCGTCCTGACGGGGTTCCGGCAGGCCGTGTTCGGCGCGGTCCCCCGTCAGCTGAAGACCGCGATCAGCGTCGGCATCGGCCTGTTCATCGCGCTGGTCGGCTTCGTCAATGCCGGGTTCGTGCGGTCGACGGGGAATCCGTCGCCGCCGATCGGGTTGGGCGACGGCGGCTCGCTCACGACGTGGCCGGTCGCGGTGTTCTGCGCCGGGCTGATCGCCGTCATGGTGCTGTACGCGCTGAGGGTCCGGGGCGCGATCCTGTGGACGATCATCGGGACGGCCGTGCTGGCGGTCGTCGTCGAGACGATCGCGGACCTCGGCCCGTCAGTGGAGAACCCGGGCGGCTGGAACCTCAACGCGCCGACCTGGCCCGACCAGCTCGTCGACCTGCCGGACTTCTCGCTGATCGGCGACTTCAGCCTGCTCGGCTCGTGGGAGTCGGTCGGCGTGGTGAGCGTGCTGCTGTTCGTGTTCACGCTGATGCTGGCCGACTTCTTCGACACGATGGGGACGATGGTCGCGGTCGGCGCCGAGGGCCAACTGCTCGACGAGGACGGCAACCCGCCGAAGACGACGCAGATCCTGCTGGTCGACTCGGTCGCCGCCGCGGCCGGCGGTGCCGCGTCGGTGTCGAGCAACACGTCCTACATCGAGTCCGCCTCGGGCGTCGGCGAGGGCGCGCGCACCGGCCTGGCCAGCGTGGTGACGGGCGTCTGCTTCCTGCTCGCGACGTTCCTGGCGCCGGTCGTGGCGATCGTGCCGAACGAGGCCGCCGCGCCGGCGCTGGTGCTGGTCGGGTTCCTGATGATGGGCCAGGTCCGCGAGATCGCCTGGGACGACGTCGAGATCGCCATCCCGGCCTTCCTGACGCTGGTGCTGATGCCGTTCACGTACTCGATCAGCACGGGCATCGGCGCCGGGTTCCTGTCGTACGTGATCATCAAGCTGGCCCGCGGCAAGGGTCGCGAGGTGCACCCGCTGCTGTGGATCATCGCCGCGCTGTTCGTGGTCTACTTCGCGATCGCGCCGATCGAGGACCTGCTGGGCGTGCGCTGAGCCGACCTTGTCGGTGCCGTCCGATAGAACCGACCCATGACCGAGATCGTGCTCTTCCACTCCGTCCTCGGGCTCCGGCCCGGGGTGCTGCGAACCGCCGAGCGATGGCGCGCGGCCGGTCACGTCGTCCACGTGCCCGACCTCTACGGCGGTGCGGTGTTCGACGACTACGACGAGGCGTTCGAGTTCCTCGGGAAGCTCGGCGGCCAGACCGAGCTCGCCCGGCGCACCGAGGCGGCGGTCGACGGCGTCCGGCCCGACGTCGTCTACGCGGGGTTCTCCAACGGCGTCATCTCCGTCGTGCAGCTGGTCACGTCGCGGCCGGGCGCCCGCGGGGCGCTGGCGTTCCACGGCTCGGTGCCGGTCCGCGCGGTCGGCGCCGAGCTGTGGCCGTCCGCCGTCCCGGTGCAGGTGCACGAGGCCGAGCTCGACCCGTTCCGCGAAAACGACGCCAACCGCGAGTTCGCCGAGACGGTCGCGGCGTCCGGCGCGTCGTACCACTACTTCTCCTATCCTGGCGTCGCCGCGCACCTGTTCGCCGATCCGTCGCTGACCGGCGAGTACGCCCCTGACGCGGCCGAGCTCCTGCACGGCCGTGCGCTGGAGTTCATCGCGGCATGTGAAGATCGGGGGCGCTGACCCACCCGACGGCGAGGAGCAGGCATGCGGCTGACTCTCCCGGCGGCCGCTGTGCTCGTGGCCGCCGCGACGGCGCTCGGCCCGGCGACGGCCGCCGCGACGACGACGCTCGAGACGACGGCACGTGCCGAGGAGCCGGCGTCCGGCGACTATCCCGGCGCGGTCGCCCTGGCCTGGGCGTCCGAGCCGGTCTACGTCGACGAGACCCAGGCCGGCATCGTGTCCGCCGCCGACGCCAACCGGCTGGCCGACCGCGTCGACGGCCACTCGCCCGCCGTGTACATCGCGGTCCTCCCGGCGGAAGCGCTGTCCGACCAGCCCGGCGACGATGACGACGCCCGCGGCGCGGCGTTCCTCGACGCCGTCGACGAGGCCGGCGGTCCCGACGGCGTGTACCTCGTCGTGTTCGGCGGCGCGGCCACGTACGGCGCCGACTACGGGGTCGACTCCTCGGTGGCCGAGGCGGTCGGGGCCGCGGTCGAGGCGCACACCCGCTCGCAGCAGGTGGCGATCCTCGACGACACGCTCACCGAGCTCGGGGTGTCCGGCGCGCCCGAGGAATCCGGCGGCGCCGGCTGGGTGCTGCCGCTGGTCATCGCGCTGGTGGTGCTCGCCGCCGCAGGCGGCGGGCTGCTCTGGTGGCACCGCCGACGCGACCACGACCACGAGGGACCGGCGCTCTACCGGCCGTCCTTCGACGTGCTCGACGACGAGGCCGACTCCCTGGGTGAGCGGCAGGAGCTGGCCCGCGAGGACGTCACCCGGCTCGGCGAAGAGCTCGACGCCGCCGACACCAGTGTCACCGACCCCGCCGTCGCGGCCGACGTCCAGGCCGCCATGGACGCCTACGCGGCGGCCGCCGCGGCCGTCGACGGCACGCCCGACGACCACGTGCTGCGCGCGGTGCGCTCGACCGTCGAGTACGGTCGGTGGCGCCTCGCGTCCGGGCACGCGCGACTGGCCGGCCGTCCGCTTCCCGCGCGACGCGACGAGTGCTTCTTCGACCAGCGCCATGGGGTGTCCGTGACCGACTGGATGTACACGCCGCCCAGCGGCCGCGCCCGCGAGGTCCCGATCTGCGCCGGCTGCCGCGACCGACTGGCCGGAGCGGTCCGATGAGACTGGTCGCACGAGTCGCGGCCACGCTCGCCCTGACCACCGCTGTCGCCGTCTGGACGGCGGCGGGCCCGGCCGCGGCCGACGAGGCCGACGTCGACCGCTACCTCGACGAGGTCGCCGTCGAGCTGTCCCAGCCCGGCGTGTGGATCGACCCCGACGCGTCCGACGCCTTCGGCCGCGACGAGGCCGCCGACCTCGACGAGGCGGCGGCCGCGGCGCCCGTCGACATGCGCATCGCCGTCGTCCCCGCCTGGAAGCTCGACCCCGAGGGCCAGGACCGCCTCGTCGGCCGGTTCCTGCTCTACGAGGGCGAGGAGCTCGCGTCGCAGCTCTACGACCGCGTCGGCGTCGACGGCGTCTACCTGGTCATGTCCGTCGCCGACTCGTCCTACGACGGCCGCGGCCTCTGGGGCGTCCAGCACAGCGAGGACGGGCCTGCCTACTACGTCGAGGACGCCATCGACCAGGCCGTCGACTGCTGCGCACCTGAGTACGGCCCGATGATCGACCGATTCATCGACCGCGCCTCCGAGGTCGACCACCCGTTCTACATCGACGTCGCGCCGTGGGCCGGCGGCGCCGTCGGCGTGGCCGGTCTCTGGTGGGGCGGCACCACGCTCAGCGCGCGGCGCCGCCGCCGGGCCGACGAGCAGGGCCACCTCGACGTCGTCCGGCCGATGCTGACCGAGGAGGTCATCGAGCTGTCCGACCGCGTATCCGACCTGCCGACGACGTCCGACATCGCGCAGGCGGCGCTGACGAAGGAGATCCTCGACACCGTCGAGAAGGCGCGGCACCCGGCTGGACAAGGCGGCCTCCGACGACGACGTCCAGGCGGTGACGTCGCTGCTCGGCACAGCGCGCTACAAGATCGCCTGCCTCGAGGCGCTGCAGCAGGGAAAGCCGGTCCCCGAGCCGACGCCGCCGTGCTTCTTCGACCCGCGGCACGGGCCGAGCACGCTGCAGCGGCAGTGGACGCCGGCCGAGGGCGCCGAACGCGAGGTGCCGGTCTGCGACCAGTGCGCCGCCCGGCTCGACGCCGGCGAGGCGCCGCAGGCCCGCGAGACGGGACGGGGCCGCTACTGGGAGGGCGGCGAGGACCTCGTCGCCTACATCGAGGGCTACTGGAGCGGCACGGCCGGCACCTGGCGCTTCCCGCACGACGACCACTCGCGCGCCCGCGGCTCGCTGTGGAGCCGGTGGGAGTCGCGGCGGCCGCGGGCCAGGCTCGCGAGCATGCGCCGGTCGATGAGCCGTGCGGCCAGCGAGGCGATGGAGTCCTCCGGCGACGGCTCCTCGGGCTCCAGCGGCGGCTGGGGCGGCTCCGGCGGGTCCAGCGGACGGAGCCGGCGGCGCAGCTTCGGCGGTGGGTCGAGCCGGCGATCGACGCGCCGGTCCGGCGGCGGCCGCCGCTTCTGACCGCCCGCCCAGGCGCCCGCCTCACCGCCGGACCCGAAGTTGATCTTGGAGTTCTTCGGCCATCTAACGGGCATTTCGGGCGGGAATTGCCGAAGAACTCCAAGATCAACTTTGCGGCGAGAGGTCAGTCGAAGGCGTCGTCGGCGAGCAGGGCGGGCAGCGCGTCGGGGTCGGCCAGCGCCTCGGCCAGCACCCACCGCTTCGCCCACTGACCGGTGACCCAGGCCAGCCCGCGGGCCAGGCCGTCGAGGGTGGCGGCGTGGACGTCGTCGCCGTCGGGCCACCAGTCGACCGATGTGCCGGCGACGACCAGGTCGTCGTGCTCCACGTACGTCGGCGGCGGGTCGCCCAGAATCGTGTGCGCGATGTCGGGCACCGGCTGGCGCCGTCCGGGTTCGTGGACGGTGGCGTCGTGCACCTCCGACGCGAGGTCGACGTCGAGCAGGTCGGCCAGGGCGGCCGGCCCGTGGATCAACCCGGGCAGGCCCAGTTGCAGCCAGTGCGGGCCGTCGCACACCACGACCGACCCGGCGGGCACGACGCGGCTGCCGATGCCGTCCGGCACCCTGATCCGGTCGGGCGGCCGCACCCCGGCGGGGTCGTGCGCGGCCAGCGCCGCGTACGCCAGCGATAGGGTCGCGGCCGGCAGCTCGAGGTCGTCCTCCGCCAGCCTGGAGAGGACGGCGTCAGGATCGAGGTCGCCGGGCTCGCGCGCCAGCCCGACGGCGGCGGCGAACGCGTCGTCGACCGGGACCTCGGCGACCGGCAGCAGCGCCCGGACCAGCGCGTCGGCGCCCGGCAGTGCCAGACCGGTGAGCGGCCGCCCGCCGATGCGCGCGTGTCGCCGCAGCCACCACGCGGTGTACGACGGCACGGTGCGCTCGCCGCCGTCGGCCAGCGTCAGCCGCAGCGGCGACACGACGGCGGCCCGGGCGTCGGCGTCGGCGGCCAGCCACTCCAGCACCTGCGCCCAGGCGTCGCCGCGAACCAGGTCGAGGTCGGCGACCGCGGCGAACTCGCCGGTCAGAGGTGGTACGGGCTGGGCCGGCAGCGAGGCGAGGACGTCGTCGACCCACCGGTCCTCGTCGTCGAGGTCGTGCCAGGTGTCCGGCTCCAGCGTCACGTCGGCGTCGCGGACGACGGCGAACCCGTCGCGCACGCCGGCGGCCCGGAGCACCGCCGGCCCGAACCGCGCCACCAGGCCGGGCGCGACGGTGAACTCCGCCGGGTCCGCGTCCAGCACGGCCAGCAGCGGCGACCCGGGCAGCAGCAGCTCACGCGCCGGGACGGCCGCTCCCGTCGCGTCGGCCAGCGGCAGGCCGGCCAGCCACGGCTCGTCGGCGACGTCGAGGCCGGACTCCGCGAGCAGCCCGAGCACCGCCTCGGCGACCGGCGCGGGATCGTCGTCGCCCTCGGAGAGGTCCGCGACGGCGCCCTGGACCAGCGGGTCGCGCAGCACAGACGCCGCGGTCGCGTCGACGGCGCCGAGCCGGTAGAGCAAGGGGTGGACGGCCTCGGGCGCGACGACGCGCAGGTCGAACGGCGCCAGCAGCTCCGGGCGCACCTCGCCGGGCACCAGCAGCCCGCGCGGCCCGCGGACCAGCCGCCCGTCGGCCAGCGGTACCGGCAGCGCGCCCAGCGACTCGTGGTCCGACCCGTCCAGCGCGTCGTACAGCGCCCGCCACCCCGCCGGGGCCAGCCGTTCCGCGGCCAGCTCGTCGACCACGTCGGCCAGCGGCGTCACCGTCGTGCCGAGCCCGGCCAGCACCTCCGGACGCCACCAGTCGCGCACCGGCAGTCCGCGCACCACGCCGCCGAGCGCCGCAGGGTCGCCGGTCCGGCTCAGCCCGTCGACCAGCGTCACGTCACCGGGCCGCAGCCGCGAACCGTCGGCGCCGGGCACGAACGGCGTCGCCGCCAGCGCCGTCCGAACCGCCCGATGCAGCACGGCGTCGACGGCCTCGAGCCCCAGCGGCCCGGGCACCAGCGCCAGCACGGCCGGGCCCGGCACCGGCGGGACGAACGACGCGACCAGCCGCGCGTACACCGCGCCGACCTGGTCGGCCAGATCATCGAGCAGCGGGCCGGGCACCACCCGGCGGCGCGACGAGTCCAGCGGCAGCCCGGCGATCACCAGCGCCGGCAGGTCGGTGCGGTCGTCGGTGGGCGTCGGCGCATGTACGACGGCCGGCAGCGACGGCGGCAGCGCGACCGGTGCCCGCCCCCCGGTGTCGTCGCCGACCGGCACCGCGACCGTCACCGACCAGCCCGGCCGCGACCGCTCCTCGAACGGCCGGTCGGCCAGCAGCTCGTCCGGCGCGACGCCGGCGCGCGTGGCCAGCCGCCAGGTCCGCGCGCCGATCCGCCGCTCCACCAGCCCATCCGCCAGCTGCACCGGCGCACCCGCGTCCAGTCGGCGAACCTCGCCGTCGACGTCCACGACCAGCTCGCCCAGCCACGGCAGCGCCAGCAGCAACGCGTCGTCGATCTCGGTGAGCAGCCGGCGGACCAGCCGTACGGCCTCGTCGTCGCGCAGCGGCAGCTCGACCGCGGTGTCGTACCCGTCCGGCACCGCGCCGGAGGCCGGGAACGGCAGCCGCAGCACCGGCACGTCGTCGCCGCGCCGGGCCAGCTCGGCGGCCAGCCCGGGCACCGACGCGGCGGCCGCCCGCGCCTCCGACCGCGACCACCGCAGGCCGCCGCCGGGCGCCGTCAGTACCCGCGGCTCGTCGGTGACCGCCAGCACGGCGGCGAAGCCGACCCCGAACCGGCCGACGGTGTCGCCGTCGCGCTTGGCCGACGCGCGCAGCGTCGACAGCCCCTCGGCCCCGGCCGCGTCGAGCGGCGCGCCGGTGTTGGCGGCCAGCAGCGTCGACCCGGCCAGCCGCAGCAGCAGCCGCACCGGCAGACCGGCCCGGGCGCCCGCGTCGGCCGCGTTCTGGGCCAGCTCGACCACCACGCGGTCGCGGTAGGACCCGCGGGCCAGCTCGTCCTCGGCGTTGGCGTCCTCGCGGAACCGGGCCGGCGACGCGGACCAGGCGGCGAGGACCCGCTCGCGCAGCGCCGCGGTGTCGAAGACGTCCACTAACGTCAGGGAGTGTCGAGCTCCAGCGGGACCAGCTCGTAGCTGAGGGTGTCGACGACCGGCTCGGCGGCGTCCTCGGACGGCGCGGGCAGCCGCACGTCGGAGTGCCCGCCGCAGCCGTGCGCGTGCGCGACGATCTTGCCGTCGAACGGGGTGCGCTCGTTGGTGCAGACGCCGAACGCGTGGCCGAGCGTGCCGGTCAGCAGCACCGCGAACCCGCAGTTGCCGCAGCGTCCGGGCGCCGCCTTCGCGATGTCGGTGTGCGGGCCGGTGTCGCCCTCGAACCAGCGCAGCGCGGCGTCGTCGCGGCCCTCGCGCGACAGCACCCACTCGCGGCCGAGGCCGAGCTCCTGGACCACCTCGAGGACGTCCTCGTCGTCGGCCAGGGCGTAGCCGGGCTCGATGCGGTAGTCGTCCTCGGAGACGGGCAGCAGGTCGCCGGGGCCGAGGTCCTCGGGCTTGACCCGCTCGTCCCACGGCACCCAGGCCGGGGCCAGGACGGCGTCGGCGCCGGGCAGCAGCACGCACTCGCTGACGGTGACCAGCTTGGACCGCGACGCCCGGGTGACGGTGACCGCCCACCGCCAGCCGACGTACCCGGCCAGGTCGCAGGCGAAGTAGTGGCTGACGACGCGCTCGCCCTCGGCGTCGTGGCCGAGATGGTCGCCGACGGCGTCGTCGCTGCCGATGTCGACGGCTGCGGCTCGCGCCTCGTCGACGGCCTTGACGAGGACGGAGTCGGCCTTGGCGGGGCGGGTGCGAGACGATACGGCGGTCACAAGAGTTGATTGTCGCAAACTCGGGCCATGATCGACACATCGCGGCCGATGCGGGGACATCTTCGGGTCCGGCGGCACCGATGCGGTTGGATGGGTGTGTGGCTGAGACGGATCCGTTCGCCGGCCCGCCCGGCGAGGGCGGGGGCCGTGGCGCGCGCGACGACGGCGGGGGGTACGAGTCGCCGTTCGCCGGTCGCGAGCTGCCGCCCGGGTCCGGCGCGCCCGGCTCCGGCCGTGACCGCCCGGCCGGCGGCGACGCCCCCACCGACCCCGGGGCGGCGGGCGGCCACGGCGACACCCGGGCACTGCCGCCGCCTCCGCCCCCGCCGACCCCCGGCGAGCGAGTCCGCCGCGCTGCCGGTGCGACCGGCCGGGCCGCCAAGACCGCCGCCTCCGGCACATCGCGCGCGGCGAGGTTCAGCGCCGACCGGCTGCATCGCGCCGCCGAGGCGAAGGGCGCCGGCAAGACCGGCATGTCCCGGCTGATCGAGCTCAACGCCGCCAGCTCCTTCGCCGACGCGCTGGTGACGGTGGCGCTGGCCGGCACGCTGTTCTTCTCCGTCTCCACCTCCGAGGCGCGCGGCAACGTCGCGCTGTACCTGCTGATCACCATGGCGCCGTTCGCCGTCGTCGCGCCAGTGCTCGGCCCGTTCCTCGACCGCTTCAGCCACGGCCGGCGGTGGGCCATCGGCTTCACCGCCGCCAGCCGCGGGTTCCTCGCCTGGGTGGCGGCCGATGCCGTCATCGACGGCGGGATCTGGCTCTATCCGGCCGCGCTGGGCGTCCTCGTCGGGCAGAAGGCGTACGCCGTCGCCCGGGCGGCCGCGGTGCCACGGCTGCTGCCCGAGGGCTGGACGCTGGTGGCGGCGAACTCGCGGCTGCAACTGGCGGCCACGTTCGGCACGCTGATCGGCGCCCCGGTGGGCATCGGGCTGGCGCAGATCGGCGACGACTGGCCGCTACGGGCGGCGTTCTTCGCCTACGTCGGCACGACGGTGCTGGCGATCCTGCTGCCGAAGAAGGTCGACCTCTCGATCGGCGAGGAGCCGGCGTCGCTCACCGAGGGCGACGGCGACGACGCGGCCGCGAGCGTGCCCGGCAAGCCGCGCAAGTTCCGCGTCGGCCCGTCGGTGGTGCGGGCGCTGCGAGCCAACGCGACGCTGCGCTGGCTGTCCGGCTTCATGACCATGTTCATGGCGTTCGTGCTGCGCGAAGAGCCGGTCGCCGGGCTCGACGACCTCCTCCTGCTGGGCATCGTCGCGGCGGCCGCCTGGCTGGGCAGCACCGCCGGCTCGTCTGTCGGCGCGCTCGTGCAAGCGCGAAGTCCCGACCGCACCGTGCTGGCGCTGGTCGGGTTCGGCGCGGTGAGCACGCTGGTCACGGCCGTCTTCTGGAACCTGCTGACGGTGATCCTGGTCGGGCTCGCCGCCGGGTTCGCCCAGCAGCTGGGCCGGCTGTCGCTGGACGCGATCGTGCAGCGCGACGTCCCGGAGAAGAACCGGTCCAACGCGTTCGCCCGCTCCGAGACGCTGCTGCAGCTGGGCTGGGTGGTCGGCGGTGGCGTGGGCATCGTGCTGCCGCTGATCCCGTGGCTGGGCATGACGGTGGCGACCCTCGTCATGATCGGCGGCCTGGTGTTCGCGCTACGCGTCCGCCCGTCGGAGCGCAGGCCGACACCGTCGGCCCCGCCACCGGAGCGCGCCCAGGAGTGACGTCCGGCCTAGAGCTCCAGGTCGTCGGCGACCGCGCGCAGCACCGTCGCGACCTTGCGCGACGTGCGCTGGTCGGGGTGCCGGTCGCGCCGGTACGTGTTCGACAGGCCGTCGAGCAGCTTGATGAGGTCTTCGACGATGGTCACCATGTCGTCGGGCTTCTTGCGGGTGGCCGCCGACACCGACGGCAGCGGGTCGAGGACGCGTACCGACAGCGCCTGCTCGCCCCGGCGGCCCTCGGCCACTCCGAACTCCACCCGCTGGCCCGGCTTGAGGGCGGTCACGCCCGCGGGCAGAGCGGACGAGTGCACGAACACGTCGCCGCCGTCGTCCTTCGAGAGGAAGCCGAAGCCCTTCTCGGTGTCGAAAAACTTGACCTTGCCCGTTGGCACGGCTGACCTCTTCGTGTCGGGGGGACCGGACAGTCCTCCCGCAGCCGCGGGAGACGCCTCCAGCCTAAGCCTCGATCCGTGGAAGGGCTATCGGGTGATCTTCGCTCCTGACTGTTGATCTTGATCGGGGTCGTGGGCAGGGCTGGTCGGCTGGTCTGCCCAGCTCTTCCACGTGTCGGTGTCCGGTCGGGGCCCGGTGCGGGCGGTGGTCGACGGTCAGGCCGCCGCGGCGGGTGGCCCGGTGGCGAGCACGTGGTTCCAGAGGCGGGTCCACTGCTGGGCCCAGGGCCAGTGCGTGGGCAGGTGCAACACGCGGCGGCGTTGCGGGCGGGCCAGCCGGGCGGGCACGGTGACGATCTGTCGGCGCAGTGTCGCGCCGCGCGCGACGGCATGCCGCGGACTGGTCAGGGTGCCGGCGGCGCGGAGCAGGTTGTGGGTCATCGCGGCGCAGGTCGCCCAGGCGGCGTTCGCGGCGAACCGGCCAGACGGCAGGTGGGCCAGCGGCCCGTCGATGAGGTCGGCGAACACGGTCTCGATGATCGCGTGCGCGCGGTGGGTGATGTCCGCGTCGGCGGTCGGTTCGGTGTTGTCGGTGAAGAACGGGTGGTGCCGCCAGACCGGGAACAGTTCATCGGTCTTGGCGCGGTCGCGGACCCGGCGCACGATCAGCCGGGCGGTGACCTGGTGCTTCTTGGCCTTGGAGCCGAACGCGGTGAACGGTACTTCGGCGACGTGGGCGTCGGAGATCAACTGCCCGGTGTCCGGGTCGACGACCGCGCCGGGGTAGTGCACCGGTGTCCACGCGTCGGCGGGGATGGTCGCGATCGCCCTGCTCACCGCACGGTTCTTGGTCAGCGCCACGGAGAACCGGGCCCCCGCCCTCACGCAGGCGCCGACGACGACGCTGTTGCCGTAGGCCGAATCACCGCGGACCAGGATCTCACCCGCCGCGCCGGCGGCGCGGGCGGTCCGGATCGCCTCGGCGACCATCGTCGCCGCGCCCTTCCCGGAACCGGCCCGCCCGGCCCGTAGCCGGATCCCGGCCACCACCGGCGCACCGTGCTCGGTACTGATGCTGGTGGCCAGCGGCGACAGGCCCTTGCGGAGCACCTGCCGCCCGGCGATCTTGGTGTGCCCGAAGCTGGCGCCCTGCTTGGCGTGCCCGTAGACCGGGCGCAGCAGCGAATCGATGTCGACGAACGCCCGAGTCCCGATCCCGGGCAACAGCCCCGTCGTCGTGACGAGGCCGACCAGATGCGCCCGCGCGACCGAGGCCAACTGCAGGGCATGGCCATGGGTGAACTCCCGCAGGAACTGCCCCAGCGTGGCCGGCGCATACACGCCGCCGAACAACCGGCCCATCCCGCCGGAACGGACCACGTCCAGATCGTCGATGCAGTCCGCGCCGGCAGCCATCCCCGCCACGATCGAGGTGATCTTGCCCGCCGGGTTCACGCCGGCCGACTTCACCCTCACCGAGCCGACCGCGACCTTGGACGAGATCAGCTCGGACAGGCCAGCCTGCTCGGCCAAGGCCATCACCGGCACCAGCCCCGCGCACGACACGAGATTCTCGTCATCGAACCTCGGCATCGCCTTCGACCAGACGTGAGATAGTCGCACCGAGAGTGCCTTCCGCAGCAGTGGCGATCAGGACCTAGACAATCCAGATCCTCCCTGCACAGAAGGCACTTTCTTCGTCACCACACCGAACGACCAGCCAGCCAGTCCACGGATCGAGGCTAAGGCCGCCGACGGCAAGTAGGCCTCTCCGGGGGCGATCAATCCGATGACGTACCGTCGTCGCCCATGGTCCACGTTCCCGCGGTGACGGTGCACACCGGACTGCCCGTCGTGCGCGCGATCCGCTACGTCGAGCCGTTGCGCGAGGGCGGCTCGCTGCCGGGCCTGGTCGAGGGTGACGACCTCGGCACGTACGTCGTGAAGTTCCGCGGCGCCGGGCAGGGCCCGAAGACGCTGGTCGCGGAGATCGTGGTCGGCGAGCTGGGCCGGCGGCTGGGCATCCGGGTGCCCGACCTCGTGCTCGTCGACCTCGACGACGCGATCGCGCGGCGAGAGCCCGACCCGGAGATCCAGGCGCTGCTGCTGGCCAGTGTCGGCGTGAACCTCGGCATGGACTTCCTGCCGCGCTCGCTCGGCTACGACGGGCACGGCCGGCGGGCCGACGCCGACGACGCGGCGAAGGTGCTGTGGCTGGACGCGCTGACCGTCAACGTCGACCGGAGCTGGCGCAACCCGAACCTGCTGACGTGGCACGGGCAGCTGTGGGCGATCGACCACGGCGCGGCCCTGTTGTTCCAGCACACCTGGCCGGGGGTCGAGGCGTTCGCGGCGCGGCCGTACGCGATCGACGACCACGTGCTGGCGTTCGCCGCCGACCGGCTGCCGTCCGTCGACGCCGCGCTGGCGCCGCAGGTGACGCCGTCCGTGCTGAAGGAGATCCTGACGCTGGTGCCGGACGACTGGCTGCCCGAGGTGCCGGGCATGGACGGCGCCGAACCCGACGCCGTCCGTGCCGTCTACGCCGACCACCTCGCCGCCCGCGCCGCGGCGTCGTCGGCCTGGCTGCCGGCGGGTGGCGCATGATCGCGTTCGAGTACGCCGTGCTGCGGGCCGTCCCGCGCATCGACCGCGCCGAGTTCGTCAACGCGGGTGTCCTCGTCTACAGCCAGAAGGCCGGCTACCTCGCCGCCGCGACCCACGTCGACCCGGACCGGCTGCGCGCGCTGGACCCGGAGGCCGACGTCGAGGCGATCACGGCGGCGGTCGAGGCGTACGCGGCGACCTGCACCGCACCCGAGTCGGCCGGGCCGGTCGGCGCGACGGCGATCGGCGAGCGGTTCCGCTGGCTGACGGCGCCGCGCAGCACGATCGTGCAGCCGGGGCCGGTACACGCCGGACTCACCGACGACCCGGCCGCCGAGCTGGACCGGCTGCTGCGGCGCCTGGTGCTCTGAGGCCGGAACTGCTTCCCGATCCGCGTTGATCTTGGAGCACTCGCCCCGCCGTCACGATGGTTGCGGGAAATGTGTCGCCCCGGCAACCCAGAACCCTCAACCACACGGACCGCGCCCGATGACGGGTCAGGTCGGGGCGCCGACGTAGTCGTCGAGCCAGTACGGGAAGTCGAGCAGGTCGGCGAAGACGACGTCGGCGCCGGCCTCGCGCAACGCGACCGCGTCGTGCCCGCCCGTCGTGACGCCGATGGCGTAGGCGCCGGCCGTGCGCGCGCCGATCATGTCGCCCGGGTGGTCGCCCACGTAGACGTCCGCGCCGCGTTCCTGCAGCGCCGCACCCTTGGACTCCGCGTACCGCTCGCCCACGACGTCATCGACCGGCAGGCCGACGTGCGCCAGCACCGCACGGACCGCGGACTCGATCTTGGCGCTGACGACCAGCACGATGCCGTGGTGCGCGTGGATGGCGTCGACGGCCTCGACGGCGCCGGGCAGCGGCTTGGTGCCGGGGATGCCCATCGTCGGGTACAGCTCGCGGTAGATGTCCCGGGCCTCGTCGACGCGGTCGTCCGGGACGAACGCGCGGAGCGTGGTGTCGAGCGGCAGGCCGATCATCGGCGTCAACCGCCGCGGGTCGATGACGACGCCGACCCGCCGGAACGCCTCGGTCATCGAGACGGTGATGCCCTCCGCGGAATCGACGAGGGTGAGATCGAGGTCGAAACCGATGGTGAGGGGCACGGCGATCACCTTACGCGGTCACCGGCGGCCGATGTGTGACGCAGGTCACTACGCATTTCCTTTCCCCTCTGGGACTCGCCGCCGCCTTGGACCTCGCCGGTCGGCATTGGCTGGGGTCACGCGCCACCGAGGGCGAGGAAGGACCACGCCGTGGCCCGGTCGCGGGCTCCGGCCGCCGCCCGGCGGGCCGCCAGCAGCGCCGCGCCGAGGTCGTCGCCGGCGCGCAGCCGCTCGTGCACGACCAGGCTGAGGTCGACGCTCGCGGCGTCGCTGACCGGGACGACGGTCGCCAGCAGCCCGGCGGTGCCCAGCGCCGACAGCGACGTCGTCAGGCCGAGCAGTTCGTCGGCGCCGGTCGGCGAGCCGACGCCCGACTCGCACGCCGTCAGCAACAGGCGGTACGGCGGCGACTGCAGCCGCTCGATGTCGAACACCGTCAGCGGGCCGTCGGCCAGCTCCAGCGACGAGAACATCGGGTTGTCACCGCGGTAGCGGCCGTGCGCGCCCACGTGCGCCAGCCAGGACCCGTCCAACGCGGCCAGCGCGGCGTCGGCGGTCGCGTCGTCGCCGGTCAGCACGGTCGCGTCGGTGTAGACGCCGGCCAGCACGCCGACCTCCGCACCCGACGATGCGAGGTCGGCGCCGGCGATCAACGCGACCCGCCGGTCCGCCGGTGGCGTGCTCGTGCGGGCGCGCAGCCAGGCGGTCGCCGACGGCGCCACCGTCACATCCCGGTCGCGCAGCGCCGGCAGCGCCCCCCACGGCACCGACTGCATCGTCGACGGCGGCACCAGCACCACCGGCCCGTCGCCCAGCTCGCGGACCGCCGGGCCGAGCATCGTCTCCTGCAGCCGAGCGAGGCCGGGCTCGGCGGCCGCGAGCAGCACCCCGGCGACGGCGTCGGCGGCCAGCGCGGCGCCGCGGAGCGCGAACTTGGCGTACTCGACCTCGTTCAGCGCCGCGCCGGCGTCGCCCGCGACCACGTGCTTCAACCGTCCCCCGCGCGCGACGACGGCGTGGAACCGGCCGCCGCGCAGGCCGACGATGCTCACCAGGGTCCGGTCGCCGAGGGTGTCGAGCAGTTCGCGGACGTCGAGCCGGCGGCGGCCCGTCGTCGGAGTGCGGACGGCCGGGCCGGCGGGAGCCGCGGCGTCGCGACCGTGGACGTGGCGGCGGATGCGCTCCTCGATGCGCCGCCGCTCGGCCTCGTCGGCGTGGCTGCCGATGAGGCTGCCGACGGCGCGCAGCCGGCCCAGCTCGGCGGCCAGTTCGGCGTCGTGTCGGGCCTCCGGCCAGGGCAGCGAGTGGAGGGTGCCGCGCCAGCGCTCGGTCCAGCGCAGCAGCTGCCGCGCCGACCCGTCGACGGCGACCCGCCGGGTGGCCAGCGCCGCGAGGTCGCTGCCGTGCATCGTCGCCCGGGCCCGCAGCTCCGTCGCGCCGAGCGACAGCGCGTGCGTGTCGAGGACGTCCAGCCCGCGGCCACAGGCGCGCAGCATCGCCCGGCGGTCGCCGGCGGACTCGGCCAGCAGCGCCTGCGCGTACCAGCCGGTGGCCCGGCGCAGCGCCGACCCGCGCCCGCGGCGCCCGGCCGCCGCCGTCCGCAGCGCCTCCTCCGCCAGGTCCGGCAGCTTCGTCGCCAAGGCCAGCCGCCCCGCCAGCACGAGCGCGTCGAGGCGTTCGGAGGCGAACCGGTCGGTCAGCTCCGCCGCCAGCTCGGCGGCCGCCCGGGCGTGCCGCTTGGTGACGGCGCCGGCCTCCGCCTGTGCGCGCAGGACCACGATCCGCGCATGCCGCTCCGCGTCGTCGTGCCCCTGCCGGCGGCTGGACCTTGCGGCCCTCCGCGCCAGATCGGCGGCGCGGCCGGCGTTGCCCGCGGCCAGGTGCACGATGGCGGCCGCGATGAACCCGTCGGACCTCCGTAGGGCGGAGTCCCGCGCCCCGTCCAGGACCGCCACCAGCTCATCCGCCGTCGTGGCGGCGTCCTCGGTCAGGCCGGCCGCCAGCTGGACCACCGCGAGGTCGCGCAACACCTCCGGCGGGACGACGCCCAGCTCCTCGTACCTCCGACGCGCATCGTAGAGCAGCCGCAACGCCCGCGGCAGGTCCCCCATACGATGGGCAGTGTCGCCACGGTTCTGCACGATGATCGTCGCCTGGTAGTGCTCTCCGCCAGACTCAGCCAGGGTTTGAGCCTTCGCGAACTCACGATCGCCCTCCAGCATGAGTCCTGAGGCCACCATCGCGCCAGCGAGATTGCTTCTCGCGCGAGCCTGCCAGCCGACGTCCCCGTACCGTTCCAGGATGACCGCCGCCCGTTGGCTGTCGCCCCGAGACTGTTCGAAGTCACCGAACAGGTAGTGCGCGGCGGCACGGCGCACGAGGACACGAGCGTTCTCTGGCTCGCCCACCGCCGCCAGCGCGCTCGCGAACGCCGCGAAGGCCGCCCGACGTCGACCGGCGAGCGCGAGGATCGTGCCAAGACTGGCCTCCAGATCCGCCGTCCGCGTCGTCAAACTGCCGCTGCGACTGATCCGGATACCTCGCCGGATGGTCCGGATCGCGCGTGCAACCTCGCCCCGCTCGCGCTCGATGATCGCCAGCGCCTGCAGTGCATACGTGCGGTCTAGGACGGAGGCGCTACCTACGAGCACGCGCGCCGCTTGCCGCCCGGCCTCCCCCGGACTCGACATGGCCAACGCGGGAAGTGCCTCTGCATCCGCTCCGTTGATCGCTCTTCCCGAGACCATCCCCTGATGCTAGACATGTAGTCGTTTGCCCGAATCACGGCTGGGGGAATCCGATGCAACAGGACCGCGAACGGCTACATCAGGAGTTCGAGCGACTGCGCGACAACAGCGCTCGGCGCACCAAGGAACGGGGGTTCGACCTCGCCGCGCGCTGGAACCGCGACGAGACGGCGATCGAGTACTTGTACCGCCAAGGACAGCTGATCTGTGACGAGCGCGACCTCGACACCGTGCTGGAGGCGTTCGATCAGCTGCGGATCGACCGCCCGGAAGTGTCGGAAGGACCGGTTGGTCTCGCGGTGCTGCACCTCCCCGACACCGACGCCGCCGAGCTCGCCGCTCGGCTGGCCGACGTGCTCGGCGATGAGCGCATCGTCGCACCCAACCACGTGCTGGATGCTCAGATCCACATGTCGATGTGCCCGGCCACCGAGCCGGTGCCGTCCTATGGCCCGATCCCGGTGCTCGGGGAGCCGGGTGGCCCCGGACGGCCGACGATCGCCGTCGTCGACACCGGGTATCTGCCCGACGTCGCCAAAGACTCCGGCTTCGGCCGGTTCTCGGCGGTGACGAAATTCGAGCCGGACGACGACGTCTACGTCCAGGGCACCGATGAGATCCGGCCGTACGGGGGTCACGGCACGGCGGCGACGGCCCGGCTCTTGGCCGTGTCCGGCGCAGACTCGGTCAAGGTCGAGGTGCGCGACTGCCTGCTCGGCGGCGCGGTCGACGAGCTGGCCATCGTCGAAGACCTCGAGACGGTAGTGCGCGCGGGCGTGGATGTCGTCAGCGTGCAGGCGGGCCTCTACGCCAGGCACGGCACGACGCCGAAGTCGTTCGACATGTTCTACCGCCGAGTGTTGAGCAAGCACCCGGAGACGGTGGTCGTCGCTGCCGCCGGCAACCATGGGACCGACGTGCCGTTCTGGCCGGCGGCGTACAGCTGGGTGACGGCGGTCGGCGCACTGACCCGCGGTGGCGACTATCGCGCCCCGTGGAGCAACTTCGGCTACTGGGTCGACGCCTACACGCCGGGCGAGAACACCGTCGTGCCCTACCCGAACGGCCGCTACGACTACATCGACCAGACGTCGGCGCGGTTCAGCAACGGCCACGCGCTGTGGTCGGGCACGTCGTTCGCGGCGCCGGTCGTGGCCGGGCTGATCGCTCGGCGCATGATCGAGCGCGAAGTGTCGGCACCGGTCGCGCGGCACATCGTGCTGCAGGAGGCGGCCATCGGCGCACTGCCGCACACGGGCCCCCGACTCGTCATCTGAGTCGATATCGGGGCATATGGGTCTTGAACGGTCAGGGTGGCGGGGGTACGTTGCCAGAATCCATCTCCGCCACCTGACCCGCAGGAGTCACCATGGCGCATCCCTCCCCGACCACGACCCCGTCCGGCACCGCGTCGCCGGACGCGATGTTCGACCAGAACCACCGGCTGATGGAAGAGGTCCAGCGGCTGCACCGCAATATCGCCCGCCGGCCGGACGGATTCGAGCTGGGGGTGCGCTGGCACGAGTCGGGGGTCGGCGTGGAGTACCTGTACCGGCAGGGCCAGCTGATCTGCCGCGCCGCCGACCTCGTTGCGGCGCTGGACGCGTTCGACGCGATCGGCCAGCCGCGACCGGAGGTCACGGCCGGGCCTGCGAACCTCCGCGTCCTCGAGGTCGGTGACCGCGACGCGGCCGACCTCGCCGAGGCGCTTGCCGCCGCTCTCGGACGCGACGACCTGGTCACGCCGAACCACGTGCTCGACTCGCAGGTGCATTCGGCGATGTGCCCGGCCACCGAGCCGGTGCCGTCCGACGGGCCGGTCCGGGACCTGCCCGAGCCGGTCGGTGACCGGCGGGTCGGCGTTGCGGTCGTGGACACCGGATTCGTCCACGTCCTCGCCGACGAGGCCGGCTACGCCCGGTTCAGCGCCGTCAGCGGTGACTCGCGGGCCGACGCGCAGGTGTACGCCGACGGCACCGACCGCATCGAGCCCTACGGTGGCCACGGCACCGCGGCAGCGGCCTGCCTGCTGGCCGTCTCCGGCGCCGAGTCGACGGCGGTGCACGTCGACAGCTGCCTGGTCGGCGGCGCGGTCGACGAAGTGACGGTGGTCGGCGCGCTGACCTCGGCGGTCGAGTCCGGGGCAGACGTCGTCAGCCTGCAGGCCGGCATGTACACCCGCGAGCACGTCGCGTCGGTGGCGTTCGCCGCCTTCCGCGACGAGGTGCTGGCGGCGCACCCGGACACCGTCGTCGTGGCTGCGGCCGGCAACAACAGCTCGGACGAGAAGTTCTGGCCGGCCGCCTTCGACTGGGTCACCGGCGTCGGCGGCCTGACGGAGGACGGCTCGGCCCGTGCCGACTGGTCCAACCACGGCGACTGGGTCGACGTCTACGCGCCCGGCGATGACGTCACCGTGCCGTTCCCGAACGGCACCTACGAGTACCACGGCGGTGTGACGGCCGAGTTCACCGGCGGGCACGCGGTCTGGTCCGGCACGTCGTTCGCCACGCCGGCGGTCGCGGGCCTGATCGCCCGCCGGATGATCGAGGACGGCATCGACGCGCCGGCCGCGCGTGACCGCGTCCTGGCCGAGGCGGCCGCCAGCGAACTGGCCGGGGTCGGCCCGCGCCTGCTGGCCGACTGAGCCGGTTACCCGACCGAGCCGGTCGCCGGCCCTCCGGGGTCGGCGGCCGGCTCGGCCCGTTTCTCCGCCCGGTACGCGGGCAGGTACAGCGGCACGGCCAGCGCGATGACCACCGCGCCGACGACCATGGCGGCCGTGACCGACGCCGACTCCGCGACGTTCGTCAGCACCAGCATCCCGATCGCCGCAGCCGGCTGGAAGACCATCGAGCTCAGCGACACCATCGTGGTCCGGTGCGCGCCGGTCACCTCCTTGTGCAGCAGCGTCATGTGCATGGGGCTCGATGCGCCGTCGGCCAAGTAGCAGGCCAGGAAGGCCACCAGCAACCCGGCGGGCCCCGCGAACAGGGTCATGGTCGCGATGAAGACGGCCTGCGCCAAGCGCGCCGTGGCCGCCGTCGCCGCGACGCCGAGGCGCCGCGAGATGACCGGCGCCAGGGCCGCGCCACCCGCCGACGCCAGCCACGCCGCGGCGGCGGCAGGGCCCATGATGGCGCCGGCGCGGTCGGCGTCGTCGAGCACCTCGGCCATCCGGATCGGCGTCAGCGACTCGTAGGCGATGGCGCCGATGCCCCAGCACAGCTCGATGCACACCAGCGCCTGGAGGATCCGCGACCCCCGCAGCAGCCGCAGGCTCCCGGTGATGACGCCCGGCACCTCCCGCGCGGCGGTGAGCGACGCTCGCCAACCCGTCGCTTGACCCGGCTCCGCCAGCAGCTTGATCGTCGCGAGCACCGACACGATCCGGAACGCCGCGGCCACCAGTACGGGCACCGCCAGCGCCTCGACCGAGCCGATCGGCCCGAGCGCGACCAGCCCGCCCGCCAGCAGCGCGCCACCGCCCATCGCCACCCCGGCGGCCGTGCCGCCGCGTGAGAGGCCCTCGGAGAGGTCCGCATCGGGGTCGATCGTCTGGACGGTGTCGACGTACCAGGACTCGAGCGGGCCGCTGTCGAGCGCTCGATACAGCCCCTGCACCGCGAACGCGAGGGCGAACACCGCAAAGGAGTCAGCCACGAAGATCAACCCCAACCCGGCCAGGCTGACCAGGCCGGACGCCACCAGCACCGGGCGGCGGCCGAGGGCGTCGGACAGTCCACCGGTGGGCAGCTCGAGCAGGAACACCACGAGGCCTTGGGCAGCGGCGGCGAGCCCGAGCTCGGAGAGGGTGAGCCCGCGCTCCAGCGGCAGCAGCGTCAGGACCGGGAGCAGCATGCCGGACGGCAGCCAGCGCAGCGCGAGCAGGATGAGGTATCGCGTCCGCGCCTGCCGAGGGTCGAGCTGGGTCATGGCAATGCATCTTGGCCGACCCGAGGATCGGACACAACGCGGCAAAGCGGAACACCGACCCGAACGATGGGATGGGGGGTTGGGCGGTTTCGGGCCGGCCGGTAATGTCGCGCATGTGACTGTCGAACGACGCAAGCCCCTCGAGGTTCCCGTAGATCCCGACATCACCGCGGAGCTGAAGGCGGCCGACATCGAAGCCCGGGTCGAAGCCGCCGAGCGCAGCGCCGAACTCCTGGAGAGACTGCGCAAGCTCTGATTCGCAGCACGCCAGATGCACGCCGTACCGTAGAGCGGATGACCGGGAACGACTCGGCTCCGCGCAGTCTTGCCGACGACTTGCGCGCCCGCGCCGACGACGAGCTGGCGGCGCTGCTGCGCGCCCGGCCCGACCTGCTGGTCCCGGTGCCCGCCGACGTCTCGCAGCTGGCCTCCCGGGCGACCACCCGGGCGTCGGCCGTGCGGGCGCTGGACCGGCTGGACCGGTTCACGCTGCAGGTCGTCGACGCGTTGATCATCCTACCGGCACCCGTGAGCCCGGCCGGCCTACGGGCAGCGCTCGGTGCCCGGGCCGCCGTGGTCGACGACGCGCTGGGGACGCTGCGGACGCAGGCGCTGGTCTGGGGTCCCGACGACGACCTGCGGCTGCCGCGCATCGTGCACGAGATCGTCGGGCCGCATCCGGCCGGCCTCGGCCCGCCCGCCAGGCAGGCGCTGCTCGCGCTGTCGCCGTCGCGGCTGGCGTCGATCATGGCCGGTCTCGGGCTCACCCCGGCCGCCGACCACGCCGGCAACGTCGACGTGGTCGCGGCGGTGCTGACCGATCCGTCGTCCCTGACGGCGCTGCTGGACGAGCTCACCGACGACGCCCGCTCGGCGCTCGCGGCGCTGACCCCCGGCCCGCCGACCGGCCGCATCGACGACGCCCTGCGCGAGGTGCATCGCGAGACGGCACGGACGCCGATCGACCTGCTGCTGGCGGTGGGGCTGCTGGTGCCGGTCGACTCGACGACGGTGGTGCTGCCGCGCGAGGTCGCGCTGCAGTTGCGCGGCGGCCGCGTGCACACCGAACCTCAGCCGGCCCCTCCGACGCCGCCGGTCACCGAGCGCGCGCCCGACACCGTCGACCGCACGGCCGGCGCCGGGGCGTTCGACCTCACCCGCAAGGTCGAGTTGCTGCTCGACACCTGGGCGGCCGAGCCACCGCCGGTCCTGCGCACCGGCGGGCTCGGCGTGCGCGACCTGCGCCGGCTGCCAGACCTGCTCGACACCGACGAGGCCGGCGCGGCGCTGATCGCCGAGGCCGCCTACGCCGCCGGGCTGCTGGCCGTCGGCAACGCCGACGAGGTGTGGCTGCCGACGCCTGAGTTCGACGCCTGGCGGCGCGAGGACCCGTCCCGCCGCTGGGCCGTCCTCGCGCAGGCGTGGCTCACCACCAGCCGGGTCGCCGGGCTGGCCGGGTCGCGCGACGAGAAGGACCGCCCGATCCCGCCGCTCGGCCGCGACCTCGAACGTCCCGCCGCGCCCGAGGTGCGCCGGCTGGCGCTGGAGGAGCTCGCCGGGCTGCCCGCCGGCTGGGCGCCCGACCTCGTCGGCGTACTGGCTGCGCTGCAGTGGCGGCGGCCGCGCCGGGCCGGCCGGTTCCGCGACGACCTCGTCCGCTGGACGCTGCGCGAGGCCGAGCAGCTCGGGCTCACCGGCATGGGCGCGCTGGCGTCGTTCGCCCGGCCGTTCCTCGAGGGTCGCAGCGGCGAGCGGGCCGTGACGGCGGCGGCCGACGCCGTGCGCTCCAGCTTGCCGCAGCCGCTGGACCACGTGCTGCTGCAGGCCGACCTGACGGCGATCGCGCCGGGTCCGCTGCGGGCCGACCTCGAGCGCGAGCTGAGCCTGCTGTCCGACGTCGAGAGCCGCGGCGGCGCGTCGGTGCACCGGTTCACCGCCGGCTCGCTGCGCCGGGCGCTCGACGCCGGCCGCACCGCCGCCGACGTGCACGCGTTCCTGGCCACCATCTCGCGCACCCCGGTGCCGCAGCCACTGACGTACCTCGTCGACGACGTCGCGCGCACGCACGGGCAGCTGCGGGTCGGCGCCGCGTCGGCGTTCGTCCGCTGCGACGACGAGGCCGTGCTGGCCGCGATCATGGCCGACCCGCGCTCGTCCAGCCTGGGCCTGCGACGGCTCGCGCCCACCGTCCTGGCATCGTCGATCGCGGCGAACACGCTGGTCGAGCGGCTGCGACTGCTCGGCTTCAGCCCGGTACCCGAGGCCGCCGACGGGTCCATCGTCATCGGCCACTCCGAGCCACGCCGGTCGACGACGCGGTTCGCGCCGCGGCCGGGCCTGGCGGAGCTCACCGCGCCCGAGGAGACGCTGCTCGGCGCCGCCGTCCGGGCGCTGCGGGCCGGCGACCGCTCGCGCGCGGAGCGGCCGGCCGACGGCGCGCGCGGGCACCTCGGCCGCACCACCGCCGCCACGACGCTGGCCGACCTGCGCGAGGCGCTCGAGACCGGCACGACGGTCTGGATCGGCTACGTCGACCAGCACGGCGCCACGACCGAGCGCCTGGTCGACCCCGCCCGCATCGACGGCGGCTGGCTGTCGGCGTTCGACCACCGCAGCGGCGAGGTCCGCTCGTTCGCCGTCCACCGCATCAGCGGCGTCGCGCCCGTCGACGCGGCCTGACCCGGCTCCGGCACATACCCCTATTGACAGTACGAATCCGGCACGCCATTGTCGTCCCACGTTGCTTAAACCTGAACGACTTTCGCTCAATTCGAGCCATATCGAGCAGGAGTAGCCGTGGCCCCCGACACTCGCCTCTCCCTGTCCGCCGCCATCGGGGCGGCCGCACTCGTCGCCGCGACGCTGGTGGGCGTCGCCCCGGCCGCGACGGCCGCACCCGAGCAGCTCGGCGCCGTCGACGACGTGACGTCCGACGGCGCGGCCACGACGTTCGCCTCGGGCGACGCACGGCTGCGCATCACCTTCCTCGACGACGACGTGTTCCGGGTCGAGCTGGCGCCGGACGGCGGGTTCACCGATCCGGCCGGCACGCCGCCGTCCGACCCGGCGGCGCCCGACGCGCGGATCGTCGTCGGCGACGACGGCGCCGGGCCGACGCCTGAGGTCGTCGAGACCGGGGCCGCCTGGGAGCTGCGGACGGACGGCGCCGTCGTCACCGTCGGCAAGGACCCGATCCTGATCTCCGCCGCGACGCCGGACGGCCAGACTCTGTTCGCCGAGACCGCGCCGCTGTCGTGGGAGAGCGGCGCGACCACGCAGACGCTGGGCCGCGGCGCGACCGAGCAGTTCCTCGGCGGCGGTATGCAGAACGGCCGGTTCTCGCACCGCGACCAGACCGTCCGGATCGAGCGGAACTTCGACTGGGACGACGGTGGCTACCCGAACGCCGTCCCCTGGTACCTCAGCACGGCCGGGTACGGGGTGCTGCGCAACACGTTCGCGCCGGGCAGCTATGCGTTCGGCGAGCCCGTGCGGTCGACGCACACCGAGGAGCGGTTCGACGCCTACTACGTGCTCGGCGACGCCTACCGCGCGCTGGACGGCTACACCGAGCTGACCGGGCGGCCGCTGCTGCCGCCGATCTACGGCCTCGAGCTGGGCGACGCCGACTGCTACAACACCAGCGGCCCGACGTACTCCGGCGACCCCAAGCCGGGGAAGCTGGTGACGCCCGACGCGGTCCGCGTCGCCGAGGGGTACGAGCAGCACGACATGCCGCGCGGCTGGATGCTGGTCAACGACGGCTACGGCTGCGAGTACGTCGACCTGGAGGAGACCGGCGACGGGCTGCGCGCCCACGACATCGAGCTGGGGCTGTGGACCGAGCGCGACCTCACCGAGCAGGAGTACGAGGTCGGCACCGCCGGGGTCCGGGTCCGCAAGCTCGACGTCGCCTGGGTCGGCGCCGGATACCGGCACGCGCTCACGGCCTGCGAGGACGCCGACGCCGGCATCGAGGACAACAGCGACGCCCGCGGCTACGTCTGGATGGTCGAGGGGTGGGCGGGGTCGCAGCGCTGCGGCGTCCAGTGGACCGGCGACCACTCCGGCACGCTCGACGCGATCCGCTGGCAGATCCCCGCGATCCACGGGTCCGGTAACTCCGGGCTGGCGTTCACCGCCGGCGACATCGACGGCATCTTCGGCGGCAGCGCCGAGTCCTACGTCCGCGACCTGCAGTGGAAGGTGTTCACGCCGGTCCTCATGACGATGAGCGGCTGGGCCGGGTTCGACAAGCAGCCGTGGACGCGCGGCGAGCCGTACACGTCGATCAACCGCGAGTACCTGAAGCTGCGCGAGCGGCTGCTCCCCTACTTCTACAGCTACGCCGCCGAGGCGCACCGCAGTGGCGCCCCGGTGGCGCGGTCGCTCATCCTGGAGTACCCGGACGACCCGAACACCTGGGACGACACGACGGCGCACGAGTTCCTCGCCGGCCGCGAGTTCCTGGTCGCGCCGGTGTTCACCGACGGCGAGGTGCGCGACGGTATCTACCTGCCGGAGGGCACCTGGGTCGACTACTGGACCGGGCGGCTCTACACCGGGCCGGCGACGGTGGACGGCTACGCGGCGCCGCTGGACCGGCTGCCGCTGTTCGTCAAGGCCGGGTCGGTGGTGCCGATGTGGCCGGCGGGCGTGAACAACCACGCCGACGTCGCGCCGGACGACCGACTCACTCTGGACGTCTACCCGTGGGGTCCCGGGTCGTTCGAGCTGTACGAGGACGACGGGGTGACGCGGGAGTACGCGGCGGGTGCGTCGTCGACCCAGTCGTTCACCGTCGACGCGCCGGCCGGTGGGCGGGGCGACGTCGTGGTGCGGGTCGGCGAGCGGTCCGGGTCGTATGACGGGATGGCGGCGGCGCGGCCGTACGAGATCACCGCGCACACCGGGACGGCGCCGCGGTCGGTGACGGCGGGCGGCGCCTCGGTGCCCGCGCTGTCGTCGGCGGCGGAGTACGGGGCCGCGCCTGTCGGCTGGTTCTTCGACGGGTCCGTCGTGCGGGTGAAGACGGCGGCGGTCGGATCCGACACGGCGCTGACCGTGCGGCTGGCCGGCACCAGCTCCGTCGGCGGCGCGCACCCTGCCGAGGCGGCGGGGACGGTGTCCGTGGACGCGCCCGCGGAGGTGCTGCCGGGCACACCGTCCGACGTGACGGTGTCGTTCACCAACGGCACCGGCCGGGCTATCCCCCGGGCGACGCTGACCGTCGACGTCCCGTCCGGCTGGACGGCTGGGTCTGTGGCGGTCGGCGTGGTCCGGCCCGGCGAGACGGCCACGCGCGTCGTGCAGGTGACGCCGCCGCCGTCGGGTGCGGCCGGCCGGTCGACGCTCACCGCGGTGACGTCGTGGTCGGGGTACGAGGCGACCGCAGGCGCCACCGTCACCGTCCCGTACGGATCGCTGGCCGAGGCGTTCAACGTCGTCGCCGTCACCGACGACACCGCCACCGCGGCCGGCGACTTCGACCGCGGCGGCAACTCGTACTCCGCGCAGGCGCTGGCGGCCGCCGGCGTCACCCCCGGCTCGACGGTGACCAGCCGCGGCGTCGACTTCACCTGGCCGTCCGCGGCACCGGGGACGCCGAACGGGCTGCGCACCGCCGGGCAGACCGTCGCGCTGCGCGGGCAGGGCACCCACCTCGCCGTGCTCGGCGCGGAGGCCGGGCAGGTCGACGGCGAGTTCGAGATCCGCTACGCCGACGGGACCGTCGACCGGCAGAGCCTGCGGCTGCCCAACTGGTGCTGTCTGCCGCCCGACGCCGGCGGGTCGACCATCGCCGTCACGACGAACTACCGCAACACCCAGGCCGGCCCGGCCAACCACGGCACGGCGTACCGCGTGTTCCACAACGAGCTGCGGCTGCTGCCGGGCAAGGAGGTCGTGTCGGTGCGGCTGCCGGACCGGCCGGAGATCACCTTGTTCGCCGCCGCCTTCACGTCGCGCTCACTGCCGGCGCCGCCGACGGGGTCGCCGTGGGTGAGTGACCTCGACTGGCTCTCGGCGGCCAACGGCTGGGGCCCGGTCGAACGCGACACCAGCAACGGCGAGGACGCCGCCGGCGACGGTGCCGCACTCCGCGTCGGCGGCGTGACGCACGAGAAGGGCCTCGGCGTCCACGCCGAGTCCCGGGTGTCGTACTACCTGGGCGAAGCGTGCACTCGGCTCACCGCCGTCCTCGGCGTCGACGACGAGATCCCCGACTACGGCTCGGTCCGCTTCTCCGTCGTCGGCGACGGCGCCTCGCTGTACCGGTCCGACGTGCTCACCGGACTCTCCGACCCGGTCTCCCTCGACCTCGACGTAGGCGGCGTCAACTACCTCGACCTCGTCGTCGACGGCGCCGCCGACGGCGTCAGCGGCGACCACGCCGACTGGGCCGGCGCCCGCCTCACCTGCACGTGACCATGCGGCACAATCGGCTCGTGCCTGAGCCCGAGGTGACGCGCATCGACTATCTCGACGATCCGGCCGCCCCGGCGGCGAACCGGCTCGTGCCGTCGGCGAACGTCGTCGTCGCGAACGAGCGTGGTGAGATCCTGCTGATCCGTCGCACCGACAACGGCAACTGGACCCTGCCACGCGGTGCGATGGACGTCGGCGAGCGCTTTGGCTACGGTCTCTTCCTGCACTCCGGCGCCACCGACTTCCCCGTGTTCACCGTTGAGTGCCCGCTGACCATCACCATCGATGGTGAGCAGGCGTGGACGGGAGAGCCGCTGGCCATCGAAGCGGAGGAGCTGGTTGTGTGCATACCAGGCGGCGATCTCCACCTCTGTCTCTGACGAGGATCGAGCCTTCAAGATCGTAAAATCTGTTAGTACAACCGCGGAATTTTCGTTATTATAGCTTCATGGCGTACGTGCCAAGGCTCGCGCAGGGTCGGCTGGCGGAACGAGTCGGCGCCTTCCGCGTGGTCGTCGTGAACGGGCCGCGGCAGGCCGGCAAGACCACTCTGCTCAACCTCTTCGAGGCGGCCCATGGCGGCTCGTTCCGCTCGCTCGACGACGCCACCACTCTCCGGTCGGCGCTCGCCGACCCTGCCGGATTCGCACAGGCCGGCGCGGCGCCGAGAATGATCGACGAGGTCCAGCGCGGGGGCGACGACCTCGTCCTGGCGATCAAGTACGTCGTGGACCGCGACAACGCACCGGGGCAGTTCGTCCTGTCGGGGTCGACGCGGTTCCTGACCGTCCCGACCATCTCGGAATCGCTGGCCGGTCGCGCGGTGTTCGTCGACGTCTGGCCGTTCGCGGTCGCGGAACGGACCGGTGCACCGGCCGACTTCTGCGCGCTGCTGTTCAGCGACGTTGCTCGACTGTCCGACGCGTCAGCCTCGCCGTGGCGGCGAGCCCACTATGCCGATCTCTTCTGCACGGGCGGCTTTCCGGAGGTTCTGCGGCTACCCACCTCAGCCCTGCGGCAGGGCTGGTTCGACGGCTACCTCAATACCGTCGTCCTGAGAGACGTCGCGAGCTTCGCACAGGTGCGACATGCCGAGGTCATGCCGCGGTTGCTCGGCCTCGTGACGGCGCGTGCCGGCAGCCAGCTCGTGGTGACCGACGTCGCACAGGGCCTCCAGCTCAATCAGGCCACCGTGCGCGACTATCTGACCTATCTCGACACCGTCTTCCTCACCGGCCGGCTCTCGCCCTGGTCGTCGAACGTCACCACCAGACTGGTCAAGACGCCGAAGGTCTATCCGACCGATGCCGGTCTGGCAGCACACCTGCTGCAGGTCGACGCCGACGCTCTGACGGCACCGGGACATCCACAGTTCGGCATTGTGGTGGAGTGCTTCGTGTACGCCGAGCTCACCAGGCTGCTCGCCGTCGGCGATCTGGGTGCCTCCCTGTATTTCTACCGCGACCACGACGGCCGCGAGGTCGACTTCGTCCTCGAACGACGCGACGGCCGGGTCGTCGGCATCGAGGTCAAGGCATCGTCGTCGGTGGGCGCCGCCGACTTCCGGCACCTCCGCTGGCTCCGTGACCGTGTGGGCGACCGGTTCGCCGGCGGACACGTCCTCTACCTGGGCACCGAGACCCTGCCCTTCGGCGACGGCATGACCGCACTGCCGCTCTCCGCGATGTGGCATCACCACGAACTCTGAACGGTCAGCCTCGACACGACCCCGGCCGATGTGCTCGATCGGCCGTGCCCTCATGGAACGGCGGCTCAGGACGGGCGGAGCACCTCGACGTCGGTGCGCGCGAAGTCGTCGCCGATGCACAGCACCGGAACCCCGAGTTCGACGGCGACGCCGTAGGTGAAGCAGTCGCCGTAGTTCAGCCCGGCCGGGTGACGGCCCTTGCCGAACAGCCGCCACCCCTCCAGCGCGCGTTCCGCGATGAGCGGATCGACGTCGACCAGCTCGATGTCGGAGTCGCGGACGAAGCGTGCGGCAGCGCCGGTGGCGATCGCCCCGATGCGGGCCTCGACGACGATGCCGAGCTCGAGGTACGTGGCCGAGGCCATGAACCGGTGCCGCGCGGCGGACAGGGTGTCGATCAGCCAGTCGGCGCCGATCTCGTCGGTCAAGATGGCGACGACCGCGGAGGTGTCGACGACGAGCGCGCCGGAGTCACCGCTCACTGAGGCAGTCCGTGGTCGTCGTACCCGATGATCTCGTCAGCGGAGCGCTCGTCGAGGGCTCCGTGACGGTGGAGATCAGCGCGCAGCGCGCGCAGGCGCCGGGCAACACGGTCACCGGAACCGCCACGCTCGCGATCGAGGCGCTCGCGTAGCGCGTTGACCACCGCCGCGGTCAGGGACTCACCCGTGACCGCGGACAGTTCGCGCGCCAGCCGATCCGCTTCCGCACTCTTGATGCTCAGAGCCATGCTCGAATTCTACCTCGGTGGCGTGAATTCTAGAAAGGCAGAGCAACGGCGGGGTGGGCGGGACCGGCATCCCGCACACCCCGCCGCCGGCCAAGGGGCGAGCGCTCAGCCGTCCAGCCAGGGGTCCTCAGGCCGTTCGCGGTCGAAGGTGGGCCGCGGGTCCTCCCAGTAGCCGCGGGTGAAGTCGGGCACCTTCACGGCCTGGATGCGGCCCCGCTTCATCGACTCGTGGCTGAGCGGGATCACCGAGCACCAGGCCGCCGAGTCGTAGACGTCGATGTCGGGCGTCATGCCGAGGCGCATCAGCTGCACCAGGCGGAAGATCGCGATGAAGTCACCGCCGCCGTGGCCGCCGTACTGGTCGGCGAGGTCCTCGAGGGCCGGCCAGAGCCAGTGGTCGTGCGCGGCCGTGATCGAGGTGAACTGCGCGCCCGTGCGCCAGGTGTGGTTGGTGTGCCCCAGCGACTCCAGGTAGATGCGGCCGTTGTCCAGCTCGACGACGCCGCTGCTGCCGGTCAGCGTGGTCTCGCGGCTGTACGGGTGCGGCGAGTTGACGTCGTGCTCGACCCGGATCATCAAGCCGTTCGCGGTCTTGATCAGCGCCGTGTGGCGGTCGCCGGAGATGTACTCGTCGTCATCCCACGAGGAGTGGTCGGGGCCGACCCGCGGGTCGTTCTCGCGGAACAGGGCGAGGTTCATCGGCGGGGACGCGACGGCGACCAGCTCGTCGAAGCGGTCGCCGCGGTTGATGCCCATGGCGGCGGAGACCGGGCCCAGGCCGTGCATCGGGTAGTGCAGCGCGTTCATCCGGGTCTGCCAGCGCCGCCGCCAGTACTCCGGGTGGTAGGCGCCGCCGAAGAAGTACGGCCAGCGCAGGTCGTGGACGTACCCGCCGGACGCGTGCTGCAGCTCGCCGAACAGGCCGGCCTTGGCCATGTTGAAGATGCGCATCTCGGGCCGGAAGTAGTTGACGTTCTCCAGCAGCATGCAGTGCTTGCCGGTGCGCTCCGACGTGCGCACGAGGTCCCAGATCTCGTCCAGGTGAGGCGAGATCGGCAGCTCGACGGCGACGTGCTTGCCGTGCTCCATGGCGGCCTTGGCCTGCGGGTAGTGCCACTCCCAGGGCGTCGCGATGTAGATCAGGTCGATGTCGTCGCGCTGGACGAGGTTGAGGAAGTCCTCCTCGCCGTTGGAGTAGCCGACCGGCTCGACGTCCTGGAAGCCCTGCGCCATGATGCGCCCGACGGTGCGGCTGACCCGCTCCGGCCGGATGTCGCAGACGGCGGTGACGGTCGACACGGCGCCCCAGCGGACGTCCTGGCCGCCGCCCCGCTCGCCGAGCCCGATGAGGCCCACGCAGACCTGCTCGAAGCCCTCGAACGGCACCTCGGCCATGGACCGCTCGCGCCCCTTGATGCGCGGCGGCTCGCGGCGGGTGTCCTCGGCCGCGTCGTCGGAGGCGGCGGCGGTCCCGGCGGCGGCCCCACCGAGCCCGGCGGCCGCGCCCAGCGCGGCACCGGTCCTGATGACGTCGCGACGGGAGGGTCGATACCTGTGCGGAAGGGCCACGCGAATCACTCCTCTGATCGAAACTGCACTTTTCAATCGAGTAACGAGCATTATCGAGCAAGCATGGAACCGCCCGCAAGGGGCGAAACCGGCTCGATCCGGAACCCGTCGAACTCGACGAGTCCCGTGGCGCCGCTGACGACGTTCACGGCGCTCATGAACACCCCGACGTCGACTGCGGCAGCGGCCGGCAGCGCCGCGGAGCCGACCTCGGTCCACGCCGAACCGTCAGAACTGCACTCGCCGGCGAACGACGAGCCGCGCCGGGTCAGACGTACGTGCACCGGCGCGGTGAACCCCGGCGCCTGACGCACCGAGTCCAGGCGGCCGTCCCCGTTCGCGTCCCAGGAGAAGACGCAGCCGTTGCCGGGTGTGACGGCGATGTTGGCGTACCCGGCCGAACCCTGGACGGCGAGGTCGTCGCGGGCGATCAGGCCTGCCCGCGCCCACGGCCAGGTCGGGTCTTGTGCGAAGACGGTCGTGGTGGCCGCGGTGCCGTCGGACAGCGCGCCGTCCCGGTAGACGGCGCCGAACTCGTTCGTCCCGCCCCACAGGTCGCCACCGCCGCCGGCGATCGCGAACCGGTCGCCGCGCTGCCCGAACGTCGCCTCGTTGAACGACGCCGTCGCGTACGGCGGCTCGACGGTGTCGTCAGTCAGCAGCCGCACCGACCCGGCCGGAACCCCGCCCGCCGGTACGCCGTCCGCCGTCACCCGCACCGGCAGCCGGACCACCAGGTCCGCCGGCGGCGCCGTCACCGAGACCTCGACCTCCACGGTCGCCGATCCGCCGGGCGGCAGCGACGCGACGGGGCCGGCCGGGGTCGCTGTCAGCCCGTCCGGCGTCACGACCTCGACGGCCACGTCGGTCGCTGCGGCGAACTCGTTCGGGTTCGTGACGGTGACGTTCACCCGCGTCGGCGCCTCGGCCGTGACGACGGGTCGCGACGCCTCAGCCGACGCCGTCAGCGCGAGCGGGGACGTCGTCAGGTGCTCCAGCACCTGCCCGGCCACCTCGTGCACATCACCCGACGGCGTCACCGGCAGCGAGTCTGTGCGTGCGGCCCAGGTCGCGCCGAACTCGTACCAATCGATCGCCTCCGCCACCCGCCCCTCCACCAGGGCCGCCTCCAACGACGAGAAGTACGCCCGCCACCGCGGCGCGTAGTACGTCGACACCAGGCCGGACCACTCGCGGTTCGCGTAGTCCGTCAGTCCGGCCGCCGCACCGGCACGCGTCCCCCAGACCGACAGCAGCGTCCGCGCGTCGTGCTCCAGCCGGTCCGACTCCGCGGCGTCGGTGCCCCACGACCGCGCGTCGGCCAGCCAGCGGCCGAGCAGCCAGTGCGGGTTCGTCGCGGCCACCTCGTCGACCAGCTCCAGCAGCGTCATCCACTCCTCGGTCAGCGCGCGGAACGCGTCGAGGTCGCCGGCCTCGTACGCGGAACGCAGCGCCGGCAGCAGCAGCCGGCCGCGGTTCGCCAGCGCCTGCCGCGCGACGTCGGCGAGGTCGTACGCATACGCCGACGACGACCGCAGCTCCGGCGCCACGTCGAGCAGCGCCGGCAGCGCGGCCGCGAACGCCGCCGCGTCGTAGCGCAGCTCGCTCGGCGACCACTCGGCGGCACGGTCGGCGATGAGGCTCGGCTCGGCCCCGAACAGCCCGTCCTGCGCCTCGGACCAGCCGCCCGACGGCATCGCGTACGCGGTCCGGCCCAGCGCCTGCCAGGCCGCCCGCGCCGACGCCGACGGCGCGCCGTAGCGCCGGTCGGCCCAGTCGGCGAACCACGCGTCGAGGTCGACCGGGCAGTCGCGCCAGGCCAGCGACGTCAGCAGGTCCAGCGCGGCCGGGTTGTTCTCGCCCGCCTCGGGCAGGACGGCGATGCCGTCGAGCGCACTGCCCGGCCGGTCGCGCCAGGCGAAGAACCGCTCGTTCCAGACGCCGGCGTTGGCGCCCATCGTCGTGTGCCCGCCGAAGTTCCAGATCGAGCCGAACGCATACGGCGCGCCCTGCCAGGACTCCTCGCGGTCCAGCCCGTCGTAGCGGTCGGACAGCCCGTCCACGATCAGCATCCGGGACGTGTCGACGGCGGCCAGCGTCTCGGGCCGCGGGTTGTTCTGCCAGCCGAGGATCGCCCAGATCGCCCCCGGGTGCGCCGCCTGCAACGCGTCCTCGACCGCCACACTGGCCGCGGCCACGTCGACGTCGCCGGCGGTGCCGCCCTCGTGCAGCAGGTCCATCTTGTACATCGCGGAGTCGCCGAACCGGGCCCGCGAGCTGCGGTAGAACTCCGCCGCGACGCGCGGGAAGTGCGCGCCGGTCGGGTCCAGCCAGCCGGGCCGCTCGAACCCGACCCAGTCGCCCTGCGGCACGACCTTCGCGCCCGGGTTGCGCGCCTCGAAGCCCGTCGGCACGGTGCCGAAGTAGCCCGGCAGCACCGGCGTCATGCCCAGCTCCCGCAGCCGGTCGGCGATCCGCCGGCCGAGCTCGGCCCGCTCCTCGATCAGCGACGACGACACCGGGCTCGGGAAGCAGCACATGTTCTGCAGCAGCCACCACGGCTGGTGCGCCGGCGGCGGGATCCAGCCGCGCAGCTCGTCGGCGGTGTAGCCGAACCGCTGGAACGTGTCGTAGTACACCGCCTCCGCGCCCACCGGCACGAACACCTCGTTGACGCCGTGCAGCGCGAGCACGTCGATCAGCCGCTCCCAGTCGGCCCAGTCCCGGTACGGCCCGGTGTAGCCGTCGTCGGTGTCGTTGAGCGCGAAGCGGTGCGTGACGGTGGCCGGCCGGACGATCTCCTCGTCCGGCAGCGGCAGCCGGGACGGCAGGTCCAGCTGCTCGCCGGTCCACGAGACGTTCGCGTCGGCGACCTCGCCGAGGTACGCGTGCAGGCCGGTCAGCAGCACGGCCGGGCTGGTGCCGCCGATCTCGACCAGGCCGTTCCGGGCGCCGATCCGGTAGTGGTCGCCGCCATCCGGACCGGGCTGCTCGGCGACGAACCGGATCCGCCGCACGTGGTCGGGCAGCAGCCGCCGAGCCGCCTCGACGGCCGGCCGCACACTCCAGTCCGCCGCCGCATACCCGGGTTCTGCCCCGGCGGCGCCCCCGGCCGGCAGCAGCGACGACCCCACCAGGGCGAGGACGACCGCGATGCGGCGCACCCCGGTCACCGGGCCCGGACGACGTCGAGCTCGGCCACGGCGGCGAACCGGTTCGTGCCGCCGTACTCCGACGCCGCCCGCAGCGCGACGTACCGGGCCTCGGTCGCCTCGAACGGGACGATGAACTCGGTCCGGTCCTCGGCGAACGTGCCGCTCGCGACCGTCCGCCAGTCCGACCCGTCCGCCGACACCAGCACCTCGAAGTCGCGGATCTTGCCGTTGACGCCACCGTCCTGGCGCGGCATGTACCGCACCCCGGCGACGGACTGCACAGCGCCGAGGTCGACGTCGAGCCGGTGCGGCAGCGGTGCGTCGTAGCGGCTGTGCCAGTGCGTGTACGGGTCGTTGTCGACGGCGTTCGCGGCCCGGCCGTTCTCGCCGGCGGTCTCCTCGTCCGACGCTGACGCCGTCCAGCCGGCCTGGCTCAGCAGGCCGGTGTTCGCGCCGATCTGCGACGCCAGGTCGCCCGGGTCCGGGGTGCCGACCGGGTTGGCGTCGCCCACGCGGTCGAACCGGTCGAGGAACGGCCGGACGTCGCCGCCGGGCGCGGCCCACGTGCGGTCGGCGACGACGGCGAGCGGGCGCCGGGCGAAGTAGTCGACCCAGCCGATCGCGAACTGCTGCGTCCGGTCGGACCAGCGGGCGACGTGGTAGCCGAGCACGCCGTCGAGCGCCTCGAACGGGTAGTCGCGATAGGTCGTCCGCACGTCGAAGAACCCGTACGAGCCGGGCGCCGCGCCGAAGCCGGGACTCACGTAGAGCGGGCCGTCCTGCACGCCGATCGTCCGGTAGCCCTGCGCGACGCGGCCGGCCGGCGGGCTCAGCCACTCGTTGACGACGACGCGCGTGGGCGGGTCGATGCTGGTCGGCTGCTGGAAGTCCCACCACTGCCACAGCTGGGTGGTCTTGCCGGCGGCGTGGACCACCTCGTCCAGCTCGTTGATGTACTCGACCAGCACGTCGCCGACGTACGGGTAGCCGCGCTCGCGCTGGTACGCGACCAGCTCCGGGCACGCCTCCTGCGCCGGCCGCAGCGGGACCTCGTCGGTGCCGATGTGCACGTACGGGCTGTCGAAGATCGCCGCGACCTCGGCGACCAGGTTGCGGGAGAACTCCCGCATCGCCGGGTCGGTGTAGTCCAGCGTCCAGCCGCCGCGGTCCGAGCCCTCCCAGCTGTTGTTCGGCCGCGACATCGGCTCGCACTGGAACGCGAGGTCGGGACGGGCGACGCTGATCGCGGCGGCGTGCCCCGGCAGGTCGATCTCCGGGACGATCGTGACGCCGTAGGTCGCCGCGTACGCCTCGAGGTCGCGCAGCTCGGCCTTGGTGTAGTGCTCCGGCGAGACGATCTCCGGGTACAGCTCGCTCTCGACCCGGTACCCGTTCCAGTCGGACAGGTGCAGGTGGAACGTGTTGAGCTTGAACCACGCCTGCTGCCTGATCTGCTGCTTCAGGTAGTCGACCGGGAAGTACTTGCGGCCGACGTCGAGCATCTGGCCGCGGTCGGCGAACGTCGGCCAGTCGAGGGCGGTGCCGCGGGCGACCGTCCGGGCGGTGTCCGAGCTGCGCAGCGCCTGCAGCAGCGTCCGGGTGCCGTAGAACGCGCCGTCGCGGGCGGCCGCGGTGATGGTGACCGCGGCGCCGACGTCCATCCGGTAGCCCTCCTCGGGCAGGTCACCGCCGAGGTCGAGCCGGATGTCGTGCGGCCGGGCAGGTGCGCTCACGACCCGCGGCCGCGGCACGCCCTCCTGCCCGGCCAGCTCGTCGGCGAGCAACTGGGCGAGCGGGCGCAGCTCCCGGCTGTCGCGCGGGTCGACGACGATGCGCGAGCCGGGCACCAGCTGCCAGGTCCCGTCGCCGCCGGTCCACTGCCGGATCGCGGGGACGGTGACCGGCGCCGGGTTGGCGGGTTCGGCGGGCGCCGGCGCCGCGCTCACGAACAGCGCGGCGAGCGGGCCGAGGACCGCGGCGGACAGGACGAGGCGCGCTGGACGGGGGGCCATCGGCAGCTCCTGGCGATCGATTATGATCGAATTGAGCGGAGAATAGCCAGATTCACGCACAATGCCAAGGGTCGTCCGGTCGTCGGTCAGGCGCGCAACACTCCCAGCAGCCGAGCCGTCTCGGCGGCCAGCGCGTCGCGGCCGGCGGCGACGTAGCGGCGCGGATCGACCAGGCCCGGGTCGCCGGCCAGCCGGTCGCGGACCGCGGCCGTGAACACCGCGTTGAGGTGGGTGGCGATGTTCACCTTCGTCATGCCGGAGGCGACGGCCCTGGTCAGCTCGGCGTCCGGCACGCCGGACGAGCCGTGCAGCACCAGCGGGACCGGCACGGCGGCGCGAAGCTCGGCGATCAGCTCGTGGTCGACGACGGCGTCGCGGGTGCGCATGGCGTGCGACGTCCCGACGGCGACGGCGAGCGCGTCGACGCCGGTCGCGGCGGCGAAGGCGGCCGCCTCGGCGGGGTCGGTGCGGACGCCGGGCGCGTGCACGCCGTCCTTGCCGCCCACCTCGCCCAACTCCGCCTCGACGGCGACCCCGCGGGCGTGGCAGTGCTCGACGACCGCGCGCGTGGCGGCGACGTTCTCCTCGTACGGCAGCGCCGACGCGTCGAACATGACGCTGCCGATGCCCAGCTCGACCGCCTCGTGCACGAGCGCGGGGTCCTCGGCGTGGTCCAGGTGCACGACGGCCGGGATCGCCGCCGCCCGGGCGACCGCCAGCGTCGCGGCGGCGATCGGCGGGAGGGCGCCGTGGTAGCGCACGCAGTTCTGGCTCAGCTGCAGCACGACCGGCGCGCCGGCCCGCTCCGCGCCGGCGACCAGGCCTTCGGCGTGCTCGAGCAGGATCACGTTGAACGCGCCGACGCCGCCCCGGCGGATGGCGGCGTCGGCGAGCAGGGTGGTCATCGAGGTCAGCGTCATCGGACTCGCTCCGTGTCCAGCGTGGGCAGGAAGGTCAGCGTCATGCGACTCGCTCCGCGTGCAGAGTGGGCAGGAACCGTGCGTAGGCGGCGAGGTCGACCTCGCCGGCGGCCGCGCTGAGGACGGCGGCCGCCCCGAGCGCGGCAGCGTCGGCGAGGACGTCCGGCCAGGGCGCCCCGGTGACCAGGCCGCGGACCAGGGCGGCCACGGTGGCGTCACCGGCGCCGGTCGGGTTGCCGCTGACCCCGGGGACGGCCGCCACCCGCCAGGTGTCGCCGTCGCCAGTCAGGCCCAGCAGGCCGTCGGCGCCCTGGGAGACGACGACGCGGCCGGCGCCGAGGGCGAGCAGCCGGCCGGCCGCCTCGACAACGTCGCCCGGAACGGCGGCCGCGAGCTCCTCGGCGTTCGGCTTGAGCAGCGCCGGACCGGCCTCGGCCGCGGACAGCAGGGCCGGCCCGGAGGTGTCGGCGACCGCCGGGACCCCGGCGGCATGGGCGGCCGCGACGAGCCGCGGCAGCAGGTCGTCCGGCGCGCCTTCGGGCAGGCTGCCGGAGACCACCAGTGCGGAGGCGCCGGCCAGCTCCTCCGTCACTGCCGCCACGACGGCGGACCATTCGCCGCTCGTGAGCGGGCGGCCGGGCTCGTTGAACGCGGTGGCCGCGCCGGAGTCGTCGACGACGGTGACGGTGCGGCGGGTCTCGGCGGCGACCGGCACCGCCCGCGTCGCAAGCCCGCCGTCAGCGAGCGTCTCGGCCAGCCACCGGCCGCCCGGCCCGCCCACCGGCGCGACGACGACCGCCGGGACGCCGATCGCCCGCAGCACCCGGGCGACGTTGACGCCCTTTCCCCCGGCCCGTTCCAGCCCGTCGGCCACTCGGTGACTGGCGCCGGGGATCAGCTCCGGCACCCGATAGGTGACGTCGACCGCCGGGTTCGGCGTGACACACACGACGCGGGTCACGTGACCAGCTCCCGGGCCAGCAGGCCGGCGCCGACGCAGCCGGCGCGGTCGCCGAGCTCGGCGGCGACGATGCGGGGCGGCCGCTGGAACGTCAGCCGCGCGGCCAGGCGTCCGGCCAGCGGCCGCAGCACGAGGTCGGGCGACTCCCCCAGCCCACCCCCGATCGCCACGACCGTCGGCGCCACCACGCCGGTGAGCAGCGACAACCCGTACGCCAACGCGTCGAGCGCGTCGTCCCAGACGGCGACCGCGGCGGGGTCGCCGCGGCGGACCAGCTCGGCGACGTCGCGGCTGCCGGCGACCGGGGTGCCGGTCGCGACGGCGTAGCGGCGGGCGACGGCCGCGGCGGACGCGATCGCCTCCAGACAGCCGCGCCCGCCGCACGCGCACTCCAGCGAGTGCCCGACGTCGACGTGGCCGATCTCGCCGGCATAGCCGTCGGCGGCGAACACCCGGCCGTCGAGGACCAGCGCTGCCGCGATGCCGGTCCCGACCGGCAGGAACGCGCCGTTCACCGCCCCGCGCAGCGCGCCGGCCCGGTGCTCGGCCAGCCCGCCGGCCCGCACGTCGTGACCCACCGCGACGGGGCAGCCCAGACGTGTGGCCAGCAGGTCGCGCAACGCGACGTCGTGCCAGCCGAGGTTCTCGGCGTGCACCGCGACCCCCGCCGCGTCGTCGATGATGCCCGGCACCACGACACCGACCGCGGCCGGCGGCGCGCCGCCGCTGAGCCGGCGGACGATCCCCTCGACCGCCTCGATGACCGGCGCCCCGTCCGTCCCGGCCGGCGGCGTGGCCGTCCGGTCCACCGGGCCGAGCCGGCCGTCGGCGCCGAACACGCCGGCCTTGATCGACGTGCCGCCGATGTCGACGGCGACCACCGGCCCGGCCCCGCCGGACCCGTCCGGCGCCATGTCAGGCACCGGGCAGGACGACCGAGCGGGTGAGGTGCCGCGGTCGGTCGGCGTCCAGGCCGCGGGACTCGGCCAGCGCGACCGCCAGCCGCTGCGCCACCACCAGCTGCGCCAGCGGATCGAGCTCGCTCGCGACGAACGTCGCGCCGGTCGCCTCGACCTCGTCGGCCAGTCCCACCGGCGGCGGCCCGAACGACCAGACCAGCCGCCCCGGCTCGGCGATCGAGATGGGACCGTGGCGGTAATCCATGGCGGGATACGCCTCGGCCCAGAACTGCGCCGACTCGCGCAGCTTCAGCGCTGCCTCGTGCGCCAGCCCGACCGTCCAGCCGCGGCCGACGAACGTCGCCTGCTCGATGCCGGTGAGGCCGTCGAGCGGCTCGGCCAGCGCCTTCTCGGCGTCCGCGACGACCGGCCCGAGGTCCTGGCCGAGGTGCGCGCGCAGCAGCGCCAGCACGCTGGTCGCCGACCGGGTCTGGACGACCGCCTGCTCGTCGGCGAAGTCGAGTACGACGGCCGCATCCGCGGCGTCGACGGCCGGTGAGCCGGCCACCGCCGTGAGCACGACGGTGCGTGGCGCACCGGCGCCGGCGGCCGCGACCGCCGCCAACAGGTCGAGCACCTCGGTGGTCGTGCCCGACCGGGTGATGGCGACGATGGCGTCGTAACCGCGGCCGATCGGCGCTTCGGAGGCGGCGAAGGCGTCGGTCTCACCGTGGCCGGCCTGCTCGCGCAGCGCCGCGTAGGACATGGCCACGAACCACGACGTGCCGCAGCCGACGACGGCGACCCGCTCGCCCGGCGCCGGGAGCACTCCGCGGACGCCGTCGAGCAGGCCGGCGGCGCGGATCCAGCAGGCCGGCTGACTGGCGATCTCCGCCCTGACGTGTTCGGTCATCGATGTGTGTCCCCTCTCGTGCGGCCCGGACCGCATGCATCATATCGATCGAATCATGCCTCAATCGCTCAGACTCGGTCGCTCGCCGTCACATACGATCAAGGTTGCAGTCGAGTCACGACCTGTTGACACGGTCTGTCGCGGCCGCCACGATGGTGACCCGCATCGACAGATTGTGCGCGAAACGTGCTTGAAACGCATACAAACAATCATCGCGTGAGCGGAGCTGGAGGGCGGACATGAGACGACTGGTGTCCTTGACGGCGGCAACGGTGGCAGCGGGACTCACGCTCACGGCGTGCGGGTTCGGCGGCGACGACGACAACGGCGGCGGGACCGAGGAGGGCGGCTCGACCACCCTCGACCTGCTGGTTCCGCAGTACAGCGACGGCACGACGGCGCTGTGGGACGAGATCATCGCCTCGTTCGAGGAGGACAACCCCGACGTCACCGTCAATCTCGAGGTGCAGTCGTGGGACAACATCAACGACGTCATCCGCACCAAGGTGCAGGCGGGCCAAGCGCCCGACATCCTCAACATCGACGCGTTCAGCGGCTTCGCCAAGGACGACCTGCTCTACCCGGCCGAGGACATCGTCTCCGAGGAGACCTTCGCCGACTTCCAGGAGTCCTTCGTCGAGAACGCCTCGCTCGACGGCACCGTCTACGGCCTGCCGATGATCGCGTCGGCCCGGGCGCTGTTCTACAACGAGGACGTGCTCGCCCAGGCCGGCATCACCGAGCCGCCGGCCACCTGGGACGACCTGCTGGCCGCGGGCACCGCCATCGCCGCGCTGGGCACCGGCGTCTACGGCTACGGCATGCCGCTGGGCAGCGAGGAAGCGCAGGCCGAGACCTCCATCTGGACGTTCGGCGGCGGCGGGTCGTGGACCGACGGCGACGCCATCACCGTCGACACCCCGGAGAACCTCGCGGCCGTCGAGTTCATGAAGCGGATGATCGACGAGGGCGCCACCCAGCCCGACCCGGGCGCCACCGACCGCACGCCGATGCTGGACGTCTTCATCCAGGGCAGCATCGCGATGGCGGTCGGCTTGCCGCCGACCATCGGGCAGATCGAGGAGCGCAACCCGGCGCTGAACTACGGCATCGCGCCGGTGCCCACGCAGGACGGCTCGCCGGTGACGCTCGGCGTCGCCGACCACCTGATGGCGTTCCGGAACGACGATGACAAGCAGGACGCGATCCGGGCCTTCCTCGACCACTTCTTCAGCTCCGAGGTGTACCTGAGCTTCGTCGACACCGAGGGCTTCCTGCCCACCACGATGTCCGGCGCCGAGGGCACCGCCAACGCGGAGCGGTTCGCCGACTTCCTCGAGGTGCTGCCCGACGCGCAGTTCTACCCGAGCACCAACGAGGCGTGGGCGGCCACGCAGGGTGCGCTGCAGACCCTGGTCGGCCAGATCCAAACCCAGGACGCCGCAACGGTCATGCAGCAGATCCAGGCCAGCGCCGACGACGCATGACGACGGGCGGTCGCCCGGCACGCTGGACCGCGACGGCCCGGGCCCTTCCGTGGCTCGGGCCGACGCTGGTCCTCGTCGCCGGCGTGGTGTTCTTCCCGGCCGGCTACATGGCGTGGACGTCGTTTCGCGACCTGAGCCAGTTCGGCGTCGACAACGGCTCGGCCGGCCTCGACAACTACGCGCGGCTGCTGGAGTTCACCGCGCTGCCGCGGGTGCTGCTGAACACCGTCGTCTGGGTGGTCGGCGTGGTTGTGGTGACGGTGCTGATCTCGCTCGCGCTGGCGCAGTTCCTGGACAAGGCGTTCCCTGGCCGCCGGTTCGTCCGGCTCACGATCATCGTGCCGTGGGCGGCCAGCGTCGTCATGACCACCACCGTCGTCTACTACGGGCTGGACCCGTTCTACGGCATCATCAACGCGTTCCTCGTGGACGTCGGGCTGCTCGACCAGCCGTACGGGTTCACCCGCAACGCGGTGCCGGCGTTCCTCACGGCCATGGGCATCGCGGTGTTCGTGTCGCTGCCGTTCACGACGTACACGCTGCTGGCCGGGCTGCAGACGATCCCGCCTGACGTGCGCGAGGCGGCGGCCATGGACGGCGCCGGGCCGTGGGCGACCTACCGGCGGATCATCCTGCCGCTGCTGCGCCCCGCGCTCGCCGTCGCCACGATCATCAACATCATCAACGTGTTCAACTCGCTGCCGATCCTGCAGGTGATCACCGGCTCGATCCCCGGCTACGACGCCGACACGACCACCACGCTGATCTTCAAGTTCATCCGGGCGGACCGGCAGATCGACACCGCCAGCGCGCTGAGCATCGTCAACTTCCTCATCGTGCTCGCGGTGATCCTCGTGTACCTGAAGGTCGTCAAGCCCATGAGGGAGGACTAGCCGTGTCCGCCGCCGTCCGCACCCGAGGCGCGCGAGGCGCCCGGCGCCCCCGGGGAGCCCGCCGGCCGCTGATGGCCGTCGCCGGCGCCCTCATCGCGCTGGTCTTCGTGCTGCCGTACCTGATCATGCTGATAGGGTCGTTCAAGTCGCGGTCGGAGATCCTGCAGGTCCCGCCGACGTACCTGCCGCAGGAGTGGCACCCGTCGAACTACGTCAACATGTGGTCCACGCCCGAGACGCCGCTGCCGTACAACCTGGTGTCGACGATCGTGATCGCGGTCTGCGCGACGCTGCTGGTGCTGGTCGTCGCCGCGCCGGCCGCGTACTACACCGCGCGGCACCGGTTCCCCGGCCGGCTGGTGTTCCTGCTGCTGGTGCTGATGACGCAGATGCTGCAGCCGACGGTGCTGGCCACCGGGCTGTTCCGGCAGTTCGTCACGCTCGGCATCAACGACACCTGGCTGGCGATGATCCTGGTCAACAGCGCGTTCAACCTGTCCTTCGCGGTCTGGATCATGCACAGCTTCTTCGCCGCGATCCCGCGCGAGCTGGACGAGGCGGCCGCGCTGGACGGCGCGTCGCGGCTGCAGATCCTGCGCCGGGTGACGCTGCCGCTGGTCTGGCCCGGCGTGGTCACCGCGATCATCTTCACGTTCGTCGCCTGCTGGAACGAGTTCGCCGCCAGCCTCGTCATCCTGACGACGGCGGAGAACCAGCCGCTGTCGGTGGCGCTGACCAAGTTCGTCGGCCAGTACGAGTCGGCCTGGCAGTATGTGTTCGGCGTGTCGATCGTCGGTATCGTGCCGGTGGTCGTGCTGTTCGCGCTGATCGAGAAGAGACTGGTGGCGGGGTTGACCGCCGGGGCGGTCAAGTGAGGGGGACGCCGTCGTGACCGAGCAGCCGGCCGGTGAGGCCGGCGCCGACCTGGACGGGCAGGCGCCCGACCGCGCGCGGCGCTGGCGGCAGATGCTCGACCTGCTCGCCGAGCGCGGCCGGCTCAGCGTCACCGAGACCGCGTCGGCGCTGTCGGTCTCCGAGGCGACCGTCCGCCGCGACTTCACCGAGCTGGCCCGCCAGCAGCTGGTCACCCGCACCCACGGCGGCGTCCTGGCCACCGCCGTCGCCTACGACCTGCCGGCCCGCTACCGCGCGTCGTCGGGCAGCGACCCCAAGGAGCGCATCGCCGCGCTGGCCGCCGACCTCGTCGAGCCCGGCATGGTGGTCGGGTTCAACGGCGGCACGACGACGTCGGCGACGGCCCGCCGGCTGGCCGCCCGCATCGAGCACGGCACGCACTCAGGCGAGCACGCGCTGACCGTCGTCACCAACGCGCTGAACATCGCGACGGAGATGGTGCTGCGCCCGCACATCCGCACCGTCTCGCTCGGCGGCGTGGCCCGGCCGCAGTCCTACGAGATGACCGGGCCGCTGGCCACGCTGGTCCTCAACGAGCTGTGGCTGGACGTCCTCATCCTCGGCATCGACGGGTTGACGGCGGACGGCGGCGCCTCCTGCCGGCACGTCGGCGAGGCCGGCATCAACGCGCTCATGGTGCAGCGAGCCAGCCGCGTGGTCGTCGTGGGCACCGGCGACAAGATCGGCCGCCGCGCGTTCGCCCGCATCTGCGACGTCGACCAGGTCGGCGTGCTGGTCACCGACCCCAGTGCGCCCGAGGACGAGCTGGCCGCCCTGCGCACCGCGGGCGTCGAGGTCCACCTCGTCTGACGCCCGCGGGGTGTGTCTCTCCCGGGTCAGCAGACGTCGTCGACGTTGACGGCGCCGTCGGCGTCGCTCGGGGTCTCGGTCGCGCCCGGCGTCTCGCCCTCACCGGGCTCGGCCGGCGGCGCGGCCTCGTCCGGCGGTGCCTCTTCCTCGGTCGGGTCGTCGGCGGGAGCCTCCTCGGTCGGCTCCTCCGTGGGAGCCTCCTCGGCCGGGTCCTCGGTCGTGCCCCCTGCCGGCTCCTCGGTCGCGCTGGGCGGCGGTGTCGGGGCCGGGTCGAGCGACTGCTGGACGTACTCGCGGATGACGTCGTAGTCGGGGTCGTGGTACTCGATGATGTCGTTGGTGAACGGCAGGCTGCGCAGGCCGCCGGCGTCCTGCACCTTCAGCGCCAGCTCGGCGAAGTCGGACAGCCGCGACTCGGTGATGTCGGTGGACATGGTGTTCTCGGCCGCCGACGCGAGCTGCTGGTAGCGGCGCAGCAACGTCACCGGATCGGCCTGCTCGGCGATGGCGCCGATGACGCAGCGCTGCCGCCGCATGCGCTCGTAGTCATCGGAGACCGGGCCGGGGCCGCAGCGGGCGCGGGCGAACCAGAGCGCCTGGTAGCCGCCGAGGTGCTGGTTCTCGCCCGGCTCGATCCAGCCCGTCGGCTCGGTGCAGGCGCCGAACTGCTCCTTGGTCCCGATCGGGATGCGGTACGGGACGTCGATGTCGATGCCGCCGAACGCGTCGACCAGGTACTGGAACCCGCGCAGGTTGACCATGACGTAGTAGTGGATGTCCAGCCCGAGCGCCTCGCCGACGATGAGCTTGGCCGCCTCGGCGCCGGGGTCGGCGACGCCCTCGAAGAACTCGGGGAACTCGTGCGGCACGAACCGGTAGACCGCGGAGAGCCAGTAGTAGGCGTCGTCCTGGGGCCCCATGTAGCCGTCGGGGTAGGCCTCGGCCAGCGGGGTGTCCGGCGGCATCGGCAGGTTGAGCAGGTTGCGCGGCAGCGAGAACAGCGCGGTGTCGCCGGTCTCGGTGTTGATGCTGGCGACCATGACGGTGTCGGTGCGGGTGTCCTCGCGGCCCGGCCCGCTGTCGGAGCCGAGGATGAGCACGTTGACCCGCTGCTGGCCGGCCCACGGGTCCTCGTCCGAGCTGTCCGGGCGGGTGAGGCTGTGGGAGTCGTCGTCGGCGAAGACGTTGCCGATGAAGCCGCGCTGCGTGTAGGCGTACCGGCTGCCGATGCTGAGCGGGGCGACCACCAGCGACGCGACCACCACGACGACCAGCGCCGAGAGCAGCCGCTGCGGCGCCTTCAGCCCGCGCGGCTGCAGCAGGTACAGGCTGACCAGCGCGGTGAGCAGCCAGACCACGGCGACGGCCGCGAGCACGCCGGTGATGAGGTTCAGTGTGTCGGTGTCGGTGCCGTCGTCGACCAGGCCGCTGATGCCGCTGCGGACGACGTAGACCGCCGCGCCCGCGGCCAGCAGGAGGAACAGCGTCAGGACAGTCCAGCCCAGCTTCTTGCGCCCGGCCGAGATCAGCCCGACACCGGGGACCAGTGCACCGACGCCGACCTGGCGCAGAAAACGGCGATACTCGGCCGGGCTGACGCTGTTGCGCCGCCCCCGAGCTCGTCGGCCGACCGTCTCGTCGCTGCTCATCGATGCCGCCGCCGCGCGCGTGCCCCTGCGCGGGCCTGCCTCCTTCACCGGATTCGGGACGTGCTGCCGATGGGTCGCCGGACATTGTGCCTCACGAGTCGAACTCCCGCCGAGGCACCCGCGGTTCCCGGCGCGTCCGGCATGTCTGGATTCACAGCTTCCGCTGCATGAGCACGCTGTCGCGGTCGTCACCCGGCGCGACCCGGATCGAGCCGGGGTTGCGGCCCACCTCGACGTAGCCGCAGGACTCGTAGAACCGGCCCAGCCCGAGCCCGTCGCGGTACGTGAGGTGCAGGAACTCCAGGCCGTCGGCGCGGGCGAGGTCGGCCACGCCGTCGAGCAGCGCCCGGCCGGCGCCGCGGCCCTGGAACCGCGGATGGACCTGCAGCCGCAGCACCGTCGCCCAGTGCCGGAACAGCGGCCGGGTGGAACCGATGACGAACGCGAACCCGGCCCGCTCGCCGTCGACCCGCAGCACGGCGAGGAATCCGGCGCCGCCGGCGAGCTCGGCGAGGTGGTCGTCCAGCGCCGGCCGCACCTCGTCCGCGTCGACCGGCGGCAGGAAGCCGACGGCGCCGCCCGCGTTCGACACGTCGACCCAGCAGGTCAGCAGCCACGACACCAGCTCGTCGTCGATCTCGGTGACGCGTTCCACCATTTCGCTCACCATCACACCCCTACGTCTCGCCCCGTGCATGCGCCGCTCGCACACGCGCAGACCCCGCGCCTCGGCCGTCCATAGCCGACCGACAACTCGTGGGAGCCTCCGGCCCCCAGTCGTCGTCGGTATGCACGGTTCTCGACAGGCCGACCGTACGGGACAATGGTGCGGTGAACGACGGACCCCTGATCGTCCAGAGTGACAAGACCCTGCTCCTCGAGGTCGACCACGACCTCGCCGACGACTGCCGCCGCACCATCGCGCCGTTCGCCGAGCTGGAGCGGGCACCCGAACACGTCCACACCTACCGTCTGACGCCGCTCGGCCTGTGGAACGCCCGGGCCGCCGGTCACGACGCCGAGCAGGTCGTCGACACCCTGCTCAAGTACTCCCGCTACCCCGTGCCCCACGCGCTGCTGGTCGACGTCGCCGAGACGATGGCCCGGTACGGCCGGCTCCGGCTCGAGAGCCACCCGGTGCACGGGCTGGTACTGGTCACCACCGACCGCGCCGTGCTCGAGGAGGTGCTGCGGTCCAAGCGTGTCGCCCCGCTGGTCGGCAACCGGCTCGACCCCGACACCGTCGTCGTCCACGCGTCCGAGCGCGGCAACCTCAAGCAGGCGCTGGTCAAGCTGGGCTGGCCGGCCGAGGACACCGCCGGCTACGTCGACGGCGAGGCGCACGCCATCGCGCTGGCCGAGGACGGCTGGACGCTGCGGCCGTACCAGCGCGACGCCGTCGACGGCTTCTGGCACGGCGGCTCCGGCGTGGTCGTGCTGCCCTGCGGCGCTGGCAAGACCCTGGTCGGCGCGGCCGCCATGGCGCGGGCCGGCGCCACCACGCTGATCCTGGTGACGAACACCGTCGCGGCCCGGCAGTGGAAGGACGAGCTGGTCAAGCGCACCAGCCTCACCGAGGACGAGATCGGCGAGTACTCCGGCGCGAAGAAGGAGGTCCGCCCGGTCACCATCGCGACGTACCAGGTGCTGACCACCCGGCGGAAGGGCGTCTACCCGCATCTCGAGCTGCTCGACGCCCGCGACTGGGGCCTCGTCGTCTACGACGAGGTGCACCTGCTACCGGCGCCGATCTTCCGCATGACGGCGAACCTGCAGGCGCGCCGCCGGCTCGGGCTGACGGCCACGCTGGTGCGCGAGGACGGCCGCGAGGACGACGTCTTCACGCTGATCGGCCCGAAGCGCTACGACGCGCCCTGGAAGGAGATCGAGAACCAGGGCTGGATCGCCCCCGCCGACTGCGTCGAGGTGCGCGTCACCCTGTCCGACGGCGAGCGGCTCGCCTACGCCACCGCCGAGCCCGACGAGCGCTACCGGCTGGCGTCGTGCACCAACGCCAAGACCCGCGTCGTCGAGGGCCTGGTGAAGCGGCATGCCGGCGAGCCGACGCTGGTCATCGGCCAGTACATCGAGCAGCTCGACGAGCTCGGCGAGCGCCTCGGCGCCCCCGTGGTCAAGGGCGAGACGACGGTGCGCGAGCGGCAGCGGCTGTTCGACGGCTTCCGCACCGGCGAGATCCGCACGCTGGTGGTCAGCAAGGTGGCGAACTTCTCCATCGACCTGCCCGAGGCGAGCGTCGCCATCCAGGTGTCCGGCACGTTCGGCTCGCGGCAGGAGGAGGCGCAGCGGCTCGGCCGCATCCTGCGGCCCAAGTCCGACGGCCGCACGGCCCGGTTCTACTCGGTGATCGTCCGCGACACCGTCGACCAGGACTACGCCCAGCACCGCCAGCGCTTCCTCGCCGAGCAGGGCTACGCCTACCAGATCGCCGACGCCGAGGACGTCCTCCGCGACAGCTGACGCCCGGCGCGACCGCATTCGAGTGGACACGCCCGGGCAGTCTGGGCTAAGCTCCCATGCCCTTCGCGACCGGACCGGACCACCGGGCCGTCGGAAAGCGCCATCTTCCGCCGAGCCCTGGGAGGCCACCCGTGTCCGTCGACCCCGTCCTGCAGACCGAGCGGGACCATCTGAGCCGCTCGCGCGCCGATCTCAACTCGATGCGCGAGCACACCCTGTCGCTGACGGCGCAGGGCGGCGACCACGTCTCGACGGAATACCTCAAGGCCGCGCTGTACCGGCGGGCGAAGGCGCTGGAGGACGACCCGTCGCTGCCGCTGTTCTTCGGCCGCATCGACCGCACCGACGACGACCACGCCGAGACCTTTCACATCGGGCGGCGCCACGTCATGGACGGCGACGGCGACCCCATGGTGGTCGACTGGCGGGCGGACGTGTCGCGGGCGTTCTACCGGGCCACCCGCGACGACCCGCATGGCGTCACGCTGCGCCGCCGCTACGGGTTCGCCGGCGGCGAGTTGACCTCGTACGAGGACGAGCACCTGCTCGACCCGGGCGAGACCGACATCACCAGCCGCATCCTCACCGAGGAGATCGAGCGGCCGCGCGTCGGGCCGATGCGCGACATCGTCGCCACCATCCAGCCTGAGCAGGACGAGGTGGTCCGCGCCTCGCTCGACCGGACGGTGTGCGTGCAGGGCGCGCCAGGCACCGGCAAGACCGCCGTCGGGCTGCACCGGGCGGCGTTCCTGCTGCACGCCTACCGCGACCGGCTGTCGCGCACCGGCGTGCTGGTCATCGGGCCGAACCAGGCGTTCCTGCACTACATCGCCCAGGTGCTGCCGACGCTCGGCGAGGTCGACGTCCGCCAGGTCACCGTCGCCGAGCTGGTCGAGACGGTCCCGATCAGGGGCACCGACGACCCGGAGACGGCGACGCTCAAGGGCGACGCCCGCCTGGCCGAGGTCGTCCGCAACGCGATCTGGTCGCACGTCCAGGAGCCCGCCGACACGCTCTACGTGCCCCGCGGCACCCGGCGCTGGCGGGTCCCGGTGCACGAGGTCGCCGACGCGATCCGGACGCTGCGCGAGCGCGGCGACGGCTACACGACGGCCCGATCGCTGCTCGGCCAGCGGCTGGCGCACCGGATCCTGCTGCGCATGGAGGCGGCCGGCGAGATCACCGACGACCGCGTCCAGAACGCCGTCGCCCGGTCCCGGCCGGTCAAGGCGCACGTCGACGAGCTGTGGCCGGCGCTGGACCCGGTCAAGCTGGTCATGCGGCTGCTCAGCGAGCCGGACCTGCTCGCCACCGCGGCGGCTGGCATCCTGGACGACGACGAGCAGCGCCGCCTGCTGTGGCGCAAGCCCGCCCGCGGCCCGAAGACCGCGCCGTGGTCGCACGCTGACGCCGTCCTGGTCGACGAGGCCGCCGCGGCGCTGGAGCGGGTCCCCGGCGTCGGGCACGTGGTGCTGGACGAGGCGCAGGACCTCTCCCCCATGGAGTTGCGCGCCGTCGGCCGCCGCGCCGGCACCGGCTCGCTCACCGTCCTCGGCGACATCGCCCAGGGCACCACGCCGTGGGCGACGCCGTCCTGGCCGGAGGCGCTGCGCCACCTCGCCCACGACGACGCCCACCTTGAGGTGCTGCGCAAGGGCTACCGCGTGCCCGCGGCCGTGGTGGAGTTCGCCGGGCGGCTGCTGCCGGTCATCGCACCGGGAATCGCGCCACCGGAGCCGGTCCGGTCCAACCCCGGCCGGCTCGACCTGGTCGACGCGGCCGGAGACCTGCGGGAAGCCGTCGCCGTCGCCGCTGTCGATGTCGCGTCCCGCGAGGGGTCACTCGGCGTCATCGTCGCCGACGCCGCCGTCCCGGACATGGAGGCCGCGCTCGACGCCGCCGGCCTCGACTACGGCCACCTCGCCGACGACGCCCGGATCACGCTGGTGCCGGCCACCCTGGCGAAGGGCCTCGAGTACGACCACGTGGTCGTCGTCGAGCCGGCCGCCATCGTCGCGGCCGAGCCGGCCGGGCTGCGCCGCCTCTACGTCGTGCTCACCCGCGCGGTGTCGTCGCTGACCGTCGTGCACCGCGAGCCGCTGCCCGGCGCGCTCGCCTCGCCGACCGCGAGGTCCAAGACAGCGGGGAGTCCCACAAGGGAAAGGTGACCAGCTCACCAGTAGCGATACGATGGCCATGCCCGCGAAGGGCTACATTCTGTGTATTGTCTGCACGGCGTATGGGGTCATCGGCACCCCCTGGACTTCGACAAGGGCCGCCGGCCGACGGCACGGGTAACTAAAAATGCAGCTCGACCGAGCGGCGGCACCTGCCTGGGGAGGGCGCATGGCATCTGACTTCGACCTGGCACGGGCCGGACGCGATGCCCTGGGATCCCGCCGGTGAGCGCCGCCACGGCCACCGGAGGAACCTCGACCTTGCACGGCGCACACGTTCTCCTCACCGGCGCGACCGGCTTCGTCGGCCAGGCCCTGCTCGAGAAGCTGCTGTCGACCTACCCCGACACCCGGATGAGCCTGATCGTCCGCCCGCGCGGGGCGCTCAGCGCGCAGGACCGCATCGACCGGCTGTTCCGCAAGCCGGTCTTCGGCACCTGGCGCGCGGCCGTCGGTGAAGAAGAGGCCGAGCGGCAGTACCGCGCGCGGGTCACCGTCCTCGAGGGCGACCTCGGCGCGCTGCCGCCGCTGCCCGACGGTGTCGACGTCGTCATCCACTCCGCCTCGACGGTGTCGTTCGACCTGCCCATCGACGAGGCGTTCGCCTCCAACGTCTCCGGCCCCGAGTCGCTGTACCGCGCGCTGCTGGCCGCCGGCTCCGACCCGCACGTCGTCCACATCTCCACCGGCTACGTCGCCGGGCTGCGCAAGGGCATCGCCGAAGAGCGCAGCCTCGAGCACGACGTCGACCGCACGGCCGAACTCGCCTACGCGCAGGCCGCCCGGCCCGACGTCGAGCGCATGTCGCGCAGCCCCCGGCTGCTGCGCCGGTTGCTCACCGAGGCGCAGGACGAGCACGGCCGAGCCGGCGCGCGGGTCGTCACCGACACCGCCGAGCAGGCCCGGCAGGAGTGGGTCCGCGTCGAGCTGGTCGAGGCCGGCCGCACCCGGGCGCAGAGCCTGGGCTGGCCCGACGTCTACACATTCACCAAGGCGCTGGGCGAGCGGGTCGCCGAGGACCTCTGGGCCGGCAACGGGCACCGGCTCACGGTCGTCCGGCCGACCATCATCGAGTCGTCGCTCAAGCACCCGTTCCCCGGCTGGATCGACGGCTTCAAGGTCGCCGACCCGCTGATAGCGGCGTACGGGCGCGGCCTGCTGCCCGAGTTCCCCGCGCTGGCCGACACCGTGCTCGACGTCATCCCCGTCGACTTCGTCGTCAACGCCGCTCTGGCCGCGGCCGCCGTGCCGCCACCGTCCGGCGAGGCGCAGTACTTCCAGGTCAGCTCCGGCATCACCAACCCGCTGCCGTTCGGCCGGCTGCTCCGGCTCGTGCACGAGTACTTCGAGGCCAACCCGCTCAAGGACGCCAAGGGCCACGTCGCCGTCCCGTCATGGTCGTTCCCGCACCGCGGCGTGGTCGAGCGGGCGCTGCGCCGCCGCGAGCGCGTCGTCGACCTCGCCGACAAGGCCGTCGACCGGCTGCCGCCGGGCCAGCGGTCGCGCAAGTGGATCTCCACCATCTACCGGGCCCGCCGCGACCTCGACACGCTGCGCAAGTTCACCTCGCTGTACCAGCCGTACACCGAGACCGAGGTCATCTTCGACGACGCCAAGCTGCGGGCGCTGCACGCGGCGCTGCCCGACGACCGCAAGGCCGAGCACGGCTTCGACGTCACCGAGATCGACTGGGCGCACTACCTGCAGAAGATCCACATCCCCGGCGTGCCCGGCCTGACCCGGGGCGCCAGCGGCGACGGCGCCGCCGCCGGTTCTGCGCCGCTGGAGCTGCCGCGGCGCACCGACGTCGTCGCCGTCTTCGACCTGCAGAAGACCGTCGCCGCGGCCACGCTGGTCGAGCACTACGTGTGGATCGAGCTGGCCGCCAAGCCACTGTCGCGGTGGCCGGTCGTGCTGAGCAACCTGGTCGCCCTGGGCCCGCGCTACCTGCAGGCCGAGCGGCGCGACCGCGGCGACTTCATCCGCACGTTCATGCGCCGCTACGAGGGCGTCAACGAGAACGAGCTGCGCAAGGTCATCGCCGACGAGGTGACGGTGTCGCTGCACCGCGGCCTGTTCGAGGACGCGCTCGAGCGCATCAAGGCGCACCGCGCGGCCGGGCACCGCACCGTCCTGCTCACCGGCGAGATCGACGTGTTCGTCGAGCCGCTGGCGCCGCTGTTCGACGTCATGGTCGCCGGCAAGATGGAGTCCGACGAGTCCGGCCGCTGGACGGGGCACCTGGCCACGCCGCCGCTGGTCGGCGAGGCACGGGCCACCTGGCTGCGCCGCTACGCCCGCTCCGAGGGTCTCGACCTCACCGGCTCGTACGCCTACGGCGACAGCTACACCGACCGCTCCTGGCTGGAGGTCGTCGGCCACCCGAACGCCGTCAACCCCGACGCCAGCCTCTACCGGTACGCGAAGTCCAAGCGCTGGCCGGTGCACAGCTGGACCACCACCGCCGAGGGCCGCCTGTCGCCGGTGCTACGCAGCGTGCGAGGAGCACGACGGGCATGACCGGGCCGCTGCTCACCGGCCGGGCGCTGGTCACCGGCGGGACGTCCGGCATCGGTCTCGCCTTCGCCAACGCGCTGGCCGCCCGCGGCTGCGACCTCGTGCTGGTGGCCCGCGACGAGGATCGGCTCAAGAGCACCGCCGACGACCTGCGCCGGCGACACGGCGTCGACGTCGAGCTGCTGACGGCCAACCTCGCCGACCGCGCCCAGGTGGACACCGTCGCCGCCCGGCTGACCGACCCGGACTCCCCCGTCGAGGTGTTCGTCAACAACGCCGGCAAGGGCGTCCACTCGCGCCTCGCCACCGACGACACCAGCGAGCACGAGCACGCCATCGACCTGATGATCACCGCGGTCGTCGTGCTCGGCGCGGCCGCCGCCTGCACCATGCGCGAGCGCGGGCACGGCGTCATCGTCAACGTGTCGTCGGTCGCCGGCTTCAACCCGCAGGGCGGCTACGCGGCGATCAAGTCGTTCGTCCGCATCTACTCCGAGAGTCTGTCGCTCGAGCTGGCCGGCACCGGGGTGCAGGTCACGGCGCTGCTGCCGGGCTGGGTGCGCACCGAGTTCCACGAGCGGGCCGGCATCCGGACCAGCTCGATCCCGTCGTCGCTGTGGCTCGACGCCGACCGCGTCGTGGCCGATTGTCTGGCCGATGTCGAGAAGAGGCGGGTCCGTTCGGTACCGTCAGCACGGTTCAAGGTCCTGGCCTGGCTGGCCGAGCACGCTCCACGGGCGGCGGTGCGCAAGGTCACGGCGCGACTGGTGAGCGGACGACGATGAGCGAACAGGCGAGTACGAAGAGGTACCACGCGGCCTGGCACAGATTCGCCAGGTTCGTGGCACAGCGCCTGCTCCTGCGTCCGGTGGTGCACCTGACGACGAAGGTGTCGGTGCGCGGCGCCGAGAACCTCGACGGGCTGGCCGTCCCGTTCATCGTCGTGGCCAACCACAGCAGCCACCTCGACGCGCCGCTGCTGGTCACCGAGCTGCCGCGGCGCTACACCCGCACCATGGCCGTCAACGCCGCCGCCGACTACTTCTACCGCTGGTGGTGGATGAAGGCGACCACGTCGGTCTTCTTCAACACCTACCCGGTGAGCCGCACCAACGCCGACATGGGCAAGGGCCGCGGCCTGGCCAACCGGCTGCTGAGCGAGAACGTCCCCGTCGTCGTGTTCCCCGAGGGCACCCGGCGCAACACCGAGGGCGGCGTCAAGCGGTTCAAGCCGGGTGCGGCGGCGCTGAGCATCGCGCAGGGCGTGCCGTGCGTGCCGGTGGCGATCATCGGCACCGACGCCGCCATGCCGGTCGGGCACTTCTGGCCGAAGCCGGGCCGGCCGCCGGTGACGCTGGTCATCGGCGCACCGATCAGCCCGCAGCCCGGGGAACGGACCCGCGAACTGACTGAACGGCTCGAGGCGAAGGTGGCCGCCATGGTGGCCACCGGCGACCCCGACGCCGAGGGGAAACCGCGGCGCGACGCCGCCCGGCCGGACCAGCCGGCTGAGCAGGCGAGCGATCACGCCCAGAAGGAGGAGGCGTCGTGACCGGTGTCAAGCACCAGAAGTGGTGGGGCTGGGGGGTCGAGGGCATCGCCTTCACCCACGACGACAAGCCGAGGATGGCGCCGTTCGTCATGGAGAAGATCGGCATCGACCTCAACCGGCCCGGCACGCCGCCGCCGGCGTTCGATGACCTCGAGGTGCCGGCCTCCCGGATGGGCGACGACCTCGGCGGGAAGCTGCGCGACGCACTGGGCGAGCAGTACGTCGACACCGGCGATCTCAACCGGGTCGTGCACACCTACGGCAAGGGGCTGGTCGACCTCGTGCGCGTCCGCGCCGGCGACCTCCCGCGCGTCCCCGACGTCGTGGTCTACCCGGGCGACGAGGACCAGGTGCGCCAGGTGGTCGACGCCGTGGTCGCGGCCGACGGCGTCGTCATCCCGTTCGGCGGCGGCTCGAACATCTCCGGCTCGCTGACCCCGCAGCCGGCCGAGCATCGCGTCGTCGTCTCGCTCGACCTCGGCCGGCTGAACCGGGTGCTCGAGGTCGACGAGGCCGCGGGGCTGGCCCGCATCCAGGCCGGCGGGCTCGGACCGGACCTCGAGGACCAGCTCAACGCCCGCGGCTGGACCATGGGCCACCAGCCCGACAGCTTCAAGCACTCGACACTGGGCGGCTGGATCGCGACGCGCAGCTCGGGCATGCAGTCGGACAAGTATGGGGATATCGCCGACATCACCCGCGGCCTGCGGGTCGTGCTGCCGGGCAAGGTGATCGCCCTCCGGCCGCTGCCGAGCACGTCGTCGGGACCGAGCGTCCGCGAGATGATCCTCGGCTCCGAGGGCCGCCTGGGTGTCATCACCGAGGCGTGGGTCAACGTGCACCGGGTCCCCGAGAACCGCGAGATCATCGCCTACCTCTACCCGACCTGGGCCGCGGCCATCGCCGCCATGCACGAGATCTCCGAGTCCGACGCGGCGCCGACGGTCACCCGCGTCTCCGACGCGAACGAGACCGCGTTCTCGCTGGCGATGCAGAAGCCGTCGAAGGGGCTGGCGGCGAAGGCCGGGCCGATCCTGTTCAACGTGCTGGAGCGGCGCGGCTGGGACCTGTCCGCGGCGTGCCTGTCCTACATCGGCTATGAGGGCGAGGCCTCTCACCTGAAGTACCAGAAGGGCCTCGTCGGCAAGATCGTCAAGAAGCACGGCGGCATCAAGCTGGGCAAGGGCCCGGGCGCGCTGTACGACCAGAAGAAGTTCGACACCCCGTACATCCGCGACTTCCTGCTCGACATCGGCGCGCTCGGCGACGTGTCCGAGACCGCGGCGCCGTGGTCGAAACTGATGAACCTGTACGCCAACACGATCCGGGCGGCCAACGACGCCTACGACGAGCTGGGCGTCAAGGGCTTCGCGATGTGCCACCTGTCGCACAGCTACCACTCCGGCGCGTGCCTGTACTTCACCTTCGCGTTCCCGCCCAGCACCGATGTGCCGGCCGAGCAGATCGAGCAGTACTGGGTGGTGAAGAAGGCGATCCAGCAGTCGTTCATCGACAACGAGGCCACCATCTCCCACCACCACGGCGTCGGCACCGACCACGCGTACTGGCTCGAGGACGACATCTCGCCGGCCGGCACCGACGTCATGGTCGGCCTGCTGAAGTCGGTCGACCCTGGCCGGAACCTCAACCCGGGGACGTTGCTGCCAGCTCACCGGGAGTGGTGACGCCGTCCGCTTCCTGCCGCCGCTGGGTGCGCAGGCGGACGACGGCCAGCACCACCGCGAGCGCCGCCGCGGTCACCGTCACGGCGAACGCGGGCCGGTGCCCGCCGAGGTCGGCCAGCCGGCCGGCGACGCCGGACCCGATGGCGTAGCCGATGCCGGTGGCGCCGGCCAGCAGCGTCATCGCCGCGCCCACCCGGGTGGCCGGCACCTGCCGCTCGGCGGCGGCGAACACGCTGATCATGTATGGCGCGACGGCCAGGCCGAGCACCAGCACGACCGGCACCAGCGCGGCCAGCGAGCCGGTCAGCAGCAGCGGCGACGACAGCACGACCAGCCCGATCGCGAACACCAGGATGCGCCGGTCGTAACCGAACCGGGCCGGCAGCGCCGCGGTCGCCAGGCCGGCCAGCACGCTGCCCGCACCGAGCAGCGAGTGCACCAGCCCGGCCATCCCGGGAGTGCCCTCGGCCGTGGCCAGCGCCGTCGTGCCGGTCTGGGTGGCGCCGAAGATCACCCCGATGAGCAGCTGTGCGAGGCACAGCGTCAGGAACGCGACGGTGACGAACGACCCGCCGTGCGCGGCCGCGGACGCACGCAGTGCGTGGGTCAGCCGGGCGGTCGAGTGCAGTGCGAACCATGAGCCGAACACCACCAGCAGCGCGGCGGCGGCCAGCAGCGCGCCGCTGGGGCTCAGCGCCACCGCGCCCAGGCCGACCAGCGCCGGGCCGAGCACGAACGAGGCCTCGTCGGCGGCGCCCTCGTAGGAGAACGCGGCGTCGACCAGCCGCGGCTGCGCGCTGCCGGTGCGGTGCGTGATGGGCCGCCAGCGCACCCGGGCCAGCGGGCCGACCTGCGGCATCGTGAACCCGGCGACGGCGGCCGCACCGATCAGCGCCGGAGTGCACGCATCGGCGTGGACGGCCGCGACCAGCGCGGCGAGCGCGACGCCCGCCGTCAATGACTGCGCCAGCACGACCGGCCGCTGCCCGACGCGGTCGGCGATGCTACCGGCGAGCGGGGCGCCGACGGCGTTCGCGACGGCCAGCGCGCCGGCGGCCAGGCCACCGGCGGCGTAGCGGCCGGTCGCGTCGGACACCAACAGCAGCGTGCCGAGCTGGCTCATGGCCAGCGGCAACCGGCCGAGGAAGGCGACGACGACGTAGCCGAGACCGGCGAGGGAGAGGAGGCGGCGGTACGAGGCGATGGGCGACACGGGAACTCCGGAATGCTCGGCCGGCGCGTCTCCCGCCACCAGACGCGCGCTGTTCCCTGTGCTGTTCACATTCTACAACGAGAATGTCCATATGAACGATCTCGAACGGCGCTGGGCCGCGCTCGCCGGCGACTCCCCCGCCGCGGCAGAGGCCGGCGCAGGCCTGCTGTCCCGCTGGCGCGAGCCGCACCGTCACTACCACGCGATCACGCACCTGGCCGCCGTGCTGGAGGCTCTGGATCAGCTGGACGACGCGGCCAGCGACCCCGACGCCGTCCGGTTCGCCGCCTGGTTCCACGACGCCGTCTACGACGGCCGGCCGGGCGAGGACGAGGCGGCCAGCGCGCGGCTGGCCCGCGAGGTGCTGACGACGCTCGACCGGCCGGCGGCGCAGGTCGACGAGGTCGAGCGGCTGGTGCTGCTGACCGCAGGCCACGACCCCGAGCCCGGCGACGGCAACGGCGCCGTGCTCTGCGACGCCGACCTCGCCGTCCTGGCCGGTTCGCCGTCGGACTACGCAGCCTACGCGTCCGCCGTCCGCGAGGACTACGCGCACGTGTCCGACGCCGACTTCGCCGCGGGGCGGGCCGCCGTGCTCACCGGCCTGCTGGACCGGCCAGCGCTGTTCCGCACCGAGGCCGGCCACCGTCGCTGGGAGGACCCGGCCCGGCACAACCTGGAGACGGAGCTCGTCCTGCTCCGTGCCTTCGCCCCGTGACGTCCGCAGTGGGCAAAGCCGGACAGCAGGAGCAGCTCGACCGCGTCGTACGCCGGTTCGCCGAGGTGGCGCCGGCGGGGTGGGTGCGGCTGGTCGGCAACTGGGAGGCGTACGCCGAGCCCGCCGGCGAGCTCACCCTCGACTACCTCACCCTCGCCGTCGTCGACGCCGGCGACCGGTGGCAGTACGGCCAGGTCGGCTACGACGAGCCGCTCTACGACCTGGTCGCCGAGCTCAACCGCCTGGCCGCCGCCGACGCACCCGGCCACGCCTGGACCGTCCTGGACCTCGAGGTCGACCAGGACCACACGTTCCGCGCCGAGCTCGGCTACGACCCGCCCAAGCGCGCCCGCGGCATCCACGACGAGGAGTCGATGGGCCGGTTCGAGACCTACCTCGACCGCTGGGTCGCCGAGCACGGATCCCGTCCACCGGGACGGCAGGGTCGCGACGTGACGCCGGAGCAGCAGAGCACTCTCGACGAGATCGTCACGGTCTACCGCGACGCCGCGCCGGACGGCTGGCTGCGCATCGTCTGCCGGTGGGAGTGCGAGCTCGCGCCCGACGGCCTGGCCGACAGCGCGCGGACGCATGTCGTCATCGTCGTCGAGGGCGGCGAGCTGGCGCAGGTGCAGTTCCCGTCGCCCGACGGGCTCACGTTCGTGCGCGGCGACTGGCACGAGGAATTGACCCGGGCGACGGCGGGCGGCGCGCTCAGCGTCGATCTCCTGATCGACCGCGACGACTATGTCCTCACGTTCACCGAGGAGCCGTCGAAGATGCTGCACGGCGACTGGGCCGACTCCGACCGGCGGGTGCACGAGTACCTCGACCGGCACCGCGACGAGCTGGCGGCGCTGGCGGGTCAGTGACGCTTGCGGCGGCGCAGGCCGGCGGCGAGCAGCCGGGCTACGAGGTCGCGGCTGCGCACCGGCACCGCCCCGGCGTCGATGGCGCGCTGGTAGTCCGCGGCCGCCAGGTCGTAGTGGTCGCCGTCGAAGCCGCGCGCGGGCAGCCCCAGCCGGGCGGCGAACGCGTGCAGCTCCTCGAACGACTCGTCCGAGGCAAGATGCGACCAGAGCCGTCCGTGACCGGCCCACGCCGGCGGATCCACAAGAATCACAGTGACACCTCGATGTTCGGGCCGGGCAACGGCATCTCCTTCCCTCCAGTCGCCTGCTGGCCCGGACCGGCCCTCACAGGGCCGCTGCCACCGCGTCGTCGATGAGGATGCGCCACGACCGCACCAGCCCGGCGTCGATGTAGGCCTTCCACGACCCGCCCGGACGGACCCGGCTGCCGACGTGGAACTGACGGACGCCGGCCCGGGCCAACCACGGCACGTGGTCCGGTTCGAGGCCGCCGCCGGCCATCATGACCTCCGCCGCCCGCGCCGAGCCGGTCGCCCGGGTGCACAGCTCGTCCAGGCCGGAGCCGACGCCGCGGGCGGAGCCTGCGGTCAGCACGGCGTCGAGGCCGGGCAGCCCGGGCACGACCTCCCACGCCTCGTTCAGGTCGAGGCAGTGGTCGATGGCGCGGTGGAACGTCCACGGTCGGCCGCCCAGCTCGTCGGCCAGAGCCAGCGTCGCCTCGACGTCGATCTCGGCGTTGAGGCCCAGGAAGCCCAGGACGAACCCGTCGGCGCCGGCGTTCGCGAGCTGGTAGGCGGCGATGCGCAGCCGGGCCAGCTCGGACCCGCTGGTCGAGAAGCCGTCGTTGGTCCGCAGCATGACCCGCAGCGGCAGGTCGCAGGCGCGTTTGAGGTCGCGGACGGTGTCCAGCGACGGCGTCAGGCCGTCGGCGTCCATGTCGGCGACGACTTCGAGGCGGTCGGCGCCGCCCTCGACCGCGCCGGGCACGTCGCCGGGACCCAGGGCGATGACCTCCAGCAGCGGACGCACGTGGATCAGTGTGCCAGCTATGGGGTGTCTGCACCCCGCATGGCACGATCGACATGTGGTCGACGACGTGATGCTCGTGGCGCGGGCGCTGGTCCTGCGCGACCTCGGCGCGCGCGGGCTCGACATCGCGGCCGCCGTCGACGTCCTGGACGCAGCGCTGACCGAACGCCGATGGTGGGTGGAGCAGTGGCCCGACGGCGCCGCGTTCGTGGCCGGGCAGCTGGCCCAGGACGTCCAGGATCGGCTGCTCGACGCCAAGGTCGGCCGATGGCCGTCGTGCGAGACGTGTGTCGACGAGGAGGCGCACGAACTGCGGATCGAGCCCGAACTCGGGCCCGATCCGCAGTGGGTGTGTGAGAAGACCGGCCGCCTGGCCGCGCCTCTCGGTGCGCTCTAGCCGGTCAGGCCGCCCGTACGTGGGCGGGTCGTTCGTCCTGGACGGCGACCCACCGCAGCTCCGTCCGCGAGCGGCCGGAGATGTCGGTCACCGTCACCCAGCGGCCCACGAGCGTGGGACGCTGGACCTGTGTCATCGTCGCCATGTGCGCTCCCTTCGGCCACTCTTGAGTCAGGTGTTGTTCACCTTTCGTTCACTTAGCGTACCAGAGTTGTTTGCTGGATCCGATCGCTCTTCATTTTGGCCCTCAGTGCCATTATTCTGGGAGCAGCGGCACACCGACGTGTCCACCAGCGAGCTCAGAGGTGACGATGTTCGGCAGGAACAAGTGGTTCGAGACCGTGGCCGAAGCCGAGCGGCGGGCCTGCCGGCAACTGCCGAAATCGGTGTACGGAGCGCTGGTGGCCGGCTCCGAGAAGGGGCTCACGCTCCAGGACAACCTCGCCGCGTTCACCGAGCTCGGGTTCGCCCCGCACGTCGCCGCCACGTCTGACAAGCGCGACCTGTCCACGCACGTCATGGACCAGTCCCTCGCGCTGCCGGTGATCCTGTCGCCGACCGGCGTCCAGGCCGTCCACCCCGACGGCGAGGTGGCCGTCGCCCGGGCCGGCGCCAACCGCGGCACCGCCATGGGGCTGAGCTCGTTCGCCAGCCGCTCCGTCGAGGACGTCGTCAAGGCCAACCCCAAGGCGTTCTTCCAGATCTACTGGCTGGGCAGCCGCGACGAGATCCTGCGCATCATCGACCGCGCCCGCCGCGCCGGCGCCGTCGGGCTGATCCTCACGCTGGACTGGTCGTTCAGCAACGGCCGCGACTGGGGCAGCCCGTCCATCCCGGAACGGCTGGACCTCAAGACCATGGCGCGGTTCGCGCCGCAGGTGCTGCCGCACCCCGGCTGGCTGCTGCGCTACCTGCGGGCCGGCAAGCTGCCCGACCTCACCACCCCCAACCTCGAGGGCGCCGACGGCGTCGCGCCGACGTTCTTCGGCGCCTACGGCCAGTGGATCCAGACCCCGCCCGCCACCTGGGACGACGTCGCCTGGCTGCGCTCGCAATGGGACGGCCCGTTCATGCTCAAGGGCGTCATGCGGGTCGACGACGCCAAGCGCGCGGTCGACGCCGGGGTGAGCGCCATCTCGGTCTCCAACCACGGCGGCAACAACCTCGACGGCACTCCGGCCGCCGTCCGCTCCTTGCGTTCCGTCGTCGACGCGGTCGGCTCGCAGATCGACGTCGTCCAGGACGGCGGCATCCGGCGCGGCAGCGACGTCGTCAAGTCGCTCGCACTCGGCGCCAAGGCGGTCATGATCGGCCGCGCCTACCTCTGGGGGCTGGCGGCGAACGGCCAGGCCGGCGTCGAGAACGTGCTCGACATCCTCTCCGGGGGCATCGACTCCGCCCTGCGCGGCCTCGGCAAGTCCTCGGTCGCCGACCTCACCCCCGACGACCTCGTCATCCCCCGCGACTTCCACCGCACCTTCGGCGCCTGACGTCCGCCCCGCCACGTTGATCTTGGAGTAGTTCGGCAATTGCGGGGCGGAATGTCCGATGGATCCCCGAAGAACTCCAAGATCAACGTGGTCGTGAGCGGCGGGGAAGGAGCGGGCGGAGCGTGCGGGCCCGGACGGCGCCGCGCCAGACGCCGGTGCCGTACGCGAGGTCGTCGGCGGTGCTGGCGAGGGTCCAGCGCAGCGGGTCCAGTGACGGGCGCAGCCGCAGCCAGTCGCGCAGCGCGGGTGCGGCGACCAGGGCGGCCAGTGTGACGAGCCGGCGGCGCCGGCCCCGGGTTAGAGCGACCGCGGCCGGGAGGGCCAACTGGGTGACGGCGCGGCCGGTGCTGGTGAGCGTCGCGGCGGTGGCCTCGGCGATCATCGGGGCGGCGGCCGACGGTGGGAGGCCGTCGCGGCGCAGGCGGACGGCGAGGCGGGCCGCCGCGACCGCGCCGGTCGCCGTCGCCAGCAGCGGCCGCCGGGCCAGCAGCAGCGCGGTCACCGCGGCCGGCCAGGGCGCGACGACCAAGGGGGCGAGGCGGTCCGGGTGGCGGCGGGCCAGCGGACCGGCGGACGTGCCGTAGTGGTGGCGGCGGCGCAGCCAGGCCGGCCAGGTCGCCGGCTCGGCGTGCGCGACCGTGACCGACGGGTCGTAGCGGACCCGCCCGCCCGACCCCACCAGCCGCCACACCGCGTCGACGTCCTCGCCGTAGCGCAACGCCTCGTCGAACCCGTCCAGCGCCGGCCGCCGGACCAGCAGCGCCGCCGTCGGCACGTACGACACCCGGCCGCCGGGCTGGACGAGCGCCTCGTCCGGCCCGAGGTCCAGCGGCGACCGGGCGGCCGCGAACGCGCCGAGTACTCGGCCCGCCTCCGGCGCCACCACCGGCACGATCCGCGGCGCGACGGCCACAACGGCGGGGTCGGCGAAGTGCCCGGCCAGCCGGTCGAGCCACCCCGGCGACGGCACGCAGTCGCTGTCCACGAACGCCACCAGCTCCGCCACACCGCCCCGTTGGGAGGCGGCGGCGAGGCCGGTGTTGCGGGCGGCGGCGGGTCCGCCGGACTCCGGGCGCCGGATCAACCTGGCGCCGTGGCGGGCGGCGATCTCGGCGATCGCCGCCGGGTCGGCCGAGCCGTCGTCGACCACGAGCACGCTGGCACCGGCCCGAGCGTGGGCACCGGCCGCCACGTCGGTTCCCAACGACACGTCGGCGCCGGTCAGGGCGGCGAGGCAGCGGTCGAGGGCAGCCGGCCGGTCGCGGACCGGGACGATCACCGTCACGCCCGCAGCGGCACCAGCGGCGACCGGAGGGCGCGGGTGCGCCACTCCGGCGTCGACCAGTCGACGGGCCAGCCACGCCGTGCGCTGGTCCGTCACGTACCCGTCCCGACGCAGCCGCGCGAACGCCGCCGCCCCGGCCGGCGACAATCGCAGCGCCCGCCGCGGCGAGCCGCCGAGCAGCACGCGGCCGCCGTCGAGGACGCGGGTGTGCCGGTCCAGCACCACCCCGAACCCGGCGGGCAACGCAGGGCTCACGGGCGGCTCACCCAGGCGGCCACCGCGGTGACCAGGTCGGCGACCAGCCCGTCGAAGATGGTCCGGCCGGCCTCCGCGGACGCGCCGGCCGGGTCGCCGAGCACGCCGTTGGGACTGACCGACCGCACCCCGCCGGACCGCAGCGCCGGCATCAGCGAGGCCAGCGGCTCCACCGCACCCGCCTCGGCCGACGACAGCGCCACCCGCCCGGCGGACAGGTGCAGCTGCAACGACGTCTCGACGAAACCGGCGTGCGCGTCGCCGTCCCAGCGCGGGAACCAGGCCAGCACGTCGCGCGACTCCGCCGTCAGCGTGGCCAGCGCCGAACGCACGGCCGCCAGGTTGCCGCCGTGCCCGGATACGACCAGCAGCCGCGGGAACGTCGCCGACGCCGAGCGGCCGAGCTCGACCAGCACCTGGGTCAGCGCCGGGGTGCCGATGGACACCGTGCCGGGGAAGTCCTGGTGCTCGCCGCTCGCGCCGTACGGCAACGGCGGCGCTACCACGACCTCGGGGCGCACCGACGCCAGAGCGGAACACAGCGCCCAAGCCACGTCGGCGTCCGTCGACAACGGCAGGTGCGGCCCGTGCTGCTCGGTCGACCCCAGCGGCAGCGCCAGGATCGCGTCGGCAGGGACCGACGGCCAGCGCAGGTCGCCCAGAAGCCTCACGCGAACATCTCCCCCAGTGCCGGTGCCACCTCACGATAGCCGCCGACCCGGAACAGCCGCCCGCGGCCGAGCCGGGCGAGGTCGCGGCCGAGGTCGGTGTCGTGTTCGCCGGACGTGTCCAGCAGGACGTCCAGCCGTGGCAGCCGGGCGGCGAACGGGCGCGGGTCGGGGCCGGCGTTGTGCACGCAGTCGGACAGCAGCACCACCCGCGCGTCGCGGGCCGGCGCCCGGGCCAGCTCGCGGGCGGCCACCTGCAGCGGGAACGCGACGTTGGTGAGGCCCTTGGCGGGGATCCGCAGCAGCGTGTCGAGCAGCCGCTGCGGCGCCACCCGCTCGCCCAGGTGGGCCAGCACGGCGGCGTCGGACCAGAACGCGATCGCGGCGACGTCGTCGGCCGACAGCTCGGCGGCCAGCGCACCCAAAGTGGCCGCCGCCGTCCGGACCCGCTCGCCGCGCATCGACCCGGACACGTCCACCAGCAGCGCCACCGACCGCCGGGCCTGCACGCGCTCGCGCACGATGATGTCGTCGTCCTCCGGGACAGGGTGCTCGACCAGCTGCTCGAGCGTCCGGTCCAGGTCGATGTCATCGGAGCCGCCGCGGTAGCGGACGCTGGCCAGCTCGCCGACGCCGCGCCGGGCGGTGACGTCGCGACGCGGCCGCGGCACCGCCAGCCGGGCGGCGATCTGCCGGGCCCGGCGCAGCACCTCCGGGTCCGGCTCGGCGTCGGCCGGGGGCGTCGCGAGCAGGGTCGCCGCCTCGTCCGTCATGCCGGGCGAGGCCGAGCCCGACGGCACCCGCCGCGGACCCGGCGGCCGGAGCCCGCCCGGCGCCACCAGGCTCCCGCCGCCGCCGGACGACGACACGTCATGCAGGACGGGGTCGGCGTCCAGGTGCTTGGGCCGCCGCCGCAACGGCCGCAGCTCCCGAACCGGCGACGTGGCCCGCCGCCGCACGGGCGACGACGCCTCGACCGTCCTTCAACCCGGCGCGGCCGCCGCCGGCTGGAGGATGAAGTGGTCCTCCCAGATCATCCGCAGCACCCGCTCGGGCGTCGTCTCGACGGTCTCGTCGAGGAAGATCCGCCCGGACAGCGCCACGACCATCGCGTCGAAGACGACGTCCGGGTAGCGCGGGTCCGACGCCGATCCGACCTCGGCGAACCCCAGCAGCGAGCCCGCCACCAGCGTCAGGTCGATCGCGCCACGCACACTGCTGCCCTGCCTGAGGTCCTCGTGCTCGCGGGTCGCCCGGGTGACGGCGACGGCGTCGGCCACCAGCCGCTCGTACAGCAGCGGGTCGACGTCGGGCAGCGGCGCCCGCAGCGCGACGATGCCCCGCTCGGCCTCGGCGTCCTGGTAGCCGATCGCCAGCCGGCAGAGCCGGTCGTGCACGCTGGTCGACAGCCGGGTGGTGCCGACGTTGTCGAACGGGTTCATCGACGCGATCACCCGGAACGTCGGCAGCGCCGCCACCCGGCCGACCCGAGGCACCGCGATCTCGCGCTCCGCCATCGCCGTGAGCAGCGTGTTCAGCGTGTCCTCCGGCGCCCGGTTGAACTCCTCGACGTACAGGAAGCCGCCGCCGCGCATCGCCTCCAGCAGCGGCCCGTCGACGAAGTTCTCCGGGCTGTAGTCCTCGCGCAGCACCCGTGCCGGGTTGTGGTGGCCGACCAGCTTCGCCGGCGTGAGGTCGGCGTTGCCCTCGACGAACACCAGCGGGATGCCCCACTCGGCGGTGATGGCCCGCAGCAGCGTGCTCTTGCTGGTGCCGGGCGGTCCCTCCAGGATGATGTCCCGCCCGGCGGCGACGGCGGCCAGCAGCACGGTCAGCTCGTGGTCGCGGCCCACCAGGTGCCGGCGGACGCGGTCGCGGACCTCCGTCAGCGCCGTCATGTGACCTCCTACTTGATCGTGTAGCCGGCGTCGACCTTCAGCTCGAGGCCGGTGACGTAGCGGGACTCGTCCGAGGCGAGGAACAGCACGGCGTTGCTGATGTCGACCGGTTCCACCCACGGCACGGGCAGCGCGTTGATGGTCCGGAAGATCGGCTCGGCGTCGTCGCGGGTCGGGTGCTGCGCGTCGGGCAGGAACAGCCGGTAGGTGGCCTCGTTCTGGATCATCCCGGTGTCGACGCTGGTCGGGTGGACGGTGTTGACCCGGATCGAGTGCGGCGCCAGCTCCAGCGCCAGCGTGCGCATCAGGCCGACGACCGCGTGCTTCGACGCCGTGTACGGCGCGACGTTCGGCGTGCCCTTCAGCCCGGCGGTCGAGCTGGTGATGACGATCGACCCGCCGGTGCCCTGCTCGATCAGGTGCGGGATCGCCGCCTTGCAGGTGTGCCAGACGCCGGTCTGGTTGATGTCGGTGACGTCGCGCCAGTCCTGCTCGGACACCAGGTGCGACTGGTCGCCGAAGATGAAGATGCCGGCGTTGGCGCTGACGATGTCGACGCGCCCGAGCTGGGCCACGCCGTCGTCCAGTGCCTCCTTGAGTGCCTCGTAGTCGCGCACGTCGGCCTTGGTCGCGACGATGCGCCGGTCCAGCGCCTCGACCTGCTCGACCGTCTCGGCGAGGTCGGCCTCCGTCGCGCCCTGGTAGAACCGGGTGACGCCGGGGACGTCCTCGCAGATGTCCACCGCGATGATGTCAGCGCCCTCCTGCGCCAGCCGCACCGCGTGGCTGCGGCCCTGCCCACGCGCGGCGCCGGTGATGAACGCGACCTTGCCCTCGACCCGTCCCGCCATCGGCTCAGCTCCTCTCTCGGTTCACTTCACGACCGCGCCGGCGTCGACCGGCAGCGCCACCCCGGTGATGTACCGCGCCTCGTCCGACGCCAGGAACAGCAGCGCGTTGCTGATGTCCACCGGCTTGACCCACGGGATCGGCAGCGCGTTCATCGCCTGCGACGCGGGCACGAAGTCGTCGCGGGTCGGGTTCGGAAGATCCGGCCGGAACAGCCGGTAGGTGCCCTCGTTCTGGATCATCGGCGTGTCGACCTGCGTCGGGTGGATGCTGTTGACCCGGATGAAGTGCGGCGCCAGCTCCACCGCCAGCGTGCGCATGAGGCCGACCACGCCGTGCTTGGCCGACACGTAGTGGGCGATGTTCTGGTACGCCTGCAGCCCGGCCGCGGAGCTGGTGATGACGATCGACCCGCCGTCGCCCTGCTCGATCAGGTGCGGGATCGCCACCTTCGTGGTGTGCCACACCCCGGTGAGGTTGATGTCGATCATGTCGCGCCAGAGCTCTTCGGACAGCTCGTGCGACGGGTGCGGCTGGGTGCCGATGCCGGCGTTCGCGCTGACGATGTCGACCCGGCCGAGCTGTGCGACGCCGTCGTCGACGGCCGCCTGAAGCGCGGCGAGGTCGCGGACGTCCGTCTTCGACGCGACGATGCGCCGGTCCAGGGCCTCGACCTCCTTCACCGTCTCGGCGAGGTCCTCCTCGGTGGCCGGCGGGTAGGGCAGGCCGGGCACCTCGTCGCAGAGGTCGACGGCGATGATGTCGGCGCCCTCCTGCGCCAGCCGCACCGCGTGGCTGCGGCCCTGACCGCGCGCCGCACCGGTGATGAACGCGACCTTGCCCTCGACCCGTCCGGCCATCGTCAGCCCCTCACTTCTTGTTCGTGTAGCCGGCGTCGACGGGCAGCGTCACCCCGGTGACGTAGCGGGCGTCGTCGGAGACCAGCCACAGGATCGCGTTGGAGATGTCCACGGCCTCGAGCATCGGCACCGGCAGCGCGTTCAGCATCGCGTTGGACAGGCTCGGGTCGTTCTGCAGGAACTCCTGCATGACGTCGTTGACGACCATCGGCGTGTTGACGCCGGTCGGGTGGACGGTGTTGACCCTGATGGAGTGCTCGGCCAGCACGTTGGCGTACGAGCGCATCAGCCCGACGACGCCGTGCTTCGAGGCGGTGTAGCCGAGCCCGCCGGGCTGGCTGCCGCCGATGCCGTTGAGCCCGGCGGTCGAGCTGGTGATGACGACGGCGCCGCCGCCGCGCTCGATCAGCGCCTGCTTGGCCACCTCGAGGGTGTTGTAGACGCCGGTGAGGTTGACGGCGACGACGTCGTCCCACTCGTTCGGCAGGACGTTCACGCCCATCGGCGCGATGCCGGCGTTGGCCAGCACGATGTCGACGCCACCGAGCTGCGCGACACCGTCGTCGAACGCGGCCTGCAGCCCGTCGCGGTCGCGGACGTCGGCCTGGGTGGCGACGATGCGCCGGTCCAGCGCCTCGACCTCCTTCACGGTCTCGGCCAGGTCCTCCGGCGTCGACATCGGGTACGCGACCGAGTCGATCTGCTTGCAGATGTCGACGGCGATGATGTCGGCGCCCTCCTGCGCCAGCCGGACCGCGTGACTGCGGCCCTGGCCGCGCGCCGCGCCGGTGATGAAGGCGACCTTGCCCTCGAGCTTGCCCATCGATGCTCTCCTCACTTCACGAAGAATCCACCGTCGACCGGCAGGGTGACGCCGGTGACGTACCGCGCCTCGTCCGAGGCCAGGAACAGGACTGCGTTGGAGATGTCCACGGCCTCGAGCCACGGGATGTCGAGGGCGTGCAGCGACCGGAACACGTCCAGCGTGTCGTCGCGGGTCGGCTGCTCCAGGTCGGGCCGGAACAGCTTGTAGATCGCGTCGTTCTGCACCATCGGGGTGTTCACCACGCCCGGGTGCACCGAGTTCACCCGGACCATGTCCGGCGCCAGCTCGTTGGCGAGCGTGCGCATCAGGCCGACCAGGCCGTGCTTGGCCGAGACGTACGCGGCGAGGTTCGCCATCCCCTTCAGCCCGGCGCCGGAGCTGGTGATGACGATCGACCCGCCGCCGGCGGCGCGCAGGTGCGGAACGGCGGCCTTGCAGGTGTGCCAGACGCCGGTCAGGTTGACGTCGATGGTGTTCTGCCAGCTCCGCTCGTCCATGTCGGCGGCCGGAGTGCCCTCCTCGCTGATGCCGGCGTTGGCGGCGACGATGTCCAGCCGGCCCAGCTGGGCGACGCCCTCGTCGAGCGCGGCCTGGACGGCGTCGTAGTCGCGCACGTCGGCCTGGGTGGCGACGATGCGCCGGTCCAGCGCCTCGACCTCCTTGACCGTCTCGGCCAGGTCCTCCGGCGTCGACATCGGGAACGGCACGGTGTCGATCTGCCCGCAGAGGTCGACCGCGATGATGTCCGCGCCCTCCTGTGCCAGCCGGACCGCGTGGCTGCGGCCCTGGCCCCGCGCCGCGCCCGTGATGAAGGCGACCTTTCCGTCGACACGCCCCATTGCGTGCCTCCTCTCCGTAGGGTGATCGGCGCCGCCTAGGCGTCCAGTCGGCATCCCGGTCACGACGTCGGTCAATACTGGGTGTTGCCGGCGTCGACGGTCATCGTCAGCGCCGTCACGTAGCGGGCCTCGTCGGAGGCGAGGAACAGCACGGCGTTGCTGATGTCGACCGGCTGGGTGATCTCGACCGGCAGGCTGTTGGTGAACATGCCGGCCAGCCGCGGGTGCTGCTCGAGCCACGCGCCGATCTGGGCCATGCCGTCGCCCGCGCCCATCGGGGTGTCGACGCCGGTGGGGTGGACGCTGTTGACCCTGATGTGGTGCTCGGCCAGCTCGTGGGCGAACGCCCGCATCAGCCCGACGACGCCGTGTTTGGCGGCGACGTACGGCGTCAGGAACGGCAGCCCCTTGAGGCCGGCCGCGGAGCTGGTCATGATGATCGACCCGCCGCCGGCGGCCACCAGGTGCGGCGCGGCCAGCTGGACGGAGTTCCAGACGCCGGTGAGGTTGATGTCGAGGGTGTCGCGGAAGACCTCCGGCGTCACCTCGTCCCACGGCGCGAGGATGCAGATGCCGGCGTTGGCCACGACGATGTCCAGCCGGCCGAGCTCGGCCACGCCCTCGTCGATGGCCGCCTTCATCGCATCGCGGTCGCGGACGTCGGCCTGCCGGGCGACGATGCGGCGGTCCAGCGCCTCGACGTCCTTGACCGTCTGCTCGAGGTCCTCCGGCGTCGCCGGCGGGTAGCCGATGCCGGGCACCGGGCCGCACAGGTCGATCGCGATGACGTCGGCGCCCTCCTGCGCCAGCCGGACCGCGTGGCTGCGGCCCTGACCGCGAGCCGCACCGGTGATGAACGCGACCTTGCCTTCGACACGCCCCATTGCGCGCCTCCTTCGTGGATGTCAGGTGTTGCTACGCACCCCGCTGAGATCCAGGCCCGCGAGCGGGCTCTCTTCGCACGCGCTGACCGGCGGACGTTCGGGGCGCCGGCGCGCGATGGTGACCGGGACCGGACCGTGCCCGCGGCGGGGGCTCGCGGGCGCGGTCCGGTGGGAGTGGTCGACGTCCGGCTTCGGGGGGCGGACGTCGCCACGGGCCAGCAGCGCGTCCGCGCCGTAACCCTGCACACACTCCGGGTCCGGCCCGTCCAGCGGCAGGCCGGTGAAGAACTTCGCCGCCATGCAGCCGCCGCGGCAGGAGTCGAAGTGCTGGCACTTCGTGCACGCGCCGCCGGTCTGCGGGCTGCGCAGCTCGGCGAACAGGTCCGACTCGCGCCAGACCCGGGTGAAACCGCCCTCGGCGCGGACGTTGCCGGCCAGGAACGACTCGTGGATGGCGAACGGGCACGCGTACACGTCCCCGACCGGGTCGATCAGGCAGACGACACGGCCGGCGCCGCACAGATTGAGGCCCGGCAGCGACTCGCCGTACGCGGACAGGTGGAAGAACGAGTCGCCGGTGAGCACGTTCTCGCCGTGGTCGAGCAGCCAGTCGTACAGCTCGCGCTGCTGCTGGGCGGTCGGGTGCAGCTCGTCCCAGACGTCGGCGCCGCGGCCGGACGGGCGCAGCCGGGTGAGCCGCAGCTGGGCGCCGTAGCGGTCGGCGATGGCCTTGAAGTCGTCCAGCTGGCCGGCGTTCTGCCGGGTCACGACCACGGAGATCTTGAACCCGGTGAAGCCGGCGGCGGCCAGGTGCTCCATCGCCCGGATCGCGGTGGCGTACGAGCCCGGCCCGCGGACGAGGTCGTTGACGTCGGCGGTCGCGCCGTCGAGGGAGATCTGCACGTCGACGTAGTCGCTGGCGGCCAGCCGGGCCGCGACCTCGGTGTCGATCTTGACGCCGTTGGTGGAGAACTTCACGCCGACGCGGTGCTCCGTCGCGTAGTCGACCAGTTCCCAGAAGTCCGGCCGCACGGTCGGCTCGCCGCCGCCGATGTTCACGTAGAACACCTGCATGCGCTCGAGCTCGTCGATGACCGCCTTGCACTCCTCGGTGCTCAGTTCGCGCGGGTCGCGCCGGCCGGAGCTGGACAGGCAGTGCACGCAGGACAGGTTGCAGGCGTAGGTGAGCTCCCAGGTGAGGCAGATGGGCGCGTCGAGTCCATGCTCGAAGAGTTCGACCAGCTTCGGCGTGGTTGCGGTGGTCATGGGGTCCTCTCGACGACCATCTGGGACTGCACCAGGACGTCGAGCGCCTTCTGGTACCGCGGCAGGTCGGCGCCGCCGACACCGGCCGCGGAACAGGCCGCCCGCGCCGTCGGTTCGGCCGCGAGCGACTGCACGACGGCCAGCAGCGTGCGGTCCTTGAGGAAGGAGAGCCGGCGGGTGCCGAAGTGGTACAGCAGCGCCCCGAACGGCTCGGGCCGCACCGCGACCTGCGGGTGCAGGTCGAAGGCCCGGTCCAGGTCGATGGCGGGCACGGCGGTGCTCAGTACACGCCGCACATGCCGTCGATGGAGACCTCTTCCACCAGAGAGTCGTCCTCGACGAGGTCGTCAGGCTCGGTCACCGCTGTCTGATCCGTCTGGCTCATGACATGCTCCTTCAGGTCGAGTTGGCGGTATGGTTCGGATACTAATGGCACCCAGTGCCGAATGGAAGGGGTGACCCGACTTTGCCCACCGACGACGGTTCCCCTGCAGGTGAGAGCGGTGCGCCTCGGCTGGGACGGCGTCCGTCCACCACTCAGGCGGAGCTCAGCCACGTCGCGCTGACGCTGTTCGCCGAGCGCGGCTTCGAGGACACCACCGTCGACGACATCGCGGCCGCGGCCGGCATCGGGCGGCGCACGTTCTTCCGCTACTTCGCCTCGAAGAACGACCTGCCGTGGGGCGACTTCGAGGCCCAGCTGGACCGCATGCGCGCGTACCTCGACGGCCTCCCCGACGACCTCCCGCTGATGGACGCCGTCTGCGCGTCGGTGATCGAGTTCAACCGCATCCCGCCCGAGGAGGTGCCGTGGCACCGGCAGCGCATGCGGCTGCTGCTGGGCGTCCCGGCGCTGCTCGCGCACTCGACGCTGAAGTTCCAGGCGTGGCGCGACGTCGTGGCCGAGTACGCCGCCCGGCGGCTCGAGGTGCCGGCGGACACCCTGGAACCGCAGGCGCTGGCGTGGACCATGCTCGGCATCGCGCTGTCGGCCTACGAGCAGTGGCTGGTGCACGAGGACGCCGACCTCACCGAGCTGCTCGAGTCGGCGCTGCGGATGCTGGGCGAGCGGTTCGCGACGTGACCCTGCCCGGCGGGTTCGGGGTCGCGCTGGACCCCGGTGCCTGGCTGGACGGCGGCGTGCTGTTCGGCGGGACGCCGTTCCGGGTGGTGACGCTGTCCGGGCGGCAGCGGGCGACGGTGGACGGGTGGCTGGCGGGCCGGCGGGTGAGCGGGCCGGACGACGGCGTGCTGGCCCGTGCGCTGGTCGCGGCCGGGCTGGCGCTGCCGGTGCCGCCGGCGGTTCGCGCGGATGCGGCCGGGTGGCCGCGGGTGAGCGTCGTGATCCCCGTGCGCGACCGGCCGCGGCAGCTGGCCCGGCTGCTGACGGCGCTGGCGTCGCTCAGGTCGCTCGGGTCGCTCGCCGAGGGCGAGCCGGTGCACGAGGTGATCGTCGTCGACGACGCGTCCGCCGACGCCGCCGCGCATGCCGCGGTGGCCGCGGCGGGCGGGGCACGGCTGGTCCGTCTGGACGAGCGGCAGCGGGCGCCGGGCGCGCGCAACGCCGGCGCGGCCGTGGCGACCGGCGACGTGCTGGCGTTCGTCGACTCCGACTGCGTCCCGGCGGCGGGCTGGCTGTCCGCGCTGCTGCCGCACTTCGCCGACCCCGAGGTGGCCGCCGTCGCGCCCCGCGTCGTGGCGCTGGAGGCCGGCCGGCGCGGCTGGCTGGACCGCTACGAGGAGCACCGCGCACCGTACGACCGCGGCGCCCTGCCCGGTCTCGTCACGCCGGGCGGGCGCATCCCGTTCGTGCCGACGGCGACGGTGCTGGTGCGGGCCGCGCACTTCCCCGGGTTCGACACCTCGCTGCGCGGTGGCGAGGACGTCGACCTCGTCTGGCGGCTGACGTCGGCCGGCCGGCAGGTGCGGTACGAGCCGGCCGCCCGGGTCGCGCATGAGCACCTGACCGCACCGCGGGCCTTCCTCGGCCGCCGCGCCTACTACGGGCGGACCGCCGCACCGCTGGCCCGGCGGCACCCGGGTGCGGCCCGGCCGCTGGCGATGTCGCCGTGGACGGCCGCTGCGTGGGCCGCGGTGGCGCTGCGGCGGCCGGTCGCCGCGGCCGCGATCACCGCGACGGCCTGCGCGCTGCTGGCGGCCGAACTGCGCGGCGTGGTGCCCGACCCGGTCCGGACGGCGGTCCGGCTGGCCGGCGGCGGCACGCTGCGGGCCGGCGAGGCCGCCGCGGACGCCGTCGTGCGGACGTGGTGGCCCGCGGCGCTGGCCGCCGGCGTCGCCGTCCCCCGGCTGCGCCCCGCCCTCGCCGCGGCCGCCGTCGTCCCGTCGGTCCTGGAGTGGCGGCGGCAGCGCCCGGACCTCGACCCCGTCCGCTGGCTGCTCACCCGGCGCCTCGACGACGCCGCGTACGGCTGGGGCATGTGGTCAGGCGCGCTGGCCACCGGCGAGCTCGACCCGCTCCGCCCCGATCTGGGCTGGCGGCTGCGGGTCGGGTCGGCGGACGACCTCGTGGCCGAGGTGCGGCGGACGGAGGGGTCGGGGGATGCTGCGCCGGCTCCGCTACGCGGCGGTGAAGCATGCCAAGGGCGCTCTTGACGCCGGCTCCACATCCCCCGACCCCTCCGCCACTCCTTGCCGCCGTCACCGCAGGGTCGCGAAGAACTCCTTGACGTCGGCGGCGAGCAGGGCGGGCGCCTCCAGCGCGGCGAAGTGGCCGCCGCGATCGAACTCGGTCCAGCGCACCACCGTGCCCATCGGGTCGACGAGGTGGCGGATGGAGCTGTCGGCGGCGAAGACGGCGACCGCACCGGGCGGCGGCGTGGGCGCCTCGGCGCTCCACTCCTGCTCACCCGCGCTGGCCATGAACTGCTTGTATGCCTGCATCCCCTCGTAGAGGACGTGCGCGGCGGTCGCGCCGGTGCCGGTGAACCAGTAGAGGCTGACGTTGGTGAGCAGCCGGTCGCGGCCGACGGCGTCCTCGGGCAGCTCGGCGGCCGGGTCGGTCCACTCGCGGAACTTCTCCGCGATCCAGGCCAGCAGCTCGACCGGCGAGTCGGCCAGTCCGTACGCCAGCGTCTGCGGCCGGGTGGCCTGCAGAGCGAGGTAGCCGATGCCGTCCTCGCGGAACGTGTTGAACCGCTCGGCCCGCACCTTCTCGGCGTCGGACAGCCCGTCCAGCTCGGCCGGCGGTCCGAACGGGTACGGCGACGGGCCGTTGACATGCGTGCCGATGACGCGGCCGGGGTGCAGCATCGCCAGCATGCCGACCACGCCGGCGCCGAGGTCGCCGCCCTGCGCCGCGAACCGCTCGTAGCCGAGCCGGCTCATCAGCTCGGCGACCGCGCCGGCCACCCGGAACAGGTTGCCCCAGCCGGGGCCGGACAGCGGCGAGAAGCCGAATCCGGGCAGCGACGGGATCACCAGATGGAACTCGTCGGTGAGCAGCGGGATCAGGTCGAGGAACTCGACGACCGAGCTGGGCCAGCCGTGCACCAGCAGCAGCGGCGTCGCGTCCGGGTTGGCCGACCGGACGTGCAGGAAGTGCAGGTCCTGGCCGTCGACGGTGGTGACGAACTGCGGGTGCGCGTTCAGCTCGGCTTCGGCGGCCCGCCAGTCGAACCCGTCGCGCCAGTACTCGGTCAGCTCCTTCAGGTACGGGAGCGGGACGCCGCGCTCCCAGCCGGCGCCGGCGACCTCGACCGGCCAGCGGGTGCGGGCCAGCCGGTCGCGCAGGCCGGCCAGGTCGGCGTCGGAGATGTCGATGCGGAACGGGCGAATGTCGGTCATGATCTCGTCTCCTCAGTTGTTCAGGCCGGCGAAGAACGCGCGGACGTCGTCGGCGAGCAGGTCGGGCGCCTCCAGCGCGGCGAAGTGGCCGCCACGGTCGAACTCGGTCCAGCGCACGATCGTGTCGGCGCGCTCGGCGAACCGGCGGATCGCGATGTCCGTGGTGAAGTTCGCGACGGCGGTCGGGACGGTGGACCGCTGGCGCGGCGCCCAGCCGGCCGCGTCGTGGAACCGCTCGTAGTAGGTGTGCGCGGTGGAGCTCGCGGTGTTCGTGAACCAGTAGAGGCTGACGTTGGTGAGCAGCCGGTCGCGGTCGACGGCGTCCTCGGGCAGCTCACCGGCCGGGTCGGTCCAGTCCTTGAACTTCTCCACGATCCAGGCCAGCTGCGCCGTGGGCGAGTCGGTCAGGCCGTACGACACCGTCTGCGGCCGGGTGCCCTGCAGCTGCAGGTAGCCGCCGAGCTCCTGCTGGAAGTTCTCGAACACGGCCATCCGCCGCTGCTCGGACTCGGTGAGGCCCTCGAAGTCGGCCGGGTCGCCGGACGGGAACGTCACGAACGCGTTGATGTGCACGCCGACGACGTGGTCCGGCGCGACACGGCCGACCTCCGGGCCGATGAACCCGCTGACGTCGCCGCCCTGGACGCCGTAGCGGTCGTAGCCGAGCCGGTCCATCAGCTCGGCCAGAACGGCCGCGGACCGGCCGTCGGTCCAGCCGGTCTCGGTGACCGGGCCGGAGAACCCGTAGCCCGGCAGCGACGGGATGACCAGGTGGAACTCGTCGGTGAGCAGCGGGACCAGCTCGAGGAACTCGAGGAACGAGCCGGGCCAGCCGTGCAGGAGCAGCAGCGGCAGCGCGTCCTCGTTGTCCGAGCGCAGGTGCAGGAAGTGCACGTTCGCGCCGTCGATCGCGGTGGTGAACTGCGGGTACGCGTTGAGCGCCCGCTCCTGCGCGCGCCAGTCGAACCCGTCGCGCCAGTACGCGGCCAGCTCCTGGAGATAGCCGGACGGGACGCCGCGCTCCCAGCCGGTGCCCGCGACCTCGACCGGCCAGCGGGTGGCGGCCAGCCGGTCGCGCAGGTCGGCGAGGTCGGCGTCGGAGATCTCGATGCGGAAGGGGCGGATCTCGGTGGAGTTCGTCATGACCCCACTGTCTCGGCAATCGCGGCCAGTTACGGGCCGCGATTGCTGTCAGAATCGACGACATGGTGGAAACCTCGGCCCGGCTGCTGAAGCTGCTGTCGTTGCTGCAACTGCGCCGCGAGTGGGCCAGCGCCGACCTCGCCGGCCGGCTCGGCGTCGCCGTCCGGACCGTCCGGCGCGACGTCGACCGGCTGCGCACGCTGGGCTATCCGGTCGACTCGACGCCCGGTGTGTCCGGCGGCTACCGGCTCGGCTCCGGCGCCGAGATGCCGCCGCTGCTGCTGGACGACGAGGAGGCGGTCGCCGTCGCGGTCGGGCTGCGGACGGCGGCCGGCGGCTCCGTCACCGGCATCGAGGAGACGTCGGTGCGGGCGCTGGCCAAGCTGGAGCAGGTGCTGCCGGCGCGGCTGCGGCACCGGGTGACCGCGCTGTCGTCGGCGACCGTGCCGGTGCCGGTCGGCGGGCCGACGGTGGACTCGGGCGTGCTGACGGCGATCGCGGCCACCGTGCGCGACCACGAACGGCTCCGCTTCGACTACGTCGGCCACGACGGCGGCTCGTCGCGCCGCGAGGTCGAGCCGCACCGCCTGGTCAACCGCGGCCGCCGCTGGTACCTCGTCGCCTGGGACGTGGACCGGTCGGACTGGCGGACGTTCCGGGTGGACCGGATGACGCCGAAGATCCCGACCGGGCCGCGGTTCGCCCCGCGCTCCGACCCCGGCGGCGACGTCGCCGACTTCGTCAACCGCGGGCTGGACCTCGCCCTGTGGCGGTACCGCGCCAGCCTGCGGCTGCACGCGCCGGCCGAGGCGGTGGCCGCCAAGCTGCCGGTGACCATCACCGTCGAGCCGGAGAGCGAGCACACCTGCGTCATCCACACCGGCGCCGACAGCTACGAGATGATCGCCGTCTACACGGCCATGCTCGACGTCGACTTCGACGTGCTGGACCCGCCCGAGTTCGCCGGCCACCTCCGCCGCATGGCCGCGCGCTACGTCCGCGCCGCCGAGAGCACGCGCTGAGGTCAGTACCGGTAGCGGCGGACGGTCTCGGGGTGGATGACCAGACGCACCTGGTCGTCGGCCAGGATCGCGGCGAGGTCGGCGGCGCGGACCGGGTCGTCGAGGTCCCAGTAGCGGGCGGCCAGGCGGGTGCACAGCTCGTGCGCTCCGTCGGGCTCCACCGTGGCGCGCCCCGCGACCGACACCCAGCGCTCACGCTCACCCACGGGAGCGGCGACGACGATCGAGGCGCGCGGGTCCTGGCGTACCTGCCGCACCTTGAGGGTGTCCGGGCCGGTGAACAGCTGGATCGTGCCCTCGGCGGTGGCCTCGAACCACACCGGACGGGGCTGCGGCGGCAGCGGTCCCCCGGCCATGGACAGGAACCCGTGCAGCGGACGTCGGAGGAACTCGAGGTCGTCGGTGGTCAGCGAACCGGCGTCGGTGCTCATCACAGCCCTTCGATGCGACGAGGGCGGCACCCCTGCTGGGGTACCGCCCTCGTACGGTGATGCTGGTCGTGCCAGGGAACGGCCGGACTCAGAAGTCCATGCCGCCCATGCCACCGCTGGGGTCGGCGGGAGCGGCCGGGGTCTTCTCCGGCTTGTCCGCGACGACGGCCTCGGTGGTGAGGAACAGACCGGCGATGGACGCGGCGTTCTGCAGCGCCGACCGGGTCACCTTGACCGGGTCGTTGATGCCCTCGGCCAGCATGTCCACGTACTCACCGGTCGCGGCGTTGAGGCCCTGACCAGCCGGCAGGCTGCGCACCTTCTCAGCCACGACCCCGCCCTCGAGACCGGCGTTGATCGCGATCTGCTTGAGCGGCGCCTCGACGGCCACCTTGACGATGTTGGCACCGGTGGCCTCGTCGCCCTCGAGCTCCAGCTTCTCGAACGCCGCCAGACCGGCCTGGATGAGCGCCACGCCGCCACCGGCGACGATGCCCTCCTCGACGGCCGCCTTGGCGTTGCGCACCGCGTCCTCGATGCGGTGCTTGCGCTCCTTCAGCTCGACCTCGGTCGCCGCACCGGCCTTGATGACCGCCACGCCGCCGGCCAGCTTGGCCAGCCGCTCCTGCAGCTTCTCGCGGTCGTAGTCGGAGTCGGAGTTCTCGATCTCCGCCCGGATCTGCGACACGCGACCGGCGATCTGCTCGGCGTCACCGGCGCCCTCGACGATCGTCGTCTCGTCCTTGGTGACGACGACCTTGCGGGCCTGCCCGAGCAGGTCCAGGGTCGCGGTCTCCAGCTTGAGGCCGACGGTCTCGCTGATGACCTGGCCACCGGTGAGGATGGCGATGTCCTGCAGCATGGCCTTGCGGCGGTCGCCGAAGCCCGGAGCCTTGACGGCGGTGGACTTGAAGGTGCCACGGATCTTGTTGACCACCAGGGTCGCGAGGGCCTCGCCCTCGAGGTCCTCGGCGATGATCAGCAGCGGCTTGCCGCCCTGCATGACCTTCTCGAGCAGCGGCAGCAGGTCCTTGACGCTCGAGATCTTCGACTCGACCAGCAGCACGTAGGCGTCCTCGAGGGTCGCCTCCTGACGCTCCGGGTCGGTGACGAAGTAGCCCGAGATGTAGCCCTTGTCGAAGCGCATACCCTCGGTGAGCTCGAGCTCAAGCCCGAAGGTGTTGCTCTCCTCGACGGTGATGACACCTTCCTTGCCGACCTTGTCCATCGCCTCGGCGATCAACTCACCGATCTGCGAGTCACCGGCCGAGATCGACGCAGTAGCAGCGATCTGCTCCTTCGTCTCGACCTCACGCGCGGTCGACAGCAGCTGCTCCGAGATGGCCTCGACGGCCCGCTCGATGCCCCGCTTCAACGCGATCGGGTTCGCACCCGCGGCGACGTTGCGCAGGCCCTCGCGGACCATCGCCTGGGCCAGCACGGTCGCCGTCGTGGTGCCGTCACCGGCCACGTCATCGGTCTTCTTCGCGACCTCCTTGACCAGCTCGGCCCCGATCTTCTCCCACGGGTCCTCGAGCTCGATCTCCTTGGCGATCGACACGCCGTCGTTGGTGATCGTGGGGGCGCCCCACTTCTTCTCCAGCACGACGTTGCGGCCCTTCGGGCCAAGAGTGACCCTGACGGCGTCGGCAAGAGCGTTCATGCCGCGCTCGAGGCCACGCCGCGCCTCTTCGTCAAAGGCAATGATCTTTGGCATGGGTTCCTGGTCCTCCCATAGCGGGTGGAAGTTTCCGGCTCGACGCCCGCGACGGACGGCCGCCGGCACCCGGCTCCTGTCACCGGGATTCCACGGCCTCGCCGATCCGAAGTACTGTCACTCTCACCTCGAGAGTGCCAACAACGTGTTTAGCACTCTACCCAGGAGAGTGCAAGCGCCGCGCTATACCCCGTATACTCGCGGGCTGTGAGTTCCGAACCGGCCGTCCGGCGCATCTCCCGGCGGGGCCTGGTCTGGCGGCTCGGCGTCACCGGCGGGGCCCTGGTGATCCTGACCATGGGCCAGCTCCAGGACACCAACGACTACTTCCCGCTCGGATCTCTGTCGCAGTACGCGACGCCGCGCGACCTCGACGGCACCGTCCGCTCCGTCTACGTGATGGCCGACACCGAGACCGGCGAGCGGGTCAGGGTCCCGCTCAACCCACAGGGCGTCGGGGTCGGACGGGCCGACATCGAGTCGCAGCTGGACCGCATCGTCGCGGACCCGTCGCTGCTGCAGGCGATCGCCGACTCCTGGTCCGACCTGCACCCCGACGCCGACCAGTACGTCACGCTCTATGTGATGCGCAGCATCTACCAGCTCGAGGACGGCATCCAGCAGGGCGAGCCCGACGTCGAGCAGCTGACCTCGTGGGAGGTGCGGCCATGAGCCGCGCGCTGGGCGCCGGGCGCGCCGTCGTCGGCTGGTGGACCCGGCCGGTCCCGCTGGCCCGGGTGGCCGTGCTGCGGGTCGCGATCTACCTGTTCGTGCTCTACGACATCTTCCGGCTCACCAACGACGTCATCCCGATGGCGCACGCGCCGGAGCTGTACAACCCGACCTGGGTCGGCCGGGTGCTGCCGCTGCCCGACCCGTCGCTGCCGCTGGCGTACACCCTGCAGATCGTCATCGTCGTGGGCTGCCTGGTGGCCGCGACGGGAGTGCTGCCGCGGCTGGCCGGCGGCGTGGTGGCCGTCGCGTACCTCCAGTGGATGGTGTTCAGCCAGGGCTACGGCTACGTGTCGCACGACCACCTGGCGCTGATCGTGGCGGTCGTCGTGCTGCCGACCATCGGCCGGGCCCGGTTCACCGAGCCCGACTCCAGCGAGTCGGCCGGCTGGGCGTTCCGCTGCATCCAGGTGTCGGTCATCGCGACGTACTTCGCCTCGGCCATCGTGAAGTGGGTGCGCAGCGGCTCGCCGGCCACGTGGGCCAACGGCGCGGTGTTCATCTGGGCGATCATCCGGCGCGGCTCGGACCTCGTCAGGTGGACCACCGACTACCCGTGGCTGCTGATCATCGCCCAGTGGGGCCTGATCACCATCGAGTTCCTGTCGCCCGTGGTGCTGTGGCTCAAGGGCAAGGCGCTGTACCTGGCGGTGGTCACCTTCTGCGGATTCCACCTGATGACCTACCTGGCGCTGGGCATCCACTTCCTGCCGACGGTCATCTGCTGGCTGGCGTTCCTGCCGCTGGAGCGGCTGGTGCCGGTGACGCAGCGGCTGCTCGCCCGCGTGCGCCAGCGTCCCCCGATGCCGACGAACGCCGCCTGAGCCACCGGCCGGCCGTCTTCCGTATGGCAAGTCGCGTTGGTCGGGGGTTGCCTAGCTGGGCGTCCCCCTGCTGCCCATTCTCTTAGCCGCGCACCCGCGCCTCAAGCGGACTGATGGGGCCTGTCAAGTTTTTCGTGTAAGACAGGGCAAACCTTTACCTTGATGTGACTTTTCTAGGTGAGTCTTCCGGGGAATTCCACGACCAGGAAGTTGAGTGCTTTCTTCCATCCATGGGTTCCGGTGCCTGATGCTCCTCCTCGTTTCCGGCTGATGTTACGGATCCCGAGAAAGAGCAGCTTCATGGCGGCGTCATCGTCGGGGAAGTGGCCGCGAGTCTTGGTGATCTTCCGCAGCTGGTAGTTGATTGATTCGATCAGGTTCGTCGTGTAGACGATTCGGCGTAGCTCGGCCGGGTAATCCAGGAACGGGATGAACTCGTTCCACGCATTCTTCCACACCTCGATCGCGCCGGGATACTGCTGCCCGAAATTCTGCTCGAATTCTTTCAACGCGATCTCGGCCGCCGCGACGCCGGGAGCGGTGTAGATGTGACGCATCGCCGTGGCGACCTTTTTCCGGTCGCCGTAGGAGATGAACCGCATCGTATTGCGGATCACGTGCACCACACAGGTTTGCACGGTGACCTTGTCGAACACGCTGCGCGCGGCGTCAGGCAGCCCGGTCAGCCCGTCGCAGCACAGGATGAGGACGTCGCGCAGGCCCCGGTTGCGCAGCTGCGTGAGCACGTGCGCCCAGAACTTCGCGCCCTCCTCCGCGGCGATCCAGATCCCCAGCACGTCCTTCAACCCGTCGACGTCGACGCCCACGACCAGGTGTGCGGACTTCAGCGTGACCGAGCCGCGGTCGCGGACCCGGATCCGGATGGCGTCGACGTAGACGATCGGGTAGACCTCGTCGACCGGCCGGTTCTGCCACAGTGTGATCTCGTCCACGACCACGTCGGTGATCTTGGAGATCAGCGCCGGCGACGTGTTGATGTCGTAGATCTCCTTCAGGTGCGCCTCGATCTCCCGGGTCGATAGCCCGCGCGCATACAACGACAGAATGATGTCCTCGATCGCGCCGACACGCCGGGAGTGTTTCGGCACGATCTGCGGGGCGAATGTCGAATTCCGGTCTCGTGGCACGGTCACGTTCACCGGGCCGGCCGTCGTCGCGACCGTCTTGGCCGAACGCCCATTCCGGGAGTTCCCCGATCCGCGCCCAGCCGGATCACCGGGCTCATAACCGAGATGATCGGTCATCTCGGTCTCCAACGCCCGCTCCAGAACTCTCGACGTCAACCGATTCAACAACCCATGAACACCATCAACCGGTGTCCCGGACGACTCGGCATCCGCCAACAGATTATCAATCGCCTCATCCGACAACACCGCCGCCAACCGACGAGCTGCCTCATCCGAGGAATCGACAACCTTCTCCTGCTCCGACACAAAGAATCCTCTCGCGGCCACGACGCAAACACGCCCGGACCAATCCTGGCCCACCCGGCCTTACACGAAAGATTCAACACGCCCACCGCCGAGACGACCGGTCGGGTGTGAGAGAGTTGCATCTACGAGATGCCCTTCTTGAGCTGGCGATACGTGCCTTAGACAAGTCGTATCCTCCCAGCTCAGAAGGGCATTCTCACGCTCCCACGCCCTACCACGACACTCCACCTGTCGGTGGATCGAGGCTAAGAACGGGCAGCTATCAGGGGGACGGGGAAGAACCGGGCACACCCCGGGACCATTTGCGCCGTTCGCCGGAATTCTCCTAGCCGGCCCCGACCCGGACGGTCGTCCTCGATGGCGAAAGTCGTCCTCGAGCCCCGCAGACCACGGCTCCCGACATCGAGGACGACCGCCCCCATCGACGACGGCGAGACCTCACCCGCCACCGACACACCTCACCCGCCGCAGGACCGCACCCGGCACCGATCCAGCCGCCATCCGGTCCTCACGCGAGTGAGGTACTCCCCACGCGAGTGAGGACCGTCGCCACACTTCCCCCGTCCCCCTGATAACTGCCGAGTTCTTGGACCGGGGACGCGCGGGTCAAGTCCAGAGCCCCCACCACAGACCACCGCAACCAGCAGCGGCGTCGGACTTGAGGCGCGCGTCCACGGCTAAGAAAATGGGCAGCAGGGGGACGGCCGACTGGGCACTCAGGGAGCGAGTGACGGTACCCGGCGGATCCCGAACCGCGTCCTGAGCGCCCGCTTGGCGGCGTTCAGGCCGCTCATGCCGTGCACCGCGGGGCCGGGCGGCGTCGATCCGGAGCAGAGATAGACGCCCGGTACCGGGGTGGCGTAGGGGTTCCAGGACAGCGTGGGCCGGGCGAAGATCTGCCACATGGTCATGGCGCCGCCGGCGATGTCGCCGTCGCGGTAGTTGGCGTTGTGGTCGGCCATCTTCGCCGCCGGGATGGTGTGCCGCTCGACGACGAGGTCGCCGAAGCCGGGCGCGAACCGCTCGATCTGTGCTTGGACGACCGCGCCGACGTCGACGGTGGAGCCGGCGGGCACGTGGGCGTACGTCCAGAACGGCCGCAGCCCGCCCACCTCGCGGGCGGGGTCGAACAGCGCGGGGTCGGAGGCCAGGATCATCGGCCGCTCGGCGTGCCGGCCGGCCTTGACCTCGGCCTCGGCCAGCGACATCTCCGCCAGGGTGCCGCCGACGTGGATGGTGCCGGCCCGGCGGACCTCGGGATGCGTCCACGGCACCGGGCCGGAGAGCACGAAGTCGACCTTGGCGGCGGCGTTGCCGGGCTTGAAGCGCTCGATGGCGCGGCGGTAGCGGGCCGGCAGCTCCTGGCCCAGGATGGCGGCGAGCGTCCACGGGTTGGTGTCGAACAGGTAGGCGCGCGCCTCCGGCAGCTGCGCCATGGACGTCACCTCGAACCCGCGGTGGACGGTGCCGCCGTGCGCCTCGAGGTCGGCCACCATGGCGTCGACGATGGCCTGGCTGCCGCCGACCGGCAGCGGCCAGCCCGGCGAGTGCGCCAGCGCACCCAGCGACAGCGCCGTGCCGGCCGCGGTGAGCGTGGGGATGGGCGTGATGGCGTGCGCGGCGACGCCCATCAGCAGGGCCGGCGCGACCTCGTCCTTCCAGCGCAGCTTGCCCAGGCCGGTGCCCTGCTCGAGCATCGACAGCGCGAACTGCGCCGACGTCAGCAGGTCGGGCGGCAGGCTGCGACGGTCGAAGAGCGCCAGTTCGGTGACCGCCGGCGAGTGCCGCACGAGTGGGCGCATGAGCCGCCGCCAGGCCCGGCCGTCGCGGCCCAGGCCCTCGACGGTGCGGTCGAGGTCGCGGTAGGCGATGCCGGCCTGGCCGCCGTCGAGCGGCTGCGCGTAGGAGACGTCGGGGTAGTTCAGCCGGACGCCGCGCGCGGCGAGGTCGAAGGCGCGGAAGAACGGCGACGCGGCCGCCATGGGGTGCACCGCCGAGCAGATGTCGTGGACGATGCCGGGCGCCAGGCCGAGGTCGAGGGTGCGGGCACCGCCGCCGACCGTGCGCTGCGCCTCGTAGACGCGGACCTGCAGACCGGCCCGGGCGAGCACCACCGCCGCCGCCAGCCCATTCGGGCCGGACCCGACGACGACGGCGTCACACTGCTCCGACGCCTGCACATCTCCGATCTTACGTCGGCGGTCACTCCGACGTGGCGGGTGGTGTCATCTGGTCGTCGTACATCAGGCGGCCGCTCGGCGTGACCTCGACGCTGGCGTCGCGCAGCAGCAGGTCGCGCAGTTGGTCGGGGGTCATGTCGTTGAGCTCGGCGACGTGGTCGAGGTGCTCGGCCAGCGCGTCGATGGCCTCCTGGCCGCTCATCGCGCGCGGCAGCACATCGCCCTGGCCGCCCGGCGCGACGGTGCCGGCGTCGGTGCCCGCGTCGGACGGGGCGGAGGCCGACGGCGCGTCGGACGGCACCGCGACGGAGTCGCCGGCGGGGTCGTCGTCGCCGGAGCCACGGGTCAGCCAGACCGCGAGCACCACGGCGAGCGCCACCACCACGACAGCGGCCGCGGCGGCCAGCACGGTCCGGCGTTGCTGCGAGGTGGTGTCAGGCACGTCGATTCCTCCTTCCTGAATCTGACGCACGGGACGCGGCCGCGGTTGCGTCGGCCCGGGAACGCGGACGGGGCCCGGGACACGTGGTCCCGGGCCCCGTCGCAGGGGTCGAACGTCAGCCGGTCACGCTGTGCCGGGTGCGCGCGTACAGCGCGCCGCCCAGGCCGAGCAGGAGCAGGCCGGCGGTCAGGACGTACAGGTTCGTCGACGCACCGGTGTCCGGCAGGTCGTCGTCGCCGTCCTCGGCGCCGCCCTCGCCACCGTCGTCGGTGCCGCCGTCGCCGCCGTCGTCAGAGCCGCCCTCGTCGCCACCGGCGACGTCGACGGTGAACGACACCGGGTCGGTCTGCGCCGAGGTGACGCCGTTGATCGACTGCACCGCGGTGACCGTGCACTCGCCGTTGGGCAGGTTCTGCTCGGGCGTGAACGTCCACGCGCCCTCGCCGTCGACCTCGGCCGTGCCGGACCAGGTCTCCTCGCCGCAGGTGATGCTCAGCTCGACGGACGCGCCGGGCAGGCCGTCACCCGAGAACGTCGGCGTCGCCGTGGTGGCGGTGTCGCCGTCGACCGGCCGCACGATGGTCGGCGGGTCGACCGGGACCACGACGGTGACAGACGCAGTCTCCGGCACCTGGATGGTGCCGACCGTCTGCTGCGCCGTGATCGTCGACTCGCCGTACGGCAGGTCGGCGGTGAGGACGATGCTCCACGTGCCCTCGTCGTCGGTGCTGCCCTCGCCGACGACCTCGTCGCCGAGCGTGAGCGTCACCGTCGAGCCGGGCTCGGCCGAGCCGGTGATCTCCACCGGCGACGGCTGCACCTCGTCGCCGTCCTCGGGCGAGATGATCGTGATCGGGTCGGCCTCGAACGCGGCCGCCGTGCCGGTCACGGTGTAGTTCCCCAGGCTGCCGTACTCGGTGTAGCCCGAGCCGTTGCTCGGCGTGTTCGCGGCCGGGTCGCCCTGGCCGACGCCGCTGACCCGCACGTAGTACATACCGGTCTCGACCTCGGCCTCGAGCTGCGCGTCGAGGCCGGTGGCCTGACGGTCGGTCGGCGAGCTGGCGATGTCGGTCGCCGTCTCGGGGCTGGCCTCGGCGACCAGCTCACCGGCCGCGTCGATCAGCTCCACCCGCAGGTCGAGGTTGCTGCCGACGGTCGCACCCTCGGCGGCGACGGTGATCGGGCCGCCGCCGGTGACGAGCGTGAACACGTCGCGCTCACCGGACTGGCCGATGATGCCGGCCGCCGTGAACTCGCCGGAGCCGTTGTCGAGCGCGGTGCCCTCGTCGAGCACGTCGCCGTGGTCGTCGGCGGCGTAGGCGGAGCGGCCGCTGTAGTAGAACTCCAGCGTCAGCTCGTCGCCGACCTCGGCGCACGGGTCGCCCTCGGGGCCGGCCGGCTTGAACGCCTGGTCGCCCGGCTGGGGGTTGTTCGGGTCGCTGGCGTCGGTGCAGAAGACGTCGACCCACAGCGTGTCGCCGTCGAACACCGCGAACGTCTGGAGCGTGGAGTCGGCGGTGATCTCGGCGAGGTCGTCCTGGCCGGAGTTCGTGGCGCCGGCGTAGTCGCCGGGCGACCACTGCGACAGCGGCGCGGACCACGGCGCGCCCATGATCGGGCCCCACAGCGAGGTGGGCTCGGCCAGCGTGTCGCCGTAGTACTCGTCCTCGCCGATGCCGTCGTGCGCGAGGTTCAGCGTGTGGCCGATCTCGTGCGAGACGATGTTGCCGACGTCGGGCGCGTTGCTGTCGCGCGCGATGGGGGCGAAGATCATGGCCGGCGACAGGAACTCGTTGCCGAACCCGCCCAGCCACGCCCGGCCACTGGCCTGGTCGGCCGGCTCGATGTCGGTGGTGTCGGTGACGACGGCCGTCATGCCGTACTCGCCGTCGTCGTCAGACGTCTTGTACAGCGCATCGGGACCCGGGTCCGTGGTGGTGACGTTGACGTCGAAGGGCGCGTAGTCCTCCGCCACTCGCGCCCACACCTGGTACACGTAGTCCGCGTCAGAGGCCGCCGCGTTCGCGGACAGCTCGAACACGTCCGTCTGATACGACCGGTTCCACTCGGTGTTCTGGACCGTCGCGCCGTCGAAGTCGAGATAGACGGTGAACGGCGCGCCCGGCTTCGAGCCGCCCGCGGGGTCACCCGGGACGTCGGCGGCCGGCGCCGCGTCGCTCGCGTGGCCGTCGGGTGCGTCGAACCGGTCGGTGTACGAGAGGGTTCCGCCGTCGCCCACGATGGCCTGGCCCGACTGCACCAGCTCGCGGACCACGTCGACCGCCAGGTCGGCACGGTCGGCCGCGACCTCGAGGGAGCGGGCCACCACCTCGTCGGACTGGAGATCGACGAGTTCGGTCAATTCATCAGTGGCGTTTGCCGGCACGGCACCGGCGAACGCGAGTGCGCCCGTCCCGGTCACCGCCACCGCGGCCAGCAGCCGCCGCGTCATTCTGCGATTCATGACTTCATATCTCCTGAAGATTCAATGATTCTCAGGGCACATGCTCGCGGTACGGTAGCAGACCCGATTTTCCGGTTCGACCCTTCTCGTCGAGATCAACTCACGGGGAGCCGGGGTCGCCGGTTAGGCTCTTGGGCATGCATCGCAAGGCGGCCCGGGGGCGTCGTAAAGCCTCCCGCCGGAAGACCCAGCAGCCAACGCCACAGCGCAACGTCGTCGCACTCGTCGCGGGTGGCGTCGGCGAACTCATGCTCACCGCGGGCGCCGTCGTGCTGTTGTTCGTGGTCTACACGCTGTGGGGCACCGGCATCCAGACCGCCAACGCACAGGACGATCTGCGCGACCAGCTCGGCATCGACGCCGGGCAGCTCGAGAAGGACCCCATCCCGCTCGACCAGCTCGAGGTCGGCGACGCGTACGGCGTCATCCGCATCCCCCGCTTCGGCGAGGACTGGGAGTGGATCGTCGTGCAGGGCACCGAGGACTCCGACCTCAAGAACGGGCCCGGGCACTACCTCGACAGCGTCGACCCGGGCCAGGTCGGGAACTTCTCCATCGCCGCGCACCGTTCCGGTCACGGTGAGCCGTTCGCCCAGTTCCCCGAGTTGCAGGTCGGCGACATCGTCGAGATCGAGACGAGCGCCGGAACGTTCCTCTACGAGCTCGACAGCGCACCGAACGGCGACGACGACGGCAACCGCATCGGCATCAGGGACAGCTGGGTGGTCGATCCCGTGCCGGGCGAGGGCGACGAGGTCGAGGCGACCGAGCGACGCATCACACTCACGACCTGCTGGCCACGCTGGGGCTCGTCACACCGCATGTACGCGACCGGCATCCTGATCGGCGGAGAGGAAGTCTAGACAGATGTACGCCTGGATCTGGCGGCACCTGCCGGGACCGTGGCCCGTTCGGCTACTGCTCTACTTGATCCTCATCGCCGCGCTCATCTATGCGCTGTTCATCTGGATCTTCCCGTGGGCGGAAGACGCCTTCAACATCAGCGAGGTGACGGTCGGGCTGAGCGGCTGACGGATCAGCCGCCGGCGACCGCCGGGATGACCGAGACCTTCGCGCCAGCGGGCGTGGGCGTCTCGAGGCCGGCGGTGAAGCGCACGTCGTCGTCGTTCACGTAGACGTTGACGAACCGGCGGATCTGGCCGGTGTCGTCGAGCACGCGCGCGCCGATGCCCGGGTAGGCGACGTCGAGCGCACCGAGCACGTCGGCCAGCGTGGCGCCGTCGGGCACCTCGACGCTGACGTCGGACTCGCCCTTCGTGTAGGTGCGCAGGATGGTCGGGACACGTACGGCGACGCTCATGTTCAGCCTCCGTTGACGAGGCTGTGGAACGCCTCTGTAGTGGGTGCGATGGTGCCGGCGGGGCCGACCACGGACGACACGGCGTCGAGCGTCTTGAGCCCGTCGCCGGTGTTGAAGATGACGGTCTCGGCGTCGGGGTCGAGCTTCCCCTCGCGCAGCAGCTTGGCCAGGACGGCGACGGTGACGCCGCCGGCGGTCTCGGCGAAGATGCCCTCGGTGCGGGCCAGCAGCCTGATGCCGTCGACCACTTCCTCGTCGCTGACGTCCTCGACCGCGCCGCCCGTGCGCCGCGCGACGTCGAGCACGTACGGTCCGTCGGCGGGGTTGCCGATGGCCAGCGACTTCGCGATGGTGTCGGGCCGCACCGGGCGGACGACGTCGTGGCCGGCCTTGAACGCGGCCGCGACCGGCGAGCAGCCCGTCGCCTGCGCGCCGAAGATGGCCGGCGCGTCGCCCTCGACCAGGCCCAGCTCGACCAGCTCGCGGAACGCCTTGTCGACCTTCACCAGCTGGGCGCCGCTGGCGACCGGGATGACCACCTGCCGCGGCAGCCGCCAGCCCAGCTGCTCGGCCGTCTCGTAGCCGAGCGTCTTCGAGCCCTCGGCGTAGTACGGCCGCACGTTGACGTTGACGAACGCCCAGTCGTCGTGCTCGCCGGCCAGCTCGGAGGCCAGCCGGTTGACGTCGTCGTAGTTCCCCTCGACGGCGACCAGCGTGGTGCCGTAGACGGCGCTCGTCACGATCTTCGGCAGCTCGAGGTTGCTCGGGATGAACACGTAGCTGGCGATGCCGGCCCGCGCCGCCGCCGCGGCAACCGCGTTGGCGAGGTTGCCCGTCGACGGGCAGGCCAGGACGGTGAAGCCCAGCTCGCGCGCCGCCGCCAGCGCGACCGCGACCACGCGGTCCTTGAACGAGTGCGTGGGGTTGGCGGCGTCGTTCTTGATCCAGAGGGCCTTGAGGCCGAGCTCCCGGGCCAGGTTGCCGGCGCGGACCAGCGGGGTGAACCCCGGGTCGGTGTTCGGGATGTCGGTGACGTTCTCGGGGACCGGGAGCAGGTCGCGGTAGCGCCAGATGGACCGTGGGCCGCTCTCGATGCGCTCTCGCGTGATGGTGCCGAAGTCGTAGGCCACCTCGAGCGGCCCGAAACACTCCAGGCACGCGTAGTAGGGGCCCAGCTCGACGGTGGTGCCGCACTCACGACATGACAGGTGCGTGGCGCGCCCCAAGGAGGTGGTGCTGGTGACGGTCATGCTGCAGCGGATCCCTTCTCATCTCTCCCGCTCGGGTGAGCGGGCCGGAATTGGCACCGTCATCGCGCGGGTCGGCGCGGACGGTTGCCGGAGCTTCGACGGGCCGGTCCCTCGGCTCCTCTGGATGAGGACAACTGGTGGTCACACTACGTGGGACGTTTGGATCCAGACAGGATCAGTCCGCGATACGAGACAAATCTGTATCGCATCGTGGATGGTCTAGGTGCGTGGTGTGACGTTCTCCGCGAGCCAGGCCGCCATCTCCGCCAATTCGATCTTCCCTTCGACCACCGCGATCACGAAGTCGTAGGCGTCGTCCTCAGTGGGCGCGAGCAACTGACCGTTGAGCGCGTAGAAGTCGTAGCAGAGCATCCAGCCCAGGCGCTTGTTGCCGTCGATCAAGGCATGGTTGCGCACGGCAGACTCGAGCAGCGCCGCGGCCTTGGTGTGCAGGTCCGGGTAGGCATCGGCCCCGAACAGCGAGGTTCGGGGCCGATGCACGGCCGCGTCCAGCAGGCCGAGATCACGCACCTCGGGCCTGCGTCCGAGCGTCAGTTCGGCGATCCTCAGTGCGTCCTCGAGGGTGAGGTATTCGGTCATTCTGCGAGGCGGGCCAGGAGGCCGGCGTGCCGCTCGATGCCCTCGCGAGTGATCTCGTCGATGCGACGCGACCGGTCGGCACGAGCGATGTGCTCCCGGATGGCCAGCCGGGCCTCCTCCTGCATGGATCGGTGCTCGCGCTCGGCCTGCAGCCGCAGCGCCTCGGTCTCTTCCTCGGTGAGTCGCAGAGTCATCGCCATGCCACCATGATACCGCGGTGATACCGCGTCAGTCGAGGGCGGCGAGCTCGCTGAGCAGCGCCTGCACGCCGGGCGGGCCGGGGACGACGATGTCGGCCGCGGCGCGCAGCTCGGCCGACGCCTCCTCGGCGTCCGAGCAGACGACCACCCCCACGACGTCGCCCGACGAGGACAGGTCGCGCACCGCCGCCACCGCGGGCAGGTCGCCGAGGTCGTCACCGGCATAGAGGACGGCGGTGGCGCCGGTTTCGGCGACCAGCGACCGGATCGCCACGCCCTTGTCCACGCCGACCGGCCGCAGCTCCAGGACGAACCGCCCGGGCGTCACCTGCAGCCCGGCCTCGGCCGCGACGGCGTCGGCGTGCGGGCGCAGCTCGGCCAGGGCGGCCGCGGGGTCGGGCGCGGACCGGGTGTGCAGCGCGACGGAGTGGTGCTTGTCCTCGACGGTGACGCCAGGGCGGGCGGCGGCCAGCTCGGCCACCCGCTGCCGGGCAACGGCGACGCCGTCGTCGCTGCCGGGGGTGGTCAGGGTCCCGGCCGACCAGCGCTGCAGCCCGTAATGCCCCAGCACGACCAGCCCGGGCACGTCGGCCAGTGACCCCAGCCGGACGGCGTCGGCGGCGGGCCGGCCGGTCACGACGGCGACGCGGGCGACCCGGGCGGCGACGGCCGACAGCACGTCCGCCGTGCCGGGCAGCGCGACCGCACGCGCCGGGTCGGGCACGATCGGCGAGAGGACGCCGTCGAAGTCGAGCGCGACGAGGGTGCGGTCCAGCCGCCCGGACAGCCGCCGCAGCTCGGGCGTCATTCCGAGTCGACCTCGTCGAGGTAGTCGTCGGCCAGCACGATGACCAGCCGGGTGTCGTTGAACGGCTCGACGGTCGGCATGACGCGCCCGATCTCCGGGAACTGCAACACCAGCGCGTCGGCCGCCTCCTCCATGCCCTCGGGCACATAGACCGTGGTCTCCGGGACGGTGCCGGTGAACTCGCTCATCGCGGCGACCTCCCAGCCGCCGTCCTGGAACCGCTCGCTGGCCTGCTCCTCGAGCCCGGCCTCGTCGGTCTGGTTGAGCACGCCGAGCGGCTCGACCACGTCGGGGTCGGCGGTCACTGGCTCGGCTGGCTCCGTCGGCTCCTCGGTGGGAGCGTCGGTGGGCGGCGCCTCGGTCTCGGGCGGGGCCTCGGTGGCCGGCGGATCGGTGGCCGGCGGCTCCGTGGAAGTGTCACCGGCCGCGACGTCGTCGGGGGTGCTGTCGTCGGTGTCGTCACCGAAGTACCAGAGCAGCGCCAGGACGACCGCCACCGTGCCGACGAGCGCGACGAGCGACGGCCACAGCCGCTGGAGTCGGTCACTCATCGTCACAGGGTCAGGAGCGTACGCCACGCCCCATGCCCGATGCGAGGCACCAGGCTGTGTCTCCAGCCCTGGTGTCCCCGATCAAGATCAGCCACACTGTCGTATGGACTGGCGCTACGGCTCATGCCTCCGCAGCGAGCGGGCGCCCCGATTGCGTACGCAGCCGCCGCGAGCGCTGCCGCCGCAACCGCCGTACCAGCAGGGGGTCGTGCGCCAGCGCTTCGGGCCGGTCGATCAGCGCGTTCAGCACCTGGTAGTAGCGCGTTGCGGAGATGCCCAGCTCGCTGCGCACGGCTTGTTCCTTCGCGCCTGGGTACTTCCACCAGCGGTGCTCGAAGTCGAGGATCGCGCGCTCGTGGTCGTCCATAGCAGCCATCGTAGGCAAGGGCTGTGACAGCAACGCAACACAACTCGGTTACCGTTGTCGGCACGAGGAGGCCCCATTTGTCCACGACTGGAACGAGTAGTTTCGTCGTAGTCGCCAATCGGCTGCCGGTCGACAGGGTGACGGCTGCCGATGGCACGACAACCTGGCGCAGGAGCCCCGGAGGCCTCGTCACCGCGATGGCACCAGTGATGCGGGCCTATGACGGTGCGTGGGTGGGCTGGACCGGCTCGCCCGACGACGCGCCGGAGCCGTTCTCGACCGACGACATGGACCTCGTGGCGGTGCCGTTGTCGGCGGAGGAGATCGCGCTCTACTACGAGGGGTTCTCCAACGCCACCCTGTGGCCGCTGTACCACGACGTCATCGTCCAGCCTGAGTACCACCGCGAGTGGTGGGACGCCTACCGCGCGGTCAACCAGCGCTTCGCCCGCGCCGCGGCCGAGGTGGCCGCCGAGAACGCCGTCGTGTTCATCCAGGACTACCAGCTGCAGCTGGTGCCGCAGCTGCTGCGCGAGCTGCGCCCGGACCTCAAGATCGGGTTCTTCCTGCACATCCCGTTCCCGCCGACCGAGCTGTTCGCGCAGCTGCCGTGGCGGCGGCAGATCCTCGAAGGGCTGCTCGGCGCCGACCTCGTCGGCTTCCAGCGGGCCGGCGCGGCCAGCAACTTCGAGGCGCTGGCCGAGACGTTCACGACGGCGTCGCTGCAGGGCGAGGCACTGGTGCTCGAGGACGGCCACGAGGTGCTGGCCCGGGCGTTCCCCATCTCGATCCAGGTCGAGGAGGTCGCGAAGTTGGCCGAGGACCCCGAGGTCCAGCAGCGCGCGGCCACCATCCGCGAAGAGGTCGGCGCGCCTGTGCACATCCTGCTCGGCGTCGACCGCCTCGACTACACCAAGGGCATCGGGCATCGGCTCAAGGCGTTCGGCGAGCTGCTCGCCGAGGGCGCCATCACGCCCGAGGAGGCGGTCCTGGTCCAGGTGGCCACGCCCAGCCGCGAGCGGGTCGAGGCCTACCAGACCCTGCGCGACGAGGTCGAGCTGCAGGTCGGGCGCATCAACGGCGACTACGGCCGCATCGGGCACCCCGCCGTGCACTACCTGCACTCGTCCTACGACCGCTCCGAGCTGGTCGCGCTGCTGCTGGCCGCCGACGTCATGGTCGTGACGCCGCTGCGCGACGGCATGAACCTGGTCGCCAAGGAGTACGTCAGCGCCCGCGCCGACCTGCGCGGCGCACTCATCCTGTCCGAGTTCGCCGGTGCCGCCGACGAGCTCGGCGACGGCGCCTTCCTGGTCAACCCGCACGACATCGACGGCCTCAAGCGCACCATGCTGGCCGCGATGCGCATCCACCCCGACGAGTCCGAACAGCGGATGAAGCTGCTGCGCGACCACGTGACCAGCCACGACATCTCGCGCTGGGCCACCGAGATCCTGACCGCGCTGCGCGCGACCTGACCCGGCCCCGCGTCACCTCAGCGGCGGTCGTCCTCGTGGTCGGGCGCTGCCTCGGTGTAGGCCAGCCAGGCCTGCGTGTCGGCGGAGTCGACCGGCTCAGGCTCCGCGGCGACCGCCGGCTCGGCCAGCGCGGCGAGCCGCTGCTCCGCCGCCTCGACGTTGCGCAGCTCCATCTGGGCGAGAGCCATGAGGTCGCGCAGGCCCTCGGCACCGAATCGATCGCGCACGTTCATCACGGCGGTGGTCACCATGGGATCGACGTCAGGGGTCTGGGGCTGCAGTCGAGGATCCATCGAGCTCACTCCTGGGAACGGTGACAGGGAGGGTCATGCGACACCGACGGGCTCCAGGTGACCGAAGGCCCCCCGAGTCCTCGGCCCTCGGTCCAGGGCTGAGGTCGCCTGGAGAGAGTTCGTGATCGTTGCATGACCCGACCTTTGAGTGTGATTGGGAGGTGGGTCGTACCGTAACCCGGACCTGCCCGTCGACGGGCGGCACCCCCTGGGACCGCGTGTCACCGGCGGGCCGCCGTGACAGGATCGCGGGCCATCGACGATGATGAGGGCTGCACAGGCCAGAGTGACACGGGGGTGACGTCCGGCCTGCCCGGAGTTCACAACGTTACGGTGGTCGATTGCTCCCACGACGGTTCGCCCTCGTCCGCCACGTCGACTACACCGGTGTGTCCGGAGTCGGGGTGGTGGCCTACGGCGTCGTCTTCGCCGACGGCCACGTCGCGCTGCGCTGGGCATCGACGCACCCGGCGACGAGCCTGTGGAGCTCGCTCGACGACCTCGTCGCCGTGCACGGCCACGGCGAGGCCACCAGCATCGAGTGGCTCGACCCCGCCACCGACCCGTTCGCCCAGCCGCTGGCGTCACGCGGGGCAGGACGGCGCGCGCGGCGGGTCCAGCCCACCCCCGTGATCCCCGAGCCCGTCGTCGAGCCCGATGTCACGCGCGAGACGCGGCCGATCCAGTTGGAGCCGGAGCCGGAGCCGGAGCCCGAGGCCGAGCCGACGGCGGCGCGTCCCGAACCCGAACATGCCCGGCCCAAACCGGCGCGGCCCGAGCCAGCGCGGCCCGAGCCGACGGCCGTCCGCCCGCAACCGGGCCGTCCCGACGCGCTCCGGACGGAGCTGCTGGGGCCGGACATGCCGCATCCCGAGCCGCTGCGGCCCCGTGCCCGGCCCGAGCCGGTCCTCCCGGCGGACCCGCCCGCGCAGCCCGATCAGCCCGTGCCGCCCGTACGACCGGCACAGCCGGCACAGCCCGAGCCGCCCGCCCAGCCGGGGCCGCCCGCCCAGCGCGAGCCGGCCACGCCGCCCGACGCCACCCCGCCGCCACCGCCGCCCGCCGAGTCCGTCAACGCCAACGGCGGCCGGCCCGGGCACCTCCGGTTACCGGCGCAGCGCGGGGCCGGCCGGCACCGGCGCAGCACGCCTCCGACACAATCGAGGGCGACCTACCAGATCGAGAGCGACGGATCATGACCGACGGCGCGGACCGCGACGACACCTCCCGCCGCTGGCCGCGCAGCGTCTACGAGGCCGGCAGCGAGCCCGACCCCCGATTCACCTTCGCCAACGAGCGGACGTTCCTGGCCTGGATCCGCACCGCCCTGGCGCTGCTGGCGGCCGGCATCGCGCTGGAGGCGCTGGAGATCCCGGACCACTCGGCGCTGCGGCTGGTGCTCGTCGTGGTGCTGTCGCTGCTCGGCGCCACCTGCAGTGTCATGGCGTTCTTCCGGTGGGCCGGGGCGGAGCGGGCGCTGCGCGAGTCGCGGCCGCTGCCGTCGCCCGCGCTGGCGCCGGTGCTGGCGTTCGGGCTGGCCGTCGCCGCCATCGTGATCGTCGTCGTGCTGGTCGCGGACTGACCGATGTCCGAGCGGACGTACGACCGCGGCGCGCAGAACGAGCGGACGGCGCTTGCCTGGACCCGCACGGCGCTCGCCCTGCTGGTCGGCGTCGTCCTCGCCACGCGGCTGGCGGCCGAGCCGCTCGGCCCTGCGGCAGTGGTCTTCGGCCTGGTGGTGGCGCCGGTCGCGCTCGCGATCCTGCTGCTGGCGCGGCGGCGCTACCGGCGCTCGCACGAGGCGCTGCACACCGACCGCGCCCTGCCCGACGGCAAGCTGCCCGGCCTCGTCGCGCTGGTGACGCTGCTGCTCGCGGTCCTGGAGATCGCCTACGCCGTCGCCTGACCCGGCGGCCGCGGCTCGATGGCGGCCCGGACGCGGCCACCGGCGGCCCCGAGCCGGCGGCGGGCCTCACCGGCGTCGACGCCGGCCAGCAGCATGACCGTCGCCGTCTTGGTCTCGTCGCCGGCGGCCCGCAGCGCCGCCTCGGCCGCCGCGGCGGACTCGCCGGTCGCCTCCTGGACGATCCGCTGGGCGCGGCGGCGCAGCTTGTCGTTCGTGGCCCGGACGTCGATCATCAGGTCGCCGTGGGTGTGGCCGAGCTGCACCATGACCAGCGTGGAGATGGTGTTGAGCACCAGCTTGGCCGCGGTCCCGGCCTTGAGCCGGGTCGAGCCGGCCACGACCTCCGGGCCGGTGAGCGCCTCGACGGCGACGTCGGAGGCGGCGGCGATCGGTGAGCCGGCGTTGTTGACAACGGCGACGGTGTACGCGCCGGCCGTGCGGGCGGCCGCCAGCGCGCCAAGTACGTACGGCGTCCGCCCGGACGCGCTCACCGCGACCACGACGTCGTCCGGCCCGAGCGCGAGCCGCTCGAGGTCGGACCGGCCGCCGTCGTGGTCGTCCTCGTCGTGCTCGGCGGCCGAGCGCACGGCGTCGAACCCGCCGGCCATGACGGCGACCACCTGGCGCTCGTCGACGCCGAAGGTGGGGCCGCACTCGGCGGCGTCGAGGACGGCGAGCCGGCCGGGCGTGCCGGCGCCCACCTCGATCAGCCGGCCGCCGCGGCGCAGGCGCGCCACCGTCGCATCGATCGCCTCGACCAGCCGGTCGCGGGTCGCGGCGACGGCGTCGACGGCCACGCGGTCCTGCTCGGCCATCAGCTCGACCTGCTCGCGGGTGGACCGCAGGTCGAGGCCGGCCGCGGCCGGCAACCGGCTCTCAGTCGCCAGCCGGTCCAACTCGGAGTTCGTCACTCGGCCGTCCTCGCCGGCCGGCGGGCCGGCTGTAGATCGACACGGAACTGGTAGCGATCGCCACGGTAGACGGAGCGGACGAACTCGACCACCCGGCCGCGGGCGTCGCGGGAGATGCGCTCGAACAGGAACGCCGGCGAGTGCAGCGGCACGCCGAGCAGCTCGGACTCCGTCTCGTCGGTGACCGTCGCCTCGATGGTCTGCACGCCGCCGGACAGCTCCAGCCCGTACACGTCGTGCAGCAGCTCGTAGAACGAGCCGTCCGCGAGCATCGCGCCGTCGAGCCCCGGCGCGATGCTGCGTGGCACGTGCAGCGTCTCGACCGCCATCGGCGCGGCGTCGGCCAGCCGCAGCCGGGTCACCCGCACGACGCTCTCGCCCGGCGAGATCTCCAGCCGGCGGCCCAGCGGCGCGCCGGCCAGCACGTCGTCGACGGCCAGCGTGCGACTGGACGGGACGGAGCCGCGCTGGCGCATGTCCTCGGAGAACGACGTCACCGCCAGCCCCTGCGCGATCTTCGGCCCGGCGACGAACGTGCCGGCGCCCTGCCGGCGGACCAGCCGCCCCTCGCGGACCAGCTCCTCGACGGCCCGCCGCAGTGTCATGCGCGACACCCCGAACCTCGGCGCCAGCGTCCGTTCCGCCGGCAGCGCGTCGCCCACAGTCAGCTCCGCGACCAGGTCCAGGATCTCGTCCCGGATCGAATGGTATTTCGCCACGCCCGCACCCCCTGTAGACGTATCGGGCAAAGTCTTCCAGACTTGGGGCCCATATTGGTCTAGTCCAACGAGGAGGACCAGCGTGAGCCGACGTCGCCGCACGCTTCCCGTCATCGTGGCACTCGTCCTGGCCGCCGCCGCGGCGCCTTCGGCCGCGGCCGAGCCCGATCCCGCACCGGAGCAGTGGCGCGGCTACTGGGTCGACGCCTTCAACGAGGGCATCTACACCCCCGCGCAGGTCGAGGAGCTGGTCGGCGACGCGCTGGAGGTCAACGCGAACGCGCTGATCGTCCAGGTGGCCCGCCGCTACGACTGCTTCTGCAACCGGGCTGACTACCCGCGCACCGACGCCGCCGTCGCGCCGGCCCCGTACGACCCGCTGGACGAGGTGATCGAGCAGGCGCACGCCGCCGGGCTCGAGGTGCACGCGTGGGTCAACTTCGGCACGCTGTGGAACTCCGCGACGCCGCCGCGCTCCCCCGACCACGCCTTCAACGCGCACGGCCCGAGCGCCACCGGCGCGGACCGCTGGCTCAACAAGCGCGTCGACGGCACCGAGCTGGTCGGCGCGAACAGCTTCATCGACCCCGCCAACCCGGCCGCCCGCGACTACGTCGTCGGCGCGATCCAGAGCATCGTGCGCGAGTATGACGTCGACGGCATCAACCTCGACTACATCCGCTACCCGGACCACAACTCGACCACCACGCACAGCGACTGGGGCTACAGCGAGACGTCGATCGCCCGGTTCCAGGCCGCCACCGGCCGCACGGACGTGCCGGTGCCGTCCGACGCGGAGTTCACCGAGTGGCGGCGCGAGCAGATCACCAGCATCGTCCGCCGCATCTACCTCGGGATCTTCGAGGTCGACCCGACGGTGCGGCTGACCAACGACGGCATCACCTACGGCTTCGGCCCGCAGAGCGTCGGCGGCTGGGAGAAGACGCGCACCTACGCCGAGGTCCTGCAGGACTGGCGGGGCTGGCTGGACGAGGGGATCATCGACACCGTCGTCGCGATGAACTACAAGCGCGAGTGGATGCCCGACCAGGCGCGGATGTTCGCCGAGTGGAACGAGGTCCTCGCGGACTGGCAGGGCGACCGGCAGACGGTGTCCGGGCCGGCGCTGTACCTCAACGAGATCGACGACAGCGTCCAGCAGGTCCACGACGTGCTCACGCCGACGGCCGCCGGCAACACCGTCGCCGGCTGGAGCGGCTACTCCTACGCGAACCCGTCACTCACCGCCGCCGCGGGGACGCCGGCCGTGAAGGTCGCCGAGCGGGCCGCGCTGGCCGCCGCGCTCACCACCGGCCCGGACGCGCCGTTCGCCGAGGACGCCGCCGTGCCGTCGATGCCGTGGAAGGAGGACCCGACGACGGGCAACGTGGCCGGCACGCTGCGGCTGCGTACCGGCGCCCCGCTCGACGGCGTCACCGTCACGCTGCGGCCGGCGGCCGGCCGCGGCGAGACCCGGACGCAGGTCAGCGACGGCTCCGGCTGGTTCGGCTTCGTCGACGTGCCGCCCGGCGTCTACCTCGCCCGCTACGACCTGCCCGACCGCGTCGTCGGCGCGCCGCTCAGCGTCGTCCGGGTGCGTGCGGGCGATCTCGCCGAAGCGCGCCCGCAGCCGTTCATCCCGCTGCCGTAGCCTCGGACGATGAGCGGCTTCGGCGCCGTCGGCGCGCGGCTGTACGCGTGGTTCAACCGCCACCCTGAGACGAACCGGGCGGTGGTCGACCTCGCTGAGCTGCGCGCCGGCGAGCCGGTCCTGGAGGTCGGCTGCGGGCCGGGCGTCGCGCTCGAGCTGGCCGCCCGGCAGGCCGGTGCCGAGTACGTCGCCGCCGTCGACCCGTCCGAGACGTTCGTCGCGATGGCCCGCAAGCGGGTGCCCGGCGCAGACGTCCGGCTGGCCGGCGCCGAGACCGTCCCGTTCGCCGACGGCTCGTTCGCGGCCATCTACACGCTCGCGTCCATGCACCACTGGGACGACCGCGACGCCGGCCTGGCCAGGCTCACCGCGAAGCTGGCACCCGGCGGCCGGCTGCTGCTGGCCGAGCGGCTGCTCGACCGGCCCGGCCACGGCATCACGCCGGGGCAGATCGGCGAGGTGGCCGCCCGGCTGACTGACTTCGGGCAGACCGGCGTGCGGACGGTCGAGCGGCGGGTCGGCCGCCGCACCCTGGCCGTCCTCGTCTCGGAGCGACCGCTCGCGGCTTGACATGGAATGCCGTTGCACGTTGTGGTCGGAGGCATGACGACGGAATGGCCGGTCCTGCGCCGGTACGACGCCGACCACTCGCTGCGCGTCGCGCTGCCACTCGGCGGCATCGGCACCGGGACGGTGTCGCTCGGCGGCCGCGGCGACCTGCGCGACTGGGAGATGCGCAACCAGCCGGCGAAGGGCTTCGCGCCGCGCGACAGCTTCTTCGCCGTGCGCGCGGGTGACACCGTCCGGGCGCTGGAGGGGCCGATCGACCCGGTCCTCTACGAGGGCTGGGAGGGCGCCGACGTCCCCAACCACAGCTTGCCCCGGTTCGCGCGGTCGGAGTTCCTGGCCGCCTACCCGCTCGGCCAGGTGCTGCTCGACGACCCGGACGTGCCGGTGACGGTGCGGCTGCAGGCGTTCAATCCGCTGGTCCCGGCCGACGTCGAGGCCAGCTCGCTGCCGATGGCCGTGCTGCGGTACGCCATCATGAACACCGGCGCCGAGCCGCTGGACGTCACCGTCGCCGGCAGCGTCCGCAACCCCGGCGCGGACCCCCGCAACGAGCCGCGGCTCGGCGGCGTCCTGCTCCGGTCCGGTGGCGGCGAGGACGACGAGCGCTGGGGCTCGCTGGCCCTCGCCGTCCTGGACGAGGACGACGTCACCGTGCGCACGGCGTGGGCCGGGTCCAGCTGGGGCGGCCCGCTGCTGGACTTCTGGGACGACCTCGCGGCCGACGGGCGGCTGGACGAGCGGCCGGACGGCGGCGAGCCGGTGGCGTCCGTCGCAGCCATGCGCACGCTCGCACCGGGTGAGACGCACGCCTTCACGTACCTGCTGACCTGGCACTTCCCCAACCGGCGGGACTGGCGCGGCGAGACCGTCATCGGCAACCACTACACGGGCGCGTACGGCGACGCCTGGGACGTCGTCACGGCGACGGCGCCGAAACTGGCGGAGCTCGAGGACCGCACCGTCGCCTTCGTCGCCGCGCTGACCGGCAGCGACCTCCCAGCGGCCGTCGTCGAGGCCGCGCTGAGCAACGTCAGCACGCTGCGCTCCCCGACCTGCTTCCGCACCCCGGACGGCCGGTTCTACGGCTGGGAGGGCTGCCACGACGACAGCGGCAGCTGCTACGGCAACTGCGCGCACGTGTGGAACTACGAGCACACCACGCCGTACCTGTTCGGCGAGCTGGCGCGGTCGATGCGCGAGCTGGAGTTCCGGCACGCCACCGGCGACGACGGACACATGAGCTTCCGGCTGGAGCTGCCGCTGGACCGGTCGCGCGAGCACGGCGTGGCCGCGGCCGACGGGCAGATGGGCTGCCTGGTGAAGCTGCACCGCGAGTGGCGGCTCAGCGGCGACGACGAGCTGCTGCGCGAGCTGTGGCCGGCCGCCCGGCGGGCACTGGAGTTCGCCTGGATCCCCGGCGGCTGGGACGCCGACCGCGACGGCGTCATGGAGGGATCCCAGCACAACACCATGGACGTCGAGTACTTCGGGCCGAACCCGCAGGTCGGCACGTGGTACCTCGCGGCGCTGCGAGCGGCGGAGGAGATGGCCCGGCACCTCGGCGACGACGAGTTCGCCGCCACCTGCGCCGGCCTGTTCGCCCGCGGCAGCGCCTGGATCGACGCGCACCTGTTCACCGGCGAGTACTACCGGCACGAGATCAGGCCGCCGGGCAGCGAGGACTCCATCGCGCCGGGACTGCGTCTGCCCGGCATCGGCGCCCGCGACCTCACCGAGCCCGAGCTGCAGATCGGCGACGGCTGCCTCACCGACCAGCTGATCGGGCAGCACGTCGCCCGGCTCACCGGCCTCGGCGACCTGCTCGACACCGGCCACGTGCGCACCACGCTGCGCAGCATCCTGCGGCACAACGACCGCACCGCGCCCGGCGCGCCGTTCAACCCCAAGCGCAGCTACGCGCTGGCCGGCGAGCCGGGCCTGCTGGTCGCGTCGTACCCGGACGGCAACCGCCCGGCCCGGCCGTTCCCGTACTTCGCCGAGGTGTGGTCCGGTCTGGAGTACACCGCGGCGATCGGGCTGCTGCAGGCCGGGCTCGTCGACGACGGCGTGCGCGTCGTCGAGGCGGTCCGGAGCCGCTTCGACGGCCGCCGCCGCAACCCGTTCGACGAGGCCGAGTGCGGCCACCACTACGTGCGCGCGATGGCCGCCTGGGGCACCATCCCGGCGCTGACCGGCTTCGGGTACGACGGTGTGAGCGGCGCGCTCCGCTTCGCCGCGGCCGACCTCGCCGGCGGCCCGGTCACCTGGTTCTGGGCCAGCGGCGACGCGTGGGGGACGGTGACCCAGACACCGTCCGGCGACGGGGTCCGCGTCGGCCTGGCGGTGCGTGGCGGCCGGCTGGCGCTGACGTCGATCGACATCGACGGCATCGGCAGCGCCGAGCTGGCCGGCCGCGTACTCTCGGCCGGTGAGACCGCGGATGCAACCGCAGGCGGTCATCGGATGTCATAACACTTGTGAACCCCCGCGTCGAGATCGATCTGCTCGGCCCGATGCGCCTGCGGGCGGACGGGCGGCTGGTGCACGTCACCACCGGCCGGCTGCGCGCGCTGATCGCCGTGCTGGCGCTGTCGGCCGGCCGCTCCGTCACCGTGGCGCAACTGATCGAGGCGCTGTGGACGGAGAACCTGCCGGCCAGCCCGCGGCGCAGTGTCCAGACCTACGTCACCCGGCTGCGCGCGCTGCTCGGCGCGGAGCTGATCACGACCAGTACCACCGGCTACGTGCTGCACACCGAGCCCGACGCCGTCGACGTCCTCCGCTTCCAGCGGCTGCTCGAACGCGCCGACGGCAACCTCGACCCGTTGCGGCAGCGGGCGTACCTCACCGAGGCGCTCGCACTGTGGCGCGGCCTGCCGTTCGAGGACGTCGAGTCGGCGTGGCTGGCCGGGACCGAGGGGCCGCGGCTGGCCGAGAGCCACCTCCAGGCACAGGAGCGGCGCATCGCCCTCGACCTCGAGCTGGGCCGCCCGGCCGACCTGATCCCGCAGCTGCGTGAGCTGACCGCCGCCCACCCGCTGCGCGAGCCGTCCTGGGCGCTGCTGCTGGAGGCGCTGGAGCGGTCCGGCCGGCGGGCCGAGGCGCTGGCGCAGTACGAGCGGGTTCGCACCCGGCTCTCCGCCGAGCTGGGCGTCGAGCCCGTCCCGCGGCTGCAGGCCGTGTACGCGCGGTTGCTGGCGCAGACGCCGGCCCGGCGGACGCCGCCCGCGGTGCGCCGGACCCCCCGTCAGCTCCCCGCCGACGTGCCCGGCTTCGTCGGCCGAGCCGACGCGCTGGCGCTGCTGGACCACGCGGCCGCCACGTCGCCCGTCGCGACCGTCTCAGGCACGGCCGGGGTCGGCAAGACCACGCTGGCCGTGCACTGGGCGCACAGCGTCGCCGACCGGTTCCCGGACGGCCAGCTGTACGTCAACCTGCGCGGCTTCGACCCCGACCGGCCGCCGGTCGACCCCACCGACGCGATCCACGGCTTCCTCGACGCCCTGCGGGTACCGCCCGAGTTGATCCCGGCCGACGCCGACGGCCAGGCCGCGCTCTACCGCAGCATGCTGGCCGGCCGCCGGATGCTGGTGCTGCTCGACAACGCCCGCGACGCCCGCCAGGCGCGGCCGCTGCTGCCCGGCTCGGCCGACTGCCTGACCGTCGTGACCAGCCGCGACCAGCTGCTCGGGCTTCGGACCACCGCCGGCGCCCGGTCCGTGACGCTCGACCTCCCGCCGGTCGCCGACGCCCGCGAGCTGGTGATCCGGCGCATCGGCGACCGCGCCACCGTCGAGCGGCGGATCGTCGACGAGCTGGTCGCGCTGTGCGCGCGGCTGCTGCTGGCGCTCGCCGTCGCCGCCGCCCGGGTGGCGGAGCAGCCGGACTCGCTGGAGTACCGGGTGGCGGAGCTGCGCGCGGCCAGCGGCGGCCTCGAGGCGTTCGCCGCCGACGACGCCACCATCGACCTGCGCTCGGTGTTCTCCTGGTCCTACGACGGGCTGAGCGGGCCGGCCGCCCGGCTGTTCCGGCTGGTCGGCTCCGCACCCGGGCCCGACATCGGCACCGCCGCGGCGGCGGCGCTCGCCGGCCTCGACGCCGACGCCGTCAGCCCGCTGCTGGCCGAGCTGACCCGCGCCCACCTGCTCAACGAGCAGCGGCCGGGCCGGTACGGCGCGCACGACCTGCTGCGCGCGTACGCCGCCGAGCTGGCCGGCACCGGGACGCGGGAGCGCGAGCCGGCGCTGCGCCGGCTGCTCGACCACTACCTCGCCACCGCGGTGGCGGCCAGCCGGCCGCTGCGCTCGGACCGCGAGACGTACGAGCCGGTACCGCCGCCGACGGCCGGCCCCGAGGTCGCGGAGCCGATCGCCGGCCCCGACGCCGCCCGGGCCTGGTTCGCCGCCGAGCGGCGCACCCTGCTGGCCGCCGTAGATGCCGCGGCCGACCGCGGGCACCCCGTCCACGCTTGGCAGCTGGCCTGGGCGCTCACCATCGACCTGGACTGGCGCGGGCGGTGGCGCGACATCGCCCGGGTGAACAGCTCCGCGCTGCTGGCCGTCCGCGTCCTCGACGACACCGAGCCGATCGCCCACCTGCACCGGCTGCTCGGCCGCGCCTACGGCTACCTCGACCGCCACGACGACGCCGACGCGCACCTGCAGCGCGCGCTGACGCTCTACGCCGCCCACGACGACCTGGTCGGGCAGGCCAGGACGCTGCGGTCGCTGGGCGTGGTGAAGGAGCGGACCGGGCGGCACGAGGAGTCGCTGGAGCACGACCTCGCGGCGCTGGAGCTGTTCCGGCGCATCGGGCAGCCGGCCGGGCTGGCGGGTGCGCTGAACGCCGTCGGCTGGGGACACGCGATGCTCGGCCGCTACGAGCGGACGCTGGAGTTCGCCGGGCAGGCGCTGGAGATCCTGCGCGGCCTGGACGACCGGCTCGCCGAGGCGGCCACGCTCGACACCCTCGGCTTCGCCCATCACGGGCTCGGCGCCTACGACCGCGCCGTCGACTGCTTCGAGCGCGCGCTGGACCTGCTGCGCGAGCTGGACGGGCTGTACTACGAGGTGGTCACGCTACGGAAGCTCGCCGACAGCCACGAGGCCGCCGGCGACGCCGACGCCGCCGCACGCGTACGTCAGGTGGCCATCGCCGCCCTGGACGAGCTGGGCGAGCGCGGCACTGAGCAGCTGCGGGCGGGGCTGGCCGCGCCGGTCAACACCGCGCACGTCAGCTCCGCGCCGACAGGCGGTGCCGCCCGGAGCTGACCTCGCGCGTGCTCCCGTCCGGCAGCACCACCTCGGCGACGGCGTTCACCGGGACCGTCAGGTCGACGGCCAGCCGTCCGCCGTGGCGGTGCTCCCAGGCCAGCTCGACCCGGCCGCGGACGGTGTCCAGCGCGATCCTGGCCCCCGGCAGCGTCGGCACCGCACCGGGCCGGACCCGGAACCGCGCCCAGCCCGGCGCCAGCGGCTCCAGCCCGGCGGCCCGCTCCACCAGCCACGGCACGACGAGGCTGAGGGTGGCGTCATTGTGCCCGCGTGACCCGGCCTCCCACGACTCCCAGAACGTGGTGGCGCCCAGCGATCGCAGGTAGCCGTACGACGGGTACGAGGTCCGGTTCAGCACGGCGTGCGCCAGGTCGGCGCGGCCGTGGTCGCCCAGCGCGAACGGCAGCGCGCCGGTGCCCAGCGCACCGGTGTCGAGGTGGCGGTCGCGGGCCTCGACGTCGGCGGCCAGGTTCGCTGCGACGGCGGGCACGTGCTCGGCCGGGACCAGCCCGAACGCCAGCGGCAGCGCGTTGCTGGCCTGCCGGTACCCGGCCTCGGTGCGCGACGTCGCGTAGACGCCGGCCGCTGCGTCGAGGAATCGGTCGGTGAGCACGCCGGTCAGCCGCTCGGCGTCGGCCCGCCACGCCGCCGCGCGGTCGCCGTCGCCCAGCAGCTCCGCCAGGGCGAGCCCGTCTCGCAGGCTCTGGATGGCGTACACGGTGCCGGCGATCTCACCTCTCTCGGGCGGCACCGGGTTCTGCGGCGCGCCGTGCAGCGGCGGGTACCAGTCGCCGAACTGGTCGTCCGCCGGCCCGTCGCCGACTGCCGCGACCAACCAGTCCAGGTAGCGGGCGACGCCGTCGAAGTGCCGCGCGGGCACTGTCGGGTCGCCGTAGGTCAGCCAGTAGCGCCGCACGAGGTACGGGTAGACACCGGTCGAGCTGGGCGTCAGGACGGCGCCACCCCACGGCGGGTTGAACGGCGCGATGACAGGGACGGCGCCGTCGGGCAGCTGGGCCGCGGCGATGTCGTCGAGCCAGCCCCCGAAGACGCCCGCCATGCCGAACTGGTAGAGCATGGCCGCGGTGGCCCGGTAGGTCGAGCTGGTCCAGGCCAGCTTCGTGTACATCGGCGCGTTGTCCGGGTAGCCGTGCAGCCCGTTGATCGCGGTCTGCCGGAACGCGTCGGCGATCCACTGCAGCTCCGGGTCGTCCAGCTCCAGTGTCATCGTGTCGTCGAGGTCGCTGTGCACGGCGACGGCGAGGACGTCGACCTCGGCGTCGCTGCTGACCTCGACGTAGCGGAAGCCCTTGTAGGTGAACGACGGCTGCCAGGTCTCGACGCCGCGACCGGCCGCGATGTACTCGTCGACGTTGAACCGGCCCACGATGGACGGGTTGCCGACGCCGCCGGGCGAGGGGGTCTCGATGCGGCCGCTCGGCCCGGCCTTCTCGCTGTACAGCGCGCGGACGGTGGCACCGGCGGCGAACCGCCCGGAGATGCGGACCCAGCCCGCCAGCACCCTGCCGAAGTCGTAGAGCAGCGTGCCGTCGTCGAGCCGGCGGACCTCGGCCGGCCGCACCTCGCCGGTCGCCCGGACGGCGTCGAGCGCATGCGCGACGAGCCGCCCGCCGGGCCCGTCGACGACCACCGCGGGCCGCCAGCCGGCGCCGTCGTACCCGGGCTCGGTCCAGTCGCCCAGCCGGGCGGCGATGCGCGCGTCGTAGGTCTCGCCGGTGAGGACGCCGTCGTAGGTGGTCGGTCCCTCGGTGACCTGCCAGTCCGGTCCGCTCGGCACCGTCACGCGGCGGCCGTCGGTCAGCACCACCTCCAGCTGCGCGAGCAGCCGCGGCTCGTCCACCCAGCGGGCCAGGTTGCTGCCGTCGCTGTCGGCCGCCCGGGTGGCGAAGAAGCCGCGGCCCAGGGCGATGCCGAGCGCGTTGCGGCCGCGGCGCAGCAGGGCGGTGACGTCGTGCGTGGTGTAGCGGGTGCGCAGGTCGTAGTCGGTGGGCGGCGCGGACAGTTCGGCGTCGCCGGCCCGGTCGCCGTTCACCCAGGCCTCGGCCAGCCCCAGGCCGCTCAGGTACAGCCGGGCCGACGCGACCCGTCCGGGCAGGTCGAACTCGGTGCGCAGCAGCGGGTCGGCGGGCGGGTCGGGCGGCAGGCCGTAGAGCCAGTGGTCGGGCGCTGCCGGGTCCTCGAGGCCGTCGGCGAACGCGGCGCCGTCGCCGTAGTCGTCCGGGCCGCCGCCGACCTGCCAGTCCAGCGTGCCGGTGGGCTCGGACAGCTCGACGTAGTAGCGACCGGGCGGCGCCTCCTCGGGAAGGTCGAGCCGGCCCTGCGCCTCACCGGTAACGGCATCGACGACTGTGTCCGCGACGTGCGCGCCGCCGGGGCCGTCGTGACGGAGCGAAAGGCGGCACCCGCCGCCGGTGCCCCCGTCGGGCTCGTCGGCCCCGTCGCCGCGGAGCAGGACCGCGACGGCCGCCAGAGGCGACGCTGTCGTGAAGGTCTGCCCCAGCGTGTGCCCCGGCTCGAGCGGCACCCAGCCGAACCCGCCCGGCCCCAGCGTGCTGGTCGGTTTCGCCAGCTCGATGCCGGTGCCGATCCAGTCGGCGGACCAGTCGTCGGCGCCGAACAGCCCCGTCTCGAACCACGCCGGAGCGCTCCACGGGCCGGGCCGGCCGCGCTCGTCCCAGACCCGGACCGCCCAGTGGTACCGGGTCCGCGCGGCCAGCCGCGGGCCCGCGTAGACGCGGGCGGACTGCTCCGCGGACTCGACCCGGCCGGAGTCCCACACGTCGGGATCGCCCAGCCGGGACCGCCGGCTGGCGACGACGACCCGGTAGGCCCGCTGCGCCCGGCCGGAGCCGGCGCCCTCGAGCCGCCAGCCGAACCGGGGCGCGGGCGCGTCGATGCCCAGCGGGTTCGTGGCGTGCTCGACCGTCGGGCGCACCGGACGCAGTGCCGCCCCGGAAGTCGCGGGTGTGGCCGCGGCCGCCGCACCGGGAACGGTGGCGAGCGCCGCGGAACCTGCCATGCCGCCGACGAACGCGCGGCGACTCAGCTGTGATCTGCTCTGGCCTGCCATAGCCCCGAGCCAATCGACTCGGGGCTTCAGATCGGCGTCAGGCTTGCGTCATCGCAGCTCAACGAGCTGCAAGGACGGTCACTGAGCCGGACGGGGCTCCGGCTCGGCCGGGGCGGCAGCCGGCGTCTCGGTTGTGGGCTGCGCCTGCGCGGCGGTGGCCTGCGTGGGTGCCTGTGCGGTCGGTGCCTGCGGCTCCTGAGCCGGCGCCGGGGTGACGATGACGGCGTTGGACGCGTCGTTGTCGGCCTGCGGCTTCGACATCTCGGTCTTGAAGATCTTCAACGACTGCCCGATGCCACGCGCCATCTCCGGCATCCGCTTCGCGCCGAACAGCAGGAAGATGACGATGAGCCCGATGATCAGCTCAGGCGTACCGATGCTAGGCATAAGCTCACTTCTTCCCTGACAGGTACAGGTCCTCACCATCGTACGCCTCCGGGGTAGCGGGTATGGTTGGCGCGGTTTGCAGATACGCCGCCGAGGGGCCGGATCAGGAGGTCGCCGCCATGCCGGGTCGCCGCTCCGGGCACCACGCGGGCAGCCGCGTGCTCCGGAAGGCCTGGGCGCTCCCCGCCATCCTGCTGTCCGGCGCGTTGATGCTCATCTCGTCCGGCCCGCCCGCGGCCGCGGCACCGTCGAGCCAGCAGCGCGGCGCATCCGTCCACACGGTCCCGAGCAGCGACCACGAGACCACCGTCGCCGGCGCCGACGACATCCTCGACCTCTCCGTCGCGGTCGCTCCGGCCACCGGCAAGCTCGGCTACGCGCCGCCCACGTCTGCGGGCACCGTCGTCGGGCCGCTCGACCTCTACCTGCTCGAGGCCGTCCCCGCGACGGCCGACCGGGTCCCGGCCGACGCCGCGTGGACCCCGACCGACCCGCAGCGCGGCCCGCCCGCGGCCCGGCAGTAGACGTCCCCTCAGAACTTCGCCCCGACGGCGCCGGCTCGTGCCCGCGCGGCCGGGCACGTCCCTTGGAGACCTCCTGTGGACCGCACGAACGCGCTGTACCTCGCCCTCGCAGTGACAGCGATCATCCTGTCCAGCTTCGCCCTCGTCCGCCGACGAGCCGCAAAACGCGGCAATGCACCCGACGGCGGGCGGTTCGCGCGCGGCGTGGCGGCCGTGCTGATCCTCGTCGCCTCCGGCTTCATCACGCTCACGTCCAGCCCCAACCTCGGCCTCGACCTCGAGGGCGGCGCGCAGATCGTCCTGGAGACGCAGGACACCGATACCGTCGAGGCCAACGCCGAGTCCACCGACCGCGCCCTCGAGGTGCTGCGCCGCCGCGTCGACGCCCTCGGCGTCTCGGAGCCGTCGCTCAGCCGATCCGGCGACCGCCGCATCATCGTCGAGCTGCCCGGGGTCTCCGACCCGCGCGAGGCCGCCGAGGCGCTCGGCCAGACCGCCCAGCTGACCGTGCACCCCGTCCTCGGCTACGACACGTCCGGCCTGCCGACGGAGACGCCCGCGCCCGGCACCGAGACCCCGCCCGCGACACCGCCGGCGACACCGCCTGCCACCGAGGGCTCCGTCGGCGGCGCCATCGAGCCCGAGACCTCCTCCGGCGACACCGGCACCGACGTCGTCGCCGGCACGACCCCCGCGCCCACCGAGACCCCCGCGCCGGGCACCGAGACGCCGGCGCCGGACACCGAGGGCCAGCTGGTGCTGCCGGACGAGTCCGGCCAGCCGCTGCTGCTCGCGCCCACCGCGATGACCGGTGAGGAGATCGACGGCGCCGACGCCATCTACGACGTGCAGCGCGGCGGCTGGCTCGTCACGCTCGACTTCTCCGGCGGCGGCGGCGACACCTGGGCGAACCTCACCAGCGAGGCCGCCTGCCAGCCCGACGGCGACCCCCGCCGTCGCATCGCGATCGTCCTCGACGAGACCGTCATCTCCTCGCCGAACGTCACCACCAGCGTGCAGTGCGGCGTCGGCATCCGCGGCGGCACCACGGAGATCACCGGCGACTTCACCGAGGACGAGGCGAAGGACCTCGCCGCGCTGGTCGAGGGCGGCGCGCTCCCCGTCGACGTCACCACCGTCGAGCAGCGGGTCGTCGGCCCGACGCTCGGTGACGCCGCCATCGAGGCCAGCGCGTGGGCGGCCATCATCGGCGTGGCCATCACGGCGATCTTCATCGGCATCGCCTACCGGCTCATCGGCCTGATGGCGATCCTGTCACTGCTCGGCTACGCCCTCATCTCCTACGCGGCCCTGAGCGCGCTGGGCGCCACCCTGACGTTGCCCGGCCTCGCCGGCTTCGTGCTGGCCATCGGTATGGCGGTCGACGCGAACGTCCTCATCTTCGAACGAGCCCGAGAAGAGTACGTCGACGGCAAGACGAAGAGCTTGCGCGGCGCCGTCCAGAACGGCTACAAGAACGCCCTGTCGGCCATCGCGGACTCCAACGTCACGACGCTGCTGGCCGCCGGGCTGCTGTTCTTCCTGGCCTCCGGCCCGGTCCGCGGCTTCGGTGTCACACTGACCATCGGTGTGCTCGCGTCGCTGCTGTCGGCGCTGGTGCTGAGCCGGGTCCTGTGCGAGTGGCTGGCCGACCGGCGCTGGCTGCAGGCGCACCCCGACGCCAGCGGCATCGCGCACCACGGCCGGGTCCGGCTGTGGCTGCGGGCGCGCAACCCGCAACTCATGGCGCGCGCCGGGCGCTGGCTGATCATCTCCGCCGTCGCCGTCGCCATCGGGGTCGCCGGCATCGTCGTCCGCGGTCTCGAGTTCGGCATCGAGTTCACCGGCGGCCGGCTCATCGAGGTGTCACCCACCGAGGTGATCGACGTCGACGACGCCAGGACCGCCGTGGCCGACGCCGGCTTCCCGACGGCCGTCGTCCAGGAATCCGGCGACGACGACATCACCGTCCGGGCCAGCGACATGTCCGACGACGAGGCAGCCGCCGTCATCGCCGCCCTCGACGATGCCGGCGGCGGCGCCGAGCTGGTCCGCGACGAGCTGATCGGCCCGAGCCTCGGCGACGAGCTGCAGCGCAACGCCCTCATCGCGCTGGGCGTGGCGCTGGCGGCGCAGCTGGCGTACCTGGCCATCCGATTCCGCTGGACGTTCGGCGCCAGCGCCGTCGTGGCGCTGTTCCAGAACGTCGCGATCACCGTCGGCATCTTCGCCTGGATCGGCAAACCGCTGGACGGCATGTTCCTCGCCGCACTGCTGACGATCATCGGTTACAGCGTCAACGACGCCGTCGTCGTGTTCGACCGCATCCGTGAGACGTGGACCCGCAAGGACGGCGAGAAGTTCGCCGACGTGTCCAACACGGCCATCCTCAACACCTTGCCACGGTCGGTGAACACCGGTGCGAGCACGCTGTTCATCCTCATCGCCCTGCTCGTCCTGGGCGGCGACTCGCTGTCGGACTTCGCGCTCGCGCTGGTCCTGGGCATCCTGATCGGTACGTACTCGTCGAACTTCACGGCGGTGCCGCTCACGATCCTGCTCGAGAGTAAGAAGCCGGCCCCGCCGCCGGCGCCCAAGAAGGCCGACAAGCGCAGCCGCGAAGACCCCAACTACGGCGCCGTCGTCTGACGGCCCGCGTCGGCCGACGCAGTGGAGGGGACGGTGCCCGCTCGGGTACCGTCTTCTCCTCTGCCCGAATAGCTCAGCTGGTCAGAGCAACCGCCTTGTAAGCGGTAGGTCGTCGGTTCGAATCCGACTTCGGGCTCCCTACAGCACCACCCTGCTCAGCAGCACGCCCATCGGCTGGTAGCCGAGGTAGCGGTAGAGCCGCAGAGCGCCCTCGTTCGCGTGGTGCGCGTCGAGCTGGAGGCGTGCGGCGCCGAGGCCGGCCGCGGCGGTCGCGGCCGCCTCGAGCAGGCGGCGGCCGATGCCCCGCCCGCGGTTCTCCGGCAGCACCGCGACGTCGAGGGTGGCGGTCGTGACGTCGGCAAGCATGCTGGCCGGGCCGGGCGGCGGCAGCAGAGCGACCGAGGCGAAGCCGGCCACGTCGCGGCCGAGGCGGGCGACGAGGATGCGCTCGGTGTCGGGCCGGGGCTCGCGGTAGCGACGCGCGACAGCATCGAGGGGCGGGACGCGGTAGCGAGCAGGGTCGAGGGCGGCGTGGTGGGCGGCGCTGGCGACATAGACACGGGCCAGCGCGTCGGCGTCATCGGGAAACCGGGCCTCGGCGATCACGGCGGTCACACCGTCGATCCTGCCGATTTCCCTTTCACTTCGCCCCGTTCCGCGTGACACGATCGGCGGCATGAGCCGGGAACTGCGCACGATCTTCGACGAGGACGCGGCGCTCTACGCGCGGGTCCGGCCGGGCTACCCGGACGCGATCTTCGCCGGCCTCGGCGAGCTGGCCGGGCTGGGTCCGGGCACCCGGGTGGTCGAGATCGGCCCGGGCACCGGCCAGGCGACGCTGCCGCTGACCGCCCGCGGCGCCCACGTCGTCGCCGTCGAGCTGGGGGCGAACCTGGCGGCGGTCCTGCGCGAGCGGACCGCCGGGCGGCCGGTCGAGGTGGTCGAGTCGTCGTTCGAGCAGTGGGGCGCGCCGCCCGCCTCCGCCGACCTCGTGACGTCGTTCACCGCCTGGCACTGGGTCGACGCCGCGGTGCGGGCGCAGCGGGTGGCCGGCGTGCTGCGGCCAGGCGGCGCGCTGGCCACGGTGACGACGGAGCATGTGCTCGGCGGGACGGCGGACTTCTTCGCCGACGTGCAGCGGTGCTACGAGCGCTGGGACCCGGCCACCCCGCCCGGCCTGCGCCTCCGGCCGGCCGACGAGATCGCGCCGTTCACCGACGAGATCGACGAGTCGCCGCTGTTCGGCCCGGCCATCCGCCGCCGCTACCGCGCCGACGTCACGTACGACGCGCGCGGCTACCTCGACCTGCTGTCGACGTACTCCGGGCACCGGGCGCTGCGCCCCGACCAGCGCAGCGGCCTGTTCGACTGCATCGGCGGGCTGATCAACAACCGCTACGGCGGCACCGTCACCAAGGCTTACCTCTACGAACTGCGCGTCGCCCGCACCCTCGAGCCGTGATCACGTTCAGCACGAAGTCTCGTGTCGCACACGCATGTAGTCGTGTTGACGTTCGGGTGATCCTGGTGATGCGAGGCCGTCCACAGGTCAGACTGATCGGTGTGGTCGTCCACATTTCGCGATGACGGCCTGGCGTGACCGTGGCCGCATCAGGAACCGTCTCGGGCATGGACGAAGCATTGCGAGCACTTGCCGCCCGGCAGCACGGGGTCGTCGTTCGTCCCCAGGCGCTGGCCGCCGGGTACGACGACAATGAGATCGCGCGCCGCCGTGCGACAGGTGCCTGGACCGCGATCTGTCGCGGCGCCTATGTCGAGACGACTCTGTGGAACACGCTCGACGACCGGCAACGCCACCTCGCGCTCTGCCAGGCGGTCATGCTGCAGCTCACGGTGCCGGCCGTCCTGAGCCATGTGTCCGCGGCCGTGTGGCGCGGGCTGCCGACCTGGGGCGCGGACCTGTCGACGGTGCACGTCTCGCGCCGTGACCGGCATGCGCCGCGGCTCGAGGCCGGCGTCCACCACCACGCCGGACGGCTCACCGACGAGGAGTTCGCGACGGTGCGCGCAGTCCTCGTCACGCAGCCGGCGCGCACGGTCGTCGATGTCGCCCGGACGGTGCCGTTCGAGGCGGCGGTGGTGACCGCTGACGGTGCGCTGGCACAGTCACTCGCAACCCAGTCCGAGCTGCGCGAGGCGCTCGATACGATGCGCGACTGGCGCGGTGCGCGAGGCGCCGGCCGAGTCGTGGAGTTCGCCGACGGGCGCTCGGAGAGCGTCGGAGAGTCGCGGCATCGCGTGCAACTCGACCGCGTCGGCTTGCCGCGGCCAGAGCTGCAGGTCGTCGTCGGCGGTGGCGACAGCCCGCGCGACCGGGTCGACTTCTACTTCGAGGAGTTCGCCACAGCGGCCGAGTTCGACGGCAAGGTGAAGTACTGCCGGCTGCTCAAGCCCGGCGAGTCGCCCGGCGACGTGGTCTGACCGCGGCCATCACCACGATCACCCGAGCGTCACCACGAATACAGGCGTAGTGCGACACGAGATTTCGTAGTGAACGTGATCATCTCGGGCGGCGGCGCCGGCGACGCGCGGCGATGACGTCGCGGATCGGCGGGACGACGACACCGGCGGCGGCCATGCGGCGGCGTGCTGCCCGGCGCGAGCGCAGGATGCCGACCAGCCCGATCGTCCACATCACGTACTGCACGCACATCGCCACCCGGAAGTCGTCCAGCTCGTACTGCGATGTCGACGAGCCGCCGGTGCGCGCGTCGAGGACCAGGCCGATGGCGAGGATCGTCAGCAGCGACGCCACGAACCCGCCGACGTTGACGATGCCGGTGGCGGTGCCCAGGCGGTTCGGCGGGTTGAACGTGCGGGCGAAGTCGAAGCCGATCATCGAGCCGGGGCCGCTCAGCGCCATCGACAGCACCAGCAGCACCAGCAGCCAGCCGGGCGCCCGCCCTGGCAGCAGCAGGACGGCGGTCCAGGCGGCCGCGTTGGCGAACACGATCCCGAGCACCAGCCACGACCGCCGCAGCGGGTGCCGCTGCACCATGACGCCGATGCCCGGCCCGGCGACCACGCCCGCGACGACGGTGAGCGTCAGCAGCGCGCCGGCCGCCCCCTCCGAGACGTCCTCGCCGGACACGAGGAACGGGAACCCCCACATCAGCGCGAACACCGTGCCGGAGAACTGGGTCGTGAAGTGCGTCCACAGCCCCAGCCGGGTGCCCGGGTGCCGCCACGCCTTGACGAGGTCGGCGCCGAGGTGGCGGCCGGAGCCGTCACCCAGCTGTTGGGCCCGTGCCGACGGCGAGTCGCGCAGCGCCACGACGGCCAGGACGCACACCAGCACACCGGTCGCGGCCGCCGAGCCGAACGCCGTGCGCCAGCCGTAGGCGTGCAGGACGGCGACGAACGGCACCGCCGACAGCACCTGCCCCGCCTGCCCGACCAGGCCGGTGAGCTGCGTCATCACCGGCACCCGGCCGGGTGGGAACCAGGCCGAGACGATGCGCAGCACGCTCACGAACGTCAGCGCGTCGCCCATGCCGACCAGCACGCGACCGGTCGCGGCCAGCGGCACCGACCCGGCGACCGCCAGGACGGCCTGCCCTGCCGCCATGAGCAGCGCGCCGGCGATGACCAGCCGCCGCCCGCCGACGCGGTCGAGCAGCAGGCCGATCGGGATCTGCAGGCCGGCGTAGACCACCAGCTGCAGCACGACGAACGAGGCGAGCACTCCGGCCGAGACGTCGAACCGGTCGGCCGCGTCGAGCCCCGCCACGCCGAACGTCGTGCGGTGCATGACCGCGACGATGTACGCGGATACACCGACGGCCCAGATGGTCCAGGCGCGGCGCGGTGTCGGCATCAGGGTTCCATTGTCCACTGCCGCCCGCCGCGATGATCGCGAAGGACCCGGCACCCCAGGAGGGAGCACCGGGCCCTCCGACTTCGGTCACGAGGGCATGTGACCATTCCGACTGCGGGTTTGATTTCAGGCGGTCCCCACAATCGGAAGTGGCGGCTCGAAAACCGCCACGTCCGAGAATGCGCGACTTTCACAACGCATGACAATCTCGCGGACAAGTTCCTGGGCAAAGGCTTCTAGACGTGTAAAAGCCTTTCAGAAATCGACTTGTCGTGCATGTCGACGCGCCCGGACCTGGGAACACGCTGACCGGTTTGCCGGAAAACGTCAGGAAAGATCGGCCGATCGGTGGATGCCCGAATGGGTCCAACGACGGCTCGGCCGGCGCACCGCCGGAATTGTCGTCAGGTGGCGGCGGTGCGAATGTAGGACGAGAGGGAGTCGCGCTCGACCTCGAGTTCGGTGATGCGGATCTTGACGACGTCGCCGATGCTGACGATGCCGTCGAGCCCGCTCTCGCCGACCACCGGCATGTGCCGGAACCGACCCAGCGTCATGGCGGCGGCCAGCTCGTCGATGTGCTGGTGCGGCGCGCACGTTTGGACCTCGGCCGTCATGATCGCCGAGACCGGCTCGGAGAGCACGGCGGCGCCACGGTCGGCCAGCGCACGGACGACGTCGCGCTCGGAGACGATGCCGTCGATCGTGCTGCCGTCGGGTGAGACCACGACGGCGCCGATGCGATTCTCGGCCAGGACGTTGAGCAAGGTGCGGACGTCGACGTCTGGGGGCACCGTCACGACGGCCTTGCCCTTGGTCCGGATGATGTCAGAGATGCGCATCGGGGGCCTCCTCGCCGGCGCGGAGTACTCCTGGTGCCTTTGAACCGTACGGCGTTCGCGACGATCCCGAAAGGCTTCTGAACAGTCAGGCGTGGTTTACCCCGGATTGTCCACCTCAGACGGGGCCGCGCCGGTCGATCCACGCACCACCAGCTCGGGTGTGAACAGCAGTTCCGACCGGTCTGCGGGCACGCCGGCGATCTGCTCCAGCAGTGCCTGGACGGCCGCGGCCGCCATCGCCGGGACGGCCTGCCGGACGGTGGTCAGCGGCGGGTCGGTGAACGGGATGAGCGGCGAGTCGTCGTACCCGATGACCGAGACGTCGCCGGGCACCGTCAGCCCGCGCTGCCGCACCGCCCGGACCGCGCCGAGCGCCATCAGGTCCGAGCCGCAGACGATGGCCGTGCAGCCGGCGTCGAGCAGCTGCTCCGCGCACGCCCGGCCGCCCTCGACGGTGAAGAACGACGTCGCCACCAGGCCGGCCGGGTCAGGCGCCCCCGGGACGGCGCGCAGCGCACGGGCGAACCCTTCGATCTTCCGGGCCGCCGGGACGAACCGGCGCGGCCCGATGGCCAGGCCGATGCGCCGGTGTCCGAGCGACGCCAGGTGCTGCACCGCCAACTCGGCCGCGGCGACGTCGTCGGTCGACACGAACGGCACGCCCAGGTCAGGCACGTACCCGTTGACCAGGACGATCGGCAGCCCCAGCTCGCGCAGCCGGTGGTAGCGCTCCGGGCTGGCCGTGCTGTCGGCGTGCAGCCCGGAGACGAAGAGGATGCCGGCGACGCCGCGGTCGACCAGCATCTCGACGTACTCGTCCTCGGACACGCCTCCGGGCGTCTGGGTGCACAGCAGCGGCGTGTACTCGCGCTGCGCCAGGATGGTCTCGATGACCTGCACGAACGCCGGGAAGACGGGGTTCTCCAGCTCGGGCACGATCAGCCCGATGAGCCCGGCGCTGGTGGAGCGCAGCCGGCTCGGCCGCTCGTAGCCCAGGACGTCGAGCGCCGCCAGCACCGCCTGCCGCGTCTGGGCCGCCACGCCCGGCTTGGCGTTGAGCACCCGGCTGACCGTCGCCTCGCTGACCCCGGCGTGGAGGGCGACGTCGCTGAGCCGCACCGTCATGGACGGACGGTACCGCGCGGGCCACCCCGGCCAGCGCCCGCCAGTGCCCATCGACGGGACGGGCAGACCGGCGAAGAGAGGGGGCCGGAGGCTTCCTCGACATCGTCGGTGCGAGACGTCGAGCCAGGGTGACCGTGCCTGGAGCCATGCCCGGGCCGAGAAAACTCATGTCACCGGCGTGACCTACGTCACGCGTGGGTGACGTGGCCCACGTCGACCTATAGTGTCTCGTAACACCCGCAACCTGCCAGTAACGCGGGGTCAACTGAATACCCGTCCACTTCACTACGGATCGTCCGGCACGTACCTGCCGGTGAAGGGAAGCAAACGATGGCTACGGTCACGTTCGACAAGGCAACCCGGATCTACCCGGGAACCGACAAGCCGGCGGTCGACGCTCTCGATCTCGCCATCGAGGACGGGGAGTTCCTCGTTCTCGTCGGTCCCTCCGGTTGCGGCAAGTCCACCAGCCTTCGCATGCTGGCCGGCCTCGAAGAGGTCGACGGCGGCGCCATCCGCATCGGCGACCGCGACGTCACCCACATGCCGCCCAAGGACCGCGACATCGCGATGGTGTTCCAGAACTACGCGCTGTACCCGCACATGTCCGTCGCCGACAACATGGGCTTCGCGCTGAAGATCGCCGGTGTGTCGAAGGACGAGATCCGCCGCCGGGTCGGCGACGCCGCCAAGCTGCTCGACCTCAGCGAGTACCTCGACCGCAAGCCGAAGGCGCTTTCCGGTGGCCAGCGGCAGCGTGTCGCCATGGGCCGGGCCATCGTCCGCGAGCCGCAGGTGTTCCTCATGGACGAGCCGCTGTCGAACCTCGACGCCAAGCTGCGCGTCTCGACCCGCACGCAGATCGCCTCGCTGCAGCGCCGGCTGGGCATCACGACGGTCTACGTCACGCACGACCAGGTCGAGGCCATGACCATGGGCGACCGCGTCGCCGTGCTCAACGCCGGCCTGCTCCAGCAGGTCGACAGCCCGCTGGGCCTGTACGACAAGCCGTCGAACGTGTTCGTCGCCGGGTTCATCGGCTCGCCGGCCATGAACATCGCGACGTTCGACGTCAAGGACGGCCGCGCCACGCTCGGCAACGCCGACGTCGCCGTCCCGGCGTCCATCTCCTCGAAGCTGGCGGCGGAAGGCTCCGACACCGTCGTCCTGGGCTTCCGGCCCGAGTCGCTCACCCCGGCGTCGGCCGAGGAGAAGGGCGGCATCCCAGTGCTCGTCGACGTCGTCGAGGAGCTCGGCTCGGACGCGTACGTGTACGGCCGCCCGGCCGGCCCGGCCGCCGAAGAGCAGGCCGACCGCCTGCGCAGCGACCAGATCATCGCGCGGGTCGAGCCGCGCAACGCGCCGCAGAAGGGCGAGAAGATCAACTTCACCGTCCGCCCGGGCAGCGAGCACTTCTTCTCGGTCAAGACCGGCGAGCGGCTCGAGCCCTGATCCACCGCTGAACGCCGCGGCGAGGGTCCGGGGCTCCGTGCGGGACAATGTCTCCATGGAGCTTCGGATCCTCGCCGCACCGCGCGAGCAGCAGGCGCTCCTCGACCTGCCCTGGGACATGCCCCTGGAGCAGTGGCCCGAGTGGTACCTCGTCGCGCTCCCCCGCGGCATCTCGCGGCACGTCGTCCGCTTCACCAGGCTCGGCCGCAACGTCTACGCGCTGAAAGAGATCGTCAAGCCGTTCGCCGACCGCGAGTACCAGATGCTGCGCGACCTCGCCCGGCTCGACGTCCCGGCGGTCCAGGCCGTCGGCGTCGTCAGTGGCCGCGAGGCGCCCGACGGCGAGTCGCTCGACTCCGTCCTCGTCACCCGGCACCTGCAGTTCTCGCTGCCGTACCGCGCGCTGTTCGCCCGCATGATGCGCCGCGACACCGTCGACCGCCTCATCGACGCGCTGGTCGTGCTGATCGCCCGGCTGCACCTCACCGGCTTCTACTGGGGCGACTGCTCGCTGTCCAACACGCTGTTCCGCCGCGACGCCGGCGCGTTCGCCGCGTACCTCGTCGACGCCGAGACCGGTGAGCTGCACAACGGCCTGAGCGACGGCCAGCGCGCGCACGACCTCGACACCGCCCGCACGAACATCGCCGGCGAGATGATGGACCTGATGGCGGCCGGCCAGCTCGACGAAAGCGTCGACCCCATCGCCGTCAGCGACCAGGTGGTCGAGCGGTACGAAGCGTTGTGGACCGAGCTGACCGAGTGGGAGGCCTTCGACGTCAACGAGCGCTGGCGCATCGCCCGCCGCGTCGACCGCCTCAACGAGCTCGGCTTCGACGTCGACGAGCTCGACATCGTCACCGACATCGGCGGGCGCACGATCCGGGTCCAGCCGAAGGTCGTCGACCCCGGGCACCACTCGCGCCGGCTGCTGCGGCTCACCGGCATCGACGCGCAGGAGAACCAGGCCCGCCGGCTGCTCAACGACCTCGACACCTACGCCGCCGTCACCGAGCAGCAGGGCGAGGACGAGGAGATCGTCGCCAACGCCTGGGTGCTCGACGGCTACGAGCCGGTGCTGCGGGCCATCCCGCGGGAATTGCGCGGCAAGCTGGAGGGGCCGGAGATCTACCACGAGGTGCTCGAGCACCGCTGGTACCTGTCCGAGAACCTCGGCCGCGACGTCGGGCTCGAGGAGGCCGCGCGCGACTACGTCGACACCGTGCTGCCGCACAAACCGGACGAGCTGGCCATCCTTGGCGGCACCAGCGCCGAGCCCGACACCACCCAGCCATTCCGCATCACCTGGAACGACCTCCAGTAATCCCACCTGTGCGACTACTCGCAACGCGGTTTGTTAGGGTGCTGCGCGCGGGCACATGAACATTGGGAACTGGATGAGGCACCACACCATACGTACGCGCAGTGTCTTCGCACTCGCGGCCGCGGCCTCCGGCGCTGCCCTCATGCTCGCTGCGGCGGGCTCGGCGAACGCCCAGGACGTACCGCTCACCACTGAGAACCCGCGACCCAACTCCGCACCGCTGACCGGCGGCGACGCGGCCTATGAATACGCACCGACGATCATCGCCGAGAACGGCGTCTACCGCATGTGGTACTGCGCGCAGGACCCGCAGGGCGCCGTGCCCGGCGACGACATCCTGTACGCCGAGTCGGCCAACCTGAACGGGCCGTTCACCGCTCCCGGCGGCGGCGACCCGCTGATCGTGTTCGAGGGCCGCGGCGACGGCAGCTTCGACGGGCAGCACACCTGCGACCCGTCCATCGTCAAGGTCGACGGCACCTACTACATGTACTACGGCGCGGCGGTGAACGACGGCGCCACCACCATCGGCGTCGCTCGCAGCGCCGACGGCTTCACCTGGGAGCGCATGGTCTCGGCGCCGATCATCGCGCCGGCCGGCCAGCAGGACACCGGCAACGACTACGGCGCCGGACAGCCCAGCGCGGTCTACCTCGACGGGCAGTTCTACCTGATCTTCACCGACACCACCGGTGCCGGTGCGCTGGCGAGCAACGGCGCCGGCCAGTTCGCGTGGCGCTCGTCCGACCCGACGTTCGCCACCGGCACCGAGGTGTTCACGGCCGAGGGCTGGCAGGCCAGCACGCCGGAGAACAACCGCCGCTTCTCGGTCGCCAACGCGTTCTCGGCCGACTGGCAGTACTCCGACGAGATCGAGTCGTTCATCATCGCCCACAACAACGACGCCGGCCGCACCACGCTGACGTTCCTGGGCACCGAGAACCTCGCGGAGCACCCGTACGCGCCGGTGAACATCGAGGGCGCGTGGGCCGAGGGCCCGGGCGTCGTGTCGCTGCCGGACAAGCACGCCGTCGACGACGGTCCCATGGAGTGCGGCCGGGTGCCGGTCGACGTCATCCACTCCAGCCGGGCCGACGGGGTGCCGCCGCAGGACCTCGTGCACAAGGGCATCGACCTGGTCGCGCCGATCGACTGCGAGGAGCCGTCTCCCACGCCGACGCCGACCGAGGACCCAACGGACGAGCCCACCGAGGACCCGACCGACGAGCCCACGGACGAGCCGACGGAGGAGCCTACGGACGAGCCGTCCGAGAGCCCGACGCCGACGCAGGAGCCGACCGAGGACCCGACGCCGTCGCCGTCGCCGACCTCTGACGACGACCTGCCCGACACCGGCGCCAGCAGCACTGGCCTGCTGGTGACGCTGGGCGTGGCCCTGATGGCCGGCGCGGCGCTGCTGTACCGCTACCGCCGCGGCACGATCGCGTAGCGGCACGATCGAACGACGAGGGGCGGGTGACCGGATGGTGACCCGCCCCTCGTCCGTTCCGCACCGGCGGCCGTACACCGACGCCGACCTGCCCATGCTGCAGCGGACCGTGGCCGGCTGGATCGCCGCCGCCGGCCGATGCGGCTATGACCACATCGGCGAGCTGCCGCACCGCATCTACGAGAACCTGCGCGGCCGCCGGCCGGTGGGCGAGCTGGTCCACGTCTGGGCCGACGACGCCGGCGCGACGGCCGGGCTGGCCGTCACGCTCCGGTTCGACGAGGCGTTCGACGTGTTCACCGCGCCCGAGTGGCGGGGCACCGGCGGTGAGCGGACGATGCTCGCCGACGCCGCCGCGGCGACCGCGGCCGCCATGGACCCGGCCGCGCCGTACGTGCTCACCGACGTGTTCGACTGCGACGCGGTCCGCATCCGGCTGCTCGAGGAGCTCGGGTTCGAGCGCTTCCGCGTCTGGGACGACGTGCAGGAGCGCGAGCTCGACGGCGCCGGCCCGCTCCCGCCGGTGGTGCTGCCTGACGGGTTCACCGTCAGGCCGGCCGGCCCGGACGACGCCGACGACCTGGCGGCCGCCCGCAACTCCGCGTTCGGCGACGACTGGACGGGCGACCAGTACCGGACGCAGGTCATGGACAAGCCCGGCTACGACCCGGCGCGCGAGCTCGTCGCCGAGTCGCCCGACGGCCGCGTCGCCGCGTTCACCGTCATCTGGTTCGACGAGCGCAACGGCGCCGGGCACTTCGAGCCCGTCGGCACGCACGCCGCATTCCGCAGGCTGGGCCTGGCCAAGGCCGTCATGGCGCACGGGCTGCGGCTCATGCGCGACCGCGGCCTGTCCACCGTCAGCGTCAACCACGACGCCGAGAACCTGGCCGCGGCCGCGCTGTACCGGTCGCTGGGCTTCACCGCCCGGCACCAGACCTTCGGCTACCGCCGTCAGATGCGGTAGGGCGCCTCGCCGCGGACGGTGTCGGTGACGGCCTCGTTGACCGGGCGGATCTCGACCGCGCCGCCGGCGCCGCACGGGATGCGGGCCGCGATGGCCGCCGCCTCGTCGAACGTCTCGCAGTCGACCAGGTAGTAGCCGGCCAGCAGCTCCTTGGCCTCGATGAACGGGCCGTCGGTGATGGCGGGCGCGCCGCCCGCGGACGACAACCGCACCGTCCGCACGGCCGACCCTTCGTCGAGCGCGGCCGAGCTGAGCACCGTTTTCGTCGCGTCGAGCTCCTTGAACAGCGTCATGTGCCCTTGCAGGCGGGCCTGCGCATCGAGGTCGGGTCCGGCGGCCGGGGTGTTGTAGATCAGCATCAGGTACTTCACGGGTTCACCCTCTCACGATTTCGATGTGACCCAGGTCACATCAGGTCGCCACGGATCGATGTCGAAATCCGTTCCGCGACCGCGACGTACCGGGTGACAGCGCGATCGAGAAGGACCTGAGAGAGGGATCACCGTGACGACCATCGACACATCGGCTCCCACCGAGCGAGCCGGCAAGCGCGAGTGGATCGGCCTGGCCGTGCTGGCCCTGCCCACCCTGCTGCTCGCACTCGACATGAGCGTGCTCCACCTGGCGGTGCCGCACCTGGCCGCCGACCTGCACCCGACCAGCAGCCAGCTGCTGTGGATCACCGACATCTACGGCTTCATGGTGGCCGGCTTCCTCATCACCATGGGCACCCTGGGCGACCGGATCGGCCGGCGGAAGCTGCTGATGATCGGCGCCGTCGCGTTCGCCGCGGCCTCCGCCCTGGCGGCCTGGTCCAGCAGCGCGGAGATGCTGATCGCGACCCGCACGGTGCTGGGCATCGCCGGCGCGACGCTGATGCCGTCGACACTGGGACTGATCAGCAACATGTTCAAGGACCCGAAGCAGCGCGGCGTCGCGATCTCGGTCTGGATGAGCTGCTTCATGGGCGGCATGGCGCTCGGCCCGGCCATCGGCGGGGTGCTGCTGGAGGCGTTCTGGTGGGGCGCGGTGTTCCTGCTCGGCGTGCCGGTGATGGTGCTGCTGCTGGCGACCGCCCCGATCCTGCTGCCCGAGCACCGCAACCCCGGCGCCGGCCGGCTCGACCTGGTCAGCGTGGGCCTGTCGCTCGGCGCGATCCTGCCGGTCATCTACGGCCTGAAGGAACTGGCGAAGGACGGCGTGAGCACGGTGGCGCTGGGCGCCGTGGCCGTCGGCCTGGCCGTGGGCGTCACGTTCGCCCGCCGGCAGCTGCGGCTGCCCGAGCCGCTGCTGGACCTGCGGCTGTTCCAGAACAAGCGGTTCACCTCGGCGCTGGGCATCTTCTCCGTCAGCGGCTTCGCGATGGGCGGCATCTTCCTCTTCGTCGCCCAGTACCTGCAGCTGGTCGCCGGCCTGTCGGCGCTGGAGGCCGGGCTCTGGATGGTCCCGCCGGCCGTCGCGATGATCGGTGGCACGATGTACGGCCCCGCGCTGAGCCAGAAGTTCGGCGTCGGCTGGGTGATCGGCGGCGGGATGGCGTTCTCGGCCGTCGGGCTGCTCCTGATGACGCAGGTCGGCGCCACCGGCGGCCTCGGACTGATGATCGTCGGCATCATCATCGCCAACGTGGGCATGGGCCCGGGCGCCTCCCTGACGACGAACATCGTCATCGGCTCCGCACCGCCTGAGAAGGCCGGCTCCGCGGCGGCGGTCTCCGAGACCAGCGCCGAGTTCGGCATCGCTCTGGGCATCGCGACGCTGGGCAGCCTGGGCACCGTGGTCTACCGCTCCGAGCTGACGGTCCCCGCCGGCACCCCGGCCGAGGCGGCCGCCGCCGCCCAGGACTCGATGGCCGGTGCCGCCGTGTCCGCCGCGCAGCTCCCCGGCGACGTGGCCGGCCCGCTGCTGGAGGCCGCTCGCGAGGCGTTCATGACCGGCCTCACCACGGTCGCCAGCATCAGCGCCGCCGCGCTGTTCGGCTTCGCGGTGGTCGGGGTGGCCCTGTTCCGCCGGTTCCAGCCGGCCGCCCCCGCGCCGGAGGCGACCACCGACGAGACCGAGGCCGAGCGGGAGCCCGTCGCGGTCTGATCCTTCCAGCGCTGTCCCGGAGAGCCGGGGCCGGTCGTGTCGACCGGCCTCGGCTCTTTCCGTTCACCGTCCTGTTACGGTGCGTTCATGACCGACCCTGCCGGCCGCCGCCGGATCGTCGCTCCCTCGCTCGACCGGGACGACATCCGGTACGCGATCGGCAAGGTCCTGTTGCTGGTCTGCGCGGCCGTCATGGCCCTGCACGTGGTCTCCGTCGCCGTGCGCAGCATCGCCCGTCCGGACGGGCGCGTCCTGGCCGACGTGCTGGCCCTGCTGAACGGGGCCCACGAGCGCTCGCTGGCGAGCTGATGGACCTCGGCGCTGCTGGTGACCTGTTGCCTGGCCGCCGTCGTCGCCGCCCGGCTGGCCGGGGCCGACCCCCGGACCAGCCCGGCCGCACGGGGCTGGCTGGTGCTGGCCGTCATCTTCGCGCTGCTCTCGCTCGACGAGATCGTCTCGTTGCACGAGCGCGGCGCCGACTGGGCCGCGGCCGTGTTCGAGACCGGCTCGCTGCTGGCGCGGCTCGGCTGGACGATTCCGGCGGCCGCGATCCTGCTGGCCTCGCTGGTCGTGCTGGTCCCCGCGTTCGGGCCATCCCGTCCCGGCCCAGGCGCGTCATCGCCGCCGGCCTCGCCACGTCGATCGCCGGCGCGCTCGGCATGGAGGTCGTGAACGTCCTGCTCACCGACGCCGGCGCCCGCTATCTCTGGCGGCACCTGGCGATGGCCGTCGAAGAGGCGGCCGAGATGGCCGGCGTGGTCATCGCGCTGCTCGGCGTGCTGACCGCCACCCCGGCGCGCTGGGCCGAGGGCCGGCTGACCCTCAGCTACGACGGCGGCCGCTGAGCCCGTTGCCGAGCGGGGGCACGTGGCGGTCTGATCCTTCCAGCGCTGTCCCGGAGAGCGCGTCAGGCGCCCGGAAGAGCCGGCGCCGGCCGGTTCGGCGCCGCCACCCGAGTGTCGAACCTCGTGCTGGCCAAGGTGCGCTCGGCGACCGCGATGAGATCAAGCACCTCGCGGGCGATGTAGGCGGTCGCACCTCGCTCGATGGCCTTCGTGTGCAGGATCCCGGCCTGTCGCAGCTCCTCCAGCGCCGCGGTCGCCGCTGGGAACGAGACGTCCAGGATCCTCGTGAGAGTCGTCGCGGTCACCACCGGTGCCTCCGACAGTTGCCCGAGCAGGCGCGCGACGGCCGAGTCGGCTCGCGGAGTCGCCCGCACACCAGCCGCCCTCCGATAAGCCGACAGCCGGGCCGCCCACGCGATCCCCAGCTCGTTGACCCGGTCTCGCAGCAACGAAGACTGCTCGACGGCGATGGCCGATGCCTCGACGAACATCTCCAGCCACTCGTTGACCGCGACGCTGGCGTCGGGCGTTCCGGCGGCCGCCTGGTGCCGATACGCGCCGAGACCGGCGATGTATCGGTCGCGCAAGGTAGCGAGGACCAGGCTGACCGGCAGCACAGCCCGCTGGGTCGCTCCACGACGCGCGAGAACGGTGTGGATCAGTGCCCGGCCGACGCGCCCGTTGCCGTCGACGAACGGGTGGATCGTCTCGAACTGTGCGTGCACCACAGCTGCTTGGATCAGCGGCGCGTGCGCGGCGCCGTTGAGATAGTCGACGAGGTCGGCCATCAGCTCCGGCACCCGCTCGGGTGCCGGCGGCACGAAGTCGGCTCGGATCGGATTCCAGTCCGACCCGCCGATCCAGTTCTGGACAGTGCGCAGGCCGTGGAGCTGCGGCTGGTCGGGCAGCAGCGAGGCGTGCAGATCCACGATGCCTTCGACGGTCAGCTGGTCAGCCTGAACCAGTTCGGTCGTGGACCGGCGAACGACGGTCATGTTGTCAGCGACTTGGCGCGCCTGCTCGCTCACGCCCCGCACCGCTTCGGACTGGCCCAACTCGGCCAGTGCCACCTGTTGCAGTGAGGATGCGATGCCCTCGATCCGAGAGCTGGCGATCGCCTCGGATCGGAGCAAGAACCGAGCGATGCCCGCCAGCCCGTCGGCATCGGAGCCGTTGAGCGTGCGGATGTCACGCTCGACTCGGGTGACCTCCCTGGAGAGATCGCCCCGCACAGCAAGGGCAAGACCGTCGATGGCATCGGGAACGTAACGCCGGTACGACCCCGCACGCTGCGCGGCCCTGGGCACACCGGACTGGAGCTGGGATTCCCAGTGCGCAGATTCCCAGGAAGCCATCGCCGTTATCCTTTCATCGGCCACCGATCTACTTAACTTTAAGTCTATAGACTTTAGTAGGCGCGGCGTCGATGAAAGGATAACTACGAACGTTGGCGGAGCGCTTCGTAGAGGACGACGGCGCCGGCGGCGGCCGCGTTGAGCGAGCTGGCGCCGCCGGTCATGGGGATGCGGGCGACGACATCGCAGCCGTCGCGCCAGGCGCGGCTCATGCCGGTGGTCTCGTTGCCAATCACGACGACGGCGGGGCCGGCCAGCGGCGCCTCCGCCAGGTCGACCGTGCCCGACTCGTCGGTGCCGACGACCGTCGCCCGGCCGGCGGCCCAGTCCAGGACCGGCGCGGGCCCGGGCAGCCGCAGCACCGGGATGGTGAAGACCGAGCCGGTGCTGGCCCGAACGGCCTGCGGGTCCCACGGGTCCGCCGCGTGCCCCGTCACCACCACCGCGTGTGCGCCGAGCGCGTCGGCCGACCGCACCAGCGACCCCACGTTGCCGGGGCTGACCGGCCGGTCGAACACCACGACCAGGGCGTCCGGCGCCACCGGCAGCCGGTCCACCGAGTCGTCCAGAGGGCGGCGGACGACGGCGAGCAGCTCGGGCGCGCCGTCGGAGCGCTCGCCGAGCTCGGCCAGCAGCTCCGGCGCCACCCGCACGACCGGCGCCACGCCCGACGCCAACAACTCTGCCGCCCACGACGAGGGCCGCGGCCGGCCGTCGAACAGCAGCGAGACGAACGGCACCCCGGCCGCGGCGGCCAGCGAGATCGGCCGCACGCCCTGGACCAGCAGCTCGCCGCTGGACTGGCGCTTGGCCCGGTTGGTCAGCAGCGCCTGCCACTGCTGGAACGTCGCGTTGCGCCGCTCGACCATCCTCACCCGGACGACCGGAGGATGCGCGAGATGACCAGCCGCTGGATCTGGTTCGTACCCTCGAAGATCTGCATGACCTTCGCCTCGCGGAAGTACCGCTCGACCGGGTGGTCGCGGGTGTAGCCGGCGCCGCCGAGCACCTGGACGGCGTCGGTCGTCACCTGCATCGCGTTGTCTGTCCCTACCAGCTTGGCCACGCTGGCCTGGTGCCGGAACGGCAGCGACGCGTCGCGGCGGCGGGCCGCGACGATGTAGAGGGCGCGGGCGCTCTCGACCGCGGCCGCCATGTCGGCGAGCAGGAAGCCGAGGCCCTGGTGGTCGATGATCGGCTGCCCGAACTGCTCGCGCTCGCGGGCGTACTCGACCGCCGCCGTCAGCGCCGCCTCGCCCAGGCCGGTCGCGATGGCGGCGACGCCCAGCCGGCCGGAGTTCAGCGCCTCCAGCGCCATGCCGAAGCCGTCGCCCTCGCGGCCGATGCGCCGCTCGAGCGGCACCCGGACGCCGTCGAGGTTGAGGATCGTGGTGGGCGACGCGGTCATCCCCATCTTCTTCTCCGGCGCGCCGCACGACAGCCCCGGCGCGTCGCCCGGCACCAGGAAGCACGAGATGCCGTGCGAGCCGTCGTCGGAGGTGCGGGCGAAGACCGTGTAGAAGTCGGCGATGCCGCCGTGGGTGATCCACGCCTTGGTGCCGGTGAGCACGTAGCCGTCGCCGTCGCGGACCGCCCGCGTGGTGATGGCCGCCGCGTCGGAGCCGGCCTGCGGCTCGGACAGGCAGTACGCGCCCAGCAGGTCGCCGCCGATGAGGTCGGGCAGCCAGCGCTTGCGCTGCTCGATCGTGCCGTGCGTGGCCAGCGGCCAGCAGGACAGCGAGTGGACGCTGACGGTGAGCGCCACGGTGGCCCAGCGCTCGGCCAGCTCCTCCAGGACCTGCAGGTACACCTCGTACGGCTGTGCGCCGCCGCCGTACGTCTCTTCGTACGGCAGGCCGAGCAGGCCGATGCGGCCGAGCATGCGGACGAGGTCGCGCGGGTACTCGCCCGCCTCCTCCGCAGCCGAGGCGCGAGGCCTCAGCTCGCGCTCGGCGATATCGCGAACCAGGCCGATCAGGTCTTCGGCCTCGGGCGTGGGCAGCATGCGCTCCACGGACACGTCCGGTTACCTCCGCGGGGTCGCGCCGTGACCGGGGATCGCCCGGACGACGGCGTCGGTGATCGGGCGTAGCCTACCGTGGCTCGGCGACGCTCCTGGCGCGGGTGACCTCGTAGAGCGCCACGCCGGCCGCGACGCCCGCGTTGAGCGACTCGACACTGCTGACGATGGGGATGCGCACGACCAGGTCGCAGGTTTCGGTGATGATGCGCGACATGCCCGAGCCCTCGGACCCGACCACCAGGCACAGCGGCTGGTCCAGGGCCACTGCGGCCGCGATGTCGGTGTCGCCGGCGCCGTCGAGCCCGACGACGAACAGCCCGGCCTCCTGGTAGGCGCGCAGCGCCCGGGCCAGGTTGGTCGCCTTCGCGACGGGCAGCCGGGCGGCCGCGCCGGCGGAGGTCTTCCAGGCCCCGGCCGTCATGCCGGCGCTGCGCCGCTCGGGGACGACGACGCCATGGGCGCCGAACGCGGCGGCCGAGCGGACGACGGCGCCCAGGTTGCGCGGGTCGGTGACGCCGTCGAGGGCGACGATCAGCGGCACCTCACCGGCGCCGAACGCGGCGGAGACGAGGTCGGCGGGGTCGGCGTACTCGTACGGCGGCAGCGTCATCGCCAGCCCCTGGTGCACAGCGCCGGCGGTGATGCGGTCCAGCTCGGACCGCGGCGACTCGAGCAGCGGCAGGCTGCGCTCGGCGGCGATCTTCAGCACCTCGCGGACGCGGTCGTCACTCTCGATGCGCTCGGCCACGTAGATGGCCTTGACCGGCACCTCGGCCCGCAGCGCCTCGACGACGGCGTTGCGGCCGGCGACGGTCTCGGCGGCGCCGGGCCGGCCGGTCGTGCCGGGCCGGCGAGGCGCGCCGGCCTTCTCGGCCGCTTTGCGGGCCGCGGCCGCCTTGCGCGACGCGGGGTGGGCGGGGCGCTCCTCGGCCTTCGGCGTCGGGCCCTTGCCCTTGAGCGCCTTGCGCCGCTGGCCGCCGGACCCGACGACCATCCCCTTCTTCGTTCCGGTCTTGCGCATGGCGCCGCGGCGCTGGGAATTGCCGGCCATCAGGCGGTGCCTCCGATGTCTCCGGGCTCGTCGGCGAGTTGCCAGCGAGTTCCGTCGGGGTTGTCCTCGACGACGATGCCCGCCGCCTTGAGCCTGTCGCGCAGGGCGTCGGCGGTGGCGAAATCGCGGTTCTCGCGGGCCCGCTGGCGCTGCTCGAGCACCGTGTGGACGAGAACGTCGACGGCCCCGCGCAGGCGGTCGCCGCCGCTGCCGATGGTGCCCAGGCCGAGCCAAGGCTCGGCCAGCGGGTCCATGCCCAGCACGCCGAGCATCGCCCGCACCGACGCGAGGTTGGACCGCAGCTCGACCCGCTCGCCGGACGTCAGCAGCGTGTTGCCCTCGCGGACGGTGTCGAACAGCACGGCCAGCGCCTGCGGCACCGAGAGGTCGTCGTCCATGGCCGCCCGGAACGCCGGCGGGACGTCGGCGGCGGGCTGGACGTCGGTGGTCACCTCGGCCGCGCGGACCACGTAGCCCTCGATGCGCCGGAACGCCGCGGCCGCCTCGGCCATGGCCTCCTCGGAGAAGTCGACGTGGCTGCGGTAGTGCGGCGCAACGAGGTAGTAGCGCAGCTCGATCGGCCGCAGCCGCTGCACGACGTCGGAGACCAGCAGCGAGTTGCCCAGCGACTTGCTCATCTTCTCGCCGGCCATGGTGACCCAGCCGTTGTGCATCCAGGTGCGGGCGAACGCGCGCCCGGCCGCGCGCGACTGGGCCAGTTCGTTCTCGTGGTGCGGGAAGCGCAGGTCGATGCCGCCGCCGTGGATGTCGAACTCGGCACCGAGGTACTTGCCGGCCATCGCCGAGCACTCCAGGTGCCAGCCCGGCCGGCCGGTGCCGAACGGTGTCGGCCACGACGCGGTCTCGGGCTCGCCGGGCTTGTGCCCCTTCCACAGCGCGAAGTCGCGGGGGTCGCGCTTGCCGCGCGGGTCGGCGTCGGCGGCCGGCTCCATCTCGTCGATCTTCTGGCCGGACAGCTCGCCGTAGGACGGCCACGAGCGCACGTCGAAGTAGACGTCGCCGGAGCCGTCCTCGGCCGCGTAGGCGTGCCCGCGCTCGATGAGCAGCTCCATGAGGCCGATCATCTCGGGGATGTGCCCGGTGGCCCGCGGCTGGTAGGTGGCCGGCAGGCAGCCGAGCACCTCATAGGCAGCGTCGAGCGCGCGCTCGTTCTCGTACGCCAAGGCCCACCACGGGCGGCCCGCCTCGGCGGACTTGGTGAGGATCTTGTCGTCGATGTCGGTGACGTTGGCGACGATGGTGACCTCGTAGCCGTTGTGCTCGAACCAGCGCCGCAGCACGTCGAAGACGACTTCCTTGCGGATGTGGCCGATGTGCGGTGGTCCCTGCACGGTCAGCCCACAGTGGTAGATCCCGACCTTGCCCGGCACCACCGGGACGAAGTCGTGGATCTCACTGCTGGCCGTGTCGTACAGGCGAAGACTCACCGGACAAGGGTAGCCACTCCGGAGCCTCCGCAGGGCCGCCCGGACGACCTCGCCGTTCCCACATCGCCGGTTCGATGGGGAACAATGAACAGTGACCATGGTGACCGACGACGCACAGACCCGAGTGTCCACCCGGCGTGAGTGGCCGTGGTGGGCTCCGTCGGTGTCCGCGGGTCTGGCCGCCGCCGCCCTGCTGGGGCTGATGACCTGGCAGGTCGTCGAGCGCGGCTGGTTCATCGCCTGGGACTGGGACTTCCACGTCTACGTCGACCCTCGCCAGCCCGACGGCCTCACCAAGAGCCTGCTCGACGCGCTGGCCAGCCTCGGCGGCCAGCGGCTCTACACGCTGCCGATCATCGCCGCGGTGGGTCTGTACGTGGCGTACCGGCAACGGCACGTCCGCGTGCTCGTCGCCATCGCGTCCGGGCTGGCGACGGTGCTGCTCATCGGGTACTGGATCAAGCTCGGGCTGGGCCGCACGCCGCCGGCGAGCGGGCAGGACGTCCTGTACGGCGTCGGCCAGGCGTTCCCGTCCGGGCACACGGCCAACGCGACGCTCACCTGGTTCCTGCTGGTCGTGGTGTTGTTCGGGGCGCACGGGCTGAAGCCCGACCCGGCCCGGTTCCGCCGCTACCTCTGGGTGGCCGGCGCGGGTGTGCTGGTCACCGGGTTCCTCATGACCGCCCTCGACTACCACTGGGTCAGCGACATCCCCGGCGGCATGGCGCTGGGCTTCCTGGCGCTGATGATCTCGGTGACGGTGCTCAAGGCGCCGCCGCTGCGCCTGCCTCGTCAGCGGGAATGAGCCCCCGCCCTTCGAGGGCGGCCCACAGCTCCGGTGCGACCGGGGCGCCCAGCCAGGCGGCGTTCTGCCGGACCTCGGCCGGGCTGCGCATGCCGACGACGGCCGAGCGGACCAGCGGGTGGCGCAGCGGGAACTGCAGCGCGGCCTGCGGCAGGACGGCGCCGTGCTCGGCGCAGACGGTGGCGAGGTCGCGGGCGCGGGCCAGCACGTCCGGCGGCGCCGCGGCGTACTCGTAGGTGCTGGCGGGGTCCGGCTCGGGCGCCGCGAGCAGGCCCGAGTTGTACACCCCGGCGGCCACGACGTCCGTACCAGCGGCGGCGCAGGCCGGGAACAGTTCGTCCAGCGCGGGCTGCTCGAGCAGCGTGTAGCGGCCGGCGACCATGACGACATCGAGGCCGCCACCGCGGACCAGCCTGGCCAGCGCGGCGGCGTCCTTCGACCCGGCTCCTACGGCCCGGACGGCGCCCTCGTCGCGCAGCTCGGCCAGCGCTGGCAGCGCCGTCGCCAGCGCCTGGTCCAGCCGGTCCTCCGGGTCGTGCAGGTAGAGGACGTCGACCCGGTCCAGGCCGAGCCGGGCCAGGCTGTCGTCCAGGCTGCGGCGGATGCCGTCGCGGCTGAGGTCCCAGACCCGGCGGTGGGTGGCGGGGACGGCGAAGCGGCCCTCGTCATCGTCCCCGCCGCCGTCGCCGGGGACCAGCAGCCGGCCCGCCTTGGTGGAGACGACGTACGCGTCGCGGTCGCGCCCGGCCAGCGCCGCGCCGAGCCGCCGCTCGGACACCCCGAGCCCGTAGTGCGGCGCGGTGTCGAAGTAGCGGACCCCGGCCTCCCAGGCGGCGTCGACGGTGGCGGCCGCGGTGTCCGGGTCGACGGCGGTGTAGAGCCCGGCGATCGGCGCCGCGCCGAACCCGAGGCGGCTCAGCGTCAGCGCCACACCTCACCGTCCGGGAAGCGGTGCGCGACCAGCGACGGGACCAGGATCTCGGTGCCGGCGCCGGGCCGCTCCGGCGCGCGGTAGCGGCCGTTCTCGACGCGGACCGGGTCGGCGAAGTGCTCGTGCAGGTGGTCGACGTACTCGATGACGCGGTTCTCGGTGCTGCCGCTGACCGCGACGTAGTCGACCATGGCGAGGTGCTGGACCGCCTCGCACAGCCCGACCCCGCCGGCGTGCGGGCAGACCGGGACGCCGAACTTGGCCGCGAGCAGCAGGATCGCCAGGTTCTCGTTGACACCGGCCACCCGGGTGGCGTCGATCTGCACGAACTGCGTCGCGCGCGCCTGCAGCAGCTGCTTGAACACGACCCGGTTGGCGACGTGCTCGCCGGTGGCGACGCGGACCGGCGCGATGCGCTCGGCGATGGCGGCGTGGCCGAGGACGTCGTCGGGGCTGGTCGGCTCCTCGACCCACCACGGGTCGAACGGCGCCAGCTCCTTCACCCAGCGCACCGCCTCGTCGACGTCCCAGCGCTGGTTGGCGTCGATGGCGATGCGCACGTCCGGTCCGCAGATCTCCCGCGCGATGCCGAGTCGGCGGACGTCGTCGTCGAGGTCGCCGCCGACCTTCAGCTTGATCTGGGTGAACCCGGCGTCGAGCGCCTCCCGGGTCAGCCGGGCCAGCTTGGCGTCGTCGTACCCGAGCCACCCCGGCGTCGTCGTGTAGGCCGGGTAGCCGCGGGCGACGAGGTCGGCGGCGCGCTCGGCCCGGCCCGGCTCGGCGGCCTGCAACAGGTGCAGCGCCTCGGCCGGGTCGAGCACGTCGGTGAGGTAGCGGAAGTCGACGAGATCGACCAGCTGCTCCGGCGAGAGGTCGGACAGCAGCCGCCACAGCGGGACGCCGGCCCGCTTCGCCGCGAGGTCCCAGAGCGCGTTCACCACGGCCCCGATGGCCATGTGCATGATGCCCTTCTCCGGGCCGAGCCAGCGCAGCGGCGAGTCGTGCACCAGCCGCCGCCAGGTGCTCCCCATGTCCGCCACCAGCGCGTCGACGTCGGCGCCGACCAGCAGCGGCCGGAGCGCGTCGATCGCCGCGACCTGCACGTCGGTGCCGCGGCCGATGGTGAACACGAACCCGTGACCGTCGGGACCGCTGTCGTCGGTGCGCACGATGACGTACGCCGCCGAATAGTCCGGGTCGGGGTTCATCGCGTCCGACCCGTCCAACATCCGCGACGTCGGAAAGCGCAGGTCGAACGTGTCGAGAGCGGTGATCTGGCTCATGGCGGCCCTTCCGGTCCAGTGGCACGGGACGCATAACATCCGATGTCTGTAGCACACAGTGTGCCATGAGCGCGGCTCCTGGTTGTGGTCTGACCAGGGTGACATAGGATGTCTCGCGCGATCGAGCAGCGACGAGACGGGAGCGGGCGATGGGTGAACTGGACGGCCTGACCGCGGTGGTCACCGGCGGAGCGGCGGGTATCGGGCTGGCCACGGCACGGCGGCTGGCCGCCTCCGGCGCCTCGGTCGGTGTGCTGGACCGCGCCGTCGACGACGCGCCCTCCGACCTCTTCGCCGTCCAGTGCGACGTCACCGACTCCGACGCCGTGGTGGCCGCGGTCGCCGCGGTGGCCGACCGGTTCGGCGGCCTGGACATCCTCGTCAACAACGCCGGCATCGGCGCCGCCGGCACCGTCGAGGACAACTCCGACGCCGAGTGGCACCACGTCTACGACGTCAACGTCGTCGGCATGGTCCGGGCCAGCCGCGCCGCGCTGCCGTTCCTGCGCCGCTCGCAGCACGCCGCCATCGTCAACGTCTGCTCCATCGCCGCGACGGCCGGGCTGCCGCAACGCGCCCTCTACTCCGCCACCAAGGGCGCCGTCCTCTCCCTCACCCAGGCGATGGCCGCCGACCACCTTCCCGAGGGCATCCGCGTCAACGCCGTCAACCCCGGCACCGCCGACACCCCTTGGGTCACCCGCCTGCTCGAGGCCGCGCCCGACCCCGCCGCCGAACGCGCCGCCCTCGAGGCCCGCCAGCCCACCGGCCGGCTCGTCCCGCCCGACGACATCGCGGCGGCGATCGCCTACCTCGCCGGCCCCGCCGCCGGCTCCGTCACCGGCACCACCATCTCCGTCGACGGCGGCATGCAAGCCCTGCGCCTGCGCAAGTAGCCGCCCGCCCCATGATCATGTTCCCTCGCGGCGCCTCAGCGACCGCGAGGGAAAATGATCATGGGAGTAGCAGGGCGGTGGCGACGGCGGCCAGGCCCTCGCCGCGGCCGGTGAGCCCGAGACCGTCGGTGGTGGTGCCGCTGACGCTGACCGGCGCGCCGACGGCCTCGGACAGGACCGCCTGAGCTTCGTCGCGGCGGCTGCCGATGCGCGGGCGGACGCCGATGACCTGCACCGAGGCGTTGCCGATGGTGAACGCGGCGGCCCGCACCAGTCGCGCGGTCTCGGCCAGCAGCGCGACGCCGGGGGCGCCGGCCCACTCCGGGCGGTCGGTGCCGAAGACCGCGCCGAGATCACCCAGGCCGGCCGCGGACAGCAGTGCGTCGCAGACGGCGTGTGCGGCGACGTCGCCGTCGGAGTGGCCGACCGGCCCAGCCGGTTCGTCCGGCCAGTGCAGCCCGGCCACCCAGCACGGGCGGCCGAGCTCCAGCCGGTGGACGTCGATGCCCAGCCCGACCCGCGGCGCCGGCGTGGTCATACGGCGGCCGCCCGCCGGGCCAGCACGGTCTCGGCGAGCAGCAGGTCCTGCGGCCGGGTGACCTTGAAGGCGTCGGCGTGGCCGGTGACGACGTGGACGGGCAGGCCGATGCGCTCGACCAGCGCGGCGTCGTCGGGTGCGTCGGTGTCGCCGCGTTCGACGGCGGCGGAGTGTGCCCGCTCCAGCACGTCGCGGTCGAAGCCCTGCGGCGTCTGGACGGCGCGCAGCGCGGCGCGCTCGGGGGTCGCCGTGACCAGGCCGGCGTCGTCGACCACCTTGAGGGTGTCGACGACCGGCAGGCCCGGGATGACGGCGTCGTGCCCGGCCAGCACGTCGGCGGCGACGGCGTCGAACAGCTCGGACGGCGCCAGGCAGCGCGCGGCGTCGTGCACCAGCACGACCTCGGTGTCGTCGGGCAGCACGGCCAGCCCGTTCGCGACCGAGTGCTGCCGGGTGGCGCCGCCGGGCACGACGGCGACCGCGCCGGCCAGGGCGGGATCACCCTCCAGGCCGTCCGGCGCCACCACGACGACGTGCGTCACCCGGGCGGCGCCGGAGGCGGCCCGCAAGGCATGCCAGACCAGGGGACGTCCGCCGAGGTCGACGAACGCCTTCGGGCGACTTTCGCCCAGCCGCTCACCACGACCGGCGGCGACCACGATGCACGCAACGCTCACGACGGGATCATGCCCCGTTCGACGCGCGCGTGTCAGCCCGCGAGGACCTCGTCGAGCAGTGTTTCGGCCTTGTCCTCGTTGGTGTTCTCGGCCAGAGCGAGCTCGGAGACGAGCACCTGGCGGGCCTTGGCCAGCATGCGCTTCTCGCCCGCGGACAGCCCGCGGTCGCGCTCGCGCCGCCAGAGATCGCGGACGACCTCGGCGACCTTGATGACATCACCGGACGCCAGCTTCTCGAGGTTTGCCTTGTACCGGCGTGACCAGTTGGTGGGCTCTTCGGTGTGCGGCAGCCGCAGCACCTCGAAGACGCGATCGAGCCCTTCCTGGTTGACGACGTCGCGTACGCCGACGAGGTCGACGTTGTCAGCTGGAACGCGAACGGTCAGGTCACCTTGCGTAACCTTCAGGACGAGGTACTGACGTTCCTCTCCTTTGATGACCCGGGACTCGATCGCCTCGATGAGCGCGGCCCCGTGATGGGGGTAGACAACCGTTTCGCCGACCTTGAAAGTCATGTGTTCCTGTCCCCTTTCCCCCACCGATGATAGCACGATTTTCATGACTCGGATAAGCGTTTGTGCTGGTCAGCGCCAGTGATGGGGGTTGACAAATCGCCATTCGGCGTGCTGCGGTCACTCGTCATACAGGGTCGGCGGCCCATCCGTAGTGTCCGTTTCACCCCTTTGCAAGGTCATCGATCTTGCCGTCCCACCTGGTGAGAGCGGGTGCCGGTGACCAGGCATCGAGATGGCGCCGGTACGCTGGTCCGCGGTCTGTCCAGTGTGAGCCCGCTTTCCGAGGAGCACGTGGTGAAGGTTGCTGTCCGGCGTCTGGTTCTCGCCGCCGCCCCCGTCCTGGTCATGGGCGTGGCCGGCTGCAGCATCCACGAGCAGACCCAGCGGTGGTACTCGGCAGACAACGGCGTCAACGCCGACGCCGGCGACATCGGCCTGCGCAACGTCCAGGTCGTCTCCGACGGCGGCGGCACGGCCACCGTCATCGCCACCCTGACCAACCGCGGCGGCAGCGACGACGAGCTGGTCGAGGTGATCATCGGCGACGTCACCGCCGACCTCGCCGACGGCCCGGTCCAGCTGCCCGTCAGCGGCGTCGCCGACCTCGGCCCCGACGCCGACCGCGTCGACGGCTTCGATGTCGAGGCCGACCCGGGGCACACGGTCACCGTCGAGTTCCGCTTCGACAGCGCGCCGCGCACCACCGTCCACGCGCTCGTGCGGCCCGCCGAGGGCGCCTACGCCGAGGCGCTGCCGGCCGAGCCCGTCCGCGAGACGGAGGAGCCGGGCGACGAGCCCACCGGCGACGCGACGGACCAGCCCACCGATGAGCCCACTGAGGCGCCGACCGGCACCGAGACGCCGTCGGAGTGACCGGCTTCAGCCGACTCTGAAGGGCACGCATCTGCAACGAGTTCCTTGCACAAGGGATTCGTTGCGCATAGTCTCGAGGCTGTGACGCTTGCCCTCGACGCCGCCTTCGCCGCGCTCGGCGACCCCACCCGCCGGGCGATCATCAGCCGGCTCGCCCGCGGCGAGGCGACCGTCGGCGAGCTGGCCGAGCCGTTCGACCTCACCCACCAGGCCGTCTCGCGGCACGTCGGCATCCTCCGGCGCTGCGGGCTGATCCAGCAACGGGTCGACGGCCAGCGGCGCCCGTGCCGCCTCGACGCGGAGCGGCTGCGAGAGCTGGCCGGCTGGATCGGCGAGCAGCAGCGCGAGTGGGAGTCGCGGCTCGACAGCCTCGAAGATCACCTTGCGAAGGTGCGCGAGCCGTGACGGCGCACGTCACCCTCGACGGCGATCAACTGATCGCCACGCGCCACGTCGACGCCGAGCCCGCGCTGGTGTGGGCGGCGTTCACCACGCCCGCGCACCTGGCCGCGTTCTGGGGCGGCGACCACGCCACCGTCGCGCCCGGCTCGGTGACGGTCGACCTCCGGGTCGGCGGGACGTTCGAGCTGGAGACCCGCGGCCCCGACGGCGCCGTGCGCCGGCTGCGGTTCCGCTACGAGGCCGTCGAGCCGCCGGCCCGGCTCGTCCTGACCGAGCCGCGCACCGGCCTCACGACCGAGATCCGCCTCGAGCCGGCCGGCAGCGGTACGACGGTCGTCGTGCACCAGCGGCGGCTGCCGCCGGAGCTGCGGACCGAACAGGCCCGCACCGGACTGGCCGCGATCCTCGACCGGCTCGCCACAGTCCTGACCGACACCGGGAGTGCCCCATGACCACCCGCCAGCAACTCGTCCACCGCTACATGGACGGCTTCCGCCACAGTGACCACGCCTCGATCCTCGGCTGCCTCACCGACGACGTCGTGTGGCACGTCCACGGCCACCGCACGACGCGCGGCAAGGCCGAGTTCGACGACGAGATCGAGAACCCGGCGTTCGAGGGCAGCCCCGAACTGAGCGTCGAGCGGACGGTCGAGGCCGGCGACGTCGTCGTCGTGACCGGCACGGGCGCCGGACGGCACCGCGAGCACGGGCCGTTCCGGTTCGTCTACAGCGACCTGTTCACGTTCCGCGACGGGCTGATCGCGCAGGTCGACTCGTACGTCGTGCCGCTGGGCGACGCACCCTAGGCCTCCAACTTGTAGCCGAGGCCGCGGACGGTCAGCAGGTAGGTCGGCGCCGCGGGGTCGGGCTCGATCTTGGCCCGCAGACGTTTCACGTGGACGTCCAGCGTCTTGGTGTCGCCCACGTAGTCGGCGCCCCAGATGCGGTCGATCAGCTGGGCGCGGGTCAGCACCCGGCCGGCGTTGCGCAGCAGCAGCTCGAGCAGCTCGAACTCCTTGAGCGGCAGCCGGACGGTGCTGCCGTTGACGGTGACCACGTGGCGGTCGACGTCCATGCGGACCGGGCCGGCGCCGAGCACTGCCTGGCTGGCCTCAGTGGGCTCGGTGCCGCGGCGCAGCACCGCCCGGATGCGGGCGACCAGCTCGCGCGACGAGAACGGCTTGGTGACGTAGTCGTCGGCGCCCAGTTCCAGGCCGACGACCTTGTCGACCTCGGAGTCCTTGGCGGTCAGCATGATGACCGGGACGTTGGAGCGCTGCCGCAGCTGGCGGCACACCTCGGTCCCGGACAGGCCCGGCAGCATGAGGTCGAGCAGTACGAGGTCCGCTCCGCCCCGGTCGAACTCGTCGAGAGCGTCGTCGCCGGTCACGGAGACGGCGACCTCGAAGCCCTCCTTCCGGAGCATGTACGACAGGGCGTCGCTGAACGAATCCTCATCCTCGACGACGAGCACGCGGGTCACGGCGTCTCCTTACCAACTGGCGTCTCGAACGCGGACGGTTGCCCGGTTCGCTGCGGGTGCAGCGGCAGTCGCAGGGTGAAGGTGGACCCTGCTCCCTGAACGCTCCACACGCCTACCTCGCCGCCATGGCTGGCGGCGATGTGCTTGACGATGGACAGTCCCAGGCCGGTACCACCGGTGGCCCGGGAACGGGCGGGATCGACGCGGTAGAACCGCTCGAAGATGCGGTCCAGCTCGCTCTCAACGATGCCGAACCCCTGGTCGGTGACGCTGACCTCGACGAGGTCGTCGCGACGGCGTACTCCGACGGCAACGCGGGTATTGGGGGGACTGTAGTTCACCGCGTTCTCGACGAGGTTGCCCAGTGCGATGACCAGTTGCTCGACGTTGCCCAGGACCTGCAGCCCCGGTGTGCCGCCGGCCGTGAGCCGGATCTTGTGCTTCTCGGCCTCGACCCGGCTGCGGTCGAGGGCGGCCTCGACGACGCTGTCGACGTCGACGGACTCGGGCGACGCGACGGGGTCGTCGTACTGCAGCCGGGAGAGGTCGATGATCTCCTGCACGAGCCGGGTGAGCCGGGCGCCCTCTCGCTGCATGCGCTCGGCGAAGCGCTGCACGGCCTCGGGGTCGTCCTTGGCGTCCTCGACCGCCTCGGCGAGCAGCAGCAGCGCGCCCACCGGGGTCTTCAGCTCGTGCGACACGTTGGCGACGAAGTCGCGGCGGACCTCGTCGACGCGGATCTCGTGGGTGCGGTCCTCGACCAGCGCCAGCAGCAGCTTGCTGTTGAGCGGCGCGACCCGGGCCGACACGTACAGCGTCTGGGTGGTGTCGCGCGAGCGCGGGATCTCCAGCTGGACCTCGCGGATCTGGCCGTCGCGGCGGACCCGCTCGGTCAGCTCGACCAGCTCGGGCACGGCGACACGGTCGTGCCGGACCAGACCGAACGCGTACGCGGACGGGCTGGCCTTGACGACGTCGAGGGCGCTGTCGAGGACGATGGCGCTGGAGCGCAGCACCGAGAGCACCTCGTCGACGCCTTCGGGGACGCGGGACGTGCGTGGCGGCTCAGGCGGGTGCTGCGCGCGCTCACTGGCCTTGAACGCCAGACCCGCCGCGAGGCCGACCGCTGCGCCGACACACGCGGCCAGCGCTCCGGCTGTCACGGCATCCACATCCACCGATGGTATGTGCCACAGCGGAGTTCATCTCCACTTCAAGACACTTCACGCCGCAGTTTCGGGCCCGTGTTCACCGAGACTTCGCGGCCCATTCACCTTCCGGCGCTGCCCGTCCATCAATTGCACCTACGCTGATCGGACGGGGAGCCACCTGCCTACCACCCAGGACGACAGGATGACGAAGCCAATGCGCGAGGCGTATCACGAGCAGCTCGACGAGGTCAACGGCCGGCTGATCGGGATGATCCGCAAGACCGGTGAGCTGATGGGGCTGGCCACCAAGGCGCTGCTCGAGGCCGACCTCGACGCCGCCGAGCAGGCCATGGCGTCGGACTCCAGCATCAACCGCGACCACCTCGAGATCGACGAGCAGGTGCTGGAGCTGATGGCCACCCAGGGCCCGGTCGCCTCCGAGCTGCGCATCGTCACGTCCGCCCTGCGCACCACGTCCGACGCCGAGCGCATGGGCGACCTCGCCGTCCACGTCGCCAAGGTCGCGCGTATGCGCTACCCCGACCACGCCGTGCCCGAGGAGCTGCGCGAGACGTTCGCCGCCATGGGCAAGGCCGCCACCGAGATGTCGGCCAAGGCCGTCGAGTGCCTGCGCACTCGCGACCTCGACGCCGCCGCGGAGCTGGCCCAGGACGACAACGAGATGGATCACCTGCACCGGTCGCTGTTCCATGTGCTGCTCGACGACGAGTGGGACCGCGGCGTCGAGGCGGCCGTCGATATCGCGCTGCTCGGCCGCTACTACGAGCGGTTCGCCGACCACGCCGTGCACATCGCCACGAACGTGCGTTACCTGGTGACCGGCGAGATCGAATGGGCCGACAGCACCGCCGGCCACTGACTCGCTCCTAGCGCTAGAGCTCGGCCGGGTCGCCCTCGGCCGGGGTGAGGGCCTCGCGCAGCCACTGCTCCACGCCGGCGACGTGCACCGTCGCCCACGACCGGGCGATGTCGGGCTGGCGCGCCCTGATCGCGTCGACGATGGACCGGTGCTCGGCCAGCGTCCGGGCCACCGCCGCCTCCTGGGTCAGGCCGCGCCAGACCCGGGCCCGGTGCGTGGGCCCGGACAGGCTCTCGACGAGCGAGCAGAGCACCGGGTTGCCGGAGCCCTCGGCGATCAGCCGGTGGAACTCCAGGTCGCTGGTGACCAGCTCCTCGACCCCCGTGTCCGGGCCCAGCGGCGCCATGATCTGTTCCAGCTTCGCGATGGCGTCGTCGCTCATCTGCACGGCCGCCATGGCCGCGGCGGCCGGCTCGATGATGCGGCGTACCTCGAGGAAGTGCAGGACCGTGTCGTCGCGGTGGAAGTCGACGACGAACGCCATCGCGTCGAGCAGCAGGTTGGGCGACAGGCTGGTGACGTAGGTCCCGTCGCCCTGCCGCACGTCGAGCACATGGATCAGTGACAACGCCCGCACCGCCTCGCGCAGGGAGCTGCGCGACAGCCCCAGCCGCTCGGCGAGGTCGGCCTCGCGCGGCAGCCGGTCGCCGGGGCTCAGCTCCCCGCTGACGATCATCTGCTTGATCTTCTCGATGGCGACGTCAGTCACAGCCATGCGGTCGTTCCCCCTTGCGAACCTGGTCGGACTATACGCGGCTCAGCTCGGCGGACGGCCGAACACCTGGACCTCCGCCAGCGACAACGGGTTGCTGCCGGAAGTGAGCTGGACGCGGACGTACCGGCCGGTCACGTCGACGGGAAGGCGGGTGGGCCGGCCGGCCGCCGCCTCCTGGTGGAACGCTTGGACGCCGGGCTGGGCCAGCGTCTCGGCGACGGAGTCGTGCGCGAACGGCTGCTCGGACACGAACACGTAGTAGTCGCTGAGCCGGTCCGAGCAGCAGTCGGTCCGGTTCCACAGCGCGATCTCGCCGAGCTGCCGGCTCGCGCCGAGGTCGACCTGCCACCACGCCTCACTCTCCGGCTCGGCGGTGTGCGTGACCGAGCTGTTCCACCAGCTGCCGTCGGTGTTGCCGTCGACCGCCCGCTCCGGCTGCCCGTCGGTGCCCTGGTACAGGCTCTTCTGCGCCACCGGCTTGCCCTGGGCGATCTCCTCGAACCCGGTGAGCACCGACCCGTCCAGCTCGTACGTCAGCCGGCCGGAGCGCACCTGCGCGCCGATGTCGTACCGGCCGGGCTCGGCGTCGGCGGCCGGGGCCACCTGCAGCTCGACGGTGCGCGACTCGCCGGCGGCCAGCCGCGGGACGACCGCCTGCCGCGGCGTCACCGTCCACCCGTCCGGCACGTCGAGCGTCACCCGCCCACCCACCGCGGTCTCGTCCGACGGGTTGGTCAGCGTCACGCCGGCCGAGACCGGCGCGCCGAGCTCGGTGGCGTCGGCGACGGTGAGATCGGTGCGCAGCAGCGTCGGCACGCCCCGCGTCTCGATCTTGAACGTGTACGCGTGCTCGCTGGCCGTCGCCGCGGCGCCCTCGTCCGGCATGGTGACGGTGACGCCGTCGCCGGTGCGCTCCCAGGCCAGCGCGTCGCCGTCGGAGCCCAGCAGCGTGATCGTGCTGTTGTCCACCAGCGGCAGGTCGCCGGAGAGCGTCAGGTCCGTGCCGGGCCACTCCAGCGCGGTGGCGTAGAGCGTGCCGTCGTTCATCGTGTACCGGACCGGGACGTTGCTGTTCTCGTCATCCGCGTGATTCCAGTACGTCGTGCCGTAGATCGCCTCGCCGTTGATCTCCAGCCAGTCGCCGAGCGCGCGGACCCGCTCGGCCTGCACCTCGGGGATCGTGCCGTCGGCCCGCGGCCCCATGTTCAGCAGCAGGTTGCCGTTCTTGCTGACGATGTCGGCGAAGCTGTCGATCAGCTCGTCCGGGCTGAGGTGGTCCTCGGGGCCTTCCTCGGCGTTGAACCCGAACGACCGGCCGATGCCACGCGTGGCCTCCCACTTGTCCGGGTTGATGTCGGGCTCGACGGCGTACTCCGGCGTCGTGAAGTCGTGCACGCCGTTGCCGCACCGGTTGTTGACGGTGACCTCTTTCGGCTCGTCGCGGTTCTTCGCCTGGTTGAAGTAGTAGGCCATGAACTCGTTGCTGTTGTTCGGCCCGCCGATGTCGCACCACATGATGTCCGGGTCGAACCGGTCGACCAGCTCCAGCATCTGCGGGTACTGGTGGTCCATGACGTAGTCGTCGACCGGCGTGTAGCCGGTGTAGGGCACCGGAGCGCCGGTGTACGGGTTGGTGGGGCCGTTGGCGTACCAGCCGCCGACCGGGTGGTACCACTCGGGCATCGAGTAGTAGAAGCCGGTCTTCAGCGGGTAGTCCTCGGCCGCCTCGAACAGTTCGGCGGCGAAGTCCTGGCCCGGCCCGAGCGCGACGGTGTCGCGGTCGGTCGTGTCGGTGTCCCACAGCGCGACACCGTCGTGGTGCTTGCTGACGAACACGAAGTACTTCGCGCCGCCATCGACGAACAGGTCCAGCCAGGCCCGCGGGTCGAACTCCTCGGCCTGCCAGTCCGCGATGAACTGGTCGTACGGCACGTCCTGCCCGTACACCTCGGCGTGACGGTCCTGCGTCGGGCTGCCGTCGCGGACCAGTTCGGGCCAGTACCACTCGGCGTAGGCGTGGCCGCCGGTCGGCGGCGCGTACGCCGGCACCGAGTACGGCCCCCAGTGGATGAAGAAGCCGAGCTTGGCGTCCTCGAACCACTCCGGCGCGTCGTGCTGGTTCAGCGACTCCGGCGTCGGCTCGTAGTCCGGGACGTCCTCGGCGCCGGCCGGCGCCGCGACGGCGGACGCGATGACGGCGAGAGTGGCGGCGGTGGTGACGATGGCTCTGCGCATGTGGCTCACCCCAGGGACAGATACATCGGATGTATCTGGAGTGTATCGGGCTGTTGTCGTTCGAATCAAGACATGGAGTGACAATTGGTCCGATGGCTGGTCAATCTTGGGCGCGGCCGGTCGTGAGCCGGGCCAGCACCAGCGCGGCGAGGATGATGCCGCCGTAGATGGCCTGGATCCACTGCGCCGACACGCCGCCGAGGGTGAGTATGTTCGTCACCAGGCCGAGCACCAGCACGCCGCAGAGCGCGCCGAACACCGTCCCCTTGCCGCCGGACAGCGCCACCCCTCCGATGACTGCCGCGGCGAACACGGTGAAGATCATCCCCTCGCCCTGCGCCGCCGCGACCGAGCCGAGCCGGCCGGTCATCAGGACGCCAGCCAGCGCCGCCAGGGTGCTGGCCGCGATCAGGGCGCCCCACACGACCCGGCCGACGCGGATGCCGCCGGCCCGCGCGGCGTCCTCGTTGCCGCCGACCGCGTACAGCGCACGGCCGGCCCGGAACGAGCCCAGGACGACCATGCCGAGGGCGAACGCGACCGCGCAGATCCACACCGACGCGGGCAGACCCAGCCAGCGGGTCGAGCCGAGGTAGGTGAACGACTCGGGGATGTCGAACAGGTTCTGCCCCTCGGTGATGCCGATCTGCAGCCCGCGCAGCACGATCAGCATGCCGAGCGTGACGATGAACGCGGACAGCCCGAACCGGACCACCAGCAGGCCGTTGAAGCAGCCGATCAGCACGCCGGCCAGCAGGCACAGCGGCACCGCCGTCCAGGCCGGCAGGTCGGTGCCCAGCCCGTTGCTGGCCACCGGGATGACCAGCGCGATCGCGATGGCCGGTGCCAGCCCGACGGTCGACTCCAGCGACAGGTCCAGCCGGCCGGTGATGAGGATGAGCACCTCGGCCAGCACCAGCAGCGACAGCTCGGTCTGCTGCTGCAGCACGTTGATGAGGTTGCCGCTGGTGAAGAAGACGGGGTCGACGAGCGCCCCGATGACGAGCAGCACGACGATGGCCGGCAGCAGCGCGAGGTCGCGCAGCCGGGCGAAGCGCAGCGACGGGCGGCGCGGCATCCGCCCGCCGGGGCCGCCGGGCCGCTCGGTGGCGACGGTGGTCTCGGTCACGGTGCGACCCCTTCCGTTGCGGCGACCATCTCGTGGTCGGTCCAGCCGCGCGGCAGCTCGGTGCTGACGCGGCCGCGGAACATCACGACGACCCGGTCGCAGACCCGCAGGTCCTCCAGCTCGTCGGAGACCAGCAGCACGGCGGTGCCGGCCCGCGCCGCCGCGTCGACGGTGGCCAGCAGCGACTCCTTCGCCCGGACGTCGACGCCGGCGGTCGGGTTGACCAGCACCAGCACCCGCGGGTCGGTGGCCAGCGCGCGGGCCATGACGACCTTCTGCGCGTTGCCGCCCGACAGCCCCGCGACCGGCTGCTCCGGCCCGTCGGTCTTGATGTCCAGGTCGCCGATCATCCGCTCGGCGAACTTGCGGCGCCGGCGGGCATCGATCCAGCCGAACCGGCCGAGGCGGTCGCCGATGGTGAGGCTGGCGTTCTCGGCCACCGACAGCAGCGGCACCAGCCCCTCGCGGTGGCGGTCCTGCGGGACGTAGCCCACGCCGGCCCGCAGCGCCGCCGGGACGCTGCCCGGCTTCGGCCGCCGGCCGGTGACCTCGACGGTGCCGGCCGACGGCGTGCGCAGGCCGGCGACCACCTCGGCCACCGGCGTCTTGCCGCTGCCGCCGATGCCGGTCAGGCCGATCACCTCGCCGGCCCGGACGGTGAGGTCGACGTCGCGGCAGTGCCCGTCGACGGTGAGACCGCGCACCACGAGGCTGTCGCCGGCGGTCTCGGGCAGCGGCGGGCGGGCCTCGCGCGCCGTCGACCCGGCCGCCGCCTGTCCCGTCATCGCGTCGACCAGCCCGCGGTGGGTGATGTCGGCGACCGGCGTGGTCAGCACGTGTTTCGCGTCGCGGTACACCGTCACCGTGTGGCAGAGGTCGAAGACCTCCTCCAGGTGGTGGGAGATCATCAGGAACGTCACGCCCTGGGCTTGCAGCGCGCGGATGCGATCGAACAGCCGCTCCACCGCCGGGCCGTCCAGCTGCGCCGTCGGCTCGTCGAGGATGACGAACCGGGCGCCGAACGACAGCGACCGCGCGATCTCGACCAGCTGCCGCGTCTCGACCGACAGGTCCCGCGCGTGCACCGCCGGGTCGACGTCGACGTCCCAGCGCTCCAGCACCTCGGCGGCGCGCCGGCGCAGCGCCGGCCAGCGGATCGGCCGGCCGCGCTCGCTCTGGCGGTCGAGGAACAGGTTCTCCGCGACGCTGAGGTCGAGGATGATCGTCGACTTCTGGTAGACGCAGGCGACCGCCTCGCGCCAGGCGTCGCGGTCGGACAGCGCCGGCGCGGGCCGCCCGCCGAGCCGCAGCTCGCCCTCGTCCGGCGCCTGCAGCCCGGTGAGCATCGAGACCAGCGTCGACTTGCCCGCGCCGTTGCGCCCGACGAGACCGTGGATCTCGCCGGGCGCCACGACGATGCCGGCGCCGTCCAGAGCGGTGGTCGCTCCGTACCGCTTGACCAGGCCGCGCGCCTCCGCGACCGCAGGGGTGTCCGTCGTCATTGGTTGATCTGGTTGCCCCAGAGCTCGGGGTCGTCGACGTTGTCGATGGTCACCAGCGGGGCCGGTAGCTGGTCCTCGAGGACGCCGGGCCGGACCTCGACGATGGTGCTGTCATGGTCGGTCGGGCCGGGCTCGAACGTCTCGCCCTCGAGCGCGGCCTGCGCGTAGAACAGCGCGTACTGCGCGTAGAGGTCGGCCGGTTGCGACACCGTCGCGTCGATGTGGCCCTCGCGGATCGCCTCGTACTCCTGCGGGATGCCGTCGTTGGACACGATGACGATGTGGTTCGGGTCGTCCGGCGGCAGCAGCTTGCCCTGGTCGCGCAGCACCTGCAGGGTCGGCGCCAGGAACACGCCACCGGCCTGCATGTAGATGCCGTTGATGTCGGGGTGCTGGGTGAGCCGGGTCTGCAGCGCCGCCGCGGCGGCCGCGCCCTCCCACTCCGTCGGCTCCTCGAACACCTCGATGTCGGGGAAGTTCGCGGCCATGCACTCGGCGAACGCCTCGGACCGGTCGCGGCCGTTCACCGACGACAGCGAGCCCTGGAACTCGACCACCTTGCCGGTGCCGCCGAGCTGCTCGCCGAGGAACTGGCAGGCCTGCTCGCCGTAGGCGCGGTTGTCGGCGCGGACCACCATGAACACGTCGCCCTCGTCGGGCCGAGTGTCGACGGTGACGACCGGGATGCCGTCGTTGTTCAGCTGCTCGATGGTCGACGCGATGGCGCCGGTGTCCTGTGGCGCCATGACGACCGCCTCGGCGCCCTGGCTGGTCACCGCCTGCACGTTCGCCACCAGCGCGGCAACGTCGTTCTGCGAGTTCGTCGGCTCCATCAGGTCGATGCCCAGCTCGTCGGCGAACTGCGGGACATAGCTGGCGTAGGAGTTCCAGAAGTCGGAGTCGGAGCGGGGCAGGTCGAGGGCGATCGGGCCGCCCCCGCCGCCGTCGTCGCCCGATCCGTCCGTGCTGGTCGAGCCGCCGTCGTCACTGCACGCGGCGAGCACCAGGCCCGCCGCCGCCAACGCGATCGCGACCCGGCCGGCCGTCGTGGTCCTCATCGTCGAGACCTCCTGCTGTCGAGCCTGGTGCGCTCCCAGTCACATCGGCGGAAAACATCCGATGTCTAGCCAGCGTTCTACCAGTCGTCGCGCACGCGTGTCCAGGGGTGGGCCAGCAATCAGCGCAGCGAACGGCAACTCGTCCTACGTCTGACGGCGAAGGGCGCCACCAGGACCTGCCTGGTGACGCCCTCGAGGAGGTGGGTGAGCGGCTGGTCAGCGACCCTGGTTCTTGACCGCCTCGATGGCCGCCGCGGCGGCGTCGGGGTCGAGGTACTCGCCGCCCGCGGTGACCGGGCGCAGCGACTCGTCCAGCTCGTAGTACAGCGGCACGCCGGTGGGGATGTTCAGCCCGGCGATGGCGTCGTCGGAGATGCCGTCGAGGTGCTTGACCAGCGCCCGCAGCGAGTTGCCGTGTGCGACGACGGCGACGGTCTGGCCGAGGCGCAGGTCGGGCACGATGGCGTCGTACCAGTACGGCAGGAACCGGCCGAGCACGTCCTTCAGGCACTCGGTGGCCGGCAGCAGCTCGGGCGGCAGGTCGGCGTAGCGGGGGTCGCCGGTCTGGGCGAACTCGTCGCCCGGGTCGATGGGCGGCGGCGGGGTGTCGTACGAGCGGCGCCAGAGCATGAACTGCTCTTCGCCGAACTCGGCCAGCGTCTGCTTCTTGTCCTTGCCCTGCAGCGCGCCGTAGTGGCGCTCGTTGAGCCGCCAGTGCCGGCGCACGGGGACCCAGTGCCGGTCGGCGACGTCGAGGGTGATGTTGGCGGTGCGGATGGCCCGGCGCAGCACGCTGGTGTGCAGGACGTCGGGCAGCACGCCGCGCGCCTTCAGCAACTCGCCGCCGCGCCGCGCCTCGGACTCGCCGTTCGCGGTGAGGTCGACGTCGACCCACCCGGTGAACAGGTTCTTCGCGTTCCACTCGCTCTCGCCGTGACGGAGCAGGACCAGGCGATACGTCATGGCGCACAGCCTACGGGGCCGGGCGCAGGTGTTCGAAGGCGGCCAGGTTGCGGGTGGACTCGCCGCGGGCGAGCCGCCACTCCCACTCGCGCCGGATGGACGAGGCGAAGCCGAGCTCCAGGATGGTGTTGAACGAGGAGTCGGCGGTGGCGAGCACGATGCCGAGCAGGCGGTCGATCTCGTCGGCGGTGACGGCGTGCAGCGGCAGCCGGCCGACCAGGTAGACGTCGCCGGCATGGTCGACGGCGAACGCGATGCCGGACAGCCGGGCGTTGCGCTCGAGCAGCCAGCGGTAGACGGCCTCGTGGTTCTCGTCGGGTTTGCGGGCGACGAACGCGTTGACGACCAGGCTGTGGTCGCGGACGGCGAGGCTGCACGACGTCTTCAGCTTGCGCTCGCCGGGCAGCTCGACGGCGAACTCGCCGGGCGCGGGCTCGTCCCACGGCTGCCCGGACTCGCCGAGGTAGGCGCGGACGACCGCGGCCGGACCCTCGTCGGTCGTCATGCCGTCATCACCTGCCGCCGTTCCATGGCTCGCGCGTAGACGTCGAGCATACGAGTCGCCGTGGCGTCCCAGCCGAACTCCGCCGCATGCGTCACCGCGCCGGTGCCGAGCCGTCGCAGCCGGTCCGGGTCGCCGATCAGCCCCGCGACGGCGTCGGCCCAGTCGGCCGGGTCGTGGCCGTCGACCAGCAGGCCGGACACGTCGTGGGCGACGGCGGTGCGCAGCCCGCCCACCGCGGCCGCCACGACCGGCGTCCCGCAGGCCTGCGACTCCAGCGCCACCAGCCCGAAGGACTCGCTGTAGGACGGGACGGCGGTGAGGTCGGCAGCGCGGTACCAGTCGGCCAGGGCGAGCTGCCCGACCGGCGGCTCGAACCGGACGACGTCCGACACGTCCAGCGTATGCGCGAGGCGCGTGAGGGCGTGCGGCTCGGCCAGACCCGACCCGGACGGCCCGCCGACCACGGCCACGACCAGCCGCTCGCGTAGCGCCGGGTCGCGGGCCAGCAGCAGCGACGCCGCCCGCACCAGCACGTCCGGCGCCTTGAGCGGCTGGATGCGCCCGGCGAACAGCAGCACGACGGCGTCGCGCGGCAGCCCCAGCCGGGCCCGGGCGGCGGCGGCCGGGCCGGGCGCGAACACGTCGAGGTCGACGCCCGGCGGGACCGTCGCGACCCTGGCGGGGTCGGCGCCGTACAGGCCGGCCAGCTGGGCGGCCTCGTCGTCAGTGCTGGCCACCAGCAGGTCGGCGGCCGCGACGACCTGCTCTTCGCCCAGCTCGCGCTCGCGCGGCTCGGGGCTCTCGCCGTCGGCCAGCGCGAGGTTCTTCACCTTGGACATCGTGTGCATCGAGTGCACCAGCGGGACGCCCCAGCGGCTGGTGGCCAGCCAGCCGACGTGGCCGGAGAGCCAGTAGTGCGAGTGGACGAGGTCGTACCAGCCGGGCGGACGCCTCGCCTCGGCGCGCAGCACGCCGGACGTGAACGCGCACAGCTGCGCCGGCACCTCGGCGACCGGCAGCAGCTCGTACGGGCCGGCGGCGACGTGGCGCACCAGGACGCCCGGCGCGGTCTCGACCACCGGCGGCTGGCCGGACGACGTCGCGCGGGTGAACACTTCGACCTCGACGCCGAGCCCGGCCAGCCGGCGCGCGAGCTCGACGACGTACACGTTCATGCCGCCGGCGTTGCCGCCGCCGGGCTGGTCGAGCGGGGAGGTGTGGACGCTCAGCATCATCACCCTGCGCGGTCCGCGCGTGCCCGACATCACAGTTCCCGTAACCGGCTGCGACGCCGGGCGATTCCCTGGCACAGTAGGCGCGCTCACGCGATAACGACCGATTAGCTGCATAAATGCGAATAGCCCGGGACGTCCCGCGACACCGATACCGAGTCGTTAGTCGCTTCAGCGGCCACGGTGATCGCCCTCGACGCGGCCGCGGCGCACTCCGGCCGGCCGCCCGGCACCCGTGAGCTGGCCCGCCTGCGCACCACGCTGACGCCGGTCCAGCGGCGCGCGTTCTACCGCGACATTCCGGCCCTGCCCGGTATCGAACCGATTTCAGGTTCGTCACGGAAAGTCACGAAACCGTGACTTTACGTAACATCGACCCGATGGTTGTCCCTAGCAACGATGCAGGGCATCCCCGGGGGGGCGATGTGTTCGCGCGGACCAAGGCCGCCGCATGGCGGTCAGCCATCGACGACTACACGCTGGTGCTCAGGGCGGCCAAGCGCAGCACTAACACGATCCTCGTGCGGCGCTCCCAACTACGCCGGTTCGCCGCGGACCACATCAGCACCCACCCGTGGCGGATCAGCGAGGACGACGTCGTCGCCTGGCTCGCCCTGTACGAGTGGACCGCCTCGACCACGTCGAGCCACCAGTCCGCACTGCGCGGCTTCTACCGCTGGGCGTACGCGAAGGGCCGCTGCAAGAGCGACCCCACCGCCGCGCTGGAACGCATCAGCGTCCCGCGCCGGCTGCCCGACCCGGTCAGCGAGGCGGTGCTCGCCGACGGCCTGGACGACGCCACCGACCGGGTCGAGCTGATCCTGCTGATGGCCGGCTACGGCGGCATGCGCCGCGGCGAGATCGCCCGCTCGGAGTGGACCTGGCTGAACTGGAAGCCCGTCACCGACGACGCCGGCCGCCCGGTCGTCGACGACGCCACCGGCAAGACGGTGATGTGGCCGGTGTTCATCCGGATCCACGGCAAGGGCGGCAAGTACCGCGACGTCCCGGTGCACCCGCGACTGGCCGACGCGCTGGTCGCCGAATGGGCGCGCCGGCAGGCCGGCCACGCCGGCACCGGCTGGCGCTACGGCACCAGCGACCCCGACGCGATCCGCAGGTGGCTGTTCCCCGGCCGCCGCGGCCGGCACCTCAACCCGTCCTCCATCGGCCACATCGCCAAGCAGGCCCTCGGCGGGCGCCGCGGGCACTCCATGCGGCACCGGTTCGCCACCGAGCTGCTCGCCCGCGGCCGCGACATCCGCGAGGTCCAGGAACTGCTCGGCCACGCCTCGCTCAACACCACCCAGGTCTACACCTACGTCGCACCCGAGCGGCTCACCGCCGCCGTCAACGTCCTGTAGACGCACACCACCACAGCGTCCCGCCCCACCCGGGGGCGGGCGAACCAGAAGAAAGGAAGATCCATGTACGAGGGGGCACTGCCCACCACGGGCGCCGGAGTCGCCGTCGCCGGCGGCGCGACCGGACTGTCGTGGGTGCTGGCGATCGGCGTCGCGCTGGTCGTCATCGGCATCACCGCGACGCGGCTCACGAGAAGGAGCCGTGGCCGGGCGTAAGGCCGGGGGCTGGGCGGTCGCCATCCTGGCGGCCGCCACGGTCCTCGCCTTCCACCAGCAGGCCTGGTTCGCAGCCCCGCGCTTGAACTTCGCCACCGTCTTCTACCTCACCGTCGCCGGCATGCTCATCTGGATGCTCGCCGCCAGCGCGCGGCGGCGCCGGTTCACCCACCTGCCCGTCGCGGCCGGCCGGGTCGTCGTCATCGTCCCCGCCTACAACGAGGACCCCGCCCTGCTCGAGGCGTGCGTGCGGTCGCTGCTACTGCAGACCGTGCCCGTGCACGAGATCATCGTCGTCGACGACGGCTCCGACACCCCCGTCGAACCGACGATCCACGACCCGCGCGTCACGTGGCTGCGGCAGCACAACGCCGGCAAGCGGCACGCCCAGATCGCCGGCCTCACCGGCCGCAAGCACGCCGACTACATCGTCACCGTCGACAGCGACTCCGTCGTCGCCCCCGACGGCATCGAGCAGCTGCTGCGCGCCATGTCCGACCCCCGCATCCACGCCGCCACCGGCGCCTGCATCGTGCGCAACCGCACCGACAACCTGCTCACCCGGCTGGTCGACCTCGAGCTCAACCTCGGCAACCTCATCGCCCGCCGCGCCCGCTCCCTCGTCGGCGCCGTCGCCCCCACCTCCGGCCCACTCGCGATCTACCGGGCCGCGGTCATCTTCGACCACGCCGCCGAGTACGTCACCGACGGCACCTACGGCGACGACCGCCGGCTCACCCACTACGCGCTGCAGCGCGGCCAGGTCGTCGCCGTCGACGAAGCCGTCGTCGAGTTCCAGATGCCCACCACCACCCGCGGCACCTTCAAGCAGCGGGTGCGCTGGTTCAAGGGCTACTTCCGGTACCTGCCGTGGGAGCTGCGGCACCTCACCGGGTGGGCGCTCGCGCTGCGCTGCTGGAACCTCACCCTGCTCACCCTCTACCCGCCCGTGCTGGCCGTCGTGCTCATCGCCGTGCCCGTCGCCGGCGGCCGCATCTACTGGGAGGCCTTCGCCTACTGGGCGATCCTCGTCTACGTCCAGGCCGCCCACTACGCCCTCGACCGGCCCGGCCTGCCGCTGCGGACCCGCATCGCCGCCTGGCTGCTGCTCACCCCGCTGCTCGTCCCCTACCAGGCGCTGCTCATCCGCCCCGCCATGTACTGGGCCATCACCCAGCTCCGCGACACCAGTTGGGCCACCCGCGGCACCACCCACCAGCCCACCCACCGACGTACCGGCCGCGGCCGGTACCGCGTCCGCACCGCACAGGAGGTACGAGCATGACCACCATCGCGCAGTCCACCGCCGGCGTCTCGCTCGGCGACCTGCAGACCGTCCTCACCTACCTCGCCGACCGGCCGCTGCTGCCCATGCCCGACGACGTGCGCGTCTACCGCTACAAGGACCCCTGGCTGTACGTGCACCTCACCTTCGACGTCAGCGGCCGGGCGGCGTTCGACGCCTGGGTCGCCGAGCTCGGCGAGGACGACCACGTGAAGGAGCGGGAGAGCGAGCACAGCCGCGGCGCCTCGGTCACCGGCGTCACGGTCAAGGCGCGCGGCCGCCGTGAGATCCGTCTGACCTTGTCCTGGTACCGACCTCACGACGACGACACCGCCGCGGCGAGCAACAGTCCGGGGGTGGAGGGATGATGCGCCGCGACCTGCAACAGCGAACAGAGGAGAGACCCCATGGACGATGGCAGCGTGCTCGTCGCGATCGTGGTCGGCCTGGCGATCCAGTACCTCCTGATCAAGCTGGCCGTCACCGACGCCATCCTCACCGCCGACCGCAAGCGCCGGCAGCTCGACGGGCCGAAGCCGTGACCCGCAGGCAGATCGGCATCACCATCCTGGTGATCATCGCCGTGCTGTTCGTCGGCGGCATGATCACCACCGGCTGGGACGAGCTGCGGAACTACACCGACGACGACGAATCGATCTTCGAGGACTAGCGGCCCCGGCCGGCGGTAGCGGACGCCGGCCCGGTCCAGCACCTCGAGCAGCTCCACGTCGAGCGCCCGGCACAGATCCACCAGCTCGACGACGTCGACGCGGCGCTCACCGGTCTCGATCTTCGACACGACCGTCTGCACCACGCCGAGCCGCTCACCCACCATGCGCTGCGACAGCCCCCGCTCCAGGCGGACCTCGCGCAGCGTCGCGATCAACCGCACATACGCGGGCCGCCCGTGATCCACCACAAGGAGAAGCGGACTATGCCGACATCGGGTAACCCAACTTCGGTTGAGCGGCGTATCCTCGGGGCCACCATGCCGACCGACCAGCCCGCGGCGCCGCCGGCCCCGGCGCCCCGCTATCGGGCCCGCTGCCCCGCCTGCCGGTGGACCGGCCGCGCGTTCGCCACCTACGGGACCGCTGAGGACGCCGCCCGGGACCACGCCCGGGACAAGCACCACACCACGTTCGTCCTCGACCAGTACGACATGCGCGTCGTCGGGTCCACCATCCACCCGTTCGAGGCCTACTGACCAGCGAACCCCGCCCGGCGCGCCAACGCCGAACGGGGTTCTTGATCCACATCCAGACGAGACCTGGAGGGACCCGTGCCCAAGGTAACCGACTGGCGCGTGCCCGAGCGCGCCCACCGCCTCACCGCCGCCGCCGAAGACCACCTCGACAAGTTCGTCGACCGGCTCCCCGGCAGCTGGCACCGCGGCGTCGCCGACGCCGGCCAGCAGGCCGTCGACTACATCGCCCTGCTCGGTGAGGAGATCGCCACGTGGGGCGCCGACGTCGCCGCCGACCTCGACGAGTACAACCAGCGCCGGCCACCGAACGGCCGGACCTAGAACTCGGCGTCAACCTCACCGCCGGCCGCCGGGGAAGCATGGTCGGCCGGAGCACGGATGGATGGCCGGAGAGCGGGACCTCAAGCCCGCCACGACCCGGCCAGCGCCGAGCGGAACCCCCGCCCCCAGCAGTGGTGGCGGGGGCTCCGTCACAGGTGGAATACACCGAGCTGGTCACCGTCCGTGGCCTGACGATCAACGTGGGGCGCGGTGGCAAGGGTGGCGGGGGCGTCGTACCGGCGGACGGCACAGTAGAACGCCGTCCACCTCCAGCTGGAGGTGGACGGCGTTCCCCTGCTACAACGACTGCCGGTTCGACGGCGCTACGTACACGATGCCGAGCCCGCCCATGAAGCCGAGCGCAACGGCCACCCACTCGGCCGGCGTCACGGCGCCGTCGGTGAGCGCAGTACCCAGCGCCGTCAGGCCGCCGACGACGCCGCCGGCGACCGCCTTGGCGTACGGGGCGATGCTGCTCATGGTTCCTCCTCTCCGGTGCGTTCCTCCACGGCCTTCAGCCGCGCGTCGAGCGCGTCGAGCCGCTCGACGGCGTCTGCCAGGCCGGCACTGGTCCTGGTCACCTCGTCTCGCAGCGATGTGCCGCCGTTGGGGAGCACCTGGTGGTGCACGGTGTCGACCTTCCCGGCGGTGGTCTCGAGCTGCGCGGCGGTCGCCGACGTGGTCGCCTCGACACCGGCGACGCGCTCCATCAGCCCGGGCCGGGCCTCCACCCCTGGCCGGGCCGGCGTGCCGAGCAGGTCGTCGACGAGCGCGCCGAGCCGCCGCGTACCGCGCCACAGCTTGCGCCCGGCGAAGCTCGCGACGGACAGCGCGATCATCAGGCCGACGATCTGCTCGATCGTGATGCCGGCCAGCCAGTCGGGGAGGTCGGCCACGGTCAGCCCTCGTCGGGCAGGATCGCCCCGGTCTCGATGGCCGTCTTCTTGGCCATGGTGTACAGGGAGTACTCGTCGTCGCCCGCCTGGAACGCGTTGACCGCGTGGGCGACCAGCCCGTTGCGCCGGGCCTCGCGAAGCTCCTGCAACGCGATCAGGGTGCGGATGGCGTCGTTGGAGACGGCCGGGTCCTGGTGCGGGACCAGGCCGCGGGCGAGCACGCCGTAGGTGCCGGCCGAGATGATCTGGACGTCGCCGTTGACGATGTGCACGTACTGGCTGGAGCCGTACTTCTGGATCGTGCCTGTGGCCACTTCGTCCTCCATGGCGTCTGCGGTCGGTGGTGTCGTGGGTGGGGTGGGCTTCCCCGGCGGGGTCGGCCGGCCGTTGGTCAGCGCGATCACCGCGTTGCCGGGGCAGGAGGTCTGCGCGCCAGGCACCTCGCGGTGGCCGCGCACGTCGTTGCGGCCCGGCCACTTGGCCTGGAACACGTCGCGGCGGAAGTCCCAGAACGCCTGGGTCATCGCCGCGGTGGGCTGCTCCTGGTCGCCGAGCACGAACAGCACGCCGATGTACTCGTGGTTCGCGTCGGGGTTCCCGGCGCTCGCGCAGTGGGCGCCGACGCGGGACGAGCCGCGCAGGTCCCACACGCGGCCGGCCTGGTCGATCGCGAAGTTGTAGCCGATGTCCGCCCAGCCGCGATCCTCGACGTGGAACTGGCGCCAGCCGCGCAGACGCCCGGCCACCGCGGCGGCCGTCTCGACGCCGTAGGCGTTGGTGGTGGAGCCGGGCCAGTGGCAGGCCAGGCCGACCAGCTTCGATCCGGTCAGCTGGGCGCCGCCGCGGGCGGTCGGCGTCCACGCCGACCGCGGCATGTAGGTGGTGGTCACGACGCCTCGCCGGGGTCGTCGACGTCGGGGAGGGCCTGGTCGACGTCGTCGCCGCGGCCGTCCTCCTCCGTGAACGGGTCCTCGTCGTCGCCGAAGTCAGGGACGATGGTCATGCTGTGCTCCTCTCACAAGAACGCGACCACGACGACGAGGCCGGCCGCGCCGGCACCGCCGTCCTGGGCCGCTGCCTGGTTCTGGGCGTTGAAGGCGCCCGTGCCGCCGCCACCGCGCGGCGTTCCGGCGCCGCCGGCGCCGGTGATGCCGGACGCGGTCTCACGCTGCTCGCCGCCGAACACCGACGCGCCGCCGCGGCCGCCCTGCCAGATCGTGCCGTCGGCGCCGATACCCGGATAACCCGGACCACCGGCGACCAGCACGTCACCGGTCAGGCCCTCACCGCCGAGCCCGCCCGGCGAGATGTGGATGGGCGGTGAGGCGATGTCCGGGCCGTTGTTCCCGCCGCGGCCGCCACCGGCCACGGCGAACGAGCCGAACGAGGTGTTGCCGCCGGCGCTGCCCGGCGACACCCCGCCCACCCCGCCGGCGCCGCCCGCCCCGATGGTGACCGTGACGGTCGCGGTCAGCTTGTCCGCCGGGACGATCGACTCGGCGTACCCGCCGCCGCCACCGCCGCCACCGCAGGCGGACTCGCCGGCGCCGGTGATCTCCGCACCGCCGCCGCCTCCGCCGCCGCCGACGACCCGCACCCACACCGACCGCACACCGTCCGGCCGTGTCCATGTCCCGCTCGAGGTGAATACCTCGAAGGTCGGCTCGCCCGGCGCGTAGATGACGTTGCCCGCCTGGAACATCAGCGCCTCACATCCAGCTCATGACGATGACGACGCCGGGCGCGCCGGCGCCGCCGGCCTTGTCGTCGGCACCGGCGATCGCGCCGGCGTTCTGCGCGCCGGCGCCGCCGCCGCCGGGGAACATGCCGGGCGCACCCTCGGAGGTGGCGACGAAGAAGTCCGGGCCGTACACGGGCGGGGCGAGCTGGCTGTCGCCGCCGTAGCCGGGCTGGTTGATCACGTCGGCGGCGGAGCGGCCGTTCGCGCCGTCGCCGCCGTGACAGTTCACGTGCCCGCCGGACGCGCCGCCGCCGGCGCCGCCGGCACCAATCGTCGCGGTGGCCGACGCCGGGGACAGGCCACCGCCGCCGCCGTTGGCGGTGCAGAACGCGCCGAAGCTGGACGACTCACCGTCCCCGCCGGCGTTCTGCCCCGCAGCCCCGCCCGCGCCACCGACCCCGACCACGACCGACACCGCGTCCGGGAGCGACGCCGCGGTGATGAGCTCCTCGGAGTAGCCGCCGGCACCGCCGCCACCGGCGACCGCGGCCTGCCCCGCGATGGTCGACTCCGCACCACCGCCGCCGCCTCCGCCACCGATCACGCGCACCCACACGGCGCGCACACCGTTCGGCTTGTACCAGGTGCCGGTCGCGGTGATGGTCTCGATGCGGGGCATCCCCGGCGCCTTCACAACAGCCACGCGCAACCCCCTCTCAGAGGACCGAGATGACGATGACGACGCCGCCGGACCCGTCGCCGCCGGCGCGGGCGGTGCCCTGAGAGGCGGCGTTCAGGCCGCCCGTGCCGCCACCGCCGAAGTTGCCGGCATTCGCGCCGGCGGAGCCCACACCGCTCGCCGCGTCACGCGCCCGGCCAGTGAAGAACGACGACCCGCCCGCACCGCCAGTGCGGATGATCCCGGCCGCGCCCCGCCCGGACGTGCCGTCGGACCCCTGCGTCGACACCAGCGCGCCCGTCGTCGACCCGCCGGTGCCGCCGGCGCCGCCGCCAGAGCCGACCGAGGCGGAGCCGCTTCCGCCACCACCACCGGTCGCGGTGATGAACGAACCGAACGACGAGTCGCCGCCGGCGCTGCCCGCGTTGTTCCCCGCGGTGGCGCCGCCGCCGCCGGTGCCCACGGTCACGCTCTCAGTGGCGGACAGCAACGACGCCGGGATGAAGTCCTCGCCGTACCCGCCGCCACCTCCACCACCAGCGACCGCGGACTGCGCGGCCGCCGTCGTCGCGGCGCCGCCCCCGCCGCCGCCGGCGCCCTGCACCCGCACCCACGCGTAGCGGATCCCGGCCGGCTTGTTCCAGGTGCCGGAGCTGGTGAACACCTGGATGTTCACCGCCGGCGGGGCGGTGATCGGGTCGCCTGCGAGCCTGGTCATAGCGCGTACCTCGGGGTCTTCCAGAGCTGAACCTTGGCGCCGGTCGCGTGGCTCTTCACCACACCGTTGACCGACCGGGTGACGGTGAACGTCTGCGGGCTGGTGGTACCGGAGATGTCCGACACCGTCATCTGCTCACCGCCGATGCCGATGTCGAACGGGACCACGGCGTCGTCGGTGCTCCACAGCGAGACCCCGGCGTCCCAGTCGTCGGCCACCGACAGCGTGGTGGCGGTGCTGTTCACGCCGGACGCGAGCGCGCTGGCGATCGCGTCGTACCGGTCGACGTCGGTGTCGGCGACGGTGAACGCCGACCCGGGGCGGCCGTTGACCCGCACCTGCCACTCGAAGTTCGACAGCAGCTCGGCGTACCCGAGCACCAGCTGCAGCGCGTCGCCGGGCACCCACACCGGCAGGTTCACCAGCGACACCAGGTCACCGAAGCCGAGCTCGGCGATCGCCGCGGTCAACGCGTCGTCGCCGGCGATCAGTGGCCGCGCCAGGTTCAGCGCGATCGCCGGGAACCGCGGCTCGTCGATCGTGCCCAGGTGCAGCGCCCACCCCGCCTGGTCGGCGAGGGTGCCGTCGCTGAGGACGTTGCGGCTGATGCTCCCCTGGTAGCGGCTGACCCCGTCAGGCGGGTCCTGGACGGACATCGGCCCGGACTCCAGCACCGCCCGCGCCGACCCGCCCCCAGGCGACGACGCGGTCACGTCGTTGAGGGTGAACGAGTCGTCCTCGATCGCGGTCGGCACCTCCGACAGCACGCCGTCGGAGTAGTCCAGCTCGAGCGCGGCCGCCTGGTTGTACAGGTCCTCGCGGGTGCGGTAGGCGTAGCCGAGCGCGTCGGCCGGCTCGAACAGCAGGCCGCCGTCCGCGGTCGCGGCGTCGATGAGCGCCGCCGTCAGGCCGCCCGCGCCCTGGGGACCCATCACGACGGTCGCGTCGAGGTCGCCGACGGCGCTGAACGTCAGGCCGTGCTCACCGCACAGCCGCTCCATCCGGCGCCCGGCGGTCTCGCCGGCGTACTGCCGGAACGCCAGCATCGTCTCGTCGATGTCCGGCTCGGTGGCGAACACGAACACGCAGAAGTGGCCCAGCGCCAGCGGGGCGCCGCCGTAGTCCATCTCGTCCTGGTCGTAGTCGACCTTCACGTCGCCCGTGTCGGGCAGCACCTCGCTGCTGCGGGTGCCGGACAGCCGCGACACCCCGTCCACATACACGGTGTAGTCGACGTCGCTGCCGTCCTGGAAGAGCACCATGCGCACGTGGTGCACCGTGCCGTCAGACAGCTCGGGGAGCACACCGGAGTGGGCGAACGGGTTGACGTCGATGCCGAGCGCCAGGCCGACGTCGTTGTCGTTGGTGTTGCCGCGCAGCAGGATGCTCCAGCGCGTCGACGCGCCGGTCGACTTGCCGATGGAGATCCGCAGCCGGCCGAGCTTCTCGGACTTGAACACGAAGTCCATCGCGATCTGCGTGTTGTCGATGCCGACCGTGCAGGTGGCGCTGTACCCGGACGGCGACCCGCCGATCTCCGCACCGTTCGGCAGCGGGGCCAGGTCACCCTCACCGAAGCGGACGTAGCCCAGGCCGGCCGGGGCGAACGGCTTCACCCCGATGACGCCGTCGCTGGTGACGTTGAACGACCGGGTGATCCCGGACTCCGCATCGAGCGGCCAGTAGTTGTCCGGGAGCGACGACTGTGCGTCGATCATGAACTGGCGGAACGACGACAGCTGCACCTCGTTGCCGGCGCCGAGCCGGCGCGTCACGCCGGACGCCTCGATCGGCACCCACACGTCCGTGCCGGTGGTGTCCCACTCCTGCGGCCACGCCGCCACCTCGCCGGTGAACCGGATCCGCTCGGTCGTGTCAGGCGTGGTCACCGTCACCCGGATCCGCGAATTGCGCGCGATCTTCCCGTACAGCGGGCCGACCGGATTGCGCGGGCTGAATTGCCCGTCACGGTTGTTGATGCTCATCGTGCAGCGGGATTCGAGAATCCCGGAATTGTCCTCATTGGTGCGGCCGCGAGTAATGACGATCGAATCGCGCCGATACACCAGGCCCGGGTCGATCGCATTCCACACACCGTCGTAGAACAACTCGACCGTGATCGGCAACGGCGTATCCGGGAACGTCATCGCGCACGCCCCGTCCCCAGCACCAGCTGCACGTTCCCGCCCCGCACCCGGATGTACTTGCGCAGCAGCTCAACCACCAGGTCATCGACCGCCGACCCCGACGAGCGGAACTCCAGCACGATCCTCTGCGAGACGCCGCCCCCGCCACCACCTCCACCGCCGCCACCGCCGAGCGGCGGGCCCTCGTACTCCGGCAGGTCCTCGAGGTTCGTCCACTCCGCCTTCATCAAGGCGATCTGCTTCTTCAACCACGCCGCGTTGGCGTCCCGGTCCGACCAGTGCGCATTGAATCCCGAGAGGTCCATCAGGTGCATGATCTGGTCGTTCCAGGCGTTCATATTCCCGGACGCCTGTTTCCAGGTGAAGTCCTCGTAATAGGTGCCCTTCCCCAGCATCTTCGCCAGCAGCTCTTCCATCGCCATCAGCAGGCCGGCCTCACCCGGCGTGCTCCCCGGCCGCGGGTTGTAGCCCGGCGCGCCGCCGCTGCTGCGGGCCTGCGACTGCCCGGACGGCACCACCCGCGTACCGAACGGCAGCTCCACCAGCTCCGGCCCCAGCTCACCGACCATGACGTTGGCGCCGCCGCGCGCACCCCCGGTCGCCGCGGTCTGACGAGCGCCGACGCCGCCGACGTTGCCGCCGGTGGCGAGGTAGTCCGGGGACAGCGGCCCGCCGGCGAACGCGGTCTGCACGTAGATGGTCGACGACCGGTTGCGGGCGGCGTTGTTGATCGCGGCGTTGGCGTTGTTGATGGAGCGGCTGTCGGCGTGCGCCTGCGCGTTCGCCGTGTACGTGCCCTCGAAGTTGTCGAGGAACCGCTGCACCCCGGCGACACGATCCTGGGCCTCTTTCGTCTTCGCCGCCTCCACCCGCGCGACGTAGTCGCCCGGCACCTGCAGCAGGTCGGTGATGAGCCCCTCGACGTCCTCCTCCGTCATGCCCGCGGCGAGGCCGGCCTCACGCACCTGGGCACGCATGGTCTCCATCGCCGACGACACGTCCTCGGTCGGCTTCTTCTCGTCGATCAGCTTCTGGATCAGGCCCAGGTGCGCGCCGGCCAGGTTGTCGACGGCCTCCTGGTTGGCGCGGCCGGCCTCGGTGTTGATGTCCACCGTCTCGCCGTTCGCGGCGATCGTCTCGGTGGCGGTGGCGAACGCCTCAGCGACGCCGCGGTTGGCGTCACGCAGCGCGAGGATCCCCTCGGCCGCAGTGGTGGCCTGCCCGGCCAGCTCTTCGAGCTTCTCCGCCTGCATCGCGGCGTTGTCGCCGGCCAGCTTCGACGCCCCGGCCAGCTCGTCGGTGGCGGCCGCGGTGTTGACGGCCTGAGCCTCGGCGCCGGCGAGCGCGTCGATGACGGAGGAGAACGCCCGGTCGACGTCGTCGGCGTTCGCGCCGGCGTCGATCAGCTGCTCGCGGATCCGGCCGTAGGTCTCCTCCGCCTGGTCGGCCTGGCCGGCAGCGACCATCGCGGCCAGCGCGTCGGAGATGTTCCTGAAGTCCTGCTCGGCGCCACCGAGGGTGTCCTTCAGCCCGATCACACGCAACGCGTTCTGGTCCCACCCGCTGTTCAGGTTGTGGACATGCCCGACCAGGGCATCGATGTTCGCCGACCCGCCGGCGGTGTACTCGGCGAGCGCCTGCTGCGCCGCGCCCAGCCCGGACACCGACGCCTCGCCGGAGCGGCCGATGTTCTCGATCAGCCCGGCGGCGTCGTCGAGGAACGGCAGCGCGGCACTGATGACCATCAGCCCGCCGGCGGCCTTGGCTACCGCGCCGATCGCGCCGGCGGCCCGCGGGGACTCCGCCCTGAACGCGGCCAGAGCGGCCCGTGCGGCGATGACCCGGGGGGCCAGGAGCAGGAACGCCGCGCCGGCGGTGCCGACCGCCACAGCGACCGCCTGCGCCGGGCCGGGCAGGCTCCCCAGCCAGTCCGCGGCGGCAGCTCCGGCAGTGGCCAGCGCGTTCAGCGCGGGCAGCAGCAGCGCGCCGATGGACTCCTGCAGGTTCCCGTAGGCGACCTTGGCCTTGTCCGCGGCGGTGGCCTGAGCCTCTGCGGTGCCGCCGACCTGGGACTCGATCTCCTCCAGGATGATCTTCTGGGCGCCGAGCACGTCGCCCGACTCGACCATCGCCTTGATCTGTTCCTTCTGCTGCGCGGTGAACGTCACGCCCGCCTTGTTCAGCGCGGTGAGCCCGGCGACGGGGTCGTTGAGCGCCTTGCCCAGCATCTTCGAGGCGGAGTCGATGGAGCCGAAGCCGGCGGCGGACAGGTCGACCGCCGCCGCGGTGGCGCGGTCGAAGACGTCGGCGCCCTCGCCCGCCTCGTTCTTCACGTTCTTGAAGGTCAACAGCAGATTGGCGCCGGTCTGGATCGCCTCGTCGTCGACGCCGGTCTTCTTCGAGATCGCGCCGGCGAGGTTGGCCACCTCCTCTGCGGACACGCGGGCGGCACCACCGGTCGCCTCGATGATCTGCTTGGTGGTGGCCATCACCTTCTCCGACTCACGGGCGCCGGTGATGGCGCCCTTGAAGAAGTTGGTGACGGCCTGCCCGATGGCCTGGAAGGTGCCGGCGGCGAGGATGCCGGTGGCGATCTCCCCGACGCGCTTGGTCGACTGGCCGAGCTTGTCGGTGGTCTGGGTGGCCGACGTGACCGCGGCCTTGGAGTTGTCCTTGCCGGTGATCTCGATGTCGATGACGTTGGTCACGCCGCCCGCCTCCTCCCCGCCGTCGGTGTCGGTGTGCCGGTTACGGCTGGTGCGTCAGCGGCGCCACCTTCAGCGTGGACTCGAGCTCCGCCGCCTCCTGGCCGGCGGCCTTCAACGCCTCGAGCACCTCGCCGTAGGAGGACAGCCACGCCTTGACCAGCTCGAGCTGGAACAGGACGTCGAACTTGCGAAGACCGGCGCGGGTCGGGTTGACCCGGCGACCCTTGATCTCGAGGTTCCAATCGATCAGCGCGTCGGCGAACCCGTCGAGCAGCTGCTTGAGCATGTCCGGGCTGACCGTGGCGATGTCCACGTCCTTCAGCTCGGCGGCCGCAGCCAGGGTGTCGCCGTCGACCATGCGCACGGTGACCTGCGCACCGTCGAACGACGGGTCGGTGAACCGCAGCCGAAGCGTGGTCAGGTTGACCTCGAAGCCCATGGTGAGGCTCCCCTCTCAGGTACAGGCAGGGTCACGGCGGCCGGGATGCCCGGCCGGCCGCCGCGCCCGTCAGTGGGTCAGGCCGTCGCCCAGGTCGGGACCGCGCCGTTGGCGAGCACACCCGGCGCGGTCCAGGTGAGCGAGCCGTCGGCGTTGCGGGTCAGCGCGTAGTCGGTGTACAGCGCCTCGACGGGCAGCGACTGGCCCGAGATGACGATGGTCGTCGTCCGCGCCACCGACGTCGACGGCACCGTCCGCAGCACCATGTGCGAGGCGTCCGAGGCGGCGTCGTTGAACACCCCGTTCAGGGTGATCGAGAAGTCGGCGAGCAGCAGCAGCCGCTCGAACGCCGACTTGTCGATGCCGGTGACGTCCTGCACCCCCCGCGGGGTGGCGAAGTTGAAGTTCGTGACGTCGTTGCGGATGTCCTGCGGGGTGCCGGCGGCGTCGTCGACGTCGAGCGTGGTCCACCCCAGCCCGGTTTCCTTCATTGCGCCGTCTCCTTTTCCATGTTGCGGCGACGGGTGTTCCAGCCGCCGGGGTCGCGCTGGTTCGCGTTCTGTTCCTTCCTGGTGGCCCAGCGGCAGTTGCCGGGCGTGTAGTTCCCGTCGCTGTCGATGCGGTCGAGGGTCATCCCGGCGGGTCGCTCGCCCATGTCGGCGAGGAAGTTCTCGAAGGTGCGCCACCGGTCACAGACCGTGATGCCGCGGCCGCCGTACAGCGGATAGCTGGCGTTGCGCCGGTCGTCGACCCGGCCCAGCATCGACTGCCAGGTCTTGTAGGTGGGCGTCCGCGACCACCCGTGCTTGTAGGCCGACGCTCGCTCACCGGTGTACGACGCCAGCCGGGCCCTGACCTCTTCCGTGTGATGGCGTCCCGACATCGGGTGACTCAGCCGGGCGTTGTGGCCGCTGATGAATCGGCTGACGCGGTTGCGGCGCTGATCGACGGCGGCGTACTCGCCGCAGCCGCACGCGCAGAGTCGGGGCGTCAGGGCGTTGGCCATGGTCAGCCCCTTTCCAGTCGGTCGGCCAGCCCCTGCTGGTGGCTGGCGAAGTCGTCCACGAACGAGGCCGCGGACGTGTGCACCCGCGGGCGGGTGCCGCGCGGGTTGCCTCGGAAGTCGCCACCGCGGACGACGTACAGCGGCTCACGCTCCAGCCGGACCCGGTGCTCGGTGAAGCACGGCTGCCCGGGCAGGAACGTGAACGTCACCCGGCCCAGCGCGTCCACGTCCTCGGTGAACGCCCGACCCGACCGGGTGCGGATGTAGGCGGCCTGGCGCTGACCGAGCTCGGTGCGCTGGTCGACGGCCGTCGCCCAGCCGTGCCGGAACGCCAGACACCCGGCCTCCTCGCAGGTGCCCGCACGGAAGTGTGTCTGCGGGTTGGCGATGACGGCGTAGGTCTTCATCGCGGCCGCCGGCAGCTTCGGGTCGATGATGTTGATGGGCCGCTGCTGCATCAGAACACCACCGCCGTCTCGTTCACGACGACCACCACGGCCAGGTCGACCGAGGTGAAGGTGCCGGTGACCGCGGCGCGGATCCACTGCTCGACGGCCAGGTTCGCTGCCGTCGCGATGCGCTGCGCGCCAACATCGGTCGCCTCAGTGAACGCGCCCCCGGTGATCGCGGCGTAGGCGTCGCCGGCGCCGTCGTCGCTGGACCCCTCGAGCGTGACCGTGACGTCGTCGCCGTCGAGTGCGAGCACATGCAGGAACGCCTGCAACCCGAACGCGCCCGCCGCACCGAGGTTGAGGCCGTCGGTGTCCGCGGCCGCGGTGAACGTCTCCCGGCCGACGGTGAGCTGGCGCCCCCACTGGATGCCGAACTGGTTGGCCTGCGTCTGCAGCGCCGCGGTGAGCGAGCCGTCGGCGTTGCGGGTGGGGTCGTAGCCGATCTGCTTCGCCACCATGCACGCCGCCGGCGAGCCGAGCGCGGTACCGCGGAAGTAGCTGACGACCCGGTCGGCGCGGGGCAGCGTCGACACCGCGAGGTGCGCGTTCTCAGGGTTCCAGAACGCCGTCCAGTCGATGCCGCCGTCGCGCAGCCCGCCCTTGCGCTCGAACGCCGACTTGTCGATGCCGGTCAGGTCGAGCGGGGCCGGGCCGCCGGCGATGCGGCCCAGCGACTGGGTGTCGCCGGAGACGTCGAACCCGTCGACGTAGAGGTTGTCCCCCATGCCGGTCTGCTTGGCCATGTCAGCCCACCTGCTCCCAGACGTCGTTGATGATCATCGGCACGGTGATGGTCATGACCCGGTACTGGGCGTCGGCGATCTTCACGTAGCCGGCCTTCGCGCTCAGCGGCGTGCCGCTCTGGCCGAGCAGGTCGATGCTGCGGACCCGCCCGCCCAGGGTGAAGTCGCCGGAGTAGGCGCCCATCAGGTCGTCCGTGGCGCGCAGCATGTTCGGGTCGATCTCGTCCTCCGGCCGCTCGAGCTGGCGCCCGTAGATCCGGTCCATGAACACGGCCCGCACGCTGGTGCGGTTCAGCCCGGACTGGTTGCGGGCCGGCCCGATGTCGTCGGCCCAGATCGCGCAGTGCAGCCCGTTCCCCGGCGGCGACTGCGGCTCATGGGTGTTGACCCGCTCGAAGTGGCCCAGCGCCGCCGCGTGGGACACCAGGCCGTCGACGATCCCGGACACGTCCATCACCGCACCCCCGACAGGTGCTGACGCACCACCTGCTCGGCAGTCTCGGTGGCCTGCTGCCGCACCCGATCGGCGGCGCGGCGGAACTGGCCGTAGCCGGCGAACCCGGTCGACGCGTTGCGCGAGCTCACGCCCTCCAGCCACGGCCCGTACACGACGCCGGCGTCGCTCACCACCTGGCTGTCGCTCTGCCGTTCGGTCTGGATCTGCGACTCGTAGTAGCCGGTGGCGTTCTGCAGGTCGGCGCTGAGGATGGCCCGCACCTCGTCGACGGCGTCCCGGGCGACGGTGTCGACGGACTTGTCGACGGCGGCCGCGATGGCCTGCCCGGCGCGGCCGTCGAACAGCGGGCCCCTCGAGGTGACGATCACGCCGCCCATCAGATCGCCGCCGTCCTGGCGCGGCGGCCCCACTCGGCGGCGGCGTCCTCGCGCAGCTTGTGCAGCGCGCTGGTGTTCCACTCGTTCTGGTTGTCGACGGTGTCGGTGTAGCCGGTGTTCTCCTGACGCAACTGGTTGATCGACTCGGCGATCGCCAGCGAGTTGATCAGCGCCGGCGGCTCCCACCGGTAGATGGTGGCGCCGGAGTCGTGCGCAGCCGCGGCCGTGCCCAGCTGGCCGCGCACCAGGTCCAGCCCAGTGCGGGAGAAGATGCTGGAGCCGGTGTGGGCGGCCAGCACGGTGCCGTCCCACGACCGCTTCACCACGAGGTTGTTGCCGGCGACGTCGACGACCAGCATCCGCTCGGCGTCGAGCAGGATCGTCTGCCCGGCCGCGAACGCGTCGCCATCGGCGACGGCCACCAGCGTGCCGGCCGCGGACGCCGACAGCGGCGTCGCGAGGTCCTGCCCGGTGTCGACCATCGTGAGCTCACGCACCGACACGCGCTCGCTGCCGATGCGCAGCACGTCGCCGACACCGACCTGCGGCGTGGTCAGGGTGATGTTCGCCGACGCCATCGGGTCCGGCGACAGCGCCCCGGCCAGCACCCCGATCGGCACCTCGACCACCGGGGCGCCGGCCCACACGCCGGCGATCTCGACCGTGCGCTGGTAGGTCGGGCCGCCACCGAACGCGACACTGTTCGCGCGGTTCAGCTCGAGCCGGTCGTAGGGCGGGCCGTCGTTCACCGGCTCAAGGAAGTAGTCGGCCGGGTCCAGCAGCACGGCGGCGCTGTGCACCGTGGTCGCGGTCACCAGCAGGTTCTGGCCGAGCCACAGCCGCCACGGCGTCGGTTGGTCACGCGACGGCCAGTCGAAGTAGCGGGTGCCGGTCCACGGGTGGAACCGGCGCCGCGTCAGCGCGTCGACGGCGCCCACCGCATTCGCGGCCGCGCGGTCGACGTCGCGCTCGGCGCGCGCGGTCACCTTCACGTCCAGGGCGCCCATGACGTCCTGGCGGGTGCAGTACCAGGCGTTCACCGGACCACCCCCGGGATCCCCGCCGACGTGCCCGCCTGCACGGTCCCAGGGACCGCGGCCGCCGGCCCCGCGCCGATGGTGCCGGGCACACCCGTCTGCGTCGCCAGCGCCGGGCTGGAGGCGCGGTGAGCGTGCCGCGTCGACGACGGCGCCAGCAGGTGCGTCTGCGTCAGCGCCGGCGACCCGGCCCGGTGTCCGTGCCGCGCCGACACCGGCACGAGCAGCACGGCCGGCGACTCCTGGTCGTCGACGATGACGTCGACTCCGAACCCGTTGGCGCCGGCGCCCTCGGTCGCGCCGGCGCCGATGCGGAAGTACGCCCGGGACCCCAGGTCGATCATGGTCTGTTCGCCCAGCACCACGGTGGCGCCGTCGGCCGCCTGGATGAAGCCCGTCGACAGGTCGGTGGCGGCCAGGTAGTCGCCGCCGCCCAGGTCGTAGCCGATCCACCACGGCACACCCGGCGTCACCTCGACGCCCGTCCAGCGGACCTCGTTCCACCCGGTGACCGGGTCGGCGATGATGCCCTCGACGACAGGCTCGGCCGACAGGTCAGGCCCGTCGCTCGAGCCCGCGTAGGCCCACATGCCCACCGCCACCGGCCCGCCCAGGCTCACCGAGCCCGGCACGTACAGGCGGGCACCGACACACGTCCAGCCGTCCGCGCCGGCGGTGAACGTGTAGAAGCCGTTGCTGACGACGATGTTCGGGTCGCCGTCGGTGGCCAGCGCGAGCGTGCCAGGGTACGGGTCGGCGCCGAAGATCGTGTGCTCAGCCATCGGCGGACCTCACTGCGGGTCCTCGAACTCGATGTCCCACGCCGCCAGGCTGAGCGGGTTGTCCTCGGTGACGTTCTGCGCTTCGGCGAGTGTGGTGACGTACTTCAGCGTCGTGCCGTCGTCGAGCGCGACGTGTGTCGCCTGCCCGGTCGCGGACGCGTTGAACCCGGACTGCGCGGCCACCGTCAGGCGGCGGCCGGACACGGTGCCGTTGCTCTTGGTGAAGTCGCCGGCGTCGACGGTGGTCGAGGCCAGCAGCAGCGCGGCGATGCCGGCGAAGTTCGACGGCTGACCGGACAGGACCGTGTACCGGGTCGAGGACGCGACGTCGTCGATCGGCCGGTCCAGCACAGCGTCGGGCGCGAACTTCGCCATCTTGTCCTCCTCCGGTCAGTCGGTTCGGTTGTCCGGCCACCGCCAGCCGTCGAAGCGGCAGTGCAGCTCCCCTCGAGGGCCGGCCTCGAGGGGAGTCCCGTCGTTCGGGCACGCGGCCGGGCGCTGGGCCTGCTCTGCGCGCCGCTCGTCGGCGGCCTCGGCGTAGATGGCGAGAAGGTCCTCACCCATCACCATCGGAGCCGGCCTCCTTGGCGGCCTGCTCGGCGGCCTGGGCGGCGTCATGCTCGACCAGGCGGGCGACGAGCTGCGCCTTGTCGCCGTCGGTCGGCAGCTCGCGCTCGGCGCACTCGGCGCGCAGCACGTCCTCGTCGAAGACGTCGTACTCGGACGCGAGCTCGTCGACGACCTCGTCGGCGTCGCCGCCGGCGGTGACCTCGGCGCCCAGGTCGCCGGGGTGCTGGGCGTCGTGCTCGACCAGGCGGGCGATGAGCTTCGGCTTGGAGCCCGACTTCGCCAGGCCGCGAGCCTCGCACGCGGACTTCAGCTCGTCGGCGCTGAGAGTGTCGAACGGGGACGGCGCGGCCGAGGCGACCGCGGCCGCGGCGGCCTCGTCGACGGTGAAGTCGCCAGTGACGACCTCGAGGTTGGCGGTGGTGCCGCCTCCGTGGCGGGTGGTCTTGCCGGGCATGTCTGCCCCTTCCTCGTGGTGGATCACCGACCCGCACTGCGGGCACGCCGCCAGCCCCACCGCGAAGCGGGCGGTGCAGCGGCGGCACAGCCAGATCGTCATCGCTGGTCTACGCCTGCGGGTTGGCCAGGTTCTGCGGCGCCCGCTGGATGGCGAGGTCGTACATGATGTAGAGCGCGGCGCCGACCTGGGCCGTGCCGGGGTCGGTGATGGTGACCGAGATCCACTCGCAGTCCGCGGACAGCGCCGTCGCCTCGACCTCGGCGACGACCAGCACCTGGTTCGCGTCGTCCCAGTCGGCGTTCGTGATCTCCGACGCGGCCGCCTGCGTGACCTCGGTCCAGGTCTCGGTGCCCGCCAGCGTCGCCGCCGACTTGACGTAGTAGGTGGCCACGACGTCGAGGTCGCGGGTCGTGCCGGAGCTCGCGGCGGTGTGCTCCTGGACGTCGAAGACGGGCGCCTGCGCGGCGGTGCCGTTGTTGAGGAAGCCGACGATGGCGACGCCGCCGTAGTTCGTCAGGTGCAGCCGCTTGCCCGTGCTCGCCGCGGTGCCGAGGTCGACGGGGACGACGGCCACGCCGACGTCGAAGAGCCTGCCGAGAGCCTTCATGATCTGCCTTCCGTGCGGGGGTTGAGTGCCGGTTGGAACGGGCCGGGACGGGGGTGTGAATGCCCGCCCCGGCTGGCGTCGTCGGTCAGCTGGTGGCCGCGCTGAGCGCCACGTACGGGGAGAGGGTCGGGCCGCCGTTGCGGGGCGTGAGCGGGGTCGGCACCCAGGGCTTGCCGTCCACCCGCTCGACGATCTTGAAGGCGGTGACGTCGGAGCTGAACTTGAAGTGCGGCGAGCTCGACGCCTGCATGACCTGCCGGTCGCCGATCAGGTAGTGCGAGAAGTCGACCAGCGCGAGGTCACCGGTGGAGCCGAGGTTCGGCACCTTCTCCGACACGATCAGCGGCCGGCCGAGCAGCGTCACCGGCTTGTCGCCGATGGCCTGCCCGCCGGTCAGCCACAGCGGCGGCGACGCGATGCCGTCCGTGCCCCGGGTCAGCGCGAGCTGCAGCAGCTGCGCGATCACCGCCGGCGAGCACATCCACACCGCGTTCGAGTAGGAGCCGGGCAGCAGGCGCGTGAACATGTTCACCACGTCGGCGAACCCGACCAGGTTCAGCGTGGCCCGCGGCACCTTGATGAGGCCGCCGTTGCTCGAGTGCAGAACGCCCTTCGGCTGCCCGACACCGTTGCCGGTGATGAAGGCGTCGTCCTCCTCGAACGCCATCGCCTTCGGCATGTTGGCGCCGATGAACCCACCGAACGCCGGCGCGTCGGCGATCAGCTCGTCGGGCGCCTCGCTGTAGATGGTGAGCTTCTTCGCCTCGAGACGCACGCGCCCGAACTTGGCCTGCGACACCGTGGCCGCGGCGCCCTCCTCGGTCCAGTACGCGACCATGCCGCCGAACACCGTCGACGCCCGCGACGTCTCGTCGACGGTCGGGATCGGCACCGCGAGGCTGGACATCGGAATGATCTGCGCACGCGGGCGGACGATGCTCTCCTCGAGCGCCAGCTGCAGGATCTCCGAGCGCAGCACCTCGGGGATGAGGAACCCGCCGTCGGCCGGCACGGCCGACCCGTACGAGTTCTGGATCCGCTTCCACTCCGACTGCTTCATGCGCAGCTGCTCGCTGGCGTCGAGGTGGTTGAGGTTGTGCCAGATGCCCTGGAAGAACTCGGCCATGTCCGCCGGCGCGTGCTCGCTCGAGTCGATCGCCGCACCGGGCGCCTTCGCGTTGTACGTCTTCGCGCGCTGAGCCTTCGTCCGCACCTCGTCGGCCTGGTCGGGGGTGAGGTTCGGCCGGGCCAGCTTGCCGCCGGACTCCTTCACCCACTCCTGGATCGACGCCTGCACCTCCTCCCGCACCTGGGTGAGGACCTCCTGGTGGGTGCGGGTCTTGGCGTCGGCGTAGTCCTTGACGAACTCGCCGAACTTCTTCTCCGCCATCAGGGTCTTGATGTTGGCGTCGTCGGCCAGGACGGCCTCGAAGTCGGCGACGCTGGAGGTGGCGGTGATGTCCTCCAGCTTCACGGCGGTGGGGCTCATGCGAAGGCCTCCTTCAGGCCGCTGGTGATCACAGCGAGGTCCGGGTCGGCAGCGGCGGGCGCCGGCGCCGAGGTGGGGATGACGGGAGCGGGAGCGCCGGCACGGCCGGCGTAGGAGTAGATCGACAGGTCGAAGCTGTTCTTCGCGTCGCCGTCGCCAGCACCGTTGACCTCGTCGGCCAGGCCGGCCGCGACAGCCTCGTCCGCCGTGTACCAGGTCTCGGCCTTCATGGCGGCGCGCCACTCGTCGGCCGTGCCGCCGGCGCGGTCGGCGTAGATCCCGGCGACGTCGCCTGAGATGCGGTCGAGTAGCGCGACCATCTCGGTCATGTCTGCGGCGTTGCCGATGCAGAAGCCCCACGCGTCGTGGATCATCATCTCGCTGCTGCGGTTCATCACGACCCGGTCGCCGGCCTGAGCGATGAACGAGCCAGCCGACGCGGCCAGCCCGTCGACGATCACGGTCACCGATGCGGGGTGGTCACGCAGCCCGTTGTAGATGGCGATGCCGTCCCACGTGTCCCCGCCGGGCGTGTTCAGGTGCAGCTCGATCTCCGCCGCGTTGATCGCCCGCAGGTCGCGCACGAAGCTCTGGGCCGTGATGCCGAAGTAGCCGATCTCGTCGTAGATGTCCACGACAGCGACGTCGGCGTCGGCCCTGGTCGAGATGCGATACCAGTCGTTGCGGCCCGCGCGCAGCGCCGCCAGCGGCCGAGTGGTCTTCAGGTGCGACATGCCATGCGGGTTGCCATCGCCGTTGCCACCACGTGGCTCGTTGCCATCGCCGGGGGCACGGCTTCCCCAGCGGGCCTGCGCGCCGAGACGGCCGGCGCGGCGGCGCTTCTCACTGAGAACGGGGTCCACCACGACTGACACATTACCAGTCGTGTCCGATAATCGGACAGAGTGCACCGGTTATCGAACGTGGAGGAGGTCGGGTGATGGCGAGTAGGCGGCTGACGCCGGCAGATGACCTCCTGGCCCCGGCGATCGACGAGACCATCGCGAAGCTCGAACCCGACGACGTCGACGCCGGCGTGGTGCAGCTGGCGCGCCGGTACGCCGCGCTCGTCGACGACGCCCGCGAGGCGGCCGCGCTCGCCGACGACCTGGCCGACCGCATCGACCCCGAGGACTTCACCACCGGGCAGATGGTGGCCCGGCTCGGCGCGAAGGTGCAGGCCCAGACGGTCCTTGCCGAGCTCGGTCCGAAGCTGCTGGCCGCGCTCGAGCAGCTCGGCGCCACCCCGGCCGCCCGGGCCAAGCTGCGCGGGGGAGGTGCACCCGTTGCCGGCCCCAACCGACTCGCCGCCCTCCGCCAAGCACGGCAGGCGTAGGGGGCCGTCGCCGCTGCGCGGCCGGCAGCAGTGCGCCGACCGGTCCTGCCGACGCCTCGCCCGCCCCGGCGAGCTCTACTGCCCCGACCACCCGCAGCTGATCCTCGACCCGGCCACGCGGCTGCGCGGCTCGAAGCGCCTCGGCCGCACCGAGCCGCGGCTGTACACGCCGCCGCTGCGGCCACTCACCCGCGAGACCACCCGTGGCTTCGAGGTCATCGAGTTCGCCGAGCTCATCGGAGAGCCGCTGCTGCCGTGGCAGCAGTGGCTGGTCAAGCACGCCCTCGAGCTGAACGAGGACGGCACCTACCGGTTCCGCACCGTGCTCGTGCTCGTGGCCAGGCAGAACGGCAAGTCGTCGTTGAAGCGGATCGTGTCGCTGTGGCGGCTCTACATGGACAGCGCCCGCCTGGTGCTCGGCGTCGCCCAGGACGTGTCGCTCGCGCGTGAGCAGTGGAACTACTGCCAAGACACCATCCACGCCAGCCCCGACCTCGAGGCCGAGTTCGACGTCGCCCGCAACGTAAACGGCGACGAGTGGTTCCGCCTGACGAAGAGCGCCGGCGGCGGCCGCTACAAGATCGCCGCCTCGAACCGGAAGGCCGGCCGCGGCCTGTCCATCGACGAGCTCAACATCGACGAGCTGCGCGAACAGCGGAACTGGGCCGCCTGGTCCGCGCTGTCCAAGACCACCATGGCCAGGGCCTACTCGCAGATCTGGGCCATGAGCAACGCCGGCGACGACGAGTCCGTTGTGCTCAACCAGCTGCGCGAGGCGGCGCTCGCCGGGCGCGACCCGTCGCTCGGCCTGTCGCTCGGCCTGTTCGAGTGGTCCGGCCCCGACGGGTGCGAGCTCGACGACTGGGACGCCCTCGCCCAGGCCAACCCCGCCCTGGGCTACACGATCTCCGAGGGCGCGATCTTCGCCGCCCTCGGCACGGACCCACCCGACGTGTTCCGCACCGAGGTGCTGTGCCAGAAGGTCGACCAGCTCGACGGTGCGATCGACCTGGCCCGCTGGAACGCCAACGCCGACCCCTCCGGCGGAATGCCCACCGACGGCCTAGTCGCGTGCTTCGAGGTCGACGAGGACGGCCAGCACGCCACGCTGGGTGTCGCCGCGCACCTCGGCGACGGCCGCGTGCGAGGGGCGATCCGCAAGTCCTGGCCCTCGGCCGCGGCCGCGCGGGCCGAACTCGCGGACGTGCTCGACGACCTCGCACCCACAGCTGTTGCCTGGTTCCCCAGCGGACCGTCAGCCGAGTTCGCGCCGATCCTCCGCCCGGCCGGGATGATCAAGATGAAGGGACGTCACCTCCACCGCGGCCGCGAGTACGTCGAGCTCACCGGGCTCAAGGTCAGCGAGGCATGCATGGGGCTGGCTGGCCTCACCAAGGCCGGCCAGCTCATCCACCCCGCCGACCCGCTGCTCGACGCCCACATCACCGGCTCCAAGAAGCTCCCCACCGGCGACGGCTGGCGGTTCGTCCGCCGCGGCGCCGGCCACGTCAGCGCCGCCTACGCCATGGCCGGCGCCGCCCACGTCGCGCTCACCCTGCCACCCATCGCCCGACCCAACATCAGGATGGCCTCATGATCCGCAAGCTCGCCCACCCCTTCGTGCTGTCCGTCGCCGGCCTGGCGTGCCTCGCCGCCGCGGCGTTCACGCTCGCCGTCCCCGCAGGGCTCGCCGCCACCGGCGCCGCCCTGCTCCTGCTCGAGTGGAGGATCGACCGATGACCAGCCTGATCGGCAAGTTTCTCAACAAGGCACCCGTCCCGTACGTCGGCAAGGCCCTGACCAGCGCGTTTGCCGGTCAGCTCGACAACTCGGCGCGCTCGCAGATGGATTCCTACGGCCAAGTGTCGACGCTGTTCGCCATCGTGTCTCGCATCGCCGACGCCGTCGCCCAGGTCGAGTGGCACCTGTACAAGAAGAGCACCGACTCCCGCCGGGTCACCGCCACCGGCGACGAACCGCAGCGCACCGAGATCGTCCGTCACGCCGCGCTCAACCTGATCAACAACCCGAACCCGTTCATGACCAGGTTCGACCTGTTCGAGATCGGGCAGCAGCACCTCGACCTCACCGGCGAGGCCTGGCTCGTCGTCGTCCGCTACCCCGGCATCGACATCCCGATCGAGCTGTGGCCGGTCCGGCCTGACCGCATGCAGCCCGTGCCGCACCCCACCGAGTTCCTCCGCGGCTACCTCTACACCGGGCCCAACGGCGAGCGTGTCCCGCTGCGCGTCGACGAGGTCATCCACCTCAAGTACCCGAACCCGCTCGACGTCTACCGCGGCATGGGGCCGGTGCAGGCCGCCATGGTCGACCTGGACTCCGCCCGCTACGCCGCCGAGTGGAACCGCAACTTCTTCATCAACAGCGCCGAGCCCGGCGGCCACCTCGAGACCGAGGGCAACCTCAAGGACGGTGAGTTCGAGAAGCTCGTGCTGCGGTGGAGGGAGATGCACCAGGGCGTCCACAACGCCCACCGCGTCGCCGTCCTTGAGGGCGGCGTGAAGTGGGCCGAGCGCAAGTACACGATGAAGGACATGCAGTTCGCCGAGCTGCGAGGCATCTCCCGTGAGCTCCTGCGCGAGGCGTTCGGGATGCACGCCCACATCCTCGGCATCTCCGAGGACGTCAACAAGGCCAATGCCTTCGCCGGCGAGGTGCAGTTCGCCCGCTGGCTCGCGCGGCCGCGGGCGCGCCGCTGGAAGGAAGCGCTCAACCACCGGCTGCTGCCCATGTTCGGCAGCACCGCCGAAGGCCGCGAGTTCGACCACGACCGCATCGTCCCCGAGGACCGCGAGGCCGACGACCGCGAACGCGTCTCCAAGGCCCAGTCCGCGCAGCTGCTCACCGGCGTCGGCTACGACCCCGCCGGCGTGCTCCAGGCCGTCGGGCTCCCGGACATCCCCTTCGTCGGCAAGCCCGACAGCGGCGCGCCGGCGGCGAATCCGGACCAGCCGGATTCCGGCCTCTGACCTGCGGCATCGTGCCTGGTCAGAGGGGGGCACTCTCGGACTTGAACCGAGATCCTTGGTTTCCACCGGGAGTAGCTCCTGCGAGCTGGAGCCCGGGACTTGTTCGCCCTGTGCTTCCGCTTACACCAGTGCCCCCACCCTCGCGCCTCACCTTACCCCCATCTCAGCACCTGGACACGTTGGTGAGCGGCCTGTGGCCGCCAGCTGACTCAGGCCACGTTTGTGCTGGTCAGAACGTCGCTGGGGGATGATCTTGACCCCATTCGGGGAGAGGTCCGGGGGGAGGGAGGCCCGGCCAGAGACTGTCGGCGGCACGCCGATCCGAGGTAGTTCTCAGCATCGATCGTCGCTGGTCAGACCCCTGATGATCTTCGATCGGCCTCGATCTGCATGCACCGAGCGACGACGGCGTCGAGCGGCACAGCAACGTCAGCGCCGCTGAGGTCGCGCTGGTCGGCGGTGCGGATCGGATTTGTGGTTGGTGTCGACGTCGTGGACCTCGATCGGTGGCGTGACCAGTGGCAGCAGGTACTCACGCACCAGGGACTGGAGCACCACATGCCAGTCCACGGCGCGGGCCAGCTCGATGCCGTGCTCGTCCTCGAGCGCCTCCCACACCACGTCCGGCATGTCGCCATCACCGAAGCCGTACTTGCTCTGCAGGTCCTGACCGTGCAGCCACAGCACCCACGCGCCCACGTCCTCGCCTCCTCCTCACCGCGGATGACCACCAGCCCAGCGTGCCGCCCCTCAAGCCAGGGCCGCTCGTTCGGCACCCCCGGGCTGCACCCCCGGGTTCACCAGACCCCGGGTGTGCGGCTTACCCCGGGGCCGTTCGCCACGGGCGCGGGTCCGGATCCCCACCCCCGTCATTCGGCTTGCCCACGTCCTTGTTACACCCCAGGTGCGCGGCCACCAGCTGGGCCGGATCGTCACCGAACTCCTTGCCACGCGTGTGGTGCACCGACCCGTAGCCAGGATCCGGCCTCAGCGGATCCCACGGCAGCGTGCGGTCGATCAGCCCCCCGCACAGCTGGCACACCCAGCCGTCACGCTCGAGCACCTTCGCGCGGATCTTCCGCCACGCCCAGGTGCCACCAGAACCCCACGCGCCCGGCATCAGGGCCCCACGTCGTGGATCTCCCTGGCCGCCAGCCACAACGGCAGCAGCAGGCCCTGCTTGCCCAGCACCCTGAGTGCGTCGGCATGCCTGTGGCCCAGGCTCCACTCCGAACCCGCCGGCGCCGGCTTCCCCGACGGGCCACACCGGACACACGGTTCACGGTGGGTCCGGTCGAACGTGACGGCGCGGCGGTCGTCGTAGGCGGCACGATTGCCGGCCTTGAGCATCGACAATGCCACCAGGTGCACACGCGTCTTCGCCTCCGGCGAGTGCTCGATCGGTGAGCCGCGGCGCTTCCTGCTCCTGGCCGGGTCACCGTGACCGCAGTACTGCCACAGCTCACCTACGGTCCGGGGGCGGTCATGCAGATCGTTCCAGTACGGGTCACCCACCGCGGCCAGGAGCCGCGCGGCCTGCTTCTCACCGACACCCCTCTGGGCCGCAGCCCACGACCCCAGCGGATGCGTCCGCAGCTGACGCTGCACGTTCAGAGTGGCCTGGTGCTCCAGCTGGGCGATCGCGTCGACGATCCCGGCGAGTCGCTGCACGTCCGGGTGGGCGAGGTCCAGACCGAACCCCCGCTCCAAACCGTCGCTGTCGGCGTCGGTGCGGGTGAGCTGCCGTAACCGCGCCTCGTTGGCCACCCGGGTCCGTTCCAGATCGTCGAGGACGTCCGCCAGCAACTGCAGCGTCCGATCCGCCAGATCAACCATGCTCGTCTCCAGATCGTTCGTGCTCCCCCGCCGGCGCGGAGAAGTTGGGTATCGGGATCCCGTTGGCCGGCGGGGGAGCGGTTGAGCGGCAGCAGCGTGTCTGTCCTGGGCTTCGCTCTGGCCGTGGCCGCTGCCGTGCCTGTGGTCCCCCTCGCACCAGCGATTGCAAGTTGGGCTGCATCGACGATCTGGCTGGTGCGAGGGGAGTCCTTGGACCGGGCGCCGGCGCACGTTCATTGGGTTGCGACGCCCAGATGGCCGACGCCCGGTCGTCATGGGTCATGCCGCGGCGTCGAGCACCTCCGGATCGATGCTGGCGACCACACCATCGGCAGGTACGAGGGCAGCGAGCTGCTCCAGCCGCTCTGCGACGGCGACGTTGGCGGCCGCCATCGACCGCCTACGGGACGCAGCGAACAACAGATCGTCGCGCGTGCAGTCGCGCAACCGCTTCCACCCGTCCGGCGTCTCCCACCCGCCCGACAGCGGGAACCCCATCGCGTACTGCTCACGGATCCCGGACACCTTCCGAGACACCGGGCCGCCGTGGCCCGGGCGGCGCTGGGCGCCGATCTGCACCCGTGTGTAACCGCGTAGGGCCTGGGCGAGCGCGTCAGCGTAATGGCGTTTCGGGATGCGAGCCAGGAGCGCAGCAGCGACCACGCCCGGATCGGGATCGGCAGCCGCGGCCCACACCTCGTGGAACACGGTGCCCAGGTCGAACTCGTCAGTGCTCATGATCGTGCGTCCTCCATGGCGTGGTCGAGGTGTCCGAGAATTCGAGTCAGCTGGGCCGGCACCTTGCACTGTTCGCAGCGCGGCTCACCCCACGGCTCCAGCCCGGCGGCGGCGAACTCCCGGCCATGCACCGGGCACGACCGCGGCAGACCCCTCAGCGCCTTCCGCGTCCGCTCCAGGACATCGGTGAGCTTGCGCAGCGCGTGGTTCTCCTCTGCCCGTCGACGGGCGTACTCGCTGAGCTCCGTGCCCGCCATCAGGTGTTGCTGATCGCGCGCTCGACCTCGTCGTAGGTCGACGCGACCGGCTCGTCGGGCAGCAGGTCACCCATGATCTTGATGTAGGCCGCGACCCGGTACGCCTGCTGCTTGGTCGTGACCTGGACCGGTAGCAGCGGCACCAGCCCGTGGCCGGCGTTGTAGGCGATCGCGAAGTCGTTGTCGGTGCGGATCTCGGCGTCATCCATCGTTGGCTCCTTCGGTGAGTGGTGTGCACTTGCGGCATGGGTCGGGGAGGCCGTGCTCTGTGCAGGTGGCCTCGTCGTCGACGGTGGAGGCTGGCCCGGTCCAGCCATGCCATGGGGAGCCGAACCTGCCTGGTGTGGGGACCTCCGGTGCGGGCCCGGCATCCCAGCGGGGCTGTGCGGGCCGCTGTGGTCCTTCATCGCTGTCCGGGTCCGCACGGCCACCGCGGCCACGGCGGCGGCGCCGGCGGGCGGCAGGCGGCGGCTGGCCCTGTTCTACGGGCTTACCCCGCCCTGACCCTGACCAGCCCGCGGGCACGCCCGCGGCCCCGTACGCGTGCACGAGGACAGCGCCGGAGTGCTGGATATCCGGCGGATATCTGTTGGATCCGGCGCCGGTGGGCGGCACAGCGTCGGTCGTGGCCGGCGAACGCCCCTGAGAGGGTTCAGCGGCGGCCACGACCGGCGTGTCGTCCACCAGGGCGCGTGGGGCCGGTCTCAGGTCCATTTCGGCCTGCTCCGGCGTGCGGCGGCCCTTGCGCTGGTTGCACGGCTTGCAGCACAGCACCAGGTTGCGAGGGCCGAGCGCCAGCGTCGGGTCGACGTGGTCGATCGTCGGCTGGGTGTCGCCCTTGCGGTCGTTGCGGTTCAGGCGGCGGCCGCAGTACCGGCACGCGCCGATGTTCGGCTCGGCCGGGTCGAGGCAGTCGCGCGCCCACACCGCGTTGCGGATCCGGGGGCTCTGCAGCTCCTTCCGCTGCGCACGGGTGATCCGGACCGTCGCCGCGGGGTCGTACCCGAGGGCGAACCAGTCGTGGAACAGCCACGTCCCAGCGTCGACAGCGGGGCACCGCGAGCAGTCATGCCCAGCGGGGTGCCACAGCCCAGCGTCCACCAGCAGGTGGGCGAGCGCGTCGGCGAGAGGTGGGTTCAGCACGATCTGGAGCAGGCCGGCGCGGGTGACCACGCCGTCCGTTCCGCTGTCCTGGCACTTGGACCCGGCCAAGGTCCACACGCCCAGGGCAGCGAAGCCCATCGGGTCGTTCGACAACGCCAGCTCCGCCAACCGCATGGCCTTGCGGTTGACGTGAAGACGGTCGTCGACCTGGAAGAACGGCAACGTCAGACCCCCGTGGATCATGTAGGCCGTGGGCGGGCCCCGGCAGGCAGCGGTCGGCGGCGTCATGGGTCTCACCCGTCCGGCACCTCCACCGCGGCCTGGGCGTGGTCCTCGGCCAGATGGTCCAGGCCGACCTGCAGCGCGGCCTCCCACGTCGTCTTGAAGCCGTACTCGGTGCAGTCGCCGGTGAGGCATGCCCAGCGCCAGAAGCCGTCAGGGCGGCTCCTGACGCGGATCCGCGGCCGCGCGACGGCCCCCTCGCGGGAGGCCGCCCAGGCGTCGACGACGTGGTAGGCGATGGTGCCGCGGCTGGTGACCGGGATGCCGTTCGCGCGGGCCCACGCCCGCACGATGCGGGGCGTGCCGCCGAGCTTGCGCAGCCGCTCAGCGGCGGACGACGCCGGGTTCGCACGCGGCGTCGCGGCGACCACATCGGCCGATGGCGCGAGGTCGTTCGCCAAGGCGCGCGCCTCGTCGTCGACGGGGATGCCGGCATCGACAGCTTCCACGAAGGTGATGTGGCGGCGAGTGAAGAGTTCCCTGGCGCGGAGGGGCGCGCCCGGCGGTGGCCCGTCCGGGTTCGGCTTCGGCCACTGGAACCGCGGCCGCTCCGTGCGCGGGTCGCGGCCCGCGGACTCGCGCGGCAGATCTGGGCCGGCGTCGCCGTACACGCCGCCGCCGACCGCGGACCCCTCAGCCCGCATCGCTGCCGTCCCGCACGTCGGTCAGGGACAGCTCCAGCTGCGCGCCGATCGCGGCGCCGGCGAAGGCCTCGACCTCCGGGCGCCACAGGCCGTGCCGCTCGACCACGGCGGTGAACTCCTCAAGGTCGTGGCCGCGCGTTGCCAGGCGGCGGCCACCGTCGACCTCGTCGTCCTCGATGACCTCGAAGTGGCACAGCTCGTGATCCACCAGTGCGACACGCTGCTTCTCGTTCAGCAGCTCCCAGTACTTGACCTTCCCGGACCGTCTCGCCGCCGGCGCGCGGAACAGATAGTGGATCCGCATGTCGGTGAGGTCCTGGTGGTGCTCGGGGATCAGCAGCTCGGCGATCTCCTCGACCTCCGGTGCCCGCCAGTACGTGGTCCCGGCCATCAGCGATCTCCGTTCTCGCGGAGGACCTTGGCGGCCGCGGCGACGCGCCTGAACGCGTCTGCGTCGCCGCCGGTGTCCGGGTGGGTCGCGCGCATCGCGGCGCGCACCGTGCCGCCGTACTGGTCGATGACGGCCTTCGCCTCGGCCACCGTGGACACGCCGTTGCCGCCGGTGATGGCGCGGAAGCCGGTGTATTGCTGGCTCCGGCGCGTGATGCCGTACCGGTCGACGGCGCGCAGCGACTCGAGGCCGAGGGCGATGGACCGGACGTTGTGCTGCCAGAACGCGCACGAGTCGGTGGCGTACTGCAGCGGCCCGTGCCGGCTATCGAACGACAGCCGGACACCGGGGAACACCGGCTGGCGGGCGTTGCCCTTCGGCAGGCCGTCCAGGCGGATGTCCCGCTCGGTGAAATCGGCCTCGACGATCAGCGCCTCGGCGCCCAGCTCCCACAGCTCGCGGTCGAGCAGGGTGAGCGTGCTCTGCCACGACGCCTTGAAGGTGGCCCGGGACCGGCGGGCATCAGCGTGCGTGACCGGGTCGGTCCAGACCAGCGGGCGGAACGTCATCTTCATCGGCTCGTCCTCGCGGGGTCCGTCGGGCGGCGCCGCCGGTGCTGGGCGGCCTTGGGGCAGGTGGCGAAGTGGGCGTCATGGTGGGCGCCGCTGTAGTCGCCCTGGGTGATGCGGATCGCGGCGGCGGCCTCCGGCTCGTCGAACATGGCCGCGACGCGGGCGACCGCGGCGACGAAGCCGAACGCGACGCCACCGATCAGAACGAAAGCGCGCCCGTGGGTGGCCGGGTCGACCGGCGACGGGTTCAGCGGGATCGCCTTACCCGATGCCGCAGTGACCGCCCACAGCACCAGCTCGCCGCACGAGTCGCACGGCTTCGTGCCGTCAGCGCGGCGGATCGTCGAGCTCATGGTCGGTCACCTCCCGGTGGGGTGGTGGGGCGCGGCAGCTTCCCCGAGAAACGACAGGCGGCCGTCACCATGCGACGGAGTCGTCCCGCAGCCGCGCCCCACCGGCTCAGGTGCCGGCGTCCTCGCCGGCGTCGGCGTCGGTCGTCTGGTCGTCGGGGACGATGGGCTCGATCAGGGCGGCCTCGACCGAGGTGAGCTCGTAGCCGAGCTCCTGGAGCCGCGGCAGGTACCAGGCGGCCTGGGTCTCCACGTTCGAGCCCGGCCCGATCAGCGACGGCCGGTACAGGAACAGGCCCCAGAGCAGCTGCACGAGCGCCGGCGTGGACAACGTGTCGGCGTGCGCGCGCAGCCGCGCCGGGTCGCCCCAGTCGACGTCAGGGTCCAGACCCGCCAGCGCTGCATCCTCATCGTTGACCGACCCCGACGAAGCGAGGTCGGCGACGCACTGCCGCAGCATCGTCGCGACCTGGACCGGCGTGACCCGCTTGGTCAGCAGCTTCTCCAACCAGTCGTCGCGGATCTCGGACGCGGCCTCGAGGTCGGCCATGCGCTGCTCGCGCTCGGCACGCTCGCGCGCCTCGCGCTGCGCAGCGAGCTCGTCGTCCACGGACCGTTGCCCCGGCAGCACGTCGCCGTCGCTGGACACCGCGGGCGTGCCGTCACCCGTAGGCTCCGCCGGCGTCGGGGTCGCCGTGTACCAGTACGGGGTGCTGTACTGCCAGGTCTCTACGATCATCGCCTCAGGCGTTTCCTCGTCGCCGGCGTCGACCTTGGCGAGGAACTCGTCGATCTCGGGGCCGAGGAACCGGCCCCTCTCCCACCCCTCCGCCCGCTGGCCGGAGCTGACCCGCAGCACCGTCGCCACGCCGTAGCCGCCGAGCACGTCGATCTGCTCCTGCAGCCTCCCCTCGAACTCGGCGCGGCGGCGGAGCCGGTCCAGCTCGAGCTTCAGCTCGTTGTCGCCCTTCCCGACCGCCTTCGTCAGCTGCTTCACCGCCTCGTCGTCGTCGGGCTTGACGACCTGGGCGATCTCGTCGGCTTGGTGCAGGGTGATCTGGCCGGCGTGCAGGGCATCGCGGGCGCCGTCGGGCAGCGCGGCGAGCTGCAGTCGGCGCCGCACCGTCGTCTCGGACCGGCCGACCTTCTTCGCGATCTGGACCGGCGTGTAGTCGAACAGGGCGAGCCGCTGGTAGCCGTCGGCCTCCTCCACCGGGGTCAGCTGGTCGCGGTGCAGGTTCTCGGTCAGCATCGCCTCGATGACCTTGGCCTCGGTGTCGAGGTCGGGCCGCACGATCACCGGCACCTCGGCCTCAACGGCCTGCTGGGCGGCGGCGAGGCGGCGATGCCCGGCGACGACCACGAAGCCCGGGTCACCGTCGGGGTGGGGCGCGACGATCAGCGGCTCGATGATGCCCTGCTCGAGGATCGAGGCGACGAGGTCGGTGAGGTCGCCGAGCTCGCGGCGCACGTTCGCCTCGTGCGGTGCGATGAGTTCGAGGTCGACCCAGGCCTGCCCGGTGTCGGCGCTGATGCGCAGCGCGGTCCGCGCCTGCCACGGTGGCGTGGTGGTTGTCGGTGTCCTGGTCACGGTGTGGTGCCTTCCTGATCGGGCTGTTCCGGGGGAGTGATTGCCGCTGCGGGCCGGGCCGGCAGCGCGGGCGGCAGCACCTGCATGCCGAGGTAGCGGCCGAACCCGCCGGCACGGCGACGGCCACCGCGTCGGGCCCGCTTGCGGCGGATCAGCTCGGCCTGCCGCCACCGCGCGAGCTGCTCTTCGGTCATGGCGCGTCACCCGCCCGGCGCATGATCGAGCGGGCCAGCGCGATCGCGTGCTGGTGGTCGCCGACCTTGCCGTCCAGGCGGATGCACCGGGCGGCGTGCTCGAGCAGTGCCGCGACGGCGACGGCGGTCGCCGGGTCCCACGTCGACCAGTACGACGCCAGGTCAGGGTGGAGGTCGCTGGCGACGACGGTGTCGCGGCCCTCGACCACGACGCAGGCGAGCACGTCGATCTGGGCGTCTGGGTACCAGTACGACACCTTCGCGGCGCGCCGGCGGACCACCTGCGCGGCCCGGGTCAGCAGGACCTCGAGGTCCTTCGGCCGCGCGCCAGGGGTGACCGGCGGCGCCTCGATCGTGAAGCCGTCGCGCACCACCGGCGCCGCGGCGAGCAGGCGCGCGCTCGCCAGGACCTCGGTCACGTGCCCGGCGTGCGAGTGGCCGAGCTCGGACCAGCCGCACAAGCACGAGCCCGCGGTGTTGCGCTGGTGCGCCACCAGGACTGCCGCGACGACGGCCTCGATCGACGGCGTCTGCTCCACCGGCGTCGTCATGGTGCCTCCGGTCCGGCGTAGACGCGGACGGTCGAGCACGGCCAGCAGCCGCCGCAGTAGCAGCAGTGCCCCAGCTGCGTCGTCTTCCCCGTCACCGGGTGCGTGTCGATCGCCTGCTCGTGGGTGAGGCGGTCGCCGCCCTCGCCCTGCACCGTCAGCACGGTGAGGCCGGTGATCGGGCGCCGCCGGGGCCGCTTGTACCGGGTGCCGGCGCTCACCGGTCGCCCCGTTCGTGCGAGTGCAGCCACATCCGCTGCTGCCGCTTCGCCTTGTAGTACGGGCCGGCGGCCAGCATCACCGAGCACCCCGCGAAGAAGGCGGTGAACACGATCGTGAGGACGGTGTTGATCATCGGGGCACCGTCACCTTCAGCGTCTTCACGCTGGCCGTCTTCACGTCGGTCTCGTCGCGGTCCGCCGGGCCGCCGCAGGTCGAGCACAGGTCCGGCTCCACCCAGCTGCAGCCGCCCTCACAGGCGTCATCGTCAGTGCAGCCGCACTCGCGGCAGCTGCGCTTCTTCACCTGCGCGGCGGGCTGGTCGGGGTACCGGGTCACCCGCGGGTCGTCGAGCGGAGGCAGCCAGCCGCCCACCCGGGTCGCGCCGGGCTCGCGGCGCGGCAGCGGGGTCACGCCGGCCACGACGGCCAGGTCCGGCGGGGTCGGCTCGACGTCCGGGGCGCGGCGCACCGTGGTGTCCCACCACGCCTCGTCCTCGTCGCGGGCGATGGCCTCGTCGCGGCGGCCGTTGCGGTACAGGGCCCAGCCGCACAACGCGCCGAACGCGAGCAGGGCGGCCGCGAAGCCCGCCACGGCGAGGATCTGCCACAGGGTGTCGGTGTCCATCGGTAGGATCTCCTTCTCGGTGGTCAGCGGGTCCCGGTCACATTCGGCGTGACCGGGGCCCGTCCATTTGCGGGCTGGCTGCCCGCGGCGACGTCGTTGATGTCCGGGGGCTCGCAGGCTGGAGCTGGGTGGGGTGTGCGGGGTTCCCCCGGGGGCGAAGGTCCGCCGCACACCTCACCCAGCGGCTCGGTGACGCCCGTGACGCGGGCGACGATGGGCGTGCACGAGAGCACCGGCGAACGCCAGCAGCACGAAGGCGGCGAAGGCCCACGGCGCGGCGTCGACGGCGAAGTCGAGGGGCTTCTTCCACGCCTCGCCGATGTGGTGCGGCGTGCCGTTCATGCCGCCACCACCGCCGCCGCTACTCGACGACGACTGGCAGCCCGCCAGCACCAGGGCGAGGACGACGAGCGCCAGGGCGGCCCGTGCGATCAAGTTGAAGCAGCCGTCGGTCGGGCCGTAGTCCAGGCCCTTCTCCGCCCTGCTCATCGGCCGGCCGCCTTCGCGGCCGCCGCCGCGGCCTTCTCGGCGTCGAGCCGGGCGCGCAGGGCGTGCACGTCGTTGACGTCGAAGAGCCTGGCGCCGGACTGCCCGGGCAGCTGCTTGGCGACGTGGAGCTTGCGCGCCTCCGGCTTGAGGCGGTCGTCAGACCAGCGGGACACCGTCGCGCGGTCGACGCCGAGAATCTCGGCGGCCTGCGTGCTGGTGATGAGGTCATCGCTTCCCATGCGGAGAAGATTTGTCGATGCACAAGCTGTTGTCAAGCATCCGTGCTGAAGTTCCTGCAACCTCTTGCGCCGTGCACGGATCTGTGCGTAAGGTCGGTGCATGAGCGAAGCGACGACGACTGGTCAGGCGACAGTCCCTGTGTGGGACTTCACCGACCGCATGCTCAAGGCGCTACGCCACGCCGGCATCGGGCCCGGCGAGATGGCCGCCTACCTCGAGGTCTCCCGCAACACCGTGACCAACTGGACGAGCGGGCGCACCAAGCCGCCGGCCACTGCGGTCCGGTTGTGGGCGATGCGCTGCGGCGTCCCCTACGAGTGGCTGGCCCACGGAATCCACCCCGGACACGACCACGACGCGCCTTCTCTGAAGCGTGTAACCGAGTCGTAATGGAGATTGCCGTGTCACTACGGCAACCTGGTCCCTGTTTGATGAGTCTTTGAAGGTGGGAGCGGCGTCGCGGGGACGCCGTCAGATGGGGGAGGAACCAACGTGACGCGTCGTAGGAAGGCCGGCATGGGCGCGCTCATCGCCGTGCTCGCCGTCGCCGTGGTGTCGGCCGTGCTCATCGGCCTGAACCAGTTCGGCGGCGACGAGCCGGCGTCGGCCAGCCCACAGACGTCCGGCCAGACCGCGACGCAGCCGGCCGAGGAGACGCCTTCGGACACCCCGACCCCGACGGCGACACCCACCCCCACCCCGACGGCCACCCCGACGCCGACTCCCACCACACCACCGGCGCTGATGGCCGCCGGCGCCACCGGCGACCAGGTGCGTGAGCTGCAGGCGCGGCTCAAGCAGCTGCAGTGGTACGCACCCGACATCAACGGCGAGTTCGACGACGTCACGATCGCCGCCGTCACCGGGTTCCAGGAGAAGCGCGAGCTGCCGGTCACCGGCGAGGTCGACCAGGTCACCTGGGACACCCTCGTCGGGATGACCGAGACACCGACCGAGGACGAACTGAACAACGTCCTGACGCCCGGCCCGACGATCCTCGGCCCCGGCGACACCGGCGACCAGGTCCGCGAGCTGCAGGCCCGGCTCAAGCAGATCGACTGGTACAGCGGCGACGTCACCGACACCTACGGCGACACCACCACCGCCGCGGTCAAGGGCTTCCAGGAACGGCGCGAGTTCCCCACCACCGGCGAGGTCGACCAGCGCACCTGGGACAAGATCGTCGAGATGACCAGCACGCCCACCGACGACGAGCTGCACAACCGCGAGCCCGAGAACAACGGCGGCGACACCGCCGGCCTCGACGAACGCTGCCTCACCGGCCGGGTGCTGTGCATCGACAAGTCGAACAACTCGCTGCGATGGGTCGTCGACGGCGAGGTGCGCATGTCCTTCGACGTCCGGTTCGGCACCGACGAGACGCCGACCCGCGAGGGCGAGTTCCAGGTCAACTCGAAGTCCCGCGACCACGTGTCGTCGCTGTACGACACGCCGATGCCGTTCGCGATGTTCTTCAGCCGCGGCCAGGCGGTGCACTACTCGCCCGACTTCGCCGCCAACGGCTACAACGGCGGGTCGCACGGCTGCGTCAACGTCCGCGACCGCGACGCCATCGAGTCGCTGTTCGACCAGGTCAACATCGGCGACAAGGTCATCGTCTACTGGTCGTGATCGGCGCCGTCCCCGCCCGCTCGGGCGGGGACGCTGGGCCGGCCCCGGCCCCGGCCCCGGCCCCTTGCCCCCGGCCGATCCGTCCGCGCCGTTGGAGCTCTGCCGTCGCATCCGATGGCAGAGCTCGATCGCGCGCGATGGCGCTCTGCAGTCCTGTCCGATGGCAGAGCTCGATCGCGCGCGATGGCGCTCTGCAGTCTTTCCGATGGCAGAGCCCCAGCGGGAACACCACCACGCGCCGGGCCGCGGTTCCGCGGGCGGGTCAGCCGGTCGCGGTGGCGAAGACCACCAGGTTGTCCGTGTAGTGGCCGGCGGCCTCGTCGAACGTGTGGCAGGTGATCAGCCGCAGCTGCCGGTCCGGCACCGGCCCGTAGACCTCGTCGGTCGGGAAGTCCGCCTGCGGCACCGTGCGGCTGCCGTCCACCTCGAACACGCTGACCGAGCCGTCGCTGAGCTCGACCTCGACCTGGTCGCCGGGGCGCAGCCGGGCCAGGCCGGCGAAGACCGCGGCGCCGCTCGGCGAGTCCACATGGCCGGCGATGACGGCCGGGCCGGGCGCGCCGGGCACCGGTCCGCCGGCGAACCACCCGGCCGACTGCCAGTCCGCAGGCGCGGCCAGCCGGCCGTCGTCCTCGCGGTACAGGGTCTCCAGGGCGCTGTCGATGCCGATCGCCGGGATCCGCACCCGCACCGGCACGGTGTCGTCGACGGGTATCGGCCGCGGCCCGGTCGTCGCGTCCGGCGACGGCGTCTGGCCGGCCTGTGCGGGTGCGGCGGTCGCGGCGCCGGGGGGCTGCGTCACCCCGGCGCCGCCGCCTGCGGCGGACACCGTCGCCTCGTCGCCCGCGCACCCGCCGGCGACCGCGACGGCGAGGATCACCAGCGCCGTCGTGATCCGCCTCATGCCACCCGTCGGCGGCGCGCCAGGACTGCGGTGACGACGGTCAGCCCGGCGACCAGCGCCACCGCTCCGAGCGGCGTCGACCAGCCCGGCTCGTCGGCCAGGCCGCGGCCGCCGGTCTCCACGCCGCCGGCCGGCGACTCCGGCGTGCCGGTGCTGTCCACGACGCCGACGACCTCCAGCTCACCGTCGACGTCGAGGACGAAGAGGGTGTCGACGCTGCCGGCGGCGAGGTCGACGTCGGTGCTGCCGGTCCCGGCATCGCTGGCGAGGTTCAGGGTCCAGCGGCCGCCGGGCACCTCGGTGTAGCCGGTCGCCGTCCCGAACTCGGCGTTGTCGGCCAGCACCGTGCCGGTGTCGGTGGTGACGGACACCGCCGGCGACGAGACGGCGGCCGAGATCAGCCGTACCCGCGCCTGGCCGGCCGCAGGCGCCGTCAGGTCGTCGACGAGGATGCGGCCGGAGAGGTCGGCGTTCATGCCGACGGCGGCCACGGTGATAGCGACGCCGTCCTCGATCTCGACGGCCGCGGTGATCACCGGCTCGGACTCGGCCGGAGCGCCGGCCGGACGCATCGCCGCGGTGTACGTCCCGGCGGGCAGCCGCGCGTAGTTGGACACGTCGCCGTAGCCGACGTCCTGCAACTCCAGCACGGACGCGCCGTCGAGGCCGGTCAGGCTGACGTCGACCTCAGGGGTGTCGGGCGACAGGTGCGCGAGCCGGGCCCAGCCCTCGGCCGCCGGCGCCTCGGCGCCGACGGCTGTACCGGCGACCAGCGCGACCACTCCTGCGGCCGTGGCCAGGGACATCATGATGCGCTTCATAAGGATCTCCTAGGGACTGTCGTGCTGCGGTGGATCGGGGAGCAGACCGCGCGGCGCGGTCAGCGAGTACGTGGCGGTGACGGTGGTCCCGTCGGTGTCGACCTGCGACGGCGTGAACGGCGGCGGCTGGCCCAGCAGCCAGAGCGCGACCCGGGCGGCTTCGTCCTCCGTAGGCAGCCCGCTGAGGACCACCTGGCGGCGCACCCCGGCGTCCTCGCCCGGCAGCGCCGGCAGCGCGACGTCCACCTCGTGCGTGCCGGACAGCTTGCCCAGGATGATCACCAGCCGCGGGTCGACCCGCCCGGCCTCCGCCACGGCGCGCGCGTCGGCGTCGAACCTCAGCGCGTCGTTGCGCAGCAGCTGCCCGGTCGCGTAGCCGACGGTGCGCCGGTCGTCGGCGGCGACGGCCTCGGCGACGTCGCGGCCGAGCGGGTGGATCGCGCGGATCTCGACCCGGCCGTCGCCGCTGCCGAACTCCGCGACGACGGTCGACTCGGCCAGCGCGGCCCGGACGTCGGGGCGGTCGGTGTCGTCGTCGCGCAGCGCTGCCGTCGACACGATGTAGTCGTAGTGGGTCCAGCCCGGCGGCCGCGGATCGAAGGCCGGCGGCGCCGCGACGGTGGCACCGAGCGGCAGCAGCTCGCCCGGCGACTCGGCCGCCGGGTAGCTGGTGAACGGCAGCACGCCGCCGGCGGAGAACCCGGACCGCAGCAGATCGGCCCGGATGGTGTGGTCGACCACGAGCCGGCCCTCGCGGGGCACGTTCGCCTCGAGCCAGCGCTCGGCCTGCTCGACCGGCGCGACCGGGTCCTCGCGCAGCAGCGGCCGCAGCTCGCCCGGCCAGGTCGCGGCCACCGCGACGACCAGCGCGGCGGCCGCGGTCGTCGACATGATCGCGAGCGGCGTCGCCTCCGGCCGGCCACGCATCGACAGCATCCGGACGACCAGGCGGTGCGCGGCCGCGGGCACCAACAACGCCGCCAGCGGCACCGCCGCGATCAGCAGGGCGACCGGCGCCGACCCGCCCGGCACGACGATCAGCAGCACCAGCGTGAGCAGCGCGCCCGCCACGGGGCGCAGCGGCCGGAACAGCAGTGCCGCTCCCGCCGCGACCGGCCCGACGACGAGCAGCACCGGGTCCAGCGTCCACCACCGCTCCGGCGTGCCGCCGCCGAGATCGCCCAGCGACATCAGGACGTACGCGTACCCGCCGGCGCCCGCGGCGGTGGCCACGCCGGCCAGCACCAGCCGCCACGCCCGGGCCGTCACCTGCTGCCACATCATCCACACGACGAACGGCGCGACCACGAGGAAGGTGGTCTGTGTCAGCGCGGCGACGACCATCGCGGCCGCGGCGGCAGGGAACGCGACCGGCTGCCGGCGGCGCGCCGTCGCGAGCGCGAACGCGAGCAGCGTCCACAGCACGGCGACGTTCTCGGCCAGCACCATCCGGTGCAGGTGCAGCGCGAGCGGCGAGACGGCGAAGAGGACGACGGCGACCGCGGCGGCCGGCCGTGCCACACCCAGCCGGCGGGCCAGTATCCAGAGCAGGACCACGCCCAGCAGCAGCACGACCAGCATCGCCTCACGCCCGCCGGCGACGGCCTGCGACGCCCGGTCCAGCGCGCCGGACGGGCCGATCCAGGCGGCCAGCTGGGCCAGGCCGAGGTCGCCGGAGAACGACCAGGCGCCGTCGGCGATCCGGGCCACCGCCTCGCCCTCGACCTCGGCGAACGCGGGTGCGCGGGCCATACCGGCGGCGTGCACGAAGCCGGTCAGCGTCAGTAGCGGGGCCAGCCAGGCGAAGTCCGGCCCGTTGCGGCGGAACCACTCGCGCACCGGGCGGGGCCGCGGCGGGCGCGGCTGCACCGGGATCGGCAGCCGCAGCTCGTCGAGGTCCCGCGGCAACGCAGGAAGTGTGGACACGGTGTCGCGCAACGCCGACGCCTCCCCCCGAGGTGTCGCACAGACCTGCGCGCCGGCCCATGGTCAGGCATGACGCCGAACCATGATCGCCAGGCAGGTCAGGCTCGCGGTTTCCTGACCATCAGTCTTCGGCGGGAGTGTATACCGAAATATGACTAAGTGAACCGAATTGTCATGATCCATTCCGAGAACGGGGAATGATCAAGCCGGCAGTTCGATCACCATGACGGGGTCCGTGGTCGGCTGCGGCGACCCGCCGTCGGGTTCGACGGTGATGCCGAGCCGGTCGACGCCGGCCAGTCCGCGGGCGGTATGCGGGCCGACGTGGCCGTCCGGCGGACTGCCCAGCAGGCCCGCGGCCACCATGCCGCCGTCGGCGTGCATGAGCCACAGCTGGTACTCGTGCCCCTCCGGCGCCGGCTCCATGCCGTCGCCGATGAACACCGCGACGTCCAGCGACCGCGCGACCAGCACCGTGCCCTGGCTGTCGCCCGCTCCGACCCGCACCAGCTCCATGTCGTCGGCCTCGACCAGCTGCCGCATCTGGGCGCCGATCTGCTGCGACCGGTCCAGCTCGCCCTGCGTGTCGTCGAGCCGGATCCCCAGTACGACGATGCCGGCCACCAGCGCCGCGACCAGGCCCGTCGATACCCGCGGCCACCAGCGGCGCAGCACCGGCGCCCGGCCGGCGGCCACCCGCGGCGGCAGCGGCCGCACTTCGGCGACCCGCGTCAGCACAGCTTCGCGCAGGCGCGGCGGCGGGGTGACGGCGGTGGCCGCGCCCAGCCGGGCGGCGGTCTCGCGCAGCTCGTCGACCTCGATGCGGCAGTCGGCGCACCGCTCCAGGTGCTCCTCGAACCGGCGCGCCTCGTCCGGCGGCAGTGCGTGCAGCGCGTACGGCGCGGCCAGCGTGTGGATGCCGGCGTCCACGGGCTTGTTCATCGCCCCACCCCCATGCAGTCGCGCAGCCGGACCAGACCGTCGCGCAGCCGTGTCTTGACCGTACCGAGGGGAGCATGCAGCAGCTGCGCGACCTCGCGATAGGTGTAGCCGTCGTAGTAGGCCAGCGCGATCGACTCGCGCTGCAGGTCGGTCAGCGAGTCGAGGCAGCGGCGCACCTGCTCGCGCTCGACGTTCGCCTCGACCTCCTCGGCCACGCGGTCGTACGGCCGCTCGTCGTCGCGGCGGGCCACCCGGTCGTCGCGGTCGGTGTCGGCCTGCTCGCGGCGTACGCGGTCGACGGCGCGGCGGTGCGCGATGGTCAGGATCCAGCCGCGGGCGGTGCCCCGCTCCGGCCGGAACCGCGACGACGTCCGCCACACCTCGACCAGCACCTCCTGCGCGACCTCCTCGGCCAGCGCCCGGTTGCGGACCACGGCCGTGGCGATGCCCAGCACCGGCCCGGCCATGGCGTCGTAGACCTGCTCGAACGCGACGGCGTCGCCGCGGGCGCAGTGGTCGAGCAGCCGGCCGAGCCGGTCCCCCGGCTCGGGCTCCGGCTCACCGGCCGGCACCGATCGCAGCGTCACCATCGAGCATCCTCCACCGTCATCGTGCACCCTGACTATGGAGTGTTCGGCGCCGCGGGGCGAGCGGATTGGTCCGACGGGAAACGGCGCACCTCCAGCTGGGTATACCTGTGCCGACGGCGTCAGAGGTCGATCAGCGGGTCCGGATAGTCCAGCTCCTTGCGGCGGTCGTCCGGCAGCGTCCACGGCGTGTGCACTGCCGGTCCGTCGAGCCCGGCCAGTTCGGGAATGTGGCGGCGCACGTAGGCGCCGCCGGGATCGAACCGCCTGGCCTGGCGCAGCGGGTTGAGCACCCGGTTGGGCCGGGTGTCGTTGCCGGTGCCGGCCACCCACTGCCAGTTGCCCGCGTTGTTCGCGACGTCGCCGTCGACCAGCCAGCCGAAGAAGTGCGCGGCGCCGGCCCGCCAGTCGATCCGCAGCGTTTTGGTGAGGAACGACGCCGTGACCAGCCGGGCGCGGTTGTGCATCCAGCCCTCGCGCAGCAGCTGCCGCATCCCGGCGTCGACGATCGGCACGCCGGTCTGGCCGCGCCGCCAGGCGTCGAGGGCGTCCGGGTCGTCGCGCCAGACGATGTCGCGGTCGCGGTAGTCGCGGTGGGCGATCGCGGGGACCGCCGCCGTCACCTGATGGTGGAAGTCGCGCCAGGCCAGCTGCCTGACCTGCTCCGGCGCTCGGTCGGCCAGCCGGTTCGCCACCTCCAGCGGCGACACGCAGCCGAAGTGCAGGTACGGGCTCAGCCGCGACGTGTGGTCGCCGGCCAGGTCGTCGAGATCCGGCCCGCCTGCGCCGGCCCGCTCGGCGGCGGCGTCCAGCAGGCTCCGTCCGGCCGTCTCCCCACCCGCGGGCAGGTCGGGCGAGGTGGCGCCGTCGGCTACCAGCTCGTCCACCGACGGGAGCCGGCCGATCCGGTCGAGGCCGGCGGCGGGGACGGCCCGCGGCGCCGGCAGCTGGTCGCGCCAGGCGGCCTTGTCCCAGGCGCGCCAGAACGGGGTGAACACGCGGTAATGGTCGCCGCCGGCGGGGACCAGCTCGCCGGGCGGCACCACCGTCACGCCGGGGTAGGCACGGAACCGGACCCGCCGCTGCGCACAGGCGGCGGCCAGCCGGTGCTCGCGGCGCTGTGCGTAGCCGCTGACGTCGGCGCTGCACAGGAGTGACGTCGCGCCGGTCGCGGTCACCACCGCCATCGTCTCGGCGACCACGTCGCCGCGGCGCAACACCAGGTCGCCGCCCCGGCGGCGCAGCTGCTCACGCAGGTCGGCCAGCGCACCGGCGAGGAACGCCGCGCGGTTGGGCGCGGCGTTCCGGCCGGTGAGGATCGCGTCGTCGAGCACGAACAGCGGCACCACCCGGCCGGCCTGCTCGACGGCGGCGGCCAGCGCCGGGTGGTCGTGCACGCGCAGGTCGCGGGTGAACAGCACCACCGCGGTGTGGCGATCCTCCGTCATGGCTCCAGCGTGGATCACATCGGCGGCATGAGCACGCCGTCGATCAGATAGACGGTCGCGTTGGCCGTCGTGACGCCGCCGCAGATGACGTTGGCGCCGTTGACCGTCAGCGCGTCCGCCGTGCCGGCGACGGTGACCGGTGCACCCTGGACCGTGGCCTGCTCGCCGACCACCTGGTCGGGCGAGAGCTGGCCGGGCACCACGTGGTACGTCAGCACCGTCGTCAGCAGGTCCGCGTCGGTGGCGAGGGTGTCCAGCGTGCCCTGGTCGACCGCGGCGAACGCGTCGTCCACCGGCGCGAAGACGGTGAACTCGGCGCCGTTGAGCGTGTCGACCAGGTTGACCTGCGGGTTCAGCTGGCCGGACACCGCGGAGACCAGCGTCGTGAGGATCGGGTTGTTCGACGCGGCCACGGCGACCGGGTCGTCGGACATGCCCTCGACCGAGCCCTCGCCGTCGGGGACCTGGGAGGCGTAGTCGGCGCAGCCCGGACCGACCGGGCCGGCCATCGGCTCCTCCGTCATCTCGTCGGCCGGCTCGTCGGCCGGTTCGGTGGTCTCCTCCTCGGGTGCGGAGGTGCTGTCGCCGTTGCCGCTCGCCGTCGAGTCGTCTCCGTCGTCGTCGCTACAGGCGGACAGGGTCAGGGTGAGTGCGGCCGCCGTCGCCAGCAGGACGGGGACTCGCCTGGTCAGGAGCTTCATGGTGGTTCCTTTCGTGGTGTCGGTTCGGTGTGCTGTGCTGGTGGTGCCCTGGAGTCAGGTCACGCGCACCACCACCGAATGCCAGCCGCTGGACCCCTCCGGGAACGGCGGCGCCTGCTCGTCGGTCTGCCGGTCGCCCGCGCCGTCGGTGGCGCGGACCCGGAGGGTGTGGTTGCCCGGCTCGGCGTCCCACTCCCACGACCACTGCCGCCAGGTGTCCACCGACGCCTCGTCGGCGAGCCGCGCGGCCCGCCAGTCGCCGTCGTCCACCTGCACCTCGACACCGGTGACGCCGCGGTGCTGCGCCCACGCGACACCGGCGACGACGGTGCGGCCGGCCGCCACCTCGGCGAACGACCCCGGGACGTCGATGCGCGAGGCCGTCTTGATCGGCGCCTCGGCGGCCCAGCCACGGTCGGTCCAGTAGGCGGAGGCGCGGTCGAACCGGGTCAGCTCCAGCTCCGTCACCCACTTGGTGGCCGAGACGTAGCCGTAGAGGCCGGGGACGACCAGCCGGGCCGGGAACCCGTGCGCGATCGGCAGCGGCTCGCCGTTCATGCCGACCGCCAGCAGCGCGTCGCGCCCGTCCCTGACGACGTCCAGCGGTGTGCCCGCCGTGAACCCGTCGACGCTGGTCGACAGCAGCATGTCGGCGTCGGGGCTCGGGTCGGCGCGGTCCAGCAGGTCGTTCAAGGGGTAGCCGAGCCAGACCGCGTTGCCGGCCAGCTCGCCACCGACCTCGTTGGAGACGCAGGTGAGCGTGATCATCCGCTCCACCAGGTCCAACCCGAGGAGGTCCTCGAAGTCCAGCTCCACCTCCTGGCCGACCATGCCGTGGATCCGCAGCCGCCACTCCTCCGGCACCACTCGCGGCAGGTCGAGCGCGGTGTCGACGCGGTAGAAGTCGCGGTTCGGGGTCGTGAACGGCGTCATCCCGGCGACGTCGAGCTCGGCGCCGGCCGGGACCGGTGCCGCCGTGTCGGCCGGCGCCGGCAGTCGCAGCGCGTCCCTCGCCTCGCGCACCTCGGCCAGCGTCCGCCCGAACCGCCGCCCGCCGATCGCCGTCAGGACCGCCATCCCGGCCACGGCCGCGGTGAGCAGCAGCACCTGCCGCCGCGGCGGCCGCGCGGCAGATGCGGACTCCCCCGACGTGCTCGGGTCCGCATCCACCGCGCGAGTCTGGTCGGCCGCCGGAGCGCGGTCGCGGAGCCGGCCCACCATCAACGTGAGCGCGGCGGCGCCCGCGACGACGCCGGCGAGGCTCGGCAGCGCCCAGGCGGCCGTGGCCGTAGGCCGGCCGAGCGCGGCGGCGACCGCCACCCCGCCCAGCAGCAGCAGCACCGCCACCCCGGCCCGGCGCCGCCACCGCTCCAGCACACCGCCGATCGCCGACAGCACCAGCAGCACCCCGGCCATCCCGCCCAGCAGGACCTGCTTGTCGTTCTCGCCGAACGTCCGGATGGCGAAGCTCTTCAACCACTCCGGTGTCAGGTCGACGAAGGTGTTGCCGACCGCCAGGAACGGCGCCGCCGCCGGCTCCACCACCAGCGCCGCGACCAGCTCGCCGACGCCCAGGGTGAGGCCGCCGGCCGCGATCCCGGCCAGCGCGGCCAGGCCGCGGGTCCCCACCGGTGCGTCGTCGCGATCATGCCCCGTGTTCGACACGGTCCACGCCGCGGATTGGTGCGATCCGAGGAATCAGCCGTTCGGCCCGTTGTCCACAGGCCCGGCCGGTTCGCCGAGTTGTCCACATTTCGCGATTCGCCGGTGGATCCCGGCCGCGGCCGGCGCAAGAGTGGCGACATGCCGAACAGCAGTGCGAGACTGACGAGAGGAGAAGAACCCAGATGGTGGTGGTCGACATGCCGGCGGTCGAAAGGGCGAAGCTCGAGGTTCCGATCGGGCCTGGGCGATGGACTTTCGACGATCTGCTCGCACTGCCCGAGTCAGACTGGCGGTTCGAGATCATCGACGGCGGCCTGCTCATGACACCGCCGCCTGGGCTCTACCACGAAGGTCTCTGGCTGAAGCTGCGTGATCTCATCAAGGACGCCGTGCCCGCCGATCATCTGGTCCTCGGATCGCCGGGCATCGACATGGATCCCAGTTACCTGATCCCAGACGTCACGGTCGTGCGACGCGATGCCGTCCGGCGGGGTCGCCGCCTCGCCCATCCGTCCGAGCTGTTGCTCGTAGTCGAGGTGGTGTCGCCGGGGTCGAAGTCGACCGACCGGTTCCTCAAGCCCGCCAAGTACGCCGAAGCCGGCATCCCACACTTCTGGCGGGTCGAGTTCCAGCCCGAGCTCAGCCTGACCGCCTACGCGCTGCCCCACGGCGGCGACGCATACACCGAAGCGGGCACGTGGACGGCCGGTCAGACGGCGACGATCAGGGCGCCGTTCCGGGTCGACATCGACGTCGCGGAGTTGGCGCCGGACCGTTGATCCGCCCGGCCAACCGGGCGTAGGCATTTCTGCGGCCCCAGTCGGGGTGTTCACATCCAACCCGCTGCTACGGGAGATCCCTGTGCCCAGCCGCACCGCGTCCGCGCGCCCCTCAGCCCAGACCGCCACACCGTCAACGCCCTCGGCCGCCGTCGCGTCAGCCGAACCCTCACAGCCGCCCGGCACGTTCCGTCGGCTCGCTCCGTACCTCCTCCGCCACCGCGGCACCCTGATCGTCTCCGTCGTCGTGGCCTTGGCCTGGGCGGTCACCGTCGCCGCCGTCCCGGTCACCCAGGGCCGGGTGGTCGACGACGCCATCGACACCCGGTCCGCGCCGCTGCTGCCGATGATCGTGCTGCTCATCGGGCTGGCGGTGGCCCGCTTCTTCCTGTCCGCCTGGTGGCGCCACATCGGTGGCACCACCGCATTCCGCATCCAGGACGACCTGCGCCGCGACGTCTACGACACGTTGCAGCGTCTGGACTTCACCGGCCACGCCCAGCTGCAGAGCGGGCAGCTGGTGTCGCGCATCAGCGGCGACCTGCGCTACGTGCACATGCTGCTGTCCTGGATCCCGCAGGTCGCCGCGACCCTGCTGTCCTCGCTGCTGGCCGTCATCGTCATGTTCACCCTGTCCCCGCTCATCGCCGCCCTCGTGGTCGCCGTCATCGCCGTCGTGTTCGCCGTCACCAACCGGCAACGCCGGCAGGTCTACGCCGCCGGCTGGGACGCGCAGGACCGCGAAGCCGAGATGACCTCACGGGTCGAAGAGGCCGTCACCGGGGTCCGGGTGGTCCGCGCGTTCGGGCAGCAGCCGGCCGAGACCGCGCGGCTGCACGGCGCCCTGCTCGACATGTTCCGCGCCCGGGTCCGGGCGGTCCGGCTGCGGGCGCCGTTCATCGCGTCGTTGCAGGGCGCGCCGCTGTTCGGGCAGGTGCTGGTGCTGCTGGCCGGTGGGCTGCTGGTCATCCAGGGCCAGCTCACCATCGGCGTGTTCCTGGCCTGCACCGGCTACCTCGCCGAACTGATCGGCGCCGCCCGGGTCGCCGGCATGGTCCTCACCAACGCACCCCTGTGCAAGGCCGCCACCGAGCGGGTCGGCGAACTGCTCGACCTGCAGGCGGAGATCACCGAGCCGCTGCGCCCGATCCCCGCCGACGAGCGCGGCGGCGCGGTGTCGTTCCACCGGCTCCGCTTCGCCTACGCCGACGGCGACGGCCACCAGGTGCTGCGCGGCTTCACCCTCGACGTCCAGCCCGGCGAGACCGTCGCGCTGGTCGGACCGTCCGGCTGCGGCAAGTCCACAGCCCTGTCGATGCTGCCGCGCTTCTTCGACGCCGACGCCGGCACCGTCACCGTCGACGGCATCGACGTGCGCCGCTGGTCGCTGCCGGAGCTGCGCCGCCGCATCGGGGTGGTGTTCGAGAACAGCTTCCTGTTCTCCGACACCATCGCCGCCAACATCGCCTACGGCAAACCCGACGCCACCCCCGACCAGATCCAGGCCGCCGCCCGCGCCGCGATGGCCGACGAGTTCATCGACACACTCCCCGACGGCTACCAGACCGTGGTCGGCGAGCAGGGCATCACCCTGTCCGGCGGGCAACGCCAACGTGTCGCGCTGGCCCGGGCGCTGCTGGCCGAGCCCGACATCCTGCTGCTCGACGACGCCACCTCCTCGGTCGACGTCAAGGTCGAGGAACGCATCCACGCCAACCTCGAACCGTTCCTCGCCAGCCGCACCGTCCTGCTGGTCGCCTACCGCGAGTCCACCCTGCGCCTGGCCGACCGCGTCGTCCTCGTCGACGACGGCCGGGTCGTCGACCAGGGCGGCCACGCCGAACTGCTGGAACGCAACGCCCTCTACCGCGACCTGTTCGGCGACGGCCCGGGCAGCGACGAGCGTCCCGACGACCTGATGTCGCACGCCCAGGCAGGACGGTTCGAGGCGACGGCGTCGGCCTGGGAGTCGCGGCAGGACGCCACCGGCTCGCTGCCCGGCCTGCAGCTCGCGGTACCGGCCGAGGTGGCCGAACGCATCGCCGCACTGCCGCCGCCGCAGGACCCGCCCAACGTCGACCTCGACCGTGAGGGCGGCACCCGAGGCGTCCTGCGGCTGGCGTCGTTCCTGCGCCCGTACGTCGGCGGCCTGCTGGTCGGCCTCGCGCTGGTCGTCCTGGAGGCGGCGATCACGCTGGTCAACCCGATGCTGGTGCAGGAGGCGGTCGACGACGGCATGCGCGCGGGCTCGACGTCGGTGCTGCTGTGGGTGTGCCTCGCCGCGGCGGTGCTGGTCGGGCTGCTCTGGGCCGACCAGCGCACCGGTTACCTGTGGACGACGCGCAGCACCGAGCGGCTGCTGCTGGCGATGCGGGTGCGCATCTTCGGTCAGCTGCAACGGCTGGGCATCGACTACTACGACCGCACCCAGGCCGGCCGGGTGATGACCCGCATGACGTCCGACGTCGACGCGATCGCCCAGCTGTTCCAGGTCGGGCTGATCAACGCCGTCGTCAGCGTGGCCACCTTCGCCGGCATGACGATGGTCGTCGTCGCGCTCGATCCGATGCTGGCACTGGTCGTGCTGGGGGTCGTGCCGTTCGCCGGCGCCGTCACCTGGTGGTACCGGCGGCGCGCCTCGGTCGCCTACGACGACGCCCGCGAGCTGCTGTCGACGATCAACGCCGACGTGCAGGAGAGCATGGCCGGCATCCGCGTCACCCACGCGTTCCGCCGCGAGGCCGTGAACCTCGAGCGGTTCGCCGTGCTCGGCCGCCAGTACGTCGCGGCCAGCCTGCGCGGGCTGTACGCGACCTCGGTCTACGTGGCCGCGATCGAGCTGCTGTCGGTGCTGGCCATCGCGGCGGTGCTCTGGGTCGGTGCGCAGCGCATCGAGGCCGGCACCCTGGCGCTCGGCACGCTGATTGCGTTCCTGCTCTACCTCGCCCAGGTGTTCGCCCCGATCCAGCAGCTGTCGTCGGTGTTCGACGTGTACCAGCGGGCGCGGACGGGGCTGGTCCGGGTCCGTGCGCTGCTGGCGCTGGAGACGTCGACGCCGGTGCGGCCCGACGCCGTCCCGGTCGACGCGATCGCCGGTGACCTCCGGTTCGAGCAGGTCCGGCTGCGCTACGCCAGCGCCGCCACCGACGCCGTCCGCGACGTCGACCTGCACGTGCCGGCCGGCCAGCGGGTCGCGTTCGTCGGGCGGACCGGCGCCGGCAAGTCCACGCTGTCGAAGCTGGTCGCCCGGTTCTACGACCCCACCGACGGCCGCGTGCTGGTCGACGGCCGGCCGCTCGACGACCTGGACGTCACCAGCTATCGGCGGCACCTCGGGTACGTGCCGCAGGAGCCGTTCCTGTTCTCACGCACCATCCGCGACAACATCGCCTACGCCCGGCCCGACGCCAGCGACGCCGAGGTCGAGGCCGCCGCCCGCGCCGTCGGGGCGCACGAGTTCATCACCCGGCTGCCGGGCGGCTACCACCACGTGGTGGCCGAACGGGGCCGGTCGCTGTCGGCCGGTCAACGGCAGCTGGTGTGCCTGGCCCGGGCGCTGCTCGGCGACCCGTCCATCCTCATCCTCGACGAGGCGACGTCGAACCTCGACCTCGCCAGCGAACGCAAGGTCAACCAGGCCATGCGCGTGGCGTCGGCCGGCCGCACGACGATCGTCGTCACGCACCGGCCGCAGTCGCTGCACTGGGTCGACCGCGTCGTCGAAGTGGCGGACGGGCGCATCGCCACCGACGAGCCCGCCCCGACCTACGTCGAACGGGTCCTGAGCCGGGCGAGCTGAGCACGTTGGGGTGGGGCGGTGGCTGCGGAGCCGGCGCAGCAGCCACCGCCCCACCAACGGGGCTGATCACCCGGCCGGCCGGGGGACACCCGGCCGGCCGGGGAGTCTCAGCGCGCCATGTTCGACATGTTGGTGCCGCTGATGACGGCGTGCCGCAGCGACCGGCCCTGGTCGGCCGCGCCACCGGGAGCGGTGTCGTCCTCGTAGTTGGGGTTGTGGTAGCCGCGCGGGCGGTGCCGGCGGAAGATCGCGTCGTAGTCGATGTCGCTGCGCGGGTCGCCGAACGGGATCATCCGGTAGCCCTCGCCGACGCCGGGCGGCTGCTCCTCACGGCGTTCGCCGTCCTTGGCGTGGTACAGCGGGTACCGCAGCGGCTGCGCCGCGATCTGGTCGATCGGGCTGAAGATGTTCTCGCGGCGCTGGCCGTCCCAGTCGTAGTACCAGCGGAACCGGTGCTGCGCCGAGGTCGCCCAGTAGATGTCGATCTCGCAGAAGCACTTCGTGCTGGGGGTGATGTCCAAGTAGTACTGCATCTTGCGGATGCCGGACTCGCCGCGCACCATCTGCGGCTGCGGCAGCGGGTTGCCGGTCACCCGGTCGACCGTCACCTGCACCATCGGGCCGTCCTGCAGGAAGCCGTAGGCGTCGGCGTGGTTGTGCGGGTAGATCGAGATGCGCCACGGGCGGCCGAGGTCGTTGAGCGCCTCCCACTTCTGCCCGGCGACGTCCCACGACTCCTTGGCCGAGCTGCCGGTCGGGTCGCCACCGGTGCCCATGTACGGCATGCCCATGATCGAGGCGAACTCGAGCTCGATCTGGAAGCGGTCGTAGTCGTCGGCCGTCATGCCGCCGTTCGGGCCGCCCGGGTAGCTGTTCGGGATGAAGCCGTGGTTGCCGATCGCCTCGAGGCCGGCCTCGTCGAGGAAGCCGCGCAGCGTCCGGGCGTAGTTCAGGTAGGCCGGGAAGTTCTGCCGCAGCAGCGTGCTGCCCTGGGTGAGCGGCGGGACGTTGCCGCCCTGGTTCTCGGCATGCTGGCTGTACCCGGCGAACTCGACCTGCTTGAAGCCGGCGTTCGCGAGGAACAGGAAGACCTCGCGGAAGCCGCCCGGCAGCGGCACCGTCGGGCCGAGGTCGTTCGGGTCGGCCGGGAAGTTCGGGCCGCCGAGCTGGCCCATGGTGGGTGCGGGGTTGTTCCAGATGCCGCGCCGCGCCGTGGCGTCGCGCTGGGTGTAGAGGATGGTGCCGCGCTTGCCCGGAGGCAGCAGTGGGTTGGGCACGTTGCTCGCCAGCGGACCGGCCAGTGCCGGCACGGCCGGCACGATGGTGGCTGCGGCGAGCGTGCCGGCGCTGATCGTCAGCAGCCGGCGCCGGCTCAACCTGTGGTCCTGAGCCATGGTCGTCTCCTCGCTCCGTCGAAAGTGCGGGACCGTTGCTCGAGATGCTTGTTGCACCGGGAGCCGGCTGCGACCGGCACTTTCTACGAGAGGTGTGGAAAGCCGCCCCGATGTTGGGGAAACACTAGCGGCATCTACCCGTAACTTCGACCCATCTAGATCGATATTGTCCGATTTGCGCCATGGCCTAGCGGTGACGGCCGATCGCTGTGCCAGAGTGAGGCATGCCGGTGCCCGCGCCCATCCGCCGCCGCTGCCAGGACCTCCTCGAGCCGGGCGAGCAGCTCGGCTACCTCATCCCGGTCACGGCCGTCTGGCTCGGCGCCGTGATGGCCGGCATCGACTGCTACGTCGCGGTCACCGACCGGCGCATCGCCGTGCTCACCGGCAGCCCGGTGCGTCGCGGCGGACCGACCGAGGTGAACCTGCAGTACCCGCGCACCACGCGACTCGGCCCGGTCGATTTCGCCCCGACGCCGACGTTCCGGCTCGGCAAGCGCAGCTACGAGATCGAGGACGAGTACGTCGCGGCCGTCCACGCGGCCGACGCCGAGCTGGCCGGCCTGCTGCCCGAGGACCCCTTCCCCGACATCTGACCGCCCGGCCGCGACGGCGCCGGCCGCGGGTCAGCCCAGGCGGGACGCCTTGTAGAAGCCCTCGATGTGCTCGGCCACGAGCCGGGCCGCGCCGTCGCCGTCACCGTCGGCGACGGCGGCCAGGACGGCGCGGTGCTGGGCGCGGAGCAGGGTCGCGACCGGCGCCCAGTCGGGCACGTTGGGCGCGGCGGCGATGACGTAGCCGTGGATCGCCTCGCGCAGCGACGCCATGATGGTCGAGACCAGCACGTTCCCGGCCAGCGTCGCGAGCGCCACGTGGAACTCGGCGTCGAGCAGGTGGAACCGCTCGCGCGGCAGATCGGGCTCGTCCATCGCGTCGAGCAGCTGCCGCGCCGCGGCGACCTGCTCCGGTGTGGCACGGTCGGCCGCCTCGCGCACCGCCCACGACTCGAGCAGCACGCGGGTCTGGACGATGTCGCCCATCGGCAGGTGGCTGGTGGCCAGGTGCAGCCGCAGCGTGGCGGTCAGCGGCGAGCCGGGGTCGGCGACGATGACGGCGCCGGCGTCGGGGCCGGAGCCGACCGCGGTCCGCACGACCCCCATGGCCTCGAGGACCCGGATCGCCTCGCGGACGGATGGACGGCTGACGCCGAGCTGGCCGGCCAGCGCGCGTTCGCCGGGCAGGCGATCGCCCAGCCGCAGCTTCCCCGCCGACAGGTCGGCCTCCACCTGGCGGAGCACCAGCTCATGGGTCCTCACGCAACCATCCTCTACGTGTCGGGTCGCACACGCGCCTTACCGCCGCATGCGCCCTCCGCCTGCCATCTGTCCTCCGACCGACGACTCGTGGGAGCCTCCGGCCCCCAGTCGTCGCCGGTATGCACGCCCCTCCACGGACAGACCCTACTGATATCTTGTGGTCTGACCACATGGCTGACGTCCACGGAGCCGCTCCATGACCGACCGACAACTCCCCCGCTGGTCCGAGCTCAAGCCACTGCTGCGCACGAAACGGCCCACGCTGAACCCGACCGACCGCCGGCTCGCGAGCGCGCTGACCATCGCCGACCTGCGTCGCATCGCGCGCATGCGCACGCCGCGCTCGGTGTTCGACTACACCGACGGCGCGGCCGAGGCCGAGATCAGCCTGCGCCGGGCCAGGTCGCTGTTCGCGCAGCTGGAGTTCCGGCCGTCGATCCTGCGGGACGTCTCCGAGGTCGACACCACGACGACCATGCTGGGGACGCCAGCCGCCCAGCCGTACGCGTTCGCGCCCACCGGCTTCACCCGGATGATGAACTACCAGGGCGAGAGCGCCGTGGCCCGGGTCGCCGAACGGGCCGGCATCCCCTACTCGCTGTCCACCATGGGCACGACGTCCATCGAGGACGTCGCCGCCGCGGCGCCGCGGGCGCGCAAGTGGTTCCAGCTGTACGTGTGGAAGGACCGCTCGGCCGGCGAGGACCTGGTGAAGCGGGCCGCGAACGCCGGCTTCGAGGCGCTGATGCTCACCGTCGACGTGCCCGTGGCGGGCGCCCGGCTGCGCGACGTCCGCAACGGCTTCACCATCCCGCCGACGCTGACGGCGAAGACGGTGCTCGACGCGGCCGTGCACCCGGCGTGGTGGATGAACCTGCTGACCACGAAGCCGCTGCAGTTCGCGTCGCTGACGTCGTGGAAGGGCACCATCGCGGAGCTGCTGGACCTGCTCTTCGACCCGTCGATGACCGTCGACGACCTCGCGTGGCTGCGCTCGATCTGGACCGGGCCGCTCATCGTCAAAGGCATCCAGACCGTCGACGACGCCCGGCGGGTGGTCGACGCCGGCGCCGACGCGATCGTGCTGTCCAACCACGGCGGCCGCCAGCTGGACCGCGCACCCGTGCCGCTGCGGCTGCTGCCCGAGGTGGCCGCGGCGGTCGGCGAGCGCGCCGAGATCTACCTCGACACCGGCATCACCAGCGGCGCCGACATCGTCGCGGCCAAGGCGCTGGGCGCCGACGCCTGCCTGGTCGGCCGCGCCTACCTGTACGGCCTGATGGCCGGTGGCGAGCGCGGCGTCGCCCGCGCCGCCGAGATCCTGACCACCGAGGTCCGGCGCACCATGCAGCTGCTCGGTGCCCGTACCGTGGACGAGCTGAATCCTGGCCACGTCCGGCTCCCCTGACCCGCACCCACTCACGACGAGGAGACGACATGCAACTGATGCGCATCGGTGACCGGGGCGCGGAACGTCCCGCCGTCCGCGCCGACGACGGCACGGTCTACGACCTGAGCGCGGTCACCGGCGACATCGACGGCGCGTTCCTGGCCGGCGACGGCATCGCGCGGGCCCGCGCCGCGCTGGCCGGGGGCGGGCTGCCGGCGCTTCCGGACGGCGCCCGGGTCGGCGCGCCGATCGCCCGGCCCGGCAAGGTCGTGTGCATCGGGCTGAACTACCGCGACCACGCCGCCGAGACCGGCGCGGCGCTGCCTGACGAGCCGATCATCTTCATGAAGGCGGCGAACACCGTCGTCGGCCCGAACGACACCGTGCTGGTGCCGCGGGGCAGCGTGAAGACCGACTGGGAGGTCGAGCTGGGCGTCGTCATCGGCAAGGAGGCCCGCTACCTGGACTCCCCCGACGACGCGCTGGGCGTCATCGCCGGCTACGTCGTCTCGAACGACGTCTCGGAGCGGGAGTTCCAGCTCGAGCGCGGCGGCCAGTGGGACAAGGGCAAGTCGTGCGAGACGTTCAACCCGCTCGGGCCGTGGCTGGTGCCGGCCGACGAGGTGGACGACGCCGGCAAGCTGGGGCTCCGGCTGTGGGTGAACGGCGAGCAGCGGCAGGACGGCACCACGGCCGACCTCATCTTCGGCATCGGGCACGTCGTCTGGTACCTGAGCCAGTTCATGGTGCTCGAGCCGGGCGACCTGGTGAACACCGGCACCCCGGCCGGCGTGGCGATGGGCATGCCGGGCCAGCCCTATCTGCGGGCCGGCGACGTCGTGGAGCTGGAGATCGACGGGCTCGGCCGGCAGCGCCAGGTCTTCGCCGACGCCTGACCCGTCACCGTTCCCGTTCCCCGGACACGCGAGGGGCCGGCCGCCTGAACCAGGCGCCGGCCCCTTCCCGCGTCAAAACCCCCGTGCAGCTCCGCGGTGATGCGATGACACCACGCCGTCACCCGTGAGCGGTCTCGTACTTCGCGAGGATGTCGGACGGGATGCGTCCCCGGTCGGACACCTTCAGGCCCTGGTCGCGGGCCCATTCCCGGATGGCCGTGGTGTCGGTGCGGCTGGCCCGCCCACCGGTCGCGGCGGCTCGTCCACGCCCCCGCCTGGCCGACGCACGGCGGGCCGAGCCGACGTACGGCGACAGGGCATCACGGAGCTTGCCGGCGTTCTTGGCCGACAGATCGATCTCGTACGAGGCTCCGTCCAAGGCGAAGCTCACGGTCTCGGTGGCTTCACCACCGTCGAGATCGTCGAGCAGAATCACCTGAACCTTTTGCGCCATCGTTGATCCTTCCTGCTGGGGGTGCAGTCGAAGATTAGTGTGACAAGGCTATTGTTACGCCCTAGAACACTGAATTTCAATTCGTCTGGCGCGAGTCGTCCAGGTCGATTTGTGACGTGGTACCCATTCGACGAAGCATCCGCACGTTACCCAGAGTATTCGGCTTCACTCGGTCGAGGTCGAGGAACTCGGCTACGCCTTCGTCGGCCGACCGCAACAACTGTGCGTAGACGTCGGTGTCTACCGGCGCGCCTTCCACTCGCTGGAAACCGTGCCGGACGAAGAAGTCGACCTCGAACGTGAGGCAGAACACTCGCACGACGCCGAGTTCCTCGGCCACGTGCAGCAATCGGGAGAGCAGGGCGTGACCGACACCGTGCCGGCGCCATTCCGGGGCGACGGCGAGGGTGCGGACCTCGGCCAGATCCTCCCACATGACATGCAACGCGCCACAACCGACGACAGTGCCCGGACCACTGGGCGAGACGGTTTCGGCCACCCAGAACTCCTGGATGTCCTCATATAGGGTGACCGTCTCTTTGGATAGCAGGATCCGCTGCGCAGCGTAACCGTCGAGCAGGCCGCGGATGTACCGTACATCGGCGGTACGTGCCCGCCGCACCCGATAGCGCTGATCCGGCTCGATTTCGGCCGGTGCCATCATTCCGGCTTCACCAGCGGGAACAAGATCGTCTCGCGAATGCCCGAGTCGGTGAGCAGGATCATCAGCCGGTCGATTCCCAGTCCCATGCCACCGGTGGGCGGCATGCCGTATTCGAGCGCGCGCAGGAAGTCCTCGTCCAGCTGCATGGCCTCGGGGTCGCCGGCGGCCGCCCTGAGCGACTGCGCGGTCAGCCGCTCGCGCTGCACCACGGGGTCGACCAGTTCGGAGTAGGCGACGCCCATCTCGACACCGCGGATGATGAGGTCCCACGCCTCGGCGAGGCGCGGGTCGTCGCGGTGCGGCCGGGCCAGCGGCCGGACCTCCTCCGGATAGTCGCGGATGAACGTGGGCGTCATGAAGGTGTGCTCGGCCAGCTTCTCGAACAGCTCGAGCACGACCTCGCCGTGGCCCCACGACGCGTCCAGTCCGACCTCGTGCTTCTCGGCCAGCTCGCGCAGCCGCTCGACCGGGGTGTCGATGGTGACCTGCTCGCCGACGGCCCGCGAGACGGCCTCGTGCAGGGTGACGTGCTGCCAGGGCGCCTCGAGGTCGATCTCGCCGCCGCGGCCGTCGGGCACCACCGTCCGGCCGACGGCGTGGGCGGCGTCGACGACGATCTCGCGGGTGAGCGCGGCCTGGGTGTCGTAGTCGCCGTAGGCCTCATAGGACTCGAGCATGGTGAACTCGGGGCTGTGCGTGGAATCGATACCCTCGTTTCGAAAAACGCGGCCGATCTCGTACACCTTGTCGACGCCGCCGACGATGGCGCGCTTGAGGTACAGCTCGATGGCGATACGCAACGTCATCGGAATGTCGAACGCATTGAGGTGCGTCTGGAATGGACGCGCCGTCGCGCCGCCGTGGACGAGCTGCAGAACCGGCGTCTCGACCTCGATGTAGCCGAGCCGATGCAACGTTTCGCGCACCGACCGCGTGACGACGGCGCGAGTTCGCACCATGGTCCGGGCGTCCGGATTGACGATCAGGTCGACGTAACGCTGCCGGACCCGGGTTTCCTCATTCAAATCCTTGTGCGCGACCGGCAGCGGGCGCAGCGCCTTGGAAAGCATGGTCCAGCGGTCGGCCGACACCGACAGCTCGCCCCGCTTACTGACGATGACCTCGCCCTCGACGCCCACGTGATCGCCGATGTCGACCAGGTGCTTCCAGGACGCCAGGCTCTCCTCGCCGACACGATCGAGCGAGAGCATGACCTGGAGTTCGGTGCCGTCGCCTTCGCGCAGCCGGGCAAAACAGAGTTTGCCGGTGTTGCGCAGGAAGATCACCCGACCGGCGACGGAGGCGGGGTCGCCGGTTTCGGTGCCGGGGGGCAAGTCGGGATAAGCCGCCCGGAGTGCGGTGAAGGTGTGGCTGCGCGGGAATCCGAGACGATAGGGCGGCTGCCCGGAGGTCAGCAGCTCGGCGCGCTTCTCGCGCCGGATGCGCATCTGCTCGGGCAAATCCTGATCGTCGCTCGGGGGCAGTCCACTCATGGGGGACAAGCCTAGGCGGTGCGCGTTCTCGTCCGCTCATGGGTAAGCCTGGAGGGGTCATGCAAAACCGACGGACGATGGGGGGCCGGAGGTCCCCCTGAGTCCTCGGTCCAGTGCGCATGTCGACTGGAGAGCGTTCCTGATCTTTGCATGACCCCGACATCTGAGTGGGATGGCGGAATGCTTGCCGCCGATACCGCGGAACTGCCACGCTGGGTGCGGAGGTGAGGTCGATGAGCACTGTGGAAGTCGTCGACCGTGGTGGCCGCGAGATCGTCGTGTTCCTCTCCGGAGAGGTCGGCACCGACCCCGACGACGCGTTCGGCCCGGCCATCGACGAGGTCGACCGCCTGGAGCAGCTGAACGCGCTCGACCACGTGGTCGTCGACATGCACCGGGTCACCGGCATGACCGACGCCGCGATCGGGTTCCTGCGCGAGCTGTCCGTCCGCGGCCGGTCGTCGGGGTTCGAGGTGTCGTTCGCCGCCCTGAGCGGGCCGGCACACCGGGCGATCGAGGCGAACGGCTGGTCGTTCGTCGAGCACAGTCCCGATCTGCCGGCCGGACGCCGCGGCTACCGCTCGTAGAAGCCCTGCCGCCAGCTGGCGTGGTCGGGCTTCCAGCCGAGCTCGCGCTTGGCCTTGGCGTTCGACGAGCCGCGCAAGGTCGTCATGAACGCTATGCCGAAGTCGCCGATCAGTGGCCGGGCCAGCCAGGTCGGCAGGCGTCGCGGCGGTTTCGCGCCGACCGCGGCGGCCAGCGTGGTCAGCATGTCCCCCGCCGGGGCGGGGTCGTCGTCGACGATGTTGTAGACGGCCGGCGCGCCGCCCTCGATCGCGGCCAGTGTGGCCCGGGCGGCGTCGTCGATGTGGACGACCGACCACACCGCGGTGCCGCCGCCGACGATCGGTAGCTTCCGCTTGCGCAGCACCTCGGCGATGGTGCCGGTCATGCCGGTGCCGCGGCCGTAGAAATTGCCGTAGCGCAGCGCGAGCCCGTCGATGCCGGGGGTGCCGGTGGTGACCCGTTCCACGTGCTGGATGCCGCGCATGGTCTCGCGGCAGTCGGACTCCGGGTTCGGCTCGAACGGGTCGTCCTCGGTCTTCACCGGGCCGCCGCTGCGGGCATTGGTCCAGCCGGTGTAGCTCTGCGCGACGAACCGGGTCACGCCGGTCTCGCGGGCGGCCGCCAGCAGGTGGTCGGTGCCCTCGATACGCAGCCGGTTGGTGGTGGCGAAGTCGCGGTCGAACCGCTTCGGGTTGCCCGTCTGGGCGATCAGCGCGCTCTGCTGATGCACGATGACATCCGGGCGGGCGGCGCGGACCGCGGCCAGGACGCCCGCGGCGTCGAGCCCGTCCATGAGGACGCCCTCGGCGCCGGCGGCACGCAGACCGGCCAGCTTGGACTCCGATCGGGTGCTGCCGGTCACCTCGTGTCCGGCCTGCACCAGCAGCGGCACCAGTGACCGTCCCACGGCGCCGGTCGCACCGGCCAGGAAGACTCGCATGTCCATCTCCTCTTCTCGTGTCCCGCCCCCTTCGACGAGGGCACCCGCCGTTCTGTGACAGGATCGTCGCCGTGACCGATGTCGCGGTCGCCCACGACGACCTGCGGCCACTGATGTTCTCGGTGGCCTACCGCATGCTGGGCAGCGTCAGCGAGGCCGAGGACGTCGTGCAGGAGGCGTTCCTGCGCATGCACCGCGCGGCGGAGTCGGGCACGAGGGCGGACAACCCCGAGGCGTACGCCACGACCGTCACCACCCGGCTGGCCATCGACGCGCTGCGCTCGGCCCGGTACCGGCGCGAGCAGTACGTCGGCGAGTGGCTGCCGGAGCCGCTGCTGGTCAGCGACGACGACCCGGCCCGGCGGGTCGAGGAGACCGAGACGCTGTCGACGGCGTTCCTCGTGGTGCTCGAGACGCTGACGCCGGTGGAGCGGGCGGTGTTCCTGCTGCGCGAGGTGTTCGGCTACGGCTACGACGAGATCGCCACGATCGTGGAGCGCAGCGAGGCCAACTGCCGGCAGCTGCTGACCCGCGCCCGCAAGCACATCGAGGAGCGGCGGCCCCGGTTCGAGGCGTCGCGCGACCGCCGCGACGCGCTGGCCCGCACGTTCTTCGCGGCGCTGAACGGCGGCGACGTCGCCGCGCTGGAGCACCTGCTGGCCGAGGACGCCGTCTTCCACGGCGACGGCGGCGGCAAGACCGCGGCGGTGCGCAGGCCGCTGACCGGCGGGCTGCAGGTGGCCCGGTTCCTGGCCAACCTGGGCCGCACCGGCGTGCAGCTCGGCACCGTCCTGGAGCCGGTGACGGTGAACGGCCAGCCGGGTGCCCGCGTCTGCGACGCCGCCGGCGCCGTGCTGGGCGTGCTGTCGTTGACCATCGCCGACGGCCGGGTCATCGGCGTGCACAACCAGATCAACCCCGACAAGCTGCAGCACCTCGGCCCGGTCGGCGACCTCAACGCGCTGCTGGACCGGCGCGGCTGACTCAGGACCCCGGAGTCGTCGGGCCGGGCAAGCCTCTGTACAGCCGCCCATTCCTGCGCCTCGCACCGACGATTTCGAGGAGGCCTCCGGCCCCCTCTCACCGCCGGTCTTGCCCGCCCCTCCTAGGCCGGATGGTTGCGGTCGAAGACCAGCCGCAGGCCCATCAGCGTGAGCCAGGGCTCGTGGTGCTGGATCGTCGCCGACTCGTCCAGCACCAACGGCGCCAGCCCGCCCGTCCCGATCACCGTGACACCGTCGAGCCCCACCCCCAGCTCCGTCGCCATGCGGGTGACCACGCCGTCGACCTGGGCGCTGAAGCCGTACAGTGCGCCGGACTGCAGCGCCTCGACCGTGTTCTTGGCGATGACCGACCGGGGCCGGACCAGCTCGACCCGGCGCAGCTGGGCCGCGGCGTTGCGCAGTGCCTCCAGCGACACGTCGATGCCGGGGGCGATCGCGCCGCCGATGTACTCGCCGCGCGCCGAGACGACGTCGAACGTCGTGGCTGTGCCGAAGTCGACGATGATGCACGGCCGCCCGGTGCCGTACTTGTGCATGGCGGCCAGCGCGTTGACGATGCGGTCGGTGCCGACCTCGCGCGGGTTGTCCATGAGGATCGGCACGCCGGTCTTCACACCGGGCTCGACCAGCAACGCCGGCACGTCGGCGAAGTAGCGCTGCGTGAGCCAGCGCATCTCGCGCTGCACCACGGGGACCGTCGAGCAGATGGCGATGCCGTCGATCGGCTCGTCGGTCCCCGCGAACAGGCCGCGCAGCAGCGCCATCAGCTCGTCGGTGGTGCGGGTGGCCACGGTGGCCACGCGCCAGTGGTGCCGCACCTCGAGGCCGTCGAGCAGCCCGATGACGGTCTCGGTGTTACCGACGTCGATGGCCAACAACATGCTGGCTAGTGTCCCTCCACCGCGATCACGTCGAGGCCGAGGTCCAACGCCTGGACCGAGTGGGTCAGGGCGCCGGTGGACAAGTAGTCGACGCCGGTGGCGGCGTAGGCGCCGGCCTGCGCCAGCGTCAGACCGCCGCTGACCTCGAGCCGGGCCCGTCCGTCGACGACCTTCACGGCCTCGAGGACGTCGTCGACGCCGAAGTTGTCGAGCAGCACGAGGCCGGCGCCGGCCTCGACCGCCTCGCGGGCGCCGTCGACGGTGTCGACCTCGATCTCGACGGCGAGGTCCGGGTAGGCCCGCCGGACCGCCTGGAAGGCCGCCGTGATGCCACCGGCCGCGGCGATGTGGTTGTCCTTGATCAGCGCCGACTCGGACAGCGTCGAGCGGTGGTTGACCCCGCCGCCCATGCGCACCGCGTACTTCTCCAGCGGGCGCAGCAGCGGCGTGGTCTTACGGGTGTCGCGGACGGCGGCGGGCGAGCCGGCCAGCGCCTCGACCCAGGCCCGGGTGGCGGTGGCGATGCCGGACAGCCGGCTGGCCAGGTTCAGCGCGGTCCGCTCGGCCAGCAGCAGCTGGCGGGTGCGGCCGTGCACCGTCAGCACCTTGGAGCCGGCCTGGATCTGCGTACCGTCGGCGGCGTGCCGCTCGATCTCGACGCCGGGGTCGGTGACCGCGAAGACCGCCTCGGCCACCGGCAGGCCGGCGAGCACGCCGGTCTCGCGGGAGCCGAGCACGGCGACCGCTCGCTGGTCCGCGGGCACCGTCGCGGTGGTGGTGACGTCCTCGCCGCCGCCGAGGTCCTCCTCCAGCGTGGCGCGGACGAGGTCCTCGACGTATCGGGGATCGAGACCCGTCTCGCTCAGCGCGAGTGTCACGGGCTCGGGCAAACTCATGCGGTTACTCCTTCATGGGCTCATATGTCGTCGTGAGCACACCGTCCGGGTCCACGACGCTGACCAGGTGGCCGCGCCAGCGGGGGTCATCCCGATCCGGGAAGTCCTCACGCCAATGGCCGCCACGAGTCTCTTCCCGCATGGCGGCATGCCGACCGAGCGTAACGGCCACCGTGTGGAGATTGGTCGTCTCCCAGGAATCAGGCGTCATTCGCTCGCTGACGGGGTCGGCGGCGAGGCTCGCGAGCCGGGCGGAGAGCGTCGTCAGCGACGACTCCGAGCGCAGCACGCCGGCGCCGGCCGTCATGGCGGACTGGACGAACGGCTGGGCGTCGGCGGCGAGCAGGCCGACCGGGCCGCTGCGCTCGACCGGGTCGCCGGGGTGCGCGTCGTCCAGCGACGACGCGAGGTGCTCGGCGATGCGGTGCCCCCAGACCAGCCCTTCGAGCAGCGAGTTCGACGCGAGCCGGTTGGCGCCGTGGACGCCGGTGCAGGACACCTCGCCGCACGCGTAGAGGCCGGGGACGCTGGTGCGGCCGCGGCGGTCGGTGCGCACGCCGCCGCTGGCGTAGTGCTGGGCGGGCGCTACGGGGACGAGGTCGGTGGCGGGGTCGATGCCGTACGAGCGGCAGCGGGCGACGATGGTGGGGAACCGCTCCTCCAGGAACGTCCCGCCGAGGTGCCGGGCGTCGAGCCAGACGTGCTCCGCGCCGGTCTCGGCCATCGCCGTCATGACGCCCTTGGCGACGACGTCGCGCGGCGCCAGCTCGGCCAGCTCGTGCCGGCCCTTCATGAACCGGCGACCCTCGACGTCGCGCAGCACGGCGCCCTCGCCGCGGACCGCCTCGGAGATCAGCGGCTGCTGCCCCTTCGCGGACCGGCCGAGCCACAGCACCGTCGGGTGGAACTGGACGAACTCGAGGTCGGCCACCTGCGCACCCGCCCGCAGCGCCGCCGCGACGCCGTCGCCGGTGGAGACCGGCGGGTTGGTGGTGGACGCGTAGACCTGGCCGAGCCCGCCGGTGGCCAGCACGACCGCCCGGCCCAGCGCCGCGCCGACGCCGCTCTGCCGCCCGGCGCCGATGACGTGCAGGGTGACGCCGCAGGCCCGGCCGGCGGCGTCGGTGAGGATGTCGGTGACCAGCGCGTGCTCGACGACCTCGATCTGCGGGTCCTCGCGGACGGCGGCCAGCGCGTCGAGCAGCGCCCGGGAGATCTCCTTGCCGGTCTGGTCGCCGCCGGAGTGCGCGATGCGGTTGCGATGGTGGCCACCCTCGCGGGTCAGCGCGATGTCACCGTTGGGGGTGCGCTCGAACTCGGCGCCCAGCTCGACCAGCTCACGCACCCGCCGCGGGCCCTCGGTGACCAGCGTGCGGACGGCGGCCTCGTCGCACAGCCCGACGCCGGCGACGAGGGTGTCGCGCAGGTGCTGTTCGGGGCTGTCCTCCGGCCCGAGGGCCGCCGCGATGCCGCCCTGCGCCCACGCCGTCGCGCTGTCGGACAGCTGGGTCTTCGTCACGAGCAGGACCCGGCCGGCCTTGCGCGCCTCGAGCGCCGTGGTCAGCCCGGCGATGCCGCTGCCGACCACCACGACGTCGGCGGACACCGTCCAGCCCGGGTCTTCTGTGCGCATGCGGCGGGGTATGCGAACTCCAGTCACGCGCCACAAGCCTACGCCTGGGCGCGTCAGGGCAGGTCGACGCCGATGTTGTCGATCAGCCGGGTGGTGCCCGCACGGGCGGCGACCAGCAGCCGGGCCGGCCCGGAGCCGGGGCCGGACGCGAGGTCGGCGGCGCGCAGCTCCAAGTAGTCGACGTCGACGCCGGCCAGCTCGGCCCGGGCGGCGGCGACGACGGCGTCCGGCCCGCCCGCGGCGGCGTCGGCGCCGGCCCGCAGCGCGCGGGCGAGTGCCGGCGCGGCGGCCCGCTCGGCGTCGGAGAGGTAGCGGTTGCGGCTGGACAGCGCCAGCCCGTCGGCCTCGCGCACCGTGGGCACGCCGACGATCTCGTACGGCAGCTCGAGGTCGGCCACCATGCGACGGATCAGCACCAGCTGCTGGTAGTCCTTCTCGCCGAACAGCGCGTAGCTCGGCACGGTGAGGTTGAGCAGTTTCGCGACCACCGTCAGCACGCCGGCGAAATGGCCGGGCCGCACCGCGCCCTCCAGCTGTTCGCCCAGCGGCCCGGGCGCGACGGTGACCTGCGGCGTCCCGTACGGGTACAGCTCCTCCGTCGCCGGCGCGAACACGATGTCGACGCCCTCGTCGGCGCAGGCCGCGAGGTCGGCGTCGAACGCGCGCGGGTAGCGGTCGAAGTCCTCGCCCGGCCCGAACTGCAGCGGGTTCACGAAGATCGTCACGATCACGGTGCCGGCGTCACCGGCCTCCTCGCGGGCGGCGCGCATGAGGGCACGGTGGCCCTCGTGCAGCGCGCCCATCGTCATGACGACGGCGCTCTCGTTCTCGCCGCGCGACAACGCCTCGGCGAGGTCGTCCCTGGTGCGGGCGACGATCGGATCGGTCACGATGACACTCTGACGTGTCGGGCCGCGCATGCGCCAGTCGGTGGTGTGCCGCTCTCGTCACACCCGACCGACGACTCGTGGAGGCCTCCGGCCCCCAGTCGCCGCCGGTATGCGCGGCCCTCCACAGGCGACACCGTACCGGGACTACCGCGTGACGATCGTCTGCACCTCCGCGATCGGCAGGCCGAACGTCGCCGACGTCGTCTGCGGGTCGAGCGGGCCCTCCGGCACCCCGTTGGCGAACCACTCGATCGCCCACTCGCTCTCCGCCAGCACGTTCGTGATGCCGCCCGGCAGGTGCGCGCTGGACCGGGTGAACGTCAGCGCGCAGTCGGACGTGGCGCCGGACGTCCAGGCGACCCCATGGCCGTCGCAGGACACCGGGGCGGCGTTGCTGGCGGAGAAGTTCATCGAGGTCATCGTCGCCTCGACCCGGGCCTCGTTGGCGCCGGCCTCGGCGTGCACCTCGAGCGTGACGGGACCGTCCTCGAGCCACATCCACGTGGGCAGGTTGACGAACGTGGCGCCGTCGCCCTCGCGCCGCGGGTTCCAGCCGATCTGCGGGTCGGGCAGCGTCATCGCGTCGTAGGCGACCTGGACCAGGACCTCCGGCGGGATGGGCGGAACCGGGACGGGCTCGCCGGGCTCGACGTAGAGCGGCTCGAACTCGTTGTCGAACCAGTCGTTGGAGAACTCGATGAAGTCCTCGATGGGGCCGTCGTAGTCCGCGCTCGAGCACATGCCGGACCACCACCGGCCCTCGGTGTCGTCCTTGTACGCCTCGTAGCCCGGGTACGGCGGGATGGGGTTGCCGTCCTCGTCGCGGCCGCCGACCCACTCACCGCTCTGGACCATGTCGTAGTACTGCTTGCCGCTCCATGTCGTGTTGAAGTACCGGCACGGCGGCAGCACGGTGACCGACTCGCCGGGGATCTCGTAGCCCTCGCCGCCGCCGGTCGTGCCGGAGCCCCACACGAAGATCGTGACGGAGCCGTCGCCGGACTCGGCCTCGGAGCCGCCGTCATCGTCGTCGCAGCTGCCGATGCTGCAGCGCGGCTCGGGGTCGGCCGCCGCCGGCGGGATCGCGGCCGCCGTCAGGCCGGTGGCGACGAGCAGGGCGGGCGCCAGGCCGAGAGCGGCGCGCCGGATCATCGGGTGTCGGTTCAGCATGAGGCGTCCTCGTCGAGTGTGTTCTCGTTGACCCGCCAGCCGCTGCCGTCGTTGGCCAGCACGGCGCGCAGGGGGATGACCGGGTTCTCTTCGATGCCGTCCGGCGCCCGCTCCTCGCCGTCGTCGATCAGCAGCATGTCGGAGCCGTCGACGCAGCCGCCGAGCACCACCAGGGTGTCGCTGCTCTCCTCCACGACCGGCGTGATGACCATCAGGCCGCCGTAACGGATGCCGTTGTCGACCTGGTACTCCAGCGAGCGCTCGACCTCGTCGAGGATCGGCGCGACGGTGAGCCCGGCGAGCTGCTCGCTGAGCGTCACCTCGCCCAGCGACCACCGCCACTCGCGGGCGAACTCGACGTACGTGGCCAGCGCGGCCTCCTCGGCGGGGCCGGCCGGTGGCGGCGTCACGATCGTCACGCCGGCGTCGGGGAACGCGTGCTCGACCGGCGCGGCTTCCTCCGTCGGCGTCGTCGTTGGATCGGCCGTGGGGTCCTCCGATGGCTCGGAGGTGGGCGCCGTCGTGGTCGGGTCGTCGAGGCCGGCGGGCTCCTCGCCGCCGGTCTCGCCGCAGCCGGCCAGCGCCAGCACCCCGGCGCAGAACGTGACGAGGGCAACGCGAGAACGGCGCGGCGGATGGGCAATCACGCGCTGTCGCTCCTCGCGAAACGGGTACCGGACGGCCTTGCGTGTGCCCTGCCGCAAAGTAACACAAAAGCCGGTGACAGTGGTACGCGGGCCGGGTAGCGTACGGCGACTGTGCGCCTGTTCGCAACGCTCGTCGTCCTCGGTTTCCGCCGGTGGTCGACGTACCGGCTGGCGACCGCGGCGGGCGCGTTCACGAACACAGTCTTCGGCCTGATCAAGGCGTCCATCACCATGGGCGCCATCGGCGCGGCCGGCGGTGAGCTGGCCGGCTACGACGCCCTCACCGGCGCCACGTACGCGTGGATCGTGCAGGCCCTCGTCGCGCCGGTCAACGTGTTCAACTGGAACGAGCTGGCGCTGCGCATCCGCGACGGCGACGTCGCCGTCGACCTCGCGCGGCCGCTCGACCCGCAGTTCGCCTACCTCGCCGGGTTCCTCGGCCGGGCGATCCACCAGTTCATCCCGCGCGGCGCGCCGCCGCTGCTGGCCGGCGCGCTGGTCACCGGGCTGGCGCTGCCGGCGACGCCGCTGCCCTATGCGCTCGGGGTGGTCAGCATCGTGCTGGGGGTCTCGGTGTCGTTCTCGGTCTGGTGGCTGGTGAACCTGACGGCGTTCTGGCTGATCGAATTGCGCGGCGTGCTCACCCTGAATGTCGTGGCCATGGGCATCCTGTCCGGCCTGGTCATCCCGGTGCACTGGTTCCCCGGCTGGCTGGCCACGGTGGCCGCGCTGACGCCGTACCCGTCGATCCTGCAGGCGCCGGTCGACGTCATCACGGCGCGTGCGGAGGGGACGGCGGCGCTCGGCGTGCTCGCCGTGCAAGCGGCCTGGCTGACCGGCGTCCTGCTGCTGGGCCGGCTGGTGTTCGCCCGCGGCGCGCGGAAGCTGGTGGTGCAGGGTGGCTGAGCGGTGGCGGCCCTACCGGGTGCTGGTCGGGTCGCGGATGCGGTCGCAGACGGCGTACCGGCGCTCGTTCGTGTCCGACCTGCTGGGCAGCGTCAGCATCGGGCTGATGGAGTTCGCCGAGGTGTACATCCTGTTCGCCAACGTCGACCTGCTCGGCGAGCTGGACTTCGCCGCCGCGGTGCTGCTGTTCGCGCTGGCCAACGTCGCCTTCAGCCTGGCCGACCTGCTGGTCGGGCACGTCGACAACCTGCCGGTCTACCTGCGTACGGGAACGCTGGACGCGTTCCTGCTCCGGCCGCTGCCGGTGCTGGCCCAGCTGATCACCAGCGACGTGTCGCTGCGCCGGCTCGGGCGAGTGGCCGTATCCGTCGTGCTGCTCGCGGTCGCGCTGCCGCTCAACGACATCGACTGGACGGCAGGCAAGGTCACGCTGGTCGTGCTGACGCCGCTGACCGGGACCGCCGTCTTCGCCGGGCTGTTCGTCTGCGCGTCGGCCGTGCAGTTCTGGCTGGTCGAAGGCTCGGAGTTCTCGAACGCCTTCACCTACGGCGGCGCCTACGCCTCGGGCTATCCGGCCAGCATCTTCAGCCTGCCGATGCGGGTGCTGTTCACGTTCGTCGTGCCGGCCACGTTCGTGGCGTACCTGCCGGTGCTGGTGCTGCTGGACCTGCCGGGACCCGCGGGCACGCCGCACTGGCTGGGCTGGTGCACGCCGCTGGCCGCCGGGGCCGTCTGGGCCGTTGCCCTGCTGGGCTGGCGGGCCGGCCTTCGCCACTACACCGGGACGGGATCATGACCGAGCCGATCATCCAGGTGCGCGACCTGCGCCGCGAGTTCGTCGTCCGCAGCCCGGCCGGCCGGCTGCGCCGCGCGCGCACCGTCGTCGCCGCCGTCGACGACCTGACCTTCGACCTCGACGACGGCGCCGCCGTCGGGTACATCGGCGCGAACGGAGCCGGGAAGTCGACCACCATCAAGATGCTCACCGGGATCCTGGTACCGACGGCGGGGACGGTGCGCACCTGCGGACTGGACCCGGTGCGCCGGCGCCGCGACCTGGCCCGGCAGATCGGTGTCGTGTTCGGCCAGCGCAGCCAGCTCTGGTGGGACCTGCCGCTGGCCGAGTCGTTCCGCGCGCTGGCCGCGATCCACCGGCTGCCGGAGGCGACCTGGCGGACCCGCCGCGACGAGCTGGTCGACCGGCTGGACCTCGCCACGTTCCTCGCCACGCCGGTGCGCCAGCTCTCGCTCGGCCAGCGGATCCGGGGCGAGATCGCGGCCGCCCTGCTGCACTCGCCGCGGCTGCTCATCCTCGACGAGCCGACCATCGGGCTGGACGTGCTGAGCAAGGAGCGGCTGCGCGTCTTCCTCGCCGAGCAGCGCGCGCTGCACGGCACGACGCTGCTGCTCACCACGCACGACATGGACGACGTGCAGCGGCTCACCGACCGCATCCTGGTGGTCGACCACGGGCACCTGGTGTACGACGGGACGCTGCCCGGCCTGAGCGCGCAGGTGGGCGCGGAACGCGTCATGGTGATCGACCTGGTCGAGCCGGTGCCCGACCTCGGCGCCGTCGACGGCACCCGCAGCGTCGCCGTCGAGTCCGACGGCCTGCGGCACCGGCTGGCGTTCACCCCGGAGACGACGACGGCGGGGGCCGTGCTGGAGGCGGTCGGGCGGCGCGGCCAGGTGCGCGACCTCGCCATCGAGGAGCCCGACATCGAGGACGTCGTCCGCCGCCTCTATTTGGCTCAGGTCAGCGGCGACGGCCCATGATCATCATGGGGTGGGTGGCTCGGCGAGCACGTCGAGCAGCGCCTCGGCGTCGCTGGCCTTGAGCCGCCCGGCGGCCAGTGCCCGCCCGGCCGTGCGCCGGGCCAGCGCCACGTAGGTGCTCACCGACTCGGGCCGGGCCGCGGCGATCTCGGTGAGATGGCTGGCGACGGTGCCGGCGTCGCCGCGCGAGACCGGCCCGGTGAGCGCGTCGTCGCCCTGGCGCAGGCTGTTGTCCAGCGCGGCGGAGAGCAGCGGCGCCAGTATCTTGTCGGGCTCGGCCACGCCGGTGGAGCGCAGCAGGTCCATCGCCTCGTTGACCAGCGTGACCAGGTGGTTCGACCCGTGCGTCAGCGCCGCGTGATAGAGCGCGCGGTGCTGCTCGGCGATGCGGATCGGCTCCGCCCCCATCTCGACGACGAGGGCCTCGGCGACCGGCCAGAGCGGCTCCGGCGCCGTGACGCCGAACGTGGCGCCGGACAGCCGCTGCAGGTCGACCGACGTGCCGGTGAACGTCATGGCCGGGTGCAGCGCCAGCGGCAGCGCGCCCGCCTTCGTCGCCGCGTCCAGCACGCCGACGCCGTACCGGCCGCTGGTGTGGACGACCAGTTGACCCGGTCGGACGGTCTTCGTCGCGGCCAGCCCTTCGACCAGCGCCGGCAGCGCGTCGTCGGGGACGGCGAGCAGCACCAGCCCGGCGCGGGCGAACACCTGCGGCATGTCGACCAGCGGCACGTCAGGCAGCAGCGCGCCGGCCCGGGTGCGGCTGGTGAGCGAGACGCCGTAGCCGGCGACCACGTGGTGCCCGGCCCGGGCCAGCGCCGCGCCGAGCACCGCGCCCACCCGCCCGGTACCGACGACGCCGACGTCGAGACGCGCCGGCCGTTCCTCCGTCACACCGACCAGGCTAGATCATTCCCATGATCATGTTCTCTGGCGGCGCCTCAGCGACCGCCAGGGAACATGATCATGGGGACGGGAGGGTCAGTCGGCGGCGAGGGCCATGACGGGGGACGTTCGGGCCGCACGCTGGCCGGGCGCGATCGACGCCACGACGCCGAGCAGCGTCGCGACCACGGCGCTGACCGCCAGCAGGCACCACGGCACCACGAACTCCAGCTCCTGGACGCTGGCGACGGCGGCCCAGGCGAACAGTGCGCCGGCCGCGGAGCCGACGACGGCCGCCACCGCGCCCATGAGCGCCGCCTCGAGGCCGAGCATCACCCGGGTCTGCCGGCGGGTCAGTCCGAGCGCCCGCAGCAGCCCGATTTCGCGGGTCCGCTCGTGCACCGACAGCGACAGCGTGTTGGCGATGCCGATGAACGCGATCACCAGCGCCAGGGCCAAGATCGCCAGCACCAGGTTCACGGCCTCGTTCAGGTCCTCCTCGAAGTCGGCCCGGCGCTGGGCGAAGCTCTGCACGGACAGCTCCGGGTGGTCCTCGGTCGCCGCGACGATGGCGGCCCGCGCGTCATCGCCGTCGACGCCGTCGGCCGCATTCACCGCCAGCAGATCGTCGCCGTCCACGACGACGGAGCCGATCTCCGGCAGCTCCTCGATCGCGCGCGCGACGTCGTCCGCGATCGGCTCGGACGCGGCCGTGCGCACGGCGAAGTCGGCCGGCACCCGCCCGTCGACGACGAGGCCGACGCTCCCGCGCGAGGACTCGACGACGGTGAGGAAGCCGGCCACCGTCGTGACGCCGATCAGCAGGGCCGCTGTCGTGGCCGCGACCCGGCGCGGGTTGCGGACCGCGTTCGCCGTCGCCAGTTCCGCCGTCGAGCGGCCCCCGCCGGCCAGCCGCGCCGCCACCGCGCCGAGCGCCCGGACCAGCGGCGGCACCACCTTCGGCCCGAGGATCAGCAGGCCGAGGAAGCACACCGCCGCGCCGAACACGACCAGGATCAGCCCGGCGCCACCGCCGGACGTGCCGGAGGCCGCGCCGGCGAGCAGCACCAGCGTGCCGGCCACCATCGCCAGCAGCCCGAGGACGATCCTCGCGCGGCCGGTCCGGCGGCTGTCCGCACCGTCGGGCACGGCCTGCAGCGCGGCCAGCGGCGCCACCCGGGTCGCCGCCCGGGCCGGCTGCAACGCCGACCCGACGGTCATCACCACGCCGATCACGACCGACCACGCCACCGTCGTCCCGGTCACCGTCAGCACCAGCGTCGCGTCCAGCAGCGAGCCGGTCACCAGCGCCGTCAAAGCACCGGCCGCGACACCCGCGAGGCTGCCGGCCAGCCCGACCGCGACGGACTCGGCGAGCACGCCGCGCAGCACCTGCCGCCGGGTCGCGCCGACGGTGCGCAGCAGCGCCAGCTCGCGGGTCCGCTGGGCGACCAGGATCCGGAACGTGTTGGCGATGACGAACGCGGCGACGATCAGCGACACCGCACCCAGCACCAGCAGCGGGACCCGCAGCGCCTCCTGCTTGGACGACTGGTCGATCAGCCGCTGACCCAGCTCCGCGCCGGTCACGACCTCGTGCTCGGCGCCCAGTTCGGCCCGGACGGCGGCCGCGTCGGCGCCGTCGGCCAGCCGCAGGTCGACCCGGGACGCACCCGGCGGGTCGGCGAACTCGCCGACGACGTCCCAGCCGGCGGTGAGCTCCGGGTCGTCGCCGGCGTCGGCGGACGGATCGGCGAGCCCGGCGATCGGCAGTGCGACCAGGCCGGCCGCGTCCGCCGTCGCCACCGTGATCTCGTCGCCGGCGGCCAGCCCGAGCCGCTCGGCCGACCGCCGGTCCAGCAGCACGCCGTCGTCCGGCACGTCGGCGTCCAGCGGCGCCGCGACCACGCGGGCGTAGCCGAACGGGTCGATCCGGCCGTCGGCGTCGACGGTGTTCACCTCCAGCTCGCGCCGGGGCGCGGCCGCCGCGACCCCGTCGGCACCGGCGATGGCCGCCACCTCGTCCGGTGTCAGCGTCGCGTCGGCCGGGGCCAGCACCGACAGGTCGACACCCTCGGCGTCGGCGGCCAGCTCGCGCCGGCTGCCCGCGTCGAGCGAGTCGGTGAGGATCAGCGTCGCCGCGGTGAAGCCCACCGACAGGACGACGACCACGCCGGTCAGCACCAGCCGCAACAGGTGGGCACGCAGCCCCGCAAGAACGATCGATCCCATCGTCAGCCACCCAGCCGGCGCAGGCCGTCGAGGACGGCGTCGGGCGTGGGGTCGGCGATCTCGCCGGCGACGTGCCCGTCGGCGAGCATCACGACGCGGTCAGCCGACGACGCCGCGACCGGGTCGTGCGTCACCATGACGACGGTCCGGCCCAGCTCGCGGACGCTGGTGCGCAGGATCGCCAGCACCTCGCCGCCGGAGCGCGAGTCCAGGTTGCCGGTCGGCTCGTCGGCGAAGATCACCTCGGGCCGGTTGATCAGCGCCCGGGCGACGGCGACCCGCTGCTGCTGGCCGCCGGAGAGCTCGCTCGGCCGGTGCCGCAGCCGGTCGCCGATGCCCAGCACATCGACCACCTCGGCGAACCAGCGCCGGTCCACCCGGCGGCCGGCCAGCTTCAGCGGCAGCAGCACGTTGGCCTCCGCGTCCAGCGTCGGCAGCAGGTTGAACGCCTGGAAGACGAAGCCCAGCCGGTCGCGCCGCAGCAGCGTCAGCTGGGTGTCGTTCAGCGCGGTGAGGTCGGTGTCGCCGAGCAGCACCCGGCCCGACGTCGCGGTGTCCAGCCCGGCCAGGCAGTGCACCAGCGTGGACTTGCCGGACCCGGACGGGCCCATGATCGCGGTGAACCGCCCCGCCGCGAACGCGACGTCGACGGCGTCGAGGGCACGGACGGCGGTGTCGCCGCTGCCGTGCAGTTTGGTCAGGCCGACGGCGCGGACCGCCGGCGCGAGGACGGCGCGAGGGGCGCCGGGGATGTCAGAGGTCTGCAGGCTCACGGATCCAGCGTCGCGAGAACGGCGGCGCGAATCGTCGGACCTGCGAGTGGACCCGGCGTACGACCAAGGTCGCACGCGCCCTCTCGGTAGGGTCGGTCCGTGCCGCCCCGCCCCGTCGAGACGCTGCCGAAGGTCCAGTCGCACCTGCACCTCACCGGGGCCATGCGCCCGGCCACACTGGACGAGCTGGCGACGCGGCACGGCATCGCGGTGCCGCCGCTGGCCGCGCTGACCGGCGGCCCGTACGAGTGGGCGGTCTTCCAGGGCCGCTACGACGCCGCCCGTGCCGCCATCCGCACCCCGGACGACGTCGCCCGGGTGGTCCGCGAGGCGGCCGAGGACGACGCCGCCGGCGGTTGCGGCTGGTCCGAGCTGCAGGTCGACCCGACGTCGTACGCGCCGGCGTTCGGCGGTCTGGAGGCGGCGGTCGAGGCGGTGCTGGCCGCGGCCGCCGCGGCGCCGCTGCCGATGGGCGTCATCGTCGCGTCCAGCTGGGCCCGGTCCGGCGAGCACGCGACGACCTTGGCCCGCCTCGCCGCCCGCTACGCCGGCGACGGCGTGGTCGGGTTCGGGCTCTCCAACGACGAGCGGCTCGGGCGGGTCGAGGACTTCGCGCCGGCGTTCCGCGTCGCCGCCGACGCGGGACTGCTGCGCACCCCGCACGGCGGCTTCTTCACCGGGGCGGCGCACGTGCGGGCCTGCGTCGAGATGCTGGGCGCGACCCGGGTCGGGCATGGCACGTCGGCCGCGGCCGACCCGGCCGTCCTGGCGCAGCTGGCCGAGCGGGGCGTGGCGCTGGAGCTGTGCCCGGCGTCGTACCCGCCGTTCGGCGTGCACGCGCTGGACGAGCTGCCGGTACGGACGCTGCTGGCGGCCGGCGTGCCGGTGGCGATCGGCAGCGACGACCCACTGCTGTTCGCCGTCGGGCTGGCCGGCCAATACGCGCTGTGCCGCGACGCGCTCGGGCTGACCGACGGCGAGCTGGCGGCGCTCGCACGCGGCTCGATCACCTCGTCGGCCGCCCCCGCCGCGCTGAAGCGGACGATGCTGGCCGGCGTCGACGCCTGGCTCAGCGACTGAGCGGCGGCGCCGACGTCGTACCCACCCGCAGCTGCACCGGCAGGTGCACGTTGGCCGGCCGCCGCCCGGCCAGCAGCTCGGTGACCATCCGGCCGGTGAGCCGGCCCTTCTCGGCGATCGGCTGCACGACCGTCGTCAGCACCCGCTCACCCAGCCAGGGGGTGTCGATGCCGTCGTAGCCGACGACGGTGAGGTCGTCGGGGACGCGCAGCCCGAGCGCCTCGGCCGCCCGGATGACGCCGACGGCGAGCAGGTCACTCTGCGCGATGATCGCGGTCGGCCGGTCCGGGCCGGCGAGCAGCAGCCGGCCGGCCCGCTCGCCCTCCTCGACGACGTTGCTGGGCGCCTCGGCGACCGGCACGGTGCCGAAGACGTGCTCGGTGGCGTCGAGCCGGGCCCGGCAGTCGGCGAATCCGATGACGGCACGGCGGGCGTCGTCGATCAGGCCGCTGCCGCCGTCGAGCCGCAGCGGCAGCGCGGCGACCGCGACCCGGCGATGGCCCAGCGCCGCGACATGCCGGGCCAGCTCGGCCGCGCCGCCGTAGTCGTCGATGTCGAGCACGGTGAGGTCGGGCTTGTCGGGTCCGTCGACCGCGACCACCGGCACGCCGCGGCGCAGGAACAAGTCGAGCAGCGGGTCGTCGTCGCGGCCGCAGGTGGCGAACACGACGGCGTCGACCGGCAGCCGCGACACCTGCTCGGTCGTCGGGCTGCCGTGCTGGGCGTCGCCGGAAAGCAGCAGCAACCCGGTGCCGGACGGGCTCAGCGCCTCGGCGATGCCGTCGAGCAGTGCGACGGCCACCGGGTCGCGGAACGCGTAGAGCAGCCGCTCGCCGACGACGGCGCCGACGATGCCGGACCGTCCCCGGCGCAGCGACCGCGCCATCGGGTCGGGTCCGGCGTAGCTCAGCTCGCGGGCCGCGGCCAGCACCCGTTCGCGGGTCGAGTCGGCCACCGGCCCGGAGCCGCTGAACGCCAGCGACGCCGTGGACGGCGACACGCCGGCCCGCGCGGCCACCGCCGCCAGCGTTGCCCGGTGCTCGCCCACAGGTGCCTTCCCGCCCGAAATTCGCGCTTGCATCCGATCCTCGACCATAGGAGAATATCGAATCGATTCGATCGAATCGATTCGACCCCCAAACCTGATGCTGTCTTGACACCTGAGGATCCGCCGTGAACCACTCCGCTCCGGCCCAGTCGCCCGACCAGGCCAGGGTCGTCCGCGCCCGCAACGCCGTGGCCATGGTGTTCGCCCTCAACGGGCTGGCCATCGCGAGCTGGATGGGACGCATCCCCGAGGTGCGCGACCTGCTCGGCCTGACGCCGGGCGAGATCGGCCGCGTCCTGCTGGCGCTCGCCGCGGGCTCGCTCGTCGCGCTGCCCACGTCGGGGCTGGTCGTCAGCCGGATCGGCGCGGCCCGGACGGTGGCCGGCGGCTCCGTGCTGGTCGCCCTCGGGTTGACGCTGGCCGGGATGGGCGCCGACACGCTCGGCGCCGTCCCCGCGGTCGCGGCCGGGCTGGTGCTCATCGGGTACGGCTCCGGCTCCTGGGACGTCGCGATGAACGTCGAGGGCGCCGCGGTCGAGCGGCTGCTCGGCCGCACCGTCATGCCGCGGTTCCACGCCGCGTTCAGTCTCGGCACGGTGGCCGGGGCCGGCCTCGGCGCGGGCGCGTCGGCCGTCGGCGTCCCCGTCGTGGTGCACCTGACCGTCGTCAGCGTCGCCGCGATGGTCGTCGCCCTCGTGGCCACCCGCAGCTTCCTGCCCCGCACCGCCGAGGTCGAGGACGACGGCACGCCGGTCGAGCGCGTGTCGGTCCTGGTCGCCTGGCGCGAGCCGCGCACGCTGGTCATCGGCCTCATGGTCATGTGCGCCGCGCTGATCGAGGGCATCGCCAACGACTGGCTGGCGCTCGGCCTGGTCGACGGCTACGAGGTCAGCAACGCCGTCGGCGCGGTCGGCTTCGCGGTGTTCCTCGCCGCCATGACCGTCGGGCGGACGGCCGGCACCCAGCTGGTCGACCGCTTCGGCCGGTTGCCGGTCCTGCGCACCAGCGCCGTGCTGGCCACCGCGGGTGTGTTGCTGGTCGTGTTCGGCGGGTCGCTGCCGGTCGCGCTGATCGGCACCGTGGTCTGGGGCTTCGGTGCCGCACTCGGCTTCCCGCTCGGCATGAGCGCCGCGTCCGACGACCCGCGCCGGGCCGCCGCGCGGGTCAGCGTCGTCGCGTCGGTCGGCTACACCGCGTTCCTCGCCGGCCCGCCGATCCTCGGCTGGCTGGGCGACCACGAGGGTGTGCTGAACGCCCTGCTGGTCGTCGCCGTCGCCGCCGTCGTGGCCGGCCTCGTCTCCCCCGCGGCTCGCGAGCAGCGACCCGCCCGGGTCGAGGTCGACGACTAGTTTCGCTTGGTCTTCGAGATCCGATGCTCGCGCCGGGGTGTGGTTCGCCTGCCCAGCGCAACGATGTGGGATCGCTGCCTGATCGATGTGAGAACACTGTCGCGTCCGCCACAGCGATGCCGCATCGTTTCCGCAGCGATCTCACATCGATCACGACCGCGACGACAGTGCGCCCACCCCGGCGCGCCACTGGGCGAGATCACTGGGTGGGATCGTTGGTTGAGATCGCTGCACCTGACCCGCCGCGGGACCATATCAATGAGGCACGCGTCCGCCGGACCCACGGTCGTGATCGACTGACCGCTGCCACCCGCTGCGCCGAAGGTGCCAGCCAACATGGCTAGTGAGACACGCCGCCTGCAATGTGGAGCGGGCACCAGCCACGCTACGCGGCTCGAACTGAGGCCAAGTGTCGGAGTCACGGGACCCAGTTTCGCTACGGCGCGACGAAGTCGGCGGCGGTCATGCCCGCGGGATGGCCGGGCGGCCACTGCACCAGCTCGATGCGGTAGCCGTCGGGGTCGGTCACCCAGGACGTGAACATGCCCTCGCCCATGTCGACCGGAGGCTCGGCCGTGAGGCCCTTCGCCGCGAGGTCCGCGACCGTCGCGGACATATCGTCGGTCTGGACGACGAGGTGGTTGACGGCGCCGGTGTCGGTGACCGGCCGGGCCGGGTCGTGCACCAGCTCGAGGCTGATGAACGGGTCGCCGGGCAGCTGCAGCATCGTCAGGCTGCCGAACGGCGTCTCGGCGACCCGGCCCGCCACGGCGTAGCCGAGCGCGGTGTAGAAGGCGAGTGAGCGGTCGAGGTCGGTGACCCGGAGGCCGAGGTGCAGCATGCGCATGGCCGGCACGCTAGTCCATCGCTACGACGCGCCCGGCCGCACCAGCCCGGTCTCGTAGGCCAGCACGACCAGCTGCACGCGGTCGCGCAGGCCGACCTTGGCCAGCACCCGGCCGATGTGCGTCTTCACGGTCGCCTCGGTGACGAACAGGGTCGCGGCGATCTCGGCGTTCGACCGGCCGCGGACCACCTCGCGGACGATCTCGTGCTCGCGCTGGGTGAGCTCGGCCCAGACGGCGTCCGGCGGCGTCGCGTCCTCGGGCAGGTGGCCGGCGAAGCGTTCCAGCAGCCGCCGGGTGGTGCTCGGCGCGACCACCGCGTCGCCGGAGTGCACCGTGCGGACGGCGTCGAGCAGCGTCGGCGGCGGGGCGTCCTTGAGCAGGAAGCCGCTGGCGCCGGCCTTGATCGCGGCGAACGCGTACTCGTCGAGGTCGAACGTGGTCAGCACGATCACCTTCGGCGCATCGTCGCGGGTGCGCAGCCGGCGGGTCGCCTCGACGCCGTCGAGGACCGGCATCCGGACGTCCATCAGCACGACGTCGGCCGCGGTGACCGCGAGCGCGTGCAGCGCGGCGTCGCCGTCGCCGGCCTCGCCGACCACCTCGAGGTCGGGCTGGGAGTCGATCACCATCCGGAACCCGGCCCGGACCAGCTGCTGGTCGTCGACCAGGAAGACCTTGACCGGCTGCACGCTCACTTCCCTCCGCCGTACGGCAGGTCGAGGTCGACCCGCCAGCCACCGCCGGTCGCCGGTCCCGCCGTCACCGTGCCGCCGTACATCGTCATCCGCTCCCGCATGCCCGCCAGTCCCTGGCCGAGCCCGTCGCTCGGTGCGGCCGCGCCCCGGCCGTCGTCGGTGACGCGAGCGGTCAGCCGCTCCGCGCCGAACACGAGCGCCACCCGTGCCCGCGCCGCCGGGCCGGCGTGCTTGAGCGCGTTGGTCAGCGCCTCCTGGATCACCCGGTACACCGCCAGCGACGGACCCGGCGGCAGCGGCCGAGGCGGGCCGGTGACGTCGAGGTCGACCGGCAGCCCGGCCTGGCGCACCGACGTGACCAGCTCGGGCAGGCTGCCCAGCCCGGGCTGCGGCCGGATGGCGCCGCCGTCGGCGTCGTCGGTGGCGCGGAGCACGCCGAGCAGCCGGCGCATCTCGGCGAGCGCGCCCCGGCCGGTGTCGCCGATGGTCTTCAGCGCGTCGAGGGCGGCCTGCGGGTCGTGGTCGCCGGCGTACCGGCCGCCGTCGGCCTGCACGACGATGACCGAGAGGTTGTGCGCGACGACGTCGTGCATCTCGCGGGCGATGCGGGACCGTTCCTCGGCGGCGGCCAGCTGGGCCTGCTGGTCGCGCTCGCGCTCGGCCTGGTGCGCCCGCTCGACCAGCTCGGCGACGTAGGCCTGCCGGACCCGGCGGACGTCGCCCATCGCCCACGCGCCGACGACGGTCGCCGCCAGCGCGATGGCGCTGGCCACGAAGGCCGCCGGCTCGTCCTCGGCGGACGTGTCGTAGCGCATCGTGCCCAGCGCCACGCCGAGGAAACCGGCCGCAAGCCCGGCCCGGCTGGCCCACCGCGGGCCATAGGCGCTGACGGCGTACAGCCCGATGAGCAGCGCGAGGTCGTACGGCGCCAGGTCCAGTCCGGTGGCCCACTGGACCAGCCCGGCGGCGACCAGGACGCCGAACGACTCGACCGGCCGGACCCGCCGGAACGCCAGCGCGGCGCACATGACGGTGCCGAGGACGAAGTGCGCCCAGCCCGGGTCGAGGGCGGCCGCCGCGAACGCCACGAGCGTGACCAGCAGTCCGAGCGCGATGACGGCGTCGGGCAGGACGGGATGCCGTCGCACCCACGCGTACACCCGGTCCCTGCGCCTCACGTGGAGCAGGCTATCCCCCGTTCCCTTGCGAGGTGGCGGCTCGGACCAGGCGGTCGCCGTCGGCCGTGCGGTAGTAGAGGACGGAGCGTCCGGCCCGGCGGCGGCGCACCAGCTGGGCGTCCAGCAGCACCTTGAGGTGGTCGCCGACCGAGCCCAGGGCCAACCCGGTCGCCGCCACGAGCTGGGTCGTGCTCATCGGGTTGTCGAGCAGGTTCAGCAGCGTCGCGCGGGCCGGCCCGATCAGCCGGCCCAGCGCGCCCGGCACGGTGCGACGGCCCTCGGCCAGCAGCCCGGCGCACGGGTAGACGATCGAGTAGCGGTGCGGCCGGCGCCAGCCGACCCAGCCGCGGGCGCCGGTGACGGGGATGAACACCAGCTCCCCCTGGGTCAGGTCGCGTGGCGGATAGTCATAGGCGTTGATCCGCAGGCGTCCCCCGCCGAGCCAGCGCATCCCCGGGCGCATGTCGTCCAGCGCCGCTGCCCAGCCGCTGGTGCTCAGGCGCCGGGTCCTGGCGACGGCGTCCGCCTCGAAGGCCCGGGCCCGGCGCTGCCAGTCCGGTTCGATCGCCTCGGTCCACACCCAGTCGAGCACGTCGGCGATCCGCTCCGGCAGGTCCGGCACGTCGAGCGCCGGGTCGTTGCCGGCCAGGTCGGCACGCAGCGCGGCGGCCGGCGTCGTGCGGATGCGGTGCAGCTCGTCCTCGAACTCCGGCTCGTCGTCGAGCGGAGGCGCACAGAGAAAGTTGGCCAGCCAGGTGGGGAGCAGTGCCCCCGCCACGAACGCCCGGCCCACGGGATCGGCGGCCATCCGGGCCCGGAACGCCTCGCGCGACTGTGCGGGGCGGACCAGCTGACCGGGACGGTTCGACTGCTCGCCCGTCAGGACCCTGATGGCCGCGATTGTCTCGGCCAGCGCCGACACCCGGAACCGGCCGCCGGCGAGGACGTCGGCGTCGATCAGCCAGATGCCCACGTTTCGCCTCCATCCGAAACTCTACCCACCTGAGGACGGCGCTGCCGAGACTGCCTGTCATGCGCACCTACCGAGAACTGTTCCGCACGCCGGAGTTCACCCCGCTGTTCGCGGCGTCCTGCGCGACGGTCGCGGCGACGACGCTGACGGGGCTCGCGCTCGCCACGCTGGTCTACGCCCGCACGGAGTCGCCGCTGCTGTCGGCGCTGGCCATGTTCGGGCCGTCGTTCGCCGCGGTGATCGGCGCCACCACACTGCTCTCGGTGACCGACCGGGTGCCGCCGCGACCGGCGCTGACGCTGGTCGCCCTCGCCACCGCCGTGGCCTGTCTGACGCTGGCGACGCCGGGACTGCCGCTGGCGGCGATGTTCGCGGTGATCTTCGCCCTCGGCCTGACGGCGTCGATCGGGTCCGGGGTGCTGTACGGACTGCTCGACGAGATCCTGCCGGCCGACGGCTACGTCCTGGGCCGGTCGGTGCTCAACATGTCGGTCGGCGCGATGCAGGTGACGGGGTTCGCGCTCGGCGGCGTCCTGCTCGCCGTGGTGTCGCCCAGAACGGCACTGCTCGTCGGTGCGGCGCTGGCCTTCGGGTCGCTCCTGGTCCTCCGGCTGGGCCTGAGCCCCCGGCCGGCACGCAGCTCGGGCCGTCCGTCCCTCGCGATCACCTGGCGGATCAACCGGGAGCTGCTCTCCACGCCGGCCCGCCGGGCCGTCTACCTCGCGATGTGGGTGCCCAACGGGCTGGTGGTGGGGTGCGAGGCGCTGTTCGTCCCGTACGCGCCGCACGCCGCCGCGGTCCTGTTCGTCGCGGCCGCGCTGGGCATGCTGCTGGGCGACCTGGCCGCCGGGCGGCTGCTGTCGCCAGCGACCCGGCAGCGCTACGTCACGCCGCTGCGCTTCGCCCTCGCGGCGCCGTACCTGCTGTTCGTGCTCCCGCTGAACCTGCCCGTCGCGGCCGTCGCGGCCGCCATCGCGTCCGTCGGCTTCATGTCGACGCTGCTGCTGCAGGAACGGCTGATCGCGCTGACCGGCAAGGACGTGCGCGGTCAGGCCCTGGGGCTGCACGCGTCGGGCATGAAGGCGATGCAGGCGGCCGGTGCGACGGTGGCCGGCCTGGTCGCCCAGGTGCTTCCCGTCGGGACGGCCATCGCCGTGATGGCGGCGCTGTCGGTCGTCGTCACCGCCGCGCTCACCCCCGGCCTGCGGCTGTCCGATCCCACCATTGAACCGCTCGACATGAAGGAGCCTGCTCATGCATGACCCTCGACCGCAGACCGCCGCCGGGAAGGTCCACCTCGCGTTCGTGATGTCGCTGGACGGCTTCGTCGCCGGTCCCGGCCACAGCATGGACTTCATGGACGGGACCACGGTCCGCGACGGCCTGCACCAGGAGTACATCGAGAGCACCGGCGCGATCCTGGCCGGACGGGACGGATACGACAGCGCCGTCGGCGACTCGCGGCCCTACGGCGGAGCGTGGAGCGGTCCGATCTTCGTCCTCACCCACCACCCCGAGGACGCCCGCGCGGCCGACGGCATCACGGTGCTCAGCTGCTCACTGACCGAGGCGGTGCGGATCGGCCTGGACGCGGCGCGAGGCAAGAACCTGCAGGTGTTCTCCGCGTCGATCGGCCGGCAGCTGCTCCAGCTGGGACTGGTCGACGAGATCGACGTTCACGTCGCGCCCGTCCTGCTCGGTGACGGAGTCCGCTTCTACGACGCACCCGGCGGCGAGATCGTCCGCCTGGCGCGCGACGGCGACGACCCGACGCTCGCCGCGCACCTTCGCTACCGGCCCGCGTCGGCCGACCGCGTGCGGCGCAGCCAGAGCAGCCCGAGCACCGGCAGCACCAGCGGCACGAACCCGTAGCCACGCCCGTACAGCGACCAGACGGTGTCGTCGGGGAAGTCGCCGGGGTCGAACGCGGTGATCGTGCCCACCGTGAGCACGCCGATCAGCTCGACGGTGACGGCGGCCAGCGCCACCCGGCGGGCCGCCGCGCCGGGGCGGGCCAGCGCGACCGTCGCGACGATGTACACCACCGCGGCGAACGCCGACAGCAGGTACGCCACCGGCGCCTCGTCGAAGCTGGTCGCGATCTGCACGCCGGCCCGCGCCGACGCCGACAGCGCGAACACGGCGTAGACGGCGATCAGCAGCCGCCCCGGCCCGCTGGACCGCGGGTTCGTCGCACTCACGCGGCGCCCGCGTCCCAGAGCTGCTGCATGCGCACCACCAGCACCGGCACCACCAGCGCGGCCACGACCAGCACCGACGTGCCCCACCGGGACTTCTCCGCGAGCGCCCAGAACAGCCCGAGCGGGACGATGATCAGGTTCATCAGCAGGTAGCCGATGAACGTCGCGGTGTCCTCCGGCGTGCCGTCCGAAATCATCAGAACGACCGCCGCCACCGCCTGGACGACGATCAGCAGCTCGACGACGCCGGCGCCGATGACGTACGACTCGCGCGGCGGCTTGTTGCGCACCACGGCGACCAGCGCCCACGCGGCGTAGGCCAGCGAGGCGGCGATGACGGCCCAGTCGACGACGGCAACCATGGGTCAGTCCGTCACGGGAGCCGGGCCAGCTCGTCGGTGAGGTCGTCCAGGCCCAGTGCGCCCATCGAGAGCGCGGCCATGTGCCACGCCTTGAGGTCGAAGTCCGCGCCGCGCGCCGCCCGCGCGGCGTCGCGGCCGGCCAGCCACGCCCGCTCGCCGAGCTTGTAGCCGATGGCCTGCCCCGGCGCGCCCAGGTACCGGACGATCTCGGAGTCGATGAAGGCCGGGTCGCGGCCGTTGAAGGCGCCGAAGAACTCGCGCCCCAGCTCCGGCGTCCACACCTCGCCGGGGTGGAACGTCTCGCTGTTCGGGATGCGCAGCCGCAGGTGCATGCCGAGGTCGATGATGACGCGGATCGCCCGCATGATCTGCGCGTCGAGGTAGCCGAGGCGGATCGGCGGGTCGGTGAGGTAGCCCAGCTCGTCCATGAGCCGCTCGGCGTAGAGCGCCCAGCCCTCGGTCATCGCGCTGACCGAGCCGAGGCTCACCTGGTAGCGCGACAACTGGTCCGCGACGTGCACCCACTGGGCCAGCTGCAGGTGGTGGCCCGGCACACCCTCGTGGTACCAGGTGCTGACCAGCCCCCATACCGGGAACCGGGTCTCGCCCAGCGTCGGCAGCCAGGTGCGGCCGGGCCGGCTGAAGTCCAGCGACGGACGCGTGTAGTACGGCGCCGCGGCGCTGCCCGGCGGGGCGATCATGGCCTCGACGTGCTTGATCGGCTCGGCGAGGTCGACGTGGATGCCGTCGAGGTCGGTCATCGCGCGGTCCATCAGGCCCTGCAGCCAGTCGCGGACCTCGTCGACGCCCTCGATCGCCTCGCCGTGCTCGTCGAGGTGGCGCATGACGGCCAGCGGCGTGTGCCCCGGCAGGACGGCGTCGGCGGCCCGCTTCATCTCGTCGCCGATGCGGTGGAACTCAGACCAGCCGTAGGCGTAGGCGTCCTCGAGGTCCAGCTCGGACCCGGTCCAGTAGCGGGCGGCGACCGCGTAGCGCTCGCGCCCGAACGCGTCGGGCGTGCCCTCGGCGGCCGGCGCGTAGGTGGTGGCGAGGTAGTCGCGCAGCTCGGCCAGGCCGGCGCCGGCCTGGGTGGCCGCGGCGGACAGCTCGTCGCACTGCGCGTCGGGTCCCTTGGCGACGAACGACGTGTACCAGTCGGCCGCGAGCCAGGTGTCGAGCTGCTCGAGGACGGTGCCGACCTGGCGCGGGGCCGCGTACAGGCCGCGCCGGTCACCCTCCTCCAGGGAGGCGCGGAAGCCGGCCGCGGCGGCCGGGATGTTGCGCAGCCGCCGGCCGATGACCGCCCAGTCGTCGTCGGTGTCGGACGGCATCATCAGGAAGACCGACCGCAGCGACTGCACCGGCGAGAACAGGTTGCTCAGCTCGCGCAGGCCCTCGCCGGCGTCGTGCAGCGCCAGCGACGCGGTCAGCCGTTCGCGCAGCAGCCGCGCGGCCCGGCGCTCCTCGACCGGCAGGCCGCCGTTGGACGCGGCGGCCCGCTCGGCGGCGTCCAGCTCGCCCAGCGTGGCCCTGGCGGCGTCGGCCACGGCGTCCTTGCCGTCCGGCGAGTAGTCGGGCATCGCGTCGACGCCGGGCCTGATACCGAGCGCCGTCCCGACGATCGGGTTCAGGTCGGCGATGGTCTCGACGTAGCGGTCGGCGATCTTCCGGGGGGTGTCGGCTTCGTCGTCGTGAGGCACCGGCCCATCATGCCTCGCGTGCTGTGACGGCGTGCGGCAGCCCCTGGCGCGTCGGCTCGGGGTCAGCCGGCGGCGACGGTGTCGCCGCGCACCTGGGCGGCCGCGCCGGGCACCGGCTCGGCGGGGTCGGCGCCGGTCGCGACGACGCGGTTGGCGGCGTCGACGTGCACCACCCGCGGCTGGAACCCGCGTGCCTCGGCGTCGTCGACCAGGCCGTAGCTGATCAGGATGACGAGGTCGCCGGGCTGCACGAGCCGGGCGGCGGCGCCGTTGATGCCGATGACGCCGGAGCCCCGCTGACCGGGGATGACGTACGTGGTGAGCCGGGCGCCGTTGGTGATGTCGACGATGTCGACCTGTTCACCGGGCAGCAGGTCGGCGGCGTCGAGGAGGTCCTCGTCGACCGTGACCGATCCCACGTAGTGCAGGTCGGCCTGCGTCACGGTGGCGCGGTGGATCTTGCCCTTCATCATGGTGCGGAACACGCGTTCACTCCTGGTCTCGCTCGCTCGATGCGGCCGGGGGGCCGTCACCGTCGGCGTGGCCGTCGGGTCGGGGTACCGACTGCTGCCGGTACCTCGCCATCCATTGTTCTGGAACATCGGTCTTGCGTGCCAGTCGAGCCCGTTCGGCCTGCTCCTCGGCGATGAGACGGGCCTCGGCGGGCAGCCGGTGCGCGATGACCGCGTCGACCGGTCCGGGGGTGGTGTCGACGTGCACCGACGCCAGCCCGAGCCGTCGCTGCAGCGGCCCCTGCACGATCCGCACGCTCTGCGTCTTCGCGTGCGGGACGGTGGTGAGGTTGCGGTACAGCACGCCCTCGCGCACGACGACGACGTGCTCGTCGACGCCGTAGGCCAGCTTCTTCCAGCCGAACGGACGCAGCCAGCGGGCCGGCCGCGGGGCGTGCGTCAGCGGCACCGACAGCGGGTCGGAGCCCGGTAGCACGTGCCGCAACACCTCGGCCGCCTCCTCGTACGTGGCCACTGGGAGCAGCGTGGACGTCCGCTGGCTGTCGTCGGACGACTCACCGCTGTAGCCGGCGACGTCGACGTCGAGCCGCACCCAGCCCTTCCCTCTCCACAACAACGGCTGGCGCATGGCTACTCCCTGCACCCGGCCGGGTGGGACGGTCTGGGCCTGGGTGTCGAGCAGGCCCTTGCGGATGCGGTAGCCGTCGGGCGACTCGGCCAGGACGAAGGCGAAGTTGCGGCCCAGCTGCGCCCACAGCGCGGCGCCGATGGCGATGATGCCTGGCAGCATCGACGACAGCACGCCGACGGTGATGTCGCTGTCGCGGTAGAAGAGGAACGCAATGCCGATGCCGACGATGAACACCGCGCCGGCGACGAACGCGCCCGACAGCACCGTCGACCACACCAGCCGGTCCAGCGGCACCTGATGCACCACCCGCTCCGGCGCCTCCGGCGTGTCGGCGTCGATGCCGGCGGCCCGGGCCAGCAGCTCGGCCCGCAGCCGGACCGCGTCGTCGACGGCGAGGTACTGCAGCGGCGCCTCGGCCTTGCCGCCGCCGGCCACCTCCAGCCGCAGCTCCGAGACGCCGAGCAGCCGCCCGGCCAGCGGGCGGTTGATGTCGACGGCCTGCAGGCGGTCCAGCCGGACCCGGCGGGACCGTCGGTTCAGCATGCCGGAGTCGATCCGCAACGCGTCGCCGTCGAAGCCGTACCGGGTGTACCACCACGACAGCAGCCCGGCGATCATGCCGACGACGGCGAAGGCGAGCGCGGTGAGGCCGAACCGGCCCAGCTCGCCGGAGCGCAGCGCGTCCTGCCCGCCGATGCCGATGGCGACCGCCAGGAAGCCCCAGCCGCGCAGCAGCGGGGTCAGCGGGTGCAGCCGCCGGAAGTGCTCGGGCGTCGGGTCGACCCGCGCGGCCTTGGCGGCCTTGGCGCCCTCGGCCTCGCTTCCCGACGTGGTCACAGACCGGCCGCCTGCGCCTCACCCAGCGCCGACAGCCGATCGCGCAGCCGCGCGGCCTCGGCGGCCGGCAGGCCGGGGATCTTCGCGTCGGTGGCCGGCGAGGCGGTGTGCAGCTGGACGGTGGCCAGCCCGTAGCGCCGCTCCAGCGGCCCCGACGCGACGTCGACGAACTGCATGCGGCCGTACGGCACCACCGTCAGGCGGCGGTACATGACGCCGTGGGTGACCAGCAGGTCGTCGAGCCGCTCCGCGTAGCCCCAGGCGCGCCAGTTGCGCGGGATCAGCCACAGCCCCCACACCAGCGCGATCAGCGCGGCCCCGAGGACCGGAAGCACACCCGGCAGCCCGAAGATCAGCCCGAGCACCACCGCGACGGCGGCGGTGACGACGGTGACGGTGATCAGCAGCACCAGCCGGCGCAGGTCGACGAGCTTGCGCGACACCTGCTGCCAGGCCTCGCCGGGCGGCGCGAAGAGCTCATCCTGGTCCACGGCGTCGAGGCTACCCCGCGGCTCGCCGCCGATCGCCGAGGCTCAGTCGACGACGATCGTCTGGACCTCCGCGACCGGCAGCGCGATCTCGGCGGCCGGCGACGTCACCGCGCCCAGGCTGCCGCCCGCCACCGGGGCGCCGTCCTCCTGGCCCGACCACGACGCGACGTACGCACCGGTGGCCGTGACGGCGTAGGCGAGCCCCGGCACCGTCGCCGACGATCGCGTGTGCACCAGGCTGCAGCCGGCGGAGTCGGGCAGGTCGCTGGCGTACGACCGACGCGCCTGCTCCGGCGAGCAGGCCGCCGTCACTCCGGCCGAGGAGCGCACCGTGAGGCGGTCGGGGTCGGCGACCACGGTGGCCGAGTTGTCGCCGGCCGTCGCGGTGACCTCCAGCGGGACGAAGCCGTCGCGCGGGCCGTCGCCCGGCTGCACCCAGAACCAGGTGGGCAGGTTGACGTAGGAGTCGGCGGCCGGGCTGCGCAGGGTGTCGGGCACCGGGATGTCCAGGTGCTCGAACGCGACCTCAGCCAGCAGCTCCGGCGGCACCGGCGGAGTCGGCGGCTGCGGCGGTGTGTCGCCTTCGGCGACCCAGATCGCATGTGCACCACCGTTGGCCGCGACCAGCTGGTCGAAGCACTCACTGGCCGCCTCGAAGCTGTCGCCTTGGTTCAGCAGCGTGCCGAATGCCCAGTGCCCCGGCTCATCGCGGTGCGCCTCGATCTCCTCCAGCGGCGGGTAGACGAAGCCGGGGTCGTACCCCGGCCCGACGGGGTCGTCGAGCTCGTCGTAGTTCTGGCCCCACTCCTGGTAGATCCACTCACCGGTGGCGAACTCCATGATCTCCCACCAGCACGGCGAGGGGACCTGGACGCTGACCGAGACCCCGCCCCCGCCGCCGTCGGAGCCGTCGCCACCGCCCAGGCCGTTGCCGCTGAGCGAGACCGCGACCGCGGTCAGCTGGCCGTCGCCGGCGTCGCCGCCGACCTGGTCATCGGTGATGTCGGCCTGCGCGGGCGCCGCGGCCAGCAGGCCCAGCGCTCCGGCGGTCAGGCCCACGAGAAGGGGCATGCAAACGCGTCGCACCGTCGTCTCCTGTCGAAGTCGCCTCGCGTGTGCCCGTACCGGAAGCCTACCGTGACCGGCATTTCATCACTTGTCAAGCGCAGTCATGATCGGATTCCTGGACGTCGCTGACCAGCCAGGCGCCGCCCTGCTGCGCGAGCTGCACCACGACCGCCGCCTGCCCGCCGCGCCCGTCGGGCACCTCGGCACCGGAGTCGTCCACGTCATAGGTCTCACGAGCGTCGAGGCAGTCCTGGATGGCTGCGATCGGGCCGCTCACCGAGACCACCAACGGCTCGATGCTCATGGTGCCGATGGTGCGCACGCCGTCGGCGGCCATGCGCTCCAGCGACTCCACAACGCGCTGCCGCTGCGGGTCGACGACCAGATCGAGGAACGGCTGGTAGGCGGGGTCCGGGATGGCCAGCGCCTCGAGGTCGGCCCGCCAGTACTCCAGGTAGGCCTCGTAGACGGCGAGGTCGGCCGGCGCCTCGGGCGGCTGCCCGCCGATGTCGAGGGTCCAGTCCTCGCCCTGGTTGGCCGCCTCGCCGGACTCGTCGTCCGGTTCGCCGGTCGTCGTGCCCGACTCGCCCGCCCCGTCGTCCGGCTCGGGCGTCCCGCCTTGGTCGCCGGTCTGGTCAGCGGTCTGGCCGGCGTCGGTGGACGCGGCGAGGCCGGTCGGCTCGTCGCGCTCACCGCCCCCGCAGCCGGACAGCAGCAGGGCCGCGACGGCGCCTCCGGCCAACGCGCGAGCACGCATTCATTCACCTCGGTAGTCGACGTCATGACGGTGCCCGACGGCGAGCGTACCTGTCGCGGTGACGGTCAGTGGGCGGACGGGACCAGCTCGCCGGCCGCGACCTCGACGCCCAGGTTGTTGCCGGGCGGCGCCAGCGGGCAGGTCCAGGCGGGGTCGTAGGCGCAGGACGGGTTGTAGGCGAAGTTGAGGTCGATGACAAGGCCCTCGTGGACCGAGCCGCCGAGGTCGGCGCCCTTGACGGTGTCGAGCAGGTAGCGCCCGCCGCCGTACGTCGCCTGTCCCGCCGACGCGTCCTTGATGGGCACGAACACTCCGCCGCCGTAGGAGTCGAGCCACCACACGTCGAGGTCGCCCATGGGCAGGTGCAGCCGGCCCACCAGCTCGAACGGCACGATGCCGTCGGTGGCGGTCGGCACCTCGAGCCGCTGGGGCTCGACGTCGGGGTCGACCGGCAGCACGAACCGCAGGCCGGCGTCGTACGGGCGGTGCCGCAGCCCCGCGTACCCGTCGCGCCGCTCGGGCGCGACGGGTGACGCGGGATGGCTGCGGACCAGCTCGTCGCGGCCCGCGGCCCACAGCTCGTGGGCCGCCGCCGGGTCCGTCTCGCTCTCGGCCCGCACCCGGGCGTAGAGCGCGTGGACCCGGCGCCGCCAGTCGAGGACGTCGAGTGCGCTGACGGAGGTCAGAGCAGCCCCTGGTCCTCGAGGTAGGCCCGCGCGACGTCGGGCGCCTGCTGCCGCTCGGCGTCGACCTGGGCGTTCATCATCGCGAGGTCGTCGGTGGTGAGCACCTCGGCCAGCTGGTTGAGCACCTCGGCGATGGCCGGGTCACCGGCGGACTCGGTGTTGATGACCGGCACGAGGTTGTCGGCGGCCTGCAGGCCCTGGTCGTCCTCCAGCGTGACCAGGCCGAACTGCTCGAGCGTGCCGTCGGTGGTGCCGACCAGGCCGAGCTGCGCGTCGCCGCGCTGGACCGCCGTCTTCGTCTCGCTGGTGCTGAACCCGGTGGCCAGCGGCGGGTCGACGATGTCGATGCCGTAGACCGACTCCAGCCCCGGCTCGCAGAACGGCCGGTCGGGGCACTCCTCGACCGCCGCCAGCGTGATGGGCTGGCCCAGCGCGCCGAGGTCCGACAGCGTGGTGAGGCCGTTCTCGTCGGCGAACTCCTGGGTGACGGCGAACGCGTTCTGGCTGGCCGCCTCCGCCGGGTCGAGGATGGTCAGCCCGCGCTCCTCGGCCAGCGGCCGCGCCGCGTCGACGGTCTCCTGCGCGTCCGACGTCGCGATGGGCGCGCTGGACGGAGCGTCCGGGCCGTTGATGGCACCGTTGAGGAACTCGGCGAAGGTGGCCAAGTACTCGGGCACGACGTCGATCTCGCCGCTCTCCAGCGCCGGCTCGTAGATCTCGCGTGCGTCGACGGATTGGATGTCGACGGTGTAGCCGGCGTCCTCGAGCAGCGCCGCGTACATCTCCTGCATGATCACCATTTCGGTGAAGTTGGCGCCGCCGACGGTGAGGTCGCCGCCGCCACCACCGTCGGTGGCCGTCGAGTCGCCGTCACCCTCCTCGAACGGGTCGTCGTCGCCGCCGCAGGCTGTCAGCGACAGCGCCAGGCCGGCCGCGGCCGCCAGCACGGTCGCTCGTCTCCGCATGGTCATGACATTCACCGGTGTCACCTTCTGTGTCCCGTGCCGGGGCATCAGGCCCAGCACGCGTGTCCGGCGAGCACCCTCATAGCGCCCGCGTGGAATCAGTCAACTACGCGCCACTGACAACCTCGTCGCCGATCAGCGGCATTCCCGGGTCACGATCCGGTCTCGCCCGGCGCCGCCGCGCCCGGCGCATCGGGTCGACCGCCCGCTGCAGCCACGCCATCAGTCCCTCGATCACCAGTGCCAGCAGCCCGACGATGATCGCACCGCCGATGACCTGCGGCGTGTCTTGGCGGCCGAACCCGCTGGTGATGATGCGTCCGAGGCCCGGGCCGGAGATGACCGCCGCCAACGTCGCCGTCGCCACGATCTGCACCGTCGCCAGGCGGATGCCGCCCATGACCAGCGGGATGGCCAGCGGCAGCTCGACACCGCGCAGCAGTTGGCCGCCGCTCATGCCCATGCCGCGGGCGGCCTCGACGGCGTCGCGGTCGACCTCGCGCATGCCGACGTAGGCGTTGGTGAGGATCGGCGGGATGCCGAACAGCACCAGCGAGATGATCGTCGTCCAGACCGACAGCCCGAGCGGCGTCAGGTAGATCAACGCCAGAATCGCGAACGTGGGCACCGCCCGGCCGATGTTGCTGATGTTGATGGCCAGCGTGCCGCCGCGGCCCAGGTGCCCGAGCCACAGCCCGATCGGCAGCGCGATGGCGCAGGCGATCAGCACCGCCACCCCGCTGATCCAGACGTGCTCCACCAGCCGGGTGCCCACCCCGGCCGGACCCGACCAGTTCTCGCCGTCGAAGAGCCACGACAGGCCGTCCAGCAGCCCGTTCATGCCGTCACCGTCCGGCGCCAGGGTGTGAGCCAGCGTTGCAGCCCGAGTAGCAACGCGTCGGCGATCAGCGCCAGGACCACGCAGAGCACCGACGCCGTCAGCACCTCGGCGTGGAAGTTGCTGCTCAGGCCGCGGTTGATGAGGTTGCCCAGGCCGCCGTGGTTGACGATGAAGCCGACAGTCGTCAGCGCGACGGTCGACACCGTCGCCACCCGCAGCGACGCGAATATCGCTGGTAGCGCCAGCGGCAGCTCCACCTTGCGCAGCAGCCGGAAGCCGTCGTAGCCCATGCCCACGGCAGCCTCGCGGACATCGGCCGGTACGGAGTCCAGTCCGGCCAGGATGCCGCGGACCAGGATCGTCAGCGAGTACAGCACCAGCCCGACCACGACCGTCGTGGTGGAGATGCCGGTGAACGGCAGCAGCAGCGAGAACAACGCCAGTGACGGCAGCGTGTACAGCGCCGTCGACGTGCCGAGGATCGTGCCGCGCAGCCAGCCGAACCGGCGGGCGAGCACGGCCAGCACCAACGCGACGGCGAAGCCGATGACGATGGAGACCACGGTGATGGTGACGTGCTGGACGAGCGCGTCGGTGATGTCCTCACGCCGGGTTCTGACGTACTCGCCACACACCCAGTCGTTGCGTACGAGGCAACTGTCGGTCAGGGTTGCGGTATGAACGGGCCCGAAGAGCGCCATTCCGCTGACGCTACCGAAGAACCGATGATTCGTCTCGACCGCGTCTCCAAGCAGTACCCCGACGGCACCGTCGCGGTGCAGGAGCTGACGCTCGAGGTCCAGCGCGGCGAGCTGGTGGTCCTGGTCGGGCCGTCCGGCTGTGGCAAGACGACCACGATGAAGATGGTCAACCGGCTGGTCGAGCCGACCGGCGGGCGCATCGTCGTCGACGGCGTCGACGTCACCGACGCCGACCCGGTCGCGCTGCGCCGCGGCATCGGCTACGTCATCCAGAACGTCGGGCTGTTCCCGCACCGCAGCATCGAGGAGAACATCGCCGTCGTGCCCGAGCTGGTCGGCTGGAAGCGCTCGCGCCGCCACGAGCGGGCCCGCGAACTGATGGAGCTGGTCGGCCTCGACCCCGCGGTGCACGGCAAGCGGTACCCGCACGAGCTGTCCGGCGGCCAGCGCCAGCGCGTCGGCGTGGCCCGCGCCCTTGCCGTCGACCCTCCCGTCCTTCTCATGGACGAGCCGTTCAGCGCCGTCGACCCCGTGGTCCGCGGGCAGTTGCAGGACGAGTTCCTGCGGCTGCAGGACGACGTCCGCAAGACCATCCTGTTCGTCACGCACGACATCGAGGAGGCGGTCCGGCTGGGCGACCGCATCGCGGTGTTCAAGCAGGGCGGCCTGCTGGAGCAGTTCGACACGCCGGCGGCCATCCTCGGCATCCCGGCGACGGACTTCGTGGCCGACTTCGTGGGCGCCGACCGCGGCCTCAAGCGGCTCTCCGTCACCGCCATCACGCCGGCCGACCTCGAGCACCCGCCGGTGGTCCGCGTCGACGACGACCTCGCCAAGGCCGCCGCCGCCCTGGGTGACGGGCGGTGGGCGGTCGTGCTCGACGGCGACGGCGGCCTGGCCGGTTGGGTGGGCCACGACATGCTGAAGGGCGCCGGGACCGTGCGCGACCACGCGCGGCGCATGGAGGCGTGGGTGCAGCTCGACGACTCGCTCAAGGTGGCGTTCGCGGAGATGCTGCAATGGAACGCCGGCTGGATCGCCGTCCTCGACGACGCCGACCGCTACGTGGGCGTGCTGACCCCGGCGACGCTGCACACGGCGCTGCGCCGGTCCGTCGAGGCCGAGGCCAATGACGTCGCCCGTGCCGAGGTGGTGCTCGAGACGGTGCAGAACGCCTGACGGTACCGCCGGCTCAGGCGCTGCGCTCCTGGCGCGGCGCCGGGGCGGACTTCTTCGTGCGGTCGGCCTCGGGCAGCAGCTCGGTGTTCTTGTCCTCCCACTTGATGAGGTCGACCACCGTCGGGGCCTCGGAGAGGTCTGGCCACAGGTCGTTCCACTCGGCGCCCTCGGCCAGCCGGGCCAGCTCGACGCTCGGGGTGGACGCACCCGGGCGGGCGCTGCGCGCCGCCGCGATCTCGGCCTCCAGCAGGTCCAGCTTGGACCGCATGACGTCGATGCGCTCGGACGCGACGTCGAGCAGGCCGACCATGTGGTCGGTGAACTCGCGGTGCTCCTCGCTGTAGCGGGCGTGCGCCTCGGAGTACTCCGCCGCCTGCTCGGCGCGGACCGTGGCCACCTCGACCCGCAGCCGTCGCTCCAGCCGGAGCACGAACCCACCCAGCACCGCCGCCGCGACGGCGCCAACGGCGGCCGCGATGCGCGGCCACGGCCCCTCGAGGACCAGGGCGCCTACCGTCAGCACGATCGCCGTCGCAGGCGCGGCGACGGCGAGCAGACGAACAGCGGTGAGACGGCGGCGGTGTCGAACGGAGGCCATGGGCGTCACCGTACCTTCTTGTACGGCGCGAATCGGACTTCACACGCCGCGCCACACCGGGAACTTCCGTCCCGCTTTCACCATGGCAGGCTGGGCCGATGCCGACCGTGCGCGCCAACGGTGCCGACCTCGCCTACGACGACACCGGGGCCGGGCCCGTGGTGGTGCTCGTGCACGGCGGCCTGACCGACCGGCGCATGTGGGACCACCAGTTCGCCGCTCTCGCCGAGCGGCACCGGGTGGTGCGCTACGACCGTCGCGGGTACGGCGAGTCCGGCCCGGCCGCCGGGGACGTCGCCCACCACGCCGACCTGCTCGCGCTGCTGGACGCGCTCGGCATCGAGCGGGCGGCGCTGGCCGGCTCCTCGATGGGCGGCGCGTACGCCCTCGACGTCGCGTTGGCGGCGCCGGAGCGGGTGACGTCGCTGGCGCTGATCGCGTCGGGGCTGTCCGGACACGAGTGGCCGCCGGAGATGGGCGCCCTCGCCCGTGAGCGGATCCTGGCCGTGCTGCCGGCCGACCGGCTGCAGGCCTACCGCGAGCACACGGCCGCGACGGTCGACCCGGCGGACGTCGCCGCGATGGCCGAGGTACAGCTGCGGCTCAGCGCCGTCGGGCCGGGACGGGAGCCGTCCGACCTCGACCCGGACGTGTGGAAACACATGCTCCGCATGTGCCGGCTGGTGTTCGAGCGTGACTGGACCGGGCCGGCGCACACCGAGTTGGCGGCCGACCCGCCAGCGAAGGGGCGGCTGGCCGACGTCACGCAGCCGACGCTGGTCGTCAACGGCCGCGCCGACCTGCCGTACATCCAGGACGTGTCCGGCCTGCTCGCCGACGGCATCGCGGGCGCGCGCCGGATCGACCTCGACGACACCGGCCACCTGCCGCCGGTCGAGCGCCCGGCCGAGGTGACGGCGTTGCTGACGCGGTTCCTGGCGCGCGCCGGCTAAGCCGGGTAGGCTCCGCCGTTCTCGTCCTCAGGAGGCGGCGGGACCTCGCCGGCGCGTTCGAGGCGGACGGCGGCGATCGTCAGGACGACCGAGGCCGCGACGACGACGGCGGAGAGGATCGCGCGGTTGCGGCCCATCGGCGAGTCCAGCACGCCCAGGGCCAGCGCCCCGAGCCCCGCGTAGACGCCGACCAGGAGGGCGCCGAAGTAGGCCGACGCCTTCGCCAGGGCGACCGAGCGGGCCACCCGGAGCGCGTCGATGCGGCTGTCGAAGCGCCGCTCGGTGATCCAGCCGCGCACCGCCCGGGCACCGGCGAGCATGCCGATGGCCAGGAAGAGCAGCAGCAGCGGCAGTACCCACGGGATCGGCGGGAGCGCGCCCGACACGGCGTCGACCACCCGGCCGATCGACCAGCCGATCGGGACCGCCACCAGGGCGACCCAGATCAGCGATCCGATCTTCGTCCTCTGCACCGCGGGCGTCAGGCCGGGATCTCGAGCGACTCCTCCAACCGCCGCACGCCGGTGGCGTCGACGGCGGAGCTGAGCTCGAGGACGCGGCCCATGCCGGGCACGCTGAACTCGGGGTCGACGTCGGCCCACGGGACGAGCACGAAGGCCCGTTCGGCCAGCCGCGGGTGCGGCACGCGCAGATCGTCGTCGTCGGACGTGACGTCGCCGACGGCGAGCACGTCGATGTCGAGCGTGCGGGGAGCGTTCGGCTCGCCGCGGGTGCGGCCGTAGGCGGTCTCGGTCGACTGCGCCCGCTCCATCAGCGAGCGCGGCGACAGCGTGGTGTCGACGACGAGGACGGCGTTGAGGAACTTCGGCGACCCGTCGGGGGTGTCGACCGGCTCGGACTCGTACACCGGCGACACCGCGACCGGCACGATCTCGGAGGAGTCGGTGAGGGTGTCGACGGCCGCCTGGAGGAAGTCGAGCCGGTCGCCCAGGTTGCTTCCCAGTGCGAACGCCGTACGGCGCAGAGGACGCAGGTCACCGGTCAGCGTGTCGGCGTCGACGACGTTGGGGTTGGGGACATTGGTCACGTTCGGGCCCTTCGAATCGTCACGGTCACGTCGTCGAAAGGCACCGTCATCGGCGCCTCCGGCTTGTGCACGGTCACTTCCGCCGCCTCAACCCTGGGATCGTCCAGGCAGAGGTCCGCGATGCGCTGGGCGAGCGTCTCGACCAGTCTGACCGGCTCCCCCGAGACGAGGCCGACCACCCGCTGAGCAAGACTGCCATAGTCCACGGTGTCGGTCAGGTCGTCGCTGCCAGCCGCCGCACGGGTATCGACGCTCAACGCGAGGTCGACGCGGAACAGCTGGCCGTTCGCCCGTTCGTGGTCGAACCAGCCATGGTTTCCGCGCGCGGTCAGGCCGCGCAGCTCGATACGGTCAGGCACGGCACGACACTAGTCGCCCGCCCCGGCGCACCGCCTCCCCGCCCGGGGTGGGATTCCCCACGACGGTGTCACCCTCGCGCCAGCCGGGCCGCCACCCGCACCGCGTCGAGCGTCGCGGGGACGGTGTGCACCCGGACGCACCAGGCGCCGGCCAGCGCGATGGTGGTCGACAGCGCGTCGGTGGCGGCGTCGCGGCCGGCCGGCGGACGTCGCTCACCGGTCGACGGATCGGCCAGCAGCTCGCCCAGGAACGTCTTGCGCGACGCGGCGACGAGCACCGGCAGCCCCAGCCCGTTCAGCTCGCCCAGCCGAGCCAGCAGCGTCCAGTTGTGGTCCCACGTCTTGGCGAACCCGAGCCCGGGGTCGACGGCGATGTGTTCCGGCCGCACGCCGGCGTCCAGGGCGGCGTCGACGCGCGGGCGCAGTTCGGCCAGCACGTCGGCGACGACGTCGGTGTAGACCGCCTGCTCCTGCATGTGGTCGGAGTGCCCGCGCCAGTGCATCAGCACGACCGGCACGCCCGCGTCAGCGACGACCCGCAGCATGCCGGGGTCGGCCAGCCCGCCGGACACGTCGTTGACCAGCCGCGCGCCGGCCTCCAGCGCGGGCGCGGCCACCTCCGCGCGCATGGTGTCGACGGAGACGACCGCGCCCGCGGCGGCGAGCTCGCGGATGACCGGCAGCACCCGGCGCCGCTCCTCGTCCGGCGACGGACGCGCGGCGCCGGGCCGGGTCGACTCACCGCCGACGTCGACGAGGTCGGCGCCCTGCTCGATCAGCTGGAGTCCGTGCTCGATCGCGTCGCCGGGCTCGAACCAGAAGCCGCCGTCGGAGAACGAGTCGGGCGTCACGTTCACGACGCCCATCACGAGCGTGCGCGGCGGCTGCGGCAGCCCCGCGACGTAGCGCGCCGGACGTCCCGCCCTCATCGGGGCCGCAACGCGATGTCGGTGCGGTAGTGGCTCCCGTCGAGGGTGATGTGCCCGGCCGCCTCGTACGCGCGGGCTCGTGCCTCGTCGATGTCCTCGCCCGTCGCGGTGACCGACAGCACGCGGCCGCCGCTGGACACCACGGTGCCGTCGGGAGCCAGCCGGGTGCCGGCGTGCAGCACCTCGACGCCCTTGACGGCGCCCGCCTCGGCCAGCCCGCCGATCGGGTCGCCGGTGCGCGGCGCCGCCGGGTAGCCGTTCGCGGCGATGACGACGGTGACCGCGGCGCCGTCCTGCCACACCGGCTCGGGGTGCTGCGCGAGCCCGCCGGTCGCCGCGGCGCGCAGCAGCCCGCCGAGCCCGGACCGCAGCCGGGCCAGCACGGCCTGCGTCTCGGGGTCGCCGAACCGGGCGTTGAACTCGACCACGCGCACGCCGCGCGAGGTCAGCGCGAGCCCGGCGTACAGGAGTCCGGCGAACGGGATGCCGCGGCGCAGCATCTCGTCGATGGTCGGCTGGACGACGCGCGCCATGACGTCGCCGACGAGGTCGTCCGGCGCCCACGGCAGCGGGGTGTAGGCGCCCATGCCGCCGGTGTTGGGGCCCTCGTCGCCGTCGTAGGCGCGCTTGAAGTCCTGTGCCGGGGTGAGCGGGACCGCGACCCGGCCGTCGGTGACGCAGAACAGCGACACCTCCGGCCCGTCGAGGTACTCCTCGATGACGACGCGGCCGCAGGCCACGGCGTGCTCCAGCGCGGCCGCGCGGTCGTCGGTGACGACGACCCCCTTGCCGGCGGCCAGCCCGTCGTCCTTGACGACGTACGGCGCGCCGAAGCGGTCCAGCGCGGCCTCGGCCTCGGCCCGGGTCTCGCAGACCACGGCCATGGCGGTGGGCACCTCGGCCGCGGCCATGACGTCCTTCGCGAAGGCCTTCGACCCCTCCAGCTTGGCCGCCCGCCCGGACGGCCCGAAGCAGGCGATGCCGCGCGCCTTCACGGCGTCGGTGACGCCCGCGACCAGCGGCACCTCCGGACCCACCACGACGAGGTCGGTGCCCAGCCGGGCGGCGAGGTCGGCCACCGCCTCGGGCTGGTCGGCGACGACGGAGTGGACGGCGACGTCGGCGGCGATGCCCGCGTTGCCCGGCGCGGCGTGCACCTCGGAGACCTCGGGATCGCGCAGCAGGCAGCGCACCAGGGCGTGCTCGCGCGCACCGGAACCGATGACGAGTACCTTCACGGACGCCGACCCTATCGGGCCAGTCGCGCCGCCACCTCCACCGTCCGGATCTGGTCGGCGTCGGGCCCGACCGGGATGACCTGCACCTCACCGGCGCCCGCGTCGACCAGCCGCCGCAGCTCCCGTGCGACCGTCTCCTCGTCGCCGGCGATCACGGTGTCGGCCGGCGTCCTGGCCCGCTCGCGGTCGAGCTGGCGCCGGTAGCTCGGCAGGCCGGCGGCGGCGCCGTAGCGCTCGTCCACCCAGCTGCGCGTGCCGTCGGGGTCGGCGGTGACGCTGACGCAGCAGCCCGCGATCACCACGGGCACGGCCCGGCCCGCTGCCTTCGCGGCGTCGGTGAGCACCGGCACGATGTGCTCGCCGATGGAACGGGGTCCGGCCCAGGTCGTCAACGTGCCGTCGGCCAGCTCGCCGGTGAGCCGCAGCATCGCCGGCCCGAGCGCGGAGAGGAACACCGGCGGCGCGGCAGCTCCGGCCACGGCGACCTGGCCGGCCGCCGTCAGCTGCTCGCCCCGGTAGGCGACCGGCTCGCCGCGCAGGAGTGGACGCAACGCGGACAGGTACTCGCGCAGGTGCCGCACCGGCGCCTCGTAGGAATAGCCGTACTGCGCCTCGACGGCCGGTCCCGGTCCCGGGCCGACGCCGAGCAGCAGGCGGCCACCGGTCACGGCCTGTGCCGACAGCGCCTGCGCGGCCAGCGTCAGCGGGTGCCTCGGGTAGCTGCGGACGATCGACGTGCCGAGCCCGACCTCCGGAACAGCCGCGCCGACCGCCGCCAGAACCGTCAACGGATCCCAGCCGCCGCGTTCGCTGAGCCACACCGACGAGTAGCCGGACCGGGCCGCCGTCGCCGCCAGCTCGGTGATCTGCGTCAGCGTCCGGCCCTCGTCCTCCAGCCAGAGTCCTACGCGCATGTCAGTTCTCCCTTCCGTCGCTTCCCCGAGTCAAGGCGCGGGAACGCGGGCGACCAAGGCGCGGTTGTTCTCTGCAGCGATCACGCTTGGTGATCGATCGACCCGAGGGAGAGCCAGCAGGTCGGCCGGCTGGAGCGGGAGCTGGGCGTGCGGCTGTTCGATCGCACGTCACGACGGGTCCAGCTCACCGCCGACGGCATGCGGATGCTCGACGAGGCGCGATCCGTGCTGGCCGCGGCCGACAACGCCACCGCCGTCGCCGCCGGGCTGTCCGGCCGGCCGGCGGACGTGATCCGCGTCGGCACCGCTCCCGGCCTGGACCGGCGGCTGCGCCACGCCCTCGACGCCCTGCGCCGCGACGAACCGGGCCTGACCATCGAGATCGACTATCGCCCGACGGCGGACCAGCTGGAGGCGCTGCGCCGCGGAACGCTCGACCTGTGCCTGGTCCGCGGTGTCCCGTCGAGCCCGGGCCTGGACACCATCGAGCTGTGGCGCACGCCCGTCCACGTCGCGCTGCCGGCCGGCCACCCGGCGGCGGCCGGCCAGGACGGCGTCCGGCTCGAGCAGCTGGCCGGCCTGCCCGCCCGGCTGCCGGTCCACGGCTGCGACTCACTCCTGCTCGACGTCGTGCTCGGCGCGTGCCGCTCCGCCGGGTTCGAGCCGTTGCCCGGCCGGTCGGCCGGCGCGGTGGAGCACACACTGATCGAAGTGGGTTCCGGGCCTGCGACCTGGGCCGCGCTGTACGCGGACCTGCTTCCGGACGAGCCGGTCGCGGGCGTGGCCGTCCGCCCGCTCGACCCGGCGCTGACCGTGCCCGGCTCGGTCGTGGTGGCCGCGTCGGCCGCGCCCGGCCATGTCCACCGTCTGGTCGGCGTGCTGGACGAGCACAGCGATCGGTTAGCGTGACAGGCGATGAGCGAACGATGGATCGACCTCGTCGGCGCGGTCAATGTCCGCGACCTCGGCGGGCTACCCACCACTGACGGTCGCGTCACCCGGTTCGGCCAGGTGCTGCGCTCTGACAACCTGCAGGACCTCATCGACGACGACATCGACCGGCTCACCGGCGAGCACGGCCTGCGCGACGTCGTCGACCTGCGCACGACCCACGAGGTCACCTCCGAGGGTCCGGGTCCGCTGACCCGCGTGCCCGACGTCACCGTCCACCACCTGTCGCTCTACCCCGAGGTCGGCCACGCCACCGACGTCGAGGCCGACAGCGTGCTGCCGTGGACCGGCAAGGACGGCGACGACGCCATCTGGGTGAACTCCGGCGTCTACTACACCAACTACCTGCGGCACCGGCCCGGCAACGTCGTGGCCGCGCTGCGCACCATGACGACGTCCGACGGGTCCACGCTGGTGCACTGCGCGGCGGGCAAGGACCGCACCGGCGTCGTGTGCGCGCTGGCCCTCTCGGTCGTCGGTGTCGACCGGCAGGCCGTCGTCGACGACTACGTCCAGACCGGCGAGCGCATCGACGCCATCATGAGCCGGCTCAAGGCGACGGCCACCTACGCCGCCGATCTCGAGGGCCGGCCCAACCACGAGAACCTGCCCCGCGCCGAGTCGATGGACACGTTCCTCGACTTCGTCGACACCGAGTTCGGCGGTCCCACCGGCTGGCTCCAGCTGCACGGCTGGACCGCCGACGAGACCGCCGCGCTGCGCGCCCGCCTGGTCGGCTGACCCGGCTCAGCCGAGGGCGGCGCTCACCGCGTTCCCCGGGGCGTTCGCTGAGTTGGCCGACCCCATCTGCCCATAGTCTTTGCCGCGGCACAAGGCGCTATCAGCGCGACGGGGGAAGAGCGGGCACAGCCCGCACGATCAGTACGCCCGACTTGCGCCGTTCGCGGGAACTCATCCAGTCAGCCTCGATCCCGGCGCTCTGCCTCGACCCCAACGGTCGTCCTCGATGGCAAAACACGTCCTCGAGTCCCACAGAGGACGGTCACCGACATCGAGGACGACCGCCCCCATCGACGACGGCGACCTCACGCGTCACTGGTACACCTCACCCGCTGCAGGACCGCACCCGGCACCGATCCGGCCACCAAACGGTCCGCACGCGAGTGAGGTACTCGCTACGCGAGTGCAAACCGTCGCCCCCCGGTCCCCTGATAGCGCCCGGGGCCGCGAGGGTGCGGGTCAAGTCCAAGCTCCGCAGCCTCACTCAGGACCGGCCAAGGCCGCCGCCAGCCGGTCGCGCACGGCCGGCCACTCGGCGCTGAGGATCGAGTAGTAGACGGTGTCGCGCCGGCTGCCGTCGGGGCGGCGCATGTGGTGGCGCAGCACGCCCTCGCGCACCGCGCCCAGCCGCTCGATGGCGCGCTGCGACCGGACGTTGCGGTGGTCGGTCTTCAACGCGACCCGCTCCAGCCCCAGGGTCTCGAACGCGTGCCCGATGACCAGCAGCTTCGTCGCCGTGTTGACCTCGGTGCGCCACCAGGCCGGCCCGATCCAGGTCGAGCCCACCTCGACCCGCTCGTTCGCCTCGTCGATGTCGAGGTACGACGTCGACCCGACGACCCGGCCGTCGGCGCGGCGCCGGATCGCCCAGGCGGCGACGTCGCCACGCGCGACCGCCGCCAGCGTCCGTTCCAGCGGGTCGACCAGCCCGGACGGGCCGGGCCGCCAGCTGTACACCCAGCGGAACAGCTCGTCGGGCTCGGACACGGCGGCGGTCAGCTCGTCCAGATGTCCGGACGTCAGCGGCTCCAGCTCGATCCACGGATTGGCCAGCGGCACGGCGGCGATCACCGGTCCATCATCGCCGACCGCCTCAGGCCTCGCTCAGCCCGACCCGCGCGTGCAGCCGGCGCAGCAGCGGCGGCGCGTACCAAGCGTGCCGTCCGAGCAGCCGCATTGAGGCCGGCACGAGGACCCCGCGGACCACCGTCGCGTCCAGCAGGATGGCCAACCCGCAGCCCAGACCGAACAACTGCAGGAAGCTGACCTGCCCGGTAACGAACGCGAAGAACGAGACCGCGAGCAGCGCCGCGGCCGTCGTCACGATGCGGCCGGTGCGGGCCAGCCCGGTGACGGTGGCGTCGTGGACGCTGGCGCCCGCCTCGACCTGCTCGCGGATGCGGCTCATGACGAACACCTCGTAGTCCATCGAGAGCCCGAACACGATGCAGAACAGCAGCAGGATCATCGCGGTGTTCAGTGGCGCCGCCGTGAAGCCGAGCACCGACGACAGCGCGCCCTCCTGGAAGATCATCACCAGCACGCCGAACGTCGCGGCCAGCACGAGCACGTTCGACAGCAGCGCCCGGATCGGCTGCACGACGCTGCCGGTGAACAGGAACAGGATCACGAACGTCGTCACCACGATCATCCCGGCGGCCACCGGCAGCCCGCCGCCGATCGCGTCCAGGGTGTCGACCAGTTGCGCGCTCGCGCCGCCGACCAGCGCGTCCACCCCGTCCGGCGGCGGCACCGCACGGACGTCGCGGACGAGGTCGCGGGCGGCCCCCGACGTCGGGTCGGCAGCGGTGACGACGGCCAGCAGCGCGTGCTCGGGGCCGGGCATGGCCACGTCGACCCGCTCGACGCCGGGCAGCTCGGACAGCCGGGCCGAGTACGCGGACAGCGCCGCGTCGTCGACCGGCCCGGTGGTCACCACGTCGAGCGCCGTGGCCTCGCCGGCCGGGAAGTCGTCGCGCAGCGCGTCGCCGACCTGCCGGCTGTCGGCCGACGTCGGCAGCACGCGGTCGTCCGGCATCCCGAACGTGACGCCGAGCACCGGCGCGGCCAGCGCCAGCAGCACTCCGGCCACCGGCAGCACGGCGAGAGCGGGACGGCGCATGACCCCGGCCGCGAGCCGGCCCCAGAACGGCGCCTCGGCGCTGCGGGCACCCCGGGTCCACGGCACCCGTCCGGCGTCGACGCGGCGGCCCAGCACGGCGAGCAGCGCGGGGAGCACCGTCAGGACGGCGACGACGGAGATCAGCACGACACCGATGCCCGCGTAGGCGAACGAGCGCAGGAAGTACATCGGGAACACCAGCAGCGCGGCCAGCGCCGCCGCGACCGCCAGCCCGCTGAACACGACCGCCCGCCCCGCGGTGCGCACCGTCCGCACGACCGCGGCCTCGACGTCGCCGTCGTGCGCCAGCTCCTCGCGGAACCGGCCGACCACCAGCAGCGCGTAGTCGATGGCCAGGCCCAGGCCGAGCGCCGTCGTCAGGTTGATCGCGAACACCGAGACGTCGGTGTTGGCCCCCAGCACGGCCAGCTCGGCGAACGTCCCAACGATCGCCACCGCGCCGATGGCCAGCGGCAGCAGCGCCGCGACGATGCTGCCGAACGCGAACACCAGCAGCACGAGGATGAGCGGGACGGCGATCGCCTCGGCCACCAGCAGGTCGGCGCCGACCTGCTCGACCACCTCGTCCTCGGCGACGGCCGGGCCGCCGGCGACGACCGTCAGGCCGTCCTGCTCGCCGCGGTACTCGTCGGCGACCGCCGCGGCGTCGTCGGAGTCCGGGTCGGCCAGCGTCACCAGCACCAGCGCCTGCGTCCCGTCCGCCGACCGCAGCGACGGCGCGCCGGTCGTCCAGTAGGACCGCGCGTCGGCGACGCCCGGCTCGGCCGCGAGCCGCTCCGTCAGCACCAGGCCGGCGGGCTCGGCGTCGTCGACGGTGCCGGACCCGGCGGTGGCCACCAGCACCAGGTCGGCCTGGCCGCCGGCGGCCGCCATCAGCTCGTCGGCCGCGACGGACTCGGCCGCGGGGTCGGTGAAGCCTTCCGACTGCAGCTGCCCGAACGCGCCCGCGCCGACGACGCCGGCCGCCACGAGGACGACGGCGGCGACCGCGAGAACGGCCCGGGCACGGCGTACGACGAAGGCCGCGAGATGGTCGAGCATGAGCGTTCCTCACCTGATGTGGACGGGCGTAAACTTTACGGGTGTCAACTTGCCATCACATGTGGGTAGGTGTCAACATCAACGGGATGTCCGAGTCCACCACGCGGTCGACGTACCACCACGGCGACCTCCGCAACGCGCTGCTCGACGCCGGCGCGCGGCTGGCGGAACGGGGCGGGCCTGACGCCGTCGGGGTCCGGGCCGCGGCCCGCGAGGTCGGCGTCAGCCCCACCGCGGCCTACCGGCACTTCGAGAACGCCGACGACCTCCTGGTCGGCGTGAAGGAGCGCGCGTTCCGGGTGTTGAGCGACGCCATGCACGCGCGGCTGGACACCGTCGCCGACACCGGCGACCCGGGCGAGACCGCGACCCGCCGGCTCGAGGCGCTCGGCCGGGCCTACGTCGACATCGCGCTGGCCGAGCCCGGGATGTTCCGCGCCGCGTTCTGCGAGAAGGGCGTACTGTCCGCCGACGAACCGCCCGAGGCCCTCGTCATGGTCGGGCAGGTGATGGACGAGCTGGTCGCGGCCGGCCGGCTGCCGCCGCAGCGCCGCCCGCTGGCCGAGATAGCGGCGTGGGCGGCCGTGCACGGCGTCGCCCGGCTGGCGCTGGACGGCCCACTGGCCAACGTCGCGCCCGAACTGTTCGCCGCGTCCGTCGACCGCGTCATCGACATGACCGTGCGTGGCCTGACCGGAGAAGGGACCACTGCGTGATCATCCGGCCGTACGAGCCCGCCGACACCGACGCGCTCTACGACATCTGCCTGCGCACCGGCGACAACGGCGGCGACGCCACCGCCCTGTTCGCCGACCCGCGGCTGATCGGCGAGCTGTTCGTCGGACCGTACGTGCGGTACGAGCCGTCGCTGGCGTTCGTCGTCGACGACGGCGCGCCGGCCGGCTACGTGCTGGGCGCGCGCGACACCGTCACGTTCGAGCAGCGCTGCGAGCGTGAGTGGTGGCCGCCGCTGCGCGAGAAGTACCCGCCCGGTTCGTTCCCCGACGGCACCCGCGACGCCTACTACGTCGAGCGGCTGCACGAGTCCCGCACGGCCGACCCGGCCATCGTCGCCGAGTACCCCGCCCACCTGCACATCGACCTGCTCCCCCGCACCCAGGGCCGGGGCATGGGCCGGGCGCTGATGGAGCGGCTGCTGGCCGCCCTGCACGAGGCCGGCGCGCCTGCCGTCCACCTGGGCGTCGGAGCGGCGAACACCCGCGCCATCGCGTTCTACGAGCGCATGGGATTCGCGACGCTGCGCCAGTCGCCGAACGGCCGGACGATGGGCCGCCCGACGAGCTGAGCGTCGCCCGTCAGCGCACGAGGTCGCGGATCGCGACGATCTGCTCGCGGCCCGGCCCGACGCCGACGGCCGAGATGGGGGCCTTGCACATGTCCTCGACGGCCTCGAGGTACCGGCGGGCGGCCGGCGGCAGGTCGTCGAGCGTGCGGGCGCCGCTGATGTCGTCGTCCCAGCCCTCGAAGTACTCGAAGACGGGGACGGCGTGGTGGAACTCGGTCTGCGTCATCGGCATCTCGTCGTGCCGGACGCCGTCGATGTCGTAGGCGACGCAGACCGGCACCGGGTCGTAGCCGGTGAGCACGTCCAGCTTCGTCACGACCAGGTCGGTGGTGCCGTTGATGCGGGTGGCGTAGCGGCCGATGACGGTGTCCAGCCAGCCGCAGCGGCGCGGCCGTCCCGTCGTCGTGCCGAACTCGCCGCCGGCCTTGCGCAGCCGGTCGCCGTCGGCACCGAACAGCTCGGTCGGGAACGGGCCCTCGCCGACCCTCGTGGTGTACGCCTTGAGCACCGCGATGACGCCGTCGATGCGGGTCGGCGGGATGCCCGAGCCGGTGCTGGCACCGCCCGCGGTCGCGTTGGACGACGTGACGAACGGGTAGGTGCCGTGGTCGACGTCGAGCAGGGTGGCCTGGCCGGCCTCCATGATGACGACCTTGCCGTCGGTGAGCGCCTGGTCGAGCAGTAAGGCGGTGTCGGTGACCATGGGCCGCAGCCGGTCGGCGTAGCCCAGGAGCTCGTCGGCCACCTCGTCGACGCTGACGGCCCGGCGGTTGAAGACCTTGACCAGCAGCTGGTTCTTCTGCTCGAGCGCGCCCTCGACCTTCTGCCGCAGGATCTTCTCGTCGAACAGGTCCTGCACCCGCAGCCCGACCCGCGACATCTTGTCGGCGTACGTGGGTCCGATGCCGCGCCCGGTCGTGCCGATGCGCCGCTTGCCGAGGAACCGCTCGGTCACCTTGTCCAGTGTGCGGTTGTACGACGGGATCAGGTGCGCGTTGGCGCTCACGACCAGCCGCGAGGTGTCGATGCCGCGGGCCGCGAGCGCGTCGAGCTCCTCGAACAGCACGGCGAGGTCGACGACGACGCCGTTGCCGATGACCGGCGTGACCCCCGGCGTCAGGATGCCCGACGGCAGCAGGTGCAGCGCGTAGGTCTCACCGTCGATGACGACGGTGTGGCCGGCGTTGTTGCCGCCGTTGAACTTCACGACGTAGTCGACCTGGCCGCCGATCAGGTCGGTGGCCTTGCCTTTGCCTTCGTCGCCCCACTGGGCGCCGACGAGCACGATCGCGGGCATTGGTGGAGATCCCCCTTGGCTGGACGGACCGAGGCTGAGCGCACTCAGCGGAGCGTGTCGGCGGCCTCTTCGCTGGAGTCGCGGAGGAACTCGGCGCACCGGGTGGCCTCGTCGGTCTCGCCGATGGCCTCGGCGGCGCGGCCGAGCGCGTTCAGCGAGCGCAGGAAGCCGCGGTTCGGCTCGTGCGCCCACGGGATGGGGCCGCTGCCCCGCCAGCCGGCCCGGCGCAGCTGGTCCAGCCCGCGGTGGTAGCCGGTGCGGGCGAAGGCATAGGACGTCACCGCGTCGCCCGCCGAGAACGCGCGGTCGGCGAGGTCGGCCCACGCCGCGGAGTACGTCGGGTGCGCCGCCGCCACCGTCGCCGCGTCGACCCCCGACACCAGCGCCTCGCGGGCCGCCGGGTCGTCGGGCAGGAGCGTCTCCGGCGGGCCGGACAGCAGGTTCTCGCCCGGCATCAGCGAATCTTCTGGCCGGCCGAGCGCAGCTGCTGGGTGGCCTCGACGACGCGGGCCGCCAGCCCGGCCTCAGCGGCCTTGCCCCAAGCGCGGGGGTCGTAGGCCTTCTTGTTGCCGACCTCGCCGTCGACCTTCAGCACGCCGTCGTAGTTGGTGAACATGTGCGACACGACGGGACGCGTGAACGCGTACTGGGTGTCGGTGTCGATGTTCATCTTGATGACGCCGTAGTCGACGGCCGCGGCGATCTCTTCGGCGGTGGAGCCGGAGCCGCCGTGGAAGACGAGGTCGAACGGCTTGTCCTTGCCGTAGCGCTCGCCGACCGCCTGCTGGATGTCGCGCAGGATCTCGGGACGCAGCTTGACGTTGCCCGGCTTGTAGACGCCGTGCACGTTGCCGAACGTCAGCGCGACGATGTAGCGGCCGCGCTCCCCCAGGCCCAGCGCCTCGGCGGTGGCCAGGCCGTCCTCGACGGTGGTGTACAGCTTGTCGTTGATCTCGTGGGCGACGCCGTCCTCCTCGCCACCGACAACACCGACCTCGATCTCGAGGATCGTCCTGGCCTCGGCGGCCAGCGCCAGCAGCTCTTCGGCGACCTTGAGGTTCTGGTCCAGCGGCACCGCCGAGCCGTCCCACATGTGCGAGTTGAACAGCGGCGCGGCGCCGTTCTTCACCCGCGCGGTGGACAGCTCCAGCAGCGGCTTCACCCAGTGCTCGACGGCGTCGAGCGGGGCGTGGTCGGTGTGCAGCGCGATCTGCACGTCGTAGCTCTGCGCGACCTCGTACGCGAACGCCGAGAACGCCACGGCGCCGCGGACGCGGTCCTTGACGGTCGGGCCGGAGATGTACTCGGCGCCGCCGGTGGAGATCTGCAGGATGCCGTCGCTCTCGGCGTCGGCGAACCCGCGGATGGCCGCGTTCAGCGTCTGCGACGAGGTCACGTTGATGGCGGGATAGGCGAACGAGCCGGCCTTGGCCCGGTCGATCATCTCGGCATAGACCTCGGGAGTGGCGATGGGCATAGATGCTCCGTTCCGGTCGGACGGCGTACCCAGCCGTCCGGGCTCACGCCCCACGACAACGGGGGGCTCGCATGTCAGGGCCAGTATTCACCGTAACGGGCCGGTAACGCGAAACCGTCCCCTCCGGTCCCGCGGACGGGCGTCCTCCCGGCACCGGCCGATAGGCTGGAGACCGCACAACCCACGACCTCAGCAGAGGAGACGCCGTGCCCGAGCGCACCGCAGTCGTCGCAAGCAAGGCCGGGCTGCACGCCCGGCCCGCAGCGGTCTTCGTCAAGGCCGCCGCGGAACAGCCCACGAAGGTGTCCATCCGCAAGCCCGACGGCGAACCGGTCGACGCCTCCAGCATCCTGTCGATCATGACGCTCGGGGTCGAGCAGGGCGACCAGGTCGTCCTGTCCGCCGAGGGTGAGAAGGCCGACGAAGCCCTCGACACCCTCGTCGCGCTGCTGGAACGCGATCTGGACGAGTAGTAGCCGCAGGCTCGCACGACGCTGCAGGTGGCCCGTCCACCTGCGGCGTCGCTGTTTGTGGGTGGGTCAGGCGGCGCTTGTGGTCGCGGACATTACTCGGTTATCCTACAAATCACCGCCTTGCCGGGAGGAGTTCACGTGGCTCAGGGGGACCAACTCACGCGACTGACGGCGCTGCCGCGGCCGCCGAGTCTGCACGAGTCGGTGCAGACCGCACTGCGCGACTACATCCTCGCCAACGGCCTGCGCGCGGGCGACGGCCTACCGGCCGAGGGCGCGCTGGCCCAGCAGCTCGGCGTCAGCCGCAACTCCGTCCGCGAGGCGGTCAAGGGGCTGGTGTCCCTCGGCATCCTCGAGACCCGGCGCGGCAGCGGGGTGTTCGTCAAGGACTTCTCGCTGTCCCTGCTGATCGACAACCTCCCGTTCAACCTGCTGTTCGACTTCAGCGAGCTGGGCGACCTGCTCGAGGTGCGCCGCGCGGTCGAGAACGACCTCATCGAGCGGGCGGTGCGGAACATGACCGACCCCACCCGGGCCGAGCTCGAGCAGATCCTCACCGAGATGAAGGAGAAGTCCGAGCGCGGCGCCGACGTCCTCGACGAGGACCGCCGCTTCCACCGCACGCTGTTCGCCGACGCCGGCAACGCCGTCGCGCTCAAGCTGCTCGACGCCTTCTGGCTGACCATGAGCCGCGCGGTGGCGCAGCGCTCGGAGATCGCCGACGACCGTCCCGGCGACACCTACCGGCAGCACGACGCCATCTACCGCGCGGTGCTCGGCGGCGACGTCGAGGCCGTGCACGACGCCCTGTCCGCCCACTACGACCCGATCCTGACCCGGCTGGACCGCACCAAGCCGCTCTAGCTCAGCCCAGCCCCGCACCCGGGCGCCGACCCGTCGTGGTCCGCGCTCCGCTGCACCCTGCCCTCTTCCGTTCGCATCGATGCCTTCGAGGAGTTGCCATGTCCGTGTCGCCGTTGACCCGACGTTCGTTGCTGGGAGCCGCCGGAGCGGGAGCGGTGGGCGTCGCCGCCGCGGCGCCCTCGGCCGCGGCCGTGCCGTCAGCGGCAGCCGCGGATCCGGCCGGCAGCGAGGCGCTGACCGTCCCGTCGCGGGCGGCCGCGGAGCAGGCGATCGTCAACGGGCGGGTGCGGGCGCTGCGCACGTTCGGCTACGCCGCGGCCGGCGACGGCGGCGGCGCGCTGTACAGGCGGCTCGACGCCGCGCCGGCCGAGCCGGACCGCTGGCACCTGCACACCCGCGACGGCGCCTGGTGGGAGCTGGCCGACGACGTCGTGTCAGTGAAGGCGCTCGGCGCGGTCGGCGACTACGACGTCGAGACCGGCACCGGGACCGACGATACCGAGGCGCTGCAGGCGGCCGCGCGCCGCGGCGGGACGGTGTACGTGCCCGGCACCGACGGCGCGTACCTCACCACCGACTCGATCAGCCTGCTGGCCGACGGCACGCACTGGTTCGGCGACGGGCTGCGGTCGCGGATCACCCTGGTGTCGGGGTCGGGTGGGGCGGGCGAGCTGCTGGGCATCCACGGCGCGGCGCCGTCGACGCCGGCCGGGCCGCCGCAGTGGTACGTCCAGGGCGTCCGGGTCAGCGGCCTGCACCTCGACACCAGCAACGGGGCGAACGACAACGGCCTGGGCGGCTCGTTCTGCCGCGACGTGCAGCTGGACAACCTCTACTTCTCCCGCATCGGGCGCAAGGCGCTGACGTTCCAGTACCACTGCGCGAACATCCGCGGCCGCGACGTGACGGTGTACGAGGCGGCCACGGAGCCGCGCTCCACCTTCGCCGTCATCAGCATCGAGGGTCAGACCGCCGGCGTCGACCTCAGCTACTACCCCGGCGGCACGACGAGCACCGAGGACCTCGGCGGTGCGGACGTCCACGACATCACCTTCAGCGACATCACCTGCCACACCACCGGCTACAACTACGTGGTCGTCTCCAACGCGCACCGGGTCCGGCTGGCCGACCTCGCCTTCGGCGACACCGCCGGCGCCGGCTCGTTCATCATCTTCACCCGCAAGGTCTGGGACAGCCACGTCCGCGGCGTGCGCGGCGGGAACACGGCCCGCCGGTTCCTCGAGATCGGCGAGCAGGCCGACTCGTGCACGTTCGAGGACTTCCGCTTCGGCGCCACCACGGGCACCGGCGCCGACGGCCGGGCGATCCGGATCGGCGGCACCCGCATCCGCCTCGCCGACGGCGCGTTCCGGCACGGCAACGCGACCCCGCTCGAGGCGATCCAGGTGGCCGGCGCCGACGCCACCATCACCGGCCTGCACGTCGCCGAGTGCGCGTCGCAGTACGTGCTCAACGCGCCGCCGGCCGGGGTGCGGCTCAAGCTCACCGACTCCACGTTCGTCTCCTCGGCCGGTGCGGCGTTCCGGATCAAGGGCGACCACGCGCAGCTGTCCGGCAACCACTTCCGCACCCCGGCCGGCCCGTTCGCCGGGCGGTTCGAGGGTCCCGGCAACGTCTTCACCGGCAACGACGTCGCCGGCGCCGCTCCCGGCCGGCTGGTGGTGACGGCCGAGGGCTCCGTCGTCGCGACGTTGAACACCTTCGAGGCCGGCGCGACCATGACGTTCGACGGCGCCAGCCTCTACGCCAGCGCCGCGTTCGGCAACACCGGGCTGTCCGGCGCGGGCCCGAACCTCGTGCCACTGGCTGGCGGCGCCCTGCACGCCGACGGGTCCGGCGTCCTGCGCATCAAGGGGTCCCGGTTCGGCGCCGACACCGACGGCGTGGTGGTGGGTGGGCAGGGCTAGGGCGCCGGGGTGCGTGGCAGCCGCAGCGCCGCCAGCAGGCCGATCAGCCCGGCCGCGGCGAGCACGGCCATCGCCAGGCCGTAGGCGCGGTCGGGCGTGGCCGTCAGCCCGGCGACCAGGACCGTCCCGGCGATCGCCGTGCCCAGGGTCGAGCCGAGGTTCGACACGCTGCGCGACAGGCCGGAGATCTCGCCCTGGAGGCTCTCGCCGAAGCTGGACTGAACGACGTTGACCGACGGCGTCAGCATCAAGCCCAGCCCGAGGCCGATCACCAGCAGGCCGGGCGCGAATGCCCATACCGACGGCGACCCGATCACCAGCGCCAGCAGCACGCCGACCCCGGTAATCGTCAGGACGAAGCCGGCGACGACCAGCGTCCGCTGTGACCGTCGCCGAGCCAGCCGCTCGGCCGCCAGGGACGACGCCAGCAGGCCGGCCGTGGCGGCGGTGAAGATCAGGCCGGTCTCGATGGCGTCGTACCCGCGGACCACCTGCAGGTACGTCGCGACGACAAAGGACGTGCCGAGCAGCATGAGCCACTGGACACCCTGCGTCACCAGGCCCAGGTTCGCCGTCCGGCTGCCGAACACCGCGGTGGACAGCAGCGGCTCCTCGCCGGAGCGCTCCTTCGCACGGTTCGACAGCACGAACCCCGCGAGCAGCACCGCCCCGACGATCAGCAGCCCGACCATGAGCACGGTGCTGTCGTCGGCCGCCAGGATGCCCATGACCAGCGCCGTCAGCCCGGTCGCCGACAACACCGCGCCGCGCACGTCGAACGGCCGGTCCGGATTCGGCGGCAGCGGGTCGCGCAGGTCGCGGCTGAGCCAGACGATCACGGCGATCACCAGCGCCTGGAACACGAACGCGGCCCGCCAGCTGATCGCCCAGGTGATCAGCCCGCCGATCAGCGGCCCGGCGGCGCCGCCGACCCCGCCCATCGCGCTGATCGCGCCGAACGCCCGCGCCCGCGACGTCACCTCGGTGAACAGCAGCGTCGCCAGGATGTAGACCGGCGGGATCAGCAGCGCCGTCCCGACGCCCTCCAGGATCGAGTTGCCCAGGATCAGCACGCCGAGGCCCGGCGACACCGCGCTCAGCAGCGCGCCGATGCCGTAGATCGTCAGGCCGGCGCGGAAGCAGCGCATCCGGCCGTACTTGTCCGTCAGCTTGCCGCCCGGGATCATCAGCGCGGCCATCACCAGCAGGAAGACGGTGATCGCGACCTGGACGCCCTGCACGCTGGTGTCCAGGTCCGCGCTGATGTCGTTGATCATCACGTTCATGTTCGAGCCGGCGAAGCTGCAGATGAACTGCGCGAGCGCCAGCGGGACCAGGTACCTTCGCAGCGCCTTCGACGGCCGGCCCGACGACGTCGTGTGCTCGGCCACGGTGCACCCCTGCCTTCGATGCTGGCACGGTGGACCGGTCGCGGCCAGGGGTCAGTGGCGGCGGTCTGTGACTATTCTCGGCTCGGCCGGGTCGGTGTGGTCGACGACGAGGTCGGCGCGCTCCAGCGGCCGATCGCGCTCGCGGTAGAGCGCCTGCGCGGGCAGATAGCGCCGGGTGTACCGCTCGACGACCTGCTGGTCGCCGCCGAACAGGGCGCGGTCGCGGACGAGGGCGCGGCGCAGCGTCTCGTCCGGTTCGACGTGCAGGTAGACGCTGAAGTCCCAGGCGTCGCGGAGCTCCGGGCGCAGCAGCATGACCCCGTCGACGATGACGACGGCGTCAGGCGCGGCCTCGGCCGTAGCGCGCGCCGTGGGCCGCCCGGCGCGGTGGTCGAACGTCGACAGCAGGTAGCGCCGGTCGCCGCCCGGGCCGAGCGGCCCCAGCACGCCGTCGCGCACCGCGTCCAGCTCGAACGCGTCGAAGTAGTAGCCCTCGGCCGACAGCGGGCCGCGTCGCGACCGCACCTCGGGCGGCTGGTGGAAGTCGTCGATGCCGACGCGGATGACCGGCCGGGTCGGCCGGGTCAGCCGCATCATCGCGGCCAGGTCGTCGGCGAAGGTCGTCTTCCCGGCCGCGTCCGGCCCGTCGACGGCGACCCGGACCGGGTGGCCCGGGCGCAGCGCGCGCAGCGTCGTCGCGATCGAGTCCAGCAGCCGCTGCCGTTCCATGTCCGCCCTCCCCTGACGTTCGGCGATTGTCCCCTGGAATGTTCCGAGCGCGTGCTAGCCTGCCGCGCGGTTCTGCCCCCTCTTGCTGGGACGTCGCTCATGTCGTTGTCGCTTGTCCGCCGCGCCGCCGTGCTCTCTGCCACGGTGGTCCTCGCCCTGACCGCGTCCGGCTGCGGTTCCTCCGACGACGACGATCCGTCGGCGGGCGGGTCGGACACGCCGTCGGCGCCCTCGTCCGAGGACCCGTCGTCGGACCCGTCGGCCGAGCCGACCGCGGAGCCGTCTGAGACGCCGCCGCCGGCCGCGTCCGACACTCCCACGCCGACGCCCACCGCCGAGGCACCGCCGAACGGCGCCGGGTCGCCGGAGACCACGGAGGCGGCGATCACCCGGTTCGAGACGTTCCTGCACGCGCTCGGCACCGCGGACGTCGCGACGATGTGCGCGATCGCCGGCCCCGCGGCCGCGCAGGCCGAGGCGGACGGCTTCGGCCCGTGCGAGTCGACCATGCCGATCATGGCCTCCATGGTGTCGCCGGAGCAGTCCGCGGCACTGCAGACCGCCACGATCGACCCGGAACTCGTCGACGACAGCACGCCCAGCCAGGTGATCGTCCCGGTCGAGGCCATCGTCGCCGACGCCACCTTCACCGCCGAGGACCTCGGCGACACCGTCCTCGCCTACCAGGACGGCGACTGGTTCATCGTCGACTGACGACGTGGGTTCAGCCGGCCATCCTGGTGTCAGAAGGGTGGCTCGTCGGGCTCCGGCGGATCATGGACCGGCCCGACCCTTGCCGGGCCGACGACGGTGGTGTTGCCGGTGGGGCTGGTCCAGCGGAGGGTGCCAGGCTCCGGCTGGTCGACCACGAACGGGCCGTGGTGCTTGATGAGGTGATGTTTTCGGCACAGCGGGGTCAGGTTCCCAGCGCAGGTCGCACCGCCATCGGCGAATGCTCGAACGTGATCGAGGTCGCAGCGCGTCGCCGGTAGGGCGCAACCGGGCGCCTTACAGGTTCGGTCGCGCAGCAGCACGTGCTCGACGAGATCGTGGGTCGGCGTGTAGCGGGTGCGCCCATGGCTGAGCACGGCGCCGTTCACCGGGTCGGTGCCCAGCCACTGCCAGATTCCCGCGGCGGCCAGCTCACGGGCGACGCGTGCCGGGATGGGTCCGTATCCGGCCAGCTCGCCGGGCTCCTCGCTCAGCCCAGCCAACGTGGTGAGCGGCACCGTGACCTGGACCGCCACCAGCCGCCGGTGCTCGGCGCCCAGCCGCAGGCCCTCGCTCATCTCGCCGGTGGCCAGGGCGGTTGGAGCAAGCTGCACGAGGACGTCGGCGCGACGTTGGTCGCAGGTGCGCGCCCGCGGGTCACCGGCGGCGGTGTCGTGTCGCTTCAAGGCCTTCGCACCGGCGTCGAGCACGGCCTCGAGGGCCGCGGCGTCCTCGGCCCGCATCAGCGCTTCGACCCAGGCCATCCCATCCTCGGCCGGGGACACCCGCACGCGCCGGTCGGCCTCGGCACGGGCACGCCGCTCTTCGGCCTGCTCCGGCGCGAGCCGATGGACCAGTGACTTGAGGCGGCTCCGCAGCTGCCGCGCGTTCAGCTCTCGCACCTGCCGCCCGATGACCGCAGCCTCGACAGCCTCCGCGACGTCACGGTGCTGCCTGCCCAGCTCGGCCAGGATCACCCGCGCGCGGCGTTCGTCGATCTCACCCCGGGCCAGCGCGGCATGCGTGGCCGGGAAGTCGCGCACCAGCTGTACGGACTCGGCCACGAGGTACTCCGCCTGCCCCGACGTCAGCGCCAGCGGGGCGGTCAGTTCCAGGGCCGCACAGGATTCCGAGCACACCGACCGGTAGTCCGATGCGGACGGAGCCGGCGCCAGCTCGGGACGGCACACCAACTCCTCGATCAAGCCGGCCTGCAGCGCCCGCGCCTGCGACATCACCCGCTGACATGACGCGATCAGGCTGCTCAGTTCATCGGCCTTGATCGCCGCCGGGCCGAACTCGTCGGCCGTCGCGAGCTCACTCAGCTCCGCCCTGATGGCAGCAACCACCGACACCCCGGTATTCGACACCGCCTCGTCCGCGTCCAGCATGATGACCATAGGTAGCATTCTATCGCACATGCGTTCTAGCCACAAAGTCGAACTGGGGTCTCTCAGCCGGGTCTGCGGGCAAGGAAGTAGGCGAACGACCGGCCGGCGCCGTTCGGGTTGGGCTCGTCGAGGCGCGCGGTGATCGTCAGGCCGGCGCCCTCGATCAGCGCGGCGATACGCTCGCCCGGCAGCTGGTACCAGTCGTACGAGACCGGGTGCCCGCCGTAGCCCGAGGTCGGCCGCAGGTGCTCGTCCTGGCCGAGGTGCGTGCCCAGCAGCAGGTGACCGCCGGGCGCGAGGGTGCGGCAGAACTCGGCGAACACGGCGGGCAGTCGCTCAGGCGGCAGGTGGTGCGTGGAGTAGTGCGCGAGCAGCCCGCCCAGCCCGCCGTCGGGGAGATCGAGCGCCGTCATGGAGCCGACCGAGAACGGCAGCTCCGGATGCGCCGCGCGGGCCAGCTCGATCATGCGCGGCGAGAGGTCGATGCCGGACACCTCGAGACCGTGGCCGGCCAGCTCGGCCGTCAGCCCGCCCGGGCCGCACCCGACGTCGGCGACCGGGCCCTTGCTCTCGGCCAGCACGATCTCGGCGAACGCCCGCAGCATGGCGCGCCCGAGCGGGCCGAGGCGAGACGGCGGGAAGCGCTCGACGTAGGTGTCGGCGACTGTGTCGTAAGAGGTGCTGACGGCGGCGAGGAAGGCGGGTTCGGTCACGCTGCCGACGCTAGCCGCCGCCACCGACAGCCTCACCCACGGTGAAGAAATCTCCACCCCGAAGACGGGGGTTCGCCGCCGGTCAGAGGGGAGCGAGCAGGAGTGCCCGCGGCCCCCTCCCCGCCGGACGATGAGGGCATGAATCCGACTCCCTCTCGCCGCAACCTCATCGCCGGCGGTCTGGCCGCCAGCCTGCTGGGCGTCGTCGCGCCGCGGGCGGCCGCGACCGCCGCGAGCCCAGCCGCCACGACGGCCACGGGGGCACCCCGCGGGGTCGCCTTCACCCATGCCACCGTCATCGACGTCGAGCGGGGGCGGCGGATGGCGGACACCACGGTCGTCGTGCGGGGGGACCGGATCGCGCGGGTCGGCCCGTCCGCGCAGGTGCCGATCCCGCCGGGCGTCCGCGCCGTCGACCTGCGCGGCGCGTTCCTGATCCCGGGCCTCGTCGACGTGCACGTGCACAGCTCGTTCCCGAACATCGAGCCCGCGCTGTACGTCGCGAACGGCGTCACCACGGTCCGCGAGATGTCCGGCCGCGACGAGCTGCACGACTGGCGCGACCAGGCCGACGCGGGCGAGCTGCTGGGGCCGCGGTGGGTGATCGCCAGCCGCATCATCGACGGCGCTCCCACGATCTGGGACCCGAACCTGGTCGACGTCGTCGAGGCGGGAACCGCCGCAGAGGGGCGCGTGGCCGTCCGGGACGCCGTCGCCCAGGGCGCTGACGCCGTCAAGGTCTACTCGCGACTGAAGCCCGACGTCTACCGGGCGATCGTCCACGAGGCGCGCCGGCGCGGCATCGCCGTCGTCGGACACACGCCGGACGAGCTCGACGTGGCCGAGGCGTCGGACCTGGGCCAGGCCAGCATCGAGCACCTCTTCACCGTCTTCGTCGCGACGTCGCGGGACGAGCGCGAGCTGCGCCGGCGGATCGCCGAGATCAGGCTCGACCGCGGCGACTACAACGGCTGGTTCAACCGGCTGCACCCGATCGACCTGCAGGCGATGCGCAGCTACGACCACGACAAGGCGGCCCGGCTGTTCGACCGGTTCGCCCGCAACGGCACCCACCAGGTCCCGACGATGGTCATGCACCAGGCACTCAACCATGCGCGCACGCTCGACCTGTCCGACCCGCGCCGCCGCTACCTGCCCCAGCCGATCCTGGAGGTCCTCGACCGGGTGCTGCGCGACTGGTACCTCGCCGGCCGCACGCCCGAGCTCGACGGCGAGTGGGCGGCCAAGTCCGAGCACCAGCTCCAGCTGATCGGCGCCATGCACGCGGCGGGCGTGCCGCTGCTGGCCGGCACCGACACCGGGACCTGCGCCGTCTTCCCGGGCTTCAGCCTGCACGACGAGCTGCGGCAGCTGGTCCAGGCGGGCCTGTCGACGGCGGACGCTCTGCGCGCCGCGACGGTCGAGCCGGCCCGGTTCCTGGGCGACCGGCGGGCCGGGCGGATCGCCACCGGCGCCCCGGCCGACCTCGTCGTCCTGGCCGCCGACCCGCTCGCCGACATCGCGAACACGCAGCGCATCGACGGCGTCGTCACCAGCGGGCGCTACCTCGACTCCGCCGAGCGGCAGGCCGTCCTCGATCGCGTCGCCGAGGAGGCCGCCGCGATGTCGCCGGACGCCGTCGTCGCCGGGTGCGCCTGCCACGGTCCGGTCAATCCGGCCTCCGTCTGAATGCAGTGCGGCAATGGGGCGAACTCGTGGGCAAGCGCTTGCTGACGAATTGTCATGCCTGCTTGACTCCTAGATGCCTGGTTCGCACCTTCCGAGGAGAATATGTGGAGATCACCCGCCGCCGTCTGTTGTCGCTCCTGTCCGCCGCCGGCGTGCTCACCGTCGTGGCACCGCCACGATGGGCCGGCGCGTCCGACCCGGGCACCGGCACGACGGGGCTGTTGGCCAACACCGTCGACATCTTCGCCGGCACGGCCGAGTCCAACGCCCGACCCGAGGTCGCGGCCAAGCTGTCCGCCATCGATCAGACCGCACGCACCTGGCTCGCCGCGCTGGACACGGCCGGCAACGGCGAGCTGTTCGCCGGACTCCCGCTCGGCACCAGCGACCCCAACCTAAACGCGTCGTTCCAGCACCTCTACGAGATCGCCCTCGCCACGCGCACGCCGGGCGGGGCCCCGTCGGACCTGGACGGCGACGTCGGCACGCAGCGGCGCGTGATCGACGCCCTGGTCTGGCTGCACGAGAACTACTACGGCGACCAGGCCCAGGGCTACTACGGCAACTGGTTCACGTGGGAGATCGGCATCTCCACCCATGTCGGCAAGACCCTGGCGCTCCTCGACGAGCAGGTCCGCGCCTACCGCCCGGACCTCGTCGGCACCTACGTCGCGTCGATGGACGCCTACCTCAGGAACGGCTCCGGCGGCGACGTCGACCTGGACTCGCGTTTCCACACCGGCGCCAACCTGGCCGACATCACCACCAACCGGATGATCCAGGGCGCGCTGCTCGGCGACGAGGCGCGCATCCGCAAGGCGGTCGAGCACCAGCTGACGGTTTTCGCCACGATCGACCCCTACAACCTGCGGCACGGCGTCACCGACGGCTATTACGCCGACGGCTCGTTCATCCAGCACCACTCGGTGGCCTATACCGGCTCGTACGGCAAGGCCCTGCTGACGCGGGTGGTCCAGACACTGAAGATCCTCGACGGCACCGGTCTCGCCAACACCGAGGCGCTCGTGCCGGTCGTGCAGAGCTGGGTGACGAACGGGTTCGCGCCGCTGATCTTCGAGGGCTGGATGATGGAGATCGTCAAGGGACGAGCCGTCTCGCGGACGACCTCCGGCTACACCGACGTCGCGGTGGTCGTGGAGGCCGTCGTCGACCTCTCCGGCTACGCGACCGGCGCCGACGCGGCAGCGCTGAAGAGCTACGTCGCGTTCATCCGCTCGACGTCGCGGGCGGCGCTGAACCCGGCGACGTTCGTCTCGCCGGTCACCATCGCGCGCTACACCGACATCGTCGACGACGACACCGTGCAGCCCGCGGACCTCGGTCCGGCCGACCGGACGGTCGCGTTCAACGCCATGGACAAGAACGTGCACCGCCGGCCCGGCTTCGCGTTCGCGCTGTCGCGCAGCTCAGACCGGATCAGCAAGTACGAGTACATGAGCGGCGAGAACCTCATGCCGTGGTTCCAGGGCGACGGCGCCCACTACCTCTACCTGTCCGGGCAGGACCAGACGGAGGCCTACGGAGTCGACTACTTCACGACGGTGTCGCCGTACGCCCTGGCCGGTGTCACCGCTCCGGTCGAACAGCGGCAGACCATCCCGGAGCTGTACGGCACGCCCTTCTACGACAACCCCGGCCACCCGCTCGGGTTCACGGCCTCGTCGGAGTCGCAGAACACCTACGTGTACTTCCCGCGCGGCACCAACGGGCACTCCGGCGGAGCCGTACTCGGCGCCTACGGCGCGGCCGGGATGCTGCTGTCGAGCGACGCCGCCTACGCCGCGAAGCAGACCGGGATCCTGCCCGACGACTTCGTCGTGTACCAGAACCTCACGGCCATGAAGTCCTGGTTCATGCTCGACGACGAGATCGTCGTGCTGGTCGCCGGCATCGACGACGGCGCCGGCCGCGCGGTGAGCACGTCGGTCGACGCCCGCATCTCGGCGCCGGCCGACGACGTCACGATCAGCGGCTCGGCGCGGGACGGCAGCGCGTGGTCCGGCCCGGGCACCGGCGACCCGCTCTGGCTGCGCTACGCCAACGAGAGCCGGGGCACCGCCGTCGGCTACGTGTTCCTCACCTCCCAGCAGGCACGGGTCGCCCTCGACCCCGTCACCCGCAGCCGCCGCGTCGTCCGCACGGCCAACCCGGACACCGCCGTGACCAAGAACGTCTTCGGCATCTCGGTCGGCCACGCGGCCGGGGCCGAGCCGGGGCCGCTCGCCTACGCGCTGGTGCCGAACGCGACGGAGGCGCAGCTGCGCGGGTACTCGCCCGCCGGCCCGATCATCGTGCTGGCCAACGACACCCGGGTGCAGGCCATCCTGCACGCTGGCCTGGGGCTGGTGGCGGCCAACGTGTTCCACGCCGGCTGGCACGAGTCGGTGGGCATGCGCATCGAGGGCCCGGCCTCGGTGATCGTCCAGAACCGGCCGCGGCTGACCACCATCGCCGTCTCCGACCCGACCATGGGGCGCGACGTGGTCAACGCGACGTTGCTCGGCCGGTCGCTGACCAAGGTCGCCGGCGACCGCGGCGTGCGGGTGACCCAAGCGGACGGCAACACCCACCTGGAGTTCCCGACCCGGCACGCGTACGGACGGAGCGTGACGGTCACCCTGCGCGGCTGACCCGCCGTGATCGGCAGGGAGCGCTCACCCCGTGGTGGGTGGCGACTCCCTGCCGGTCACCGGGCGATCTCTGCCTCGACGGCGAGCTGGTGGACGGCGGATCAGCGCTTCTTCGAGGTCGGGATGATCTCGATCTTGGACTTCGCGTCCGCCTTGGCGGCCTTGTCAGCGCGCTTCTCCTTGAGCGACTTGCCCGCCTTCTTGGACAGGTGTTGTCGCGGCGACTTGTCGGCCATGGTTGCTCCCTGATCGGGGAGCCTGGTCAGCCCCTTGTGGTTGTCACAGTACGCCTCACTCGCCCTTGTCAGGACTGGGCGATCTTGGCGGCGACGGCGAGCTCGTCGACGAGGTCGTTCATGGGGTGGCCGGAGTGGCCCTTGACCCAGTGGAAGACGACGTCGCCGCGCTGTTCGACGAGGTCGACCAGCGGCTCCCAGAGGTCGCGGTTGGCGACCGGCGACTTGGTGGACGTGACCCAGCCGCGCGTGCGCCAGTTGCGCCACCATCCGTCGCGGAAGCAGTTGACGACGTACGCGGAGTCGCTGACGACGACAAGCGGGCCGTCGAGCGCCTTGACGGCCTCCAGTGCGGCCCGGATCTCCATGCGCTGGTTGGTGGTGCTCGGCTCGGACCCGGACGCGAACCGCTCGCGGTCGATGGCCCACGCCCAGCCGCCCGGGCCGGGCGTGCCGGAGCAGGCGCCGTCGGTGTAGACCTCGACCGCGCCCTCGGGCGCCTCCATGGCCGGCGGGCGCGGCCGCCGGGCGCGCGACGGCTTGGCCGCGGCCGCGGAGGAGGCCGGGACGAGGGCCGGCTCGGCGTCGCCGGGGACCGGGATCAGCGCCGGCGCGCCCGCGCAGGCCGCATGAACCCACGCCCGGCTGCGGCCGCTGCCCGAGCTCTCGAGCTCGTCACCTGGCCGGATGTCTCCACCACACGCACCACACCGGCCGGCGTACTTCGCGAGCACGAGCACCTCTCCCTTCGACGAACAACTCCGGGCACCCTACCCGCGGTCGCCGACAGGACCGTGGATCACACCCGGTGGCGCAGCAGGACGGTCGCGAGCGCGACGTCGGCGGGGCCCAGCGCCGCCTTCCCGTCCTCGACGTCCCAGAGCGCGTTCTGCAGCACCCGGCCCAGCGTCCAGCCGGCGGCACGCGCGCGGTCGACGCCGACCAGCTCGCTGAGCAGGTCGAACCGGCGCAGCACGACCCGCTCGACGCCACCGGCGACGGCGGCGTCCCAGCGGCTGTTCAGAGCCGGCCAGAGGTCGAAGCCGGGGTCGCCGGCCAGCGGCACCGGGTCGATCGCCAGCCACGGCTCCCGCTCACCGGCCAGGACGTTCTCGTCGTGCAGGTCCCAGTGCAGCAACCGGTCGCCGGCCTCGGGCAGCAGCTCGTCGACGGCGACTGCACACGACACGACCAGGCGGCGCTCGTCCCCCTCATGCAGGGCCCGCAGCGCTCCCGGCACGGCGGCCACCATAGCGGCGGCGACGTCGGACAGGCGCGGCAGCCCGTCCGGCGCCGGCCGCGCGGTCAGCCGGGCCAGCAGTACGCCCAGTACCTTCATGACGGCGTCGTCGTCGGGCACCGAGGCCAGCGGCCGCCCGCCGTCGAGCCGCTCCAGCAGCATCGCGCCGGTGGCGGTGTCGTGGTCGAGCAGCCGGACGACGCCGTCGCCGTCCCACGTCCGCAGCCCGACGACGGCCGCCGCGGACTCCTCGCCGAGCGGCTGCAGCCGCAATACCGCAGGGGTGCCGTCGGCGCCAACCACCGGCTGGACCAGCGCCGCCATGCCGTTGCCGGGCGGGCCGTCCGGGCGCAGCTCCCACCGCTGCAGTGTCAGGTCCAGCAGATGCGGCAGCCCGGCCAGCCAGGCCCGGCCGGCGTCGTCGCGCCCGTACGAGGTGACGAGGGCGGCCGGCACCGCGTCGAGACTCACCCCGGCATCGTAGACATCCAGCACCGACCGGCCCTCTTCCCGCCCCATCGCCGAGTTGATCATGGAGAAGGTCGGGGTTCCGGGCGACCCAGACCCTCCTTTCGCCATGATCAACTCGTCGGGACGTGGGCTACTGGAGCGCCTCAGTGAGGACGCGGCCCTCGGCCTGGGCGGGTGCGGGGAGGCCGAGCAGCGCGGCGATCGTCGGCGCGACGTCGATGTGCCGCGCGCCGTCGAGCCGGGCTCGTGGACTGACGCCGCGCCCGGCGACCAGCAGTGCGGCCTCGCGCTCGCCGGTGCGGCCGTGGTAGCCGCGCGGGCCGTCCGGGTCGGTCAGGCCGAACGACCAGCCGGCGGCCGGCTCGGCCACCAGCTCGCCGAGCAGCGGGCTGGCGCCGAACGCGTCGAGGCCGGCGCGGTCGTGGACGCGTTCCACCGGCTCGACCGACTCCAGCGCGGCGCGGGCCCGCGCGATGCCGTCGGGCGTGTTGGCGGCGCCGAGCAGGTACACGTTGGCGACCCCGCCGACCACCATCGCGACGTCGGTCGACGGCGCCGGCGCGGCGCCCGGCGCGACGAACTCCGGCGTGAACCCGGCCTCGGTCAGCGCGGTGAGCACCAGCCCGCCGAACGCGCGGGTGAACGTCGTCATGCCGTGGTCGCCGAGCAGCACGAAGGCGGTGCTGCCATAGGTCCCGACGTCCTTCGTCGCCTGGACCAGCCGGCCGAGCGCGGCGTCGAGAGCGGCCAGCCGGCCGGCCATACCCGGCGACTCCGCCCCCTCGGCGTGGCCGAGCGCGTCGAGGTCGTCGGCGTAGACGGCGAGCAGCGTCGGCGGCTCCTCGACGGTGACCGTCACCGAGCCGGAGCGCACCGGCCGGCCGTGCAGGATGTCGGCGGCCAGGTCCATCCGCGACGGGCCGGTGCCGCCGGGCTGGACGTACAGCGCCCGCGGGTCGCCGAAGACCACGCCGTGGTTCTGCAGGATGAAGAACTGCACCGACGCGACCGTGCCGCCGGCCGCCGTCACCACCTCGGCGATGGTCTGCGCCTCGAGCGTCCGGCTCTGGCTCACCGCCCGCCCGGTGGCCGGGTCGAGGAAGTACGGCGTGTTGAGGTGGGTGCGCGGCCAGGCGCCGGAGACGACGCTGGCCCACGAGGTGTTGGTGATGGACGGGAAGCACCCAGTCGTGGCGCCGACGACGCCGCGGCGGGTCAGCGCGTCGAGGTTCGGGGTGTCGGCCAGGTCGAGGTAGGCGGGGTCGAACCCGTCCCACCCGACCAGCACGACGTGCCGCGCCCGCCCCCGCCCGGCGACGTCCTCCACGGCCGTGGCGGCGGAGGGCAGCGCGAGTGCGGCGGCGGTCCCGGCGCCGGCGGCGAGCACGGCACGACGGCTGAGGGTGCGTCCGGTGCGTCCGGACGAGGTGGACTCCATAGGAGCGAGCGTTCCCACCCGGAGTGAACGCCACCCGGCCGCGTTCAGTCGGCGAGATAACGGGCCAGGTACTGGCCGGTGTACGTCGACCCGTCGGCGGCCAGCGCCGCCGGCGTCCCCTCGAACACCACCCGGCCGCCGTCGTGGCCGGCGCCGGGCCCGAGGTCGACGACCCAGTCGGCCGCCGCGACGACGTCGAGGTTGTGCTCGATGACGATCATCGTGTTGCCGTCGTCGACCAGCCGGTGCAGCAGCGCGATCAGGTGCTCGACGTCGGCAAGGTGGAGGCCGGTGGTGGGTTCGTCGAGCACGTAGAGCTTGCCGCCGACGACCAGCTCGCTGGCCAGCTTGAGCCGCTGCCGCTCGCCGCCGGACAGCGTGGTGAGGGTCTGGCCGAGCGTGAGGTAGTCGAGGCCGACGTCGCCCAGGCGCTGCAGCACGGTGCGGATGGCCTTCTCGGTGAAGAACTCCAGCGCCTCGGCGACGCTCAGCTCGAACACGTCGGCGATGGACCGGCCGCGGACGAGGTGCTGCTGCGCCTCGCCCTTGAACCGGCGGCCGCGGCAGACCTCGCACACCGTGGTGACGCCGTCCATGAACGCGAGGTCGGTGAAGATCACCCCGGCGCCCTGGCACGCCGGGCACGCGCCGCTGGAGTTGGGGCTGAACAAGGCCGCCGGCGCGCCCGTCGCGCGGGCGAACAGCGACCGGATCGGGTCGAGCACGCCGGTGAACGTCGCCGGGCTGGACCGCCGCGACCCACGCACCGGGCGCTGGTCCAGCATGACGGCGTCGGGCCGCACGCATGGCAGGTGGCCGCGGATCAGGCTGCTCTTGCCCGACCCCGCCACCCCCGTGACGACCGTCAGCACCCCCAGCGGCAGGTCGACGGTGACGTCGCGCAGGTTGTGCGTGGACGCGTGCTCGATGCGGACGTGCCCCGACGGCGTCCGCACGGCGGCACCGTCGCGTGAGACCCGCGGCGCCCGCAGCCCGCGCCCCGTCCGCGTGTCGGACTTCACCAGCCCGTCGTAGGACCCTTCGTACGTGACGGTGCCGCCCGCCCGCCCCGCCCCCGGCCCCATGTCGATGCAGTGGTCCGCGATCGCCATGGTCTCCGGGTCGTGCTCGACGACGACCACCGTGTTGCCCTTGTCGCGCAGTTCGATCAGCAGCTCGCCGAGCCGGTGGACGTCGCGCGGATGCAGCCCGACCGTCGGCTCGTCGAACACGTACAGCAGGTCGGACAGGCTGCTGCCGAGGTGCCGGACCATCTTCACCCGCTGCGACTCGCCGCCGGACAGCGTGGCCGTGGCGCGGTCGAGGCTGAGGTAGCCGAGGCCCAGGATGCCGAGCCGTTCCACCTGCTCGGCCGCGTCGGCCACCAGCGGCGCGACGCCGGGGTCGTCGATGGCCCGGATGACGTCGACGAGGTCGTCGGCCTGCATCGCGTTGAGGTCGGCGATGGACCGTCCGCCGATCAGCGACGAGCGGGCCGCCTCGGCCAGCCGGGTGCCGCCGCAGTCGGGGCAGCTGCCGCGCGTGACGATGCGCTCGAACGCCTCGCGGGTCTTGCCCTTGTAGGCGTCGGCCTCCTTGTGCAGGTAGAGCCGGTTGAACCGGGCGATGACCCCCTCGTAGCTGGTGACCTCGACATTCGGCGCCTTCAGCTCGCCCTGCTCGGCGTACATGAGGATGCGCCACTGCTCGTCGGTGTACTCGCGCAGCGGCACCGACGGGTCGAAGAAGCCGCTCCTGGCGTAGGACCGCCAGAACCAGTTCCCGACGCCGAACGCCGGCCAGTCCAGCGCGCCGTCCTCGAGCGACCGGTCGCGGTCGACCAGTTGCGCCTCGTCGACGATGCTCACGACACCCAGCCCCTGGCAGCGCGGGCACATCCCCTGCGGGTCGTTGAACGAGAACGCGTTGGAGTAGCCGGCGAACGGGCGGCCGGCCCGGGAGAAGATCAGCCGCAGCCGCGCGCCGATGTCGGTGGCGGTGCCGACGGTCGACCGCGCACCGCCGCCGAGCCGCTTCTGGTCGACGACGGTGACGGCGCACAGGTGCGCCATGCGGTCGACGTCGGGCTGGCCGTAGCTGGGCAGCCGGCTCTGCGCGAACGCGCTGAACGTGGCGTTGAGCTGACGCTGCGACTCCGCGGCCAGGGTGTCGAAGACCAGCGACGACTTGCCCGACCCGGACACGCCGGTGACGACCGTCAGCTGGTGTTTCGGGATGTCGACGTCGATGTTCTTGAGGGTGTGCTCACGGGCACCACGGACCTCGATGAAGCCGTGATCGGCCAGTGTCATCGGTTCAGCCTCCGGTAGGCAGCGGCGGACAGCGGCGCGAACACCGCCACCATCAGGATCGGCCAGATCACTGACAACGTCTGTCCGTGATCGGCCGGCCAACTCCCGCCCGTCACGCCGGGGTTGCCGAACAATTCGCGCACCGCGTCCGCCGTCGCCGACAGCGGGTTCCACTCGGCGACGGCGCCCAGCCACGACGGCATCGTCGCCGGGTCGAGGAACACCGTGGACAGGAACCCGACCGGCCAGACCATGATCTGCACGGCCGCGACCGCCTCCGGGCCGGGCGCCTTCAGCCCCGCCCACACGCCGACCCACAGCAGCCCGAACCGCAGCAGGAGCAGCAGCCCGTACGCCGCCAGCACCTCGCCGATGCCCCCGTTCCACCGCCAGCCCAGCGCGAACCCGGCCACCGTCATCGCGGCCAGGGCGGCGACCGACGCCGCGAGGTCGGCCAGGCAGCGTCCGACCAGCACCGAGCCGCTGTGCAGCGGCAGCGACCGGAACCGGTCGGTCACGCCGCGGGCGGCGTCCGTCGTGATCGCGATCATCGTGGTCTCGAGTCCGAACAGCATCGTCAGTGCCAGGACCCCGGGCACGACGAACGGCACGTAGTCGCCGGCGCTGCCGGCGATCGCGCCGCCGAACAGACCGCCCATCATCAGGACGACGAGCACCGGGAACAGGAGCGTGACCAGGAACGGCACCGGCTGTGCCCGCCAGTGCCCGAACGTGCGGCCGGCCAGCACCAGCGAGTCGTGGACCAGCGAAGTCATCGAGCCTCCTCAGGGGTGTTCACGTGCGTGAAGACGTCGTCGAGGGTGGGCCGGCGGACGGCGACGTCCTCCGGCCGCAGGCCCGCCATGGCCAGCGCCGCGCAGAACGTGGTGACGGCGCCGGCGTCGGGCACCGGCACGGCGACGGTCACGCCGGCCACGTCGACCGGCCCGACGGCGTATGGTCCGGCCGCGCGCCCCGCCGCGGCCGCGTCGTCGGCCGTCGCGAACCGGGCCTCCACCCGGGTCTCGCCGACCAGCGACGTCAGCTCGGCCGGGCTTCCCTCGAGCACGACCCGGCCGTCGCGGAGCATGGCGACGTGGTCGGCCAGCTCGTCGGCCTCCTCCAGGTACTGCGTGGTCAGCAGCACCGTGACGCCGTCGTCGACCAGCCGCCGGACCGTCGCCCACACGTCGCGGCGGGCGTCCGGGTCGAGGCCGGTCGTCGGCTCGTCGACGAACAGCACCGACGGAGGCACGACCAGGCTCGCGGCGAGATCGAGCCGGCGCCGCATGCCGCCCGAGTAGGTGCCGACGGCGCGATCGGCGGCGTCGTCCAGCCCGAACCGGCCGATCAGTTCGTCCGCCCGGGCCCGCGCCGCGGCCTTGGGCAGCCCGCGCAACCGCCCGAACAGCACCAGGTTCGCCCGGCCGCCCAGGATCTCGTCGACCGCCGCGTTCTGCCCGACCAGCCCGATGGCCCGCCGGACGCCGTCGCCGCCGGTCCGCACGTCGTGCCCGGCCACCGTCGCCGAGCCGTCGTCCATGGCCAGCAACGTTGTCAGGATCCGCACCGCCGTGGTCTTGCCCGCGCCGTTGCGGCCCAGCAGCGCACAGACCGACCCGGGCGCCACCCGCAGGTCGAACCCGTCCAGCGCCGGTCGCTCCGTCCCGCGGTAGTGCTTGCGCACCGCCCGCGCCTCGATGGCTGCGTCCATTCACTCTCCTCCGCTCCGCTTGCTCGTACAATGTACCGTACAACGTACGAGCCAACGTACGGAAGGTGAGAGGATATTCCCCGTGCCCTCGAACACGCCCCGCCCGTCCGACCCCACCCGGCTGGTCTCGCTGCTCTGGGAGCCGTCCGACCGGCCCGGCCGCACCGGGCTGACGAAGCGGGCGGTGGTCGAGAACGCCATCGCGATCGCCGACGCCGAGGGCCTCGGCGCGCTGACCATGCGGCGGGTCGCCGACCGCCTCGGCGTCGGCGCCATGACCCTCTACACGCACGTGCCGGGCAAGCCGGAGCTGGTCGAGCTGATGCTCGACGCCGTAGCAGGCGAGACGTACGACGACGGCGCGCTGCCGGGCGAGCAGGACGGCTGGCGCGCCGGGCTGCGGCACGTCGCGGAGCACAACTGGCGCCACCACCTGCGGCACCCGTGGACGGTCGAGGTGGTGCCCGGCCGGCCGGTGCTCGGGCCCGGCGTGTCGGCCAAGTACGACCTCGAGCTGGCGCCGCTCGACGGCATCGGGCTGTCCGACCTCGAGATGGACCAGGTGCTGTGCGGCGTCCTCGCGCTGGTCGAGTCGACGGTGCGGCAGCAGGTCGGGCTGGACCGCGTCCGCGCCAGCGGCGGCGACCTCGACTGGTGGGCGACGGTGAGCCCGGCGCTGACACGGGCCATGGGCGCGCACCGCTTCCCGCTGGCCGAGCGGGTCGGCGCGGCGACCGGCGAGGCGGTCGAGGCCGGCGACCCGCTCGCGATCATGCGGCTGTCGGTGGACCTGCTACTCGACGGCGTCGCCGGCCGGCTTGCCTGAACCGGCCGACGCACGGAGCGCGACGAGCACGCCGACGAGCGCCGTCGCGGCCAGCCCGAACAGCAGATACCGGGCCGAGGCGAGCATCGACGGCGCGCCGAGGTTGAGCAGCAGGCCGCCGACCGCCGACCCGATGGACAGCCCGATCAGCTCGACGGTGTTGACGCCGGCGCTCGCCTTGCCCGCCTCGGCCGGGTCCGGCGAGCTGCCCATCACCGCGACGACGACGTGCGGGAACGCCAGGCCATCCCGGCGCCCGCGACGATCAGCCCGGCCAGCCAGACGACCACGAGCCAGGCGCCGGCGTCCTCCTGCTGGAACGCACCGGTGACGGCGAGGCCGAGGGCCAGGACGGCCGGCCCGGCGATCCGCAGGCGGCGCACCGCCACGGGACGGGCGGCGCCAGAGCTGAACATCATCGTGGCCGACCAGCCGAGCGACGCCGCGGCGCCGAGGAACCCGGCGACCAGCGGCTCCAGACCGGCCAGCCGCTGGCCGAACAGCGGCGTGAACGCCTCCGACACCGTGCCGATCGCGAGGATCGCGATGCCGACGTACAGCCACTTCAGCGGCGACCCGGCCATGTACGTCGACGCCGGCAGCACCCGCACGGGCGAGCGGTGCTCCCACCGCACGAACGCGGCGAGCGCCAGCACCGCGGCGGCCACCACGACGACCATCTCCACCGTGTCGGTGCGCAGGCTCGCGACACTGATCAGCGCCGTCGCCGCGGTCAGCAGGACGAGCGAGACGTACGGGACCGGCTCCCTGGCCGCGCCGCCACGCGACCGCGGCAACGCCCGCGGCACCAGGACGGCCAGCGCGACGCCGCCGAGCGCCAGCACCCCGAACGCCCAGCGCCATGCGTCGAACTGGGCGAACGCGCCGCCCAGGGCCGGGCCGGCCAGCGTCCCCACCCCCCACATCGCCGACACGAGGGCCGTCGCCCGCACCCAGAGCCGCTCCGGGTAGGCCGACTGGATCACGGCGTAGCCGAGACCGGCGAGCATGCCGCCGCCGAAGCCCTGGATGGCCCGGCCGGCCAGCAGCACGGTCATCGTCGGGCTGACGGCGGCGACGACCGCACCAGCGACGAACGGCGCCACCGCTCGCCGCCGATGTCGTCGATCGCCGTCGGCAGCAGACTCGTCGTGAGGAAGATGTTCACGGCGTGCAGGGCGATCCCGCCGGCCAGGACGAGCGACGTCATCGCTCGGGCCGCGCCGAACAGGTCGCGGAAGCTCGCCTGGCGCTCGTCGGTTGTCGTCATGGTAGGGAAGGTAGAAGGTCAAGCGAGCTTGAGGTCAACAGCGGAGGTAGACGCCATGGAACCGGACGACCTGCTCACGGTGGGCGAGGTCTCGAGCCGTACCGGCGTCGCGGTGTCGGCGCTGCATTACTACGAGCAGCTCGGCCTGATCGAGTCGTCGCGCACGGCCGGGAACCAGCGACGCTACCCGCGCTTCATGATCCGGCGGATCTCACTGATCCTCGTGGCGAAACGGCTGGGCATCTCGCTCGCGGACGTCGCCGAGGTGTTCACGACTCTGCCGATGGAGCAGCAGCCCGACGCCCACGACTGGCATCGGCTGTCCAGGCGCTGGCAGTCCCAGCTCGAGGCGAAGAAGCACGAGCTGGAGAACCTGCAGCGCGAGCTCACCGGGTGCATGGGCTGCGGCTGCCTGTCGATGAAGTCGTGCTACCTGCTCAACCCCGACGACGTCTGCGGCGAGAGCGGCTCGGGCCCGCTGCGCGTCACCGCGGCCGGTTGACCGTCAGGACCCCGCCGGGAACGCGGTGCCCTGGTCGTAGACCGCGAGCCAGCGGCCGCGCTCGAACACGTACGTCACGACGGTGAGAGCCCGCGACTTGAACCCGACGCTCGGCAGCTCGTAGGTGGCGTCGTACTCGATGACCGCGGTCTTGCAGCCGTAGACGTGGCGGTCGATCTCGGTCCACGTCCAGATCGCCTCGCGGTTCTCGAAGTGGCTCGCCTGCGCGGCCATGATCGCGTCGAGGCCGTCGAACCGGTGGCCGCTGGCGTAGACGCTGACCGCGTCCTCGTGGTGGACGTCGCGCCAGGCCTCGGCGTCGAAGTCGCGGAACGACTCCATGTCGATGCGCTGCGCCTCGTCGAACCGCGCCGCGCAGCCGCGGTGTCCGGCGGCGTCGGTCCCACCCGACGCGGCGGCGATACCGGGCAGCGCGACCGCTCCGGCCGCAAGCACTCCGACGACCGCCCGGTACGTGTTCTTGCGCATGGCGAACCCTCCTGACCTGTGTGTTCTCTGAACCGTTCGCCACGCTAGCCGCGGCCGGGCGGCCTCCTCTGGGCCACAGCGGGGGGTTCTGGACTGGGCCGGTCACGGGCGGATCACTCGTGGTCCTAGGCTCGCCTGACATGGACCTGCACGTGCGGCTGGACGGGCGGGGCGACCTGTCCGGGCAGCTCTACCGGCAGGTCCGGGCCGCCGTCCTGGCCGGGCGGCTGCCGGCGGGTCAGCCGCTGCCGCCGACCCGCGAGCTGGCCGGCGACCTCGGCATCGCCCGCAACACCGTCAGCATGGCCTACGACCGGCTGGCCGCCGAGGGCTTCCTCGTCGCCCGGCCCGGCGTCGGCACGTTCGTCGCCGCCGGCCTCGCCCCGGACCGGCCGCCCGACGACGGGGGCGACGGCGACCCGGTCGCGCTCGTCCCCCGCGCCGTGTGGGCCGGGCTGCCCGCGGCGGCCGACCTCGCCGCGACCGAGGCGGAGTTCGACTTCCGGCCCGGTGTTCCGGACGCCACGCTGTTCCCGTACGCGGCGTGGCGCCGGGTGACGGCTCGCCAGCTGCGCGCGACCGCCGTCGGGACCGGCGCGCACATCGCGGCCGCCGGCCACCCGGCGCTGCGCGCGGCGATCGCCCGGCACGTCGCCGTAGCGCGCGGCGTCCCGGCCGCACCGGACGACGTCGTGGTCACCAGCGGCAGCCAGCAGGCCGTCGACCTCCTCGCCCGGGTCCTGCTGTCGCCCGGCGACGTGGTCGCGGTCGAGGATCCCGGGTACCCGCTCCCCCGCAAGCTGCTGACGTCGTCCGGCTTCGACGTCGTGCCGGTGCCGGTGGACGACGAGGGCCTGGTGGTCGGCGCGCTGCCCGACCCCGCCCGCCTGGTCTACGTCACCCCGTCGCACCAGTTCCCGCTCGGCACGTCGATGTCGCTGGGACGCCGGCTGGCGCTGCTCGAGTGGGCCCGGCGGACCGGTGCGCTGATCGTCGAGGATGACTACGACAGCGAGTTCCGCTTCGCCGGGCGGCCGTTCGAGCCGCTCGCCGGGCTCGGCGCCGCCGGCCACGTCGCCTACGTCGGCTCGTTCTCGAAGACGCTGCTGCCCACCCTGCGGCTCGGCTTCGTCGTCGCGCCGCGGTCGCTGCGCGATGCCATCCACCAGGCCAAACAGCTGCTCGACTGGCACACCGCCGTGCCCGCGCAGGCGGCGCTGGCCGAGCTGATCGACGAGGGCCTGTTCGCCCGGCACCTCAAGGCGATGCGCCGGGTGTATGCGCGGCGGCACCACCTGGTGACGTCGCTGCTGCGCCGCGACTTCGCCGGCGTCCTCGAACCCGTTCCGTCGCTGGTCGGCCTGCATGTGACGGCCCTGTTCACCGACCCGCGCGCCGACGACGTCGAGGTCGCCGCCCGCGCCCGCTCGGCCGGGGTCGAGGTGCTGGCGCTGTCGCCGCTGGCGGTGGCGCACCCGGTCCGCGGGCTGGCGCTCGGCTACGGCGCCATCACCGAGGACCGCATCGCCGCCGGCCTCGCCGTTCTCCGCACCGCCGCCCGGTAGCGTTCACCGCCGGTTGGGCCGGAGTTCGCGCCGGCTGGGCAGGTTGATACGTATGACACCACGCCCGATCGCCGTCGCCGGAATCGTGATCACCGCGCTCCTCACCGCGACGCCCGCCGCTCCCGCCTCCACCCCCACGCCGTGCCAGGACGCTCCTGAGCGGACGGTCGCGACCGGCGCGGTCTTCAACAACCCGGCCGCCGGCGACGGGACGCCGATCATCGAGCAGATCTGCGGCCTGGTGAAGCAGGCGCCGGCCGGGTCGCTGATCCAGATCGCGCACTTCGTGATCTCGGGGACGACGGGCGCGGACTTCGTCGCGGTGCTGACCGACGCGCACCGGCGGGGCGTGGACGTGCGGGTGGTGCTGGACGGCTGGCAGGTGACGAACCCGGCGGTGGCCGCGCTGCGGGCCGAGCTGGGCACCGACCAGAGCGCGCGCTCGTGGCTGCACGTCTGCACCGGGCTGTCGCCGGAGGGCAACACCGCCGCGTGCATCGGCACCAAGGGCCAGCACAACAAGTTCTACCTGTTCTCCGAGACCGGCGGCCGCGAGAACGTCGTCCTGCAGTCGTCGGCCAACTTCACCGACCTGAACGCGACGACGTACTGGAACAACGCGACGACGATCGTCGGCAACGAGGAGCTGTACGCGGCGTACGGCGCCTACTTCGGCGACCTCGCGGCCGAGCGGCGCACCGACGACTACGACCACACCATCACCACCACGACGCGCACCGGCACGGTCGCCGCGTCGTTCTTCCCGCGCGCCGAGGGCGACCCGATCACCGAGCTGCTCGACGACGTCAGCTGCGGCCCGCGGACGGTGCTGCGGGTCGGCATGTCCGAGTGGGACGCCTACCGCGTCGCGATCGCCGAGCGGCTGGCCGAGCTGGCCGGCCAGGGCTGCGAGGTCGCGATCGTGCACGGGCTGATGGCCGACGAGGTCCGCGCAGTGCTGGCCGCCGAGCCGGCGATCGCCATGCGCGAGCTCGACGACGCCAACGTGCTGCCCGGCCGGATCCACTCGAAGTACCTGCTCATCGAGGGCGGCGACGCCGCCGACCGGAGCGAGCGGTGGGTCGTCACCGGGAGCCCGAACTTCAACCACACGTCGCTGCGGCGCAATGACGAGACGATGCTGCGCACGGACGTCAAGTCGGTCTACGCCCGCTACCGGGCCAACTTCGAGACGATGTTCGCCGCCGCGAGGCTCTAGTGTGCTGACCGTGGACGACGACGCGACGGCCGCGGCCGAACGCTACCAACGGGAGGCCGAAGACGACGCCGAACGGCTCGTGAACGACCCGCAGCTGCAGCAGGAGTGGATCCTGCAGGACAACCTGGTCTACGGCGGGTTGGTGGGCATCGGCGTGGTCGTGCTGCAGCCGTTCCTCACGGTCGCGTCGCTGGACGTCTCCGCGATGATCTGCGTCGTCGCGTGGTGCGTGGCCATCCCGCTGCTGGCGGCGCTGCTGATGGTCAACCGGCAGGAGACCTTCCGGCGCCGCCGGACCGACTCCCGCCTCGTCACGCTGGCCCGGCCGCTCGCGTTGTTCTCCGCCCTCGTCGGACTGGTCTCCGCCGTGTGGCACATCCACTGGATCGCCGGTGTGACGATCCTGGCCAGCGCGTTCCTGGCGCTGGGCGTCCACTCGGCGGGCTTCAGCCGGCTGGAGTTCGGCAAGCTGCCAGGCGTCAGACGGCGGTGAGCTCCAGCGTGAGCACCTGGGCCGGGTTCAGCGGCGGCGCCTGCAGGCCGGCCGTCGTCAGCACCCGGCCCGGGAGCTCCACCGCGCCCGACTCCAGCCACGCCGCCGCCCGCGCCCACCGCGGCAGCGGACAGCTCAGCGCACCGATCGGCGTCACCCGGTAGGTCACGTCCGGGTCGAGGCCGGGCAGCCGCAGCCGCGGCGGGATGTCCGCGGTCATCGTCGTCAGTGCGACGTAGCCGTACACCGCATGCCCCGGACCCACCACGCCGTGCAGCACGTGCGCGTCGTCGGTGTCGGCGCGGACGACGCGGCCGGTGTGCAGCAGCGGACGCAGCCGCTTGTACGTCGCCGCCCACTCGGTCAGCAGCGCCAGCTCGTCGTCAGAGCACCCGGTGATGTCCCACTCGATGCCGGCGTGGCCGAACAGCGCTGTCGCGCAGCGCAGCTGCAGCTCGGTGACCCGGCCCGAGACGTGGGTGTGCGACGGCCCGACGTGCGCGCCGATCAGCTCCGGCGGCAGCAGCAGCGACGTCCACCGCTGGATCGCCTGCCGGTCCAGCGGGTCGTTGCTGTCCGACGCCCACACGCGGTCGCTGCGCTGGATGATGCCGAGGTCGACGCGGGCGCCGCCGGACGAACACGACTCGATCTCCAGCGACGGGTGCCGCGACCGCAGCTCGTCCAGCAACCGGTACACGGCGGCGGTCTGCTCGTGCACGCCCGCGTGGCCGTCGTGGACGGCCTCGAGCAGGTCGCGGTTGTGGTCCCACTTGAGGTAGTCGATGCCGTACTCGCTGACCAGCGCGTCCAGCCGCTCCAGCAGGTAGGCGTAGACCTCGGGGTTGGCGACGTCGACGGTGTGCTGGTGCCGCCACTCGCGCGGAACCCGCGCGGGATCGTGCAGCAGCCAGTCGGGGTGCTCCTCGGCCAGCCGCGACTTCGGGTTCGCCATCTCCGGCTCGACCCACAGCCCGAACTGCATGCCCAGCGACTTCACGTGCTCGACCAGCGGATGCAGCCCCCGCGGCCAGACGTCGGGGTCGACGTACCAGTCGCCGAGCCCCGCGAGGTCGTCGCGGCGGCCCAGGAACCAGCCGTCGTCGACGACGAACCGCTCGACGCCGACGGCGGCGGCCACATCGGCCATACGGGCCATCTTCTCCATGTCGTGGTCGAAGTAGACCGCCTCCCACGTGTTCAGCACCAACGGCCGCGGCGTCGACGGATGCGACGTCCGCGCCCGCAGCGACGCGTGCAGCCGGGCTGACAGCCCGTCCAACCCGGCGTCGGAGTAGACGAAGTAGACGTCGGGCGTCGCGTAGGACTCGCCCGGCGCGAGCACGACCTCGCCCGGCGCCAGCAGCTCGCCGGCGCCCAGCGTCGACCAGCCCTCGGACAGCCGTTCCGCGTCGTGCACCGTCCAGCCGCTCCAGCCGGCGTGCACGCCCCACACCTCGCCGGAGCCGAACCCGAAACCCGACGTGCCGGCGACCAGCAGCCCGGTGTGCGAGTGCCCGGTGCGCCCGCGCCGCGTCTCCAGCGACCGGATGCCGGGCAGGAACGCCTCGCGCTGCGGGATCTTCTCCAGCCCCCACCGCCCGCTGAAGTGCAGCAGCTCGGCGGCGTGGTCGGGCACCGGCAGGACGGCGCGCAGCCCGCCCATCGACCACGCGGTGCCGCCGTCGTTGGTGAGCGTGTGCCGCACGCGCAGCACGCCGGCCTCGTCCAGGGCGAGCGAGCTGACGACGGAGACGCCGGCGTCCCTGTCGCGCGAGGCCACCTCGACGCCGCCGCCGTCGGGCGCCACCGTCACCGAGTCGGGGATCAGCCGCAGGTGCGGGAAGGCGCGGTCGCGGTCACCGGCGATGCCGGGCCGCCCCGGCCAGCCGTCGGCCTGGGCCGGCAGCAGCGACGGCGCCGCCGGTTCGGGCGGAGCGCCGCCGCGCCGGCCGGGTACCGCCGCCGCCCGCAGCGCCGCGCCGTCGACGCCGTCACCCAGGTCGGCGCCCCAGTGCAGCACGCGCGGCAGCCGCGGCGTCTCCAGGTCGAGCACCAGCGCGGCTCCGGCCCGGGCCAGCACCACCACACGGTCGTCCATCGGCGATCCCCTCACGCGGCGACAACGTCCGGATCAGCCTGTCAGACCACCGGAAGCGGTCAGGACGCAGCCGCCTTGAGCTCCTCGACCAGCCCGTCCACCGCGGCGACCGCGTCGGCGCTGAGCCGGCCCCACGGGGCGCGGGCCGCGCCGGCGTCCGGGCCGAACCGGTTGATCAGCTCCTTGACGACGGCGATCGAGCCCCATCGATCGGCGACGGTGGCGATCTGGCGGAACGGGCGGTGCAGCGCCAGCGCCGACTCGACCTCCCCTGCCAGGATCCGGGACCGGACCTCGCGCGCCACCGGGGCGAGCACGTTGTACAGGCTGCCGATGGCGCCGGTCGCGCCGCACGCCACACCGGCCGGCAGCAGCTCGTCCCTGCCGAAGTAGACCCGGATGCCGTCGGCGGCCTCGCGGGTGCGGATGAACTCGAGCATGTCGCCGTCGGTGAACTTGACGGCACGCAGGCTCGGCACCCGGGCGACGGCCTGCTCGACCACCGCCGACGGCGCCGCGCGCAGCCCCGTCATGGACGGGATGTGGTAGTAGCACAGCGGCACGTCGGGTGCCGCCTCGGCGATCTCGGCCAGGTAGTCGACGATCGCCATGACCGACGGCGGCTCGCCGTAGAACGGCGCCACCGCCGCGATGAGGTCGACCCCGGCGTCGGCGGCGTGCCGGGCCAGCCGGCGGGCGTCCACCAGGCTGAGGTCGCCCACGTGCGCCCCGAGCAGCAGACCGGCGCCGCGGTGCTCGGCCCAGGCGCTGATCAGCTCGGCCCGCTCGTCGACCGTCAGCGCCATCGACTCACCCGTGGTGCCGCCGACGAACGCGCCGTCGAGGCCCAGCGAGACCAGGTGCTCGGCCTGCGCGGGGACCACCTCCGTCGCCAGGCTCTCGTCGGGCCGGAACGGGGTCGGCGTGGCCGCCCAGAGCTCGAACGCCTCAGCGGTGTCTGTGCTCATGCACTGCTCCTCTTAACTCTTGGTGGCACCGGCGGTGAGACCGCCGACGATGTAGCGCTGCAGGAAGATGAAGACGACGATGATCGGCAGCGCCACGACGACGGAGACGGCCATCAGGTCGTTCCAGCGGGTCCCGAACGAGTTCGTCAGACCGGCCAGCACGACGGTGATCGGCTGCATGCCCTCGTCCGAGGCCAGCGCCAGCCCGAACACGAACTCGCCCCACGCGCCGAGGAAGCTGATGACCGCGACGGTGATCACGCCCGGCACCGAGACCGGCAGCGCGACCCGCAGGAACGCCGTCCACGTGTTGCAGCCGTCGATCTTGGCCGCCTCGATCACCTCGCCGGGCACGGACAAGAAGTACGGCCGCAGGATCGTGATGGCCAGCGGGATCGCCAGCGAGCAGTTCGCCAGGATCAGCCCCACGTAGGAGTTCACCAGGTCGGCCCGGCTGAAGATCACGAACATCGGCAGCGCGAGGTTGACCGCGGGGATCATCTGCACGACCAGGAACAGCAGCATCAGCAGCGCCACGAACCGGACCCGCAGCCGAGCCAGCGCGTACGCCGCCGGCACCGCGACGGCCAGCGTCACGACCGTGGTCCCGACGGCGATGACGGTGCTGTTCAGCAGCCCGCGGCCGATGCCGGCGTGGTTCACGACGGTCTCGGTGTACGACGTCAGGCTGATCGGCGAGGGGAACAGGTCCGGCGGCGTGCTGAAGATGTCCGAGGACTCCTTCAGCGACGTCGCCAGCATCCAGTACACCGGCAGCAGGTAGGCGATCGTGATGAGCACGCCGCCCACGCTCAGCCAGCCGCGCCGGCGCCTGGTGGTCGTCATGACAGCTCCTCGCGGCGCAGCGAGCGGAAGTAGAACACCGACAGACCCAGCGGCACGATCAGCATCAGCGTCGTCGCGACGGCGCCGGTGTCGAACCGGAAGAACTCGAACGCCTCGTTGTAGGCGTAGATCGGCAGGATCATCGTGGCCTCGCCCGGACCGCCGCGGGTCATCAGGAACACCGTGTCGAAGGTCTTGAAGGTGGAGATGAAGCACAGCAGCAGCGCGGTCAGGTTGACCGGCTTCAGCAGCGGCAGCGTCACGCTGGTGAACCGCCGCCAGGCGCCCGCGCCGTCGATGGTGGCCGCCTCGTACAGCGTGTCCGGGATGCCCTGCAGGCCGGCCAGCAGCAGGATCATGATGAACGGCGTGAACGACCACGCCGTCGCGATGACCACGGCGAACAGCGCCGGCACCGGCCGGGCCAGCCAGAACACGTCGCCGTCGATCAGCCCGACCGCCTCGAGCAGTGTGTTGATCAGCCCGTAGCTGCCGTCCAGCATCCAGCGCCAGACGTTCGCGCTGACCACCGTCGGCAGGATCCAGGCCAGCAGCAGCAGCGACCGCATGATGTTGCGGCCCGGGAACCGCTGGTTGAAGTACACCGCCAGCGCCATGCCCAGGGCGAACGCGACCGCGACCGCCAGGACGGTGTAGAGCAGCGAGATCATCAGCGCGTGCCAGAACTCGTCCCGGCCCAGCTGGTCGGTGTAGTTCTCCCAGCCGACCCACTCGGCCCCGCCGGTGACGATCTGCGCGACGCCGACGTCACGGAAGCTGAGGTCGATGTTGAAGATCAGCGGGTACAGCACGGTCGCCGCGACGAAGAGGACCGCGGGAACGACGAACAGGTGGTCGCCCCAGCGCCGGGCCCGCCGTGGGGCCCGGGCCGGAGTGGTGCTCGCCGTTCCCGGCGGGGCGACGGTCGTGGTCACTCGACGTTCGCCAGCGCCTCGTCGATCTGGCCCTGCGCCTCGGCCAGCGCGTCCTCGACACTCGCCCCGCCGCCCGCGGCCGCCTGCAGCGCGCCCTGGATGCGGGTCAGCACCTCGGACGACGCCGCGGCCAGGTCGCCCTCGGGCGCCCACGCCTGCTGCAGCTGCTCGGCGAAGATCGCCCGGACCGGGTCGTCGCCGGTGTCGACGTCGTCGCGCGCGGACAGCTTGTTGCGCTCCGGCAGGTACTCGGCGAGCACGTCCGGCTGCTGCATCCACGCGATGACGTCCCACGCGGCGTCCGCGTTCTCCGTCGACGTGCTGATGGCGAGGTTCTCCTGGCTGAGGAACGTCGACGCCTCGACGTCACTGGGCAGCAGCGCGACGTTCCACTGCAGCTCCGGGTTCTCCTCGGCCAGGACACTCAGGTAGGTCGCCGAGTTGATCATCATGGCGGCCTGGCCGTTGGCGAACTGGTTCTTGACGTCCTCCTCGTTCCAGGTGAGGACGCCGCCCGAGACCGCGCCGCCGGCGATCATGTCGCTGAACTGGCCCAGCGCCGTGACGCCGGCCTCGGAGTCGATGTCGGCGGGGTCGCCGCCGGCCGCGAGCAGCCTGATCACCAGAGCCGTCGCGCCCTCGTCGCCCTCGATGCCGCTGAACGCGAGGCCGTAGCGCTCGCCGTCGGACAGCTGCGTGGCGTAGTCCTGCATCTCGGCCCACGTGGTGGGCGGCTGCAGGCCGGCCTCGGTCAGCATGGTCTCGTTGTAGTAGACGGCGTAGGCGTCGGCCACGTGCGGAATGGCGTACGTGGCGCCGTCGACCTGGGTGGTCTCCCAGCCGGTCGGGAAGTAGGTGTCGGCCTCGCCCCACTCCTCGACGCGGTCGCTGAGGTCCTGGATCACCCCGGCGTCGGCCAGCGCCTGCGTCGTGAAGCCGTTGATCAGCGCGACGTCGGGCAGGTCACCGCCGGCGGCGGACTGCAGCAGCGTCCGGGTGAAGTCGCCGAACGGGATGTGCCGCGCCTCGATGGTGACGCCCTCGTGCTCTTCCTCGTACCGGTCGAGCAGGCCCTGCAACGCCGCCCCGGTCGGGGTGTCCGGCGTGCCGTAGTAGTGCCACAACGACAGCGTCGTCGAGCCGCCGTCGTCGCCGCTGGTCTCGTCGTCGGAGTCGCCGCTGCCGCACGCGGTGAGCAGCGCCGCCGCGGCGAGCACCCCCACCGCTCGCGTCGTCCATGCGGCCAGCGACCGCCCGCCTGTCGTGCCCATGACACCTCCCTGTGTCCACGATTCGCGCTCTGCGAGGACACTAGTCAGATATCCCATATCCCGTCAATGGGGTGGTTCTGACCCACTGGCGGCTGTGCGCGGACGGCGTCAGTCCACCGGCCCGCCGGCCACGTAGATCACCTGACCGGTGACGAACCCCGCCTCCGGACTGACCAGGTACGACGCCGTGTGCGCGATGTCCTCGGGCCGGCCGGCGCGGCCTACCGGGATGGACGCGGCGGCGAGGCGCTGGTGCTCCTCGAAGCTCCGGCCCAGCCGCCGGGCGCTGGCCGCCGTCATGTCGCTGACGATGAACCCGGGGGCGATGGCGTTGACGGTCACGCCGTGCCGCCCCAGCTCGAGCGCCAGCGACTTGGTGAACCCGAGCAGCCCGGCCTTCGCGCTGGAGTAGTGCGACCGGCCCTCGTCGCCGAGCGCGGAGATGCTGGAGATGTTCACGATGCGCCCCCAGCCGGCGGCGACGAGGTGCCCGACGACGGCGCGAGTGACCAGGAAGTGCCCGCGCAGGTTGATGCCCAGCATGTGGTCCCACTGCTCGACGGTCATCTCGGTGAGGTCGGCGGCCGGGCCGACGCCGGCGTTGTTCACCAGCACGGTGGGCGCGCCGAGCTCGGCGACCACCCGGTCGGTCGCGGCCGTGACGGCGGCCTCGTCGGCGACGTCGCAGCGGACGGCGATGGCCCGGCCGCCGGCGGCGACGATGCCGGCGGCGGTGTCGGCGGCCACCTGCTCGTCCAGGTCGAGGACGGCGACGGCGTGCCCGTCGCGGGCCAGCTGGGCGGCGACGGCGGCGCCGATGCCGCGGGCGCCGCCGGTCACGATCGCCACGGGGTTACGGGGTGCGCTCATCCCAGAAGCACACACCAGCCCCGCCGGGTGGCGCCACCCGGTTCGCGCCGCCCGGCGCTCCTCAGCCCGCCGGCGCGGCCGGGAACCGCAGCACGACCTGCAGCGCCTCGGCCGGACGCTGGTCGAGCAACTCGAACGCCCCGGCCACCTCGGTGACCGGCACGACGTGCGAGACCAGTGGCGCGACGTCCACCTGGCCGGACGCCACCAGCGACATGACCACCGTCAGCAGCCGGTCGTGGTTCCACCGGTCGCCGAGCGCCCGCGGCGTGCCGCTGATCTGGCTGGCCACGATCTCGACCCGGTTGTGGTGGAACTCCTCGCCCAGACGCAGCCCACCCGCCTCACCCTGGTAGAAGCCGGCCGCGACGACCCGGCCCGCCGGGCGCACCGACCGGATCGCCTCGTGCAGCGCGTGGTAGCTGCCGCTCAGCTCGATCGCCGTGTCGGCGCCCGCGCCACCCGTCGCCGACCGCACCGCCACCGCGGCGCCGCCCGGCACGTCCACCGGCACCGCGTACACGGCGCCGAACCGCGACGCCAACGCGACCCGGTCGGCCAGCCCGTCGACCGCCGTCACGCTCGCGCCGTTCAGGCCGGCCAGCCGGGTGGCCAGCAGCCCGATGACGCCCTGGCCGAAGACCGCCACGTGCTCGCCCAGGTGGACGTCGGCGGCGAGGACGGCGTTCAGCGCGATGGCGCCGACCCGGGCGAACACGCCGTGCACCGGGTCGACGCCGGCCGGGAGCAGCCGCCGGGCCGCGATGACGGCCGGCACGACGGTCTCGGCGCGGTGCCCCCAGATGCCGTAGACGACGTCGCCGGCGCGCGGCGACGTGACGTCCGGCGCGACCTCGGTGACCTGGCCGACCTCCTGGTAGCCCCAGCCGGAGACCGGATACGAGAACGACGGCGCGCCGTCGGTGAACAGCCGCGTCGCCGGATCCCACGTCTTCGTCAGGTACGGGTTCGAGCCGCGGTAGGCCGTCAGCTCGGTCCCCGCGGAGATGCCGGAGTACCAGGTGGCGATGCGGACCTGCCCCGCGCCCAGCGGCGACGCCGCCTCGTCGGCCACGCCGACCTGACGGGGTCCGGTGAACTGCACGACCAGCGGCATGGTCACCCATTTCGTCTAAGAACACGCGAAATATGTCTTGCCGTCAGACAATATTAGGTGTTTCATGACCCTAACCCAGACAGGCTGTAACCCAAGAGTTTGGCACTCTCGACGATGAGAGGTTCGCATGAGAGCAACCAGCATCGGCCGCGGGGCGGCCGCCGTCCTGGCCGGGTCCGTCGCGCTCGCCGCCTGCGGTGGTGGCGACGACAGCAGCGGCGGGTCGCAGGATGCTGACAGCATCACGGTGTGGGTGGTCGAGGACATCGCCGACCGCGTCACCGCCATCGAGGCCATCACCACCGCCTTCACCGAGTCCTCCGGCATCGACGTCGAGCTGGTGTCGGTGGCCGAGAACGACTTCGACCAGCTCATCACGTCGTCGGCGGCGGCCGGCGACCTGCCCGACGTCATCGGCGCGACGTCGCTGGCCGGCGTGCAGTCGATGGCCGTCAACGAGCTGCTCGACACCGAGACGCCGGCGTCCATCGTCGACGAGCTCGGCGAGGACACCTTCGCCCAGGCCGCGCTCGAGCTGACCCGCGACGGCGACACCCAGCTGGCGGTGCCCAGCGACGGCTGGCCGCAGCTCATGGTCTACCGCCGCGACCTGTTCGACGCCGCCGGACTCGAGCCGCCGACGACGTTCGACGCCATCACCGCCGCCGCCGAGGCGCTGGACAGCGACGCCGTGGCCGGCATCGCCGCGCCGACCATCCCCGGCGACGCGTTCACCCAGCAGAGCTTCGAGTACTTCGCGCTGGGCAACGGCTGCGAGCTGGTCGACGACGAGGGCACCGTCACGCTGGACTCGCCCGAGTGCGCCGAGACGTTCGACTTCTACGCCGACCTGGTGCGCAACTACTCCGTCGCCGGCAACCAGGACGTCGACACCACCCGGGCGACCTACTTCGCCGGGCAGGCGGCCATGGTCGTGTGGTCGTCGTTCATCCTCGACGAGCTGGCCGGGCTGCGCAACGACGCGCTGCCGACGTGCCCCGAGTGCCGCGCCGACCCCACGTTCCTGGCGCAGAACAGCGGCGTCGTCACGGCGGTCCAGGGGCCCAGCGGCGACGAGCCGGCGTCGTACGGCGAGATCACCTCGTGGGTGCTGACCGCCGACTCCGCGACCGAGCCGTCGTCGCAGTTCGTCCAGTACGTCATGGCCGACGGCTACGTCGACTGGCTCGCCGTCGCGCCCGAGGGCCGCATCCCGACCCGGCAGGGCACCGCGGACGACCCGGAGGAGTACGTCACCGCCTGGGAGGGCCTGGACGCCGGCGTCGACACGCTGGCGCCGCTGGGCGACTTCTACGACGCCGAGACGCTGGAGACCGTGCGCACCAGCGCCGAAACGATCCAGCGCTGGGGGTTCGAGCAGGGCCAGGGTCAGCTGGTCGGCGCCGCGCTGGGTGAGCTGCCGGTCGCCGCCGCGCTGAACGAGCTGGTCAGCGGCAGCGGCACCGGCGAGGAGGCGGCCCAGCAGGCGCAGGACGCCGTCGTCGAGATCCAGCAGAGCCTGGAGTGACGACGGTGCCGCGGCGCACCGACACGCTGGCCCGCCAGGAGTCCCGGCTGGCGTTCAAGCTCATCTCCCCGACGCTGCTCATCGTGCTCGTCGTCGTGGTGCTGCCGGTCATCTGGACCATCTCGCTGGCGTTCCAGGACGTCCGGCTGATCAACCTGCGCGATGCCGGGTTCTTCGGCGAGTACAACCTGGACAACTTCGCGACGGTGTTCGGCTCGGCCGGGTTCTGGTCGTCGCTGTGGACGACCGTCGTCTACACCGTTGGCGCGACGCTCGGCTCGATCGTCATCGGGCTGATCGCCGCGCTGGCGTTGCGCCGGCCGTTCCGCGGCCGCGGCGTACTGCGGGCGGCGATGCTGCTGCCGTACGTCGCGCCGGTCGTCGCCGCGACGTTCGTGTGGTCGGTCGCGCTGAACCCGCAGTTCGGCATCGTCAACGCCTGGGGCACCGAATTCCTGGGCTGGGACGAGCCGGTGCCGTTCCTGTCGCAGCGCGACTACTCGGTCGGCCTGTTCGGGGTGGACGTGACGGTGCCGCTGGCGCTGCTGACGGTCATCGCGTTCGAGGCGTGGCGGTACTTCCCGTTCGCGTTCCTGTTCATCATCGCCCGGCTGCAGGCGCTGCCCGGCGAGCTGGACGAGGCCGCCGTCGTGGACGGGACGTCGATCTGGCAGCGGTTCCGCTACATCACGCTGCCGCAGCTGATGCCGGTCATCGCGCTGCTGACGATCCTGCGGTTCATCTTCACGTTCAACAAGTTCGACGACGTGTACCTGCTGACCGGCGGCGGCGCCGGCACCGAGGTGGTGTCGATCAGGGTGTACGAGTTCCTGACCGCCCGCACGGACATCGGCGCGGCGGCCGCGCAGTCGCTGGTGCTGGCCGCCGTGCTGACCGTCTTCATCGCCGTCTACATGCGGACGACAGCGGCCCGAGGGGAGACGTCGTGAGTGTGGAGACCGTCACGACCGCACCGTCGCCGCCCGGCCGGCCGCCGCGGGCACCGTCGCGCGGCGGGAGTCGTCGCCGGCGCAGCCGCGAGGAACGGGTCTGGGGCACGCTGCGGGTGCTCACGATCATCGCGCTGGCGCTGGTCACGATCCTGCCGTTCGTCTACATGCTGGTGCTGTCGGTGCGCCCGATCGCCGAGGTGCTGCTCGAGCCCGGCCGGCTGTGGGTGTCGCCGTCGGAGATCACCGCCGACACCTACCGCGAGGTGCTCACGTCGGTCGACGACGGCGGCCAGGGCTTCCTCCAGTACATGGGCAACAGCGCGCTGGTGGCCACCGTCACCGTCGTCGTGACGCTGGTCGCGTCGATCCTCGGCGCGTACGCCGTCAGCCGGCTGGCCTTCCGCGGCCGCGGCGCGACCGGCTACCTGTTCCTGATCGTGTACCTGTTCCCGCCGATCCTGCTGGCGATCCCGTTGTTCGTGCTGTTCTCGCAGCTCAGCCTGCGTGGCAACCTGCTCGCGCTGGCGATCGTGTACGTGGCGCAGACTGTGCCGGTGGCGATCTACATGCTGCGCAACTACTTCGCGACCATCCCGGTGTCGCTGGAGGAGGCGGCGCTGATCGACGGGTGCACGCGGTTCGGCGTCATCCGGCGCATCAGCCTGCCGCTGTCGATGCCGTCGCTGATCGCGACCGGGCTGTACGTGTTCATGATCGCGTGGAACGAGTTCCTGTTCGCGCTGCTGTTCCTGGTCGAGCGGCGCGACAACTGGACCGTCAGCCTGGGGCTGTCGCGGCTGTCGGGGTCGATCGAGGTGCCGACGACGGTGCTGATGGCCGGCTCGGTGGTGCTCACGCTGCCGATCATCGCGTTGTTCTTCCTGGCCGAGCGGATGCTCGTCGAGGGCCTCACCAGCGGCGCGGAGAAGGGATGACGACGACCGGGGCGCGCACCGTCCTCACGGCGACGGCGGGGCAGATCCTCGAGCTGGTCCGCTCCGGCGAGGTCACCACCCGCCGCGAGCTGCAGGAGCAGACCGGCCTGTCCCGGTCGACGCTGACCCAGCGGCTGGCCATGCTGACCGCGGCCGGCTACCTGAGCGAGGCGGCCGCCATGCACTCCGGCGTCGCCGGGCGGCCGGCGAAGGCGCTGTCGTTCGTCGACACCGACAAGTACGTGCTGACCGCCGACCTCGGCGCCACGCACGCGCGGCTGGCGCTGCAGGACGCCGCCGGGGCGATCCTGGCCGAGAGCACCGACCGCATCCGCATCCAGGACGGGCCCGACGCGGTGCTGCCGGCCGTGCTCGACGGGTTCGAGGCGCTGCTCGCGTCGGCCGGGCCGGCGCCGCGGGCAGGGCTGTGCGGCGTCGGCATCGGCGTGCCCGGACCGGTGAACGTCGCGACCGGACGGCTGCAGCAGCCGCCGATCATGCCCGGCTGGGACGACTACCCCGTCACGACAGTGTTCGAGGAGCGGTTCGGCGTGCCGGCGCTGATCGACAACGACGCCAACCTCATGGGGCTGGGCGAGGCGCGGCGGTACCACCCGGACGTGCCGAGCCTGCTCTACGTCAAGGTCGGGACCGGCATCGGCGCCGGGCTGATCATCGACGGACGGCCGGAGCGCGGCATCGCCGGCGGCGCGGGCGACATCGGGCACATCCGCATCGCCCACCCCGTCGCCGGCGCCGTCTGCGCGTGCGGCGCGAACGGCTGCCTGGCCGCACACGCCAGCGGGGGCGCGCTGGTCCGGCAGCTGAACGATCGCGGCATCGCCGCCGAGACCGCCACCGACGTCGCCCGGCTGGTGCAGGCCGGCAACGCCGACGCGATCGCGCTGGTGCGCACCGCCGGCCAACTGGTCGGCGAGGTGCTGGCGACGGCGGTGGCGCTGCTCAACCCGGGCGTGCTGGTGATCGGCGGCTCGATGGCGCTGACGCACGAGCACTTCCTCATCGGCGTGCGCGAGTCGCTGTACGAGCGGACGGTGCCGCTGGCCACCCGCGACCTCACCATCACGGCGTCGGCGCTGCAGGACCGCGCCGCCATCGAGGGCGCCCGCATCATGGTCGTCGACCACGTCTTCTCCGCCGACGCCGTCGACGCCCGCCTCGGCGCCTGACGCCCCCACCCCACCCCAGCGTCAGGTGAGGGGCGGGAGCTCGGCGTGGACGGCGGCGCGGGCGGCCTTCGCGTCGGGCGCGGAGAGCGCCAGCTCGGCCAGCCGGACGCACTCGGCGCGGGTGACGGAGAGCAGCGTCGCCGCGACCTCGGGGATGGCCCGCGCCGTCATCGACAGGCTGGTCACGCCGAGGCCGGCGAGGACGACGGCGAGGGCGGGGTCGGCCGCCGCCTCGCCGCACACGCCCACCGGCCGGTCCGCCTGCGCGCCCGCCTCGGCGGTCAGGTGCACCAGCCGCAGCACCGCCGGCTGCCAGCCGTCGCTGAGCTCGGCCAGCTCGCCGAGCAGGCGGTCGGCGGCCATCGTGTACTGGGTGAGGTCGTTGGTGCCGAGGCTGGCGAACGCCACGGCCGACATCAGCGCGTCGGCGGTGAGCGCGAGCGCCGGCACCTCGACCATGACGCCGGCCGTGGCCAGGCCGAACGTCGCGGCCCGGGCGACGAAGTCGGCGGCCTCGGCAGGTGTCGAGATCATCGGCGCCATCACCCACACCTCGGCGCCGGACGCCTCGCCCGCGCGGGCGATCGCCTCCAGCTGGTGGTCCAGCACGTCCGGGCGCCGCCACGCGGTCCGGTAGCCGCGCACGCCCAGCGCCGGGTTCGCCTCCGACGTGTCGGTGAGGAACGGCAGCGGCTTGTCCGCGCCCGCGTCGAGCGTGCGGACGACGACCTTCTTCCCGGCGAACGGCTCCAGCACGGCGGTGTACTGCGTGGTCTGCTCGTCGACCGACGGCTCCTCGGCGCGGTCGAGGAAGCAGAACTCGGTGCGGAACAGCCCGACGCCCTCGGCGCCGATCTCGGCGGCGGCCGCCGCGCCCTTCGGGTCGCCGACGTTGGCCAGCAGCTGGACGCGGTGCCCGTCGGACGTGCGGCCGGTGCCGTCGAAGGTCCACTCGCGGGCCGCCGCCGCCCGGACCTGCGCGACGACATCGGCCGGCGGGTCCGGCTGGACGGTCCCGGCGCCGCCGTCGACCAGCACGACGGTGCCCTCGGCGACGGCGAGGATCCCGGGCGTCGCGACGACGGCGGGCAGGCCCAGCGCCCGGGCCAGGATCGCGGTGTGCGACGTCGGCCCGCCGCCCTCCGTCACCAGCGCCAGACAGGTCGCCGGGTCCAGCGTCGCGGTGTCGGCCGGTGCGAGGTCGTGGGCCACCAGGACGAACGGCTCGTCGCGCTCCGGCACGCCGGGCGCCGGCCGTTCGTCGAGCACGGCCACGATGCGGTCGCGCACGTCGGCGACGTCGCGGGCCCGCTCGGCCATGTAGCCGCCGAGCGATTCGAGCATCGCCTGGACGTCGGCGGCCGCGTCCCACACCGCGCGGGCCGGTGCCGTCCCGTCGTCGAGCTTCTTCTGCGCGGCCGTGACCAGCGCCGGGTCGGCCGCCATCAGCGCCGTCGCCTCGAGCACCGCGGCGCCGTCGCCGTGCGCCGTCGACGCCCGCCGTTCGAGGTCGGCGCGGACCTGCTCAGCGGCGGCGGCGATGCGGGCGGCCTCGGCCGCGACGTCGGCACCGTCGGCCAGCGTCGCACCGGGCGCCGGCTCGGCCACCGGGTCCGGCATCCGGACCACCGGTCCCACCGCTCGCCCGGAACTGACACCCACTCCGCTGATCACTGCCACAGCGCTCCTCCTCGAGTCTTCCTCACACGATCATCGGCACTTCCCGGCCCGGGTGGGGCCGGAAAGTGCCGATGATCACAGCCGGATCGGTTACTTCGGCTCTCCGTCGGACGACGGTGTCGCCGGCGGCTCCGGAGCCGGTGGCGGCGGGGCCGCGGGGCCGTCCGCCGCAGCCGGGCCCGCTGCCGGGCCGGCGGAGGCCGGCCGGGCCGGTTCCGCCGCGGCCGAGCTGGTCGGCGGCGCGCCGGCCGGGACCTTCTCCTCCTCCTGGACGATCGCCGCGGCCTCCTCGCCGAGCGACGCCTCGACCGCTTCCTCGTCGTCCTCGCGGCCCGGTGTCCGCAGGTTCCACTTGGTGATCACCCAGCGGAACAGGAAGTAGTAGACGACCGCGTAGCCCAACCCGATGACGATCAACAACAACGGTTTCTCGGCGATGCGGAAGTTGATCGCGTAGTCGATGAAGCCGGCCGAGAACCCGAATCCGTCGCGGATGTCCAAGGCGTTGGTCAGCGCCAGCGCCGTACCCGTCAGCACCGCGTGGATGAAGTACAGCGGGAACGCGACGAACAGGAACGAGAACTCCAGCGGCTCGGTGACGCCGGTGAGGAACGAGGTCAGCGCGGCGCCCAGCATGATGCCGCCGACGATCTTCTTCTGCGCCGGCTTCGCGGTCTGCCAAATCGCCAGGGCGGCGGCCGGCAGCGCGAACATCATGATCGGGAAGAAGCCGGTCATGAACGCGCCGGCGGTCGGGTCGCCGTTGAGGAACCGGAAGATGTCGCCCTGGACGACGTCGCCGGCCGGCGTCGTGTACTCGCCCAGCTGGAACCACGGGAACGAGTTGAGGATGTGGTGCAGGCCGAGCGGGATCAGCAGCCGGTTGAGGAACCCGTAGAGCCCGCCGCCGAGCACGTCGTTCTCGGTGACCCACTCGCCGAGGTTGGTCAGCCCGTCGTCGAACGGCTTGTAGAGGAAGCTCATGCCGACGGCGATGAAGATCGCCACGAACGCGGTGATGATCGGCACGAACCGGCGGCCGCCGAAGAAGGCCAGGTACGGCGGGAACTTGATCCGGTAGAACCGCTGCCACAGCAGGGCGGCGGTCAGGCCCATGATGATGCCGCCGAGCACGCCGAAGTTGATCAGCTGCTGCGTCTCGCCCTCGGCCGCCCGGTCCAGCACGTGCGGCGACATCGCGTCGGAGACGCTGTCGTAGACGAGGTAGCCGACCACCGCGGCCAGCGCCGTCGAGCCGTCGGCCTTGCGGGCGAACCCTATGGCGACACCGAGCGCGAAGATCAGCGGCAGGTTGTTGAAGATGCCGGCGCCGGCCGCGCCGACCACCTCCGACACCGGCTGCAGCCAGTGCAGCCCGTCGTACTGGGCCAGGCCGGCCGGCATGCCGGGTGCGACGGTGCCCGGCTCGCCGCCGAGCATGTCGTTGGAGCCGAGCCGCAGCAGCAGGGCCGCGGCCGGCAGGACGGCGATCGGCAGCATGAGGCTGCGGCCGATGCGCTGCAACACCGCGAGGCCGGGGAAGCCGCGCTTCCCGGTCGCCGTGGCGGTCACCGCGCTCATCCCAGCACCCCTCTCGTCGTCGTGAGGATGTGACGGTTCACGTGCTTCTCCTCTACAGGTGATGTCCCGGGCCGGAGCCCGTGTGGGGGGTTCGTTCCAGCGTCATGTGCACCTGATACCGGTCGGCGCGGTACCACGAGGTGACGTGCTCCATCGGCCGTCCGGCGGCGTAGGAGGTCTTGCGGAAGACCAGCAGCGGCGCGGCCGGCGGCACCCGCAGCAGCCGGGCCCGCAGCGGGTCGGCGCCCTCGGCCCACACCGTCTGGGCGGCGGAGTCGAGGACGCGGCCGTAGTCGTGCGCCAGGATCGAGTAGACGGAACTGGTGAGATCGCGCTCGAGCAGCCCGGGCAGCGGCGCGGCCGGCAGCCAGGACACCTCGTGCGCCATCGGGGCGCCGTCGGCCGAGCGCAGCCGCTCGATCCGGTAGGCGCGATCGGTAACGTCCAGGCCGAGCGCCGCACGGGCCGGCGGCGGCGCCGCGGTCTCGTCGGCACCCAGCACCACGGTCGACGGTTTGTGCCCACGGCGGCGCATGTCCTCGGTGAACGACGACAGGTGCATCTGCGACTCGATGCTGGCCGCCGCGACGAACGTGCCCTTGCCGCGGACGCGGTAGAGCCGGCCCTCGGCGACCAGCCGGCCGACGGCTTCACGTACGGTGGCCCGGCTGACCTTGAAGCGGGCCACCAGCTCGCGTTCGGACGGCACCGGCGCATCAGGCACCAGTTCGCCCTCGATCATCGCGAGCAGGATCTCTCTCAGCTGCCGGTGTTTGGGCACCGGTCCGTCGACCACGTTCACGGAGACCCTCTTTCCGGACATCTGGGACACTGGTAGGAACTGGTCTAGATGACTTGACCAGTGGCCCATACAATGTGGCTGCGCCTCACTCTTGTCAAGAGGTGCGTCGCCCGAATCGACCGGTCGCCGGGATTTCCCGCGGCCCCGACCCGATGCGAGTCCCGTGCTGTCCTTGCGCCGATCGACGCTGAAGTACCTCCAGGTGCGCGACTACCTGCGGAGTCTCGTCGTGAGCGAGCTACGTCCCGGCGACCCCGTCCCGTCCGAGCGGATGTTGTGCGAGCGCTTCGGCGTCTCCCGCATGACGGTGCGCCAGGCCGTCGACGCGCTGGTCGTCGAGGGTGTACTCGAGCGCGTGCAGGGCCGCGGCACGTTCGTCGCGCCGCCCAAGGTCGACCTGCAGGTGCGGCTGGCGTCGTTCACCGAAGAGATGACCCGCCGCGGCATGACCGCCGGCGTCAAGGTGCTCGCGTCGGAGCTGGCGCCGGCCGAGCCGGACATCGCCGAGGCGCTCAAGGTCGCCACCGGAGAGCAGCTCATCCACCTGCACCGGCTGCGCTACGCCGACGACGAGCCGATGGCCGTCGAGCACACCTGGCTGCCCGCAGACCGGCTGCCCGGCTTCCTCGACGGCGGCACACCCGCCAGCGTGTACGTCGAGCTGGACGCCCGCGGGCTGATCCCCGACTGGGGCGAGGACACCATCGACGCCGGCGAGGCCGACCACGAGGAGGCCAAGCTGCTGATGATCAAGCCCGGCAAGCCGGTGCTGCGCATCTCGCGGCGCGCGTTCACCGGCGACTCCGCCATCGAGTACAGCCGGTCGGCGTTCCGCTCCGACCGCTACACGCTGTGGGTGCCGGTCGCCCGGCCGAACCCGCCGGTCGTGCCGCGCCGCCGGACGGTCGCGCCCGGCGCCGCCACCTGATGCCGTCCCCCGTCACCGCCCATCCGACAGGAGAAACCGCCTCGTGACCCACACGATCATGGCCCGTGAGATCGCCGAGCAGCCGGAGGCCATCGCGCGCACCCTGGAGTCGCTGCTGCCGCTGCGGCCGGAGCTGAAGACGCTCGCCGAGGGCCGCCGCGTGGTGCTGTTCGTCGCGCGCGGGTCGTCGGACAACGCCGCGATCTACGGCCGGTACCTGCTCGAGGTGCACGCCGGCGTGCCGGGCGGGCTGGCCGCGCCGAGCGTCGCGACGCACTACCACGCCGACCTCGACCTCTCCGAGGCCGTCGTCGTGTCGGTGTCGCAGTCGGGCGAGACCGAGGAGATCGTCGAGACGCAGGCGTGGGCCGCCGCGCACGGGGCCCGCACCATCGCCGTCACCAACGACGGCGGCAGCGCGCTCGCCGGCGCCGCCGACCTCGCGCTGGTCACCCGGGCCGGCGCCGAGCTGGCGGTGCCCGCGACGAAGTCGTACATCACCCAGCTGGTGGCCATGGCCGTGCTGGCCGACGCGCTGTCCGCCAAGCCCGGCGCGCTCGACGGCGACCTCGACCGCGTCCCGGGCGAGGTGCAGCGACTGATCGAGCGGCGCGAGGGCGTCGACGAGGCGGCGGAACGGCTCGCGTCGACGCCGGAGACGCTGGTCAGCGGCCGCGGCGTGACGTTCGGCACCGCGCTGGAGGCGGCGCTGAAGCTGGAGGAGACCTGCCTGCGCCCGGTGCGCGGGCTGTCGTACGCCGACCTGCGGCACGGGCCGATCGCCGTCGTCGACGCCGAGCACGTGGCGCTGCTGGTGTCCGCGGCCGACGGCCCGATGGTGGCCGGCATGACGGAGCTGGCGCACGATCTGCGCCGCCGGGGTGCCGCCGCGACCATCGGCATCGGCGGCGACTCCGGGTTCGCCGGCGCGGTCGACGTCAGCGTCCCCGGGCCGGAGCTGCGCGAGCTGGTGGCGCCGCTGGCGCTCGTCGTGCCGGCGCAGTTGACGGTCGAGGCTCTGGCGCGCAGGCTCGGGCTCGACCCGGACGCGCCCCGCGGGCTCTCGAAGGTCACCCAGACCGATCCGGCCGGCAGCTGAGCCGGCCGCACTCACTCGTCACACCAACGGAGGGGACACATGGACAAGGCCGAGCAGATCCTGGCGGCGCTGGGCGGCGCCGACAACATCGTCGAGATCGAGCCGTGCGCCACGCGGCTGCGCACCGAGGTGCACGACTCGTCCAAGGTCGACGAGAAGGCGCTCAAGGCGGCCGGCGCGTTCGGCGTCATCTCGGCCGGCCAGGTCGTGCAGGTCGTCGTCGGGCCTGAGGCCGACACCATCGCCACCGACATCGAGGATCTGATGTGACCCAGCTCGACGTGCTGTCCCCCGTGCCCGGGCGGGTGATCGAGCTGGCCGAGGTGCCTGACCCGGTCTTCGCCCAGGCACTGGTCGGCCCCGGGCTGGCGGTCGACCCCGATCGGTCCGGGCCGGTGACGGCGGTCGCGCCGGTGCCGGGCCGGCTGGTCAAGCTGCACCCGCACGCGTTCGTCATCCAGACCGCCGACGGCGCCGGCGTGCTCACCCACCTCGGCATCGACACCGTCCAGCTGGCCGGCGAAGGCTTCCAGCTGCACGTCGCCGAGGGCGACGAGGTGGCCGCCGGCGCGCCCGTCGTCACCTGGGATCCCGCCGCCGTCGAGGCCGGCGACCGGTCGCCAGTGGTGCCGGTCATCGCGCTCGAGGCCACGGCCGGCGCCCTCACCGGGCTGCACGCCGCCGGCCCGGTCGAGGCGGGCGATGTGCTGTTCACGTGGGACCGGTGAGCGCCGGGCTCGACGCCGCGCTCACCGGCCGGCGGGCCGCGCTGCTCGACCTCGACGGCACGCTCGTCGACAGCGAGCCGGCCAACCAGGCCGCCTACCGCGCATACTTCGCGGCCCGCGGCTGGGACCTCGGGCCGGAGGTGCTGCGCGAGTTCGCCGGCCGCCGCGGGTCAGAGGTGTTCGCGCAGCTCCCCGGCCCGTGGAGCGGCGAGGACGCCGTCGCCCTGGTCGAAGGGGTCATCTCCCACCTCGACCACGACGCCCATCCGCTGCGGCCGCTGCCCGGCGCGGCCGAGCTGGTCCGCCGGCTGCACGCCGCGGGCATCGCCGTCGCGCTGGTGACGTCGGCCGGACGGGCCTGGGCGGAGCACGCGGTGGGCGACGTGCTCGGCGTCGGGGACCTCTTCGCCGCCCTGATCACCGCCGAGGTGACGACCACCGGCAAGCCCGACCCGGCGCCGTTCCTCGCCGGCGCCGCCGCCCTCGGCGTCGCCCCGGCCGACGCCGTCGCGCTGGAGGACACGGTTCCCGGCCTGCACTCGGCGCTGGCCGCCGGCGTCGGCCTAGTCATCGGCGTCGCCACCGGCACGTCGGCCGGCGCCCTCCTCGACGGCGGCGCCCACCGGGTCGTCGCGGGGCCGGCGGAGCTGCTGCGGTCCTGACCACCCGGTTTGGCCGGCGCCCGGACGGGTATGTGCCGATCCAGACTCCGGAGGAGGTCGGAAGCCATGTTGATCGTGCTCGCACTGCTGTTGTTCGCGGTCGCCGGCGTCGCGGTGTACATCATCGCGGCGGACGGGACCGGCCAGGTGATGCTGGAATCGTTCGGCCTGGACACCGAGATCCCCGTGTGGGGCGTGTTCGTCGCCGGCGCCGTCACGATGCTGGTGGTGTTCGCCGCGGTAGCCACGTTCGCCGCGGGCATGCGCGCCGCCCGGGCGCGGCGGACAGAGATCAGATACCTGCGCCAGAAGGTGGCCACCCAGGACGTGACCGACGACCGCACCGTCGCCGGTCGCCCGGCGGCCGCGGGGACGCCGACGGCCACGGACGAGCCCACCGCCGACGCCCCGGCGGACGACGGCCGGCACTCCAGGCTGGGCCGCTGGCGCCGTCACCGCACCGACGAGACCCACACCGACAAGCCGCCCGCCGAAGCCACCCACAGCTGACCTCGGGCCACTCGACCCCGGCGGCGGGTGAACGTGACGGCACGCGCCGCCGGGCCGTTTAGGGGGTTCGGCGGGGGGGTTGCCTAGTGGGGCGTCCCCCTGCTGCCCATTGTCTTAGCCGCGGACCCGCGCCTCAAGCGGACTATGGGGCGCTTCGCGCCGACGGGACCGCTTGACCCGCGGGTCCGCGGCCTAAGAACTGGCAGCTATCAGGGGGACGGGGAAGAACCGGGCACAGCCCGGACCGTTCGCGCCGTTCGCCGACTCTGCGGAGTCGGTTTCCTGGGTGTGAGGTGCGCTGAACACCCGTTTCGAGCCCGAAACCGCGACTCACACCCAGGACGCGCCTCACGCCCAGGTTGGTCCGCCGGCGTCCTGGTCTGCCGTCACGTCCTGGTCCCCAGTCACGCCACCAGCCCCGAATCCGCCATTTCGCGTCACGGCAGACCACGACGTAACGCCAGACCAGGACCCGCACCGTCGTCCTCCACAGCGACAGTCGTCCTCGATGGCAGAAACCGTCCTCGACACACCCAGAGCACGACCCCCGACATCGAAGACGGCCGGCGCCATCGAAGTCGACTCACACCCACACGGGCTGTGCCCGGTTCTTCCCCGTCCCCCTGATAGCTGCCGAGTTCTTAGACCGGGGACGCGCGGGTCAAGTCCAAGCCCCCCAACCACAGCGAACAATCACCCCAGCGGGCGCGGACTTGAGGCGCGCGTCCACGGCTAAGAAAATGGGCAGCAGGGGGACGCCCAACTCGGCAACACCCCCGCCAGACCGCTGCACACCAAGGACCACTCAGCCCGGCGTATGCGGCCGGGGTGCGGGCTGCAAACCACCGGGCAGGTCGTAGCCGTCGTCCCAGGGGAAGCGCCCGCCGGCGTCGTCCCAGAAGAGCTGGAGGGCGGGGACCGGGTCGCCGGCGTCACGGTCGTAGTAGCGCTGCGCCGACCCGAGCACCGGCGGGTCGTCGCCGTCGTGGAAGGGGAAGAGTTGCAGGCGGTGGGACCAGCCGGTCAACCGCAGCGGGCGGCCGGGGCCGAACCGTTCGCCGTCGCGGATCTTGTCGCCGAACTGGTTCAGCACCCAGGCGCTGGCCTGCAGGTCGAGCCCGTAGACCAGCAGCTCCGGATGGCCGAGGCTCCACAGCCCGACGGTGTAGGCGAACGGCGGGGCGCCGGCGGCGTACTGGACGGCCCAGCCGTGCCGGCGGACGGTGTCGCGCAGCCACGCGTCCTCCTGGTCCTGCCACTGTTGCCGCTGCAGTGGGGTGCAGGTGCCCAACGCCATGGTGACCTCCGGGGAAATATCGTGGTTGAACAGGAGTTCGAAGGCTAACACCTACCACCGACAATGTCCGGTCGAGAGCGCTACCTATCGCGGTACCGCCGCGCCGCCGCGACGTCGGCGCGCAGTTCGTCGGCGGTGCGTCGCTGGACGTAGCCGGGGGTGTCGCGCTGGATGCGCCAGCCCTCGGCGAGCGGGCCGATGTCGACCGGGTCGAAGCCGAACCGGTCGATCACCTTCGCGACCCGCGCCTTGGCCTCGGCGTCGTCGCCCGCGACGACGAGCGCCCGCCGGCCGGACGTCCCGGGCGGGCGGCCGTCGGTGGTCAGCTCGGCCGCGATGATGTGGTTGAACGCCTTGACGACGTGTGACTTCGGCAGGTGCGCCTCCAGCAGCTCGGACGTCGTCGTGGACTCGTTGTCGAGCTCGGCGATGCGGCCGTCGCGCTGCCAGTAGTAGTTGTTGGCATCGACGACGGTCTTGCCGGCCAGCGGCTCGACCGGCACGGCGCCGATGGCCCGCAGCGGGACGGCCACCACGACGACGTCGCCGTCGCGCGCCGCCTCGTCAGCGGTGCCGGCCCGGGCGTGGTCGCCGAGCTCGTCGACCAGGTCGATGAGCGTCTCGGGACCGCGGGAGTTGCTGATCACCACGTTGTAGCCGTGCTCCACCGCGAGCCGCGCGAGCTGTCCGCCGATGTGGCCGGCGCCGATGAAACCCAGAGTCGTCATGAGCGATGCAACACCGAACCGGTCCCCCGAAATCCCGCTCCGGCCGGAATGTCGAGAACCCGCGACCGGCTCCGTCCCCGGGTTACGAGTGGCCATGACAGGCCACCTGAAGAGGAGGAACCGCCATGCAACCGAACGAGATCGCCGAGGTCCTGAACCGCCCGCTGAGCCAGGAGCTGCTGGCCCGCGACCTGACCCGGCTGGCCTACGTCGCCACCGACGGGACGCCGCGCACCGTCCCGATCGCGTTCGTCTGGAACGGCACGGAGATCGTCATGTGCACGACGACGAACGCGCCGAAACTGCCCGCCCTGCGCCACAACCCGGCGGTGGCCCTGACGATCGACACCGAGGTGCACCCGCCGAAGATCCTGCTGATCCGCGGCCGGGCCGAGCTCGACCTCGTCCAGGGCATCCCGGACGAGTACCTGCAGATGAACGGCAGCTACGAGATGACGCCCGAGCAGCGGGTCGTGTGGGAGGCCGAGGTCCGCTCGCTCTACGACTCCATGGTGCGGATCGTCGTGACCCCGACCTGGGCGAAGCTGATCGACTTCGAGACGACGCTCCCGTCCGCCGTCGAGGAACTGGTCAAGCAGCGGGCCGAGCGGCAGGGTGCGTGAGCCCCAGCAGGGCTCACTCCTCGCCGGCCAGCGAGAGCACCCGAAGCCGCTGCCCGGCGTACCAGGTGGCGCCGACGATCACGACCGCCAGCAGTACCCCGGCCACCGCGAGCCGCACGTCGGACGACACGAGGTCGCGGGTGCTGATGGCCTCGGTCAGCGACAGCGACCACTGCTGCACGCTCAGCGTCCGCGCGCCGGGGACGAACGAGCCGAGCAGGCCCTCCCAGATCAGCGCGTACGCCAGCCCGTAGACGACCGCGTGCCGGGTGACGACGGACAACAGCAGGAAGATCGCGCTGTAGGCCACCGACGCCACCAGCGCCGCGACACCGAAGCCGAGCGCGATGCGGTCGGCCGTCCCGGACATCACCAGACCGGCGACGAACGTCGGCAGGGCGGCGAACAGCACCGTCCCGGTGGCCGCGACGACCAGCTTGCTCATGATGATCGTGGGCCGCGAGATCGGCTTGGACAGCAGGTAGACGATGGAGCCGTCGTCGATCTCGGGGCCGATGACGCCGGTGCCGACGATCAGCCCGAACAGCGGCACCAGCGCGGCCAGCGCGACGGCGCCGAGGAAGTCGGCGGTCACCTGGTGGTCGACGCCGACGGTGACGCGCAGCAGCACCGCCATGGAGAGCAGCAGCACCGACATCAGCAACAGCAGCCAGGCCCGCCGGCCCCCGAGCAGCGCCCGGTAGGTCAGCCGGACAACGGTCCCGTTCATGTCTGTACCCCTAACTCTTCACCAGGTAGGAGAAGACGCTCTCGAGCGACTCGTCGGTGGGCGAGACCTCGAAGAGCCGGATGCCGGCGTCGCGGGCGACGCGCGGCAGCAACTCGGTGAACCGCAGGAACGACACCGCCTCGACGCTGAGCACGTCGTCGTCGAGCTGGACGCCGGCGGTGGAGCCGTCGGCGATCAGCGCGGAGGCGAGCCCGCGGTCGTCGGAGGAGCGGATGACGTACTGGTGCGGCCGGTCGGTCATCAGCCGGCGGATCTCGCGGAAGTCGCCGGACGCGGCGTGCCGGCCGGCGACCATGACCTCGATCTGCTGCGCGAGCTGCTCGACCTCTTCGAGGATGTGCGAGCTGAACAGCACCGTGCGGCCGTCGGCGCCCATCTGCCGCAGCAGGTCCATGAGGTGCAGCCGCTGCCGCGGGTCCATGCCGTTGAACGGCTCGTCGAGCAGCAGGACGGCGGGATCGTGGACCAGCGCGGAGGCCATCTTGACCCGCTGCCGCATGCCCTTGGAGTACTCGCCGACCCTGCGGGACTGGGCGAACTCCATCTCGACGGCGGCCAGCGCGCGCTGGGCGGCGGCGCCGGCGTCGGGCAGACCGTGCAGTTCCGCGTTGGCCAGCACGAACTCCCATCCGGAGAGGAAGTCGTACGCGGCCTCGCGCTCGGGCACCAGCCCGATCGTGCGGTAGACCTCGGGGTTCTTCCAGACGGTGTCGCCGTTCAGCGTGACCGTGCCGGCCGACGGCGCGAGGAACCCGGCCAGCATGCCGATCAGCGTCGACTTGCCGGCGCCGTTGGGGCCGAGCAGGCCGGTGATGCCGGGGCCGATGGTCATGGTGACGTCGTTGACGGCGACGACGTTGCCGTACCAACGCGAGACGGTGTCGACGGAGAGGACCGAGGGGATCATGAGACGGCGACCTTCCGGTAGCGCAGGTTGAGCAGGGCCCAGCAGGCGCCGATGACGGCGAACGTCACGAGCACGAACACCACGCCGCCCACGTCGCCCGGCGGCGGCGCGACGGCCCGGCCCGAGGCGTCCAGCACCCAGGTCTGGAACCCGTCGACCAGCGTGACCGGCGACAGCAGGCCGAGCCAGCCGGCGAGGTCGACGTTCTCGACCTCGTAGCGGATGATCCCCTGCATGGCGCTGACGGCGGCGAAGCTCAGCGCGAAAACGGTGATGATGGCCGCGACCCCGAACCCGCGCCGTGCGGTCAGCGAGGCGATCAGCAACCCGACGCCGGCGAACACGACCGAGAAGACCACCGCGCCGAGCAGCGCCAGCAGCAGGTCGCCGGTCTCGCGCCCGGCCGGCAGCTCGGCCAGCAGCGCGCCGATGTACATGATCAGCATCGGCGCCGTCAGCAGCAGGAACAGCGCCACGGACAGCGCGCCGAACTTCGCCAGCACGTAGTCGGAGCGCTCGATCGGCCGGGAGAAGTACAGCGGGACGGTCTTGAAGCGCAGGTCGCGCGAGAGCGCCACGGGCGCCTGCGCGGCCACGAAGATGATCAGGATGGCCTGGGTCGTGAAGATGTAGCTCGAGTACGCCAGCGGCATCTCGCCGGTGATGCTGGACGTGACGTTGACGATGACGGCGATGATGAAGGCCGGCAGGCACATGACGCCGAGCAGCAGCATCGGCAGCACCTTCGCCCGGGCCGACCGGCCGAGGCCGTACGCCCCGCGCAGGCTCTCGACGAACAGCGCCCGGGTGACGTGGGCGCGGCCGAGCCGGGGTCCGTCGTACTTGCGGTAGCCGATGTCGTGGATGACACCGGTCGGGGTCTGCTCAGCCATCGGCCCGCTCCGCTCCGAACAACTCGGCGATGTGATGGCGGCGCTGCTCCATGCGGATCAGCCCGACGCCCTGGGCGGCGACGGCGTCGCGCACCGCGTCGTACGTCTCGTCGTCGTCGAGCGAGAGCACCAGCTGGGTGCCGTCGCGCTTGACCGTGCGCCCGGCGGAGCTCAGCGTGGCGGCGACGGCCTCGGCCTCGCCCGACACCTCGACGACCAGGAACTGGCTGGTGCGGGTGAACTCGGACGTCGATGACGACTGCAGCAGCGTGCCGCCGTCGATGATCACCACGTGGTCGGCGATGCGCTCCAGCTCGCCGAGCATGTGCGACGTCACCAGCGCGGTGATGCCGAAGTCGGCCCAGATGCGCCGGATCAGCAGCAGCATCTCGTCGCGCCCGCCCGGGTCGAGCCCGTTGGTGGGCTCGTCGAGCATGACGATCTCGGGGTCGTGCACGAGCGCCTGGGCCAGCTTGACCCGCTGCTTCATGCCGGTGGAGTAGCCGCCGATGGGGCGGTACCGCTCTTCGTAGAGGCCGACGTGGCGCAGGGTGTCGGCGGTGCGTTCGCGCGCGGCGTTGGCCGGCAGCCCGGACATGCGGGCCATGTGCACGACGAACTCAGTCGCGGAGACGTCGGCGGGCAGGCAGTCGTGCTCGGGCATGTAGCCGACCCGTTCGCGGATCCGCGGGCCGTCCTTGGTGACGTCGAGGCCGAAGACGCTGGCCCGTCCCGACGTCGCCGACGAGAGCCCGAGCAGGATCTTGATCAGCGTGGACTTGCCGGCGCCGTTGGCGCCGACCAGCCCGACGACACCCGGCTCGACGTCGATGGTGAGGCGGTCGAGCGCGGTGGTCGACGGGAACTGTTTCGTCAGTTCCTCGGTCTGGATGACGGGCACGGCTCGACGCTACCGCCGAGGTGCGCCGCAGCGCGTCGGGCGGTGGTACGACACGCGAGGTCGTCCCCGAGCACGACCTCCCCGAGCCGGCGAAGCGGGCGACCCTGAGAAGCGTCTCAGGGTGAGGGCACTGCGGCCGTCCGCCGAAGATCCCAAGGAAACGTGTCAGAGCCGGTCGGCGGCCTTCCGGGCGGCGATCTGGACCGGGTCCCACACCGACGAGAACGGCGGCGCATAGGCGAGGTCGGTCATCGCCAGCTCGCCCACCGTCAGCTCGGTCCAGAGCGCCATGGCACAGACGTCGATGCGCTTGGCCGAGCCGTCGCGGCCGACGATCTGCGCGCCGAGCAGCCGGCCGGTCGGGCGCTCGGCGACCATCTTGACCGTGATCGGCTTGGTGCCCGGGAAGTAGCCGGACCGGGTGGTCGACTCGATGGTGACGGCGACGTGGTCCAACCCGGCGTCGACGGCATCGCCCTCGGTCAGCCCGGTGCGGGCCAGCTCGAGGTCGCAGACCTTCGTCAGCGCGGTGCCGACGATGCCCGGGAATCGGGCCGACCCGCCGCCGAGGTTCGTCCCGAGCACCCGGCCCTGCTTGTTCGCGTGCGTCCCGAGCGGCACGTGCACCCAGTCGCCGCGGACCCGGTCCCACGTCTCGACGCAGTCGCCGGCCGACCAGACGCCGTCGACGACCCGCTGGGTGTCGTCGGTGCGCAGCCCGCCGGACGGGCCGAGCGGCAGGCCCGCGGCGCGCGCGAGGTCGGTGGCCGGTCGCACACCGGTGCCGAGCACGACGACGTCGGCCGGGAACGTGCCGGCATCGGTGACGACGGCCGTGACGCCGCCGGGGCCGGTCTCGAACGCCGTCACCGAGGCCGAGGTGACGACGTCGATGCCCATCGCCTCCATGGCCGCGTGCACCTGGGTGCCGAGGTCGGGGTCGAGGGTGTTCATCGGCTCCCGGCCGCGGTCGACGACGGTGACGGCCAGGCCGCGACGGACCATCGCCTCGGCCATCTCCAGCCCGATGTACCCGGCGCCGACGACCACGGCGCGCTCGAGCGGCCGCGCGAGGTGACGCAGCACGGCGCCGCCGTCGTCGAGCGTCTGCACGCCGTGGATGCCCGCGGCGTCGGCGCCCGGGACGTCCGGGCGCACGGGGGTCGCACCGGTGGCGATGATCAGCTGGTCGTAGCCGAGCCGCTCGAGCCGCCCGGCCGCGTGGTCGTGCACCTCGACCCAGCCCGCGTCGGTGTCGATGGCCGTCGCCTCGGTGACCATGCGCACGTCGATGCCGTTGGCGCGGTGCTGCTCGGGCGTGCGGGCGACCAGCTTGTCGGCCGAGGCGACGTCGCCGGCGACCCAGTACGGGATGCCGCACGCGGAGTACGACGTCCAGTGCCCGCGGTCGACGGCGATGACGTCGAGGTCGCGGCCGGTGGCCTTCGCCGTGCGCAGCGCCTGCGACGCCGCGCTCATGCCGGCGGCGTCCGCCCCGATCACCAGTACGCGGTCAGCCATCGGCACCTCCAGGGACGACGTGCCGGCGGATCCAGGCGTGCATGGCGATGGCCGCCGCCGCGCCGGCGTTGATGGAACGGGTGGACCCGAACTGGGCGATCGACAGGACGGCGCCGACGTGCTCGCGCGCGGCCTCGGACAGGCCGGGTCCCTCCTGCCCGAACAGCAGGACGCAGCCGCGCGGGAGGTCGTAGGTCTCCAGCGGGACGGCGCCGGGCAGGTTGTCGATGCCGAGCACCGGCAGCCCCTCGCCGCGCGCCCACGAGGCGAGCGCGGCGAGGTCGGCGTGGTGCCGGACGTGCTGGTAGCGGTCGGTGACCATCGCGCCGCGACGGTTCCAGCGGCGCCGCCCGACGATGTGCACCTCGGCAGCCAGGAAGGCGTTCGCCGTGCGGACCACCGAGCCGATGTTGAAGTCGTGCTGCCAGTTCTCGATGGCGACGTGGAACGGGTGCCGGCGCCGGTCGAGGTCGGCCACGATCGCGTCGTTGCTCCAGTAGCGGTAGACGTCGACGACGTTGCGGCGGTCGCCCTGCTCGAGCAGCACGGGGTCGAAGTGCGGGTCGTCGGGCCAAGGACCTTGCCACGGGCCGAGCCCGGGCAGGGCATCGTCGCTCACGAAGGTCAACGGTACCCGCCGACCTTGTCGGTGCCCGGCCATACGGTTCGTTCATGAGTACGACAAGGGAGACCGTCGAGTCGTATTGGGCGACGCTCGAGGCGCGCGACTGGCCGGCCTTCGCGGCCGTCCTGGCCGACGACGTCGTCTACGAGACGCCGCAGACGCGCGAACGCATCCGTGGCCGCGACGCCTACGTCCGGTTCAACGTCGAGTACCCCGGCGACTGGCACCTGACGCCGCGGCGCATCCTCGTCGACGGCGACGAGGCGGCCTGCTGGGTCGACGTCCGGGTGGGCGACGAGCCGATGTTCGCCATCGCCTTCATCCGGGTCGCCGCCGACGGCCGGGTGCGCGAAGTGGTCGACGTCTGGCCGGAGGCCTACGAACCACCGGCCGGGCGGGAGCACCTCGTCGAGAGGTACTGACGCCCGGCCGCGGCCCGATGTTCGGGGGACGGATCAGCCCCGCGCGGCGCGCAGCTTCTCGAGCGCGGTCGCCGTCAGCGCGTCGATGTCGAACACCGCGGAATCGGGGTTCGCGGCGACGTACATGCCGAGGTCGCCGTCGATCACGTAGACGACGCGCGTGACCGTGCCCGGCAGCCCGGACCCGGCCATGGTGCTGTCCAGCGCGACGACGTGGTCGGCGTCGACGGACGGCGCGTCGACGATCTCGGTCGTGGTCGTCATCTCGATGGCCTGGTCGGCCATCTCGCCGCTGAAGCTGACCTCGCCGCAGCGCTCGTAGTAGTCCTCGACGGCCGCGATGTCGTCCTCGGAGGCGCCGGTGTAGACGGCCTGCATGAAGACGTCCACCTCGGACATCGCCGTCATGGCCGCGGCCTCGACGCCGTCGCGCCGCAGCGGGTCGGCGGAGTTGTCCTGGCACTCGGCCGGTTCGTAGGTGGCGCCCTCGATCAGGCCCGCCATGCTGTCCATGCCGGTGGCCATCTCGGTGACGTCGATCGGCATGATCTGGGCGCCGTCGGGCAGGTCACCAGCGGTCAACAACGCCGCGTCCAGGTCGACGGCCCCGCCGGCCGCCGCGTCGTCCGCCGGCTCGTCCTCGGCGGGAGTGTCCTCGGCCGGGGTGTCCTCGGCCGCGGGCTCGTCGCCGCCACTGGACGGCTCGTTGGTGGTGGTGGCGTCGTCGCCGGATTCGTCGTCGCCACCGCAGCCGGTCAGCAGCAGGGTGGTGGCGATCAGTGCCGTGATGGCGATCTTGCGCATGGTGGTGGAATTCCTTCTCACTGGACAGTTGTGTCGGAGTCAGCACCACCTGTCCGTGCCCCACCAGTGGTGACTGGGAAATCTACCGCACCGCGCCGGGCCACCGGCATTGCGGGTGGCCCGGCGCGGACAGCGGTGGATCAGCCCTGTGCCTTGAGCTTGTCCAGCGCGGCGACGGCCAGCGCGTCGAGGTCGAACGCCGCCGACTCCGGGTTGCCGGCCACGTAGACGCCGCGGTCGCCGTCGATCATGTAGATGATGCGGGTCGGGACGGCCGGCATCGCCGCGGACTCCGTGACGGTCTCGACCGCGATGACCTCCTCGGCGTCGACCTCCGGCGCCTCGACGGTGGTGGTGCGGACGGTCATGTCCAGCGGCTGGCCGGCGGCCTCACCGCTGATGGTGATCTCGCCGCAGCGGTCGTAGTACTCCTGGATGCCGGCGACGTCGTCGGCGCTGGCGTTGGTGTAGACGGCGTTGACCAGCACGTCGGTGCCCGAGGTCGCGGTCATGCCGGCCGCCTCGGCGCCGTCCTTCTGCAGCGGGTTGGTGTCATAGGACTGGCAGTCGGCCGGCTCGTAGGTGACGCCCTCCAGCAGCTGCGCCATGCTCTCGCCGGCGCTGCTCAGCTGGGCGACGTCGAACGCGGACACCGTCGCGCCGTCGGGGAGGTCCTCGGCCGCCAGCAGTGCGGTCTGCAGGCCGGAGGCGCCGGACTCGCCGCCCTCCTCCTCGGCGGCGGCGTCGTCGGTGGCGTCGTCGGCGGGCGTCTCCTCGGCGGCGGCGGTCTCGTCGGGGGTGGTCGTCGCGTCGTCGCCCGACTCGTCGTCACCCCCGCACGCGGCGAGGAACAGGGTGGCGGCCACAAGCGCAGAAATTCCGAGCTTTCGCATGGTTCGTCTGATTCCTTGACAGAGGGGTATGCGTGTTGTCACGCAGGGGAACGGCGGCAAATGTACCGACCGGCAGGCGCCCATGTGGGCGGTGTGGGAGATTCGCTCCGGACGGACGATGCAGCGGATCGGCCGTCCTCCTACGTCTGAGGGGTATGGGCGTGGACTTCCACGAGTACGTGGTCACCCGGCGGCAGCCGCTGCTGCGTCTGGCGTACCTGCTGACCGGCGACGCCCACCTCGCCGAGGACGTCGTCCAGACGGCGTTGCTGCGGGCGTTCCGGCAGTGGCGGCGGGTCAGCCGGGCCGACAGCCCGACGCCTACGTGTGCCGCATGGTCGTCAACGCCTTCGTCGACGGCAAGCGGCGGCGCAGCTCCACCGAGGCCCCGACGGCGCCGTCCGAGCTGCCCGCCACCGCGCAGCTCGACCACAGCGACCAGCAGGCCGAGCGGTCGGTCATGTGGACCGCGCTGGCCGGGCTGCCGCGGGTGCAGCGGGCGGTGCTGGTGCTGCGGTTCTACGAGGACCTCGACGACGCCCGCATCGCCGAGCTGATGGGCAGCACCCCGTCGACGGTCCGGTCGAACGCGTCGCGGGCCCTGGCGACGCTGCGGAAGGAGTGGACCCGTGTCTGACACCGATCTCGAGACCGCGCTGCGCGCCACGCTGTCCGACCGCGCGGGCGCCGCCCCCTCTGGCGACGACCTCGCCGACACCGTCACCCGCGCCGGACTGGTCCAGCGGCGACGGCGACGGCTGGCAGGAGCGGCGGTGGTGCTCGCCGTCGGCGTCGTGGCCGGGTTCGCCGGACGGGGCCTGGTCCCGGTCGCCGGCGACGCCGAGCCCGAGCCCGCCGCCAGCACCCCCGCCGAGGTCGCGTCCGACCTGGTGACGTGCAACATGTACAACGGCTGGCCTCTGTTCGACCCCGTGCTGCTCACCGAGCGGCCGGAGCTGGACCCGGAGAGCGACCTCGGCACCGCCGTACGGACCACCGCACGGCCATCCATCGCGGCCCGGCTGATCGACAGCTGGACGCTGATCGGCCAGGTCGGCTCGAGGGCCTATCTGCTGATCTGGATGAAGGACACCGAGGAAGCACGAAACCTGGGCGGCGAACTGTCGACGGCCATCTACGCCCGGGCAGCGGACGGCAGTTGGGCCTACGAAGGCGGCGGCGGTGGTTGTGAGCCGCAACGCTACTTCAGCGACGGCCTCATGCCGGGGTGGTGGACGCTGCGCACCGCGCCGGAACCCGACACCACGTCGGTCGACATCAACGTCAACTCGGACGAGTGCTCCAGCGGCCAGTCGCCCGCGGACCGGCTGACCGAGCCGATCGTGGAGTACCACGCCGATACCGTCGTGATCACCACCCGCCTCGAGCCGCAGCCACCCGGCGGGAACACCTGCCCGGGCAGTCCGTCGGCGCCGTTGACCGTCCAACTCGACGAGCCGCTGGGCGACCGACAACTGCTGGACGGGCAGTGGTATCCGCCGCGCCCGGCGACCATCGAGCCCTAGAGACCGAGGTCGGCGTGGGAATAGGCGGCCCGGTACTCCAGCCCGGCGGCCTCGATGCGCTCGCGCGAGCCGGTGTCGCGGTCGACGATCACGGCGACGGCGACCACGTCGGCGCCGGCCTCGCGCAGCGCCTCGACGGCGGTCAGCACGCTGCCGCCGGTGGTGGACGTGTCCTCGACGGCGAGCACGCGGCGGCCGGCGACGTCGGGGCCCTCGATGCGGCGGCGCAGGCCATGCTGCTTGGCGTCCTTGCGGACGACGAACGCGTCCAGCCGCTGCCCGGCGGCCGAGGCGGCGTGCAGCATCGAAGTTGCGACCGGGTCGGCGCCGAGCGTGAGCCCGCCGGCCGCGTCGAAGGAGAGATCGGCGGTGAGGTCGCGCATCACCAGCCCGACCAGCGGCGCGGCGGCGCCGTCGAGCGTGATGCGGCGCAGGTCGACGTAGTAGTCGGCCTCCTTGCCCGACGACAGGACGACCCGGCCGTGCACGACGGCCTTCTCGACGATGTGGCGGCGCAGCTCATCCCAGGCACTCACGAGGCACGAGCGTACGGCAGGCTGTGCAGCGTGCAGCCCGGAGCCGTCGTCGTCGTGTCCGGCCCGCTCGGCCCCTGGGACGGCGGGCCGGCACCCACGCGCGCGCCGTACCCCGTCGTCGTCGCGTCGCCGGTCGCGGACCGCCGCCCGTACGCGGTCAGCTGGCTGGCCGACGCCGCGCGCCGGCTGCTGGCGGCCGCGCCCGCGTCGCCGCTGGTCCTCGTCGCGCACGGCACCGCGGGTCCGCTGCTGCCGGCGCTGGCCCGCGCCCAGCGAGCGGCCGGGCGCCGCGTCGGGGGTTACGTGTTCGCCGACGCGACCCTGCCGCGGCCGGGCGCGCCGTCGCACCTGGACCTGCTCCGCGCGGCCGACGGAGCCGCCGCCGACGCCGCGCACGAGGCGCTGCACGCGAGCGGCGCAGGGTGGCCGCCCGAGGCCGCGCACCCCGGCGACCACGACTTCTGGACCGAGCGGCTGCCGCCCGCGCCGGACTGGCCCGACGCGCCGTGCGCCTACCTGCACACGGGCGCCACCGTGCCGGGCGTCGGGCCGGTGGACTTCTGGGCCCGGTCGGCGACGGCCCGCGGCTGGCCGGTACGCACTCCGGCCGCCGGCGAGGACGTCGCGGCGGCTCTGGCCGAGACGATCGCCGCACTGCCCGGATGACCGATACTCGCGCGATCGCCTGACCCGCACCGCCCTGCCGGCCCCGTTGGAGGTCTGCTGTCGCATCAGACGGCAGACCTCCATCGCGCGATGGTGCTCTGCCGTCGCTTTGGACGGCAGACCTCCACAGGGCGTCAGTGCTGCGCGCTGATCAGCGGCGACGGCCGGCGGGGTGGCGCTGCCCGAGCCCGAGCACCAGCCGCCGGGGCAGCCGCGGCAGCACTGCGGCCGCGGCCTTGTACATCGTCCCGGGCACCGACACGACCTTCCCCTGCCGCAGGTCCTTCAGCCCGGCGGTGACCACCGCGTCGGCGTCGAGCCACATCCACGACGGCAGGCTGGACATGTCCTGCTGTGCGCGGTCGTGGAACTCGGTGCGGACGAAGCCCGGCGCGAGCGCCATGACCTGGACGCCGGTGCCGCGCAACTGGGGCGTGAGGCCCACGCTGAACGCCGTCACCCAGGCCTTCGCCGCGCTGTACGTGCTGCGCGGCACCCAGCCGGCCACCGAGCTGACGTTGACGACGGCGCCGCGGCCACGCTCGACCATGCCGGGCAGCGCGGCGTGCGTCAGCCGCAGCACCGCCCGCACCAGCACGTCGAGCAGGTACTCCTCGTCGGCGACGTCGTTGGTGAGGAACCGGCTGCGCAGCGCGAAGCCGGCGTTGTTGACCAGCAGGTCGACCGGGCGCTCCACCGCGCGCAGCCGCTTCTCGACCGCCTCGGTGTCGGCGGCGAGGTCGGCCGGCAGCACCTCGGCACCCACGCCGTAGGCGCCGCGCAGCTCGGCGGCGACGGCCTCCAGCCGGGCCTCGTCGCGCGACACGAGGACGACGTCGTGGCCCCGGGCGGCGAGCGCCCGGACGAAGGCCAGCCCGATGCCCGCGGTGGGTCCGGTGACGAGTGCCGTAGCCATGGGCGGAAGAGTACGCCGCCGACCACGATGCGAGACCCGGCGCCCGAATCGCATAGATCGCGACGATCATGGTCCCACTTCGGTCATTGCGGTCGATAAGGTCAGGATTCGTGAGCGATCTTTCCCATCCAGCCGTGGCCGACGCGACCCGCTACTTCGACACGTGGGTCGCGTTCCGGCAGCAGTACGACCGCATCCCCGGCGTCCAGGCGGCCGTCCTCCACGAGGACAAGCTGCTGTTGTCGAGCGCGCACGGGCTCGCCGACGTCGAGCACGGCGTCGCACTGACACCGCAGCACCTGTTCCGCATCGCGTCGCACTCGAAGACGTTCACGGCCACCGCGGTGCTGCAGCTGGCCGAGCACGACCAGCTGCGTCTGGACGACCAGGCGGTGCACTGGCTGCCGTTCCTGCGCGACACCCCGCTGGCCCCGGTGACGGTGCGCGAGCTGCTCGCCCACGGCGGCGGCGTGGTCCGCGACAGCCGCGATGGCGACTTCTGGCAGCTGGCGCACGCGTTCCCCGACGAGGACCGGCTGCGCGCCATCCTGCTCGACGACGGCGCCGGCGTGCTGCCCGCGAACGAGCGGTTCAAGTACTCCAACATCGGCTACTCGATGCTGGGCCTGATCGTCGCCGCCGCCTCCGGGCAGCCGTACAACGCGTTCGTGCACGAGAACATCGTCGAGGCGCTGTCGCTGGACAACACCGGCCCCGAGTACGACCCGGCCCGGGCCGGCGACTACGCCACCGGCTACACCGCGCTGTCCTACGCCGACCGGCGCATCCCGATCGACCACGTCGACACCGCCGCGATGGCCGCCGCCACCGGCTTCTTCAGCACCGCCGAGGACCTCGTGCACTATGTCGCGGCGCACTTCCACGGCGACACCCGGCTGGTGTCCGACGCGACGAAGCGGCTCATGCAGCGGGCGGAGTGGAAGGTCGAGGGCCGCGGCGACGCCGAGTACGGCCTCGGGTTCGGCCGGGCGATGATCGGCGACCGGCTGGTGTTCGGGCACGGAGGCGGCTATCCGGGCCACATCACCCGGACGTCGTTCGACCCGGCCGGGCGGCTGGCCGTCTCGGTGCTCACCAACGCGATCGACGGGCCGGCGCTCATGCTCGCCGACGGGCTGATCAAGCTGGTGAACCTGGCCCAGACCGCGAGCCCGCAGCTGGCGCCGTCACCGGCCGACCTGTCCCGCTTCACCGGGCGGTTCGCCAGCATGTGGCGGGTGTTCGACATCGTCGACCTCGCCGGCCGGCTCTACCTGCTCGATCCGACCGACCGCGATCCCACCGAGGAGCCCATGCGGCTCGCCGTCGTCGACGACCACACGCTGCGGATCGCCGGCGGCACCGGCTACGCGCCCGTGGGCGAGGCCATCCGCTACCACTTCGGCGTCGACGGCGTCGCGTCGGTCCAGGCGTTCGCCATGACCGCGCACCCGATCGACCGGGTGGCCCGGGCGGTCCGGACCCGCAACCGCGTCTCGCCGGGCACGCCGCTGGTCACGAATGGTGCCGGCGACGCTCACGCGAGATGAGCTCGCAGACGCCCCAAAGCAGGGGCAGGGCAAGGACAACGAGGGTCGAGGTCATCTCACTCACCGAAGTCAGAACCGCGAGCGCGGTTCGGTACGGGTCACGCCGTGGCTCCACTGGCCGGCCCACGCCGCGGCCGGGCACGGCCAGCTCTCTCCGCACTCGCGGCACGACGACGAACGATGCGGCATCCAGCGGCGGCCCGGAACGTGGTCGCGCAGCAGGCGTGAGGCGTAGGCGTCCACCTCGTCAGCGGTCCAGTCGACGAGGCCGTACCCGTGCGCTCGGGCCGTGAAGCGGGACATCTCTCCTCCGTCGTGCCGGGCCTTCTCAGGGCCCGTGCTCCGGGCTCGTCCGCGCCCGTTCTGGACGGTCCGCGGACCGGGGCCTGGCAACGCTTCGCCACGGCTCGGATCAGCCGAAACGCTGCGCCGTTGCCCTTGGCGAAGTATCGTGCATGATCTGAGCCACCGGCGGGAACAATTTGGGTGTCACGCCCCCCACCTGTGACGCCGCCCGCGACTTTGTGACATCGCCTGGAGATGCCGTGACAGACCATGATCCGGATTCCGCGGCCGCCTTTTTCGGTGGTGAGCTGGCGCGGGCGCGTCACCGTGCCGGTCTGACCCAAGAACAGTTGGCGGAAAAGCTCAACTACTCGCGCGGAGCCGTCGCTAATGTGGAAACTGCGCAGCGGCCTCCGCAGCGAGAGTTTGCGGAACGATGCGATGAGATCCTGGGAACCGACGGCCTCCTCGTCCGTGCATGGAAGATGGTGAGCCGCGAGTCGGTGCCCGCGAAGTATCGAGGGTTCATCGAGGAGGAAGAACGGGCCAAGTCGATCCACACGTACGAACAGACCTTTCCGCCCGGACTCCTGCAGACACAGGCGTATGCACGTGAGCTCCTGGCGGGCGTCAGGATGGCCTATGACAACCACGTCGACACACAGGTCGAAGCCCGGATTCGACGGCAAGAGATCTTGCGCCGCGATGATCCACCGAGGCTCCGAGCGGTGATCGACGAGGCCGCGCTCCGCCGCATGATCGGCGGACCGGACGTCATGAGAGATCAACTCCAGCACCTGCTCAAAATGGCCGAGATGCGGCATATCACCATTCAGGTGATGCCATTCGTCGCGGGAGCACATGCCGCGCTGAACGGACAAATGACGATCTTCGACCGCCTGAACGGGCAGCCGGTGTTGTACTACGAGGGCCCCACCGGGGGTCACCTCATGACGGACAGCGGAGTCGTGGGCGATGCCGTGGACCGGATGGATGTGCTCCGGGCCCAGGCGTTGTCACCAGATGAATCGGCGGATCTGATCCGCCAAGTCATGGAGGAATTATGAGCGAGGTGTCGGAGCTGGCCGGCGCCGTGTGGCGCAAGTCCAGCTACAGCAACGGCGACGGTGGACAGTGCGTCGAGATCACGCCGCTGTCGAACGGTGGCATGGCAGTGCGCGACAGCAAGAATCCCAACGGTGGAATTCTCAAGTTCACCGCTGGTGAGTGGTCGGCATTCGTGATGGGCGCGAAGGCCGGCGAGTTCGACTGAAGCCGAAGAACCTCCGACCGCCCCCGCAGCCGACCGGCCGCGGGGGCGGTCTTACGATGCGGGCATGACCGCCGGATCCGCACCCGGCCGCGGGTCGTCCGGCCGGCTCCGGGTCATGGCCGTCGCGCCGCTCACCCCGGCGATGCTCCGGCTGACCGTCCAGGTCGAGGAGCCGCACCTGCCGCTGGACCCGTCCTGCCCGAACCAGGTACTGCGGCTGTCGCCGCCGGCTGGTGGCGCGGACGCGCTCAGCGGAGCGCGGCCGGCCAGCCGCACGTACACGATCCGCCGCGCCGACCCGGCGTCCGGGCTGATCGACCTCGACGTCGTCCTGCACGGCGACGGGCTGTTCGTCCGCTGGGCGCGGGCGGCGGCCCCCGGCGACGCGCTCGACTTCACCGGCCCGCGGCCGCACGCCGTGCCGTCGCCGGCCGCTGACGCCGTGGTCATGGCGACCGACGAGACCGGCCTGCCGGCACTGGCGGCCCTGGCCGAGGCCGCGCCCGCCGGGCTGCCGATGCACGCCGTCGTCGAGGTGGCCGACGCCGGCGAGGAGCTGCCGCTGGAGTCGGCCGCGGACCTGCGGGTCACCTGGCTGCACCGCGACGGCGCCGCGGCCGGGACGACCGGCGCGCTCGAGCGCGCGGTCCGGTCGCTCCCCTGGCCCGGCGGCGCCGTCGACGTGTGGGTGGCCGGCGAGGCGGGCGAGGTGCGCGCCATCCGCCGCTTCGCCTCGATCGAACGCGGCGTCGAGCGCGACCGGCTGCATGCCTTCGGCTACTGGCGCCGCGGCCGCGCCGGCTCCCCTGCCTGATCTAGGGAGGGGGCGGAGGAGGCTGCGCCGGCTCCGCTTCGCGGCGGTGAAGCATGCCGCGTGCGCTCTTGACGCCGGCTCCGCCTCCTCCGCCCCCTCCCTGCCCGCGTCAGGCGGGGCGGACGCTGAGCTTGTCGGCGCCTTCGTCGAGGTCGACGACGACGGTGTCGCCGTCGCGGACCTCGCCGGCGAGGATCTCCTTCGCCAGCTGGTCGCCGATGGCCGTCTGCACCAGCCGGCGCAGCGGCCGGGCGCCGTAGACCGGGTCGTAGCCGGTCAGGGCCAGCCACTCCTTCGCGCTGTCGGTGACCCGCAGCGCCAGGCGCCGGTCGGCCAGCCGCTGGGCCAGCTTCACGACCTGGAGGTCGACGATGCGGGCCAGCTCGCCGGTGCCGAGCGGCTCGAACATCACGATGTCGTCGATGCGGTTGAGGAACTCGGGCTTGAACGCCGCCCGCACGATCTCCATGACGGCGTCGCGCTTGGCCTTCTCGTCCAGCGCCGGGTCGGCGAGGAACACCGAGCCGAGGTTCGACGTCAGGATGAGGATGACGTTGCGGAAGTCGACCGTGCGGCCCTGGCCGTCGGTCATGCGGCCGTCGTCGAGCACCTGCAGCAGGATGTCGAAGACCTCGGGGTGCGCCTTCTCGACCTCGTCGAGCAGCACGACGGAGTACGGGCGGCGGCGGACCGCCTCGGTGAGCTGGCCGCCCTCCTCGTAACCGACGTAGCCGGGCGGGGCGCCGACCAGCCGCGCGACGCTGTGCTTCTCGCTGTACTCGCTCATGTCGATGCGGACCATGGCGCGCTCGTCGTCGAAGAGGAACTCCGCGAGCGCCTTGGCCAGCTCGGTCTTGCCGACCCCGGTCGGGCCGAGGAAGACGAACGAGCCGGTGGGCCGGTCGGGGTCGGAGATGCCGGCGCGGGACCGGCGGACGGCATCGGAGACCGCGGTGACCGCGGTGCGCTGACCGATGACCCGGCTGCCCAGCTCATCCTCCATGCGCAGCAGCTTCTCGGTCTCGCCCTCGAGCAGCCGGCCGGCCGGGATGCCGGTCCAGGCCGCCACGACGTCGGCGACGTCGTCGGGGCCGACCTCCTCCTTGACCATGGTGGTGGTCGCGGCCTGGGCGTCGGCGGCCTCGCTGGCGGCAACGAGCTCCTTCTCCAGCTCGGGGATGCGGCCGTACAGCAGCTCGCTGGCGCCGGCGAGGTCGCCCTCGCGCTGCGAGCGCTCGGCCTGGCCGCGCAGCTCGTCGATCTGCTCCTTGAGCGCGCCGACGCGGTTCAGCCCGGCCTTCTCCTGCTCCCAGCGGGCCTCGAGAGCGCGCAGCTCCTCCTCACGGTCGGCCAGCTCGGCCTGCAGCGACGCGAGCCGCTCGCGCGAGGCGGCGTCGTGCTCCTTGTCGAGGGCCAGCTCCTCCATTTTGAGGCGGTCGACCTGACGGCGCAGCGTGTCGATCTCGACCGGCGAGGAGTCGATCTCCATGCGCAGCCGCGACGCGGCCTCGTCGACGAGGTCGATGGCCTTGTCGGGCAGCTGGCGGCCGGTAATGTAACGGTGCGAGAGCGCGGCGGCGGCGACCAGCGCGGCGTCGGCGATCTGCACCTTGTGGTGCGCCTCGTAGCGCTCGCGCAGCCCGCGCAGGATCGCGATGGTGTCCTCGACGCTGGGCTCGCCGACGTAGACCTGCTGGAAGCGGCGCTCGAGGGCGGCGTCCTTCTCGATGCGCTCGCGGTACTCGTCGAGCGTCGTGGCGCCGACCATGCGCAACTCGCCGCGGGCCAGCATCGGCTTGAGCATGTTGCCGGCGTCCATCGCGGAGTCGCCGGTGGCGCCGGCGCCCACGACGGTGTGCAGCTCGTCGATGAACGTGACGACCTGGCCGTCGCTGGCCTTGATCTCGTCGAGGACGGCCTTCAGCCGCTCCTCGAACTCACCGCGGTACTTCGCGCCGGCCAGCATGGCGCCCATGTCGAGCGACACCAGCCGCTTGCCGCGCAGCGACTCGGGGACGTCGCCGGCCACCATGCGCTGGGCCAGGCCCTCGACGACGGCGGTCTTGCCGACGCCGGGCTCGCCGATGAGGACGGGGTTGTTCTTGGTGCGCCGCGACAGCACCTGGACGACGCGGCGGATCTCGGAGTCGCGCCCGATGACGGGGTCGATCCGGCCCTCGCGGGCCCGCTCGGTGAGGTCGACGCCGTACTTGTTCAGCGCGTCGTAACTGCCCTCGGGGTCGGGGCTGGTGACCCGGGCCGAGCCGCGCACCTCGGCGAACGCCGCGCGCACCTTCTCGGCCGTGACGTCGTGCTTTGCCAGCAGGTCGCGCACCGGCGAAGGCACGTGCGCCAACCCCACCACGAGGTGCTCGGTGGAGACGTACTGGTCGTCGAGCTCGCGGGCCACCTCGCCGGCGTGCGACAGCACGGCGTACGTGGTACGGGCGAGGTTCGGCGACGCGACCGTCGAGCCGGCCGCCTTGGGCAGCCCCTCGAACGCGGCGTCGACGTCGCGCCGGACGGCGGCGAGGTCGGCGCCGGCCGCCTCGAGCAGCGGCCCGGTCAGCCCACCGGACTGGATGAGCAGCGCACGCAGCACGTGCACCGGCTCGACGGCCGGATTGCCCGCGGTCGCGGCGCTGCGCACGGCGACGGACAGCGCCTCCTGAGCCTTGGTGGTGAGCTGGTCGGACATCGATCTCCCCGCTGTTCGGTGTGTTCGGTCTCTTCTGAAGCCAACCGCGACAGAGTTGAGCCTATTCCACTCAACTCTGTGCGGCCAGCCCGAGCACTGGAACAATGACCATGATGTCTCGTCGCCTTCCGGCCGCACTGGCCGCCGCCGCTCTCGCCGCCGCCCTGGCCGGGTGCACCGCGCTAGGCGACCGGTCCGTGCCCCGTTCCGACCTCGAGAGCGCGGTCGAGCAGCTGATGGAGGAGCAGGCCGGCCAGCCGGTCGAGTCCGTCAGCTGCGACGGCGACCTCGCCGGCGAGGTGGACGCGTCGGTGCACTGCACGGCGACGGTCGACGGCGAGCAGGTCGGCCTCACGGTCACCGCCACCGACGTCGACGGCAACGACGTCCGGTACGAGGTGCGCAACGACACCGCAACCCCGACACCGACGCCGACCCCCACCCCGACGCCCACCGGCGGCTGAGCCGCTACCGGTCCGGCCGGCCCGCCATCGCCACCCAGCCGGCGACGTTGGCGCGGACGGCGGTCACGAACAGGCCGGCCGCATCACCGGCGCTGGGCGGCATCATGTCGCCCAGCTCCAGCGACACCAGGCCGTGGACGTTGGCCCACAGCGCGGTGGCGATCGACTCGGGCGGCGGCGAGGCCGGGAACGCTCCGGCCCGGACCGCCCGGCGGACGGCGTCGAGCAGCGGCTCGAAGGTGCTGGCGCCGGCCCGCGCCACCTCGGGCTCGACCTCTGACGGACGGACCTCGTCGCCGAACATGATCAGGTAGCCGTTCGGGTCGGCCAGCGCTCCGTCGCGGTAGGCCAGACCGAGCCGGACGATGTCCTCGACCGGGTCGTCGCTCACCCCGGCCAGCGCCAGCTGCTCGCCGAACCGCGTGAACGCGCGCTGGTAGACCGCCGTCACCAGTCCCGGCTTGCCCCCGAACAGCGAGTACACCGCCGCCGTGGACGTCCGCGCCTGGGTGGCCAGGGCGCGCAGGCTCAGCGACCGGACCCCTGTCGAGGTCACGGTCGCGGCCGCGCTGCTCAGCAGCCGGTCGCGCAGGGCTTCGTCGTGCAGTCGCGGCCTACCCACTTGACGGAGTGTAGCCTAACGTTGTTACATAACAGTGTCAGAAAACTGACCTGGAAGGTCGCCATGCTCGAGCTCAGCTCCGAAGCCACCACCTTGTCGGGCATCCTGCTGCTCACCGCCATCACCGTCGAGACCGGTGGCATATTCCTGATGCGGCTGGCCCGCGGGGACCTGCCGGCCACCCCGTTCCAGCAGTCCTTCGCCCGCGCCGGACACGGACACGCCGGGATGTTCATCACGCTCGGCCTCATCACGGCGGTCCTCACCGACGCCACCACACTCGAGGGAGCGGCCGCCTGGATCGCCCGCGGCGGCGTCCCGGCGGCGGCCATCCTGATGCCGGCCGGGTTCTTCTTCTCGTCCATGGGCAAGGACCGCACCACCCCCAACCGGCTCGTCTGGCTGATCTGGCTGGGCGCGCTGTCCCTGACGGCGGGCCTGGCGACCCTGGGTATCGGCCTATTGACCGCCTGACCGAAGAAGGTCCCGAGAAGAGCGCGTCCGAGCCATTAGATTGACCCGGACGCGCCATTTCGGCCTGCTTTCTCTGCGGCACTCCGCATTACCGCCGAATATCGGCTTCACCTCCCCTTTACCCGACTGTCACGCGGCACATATTGACCTTCGCCGCCACCGATGCTTGGCTTGGATCAGCACGAATCGGTGGAAATCTGGCACTCTCTCGACACCATTTCACGGCGGAGGCGACATGCGGAAGAACGGCCGGCGAGCCCTCGTCATCGGCGGCGGAGTCGGCGGCGCCGCCACCGGCATCGCGTTGCGCCGCGCCGGATACGAGAGCGTCGTCTTCGAGCGTGCGCCGTCGCTGGCGGCCGCCCAGGTCGGCGGCTGCTACGTGCTCTGGTACGCGGGCGTGCTGTCGCTCGGCGACCTCGGCGTCGGCGACGCCGCGGCCAAGATCGGCCACCCGGTCGAGCGGTTCGAGATGTGCGACACCCGCGGCCGCGTGCTCAACGGCCTCGACGTCGGAAAGCGCGGCCGAGCCATCGGCGCGGTGCCCATCGCGCTGCGTCGCACCGACCTCATCGCCGCGCTCCACGACGAGCTGGGCACCGACAGCCTGCGGCTCGGCGCCACACTGTCCAGCGTCGAGCAGGACGGCCGCGGCGTCACCGCGGTCTTCACCGACGGCCACACCGAGCGGGGCGACCTGCTGGTCGGCGCCGACGGCCTGAAGTCGGTGGTCCGCGGCGGGTTGCACCCGAAGGCGGCGCCCCGGCACCCCGGCTACGCCCACTGGTTCGGCATCGCCGACGACGACGGCGGCGCGCCCGACGGCGTCTTCCGCATCCTGCACGGCAAGGGCGCCCGGTTCGCGTTCTTCCACCTCGACGGCGGCAAGGTCTGCTGGTGGTTCGTCCGCAACAGCGCCCAGGGCCCGGCCGGCGACGCACTGGGCGAAGCGGACGCTCTGGCGAGCTTCGTGCGCGACTGGCACCCCACCGCCGCGGCGCTGGTCGAGGCCACGCCGGCCGGCGGCATCCGCCGTCGCGACACCTACGACCAGGCACCGCGGCGGCGCTGGGGCACCGACCGCATCACGACGCTCGGCGACGCCGCGCACGCCATGACGTTCAACCTCGGCCAGGGCGCCGGCGCCTCGCTGACCGACGCCGTGGTGCTGGGCCGGCAACTGGCCGCCGGCGGCGGGCTGCTCGGGGCGCTGCGCGGGTACGAACGCATCCGCCGCGCCCGGACGCTGCTACTGGTGTGGGCGTCGCGTCAGGTGGGCGACTCCGCGTCGTGGGAGAGCCGGTTCGGCTCCGCCGCCAACGCCACCATCCTGCGCACCGTCGGCGCGCTGGTGACGCCCTCGCTGCTGGAACTCGACGCTCGACGGCATCCCGCACTGGCGACGCCGTGACCCTCCGCACGAGCCACCGAACGGAAAGAGAGATGCCATGAGCCCGGAAGAGAACAAGGCTATTGTCGCAAACTATCTCGAGCAGGCCTGGGGTAAAGGAGACTGGGCGGTGGCCGAAGAAGTCGTCGCCGACGACGTCGTCTTCCACGACCAGATCCGCGAAGGCGATCTGCCGGCCGGCCGTGAGGGAATGCGCGAAGCCATGCGGCGCATCAGCACCGGCCTCCCTGATTTCACGATGGACGTTCACGAACTGATTGCCGAGGGCGACTTCGTCGTCATCCGCTGGAGCTCCACGGGAACCCACAACGGCTTCTTCAACGGGTTCCCGGCCACCGGCCGATCGGTCACCCTCGAGTCCATCAGCATCGTGCGCCTGAAGGACGGGCGCATCGTCGAGGGCTGGCAGGAGGCCGACCAGTTCGGTGCCGCCCGCCAGCTCGGCATGCTCCCCAAGGGCAACATGCCCAAGCCCATGGCCTGGCTGGTGGTGAAGGGCATCCGCCTGAAGGACCGGCTCTCCCGGCGCGGGCGCACCGCCTAGCGAAGCTCGGTCCCCGAAACTCCGACACTTGAACCGAGTTTGAGCGGGCTGTGCTTGCCGGGCGGCGTCGCTGTCGCCAGAGCAACAGTGATCCACCCCACCCGACGCAGCGAACTCACACACTGAGGTGGGGATGCCGGAGTGAGTCCGAATGATCATGGCGGGGGTTGTTGTCGCCAGGGCAGCAACTACCGCGCCTTGATCAAGGTTCTCGCGGCTTGCGGCGCAGGACGGCGGGAGACGCGGTGGTCGCCGGCGCCCGCTCCTCACCCTGGTGGGGTGCACCTCACCCGCGTCAGGACCGGATCGAGACCGGGCCGGCGCCCCGATGTGGTCCCGCGGCGGGTCAGGTGCGCTCACGCCGGGTGAGGACCGCCGGGCCTCACCCGCCGAACACCACGCGCCAACCGCCTACCGACCAGTGAGAACTGGACTCATTCATCCAGCCCCCGCCCGGGCCGCGGCGGCCGCTCAGGCGGACGTCGCGGCCCAGACCACCAGCACGAAGCTGACCAGGTACATCCACGAGCGGAACCCCTGGAACCACTCCCACCGCGACCGCGTGCGCTGCCAGGTCTCCGGCGGCGCGTCCGGGTCCCAGCGCAGCGTGGCCAGGTTGATCGGCACGTTCACCAGAACGGTCGACACGATGCCGAGGCCCCACGCCACCGCGGCGGCCACCCGCAGCCACAGCGGGCCGCCCTCGGTCCCGCCGCGTGCCGCGTTGGTGATGGCGAGCACCAGGCTCCCCGTCATCAGCGGCGGCATGACGATGCCGAACGTCCGGAGCAGGCCCTGCTCGACGCGGACGTGGTACTCCGGCGGCAGCCGGCGGATCACCGGGTGCACGAACGCGTACGAGCCGAACTCCGCGGCGGCGGTGAAGCCCACCACCACGATCACGACGAACCCCAGGACGTCCACGCTCACCCCTCTCGGCGGCCGGGTGCGCCGCAGACGAACGTCCGCACCTGTGCGGCCACCCGCTCGGCGTCCTCGACGTGCAGGCCGTGACCCAGGCCGTCCAGCCGGACATGCCCGGCGCCGCGCAGCAGCTTCAACGCGTCGGACACGTCGTCGTCGCCCATGAGCGCGCCGCGCTCGGGATCACCCTGCAGGAGCAGGGTAGGGCAGCGCACCCGCGCCAGCAGTTCGTGCGGGTCGAAGCCGGCCAGCATCCGGCCGTCCCGGAAGGACGCCATGACCTCGGGGTCGAGCTGGTCCAGCGACTTCGCCATGGACCGCAGCGCGATCGGCAGGTCGGCCAGGTAGCCGACCACGAGGCTCGGGTCCAGCCGCTCCGGGAAGATCGCCGAGTCCGCCACGACCAGCGAGTGCACCAAGGACGGGTACGACGCGGCCAGCACGAGACCGACCCAGCCGCCCAGCGAGTGCCCGTAGACCACGACCTGGCCGGACGCCGTCGCCCGGACGAAGCGGGCGGTGTCGGCCGCGAAGTCGCCGGCGCCGTAGTGCTCCGGCGCCCGGCCGGAGCCGCCGTGCCCGCGGAAGTCGGGCGCCAGCTGGTCGACGTCGTCGCGCAGCCGCAGCATCAGGGGCGCGAAGACCTGCCAGCGCGCGCCCAGCCCGTGCAGGTACACGACCGTGGGCCCGGCGCCGGGCAGCCGCCCGTACGCCAGCGCCGGGTCGGCGTCGTCGACCAGGTGCTCGGTCGGACGGACCCGTCCCGTCACGACGCCGGGGCCAGCACGATCGAGACGTGCGTGCCGCCGAGCGACGAGCTGTTGACGAGCACCGGCCCGCGGTACTGCCCGCGCGACCACGCCTCGACGGCGAGCGCCAGGTTCAGCGCTCCGCCGGCGCCGATCGGCTCGCCGATCAGCTTCTTCGGCGCCAGGATCGCCGGGCCCTCGGTACCGGCCGCGTCCCCGAACAGCCGGCGCAGTGCCGCCCGCTCGGCGTCGTCGGCGCGGTCGAGTCCCGCGATCGACGACCAGACGGCTGTCACGTCGGACGGCGCGAGGCCGGCCCGGTCGATCGCGAGGCGCATCGCCCGCTCCAGCCCGCGGCCACCCGGGCTCCAGCGGCCCACGCCGATACCGTCGCCGGCGATGCCGTACCCGAGCACCTCCGCCAGCGGTGCGGCGCCGCGAGCGAGCGCCGCCGACCGCCGTTCGAGCAGCACGGCGATGCCCGCCTCGGCGACCGCGAAGCCGTCCGGGCCGCCGGAGGAGAGGTCGCGATAGCCGTCCACGACCGCGTCGGTCAGCGTGTCGGCGGCGATGGCGAGCATGCCCGCCGCCTGGTCGCGCTTGAGCAGGTCGGCTGCGTACACGACCGCCGCCGCGCCCGCCGCGTGCCCGGTGGTGACGGTCGACGTCGGGCCCAGCGCCCGCACGTGCATCGACACCTGACCGGTGGCCGCGTTGTAGACGGTGTTGGGGAAGACCGCGGGGCTGGCCGCACGCGGCCCGTCCTCGAACAGCGGCCTCGAGAACGCCTCCATCGCCTCCATCGGGCCGATGCCGGTGCCCAGCACCGTCCCGATCGACCCGGCGTTGTCGTCGTCGATGTCCAGACCGGCGGCCTCCAGCGCGAGCCGCGAGGAGATCACCGCGAAAATGCCCAGCCGGTCCATCCGGCGGCGCTGCTTGGCGGTCAGGAACTCGCTGACGTCGACGTCGACGCGGGCGACCCGGGTGTCACGCTCGGGCATGGTGCAGTCGCGCTCGGCGGCCCAGGCGTCCCAGAGCGCCGCCGGGCCGGTGCCGGCCGGGGTGAGCGCGCCGACCCCGGTGACCACGACGCGGTCCGGCCGCGGCACCGGCGCGGTCGAGGCGCGGTTCCTGGTCAGCACGAGTGACGCGTTCGCTCCGCCGAAGGCGAAGTTGTTCGAGAGCGCGACGGAGGTGTCGAGCGGCCGCGACACGTTCGGCACGTAGTCCAGGTCGCACTCGGGGTCGGGCTCGGTGAAGTTCGCCGTCGGCGGCGCCGTCTGCTCCTCCAGCGCCCGGACCGTCACGATCGCCTCGACCGCGCCGGCGGCGCCCAGCAGGTGCCCGATCATCGACTTCGTGCTGCTCACCGCGACCGAGTGGGCCGCCTCGCCGAGCCCGAGCTTGGTCGCCTTGGTCTCGGCCGGGTCGTTCTTCGCCGTGCCGGTGCCGTGGCTGTTCACGTAGCCGACCTCGTCCGCGGCCACGCCGGCGGACCGCAGCGCCGCCTGGATGGCGCGCGACGCGCCGCGGCCGCCGGGGTGCGGCGCCGTGGCGTCGTAGCCGTCGGCGGACAGGCCGTAGCCGGCCACCTCGGCGACCACCGGCAGCCCCAGCTTGCGAGCGAGGTCCTCGCGGACCAGGACGAGCATGCCGCTGCCCTCGCCGAGCGACAGCCCGAGCCGGTCGCGCGAGTACGGCGCCGCGGGCTCCGGCGACAGCGACTCCAACGCGTTGAAGCCGGCCACCAGGACGTCCGACAGCGCGTCGCTGCCGCCGGTGAGCACGGCGTCGGCCTCCCCCCAGCGGATCAGCTCGGCGGCGTAGCCGATGGCGTTGGCGCCGGCGGCGCAGGCCGTGTTCACCGACAGCGCGGGGCCCTTGATGCGGTACCTGCCCGCGAGCGCCTCGGCGATCGCCTGCGGCGGCACGAACATCAGCAGTGCGGGATCGGCCGAGCCGCCGCGCATCCGTTCGAGGTACCAGTGCCGGCCGCTGATCAGCCCGGCGTTGCAGCTGCCGACGACGACGCCCCACCGGTCCGACGGGACGTCGTCGGTGCCGAGTCCGCTGGCCGACATCGCCTCCTCGGCCGCGACGAGCGCGAACTCCACGGCGCGGTCGCGGTAGCCGTTCGGGTAGCCGGTCCGGCCGCGCGGCCGGTGCTCGTCCTGCACCTCGCCGGCGAGGCCGGTGCGGAAGCCCTCCATCGACATGTGGCGGACCGGCCCGATGGCGACCCGGCCCTTCTCCGCGCCCTGCCACAGGTCGCTGGCGGTCGGGCCCTGGGAGGTGATGGCGCCGACGCTCACGACGGCGACCCGGGCCGGCTGCTGCTGCGATGCGATCGTCACGATGCTCTCCTCGTACGTGTGGTCACTTCACGGCTGCCGGGTTCTACGGCGCGGCCCGCAGCGCGAGCGCGACGTTCTGCCCTTCCAGCCCGCGGCTGAGCGCCAGCGCGTGCCCGACCGGCAGGTTGCGGGCTTCGCGCGGCACCCAGTCGATGCCCTCGCAGGCCGGGTCGACGTCGGTGAGGTTCAGGGTCGGCGGGACGGTGGCGTGGTGGCAGGTGAGCGCCGCGACGGCGACGTTGAGCGGGCCGGCCCCGGCGACCAGGTTCCCGGTGGCCGGCTTCACGCTGCTGGCCGCGATCGTGCCCGCGGCCGGCCCGAGCGCCGCCCGCAGCGCCGCGGCCTCGCCCGCGTCGCCGGTCGCCGTGGCCGCGCCGTCGGCGGCCACGTAGTCGACGTCGGCCGGGTCGACGCCGGCCTCGTCGAGGGCGGCTCGGATGGCGTGCGCGAGGCCGCGCCCGTCGCGCGCCGGCATCCCGACGGCGCCCGCGTCGAACCCGGAACCGAACCCGGTGACCTCGGCGTAGACGGTGGCGCCCCGGCTGCGGGCCGCGTCCAGGTCCTCGAGGACGACGAAGGCCGCGCCCTCGCCGGTGACGGCGCCGTCGTGACCGCGGTCGAAGGGGCGGAAGGCCCCGGCGCCCAGGTCGTTGCTGGCGGTCAGGACGCCCAGCGGGTCCAGCTTCGTCATGCTCCACCACGACGTCGGGTCGTCGAACCCGCCGGCGACGGCCACCGTCGCCTCGCCCCGGCGCACAGCGCGGAACGCCCGGCCGACGGCGGTGGCGCCGGCGTCACCGGTGCCGGCGAAGTAAGTGTTGGTGCCACGCAGCCCGTGCGCCTGCGAGATGTAGAACAGGGCCGCGGCCTGCAACCCTTCGACGTAGAAGAGCGGGTAGAACTGCGCGGCGCCCTCGGTGCCCATCCGCCGCAGGTCGGCCGTGCCGTCGTCGTTGCGGGCCAGCAGGACGGCGTCGAGCACCTTCGACGGCTCGGAGATCTCCTTGTTGCCGCCGATGAACAGCCCGAGCCGGTCCGGGTCGAGCGGCCCGTCCTCGCCCAGCTCGAGACCGGCGTCGCGGACCGCGAGCGCGGCTCCGGCGACGGCCAGCTGGTCGTTGCGGGTCATGTTGCGCAGCGCCCGCCGCTGCTTCACGTACGGCGTCGGGTCGAAGCCGGCGATCTCGGCGCCGAGCCGCGAGTCCAGCGACGCGGCGTCGAAGCCGCGCAGGTGGTCGACGGCGCTCTTGCCGGCCACCAGCGCCTGCCAGGTCTCGTCGGTCCCGGTGCCCAGAGCGGTGACCAGGCCGATTCCGGTGACGGCTACTCGGCGCACGGCACACCTCCGTCGACGCGGTCCAGCAGCAGCCGGCGCACCGTCGTGACGCGGGTGGCGTCGACGCCGGCCTCGGCCTTGCAGACGGCGAGGCCGTCGTCGTGCTCGGTCAGCTCGACGCTGAGCCGGAGCACGTCGCCGGGCCGGACGAAGTGCCGGAAGCGGACGCCACCGGCGCCGGACAGCCGCCAGGTCGCCTGGGTCGTGTCGCGCAACAGCAGCTCCGCGAGCGCGCCGAGGGTGCCCAGGATGAGCACGCCGGGCAGCACCGGGAACCGAGGGAAGTGGCTGTCGAAGAGGTCCAGCGTGCTCGGCACGTTGCGGATCGCCTCGGCCCGGCGCCCGGGTTCGACGCCGACCACGCGGTCCAGGGTCATCAGAGCAGATGTCATGACGTGGTCAGCTCCTGCACGATCAAGCAGGCGTTGGTGCCGCCGAAGGCGAAGGCGTTGACCATCGCCGTGCCGGTGTCCACCGCCGCGGACGTGTTGGGGACGTAGTCGAGGTCGAGCTTCGGGTCCGGATGGTCGAGGTTGATGGTGGGTGGCGCGACCTTCTCGCGCAGCACGCCGAGGGCGCCGATCAGCCCGACGCCGGCGGCGGCCGCGGTGAGGTGTCCGACCATCGACTTCGCCGAGCTGATGGCGACCTTCGGCGCGTGCGCGCCGAACACGTCCTTGATCGCCCGGGTCTCGCAGATGTCGTTGCCGGGCGTCGAGGTGCCGTGTGCGGCGATGTAACCGACCTGCTCCGGCGCGAGACCGGCGTCGTCGAGCGCCTGGACCATGGCGAGGGTGACGCCGCCGCCGTCCGGTGGCGGGTCGGTCATCCGGTAGGCGTTCATCGTGGCCGCATAGCCGACGATCTCGGCGTGGATGGTCGCGCCGCGCGCCCGGGCCGCCTCGTAGTCCTCGAGCACGACCATGACCGCGCCCTCGCCGAGCACGAAGCCGGACCGGTCGGCGCTGAACGGGCGCGAGGCCTGCTCGGGCCGGTCCGCGTGGTCGGTGGTCAGCGCGCCGAGCAGCGAGAAGCCCAGCACGTCGAGCCAGGAGATGAGCGAGTCGTAGCCGCCGGCGACCATCATGTCCGCGTCGCCCTCCTGGATCCGCCGGTACGCCTCGCCGATGGCGTGACCAGAAGCGGTGCACGCCGTCGACACACCCACGACGGGGCCCTCGCAGCCGGCCAGCCTGGCGATCGCCGCGGCCGGCACGTTCTGGTCGCGTTCCCAGACGTTCTCCGGCGGCTGCCGGTAGAGCGGCATGGAGCCCTTGATGCGGTGGAAGATCTCGGCCAGCTCGGCCAGCGACGGCCGGCCGGACGTGGCGCCCACACTGACCCCACGCAGGTGCGCCGGGTAGGTCTCGTCGTCGATCGCCGCGTCGGTCAGCGCCTCGGCGGCCGCCGCGACGCCGAACGCGCCCGGGCGCGAGAGGTGCCGGCGCAGCTCCGGGTCGGGGATCCGCTGCTCGGGGTCGAAGTCCTTCACCATGCCGGCGATGCGAACCGGGAACGTCGAGGCGTCGAACGTGGTGATCGGGCCGACCCCGCTGCGGCCGGCCCGCAGCGCCGACCACGTGGACGGCGCGTCGTTGCCGACCGGCGTCACCGCGCCGACGCCGGTGATGACGACCCGGCGGTCCAGCGGCCTCATGCGCGGGTCAGCTGGCGCAGCAGGCGCTCGCTGTCCTCGGGTGCCTCGAGATCGTCGGCGTCGATCAGCGCGCACATGATGTCGGCGGCGTCGACCACGGGCTTGCCGTCGACGCTGGCGGTTCCGGACAGCACCGCCGTCTCGTCGTTCATCGCCTCGACGATGCCCTCGACGACCACGACGTCGCCGGGACGCGCGTCGCCGACGAAGCGCACGTCGCCGATCTGCAACAGCGCGGCCCGCTTCCGCCGCTCCGTCGAGAGCATGATCAGCCAGGTGCCGGCCTGGCAGATGGCCTCCAGCAACAGCGGCGGCGCCAGCACCGGGCCGTCCCCGTGGTCCTCCAGGGCCGGCTCGTCCCCGGAGACGACCTTGCGCCCGCGCACGCTGCGGCGCGGCTCGTACTCGTCGATGCGGTCGATCAGGTGGAAACGCACGCCTGGTCCCTTCTCTCGGTCCGGCTCACGACCACGGCCTGCGCCATGGCCAGGCCGGCGGTGTGGGTCAGCGAGACCTCGACCTCGCTGACGCCGCGCTCGCGCGCCCGGGCGGCGACCGCGCCGTCGAGCCGCACGGTCGGCCGGCCGAGCGGGGTGTTCACGATCTCGACGTCGGTCCACCGCATCCGCTGCCCGAGCCCGGTGCCGAACGCCTTCAGCACCGCCTCCTTGGCGGCGAACCGGGCCGCGAGGTGCTCGACGCGTCGCCGCTTGCCCTCGCAGTAGGCCTGTTCGGCGACGGTGAACAGCTCGTCCGCCGCGCCCGGGTTCGCGCCGAGCAGCCGTTCCAGCCGCTCGACGTCGACCAGGTCGACACCGACGCGGACCCGGCAGTGCGCCGCGGGCCGGCCGGCGAACTCAGGCGGAGACTGCCGCGGCACGGGCCGCCACCAGGTCGGTCAGGTTCTGCACGGTGAAGTAGCTCATGACCTTCTCCGGCTGCAGCTTGCCGTCGAGGTCCATGCCGGCGATCTGCGGCATGACCTTCTTCAGTTGCTCCATGCCGACCGGCGTGATGACGTCGTTCGCCTCGTCGCCGAACTCCTCGTCCGGGATGCCGCCCTGGACGTGGTGGGAGAGGTCCGCGGCCTGGATCTTCACGCCGGTGGACCGCTCCAGCCGGAACAGGATGTCGAGCAGGTCGATCGACTCCGCGCCCAGCTCGTCCAGCAGCGTGGCGTCGGGCGTCACCTCGTCCTCGTCGAGACCGAGGGCCTCGGCGACCGCCGGGCGGACCGCCAGGAAGATCTCTTCGTTCGTCACGTTCGGCTCCTTCGTGTGTGGTGCGTGGTGGGGTGTGCCGTGCTGCGGCGGCGGGTCAGTCGGGCCGCCCGATGCCGAGCTGGGCGCTGCCTCCGCCGTCGACGGTGAGGGCGGAGCCGGTCATGTAGCTGGAGTCGGGCCCGGCGAGGAACGCGATGGTCGACGCCACGTCCTCGATCCGGGCGAAGTCGCGCATCGGCAGCTGCTTCTTGATGCCCTTGCCGCCCTTCTCGACCAGGCCGGCGACGAGGTCGGTTGGGGCGAAGCCGGGCAGTACGGAGTTGACCCGGATGCCGAAGCGGGCCAGCTCGACCGCGGCGGTGCGGGTGAAGGCGTTGATGGCGCCCTTCGACGCGGCGTAGTTGGACTGGCCGACCCATCCGCGCTCGCCCATCACCGACGAGACGTTGACCACGACGCCCTCGCGCTGCGACATGAAGTGCGACAGCGCCGCCTTGGTGCAGTTGAAGACCCCGCCGAAGTTGGTCTCCATGACCGAGCGCCAGTCGTCGGGCTCCATGTTGAAGATCAGCACGTCCTTGGCGACACCGGCGTTGTTCACCAGGATGTGCAGGCCGCCGAGCTCGGCGATGGTCCGTTCGACCATGGCGACGGCGTCGGCCGGGCTGGCGACGTCACCGGCGACCGCGATGGCCTTGCCGCCCGCGGCCTCGATCTCGGCCACGACCTCTTCCGCCTGCGGCCGGCTCGACCGGTAGTTGACCGCGACGTACGCGCCCTGTGCGGCCAGCAGGAGGCAGACGGCGCGGCCGATGCCCCGCGAGCCGCCGGTCACCAGCGCCACCTTGTTCGAGAGCTTCATCAGTCATCCCCTCGCGGGTAGGTTCAAGAAGGACGGGCCGCCCAGGTCGGGGACGGTGCCGGGGCTCCCGAGGTCGGCGGCCACCATGGCCGCGGTGGCCCGGCCCGACGTCAGAACCCGCAGCGACGACGTCCCCTCCTCGGCCCACTGCCCGGACAGGAACAGGCCGTCGACCGGGGTCCGGTGCGCCAGCCGCTTGCTCGCCGTCTGGGCCGGGATGTTCTCCCAGCCGTACGTGGCGCCACCGCTGCTGTTCGTGTAGCGGTGCAGGGTGTCCGGGGTGGCGACCTCGACGATCTCGAAGGCGTCGCGCAGCCCCGGGATCAGCGCGTCGACGTCGCGCAACATCCGGTCCGCGACATCGTCGCGCACCGCTCGCCACGACCCGTCGGCGCGCGCCGGCACCAGGCCGGTGACCACGCACAGGTGCACGCCGGGCGGCGCCAGCGACGGGTCCAGCAGCGTCGGCACACTCACCCAGATGCCGCCCGGCCGGCCGGCCTGCAGCTCGCTCCACGTCCGCTCGTGGTCCCAGCTGGGGAAGACGAAGCTCTCATGCACCAGGCCGAGGGCGTCCGGGTCGGCGTTGAGCACGCCGTAGAGCACGACGGCCGACGGCGACAGCTTGTAGCGGCCGATCCGCCGGCGCAGGCTCGGACCGGTCGCGTCCCATCCGACCAGCTCGCCGAAGGTGTGCTGCGGGTCGGCGTTCGACACCACGGCGCGGGCCGGCAGGACTGTGCCGCCCGCCACCTCGACGCCCGCGGCCCGGCCCTCGCGCAGGACGATCTTCGTCGCCGCGGCGCCGAGCAGCACGTCGCCGCCGTTCTCGACGACGGCAGCCGCCAGCGCGTCGACCACCGTCTGGAAGCTGCCGAGCGGGTAGTAGCAGCCGGCGTGCATCGTCTCGAGCATCTGGTTGAACAGCAGGAAGGACATCCGCGACGGCGGCGAGCCGACGTACGGCCAGATGCTGGCGACTGCCGCCGCCGTCCGCGAGTCGCGCAGGTACTCCTTCAGCACGTCCTCGACAGAGGACATCCGGTGCCGGAAGACCAGCGGCGCGGTGGCCATCGCCGCCTCCAGGCCGTCCGGGCCGACCTTCTGCGGCAGCGCCGCGAGCTGGGCGAAGATCGCCTGCCGCATCTCGAACAGCCGGGCCAGTCCATCGGAGTCGGCGGGGAACAGCTCCTGGTGCGAGCGCAGGAACGCGTCGCGGCCGGGCATGGCGTCGAAGGTCAGGTCCGGGAAGAACGAGCGGTAGGTGTGCTCCGACGCCACGAACCGCACCCGGTCGGCCACGCCGACGTGCTCGAGCAGCTTCGGCGTGAAGCCGCCGGGCCCGGCGTCCAGCGTGAAGTGGATGGCCGGGTCGAACACGTACTCACCGCGGCGGAACACCTGGGCGTAGCCGCCCGGGTGCTCGTTGCGCTCGACGACCGCGACGTGCAGGCCGGCTCGGGCCAGCAGCGCGGCGGCGGACAGGCCGCCCAGACCGCTGCCGATGACGACGACGTCGTAGCCGGTCATGCCGGCGCTTCCGCGGTCCAGTCGCAGGCGATGCCGGCGTAGATCCACTTGGTCGCCTCGACGCCGATGAGCAGCACCTTCTGGCCGGGCTTGACCATGCCGGTCCGCCACGCGTGGTCGAGAAAGAGCGGCACGGCCGCGCATCCGCACGCGCCGGTCTGGGCGAGGTCGTCGAAGATGCGGCCCTGCAGCGCCAGCCACTCGGGCGTCAGCAGCCCGGCCTCGTTCAGCGAGTCGAGCATCCAGCCGACGTTGCCCTCGGGGATGAGGCACCAGTCGGCGTCCTCGGCGGCCAGGTCCGCGGCGGCCAGGCTGTCGGCCAGCGCCTTCGTCACCATGACCGGGGTGAAGTCGCCGGCACCGACCACGTCGACGCGCAGGTCGACCATGCGCTTGGAGCGCTGCTGGGTGAGGATCGGCGCGTGCGTCCCGCCGCCGATCGCGTGGATCCCGGCCTTGCGCGAGCCGCCGATCGCCCGCGTCGTCCCCTGCCGCAGGCCCTCGCCCTCGCCCGCCCGGACGACGATCGCGCCCGCGCCGTCGCCGAACATGTAGAGCGGAACGCGGTCGCGCATCCGGATCTTCGCGGGCTCGGTCTTGAGGAACACCGGAGCCAGCGCGGGCGAGATCGCCTCGGAGCCGATGACCAGGGCGGTCGTGATGCGGCCCTGTTCGATCCACGTCCTGGCGATGTCGAGCGCCTGGACCGGCCCCGAGCCCGCCGACCGGAGCTCCATCGTGGCGCACTCCTCCAGGCCGAGCGCCTCCTGCACGAGGTTGGCCACCGGCGGCAGCGGGTAGTCGGGGGTCCCGGTCGCGACGATGATCAGCTCGACCTGCGCGGCCTCCAGCCCGGCGCTCTCCAGTGCCGAGCGGGCCGCCTTCACCGCCATCCCGGAGTTGCTGTCGAGGTGCTCGCCGGTGGCCGGGTCGATCATCCAGTACCGCTGCTGGATCGACACCCCGGCGAGGACGTCCTCCGGCAGCGGGCCGACGATCGACTCGATCATCGCGTTGTCGATCGGCTCGCCCGGCTGGTAGCCGCCGGTCCCGACGATCTGCGCCTTGGGCATGGGTCTCCCTTTCGTGGACGGTGTCATCCGGTGGTCACCGGCAGCAGGGCCGCGATCGCCTGGTCGGTGCGGCGGGCGTCCGCCGTCGAGTAGCTGGGCAGGTCCGGGTAGCTCCTGCGGCCCAGGCCGGACAGGACGCGGCCGGGGCCGACCTCGACGAAGGTCTCGACGCCGAGACCGACGATCGTCGTCAGGCTCTGCCGCCAGCGCACCGAGCCGGCCAGCTGCGCCCGCAACGCGGCCCGCGCCTCCTCGCCGGTCGTCACCGGGAGCGCGGTGGTGTTCGCCACCACCGTGACCGCCGGGTCGGCGAACTCGACCTCGGCCAGGTCGGCGGCGAACTCGTCCTCCACCGCCGACATCAGCGAGCAGTGGAACGGCGCTCCGACGTCGAGCCTGACGACCTTCGCGCCGGGGATCCGCTCGGCGCGCAGGCGCTCGCCGAACGCCTCGACGCCGGCGACCGTGCCCGACACCACCGTCTGGGTGTCGTCGTTGAAGTTGGCCACCTCGACGACCTCGCCACTGGCGTCGCGGGCGGCCGCGCACAGGTCCTCGACCTGCTCCGCCGCCGGCCCGATCACGGCCGCCATCGCGCCAGGTGTCGTCGCCTGCACGCCGGCCATCAGCAGGCCGCGCCGGCGGACCAGCGCCAGTGCGTCGAGCCAGTCCAGGACTCCGGCCGCGACCAGCGCGGTGTACTCGCCGAGGCTGTGACCGGCCACGACGTCGGGCCGCGGCACCTCGGCCGTCAGCACCTGGAACGCCGCCAGGCTCGTGACGAAAATGGCCGGCTGGGTGATCTCGGTGCTGCGCAGCCGCTCCTCGGGCCCGTTCCAGCACAGGTCTGACAGCTCGAAGCCGAGCGCCTCGTCCGCGGTGCGGAAGATCGGTTCGACGATCGCCGGGTACCGCTCGAGCAGGTCCCGTCCCATCCCGACGCGCTGCGAGCCCTGTCCGGGAAACACGAACGCGGTGCGACGGTCTCCGCCCGGGCCGTCGGCCGGTCGCGCACTGGTCATGAGATCTCCTCCGGATCGTGGCGGGACAGGAAGTCGGTGTGGACCTCGCCGGCGCGGAACACCGGGTGGCTCACCACCCAGCGGTGGAAGCCGATCGTGGTGTGGACGCCCGGGCCGGCGACCTCGAACTCGGCGAGGGCCCGATCGAGCCGGTCGATCGCCGCGTCGCGCGTGGGGCCCCACACGACGAGCTTGGCCAGCAGCGAGTCGTAGTACGGCGGGACGAGGTCGCCGGGCCGGCAGTGGGTGTCCACACGGGTCCACGGACCGGCGGCGGGCTGGAAGACCTCGAGCCGGCCCGGCGTCGGCGCGAAGTCCTGAGCCGGGTTCTCGGCGTTGATCCGGCACTCGATCGCGTGCCCGTCGAGCCGGACGTCCTCCTGCTTGACCGACAACGGACGGCCCGAGGCGACCGCGATCTGCTCGGCGATCAGGTCGATGCCGCTGAGCATCTCCGTCACCGGGTGCTCGACCTGGATCCGGGCGTTCATCTCCATGAACCAGAACCGGCCGTCGTCGTCGAGCAGGAACTCCATCGTGCCCGCGCCGCGATAGCCGATCGAGCGGGCGCCGGCCAGTGCCGCCGCACCGAGCTCGGCCCGCAGCTGCGGGCTCACGGCCGGCGACGGCGCCTCCTCCACGAGCTTCTGGTGCCGGCGCTGCACCGAGCAGTCCCGCTCCCCCAGGTGCACCGCCCCGCCGTGCTCGTCGCACAGCACCTGGATCTCGACGTGCCGGGCCCGGCGCAGGTACCGCTCGATGTACACATCGCGGTTGCGGAAGACGGCGAGGGCGGTCGCCCGGGTGGTCTGGTAGGCCCGCCGGAGGTCGTCGGCCCGGTCCACGACGGTGATGCCGCGGCCACCTCCGCCGGCGGCGGCCTTGATGACCAGCGGGTATCCGATCTCGTCGGCGATCTCGCGGGCCTGGTCGAAGGTGTGTACCGGGTCGAGGGTGCCCGGCAGCAGCGGCAGGCCGGCCTCGGTCATCAGCCGGCGGGCCACGGCCTTGTCGCCCATCGACTCCATGACCTCCGGCGGCGGTCCGACGAACGTGATGCCGTGGTCGGCGCAGATCTCCGCGAAGTACGGATCCTCGGAGAGGAATCCGTAGCCGGGGTGGATCGCGTCGGCTCCGGTCTTCAGAGCCGCCCCGATGATGTTCGGGATGTTGAGGTAGCTGGCGCCGGCCTGCGGCGGGCCGACGAGCACGGCCTCGTCCGCCAGCCGGACCGGCAGGCTGTCGCTGTCGGCCGCGGAGTGCACGGCGACGGTCCGGACGCCGAGCTCACGACAGGCCCGGATCACGCGCAGAGCGATCTCACCACGGTTGGCGATCAGCAGCTTCTCGAACACGTCATCTCACCGTCCCGTCGCTCAGTAGGTCTCGGGGGACAGCTCGACGAGGACCTCGTCGAACTCGACCATCTGGCCGTCCACCGGGCGGATGGCGACGACCCGGCCCGCGCGGTCGGCCTTGATCTCGTTCATCAGCTTCATCGCCTCGATGATCGCGACCGTCTGACCCGCCTCGACGCGGTCGCCGACCTCGACGAACGGGTCGGCGTCGGGCCCCGGGCAGCGGTAGAAGCAGCCGACCAGCGGCGCGCGCAACGCGTGGGTGTCCGGCCGCAGCTCGACCACCTCGCCGTCGAGCTCCTCGGCGGCGGCCGCCAGTACGGCCGGCTGGCCGTTCGCGACCGGCGCCCACTCCACCGCGATGGAGCAGTCGCCCGCGGACACCTCCACCCGGTGCACCCGCCCGGACAGCGAGTCGACCAGGGCGGCGGCCTCGACGCGCAGGTGACTGACCAGGCTCACCCGCTCGTCCGCCGCCGGGTCGTGGTCGTCGACGGGCGCCGCCGTCATGCCGCGCCCCTCCGGCCGGCGCCGATCGCGTCGTCGAGCTGACCGAACGCGCGGAACCGGCTGTAGCGATCCGCGACCAGCTCGTCCGGGCTCAGCCGCGACAGCTGGGCGAGCGCCGCGCCGAGGGCACGGGCGAGGTTGTCGGCCGTCGCCGACGGGTCGGTGTGTGCGCCACCGGCCGGTTCGTCGACGACGCCGTCGACGATGCCCAGGTCCAGCAGGTCCGGTGCGGTGAGCCGGAGCGCGGCCGCCGCCGTCGACGCCTTGGCCGCGGTGCCCCACAGGATCGTCGAGCAACCCTCGGGCGAGATCACCGAGTAGTAGCTGTTCTCGAGCATCAGCACCACGTTGCCCACCGCGAGAGCCAGCGCACCGCCGCTGCCGCCCTCGCCCGTCACCACGCTGACCACCGGCACCCGCAGCCGCGACATCGCGGCGATGCACTCGGCGATCGCGCCGCCCTGCCCGCGGGCCTCCGCCTGCAGGCCGGGATAGGCGCCCGCGGTGTCGACCAGGGTGAGCAGCGGCAGCCCGAACCGGTCGGCGTGCTGCATCAGCCGCATCGCCTTCCGGTAGCCCTCCGGGTGCGGCATGCCGAAGTTACGGCGCACCATCTCGGCGGTGTCGTGGCCCTTCTGGTGCCCGACGACCACCACGGCGCGGCCCTGGAACTGGGCGATCCCGCCCACGATCGCGGCATCGTCGGCGTGCGTGCGGTCGCCGTGCAGCTCGACGAAGTCGTCGCAGATCTGGGCGATGTAGTCGAGGGTGGTCGGACGGCCGACGTTGCGGGCCAGCGTGACCACCTCCCACGGGTCCACCGCGCCACGCTCGGGCTCCGGGTGCGCCGTCCGCTCCGGTGCGGCGCCCGCGTGGCCACCGCCGACGCTGTGCAGCGAGGACGCCGGGCGATGCGCGCGCAACAGCCGGGCCGTGGTCTCGCGGAGGTTCTGCCGCGGCACCACGATGTCGACCATGCCGTGCTCGAACAGGAACTCCGCGGTCTGGAAACCGGCCGGCAGCTCCTCGCGCACGGTCTGCCTGATCACCTGCGGCCCAGCGAAGCCGATGAGGCTGCCCGGCTCGGCCATGATGATGTCGCCGAGCGACGAGAACGAGGCCGTCGCGCCGCCGAACGTCGCGTCGGTGTTGAGGTTGATCACGAGGACGCCCGCCTCGCGCAGCTTGGCAATCTCCTGAGCGGTGCGGGCCAGCTGCATCAGCGACAGGCAGCCCTCCTGCATCCGGGCGCCGCCCGAGGCGGAGATGATCAGCAGCGGGAGCCGCCGCCGCAGGGCCTCCTCGGCCGCTACGACGAGCACGTCGCCCACGGCGGTGCCGATGCTGCCGCCCATGAAGGCGAAGTCGAGCGCGGCGACCACCAGCTGCTCACCACCGATGCGGGCCGTCCCGGCGACGACGGCCTCGGGCCGGCCGGTCTTGCGCCGGGCCGCCTCGAGCCGCTGCGGATAGGGCCGCGAGTCGACGAACCCGAGCGGGTCGGCATCGACGAACACCGGCGCGAACGGCGCCAGGGAGCCGGGGTCGAGCAACTGGGCGAGCCGTTCGTCGAGGGTCAGCCGCAGGTGATGCCCACATTCTGGACAGACTTTGCTGTTGCGGTCCAACCGCTTCGCGTACAGGTAGGTCGAGCAACTCGGACAGCGGCTCCACACCCTGCCGTCCGACGCAGTTTCCTTCACCGTCTCGGTCATCGCGCAGCACTTCCTTCTCAGCGGGGCACGCCGTGGCCGACACAAATAGGTTTTTGTGGCAACACGACGTCACTCATCGAATGCACGCCGGGGAGTCCGCATTCGGCGTCGCGGGGTGAAAAAAAGGCGTCCGGACTGGAACGGTGCCCACGCTCCAGGCCGACTTGCCGCCGGAATCGCTCGAGGATCCTCGCCGGTCCCGTGCGTCAGCGCACGGCCGGCAACGCGCGGCTACAGGTTGAGCTGGGCAAACACAACGACCCCCCACAGTTGCGACTGTCGTCACTCATCGACTGACAACTTCGCAAAATCGGTTGTTTGTCGGATTTGAGTTAACCCTGCCCCCGGGTGTGGCGTCAACAACCCTGACGGGGTGACTTGGGTTACATGTATATGACGTCGACTCGACATCCAGCTTGTTGACGGGTCACATTAATGCGGGGTTAAGTTCGCGTATTGGCGCTTTACTCTGTGGCGATGCCCTGGTAGCGAACGCGTCCATAAGTATGTCGACTCGGGACATATGGCACTATTATTCGCGTGCGGGACGACGATGGGCGGAAACTCGACCACAAGATGCTGGAATCGTTACGAATAACAGCGGTGCAACACGTGCGGGAGGGAGCACATCCAGAGGACGTCGCGAAGACTCTGGGGCTGCACCGCAAGACTGTCTACGGCTGGCTCGCCCGCTACCGCAAGGGCGGCACCGAGGCGCTGCGGGCGAAGCCGTTGCCCGGCCGCCCACCCAAGCTGTCGGAGCAGCAGCTGCGCCGGCTGTACTCGCTGATCGTCGACGGCGATCCACGACGGCAGCAGTTCGAGGTGGCGCTGTGGACCAAGCAGGTCGTCCGCGCGCTGATCCGGCGCGAGTTCGACGTGGCCCTGAGCATCGCGTCGGTCGGCCGGATGTTCTCGAAGCTGGGCCTGACACCCCGGCCGCCGTTGTCGCGGGCCGGCGATCACGATCCCGAGGCCCTGGCGCGGTGGAAGCGCGAAGAGCTCCCGGACGTCCGGGTCGCCGCCCAGGTCGTCGGCGGGACCCTCTACTTCTGCGACGACATCGCCCTCTGTCCGCATGGCGGCGGTGACGGGCCGGACGTGCACATGATCTGGGCAGCCACGACGAAGGGCGGCTTCTGGTTCGCGCTCTACGAGGGTGCGATGACCCCGGCGGCCTTCATCGACTTCTGCCGGCGGCTGCAGCACGACTCGCGGCGCCCGGCGTACGTCGTCGTGCACGGCGGGGCCGCGCAGCGCGCCACCGAGACCGAGCGGTTCGTAGCGTCGGCCGAGGGCCAGCTGCGGCTGTTCTTCCTGCCCGGCCGGGCAGGGGTCAGCGGGTCGGGTCCGAGCGCCACACCGCCAGCGCCGAGCGGAAGGCCGGCACCGGCAGGTAGCCGGACGATTCCGGGACAGCGCCGGCCAGCATAGCCAGCTCGTCACGCAGCGCGTGCACCTCGGCCTCGAGCTCGAGGATGCGCTTGATGCCGACGAGGTTGACGCCGTCCTCCTGGGACAGCCGCTGGACCTCGCGCAGCATCTCGACCTCGCGCAGCGAGTAGCGCCGGCCGCCGCCGGGGGTGCGCCGAGGCGACACCAACCCGAGGCGGTCGTACTGGCGCAGGGTCTGCGGGTGCATGCCGGCCATCTCGGCCGCCACGGAGATGACGTACAGCGGCTCGTCGTCGCTGACCAGCCGGGCGGCGCCGGACATCGCCACGATGAACCGTCCTCCGGCCTCCATGGTCATCCCTCCTTCGCCGCCAGACTCATCAGCTCGGCCCGGACGTCCTCTCCCGAGGTCGCCGTCTGGAACTCCTCGAGCGCCTGCTTGGCGTCGCCCTTGAGCGCCGGCGGCACCGTCACCTCGACGGTGACCAGCAGGTCGCCCCGGGTGCCGTCCTTGCGCGGTGCGCCCCGGCCGCGGACCCGGAAGGTGCGGCCGTTGGGCGTGCCCGGCGGCAGCTTCAGCGTGACGGCACTGCCGCCCAGCGTGGGCACCTTGATGTCGGCACCCAGCGCCGCCTCGGGGAACGTCACCGGGACCGTGACGGTGAGGTGCTCGCCGCGGCGGCCGAACACCGGGTGCGCACCCACGTGGATGATCACGTAGAGGTCGCCGGCCGGTCCGCCGCGCTCGCCCGGCACGCCCTTGCCGCGCAGCCGGATGCGCTGGCCGTCGACCACGCCGGCCGGGATGCGCACGTGCATGACCTTGCTCGTGGTGCCGCGGCCGGAGCCGTTGCACACCGGGCACGGGTCGTCGACGACCAGACCGCGGCCCCGGCAGTCCTTGCACGGCTCGGCCATGCCGAAGCCGCCGGAGTCGGTGTTGGTGAAGCCGGTGCCCGAGCAGGTCGGGCAGACCCGCGGGACGGTGCCGGCCCGCGCGCCGGTGCCGGCACACGCCGAACAGGCCGACGAGCTGGTCAGCTTCAACGGGATGGTCTTGCCCTCGACGGCCTCGCTGAACGTGACCGTCACCTCGCGCTCGACGTCGGCGCCGCGGCGCGCGCCGGTGGTCCGCGGCCGGTTGCGCTGGCCGAAGATGCCACCGAACACGTCGCCGATGCCGCCGCTGCCGCTGCCGGAGAACAGGTCGCCGAGGTCGAAGTTGAACGACCCGCCACCCCCGCCCGCCGGCGTGCGGATGCCGCTGCCGAACAGCGTGCGCGCCTCGTCGTACTGCTTGCGCTTGGCGGGGTCGGACAGCACGGAGTACGCCTCGGAGACGTCCTTGAAGCGTTCCTCCGCCGCCTTGTCGTCCTTGTTGCGGTCGGGGTGGAGCTCGCGAGCAAGGGTGCGGTAGGCCTTCTTGACCGTGGCCGCGTCGGCGTCCTTCGCGACGCCGAGGATCTTGTAGTAGTCCTTCTCGATCCAGTCCTTCGTGCTCACGGGCTCACCCCTCCTCTCCGTCTGTGGAACGTCAGCTCTGGTCGTCCTTATTCTCCGCCGGTTCGTCCGCCGCCGGCGACTCGGCGGGAGTCTCCGGCAGCGCCTCCGTCGGCTCGGCCACCGCGACCCGCGCGGGCCGGATGACCCGCTCGCCGATGCGGTACCCCGGCTGCAGGATCTGCGTGGCCGTGGGCACCTCGACGTCGTCGGCGTAACCGTGCATGAGCGCCTCGTGGATCATCGGGTCGAAGGCGTCGCCCGGCTCGCCGTAGCGGACCAGGCCGGCCTTCGTCGTGACCGACTCCAGCGCCTCGCCGACCGATCGGAACGCGCCGGTGAGGTCGCCGTGCTCGCGGGCCCGGCCGATGTCGTCGAGCACGCCGAGCAGCTCGGCGAGCACCTCGGCCTTGGCCGCCTCGCGGTTGGCCTCGCGGTCGCGCTCGACCCGGCGGCGGTAGTTGACGTACTCGGCCTGCAGCCGCCGCAGGTCGTCGAGCCGCTCAGCCGCCTCGGAGCGGGCCGCGGCCAGCTCCTCGTCGGACGCGGCCGCCGCTGCGCCCGACGCGGGAGCCGAGGCCCCCGCGTCGGTGCCGTCGCCGGTCTCGGGCACGCGCGCCTCGCCGGTCTCGGGATCGATGCGGCGCCGGTCGCGGACGACGGGCTTCAGCTCTTCGGGGTCCTCGAGACCCTCGGGTCGCTGCGCATCGGTCACTTGGTGTCCTTCTCGTCGTCGACGATCTCGGCCTCGACGACGTCCTCCTCGGCGGTGTCGCTCGTGGTCGAGGACGACGCGTCGTCGCCGTCGGCGCCGGCGGCGCCGGCCTGGGCGCCCTCGGCGTCGCCGGACGGGGCCTGGGCGGTGGCGTAGATGGCCGCGCCGAGCGCCTGGAACGCCGTCTGCAGCCGCTCGGTGGCCGACTTGATGGCCGCCTCGTCATTGCCCTCGAGCGCCTTCTTGGCCTCGGCGAGGGCGGTGTCGACGTCGTCGCGGACCTCCTGGGAGAGGGTGCCGACCTTCTCGGTGTTGTCGGCGAGGAACTTCTCCGTCTGGTAGACCAGCGACTCGGCCTGGTTGCGGTTCTCGGCGGCCTCGCGGCGCTTGGCGTCCTCCTCGGCGTACTGCTCGGCCTCGCGGACCATGCGCTCGATGTCGTCCTTGGGCAGCGACGACCCGCCGGTGATGGTCATGGACTGCTCGCGGCCGGTGCCGAGGTCCTTGGCGGACACGTGCACGATGCCGTTGGCGTCGATGTCGAACGTGACCTCGATCTGCGGGACGCCGCGCGGCGCCGGCGGCAGGCCGGTGAGGTCGAACGTGCCGAGCTTCTTGTTGTACGCCGCGATCTCGCGCTCGCCCTGGTAGACCTGGATGCCCACCGTCGGCTGGTTGTCGTCGGCCGTGGTGAAGATCTCCGAGCGCTTCGTCGGGATGGTCGTGTTGCGCTCGATCAGCTTCGTCATGACGCCGCCCTTGGTCTCGATGCCAAGGGACAGCGGGGTGACGTCGAGCAGCAGGACGTCCTTGACCTCGCCCTTCAGGACACCGGCCTGGAGGCTGGCGCCGACGGCGACGACCTCGTCCGGGTTGACGCCCTTGTTGGGCTCCTTGCCGCCGGTCAGCTCCTTCACGAGGTCGACGACGGCGGGCATGCGGGTGGAGCCGCCGACCAGGACCACGTGGTCGATCTGGTCGACGGAGATGCCGGCGTCACGGACGACGTTCTGGAACGGCGACTTGGTGCGGGCCAGCAGGTCGGCCGTCATCTGCTCGAACTGCGCGCGCGAGAGGGTCTCGTCGACGTGGACGGGGTTCTTCTCGGGGTCCTGGGCGATGTACGGCAGCGAGATGGACGTCTGGGTGCTGGACGACAGCTCGATCTTCGCCCGCTCGGCGGCCTCGCGGACGCGCTGCATGGCGATCTTGTCCTTGGAGAGGTCGATGCCGTGCGCGGACTTGACCTGGCCGATCAGCCACTCGGCGACCTTCTGGTCCCAGTCGTCACCACCGAGGTGGTTGTCGCCGCTGGTGGCCTTGACCTCGACGACGCCCTCGCCGATCTCGAGGAGGGACACGTCGAAGGTGCCGCCGCCGAGGTCGAAGACGAGGATGGTCTGGTCGTGCTCGCCCTTGTCGAGGCCGTACGCGAGCGCGGCCGCCGTGGGCTCGTTGACGATGCGCAGGACGTTGAGGCCCGCGATCTCGCCGGCCTCCTTGGTGGCCTGGCGCTGGGAGTCGTTGAAGTACGCCGGCACGGTGACCACGGCGTCGGTGATGGTCTCGCCCAGGTACGCCTCGGCGTCGCGCTTCAGCTTCTGCAGGACGAACGCCGAGATCTGCTGCGGCGTGAAGTTCTTGTCGTCGATCTTCTGCGACCAGTCGGTGCCCATGTGCCGCTTGACCGAGCGGATGGTGCGGTCGACGTTGGTGACGGCCTGGCGCTTGGCCACCTCACCGACCAGGACCTCGCCGTTCTTGGCGAAGGCCACGACGGACGGGGTGGTGCGCGACCCCTCGGCGTTGGCGATGACGGTGGCCTCGCCACCTTCGAGAACGGCCACGACGGAGTTTGTCGTGCCCAGGTCGATGCCGACGGCTCGAGCCATGGCAGTTACCTCCAGTGTGTTTCTCAGCAGTGTTGAGTCAGTATCGCTCAACTATAACCTTGAGCCCGGGTGGCTCAACTTCACTCCCCGCACAACGAGCGACCGGCTCTGAGGATTCCCTCAGTTTCTCCGCGTACGCTGGCGGCCATGTTCCCGGAGTTCCAGGACGACGACGCACCCCGCCGCACGGACCTGCGCACGAAAATCGTGGCCGCGGTGCTCATCCTCTGCCTCGTCGCCGGCGTCGCGCCGTTCCTCGCCGCGTTGTTCTTCTAGACACGATGGCCGTTCAGGAGGACGCCCGCCCCGTCGCGGTGCGCAGCCGGCTGCTGGGCGTCGACGCGGCCCGCGGCATCGCGCTGCTGGGCATGATGTCGGTGCACATCCTGCCCGCGATGGGCGACGACGGCGGCGCGACGGTCTCGCGGCTGATCGCCAGCGGCCGGTCGTCGGCGCTGTTCGCGCTGCTGGCCGGTGTCGGCCTGGCGCTGGCCACCGGCGGGCGCACGCCACCGCGGGGGCGCCCGCTGGCGGCGGCCGGCGTCGGCGTCGCCCTGCGGGCCCTGGTGATCTTCCTGGTCGGCCTGTGCCTCGGCGCGTTCGACTCCGGCGTGGCGGTCATCCTGGCCTACTACGGGGTGCTGTTCCTGCTGGCCATCCCGTTCCTCGGGCTCGGGCCGCGCCTCCTGATCCCGCTTGGCCTCGTCTGGGCCGTCGGCGCGCCGCTGCTGAATCACTACTGGCGCATCGGCGAGCCGCTGGCGTCGTACGACAGCCCCAGCTTCGAGTCGCTCGAGCACCCGGTGGACCTGCTGCGCGAGGTACTGGTCACCGGCTACTACCCGGTGTTCCCCTGGCTGGCCTACGTGCTCGTCGGCCTGGGCATCGGCCGGCTGGCGCTGTCGTCGACCCGGGTCGCGACGGCGCTACTGGCCGGCGGCGCCGCGCTGGCGGTGGCCGCCTGGGTGACGTCGACCATGCTGCTCGACAACGGCGGGCTGGAGCACCTGGTCACCGCCGGACTGGGCGGGCACCCGGCCAGCCCGTTCGACTTCACCGCCGCGGTGAACAACACCTCCTTCTACGGCACCACGCCGGCGACCAGCTGGTGGTGGCTGATCGTCGCGTCGCCGCACTCCGCGACGCCGTTCGACCTGCTGCACACCATCGGCACCGGCGCGGCGGTGCTCGGGCTGATGCTGTTGCTCGCGTCGCGCGTCCGGCTCCTGGTCTGGCCGCTGGCGGCGATCGGCGGCATGACGTTCACGCTCTACACCCTGCACGTCGTGCTGCTGTCCGGGCCGATCCAGGGCCACGACCTGTCCACCTACCTGGTGCACGTCGCGATCATGTTCGCCGTCGCGATGCCGTGGCGGGCGTTCATCGGCCGCGGCCCGCTGGAGGCTGTGGCGGCCTCCATGGGCCGCGCCGGGCGCGAGTCCGTGCTGTCACCGTCGTCGCGGCGACAGCTCTGACAGGTCGACCGCGTCGGCCATGGCCTGGTAGCCGGCGTCGCCCGGGTGCAGGTGGTCGCCGGAGTCGTACTCGGCGCGCATCCGCAGCGGCTCCTCCGGGTCGCGCAGGACGGCGTCGAAGTCGAGCACCGCGTCGAACGCGCCGGACTCGCGGATCCACTCGTTGACGGCGGACCGCACGGCCTCGCGCTCCGGCGTCCACGAGCCCCAGCCCTGGAACGGCCCGATGGTCGCGCCGACCGCCCGCATGCCCTGGTCGTGGGCGCGCTGGATGATCTGCTCGTACGCCGCGATCAGCCGCTGCGGGTCGTACTGCGAGTTCGGCTGCTGGATGTCGTTGACGCCCTCGAAGACGACGACGGTGCCGGCGCCGGTCTGCGTCAGCGCGTCGCGGTCGAACCGGGCCAGCGCGTTGTCGCCCTGGCCGGGGCTGTTGGCGTCGAGCAGCAGCCGGTTGCCGCCGATGCCGGCGTTGAGCACACCGAACCGCAGCGGCCGCGGCTGCTCGAGCATGCGGTCGGCGAGGTAGTCGGGCCAGCGCCGGTTCGCGTCGCGGGTCGAGCCGGCGCCGTCGGTGATCGAGTCGCCCAGGAACACCACCGCGCTCGGCGCCGCGCCGCGCACGTCCAGCCCGTCGAGGAACCAGAACGAGGACGTGGCCTGCGGGAACGACGACACCGACGGCGCGGTGGTCTGGTCGCCGGTCGCGACCCAGCCGGTCGAGTACGCCGCCGAGTGGTACGTCGCCGGGCCGGTCGGGCCGGGCACGTACAGGCTGACGAGGACGTCGCTGTCGTCGGCGATCCGCAGCACGACGGGGTCGGAGACCAGCTCGGCGCCCGCCGGGATCGTCACGCCGGCATCGCCGGAGAACGTCACCGGCCGCAGTGTCGCCGGGTCGACGTCGCCGGGCGCCGCGCCCGGCAGCCCGAGCGTCGCCGCCTGGACGACCAGCGGCTGCGTCCCGTACACGTTGGTCACCCGCAGCCGGACCTGCGAGCCGCCCACCGACACGTGCAGCCGCTGGCGCAGCGTGGTGTCGGTGAACCCGGTCAGCGCCTGGCCGTTCTGCGGCCGGGCCACCGCGGTGGCCCAGGTGCCCACCCAGTCGCCGGTCGCGGCGGGCGCGACGGCGGTCTGGTCCGGGTTCGGCGGGACGGTGCCGGCGGACGGCGCGGCGGTCGTGGCAGTCGTCGCGCCGGCCACGAGCACGGCGCCCGCGGCGGCCGCGGCCAGTGGCCCGGCCCAGCGTCGGAGGGAGGTCGGCAGCGAACGGGACAGCGGCATCGGCGTCTCCTCGGGTCGGCCGCGCCCGGCAGGGGGTGGCCGGGCGCGGCACTCGTGACGCTAGATCCGGGCGCCGGCGACCCGCCAGGAGCGATGCGGCGAACGGCCGGCCCGGTGCGGCAAGCGGTTTCCGAGCCGTCAGCCCTCGCCCGCCAGCCGCAGGACGGCGACGCCGCGGGGCGGCAGCGCGACCCGGCCGTCCGCCGGCGCCGGTCCGACCAGCGCCGTCGCGGCGGGCACCGGGACGGACGCCGCCGAACCGCCGTGGTTGAGCAGGAACGCGTACCGCCCGGAGTCGTTCGCCCGCACCGTCGCCTGCACGCCGGCCGGCAGACCGGGCAGCACCGGCGCCACACCGGCGTCGGCCAGGACCCGGCCGACCAGCGCGTCCATGGCGTCGTCGGCGAGCCGGGTGCCGGCGTACCAGGCGACGCCGGCGCCGTGGCCGTTGCGGGTGACCGCAGGCCTGCCGGCCAGCTCGGACGAGGCGAACGTCGCGACGACCTCGGCGCCGTCCGGCTGGATGACCTCGGACCAGACGGTGGCCGGCGTGACGGTGCCGGCCAGCTCGACGTCGACGGTGCCGGCGTCGTCCAGCGGCCAGAACTCCTCGATGCGCAGGCCGAGGACGTCGCGGAACGGCGCCGGGTAGCCGCCCAGGTGCACGCGGTCGTACTCGTCGACGATGCCGGAGAAGAACGACATCAGCAGGTGCCCGCCGCCCTCGACGTAGGCCGTCAGCCGGGCCGCGTCGGCCTCGGACACCAGGTAGAGATTGGGCACCACGACCAGCTTGTAGGCGGACAGGTCGCGCGACGGCGACACGACATCGACGGCCACCGACCGCGCGAACAGCGGCGCGTAGTGCGCCGTGACCGCGTCGAACTGCTCCAGCACCGCCGGGTGCGAGCTGCGCTGCAACCCCCACCAGCTGCGCCAGTCCATGACCAGCGCGACGTCGGCCGTGCTGCGCCCGCCTGCGACGTCGGCGGCCGCGCCCAGCTCAGTGCCCAGCTCGCGGACCTCGCGGAAGGTCCGGGTGTGCTCGCCGCCGTGCGGGACCATCGCCGAGTGGAACTTCTCCGCGCCGCCGCGTGACTGCCGCCACTGGAAGTACAGGACGGCGTCGGCGCCCTGCGCCACGGCCTGCCACGACCACAGCCGCATCAGGCCGGGCGGCTTCGGGCTGTTGCGCTGCCGCCAGTTCACCGCACTGGGCGCCTGCTCCATCAGCATCCACGGCTGACCGTGCCGCAGCGACCGCATGAGGTCGTAGCCGAAGCCGGCGAGCACGTGCGCGTCCGGCTCGTACGGGTCGGGGTAGGAGTCGTAGCTGACGACGTCCTGGTGCGGCGCCCAGGCGAACGGGTCGGTGCCGCGCGGCATCGGGATGAGGTTCGTCGTCACCGGGACGTCCGGCGTGATCCGGTTGACGATCTCCTTCTCCATCAGGAAGCAGGCGAGCAGCGCGTCGGAGCCGAACTCGGTGAAGTCGATCTCCTGCGCCGGGTTCGGGATGGTGGGAGCGGACCGCGGCGGCAGCACCTCGTCGAACGACGAGTACCGCTGCGACCAGAAGGTGGTGGACCACGCCTCGTTCAGCCCGTCGACGTCGCCGTAGCGGTCGCGCAGCCACACCCGGAAGTCCGCCGCCGACACGTCGCACCAGCAGCGCGACACGTGGCAGCCGTACTCGTTGCCGATGTGCCACTCGGCGATCGCCGGATGGTCGCCGTAGCGCTGCGCCAGCCGCTCGACCAGGTCGGCCGCATAGCGCCGGTAGACCGGGCTGGACGGGCAGTAGTGCTGCCGTGCGCCGGGCCACAGCGTGGTGCCGTCGGCGGTGACGGGCAGCGTCTCCGGGTGCAGCCGGGCCAGCCACGGGGGCGGCGACGCGGTCATCGTCGCCAGCCCGACGGCGACGCCGGCGCCGGCCAGGGTGTCGAGGACGCGGTCGAACCGGCCGAAGTCGAACCGATCAGGCTCGGGCTGAACGACCGCCCAGGAGAAGATGCCGACGCTGACCATGGTCACGCCGGCCGCCTTCATCAGCCGGACGTCGTCGGCCCATACCTCCTCGGGCCACTGCTCGGGGTTGTAGTCACCGCCGAAGGCGATGCCGGTGATCTTCGCATGCCAGGGTCGTGGGCTCACTGCTCGTTCGCTCCCTCGCCGACGGCCGTCCGTCCCGAAATGGTCGCAGCCCGCGGGGAATCCACGGAAAACGGCCCCAATTTACGCCTTCGTTATCGAGCCAGTCAATGGCGTCTTGTGTTCCGTCATGAGCATTGACCGGCCCGATTGCCGCCACTAGTGTGTGTGACACTCTTCGCCCAAATCGTCCGGCGAGTGTCACAGTGAGCGCCGCCCCGCCGGGCACGACTCACGGAGGCCCCATGTCAGTGAAACGCGCCCTGACGGGTGCGGCCGCAGCCACCCTCGCCGCAACAGTGCTGGTCGTCGTGCCAGGCGAGCGAGGATCAAGCACCGCGGATGCCGCTGCTGACGACATACCCACGCCCACGGAATTCTTCGGATTCGCCATGGGCACCACCGGAAAGCTCGCGCCTTTCGAGCAGATCAAGGACTACTTCGAACTGGTCGCCGAGGAATCGGACAGCGTCGAGTACGAAGTCGTGGGCACGACCACGATGGGCAACGAATACCCGATCATGCGGGTGAGCTCCGCGGAGAACCTCGCCCGGATCGACGAGATCCTGGCCGCCAACGAGCGGCTGGCCGACCCGCGGGCGGACCTGAGCGAGAGCGAGGCCCGCGCGCTGGCCGAGCAGAGCGTCCCGGTCTACTACCTCGAGGCGACGCTGCACTCCGTCGAGGTCGGCAACCTGCCGGCGCTGGTCGACGTGATCCACCGGCTGTCGACCGAGCGGTCGGAGTACGTCCAGAACATCCTCGACAACCTGGTGATCCTGGTGGTGCCGTCGGCGAACCCGGACGGCCAGCACCTGATGGTCGACTACTTCAACGAGACCGAGGGAACGAGCTACGCGCGCACGTACCCGGACCTGTACCACAAGTACACCGGGCACGACAACAACCGCGACTGGATCTTCCACACCCAAGTGGAATCGCGCATTCGGCTGCAGCTGGAGCAGCAGTACCGGCCGGTGTTCCTGCATCTCATGCACCAGTCCGGCACCAACAGCCCGCGCATGTGGGTACCACCGTTCGACGAGCCGCTCGGGCCGAACGTCGACTCCATCGCGATCTCCGCGTCCAACGCCGTCGGGGCCGAGGTCGCGAACGCCGCGGCGGAGGCCGGGCTGACCGGCGTGAGCAGCGACGACGCGTACGGCATCTTCTGGAACGCCGACGTGTTCGGCACCGGCCCGCACCGCGGGGCGTCGCTGTTCCTCCACGAGCTCGCCGCCGCGCGCGACCTTGCGCTGCCGTACTCGAATCCCGACGGCACCCCGCCCGGCGCCACCGACCGCACGATGCGCACGTTCGACCCGTACACCGGGCCGACATGGACGTTGGAGCAGATCGTCGAGTACGCGACGCTGTCGATGTACACCGCGCTGGACACGGTGGCCGAGGACGCCGACGACTGGCTGTTCAACAACCTCTACCAGCTCAACCGGAAGAACATGGAGCCCGACGGCGGCCCCGAGACGTACCTCGTTCCGGCCGGCCAGCGTGACCCCTTCGCCGTCAAGCAGCTGGTCGAGATCTTCGACCTCGCCGGCGTCGAGGTCGACCGCGCGCTGTCGACGGTACGGGTGGACCGGACGACGTACCCGGCGGGCACGCTGCTGATCCAGTCGCAGCAGCCGATGGGCAGCTGGGTCGACCAGGTGCTCGAGGTGGACCAGTACCCCGACGAGGCGCGCAAGTGCGCCGCCTGCCCGCTGATCATGCCGTACAGCGAGACCACCGACAATCTCGGCATGCTGCTCGGCCTGACGGTGCAGCCGGTGGACGACGCACGGGTGGCCCGCACCGAGCGGATCACCGCCGAGGACGTCACCGCGCCGGCGGTACCGAACCCGCCGGCGAACGGCGCCTACCTGGTGCGGCCGACGTCGTACGGGCTGACGCACGCGATCGCCCGGCTGCAGGAGGACGGCGTCCCGGTGTTCCGGGCGGCGGCGGCCTTCCAGGCCGGGAACGCGGCGTACGAGCCCGGCACGCTGATCGTCCCGGCGACGGCGGCCGCGCGTGCCACGCTGACCGAGGTGTCGCAGCTCACCGCGCTGCCGGTGACGACGGCGCCGCAGGTGCCCGCGGTGAACGCGCTGGAGCTGAAGCCGAACACCAAGATCGGCCTGATCCGCGGCGCGAACAACATGCCGGGCGGCTGGCTGATGTGGCTGGCCGACACCTACGGCCTGAACTACGAGGTGGTCGAGGCCGACGACTACGCGAACCTCGCGCAGTTCGACACCATCCTCGTCGCGCCGGGCATCACCAAGGCCCGCATCGTCACCGGTCTCAACCCGGCGGTGGTCCAGGAGGAGTTCCACTGGGCCCGCGGCGTCGGCGAGGCCGGCTGGCAGGCGCTGGCGACGTGGGTGCGCGATGGCGGCAACCTGGTGGCCGTCGGCGCGGCGGCGGAGACGGCACGCGAGCTGCTGGCGCTGCCGATCACCAACGCCACCCCCGCCGACCGGGCGGCGTTCAACGCACCGGGCACGCTGCTCAATGCGCAGTTCGACCCGGCCGTCCCGGCTACGTGGGGCATGCCGGCGAACTGGCCGGTCTGGTACTACAACAGCCCGGCGTACCGGGTGACGGCCGGCTCCGGCGCCACCGTCGGCGCGACGTACCCGACCTCTGGCGAGCTGCTGGCCAGCGGGTACGCACACGGCCAGGCGGCGCTGAGCGGCCTGGCGAACGTCGTGACCGTGCCGGTCGGCGCCGGTGAGGCGACCGTGGCGAGCGCGGACATCACGTTCCGCAGCTGGCCGCGGGCGGCGTGGACGATCGTGTCCAACGCGCTGTACAACGGCCCCGGCACCGCGGTGCCGGCGGCCGAGCTGGCGGCCCGGGTCACCGGCCGCTAGGCGCTCCGCTCGTCCCGCCCCCCGTGGTCCGTCACCCGGACCGCGGGGGCGGTTCGGGTCGCCTACTCGTCCGTGCCGGGCGCGCGGGCGCCGAGCTCTCCGTCGAGCCGCAGCAGGCCGGGGCCGTCGTCGCCGATGAGGTGCAGCCGGCCGAGGATCTCCGAGACCGTCGACTCCTCCTCGATCTGCTCCTCGATGAACCAGCTCAGCAGCGGCAGGCTGTCGATGTCGCCCTCGGCCTGGGACAGCCGGTACAGCGCGCGGATGGACTCGGAGACGTTCTGCTCGTGCGCCAGCGACGCCTCGAACGCGGTGACCACCGCGGAGCCGGGGTCCTTCGGCGCCGGGATGTCGCCGATCTGCGGACGGTTGCCGCGGTCGGTGACGTGCTGGATGAACTTGGCCGCGTGCACGCGCTCCTCGTCGGACTGGATGCGCATCCACGACGCCATGCCCGGCAGATTGGCGTCCTCGAGCGCGATGGCCAGCTGGAGGTACGCGATCGACGACTCGATCTCGAGGGTGATCTGCTCGGAGAATGCCTTGGCAAGCGTGTCGTTGAGCTTCATGAGGACGACGTTAACGCAGCTCAGAGCACATTTCCACGAAGTCGTGCCTACCCTTGGAAAGGTTCGCCGAACCTCTCCCCCAGTGTGACGGCGACCGGGATCGCGACGACCAGCATGACGATCGCCGCGCCGATCACCAGCGCCGTGAAGCCGCCGGACGCCACGACCAGCCCTGCCACCGGCGCGCCGCCGCCGGCGGCCAGCCCCATCGCCACCTCGCCCAGGCCCTCCGCCCGCAGCCGGTCCCGCCGCGGCACGCCCGCGGTCAGCAGCGCGCTCCCGGCCAGCACGCCCGCGTTCCAGCCCAGCCCGAGCAGGCCCAGCGAGACGAGCAGCGTCAGCCCGTCGTCGGCACCGGCGGCGCCGACCACGCCAGACGCCACCAGCAGCAGCGCAGCCGCGGTCGTCACGATGGCCGGGCCGGCGCGGTCGAGCAGCCGGCCGGAGACGATCGACGGGACGAACATGCACAGCGCGTGCACGCTGACGATGCCGCCGACCACCGCCGGGCCGTGACCGTGCCCGACGAGGTGCACCGGCGCCACCGCCATGACACCGACCATCACCAGGTTGGTGACGGCCAGCAGCGCGACCGCCCGCCACGGCACCACCGCTCTCCCCCACGTTGATCTTGGAGAAGTTCGCCGAATGCTGGGCGATATGCCCGATAGATGGCCGCCTTTCTCCAAGATCAACGTGAGGGGGGCGAGGAGGGCGGCGGCGGCGAGGAAGGCGACGACGGAGATCAGGTACAGCCCGGTCAGGTCCGGCAGGCCGAGGGCGGACGCGAGCCGGCCGCTGGCGGCCAGCAGGTTCGGCCCGGCCACCGCGCCGGCCGCCACCGCGAACAGCACGATGCCCAGCGCCCGGCCGCGGGTCGCCGGTCCGCCGGTCTCCGCCGCGGCGTAGCGGGCCAGGAACACCGACGCGTTGCCGACCCCGAACACCGCGCTGCCGGCCAGCAGCAGGCCGAGCCCGGCCCAGGCGGCCGCCGCCACGACGATCACGGCGCCGGCCACGCCGAGGAGGTAGCCGAGGGCGAGCCCAGCGGGCCGGCCCGCGCGGGCGCTGACCCGCGAGACCAGGACGGCGCCGACGGCGGAACCGGCGACGTGCACGCCGATGGGCAGGCCGGCCGTCGCCGGGTCGCCGGTGAGGTCGACGGCCAGCAGCGGACCGGCGAGGCCGCCGGCGGCCAGGCCGATGCTGCCGACGGCGGTGGCGGCGGTCAGCAGCGCCAGCCGCGTGCGGGTGGTGGGCATCGAATCCGTGGTGATCGTCATGTCCCCACGATCGGCGCCGTCACCCAGAGGCGTCCAACACCTGTTCGAGCGGCATCTACCGCCATGCGTTGTCAATCGGTAGGGTGTGTCTGGTGGCCGTGTCCGACATCGACACCCGGTTGCTGCGGCACTTCGTCGCGGTGGCCCAGGAGCTGCACTTCGGCCGCGCCGCCGCCCGGCTCTTCGTGGCGCAGCAGGCGCTCAGCCGCGATGTCGCCCGCCTCGAGCGCGAGCTCGGCGTCCGGCTGTTCGACCGCACCACCCGCCGGGTGACGCTGACGGCGCCGGGCGAACGGCTGCTCGCCCACGCCACCGAGCTGCTGGCGCGGCACGACGCCATGCTCGCGGAGCTGCGCGACACCACGCGGCCGCTGCTGGTCGACGTCATGCACGACCGCTCGACCGCGCAGCGGGTGCTCGACGCGGCCCGGCCGCTGGCGCCCGGCGCGGAGCTGGAGGCGCGGTTCCACGGCGGTTGCGACGCCGCGGTGCGCGCCCTGCTGGCGCACCGCGTCGACGTCGTGTTCGGCCGGCTGAGCGGGGTCCGGGCCACGCTGCCCGCGGACCTCACCCGCCGGCCGGTCCGGCTGGAGCCGCTGGGCCTGATGGTGCTCGACGACGACCCGCTCGCACGCCACGACACCATCCCTATGGCCCTGATCCGGGGCCGCACCATCGACACCAGCGGCGGCAACCCCGAGGCGCCGGAGTGGACCGGCCTCGGCGCGGAGCTGGTCGGCGAGCACGGCGGCACCGTCGCTCCGGACCACCACCCCGGCATGGCCGCCGTCGCCGCCGCCCCGCCGGAGGAGACCGCCCACCACATCCGCAGCACGGGCTGGCCGGTGCTCGCCAAGACCGACGCGGCGCCGATCCCCGGCACCGTCGTGCGGCCGCTGACCGATCCCGTCCCGCTCTACCCGTGGACCATGGCGCACCGCGACACGCTGCGCCATCCCGGCGTCGACGCCCTCCACCGGGCGCTGGACCGGCTGATGCCGGCCGAGGGCTGGCTCGACCCGCCGGCCGGCGCCTGGTTGCCGGCCATCGACCGCTAGAACGGGCCCCCGCCGATCCAGGTGTCGGCGACCAGCGGGACGCCGGGGCGGTAGGCGAGGTGGACATACGACGGGGCCTCGAGGACGGCGAGGTCGGCGCGCGCGCCGGGCGACAGCCGTCCGACGTCGGTGCGCCGCAGCGCCGCAGCGCCGCCGGCCGTCGCCGCCCAGAGCGCCTCGGCCGGCGTCATGCGCATCTCGCGGACCGCCAGCGCGACGCAGAACGGCATCGACGACGTGAAGCTGGAGCCGGGGTTGCAGTCGGTGGCCAGCGCGACGGTGACGCCGGCGGCCAGCAGCCGGCGGGCGTCCGGGTAGGGCGAGCGGGTGGAGAACTCCACGCCCGGCAGTAGCGTCGCCACGGTGCCGGAGCCGGCCAGCGCGGCGACGTCGGCGTCGTCGAGGAACGTGCAGTGGTCGGCGCTGGCGGCGCCGAGCTCGCAGGCCAGCTGGACGCCCGGCCCGGGGCCGAGCTGGTTCGCGTGCACGCGAGCACCCAGCCCGCGGCCGAGGCCTGCCGTCAGCACCGCGCGGGCGGCGTCGGCGTCGAACGCGCCGGTCTCGCAGAACACGTCGATCCACCGGGCGTACGGCGCGCAGGCGTCGAGCATCGGGCCGGTGACGAGGTCGACGTACGCGGCCGGGTCGGACTCGTACTCGGCCGGCACGACGTGCGCCCCGAGGTAGGTCGTCTCGTCGGTGTGCTCGGCGGCCAGCGCCAGCGCGCGGGCCTCGTCGGTCACCGTCAGGCCGTAGCCGCTCTTGATCTCGACGGTGGTGGTGCCCTGCCGGCGCAGCTCGCGCACGAGCCGGGCGAGGTTGAGGCCGAGGAGTTCGTCGGGCGCGGCCCGGGTGGCCGCCACGGTGGTGCGGATGCCGCCGGCGGCGTACGGCGTGCCCGCCATGCGCGCGGCGAACTCGCCCGAGCGGTCGCCGGCGAACACGAGGTGGGCGTGGCTGTCGACGAAGCCGGGCACGACACAGCGGCCGTCGAGGTCGATACGGGAGTCGGCGCTGGGTGCGGCGGGGGCTGGGCCCACCCAGAGCACCTGGCCGCCGGAGTCGGCGATCATGGCGGCGCCGGAGATCTCGCCGAGCGGCGACCCGTCGCCGAGTGCGGGGTCGTTCGTGACCAGCAGACCGATGCCGTCGAGGAGTGTCGTCGCCACGACGGGAGCCTAGACCGAGCGGCTCAGGTGGTGCTGGAGGCCAGAACGCCCCACGTGACGAGCTTCTCGCGAAGCTCGGCCGGCGGGATCTCGTAGAGGAGGGCGGCGAGCGAGATGTCCTCGGCCCGGATGGTGAGCACCGGGCTGCCGAAGTCGTTGCGCTGCCGTTGGATGGATGCGATGAAGGTGGCGAGTCGTTCGGCCTCGGGCGGTGCGTTGCGCAGCGCGTCGAGGTCGAGGACCACCTTGCCCTCCTGCGCGGGGATACGGGACCGGGCGCCGTCGGACACCAGGGTGTCGATCGGGACGCCGTAGAACTCGGCGAGCTCAGCGATGCGCCGGATCGACGCCACGCGGTCACCGCGTTCGTAGGAGCCGACCACGACAGCGCGCAGCCGGCCACCAGACTTCTCCTCGACGGCTTGGAGCGAGAGCCGGCGACGCTTGCGCAGCGCGCGCAACCGTGCACCCACGACCTTCGCGAAGTCCTCCTCAGTCGAGTCCGGACTGCCGTCGTTCATCGTCGAGCTCCCCAAAGGTGCCTCGTCCTCCGTACTGATCCGCCCGCACCAGCACGCCTGCGCCGCCCCCCTGGCAGGGTCCCGGACAACGCCCGGGACAGATCAGAGAATACCGGGCATTCGTGGCCGATTGATCACCGGCCGTCCGCGACTTTGTTCAGCTGGCATGCTAAGAGGTGAGACGAGCACACGCCAATGACACGTGTTCCACGTCACACCATACGCAGCGGGACTCCTGGGTTGCGGGCCTGCTCCAGTACCACCTGGGCAGGCAGTGGTTTGGACATGAAGAACCCCTGCGCGCGGTAACAACCGAGGTCGAGCAGGGTCGTGACCGCCGCCGGGTCCTCGACACCCTCGGCAACCGTGGTCAGGTTGAAGGCCTCGGCGAGCCGGACGATCGCGGCGACGATGGCGCGATCGCCACTGCTCTCGGCCAGTGCCGAGACGAAGCTGCGGTCGATCTTGAGGATGTCGACCGGGAGCTGTTTCAACTGAGCCAGCGAGCTGTACCCGGTGCCGAAGTCGTCGATGGCCAGTGTGACGCCCAGGCCGCGCAGCCCGTTGAGGGTGGCCTGCACGTCGTCGATGTCGCGCATGACCGTGCTCTCGGTGATCTCGATGCCCAGCTCGGCCGGCGCCAGGCCGTAGCGGCCCAGCAGCGTGGCGACGAAGCCGACGAAGTCGGCGCTGATCAGCTCGCCGGCGGAGATGTTCACCCGGACCAGCGGCGGCGGCACCGGCGACGTGCGCTTCCACGCCGCCAGCTGCCGGCAGGCCTCCTCGAGCACCCAGCGGCCCAGCTCGGCCGACAGGTTGATCTCCTCGATGACGGAGATGAAGGCCTCGGCCGCGAGCAGCCCGCGCTCGGGGTGCTGCCAGCGCACCAGCGCCTCGACGCCGGTCATGCGGCCGTCGCGGAGGTCGAACTCGGGCTGGAAGTACAGCCGCATCTCGTTGTTGCTGATGGCCGAGCGCAGCCGCAGCTCGAGGTCGGCGCGCACGAGGATCTTGGATCGGAGGTCGTCGTTGAACACCACTACGGAGTCTCCACCGCGCTCTTTGGCCTCGAGCAGCGCGACATCGGCGTTGCCGAGCAGCTCGTCGACCGTGCTGGGCATGTCCCCGTTGACCACGACGCCGATGCTGGCACTGCGGCTGATGGCGTGACCACCCACTTCGAGCGGCACGGCGACACGATCGAGGATGCGCCGGGCGGCCCGCTCGGCGGCCGACGTCGACGCGATGTCGTGCAGCACGATGACGAACTCGTCGCCGGCCAGCCGCGCGACGACGTCGTTGGGCCGGACGGAGTCGCGCAGCCGTTGCGCCACGCCTTGGATGAAGTGGTCACCGACGGTGTGGCCCAGCACGTCGTTGACCGTCTTCAGCCGATCCATGTCGGCGAAGAGCACGGCGAGCGGGGCCCGGGGATCGGCCGCCAGCACCTCGTTGAGATCTTCGACGAACGCCCGGCGGTTCCACAGCCCGGTCAGCTCGTCGTGGTACGCATGGTGGTGCAGGCTCTCCTCGGCCGCGACCCGGGCGTCGAGCTGCACCAATAACGAGGCGATGGCGCGCAGCGCCCGCACCTCGGCCCGAGTCCAGATGCGGTCGCCGAAGTGGATGAGCCCGAGGACGCCGCGGGTGGTCTCGCCCTGGATCAGGGGGACGGTGGCCATGGACACCTGCGGGATGCCTGAGCCTGCCTCGACGCGGTCCTGATAGTCCTGCTGGCCGTCACCCGGCCGCAGGATGAACGGATCGCGCAGGTCCTTGATCATCGCGAAGATGGGGTCGTCGGTGTCCCACGGGACCACGCCCAGAGGGTCGGGGTCGGGCACGTTCTCGCGGCGCGGCCACTCGTCGACCAGCACGCTGGCCTTCAGCGACGGGTCGTTGTGCCGTAGAAGACAGGTGTCGGCCTCGAAGTACCGGCCGAGCTCGCCCAGCACGCGGTACGTCGTCTCGGCGAGGTCGGTGGCCGTGACGGCCATCAGCTCCGATGCGACATAGCTGACCAGCGCGTCGAGCCGCCCGTGCTGGCTGGGCATCTCGCTGGTCTCCATGACCGCCGCGCACAGCGACCCCGCCATTCCCAGCAGCCGGCGATCCTCCTCGGACCACTCACGGGTGCCCGCGCGGACCAGGCAGACGCTGCCGCGGAAGTCGTGGTGAGTCAGCGCGGTCCCGAGCAACTGGTAACCCGGGATCGCGGACGACTCGACCGTGCCGTCGCCCGCCTGCTGAACGACCAGCGCGGTGAGCTCACGGATGGCGTCGCGCATCGCCGAGATGCCCGCACCGCCGACACCCGCGGCCGCGGCGCTGCCCCATGACACGATCGGCATGCCGCCCTCGACCGCCAGGATGTCTGCGGAGATGCTCTCGGTCGCCTCGGCCAGCGACTGGAGCAGCGGCTGCATGGTCTCCGGGTCCATCTTCATAGGTCTCCCCGTGCCGTCAGCGCGTTCGGACGTTACGATCGGCGGGCAGGCGGCGGCTCCGAACGCTGATCGTTGGAGCGTATCCGATCCGCATGACGAGAGCGATGGGTCGGTCCCCGGTGCTGGTCAGAGCGCCGAAATCACGGTGCAGCGCCTGCAGCCGCGGTGCGTAGCGCGGCGAGAGCTCCACATAGTCCGCCTCGTCGACGGCGAAGATGAAGACCGGCGACATCGCCTGCACGGCCAGCCCGCGCCGCTGCGCCTCGATCCACACCCGCTCGGCCGCCTGGCCACCGCGGACGTAGTCGCCGGGTGTCGCGGCACCGACCGTGACGACCACCAGGCCGGACGTCGTCTCGACGCGGTCGCGGGTGGGCTCGCCCAGAGCCCGGCCGAGATCCTGCCGGGCGAGAACGGCCATGACGTCGGCCCGCCTGGCGACGGCGAGCTTGGCAAGGTCGGAGTCGTCCAGCTCCAGCGTACGGACGTCCAGCCCCCAGTCGAGCGGGTCGACACCGGGCCAGCGCAGCTCGCGCATCATCTCCCGATGCAGGTGCTCGGTGAGGTAGCGCAGCCGGTCCGACTCGCCCAGCAGCTCGGCCAGCTCGCGCAGGCGGGACCGGTCGGTGACGATCTCGGCCTCGGCGCGTTCGTCCAGGGCGGCCTGGCGCAGCGCCGGCACGATGTCGCCCGGCAGCTGCGTGGGCTCGGTGAGGTGCCGGTTGGAGACGCGGTCCAGCATCGGCTCGTAGAGGGCGGCGAGCTCGGCGGGACCGCCCTGGCCGAACCGCAACCTGGCCACCGCGTCTGAGCCGGAACCATCCGGGAACAGGTCGACGACGCCGAGGATCCCATGCCTGGCGGCGGCGACGCGTGCGTTGAACAGGGCCGCACCGAGCGCCACGTGACTACCGCGGTGCGCGACGTCCAGCGTCGAGGTCTGCGCGTGATCGAGCTGGAGCTCCAGGCCGGCCGCATCGAGGACGAACCGCCAGGGCTGGGTGTTGCCGCCCGAAGGGGCCAGCCTGGCGGCGTGCACGACCGCGGCCGGAGCCTCGGGCGGAGCGGGCTCCGGCGCGGGGTCGCCGCCGGCCGCCGGCACCGGGTCGCCAGGGGGCTGTGGCGCTGCGATCTTGGCGAGCATCGCCTCGAGATCGACCCGGATCCGGCCCGACGGCAGCGGCTCGCCGAGCCCGAGCTTGCGCACAGCCACGGCGACCGTGGCGGCGCCCAGGCTGACGTCACCGCCCAGCTGCGGCCAGGTGCTCAGCGTCTCGTCGACCTCGGTCATCGACGCGGCCATCACGGCCGACAGTTCGTCCGGCTCCAGGACGCGCAGGACGTAGGGGATCTTGTCGTGGGTCGACAGTCCCATCAGATCGGCGGGCCGGACATCACCGAGGAGCCCGTGGAACAGCGGCCGGTCCGGTTCGACGTCGTACCGCTCGATGTCGAGCATTCCCCGCTCGTTGGACTCCATGATCAGCGGGATCCGGCGGCGGCGAGCGGCCTCGCGCACGGCGAGCTTGAGATCGAACGAGTCACACTCCTCGACCACGAGGTCGAGACCTTCCATGAAAGCGTCGGTGGCGCTTACGTCGAGGCCGGCCGGTTCAATCTGCACGTCGAGGTAGGGATCGAGCTCGGCGATCCGGCGCGCCAGCACGACCGCCTTGTTCACGCCCAGATCGAAGACCGTGCCGGGGATCCGGTTCAGGTTCGACAGCTCGATGTGGTCGAAGTCGGCGAGCCGGATCCGTCCGCAGATGCTCTCGAGCGCCAAGGTGTACGCGATGGCGTGCCCGACGCTGAGCCCGACCACCCCGACGGAGAGCCGCCTGAGCCTGCGCTGTTCCTCGGCGGTGATCTTGTTGCGGTTGCGGTCCGACCTCAGGGCCTGGAAGCCGCCGGGCCCCAGCAGGTGTACGAGGGCCCGTCGCCACGGGTAGTAGTACCAGCGGGTGGGCTCGTCCAGGTGCGCGGCGTCCGGGCTCGGACGAAGCCGGGCGAGGTCGCCGCGCTGCCGCTCGATGGTGTCGATCACCTCGATCGCGGGGTCGCCGGTCAAGGCGGCCAGACGTTGCCGATCCTCGACGTGGATCGGCCGCCAAGCCTCGTCAGTGGCGTGTGTCATCGCCCGCCTGCCGCCGTTCGTCCAGGTAGAGGGCCAGCTGGTCCGGCGCGCAGCGCTCAGGCGAACCCGAGACATGCCACCAGAGGAACGTCGTGCGGTAGCGCGCGTCGGGGTAGGCGGCCAGGACGATGCCGGGCAGCGACTGCGCTCCGGACTGCGCCCAGCGGGGGGTGGCATGCTCGGCCGCCGTGCCGAACGCGTACGGGACGCCCACCACGTGCATGGCGTGCAGGTACGACCGGGCCAGCAGGTCGGCCAGGCCGGACTTCTGCTCCGACTCGGGGTCGACCCAGGCGCCCTTCATCTCCATGACGCCGTCCGCCAGGACGCTGTCGATCCACTCGGCGACCAACGCGGCGGAGTACGGCTCACTGGCGAACTCGGACGGCGCATGGGCGCCGCTCACGGCCTCGAGCCGGCCGTTCGTGTACCAGCCGGCCCGGACGACGTCGTGGTCGTCGATCGCAACGGCGAAGAACGGGGTGCTGGACTCGGACGTCGTGTCCGGGATGCGGAGGGCGTTCTCGACGTGGTACCGCTGATAGGTCCGCCGGGCCCCGGCGACGTAGTCCTGCCAGAGGTCGAACCGGCGTGACGGCGTGAAGAAGCACAGCCGCATTCCCGTGACCTGGTCGCGGAAGCCGTAGAGCTCCTCGATCGGCGTGGCGGGGTGCTTGATGCGGCGGGGGCTGGGGGTCATGGCATCCACACCTGGCTTCACGGCTCCGTCCGGTCTGCTGTATCTGTACCGTTTGCGCCGTTCACGCTATAGATGCCATAGTGCCCGACTCGGCGCGAGGGTAACGCCGGAATGGAGAACGCGACGGGTGCCTGCCCCCCAACAGACCCGCCGCGTCTCCACCTTGCGGTAGCAGGACCAGCCCGCGGAAACCTGCCACCGCCCCGTTTGGGACGTGGTGCGAACGTCCCCGGACGCGCGCACCACGTCCCCTTTTCACGGCACGGCCTGTGCAGGGCGGAGGGCCGTACCGGTCCAAGGTCACGGCCCCGAAGCCGTGAATCGCACCTCCGATGCTCCCGGCCGCGAGGCGTCACTTTCGTGACATCCCCGGTCCCTCGCGGCCAATCCAACTTAATGGACTGGAGCACCTATTTGCCGGTGCGGATGTTGAAAAGAATAGACAGCGCAAACAGATCTCGCAACAACTACTTTGCGTAACAAAAAGTGACGGAGAGTAGCGGGATCGATCTTGGCCCAGGGTGACGCTCAGTGATCAAGAACTCACTCTCGGTTACGGGCTGAGCAGCAGCTCAGCGCCGTCACAGCCGGTCACCGGAGCACCCCGCCACGGACCTTCCCACACCCCGTCGCGACACCGGACAATAGCGCGCACACGCCCGCCGGAAAAGTGGAACGCGCGATTCTCTCCCTGATCCGCGACGCAATTCCGGGCGACGCTCCGGCCGCCCGCCAATTGCCCTCCGGACTTCGTCGCAAGGCACGAGTCGCCGGCCCGGACCGGGCCTACCGGGCACGACGTCGTACACATCCGCGAGTGGGCCGGCGCTGGGCAGCCCTGAACCGACCGGTGAACAGCACCTTGCCGCGCGTCATGAGACCGGTAAGAATTCATCGGAAATGTCTGGATCCCCGGCTTCCTACCGTGACGTCTTCGCCGCGACGGAGTTCCGCTGGCTGTGGCTGGCGCACCTACTCTCCGTGATCGGCGACCAGTTCGCCCGCGTGGCGCTCACGCTCCTGGTGTTCGATCGGACGGAGTCCGCCGGGCTGGCCGCGCTCACCTACGCGCTGACGTACATCCCCGACCTCGTCGGCGGCGCCGCACTGGCCGGGCTGGCCGATCGGTTCTCGCGCCGCGACGTCATGGTGGCGACCGACCTCGCCCGGGCGCTGCTGGTGGCCGTGATGGCGGTGCCCGGCGTGCCGCTGGCCGGCCAGATCTGCCTGCTGGCCGTCGTGCAACTGCTGGCGGCGCCGTTCTCGGCCGCGCGCCAGGCCGCGCTGCCCGACCTCCTGCAAGGCGACCGGCTGATGCTGGGGCTGGGGATCATCTCGATGACGTACCAGGCCGCCCTCGTCGTCGGGTTCGGCGCCGGCGCGGCGCTGGTGGCCGAACTGGGCGTGCACGCGGCGCTGCTTATCAACGCCGTGACGTTCGCCGTATCTGCCGTGCTGATCGCGCGGGGCATGCGGCCGCACCGGCCGACTCCTCCCGCGGAGAATGACCGCGCGGAGCGTCCCGGCCAGTGGGCGACCATCCGGGCCGGCTGGCAGGTCGTGGCACGCGACTCGCGACTGCTCACGCTGCTCGCGATCGCCTGTTGCTCCGGTTTCTATGTCGTGCCCGAGGGTCTCGCCGTTCCGTACGCCGCCGAGCTCGGCTCCGACGCCGCGGCGGTCGGCTGGCTGCTCGCGGCCAATCCCGTTGGCACGTTCCTGGGCATGCTCCTCCTACGACGGGTGCGGCCGGACCGCAGACTCGCGCTCATGGGCCCGCTCGCCGTCGCGAGCAGCGCGATCCTCATCCCGACCCCGTGGACACCAGTCCTGGCCGCCTCGGTGGTGCTGTGGACGCTCAGCGGAGTGTTCTCCGCGCACGACATGATCACTCAAGCCACCTACGTCGAGGCGGTGCCGCCGCATCTGCGTGGCCAGGCCGTCGGCCTGGCCATCGCCGCGCTGCGTGCGGCGCAAGGCTTCGCCATCGTCGTAGCAGGTCTCTTCGCCCAACTCGTCCCACCGTCGACGGTGATCGCCGTTGCAGCGGTCCTGGGCACGCTGGTCGCGACCACCGCAGCCGTGCGATGGGCCCGCATGGGGCCTGCCCACGCGCACCACCACGCACCAGGACCGAACCAATGACGACACCAGCTCACCGGGCGCGCTCGGTCGAACCGGCACCCGGCGTCGCGTCAGCTCCAGGTCGTGTCACGCACCGCAACCGCCTCCCTTCCCACATCTGCTCGTCGTCGCCTCGTCCATCCGGGATCACGTCAGCTCCAGGTCGTGTCGCGCATCGCGAGTCCCTCCTTCCACACCTGCTCGTCGTCATCTGGTCCACGGGCTCCGGGTCAGCTCCAGGTCGTGTCACGCATCGCGAGTCCCTCCTTCCACACCTGCTCGTCGTCATCTGGTCCACGGGCTCCGGGTCAGCTCCAGGTCGTGTCACGCATCGCGAGTCCCTCCTTCCACACCTGCTCGTCGTCATCTGGTCCACGGGCTCCGGGTCAGCTCCAGGTCGTGTCACGCATCGCGAGTCCCTCCTCCCACACCTGCTCGTCGTCGCCTCGTCCATCCGGGATCACGTCAGCTCCAGGTCGTGTCACGCATCGCGAGTCCCTCCTTCCACACCTGCTCGTCGTCATCTGGTCCACGGGCTCCGGGTCAGCTCCAGGTCGTGTCACGCATCGCGAGTCCCTCCTTCCACACCTGCTCGTCGTCATCTGGTCCACGGGCTCCGGGTCAGCTCCAGGTCGTGTCACGCATCGCGAGTCCCTCCTTCCACACCTGCTCGTCGTCATCTGGTCCACGGGCTCCGGGTCAGCTCCAGGTCGTGTCACGCATCGCGAGTCCCTCCTTCCGGCACCTCGGTACGTCCGTCATCAGGTCGGGTCCGCTTCAGCTCCAGGTCGTGTCACGCATCGCGAGTCCCTCCTTCCAGCACCTAGGCACCTCCGTCACCAGGTCGGGTCCGCTTCAGCTCCACGTCGTGTCGCGCACCGCGATCGCCTCCATTCCCACAGCTCGTCTCCTCGATCACGGGGGCTACTTCAGCTCCAGGTCGTGTCGCGCATCTCAACCGCCTCCTTCCCGGGCCTCGTCTCGGCCATCACCAGCAGCTCAACGCCACGTCGTGTCACGCATCGAAACCGTCCCTCCACTCGTGCCGCGAGAACCAACCGGATCGTCCCACTTCGGATTCATTGTCCCCATCCGGGTTGGGACAGATGTGGACACTTCGGGTTAGGATGTGGCGCAAGATCAGCAAGTACGGCAGTCTGCACAGCTAAGGGCGGGTGCACGGCTTGACTCGAAGACTCTGGCGATGGTGTCGCAGCTGGTCGCTGTGGCAGCTGCCGAGGCCTCTCGTCGTCCTGATCGTCGTGATCGTGGCGGCCTCGGTCCTCGCGAGCTCAGCGACGGCCACGCTCGTGCCGATCGACGACCGCGACCTCGTTCGGTTCGGCGTGCTGTTGGGCTGCTCCTGGATCGCTATCGAGCTGACGCGGCATATCGAGCGTAAACGGGAATATTGGCGAAGTCCGACATCGGGTTACATCGACACGAAGTCCGTGTGGAGTTTCGCCGCCGTCATCGTGCTGCCGCCGCTGCTCGCCTCGCTGATGGTCGTGCTGACGTACACCCTCGCCTGGTGGCGCATCAAGCCACACGCGCGACCCGGGCTGCCGCACCGCTGGGTGTTCTCCTGCGCCACCGTGCTGTGCGGAACCCAGGCGGCCGTCGTCGTCCTCGAGGTCGGCATGGCGAGCTACCCCGGCGCTCCGGGCGCGGCGAGCATGGAAGGGCTGGCCGAGTTCGGCGTCATCGCCGCCGCCGGCGTCCTCCGGTGGGCCATCAACCTCGGCCTGGTCCTGGTCGCCATCGCGCTGGCCAGCCCGACCGCCCGGGCGCGGGACCTCTTCTCGAACATCGGCGAACAGGTCCTCGAGGCGGGCGCCCTCGGCCTCGGTCTCGTCACCGCCGCCGTCGTCGTGAACAACCCGTTCGTGCTGCCGGGCGTCGTCGTCGCGATGGTCGCGCTGCACCGTGGCCTGCTCGTGCACCAGTACCAACAGGCGTCCCGGTTCGACGCCAAGACCGGCCTCACCACGGCGAAGTGGTGGCACGAGTACGCCGAGCAGGCGTTCACCCAGTCCCGCAACCGGGGCCGGACGATGGGCCTGCTGATCGTCGACCTCGACCACTTCAAGGCGATCAACGACACCTACGGTCATCCGTTCGGCGACCGCGTCCTGCGGTCCGTGGCCAAGGAGCTGCTCGCCGAGGTGCGCGACGAGGACGCCTGCGGCCGGTGGGGCGGCGAGGAGTTCGTCATCGCGTTGCCCGAGGTCGGCAACGAGCACAACGTCCAGCGCGTGGCCGAGCGCATCCGCCGCCGCATCCAGTCGGTGGTGCTCGACCCGCCCGGGAACGACGACTCGGCCGACGTCGTCACCATCACCGCGTCGGTCGGCGGGGCGATCTTCCCGGCCGAGGGCATCAGCAGCCTCGACGAATTGCTGCTGGCGGCCGACACCGCGCTGTACGCGGCCAAGAACGGCGGCCGCAACACCGTCCGCCTCAACGGAGCCGGTGCGCCCACGATGCCGGTACGGCGGGCACTGCCGCAGCAGGCCGAGCCGCCGACCGCCGGCGCCTGACCCCGGGCCGGCGCCCGGGCGGCGCTCCGGGATGATGGGCCGATGCGCGCATTCATCGGGGCCGCCACCTCGGGCGGCCAGGGCGGTCCGGCGTCCGGCATCACCGTCGCCGACATCGAGAAGGGCGTGGTGACGCCGGTCGGCGAGCCCGCGCTCAGCGGTGTCGGCAACCCCATGTACCTGGCGTTGTCGCGGGACGGCCGGGTGCTCTACGCGATCCACGAGGTCGGTGCCGGCGCCGTCAGCGCCTGGGCGGTCGACGGCGCGGTGCCGCGGCCGCTGAGCGAACCGCGCTCGACCGGCGGCGACGGGCCGTGCCATCTCTCCCTGCATCCGAGCGGACGGTTCCTGCTGACGGCCGACTACGGGTCCGGCTCGCTGAGCGTGCACCCGATCGGCGCCGACGGGGCGCTGGGCGAGGCGACGCACGTCGTCCAGCACGAGGGCAGCGGCCCCGACCAGCAGCGGCAGGGCGGCCCACACGCGCACATGATCGTCACCGACCCGGTCCGCGGCCACGTCCTGGCCGCCGACCTCGGCACCGACACCGTCTACCGGTACGTCCTCGACGACGCCACCGGCCGGCTGTCGCTCGCGGACGAGATCGCGGTCGCGCCCGGCTCCGGGCCGCGGCACCTGGTGGTCCGCGACCGGTACGCGTACGTCGTCACCGAGCTGGCCTCGACCGTCACGGTCATCGACCTGGATACGCCGGAGGTGATCACCGACGTCGCGACGCACGTCGACGACGGGCGCGGGCCGAGCTACCCGTCGGCCATCCGGCTCGGCGCCGACGGCCGGTTCCTGTACGTGGCCAACCGGTTCGTCGACGACATCGCCGTGCTGTCCGTCGACGGTCCGGACGTCGCGCTGGTCGCGACCGTGCCGTGCGGCGGCAGTCACCCGCGCGACCTGGAGCTGGACCCGGACGGCCGATACCTGTACGTCGCGAACCAGTTCTCCGACCAGCTGGTGTCGTTCCGCGTCGACGAGCGCACCGGGGTGCCGGAGCCGACCGGACACGTGCTGAGCACGCCGAGCCCGGCCAGCATCCTGTTCGGCTGACCGGGCTGAGTGCTCAGGACCGGGAGCGCTGCCGCCGCGCCCGCCGGGCGCCCATGAGGGTGGCCGGCCGGGCGGCTCCGGGCACGGTGTCGTGCCCGACGGCCGGACGGTGCCGGCCGGGCGCGAGCCGGCGCCGGCGCCCGGGAGCAGCCGTCTCGGGCGCGACGTGCGCCTCGACGACGGGCGGCGGGGTCTCGCCGGTGATCGGCGGGTCGGGTTCGAGGCCGGAGATGTGCTTCGGCCGGGCGACGACGAACATCGCGCCGACGGCGAGCACGGACATCGCGAACATGACGGCCGCCATCGGCACCGCGGAACCGGTGCCGAACGCCCCGACCAGCGGTGCGCTGACCGCACCGACGGCGAAGTTCATGGCGCCGAGCAGCGCGGCCGCGGTCCCCGCCGACCGGCTGTGGCCGGCCAGCGCCAGCACCGGGATGTTCGGCATGGTGAAGCCGACCGTGGTGAGGATGACGAACAGCGGCACCGCGATGCCCCAGATGCCCAGCAGCCCGCTGACCGCGAACGCCACCATCAGCGCGGCCGCCACGGAGGCGACGACCAGCGCGCCGGCCACGATCCACTGTGGCCGGACCCGGCGGACCAGCCGGGCGTTCAGCTGCGTCGCGACGATCAGGCCGAGCGAGTTGATGCCGAACACGATGCCGTAGGCCTGCTCGGACAGCCCGAAGACGTCCTGGAACACGAACGACGAGCCGGCGATGTAGCCGAACAGCGACGCCATCATCAGCCCGCCGGTCAGCATGAGGCCGACGAACGTGCGCTCACGCAGGATCGAGCCGTACGTGCGCAGGGTGTCGGACACTCCGCCGGAGCGGCGCCGCTCCTCGGGCAGCGTCTCCTGCAGGCCGAACACGACGACGGCGACCAGACCCAGGCCGAGAGCGGCGAGCACCCAGAAGACGCCGCGCCAGTCGGTGAACTGCAGCACCTGGCCGCCGAGCGTCGGCGCCAGCACCGGCGCGACGCCGGTGACCAGCATCAGCCGCGACAGCAGCCGGATGGCCGGCATCCCGGTGTAGAGGTCGCGGACGACGGCCATCGACACGACGGCGCCGGCCGCGGCCGCCATGCCCTGCAGGACGCGGAAGACGCCGAGCACCTCGATGGAGGGTGCGACGGCGCACAGCAGCGACGCCACGACGTGCGTCAGGGTGGCGGCGATGAGCGGACGGCGGCGGCCGACGGCGTCGGACCACGGCCCGAGGATGAGCTGGCCGACGGCGAACCCGAGCAGCGTTCCGGTGAGCGTGAGCTGGACCTGGGCCTCGGTGGCGCTCAGGTCGCCCGCGATGTCGGGGAACGCGGGGAGGTAGAGGTCGATGGTCAGCGGTCCGAGTGCGGTGAGCGCTCCGAGCACGAGGATCCGGCGGATCATCGTGCCGCGGGACAGGCCGGTGGCGCCGTCGGCGTCCGGCACGGCGCTGGTGCGCGCAGACAAGGGCAAGCCTCTTCCAGAGGTAGAACGCAAAGGGGGATACGGCGCGCGACTGCTGCGGCGCGGACACCGACATGCACAACTGTGCCAGAGGCGCCTGACATTCCGACAGTGCGTTTTCTGTGACGCGGCGTACAGCCCCAGCGTCAGCGCAGCAGCGGCGCGACGGCCTTCCAGCCGGGGTCGGGCCGGCTCTGGACGGCGGCGGTGCCGTGCGTCCACTGCTGCAGCACCGCGCCGACCGGCGCGGGGTCGATCTCGAGCCCGTCGACGTAGAGGTGCACGATGATCTTGCCCTCGCCGGTGACCCGGCCGACGTGCACGACCTGCGGCCCCTCGCCGCCGAGCTCGGTGATGACCCGCTCGACCAGCCGCTCGGCGTCGTCGAGCAGCCCCTCCTGCGGCGGCATGCCGTCGGGGCCGGGCGAGTAGTCGAGCACGATCGCGACGTGGGTGTCGGCCAGCGGCCGCTCCACGCGGTCGAGCGGACGGCGCACCAGCGCGACGATGGGGCCCTTGCGCCCGCTGCCGCGCAGCAGCGCCCAGACGTCGTCGGACGGGCGCAGCTGGTCGACGACCGTCCCCAGCATCGACACCGCGATGGCGTCCATCGGCGGGTCGGCGGAGACCTCGACCTCGCCGATCCACCGCTCCGCCTCGTCCTCGCCGAGCGCGGCGTCGAGGCCGTGGAACGCGACCGAGAGCCGGTGCTCCTTGTCCAGCAGCGGGAACAGCGGGTGGTGGATGACGACGTCGAGCCGGCTGCGCTGCGGGTCGACGCGGGTGCCGGCCACCAGCTCGCGCAGGTCGATGTCGTAGTCGTCGACCTTCATGACGACGGAGTCGAACAGGGCCGGGTCGGCCCGCCGCACCGGCGCGAACTCGACGTCGGGGTCGTCGGGCGCCGCCAGCACCCAGCGCTCGGCCAGCCCGCGCAGCTCGGCCTTGCCGCCGCTGGAGACCACCAACATGAACGCCTTCGCCGAGCTCGGCGACAGCTCCCAGTTGAGGGACGGGTCGATGGCGGCGACCGGCGGGCGGAGCAGCTCGATGAGGTCGTCGGAGCGCTTCTCGTCGAACGCCGCGATGACGTCGTCGCGATGCTCGGACCACCATGCCCAGAACTGGGCGATCGCCGGCCGGGGGTCGTCCGGCACCTTGGTCTTGCGGCGGAAGATCGCCATCTTGGCTCGTCTCTACGGCGGCGGCTGATCGCGTCGACGATCACGGGTCGAGAGGAGCATCATAAGGAGTGCGGGATCGACCCGGTGTCCTCCGAAGGAGGTGGGGGTCATGACCATGCCGACTCCCGACATCGAACAGCACCCCGACGTCGCCGTCATGAGGCACAGGTACGACCAGATCGCCGAGACCCCGGTGGCGCAGTCCGCCGACGGCCTGACGTTCCTGGCCGGCCTCTATCTGGCGATGTCGCCATGGGTGGTCGGTTTCTCCGGCCACTCCGCGCTCACCATGACCAACCTGTTCACCGGCATCGCCGTCGCCCTGCTGGCGGCCGGGTTCGTGGCCGCCTACGGCCACCTGCACGGCATCGCCTGGGTCGCGCCCATCATGGGCGTATGGGCCATCGTGGCGCCCTGGGCCGTCGACGGCGGCACCCCGGAGAACGCGGCCATCGTGAGCAACATCATCGCCGGCGCCGTCATCGTGTTGTGCGCCCTCGCCATGATGTCCGGCGGCATGCGCCGGACGCGCTCCTGAACAACGGACCTCGGGCGGCGGCGCCCTTCCCCGATCCCGCGCGCCGTCGCCCGGGCACCGCTCGGCCATGATGGCGGCCATGGAGTTCGCCGACGTCGTCAGCCGCCGCCGCATGGTCCGCAACTACACCGACGACCCGGTCGACCCGGTGGTGGTCGACCGCATCGTCGGCAACGCGCTGCGCGCGCCCAGCGCCGGGTTCAGCCAGGGCTGGGCGTTCCTGCGCCTGGACACCCCCGCCGACGTCGCCCGCTTCTGGGCCGCGGCCACGCCGCTCGGCAAGGGCAGCGACGGGTGGTCCGCCGGGCTGCGCCGGGCGCCCGTGCTGATCGTGCCGATGTCGTCGAAGGCCGCCTACCTCGACCGGTACGCCGAACCCGACAAGGGCTGGACGGACCGCGACGAGTCCCGCTGGACGGCGCCGTACTGGGACATCGACGCCGGCATGGCCAGCCTGCTCATGCTGCTGACCGTGGTCGACGAGGGCTTGGGCGCCTGCTTCTTCGGCGTGCCGCCCGAGCGGATGGCCGACTTCCGGGCCGCGTTCGGCGTGCCGGACGAGTTCAGGCCGATCGGCGTGGTCAGCATCGGCCACCGCGCGCCGGACCGGCTGTCGCCGTCGCTGAGGCGCGGCCGCCGCGACCTCGACGCCGTCGTGCACCGCGGCCGCTGGGACGGCTGAGCGGGTCAGCGGCGGCCGGCCAGCTCGCCGTACGTCGCCGCGAGGCCGGCCCAGTCGGGCTCCAGGGCCGCGACGTCGCCGCCGCCGAGGTGGATGGCGAGCGCGTCGAGCATGGTGTGCCAGCCGGTGCAGTAGTCGACGGCCGGCTCGGGGCGCAGCGGCCGGTGCAGCAGCACGAGGACGGTGCCGTCGCCGGCCGGGCTGAGCTCCCAGCGCACCGTCGACTCAGGCTCGCCCGGCCAGCGCCAGGTGTGCTCGAGCGCGACCGGCGGCTCGACCGCGAGGACGACGCCGTCGGCCACGCCCTCGTCGCCGAAGTCGTACCGCACGGCGCCGCCAACGACGGCCTCGATGCGGACGCCCGGAACCCAGCGGTCCTGCTGGTCCGGGTCGACCAGCGCCTGCCAGACGCGGTCGGGACGGTGGGAGAGGCGGCGTTCGAACCGCACCTGCCAGGCGCCGTCGTCGTCGACGCCGAACGTGCCGCGCCGGTCGTCGGCGGGCGGCGGAGCGTCGGGAGCCGTGGTCATGGGATGTCCTTCCATCGTTCGTCCAGGTGTGCTTCGAAGGCGTCCAGCCGGGCCGCCCAGTTGTCCCGCGTGCGCTCCAGCCAGCCGTCGACCTCGGCCAGGCCACCGGGTCGCAACCGGTACAGCCGCCGCTGCCCGGCGCCGCGCCACTCGACCAGCCCGGCCTCTCGCAACACCCGCAGGTGCCGCGAGACGGCCGGCCGGCTGACGTCGAACTCGGCCGCCAGCTCGCCGGCGGTGCACTCGCGGCTGGTCACCAGCTCGAGCAGCCGGCGGCGCGTCGGGTCGGCCAGCGCCTCGAACACGTCAGTGGCCATTCGCCATTTGTAACTCACGAGTTACGTAACTGTCAAGTTACGCGAGTCCCGCCACCACCCTCAGCGAACCACGTTGATCATGGAGAAGTCGGCCCCATCGTGCTCCGGCAGCCGCCCTTCTCCATGATCAACTTCTGCGGGCGCGCAGCGCGGGGCCGGGGACGGGGCGAGCGGCGGGCGCTAGCCGGCGAGGTCGACGATCCGGGCCGCTTGCGTCGTCCGGAATCGGTAGTCGACGCGGCCGGAGAGGGCGGTGCCGAAGCGGCCCGCGTCGGTCTCGATGCGCAGCCAGTCCCTCCGGTGGACGGAGATGGTGACGGCGACGCGTCCAGGGTGGCCGACCGGCAGGTCGACCTGCTTGGCGCCGGCGGCCCACACCAGCAGCCGGTGGCCCGTCACGACGATCGTCGCGGACACCCGGCGCCGGCCGTCCAGCTCACGCCGCGCGGTGCGCAGGTCGTGGTAGGTGATCGTGCCCTGCACGGCCTCCTCGATCAGCAGGATGCCCTCGTCGGCCAGCTGGTCGCGCAGCGCCGTCGACAGCCGCCACTGCACGTCATCGGGGGCTCGGGCCGGGAGCTGCTGCCCGCTGACCGGAGGCAGGTCGGCGAGCAGCGCCCGCAGCTCGCCCCAGGTCTGCGCGCCGAGCGCGGCGCCGGTGCGCTGCGCGTGCTCGTCGGCGCTGAGCCGGCCCGCGGCGAAGTGCTCGCTGAGCAGGTCGAGGGCGGCGTCGCGCTCGCGGGTGCCGACACGCAGGTGGTCCGGCTCCCCCGGGTCGCTCACCTGCTCAGCCCTCGCGCATCGGGATCCGCACCCCGCGTTCAGCCGCGACGTCGGCAGCACGGTCGTAGCCGGCGTCGACGTGGCGGATGACGCCCATGGCGGGGTCGTTGGACAGCACGCGGGCGATCTTCTCGCCGGCCAGCGCGCTGCCGTCGGCGACGGTCACCTGGCCGGCGTGGATGGACCGGCCCATGCCGACGCCGCCACCGTGGTGGATGGACACCCAGCTGGCCCCGGACGCGGTGTTGACCAGCGCGTTCAGCAGCGGCCAGTCGGCGATGGCGTCGGAGCCGTCGGCCATGGCCTCGGTCTCGCGGTACGGCGAGGCGACGGAGCCGGCGTCGAGGTGATCGCGGCCGATGACGACCGGCGCGGACAGCTCCCCCGACGCGACCATGTCGTTGAACCGCAGGCCGGCGCGATCGCGTTCGCCGTAGCCGAGCCAGCAGATGCGCGCCGGCAGCCCCTGGAAGTGCACCTTCTCGCCGGCCAGGCGGATCCACCGGGCCAGCGGCTCGTTGTCGGGGAACAGCTCGAGGATGGCGCGGTCGGTGGCGGCGATGTCGGCCGGGTCGCCGGACAGCGCGGCCCACCGGAACGGCCCCTTGCCCTCGCAGAACAGCGGCCGGATGTAGGCGGGCACGAAGCCGGGGAACGCGAACGCGCGCTCGTACCCGGCCAGCTGCGCCTCGCCGCGGATCGAGTTGCCGTAGTCGAACACCTCGGCGCCGCCGTCGAGGAATCCGACCATCGCCTGGACGTGGGCGGCCATGGACTCGCGGGCGCGGGTGGTGAAGCCGGCCGGGTCCTTGGTCCGCTCGGCGCCCCAGTCCTCGAACGCCACCCCGAGCGGCAGGTAGGCGAGCGGGTCGTGCGCGGACGTCTGGTCGGTGACGATGTCGATCTCGGCGCCGTGGCGCAGCAGACCCGGGACGATCTCGGCGGCGTTGCCGAGGACGCCGATCGAGAGGGCACGGCGGCCCCGGCGCGCATCGTCGGCCAGCCGCAGCGCGTCGTCGACGCTGGCCGCCTGGACGTCGAGGTAGCCGTGCTCGATGCGCCGGGTGATGCGCGACGGGTCGCACTCGACCACCAGCGCCACGCCGCCGTTCATCGTCACCGCCAGCGGCTGCGCGCCGCCCATGCCGCCGAGCCCGGCGGTGAGCGTGACGGTGCCGGCCAGCGAGCCGCCGAACCGCTTCTCAGCGACCGCGGCGAACGTCTCGTAGGTGCCCTGCAGGATCCCTTGTGTGCCGATGTAGATCCAGGAGCCGGCGGTCATCTGCCCGTACATCGTCAGGCCGAGCGCCTCGAGCCGGCGGAACTCCTCCCAGTTGGCCCAGTCGCCGACCAGGTTCGAGTTGGCGATCAGCACCCGCGGCGCCCACTCGTGCGTCCGCATGACGCCGACCGGCCGGCCGGACTGCACCAGCATGGTCTCGTCGCCGGCCAGCGTCGTCAGCGTGCGCACCAGCGCGTCGAACGACGGCCAGTCGCGGGCGGCCTTGCCGGTGCCGCCGTAGACGACCAGCTCGTCGGGGTGCTCGGCCACCTCGGGGTCGAGGTTGTTCTGCAGCATCCGCAGGGCGGCCTCCTGCGGCCAGCCCTGCGCGGTGAGCTGGGTCCCTCGCGGGGCGCGGACGGGTCGGGGTCCGGACGTCATCGGCAGCACCTCCGCCGCCGATCATTTCACGCCGTCGGACCAGGCCGGGGCGGGCACCACGCGGCCGGGAAAGGATCCCGAGGCCGGTGCGGGTCGCCCGGCGACCGGGCCGGCCGCGCGGGCCCATCGGCAGTGCGAGCTACCGAAACCTCAGGTTCGCAGAACAATACGGCGATCGCAAGATCGGCCTTTACCGCAGCCCGCCGACGGCACCGGCCGCGGCCTGGACGACGGCGCCGTCGCGCACCAGGCCGAGCACCGCCTCGATCTCCGGGGCGAGGTGGCGGTCCGGGCCGGGCCCGGCGACCTGCTGACGGACGAGGTCGCGGACGGCGCCGGTACCGGGCGCCGGGGCGAGCGGCGCGCGCAGGTCCAGGGCGCGGGCCGCCGTCAGCAGCTCCACCGCGAGCACCCGGGCGACGCCGTCGACGGCGCGGCGCAGCTTGCGGGCGGCCGACCAGCCCATCGAGACGTGGTCCTCCTGCATGGCGCTGGACGGGATGGAGTCGACCGAGGCGGGGACGGCCAGCCGCTTCAGCTCCGACACGATGCCGGCCTGGGTGTACTGGGCGATCATGTGGCCGGAGTCGACGCCGGGGTCGTCGGCGAGGAACGGCGGCAGCCCGGAGCTGCGGGCGACGTCGAGGAAGCGGTCGGTGCGCCGCTCGCTGATCGACGCCAGGTCGGCCGCCGCGATGGCGAGGAAGTCGAGCACGTACGCGACCGGCGCGCCGTGGAAGTTGCCGTTGGACTCCACGCGCCCGTCCTCGGTGACGACGGGGTTGTCGACGGCCGCGGCCAGCTCGCGCCCCGCCACGAGCGACGCGTGGTCGACGGTGTCGCGGACGGCGCCGTGCACCTGCGGCGAGCAGCGCAGCGAGTAGGCGTCCTGGACGCGGGTGCAGTCGGGCCCGCGGTGGCTGGCGACGACCTCGGAGCCGGCCAGCAGCGCGCGCAGGTTGGCCGCCGACTCCCGCTGGCCGGGGTGCGGCCGCAGCGCCTGCAGGTCGTCGGCGAACACGCGGTCGGTGCCGAGCAGCGCCTCGACGCTCATCGCGGCGGCGACGTCGGCCACCCGGAGCAGCCCGGCCAGGTCGTGCAGCGCCAGCACCAGCATGCCGAGCATGCCGTCGGTGCCGTTGATCAGCGCCAGGCCCTCCTTCTCGGCCAGCGCGACCGGCTCGATGCCGGCCGCCGCCAGCGCGGCCGAGGCGTCGACGAGAGCGCCGGACGCGTCGCGCACCGGCCCCTCGCCCATCAGCGCCAGCGCGCAGTGCGCCAGTGGCGCGAGGTCGCCGGAGCAGCCGAGGCTGCCGTACTCGTGCACGACCGGCGTGATGCCGGCGTCCAGCAGCCGCGCGTACGTCGCCGCCGTCGCAGGCCGGACGCCGGTGCGCCCGGTGGCCAGCGTCGACAGCCGCAGCAGCATGAGCGCGCGGACCACCTCGCGCTCGACCTCAGGGCCGGACCCGGCGGCGTGGCTGCGGATCAGGCTGCGCTGCAGCGCGGCCCGCTTGTCCGCCGGGATGTGCTTGGTGGCCAGCGCACCGAACCCCGTCGACACCCCGTAGTACGGCAGGTCGGCGACCGCCAGCTGCTCGATCACCTCGCGGCTGCGCGCGACCGCCGCCTGCGCGTCGGCGCCCAGCTCGACGCCGGCGCCGTCGCGCGCCACCGCCACGACCTCGTCGAAGGACACCGGGCCGGTGCCCAGGAGGACCCGCTGCTTCACCCTGTATCCCCTTCTCCGTTGTGGGACTCATCGCTGATTTGAGACCCTGCGGTCGGCTACGAGTCGTCCAGTCATTGTGGGACACGAGCTCAGACGCCGCCGAAGCGGCGCTCGAGCAGGGCGTTGAGCAGCGCGGCCGCGGTGACGGCGTCATCGACGGTGACGACGGTGCGGGCGCCGTCGGTGCGCTCGACCAGCAGCGCCTCGCCGCCGCGCAGCACGTACCCCCGGGCGCCTCTGAGCGGGCCGACCGCGGAGACGCGGTAGCCCCAGCCGCCGAAGTCGCGGACCGGGCGGACGGTGACGGTGCTCGCCCGCGCGATGCGGTCCAGCGACGTGTGCAGGCGCGGCCGGCCGAACCGGCCGCGGACCCGCAGCCCGCGCTCGTCGACCGTCACCGTGATGGAGAACATCGCCGCGGCGAGCAACGCCAGGACCACGCTCAGCCCCAGCACCCACCACTGCCGGCCGACGATCCCGATGGCCGCGGTGACGCCGACGTCAGCGATGAGGACGACCGCGGGCACGCCGCCGGTCGCGGCTGACCGGGTCCAGACCACGCGCTCGCCGGCGCCGACGTCCAGGTGCGGCGCCGTGGTGGCGCCGGGCGGCAGCGGACCGAGCGGCCGGGCGCCCGGCGACCACCGGGGCACCAGCACGGCCGCGAGGACCGCGACGACGACACCGGCGGCCAGCGCGCCGGCCAGGACGGCGCCGGGCAGCTCGACGCCCGTGGCGTCGCCCAGCCCGCGCTGCCGCTCGGTCAGCAGCACGACGAGCGCCGTGACGAACGCCGTCGTGCCGGCCGTCGTGGCGGCGACCACCCGGGTGATGGTGGCGTCGGCCCGGACCGCGAGCACCAGCGCCAGCCCGAGGACGGCGAACCCGGCGGCGAACCCGCCGATCAGCCAGGCCACCGCCGACACGGAGCTGAAGCCGTCGGCCGTCCCGTCGATGCCCCAGTGGCTGGCCACCCGGGCCGGCAGGTCGTCGCGCCAGCTCAGCACCAGCGCGACACCCACCGCGCCGATCGCGATCGGCAGCCCGGCGCCGGCCAGCACCGCCCGTGCCAGGACGCCACCGCCCGGGCCACCCGTCGTCTGCTCCGTCATGAGAACTCCCTCCGGATCAATGCGGTGAGCTCGTCGGCGCCCAGCCCCAGCCGGCGCGCCTCGGCGACGACGCCGGCGACCGCCTCGCGCAGCCGCGCCAGGCCGCTCGCGCCGGCCTCGGTGACCACCGCGCCACGACCTCGGCGCAGCTCGACGAGCCCTTCGTCCCGCAGCAGCTGGTAGCCGTGCAGGACCGTGTGGACGTTCAGCCCGAGCGACTCGGCCAGCTCACGCGCGCTGGGCAGCCGTTCGCCGGCCGTCAGCTCGCCGCGCGCGATGGCGCCGCGGACCGCTCCGGCCAGTTGGGCAAACAGCGGCTCGGCGGACGCCGGGTCGAGTCGGATGAGCATTCTTCGATTGTATTGTTCTAGCTCTAATAGAACAAGTTAAGCGGCGCCCGGGTGCGATACGGTCGGGCTCATGACGGAGATCCCCACGCCGCCCGTGGCGAAGCAGGTCCCCTCTGAGCGGGCCGTCCACGGCGACACCGTCGCCGACGAGTACGCCTGGCTGAAGGACCGCGACGACCCCGACACCGTCGCCTACCTCGAGGCCGAGAACGCCTACACGCAGGCGGCGACTGCGCACACGAAGGCGCTGCAGGACGAGATCTTCGACGAGATCAAGAGCCGCACGCTCGAGACCGACCTCTCGGTGCCGGTGCGCCACCACGGCTGGTGGTACTACACCCGCACGCTCGAGGGCAGCCAGTACCCGATCCACTGCCGCTCGCTGACCGAGCCGGCGCTGCCCGCCGACCCGGCCGAGCCGATCGTCGCGCCCGCCGACGAGGTGGTGCTGCTGGACCAGAACGAGCTGGCCGGCGACTCCCCGTACTTCGCGCTCGGCACGTTCGACGTCAGCCCCGACGGCCGGCTGCTGGCGTACTCCACCGACTTCGACGGCGGCGAGAAGTACACGCTGCGGTTCAAGGACCTCGAGACCGGCGCCGTCCTGGCCGACGAGGTGCCCGGCACCTATTACGGCTCGGCGTGGGCGGCCGACGGCAGCGCGCTGTTCTACACGACCGTCGACGACGCCATGCGGCCGTACCGCGTGTGGCGGCACCTGCTGGGCACCGAGGCCGCCGCCGACGTCGTCGTGCACGAGGAGAACGACGAGCGGTTCTTCGCCGGCGTCGGGCTGACCCGCAGCGAGCAGTACGTCGTCATCGAGCTGGGCAGCCAGATCACCAGCGAGACGTGGGTGCTGCCAGCCACCGACCCGCAGGGCGAGTTCCGCGTCGTCCAGCCACGCGAGCAGGGCGTCGAGTACTCCCTCGACCACACCGGCGACTCCTTCTACATCGTGCACAACAAGGACGCCGTCGACTTCGAGCTGGTCGTCGCGCCGGCCGACGCGCCCGGGCGGGAGAACTGGCGGCCGGTGCTGCCGCACACCCCCGGCGTCCGCGTGACCGGCGTCGACGCGTTCGCCGGCCACCTCGTCGTCTCGATGCGCCGCGACGGCCGCACCGAGCTGCACCTCCTGCCGCTGGCCGACGGCGCCGGCGTCGGGCCGGGCCGCGACCTCGAGTTCGACGAGCCGGTGCGCACCGTCCGCCCGGGCGGCAACCCTGAGTTCGACACGACGGTGTTCCGGCTCGGCTACGCGTCGCTCACCACGCCCAGCTCGGTCTACGACTACGACGTCGTGGGCGGGGCGTTGACGCTGCGCAAGCGCCAGCCGGTCCTCGGCGGCGTCGACCTCTCCGCCTACGAGTCGGTGCGCGAGTGGGCCACCGCGTCCGACGGCACCCGCATCCCGATCTCGCTGGTCAAGCGGCGCGACACCCCGCGCGACGCCAGCGCGCCGTGCGTCCTGTACGGCTACGGCGCCTACGAGGCGTCGATGGACCCGTGGTTCTCGATCGCCCGGCTGTCGCTGCTGGACCGCGGCTACGTGTTCGCCATCGCGCACGTCCGCGGCGGCGGTGAGCTGGGCCGGCGCTGGTACGAGGACGGCAAGCTGCTGCACAAGCGGCACACGTTCACCGACTTCGTCGCCGCCGGCGAGCACCTGGTCTCCGCCGGCTGGACGTCAAGCGACCGGCTGGCCGGGCGGGGCGGCAGCGCCGGCGGCCTGCTCATCGGCGCCGTCGCCAACCTTGCCGACGGCACGTTCGCCACGCTGGTGGGCGAGGTGCCGTTCGTCGACGCCCTCAACACGATCCTCGACCCCACGATGCCGCTCACCGTCGTCGAGTGGGAGGAGTGGGGCAACCCGGTCGAGTCGGCCGAGGTGTACGCCTACATGAAGTCGTACTCGCCCTACGAGAACGTCGCGGCCCGGGCCTACCCCGCCATCCTGGCGACGGCCGGACTCAACGATCCGCGGGTCGGCTACCACGAGCCGGCGAAGTGGGTGGCCCGGCTGCGCACGACCGCGAACGGCGACCGTCCGCTGCTGCTCAAGACCGAGATGGGCGCGGGCCACGGCGGGCCGTCCGGCCGGTACGACGCCTGGCGCGACGAGGCCTTCATGCTGGCGTTCATCATCGACACCACGAAGCCGCCGAACCTCGCATAACTCGCCTTCTGGACGTTCGTGACCTGCGCGAACGCCCCGCATACGCGCGTCCCGATCGGGTAAGCCGCTGTCATACGGCGAGAAACCAGGGAGGGACCATGAAGGGCAAACTGATCCTTCTTGCCGGCGCCGCGGTCGGGTACGTCCTCGGCACACGGGCCGGGCGGCAGCGCTACGAGCAGCTCAAGGGCCGCGCCGACGCGATGTGGCACGACCCCAAGGTGCAGCAGAAGGTCGCCGACGCGCAGCAGGCCGTGCGCGACCGTGCGCCGGAGCTCCAGGAGAAGCTCACCGACGCCGCCTCGCGCGCCACCGACAAGGTGCGGACGACGGTGCAGCGGCACGACACCGACGCGGACGTCCCGGAGGTGAGCGCCCATGGCCGCAACGGACACAACCCGCCAGGATGACCCCTCCGTCGCAGAGCTGGTCCGCCAGTTCTCGGCACAGACGTCGCACCTGATCCGCGACGAGATGCGGCTGGCCCAGGCGGAGATGTCGCAGAAGGCGCGGCACGCCGGCATCGGGCTCGGCCTGTTCGGCGGCGCGGGGCTGCTCGCGTTCTTCGGGACCGGTGCGCTGGTGACGGCCGCCATCGCGGCGCTGGCGCTGACCAGCCTGGACGTGTGGGCCGCGGCGCTGATCGTCGCCGCCGCCTTGTTCGCGCTGGCCGGTGTGGCCGCGCTGCTCGGACGCGGCGAGACGAAGCAGGCCTCGCCCACGCCCGAACGCACCGTCGAGAACGTCAAACGCGACGTCGAGGAGCTCAAGGAAGGCAGGAACCGATGAGCACCACGATGAAGAACACCAGGACGACCGGCGAGCCGCCGCAGGGCGCGAAGCCGGAGGACATCGAGAAGCACATCGAGCGCACCCGCGCCGACCTCGGCGACACGGTGGAGGCGCTCCAGCACAAGCTCGACGTGCGCAGCCAGGCGCGCGAGCGGATGGCCGCCATGCGCGACCGCGCCGGCTCCATGGCCACCTCGGTCAAGGCGCAGGCCACCCGTCCGGCCACGATGATCGCCGCCGGCGCGACCGTGGTCGTGGGCGGAGTGGTCGGCGCGGTCGCCTGGAAGCGCCGCCACTAGGGGGCGACGTTCGATGACGCCAGGCGAGGCGGCGCCGTCCGGTCCGACGAAGCTCACCCGGCCGTCCTGGACCTACCTCGCCAGGCGCTCGGTGCGCGAGTTCGTCCGCGACGAGTGCCCGGACCTGGCGGCGGCGCTGACCTACTACTCGATGCTGTCGCTGTTCCCGGCGCTCGTGGCGCTGGCGTCGCTGCCGGCGCTGGTCGGGCAGGACAGCCAGCGCACGACAGACGAGCTGGTGGGCATCGTCCAGGACATCGCGCCGTCGCTGGTGACGTCGGACCTCGAGGGTCCGATCAACCAGCTCACCAATGCCCCGGGCGCCGGCCCGGCGCTGGTCATCGGTCTGCTGGCCGCGCTGTGGTCGGCGTCCGGCTACGTCGGCGCCTTCGGCCGGGCGATGAACCGCATCTACGACGTCGAGGAGGGGCGGCCGTTCTGGAAGCTGCGGCCGCAGCAGCTGGCCCTCACCCTGCTGACGATGCTCCTGGTACTGGCGGCCGCCGTGCTGCTGGTGGTCAGCGGGCCGGTGGCCCGCGCGATCGGTGACGCGATCGGGGTCGGTGCGACCGCCGTGACGGTGTGGAACATCGCCAAGTGGCCGGTGCTCGTGCTCGTCATCGTGATGATCGTGGCGATGCTCTACTGGGGCACCCCCAACGTGCGCCGGCCGAAGTTCCGGTGGGTCAGCGCGGGCGCCCTCATCGCGATCGTCGTGTGGGCGATCGGCTCGGCCGGGTTCGGGCTCTACGTGGCGAACTTCGGCAGCTACAACCGCACGTACGGATCGCTGGCCGGCGTGATCATCTTCCTGCTGTGGCTCTGGCTGACGAACCTGGCGCTGCTGTTCGGCGCCGAGTTCGACGCCGAGACCGAACGGGCCCGGGAGTTGCAGGCGGGGCTGCCGGCCGAGGAGGCGATCCAGCTGCGTCCGCGCGACACCCGCAAGATCGAGAAGGACGCCGCGAAACAGGCGACGCTGGTGCGGCGGGGCCTCCGGCTGCGGCAGTCCCGCGGCGACAGCACCGAGCTGCCGGAGCAGCGCGGCTGAGCACTTGTGGCCGGGTGGTGCCGCGGTGGGGGTTCAGATGGCCCGGGCGCGGGCCCGGCTGGCGCCGGCGCGGGCTTCGAGCCGGCGGGCCAGGCGGTCGAGCAGCCCGGCGGCCAGCTCGAGCCGGCGGGCACGGCGTGCGCGGCGGGCGACGCCGGCGGCGACGGCCTCCTGCTGCAGCTCCGCGGCGCGGACGCGATGCAGGGTGTCGGTGTAGGGCTCGAACGACATGGTGGCCTCCTCTCAGGTGGTGCGGTGCAGGCGGATGGAGCCGCTGACCGTGGAGACGGACAGCAGCAGGGCGCGGTCGGTCTCGGCCGGGGCGTCGGCGTGGTCGAGGTCGGAGTGGATCGACCCGGAGATCGACGAGACCTCGAGGTTGGCGGCGGTGCCGGCGACGATGCCGACGGACACGTTGCCGCTGGCGGTACGCGCCCGCAGCTCGCCCTCGACGGCCCGGTGGGCGGTGATGTCGCCCGACGCGGTCTTGAGCTCGACCCGGCCGTCGACGGTGGCGACGCGGAGGTCGCCGGACGCGGCGGAGATGCGGCCGCTGCTGAGCGGCTGCTCGATCTCGATGGTGCCGGACCCGGACTCGAGCTCGACGGTGCCGCCGGCGGTGCCGAACCGAATGGACCCGGAGCCGGTGCGGACTCTGGCCCCGGCGGACTCGGTGACGTAGACGTCGCCGCTGCCGGTGGTGAGCTGCAGCTCGTCGCAGGTGTCGACGGCGATGTCGCCGGAGCCGCACTTGGCGGTGACGTCGGCGAAGCGGCCGTCGAGGCGGATGTCGCCGGAGCCTGACTCGGCGGCGACGGTGCTGCCGGTGGGCACGGTGACGGCGATGTCGACCGACGCGGACCGGCCCACGATCGACATCGTGCGCGGGACCTCGATGCGAAGCGCGCCGGGCCGGTGGTCGACCTCGGTGCGCTGGGCGACGTCGTCGCCGTCAGGGCCAGCCGGTCGCAGCTCGACCAGGACCTCGGTGGTGTCGGTGGCGGTGACGACGAGGTCGCCGGAGCGCTGGCCGACGGACAGGCTGATCGGCGCGTCGGCGGGGAAGCGGTGCGTGATGATGTCGGACACGGCGGTCTCCTGGGTTCGAACGGTCAGGGGGTCAGCGGACCCAGCCGGACAGGTTCCGGCCGATGGTGATGCGGGTGGACGAGCGCTGCGGCTCGAGGGTCTGCAGCACCGCGCGGATCAGCCACGCGTTGACGGACATCCCCTCGGCGGCGGCCGCCTCCTCGACCCGGACCTTGAGCGTCTCGGGCAGCCGGAGCGACACGCGCGACGTGCCTTCGTCCTCGGGCGGCAGCGGCGGCACCGGCGGAGTGGGCGGCTGGGGCGGCTGCGGCGGGCCGGCGACGGTCTCGGTGGCGACCATCTCGGGGTCGCCCCCACGCAGCCGGACCTCGACGACGACGCCGTCGAGCTGTGTGGTGATCTCAGCCGCCGCGTCGCCCAGCGCCTCGAGCAGCGTCAGGCGCAGCGACGGCTCGACGGCGTACGACAGCCGCTCGGCCGCACTGCGGACGTCGTCAGCGGCGGCCTGCCCGGCCGCGGCCAGCGAGCCGCGCAACGCTTCGACGTACTGAGTGAGCTCCATGACGCCATGATGGCGTCATCGTGGCGTCACGTCAAGCGCCATCATGCCGTCACCGTGCCGCCGCGCTGGCGTCAACCGGCGTCACGCCTGGCCAGACCGCACGGACGAGCCCTTTGCAATGAGCACCTACACGCACCACCGGGCGGGATGGTGCGTATAGGTGCTCATTGCAAAGGCGGACGAGCGTGCGCCTCACGGCGTCACGACGTCACCGTGGCGTCAGGAGCCGCGCTGCACCGCGGCGAGCAGCAGCTGGGCGACGTCGAGGACCTCGACGCCTTCGCCGCGGCCGTCGGCTTGGGCCTCGGTGAGGCCGTCGGAGAGCATGACCCGGCAGAACGGGCAGCCCACGGCGATGGCCTCGGCGCCGGTCTCCAGCGCCTCGGCGGTGCGGGCGCTGTTGATGCGGGTGCCGATGCGCTCTTCCATCCACATGCGGGCGCCCCCGGCGCCGCAGCAGAACGAGTTCTGCTGGTTGCGCGGCATCTCGCGCAGTTCCACCCCGGGCAGCGCGCCGACCAGCTCGCGTGGCGGCGTGTAGACCTGGTTGTGCCGGCCCAGGTAGCAGGGGTCGTGGTAGGTCACCGGCCGCCCCGCGACGGTGCCGCCGGCGGGCGCGACCGGGGTCAGCTTCTGCTCACGGACCAGCCGGTTCAGCAGCTGGGTGTGGTGCACGACCTCGAGGGTGAGCCCGAGCTGGGCGTACTCGTTCTTGATCGTGTTGAAGCAGTGCGCGCAGCTGGACACGACCCGTACGGCCTTCGACTCGCGCAGCACGTCGATGTTCTGCAGCGCCAGCTGCTGGTACAGGAACTCGTTGCCCGACCGGCGGGCCGGGTCGCCGGTGCAGGTCTCGCCGTCGCCGAGCACCGCGAACGAGACTCCGGCGGTGTGCAGGAGTTCCGCGACCGCTTGGGTGGTCTTCTTCGCCCGGTCCTCGAACGCGCCGGCGCAGCCGACCCAGAACAGCCACTCGACCTCGTCCAGCGACTGGACCTCGACCCCGACCCGCGGCACCTGGAACGACAGCCCGTCGGCCCAGTCCAGCCGCTTGGACGCGTTGACGCCCCACGGGTTGCCGGCCTTCTCCAGGTTCTTGAACAGCCCGTTCAGCTCCGACGGGAACTCGGACTCGATGAGCGTCTGGTAGCGGCGCAGGTCGAGGATGTGGTCGACGTGCTCGATGTCGACCGGGCACTGCTCGACGCACGCGCCGCAGGTGGTGCACGACCACAGCACGTCCGGGTCGATGACGCCGCCACCGTCCACCGGGCCGACCAGCGGCCGGTCCGCCTCCGCCCGCGCGGACTCGTCCTCGGTCAGCAGGTAGGGGGCCTTGGCGTAGGCGTGGTCGCGCAGCGCGGTCACGAACAGCTTCGGCGACAGCGGCTTCTCGGTGTTCCACGCCGGGCACTGCGACTGGCAGCGGCCGCACTCGGTACACGTCGAGAAGTCGAGCAGACCCTTCCAGGAGAAGTCCTCGACCTTCCCCACACCCAGCGACGCGTCGTCGGGGAGGTCGTCGAGCGCCTCGAAGTCCACCGGCTCACCGGCGACGGTGAGCGGCTTGGCCGCGCCCAGCGCCGGGCCGCCCTCGGGGTCGCGCTTGAACCAGATGTTGAAGAACGCCAGCCCCCGATGCCACGCCACACCCATGGTCAGGTTCCACGCGATGACGGTGAAGAACAGCCACGACACGGTGATCTTCACCGCCGCGACCACGTGCACCGCCAACTCGACATCGCCCGTCGCGACCCCGTCGAACCAGGACCCGATGAACGCCGTCATCGGGAAGTGCAGCACGTCACCGAAGAGCCGGTACTCCAGCCCGCGCAGCACCAGGATGCTCACCGCGATGGTCGCGATGGTGAACTCCACGTAGTACGCCTGCCAGAACGTCGACCCGAAGAACCGCGACCCGCGGCCCAGCCGGCGCGGGTGCGACTTCTGCCTGATGACCGTCAGCGTCGCGATGCCGGCCAGCGTCAGCCACGAGATCGCCTCGGTGCCCCACTCGAACGGAATCCAGTGCCCGATCAACGGCAGCGCGAAGTACGCGTCGAACAGCTGCCCGTACGCCGTGACCAGCGTGAAGAACAGCGCGAAGAACCCGATCATCACGAACCAGTGGGCCGCGGCCACCACCGGCCGCTTGGCCATCCTCGTGTGCCCGAGGAACTCGCGCACCAGCGTGCGGGTGCGGGCCGACGGGTTCAGCTTGCGGCCCGGCGCCGGCCCGCCGAGCCGGATCACCCGCACCATCCGCACGACGGCGTCGGTGAACACCACCAACGCCAGCACCGTCACCCCGAGGGCGACGACTACCGCGACGTACTGCATGAGGGCTCGGCCTCCTTGCCGGTCGAACGGGTCTCCCGGCTCATATTACTCACGAGTAACCATTAGGCGCCGTCGACCCGCGTCCGATGGAAGTTCAGGTACGACCGGCTGGGCGTCGGGCCGCGCTGTCCCTGGTAGCGCGAGCCGTGCCGCTGGGACCCGTACGGTTCCTCGGCCGGCGACGACAGCTGGAAGAAGCACAGCTGGCCGATCTTCATGCCCGGCCAGAGCTTGATCGGCAGCGTCGCGACGTTCGACAGCTCGAGCGTGACGTGCCCGGTGAAGCCGGGGTCGATGAACCCGGCGGTCGAGTGGGTCAGCAGACCCAGCCGGCCCAGGCTCGACTTGCCCTCCAGCCGGGCCGCGACGTCGTCGCCGAGCGTCACCGTCTCGTACGTCGACGCCAGCACGAACTCACCCGGGTGCAGCACGAACGGCTCGCCGCCGTGGGGCTCGACCATGCGGGTGAGGTCGGGCTGCTCCTCGGCCGGGTCGATGTGCGGGTAGCGGTGGTTCTCGAACACGCGGAAGTACCGGTCGAGGCGGACGTCGATGCTCGACGGCTGGACCATCTCAGGGTCGAACGGGTCGAGCGCGACCCGCTTCGACTCGACGGCGGCGCGGATGTCGCGGTCGGAGAGCAGCATGTGGGGACACTACCGAACGCGCTCAGCCGTCCGGGGCCTGACGGCGGTAGGCCAGCGGCGCGCGCCAGCCCTGCCGGACGGCGAGGGCGCGCAGGGCGAACGTCACGACGCTGGCCGCGACGCCCGTCCATACCGACAGCGCGTCCACCCACCACAGCAGGGCCGTCGCGGCGGCGCCGGCCATCGCGGGCAGCGCGTAGATGTCGTCGTAGCGGAACAGCGACGGCACCTCGCGCGCCACGACGTCGCGCAGCAGGCCGCCGCCGACGGCGGACGTCACGCCCAGTAGCGCCGCCGACACCGCCGGCACGCCCGCGGCCAGCGCCTTCTCCGTCCCCGAGACGCAGAACAGGCCGAGTCCGGCGGCGTCGAACAGCAGCAGGGTGCGCCTGAACCGCGGGACGTGCGGGTAGTAGAGGTAGACGACGCCGGCGGCGAGCACCACGGGCGCCAGGTAGATCGGGTGCTCCAGCGCCGACGGCCGGACCCCGATGATGAGGTCCCGGATGACGCCGCCGCCCAGCCCCGTCATGCCGGCCAGCAACGCGCTGGCGACGACGTCGAACCCCTTGCGCGCCGCCAGCAGCGCGCCGGTGACCGCGAAGAAGAACACTCCGACGAGGTCGAGCACGAGCTGGGTCCGTTCCGGGAAGATCTCCACGGGACCAGCATCGGGCCTGCGACGCCACTGAGCGCGCCGCGCCGACCGTGTCGGCGTGACGCGCTCAGGGTGCGGCCGCGGCGGCCACCTCGGCGCTCAGAGGCTGTGAGCGGAGATGTCACCGGTGATGGTGGTCGCGTGGATGTTCAGCTCGGCCACGCCGTCGGTGTTGCGCAGCGAGTTGCTGATGCGGCCGATCGTGGTGCCCGCGTCCAGCGAGGCGGACACGCCGGCGGCGGCGCCGACCGTCACGTCGCCGACCTGGGTGCGCAGCACGACAGTGCCGCTCACGGCCTCGTCGACCTTGAGGTCGCCCTTGGAGGTGCTGAGCTCCCCCGGGCCGTTGAGGCGGCCGACGGAGACGTCACCGGCCTGCGTGGCGAGCCGGGCGCTCGCGGCCTCGTCGACCTTGACGTCGGCGGCCGCGCCCTCGAAGGTGACCTCGCCGAGCCGACCGACGCCGCGGAAGTCGGCGGCGGCCGTCTTCGCCTCGACGCGGGAACCGGCCGGCAGCTGCACCGTGACCTCGATGGAGCCGGAGCTGCCGAGGATCTGGTGCTTGGCCACGGCCTCGACGCGCAGGACGCCGTCGCTGTACTCGACGGTGGTCCGCTCGGCCAGCTTGACGTCGCGACTCTTCGAGGCGTCGACGGGGCGGACCTCGACGGTGGTGTCGGCCCGGTCGGCGGCGATGAACTGCACCCGCCCGGCGGGGATGTCGAGGACGGCGGTGATCGGGGTGGGGGTGTCGAACGTGTGCATCGTGCTCAGCTCCTGTGGTCGCGTGTTGTTGTTTCTGATGATGGAAACGCTACGTTGCGTTCGACGTTTTGGCAATCATGTCGTTGCACCGGAACGGCGTTATCGCAGGTAACTGCGGCCAAATCATTGCAATGGAGCAGATTTCAATGCAACATCCCACCGTGACGACGTTGCAATGGATGAGCGCTGAAGGCTACGCTGGAGGCATTCGAGACGCACGTGAGGAGACCACACGATGCCGGGAGGCAGGCTCACCCAGCGGGAACGCCAGCAGATCGCGCTGGGCCTGGCCGACGACCTCGCCTACGCGGAGATCGCACGGCGGCTCGACCGCCCCACGTCGACCATCACGCGCGAGGTCATGCGCAACGGCGGCCCCGCCGACTACCGCGCCGAGCTGGCCCATCGCGCCACCGAACGCCGCGCCCACCGGCGCCGGCCGGCCGCGCCCCGCGGGCCGCAGGCGCTCCCGCAGGCCCACGGGCGCGACGCCGAGGCCGTGCGGGAGTACGAGGAGACCTTCACCACCCTCCTCATGCAGCAGGGCTTGCCGCGCATCTCGGCCCAGGTGCTGACCTGCCTCTTCACCATCGACGCCGGCAGCCTCACCGCGGCCGAGCTGGTCCAGCGGCTCCAGGTCAGCCCGGCGTCGATCTCGAAGGCGATCACGTTCCTCGAGCACCAGGGCCTCGTGCTCCGCCGTCGCGACGAGGGCCGGCGCGAGCGCTACGTCGCCGACAACGAGGTCTGGTACCAATCCATGCTCGCCAGCGCCCGGACCAACATCCTGCTCGCCGAGACCGCACGGCAGGGCGTCGGCGTCCTGGGCCGCGGTACCCCGGCCGGCATCCGCCTCGAGAACATCGCCCGCTTCGTCGACTTCGTCGCCGAGAGCATCACCCGCGCCGCCGAGCAGGCCCGCGAGGTCCTCCACACGAAGGCCGCCCCGAGCTAGGGAGGGGGCCACCCAGGTGGAGGGGGCGGTGGATGCGGAGCCGGCGTCAAGAGCGCACGCGGCATGCTTCACCGCCGCGAAGCGGAGCCGGCGCAGCATCCACCGCCCCCTCCGCCGGACCCCACCGAACCCACAACGTCAGCCACTGCGCAACGCCGTGATCGGCTCGACCGCGGACGCGCGCCAGGCCGGGTACGCCCCCGCTACGAGCCCGATCAGGCCGCCGAGCAGCGGCGCCACCAGCGCGAGCCTGGTGTCCAGCAGCGGCGTCCAGTCGCGCACCACCGACACGCCGACCGTCGCCAGCACGCCGACGGTCGACCCGATCAGCCCACCGAGGAACCCGACGATCCCGCTCTCGATCAGGAACTGCCCGGCGACGTGCGACCGGCCCGCGCCGACCGCCCGCCGCAGCCCGATCTCGGACACCCGCTCCAGCACCGACAGCAGCGTGACGTTCGCGATGCCCAGTCCGCCGACCAGCAACGCCAGTCCGCCGAGCGCCAGGAACAGCCCGTTGACGTCGGCCGACACGTTGTCGCGCAGCGAGCCCGGCGCGGGCGGCGCGGACACGTCGAGCAGGTCGGGGTTGTTCGGGTCGACGGCGATCGGCGCCTGCCGGCCGATCAGCTGGGCGGCACCGAGATCGGTCCGGACCTCCAGCACCTCGGGCGCCTCCAGCCCGTACAGCTCCCGGGCGGTCGTCATCGGCATGATCACCGAGTCCTGCAGCTCTGACCGGTAGTCGACGGCGTCCAGGATCCCGATCACCGTGAACGCGCGGTCGCCGATGAAGATCGACGGCTGCGAGTCCACCCGGTTGATGCCGAGCCGGTCGGCGGCGTACCGGCCGAGGACGACGACGGCGTCGCCGCGCTCGTCGTGCCCCTCGTCGAAGAACCGGCCACCGGCGAGGTCCGCGCCGAGCGCCTCGAACAGGCCGGCCGACGCGGCCGCGACCGGCACGGTCTGCTCCTGCGTCCCGTACGGCACGCCGCGGACCGGGTCACCACCGACGTCGACGGTCGCGAAGATCCCGGCCGACGCGACGCCGGTCAGCCGCTTCATCCGCTCCGGCGCGTCCCACGGGAGCTGGGTCAGTGCGACCTCGCCGTCCGGCCCGTCGGTCTCCCCCGGCTCGACGGTGACCCTGGTGGCCGCGACGGCATCGAACCGGTCGGAGATCTGCCCGGCCGCGGTCTGACCGAGCCCGATCGTCGCCACCAGCGCCGCGATGCCCAGCACCGTGCCCAAGGTCGTCAGCGCCAGCCGCGACGGCCGGGCGGCCACCCCGGCGAGCGACTCGCCGAGCAGATCGCGCAACGTCATCCGGCGCCCGCCGCGGGTCAGCCGCTGTCGCGGCCGTCTCATGCGACCACCCCGGCCGCCGCGACGTCGGACATGCTGTGCTTCATGGTCACGTTCGCCTCCTCACTCGCTCCGCACCAGGCGCTCGTCCCTCGCGCCGACGGCTGCGCTCGCTTGTCGGCTCACCGTTCCGTCGACGATGCGGACCCGCCGCTGCGCCCGCGCGCTGACGCCGTCGTCGTGGGTGATGACGGCGAGCGTGAGGCCCTCGGCGTGCAGCTCGTCGAACAGGTCCAGCACCGACGCCGCGTTGCCCGAGTCGAGGTTGCCGGTCGGCTCGTCGGCCAGCAACAGGCTCGGCTGCGCGACCAGCGCCCGGGCGATGGCCACCCGCTGCCGCTCGCCGCCGGACAGCGTGATCGGGTCGAAGTCCAGCCGGTGCCCGAGCCCGACCCGTTCCAGCGTGGCCGTCGCGCGCGCCGTCCGGTCCCGCCGCGGCACCCGCAGGTAGATCATCGCCAGCTCGACGTTCTCCAGCACGCTGCGGTGCGGCAGCAGGTGGAAGGCCTGGAACACGAAGCCGATCCGCTCGCCACGCACCCGGGTGCGGCGCCGCTCGGACAGCGTGCTGACGTCGACGCCGTCCAGCCGGTAGACGCCGTGCGAGGGCCGGTCCAGCAGCCCGAGCAGGTGCAGCAGCGTCGACTTGCCCGATCCGGACGGCCCGATGATCGACAGGTACTCGCCCGACGCGATGGTGAGGTCGACGTCGCGGACGGCCTCGACGCGCGGCGGGCCGGGGTACACCCGGCCCACGCCGCTCATCTCGACCACCGGCGGCGTCACTCCTCACCACCCTCGTCGTCGGTGCCGTCGCCGCCGTCGCCGACGACCACCAGGTCACCCTCGGCGAGGGTGCCGTCGACGGCCGTGACCTCGGCAAAGCCCTGGGCGGTCAGGCCGACCTCGACCTCGACCAGCTCGGCGACGCCGTCGCGCATGACCTCGACCCGCGACTCGCCGCCCGGCCCGGCGGTGAGCGCCGCCAGCGGGACGGCGAGCACGTCGCCCTCGGTGCTCTCGATCGGCACCGTGATGCGGACGTTCTGGCCGCGCAGCGCCTCGGCCTGCTCCGGCGTCAGCTCGCCCGGCGTGACGGTGACGTCCCAGCCGGTGGCGCCCTCGCCCTCGGCCTCGGCGATCGCCGTGATGGTGCCGGGCACCTGCTCGCCGGTGGGCAGCTCGATGGACACCGCCTGCTCCACGGCCAGCAGCTCGTGGTCGGCGTCGTCCACGTTCGCGGTGACGACCAGCGAGGCGCCGCTCACCGACATGACGGCGCCGTCGATCTGGCCACCGCGGCGGACGTGCACCTCGTCGACGCGCCGCGGCAGGCTCGGCACGAACACCACCTCGGACGCGGGCAGCGGCGTGCCTGCGGCGGCCGCGGCCTCGTCGCGAGCGGTCTGTGCGTCGGCCAGCTGGTCGCGGGCGTCCTCCACCGCGTCCTCGAGTGCGTCCTCGTCGGCCGGTGCGCCGTCCGGTCCGGGCGCCGCCGCGTCGAGCGCGTCCTCGGCGTCTTCGACCGCGTCCTCGGCCTGTTCGACGGCGTCGTTCGCGGCGTCCAGCTCGGCCTCGGCCTGCGGGTCCGGCGCCGGCGGCTCGTAGCCGATCCGCTCGAACAGCTCCTCGACGGCGTCCCCGGTCGACGCGGTGTACTCGTCGTCGACCTCGCCCGGATCCAGCCCGAGCCGGTCCAGCGTGATCTCCAGCTGCTCGACGTCGGGGCCGCTCATGCCCGGCCGCATCGACCGGTACATGGGCAACTCGCCGGCCAGCGCGATCAGCGGCCGGCCGACGATCTCCAGCAGGGCCGCGCCCTCCGCGATCTCCGCGCCGACCTCCGGCACCTGGCCGGTCACGATCGGCGGCGTCTCCAGTCCGCCGGTCTCCGGCGTGACGTCGACGGCGCCGGCCGCGGTCACGTCACCGCGGGTCACCACCTCGCTGTTCAGCGCCCGCAGCTCAACCGGCACCGTGACCTCGGACGCCTCGGGCGCGGCCGTCCGCGCGATGGCGTCGGCGGGAGAGGTGATGCGGGTGCCGGCGAAGATGCCGGCGCCCAGGGCGATGACGGCAGTGCCGCCGACGATGAGGAGGGTCCGGCTGCGCGCTCGGCTCACCCGACGCCACCGGCGTTACCCGCCGGGCCCTCCGCCATCGCGTCGCGATAGCGCTCCAGCTCGGCCCGGTGCTCCTCGACGAAGTCCTCCTCGAAGCCCCACGCGACCTCCTGCTGGACGTCGACGAACTCCTGCTCCTCGCAGTCGTAGTCGGCGGTCGCGACCGCGATCTCGTACTCCTGCAGCTCCGCCAGCGCCGCCTCGTCGACGTCGACCTCGTCGGGGCCGCCCATGGTGACGCTCGGGCCGTCCTCGCTGGTGTCGTCGCCGGAGCCCTGGTCCTCCCAGCCGTAGAGCTCGCTCATCCGCTCCATGACCGAGTCCTCGGCGGCCGTCGGCGTGTCGAACTCGCTGTAGCCGGCCTCGGCCATGCACGCCGACCACGCCTCGGTCGCCTCGATGATGCGCGGGTCGCTCTCGATCCGCTCGCGCAGCGCCTCCAGGTCCTCGAACAGGCCCTCGAACTCGCTGAAGTCCGGGCCCTTCATCATGCCGCCGTCCTCGCCGAAGACCTCCGCGCTGGCCTCGCCGTGGCAGCCCATGTCCTCCGGCTCTACTGGCGCGCCGGTCCCGCCCGGCCCCGGCGCGACGGAGACGGCGCCGCCGCCCTCGGCCATCTGCACCGTGTCACCCCAGAGCGTGCGGGAGTACTCCTCGAGGGCCGTCTTGGACAGGCCCTCGCGGATCGCCTCGTTCGGGTCGGTGGACTCCTGCTCGTCGCCCTTGTTCGGGTCCATGAGCGTGGTCATGCCGTAGCCGTACTCGCGGGCGAACTCGTCCGGCGGGAGCGCATAGGCCTCCGCGAACGGGTCTTCACCGGTGTCGCCGCCGAACGGGTCGACCGGGACGTACTCGAAGCCGGCCTCCTGCATGCAGGCGGCCACCAGCTCCTCGACCTGGCGCATCTGCTGGCGCTGCTCCTCGTCCATGTCCCCCGCGGACAGGGCGACCGTCATCCGGCCGCCGCCGGCGAAGCCGGAGTTCTCGCCCATGTACTCCTCCAGCGGGCTGAGCTCCTCGCCGTCGCCGGCCTGGTCCGCGGAGTCGCCGTTCGTCCCGTCGTTCTGCCCGCCGCTGCCGTCGTCGTCGCCACAGCCGGTCAGGACCAGACCGGCCACGCAGGCGAACGCCAGCAGCCGGGCCCGTGCTCGCCAATTCGTCATGCCTAGAGGGTGCGAAGTCCACTGTGAAGAACCTGTGAAGGAGCCGTCAGATCGGCGCTCTTCACAGGTTCCTGACAGGTTCCTGCCACACTCGAATGTCATGGGAGCCCGGATCCTCGTGGCCGAGGACGACGTCAAACAGGCCGAGCTCGTCCGCCGCTACCTCGAGCGCGAGGGTCACTCCGTCGTCATCACCCACGACGGGCGCACCGCTCTGGACGAGGCTCGGCGGCGTGAGCCCGACCTGCTGGTGCTCGACGTGATGATGCCGCGCGTCGACGGCCTCGACGTCTGCCGCATCCTGCGCACCGAGTCCGACACCCCGATCATCATGCTGACCGCGCGGTCCACCGAGGACGACCTGCTGCTCGGTCTCGACCTCGGCGCCGACGACTACCTCACCAAGCCGTACAGCCCGCGCGAGCTGGTCGCCCGGGTCCGCACCATCCTGCGGCGGGCCGACCGGCTCCGGACCGCCGACTCGCGGCTGCGCATCGGCGACCTCGTGGTCGACACCGCGCGGCACCAGGTGTTCGTCGACGGCCGCGAGATCGACGTGACGCCGGCCGAGTTCAAGATCCTGGCCTGCCTGGCCGCGGAGCCCGGCCGGGTGTTCCCGCGGCAGAAGCTGCTGGAGCAGGCGTTCGGCTTCGACCACTATGCGCTGGACCGAACCGTGGACGTGCACGTCATGAACCTGCGGCGCAAGATCGAGACCGATCCGGCGGCGCCGGCGTTCCTGCTGACGGTGTATGGCGTCGGCTACAAGATGGCCGATCAACCAGGAGTGCGCGATGCGTCGTAGCCTGTTCGTCCGCCTGCTCGTGCTGTTCCTCGGCGTGGCGATCATCTCCATCGCCGGCACCGCCTGGCTCACCACCCAGAGCACCAGCCAGCGCCTCCGCGGCGAGTTCGAGAGCACCCTCGAGGCCGACTCCGACGTCTACGGGGCGCTGGCCGCCTACGCACAGAACCACGACTCGTGGGACGGCGTCGGCCCTTTGGTCGACGAGCTGGCCGAGCGGACGGGGAACCGGGTCGCGGTGACCGACCCCGGCGGCGAGGTGCTGGCCGACTCCGCCGCGTCCGGCGGCGGCGCCCCGCCGCTGCCGTCCACCCCGACCGCGGAGATCGACCCCATGGCGCCGCTGGCCGTCATGGACGGCGGATTCGCGATGACGGCCGCGGCGCCGATGGCCATCGAGGGCTGGGCCGGTGGCGGCGGGGTGGCCCGCGAGGACGCGCCGTCGGCCGACGCCTCGCCGGAGCCCGGCAGCGAAACCGCACCGCCCGACGAGCTCATCAGCCTGCAAGGCACCAGCGCGGAGCTGAGCGTCGTCAGCGGGCCGATGGCGACGCCGCTGGACTGGCGGCTGACCGAGGAGGAGGCCAAGACCCGCGAGCGGCTGGTCGCCGAGGCCAACGCCTGCCTGCAGCAGCTCGGGACCGACGGGTTGTTCGTCAGCCCCGACGGCACGGTGCTGCGGACGTCGTCGGACCCGGTCGGCACCGTCCTGGAGAAGCCGCAGGAGACCATCGATGTCGCACCCGTCGACACCAGCGTCCGCGAGTGCGTGCCGAAGGAGCTGTCGCTGGCCAGCGAGGCCAGCCAGGCGCTGAACAGCGAGCAGGCGCGGCTGACCGAGGAGTGCCTCACGGCGGCCGGCGTCGCCGCGGCACCCACGTTCTCCCCCGAGACCGGCCTGATCCAGCTCTCCGTCGACTCCACCGACGCGACCGCCCTCGCCGCGCTGGCCGACTGCTCCGTCCAGGCCGGCGAGCAGGCGATGGAGCCGTTCCTCGCCGACCCCGCGCTGCTGTACATCGGTTCCACCGACCGGTTCGACGCGTTCACCGGCGACGGCTGGGTGCGGACCGCGCTGACCGGCCTGGGCGTGCTCGCGGCCGCCACCGGCGTCACCGTCTTCGCCGGCCGGCGCCTGTCGCACCCGATCCGCACCCTCACCGACGCCGCTCAGCGGCTCGCGGCCGGCGCCCGCGGCACCCGGGTCAAGGTCACCGGCCGCGACGAGGTGGCCGCGCTGGGGCACGCGTTCAACGCGATGGCATCCTCGATCGAGGCGAACGAGCGGCAGCGCAAGGCGATGGTCAGCGACATAGCGCACGAGCTGCGCACGCCGCTGGCCAACGTCCGCGGCTATCTCGAGGCGGCCGAGGACGGCGTCGTGGCGATGGACGCGCAGCTGGTGACGTCGCTGCTGGAGGAGTCCACGCTGCTGCAACGTCTGATCGACGACCTGCAGGACCTCGCCCTCGCCGACGCCGGCATGCTGCGCGTCCACCGCGAGGACACCGACGTCGCCGAGCTGGCCCGCCAGGTGGTCGCCGCGCACCAGCCGTCCGCGTCCGCGTCGTCGGTCGAGCTGGTCGTCGCCGCGCCCTCGACCGTCGTCGCCGACGCCGACCCGGTGCGGCTGCGCCAGGCGCTGGGCAACCTGGTGGCCAACGCCGTCCAGTACTCAGGCTCCGGCAGCACCGTGCTCGTCCGGGTGTCGCACGACGTGGCCACCGACGAGGTCGTCCTCGCCGTCCGCGACGACGGGCCCGGCATCGCGCCCGAGCACCTGGAGCACCTGTTCGACCGCTTCTACCGCACCGACACCTCGCGCACCCGCGCCACCGGCGGCAGCGGTCTCGGCCTCGCCATCACCAAGCACCTGGTCGAGGCGCACGACGGCACAGTGACGGTGTCGAGCATGGTCGGCGCCGGGTCGACGTTCACCATCAGGGTGCCGGTGCGCGCAGCCGTCCCGGCCGCATGAGCCGTGCGGTATGCTCGGCGTCGTGCCGCCTCTAGGGGCGGCATCTGCGGGTGTAGTTCAATGGTAGAACTCCAGCTTCCCAAGCTGATAACGCGGGTTCGATTCCCGTCACCCGCTCCACTCAGGTCACGGCCACCCACTGCGCGTAGAAGATGCCGAGCCCCATGGCCACGCAGCTGCCGGCGATGATCCAGAAGCGGATCACGATCGTGACCTCGCTCCAGCCCTTGAGCTCGAAGTGGTGATGCAGCGGCGTCATCCGGAACAACCGTCGGCCGCCGGTCAGCTTGAAGTAGCCGACCTGCAGCACCACGGACAGGGTGACGATCGCGAACAGGCCGCCGAGGATGATGAGCAGCAGTTCGGTGCGGGTGGTGATGGCCAGGCCGGCCATCGCTCCGCCCAGCGCCAGCGCCCCGGTGTCGCCCATGATGATCCTGGCGGGGTGGGCGTTCCACCACAGGAACCCGATGCACGCGCCCACCAGCGCGGCCGCCACGACGGCAAGGTCGAGCGGGTCGCGCACCTCGTAGCAGGCCGGTCCCGGAGCGGTCTGGCAGTTCTGGTTGAACTGCCAGATCCCGATGAGCGTGTAGGCACCGAACACCATGGCCGACGCGCCGGTGGCCAGGCCGTCCAGCCCGTCGGTCAGGTTCACCGCGTTCGAGGTGCCGGAGATGATCAGCAGCGCCCAGACCACGAACAGCACGACCGGCAGGACGATCGGGGTGTCGCGCAGGAACGACACGGCCTGCGACGCCGGGGTCAGCGACTGGTCGTCCTCGAACCGGATCGCGAGCAGCGCGAACCCGAGCGCGACGACCACCTGCCCGGTCATCTTCGCCCGGCTGCGCAGGCCCAGGCTCCGCTGCTTGAAGATCTTGATGTAGTCGTCGAGGAATCCGACCAGACCGAGCCCGACCATCAGGCCGAGCACCAGCAGCGCCGAGACCGACGGCTCGGACGCGCGCGTCAGGTGGGCCACCGCGTAGCCGGCCAGGGCCGCGAGGATGATCACCATCCCGCCCATCGTGGGCGTGCCCCGTTTGGTCTGATGACTCGTCGAGAGTTCGTCGCGGATCGGCTGGCCGTAGCCACGCCGGACGAGCGCCCAGATGGCTGCCCGGGTTCCGAGGATCGAGACCACCAGACCGACGACAGCCGCGGTCAGTACTGCAGCCACCTGGCGTTCTCCCTCACCCATCGGCTCCGCGTCGGCGCACCCGGATCGCCGCGGCGACCGCCACGATAGCGGACCTCAGATACCGATATCCGCGACCACCATGCCCGTCGTCATCGGCGGCACCTGCGCGACGACCTCGGCGCGGGGGTCGATGACACTGGTCGGGCCGAGGCCTACGCGGTGCTCGTCGCGTTCGCCGGTGACGTCCGCCGACACCAGCCACATCCCGGTCTCACGCACGCGTTCGGCCCGGATCGTGTGGTGCAGGTTCTGCCACCGGTGCGCGGCCTCGCGGCGCATCATGTTCTGCGCGGGAACGAGGAGCAGGTGCGCGCCCTGCGCCGCGACCGCGGCAGCGGCTTCGGCGAACCGGGTGTCGTAGCAGATGTTGATGCCGAACCTGACGCCCCGCAGGTCGAAGGTCGGATAGGCGTCGCCCCGGTGGAAACAGGGACTCGCCGGCCACGAGGTGCGTCTTGCGGTAGCGGCCTGCTGCTCGTCGACCAGATAGCCCTGCAGGAAGCACTCCGGGAACAGCAGCAGATCGACGCCCTGTGCGGCGGCGCGCGTCGCGAAGTCCTGGAGGCACACCAGGGCCGCTTCGACGTCGCCCAGGAGTTCCGGCGTCTGGCAGGCGCCGACCCGCAACGTCACTCTCCGACGCGATGATCAGACGTCGACGAACAGATTGATCGTGACGACCTCGCCGACCTGCAGGTTCTCGCCACGGCGCACGACGTCCTTGATGGGGACGACGTAGCCGCCGTCTTTCGGGTAGAGCGACGTGGTCCATTCGGTGCCGTCGATGCGGGCGCGGACCGGGATCATCCCCCAGCCGTACGTCACCATCGCCGCCGCCTCAGCCAGCTCGGCCGCCTCGTCTGCCGGCACGGTGACGAAGTGATACGGCGACGGGCCGCGCCAGTGCCAGATCTCGCCACGGAACTCCAGATCCACCCGGTCAGCATAAGGAGGGACGGAGCGGCGTGCGGCTCGCCGTCAGTCGTGGACCTCGAGCCAGGCAAGCGCCTCCGCCCGGCTGCGCACGACTTCCCTGCCGAACCGAGGGAGGTCGACCATCGCGACCGGCCCGCCATAGAACGCGTCGTCGTCGGCGCGGATGCCCATGGCCGCCAGGTACTCGACCAGGATGTCGCGGTTGAACCGCCGCTTGATCATGCGTGCCTCGTACAGCTCCGGCCGTTCGAACGGCATTGGCGTGCCGTGCTCGTACCAGCTCCATCGGCCGTCGGCGCAGTCCGCGCAGAGTTCGCGGCGGTACGGCTGCAGTGGCGTACCGTCATGCCAGCTGACCCGCAACTGGGTTCCAGCGTGCCCGGGTCCGTGCCGCGGCGCGTGCAGAGCCGTCACACGGCAAACGCCGGGGATCGCGGCCTCGAGCGGCCCGGCCACCGACGGCTCGCCACCGAGCGCGTTGTTGTCGACCAGCGCGGTCCAGTTCCCATCGCACCCGATGATGAGGTACCGCGTGATCGGCACAGTGAACGGCTCCACCGTCTCGAGGCAGTCCGGGTAGCGCGGCAGGGCCTGCTGCCAAGGGCGGCGACGCCGCACCGTCCCGCGCCACACCGCGTCGACGACCCGCTCGAACGGGACCTCTAGATAGGACACCCACCAGCCGGCCGGACTGGCCGAGCCACCGAGCAACCGTTGCACGCCCGCGAGCCTAGACGGAATGCAGCGGCTCGCCCGTCACGTGCGTGACGAACAGCTCGGGGACGTCGTCGTCGGAGCCGCCGCGGGCGGGGAAGTCGAATACGCCGAGCATCAGCTGCAGCGGGTAGTCCGGCGCCTGGTGCACCACCCGCACGACCCGGCCGTCGACGCTGAAGGTGACGCGGCCCGGGCGCCAGTCGACGCCGTAGAGGTGGAACTCGGAGAGCTCGAGGTCGAGCCAGGGCGTCTCGACGTCGTCGCGCAGCAGCGGATCGCGGATCTCGCGGATGCCCATCCCGACGTTGTGCGGCGCGGACCCGAAGACCTCCGCGACCAGGATCTCGCCGGACCGCTCCGGCCGATCCTCGATGCCGGACATCCAGAAGGCGACCATCGACCGCTCGGTCACGACCCCGCGCATGCGCACCTCGAACCGCCCGTAGGTCGGCGTGTACCCCCAGAACGGCGGCTGCTCCTCGCGCACCGTCATCCCGGGCGCGAGCGGCTGCTGGCCCACCGTGCTGCCGACGGGGCCGGAGAACGCGCCGGTCTGCAGCGCCGACACCCGCAGCGGCTCCTCGTGCCGGTCGGCGGACCACAGCGCCTGCGTCGGCGGGATCCAGAGCCGCAGCTCGCCACCGCTCACGGCGTACGTCGCTGCCGACTCGGCCCGTGAACTCCAGTGCGAGAGGTAAAAGGGAAACCAGACGCTGGTGTCGAGGCGATCGCCGTCGAACCGTTCCTCCATGCGCACGGCCATGCCCGATCGTAGCCCCGAACCGGCCGCGCGAAACCTACTTCCGGACGGGGATCGGCGGGAGCCCGCGACCGACCGGCGCGGGCCGGCCCCGGCCCGTGGTTAGGGTGGGCGCATGCGTTTCGGCGTCCTCGGCCCGCTGGCCGTCTGGACCGACGACGGCGTCCCGGTCACCGTCCCCGGTGTGAAGGTCCGGGCGCTGCTGGCGGACCTGCTCGTCCACCAGGGCCGGGCCGCCTCCGCCGACCGGCTGGTCGAGGACGTGTGGGGCGACGACGCGCCGGCCAATCCCGGCGCCGCGCTGCAGGTGCGGGTCTCGCAGCTGCGCAAGGCGCTCGACGACGCCGAGGCGGGCGCCCGCGACCTCGTCGTCTCCCGCGCCCCCGGCTACGCGCTGGAGACCGACGCCGTCGACGTCGCCCGGTTCGCCCAACTGGTCACCGACGCCCAGTCGACCGACGCCGACCCGAAGCGGCGCGCGGACCTGCTGACGGAGGCGCTCGGCCTCTGGCGCGGCCCGGCCCTCGCCGACTTCGCCGACCACGAGTTCGCCCGCACCGTCGCCGCCGGCTGGGAGGAGCGGCGGCTGGCCGCGGTCGAGCTGCTCGCCGAGGCGCGGCTGGAGCTGGGCGAGCACACCGTCCTGGCCGCCGAGCTGGCCGCGCCGGTCGCCGACCACCCGCTGCGCGAGCGGCTGCGCGCCGTCCACCTGCGCGCGCTCTACCGGGCCGGGCGGCAGAGCGAGGCGCTCGACGGCTACGAGACGTTCCGCAGCGGCCTCGCCGACGAGCTGGGCCTGGACCCGGGGCCGGAACTGGCCGCCCTGCACCAGGCCATCCTCGAGCAGGACCCGGGCCTGACGCCGGCGCCGGGTCCGGCACGGCCACGGCGGCCGCGCACCAACCTGCCGCCGCCGCCCGCGCTGATCGGCCGTGACGACGCGCTCGCCGAGCTGCGCGAGCTGCTGGGCAAGGAGCGGCTGGTCACCCTGACCGGCCCCGGCGGCGTCGGCAAGACCCGGCTCGCGACGGCGGCCGCGCACCCGCTCGCCGACGGCTACGACGACGGCGGCTGGCTGGTCGAGCTGGCCGCGCTGGAGCGGCCGAACCCGCGCCGCGCCATCGACGACATCGCCGAGCTGGCCATGGCCGCCCTCGGCGTCCGCGACGCCGCCGACCCGGGCGAGCAGCCGGCCACCCCGTCGGACCGGCTGGCCGAGGCGCTGCGCGACCGCCGGATGCTGCTGGTGCTGGACAACTGCGAGCACCTCGTCGAGCACGCCGCCGCGCTCGCCGGCCGGCTGCTGACCACCGCGCCCGGCGTGACCGTCCTGGCCACCAGCCGAGAGCCGCTCGGGCTCAGCGGCGAGGTCCTCTGGGAGGTCCCGCCGCTGGACCTGCCCGCCGATGACGGCGACGACCGGCTCGCCGAGTCAGGCGCCGTGCGGCTGTTCGTCGAGCGGGCGGCGGCGTCGGCCCGCGGGTTCACGCTGGACGAGTCCACCGGCCCGGTCGTCGCCCAGCTGTGCCGGCGGCTCGACGGCATCCCGCTCGCGCTGGAGCTGGCCGCCACCCGGGTCCGCGCGCTGGGCGTGCACACGCTGCTGGACCGCCTGGACGACCGGTTCCGCGCGCTCGGCAGCGGGCCGCGCGACCGGCCGGCCCGGCAGCGCACGCTCGCCGCCGCCATCGACTGGAGCTGGAACCTGCTCGAGCCTGACGAGCAGGTCGTGCTCCGGCGGCTGGCCGTGCACGCCGACGGCTGCACGCTGGCGGCAGCGGAGGCCGTGTGCGCCGAGGGTGCCCTCGACGTGCTGGACCTGCTGGCCCGGCTGGTGGACCGGTCGCTGGTCGTGGTCGACGAGCGGGCCGGCGGGCCGCGCTACCGGCTGCTGGAGTCCGTCGCGGCGTACGGCGTCAACCGGCTGCACGAGACCGGCGAGCACGCCCTGATCCGGGCCCGGCACGCCCGCCACTACGCCGTGCTGGCCGAGCGGGCCGACGCCGAGCTGCGCGGCTCCGGTCAGGGCGCGTGGCTGCACACGCTGGACGTCGAGTCGGCCAACCTGCGCGCGGCGCTGGACACCGCCGAGCGGCTGGGCGACGCCGAGTTGGCGCTGCGGCTCACCGGCTCGCTGACGTGGTACCGGCTGCTGCGCGGCCGGCTCACGGAGGCCCGCCGGGCGCTGGAGACGGCGCTGGCGATCCCCGGCGACGCGCCGCCCGCGGTCCGCGGACAGGCACTCACCTGGCACACCGGCATCGCGGTCATGCAGGGCGACCAGCAGGACTGGGAGCAGCGCTGCGCGGCGGCGTTGCGCCCGTTCGAGGAGGCGGACGAGGCCGCCGCCCGGGCCCGCGCGGAGTGGTTCCTCTGTCACGCGACGTTCGACCTCGGCGACGCCGCTGTCACCGGCCGGCTGCTCGACCGCGCCACGTCGGGGTTCGCGGCCGCCGGCGACCGGTGGGGCCAGGCGGCCGCGCTCGTCCTGCGGGCGCGGCTGGCACACGTCGGCGGCGACCCCGCCGCGATGGAGGAGACGGCGTCGGAGGCGGTGCGGATCTTCACCGAGCTCGGTGACGGCTGGGGCGTGCTGCAGGCGACCGACTGGCTGATCGGGCAGTCGGATCTCACCGGCGACTACGAGCGTGGCCTGCGGCTGTGCGCCGACGCGCTGCCGCGGGCGGAGGAGCTCGGCCTGTGGCCGGACGTCGCCGGGATGCTGTCGTGGCTGGCCTGGCTCGGAGTGCAGACCGGCGACAACGCGGCCGCCCGCGCGCACGGCGAACGGGCGCTGCACCTGGCGAAGGAGCACGGCACGCAGGCCGCGCAGGTGTTCGCGTCGATCGGACTGGCCTTCGCCGCCCGCCGGGCCGGCGACCTGGACGCCGCCGAGGACCTGCTGACGCAGCTGATCAGGGCCGCGGAGCAGCAGGCCGAGACGGCCGGGACCGCCTTCCACGCGCCGATGGTGCTCAACGAGCTCGGCCTGCTCGCCGCCGAACGAGGCGACGCGGCCGCCGCGCTCGACCTGCACCTACGCGCCCACGACAGCGGCCTCGAGATCGCCGCCGGCCGCGATCAGACGTTCGCGCTGGAGGGCGCGGCGGCCGCCCTGGCGCTGGGCGGGATGGCTCACGACGCCGCCGCCGTGCTCGGCGCCGCGCATGCCGCACGCGACGCCGTCGGTCTCCCGCTCTCGCCGGCCGAGCAGCGGGAAGCGGACCGCATCGTGGCGCTGGTCCGGTCTGTGCAGGACGACGCCGCGTTCGAGGGGGCCCACGCCGACGGCGCACAGCTGACGTGCGCGGCCGCCCGGGAACTCGCCGGGCGGCCGCGCATGGGTCGGGTCGATCACTTGGGTGCGTAGACGCCCACGATGATCCCGGACTCGAAGACCGTCTGGTCGACGAGCTTCAGGTGGACGGTGTCGAAGCCGTCCCACACGCGGTAGCCGTCGCCGCCCGAGAGCACCGGGTACATCCAGAAGTGGTACTCGTCGACCAGCTTGTGCTCGAGCAGGGTCTTGTCCAGCTCGCCGGTGCCGTACTTGATGATGCTCTCGCCGGGCTGGGCCTTCAGGTCGGCGACGGCCTGCGCCACGTCGCCCTCGAGGACCCGCGAGTTCCACTCCAGCTCGCCGGTGAGCGTCCGCGAGGCGACGTACTTCGGCAGCGCGTTGAAGCGGTCCGCGATCGGGTCGCCGGCCCGCGACGTCCAGGCGTCCTTGAACCCCTCGTAAGTGGCCCGGCCCAGCAGCATGGCGTCGACGCCGTAGGCCAGGTTCGCGTTGTACTCGTTGTGCTGCGTGTCCCAGTAGGGCTGGCCCCAGACGTGCGGCTCCCCGATGGCGCCGTCGAGCGTGATGAAGGTCGACTCGATGAGCTTGCGCATGATGTCCTCCTGTTGTGTGTCGTTCTCGATGACTCCACGATGTCCTGCCCGCCTTACGGTTCTCTTCAGGTCCGCTTCAGCGGCGGCCGAACGGGGTACGCCGTGAGGCAGGAGGTGCATCGTCATGACCGTCCACCAGATCGACGTCTGGCTCGACCAGCTGCCCGAGGACCGCCGCGCGGAGGCCGAGGCGCTGGCCGGCCTCGTTCGCGAGCGCGCGCCCGGCGACCTGGACGAGGCGATCAAGTGGAACCGGCTGACGTTCACCGCGGGCGGCGACTGGCACCACTGGCTGTGCGCGGTCTCCGTTACGCGGCACACCGTCGGCCTGATGTTCCACAAGGGCGTGCTGCTCGACGACCCGGAGAGCCTGCTCGGCGGCAGCGGGCGGTACCTGCGCAGCATGCCGTTCGCCCGGGCTCAGGAGCGGCCCGACGCGGTGGCGGCGCTGCTGGGGCAGGCGATCGACCGGCAGAAGGACCTGCTCGACGAGTGAGGTGGCACAATCCGCCCATGCCCGCCAACCTCATCGTCGAGCCGCTGGACCGGAGGCCCGAGCTGGCCGCGATGCAGTCCCAGCTGCCGAACCTGTGGCCGTCGTTCATGCAGCAGGACCCCGCGGCCGGCCTGTACTACCCGGACGTCGAGACCAACCACCCCGAGCATGTGCTGGTCGCCTACGAGCCGCCGGACACCCCCGTCGCGCTCGCGTACACCGTGCCGTTCGAGTTCGGCGGCGAGCACCGGCGGGAGCTGCCCGACGACGGCTGGGACGGCGTCATCCGGTGGGCCGCGCAGGACCGCGACCGCGACTCGTCGCCGACGCTGGTGTCGGCGCTGGAGATCTCCATCCGGCCGGACCGCCGCGGCGAGGGCCTCGCCTCGGTGCTGCTCGCGGCCATGCACGAGAACGTCCGCCGGCTGGGCTTCACCGAGCTGGTGGCACCGGTCCGGCCGAGCGCGAAGCACCTCGAGCCGCACGTCCCGATGCGCGAGTACGCGTACCGCACCCGGCCCGACGGGCTGCCGGCCGACCCGTGGCTGCGCGTGCACGCGCGGGCCGGCGCGACGATCGTCAAGGTCGCGCCGCGGTCGATGGTCATCGCCGGCACGCTGGCCGACTGGCGGGAGTGGACCGGCCTGCCGTTCGACGCGACCGGCGACGTCGTCGTCCCGCAGGCGCTGGTGCCGGTGCACTGCAGCGTCGAGCACGACTACGCGGTCTACGTCGAGCCCAACGTCTGGATGCGGCACCCCGTGGGTTGAGCACCTTAAGCTCGACGACGTGGCACCGGAGACCCTGCGCGAGCGGAAGCAGCAGCGCACCCGCGAGGCGATCGTCGACGCCGCACTGGCGTTGTTCGCCGAGCGCGGCTTCGACCACGTCACCGTCACCGACATCGCCGAACGGGCCGAGGTCGGCCGCAGCACGTTCTTCCGCTACTTCGGCGACAAGCAGGAGGTCGTCTTCGGCGACGATCGCGTGGCGGACGAGCTGGTGGCGGCGGCCGGTGCCGCACCAGGCGGTGTGCCGGACACCCTGACCGCGGCGATCGCGCAGGTGCGCGCGCTGGTCGTCCCGTACGTCGCGGCCATCACGGCCAACGCCGCCCTCTACACCGCGCACGAGCGCCTGGTCGAGGCGCATCCGGAGCTGCGCGCCCGCAGCCTGACAAAGCTGCGCCGGCACACCGAGACGCTGACCCGCGTGCTCACCGACCGCGGCGCCGACCGCGAGACCGCCACCGTCGCGGCCGAGCTCGGACTGGCCTGTTACCAGGCCGCGCGCACCCTCGTCGACGACGATCCGGAGCGGCTGCCGGCCGCGGTCGAGGCCGCGTTCGACCGCCTCGCCGCCCGCTAGGACGTACGGCGTCAGCGATCGGCCTGGTGGTACTCCAGGCCGGTGCCGGACGGGATCAGGTAGGCCGCCCAGCGCTCCGCCGGCGGCCGCCCGCCAAGCGACCGCGCCGTCGTCAGGCCCGCGACCTCGGGACCGATCAGCGCCAGCCGGAACGGCACCACCGCGTGCAGCCGGGCGCCGATGCCGGCCAGCCAGCGGTCCAGCGGTCGCCGCCACAGCAGCGAGTCGCCGCCGCGGAACGGGAACGCGGCACTGCGCGGCTCGGCGAGGTCCAGCGCGCCGACCGGGATGAAGAACACCAGCCAGTCGGTGCCGGACACCTGCCGCACGGCCCGGACCCCGCACACGACGGTGCGGCGCCGCGGCAGCGTGACCAGACCGGCCAGCCGGCCGTGCCGTTGCAGCGCCGCCGCGGTGCAGGGCGCGTCGGCCCAGGTGCGCGGGTCGTCGCGGTCCGCCGCCTGGCAGCCGGCGACGTCGGCGGCCGTCCACAAGGTCGTCAGCGCGGCCTCCAGCCGGGCGTCGTCGCGCTCACCCAGCTCGACGGCCAGCTCGTACGCACCGCCCAGCCAGAGCGTGTCGTCTCGCAGATCGGATGCGTCCGCCGCCACGACGACCATCATTCCGGCTGGGCGGTCCGCATGGGGGTGGTTTCCGGACAACTCGGGCCATGAGTCTTGCGTAAACTGTGTCCATAGGACACAGTTTAGGTTCACAGCCATCGACCTCAGGAGGGATCATGTCCACCTCGGTGCTCTACATGTCGGTGTCCGCCGACGGCTACATCTCCGCGCCGGACGACTTCCTCGGCGGCCCCGAAGGCCACCGGCTGCACGAGTGGTTCGCGCCGGGCGGCGAGTTCGCCGAAGTCACCGGGCCGGCGGCGGAGGTGATGGACGAGATGGGCGCGGCCGGCGCCGTCGTCACCGGGCGGCGGACCGCCGAGCTGATGGACCACTGGGGCGGCGACCTCAACGGCCGGCCGATCTTCGTCGTCAGCCACCGTCCGCCGGCACCGGCCGCGCGGTTCGGCTATCCGCTGGTGACGTACGTGACCGACGGCATCGCCAGCGCGATGAAGCAGGCTCAGGCCGCCGCCGGCGACAAGCACGTCTACGTCCAGGGCGGATACACCGCGCAGCAGGCGCTCGCGGCCGGCGTGCTGGACGAGCTGCAGATCGCCCAGGTCCCGGTGCTGCTCGGCGGTGGCCGCCGGCTGTTCGACGTGCTGCCGGCCGAGATCGAGCTGGACATCGTCCGGGTGATCGACACCCCGGAGGCGACCCACCTCCGCTACCGCGTGCGGCGCTAGGGGTGGCCCCTAGTCGGGCAGCATCGGCATGACGATGGCCTCGTCGCGGTTCAGCAGGACGGCGCGGGTGACGGCGCGGTTGCCGAACCGGTTGCGTACGTCGTCGACGGTGGCGTCGAGGGCGCTGCCGCCGTGGCGGTCGATGGGCAGCGGCAGCTGCAACGGGTCGTCGTCCTCGAGGTTGCTCAGCGCGACGCCGAGCAGCGTGAGCCCGCGCTGCTCGATCGTCGGCGCGGTCGCGGCGACGAGGTTGCGGGTGACGGTGAGCAGCTGGCCGGTGTGCGACGTCGGCTCGGCCAGCGTGTGCGAGCGGGTCGCGCGGGTGTAGTCGTCGAAGCGCAGCCGCAGGACCACGGTGCGGGCGACCCGGCGGGCGGCCCGCAGCCGGCGGGTCACGCGGTCGACGATGCCAACGAGGACGGCGTCCAGCTCGGCCGGCGTTCGGTGCCGGCTGCCCAGCGCGTGCTGCGACCCGATCGAGTGGCGCCGCTGCCCCACGACGACGCGGCGCGGGTCGCGGCCGATCGCCAGCGCGTGCAGGTGCCGGCCGGCCGCCGGGCCGACGATCGCGACCAGCGACCGCTCGGCCACCTGGGCGACGTCGCCGACGGTGACGATGCCGCGCTGCCGCAGCTTCACCGCGGTCTTCTCGCCGACGCCCCAGAGCCGCTCGATCGGCAGCGGGTGCAGGAACGCCAGCTCGCGGTCGGGCTCGACCACCAGCAGTCCGTTCGGCTTGGCCACCGCGCTGGCGACCTTGGCCAGGAACTTGGTGCGGGCCACGCCGACGGTGATCGGCAGCCCGACCGTCCGCATGACGTCCGTCCGCAGCCGCGCGGCGATCTCGGGCGGCGACCCGGAGATCTTCGCCAGCCCGCCGACCTCGAGGAACGCCTCGTCGATGGAGAGCCCCTCGACCAGCGGTGTGGTGCGCCGGAACACGTCGAACACCGCGTCACTGGCCGCCGAGTAGGCCGACATGCGCGGCGACACGACGACGGCGTCGGGGCACAGCCTGCGCGCCTGCCGGCCACCCATCGCCGTCCGCACCCCGCGCGCCTTGGCCTCGTAGCTGGCCGCCAGCACCACCCCCATGCCGACGATGACGGGCTTGCCGCGCAGGTCGGGGTCGTCGCGCTGCTCGACCGACGCGTAGAAGGCGTCGAGGTCGGCGTGCAGAATGGTCGCCAGACTGGCCACGAACACATGTTCGCATCAGATCTGCACAATGCCAAGACTTCCGACAGCATGCATCTCCTTGACAAACGGATTTGTCGGTGGCACGCTTCTCGGCATGCAGGACGTCACGGTGATCGAAGACCCCGCAGCGGCAGAGGCGTCGCTGGACCCCATGCGGACCCGGCTGCTGGCCGAGCTCGCCGAACCTCAGTCGGCCACCATGCTGGCCACGCGCGTCGGCCTGGCCCGGCAGAAGGTGAACTACCACCTGCGCACGCTCGAACGGCACGGCCTGGTCGAGCTGGTCGAGGAGCGGCGGAAGGGCAACGTCACCGAGCGGGTGCTCCAGGCGACGGCGGCGTCGTACGTCATCTCGCCGACGGCGCTGGCGGCCGTCCAGCCCGACCCGTCCCGCTCGCCCGACAAGCTCTCCGCCCGCTGGCTGCTGGCGCTGGCGTCGAGGCTGGTCCGCGACGTCGGCCTGCTGCTCACCGCGTCGACGAAGGCGCGCAAGCGGGTCGCCACCTTCGCCGTCGACGGCGAGGTGCGCTTCGCCTCGGCCACCGACCGCGCCGCGTTCGCCGAAGAGCTGGCCGGCGCCGTCACCGCGCTGGTCGGCAAGTACCACGACGAGTCCGCCGAGGGCGGCCGCACGCACCGCATCGTCGTCGCCGTCCACCCGAGCGTCGACGCCGCGCCGAAGGAGCCCTGATCATGAGCCACCGGTTCGAGTCCACGCACCAGGCCGACCTCGACGCCACGCCCGAGGAGATCTGGCGGGCCATCGCCACCGGCCCCGGCATCGACTCGTGGTTCATGGGCCGGGCCGACGTCCAGCCCGGCCCCGACGGCACCGTCCGCATCGACTTCGGCGGCTACGCCCCGTCGCACGACGTCACCGCGTGGGAGCCGGGCAAGCGGCTCGCCTACGGCGGCGAGCCGGCGCCCGACGGCCGGTTCGTCGCCTACGAGTTCCTGCTCGAGGGCCGCGACCGCGGCAGCACGACGCTGCGGGTGGTCGCCAGCGGGTTCCTCCCCGGCGACGACTGGGAGGACGAGTTCGAGGCGATGTCGCGCGGCCACGAGCTGTTCTTCCAGACGCTGTTCGAGTACCTCACCCACTTCGCCGGCCGCACGGCCACGCCCGTCACAGCGTTCGGCCCGCCGGTCGCCGACTGGGACCACGCCTGGGCCGCGCTGCACGCCGAGCTCGGGCTCACCGCCCCGGTCGCTCCCGGCGACGGTGTCAGCCTGCGGCTCGCGGACGGCACGGCCGAGGACGGCGTCGTGTACTACGTCAACGCCGACACGCTCGGCATCCGCACCGGCGGCGCGCTGATCCGGTTCCTCGAAGGGTTCCGGGGCCCGATGGTCGCCGCCCACCACGTCTTCGCCGACAACGGGCACCGCCACACCGACGCGGCGTGGCAGTCCTGGCTGACCCGCGTCCTCGGCTGACCACCCATCCCGAAGGAGAAACCCTCATGACCAGCACCGTCACCTCGGCCGACGGCACCACGATCGCCTACACCAAGGTCGGCTCCGGCCCGCCGCTCGTCCTCGTCGACGGCGCCATGTGCTACCGCGACTCCGGCCCGATGGCCGACCTCGCGAAGGGCCTGGCCGCCGCGTTCACCGTCTACTACTACGACCGGCGCGGCCGCGGCGAGAGCACCGACACCGCGCCCTACGCCGTCGAGCGCGAGGCCGAGGACCTCGAGGCGCTGATCACGGCGGCCGGCGGCGACGTGTTCGTCTACGGCTGCTCGTCCGGCGTGGCCCTGGCCCTCGAGACGGCGAAACGGCCCGGCTCCGGCATCCGCAAGCTGGCCCTCTATGAGCTGCCCGCCGTCACCGACGACACCGGGAAGCACTGGGAGCCGGACCTGCTGGCGCACACCGACGAGCTGATCGCGGCGGACCGCCGCGGCGACACCGTCAAGCTGTTCATGAAGACCGTCGGTGTGCCGGGCTTCGTCGTCGCGATCATGCGGTACACGAAGGTGTGGAAGACGCTCACGGGCGTCGCCCACACCATCCCCTACGACTTCCGCGTGCTCGGCGACACCGGCTACGGCAAGCCGTTCCCGGCCGACCGGTGGTCCGCCGTCACGCAACCGGCGCTGGTCATGGACGGCGGCAAGAGCCCCGAGTACATGCGCAACAGCCAGCGCCGGCTGGCCGAGGTGCTGCCGAACGCGCGGTACCGGACCCTGCCCGGCCAGACCCACATGGTGAAGGCGGCCGCGCAGGTCCCGGTGCTGACGGAGTACTTCAGCGGGTAGCGACGGGCACCGGGGCATCCTCGGCGTCCGGGGTGCGGCCGGCGGCCGGCCGCGCGGGCAGCAGCAGCCCCGCGGCGGCGCCGGCCAGCGCCAGCACGACCGCGCCGGCCAGTGCGGCCACGAACCCGTCGGTGAACTCCCGCGGCGAGCCGTACCCGCCCCAGCCGGCGAACACCGCCACCAGCACGGCGATGCCGAACACGCCGCCCAGCTCGCGCAGCATCGAGTTCGCGCCCGCGCCCTTGCCGATCATGTGCGCGGGGACGGAGCTGACGACGGAGTTCTGCGTCGCGGGGATCGCCATCGAGATGCCGATGCCGCTCACGATCAGCGGCGGCACCAGCTGCGCGTAGCTCACGCCGGGTTCGGCCACCAGCGCCAGCCAGCCGAACCCGGCCGCCTGCAGCACCAGCCCGCCGACCAGGAACGGCCGCTCGCCGAACCGGTCGACCAGCGCACCGGCGATCGGCGCGACGACCATCAGGCAGCCGGTCCACGGCACCAGCCGCAGGCCCGCTTCGAGCGGCGTGTGGCCCAGGCCGGTCTGCAGGAACTGCGCGATCAGGAACAGCGTCCCGAACAGCGAGGCGATCAACAGGAACCCGGCCGCGTTGCCGGCGGAGAAGGCACGGGACCGGAAGAACCCGAGCGGCAGCATCGGCTCGCGCGCCCGCCGTTCCCACGCCACGAACGCCGCCAATAGCACCGCGCCGAGCAGCAGCGCCGTCACGACCTCCGCGCTGCCCCAACCGGCGCTGTTGCCGCGGACCAGCCCCCAGACCAGGCCGAACGCCGCGGTGGTGGCCAGCGCCAGCCCGGGGAAGTCCAGACCGGTGTCCGTGCCGTGGCTCTCGTCGATGCGGGTGAGCACGAACGGCAGCACCAGCAGGCCGAGCGGGACGTTCAGCCAGAAGATCCACTCCCAGGACACGCCCTCGGTGATCGCGCCGCCCAGGACCGGGCCGCCGACCACCGACAAGCCCGTCACGCCCATGAAGATGCCCAGCGCCTGACCCCGGCGCTCGGGCGGGTAGGCGGCGCTGAGGATGGCCAGCGCCAGTGGCATCAGCAGCGCGGCACCGGCGCCCTGGGCGATCCGGGCCGCGATCAGCCAGCCGACGCCCGGCGCCAGCGCGCAGGCCGCCGACGCGATGGTGAACACCACCAGGCCGGTCGCGAACATGCGGCGGCGGCCGAACCGATCGCCGAGCGCCGACCCGGTCATCAACAGCACGGCGAGGCTCAGGTTGTAGGCGTTCACCGTCCATTCCAGCTCTTCGAGCGTGGCGCCGAGATCGGTCCGGATGGTGCTCAGTGCGACCGTCACGATCAGGGTGTCCAGCGACACCATGAGCGAGGCGATCGAGGTGAGGGCCAGGACCCAGGCCCGGCGCGAGCGGGGGCTCATCGTGTGACTCCTTCGGTTTCACGGATCCGTCACCTCAGGCAGATCCGCGGCCCGCGCGGAACTCGCCGATGACTTCCGGGTCCCACCCGGATCTGTACAGGGAGGAGCACCCGAGGAGGCATCGATGACCGTGACGTCCGAGACGCGGGCCGACGAGTTCGCCCGGCAGACCGACCAGTACCGCCGGGAGCTGCTGGCGCACTGCTACCGCATGCTCGGCTCGCTGCACGACGCCGAGGACACCGTCCAGGAGACCTACCTGCGGGCCTGGCGCGGCTACGACGGGTTCGAGGGCCGATCGTCGCTGCGGACGTGGCTGTACACGATCGCGACCCGCGCCTGCCTGCGCGCGCTGGAGAGCCGGGGCCGCCGGCCGATGCCCTCGGGGCTGGCAGGACCGGGCGCCGACCCCGACGCGCCACTGGACCCGCCGCTCACCGACGTGCCGTGGCTGGAGCCGTTCCCGGACACGGCCGCCGGCGCGGACGCGTCGGCCGGCGACCCCGCCGCGATCGCCGTCGGGCGCGAGAGCACCCGGCTGGCGCTGGTCGCCGCGCTGCAGTACCTGCCGGCGCGGCAGCGGGCGGTGCTGATCCTGCGCGACGTGCTGCGCTGGCGGGCTGCTGAGGTGGCCCGGCTGCTCGACACCACGACGACGGCGGTCAACAGCGCGCTGCGGCGGGCCCGGGCGCAGCTGGCCGGGCTGGACGCGGACGGCGCCGCGCGCGCCGCACCGGCGCCGGCCGACGCGCGGCAGCGGGAGCTGCTGGACCGGTACGTCGCCGCGTTCGAGCACGCCGACGTCGACGGCCTGGTCCGGCTGCTGGCCCGCGATGCCGTGCTGGAGATGCCGCCGCACGCGACGTGGTTCCGCGGGGCGGAGGCGATCGGGCGGTTCCTGGCGCCGCGGCTCGGCGCACCGGGCGACCTGCTGATGGTCGCGACCCGGGCCAACGGGCAACCGGCGCACGCGATGTACAAGCGCGGCGCCGACTGCGTGCAGCGGGCGCACGGGCTGATCGTGCTGACGGTGGCCGGCGCGCGGATCGACCGGCTGACGGTGTTCCTGGACGCGGAGTGGGTCAGGGCGTGCGGTCTTCCCGCCGTCCGAGCTGGCGGCGCCACCAGTTGAGCCAGGTGAGCGGACTGAGCGGGTTGCCACGAGCGCGGCGGGCCTCTTCGGCCGCGAGGCGCTCGGCGGCGGCCGCCTGCTCGGCCGCGGCGGCGCGCTCGCGGGCGACCTGCTGTTCGGCCGCCATGCGCTCGGCCCGCGCCTTGCGCCACTCGTCGACGACGGTGTCGGCGTCGACCAGGGTGACCGGGATGTTCGGGCCGGACGGCGCCCGCAGCCACTGCTTGATGCGCTCGTTCAACTCGTCGACGACGTCGCGGACGGTCTGCTCGGAGCGGACGTCGCGGAGCGTCTCGGGCAGCTTGTGGACCTCTTTGCGCAGCCGCAGCGGCGTGGGCAACAGGGCGTCGGTGGACTCGCCCTCGGCGGCCAGCTTCTCGCGGATCCAGGTGTACTCGTCGCCTTGACGGCGCGGCGGCAGCGGCTTGCCGGCGAGCGGCAGGTCGTCGAACTCGCCGCGCTCCTGCGCCTCGCGGACCTGCTTGTCGATCCACGACTCGAAGCCCATGCCGGGCGGTTTGCGTTCCGCCATGACTCCATTGTCGCAGGAGTCGTCAGCCCGGCGACGGGAGGGACTTCTCGAACCAGTGGTGCGCGTACGGCTCGGCGTTGAAGGCCGCCACCTCGGCGTAGCCGGCCGACCGGTAGAGCGCGATGGCCTCCGTCAGCGCCTGGTTCGTCTCGAGCCTGACGGCGGGCGCGCCGTACTCCGCGGCGCGCCGTTCCAGCTCGGCCAGCAGCCGCCGGCCGAGACCCAGCCCGCGGGCGGTCTCGTCGACCCACATGCGCTTGAGCTCGGCCGGCTCGGCGCCGTGCAGCTTGAGTGCGCCGCAGCCCACCGGCGCGCCGTGCAGCGTCGCGACCAGCACCAACCCGGCGGGCGGGCGCAGGTCGGCGGCGTCGGCGCGGATGCTGCGGGCGGGGTCGAAGCCGCCGTCGAAGCGGGCGTCCAGCTCGGCGGCGTACGCGCGCAGGCAGTGCTGTGCCGCCGGCTCCTCGGGGTCGGCCGGCGCCAGGTGCACCGTCGCCGCCGTCAGCAGCCGCTCGACCTCGCCCATCGCCGCGACCAGCCGCGCGCGCTGGCGGTCGGGCAACGTCGACAGCAACTCCGCGGCGAGCTCGTCGCTGCGCTCGTCCAGCAGCCGCCGCTCCGCCCAGCCGGCCTCGGTGAGCCGGGCCAGCCGCACCCGCCGGTCGGCCGCGCTGGGCTCCGTCGTCACCAGGCCGGCCGCCTCCAGCGAGCGCAGCAGCCGGCTGACGTAGCCGGAGTCGAGATCGAGCGACGTGCGCAGCGCCCGCACGTCGCGGCCGTCGCCGATCTCCCACAGCAGCCGAGACTCCCCCAGCGGCCGGTCGCGGGCCAGGAATCGGTCGTTGAGCGCGCCGACCTGCTGGGTGACGAGCCGGTTGAACCGGCGCACCCGCGCGACCATGATCTCGTCCATTCTCTGACTGTAGTCAGGGAATCTGCCCGGAGTCATGCCTCGGCGTTCTCGATCTCGTCGAGTCGTCGCAGCATGATGTTCGCCTGCTGCTCCGCCAGACCTGCACGCTCCAGGCTCAGGGCCTCGAATTGTCCGTGAGCTGCACTGTTCCGGAGGCCCGCCAACTGTTCCAAGTCCTTCACATCCTGCGCGGTCAACAGGTCTGCCTTGCGCAGCAGGCGGTAGTAGGCACCCATCGAGGGCCGCTCCGACATCTGCAGCCCTTGGCTCTCAACGAGACCACGCAGCTTGATCTCCACTGCCGCGCCACACAGGATGATGGCTGCAGCAGGATGGCTACCACGATCGGCGTTGAGCCGGCGGACCTGTTCCATCAGATCTGTGCTCGCAAGTCCGGTCTCAGCCCACACTCGGGCGCCCAGCACGTCGATGACTCCTGCCGCGACCTGCGCTGCCCACTCGCGAAGCAGCGGCCCGAGCGCCCTCGCACCCGACTCGATCGATTGTCTGTCGCCGTGGCTGTCGTAGACCGACTGCGCTCGACGGACCCACTCCGACTCGGACCCGGCGTAACGACGCAAGAACTCCAGAGCGGCCACGGCACGACCTTGGATGGTCGGCAAGCTCTGGGCGTCCGTTGCCTTCCAATATCCACCGTTGCTGTACTCGGCCGTCTGCCAGCTCATGTCTCGTTCGAGTTCGTCAGCCTGCGACCGTGCCCACGCGAGGAGGTTCTGCGGGTCTCTCATACTTCGAATAATGCAGCCTGGCACCGACACCTCTGCAGTCCGACGACTGAGGCCGCCGTTCGTTGGCTCTCGGAAGACGATGACAAATCGGCGCGGGCATAGAGTCCTGCCATGGCCGAACTCGATCTGGCCGGCCGCCGGGCGCTGGTCACCGGCGGTGGCGGCGGCATCGGCGCCGCCGTGGCCCGGCGGCTTGGCGCGGCTGGCGCACATGTCATCGTCGCCGACATCGACGGCGAGCGCGCGGCGTCCGTAGCCGGCGACTGCGGCGGCGAGGCGTGGCAGGTGGACCTCTCCGACACCGCCGCGCTGGCGTCGGCCGAGCTGGACGTCGACATCCTGGTCAACAACGCCGGCATCCAGCACGTCGCCCGGCTGGAGGAGTTCCCGCCGGACCGGTTCGCGTTCATGCTGCGGCTCATACTCGAGGCGCCGTTCCTGCTCATCCGCGCCGCGCTGCCGGGCATGTACGCGCGCGAGTGGGGCCGCGTCGTCAACGTCTCCAGCGCGCACGGGCTGCAGGCCAGCCCGTACAAGTCCGCCTACGTGGCAGCCAAGCACGGCCTGGAGGGGCTGTCGAAGGTGACGGCGCTCGAGGGCGCGCCGCACGGCGTCACCTCGAACTGCGTCAACCCCGGCTACGTCCGCACGCCGCTGGTCGAGGCACAGATCGCCGATCAGGCCAAGGTCCACGGCCTGCCCGAGGACCGCGTCGTCAGCGAGATCATGCTGGCCAACGAGGCGATCAAGCGCCTCATCGAGCCTGACGAGGTCGCCGAGGCGGTCGCCTACCTCGCCGGCCCGGCGGCCCGGTCGATCACCGGCACCGACCTCGTCCTCGACGGCGGCTGGTCGGCCCGCTGACGGCGCCCGCGTCTTGGTCGCACGCTGAGCGAGGCATCGGTCCTCGCTCGCCGTCGTGGGGCCGGTGGTTGGCAGTTTGGTGGCGCCCTGGCCCCACCAAACTGCCAACCACCGAACCAGCGCGCGGTGGCTGCGTCGCAAGGATCAGACCGAGGTGCCGACGGCGTAGGCGATGAGCCGGACGGCCTGGGGCTCGAACAGGACGGTGTAGTGGTTGACGCCGCCGGCGGGGATGACGCGGACGGTCGGGGGCAGGCCGGCCGCGGCGATGCGGCCGGCGTCGAGGAGGCCCTGGGGCTCGTCCTGCAGCCCGCGGGCGGCGTACAACAGCATCGCCGGGACGGTGCCGTCGCGCAGGGACCGCAGCACGACGGGGTCGGCCAGGACGTCGGCGCCGTCGGCGCGGACCGCGTCGAGAACACAGGACGAGCGGCGGCCGCCGTCGCCGCTGACGAGGTCGTGGCGCAGGTACGCCGCCAGCAGGTCGCCGTACGACGTGTCGAGGCCCGGGCCGACGGCCGGGTGCTCGCGCCAGAAGTCCAGGTATGCGGCCTCGTCGGGGAACGTCATGGTCAGCCGCCGCATGGCCGGGCCGATCACCTGCTCCAGCGCCTCGTCGATGTCGCCCTCGGGCGCCGGGAACCCGACGCCGCCGTCGACCAGGACCAGCGCCGACACCCGCGACGGGTAGAGGTAGGCCGTCAGCGCCGCGACGTAGGCGCCCATCGAGTGGCCCAGCAGCACCGCCGACTCGACCCGGGCGGCGTCGAGGACGGCGACGACGTCAGCGGCGTGGGCGGCCAGGCCCCACGGACCGCGGATCGACCGGCTGTCCGCGCGGCCGCGCAGGTCGGGCGCGAGCAGCCGGACCTGACCGTCCAGCGCCTGCGCGACGGCGCCGAAGGCCAGCGCGTTCGCGGTGATGCCGTGCAACGCCATGACGACGGGAGCGCCGGCCGGGCCGCGCCCCAGCTCGTGGACCGCGAGCGTCCCCCCGTCGACCGCGACCCCGAGCGTCATCGGCCGTCCAACCCGCCGACCAGCGCGGCCACGAACTCGTCCGGCTTCTCGACATGCGGGCTGTGCGCGGCGCCGGCGAGGACGGTCTCGCTGGTGGCGCCGCCGGCCGCGCGGTAGGCGTCGAGGACGGCGCGGGTCTGCGCGACCATCGGCTGCGGCGGCGCGACGTCGTCGCCCGGCCAGCCCGGCACCGCGCCGATCGAGCCGAGGTAGGCGAGGTCGAACAGCGACGTGTCGGAGACGATGACGTCGTCGGAGCCGCGGATCCAGTGGATCGGCGGCTTCGGGTCGATCGCGTCGAGCCCGTCCAGCCGCAGGTGCGTCGGCGCCATCGTGTTGAGCACGCCGCGGGTGCCCGGACCCACGCCCGGCCAGGCGTCGGTGGCGACGGCGTCGCCGGGATAGTGGTCGTCGCCGACCGCGGTGGTCAGCATCGACTCGACGTAGGCGTCGGCGTGCTCCGGCACGAACGGCGGCTTCACGTATGACGACAGCATGACCTGCCGGGGCGACAGCGCGCCGTCGTCGCCGCTGTCGCCGTCGCGCAGGCGCGCCACGAACTCGGGGTTGGCCGCGCCGCCGCCGGACCCTGCTGCCGACGGGTCGGCCAGTGCGCCGTCGGCGCCGCGGGTGCCGCCGAACCCGTACGGCGACACCGGGTTGACCAGCGTGACCGACGGGTACCGGTTCGGCGCGTCGAGCAGCAGTTGCAGCACGACGGCGCCGCCCATGCTCCAGCCGACCAGATGGGCGCCGTCGAGTCCCATGGTGGCGAGCAGCCCGGCGACGTCGTCGGCGTAGTCGCGGACGCCGCGGGTCGCGTCGACCGGAAGCGTCTCGGTGCCGCCGAAGCCGCGCAGGTCGACCGCGACCGGGCGGAACCGGTCAGGCAGCCGGAGCATGGCCGGCTGCCAGAACACGCTGGACGACACGTTGCCGTGGACGAACACGATCGGTTCCCCGGTGTCGCGCCCGGCCACCGTGAGTGTGTTGACGGTGAGCCGCGGCGTCGCGTGACGGTGCTCCGTCACCCCCGGCATGAGCATGGATGTCATGGCCCCCTCCTCAGGCCAGATCATGCCCTACGTACGGGTTGATCGCCCGGGGCCACTACTCGCCGGGAAAGCGCAGCCCGATCTGCCGGCGGATCTCGTCGAGCGTCTCCATGATCGTCACCGTCTCGTCCAGCGGCATGACGTCGCTCTCGGTGGCGCCCGCGCGCAGCAGCCGGCCGACCTCGACGGCCTGGTGCCGCAGGCCGCCGCCGACGCGGGTGTACTCGAACCGCTCGGGCTGCGACGACGCCGGGCGCAGCAGCGAGAACGACGTCGGCGCGTACCAGACGTCGTCGATCTCCAGCCGCGCCTGGGTGCCGGTGATGACCGCGCGGTTCGCCGTCCGCGCCCGCATCGTGGTCGTGACGACGGCGTGCGCGCCGGACGCGTAGGTGAACACCGCCGACGTCTGGGCGTCGACGCCGTTCGGCGAGAGCGTCCCGGCCGCGGCGACGCCGTCGGGCCGGCCCAGCACGTACGACGTCAGCGAGACCGGGTAGATGCCGAGGTCGAGCAGCGCGCCGCCGGCGAGGTCGGGCCGCTGCAGCCGGTGCGCGGGGTCGGCCGGGATGGCCTGGCCGTGGTCGGCGACCACCGTCGTGACGTCACCCAGCACGCCCGAGCGCAGCAGTTGGTCGATGCGGCGGAAGTGCGGCAGGAACCGCGTCCACATCGCCTCCATCAGGAACAGGCCGCGCTCGCGGGCCAGCTCGACGACGTCGCGGGCCTCGGCGGCGTTGACGGTGAACGGCTTCTCGCACAGCACCGGCTTGCCGGCCTCGAGCGCGAGCCGGACGTTCGCCGCGTGCGCCGTCTGCGGAGTGGCGACGTAGACGACGTCGACGTCGGGGTCGTCGACCAGCTTCTCGTAGGAGCCGTAGGCGCGCGGCAGGTCGAAGCGGCCGGCGAACGCGGTGGCGCTCTCGTCGCTGCGCGACCCGACGGCGACCACCTCGGCGTCGTCGACCAGCTGCAGGTCGCGGGCGAACGAGGCCGCGATGCCGCCGGTGCCCATGATGCCCCAGCGGATGCGGCCGGCCGTGTCCGTCGTCATGTGCGCTCCCTAGCGGTACCCGGTGACGTCGGCGGGCTTGCCGGCGTCCTGCACCTCCACGAGGTACCGCCACGCGTCGGGGCGGCTGCCGTCGAGGTCACTGAAACGATAAACCTGGGCCAGCTGGCCACTCGACAGCGACTGCCCGTTCCACCGGGCGACGTCCGGGTCGGCAGCCAGCGCCGAGACCGCCCGGCCGACGTAGCGCGGTGTCTCCGAGATCGCGAAGTGCGGCTGCGCGCCGAGGGCGTCGCGCCAGTTCTCCTCGGTGACGCCGAAGTGGCTCAGCATGATCTCCGAGCGCAGCCACCCGGGTGTCAGCGCGACGGCGGTCGCGCCGTGCGGGGCCAGCTCCTTGGACTGGGCGAACGCCATGCGCAGCACCGACGCCTTGGCGAGGTCGTAGAAGAACGAGACCCGGTAGTTCGTCGCGTTGTAGTCGGCCGTGCCGTCGGTCATCTCGACGACCAGCCCGCCCGGCGTGCGGATCAGCAGCGGCAGCGCAAAATGGCTGGTGATGATGTGCGTGTCGACGGCCAGCCGGAGCAGCCGCAGCCCCTTCTCCAGCGAGTGCTCCCAGAGCGGGTCGGCCCAGCTGAACAGCAACTCGCCGCCCCAGATGTCGTTGACCAGCACGTCCAGCCGGCCTTGCTCCGCCTCGATGCGGCCGACCAGCGCCTCGACCTGCTCGGGCACCAGGTGGTCGACCTGCACCGGAATGCCGGTGCCGCCGGCCGCGGTGACCAGCTCGGCGGTCTCCTCGATGGTCTCGGGCAGGTCCTGCTCGGACCGCTGCGCGCGAGTCGTCCGGGCGGTGCAGTACACCGTCGCACCGGCAGCACCCAGCTCGACCGCGATGCCCCGCCCCGCGCCGCGCGACGCACCGGTGACGAGCGCGACCTTGCCTTCCAGCGTTGTGTCCAGCGTTGTGTCCATGACCCGATGGTGGCGGACAAACCCTGACACGGAGTGTCAGCTACAGGTCGCCCGGCAGCTGGAAGCGATACCCCAACCCGGGCTCGGTGATGAAGTAGCGCGGCTTCGACGGCTCAGGCTCGAGCCGCTGGCGGATCTGCGTCATGAACACCCGCAGGTAGTTCGTCTCGGTGCCGTACGCCGGACCCCAGACCTCGTGCAGCAACTGCTCGTACGTCACCAGCCGGCCGCTGTGGCGCACCAGCACCTCGACGATGTGCCACTGGCGGGGCGTGAGCCGGACGGCGGCGCCGTCGCGCACCACCCGCTTGGCCGCGAAGTCGATGGTGAAGTCGTCGGTCTCGACGACGGCGTTGCCGTCGGGCAGCACGGCCCGCCGGGTGGCGGCGCGCAGCCGGGCGAACAGCTCGTCCATGCCGAAGGGCTTGGTGACGTAGTCGTCGGCGCCGAGGTCGAGCGCCTCGACCTTGGCCGCCTCGGTGCCCCGGCCCGACAGCACCAGGATCGGGACCGACGACCAGCCACGGATGCCGCGGACGACGTCGAGGCCGTCCATGCTGGGCAGCCCGAGGTCGAGGATGACGGCGTCGGGGTGGTGGCGGGCGGCCAGTTGCAGCGCCTGTTCTCCGGTGCCGGCGAGGTCGGCGGTGTACCCCCGGGCCTTGAGGTTCAGCGCGAGGGTCTTGCGGATGCCGGCGTCGTCGTCGACGACGAGGATCCGGGCGGCTGCCTCCATGCCGCCGATCGTAGCCGGGCGCGCCGGCCGGACCGGTGCCCCAGACTGGTGTCATGGGACGCGGTCAGCTGCGGATCTACCTCGGTTCGGCGCCGGGCGTGGGCAAGACGTACGCCATGCTCGAAGAGGCGCACCGGCGGCTCGCCCGCGGGACCGACGTCGTGGTCGGGCTGGTCGAGCCGCACGGCCGGGCCCGGACGACGGAGCTGATCGGCGGCCTCGAGGTCGTGCCGCGGCGGACCGTCCAGTACCGCGGCGCCACGTTCGAGGAGATGGACCTCGACGCGGTCCTGCGCCGCCGGCCGGAGGTCGCGGTGGTCGACGAGCTGGCGCACACCAACGTGCCCGGGTCGCGGCACGCCAAGCGCTGGCAGGACATCGAGGACCTGCTCGACGCCGGCATCACGGTGCTGTCGACGGTGAACATCCAGCACCTGGAGTCGCTCAACGACGTCGTCGAGCGGATCACCGGCGTGCCGCAGCGCGAGACCGTCCCCGACGAGGTGGTGCGCCGCGCCGACCAGGTCGAGCTGGTCGACATGACGCCCGAGGCGCTGCGCCGGCGGATGGTGCACGGCAACGTGTACGCGGCGGAGAAGGTCGACGCCGCGCTGGGCAACTACTTCCGGGTCGGGAACCTGACGGCGTTGCGCGAGCTGGCGCTGCTGTGGCTGGCCGACAAGGTCGACGACCAGCTGGACCGGTACCGCGCCGACCACCACATCGACGACACCTGGGAGGCCCGCGAGCGCGTCGTCGTCGCGCTGACCGGCGGGGCCGAGGGCGAGACGCTGATCCGCCGGGCCGCCCGCATCGCCGCCCGCGGCCGGGGCGCGGACCTGATGGCCGTGCACGTCATGCCGAGCGACGGGCTGATCGGCGCGAACCCGACGCTGCTGGCGAAGCAGCGGCTGCTGATCGAGAGCCTCGGCGGCACCTACCACCAGGTGCTCGGCGAGGACATCCCGGCCGCGCTGATCGAGTTCGCCCGCGGCGTCAACGCCACCCAGCTGGTGCTCGGCGCGAGCCGCCGCGGCCGGCTGGCGCAGCTGTTCTCCCGCGGCGTCGCGCTCACCACGGTGTCGCAGGCCGGCTCGATGGACGTCCACCTGGTCCCGCACCAGCAGGCCGGTCGCGGCCGTACCGCCGCGCTGGGCAGCCCGCTGTCGCGGCACCGGCAGGTCGCCGGGTTCGTGCTGGCGCTGGTCGGGCTGCCGCTGCTGGTGCTGTTCGTGCGGCTGCTGCGCGACGACGTCTCGCTGGCGACCGGCGAGCTGTTGCTGCTGGCGATGGTGATCACGGCCGCGCTGGTCGGCGGCATGTGGCCGGCGCTGCTCGCCGCCGTCGCCGGGTTCCTGCTGCTGAACTGGTTCTTCACCGAGCCGATCAACTCCTTCGAGGTCAACCAGCTCGAGAACGTCGTCGCGCTGGCGGTGTTCCTGCTGGTGGCGGCGTCGGTGAGCATCGTCGTCGACACCGCCGCCCGGCGCACGCGCGAGGCGGCCCGGGCCAGCGCCGACGCGCAGAACCTCGCGACCGTCGCGGGCAGCATGGTCGGCAATCCGCGGCCGCTGATCGGGCTGCTGGACCGGCTGCTCGAGACCTACGGACTGACGTCGGTGACGCTGCTGGAGCGCTCGCCCGACGCGCCGCGGCTGCCGGGCAGCCAGGAGGACCCGTCCGTCTGGTCCGTCGTCGCGTGCGTCGGCGAGCGGCCCTGCCTGACCCCGGCCGAGGCCGACGTCGAGGTGCCGATCGACGACACGCTGTCGCTGGCGCTGAGCGGCCCGGCGATGCCGGCCGAGGACCGCCGGGTCATCGAGGCGTTCGCTGCCCAGGCCGCACTCGCGCTGCGGCAGGAGCGGCTGTCCCGCGAGGCGGCGTCGGCCGGCACGCTCGCCGAGGCCGACCGCATGCGCACCGCCCTGCTGGCCGCCGTCGGCCACGACCTGCGCACTCCGCTGGCCGCCGCCAAGGCCGCCGTCACCAGCCTGCGCAGCGACGAGGTCACGTTCGACGCCGACGACGAGGCGGAGCTGCTGGCGACGGCCGACGAGTCGCTGGACCGGCTCAGCGACCTCATCACCAACCTGCTTGACCTCAGCCGCCTGCAGGCCGGCGTCCTCGGCGTCGCGCTGCGCCCGACGGCGGCCGGCGACAGCGTCGCGCGCGCCCTGGACGAGCTCGGCGAACCGGCCCGGGAGGTGACGGTGGACCTGCCGGCCGACCTGCCGCGCATGGACGTCGATCCGGCGCTGCTGGAGCGGGTGCTGGTGAACGTGATCGGCAACGCGCTGCGGTTCAGCCCGCCAGGGCGACCGCCGACCGTGACCGGCCGCGAGGACGAGTCCGTCGTGGAGCTGCTGATCATCGACCACGGCCCGGGCATCCCCGAGGACCAGCGCGACCGCGTGTTCGTCCCGTTCCAGCGCCTCGGCGACAGCGGCACCGGCGTGGGGCTCGGGCTGGCGCTGTCGCGCGGCCTCACCGAGGCGATGGACGGCACGCTCACCCCCGAGACGACGCCCGACGGCGGGCTCACCATGCGCCTCGCCGTCCCCGCCGAGGACGACGATCCGGCGCCGGGTGGCAGAGTGGTGCTCGATGAGCGACCCGATGACCGCCGCGGCGACGACGTTCCTGGCCGCGCTCGACCCTGACCAGCTGGACCGGGCCCACGCGCCGTTCGACGCACCCGACCGGCGCATGTTCACCTACCTGCCGCGGTCCCGGCCCGGGGTGGCGATGGGCGAGCTGTCCGGACCGCAACGGTCGGCGGCATTGCAGCTGCTGGCCACCGGGCTGTCCGCCGCCGGGTTCGTCGATGCGCGGACGATCATGGACCTCGAGACGGTGCTCGGCGCGGTCGAACGGACGGCCGGGGTGCCGACGTGGGAACGGCGCCAGCCCGGGCTGTACTGGGTCCGGGTGTACGGGACGCCGGGCGCGGCGACGTGGGGGTGGCGGGTGGGCGGGCACCACCTGGCCGTGACGGTGACCGTCGCCGGCGGGCGCGTGGTGGGGACGCCGCAGTTCTTCGGCGCCAACCCGGCCACGATCCCGGACGGCTTCCCGGGCGCGGGACGGCGCACGCTCGGCACCGAGCACGACCTCGGCCGGGCCCTGGTCACGGCGCTGCCGCCCGCCGAGCGCGCCGTCGCCGTCACGTCACCCGAGGCCCCGAGCGACATCCTGACCCGCGACGACCCCGTCGCCGACGCGGGCCGCATCGCGCCCGGGCTGGCCTACGGCGACATGCCGCCGGCCGGGCGCGAGCTGCTGGAACACCTGATCCACCAGTACCTCGGCCGGGTGACGCCGGCCGCCGCGGAGCCGGCCTGGGGCGACCTCGCCGCCGCCGGGCTGGAGCGCGTCACGTTCCGCTGGGCCGGCCCGGTCGAGCCCGGCCACGGCCACTACTACGCCGTCCTGGGCCCGACCTTCCTGCTCGAGTACGACAACACCCAGCACGACGCGAACCACATCCACTCGGTCTGGCGCGACCTGCGCCACGACTGGGGCGACGACCTGCTGGCCGCCCACCACGCGGCGCACCACGCCTAGGTGAGAGCTCGCGGGCGTCAGCACGAGGTGAGGGAACGGCCGGGCGGTGCGTGGCCACCCGCCACTCGACGGTAGGCGGCGCATAGTTGGAATGATGCTCACGATGCCCGCCTCGCCGTCGTCGTCTGCGCAGGCCGCCAGGAAGCGGCTTGCCGACAAGCTGCGCGAGCTACGGGTCGAGCGGGGCATCTCCGGCGTCGAGTTCTCCCGGCAGGCCGGTTGGTCCGGCTCGTCGATGGTGTCGCTGGTCGAGAAGGGTCGGCGGACGATCAGCCCCGACCACGTCAGGCTGTGGTGTCGCATCTGTGAAGCGTCACCGCGGCGGACGGAAGAACTACTGGCCGAGCAAGCCGCCGTCGCAGGTACGTGGGTGACCTACCAGCAGCTCAACCGCGGCGGGCTACGCAAGGCGCAGGAGTCGGTGCGCGACCTGTACGAAGGGCTGTCGCTGTACCGGTCGTACCAGACCAAGGTCATCCCCGGCCTGCTCCAGACCGAGGCGTACACGACGGCGGCGCTGACGATGATCCGCAGGGAGCAGGGCGTCGAGGTCGATGACGTCGCTGATGCGGTAGCGGAGCGGATGGACCGGCAGAACGTGTTGCGCCGGCCGGACGCGCGGTGGGTGTTCGTGTTCGAGGAGGCGGTGCTGCGATACCGGCCGTTCGCGGCTGAGGTCCATGCCGCGCAGCTCCGGCACCTGCTCGCGGTAATGCGCCGTCCGACCGTCTCGGTCGGAGTGATTCCGATGGACGCCGACCGGCGCAACATGTCCCCTGACGAAAGCTTCAACATCACCGACACCCGGCTGGTGTCGGTGGAACTGGTCTCGGGGTTCTTGTCGGTGACCGACCCGGCCGAGGTCGCCATGTACAGCGCCGCGTGGGAGCGGCTGTTCGCACTGGCCGTCCACGGCGACCGGGCCGCGTCGCTGATCCGCGCTGCGCAGGCGAGTCTCAGCTAGGGCTGTAGGCCGCGTGCGGGATGGCGCGGTCCCAGATCATCTCGACCGAGGCCACTACCTGGGCGACCTTGCGTGGGTCGCTGACGTACTCGTACTGGCGCAGGCTGTGGCCGTCTCCGGCGTTGAAGTTGTAGCGAACGAGCCGGTGGTCGATCATCCACAGGTCGGCACCGGGAAGCAGGAGGTCGTAGGCCTGGCGCCGGGGGAGCCAGCGCAGCTCTTCGCCGGCATCGATGTTGCCGTCGCTGATCGCATGCTCCCAGCGGATGTAGTCCGTGACCGGCTCGGACACGACACGGACGCGCCGGACCGTCACGCCGCGCTCGACCGCTGACCCGATCAGCTTGGCCCAGACGCTCCAGTCGTACTCGGTGCTGCCGGTCTCCCGCCAGCGCTGAAACGCCGGGTCGTCATCTCCGTAGCCCTCGCGCATCTCGACATGGATCGCCGAGCGCTGCGCGGTGGCCAGGAAGCGCTCGAACGTCAGCTCGCCAGGCCCCTGCCGCTCCGGTTCGTAGTTCCCGTAGACGGCCTCGCCGAGGATCGAGGCCATGCGCGCCGGCTGCCACACCACCGCCTCGTCGGCGGCGATCGCGCCGTGCTTGGAGATCGAGGCCAGCACCTCCGGGTCCGTCACCACACGGCCCTGCTGGTAGAAGTCGCCCGTCACCGGGTCCACGTAGACGGCCGGACACTCGTCCTGGGGCGAGCCGGGGTCCAAGCCGATGAAGTCCACCACAGCATCCTCCGCGTGATCATCGAGCTGCACAGCCTCGACCATCACCCGCCGCGATGCCTTGCGTCAACGCTAGGAACCCGTAGGTGTCAAAGCCAGTCAAAACTCTCGCTCACGGTTGGCGCCCTGGGCCACGGTCGATGCATCCGCCACGCCCCACGACCCGGTGCTGGAGCATCCGATGACCCACTTCGCAGTCAGCCGGCATCGCGCGGGCCACGGGAGCCGCCGGTGACCAGCCAGGAGCAGGAAGCCGGTGCAAGGCACTGGGCACCGGCCTACCGGGCGCACTGCTCACGGTGCAGGAAGTCCGGGCGCATGTTCTCCTCGTACGGTAGTGCTGAGCAGGCAGCCCAAGGCCATGCCGACAAGTACGGCCACGTCACGCACGTGATCGACCAGTACGGTCTCCGAGTCGTCGGTTCAGTGCGGCGGCCCGGCGGGCGGATGGAGTCGTGAGGCGCCGTACGGCCAACAAGGGGCGCCTAGGCGTCGAGCACCCGCGTCACCAGGAAGTCCCTGACCACCTGCTGGAACCGCTCCGGCTCCTCCATCGGCGGGGAGTGGCCGGACTTCTCGAACACCACCAGCTGCGCGTCGGGGATCAGGGCGGCGATGGTCTCGCTGCACTCCACCGGCGTGATCCAGTCGCTGCGGCCCACCGTCACGAGCGTCGGGCAGCTCACCGACGGCAGCCCCGGCTTGACGTCGTAGTGGTGCTGGTTCACCGCGAACGCGAAGTTGTGCGTGGCGTAGTGGTAGTCGACGGAGTCGACGCGGGCCTGGATGGACGCCGGGTCGTACTCGTGGTCGTAGAGCGGCAGGATCGACGCCCAGCAGTCGCGGAAGTCGTCGTTGTCGCGGATCTGGCCCGCCATGATGCGGTCGAGCTTGTCCTCGTCGACCTGGATGCGCGACGACGCGCGGGCGTTGGCCGTCGCCGCCTCCTCGTGCGTGTGGTCCGGCGCGGTGTCGCGCAGCACCAGCGCCAGCACGCGGTGCGGGTGGGCGATCGTGTACTCCATCGCGAGGAAGCCGCCGTACGACCCGCCGGCCATGACCAGCGTCTCCGCGCCCGCCCACTCCCGCAGCGCGTCGATGTCGGCGGCCCACTGCTCGTGCGTGAACGGCGGGACGTCGCCGCTCTTGCCGCTGCCCCGCGCGTCGAACACCAGCACGCGGAACAGGTCGGAGAGGTGGCCGAACGCCGCCGAGGGCTCCCGGCGCGATCCGAGGCCGGGCGCGCCGTGATGGGCGATGAGCAGCGGCTTGCCCGGGTCGTCGCCGCCGAGCAGCTCGACGTCGAGCGGGTTGCCGTTGATCTCCACGATCATGTTCTGCTCTCCTCCTAGGGGAGATCGATGACGACGTCGTCGAGGTCGCGCGGGTAGGCGGTCAGCCGCTCCGGCCCCTGCTCGGTGACCAGCACGGTGTCGGAGATGCGGTAGCCGGCGTGACCGGGCACGTAGATGCCGGGCTCGCTGGAGACGACCATGCCGGGCGCCAGCTCGGTGTCGTCGCCGTCGGACAGCCACGGCGGCTCGTGGAAGTCCAGGCCGATCCCGTGCCCCTGACGGTGCCGCAGATATTCGCCGTAGCCGGCGTCGCGGATGACGTCGAGGCAGGCCCGGTTGACGTCCTGGCAGCGGGCGCCGGGCCGCAGCGCCTGCGTGCCGACCTCCTGCGCCCGGTGATCGGCGGCGAAGTAGGCGGTCTGCTGCTCGGTCGGCTCGCCGAGGAAGAACGTCCGCTCGCTCTCGGCGTACCGGCCGCCGACGGCGCCGCCCAGCGACAGGATGAACGTGTCACCCGCGCGCAACCGGTACGACGACGGCAGCCCGTGCGGGTAGGCGGAGTTGGCGCCGCCGTAGACGAGCCCGCCGGTCAGCATCGGCACCACGACGACGTCGGAGTGCGTCTCGTACATCCACCGGGCGCCGGCCCGGACGACGTGGTCGGCCAGCTCGGCCTCGGTCGGCAGCTCACCGCTGGCGACGGCGGCCGCGATCAGGTCCACGCCGGCCGCCAGCATGACGTCGCCGAGCCGGCCGGCCTGCCGATGCAGCTCGACCTCCTCCGGCTGCTTCACCAGCCGCAACTCGTCGACCAGCGACGACATCTGCCAGCTCACGTCCGCGAACACCGTCTCCAGCTGAGCCAGCCGGCCGGTCGACAGCGCCGGCGAGTGCCCCCACACACCGCGCGGCGGCACCGCCTTCGCCAGCGCGGCGAACGGGCTGTCGACACCGGGGAACTCCTCGAACGCCACCAGCTCGTCGACGGCCGAGCCCTGCGCCAGCGCGTGCTCGCGCTCCAGCTCCGGTACCAGCAGGACGACGCGGTCGCGGCCGGCCCAGACCACGGCCGGCCGCTCGTTCGGGTGGTGGAAGAAGCCGGTCAGGTAGGCGACGTCGTGCCAGTCGTCGACGACGACGGCGTCCAGCCCGGCGGTCTCCAGGCGCGCCCGCAGCCGGGCGTGGACGTCGCGGTAGAACGCGGCGGGCAGCCGCTGGGAGAAGGTCATCGGGCTCCGTCCTGTCGGGTCCGCGGGTTGCGGGCGTCGTTGTAGGCCAGCGCGACGAGGGTGGCCGCGACGACCAGCAGCAGGATGGCCAGCGACGGGAAGAACGCCGTCCACCAGGAGGAGCTGAGCGCGCCGGAGCGCTGGGCGTTGTAGAGGATCGTCCCCCACGACCAGCTGGACGGGTCGCCCAGACCGAGGAACGCGAGGCCTGCCTCGCTCAGCACCGCACGCGACGCCGTCACCACCACCGACACCGCGATGACCGGCGACACCGCCGGCAGCACGTGCCGCAGCAGCACCCAGCGGTTCGGCGCCCCCATGACGTGCGCGGCGTCGACGTAGGACAGCGTCACGATCGGCAGCGCCTGCGAGCGGACCACGCGGGCCACCTCGGGCCAGGAGAACAGCGCGATGACCACGACCAGCGTCGTGACGCTCGGCCCGGCCAGCGCCGCCACCAGGATCATCAGCGGCAGCACCGGCAGCGACAGCATGACGTCGACGAACAGGCCGAGCACGCCGTCCAGGCGCTTGAAGTACGCGCCGCCGACACCGACCGCCACGCCGAGCACGATGGCCAGCGCCGAGGCGCCGAGGCCGACCGCCATGCTCGTCCGCGTCCCCCAGATGACCTGGGCGAAGATGTCGCGGCCGAGATGGTCGGTGCCGAACCAGTGTTCCGCCGACGGCCCGACGAGCATGTCCTCGCCGTAGCCGCGCGGGTAGTCGGCGATCAGCGGGGCGGCCAGCGCGACCAGCACCAGCAGGGCCAGCAGTCCGGCCGCGACCAGGCCGAGCGGGTTGCGCCGGAACGCCCGCCACGTGCGGCTGGCCGGCGTCGGCTCCGCCGCGGCCGTCGTCAGCTCTTCGCTCAGGCCGCTCATGCCGTACGCACCCGTGGGTCGAGCAGGCCGTAGGCGATGTCCGTCAGCAGGTTCGCCACCACGACCGCGGCCGCCAGCAGGACGAACGCGCCCTGCAGCACCGGGAAGTCGAGCTGGCCGACCGACTCGTAGATCGCCCGCCCGACGCCGGGATAGGCGAAGATCGTCTCGGTCAGCACGGCGCCGCCCACCAGGAAGCCGAGCTGCAGCCCGACCAGCGTCGTCGTGGGCAGCAGCGCGTTGCGCAGGGCGTGCTTCCAGACCACCCGCCGCTCCGGCGCGCCCTTGGCTCGGGCCACCGTGCAGTACTCCTCGCCGAGCGCGTCGATGAGGTTCGTCCGCAGCGTGAGCACGTAGGCGCCGATCTGCAGCACCACCAGGCTAAGGCACGGCAGCACGAGGTGCCGCAGCATGCTCGCGTACGCCTCCAGCCCGTAGACGTCGTCGTCGATGGCGCCGCCGATCGGGAACCAGCCGAGCCACAGCCCGAACGTGTACAGCAGGAAGATGCCCACCGTCGGCACGAACAGCGACTGCCCGACGACGCCGCCGATCTGGATGGCGCGGTCCAGGGCGCCGCCGGGGTGCGTCGCCGCCAGCACCCCCAGCGGCAGCCCGATGAGCAGCGTCACCACCAGCGCGCTGCCGGTCAGGATGAGCGTCCACGGCAGCCGTTCCAGCAGCACGTCCGCGACCGGGACGGACTGCCGGAACGACACGCCGAGATTGCCCTGCAACAGCTCACCGAGATACGTCACGTACTGCACCGCGAGCGGCCGGTCGAGACCGAAGTCGGTGAGGATCTGCTGGCGCTGGTCCTCGCTCATCGTCGGGCTCGCGATGGCCAGCGCCGGGTCGCCCGGCAGCAGCCGCACCAGGAAGAACGTGACGCTGACGGCGAACCAGAGCGTGAGCAGGCCGCGCAGCACCCGCAGCGAGGTGAACCGGAGCAGGGCCATCCGCGCTAGGGGGCGTCTGATGGATCTTCGGCGGCGCGGATCGACGCCCAGACGCCGACCAGCTGCGTTGTCGTCGTCGCCCGATGGCACCGCATCGACCTCCTCCTCCGCCTTGCTGGACCGACGCCTGGACGCCGCCCGCATCCGCCAATATCCATCAGACCCCCCTAGTCCGCCGCCCGCACCGACGCCAGCGACTGCGGGTTGACCACCGAGAGCAGCTCGCTGGGCTTGGGCTGGAAGCCGGTCCACTCGTTCGACGCCGCGAAGGTGAACTGCTCGACGTACATCACGTTGTCGTAGACCTGGTCGGTGACGATGCGGGCCAGCTCCTGCAGCGGGCCGCGCGCGTCCTCGACCGTCAGCGCCGACGACGACTCCACCAGCAGCCGGTCGATCTCCGGGTCGTTCACGCCGGCGTAGTTGATGAAGCCCTCCGGCGCGAACAGCAGGTTGAAGTTGGACTGCGGCTCGTCGATGATCGCCCACGACCCCGCGTAGATGTCGAAGTCGCGCTCGTTGGTGCGGGCCAGGTAGGTGTTGCGCTCCAGCCCGGACAGCGTGATCGTGATGCCGGCCTCGGCCGCCTGGTCGCGCACCAGCTCCGCCCACGACGAGATGTTCGGGTCACCGGCGTCGTAGATCATCTCCAGCTCGAGGCCCTCGACGCCGGCCTGGGCCAGCAGGTCGCGGGACAGGTCCGGGTCGTAGGCGTACTCCTCGGCCGTGTCGTCGACCCACTGACTGAACGTCGGCGTCAGGACACTGGAGTTGGACGACACCGCGTTGCCGCCCAGCACCACCTGGCGGATCGCCTCGTAGTCGACGGCGTGCGCGAGCGCCTGGCGAACCTCCACCTGGTCCAGCGGCGGACGGCGCATGTTGTACTGCATGTGCGCCCAGCCCAGCGACGGGACGCTGAACGTCTGCAGCTCGTCGTCGCCGGAGACGTCGCGGGCCACCGACGGCGGCAGCGCGTTGCCGATGAGGTCGATCTCGCCCGAGCGCAGCGCCAGGACCTCGGTGTTCACGTCGGGGTAGACGCGGAACACGACGCGGTCGAGCGCGGCCCGGCCGCCGTCGGCCAGCGGGTAGCTGTCGACGGCCTCCAGCACGTAGCGCTGGCCGCGCTCGACCTGGGTGAGGACGAACGGGCCGGCCGACACCCAGTCGGAGTCGTTGGCGAAGTCGCCCACCGCCGGCGCCTGCCCGAAGACGTGCTCCGGGACGATCGGCATCCAGAACCCGATGCTGTTGAGGAACGCGCCGTCCGGCCGGCTCAGGGTGAACTCGATGCGGGTGTCCGACGCGGCCGTGGCGGACTCGTACGCGCCGATCATGCCGGCGACGGTACCCAGCTGCTCGGCCTTGATCGCGTCGATCGTGAAGATGACGTCCTCGGCAGTGAGCGGCTCGCCGTCGGACCACTCCATGTCGTCGCGGAGCTCGATCCACGCGGTCAGGCCGTCGTCGCCGTAGCCCCACTCCGTCGCCAGCGCCGGCACCTTGGCACCCTCGTCGTCGAGGGTCATCATCGCCGGGTACATGAGGTTCGTGACCCACGTGTCGGTGCGGCTGTTGCCGACCAGCGGGTTGAAGTTGACGACGTCCGCGGTGGTGCCGATGGACAGCTCGCCACCGCCTCCGCCGGCATCGCTCGCGTCGTCGGACGCGTCGTCCGACCCGCCGTCGGGCTCGGACGGCACGCAGGCCGCCAGAGTGAGGGCCAGCGCCGCGCCCAGCGCGACGCGCCGGCCCAGAGCGCGCGTTGTGCTCATCTCTCCCAGACCTCCTCGATGACACGCATGGCGTTGCCGCCGATGACGGCACGGATCTCGTCGTCGGAGTAGTCGTGCTGGACCAGCCAGCCGACGATGTTCCAGAAGCACTCGGCCGGGTTCTCCAGGCCGTCGACGTACTCGACCTCGTCGTACTCGACCGACCCGTGGGCCTCGCCGAGCGAGAGGTGACCGGAGAACAGCTTGTGCAGCCCCACGTGGTCGCCGAACAGCGTGTCCGGCCCGAACCCGACGTGCTCGATGCCGACCAGGTCGACGCAGTACACGAAGTGGTCCATCACCGACTCGAGGCTGTGGCGCGGGTGCTGCGGCGACAGCGTCGTGTGCGGCGCCGCCTCCAGCCCGATGACCCCGCCCCGCTCCGCGCAGGCCCGGATGACATCGTCGGGCTTCATCCGGTTGGTCGGCCAGACGGCGCGGGCACCGGCGTGGGTGATGATGATCGGCTTGGTCGAGTGCTCGATCACCTCCAGCGAGGTGACGTCGCCGGAGTGCGACACGTCGACGACGATGCCGAGCTTGTTCATGCGCTCCACGGCCTTGCGCCCGAACGCGGTGAGCCCGCCGTCGCGGCGCTCCTTCAGCCCGCTGCCGAGCGTGTTGGCCTCGCTGTAGGCGATGCCGAGCTGCCGGACGCCGAAGCCGTAGAGGATGTCGAGGCGGTCCAGCTCGTTCTCGATCGGGGTGGACGCCTCCAGCCCGGCGATCAGCGCGATGCGGCCGGTCTCGTGCGCCAGCCGGATGTCGGCCAGCGTCTCGGCCTTGATGACGAAGTCCTGGTGCGCGAGGTCGGAGAAGCGCATGCCGAGGTCGGCGATGATGTCGGTCCACTTCCAGCCGGCGTGGCTGGTGACGCAGGCCGTGCCGTCCATGAAGTTGTCGATGACCGCGGTGAGGCCGGACCGCGCCAGGCCCTCGTACCCGGTGCGGTGGCGGCCATGCCGGTTGTAGTCGATGGTCTCGGTGATGTCCTCGGGGAACATCGTCGGGTGCTCGTGGGTGGAGACGACCACGCTGTCGGCCAGCAGCCCGGTCACCCGCTCCCGCTGGGCGTCGGACAGCTCCAGCCCGCCGTACTCCGGCACCCGGCCGAGGTCGGGCGCCAGGTCGAACGCCTTGTAGTCGACGCCTTCACGCAAGTAGCTGTACGAGCGGTACCCGTCGTATCGCTGAGCCGGTTCGAGCACGGCAGACCTCCCGGAATCCTTCATGAACGCGTTCGACGATGGCAGATCTCGGCATTTGTCGCAAGCATTGCGACGGACATCGGCGTTACGTTCACGTTGCACGGTGGATTTCGGCGCGTGGTCCGTTACCATGGCGGCCATGACGGACGAGACCGTGCTCGACGACCTCGACCGGCGCGTCGTCGCCGCGCTGCAGACGCACGGACGGGCGACGTGGCAGCAGATCGCCCGCGCCGTCGGCACGTCCGACACCACGGCCGCCCGCCGGGCGCAGCGACTGTTCGGCTCCGGCCTGGTCCGGGTCGTCGCGTCCGCCGACCCGCTGCGCAGCGTCCTCGGCTACCCCGTCCTCGTTCAGGTCACCTGCCGGGTCGGCCAGGCGCCGCGGGTCGCCGCCGAGCTGGCCGCCCGGCCCGACGTGCGATTCGCGGCGCTCATCACCGGGACGTTCGACCTCATCGTCGAGCTGATCGTGCCGTCGCAGCGCGCGCTGGCCCGGGTGCTGTTCGAGGAGATCGAGCAGGTCGACGGCATCCTGTCGACGGTCACCGAGACCGTCATCGCCCAGCACAAGGTGGCCAACGTGTGGGCGCACGGCACCCTGGCGCCGGAGGCCATCGCGACGCTCGAGTCCGAGCGCGGGCCGATCGAGCAGCGCGACCCCAAGCCGCTCGACGACCGCGACCGCGCCCTCGTCGGGCTGCTCGCCGAGGACGCCCGGCTGAGCTTCGCCGAGCTGGCCGTCAGGCTCGACATGAGCGAGTCGATGGTGAAGCGCCGGCTCGACACGCTGACCCACGACGGACGGGTCCGCTACACCACGATCGTGCGGCCCGAGCTGCTCGGCTACGGCGTCGAGGTGTTCTACTGGCTCGCCGTCGACCTGCGCCACCTCGACGAGACCGCCAAGGCGCTGGGCGAGCGGCCGGAGGTGCGCTACCTCTCCTCCACGGCCGGCTACAGCGACCTGACCTGCGAAGTCGTCCTCAGGCACCACGACGACCTGTTGACGTTCAACACCCGCGTGCTCGGCGAGCTGCCCGGCATCCGCCGGGTCGAGATCGGCCTCGAGCTGATCACCGTCAAGCGCGCCTTCACCCTCGTGGAAGGGGGCGCCCTGTGACCACGCCCGCGCTCGCGATCCACCGACTCGGTGTCGAGTTCCGCACCGGCGACGGCACCACGACCGCCGCCCGCGACGTCACCATCGAGGTCCGGCCCGGCGAGATCCTCGCGCTGGTCGGCGAGTCCGGCTCCGGCAAGAGCGTCAGCGCGCTGTCCGTCCTGGACCTCCTGCCGCCGACAGCCGTCCGTACCGGGCGCATCGAGGTCGGCGGCCGCGACGTCACCACGCCCGACGGGCCGACGCTGCGGCGGCTGCGCGGCCAGGACGTCCCCATGGTGTTCCAGGACCCGATGACCGCGCTCAACCCCGTCTTCACCGTCGGCGCCCAGATCGTCGAAGCGCTCCGGCTGCACACCGACCTCAGCCGCCGGGCCGCGCGGACCCGGGCCGTCGAACTGCTCGCGCTGGTCGGGCTGCCCGACCCGGAGCAGCGGTTCGGGTACTACCCGCACCAGCTCTCCGGCGGGCAGCGGCAGCGGGCGATGATCGCGATGGCCATCTCGTGCGACCCGGCCGTCCTCATCGCCGACGAGCCGACGACCGCGCTCGACGTCACCGTCCAGGCCGAGATCCTCACCCTGCTGCGCAGCCTGCGCGACCGTCTCGACTCGGCGATCCTGCTCATCACGCACGACATGGGCGTGGTGGCCGACATCGCCGACCGGGTCGTCGTCATGCGGGCCGGCGAGATCGTCGAGGAGGCGCCGGTCGAGCAGCTGTTCGCGCAGCCGGTCCAGGAGTACACCCGCGACCTGCTGGCCGCGGTGCCGTACCTGGGACGGCAGGACGTCCGTCCGTCGGCCGCTCGTGACGACGTCGCGGGCGCCGCGCTCGAGCTGCGGGACGTCGTCGTCGAGTATCCCGGCGGGCTCGGCCGGCCCGCCTTCCGCGCCGTCGACGGGGTGTCGCTGACGATCCCGCGCGGGCAGGTGCTCGGCCTGGTCGGCGAGTCCGGTTCGGGCAAGTCGACGATCGGACGCTGCGTGGTCGGCCTGCTGCGGGCGGCCGCCGGCCGCGTCGTCGTCGACGGCCAGGACGTCACCAAGGCGTCGCGTGGGCAGCTGCGCGCGCTGCGGCGCACCGTCGGCATGGTCTTCCAGGACCCGGCGTCGTCGCTGAACCCCCGCTACACGATCGGCGACAGCATCGGCGAGCCGTTGCGTCTGGACGGCCGGCCGCGCGCCGAGGTCGCGCAACGGGTGACGTCGCTGCTGGACGGGGTCGAGCTGCCGTCGGCGTGGCGCAACCGCTACCCGCACGAGCTCTCCGGCGGCCAGCGGCAGCGGGTCGGCATCGCCCGGGCCATCGCCCTCGAGCCCGTCCTGCTGGTGGCCGACGAGCCGACCAGCGCGCTGGACGTGTCCGTGCAGGCGCGGGTGCTCGAGCTGCTGATGGACCTGCAGACGCGGCTCGGCTTCTCGTGCCTGTTCATCAGCCACGACCTCGCCGTCGTGGAGCTGCTGGCCGACCGAATCGCTGTCATGCACCGCGGGAAGATCGTCGAACAGGGCAGCAGCGCCGACGTCCTGTCGGCACCGGCCGACGACTACACCCGGCGGTTGCTGGCCGCCGCGCCCGTCCCCGACCCGGTCGAACAGCGCCGGCGGCGGGCGTCACGCGAGCAGGGCGCGGCGCTCACGTGAGCTCGTCGGTCGTGAACTCCTCGGCCACGGGGTAGTCGAGCTCGGCTCGGTCCAGGAGTTCCGTCAGCCCGAATTGGAGGGCCCGCGCGTACCGGGCCAGCTCGACGACGTCGATGCGCCGGTCGCCGGACTCGAACAGCGACACCTTGCGCTGGGTGAGCCCGAGGCGCTGGCCGAGTTCGGCCTGCGTGAGACCGCGCTCCATTCGCAGCTGCCGGAGTGTGGCGTACAGCCGCTCGTACTCAGGAGCCCGGCTGTCGACCACCCGCCCATCCGACCTTCGATGATCGAATAGCCAAAGTTTAGCTGTCGATATATCGTGCGGCTGTGGCTCCGCCGAACACCCCGGCCCGATACCGCGCCCGTTGCCCCACCTGCCCGTGGACCGGCCGCGAGTTCTCGCGGTACACCACCGCCGAAGACGCCGCCCGTGACCACGCCAAACGCCATTACCACGACACCCACGTCATCGATCACTACGGCCTGCGCATCGCCGGCTCGACCATCAGGCCGGCGGATGCGGACTCCTCATAGTCATCATTTCCGACCACTACGGACCACCGCAACGTGGAGGGCCCCGGTGGCGTCTACCAGCCGGCTCGCCAGGTCCGGGCCGAGCGTCGGCAGGGTGAGCGGGAGGTCACCGCCAGTCGACCGTGACCACGGTGTGCCGCTTGCGCAGGACGCGGCCGGGCCGCAGCCGGTCGACGGGCGTTCCGGCCGGCTGGACGCAGATCACCGGCGGCCGCCCGTTCCGGTGCTCGCGGTCCCACGCCTGGATCAGCTCGACCATCCGCTCGGCCAGCGGGACGGCCGCCGGGCCGTGGCCGTACGCGCCGAACTCGTGTCGCCCCGTGGCCGGGTCGACGCGCCGGAGCGCGTGGTAGGCCAGGCTGCCGCCGTCGACGACGGCCGGGGTGCGCGGTGGTGTGGCCGGATCGACCAGCGCGCGGGCGGCGTCGGTGCGCGTCGAGCAGAGCTGGCCGAAGCTCGTGGCTTGGGTGGCCAGCCACAGCTGGAGGCCGTCGAACGGTTCCTGGGGATCGACGGTGATGCCGGACCACCGCTCGGCACGTGGCCCGCGCAGCGCCGCGCGCACTCCGTCGGCCTCGACCGGCACGTTGTCGTCGAAGCGGAGCTCGACGTCGGGGCCGAGCGGCACGACGCGGTCCGGCCGGGCGCCCAGACCCTGCATAGCGACGAAGCCGCACAGCTCGTGCGACCGGCTCACCAGCGTGTCGCCGGCGCGGTCGAAGGCGGCCGTCCTGGTGTGGCCGTGCAGCAGCAGCGGCACGACGATCCGGCCGGTCATGGTCAGCTGGGCGACCCAGGCCGGCGGCACGTCCCAGGCCCCGACGGTGACCACGATGCGGTCGAACGGCGCGTCCTCCGGCACCCCGGCCTCGGCGTCGCCGACGACCACCCGGACCCGTTTTGTACCGGCCGCCGCCAGGTGACGCCGGGCCCGCGCGACGATATCGGCGTCGATGTCGATGCTGGTGACGCAGCCGTCCGGCCCCGCGAGCTCGGCCATCAGCGCCGCGTTGTAGCCGCCCGAGCCGATCTCGAGGCACCGCATGCCGGGCTCGATGCCGGCCTGCTCGAGCATCAGCGCCTGCAGCCACGGCGCCGACACCGAACTCGTCGCAGCTCCCCGTGGGTCGCGCTTCGTGACCACGATGTCGTCCGCATAAGCGGCGGCGAGGGACGCCTCTGGGGCGAAGAGGTGCCGGGGCACCGCGGCAACGGCGGCGGCCACCCGCTCGCTGCGGATAGCGCCCTTCTCCTGCAACGCCGCCACCAGGGCGGCCCGCCGCTCGACCGACTCGCACGACACGGACCAAGCACCTCCGTGAACGACAGCGGCCGGTCAGCATGAGGCTGACCGGCCGGGATGGGGTGTGGAGCCGCCTGTCGGAATCGAACCGACGACCTATTCATTACGAGTGAATCGCTCTACCGACTGAGCTAAGGCGGCGCGTGCCCGGCGAACCGGGCACGGTGCACGAGTATAGGGCGTCCACCGCCCCGGAACCCAATCGGGCCGGACGGCAGCTCAGAGGGCGTCGGTGGTGATGGACGCGCCGGTGGCGGAGCCGGCGACGTACTGGTCCCAGGCGAGGTTCCAGTCGGCCATGCCGGGGTCGCCGCGGTCGATGAGGTCCTCGGGGCCGCGGGTGGAGTTGGCGACGGTGACGATGTCGCCGTACTGGGCCAGCTGGAAGAACGTGGCGCCGTTGGCCTCGCTGAGGTTGATGCACCCGTGCGACACGTTCTCCGTGCCCTGCGACCCTTCCGACCACGACGCCGAGTGGACGAACGTCCCGCTCCAGGTGAGGCGGACGGAGTTCGGCACCTCGAGGTCGTAGTAGTCGGAGCTGGCGGGATCGCAGGTGATGTTCGCGTTGCACGACGTCATCTGCCGCGTCTCGAACTTCTCCAGCACGATGTAGGTGCCGTTGCGGGTGGCGAACTCGGGCGCGCCGAGGCTGGTGTCCCAGGTGGCCGCGGGGGTGCCGTCGACGTTGTAGGTGACGGTGTGGGTGGCGGCGTCGACGGTGGCGATCTGGGACTTGCCGACGGTGAAGTCGAGGTCGTAGGAGCGCCCGCCCCAGAGGTCGTCGCCGGCTTGGACGCCGTTGAGGTCGATGTCCAGCCGCACCTGGGTGCCCGACGGCCAGTACTCCTGGGGCCGGAAATGCACCTCCTGAGCGCTCACCCAGTGCCACGACCCCTCGACCTGCGGGTTCGACGCGACGTGCAGGGCCTGCTCGACGTTCTCGCGCTCGGTGACCTCCTGGTCGAACCGGACGGTGATGGGTGCGCCGACGCCCACGACGGCGCCGTCGGTGGGCTGCATGCTCAGCGTGAGCCGGTTGCCATCGGGCACGCCGGCGACCGCGAACGAGTCGGTGAGCGTGTGCTCCATGCCGAGCCGGTCGGACGCGACGACGGTGACGGCGTAGGCGGCGCCGGGCTCGAGCGGCGCCGCGCTCTGCCAGCTACTGCCGTCGTCGCCGACCGCGCCCTCGACCGGTTCGCCGCCCTCGGGCGCGACCTCGACGGAGTCGATCTGGCCGCGGGGGACGGTCAACGCCAGCGGCTCGCCGAACGCCACCTCGTCGGTGACGCCGTCGAGGCGCAACGGAACCCGCTGCGCCTTGGGACCCTCGGGCTGGGCGGTGGCGCCGTCGCCTCCGGACCCGGAGTCGTCGGAGCCGCTGCAGGAGGTCAGCAGCACCGCCGCGCTCAGGACGAGCGCAACCCGGTAGAGCGTCGGACGCAGGCGCATCGTTCCATTATCCGCATACTTCGCCGTGATTCACGAAGTGCAACTGGTGCCATCGTCCGGCACCGTCCCGGCCAGCAGGTATGCGTCGACGGCGTCGTCGATGCAGTCGCTGCCCGCGAGATAGGCGGTGTGCACGGTGGAGTCGTAGGTGAGCAGCGCGCCGGACGAGAGCTGCTCGGCCAGCGCCTGCGCCCACTCGTACGGGGTGGCGGGGTCACCGGTGGTGCCGACGACGAGGATCGGGTCGGCGCCCGGCGCGGTGACCGGCGGGTGCGGTGACGGGCTCGCGCTCGGCGTGGCGGTGGGGTCGTCGCCCCCACCGGCGCCGGCCTCGGCCAGGCCGGCGGCCAGCGCCGAACAGCCGAGCCCGCCCCAGGCGAGGAACGGCCCGAACACCTGCGACGCCTCGGTGAACTCGGCCAGCCCGGCGCGCGCCTGCTCGGCGGTGGCGGACTCGGGGTGGTCCATGCAGTTCACGACACTGATGACCTCGTTGGCGTTGCCGTTGTACGTGCCGTCGCTGTTGCGCTCGAGGTAGAGGTCGGCGAACGTCATGAGCAGCGTGCCGTCGTCCTCGGTGAGCGCGAGGTCGAGCGCCTCGTTGAGCGGCTCGTAGCCCTCGTCGGCGGTGAGGTACAGCGGCAGGATGATGCCGTAGAACGCCAGCGACTCGGTCAGCGGCCGGTTCTCGTCGTCGGTGGCCAGCGGCTCCTGGTCGGCCTGCTGCAGCAGCCCGGCCAGGGTGGCGCGAGCGTCGTCCTCGGACGCGCCGAGCGCACAGTTGTCCTGGTCGAAGCACCAGGTCAGGAAGGTCGAGAGCGCCCGCTCGAAGCCACGCGCCTGGCCGAGGCCGAGGTCGTCGCCGGACAGCGTCGGGTCGATGGCGCCGTCGAGGACCAGCCGGCCGACGCGGTCGGGGAACTGGTCGGCGTAGAGCGCGCCGATGAACGTCCCGTACGACTTGCCCAGGTAGTTGAGCTTCTCGTCGCCGAGCGCCGCGCGCAGCACGTCGAGGTCGCGGGCGACGTCGGCGGTGCCGACGTGCGGGACGAGGTCGCCGGAGCGGGCGGCGCAGCCGGCGGCGAGGTCCTGGACCGACTCCTCCATCTCGACGATCTCGGCGTCGTCGTCTGGGGTCGGGTCGGCGGCGAGGTAGTCGTCGAGGTCGGCGTCGTCGACGCAGTCGATCGGGGTGGACTCGGCGACGCCGCGCGGGTCGAAGCCGACGATGTCGTAGCGCTCACGCACCTGCTCGGTGACGACGGAACCGGCCAGCTGCGCATACTCGACGCCGGACGCGCCCGGCCCGCCCGGGTTGACCAGCAGCGAGCCGAGCCGCTCGTCGCCCGTCGCCGGTGCCCGCAGCAGCGCCAGCTCGAGGGTGTCGCCGCCGGGCTCGGCGTAGTCGATCGGGACGGTGGCCGTCGTGCACTGGTAGCCCTCGCCGCAGTCGCGCCACTCGAGCTCCTGCGTGTAAAACTCCGCGAGCGCGGGGTCGATCCCCACAGTGGCGTCGGCCGCCGGCGTCGACCGGTCCGGCACGTCGGCCGGCTGGCTGCCGCGATCCTCGGGCTCGGCCGAGCAGCCCGCGGCGGCCACGGCGGCGGCGACCGCCAGCCCGGCCAGGACGCGCAGTCTCACAGGTTCTCCCCGTCGTCCTCGTACTCGTCGTCCTCGACGTCGGGCGTGCGGCGGGCGCCCTGGGCCACCGCGCCCTCATAGGCCTGCCGCGACCCGCAGACGCTGGCCTTCGGGCAGGCGACCCGCCGGCCGGTCTCACGGTCGCGGACGTACACCGTCTCGGCCGGGACGTTGTACGCGACGACCGTGCCCTCGACGCCGTCGTCGGTGGTGACGTCGCAGCCGACGGTCGGCACACTGCGCTTGAAGTCCTGGTAGAGCGGGTGCTCGTACTTGAGGCAGCACATCAGCCGCCCGCACGCCCCGGAGATCTTCAGCGGGTTGAGCGGGAGGTCCTGGTCCTTCGCCATGCGGATGCTGACCGGCTCGAAGTCGGTGAGGAACGTCGAGCAGCAGGTGTCGCGGCCGCACGGCCCGATGCCGCCCTGCACGCGGGCTTCGTCGCGGGCGCCGAGCTGACGCAGGTCGATGCGGGCCCGCAGGGTGCGGGCAAGGTCGCGCACCAGCTCGCGGAAGTCGACCCGGTGCGGCGCGCTGAAGTAGATGGTGACCAGCTGGTCGACGTCGGGGCGGGTGTCGACGTAGTCGACGCCGACGATCTTCATCGGCAGCTCGTGGTGGCGGATCAGCCGGCGCGCGGCCACGCGGATCTCGGCCCGGCGGCGGCGGTTGCGCTCTTCGCGCTGCAGGTGCCGCTCGTTCGCCGGCCCCTCGCATACGGGCAGGCCACCGATGTCCTCGCTGACCCATTGGGGCGCCCAGACGCACTCGGCGACCTCGGGGCCGTCGTCGGTCGGGACGAGGACCTTGTCGCCGACGCGCGGAGTGTGCTCACCCGGGTCGAGGTAGTAGAGCCTCCCGTACCGGGTGAAGGCCACCGCCATCACCATGCCCACGCGTCCACCCTAAGCCTCGATCCGTGGACTGGCTGGCTGGTCGTTCGGTGTGGTGACGAAGAAAGTGCCTTCTGTGCAGGGAGGATCTGGATTGTCTAGGTCCTGATCGCCACTGCTGCGGAAGGCACTCTCGGTGCGACTATCTCACGTCTGGTCGAAGGCGATGCCGAGGTTCGATGACGAGAATCTCGTGTCGTGCGCGGGGCTGGTGCCGGTGATGGCCTTGGCCGAGCAGGCTGGCCTGTCCGAGCTGATCTCGTCCAAGGTCGCGGTCGGCTCGGTGAGGGTGAAGTCGGCCGGCGTGAACCCGGCGGGCAAGATCACCTCGATCGTGGCGGGGATGGCTGCCGGCGCGGACTGCATCGACGATCTGGACGTGGTCCGTTCCGGCGGGATGGGCCGGTTGTTCGGCGGCGTGTATGCGCCGGCCACGCTGGGGCAGTTCCTGCGGGAGTTCACCCATGGCCATGCCCTGCAGTTGGCCTCGGTCGCGCGGGCGCATCTGGTCGGCCTCGTCACGACGACGGGGCTGTTGCCCGGGATCGGGACTCGGGCGTTCGTCGACATCGATTCGCTGCTGCGCCCGGTCTACGGGCACGCCAAGCAGGGCGCCAGCTTCGGGCACACCAAGATCGCCGGGCGGCAGGTGCTCCGCAAGGGCCTGTCGCCGCTGGCCACCAGCATCAGTACCGAGCACGGTGCGCCGGTGGTGGCCGGGATCCGGCTACGGGCCGGGCGGGCCGGTTCCGGGAAGGGCGCGGCGACGATGGTCGCCGAGGCGATCCGGACCGCCCGCGCCGCCGGCGCGGCGGGTGAGATCCTGGTCCGCGGTGATTCGGCCTACGGCAACAGCGTCGTCGTCGGCGCCTGCGTGAGGGCGGGGGCCCGGTTCTCCGTGGCGCTGACCAAGAACCGTGCGGTGAGCAGGGCGATCGCGACCATCCCCGCCGACGCGTGGACACCGGTGCACTACCCCGGCGCGGTCGTCGACCCGGACACCGGGCAGTTGATCTCCGACGCCCACGTCGCCGAAGTACCGTTCACCGCGTTCGGCTCCAAGGCCAAGAAGCACCAGGTCACCGCCCGGCTGATCGTGCGCCGGGTCCGCGACCGCGCCAAGACCGATGAACTGTTCCCGGTCTGGCGGCACCACCCGTTCTTCACCGACAACACCGAACCGACCGCCGACGCGGACATCACCCACCGCGCGCACGCGATCATCGAGACCGTGTTCGCCGACCTCATCGACGGGCCGCTGGCCCACCTGCCGTCTGGCCGGTTCGCCGCGAACGCCGCCTGGGCGACCTGCGCCGCGATGACCCACAACCTGCTCCGCGCCGCCGGCACCCTGACCAGTCCGCGGCATGCCGTCGCGCGCGGCGCGACACTGCGCCGACAGATCGTCACCGTGCCCGCCCGGCTGGCCCGCCCGCAACGCCGCCGCGTGTTGCACCTGCCCACGCACTGGCCCTGGGCCCAGCAGTGGACCCGCCTCTGGAACCACGTGCTCGCCACCGGGCCACCCGCCGCGGCGGCCTGACCGTCGACCACCGCCCGCACCGGGCCCCGACCGGACACCGACACGTGGAAGAGCTGGGCAGACCAGCCGACCAGCCCTGCCCACGACCCCGATCAAGATCAACAGTCAGGAGCGAAGATCACCCGATAGCCCTTCCACGGATCGAGGCTAAGGTGTCGGACCGCCTGGGACGGCATCGCCGCCGCGTGGCCTCAGGCCGTCCAGGATGATCGCCAGTGTCCGGCGGCGCACGCCGCGCAGCACTCCTGGGCTCCCGGTCGCCTGAAACCGGCCCCCGACGCCCCGTTGATCATGGAGAAAGGCGGCTCTGGAGCGCGGCTGGAGCCGACCTTCTCCATGATCAACTTCTGTGGGTGGGGCTGGCCCACGGTTGGAGCAGGGTGCTGAGCGTCAGGTGGTCCGGCGGCGGATCGCGTAGCCGGCGGCGCCGGCCACCAGGAGGACGCCGGCGGTGAGCGTCAGCATCGTCGCGCCGGTGCCGGTGTCGGGCAGTTCGTCGCCGTCGGCGCCGGACTCGTCCGCACCGTCGTCGCCCGTGCCGTCGTCGGCGCCACCTTCGTCGGCGCCGCCCTCGTCGGCACCGCCGTCGTCGGTCCCAGCCTCGTCCGAACCGGACTCGTCCGAGCCGCTCTCGTCGGAACCCGACTCGTCCGAACCGTCCTCCGAACCGTCCTCGGAGCCATCCTCCGACCCGTCCTCGGAGCCGTCCTCGTCACCGCCGTTGCCGTCGTCGGTCTCGTCGATGCGGTAGAACGTGGTCGAGCCGGACACCTCGTTGCCGACCGCCAGCAGCGCGGTGCCGGGAATCGGCGACGCGTCGGCGGCGATGAACTCCAGGCCCTCGGGGCCGAGGTCGCCGGCGTCGGCCAGCGCGCCGCCGTCCTCGACGGAGACGGCGAAGTTGCGGTTGTTGAGGTAGGTGACGAACTCGACCGCGTCGGGCGCGGTGATGTCGAAGACGACGACACCGCCGATGCGCTCGAAGCCGACGAACGCGTAGGTGCGCTCGCCGACCGCGCCGATGGCGAGGCCCTCGGGCTCGGGGCCCTTGTCGTCGCTGCGGCCCTCGAGGTTCGACTCGGAGTGGTTGGAGTTGAAGAACTCGGGCACCGCCTCGGCCGTCAGCTCCTCGAACCGCGCGCCGGAGTCGAAGACCAGCTCACCACCGGTGTTCCAGATCGAGAACGACCGGCCGCCGTTGGAGTACAGCGTCTCGTAGCAGCTGCCGTCCTCGGCCAGCCCGTCGGCGGTGGTGACGTTGAGCCGGCCGAGCGCCTCGTCGGCGGTCAGCTCGGCGAGGTCCTCGCACACCGGCGCCAGGCCGTCCTCGCCGAGGTCCTTGACGCGCGCGACCTCGCTGTAGCCCTCCCAGTCGCGGGTGTCGCCCTCGTTCGCGGTGACGAGGTACGGCTCGCCGCCTGCGGTGTAGCTGCCGATGGCGTCGGGCTGGTACATGCCCCGCACCGGCCAGCTGCCGAGCGCGATGCCGCCGTCCTCGTCAGACGGGTCCAGCTCGTTGCCCGCCGCGGCGTGGTCCTTGGTGCCCAGCGCGTGGATCTCGGCGACCTGCGCGGTCTCGAGGTCGACGACGGCGAGCGCGTTGGCCTCCTGCAGCGTGACGTAGGCGTTGTCGCCGACGACGGTGATGTACTCAGGCTCCAGGTTCTCCGAGACCGGGAACTCGGGGGTGCCGGTGCCGGCGTCCTCGCGGCCGCCGTAGATGCGCACGCCCTCGGGCAGCGGCTTCGAGCCGCCCTCCTCGAACTCGTGGAAGTCGGCCGTCTCGACAGCTGCTTGGTCCGACGGCGCCTCGACCGCGTCGCTCAGCGCGACCAGCGAAACCGAGCCCTCGGGGTCGGCGGAGTAGTCCTCGGCCGGCTCGCCCTCGTTCGCGACCAGCAGGGAGCCGTCCGGCGAGAACGTCAGCATGTCCGGCAGCGCGCCGACGCGGACCGCGCCGAGCGCCGTCCCGTCCTCGCTGCGGGCGTCGAAGAACACCACCCAGCCGTTGTCGGTCTTCTCCGGCGCCTCGACGGCAACGGCGCCCAGGCCGTCGGCGCGGACGTCGACGGAGTTGGCGACGGCCTCGGCCGGCACCGTGGTGCCGTCGGCGGACTCGACGCCCGCGGTCGGCAGGTCGAACAGCTTGACCGGCGCGGCCGGGTCGGCGGCGTCGAGCACCTCGACCAGCGCCTGCGCGGCGTTGATGACGAACAGGCGCTTCGAGCCGGCGTCGTAGCCGACGATCTCCGACGCGCCCTCGTCGAAGATGCCGGTCTCGTAGGTGCCGATCGGCGCGAGCTCGAGGCTCGCGTCGGGCGCGGAGTGCGAGATCGGCTCATCGACGATGCCCGCGGCCGCCGGCAGCGCGAACGCCCCGGTCAGTGCCAGGCCCGCCGTCGCGGCGGTGGCGGCACGGACGTGCGATGGACGCAGTCGGGTCACCTGTGGCCCCCCTTGATCAAAGATTCAGCGCGAATGGGCAGTCAACCGCGCAGACGCTAGGGGACCCGGGTGGCCGGAAGGCGTCCGGACGGTGAACGGGAGCATGTGCCGTTAGGTGGCTGCCGTGGCAGCCCTCAAGCTACGAGCCAGGCGTCTCAAGCATGTCCGTGAGGCTGGGCCCGAGAACATCGCCGGCCAGGGACAATGAGTTCTCCGCGCGTGCAGCAAGATCGAGGGGCGACAGTTCACCGATGAGCTGCGCGTGCACCACGCGGTCAAGACCGGCGCCGATGAGCGGCGCCGATGTCCGAAGAGCTGAATCCAGCGCAATCGCGACTGTGTTTCCTCCGTGCACGACGATGTTTCGTTGCCGGTACAGCCGCCGGAAGACTCCCTCAAAGATGCACTTGACATCATTCAGCTGAGTGCGCGGTGCGTTCAGCGCGGTTCTCATACGTTCGGCTGCTGCAACATCGCTCGGCGACGAGAGAACGGGTGAACCCGTGCTTGCCAGCGCATTCGCTACCACCTAGCTGCGCTGTCTATTGCTCTCACACGCGCCTAATTCCCGCAGAAGCTCGTCCGGCGCGGTTGGCGAATGTCTGTAGGAGAGTGCAGTGAGTTCTGCTCGCGGCCACGAACAGGCGACGATGGCTGCCAGCCGGTCTGCCGCGACGGCGCGGCCCTGTTCCTTGTCGGCTTCATCCCCAGGGTGGTAGAGCAACGACTCGATGGCGGCCCATGCGCCTGAGACCGCCGACGCCGCTGGACCACCGTTGAGCGGCGCGGCGAGTTCCAGTGCCTCGTCGAGCTGATCCCCATGCACGACTGCGTACATGGTTTTCTCACTCTCAAGGGACAGCACCTTGGCCCCACGCTCTGGCGGATTGAGAGGAAGAGGTTCATGCTCGCCCCGGATCCAAACGTGACCGACCGGCACAAGGCTCTTCTTCGAGCCTCGCGCGTAGGAACGCCTAGCTTCCAGTCGTTGCACGCGCGAGCCCGCCGCTCGAGCGGCGCCGACAGGGTCCTTTGCCTTCAGCGAATAGACGAAGGCGCCATTGTGTCGTGGCGGTGCTTCGACCCCGTTCTCGCGAAACCAGGTGGCCGCAGCTTCGGGCGGCCGCCATTCAGGCAGTCCCGAAGCAAGCTGCTGATGGTCGGGCACAGACAGGAAGGGGACAACGACTTCATAGTCGGCATCCGGCCGCGCGGCCAGCTTGACTGCGCCGTCGAACACATCCCTTAGTGTCGCGTCCGGCTCAGCATTCACAGCCCTCGCCCATCGGTGCAACTGACCGGAGCTGTGGCCGAGATCCAGCAGGTGGGCGGCAATCGCACAGGCTAGTCGCTCTGGCGACGGTCGTGCAGCCGAGTCTGCCGCCGCCGCCCAGCGATCCAAATATCCGTCGGTGATGGCCGGGATCAGCTGGATTAGCTGTCGCCTCTCCCGACTATCGGGCGCCAGGCCCGATCGGAGCAACTCTGTCAGGAGTTTGCGTAGCCGCGAGTCGCCCAAGCCCTTGTCTGGACCGAGCTGTCGCTCCAACGCGCGGAGGTACCAGCTCACGGCGCTCTGCGAGAGCACACGAGACTGAAGCCAGGTGCCAGCCTCTGCGCCCTCGCGGAGGGCGAGCACGCTACCCACTTCCCACAGCCGGCGTGGCCAAGGGCTGGTGTCAGCGAAGAAGTCCAGGAGCCGCGCTACCACGTGCTGGCTGAAGGCGTCCGCAACCAGCAAGGTGTCCAAGCCGTGCAGGTGGTCGTTCACAGGTGCTAACCTCAACTCAGCGCGCAAGCGTGAAGTCTTAAGCAGGGGAGCCGCCCGATAGGGCCGCTCCCCGCTTTCTTTCTCCGGCCAGGTCGGATCACAGTCAGCCCTCGCGCAGCGCCAGCGCCATGGACTCGAGCTGGAGCAGCGGCAGCGCGTTGGCCTGCAGCGCCTCACGCGCGGCGACGACGGCCTCCATGCGGCGCAGGGTAGCCGCCGGGCCGCCGGCGCGGGCCAGCCGGTCGATGGACGGGCGCATCTCCTCGTTGACCAGCTCGGTGCGCACGCCCAGCTGCAGCATGATGACGTCGCGGTAGAGCGCGAGGACGTCGACCAGAGCGCGGTCGATGGAGTCGCGCTGGACCCGGGTGCGGCGCAGCTTCTGCTCGCGCTCCAGCTCCTTGACCGCGGCCTCCATGTTGCGCGGCTTGCGGCCGGTGCTGCCGGCGCCGAGCGCCTTGCGCAGCTCCTCGACCTCGCGTTCGTCGAGGGCGTCGCAGTGCTTCTCGGCGTCGGCCTTGGCCGCCTCGACGAGGTTGGCGGCGGCGTCGAGGCACTGGCGGATGTCGGCGAGGTCGAACGGCAGCCGCAGCACCTCGGCGCGGCGGGCGCGGACGTCGGCGTCGGTGGCCAGGGCGCGGGCCCGGCCGACGTGGCCCTGGGAGGCGCGGGCGGCGAACTCGGCCAGCTCCTGCTCGACGCCGGCGGTGGCGACCAGGTGCTGGGCGACGTCGGCGTACGGCGGGGTGCGCAGGTTCACCACCCGGCAGCGCGACCGGATGGTGGGCACGATGTCCTCGGCCGTGGGCGCGCACAGCATCCACACCGTGCGCGGGGGCGGCTCTTCGACCGACAGCAGCAGGGCGTCGGCGGCGTCCTCGCCGAGGCGATCGGCGTCCTCGACGACGATGACCTGCCAGCGGCCGCGGGCCGGGCGCAGCGCCGCCCGCGGCACCAGCTCGCGGACCTGGCTGATGCGGATGTTCAGACCCTGGGTGACCAGCGAGGCGACGTCGGGATGGGTGCGGGCGCGCACGTCGGCGCACTCGGAGCACTGGCCGCAGCCGCCGTTGGGGCACTGCAGCGCTGCCGCGAACGCCCGGGCGACGACGGACCGGCCGGACCCCGGCGGGCCGGTGAACAGCCAGGCGTGCGTCATGGCGCCGCGCGGCCCGCCGTCGAGGTACGCGGCGGCGTCGGCGACGGTGCGCTGCAGCGCGGGCACCATGGTCTGCCCGACGACGGTGTCCCAGACGGTCATGCCTTCATCACCTTCTCGACCGCGACGGCGATGTCGGCGGCGACCTCTTCGGGCGGCCGGCCGGCGTCGACGACGACGTATCGCTCGGGCGCGGCGGCGGCCAGCTCGAGGAACGCCCGCCGGACCCGCTCGTGCAGGTGGTCGGGCTCGCGTTCGATGCGGTCGACGTAGCCCTGCCGGCGCACCCGCTCGGCCCGGGCCGACTCGTCGAGGTCGAGCACGACGGTGAGGTCGGGCAGCAGGCCCTGCGTGGCGAACCGGGAGATGGCGGCGATCTGCTCGCGGCCCAGCCCGCGGCCCTCGCCCTGGTACGTGACCGAGGAGTCGATGTAGCGGTCGACGAGCACGACGGCGCCGCGGTCGAGGGCCGGCCGGACGACGTGCGCGACGTGGTCGGCGCGGTCGGCGGCGAACAGCAGCGCCTCGGCGCGTGGGTCGAGCTCGCCGCCGTCGAGCACGATGGCGCGCACCTGCGGACCGATGCGGGAGTCGCCCGGCTCGCGGGTGACGACCACATCGCGGCCCCGGGCGCGCAGGTGTTCGGCCAGCAGCGCCTGCTGGGTGGTCTTGCCGACGCCGTCGCCGCCCTCGAAGGCGACGAACAGCCCTCGCGGTCCGGTCACGCTGTCAGCGTAGTGAATGACACCGACAACGCGGGCGAACGCCCACGGACTGGGGGCAGCCCTACCTCTCTCCCTGACGCCGACCCTGAGAGATCCCTGAGTTCCGGGCCACACCATTGCCGAAGCTGCGGTAGGAATTCAGGGTGGAGTCCATGGACCTGGTGTCGTTCGTGGCTGTACCCGCGCTCGCCTATCTCGTCATGGCGGCGCTCGTGGCCGTCGACGCGGTCATCCCGGCGGTGCCCGGCGAGGTCGCGGTGATCTCCTCCGGCGCGCTCGCCGCCGCCGGCCACCTGAACATCGTCTGGGCCATCGTCGCGGCGACGCTCGGCGCGCTGGCGGGCGATCTCACGGTCCACGGCCTGAGCCGGCGGGCGTTGCCCGGTGCGCTGGAACGGTTCCGGCTGGGCCGGCGGCTCAAGGGGAAGATCACCGAGGCGCACGAACGCATGGGGTCCACCAGCGCGGCGGCCATCATCGCCACCCGGTTCATCCCGCTGGGGCGGACGGCGGCAGCCGCGGCCGCGGGGGTGGCCGGCATGCGGTCGCGGCGGTTCGCGGTCATCGCGTTCGCCGCCGGGCTGCTCTGGTCCAGCTGGGCGGTCGGGCTCGGCTACGTCACCGGCTCGGTCACCGACGCGCCGCTGTGGCTGCAGGTGGCCATCGGCGTCGCCGTCGGTGTGCTGGTGGGTGTCTGGGCGGGCGCGACGCACACCATCATCAGGACGCGGCGCCGCATGACCGAGCGGGCCCGGGCGGCGGAGTCGTCCGACCGCGAGGAGCCGGCGCCGTCACGGTCGGCGCGCGCCCGGCTGGCGGCCTGAGCTCACTCCGCGGTGGTCCGCGGCAGGCGCTCGCGCATGACGCCGGGCCGCTGCCGCTCCCCCTGCGAGGGCGGCGCCCAGTCCTCCGGCGAGTCGACCCAGCCGGCGAACAGGACCAGGCCGCTCTCGCGGTGCACGGCGAGGAAGCCGAACGGACGGTCGTAGCTGACGGCGACCGCGCGGGCCCGATGCACCGGCATCGACACGGTCCGCAGCCCGATGGCGGTGACGGCGGCCGCCTCGAAGCCGGTCGCGCTGAAGATCGCGACGGCGGCCTGCTTGGCCTGGTCGACGCGCAACGGGACGGGCCCGATGGCCGGGAAATGGTCGCGGTCGCCGGAGCTGACCGCCCGCAGGCCGAACACGTCGGCCTGGCGGAGCAGGTCGTGCAGCGAGCGGACGGTGAACCGGGCGGTCTTGAGCACCAGGCCGGCCCGCTGCGCGGACACCGTCGACACTCCGGGCCACCGCTGGACGTCGCCCGACTCCAGCAGCGCCGCACCACCGGTGACCGCGGCGTCGTCGGCGACCAGCGGGACCGCCGCCGCGAGGACGTCGCCGGGGGCACGGCCATCGGCGCCGAGCACGAGGTGGACGTCGAGACCGTTGTCGCCGGACACCCGGGTGAGAGTCAGCGGGCCGGAGGCGGAGTCGGCCACCCGCAGGTCGTCGGCGTCGGGCGTGCTGCGCTCGAGCCCGGCCAGCCGCCGTCCGGCCCAGGCGCCGCCGGAGACCTGCCACGACTCGTCGCTGAACTTGCGCTGCCAGGTGGTGCGCAGGACGAGCGCCGTCGCGAGCGTCAGCATGAGCTCCGGACCGGCCTGGACGGGGAACCGCTCGATCAGCCCGTGGGTGCGCTCGTTCGCCCAGGCGTCGAGGGCCGGCTGGTCGACGCCGGGGTCGCCGGTCAGCTCGCCGTACGTGCCGGACGGCAGCGTGTCGCGCCACTCCGGGCGGACCTGCGCCGCCTGCTGCGCCCACAGCCCGAGCGCGGCGTCGACGCCGTCGAGGCCGGCCAGCGCCTTCAGCACGTCGCGCGCGGCGTCCATGGACTCGTCGGCGGACAGCCCGACGGCGGCGGACAGCTCCCCCCGGCCGGGCTCGTCGGCCGACGACGCCAGGACGGCGAGCAGCGGCCACAGCCCGGCGCCGGAGAGCACGCCGGCGCCCTCGGTGCGTCGCAGCCAGGCGGCGGTGAGCTGGTTGACCTCGGTGGCGTACAGGCTCATGCCGCCGAGCCTAGTCCGGCTCCGGCACCCACGTGAGCACGTCGACGAGCACCGGGACCCGCTGTTCGACGACGGCCGCCACCGCGGCGTCGAGCAGCTCGGGCAGCTCGGCGGCGGTGCGGCACGGGCCGAACGCCGTCACCCCCATCGACCGGGCCATGGCCGCGAAGTCGATGGCCGGCTCGTCGATGGCGGTGCCGACGCCGGCCCGCGACGGGTCGCGGCCGCGGTCGCGGGCGATCCGGTCCGCGTGCATCACGGAGTTGTTGAACGCGCGGTTGTTGTCCATGACGACGAGCATCGGCACCTGGTGGTGGGCGGCGGTCCACAGTGCGCCCGGCGTCATCATGAAGTCGCCGTCGGACTGGATGTCGACGACCAGCCGGCCGGTGTCGCGGTGCGCCAGGCCGGCGCCGATGGCCGCGCCGATGCCGTAGCCCAGACCGGCGCCGCCGGAGCTGCCGAGGTAGGAGTCGACGGTGCGCAGGTCCCAGAGCCGGTGCAGGTAGCCGTAGGCGCTCCCGTTGGCGATGACGGGGTCGGTGCCGGCCGTGGCCCGCAGCAGTTCGCGGGCCAGCCACGCGGGGTGCACCGGCCCCGGGCCGTCCTGCGCGGCGGCGAAGGCGGCCCACCGCTCCCGCGCGGCCCCGGTCAGCTCGGCCAGCCGCTTGGCGCGGTCCCGCGCGGCCACCGCCAGCTCGGGCTCCCGCTCGACCAGCGCCCGGACGGCGGCGCGCATTGCCAGCGCGGTCGCCGCGGACGACGCCGGCAGCGACAGCCGGCAGTGCTGCAGGCGTTGCAGGTCCGCCGCCCAGGCCTTGGCGCCGAACTGCGCGGTGCCGACCACCGCGATGGTGGCGTCCGGACGCGGCCGGAACCCGTGCAGCGCGGCGAGGTCGCGCACCTCCAGCGAGACGACGACGTCGACCTCGGGCAGCTGGGCGGCGAGGCCGGTGGCGTTGAGCGGATGCGCCGACGGGAAGCCCAGCGACGGGCGGCCGTAGTCGCGCGACGGCTCCAGCACGGCCGCGCCGACCTGCTCGGCCACCTCGACCAGTGCGTCGAGCGCGGCCTGCGACCGGTCCACCGTCTCGACGGCGATCACCGGCGCCTCGGCCTCCAGCAGCCAGCGGGCGATCCGCTCGACGGCAGCCGGGTCGGGCGCGACGGGGCCCGGCGCGGCGTAGTCACCGGGCGGCCGGTACGCGAACCCGTCCGCCAGCCGCTCCTCCTGGACGTCGGAGTCGAAGCAGACGTACACCGGCCCGGGCGGCGCGCCGGTGGCCAGCTGGTACGCCCGCACCAGCGACTCGGGCACCGCCTCGATCGAGGCCGGCTGGTCGTCCCAGCGGGTGTAGTCGCGGACCTGGGTGGCCTGCACGTTGGCGGTGTGGATCCAGTCGATCCACGGCCGGCGCCGGGCCGCGTCGACCGGGCCGGTGCCGCCGAGCACCAGCACCGGCGCGCGGTCGCACCACGCGTTGTAGACGGCCATGCTCGCGTGCTGCAGGCCGACGACGTCATGGACGGCGGCGGCCATCGGGCGGCCGGCGGCCTTCGCGTAGCCGTGCGCGATGGCGACCGAGATCTCCTCGTGCGTGCACTCGATGATCTCCGGCACGCCCTCGCGGTAGTTGACCAGCGAGTCGTGGATGCCGCGGAACGTCGCGCCCGGGTTGCAGGCCACGAACTCGATGCCGAGCTCGTCCAGCAGGTCGACGATGACGTCCGAGCCGTACTCCGGACGAGACTGCATGATCCCTCCCGGGGTGGTCAGCGCAGGACCAGGTTGTAGGTCTTGACCTGGGTGTAGCCGAGCAGCTCCTCCATCGACTCCTCGCGCCCGACGCCGGAGTCCTTGACCCCGCCGAACGGCATGCCGATGAAGTGGGTCGACGTGTCGTTCACCCACACGTACCCGGCGCGCATCGCCCGGGCGACCCGGTGGGCACGGTCGAAGTCGCGCGTGTAGACGCTGGCGGTCAGGCCGAAGTCGACGCCGTTGGCGACATCGACCGCCTCCTGCTCGGTGCGGAACGTCAGCACGGAGATCACCGGGCCGAACACCTCGGTGCGCGCCACCCGCATGTCCGGCCGCACACCGTCGAGCAGGGTGGCCGGGTAGTAGTGACCGGCCGCCGCCTCCGGCTCGGCGTCGCCGTGGACCAGCCGGGCGCCCTCCTCGAGCGCCGTCCGCACGTGCCCGGCCACCCGGTCGCGGTGGGCGGCCGAGATGAGCGGGCCCATCGTGACGCCGTCGTCGAACGGCCCGCCGGCCACCACCTTCGCCAGCCGCTCGCGCAGCCGCTCGACGAGGTCCGCGGCGACGTCGGCGTGCGCGAGAACGCGCGACGTCGAGCCGCAGGACTGTCCGGCAAACGGGAAGTTCATCCCCTTGACGGCGCCGTCGACGACGGCGTCGAGGTCGGCGTCGGGGAAGACGACGAGGGCGTTCTTGCCGCCGAGTTCGAGCGAGACGTCCTTGACGCCGGACTCGGCCGCGGCCCGCTGGATCGCCCGGCCGGTCTGGGGGCTGCCGGTGAACGCGATGCGCCGCACGGCGGGATGACGCACCAGTGCGTCGCCGGTCTCCGGACCACTCCCGGAGACGACGGAGAGCACCCCGGCCGGGACGTGCTCGGCCCACAGCTCGCCCAGCCGCAGCGCCGACAGCGGCGTCAGGTCCGACGGCTTGAGCACGACGGTGTTGCCGGCCACCAGCGGGGCGGCGATCTTGGAGGCGCCGAACATGCCGGGGTGGTTGTACGCGATGATCCGCGCGACCACGCCGAACGGCACCCGTTCGGTGAAGTGGACGTTGCCGGGGCTGGACGGGATCGTCTCGCCGCGCAGGTGCAGCGCCCAGTCGGCGAACATGCGCATCCGGTCGCCGGCCGTGCCGATGTCCTTACGCATCATCCACAGCGGGAACCCGCCGTCGAGGGAGTCCAGCCGCGCGATCTCCTCGACGTGCTCGTCGAGGACGTCGGCCAGTCGCCGGACGACGGCGGCCCGCTCGCGCACGTCGGCGCCGGCCCATCCGGCCGAGGCCTCGTCGGCGGCCTGGACGGCGTTCGCGACGTCGGCCGCGGAGGCGTCCGGCACCTGGGCGAGCGGCCGGCCGGTCGCCGGGTTCTCGACGTCGTAGGTCGCGTCGCCGGCCGCCTTCGTGAGCCGTCCCCCGCTCAGCAGCCGCCAGTCGTGCGCGACCGGATCGGTGCCCCGTCCGTCTGCCTGGTTCACTCGCAGCCTCCTTTGATCCCGCGAATTGGATTCAAGATACAGTGTCTAGCTGACGCGCGGAAGAGGTGACGGGCAGCCGCGACTGGCGGACCGCCCGGCCGTCCGCACCACTTGCAATGAGCACCTCTACGCACCACCCGTCCGCGGCTGCGGGGGCCGGGCCTTGGCTCGGCTGACCACCGCCTTGGCACTACTGGTCGTCGCCCCAACACCCGAAATGCCCGATTCCGAGAGGCGATCAGCCGTGCCAAGCCGCGCCCAGCCACGGGTGGTGCGTAGAGGTGCTCATTGCAAAGCGGCCGCACACCCCCAGAACCGGCCGATACCCAGGTCACCGGCTGATACCTCACGGTCAGGTCGGCTCAGCTCAGCACCAGCCCGACGACGCCGCCGGCGATGAGGACGGCACCGGCGACGGTGCGCGGCCGCACCTTCTCCCGGTTCGCGAACAGCAGCACGCTGACCGGGATCACCACCATCGGCGTGGCGGCGGAGATCGCGACCGCGACGGACACCGCGAGGTACCCCGTCGACGCGATCACCGCGGCCTGCCCGCCGATGGTGAGCGCGCCGCTGAGCGACCACAGCGCCAGGCCGCGACGCGGGCGGCGGAGCCCCGAGTCGGCCGCCCATGCCGGCGGGTGCAGCAGCCCATAGACGACGGTGGCGGTGACGGCGCCGGCCAGCGCGCCGAGCAGCGGCTCGGACCAGCGGTCCAGCGCGTCGCCGCGGACGATGTTGCCGACCGCGTACGCCGCCGCTGAGAACACCCCGATCCCGATCTCGCGCCAGGGCACCGCGCCACCGGCCAGCCGGCCGCCGCAGAGGTAGAGGCCCGCGAGCACCCCCGCCATGCACAGCAACTGGGCCGGCCCGAGCGTCTCGCCGAGCACCAGCCAGCCGAGCAGCAGCGCAAACGCCGGGCTGCTGTTCTGGATGGCGCTGGCCCGCGACGGGCCGATGGTCTCGACGGTGCGGAAGTACCCGCGGCGGCCGAGGTAGCTGGCGAAGATGCCGGAGACCGCGAACATCGCCAGCGCGAGCGGGTCGATGCGCAGCGGCTCGGACCGCACCACCAGGTGCCCGGCCACCAGGACCGCGCCCACCACGACGTTCGCCACCAGCGCCACCAGGAACCCGGTCCGCTGGCCCAGGTGCGCGGCGGCGGCCCGCACCACGAACGCGTTGGCGGCGAACAGCAGCAGGGCCAGCATCGCGAACAGGTCACCCATCGGACCGCCGCGGCGCCGGCCCCTGGACGCCGGTGGTGGCGACCGCGGCCGCCAGGCACGCGATCGCCACCACCGGGCCGGGCCGGCCCGCCCGAGGCTGGGTCAGGACTGCTCCTCGACCAGCTCCAGGGCGCGCTCGAGGATGTCGACTGCGACGACGTCCTCGTACTTCGGCACCTCCTCCAGCAGACCGGAGTTCACGCCCACCTCGGCCATGAGGGTGATGCTCTCCTCGCTGAGCCCACCGTCCTCACCGGGCCAGAACCCGTACTCCACGGCGCTCGCGTGCAGCGCGCGGAGCGTCTCGTCGTCGGGCATCTCCTCGACGTCGGCGAACTCCTCGACAGCGCTGACGAACGCGTCGTAGTCGGCGGAGAGGTCGCGCATGCCCATGAGCACCGACGCGCAGTACTCGGCGGCCAGCTCGCTGTTCTCCTCCAGCCAGTCCGCCGGCGCCGCGTGCGCCTCCTTGACGAAGCCCGGCACCTCCTCGAACAGGCTGGCGATGATCACCGGGTCGGGCGCCTGCTCGGCCGCCTCGTAGTACTGGTAGTCGTGGATCACGGTCGCGTCGACGTCGCCGGCCGCGAACGCGGTCGTGCGCAGGCCCGACGACTCCAGGATCTGGATGCCGGGGATGTCGGCCGCGGTCCGGTCCTCGCCGAGCGACTGCAGCATGGCGTTGAGGATGACGTCGCCGGCGCCGCCCGGGCTGTCCAGCGCGACCCGGGTGTTCGCGTCGAACAGGTCCTCGACCGAGTCGATGCCGTTCGCGCCGGCGATGACGAAGTCGTCCTGGGCGATGTACGGGCAGAACAGCTTGAAGTCCTGGCCCTGCTCGTTGAGCAGCAGGTTGGACACCAGCGAGCCGGCGACGACGTCGGCCCGGCCGGACAACACGGTCTGCGTGGCCACCGCGTGCGAGTCGAACGTCGTGAAGTTGTCGATCGTCATGTCCAGGCCGAAGTCGGAGCCGTAGGTGATGACGCCGTACTTGGCCGGCACGAAGCCCGGCTGGGTCGGCGACGTGTTGGCCACCCTGATGGAGGCCGACTCGCCGCCGCTGGTGGACGCGCCGTCGTCGTCACCGCCACCGCACGCGGCGGCGAGGAGCACCAGCGCGACGGCCGGCACGGCGGCGCGGATCGCTTTCTGACGTGCCATGAGAACCTCCGGATGAACAAGACCGGCAACAGGGCCGGGACGTCGGAGAATCGCTGAGTCGTGACGGTGCGACGTCGGGTCACACCGCCCGGTAGGACAGGCTCCTGCGCTCCACGTAGGACGCGACTTGCATGAGCACCAGGCCGAGCAGCATCGTCAGGACGATGCCGGCGAGGAGCGTCGGGATGTCGAAGGTCGACTGGGCGCCGAGCAGGATGCGGCCGAGGTTCGCCGCCGACAGCAGCAGCTCGGCGGTCACCGCGCCGCGGATGGCCCGGCCGACGCCGATCTTGAGGCCGAGGAAGATGTACGGTCTCGCCGCGGGCAGCACGACCTTGCGGTAGAGGTCGAACCTGGAGGCGTTGAACGACTTGCCGACGTCGATCAGCGCCGGCGGCACCTCCTTGATCCCGGTCGAGGTGTTGACCAGGATCTCGAAGACGCACCACAGCACCACGAGGATGATCCGGCCGCGCAGCTCCAGGCCGGTGTAGATGCCGAGGATCGGGATGAGCAGCGACACGGGGGTCGCGTAGCCGGCGTGCACCAGCGGCTCGATGGTGTTCTGGGCGTAGCGGGACACGCCGATCCACAGGCCGACCCCGACGCCGATCACGGCGGCGATGACATAGCCGACCACCATGGTGAGCATCGTCCCGGCCAGCGCCCGGCCGAACTCGCCGCTGGCGAAGCCGTCCCACATCGCCCTGGCGACGTCGGTGACCGGCGCGATGGTGAAGGAGTCGGGCCGGCGGCCGTACCACTCCCAGGCGGCCAGCAGCGCGACCACCGAGGTGATCCGCAGCGTCCACATGAGGACCGGGCCGGTCGGGTCGATCCGGGCCACGCCCGGCTTCGTCGTCGACGCCATCAGTTCGCCCCCTTGACGCTGGCGGCCACGTCGCCGGACCACGGGGTCAGCCGTCGCTGGGCGATCATGAGCGACTGGGTGAGTGCGGTGCCGACCAGGACGATCACCGCGGCCAGCGCGAAGAACTCGCCCAGGTTGCGGTCCAGGCCGAGGGTGGTGAGCTTGCGGCCGGTGCCGATCGTCACCCAGAGCTCGGCGATGATCATGCCTTGGACGGCCTGGCCGAGGCCGAGGCGCAGGCCGGCGATGATGAACGGCAGCGTGCCGGGCAGGGTGATCGAGACGAACCGCTTGACCGGGCCGATGTTGAACGACCGCGCCATCTCCAGCACCGCGGGGTCGATCGACCGGACCCCGTTCGCCGGGTTGATCGTGACGTAGAAGATCGCGAACAGCGCGACCACGGCGACCCGAAACTCGAAGCCGGTGCCGAACACCAGGATGATGAACGGCAGCACGGCGGCCAGCGAGGTCACGAACAGCGCGTTGACGTACGGGCCGAGCAGGAACTCGACCGGCCGGAAGGTCCCCATCAGCAGGCCGACCGGCACGCCGATGAGCACCGCGATGCCGAAGCCGACCAGCATCTGGGTGAAGCTCTCCGCGACCAGCGACAGCGAGCCGTCGCCGAGGATCGTCCGGAAGCCGCCCGCGACGTCGCCGAGGCTGGGGAAGAAGAACGGCCCGGCCTGCCAGGCGAACACCTCCCAGGCCACGAGCAGCAGTCCCCAGGTGAGCGTCCGCTGGAACCACACCCGCTGGTGGAGCGGCAGCCGGTCCGGTGCGGGTGTAGCCGCGACGACCGGAGCCTCGGGTGCCGGGGTCTCGGCGACCGGCGCCGCCGGCTCAGGCCGCATGACCGGCCGCCCCCGCCTTCAGCGCGTCCCAGAGCTGGAACTTCATCTTCGCGAACTCCGGGTCGCTGCGCAGGTCGTCGCGGCGGGGCCGGCTGAACGGCACGTCGACGATCTGGGCGACGCGGCCGGGCCGGTTGCTCATCACGACGATGCGGTCGGCGAGGAAGAGCGCCTCCTCGATGTCGTGGGTGATGAGCATCGCGGTGCTGCGCCGTACGCCCCAGATGCGCTCCAGCTCGACCTGCATGACCAGCTTCGTCTGGGCGTCCAGGGCGCCGAACGGCTCGTCCAGCAGCAGCATCTCGGGCTCGACGGCGAACGCGCGGGCCAGGCCGCACCGCTGCTGCATGCCGCCGGAGAGCTGGCCCGGGTAGTGGTTCTCGAAGCCGGACAGCCCGACCATGTCGATGTAGGTCGCGGCGCGCTCGCGACGCTCCCGCTGGCCGACGCCCAGACACTCGAGGCCGAACTCGACGTTCTTCCGGACCGTCCGCCACGGCAGCAGGTGCGCGTGCTGGAAGACGACGCCGCGATCGGGCCCGGGACCGGTGATCGGGCGGCCCTTGAGCGTGATGCTGCCGGAGGACGGCGCCGTCAGACCGTCGATCATGCGCAGCAGCGTGGACTTGCCGCAGCCGCTCGCGCCGATGATGACGCAGAACTCACCTTCCTCGACGGACAGGCTGACATCAGCCAGTGCGTGTGTCTCCTGTACGACCCGGCCACGTTTCGTGGTGAAGGTCTTGGACACGTGCTCGATGGTCAGGACGCTCATCGGATCCGTCCGTTTCAAGTGAGACGCCGTCTACATGATTTTGGATACAATAGGTGGAGCGCCAGGAGGCGTCAACAGCGGGGAACGAGTTTTGCGAGGGTGAGATCCGATCGAAACACGGCGCCCCGAGAGGGCGTCAGACGGTCTCGGACTCTTCCTTCTCGACCAGCGCCTGCAGTTCTCCGGAGACCCGGCCGAGGTGCGCGGCCAGCCAGGCCTTGGCCTTCTCGGCGTCGCCGGCCTCGAGGTGGGCGATCAGGCCCGGGTGTCCGCCGCGCTCGGGGACGCGGCGCAGCAGCAGGTAGCGGCCCACGGCGTCGCGCAGGTTCTTGGCCGACGCGAGCGTGCGCGGCCGGTCGGCCAGCGCGTACAGCCGCTCGTAGAACTCCTTGCGCAGCTCCAGGCCGGTGGCGAGATCGGTGGTGTCGTCGAGCTGCACGGCCAGGCCCTTGAGGTCGTCGAGCACCTCGGGCGTGAGGTTCGGGATGGACAGCTCGATCAGGTGGCCCTCGAGCAGGATGCGCAGCTCGTAGATCTCCGCGATCTCCGGCGGGCTGAGCACCGACACGGTGACGCCGCGGTGGGTGTGGATGCGGACCAGGCCCTCGCCCTCGAGCTGGCGGAGGCTGGCCCGGACGGGCATGCGGCTCACGCCGAGGTGGGCGGCGATGGCATCGAGGTTCAGGCGGTGACCCGGCGGGAAGGCACCCTGGAGGATCGCCTCGCGGATGAACGCCTGGGTCATCTCCTCGACGGTCATGAACGTGCCGCGCACGGACTTCGCGATGACGTCGAGCATCTCGTCGTCGGCAGCTGCCGTCCGGCCGTTGCGAGCGCTCGTCCTACCCATGCACGTTCCCCTGCTCTGAAGTGGTTATCAAGAATACATTCAACTGTTCGTCATTCCGTGCGTTCGTTGATGAGGCGCCAGACGCGTTCTGGAGTGAGTGGAAGACGGTCGGGCCACCGGCCGACGGCCCGTGCCACCGCCGCCGCCACCGCCCCGCCGATCGGATTGAGCGTGCCTTCCCCCGCCCCTTTGGCGCCATACGGTCCCACACCGTCCCTGCGTTCGGCAATCATCAGATCGATCTTGCGTGGCAGGTCCTTGAGGCGGGGCACCCGATAGTCGACGACGTTGGCGTTGGCCAGCTGTGCGCCGTCGTAGACGAGCTCCTCGTGCAGTGCGCCGCCCAGGCCCTGCGTGGCGGCGCCGAGATCCTGCCCCTCGACGGCGCGCGGGTTGATGGCGAACCCGACGTCGGCGACGGTGACCAGCTGGTCGACCGCGACCACGCCGGTCTCCGGATCGATCTCCACCGCGACGCCGACCATGCCGACCTCCCAGAACGGCGGCATCTTCTGGGTCGCGCCGTCGCGGCGGACCAGCCCGACGCCGGTGACCTCGCCCGCGGAGCCGCCGAACCACTGCCGCACGACGGCGCCGAAGTCCAGCTCGCGCCCGTCCGGGCCGGCCACGCCGCCGGGGAGGTCGCCCACCTCGCCGGGCTCGCACTCGAACAGCTCGGCGGCCATGTCGCGCAGCCGGGACCGCGCGTCGGCGCAGGCTCGCTGCAGCGCCAGGCCGACCAAGGTCGTGGTGCGGCTGGCGCCGGTGGTCCGCTCGTACGGCGTCACCGACGTGTCGGACTGGACCACGGTGACGACGGACATGTCGACGCCCAGCTCCTCGGCGGCGACCTGCGCGAGCAGCGACCGGCTGCCCTGGCCCATTTCCGTCGACCCGCTGAGCACCAGCACCGAGCCGTCGATCTGGACGCGCACCTGGGCGGTCGAGATCGGGTAGGCGCCGGCGTCGGACGCGGAGCAGCCGAAGCCGATGCCGTAGTACGGGACGTCCTTGCGGTCGCGCTCCAGCGACTTGACCACCATCTCGAGGTCCGCGGGGATGTCGGCGTCGATGCCGCGCTTGCCGCGCAGGATCTCCTCGCCCTTGAGCACGAGGTTGCGCCGGCGGATGTCCGCGCCGGAGATGCCCAGCTCTTCGGCCGCGCGGTCGAGGTTGGTCTCGCCGGCCAGGTTGCCCTGCGGTGCGCCGAACCCGCGGTATGACGACGCCGGCGCCGTGGTCGTGTAGACGGAGCGGCCGTGGACGCGCAGGTTCGGCACCCGGTACGGGCCGAAGCAGCGGTTCACCGACTTCGCCATGACCAGCGGGCTGTTGTCGGCGTACGCGCCGGAGTCCATGAGGATGTCGAACTCGCGCGCCACGATGGTGCCGTCGGCGGCGAAACCGCTCTTGACCCAGACCTTCGCGGAGTCGACCCGGGTCGTGTAGATGGCCTCCTCGACGGTCAGCGTCAGCTTCACCGGCCGGCCGGTGCACCACGACGCCACCGACGCCAGCGGCTCGACCTTCGTGTACGACTTCGAGCCGTAGCCGCCGCCGATGTACGGCGTCGTCACCCGCACCCGCGACAGCGGCAGGCCGAACACCCGGGCGAGGTCGTCGCGGACCATGTACGGGTGCTGCGCCGTGGAGACGACGGTCAGAGCGTCGTCGTGGTACGACGCGACGCCGTTGTACGGCTCCATCGCGTAGGCGTAGAGCATCGGGAAGTGCACGGTGTTCTCGACGACGACGGCCGCCGCGGCGAACGCGGCGTCGACGTCGCCCCAGCCGATGGTCACCTCGTGCGCGACGTTCGACAGCTCCAGTTCGACGTCCTCCGCCTCGTCTTCCAGGTGTGACATGCTCGTGAACGACTCGTCGCCGGTCGCGGCGTAGGACCGCTCGTGCACCAGCGGTGCGTCGGCGGCCAGCGCGGCGTCGACGTCCATCGCCGCCGGCAGGTCCTCGTAGGACACCCGGACCAGTTCGACGGCGTCGGCGGCGGCCGCGACGGTCTCGGCCACGACGATGGCCACCGGCTCGCCGTAGTAACGCACCTTCCCGGTCGCCAGGATCCAGTGGTCGGCGATGATGTGGCCGAACCGCGCGTGCAGCGACGCGAGGTCGTCGGACGTCACGACCGCCACGACACCGGGCGCGGCCAGCGCGGCGTCGACGTCGATCGCCGTGATGCGCGCGTGCGCGCGGTCCGAGCGCACGACCTTCGCGTGCGCCATGCCGGGCATCGTCACGTCGACGCAGTACTCCGCCGCGCCGGTGACCTTCTCGACGAGGTCGGGCCGGCGCACCGAGCGGCCGACGACGGTCTCACCCATGCGCGCCGTCCCGCAGCCGCTCGGCGACCTGCTCGACCGCCTCGACGATCGGCTCGTAGCCGGTGCACCGGCAGATGTTGCCCTCGAGGTGCTCGACGATCGCCGCGCGGTCCGGGACCTCGTCGCCGTCGAGCAGCGCCTTCGACATCATCAGGAACCCGGGCGTGCAGAAGCCGCACTGCAGCGCGAAGTTGTCGACGAACGACTCCTGCAGCGGGTGCAGCGTCTGGCCGTCGGACAGTCCCTCGACGGTGGTGACGGCGGCGCCGTCGGCGTCAGCGGTGAGGAACGTGCACGAGCTGACCGGCCGGCCGTCGACCAGCACGGTGCAGACGCCGCACACCTGCAGCTCGCAGCTCACCTTGGTACCGGTCAGTCCCAGGTCCTCGCGCAGGAAGTCGGACAGCAGCGACCGCGGCTCCACCTGCCGGCCGACGCTGACGCCGTTGACCTCGACGGTCACCGGGACCCGGGCCGGCCCCGTCACGATCTCGGACTCGGGCAGCGGTTCGGTCATGGGCTCACCTGCTCCAGCTTGGCCAGGGCACGGCGCACGTAGACGCCCGTGACGTGCCGCTTGTACTCCTCGGACCCGGACAGGTCCGGCGTTGGGTCGACCCAGGCGGCGATCTCGTCCGGGTCGATCTCGCGGAGCGACCCGAACGACCACGCCAGCGGCACCTCGCCGACGGCGCCGACGCCCAGCCGGTACCAGCCGGCGGCGTCGTCGGCCAGCACCGCGACGCCGACCGTCGGGCGCTCCATGGTCTGGAACTTCACGTACGCGCCGCGCAGCCCGGTACGCAGCGGGACCCGGACGTCGACCAGCAGCTCGTCGGGTTCCTTGTCCGCGTAGTACGGGCCGGCGACGAACTCCTCGACCGGCACCGTCCGCCGTCCGTCCGGTCCGGCCAGCGTGACCGACGCCGCCAGCGCCATCAGCACCGTCGCGACGTCGGACTTCGGCTCGGCGAAGCACAGGTTGCCGCCGATCGAGCCCTGGCTGCGCACCCGGGCGTTGCCGATGTGCCGCTCCATGCCGGCGAAGACCGGCAGCCGATCCCGGACGACGGGGTGGACGGCGAGGTCGGCGTGCCGCTCGGTCGCGCCGATGACCAGCGCGCCGTCCTCGACCCGCACGCCGGACAGCTCCGGGACGCGCTTGAGGTCGACCAGCGCGTCCGGCCGGTGCAGGCCGGCGCGCATGGCGAGCAGGAGCTCGGTGCCGCCGCAGTACGGCACCGAGTCCTCGGACAGCTCCCCCAGCGCCTCGTCCAGGGTCGTAGGGCGCAGCAGCGCGAACGGCGGCAGCGTCATGCGGCGCCCAGCGCCTTCTCGGCGTTGGCGAAGAACTCGCCGATGATCTTCTCGGCCTTCTTGTTGATGGTGCCGCCGCCCATGGCCGCGACCTTGCCGCTCACCTCGTACACGCCGCCGACGCGCACCGTGGTGCCGCCGTCGTCCGACGGCGCGAGGTCGAGTGTCGCGTCGACGACGAGCCGGGAGCCGACCTGGCGGTCCTCGCCCTCGGCGTGCACCGTGACGTGCTCCTCGGTACGCACGTCGCTGAGCGTGATGGCGAGGTCGGCACGCAGCTTGAACGGGCCGAGGCGGTCCAGCAGCACCGCCGTGTACCGCTCCAGGTGCGTCAGCTCCTCGGCCTGCTCCAGCACGCTGATCCACGACACCAGCACCGGCACGTCGATCAGCGTCGCCCACGCCTGCGCGGGCGCCGCGGACACCGTCAGCTCGCGGCCGAACTCGTTGCGAGGCATGCCGCCCCCTCCTAGCTCTTGAGCTTGGGCAGGACCTCGGTGCCGAGCAGCTCGATCTGGTCGAACCACTTGTCGAACTTGAAGCGGAAGTCGAAGACCAGGTGCTCGACGCCGGCCGCCTCGAACTTACGGCATTCCTCGACGGCGCCGTCGACGTCGCCGGCGATCAGCTGGCCCTCGAGGTCCTCGACCGTCTCGAACGCGCCCGACGGCGGCTTGACCGCCCACTTGGACTTGTTCGCCCAGGCCAGCAGGCCGGGGATGTTGACGTGCTGGAGCGCCTCCTCGCGGGTGCGCTCGATCGACGTCGGCGGGATGACGGCGATCGTGGGGCGCTGCTTGCCGGCCGCGGCCGACAGCTCCTCGATCGTCTCGATGCGCTTGCGCAGCGTCGCCATGGCGATGCGGCCGGGCATCCAGCCGTCGCAGAACTCCACCGCGAGCCGGGCCGAGCGCGGCGTCGCGCCGCAGTACCAGAACGGGACGCGCCCGCCCAGCGGCTTCGGCTCGATCGTCACGTCCTCGAAGGAGAAGTTGTCGTCCTTGTAGGTGACGTCGTTCTCGGTGAAGACCCGCTTGAGGATCTCAGCGTTGGAGCGGACCAGCTCGACGCGGTCGCGGTCGCCCCAGCCGATCGCCTCGAACTCGTGGTCGAACGTGCCGGCGCCGAAGCCCAGGATCAGCCGGTCCGGACCCAGCAGGTGCGACATCGTGCCGGCCATCAGTGCGGTGGTCAGCGGGTGCCGGAACGGGATCAGCGAGCCGGTGCCCAGCTGGATCCGCTCGGTGACGGCGCCGATGGCGGTGAGCGTGGTGAGCGCGTCGTAGAACGTCCGGTTCGGCTTCTCCATCTCGCCGTGCGGCTCGAACACGAGGTGGTCGCGCACCCAGACGGAGTCGAAGCCGAGCTCTTCGGCCCGCTGCGAGCCCCGCAGCAGCTTGTCGCGGTCGGCCTGCTCACCGAAATGCGGCAGCAAGAGTCCATATCTCATTCGTCAACGTCCTTCGGAGTTGTGGGCGGTGGCGAGCCGGCCGTGGCCGGGCTTTCCGACGACGGCGCCGCCGGCGAAGACGTCCGCGCCGCGGACGAGGGTGCGCTCGAACCGGACGCCGATGCTCCGGCCGTCGTACGGCGTCCACCCGACCCGGGACAGGACGTCGTCGTTGGTGATCGTCCACGGGCTGTCGAGGTTCGCGATGACCAGGTCGGCGTCGTAGCCGACCTCGATGCGGCCCTTCACGCCGGCCAGCCCGAACGCGTCGGCCGGGCGGCGGGCGGCGGCCTCGACGGCGCGCTCCAGCGGGATCCGGCCCTGGCGGACCGCGTCGAGCAGCAGCGGGTAGTAGTACTGGATGCCCGGCGTGCCGGTGTGGGCGCTCCACATCTTCGTCCAGCCGATCTCCTTCTCCTCGCGCGTGTGCGGCGCGTGGTCGGAGGAGATGACGTCGATGGTGCCGTCGAGCAGGCCTTCCCAGACGGCCGCGCGGTGGTCGTCGGGCACCCAGTACGACAGCGCGTACGGGCCCAGCGTCTCGACGTCGCTCCACGTCGACAGGAACAGCGCCCAGTGGTTCACCTCGCCGGTGACGTCGACGCCCCGCGCCTTGGCCCGGCGCACCGCGTCGATGGAGCGGCGGGTCTGCATGTGGGCGATGTGGATCGGGCAGCCTGACGCCTCGGACAGCCGCAGCACGACGTCGATCGCGGTGTCCCAGATGACGCCGTCGCGGGCGGCGTAGGCGCCGGCGTAGCCCTGCGGGGTGTTGTCGCCGCGGGCCAGCACCTCACCCTCGATGTAGTCCATCAGCGCCTGGTCGTGCGGGTGGATGATGAACCGCTTCCCGGTCGGCTTGATCAGGTCCATCATCTGCAGCAGGTGGCCGTGGTCGTGCATGCCGGTGCCGGCCGGGTGCGGGTACGTGCGGCCGGTGTCGACCACCATGTAGATCTTGTAGGCGTTGATGCCGGCCTCGGCCATCGACGCGATGTCGTCGAAGTTCGTCGGCGCCGGGTTGTGGTTGTAGTCGACGATCGACTTCTCCGCGTACAGCGCCAGGACCTCGTCGAGCGTCTTGCGGTCCGTGGTCGGCGGGTCGAGGTTCGGCATGCCGAAGATCGTGGTGACACCGCCCACCGCGGCCTGCTCGGTCGTGGTGGTGATGTCCTCCTTGTGCGTGTACCCGGGCTCGCGGGTGTGCACGTGGACGTCGACCATGCCCGGCAGCACCAGCCGCCCGGTGGCGTCGATGTCCGTCGCGTCGTCGCCGATCGTGGTGCCGGGCGAGACCAGCCCGGCGATGGTGCCGTCGTCGCCGATGAGGACGTCGGCGCGGACCGTGCCGCTCGGAGTGACGACGTCGCCTCCGCTGATCCGGGTCGTCACGGTCATGTCAGCGCTCCTCCACGTAGGTGACGGACGCGGGCGGGCCGTCCTGGGTCGTGATGACGACGTCGCCGTTGGCCAGGTAGGTGTCGAACCAGCTCACGATCGCCGGGGTGACCTGCTCCCAGTACTTGTCGTAGGCGGCGTAGTGCGTGGTGTGCCGCTGCATGACCAGGCTGCGCGGGCCCTTCGCGGCCTCGTAGATCGCGACGGCGTGGTCGGTGGGCGTGGTCGCGTCGCCCTCGATGCCGACGACCAGGAGCGGCGTGGTCAGCGTGCGCGCCGCGGTCAACGGGTCGTACTCGAGGATCTCGTCCGCCGCGGCCAGCGACACCGCCGTCGGGATGCGGCCGTCGACGTCGGCCTTGACCTTCGTGGCCCGCCGCTCCGGCGTCGGGACCATGATCTCCTCGCGCGGGTGCACCAGCCGGCCCTTGCCCGTGGTCACCCGCTCGCGGCGGTCGTCGTCGAGTCCCTTGAGGAAGTCGAGCCACTCGTACTCCGAGCGCATGCGGTGCAGCCAGTCGCGTCCGTTCGCGACCGGGAGCTGGCTGACGGCGGCCCGGACGCGGTCGTCGACGGCGGCGAGCAGGACGGCGTTGCCCCCGCCGGTGCCGCCCGAGCCGAACACGCCGATGCGGTCGGAGTCGACGTCGTCGCGCGTCGTCAGGTACGTCACGGCGTTGCGCAGGTCCTGCAGCTGGACGGCCGGGGAGAGCTTCTTCTCGCCCTCGGAGTCGCCGAAGCCCCGGTAGTCGAAGATCAGCACGCCGAAGCCCGCGGCGGTGAGCGCCTCGTGGTACCGGACGTACAGGTTGGCGTCCTTCAGGCCGAGCCAGCCGGGCCCCTGCACGATCGCCCGCAGCGACCCGTCGAACCGATCCGGCGTGCGCCAGGACGCCGAGACGCGGCTGCCCTCGCTGTAGAAGACGACGTCTTCGCTCCGCATCGAACCTCCATATTGGATAATTGATACAGAGTCTAAAGTGCGGCGCCAGATCGGGCAAGATGCCACACGGCGGACGGCTGGCTATCTTATGTTGTATCCAATGGCACGGCAGGGGCGGGCTTACGCCCAGCGGGTGCACGTCACGCACTGCAAGAGCGCCCACGCCGGGTCAGGCCGGGGCGCACTCCCGCCGGGCCCGCCGACCGGCCGGCCGACCGGCCGGAGCCGAGCGTCGTCCGGCGGGCGACCGGTGTCAGCTGCGCGAACGCGCCCGCGCGGCCCGCTTCTTCGGCGCCGGGCCCTTGGCCCGCTTCTCGGCGATCAGCTCGACCGCGCGCTCGTGCGTCAGCTTCTCGATGTCGGTGTCGCGCGGCACGGTCACGTTGACCTCGCCGTCGGTGATGTAGGGGCCGAACCGGCCGTCCTTGACCACCAGCGGCTTGTTCGACACCGGGTCGGTGCCCAGCTCGCGCAGCGGCGGCGTGGCGGCGCGGGCGCCGCGGCGGCCCTTGGGCGTCGCGAACAGCTTCTCGGCCTCGTCGACCGTGACGGTGAACAGCGACGCCTCGTCGGGCAGCGAGCGGGTGTCGGTGCCCTTCTTGACGTACGGGCCGTAGCGGCCGTTGCTGGCGACGATCTCGGTGCCCTCGGCGTCGGCGCCGACCACGCGGGGCAGCGTGAGCAGCCGCAGCGCGTCCTCGAGCGTGACGGTGTCGACCGACATGGTGCTGAACAGCGACGCCGTGGGCGGGCGCTCGTTCTTGGGTGCGTCATCGGGCAGCACCTCGGTGACGTACGGGCCGTAGCGGCCGGACTTCGCGACGACAACGCGGCCGGTGGCCGGGTTCTCCCCCAGCTCGCGGTCGCCGTTGCCCCGGGCCACGAGCTCGCGGGCGACGTCGGACGTCAGCTCGTCGGGCGGGAGGTCCTCGGGGATGCTGCCGCGGTTGCCCTCGGCGTCCTCGAGGTACGGCCCGTAGCGGCCGACCCGCACGGTGAAGCCGTCGCCGATGGGGAACGACGAGATCTCGCGGGCGTCGATCTCGCCGAGGTTGTCGGCGAGCTTCTTCAGCCCATCGACGCTGTCGTCGCCGTGCCAGAACTGCGCCAGCTCGGCGGCGCGGTCGGCCCGGCCGCCGGCGATCTCGTCGAGGACGTCCTCCATCTTGGCGGTGAACTCGTAGTCGACCAGCCGGGTGAAGTGCTCTTCGAGCAGCCGCACCACCGCGAAGGCCAGCCAGGCCGGCACCAGCGCGGTGCCGCGCTTGAACACGTAGCCGCGGTCGAGGATGGTCCGGATGATCGACGCGTACGTGGACGGGCGGCCGATCTCGCGCTCTTCCAGCTCCTTGACCAGCGTGGCCTCGGTGTACCGGGCCGGCGGCTTGGTGCTGTGGCCCTCGGGCTCGACGCCGGCCGCCATCAGGCCCTGACCCTCGGCGAGCTGCGGGAGCCGGCGCTCGCGGTCGTCGAGCTCGGCCTCGGGGTCGTCGGCGCCCTCGACGTAGGCCTTGAGGAAGCCGTGGAAGGTGATGGTGCGGCCGGACGCGCTGAACTCGACCGGCTCGCCCGTGGTGGCGGTGGCGCCGATGCGGACGGTCACCGTCTCGCCCTTGGCGTCGCGCATCTGCGAGGCGACGGTGCGCATCCAGATCAGCTCGTAGAGCCGGTACTCGTCGTCGCGCAGGCCGGTCTCGGCCGGGGTGCGGAAGGAGTCGCCGGCCGGGCGGATCGCCTCGTGCGCCTCCTGCGCGTTCTTCACCTTGCTGGTGTACTTGCGCGGCGCATCGGGCAGGTACTCGGCGCCGTACAGCTCCGCCACCTGCGCCCGGGCCGCGTTGAGCGCGGAGTCGGACAGCGTGATGGAGTCGGTACGCATATAGGTGATGAAGCCGTTCTCGTACAGCCGCTGCGCCACCTGCATGGTGCGGGCCGCGCCGTAGCCCAGCTTGCGCGAGGCCTCCTGCTGCATGGTGGTGGTGCGGAACGGCGCGTACGGCTTGCGGGTGTACGGCTTGGCCTCGACCGAGCGGACGGTGTAGTCGACGTCGCCGAGCGCCGCGGCCAGAGCGCGGGCGCGCTGCTCGTCGAGCACGACGACCTCGCCGCCGCGCAGCTCGCCGCGGGCGTCGAAGTCGCGGCCGGTGGCGACCTTGGTGCCGTTGACGGTGGCCAGCCGGGCCTCGAACGCGTGCGGGTCGTCGGACGTGCCGGTGTCGAGCGTCGCGGTGAGGTCCCAGTACTCCGCCGAGCGGAACGCCATGCGCTCACGCTCGCGGTCGACCACCAGGCGGGTCGCCACGCTCTGGACCCGTCCCGCCGACAGGCCCTGCATGACCTTGCGCCACAGCACCGGGGAGACCTGGTAACCGTAGAGGCGGTCGACGATGCGGCGCGTCTCCTGGGCGTCGACGAGGTCCTCGTCGATCTCGCGGGGGTTCTCGACGGCGGCCCGGATGGCGTCGCGGGTGATCTCGTGGAAGACCATGCGGCGCACCGGGACCTTCGGCTTCAGCTCCTCGCGCAGGTGCCACGCGATGGCCTCGCCCTCGCGGTCCTCATCGGTGGCGAGCAGGAGCTCGTCGGCCTCCTTGAGCATGGTCCGGAGCTTCTTGACCTGGTCCTTGGCGCGGCCGGCCGGCACGATGTACAGCGGCTCGAAACCACCCTCGACGTCGACGCCGACGGGGTTGCCGTATCGCTCACGCTCGGCCTCGGGGACCTCCGTCTTCTTCGACGGAAGGTCGCGGATGTGGCCGAACGACGACTCGACCATGTAGCCGTCACCAAGGTAGCCGGCGATGGTCTTGGCCTTCGCCGGCGACTCCACGACGACGAGACGGCGGCGGGCAGCCGTGCCGTTCGTGGATCGGGCCATGAATGCTCCTCACTCCCGGGCACGGTGAACCGACCCCTTCGGCTCCCGAACTCTCCCTGCGACAACGCACGGTATCCGACGTTGTTCCCGAGACGCGAAGAGGATAACCGGACGACGATCTCCGCACCCAATGATCAACACCGCCGTCCGCTGCGACATCAGTCCGGTTGTGGCCGCGGGCCGAACACCGCCGAACCCACCCGGACCAGCGTCGCGCCCTCGGCCACGGCGGCCTCCAGATCGCCGCTCATCCCCATCGAAAGTACCGGGAGACCGGCGCCGATGACGTCGGCCGCGCGGTCGCGGACCTCGCGCAGCTCGCGGTACGACGCCCGCACCGCGGCGTCGTCGGGCGACTGCAGCCCGACCGTCATCAGCCCGCGAACCCGCAACCGGTCGCGGGTGGCCACCTTCTGGACGACGGCGACGGCCTCGTCCGGCGACACGCCGGACTTGCTCGCCTCTCCGGACGTGTTGACCTGCACCAGCACGTCGAGTGTGCGGTCGAGGGTCTCGAGCCGGCGCTGCAGGCGGTCGGCGAGGTCGGCGCCGTCGACGGACTGCACACAGCTGACGTAGCGCAGCACCTGGTTGACCTTGTTCGACTGGAGGTGGCCGATGAAGTGCCGTTCGCACGGCAGCCCGGCGAGTTCGGCGTCCTTCGCCGCCAGCTCCTGGACCCGGTTCTCGCCGATCAGCCGGGCGCCGGCGGCAATCGCCTCGGCGATCCGCGCGGCCGGCTGCGTCTTCGTGGCCAGCAGCACCTCGACCTCGTCCGGCGCCCGGCCGGCCGCCACGCAGGCGGCGTCGACGCGGGCACGCACCGCCGCGAGGTTGGCCCGGATGTCCGCGTCGGCCGGCATCGATCCCCTTCCAGGTGAACTCTGTCATCCATTGTCGTCGGGCCGGGCATGGCCGTAGGTACGGTCACCCTGGCTCGGCGCCTCGCACCGACGACGTCGAGGAGACCTCCGGCCCCCTCTTGTCGCCGGTATGCCCGGCCCTCCTAGGGTCTCTTCCGTGACGGTACTGGTCGGCTGGATCCTCGCGCTCGGGATGGTCGTCGTGGTGCCGCTCGGGCTGCGGCTGATCGACGACGACCGGCAGCGGCTCGGTCCAGTCGGGCAGGTGTGGCCGTTCGCGGGACTGCTCGGCGGGCTGTCCCTGCTGCTCGGCCGCGGTGACGCGTTCGCCGTCGTGCTGGCCTGCTGTTACGCCGCGGTGGCGGCGTGGCTCGCCGTGCTGGCGCTGCTGCGGCTGCTGCGCCGCCGGTCGCTGGCCCCGGTCGAGATCGCCGTGCTCACCGCGATGGTCGCGCCGTCGATCGCCGCCAGCAGCCTGGTCGCCGAGCGCGGCGGCTGGGAGCTGTTCGGCTTCGGCATGACGACGCAGCTGCTGACGGTCGCGCACTTCCACTACGCCGGGTTCGCGGCCGCCCTCGTCGCCGGGCTGACCGTGAGCCGCGCGCCGTCACCGTCGTCGTCGATCGCGGCGCTGACCGTGCCGGGCGGCATCGCGCTGGTGTTCCTCGGCTACTTCACCGGCGATGGCGTCGAGCTGGCCGGCGCCGTCGTGCTGACGGCCGGTATGTGGCTGCTCGGCTGGACGGTCTGGCGCGACGTCGCGACCTCGGCCCGCAGCCGGCTCACCCGGACGCTGTTCGCGGTGAGCGCGGCGGTGCTCGCGGTGACGATGCTGCTGGCGCTGAGCTGGGCCGCCGGGCACGTCTGGGACGCCGTACCGCACCTGTCGCTGACCTGGATGGCCGCGACGCACGGGCTGGCCAACGCGCTCGGCTTCGCGGTGTGCGGGCTGCTCGCCTGGCGCCGGGTTCAGCGCTCCGGCGACACCCCGGCGACGAACCTCATGTCCGGGTAGCGGTCGCCGGCCGGGACGATGTCGTCGAGCAGCTTCAGGTCGGCGGCGTCGAGCGTGACGTCCAGCGCGCCGAGGTTCTGTTCCAGGTAGCTGCGCCGCTTCGTTCCCGGGATCGGCACGACGTCGTCGCCCCGGGCCAGCACCCAGGCGAGCGCCAGCTGACTCGGCGTGACGCCCTTCGCGGCGGCCAGCTCGCGCACCCGCGCCACCAGCCGAAGGTTCTGCTCGAACGCCGCACCCTGGAACCGCGGGCTGTGCCGCCGGTAGTCGTCAGGGCCGAAGTCGTCCGGCGAGGTGATGGCGCCGGTGAGGAAGCCGCGGCCGAGCGGGCTGTACGGCACCAGCCCGATGCCCAGCTCACGGCAGGTGCCGACGACGTCGCCCTCGAGGTCGCGGCTCCACAGCGACCATTCCGTCTGCAGGGCCGCGATGGGGTGGACGGCGTGCGCCCGGCGGATCGTGTCGGCAGCGGCCTCGGACAGGCCGAGGTACCGGACCTTCCCGGCCTGGACCAGCTCGGCCATCGTGCCGACGGTGTCCTCGATCGGGACCGTCGGGTCCACCCGGTGCAGGTAGTACAGGTCGACGTGGTCGACGCCGAGCCGCCGCAGCGACCCCTCGATGGACGACCGCACGTACGCCGGGCTGCCGTCGTAGCCGCGCGCCAGCGGGTCGGACGGGTCGAGGACGATGCCGAACTTCGTGGCCAGCACGACCTCGTCGCGCCGGCCGGCGATGGCCCGTCCGACCAGCCGCTCGTTGGTGTGCGGCCCGTACTGGTCGGCGGTGTCGAGCAGCGTGACGCCGAGGTCGAGGGCGCGGTGGATGGTGGCGACGGACTCGGTGTCGTCGCCGGAGCCGTAGGCGTGCGTCATGCCCATGCAGCCCAGGCCGAGAGCGGAGACCGTCAGGCCGGACCGGCCGAGGGCGCGCCGCGGGATCGGCGGGGTCACGGCGCCGCCGTCCCGCCGTACTTGGCGATCTTGAAGTCGACGACGTCGAGGGCGACGCGCAGCGCCTCCATGCGCAGCCGGACCGCCTCGCGGTGCTTCACCAGCAGCGCCAGCCGGTCGGGCTCCGTCCCCGGGCCGAGGGCGACCAGCTCGAAGTAGCGCTGGATGTCGCGGATCGGCATGTCGAGCATGCGCAGCCGGGTGATGAACACGACCCGGTCGACGTCGTCAGGGGTGTAGTGCCGGCGCCCGGCGCTGTCGCGCGGGACGTCGAGCAGGCCGATGCGCTCGTAGTAGCGCAGGGTGTGGGCCGTCACGCCGGTGCGTCCGGCCACCTCGGAGATGGTCTCGGTCGGCGGGATGATCGGGGTCTCGCGCACGTCGAGCGTCGTCACGCTTCGACGGTAGGACTTCGAGTGCACTCGAAGTCAAGTCATTCGTAGCCGAACGTCTGCGTCCAGTACGGTCCGCGGCCGCTGTCGGCCGCGCCGACGCCGATCGCCTCGAAGTCACAGTTCAGGATGTTCGCCCGGTGACCGTCGCTGTCCATCCAGCCCTCGACGACGGCTTCGGCGGATTGGTAGCCCCACGCGATGTTCTCGCCGCCCCAGCTGTCGTAGCCGGCCCGCTCGGCCCGCTCGCCCGGCCCGACGCCCTCGGGGGTGACGTGGTCGAAGTAGTCGCGCTCGGCCATGTCCTCGCTGTGCGCGGCGGCCGCCTCGTGCAGCCGGTCGTCGGCGCGCAGCGGGCCGCAGCCCTCGTCCGCGCGGACCTCGTTGGTGAGGTCGACGACCTCCTGCTCCCGCTCGGACATGCCCTCGGGGTCGGGCTCCTGCGACGGATCCGGCGAGCCGACGTTGGTGGGCTCGTCCGGCTCGTCCGGCTCCTCCGGCTCGGTGGTCTGCTCCGGCTCGTCCGGCTCCTCGGGCTCCGGTTCCTCCGTCGGGGTCGGCTCCTCCTCGGGCTCCGGCTCCGCGGTCTCGGTGGGGGTGGGCGTCGGTGTCGGCGTCGGGGTGGGCGTGACGGTCGGCGTCTCGGTGGCCGGCGGCGAGGCGTCCAAGGGGATCAGCTGGGCGCTCTCGGCCCGCGGGACCGCGACCGGGTCGTCGCCGCAGCCGGCCGTCACGAGGACGGCGATGACGGCCGCGCAGGCCGCGGTCCTCGCCCGCCTTGGCCGCATGCCCGCCTCCGTCCCTTCGACGGAGGGCATTCTTGCCCCGGCCCGGAGTGTCCGAAACCTCCTGGTTCCTGGTCAGAGCGTGCCGAGCCAGGCCCAGACGACGGTGCCGGCGCGGTCCAGCTGGGCCGGGTCGACGACGGCGGGCACGTCGCCGGCCGAGTGGTAGCCCTCGTACGGGACGCTGCCCAGCCGCGCCGACGGCAGCTCGGCCTTCTCGAACGACCAGTGGTCGCTGGACCGGTTCTCGCAGGTCTGCACCGGGACGGCGGCCGTCGCGGCGGCGGCCACGAGCGCGTCGCGCAACGCCGTCGTGCCGCGGCCGCCGGTGCACACCGGCACGTGGTCGGCGGCGACGCCGACGCGGTCCAGCGACACCATGCCGGCGGTGGCGGCCGCCTGCTCCGCCGTCAGCTCACGCACGTAGAACTGGGAGCCGAAGTGGTGCATCGAGTCGCCGTCGCCGCGCGGCTCCTCGGCGCCGAACGCGACGAACCGCACCGGCACGCCCGGCGGTTGCGCTGCGGCCATGCGGGCCAGCTCGGCCATCACGCCGATGCCGGACGCGTTGTCCTCGGCACCCGGCGCCTGCGGCACGGTGTCGAGGTGCGCGCCGACGACGACGTGCGGCCGGGCGGGGTCGAACCCGGGCGGGTCGGCCACGACGTTCGTCGACGTCCCCGCCTCGACGTCGACGCCCCAGGAGTTGCCGGCCGGCACCGGGAACGGCGTCGTCGTGACCTCGTAGCCGAGCGCCGTCATCGTGTCGACGACGTACTGCGCCGCCTGCTGGAAGCCCGCCGACGTCGCCTCGCGCGGCCCGACCGTCCCGGCCAGGTATTCGACGACGGCGTACGCGGCGGCCGGGTCGAACACCGGCGGCGGGACCGGCGTGGGCGTCGGGGTGGGTGTCGGCGTCGGCGTGGGCGTGGGTGTCGGGGTCTCGGACCCGGTCAGGATCGACGGCGACGGCGCCGACGCAGGCTCGTCGTCGCCGCTGCACGCCGTCGCTGTCAGGGCGAGAACGGCGGCCGCCGCGAGACTCCACCTGGCCACTCTGCATGGTACGTCGCTAGTCGCAGGGGCGGTCGGCGCCGACGGCGTACGCGCGGGTGGTGCCCTCGGTGACCAGCCGCTCGATCGCGCCCAGCAGGCGGTCGACGTCGGCGGAGGTGGAGCCGAGGCCGAAGCTGGCCCGCAGCGCACCGTCGTCGACACCCAGGCGGGCGAGCAGCGGGTGGGCGCAGAACCGGCCGTCGCGCACGCCGATGGCGTGCTCCTCGGACAGGTACTCGGCCACCTGCCGCGCGGCGTACCCGTCGACGGTGAAGGCGACGACGCCGACGGCGGAGGCGCTGTCGGGCCACAACCGCAGCGTCCGCACGCCCTCGATGCGGTCAAGGCCGGCCAGCAGCCGCCGGCGCAGCGCCGACTCGTGCACCTCGACGCAGCCCTCGGGCAGCGCCGCGACCGCCTCGCACGCCGCGGCCAGCGCGGCCGCCCCGATGACGTTCGGCGAGCCACCCTCGTGCCGGGCCGGCGCAGGCGCCCACTGCGTCGCCGTCGTCGTGACCTCGCGGACGGCGCCGCCACCGGCCAGGTAGGGCGGCGCGGCGTCGAGCCAGTCGCGCCGGCCGACCAGTACGCCGGCGCCGAACGGCGCGTAGAGCTTGTGCCCGGAGAACGCCACGTAGTCCAGCTCGCCGGCCACGATGTCGATGCGCCGGTGCGGGGCCAGCTGCGCGGCGTCGACGGCGATGCGCGCGCCGTTGCGGTGCGCCAGCCCGGCCAGCGCGCCGAGCGGCAGCTGCTCACCGGTCACGTTCGAGGCGCCGGTGACGGCCAGCAGCGCGGCCGGGCGCCGCGCCAGCTCGACCTGCAGGCGGCTGAGGGTCTGCGCCAGCGTCGGCGCGGCCTCGACGACGCGGTGCGGGCCGCGCTGCCAGGGCAGCAGGTTCGCGTGGTGCTCGAGGTCGAGGACGACCACCTCGCCGCCGTCGGGCACGCAGCCGGCCAGCAGGTTCAGCGCGTCGGTCGTGTTGCGGGTGAACACGACGACGTCGTCGGGGCGGGCGCCGACGAACCGGGCGACGCTCGCGCGGGCGTCCTCGTAGCGCTGGGTCGACAGCTGCGAGGCGTACCCGGCGCCGCGGTGCACGCTCGCGTACGTCGGCAGGATCTCCGCGACGTGGTCGGCGACGGCCCGCAGCGCCGGTGCGCTGGCGGCGTAGTCGAGGTTGACGTAGCGGGCGTCGCCGCCGGCGGCCAGCGGTGCCCGCAGGTCGGCGCCGACCACGGGGAGCAGCGGCTGAATGGGGGCGGCCGGCAGCGGCGCGTGGACGCGGGGCAGGTCGGTCACGGTCACGGGTCCTCCAGGTCTCCGGGACCCGGGGCACGGATCCGCGCTTGCCGTCTCGGGATCGAGCCGGCCAGGTCGTCACCCGGGGCACCCCACCGCGGCGGAGGGTTGCCGGCCAGCGAGCCGGGGCTTGGCGCTGGCGCTCATGACCTTTCGACCGGAAGCCTAGCCACCCGCTCGGCAACCCGTCCACCCATTGAGCGAGATCGTCTCAGGGAATGAGAATCCACACCGGCTCGCGGCGATCCGGCCCGGCGCGGCAGAATGCCGGAGACGTCCTGCCGAAGAGAGTGGAACCACGTGCCCAAGCCCGCCCTGCCGTCCGTCCAGCAGCGCATCGCCGACGAGCTCGGTGTCCGCGAGCCCCAGGTCGGCGCCGCCGTCGGCCTGCTCGACGAGGGCGCCACCGTCCCGTTCATCGCGCGCTACCGCAAGGAGCGCACCGGCGGGCTCGACGACACCCAGCTGCGCACGCTCGAGGAGCGGCTGCGCTACCTGCGCGAACTGGAGGAGCGCCGCGCCGCCGTGCTCGAGTCGGTCCGCGAGCAGGGCAAGCTCGACGACGCCCTCGAGGTGCAGATCCTGCTGGCCGACACCAAGGCCCGGCTCGAGGACATCTACCTGCCGTACAAGCCGAAGCGGCGCACGAAGGCCCAGATCGCCCGCGAGGCCGGGCTGGAGCCGCTGGCCGACGGCCTGCTCACCGACCCCACGCAGGACCCGCAGGCAACGGCCGCGGCGTACCTGAACCCGGAGGCCGGCGTCGACGACGCCGCCGCGGCGCTGGCCGGCGCCCGGGCGATCCTGGTCGAGCGGTTCACCGAGGACGCCGACCTCATCGGCACGCTGCGCGAGCAGGTGTGGACGGCCGGGCGCATGACGGCGAAGGTGCGCGAGGGCCAGGAGCAGGCCGGCGCGAAGTTCGCCGACTACTTCCAGTTCGCCGAGCCGCTGACGAAGCTGCCGTCGCACCGCGTGCTGGCGATGTTCCGCGGCGAGAAGGAGCAGGTCCTCGACCTCACCGTCGACCCCACCGGCGACGACGGCTCCACCGCGGCGTACGAGGGCGAGATCGCGCACCGCTTCGGCATCCGCGACGAAGGCCGGCCGGCCGACGCGTGGCTGGGCGAGACCGTCCGCTGGGCCTGGCGCACCCGCATCCTGCTCCGCCTCGACCTCGACCTGCGCACGCGGCTGCGCGAGGCGGCCGAGGAGGAGGCGATCAGGGTCTTCGCCACCAACCTGCGCGACCTGCTGCTGGCCGCGCCGGCCGGCACCCGCGCCACGCTCGGCCTCGACCCCGGGTTCCGCACCGGCGTGAAGGTCGCCGTCGTCGACGCCACCGGCAAGGTCGTCGCCACCGACACGATCTACCCGCACCAGCCCACGAACCGGTGGAACGAGGCGCTCACGGCGCTGGAGCGGCTGGCGCGCGAGCACGACGTCGACCTCGTCGCCATCGGCAACGGCACCGCTTCACGTGAAACGGACAAGCTCGCCGCCGACCTCGTCAAGTTGCGGCCCGGGCTGACCAAGGTCATGGTCTCCGAGGCCGGTGCGTCGGTGTACTCCGCATCGGCGTTCGCGTCGCAGGAGCTGCCCGGCATGGACGTCTCGCTGCGCGGCGCGGTGTCCATCGCCCGGCGGCTGCAGGACCCGCTGGCCGAGCTGGTGAAGATCGACCCGAAGTCCATCGGCGTCGGCCAGTACCAGCACGACCTCCCCGACTTCTCGCTGTCCCGCTCGCTCGACGCCGTCGTCGAGGACTGCGTCAACGCCGTCGGCGTCGACCTCAACACCGCCTCGACCCCGCTGCTCAGCCGTGTCTCCGGCATCACGCCCGGGCTGGCCGAGAACATCGTCACGCACCGCGAGAACCACGGCCCGTTCCGCACCCGCACCGCGCTCAAGGAGGTCACGCGGCTCGGCCCGAAGGCGTTCGAGCAGTGCGCCGGCTTCCTGCGCATCCAGGGCGGCGACGACCCGCTCGACACCTCCGGCGTGCACCCCGAGGCGTACCCGCTGGTCCGGCGAATCGTCGGCACCTCGGGGCGTGATCTCAAGGGGCTGCTCGGCGACACCCGGGCGCTGCGCGAGTTCCGTCCGGCCGACTTCGCCGACGACGTCTTCGGCGTCCCGACGGTCACCGACGTGCTGCGCGAGCTGGAGAAGCCCGGCCGCGACCCGCGCCCGTCGTTCCAGACCGCCACGTTCAGCGACGGCGTCGAGAAGCTCACCGACCTCACGCCCGGCATGCGACTGGAGGGCGTCGTGACCAACGTCGCCGCGTTCGGGGCGTTCGTCGACGTCGGCGTGCACCAGGACGGTCTCGTGCACGTGTCGGCGATGTCCAAGCGGTTCGTGTCCGACCCGCGCGAGGTGGTCAAGCCCGGCGACGTCGTGCAGGTCAAGGTCATGGACGTCGACGTCGATCGCAAGCGCATCTCGCTGACGCTGCGCCTCGACGACGAGCTGCCCGCGCCCGGCGCCGGCGGCCGGCAGCCGCGCGGCGGCCAGCCCCGCGGCGGTCAGCCAGGCGGCGGTCAGCCAGGCGGCGGTCAGCCAGGCGGCGGTCAGCCAGGCGGCGGGAAGCCGCCCCGCAACCGGCCGCCGCGCGAGCGTGACTCCACCCGCGACTCCACCCCTGGCGGCGCCATTGCCGACGCGTTCCGGCGGGCCGGCTACGACCGCTGACCCCTCACGGGGTGGTGCCCAGCTTGGGGTCGAACGCCCGCACCCAGAACACCCCGTGCTCGGCGTCGTAGTCCTGGATCATCGCGGTGTTGCCCGGGCGCAGCTCCTCAGCGCCGTCGTGGCGCACCTCGATGACGACGGGCGCGCCGTCGGCGCCGGTGACCTCGGCCTGGCCGGCGTCGGGACCGACCTCGCCGGTGCGCACGACGCAGATGCTGCCGACCAGCCGGGCCGGGTCGGCGGGCCGGCCGGGCCGCAGCACGCGGCGGATCGGCCGGGTCAGTACGGCCGTCCCCAGCGCGGCGGCCGCGAGCGCCAGCACGACGATCACCACGGACGCCACCAATCCCGGCGGACGTGCCGAGACGTCGCTGTCGTGCAGCAGCGTGCCGGCCAAGGTGGCCAGCCAGGCGAGCAGGAGGAACACGGACCCGATGACGTTCAGCGGCACGCCGTCGCCGGACACCGGCGGGTTCCCGCCGACCATGACCAGCAGCCAGTACACGAGGACGGCGACGGCGAGGAACGTGAACGGCACCACCGGGGACGTCATGGCGGCGTCGAAGAGATCGTTGATCGCCACCGTCCAGCCTTCCGAACGCGCAGGTGGTCAGCGTGACTATAGCGCCGCAGCCGGGCGCGCTACCGGCATTTTCGGCCAACACCTAAGGTCGCCCTGTCGAGGGTCAGGCACACCGGCGGCGACTGGGGGCCGGAGGCTCCCACGAGTCGTCGGTCGAGGGCGTGAGGTGACCGGAGCGAGTGACGGCCGGTGCCTGGCCCGAAGCATGAGAGGGGTTGCTGTGCGGGCGATGGTGTACGAGAGGTTTCGCGAACGGCCGGTCGTCCGCGACGTTCCCGAGCCCGCCTGCCCGCCCGGCGGCGCCGTCATCAAGGTCGAGGCGACCGGCCTCTGTCGCAGCGACTGGCACGGCTGGCAGGGCAGCGACGACGACATCGAGGTGCCGCACGTGCCCGGCCACGAGCTGGCCGGCGTGCTCGCCGAGGTGGCGCCCGACGTCGCGGACCACGGCTGGCGGCCGGGCGCGCGCGTCACCGTCCCGTTCGTCTGCGCGTGCGGCGAGTGCGAGCAGTGCCGGGCCGGCGACCACCAGGTCTGCGAGCGGCAGACGCAGCCGGGCTTCACCCACTGGGGCTCGTTCGCGGAGTACGTGGCGATCGAGCACGCCGCGATCAACCTGGTCCGGCTGCCCGACGAGGTCGGGTTCGCGACCGCGGCCGGGCTCGGCTGCCGGTTCGCGACGGCCTACCGCGCGGTCGTGCAGCAGGGCCGGGTCGCCGACGGCGAGTGGGTCGCGGTGCACGGCTGCGGCGGGCTGGGGCTGTCCGCCGTCATGATCGCCGCCGCGCACGGAGCGCGGGTGGTCGCCGTCGATGTGACGGCGCCGGCGCTCGCGCTGGCCCGGACGGCAGGCGCCGCGGTCACCGTCGACGCGAGCGACGGGACCGACGTCGTGGCCGCCGTCCGCGACGCCACCGGCGGCGGGGCACACCTCTCCCTCGACGCGCTGGGCAGCACGGCGACGTTCCAGAACTCGGTGCGCGGACTGCGCCGGCGCGGGCGGCACGTCCAGGCCGGGCTGCTGCTGGCCGAGCACGCGACCCAGGCGGTCGCGATGGGCCCGCTGGTCGGGACGGAGCTGGAGCTGCTGGGCAGCCACGGCATGGCGGCGCACCACTACCCGGCGATGCTGGCCGAGGTCGCCGACGGCACGCTCCGGCCGGAGCTGCTGCTCGGCTGCGAGCTGACCCTGGAGGACGGCGTCGACGCGTTGCTGGCGATGACGGACGGCTCGCCGACCGGCGTGACGATCCTGCGGCCGGGTCAGGTCGCCGGGCGCGAGTAGAGCGCCGACATCCACACGTGGGTCAGCACGTCGGCCAGCCGCTTCCGGTCGCCGAACGGCTCGACGTCGAGCGCGGCGAGGTAGTACAGGCGCTCACCGAGCCAGGTCAGCGTCGCGGCGAGATCGTGCGGGTCGACCGACGACGGCGTCAGGCCGCGCTCCTGGTCGGCGCGGATGCGCGCCTCGGTGATGGCGGTGTAGCTGCCCATCAGCTCCAGCCACAGCGCGCGCAGCCGCGGGTCGGAGTGCCAGTTCTCGACGACGGCGCGCAGCAGCGCCGCGTGCTCGGCCCAGAAGGTGGCACCGCCCTCGATGCCGGCCCGCACGCCGGGCTCGGGATCGGCGCCGGGCGGATGCTCGAGCCACGGATCGGCCATCTCGCTGGTGACGCCGACGGCCTCGCGGATCAGCTCGGCCAGCACGTCGTGCTTGCCCTCGAAGTAGAAGTAGAAGCTGCCGCGCGCGACGCCCGCCGCCTGGAGCACGTCGGCGACGCTGAGCTCGTCGAACCGGCGCTCGTCGAGCAGATCCTTGGTGGCGGTCAGGATGGCCCGCCGCACGTCGCGGTCGTCGCCGGAACGCGCGGGCGGTACCCGTCGCCGCGCCACGAGGTCAGCCTAGCGACAGCCATGGACAATCAGTCTGGACACTTCGTCTAGACGGGTCGTATGCTCGAAGCTGAACACTTTGTCTAGACGCTGTGTTCAGCGTCCGATGAGAGGACACCATGCGTTATCGACTGCTCGGTCGCAGCGGCCTGCGCGTCTCCGAGCTCTTCCTCGGCACCATGACGTTCGGCGAGGACTGGGGCTGGGGCGCCGCGGAGGCCGAGTGCCGGGCGATGCTCGACGCGTACGCCGCGGCGGGCGGCAACGTCATCGACACCGCCAACCAATACACAGACGGAGCCAGCGAGCGGATCCTGGGCGAACTGCTGGGCAAGGACCGAGACCGATACGTGCTCGCCACCAAGTACACCCTGACGCTGGACGGCAGCGACCCGAACGCGTCCGGGAACCACCGCAAGAGCCTGACCCGTTCGCTCGAGCACAGCCTGACCAGCCTGCGTACCGACCGCATCGACCTGCTCTGGGTGCACATCTGGGACCAGCACACGCCGATCGAGGAGACCATGCGCGCCCTGGACGACGCCGTCCGCGCTGGCAAGGTGCTCTACGTCGGCATCTCCGACGCCCCGGGCTGGGTCGTGTCGCGCGCCAACATGCTGGCCGAGCTGCGCGGGTGGACGGCGTTCGCCGGGCTCCAGGTTCCGTACAGCCTCACCCGCCGAGACGTCGAACGCGACCTGCTGCCCATGGCCGACGCGCTCGGTCTGTCCGTCGCCGTCTGGTCGCCGCTGGCCGCCGGCGTACTGACGGGGAAGTTCACCCGCAGCACGCCCGCCGCGCCCAGCCGGGTGGCGAGCGCCGACGTCTCCGAGCGCGACCTGCGCATCGCCCGCGAGGTCGACGCCGTCGCCGACGAGCTCGGCGTCACCTCGTCGCGGGTGGCCTTGGCCTGGACCATGGCGCGGCGGTCGAACGTGCACCCGATCGTCGGCGCCCGCAGCGTCGACCAGCTCACCGACAACCTGGCCGCCGCCGACCTCGTCCTCCCCGACGAGGCGCTGGCCCGCCTGGACGACGTCAGCACCATCGAGCTGGGCTTTCCACTGGACTTCATCGACTCCGCCCAGGGCTTCGTCTACGGCGAGGCCGGCACGCGCGTCACCGCGCGATCCTGAGAGGACAGGCATTGCTCTACACCCGGCTCGGCACGTCCGGTCTCGTCGTCTCCCGGCTGACCTTCGGCGCCATGACCTTCGGCAGCTACGAGGTCGGCAACGGCTTCCGCGCCGACGTCGGCCAGCGCGACGCGGACCGGATGGTCGGCGTGGCGCTGGACGCCGGCGTCACCGTCTTCGACACCGCGGAGGCGTACGGCAACGGCGCGAGCGAGGAGGTCCTCGGCGCCGCACTGGCGCGGTCAGGCGCCCGCGACCGCGTCGTCGTCGCCACCAAGGTCTTCAACGGTCCCGGTCCCGACGTCAACGGCAGCGCGCTGTCGTACCGGCACGTGGTCAACAACGCCGAGGCGGCGCTGCGCCGGCTCGGCACCGACTGGATCGACCTCTACCAGCTGCATCTGCCCGACTTCCACACCCCGCTGGACGAGACGCTGCGCGCCCTGGACGACCTGGTCCGCCGCGGCCTGGTGCGCTACACCGGCTGGTCGAACTTCCCGGCCTGGTACGCGGCCCAGGCGCGCGCCGTCCAGGAACGCGCGGGCTGGGCGCCGTTCGTGTCCGGGCAGCTCTACTACTCACTGGTCGGCCGCGACGCCGAGGACGAGCTGCTGCCGTACACGCGCGCGGCGGGCCTGGGCACGCTGATCTGGTCGCCGCTGGCCAGCGGCTTCCTCACCGGCAAGTACACCCGGGCCGACCCGTCCGGCGGGGGCGGGCGGCGCCGCGACTTCGCCGTCCCGCCGGTCGACCTCGAGCGCGGATACGACGTCGTCGACGCGCTGCGCGAGCTGGCCGGCGAGCACGGCGTCACCCCGGCGCAGGTGGCCTACGGCTGGCTGCTCGCCCGGCCGGGCGTCAGCTCGCTCATCGTCGGCGCCAGCAGTCCCGAGCAACTGGCCGAGAACCTCGCCGCCGCCGACTTCGTGCTGCCGGCCGGCGACGTCGCCCGGCTGGACGCGCTGACCACGCCCGCGCCGCGCTACCCGGCCTGGGCGGTGCCGGCAGGCGACCCGGCAGAGGTGCCGCGGTGAGGGTCTTCGTCACCGGCGCGACGGGGTTCGTCGGCGCCGCGGTCGTGCGGGCGCTTCGCCGGCGCGGGCACACCGTCACCGGCCTGGCCCGCAGCCCGGCCAGCACCGCGGCGCTGGTCGCGGCCGGCGTCGAGCCGCTGCCGGGCTCGCTCGGCGACGGCGACGCGCTGCGGGCCGGCGCGGCGCACGCCGATGCCGTCGTGCACGCCGCCTTCTCGCGGCAGTACCTCGACGACACCGGCGCGGCGGTCGCCACCGAGCGAGCCGCCGTCGGCCACCTGCTCACCGCGCTCGACGGCACGGCCACGCGGTTGCTCTACACCAGCGGGCTGGGCGTGGTCGGCGACACCGGCGACCGCGAGGTCGGCGAGGACACCGACGTCGAACCGCCGGCCCCGATGCGCTGGCGGCGCGAGCTGGAGCTGCGAGTGCTGGCGTCCGGGCACGGCGTCGTGCTGCGGCCGCCGCTGGTGTACGGGCACGGCCAGGGCCACGTACTCGAGATCATGGTCCGGACGGCGCTGGAGCGGGGCGCGTCGTCGTACCCCGCCCCGGGGGACCCGCCCCTGGCCCAACGTGCACGTCGACGACCTCGGCCGGGCGTTCGCGCTGGCCGCCGAGGACGCGCCCGCCGGGACCCTGCTGCACGTCGTGGGTGGCGTGTCGACGGCGAAGGAGATGAGCGAGGCGATCGGCCGGCTCATCGGCGCACCGGAGGCGACGTCGGCGCTGCCGCTGGACGTCGCCCGGCGCGAGCTGCCGATCGCCGACTGGATGGCGGTGCGCCAGCGCATCGGCGCCCGCCGCGTGCGCGACCTGCTCGGCTGGCGGCCGGAGGGGCCGTCCATCGCCGCGGACCTGGCCGAAGGGACCTATCGCCGGTTGCTCCCGCAATGATATGACTGTTTCCATGACCCGGAGACGACACGCGGTCATCGCCGCCACCGTCCTGTTCGCCGCCACCTCCGTCACCGCAGCCGCCCCGGTGAGCGCCACCGACGCGCGCCTCCCGGAGCCCACCATCGCCACCGGCCTCGGCTTCGACACCTGCACCGCACCGTCGGTCGCCGCGCTCGACGCGTGGTGGGGCACGTCGCCTTACACCACCGTCAACATCTACTTCGGCGGCATCAACCGCGGCTGCCGCCAGCCGAACCTGACGCCGTCGTGGGTCCAGACCGTCAGCGGCATGGGCTGGGGCCTGCTGCCGACCTACATGGGCCACCAGCCGATCTGCATCCTCGGCACCAAGGAGCACCGGTTCACCGAGGCCGACGCCACCGCCATCGGCACCGCGAACGCGCAGGACGCCATCGCGCAGGCCCAGCACCTCGGGCTGCTGCCGGGCAGCGCGCTGTACGCCGACGTCGAGCACTACGACCGCCGCGACACCTCGTGCATCACCGCGGTCCGCCGCTACGTCTCCGCGTGGACGACGACGCTGCACGACGCGGGCTACCTGGCCGGGGTGTACGTGCACCAGGACTCCGGCGTGCGCGACCTGTCCGCCGTCTACGACTCCCCCGACTACGCCCGTCCCGACGCCGTCTGGATGGCGCGGTGGGACGGCAACCCGGCGCTCACCGGGTGGCCGACGGCGCCCGACAGCCAGTGGTCGAATCACCAGCGCGCCAAGCAGTACCTCGGCGACCACAACGAGACGCACGGCGGCGTCACCATCAACATCGACAGCGACTCCCTCGACGCGCCCATCGCCACGGTTGCAGATCGATAACTAGGCTGACCTCCCTGTTCACGCCCTGTTCGCAGGAGCAGACTCGATGGTGACGGACGGGGGGTCCATCATGCGCACACTCACCAAGGCGGCGGGGGCCGCCGTCGCCGCCGCCACGTTCGTGGCCGCGAGCATCAGCACGGCGGCCGCGCTGCCGGACTCGCCGGTCTACTATCCGCCCGGGTCGGCATCGACTCTCGCCATCGGGCGCGGGTTCGACACGTGCACGGCCCCGTCGATCTCGGCGCTGAAGACGTGGCTCGCGTCGTCGTACCGGACGGTCAACATCTACTTCGGCGGAGTGAACCGCGGCTGTGCCCAGCCGAACCTCTCCGCCGGCTGGGTGCGCGACGCGACGGCGGCCGGCTGGCGGCTTCTGCCCACGTACTTCGGCCGGCAGCCGTACTGCATGCTGGGCACGAAGCCGCACCGCTACACCGCCGGGACGGCCGGGGCGTACGGCACCTCCGAGGCGCAGGACGCCATCGCCCAGGCACGCGCCCTGGGCCTGCTGCCTGGCAGCGCCCTCTACGCCGACGTCGAGCACTACGACCGCACCGACGCCACCTGCGCGCTCGCGGTGCGCCGCTACGTCTCCGCCTGGACGACCACGCTGCACGGCGCCGGCTACCTGGCCGGGGCGTACGTGCACCAGGACTCAGGGCTGCGCGACCTGTCCGCGTCCTACGGGAACTCGAGCTGGGCCCGCCCGGACGCCGTGTGGATGGCCCGGTGGGACGGCAACCCCGCGCTGAGCGGCTGGCCGACGGCGCCGAATGCGCAGTGGGCCGGGCACCAGCGGCTCAAGCAGTACCTCGGCGACCACAGCGAGACCTGGGGCGGCGTCACACTCCACATCGACAGCGACGCCCTCGACGCGCCGGTCGCGACGACCGCCCGCAGCTACAGCGTGACCAGCTCGACGTCGCTGAACGCGCGCAGCGGGCCAGGCACGTCCTACCCGGTTGTCAGCAGCCATACGCCCGGCAGCACGCTCGCGGTGATGTGCCAGGGCCTCGGGTCGGTGGTCGGGACGAGCTCGGTGTGGGACCGGCTCACCAACGGCGCGTGGGTCGCAGACTATTACGTCTCGACGCCGTCGAACACGACATTCTCCAGCCCATTGCAGCGGTGCACGTACCCCGGTCAGGTCACCAGCACCACACCGCTCAGCGCGCGCACCGGACCGGGTGTGTCATATCCGGTCAGCGGCGCTGCGCTGCCGCCTGGAGCGCTGGCGTGGGTGATGTGCCAGAACACGGGAACGGCGGTGGGCACCAGCGCCGTCTGGAACCGGATGGCCGACGGACGCTGGGTGCCCGACTACTACGTGGCCAACCGCTCCAACACGACGTACAGCGCACCCGTGCCGCGCTGCCCGTGAGCCGACACGGGCCGGTTCGTGCGGCGCGGGTCCGGCCCTGCCTCTACGCTGCTGCTGCCAGGTGTTGTCGTCACAAGGAAGGTCTCACCGATGGCTGGGAAGTTCGAGCTCTACAAGGACAAGTCCGACCAGTACCGCTTCCGCCTGAAGGCCGGCAACGGCGAGGTCATCGCCGTCGGCGAGGCCTACACCAGCAAGAGCGGCGCGCTGAACGGCATCGACTCCATCAAGCGCAACGCCGCCGACGCGGAGGTCGACGACCAGACCGACGACTGACGTCCGGGCGTCGCGAGAGCCCCGGTCCGCAGTGCGGGCCGGGGCTCCGGTCGTCTAGCGTCGGGGCACATGGCAGCCCTGCGTGAGATCGTCATCGACTGCGAACACGCCCCGAGCCTGGCCCGCTTCTGGGCCGCCGTGCTCGACGACTACGAGGTCCTTCCCTACGACGACGCCGAGATCGCGCGGCTGGCCGCGCTCGGCCTCACCCCCGAGACCGACCCCACGGTGGGTGTCGGCGGCCCCGGCCCGACGCTGTTCTTCCAGCAGGTGCCCGAGCCCAAGACCGTCAAGAACCGCGTCCACCTCGACGTCGAGGCGCCGGACCAGCAGGCCGAGGTCGACCGGCTGCTCGCCCTCGGGGCCACCGTGCACAGCGTCCACGAGCGGTGGACCACGATGCTCGACCCCGAGGGCAACGAGTTCTGCGTCGCGCAGCCCGGCTGACGGGCAGCGTGTGTCTCCACGGTCTAGGGCTGGGCATCGGCCGGTTCTGGGCGGCGCGTGAACGGCCACCTTGCAATGAGCACCGTGACGCACCACCCTCAGCCGAACGCAGCTTGGCACGGCTGGCGTCGCGCTTGGTTGGGCTGATCGTCGCCGGCGTGTCCGGAATGTCGGCCTCTGAACGACGATCTACCCAGCCAAGCCGTCATGGTCCATCGTGCCGGAGGCCCGGCCCCGCAGCGGGGTGGTGCGTGGAAGCGCTCATTGCAAAGCGCTGCGGACGGCCGGGCGAGTCGCCGGTATCTCGGCCGGCCGTGCCCGATCAGGTGACACCACGCGGAGCAGGTGAGGCGCCCCGGGTAGCGCCGACACTGCCCATTCCGCGCGGTTCTCAGTCGGCCGTCGCCGCCGCCTGCGCCGCCCGCTGCCGTAGCGCCCGCCAGGCCGGCAGCAGTGTCGCAGTCAGCGTCAGCCCCAGCGCCACGGCCACCACGCCCAGGTAGATCAGCGGCGAGCCCGACGGCGTCAGCTGGTCGGCCCGCGCGAGGCTGAACGGGACCAGCGTCGCGACCGAGGCGAGCGTGCCGAGCGTGATGCCGACGGCCGCCACCAGCACGCCCTCGGCGCTGACCATCCGCAGCACCTGGGCGCGGGTGGCCCCGGTCAGCCGTTGCAGCCCGAACTCGCGCCGCCGCGCGCCGGTACTGGCCGACAGCACGTTGATCACCGAGATCGCGGCGTACGCGACGATCATCAGGACGATGGTGTAGTTGGCGAACGCGAGGGTGCGCTGCTGGTCGCCGTAGTCGTCGAACAGCGCCGCGCGGTCGGCGACGGCCAGCCCGGGCGTCGCCGCGGCCAGCTCGCGCAGCTCGGCCAGGACGGGAGCGGCCGACCCGCCGTCGGCGGCGACCAGGATCTCGTGCGCGCCGCCGGTGGTCGTGTGCGGCGCCAGCAGGTCCGCCGGCAGCAGCAGCGTGTCGTAGTCGTCGGCGGCGTCGAAGGTCGCGGTCACCTCGACCGTCGCGGCCGCGCCGTCGCCCAGCCGCAGCGTCAGCTCGTCGCCGATGCCGACCCCGAGCGACCGCGCGTGGTCCGCGTCCAGCGCGACGGTGTCGCCGGTCAGGTCGGTCATCGCGCCGTCGACCGTCGTGACCGGGGTGGTCGCGGCCGCGCCGGCGGCGGTGACGCCCTGCAGCGTCCAGCCCTCGTCGCTCTGCGAGTCGTCGTGCGGCGACTCGACGAAGCCCGTGCTGCGGACCAGCTCGGAGGCGCCGGCGACGCCCGGCAGCGCGGCGATCCGGTCCACCAGCTCCGGCTCGGCCGACACGGACGACGTCACGACGGCGTCGGCGACCAGCCCGCGGGTGAACGTCTCGCGGTTGACCGCGTCCTCGGTGGCCTGCAGGTAGAGGGTGCCGGTGGCGATGCCGGTGAGCATGATGATCGGGGTGACGACGGCGGCCGTGCGCGCCGTGCGGCCGCGGGCGTTGAGCACGGCCAGGTGCCCGGAGACGCCGGCGACGGCCCGGACCGGCCACTGCAGCAGTGCGGTCATCGCACGGGTCAGGACGGGGGCCAGCAGCGCCAGGCCGATGGCCCACAGGAACACCGCGGGGCCGGCCGTGCTGGACGTGAGCGGGCCGCTCATCACCGTCACCGTGACGACGCCCAGCGCGATGCCGCCGCTCAGCGCCAGCAGCCCGAACACCCAGCGCCACGCACCCATCGTGCGGGTCTGCAGGTCGGCCTCGGTCAGCGCCTGGGTGGGCCGGACGGCGGCCGCCCGGCGGCCCGCGACCAGCGCGCCGCCGATCGCCGCGATCAGCGCCGCGCCGACCGCCGACACGATCGGGATCCAGCCCTGCCGGAACTCCACACCGGCCGGCACGACACCGGCGTCGGTCATCCGCTCGAACAGGAACCGGCCCAGGTACTGGCCGGGGATCAGCGCGACGGACGTCGCGACCACGGACAGCACCAGCGTCTCGCCGAGCACCATGCGGCGCAGCTGGCCGGGCGTCCCGCCGACCGCGCGCAGCAGCGCCAGCTCGCGGCCGCGCTGCTGGATGGACAGCGCCAGCATCGACGCCACGCCGAACATCGAGACCATCGTCGCCCAGCCGCCGAACACCCCGGCCAGCGAGATGAGGTCCTCGCTGCTGGCCTGCGCCTCGGGCAGCTCGGCCAGGCCGCGGTCGTCGCCGGTGAGCGTCGTCGTGGCGGTGCCGTCGAGCGCGGCGTCGATGCGCTCGCTCAGCTCACCCGCGCCGACGCCGGGCGCGGCCGTCACCGCGATCGCGTCGACGGTGCCGGCGGGTGCGGGCTCGTCCAGCACGTGCCCCTCGGCGGCGGCCACGCCGTCGACGGCGGCGACCGTCGCGACCAGGTCGTCGTCGACGCGCACCCGCTCGGGCAGCACCGCCGACTCGTCGGTGCCGGGGATGGCGTAGCGCTGCTCCCCCGCGACGACGACGTCGGCGCCGGTCAGCTGCTGCGGCGGCACGGCGGTGCGGATGCCGGTCTCCATCAGCCCGCCGCACGCCATCACCATGGCGGCGCCGAGGACCATCGCCACGAACGCCGCCACGAACGCTCCCATGCGATACCGCAGGGTTCGTACCGCCAGACCGAACATCGGTTGCTCCCGAGAACCTGGTCGCGCGGGGTGCGCGACGTCGGGTTCGACGCTACGGAGCGGGCGGCGCGGTACCCATGGCGCTGACCGGCGGCTTCACCGGGGGGACAGCCCCACCTCAGACGCTGCGGCGGGCCAGCCAGTCGGGCCGGAGCAGGCCCATGACGATGGTATCGACCCGCTGGCCGTCCCACAGCAGCGACTCGCGCATCCGGCCCTCGACGACGAACCCGCACTTCTCGTAGGAGCGCTGCGCCCGCGGGTTGAACGCGTACACCTCGAGGTCGACCCGATGGACGCCGACCTCGTCGAACAGGTGGCGCAGCATCAGCTCGATCGCCTCCGGGCCGAGGCCCCGGCCACGGTACGTCTCGATGAGGTCGATGCGGAAGCCGGCGGTCTCGTTGTCGGCGTCGATGTCGTTGACGGCGATGCCGCCGGCGTACTCACCCGTGACGGCGTCTTCGATGACCCAGTCGAGCCGCTCGTCCTGCTCGGCCCGGCTGGCGCAGTAGGCGTCGATATCGGCCCGGGTGAACGTGCGGTGGGTGCCGGTGAGCCGCATCGACTCGGGATCGTGCAGCGACTCGAACAGGGCCGCGGCGTGCTCGGGGCCGAGCGGGACCAGCCGAATGCGCTCGCCGGTCAGCGTGGGCGTGGTGGCCACGGCTGCTAGGTTGATCACCGGCCCTGTCTACCGGCCGCGGGTCGCCGGCGGCAATCGAATTTGCGCAGCCGGACAAAGGCGAAGGCCCCTCGGAGTAAGGGTCCGAGGGGCCTTCTCAGTCGACCAGAACCATCACCGCCGGATGAACCGGCCGGATGCTCGCCACCTCCGATGACGGCAGCTCGAGCGGCGGTGCTCTCACGGTTGCCCGTGGGTGCTCCACTGCCCTTCCGGTCTGCCGGCTGGCTCCGTCAGCCGCCCCGCGCATCGGTGTGCGGTTCGTCGGGTTGCCCCGACGTGGCGAACTGCCGTTATCCTTCCGGCCCGCCCTCGACTCGTTCAGTGCCTTTGACCAGGTCACCCCGGCTTTCCGGCTCCGAACTCGTCGATGACGATGGAGTATTTCTAGTCCTGTCGCGCACGCCGCACAAGGGGTTCGGCGAAGATTTCCGGGCCCTTTCGTCACCCACAAGGCTGTCCACAAGAGGCTGAGCGTGAGCCGTCCGTTACCCACACCCCTGTGCACAGAATCTGTGGACAACTCGGCGGACTTCACCGCCGGTTCAGCACCCGTGTGACGGCCGCGACGACGGTCGTGGCGAGCACCGCGCCGCAGAAGACGAGCCCGTAGGCCACGACCAGATCCATCCCGCGCGGGTCCCACGCGGCGTCCTGGCCGAGACTCAGGATCGGGATCAGCAGGTCGAGCGTGTAGCCGATCGGGTTGAACGTCGGGTGGACGTTCACCTCGACCGGGTCCAGCTCCTTGCCCCAGAAGTACACCGTGCCGAACAGCAGCAGGCCGACGAACCAGAGCGCCGCCAGGCCGGGCCGATAGCCGAAGCCGACGGTGTAGTCCTGCAGGTAACCCCAGCCCTTCATCAGCAGCTGGCCCAGCGACGACGTGCCGAGCAGGTCGCGGCGGTGCCGGAGCCGGGCCAGCAATACGGTGCGCGCGGCGGCGTCGTCGCCGGAGCGGCGGTAGTGGTTGGCCAGCTGCTCGTACACCTGGTGCTGGTAACCGGTGGGGTCGCGGCGCAGCCAGGCGAGCGCGGTCTCGACGTCGGCGTCGCCGGGGTCGTCGAAGGTCAGGCCGGACAGCATCACCATCGACGTGTCGGTGGGGTCCATCACCAGCGTGCGGACCTCGGACTCGCGCAGGTCGACGGCGATCTCGCCGGCCGGCAGCTCGACCGTGCCGGCCTGCAGCTCGGACAGGTCGATCAGCGTCCGCGCCTCACGCGCCGTGGTGGCGGCGACGTTCAGGTCGTTCATGAGGATCCGCCGGGCCACCACGGCCTCGTGCAGGCTGACCAGCGGCCGCTCCTGCTCGGTGCCGGCCTTCGGGGCGTCGGCGGTGTGGTCCTGGCTGATGGTGACCTGTTCGCAGGAGAGCTCGCCGATGTGCGCGCGGTCCAGGCGCACCTCGCCGACGATGGTCAGGGGGCCGTTGCCGGTGGAGCGCCGCGAGCCGAGCTCGACCGCCCCGGACACCTGCAGGTTCGGCGCGAACACCGCGGTGCGGCCCGGGTTCGTCAGCGTGGTGCGGCCGCGGACCAGCAGCCGGCCGGTCAGGGCCACCTCGGCCAGCGAGAACTGCCCGGTCAGCTCGACGTCGCGGCACTCCAGGTTGCCCTCGACCTTGAGCCCGGCGGCCGCGACGATCTCCCCGACGGGCACCCGGCCGTCGTTGCGCTCGCCGATCACGCCGTGCACGTCGGTCAGCACGACGCTGAAGCCCACCTCGGCCCGCCGCAGCGCCACACCGCCGGTCAGCTCGGCGTCGCGGAGCTGGAACGAGCTGCCGACCACGACCTGGGCGGCGTCGACGGCGATCCGGCCCGGGTGGTGATAGCGGCCGCCGTCGAGGATGAGGTCGCCGCCCACCCGCGTCCGCGCGAGCACGACCGCGCCGTCGACGTCAAGCCGGGTCAGCCGGAACACCCCACAGCGGACCTCCGGCAGCAGCAGTGCCGTCCGTCCGGGCGCGGCGAAGCGCGCATGGCGCAGGCTCAGCCCGGCCGAGAAGGTCGACCCGGTGAGCCGCAGCGCGCCGCGGAACTCGCCGCCGTCGACGAGGAACTCGTCGGACGTCGCCTGGATCGCACTGAACACGATCGACCCGTCGGCCGACCCGACGCCGTGCCCGGCCAGCGTCGAGCCGCTGAGCACGAACCGGCGCCGCACGTGCGCCTGGTCGAAGGAGACGGTGCCCTCGATCTCGGCCCGCTCGAACGAGACCTTGCCGCCCACCTGCATGCCGGTGCCGTCGAGCGCCCGATGGTCGGGGCGGCGCAACTCGGCGCCGTCGAACACGAGGTCGCCGCCGACCTTGCCGTCGCGCATGACGACGCCGCCGTCGGCCCAGAAGCCGCCGAGGTCGGTGGAGTACGGGTCGTTGCCGACGACGAGGTCGCCGCGGACGTCGATGCGCGGCGCGATCAGCGCGTTGCCGTCGGGGTTGTAGATCTGCGCGCCGGTCAGCACGACGCTGTCAGCGACCGCCGCGGTGAGCCGGACGGCGCCGTCGCAGACCATGCCGCGGGCGGTGAACCGGCCGTCGACCCGCAGCCCGATGGCGTCGACGCCCATGCCGGACGCCTCGATGTAGGCGCCGCGCAGCAGCACGTCGCTGCGGACCCGGGCCTGGAACAGCCGCAGCTGACCCTGCACCCGGACGCCGTCCATGGCCAGGCTCTTGCCGAGGTCGGCGTGGGCGAGGTCGATGTCGCCGCGGCAGCGGAACCGCCGGCCGAGCACCAGCCGCTCGCCGATCACGGCCCGCGACGCGGCCAGCGCGCGGTAGCCGCCGTCGAGGTTCGCGCCGCTGAGGAAGACCGCCGCGCCGACCCGGATGCCCTTGATGTTCAGCCCGCCCATGGCGGACAGCCGCTCGAGGTTGAGGTCGCGACGGACCGTCGCCGACTGCAGGCTCACCGCCCACGAGTCGTCCGGGTTGGTGACCCGGGTGCCGACGAGCCGGACCGACGTCGCCTCCATCTCGTCCAGCATGACGCGGCCGACCAGCCGGGCGCGGTCGGCCACCAGGGAGCCGACCGCGGCGCCGATGCCGACCAGCGCGTACCCGCCGGGGTTGCTGATCTCGACGCCGCTCAGCGCGAGGGTGTCGCGGACGACCCCGCGTGGGATCAGCATGCGGCCGAGGATGCGGGTGCCGTTCTCGGCCTCCAGCCGGTCGGCCTCGATGTCGCTGGCGATCAGCGCGTCGCCGCCGGGGTTGGCCAGCACCGCGGCGTCGAACACGACGCTGCCGGCGATGGTCGCATGGCCGAGGTCGATGGCGCCGCTGCAGCGCAGGCCGCGGCCCTGCACGCCGCCCGCGACCAGCCGGCGGGCGTCCAGCGCGACACCGTGCCGGTTGCGCAGGACGGCGTCGGTGAGGTCGACCCGGCCGGCCACCGTCGCGCCCGACAGCACGATCGGGCCGCGGACCCGCGCGCCGACCAGGCCGAGGCCGCCGTCGACCCGCAGCCGCTCGGCGTCGACGGCCTCGCCGGACGACGCGAACAGCCGCGCGCGGGTGAGCAGCAGGTCGCCGCCGACGCTGAGGTTGCGGGCGTGGAACAGCGTGGAGTGACCCTGGAAACGGCTGTCCTCGAACGACGCCGACCGGTGCACGTGGGTGTCGACCATGCTCACCGAGCCGACCAGGCACTCGCGGACCGACAGCGCGTTCTGCACGTCGACGGACTCCGCACGCAGGTCGGGCACCCGGCAGCGGACCAGCTCGACGCCGGCCGCGGTCAGCTCCGCGAGCGCGAGGAGGTCGTCGATCCAGCACATGTCCAGCCGCAGCGGCCGCTCCAGGCGCCCGTAGCGCAGCTGCAGGCCGCCGGTGATGCGCGCGCCGGTGAGCCGGACGGCGGCGCCGGGCACCCCGCCGGGGTCGCGGAGCAGCTCGTCGACGATGCGGGCCCGGACGGTACGCGACTCGTCCCACGCGTCGGCGGACTCGACGGAGCGGGGATCGATGTCGCGTCCGAGGTCGGCCTCGCCGCCGCGCGCCACGGCCGCCCGCAGCGCTGACTCGGCCCGGCTGAGCCTGTCGCGCACGCTGCCTCCCGGTCCGGCCATCTCATCCTCGCCGTTGTCGGTGATCAATGTAACGGCAACGGCAAAGCGGTTGTATACGGACGGACCAGCTCGAAGCGATCCCGGCGATACGCCGTGTCGTTACGCGGCGTTCATCCGCGGATGCGATAAGAATCAAGAAGACCCCTCGGGGTAAGGGCCCGAGGGGTCTTTCACCTGCGCCGACGCGAGCACCAACGCGTCGATACGCAGCGTGACCCACAGGTTGTGGATCAGTTGTGGAAAGCCGCGCCGAACCGTGACAAACGGCGCCGCCTTCGGTCAACCGGCGGACACCGCCTGCACCCCGAACCCGCTCGGCGCCTCCAGCGACAACCGGTCGGCCGTGATGGAGAACCGGACCGCGCCGTCCAGCGCCGCGAGCACGACGTCCTCGACGTACCCCGTCGCGCCGTTACAGGCCATGTCGGTCATGCCGAGGTCGGCGACCGTGAGGGTGTCGCCGTCGATCGTGACGGTGCCGTCGATGGCGTTGCAGCCGGTGTGGCCGGTCAGGGCATCGCCGTCGATGCGCAGGAACGGCGTGACGCCCACCGGCACGGACGATGCCGTCGCGCCGTCGGTGAGCCCGTCGATGTCCCATTGCCGGCCGGTCAGCTCGACCGGCGGCTCCAGCACGTCGCGGTCGGTCAACGACACCGTCTGGTCGCCCGCCGTGAGCACCAGCACGTCGTCGGCCAGCTCCCAGGCCGGCTCGGCGGACAGCAGCTCGACCAGCCACTCGTCGGAGGCCATGACGGCGGGCTCGCAGCCCATCTCCGTCAGGCCGAGGTCGCTGACGAGCCGGCCGCCGGACAGCTCGACCGGCCCGTTGGCGCTGTTGCAGCCGGCCGTGGCCAGCAGCCGGCCGTCGTCGGTGAAGGTGAGGTCCAGCGGGCCGCCGCCGGGGATGCCGACGTCCTCGGTGGAGACGAAGGTGCGGCCGGTCAGCTCGTTGCCGCCGCCGTCGCCACCGTCCGTGCCTGCGGCGGAGTCGCCGCAGGCGGCCAGGAGCATCAGGACGCCCAGCAGGCAGAGGGCACCCGCTGGGCGTCGCATGTCAGAGGTCGGTGGACGGAGCGTCGGAGGCGAGCAGGCTCAGCGAGTCGCCCTCGGTGTTGGTGAGCGTCAGGGCGTCGCCGGTCACCTCGACCGTGACCTCGCCGTTGAGCACCGCCAGCATGTGGGTGTCGATCTGGCCGAGCTCGCCGGAGCAGCCGCGGCGGGTCGAGATGAGCGGCTGGAAGGTGATGCTGGCGTCGCCCACCTCAGCCGACCCGCTGAAGCCGTTGCAGCCGGTCGTGCCGGTGACGTCGCCGTTCTCGTCGATCTCGAAATATGCCTCCGGGTCGGACTGGCCCGCGACCGTCGCGCCGGCGGCCTGCAGTTCCTCGAGCACCCACCGGCTGCCGACGATCGGCACAGCCGGTTCGGTGGAGCCGTCGGATCCAGAGTCGCCAGGGACGGCGGTGGTGTCGTCGCCGCTGTCGTTACCGCCACAGGCCGCCAGCAAGGCGATGCTGGCCACCGCAGCGAGGGTTCCTAGTCGTCGCATATCCATGGGACGGACGCCGGGCCTCCGCCGTTCCTGGGTTGCGCGAAGTTACCGACAAGTAGCACCATGGAGTTACCGGCTGGTAGCAACGTGCTGACGGAGGATGCGATGAGCCACTACAGGTCCAACCTGCGCGACATCGAGTTCGCGCTGTTCGACGTGTTCGGCAGCGACGCGCAGTTGGGCAGCGGGCGCTACGAGGAGTTCGACGCCGACACCGTGCGCAGCATCCTGGCCGAGGTCGACCGCATGAGCCGCGAAGACCTCGCCGCCTCGTACGTCGAGTCCGACCGCACGCCGCCGGTCTACGACCCCGCCGCCCGCACCGTCGCGCTCCCCGAGGCGTTCAAGAAGAGCTTCGCCGCGCTGATGGACTCCGAGCTCTGGCGCTTCGCGCTGCCCGAGGGCCTGGGCGGCACGCCGCTGCCGCCGTCGGTGTTCTGGGGCGCCGCCGAGCTGATCCTCGGCTCCAACGCCGCCGCCTGGATGTACGCGTCGGGCCCGTCGTTCGCCAGCGTCATCTGGCGCAACGCCACCGAGGCGCAGAAGCGCATCGCCGAGATCATGATCGAGCGGCAGTGGGCGGCCACCATGGTGCTCACCGAGCCCGACGCCGGCTCCGACGTCGGTGCCGGCACCACCAAGGCGTACCCGCAGCCCGACGGCACCTGGCACGTCGAGGGCGTCAAGCGCTTCATCACCTCCGGCGAGCACGACATGAGCGAGAACATCGTCCACCTCGTGCTCGCCCGGCCGGTCGGCGTCGAGGGTGCCGGCGGCCCGGGCACCAAGGGGCTGTCGCTGTTCGTGGTGCCGAAGATCCGGTTCGACCCCGCGACCGGCGAACTGGGCGAGCGCAACGGCGTCTACGCCACCAACGTCGAGAAGAAGATGGGCCTCAAGGTCTCGACGACCTGCGAGCTCACCTTCGGCGACGGCGAGCCGGCCACGGGCTGGCTGCTCGGCGACGTCCACGACGGCATCGCGCAGATGTTCCAGGTCATCGAGTACGCCCGCATGATGGTCGGCACGAAGGCCATCGCGACGCTCTCCTCCGGCTACCTCAACGCGCTCGACTACGCCAAGGAGCGCGTCCAGGGCGCCGACCTCACCCGGGCCAACGACAAGACCGCGCCCCGCGTCACCATCACCCACCACCCCGACGTCCGCCGCTCGCTGATGACCCAGAAGGCGCACGCCGAGGGCATGCGGGCGCTGGTCCTCTACACCGCCACCATGCAGGACGCCGTCGCGGCCGCGGCGGCGCGCGGCGAGACCGACGAGAACGCCGAGCGCGTCAACGACCTGCTGCTGCCGATCGTCAAGGGCTACGGCTCGGAGCGGTCGTGGGTGCTGCTCGGCTCGGAGTCGCTGCAGACCTTCGGCGGCTCGGGCTTCCTGCAGGACTACCCGCTCGAGCAGTACGTCCGCGACGCCAAGATCGACACCCTGTACGAGGGCACCACGGCCATCCAGGGTCAGGACTTCTTCTTCCGCAAGATCGTCCGCGACAACGGCCAGGCCCTCGGCTGGCTGTCGCAGCAGATCCAGCAGACCGTCGACGACGAGTTGGGCGGCGGCCGGTTGAAGGTCGAGCGCGAGCTGCTGGCCAAGGCGCTGGCCGACGTCCAGGGCATCCTCGGCACGATGGTCGGCTTCCTCATGTCCGCCGACGAGCGCACCGAGGGCGGCGACGTCCGCAACGTCTACAAGGTCGGCCTCAACACCACCCGGCTGCTGCTCGGCGCCGGCGACCTCGTGGTCGCCTGGCTGCTGCTCCGTCAGGCTGCCGTGGCCCTGACCAGGCTCGACGGCGAGGTCGCCGAGAAGGACCAGGCGTTCTACGAGGGCAAGGTGGCGGCCGCGCAGTTCTTCGCCCGGCAGGTGCTGCCGCGGCTCGCGGCCGAGCGGGCCGTGGCCGAGGCCACCGACAACGCCCTCATGGACCTCGACGAGGCCGCCTTCTGACCCGTCGCGACTGACCGCCGCCCCCGATCCGTCGGCCCTCGGACCGTTCCACCCACGGTCCGGGGGCCGTCGCCTGACCCGCATCGCGCATCCCGGTTGACCACCCCTTCACGCCCCTCGTATTCTGTTATACAGATAGCAGTTTCCGAATCGCGGAATTTCGAGGAGCGCACGATGGCGGGTATCGAGGTCACCGGTCCGATGCACGAACGGTTCGACGAGGTGTTGACCCCTGCCGCGCTGGCCCTGATCGAGCGGTTGCACCGGGAGCTGAACCCGCGCCGCCTCGATTTGCTGCGCCGTCGCGCCGAACGGACCGCCGCCGTGGCCGCGGGCGCCGACCTCGACTTCCTCGCCGAGACCAAGGACGTCCGCGAGGACGACTCGTGGCGGGTCGCGCCGCCGGCGCCGGGCCTGGAGGACCGCCGGGTCGAGATCACCGGTCCGACCGACCGCAAGATGACCATCAACGCGCTCAACTCCGGCGCCAAGGTGTGGCTGGCCGACCAGGAGGACGCCAACACGCCGCTGTGGGAGAACGTCGTCCAGGGGCAGCTCAACCTGAGCGACGCCATCGACGCGACGATCGAGTTCACCAACCCCGACGGCAAGCACTACGCGCTGCGCACCGACCAGCCGCTGGCCACCATCGTCGTCCGGCCGCGCGGCTGGCACCTGCCCGAGAAGCACATCACCGTCGACGGCGAGCCGACGTCGGGCGGGCTGGTCGACTTCGCGCTGTACCTCGCCACCAGCGGGCGCAAGCAGCTCGACCGCGGCCAGGGGCCGTACTTCTACCTGCCGAAGATGGAGAGCCACCTCGAGGCGCGCCTGTGGAACGAGGCGTTCGTCATCGGCCAGGAGGCGCTGGGCATCCCGCGCGGCACCATCCGCGCGACCGTCCTCATCGAGACCTACCCGGCGGCGTTCGAGATGGAGGAGATCCTCTACGAGCTGCGCGAGCACTCCGCGGGGCTCAACGCCGGCCGCTGGGACTACATGTTCAGCGTCATCAAGACCCACCGCACCCGCGGCACCGACTTCGTCCTGCCCGACCGCAACTCCGTCACCATGACGGTGCCGTTCATGCGCGCCTATACCGAGCTGCTGGTGCGCACGTGCCACAAGCGCGGCGCGCACGCCATCGGCGGCATGGCCGCGTTCATCCCCAGCCGCGACCCGGAGATCAACGAGGCCGCGTTCGCCAAGGTGAAGGACGACAAGACCCGCGAGGCCGGCGACGGCTTCGACGGCTCCTGGGTGGCCCACCCGGGCATGGTCGAGGTCTGCCGCGAGGCGTTCACCGCCGTCCTCGGCGACCGCCCGAACCAGATCGACCGCGCCCGCGACGACGTCCACGTCACCGCCGCCCAGCTGCTCGACGTCGCCTCGACGCCCGGCGACGTCACCGAGGCCGGCCTGCGCAGCAACATCTCCGTCGGCATCCAGTACCTCGCCCACTGGCTGGGCGGCACCGGCGCCGTCGGCATCAACAACCTCATGGAGGACGCCGCGACCGCCGAGATCAGCCGCAGCCAGGTCTGGCAGTGGCTGCACAACGGCGTCGAACTGGCCGACGGCCAGCGGGTCACCCCCGAGCTGGTCCAGCGCCTCATCGACGAGGAGTGCGCGGCCATCGAGCAGCGCATCGGCGCCGACGCGTTCGGCGGCGGTCACTGGGCCGAGGCCAGGGCCACCTTCACCGACCTCGCCCTGGCCGACGACTACACCGACTTCCTCACCCTGCCCGCCTACGAGCGCATGCCCTGACACCGTCGCGGGATGCCGCAACGCGAGACCCGCCGTCCGGATGTGCCGGGCGGCGGGTCTCGCGTTTCGAGCGAGGCTGTCAGGCGCTCGCGTGAATGCAGATGGCAAACGTCACGAATTTCGTGACGCTCCGCGAGTGTCCCTCACGCCCGGCCTCCAGCCGGACTGCGCCGACCGGTGGGGGTGGGCGAGCCCAGACCACTGACCAGAACGATTCGAACTAGTTCGCGTGGGCGGCGTGCTTGACGGCGGCGGCGACGGCCGGGGCGACCTCGGGGTCGAACACCGACGGGACGATGTAGCTGGCGTTCACCTGCTCCGGGCCGACGGCGTCGGCGATGGCCCGGGCGGCGGCCAGCATGGCGGCGTCGGTGATCTCGTGCGCACCGGCGTCGAGCATGCCGCGGAAGAACCCGGGGAAGGCCAGCACGTTGTTGATCTGGTTCGGGAAGTCCGATCGGCCGGTGGCGACGACGGCGGCATGCTCGCGCGCGGCGATCGGGTCGACCTCGGGGTCGGGGTTGGCCAGCGCGAACACGATCGCGTCGGGCGCCATCGTCGCGATGTCCTCGCCGGTGAGCAGGTTCGGGCCGGAGACGCCGATGAACACGTCGGCGCCGGCCAGCACCTCGCGCAGCGAGCCGGTCGCGCCGCGCGGGTTGGTGTTCTGGGCGATCCAGCGGCGGAACTCGTCGCGGCCCTCGCCGTCGGGGTGGACGGCGCCGTGGCGGTCGCAGGCGACGATGTCGGTGACGCCCTGGGCGTGCAGCAGCCGGATGATCGCGTGGCCGGCCGCGCCAACGCCGCTCACGACCACACGCACGCCGTCGAGCGGCTTCCCGACCACACGCAGCGCGTTGTAGAGCGCCGCCAGCACCACGATCGCGGTGCCGTGCTGGTCGTCGTGGAAGACGGGGATGTCGAGCAGCTCGCGCAGCCGCGCCTCGATCTCGAAGCAGCGCGGCGCGGAGATGTCCTCGAGGTTGATGCCGCCGTAGACCGGGGCGAGCGCCCTGACGATCGAGACGATCTCGTCGGGGTCCTGGGTGTCGAGGCAGACCGGCCAGGCGTCGACGCCGCCGAACTGCTTGAACAGCGCCGCCTTGCCCTCCATGACCGGGAGCGCGGCCGCCGGGCCGATGTTGCCCAGCCCGAGGACGGCCGACCCGTCGGTGACGACGGCGACGGTGTTGCGCTTGATGGTGAGCCGGCGGGCGTCCTCGGGGTTCTCGGCGATCGCCAGGCAGACCCGGGCGACGCCGGGGGTGTAGGCGCGGGAGAGGTCGTCGCGGTGCTTGAGCGGGACCTTCGGGTTGACCTCGAGCTTGCCGCCGAGGTGGATGAGGAACGTCCGGTCGCTCACCTTCCGGACCGTGACGCCGTCGACCTGTGTCAGCGCCTTGGTGATCGACTCGCCGTGGTCGGAGTCGACGGCGTCGCAGGTGACGTCGACGACGAGGCGGTCGGCGAAGGACTCGACGACGTCGAGGGCGGTCAGCGCGCCGCCGGCCGCGCTGACGGCGGCGGCCAGGCCGCTGGTGGCCGTCGACGAGGACGGCGCCTCGACGCGGACCGTGATCGCGTATCCCGGGCTGGGCGTTGCCATCTCATCTCCAGTGTGTGGTTGTGGCCGCCAGCGACGGCCCAAATCAGAAAATTTTGCATTGCGGATGTTAGTGTCTGCTGTGTGGAAACCGACTCGTCGCGGGCTCGCTCGGGTGGCGTGCAGTCGGTCGAGCGTGCCTTCGGCCTGCTCGAGACCATGGCCGACCACGGCGGCAGCATGGGGTTGTCCCAGCTGGCCACGGCCTCGCAGCTGCCGCTGCCGACCATCCACCGCATCGTCCGTACGCTCGTCGACCTCGGCTACCTGCGTCAGGAGCCGTCGCGACGCTACGCCCTCGGGCCGCGCCTGATCAGGCTCGGCGAGAGCTCCTCGACCATGCTCAGCACGTGGGCACGGCCGCAGCTCACTCACCTGGTCGACGAGCTGGGCGAGTCGGCGAACCTCGCGATGCTCGACGGTGACCAGATCGTATACGTGGCGCAGGTGCCGTCGCGCCATTCCATGCGGATGTTCACCGAGGTCGGCCGCCGGGTCTGGCCGCACTGCACCGCAGTCGGCAAGGCCGTGCTGGCCACCCTGCCGGAGCGGACGGTGCGCGAGATGCTGCAGCGCACCGGCATGGCGCAGCAGACCGAGCACACCATCACCGACCCCGCCGAGTTCGGCCGCGAGCTCACCCGCACGGCCGGCCGCGGCTACGCCGTCGACGAGGGCGAGCAGGAGATCGGCGTGCGCTGCGTCGCCGTCGCCGTGCCCGACGCGCCGTCGAAGCTGGCGCTGTCCATCTCCGGCCCGGCCACCCGCGTCACCGACGACCTCGTCGCCCGCGCCGTCCCGTTGCTGACCCGGGCAGCCCGCGACCTCTCCGAGCAGCTCAGCGGCCAGGCCCGGGCCTGACGCGGTCACCGTCGCGCCTTGTCCAGCGGCGCCCCGCGGATCGAGGCGTCCAGGATCTCGATCGGGTGCACCAGCGGGATGTCCGTGCTGAGGAAGCGGCGCACCTGCAGCAGGCATCCGGCGTTCGCGGTGGCGATGACGTCGGGCGCGGCCGACTCGAGGCTCGCCGCCTTGCGCCGGCCCAGCTCCTCGGCGGTCTCAGGCTGCACGAGGTTGTAGATGCCGGCCGACCCGCAGCAGATGTCCGCCTCCGGGACGTCGGTGACCTCGACGCCGGGGACGGCGCGCAGCAGGTCGCGCGGCTGCCGGCGGATGCGCTGGGCATTGGCCAGGTGGCAGGCGTCGTGGTAGGCGACCTTGGCCTGGACGGGGTGCCGCACCGCGCGCGGTTCCAGCTCGGCCAGCAGCTCGTTGACGTCGCGGACGGACGCGGCGAACCGGGCCGCGCGCTCGGCATAGGCGGGGTCGTCGGCGAGCAGCCGGTCGTACTCCTTCATCGACGAGCCGCAGCCGGCGACGTTGACGACCACGACGTCGGCGTTCGCCTGCTCGAACGTGTCGATGAGCTTGCGCGCCCGGGCGGCGGCGTCGTCCTCGAGGCCGGCGTGCAGGTTCAGCGCACCACAGCACTGCTGACCCTGCGGCACGACGACCTCGCAGCCCTCGGCCGCCAGCACCCGCGCGGTCGCGGCGTTGACGTCGCCGAACAGCACCCGCTGGGCGCAGCCCTCGAGCAGGGCCACCCGCAGCCGCCGCTCCCCCGCCGCCGGGGTGACCGGCCCCAGCCGGCGGAACAGCGACCGGACCGGCACCGGCGGCAGGAGGTCCTCGGCGGCGCGCAGCTCGGCCGGCAGGCGGTCCACGATGCCGAGCCGGTGCGCCAGCGCGCGCAGCCCGAGGCGCCGGTACAGCACGCCGAACAGCGCGGCGACCCGCATCCGCGCCGGGTACGGGAACACCGCGAAGATCGCCCGGCGCACCAGCCGCTCCCGCCGGGTGCGCGGGACGTGCCGCTCCAGCTGCGGCCGCGTCGCCTCCAGCAGCAGGTCGTACTGGACGCCCGACGGGCAGGCCGGCACGCAGGCCAGGCAGCCCAGGCAGGAGTCGATGTGCCCGGCGATGGTGCGGTCGAGCGGGATCTCGCCGCGCTGGGCGAGATCGATCAGGTAGATGCGCCCGCGCGGCGAGTCCATCTCCTCGCCGCCGACCGCGTACGTCGGGCAGCTGGGCAGGCAGAACCCGCAGTGCACGCAGTCGTCCAGCAGCTCGCGCCGCGGCGGGTGGTGCGCATCGAACGAGCCGGAGCCGCCCGGCGTCAGAACCATGGCGCGAACCTTCCGTTGCCGAGCCGGTCGTCGGGGTCGAAGGCGCGTTTGACGGCGCGCAGCACGGCGACGGCGGGCGGCGGCGCGCCCCACGCGGGCAGCTCGACGCGCAGGCCGGCGGCCCAGCGGCAGACGGTGGTGGCCGGGTAATCGGCGCGCAGCGCGGTGACGACGGCGGCGTGCGCGGCCGCGGTACCGCCGCGCAGCCGGACGGTGTGCGCGCCGGCGAACGGGCTGCTGGTCATCGCGGCGTCGACGGCGTGCGCGGCAGCCTCGCGGGTGACCAGGCCGGCCAGCGCCGGGGTGCGGTCGGGCGCCGTGCCGAGGCGGACGACGGTGTCGCCGTCGATGCCGCGGACGAGGCCGGCGACGCCCTGCCAGTGCGTGGCGGCCCGCTCGTCGTCGCCGGGCAGCCACTGCGCGTCGGCACCGGCCAGCGCCGTCGCCCGGCGGCCGCGGTCGTCGACGCCGCCGGCCGTCCCGTCGAACCGGGCGAGCAGCGTCCCGTCACACCACTCGACGGCGACCGGCTCGAGCGAACCGTGGATCAGCCGGCCGCCGAGCTCGAACGCCGCGGCCGCGTCGCACGGGACCGCCAGCGTCGCCGTCGCCGCCGCGCGCGGATGCACGCGGAGCACCACCTCGGCCAACACGCCCAGTGTGCCGAGCGAACCGTGGAACAGCTTGGCGAGGTCGTAGCCGGCGACGTTCTTGATGACGTGTCCGCCGGAGCGCGCCACCGTCGCGTCGGCCAGCACCACCGTCACGCCGATGACGCAGTCGCGCGACGTGCCGAACGTGTGCCGCACCGGACCGGCGTCGGCCGTAGCCACCAGCCCGCCGACGGTGGCGCCGTCACTCGCGCGGGCCGGGTCGAGCGCCACCCACTGGGCGTGCGCGGCCAGCGTCTCCTGCAGCGCGGCGAACGGCATGCCGGCCTGCACGGCCACCGTCATGTCCGTCGGGTTGTAGCTGATCAGGCCACTCATCGCGGTGGTGTCGAGGACGGCGTCGTACGTCGGCTCGCCGCCCCAGTCCGCGGCGGTGCCGGCCCCGGCGACGGCCAAGGGCTCGCCCGCCCGGGCGCTGTCCGCCAAGGCGTCACGCAGCTCGGCCAGGCTCGCAGGCCGGTACGTCGTCACGGTGCTCATAGCCGCTCGATCACCCCGGCCTCCTCCAGCGGGTGCGGGCGGTACGGCCCGGGCCGCTCGCCGCACAGCCGCGGCGTCGGGAACACCTTGCCCGGGTTGCACAGGCCGTCGGGGTCGAAGGCCGAACGCAGCCGCAGCATCGTCGCGAGGTCGTCCTCGCCGAACATCCGCGGCATCGAGCAGGCCTTGTCCGCGCCGATGCCGTGCTCGCCCGACAGCGACCCGCCCAGCTCGACGCACAGCTCCGCGATCTCGGTGGACAGCCGCTCGGCGCGGTCGTGCTGCCCCTCGGCCTCGCTGTAGAGCACCAGCGGGTGCAGGTTGCCGTCACCGGCGTGGAAGACGTTCGCGACCCGGATGCCGGCGTCGTCGGCCATCGCGGCGATGCGGCCGAGCACCTCGGCCAGCCGCCCGCGCGGCACGACGCCGTCCTGAACGAAGTAGTTGGGGCTGATCCGCCCGACCGCGGCGAACGCCGCCTTGCGGCCCGTCCAGATCAGCGCCCGATGCTCGGCGTCCCTCGCCAGCATGATCTTCGTGCTGCCGTGCCGGCGGCAGATCTCCTGCACCTCGTCGAACTGCTCGGCGACGTCGTCAGGCGGGCCGTCCAGCTCGACCACCAGCGCGGCGGCGGTGTCGGGCGTGTAGACGCTCTCGGTCGACGCGGCGACCGCCTGGATCGCGAGGTTGTCGAGCATCTCCACCGCCGCCGGGACGATGCCCGCCGCGACGATGCCGGTGACCGCGTCGCCGGCGCCGGCCACCGTCGCGAAGTCGGCCACCATCGTGCGGACGGCGGCCGGCTTGGCCAGCAGCCGCACGGTGACCTGCGTGACGATGCCGAGCGTGCCCTCGGAGCCGATGAACGCGCCGAGCAGGTCGTAGCCGGGCAACTGCGCGGAGTCGCCACCCAGCCGGGTGACGGTGCCGTCGGCCAGCACGACCTCCGCGGCCAGCACGTGGTTGACGGTGAAGCCGTACTTCAGGCAGTGCGCGCCGCCGGAGTTCTCCGCGACGTTGCCGCCGATGGTGCAGACCTGCTGGCTGGACGGGTCGGGCGCGTAGTAGAGCCCGTACGGCGCGGCGGCCTTGCTGATATCGAGGTTCGTGACGCCCGGCTCGACGACGGCGCGCAGGTTGACCGGGTCGACCTCGACGATGCGGCGCAGCCTCTGCAGCGAGACGACGATGCCGTCGGCGACCGGGAGAGCACCACCGGACAGCCCGGTGCCGGCGCCGCGGGCGACGAACGGGACGCCATGCCGGGCGCACACCCGGACCGCGGCGGCCACCTCGTCGGCGGTGCGCGGCAACACGACCATCGCCGGCTGGACGCGGTAGCCGGTGAGGCCGTCGCACTCGTAGGTACGCAGCCGGGCCGGGTCGGTGATGACGTTGTCGCGGCCCAGAGCCTCGGTCAGCTCGGCAGACCAGCTCATATTCCACGATCCGGAACGGAACACGTCGCCATACGGATACCTTAGGACCGCCCGTTGGGGCGGTCAACCGGCTCCGGCAGGGCACCGTTCCACCGTCGGCGAGCTTCCCGGCACAACCTATAGGATCACTGCGACGTTTCCGCCGTGTTGCCTTGCGGTAACACCGCTGGGAAGCGACCTGATCTGCGGAGTTGTCTGCGCGCAACACTCTGGGTCGAACGGACGATCAGATAGGATCTCGCTGTTCGCGCGGAGGGAGTTGCATCGTGTCCACGGGCGCCATGACCACCGGCATCGCCGGTCTCGCACCGCTGAATCGCATGCAACGGGCCGGCCGCACCGCGCCGCACGTCCGCGACCTGCTGGAAGAGGCCATCCTGCAGGGTGTGCTGCTGCCCGGCGCGCACCTCAACGCCGACGGGCTGGCCAAGCAGCTCGGCATCAGCCACATCCCGGTCCGCGAGGCCCTGCGCGCCCTCGGCGTCGACGGCTGGATCGAGTTCCGGCCGCATCAGGGCGCGTTCGTCCGCGGCCGCAGCGAGCAGGAGCTGGCCGACCTGTTCGAGAGCCGCACGTTCCTCGAGGCCCAGGTCGCGGGCCTGGCGGCGGAGCGGCGCACGGGCGAGCAGCTGGCGATCCTCGACGACGTCCTCGCCCGGCAGCGGCGCTCCACCGACCCGGTCGAGCTGGCCCGCATCAACGCCGAGTTCCACAGCGCCATGGCCGACTGCTCGCAGAACAACCTCATGGCCGGCTTCGTCCGGACGTTGAGCATGCGGGCACGGTTCTACTTCTCGACCGTCCCGCCGCTGCGGCAGGACACCTCCCGGCGCCAGCACGAGGCGCTGGTCGACGCGATCCGGCGGCGCGACAGCGCGGCGGCCGGGCAGCTGGCCCGCGACCACGTCGCCGCCACCCGCCGCGACGTGCGCGCGGAGCTGCTCGCCCCCTGAACTACCGGCAACGCCGACGCGCCGCCGCAGCCCGGGTGCGGGCCACGACGGCGCGTGGTGTCGAACTGTGGTGCGGCGGGTGTCAGTCGCGGCGGCGGCCGTAGCCCGACGGGCGGCCGCGGCCGGCGCCGTTGCCCTTGTACGGACGGCCGGAGCCGGAGCGGTTCGGACGACCGCCGTTGCCGGACGAGCGGGGCCGCTCGCGCTCCTGCGCCATGGCCGGTGCGTCGGCGAGGGCCGTCGGGGTGATCGGGCCCTCGACGGTGCGGGCGTCGACGTTCTTGGCGGTGACGCCGGCGCGGCGGAACAGCTCGCCGAGCCCGCGCACCTGCCGTGCGGTGGCGACGGTGACGACGGCGCCCGTGGCGCCCGCGCGGGCCGTGCGGCCGGACCGGTGCAGGTACGACTTCGGCTCGCCGGCCGGGTCGAAGTGCACGACCATGCCGACGCCGTCGACGTGGATGCCGCGGGCGGCGACGTCAGTGGCGACGACGACCTTGGCGCGGCCGGAGCGGAACCGGTCGAGGTTGCGCTCGCGGACCCGCTGCGAGAGGTCACCGTGCAGGTCGACCGCCGCGACGCCGGCGTCCTCGAGGTCCTCGGCGAGGCGAGTGGCGCCGTCCTTGGTACGGGTGAAGACGATGCTGCGCGGGTTGGCCCGCATGAGCTCGGTCATGACCTCGAGCTTGTTGTACGGCCCGACCACGAGCACGTGGTGGTCCATCGTGGTGACGGAGCCGGCGTCGGGGTCGATCTCGTGCTTGGCGGCGTCGTTGAGGTGCCGGCGGACCAGCTTGTCGACGTCGCCGTCGAGCGTGGCCGACAGCAGCATGCGCTGCCCGCCCGCGGGCGTGGCGGCGAGCAGTTCGTCGACGACCGGGAAGAAGCCGAGGTCGCACAGGTGGTCGGCCTCGTCGAGCGTGACGACCTCGACGTCGTCGAGCTTGCAGACGCCCTTCTCGATGAGGTCGCTGAGCCGGCCCGGGGTGGCGACGACGATGTCGGCGCCACGGTCGAGCCGGCGGATCTGCCGGTCGTACGGCGCGCCGCCGTAGACGGTGACCATGCGCAGCCGCAGCGCCTCGGCCAGCGGCTCGAGCGCCGTGGTGACCTGGCCGGCCAGCTCGCGGGTCGGCACGATGATCAGCGCGCGCGGGCGGTTCGGCTCGCTGCGGTCGCCGGCCAGCCGGGCGAGGATGGGCAGGCCGAACGCGAGCGTCTTGCCCGAGCCCGTGCGGGCCCGGCCGAGCACGTCGCGGCCGGCGACGGCGTCGGGGATGACGGCCGCCTGGACGGGGGTGGGCTCGACGATGCCGTCGACGCCGAGGATCTTCACGACCCGCTCGGGCATGCCCATGGCGGAGAACGCCGAGCCGGCCGGGTCGAACGCGTCGATGGCGGCGCGGCGGGCGGGGTCGAAGGAGCGGCGCTCGTTCGGGCGGCCGCCCTGGCGGCGGTCGCCGCGGAACGGCCGGCGGCCGTCACCGTCACGACGGAAGCCACCCTCGCGGCGGTAGCCGCCGCCGTCCTCGCGGCGCGGGCCGCCACGGCGCTCGGGTCGCTGCTGGCGGTAGCCGGAGGAGGAGGAGCGGGAATCGGTGCCGGTCGAAACGCCGGCAGGGTCGTACGAAGTCACTGTGCTCCGAATCGGTAGAGCGCGGGTGCGCACCCCAGCGCGTCCGCAAGCGGGCGGACGCACGGTGAGCCTTCGAGGGTGCGGGGTACCCGACTTTCCCTCGACGTTTCCACCGTCACAGAATTCGGGCACGAATCAGGCCCCGTATGATCACGAGGCCCTGGCTTGTGCTTCAGTCTACCGGTTCGCGACCCGCCAGGCACACTCGACGGCGGAGACGCTCGTCACCCCCGCCGGAATGCGGACGGCACGCGCCTGCGTTGGTCGCGGACATGAGCGACGATTCCCTCCGCAAGCTCCTCGCCGCGCACCGCCTGGGCGTCCTGGCGACGGTGAAGTGCGACGGCCGCCCCCAGGTGTCGGTGGTGACCTACCACTACGACCTCGGCTCGGACCTGATCCGCGTCTCGGTCCGCGACCCGCTGGCCAAGACCCGCAACCTGCGCCGCGACCCGCGAGCCACCTTGCACGTGACGGGGCCGGGCGGCGGCACGTGGGTGGCCGCGGAGGGGTTGGCGCAGCTGAGCCCGGTGGCCCGCGACCCGCACGACGACACCGTCGAGGCGCTGGTCGAGCACTACCGCGACGCCCGCGGCGAGCACCCCGACTGGGACGAGTTCCGCGCCGCGATGGTCCACGGCGAGCGGGTGCTGCTGCGGCTGCCCGTCGACCACGTCTACGGGCGGGCCTGAGCCTCCAGCGGAACCGGAACCGCAGCGGGCTCCGTCGTCGCCGCGCGGAACGGGGCGAGCAGGCCGGGGACCGCGCTGTCGGCGAGGTCGACGGCGTCGGCCGCGGCGACGTCGGGGGTCGTGTAGGCGCCCAGGCCGGCCGCGGTCGTGACCTCGACCGTCGCGAGCCGGAGCCGCCGCTGCAGCAGCGACTGCCGGAACGTCACGCCGACGACGGCGCGGCCCTGCAGCGCCGCGGTGCTGCGGCTCCAGGCGCCGGACCGGGTGACCAGGTAGCCGTCGACGACGGTGTGCCCGAGCGCGCGGTACGCCACGACGGCCAGCGCCAGGGTGATCGGCAGCAGCCCGAGCCCGGCCAGCCAGACGAGGTCTGGCATCGCGTCGATCAGCGTGGTGAGCCAGGCCAGCAGCCCGGTGACGACGGCCGTCGCCATGAGCGCCCAGCCGACCCGGCGGCGCAGCGCCCGGCGCGGGTGCGGCCGCAGCGGGCGGTCCAGCGGGCTGTGGCCGGTCTGGAGCACCTGCCCGGCCACCCGGCGAGCGACGGAGACCGGCCCGCGCGGCAGGATCTGCGCCGACGGCGTCGTGCTCCAGATGCTCAGGCCGGTCGAGATGACCGCGGTGTCGGCCATGCCCATCCACCGCCAGAGCAGCGGCTCGTCGAGCTGCACGCCGCGCAGGCGGTTGTCGTCGCGGTTGACCTCACGGGTCTTGAACAGGCCCTGGGTGGTGCGCAGGACGGTGCCGCGGTCGCCGGGGACGCGGGCCAGCACGAACCGCCAGTTCTCGGTGAAGAAGTTGATCGCCAGCCCGACCACGCCGATGACGCCCACCGTCGCGACCGCGATGACCACCGTCCACGCCGTGCCGAAGGCGTCCCAATCGGCCAGGCCGCGGACGAACCCGGCCGAGTCGACGCCGAACATCTGCAGCGACCAGTACGTTCCCCAGAGCAGGCCGGCCGCCATGAGGAACGCCCAGATGCTGAACATGTTGTAGAAGACCCAGGACCGCTCCAGCCGGGCGAACACCTGCTCGTCCCGCGGCGGCGCGGGCGCGGCCTCGGTCTCCTCGACCGGGCGCTCCGCCGGCCCGCCGTAGAGCAGTTCCTGCCGCAGCCGCTGCGCGGTCTCGGCCCGGACGGCGTCGAGCATCAGCGCCGCCTCGCCTGCCGCGCTGTGCTGGCCGGCGCCGACGGTGACGACGCGCAGCCCGGCCAGCTTGTGCCGGAGCTTCGCCGACGTGTCGACGCTGCGGATGCGGTCGCGCCGGATGGACCGGTGCTTGCGGACCAGCAGCCCGGTGCGCCGCTCGACGTACTCGTCGGTGATGCGGTAGCGCGTCTTCACCCAGCGCAGCAGGTCGGCCAGCCCGCCGATGACGCCGAAAGCGGTGGCGGCCAGGATCGGGCCCATCGAGCCCCAGCTGATCTCCGCGCCGAAGAACGCGATGGCGACGCTGGCCGGCACCAGCGAGAGCACGGTCTTCGCGGAGTCGACCCAGACGACGCGGGTGTCCAGGCGCTGCCACGGCACCTCGTCGTCGGCCGGCCGGTCGTCGATCGGCCGGTCGTCGACGGGCTCGCCGGTCATGTCGCGTCGCCGGGCGTGCGCTGGGTGATCTTCGCCAGCTCGGCCGCCACCTGGGCGGCGACCGTGGCGTCGATGCCGGTGACCTTGATCGGACCGCGCGACGACGCCGTCGTGACCTCCAGCGTCGCCAGCCTCAGCGCCTGCTCGAGCGGCCCGCGGGTGGTGTCGACCGTCTGGATGCGCGAGATCGGCGCCACCCGCCACTCGCGGACGACCCAGCCGCTGACGGCGTAGACGGCGTCGTCGGTGACCTCCCACCGGTGAACGGCGTAGCGCCATACCGGCATGACCACGGTGACCACGGCGCCCCAGACGACGACCACGACGAGGATCGGGCCGAGCCAGGACCGGGCCGAGTCGAAGATCAGGTAGGCGGTGAGGATCAGGCCGGACAGGATGGCGAAGCCGAAGACCGACTGCAGCGCCCACAGACCGATGGCGCGGCGCTCGACCCGGTGCTCGGGCGGCCGCAGGGCGATGGGTTGCTCAGCCACGGGTGATCCGGCTCAGCCGGGACTTGCGGACGGCGAGGTCGTAGGTCATGGACAGCTCCTTCGCGTAGGCGGCGACATCGGTGTCGGGGCGGGCGAACAGCTCGCTCGGGATGGCCTCGATGCTGCCGAGCAGGGTGACCGCCATGAACCGGGGTGAGAAGTCGCGGAACTCGCCGTGCTCCTGGCCTTCGCGCAGCATCTGCTCGATCTGGCCGACGGACTGCTCGCGCTGCGACCGGACCAGCTCGCGGTTCTCCTGACCGCCCGCCCCGGCCAGCACCTGGCCGAGGGCGAGCACGTGCGCGCGGTGGGAGTCGCAGAACAGCACGAAGCCCTCGATCAGCCGCTGCAGAGCCTCGCGGTAGGTGCCGGCGTCGCCGATGTGCCGGGTGAGCCAGCCGTCCATCAGCGCGTTGATGTCCTCGACGACCTGCTGGAACAGCTCGGCCTTGTGGTCGAAGTGGTACGAGATGAGCCCCGCGCTGATGCCGGCGTGCTCGGCGATGCGGGCGAACGACGCCTTGGCGTAGCCGACCTCGGCCAGCGTCTCGACGGCGGCCTGGACGATCTGGTCGCGGCGGGCGGCCTCGATGAAGGACCGAGACTTCTGGTCGGTCGCCTCATTTCTTGGTCGCATGACCAAAATTCTAGCGGCACCGGCAGGGAATTCGGAAGGTGTGCGTGTCGGAGCAGGTCAGCCGGACAGCACGAGCTCGATGCTGCTGGCGCCGCCGTCGACCACACGGACCGGGATGCCCCAGTCCTGCTGGTGGATGTGGCAGGCGGCGTTCTCGCCGCCGTCGTCGCACGACGCGGCCATGGCGGCGACGTGCAGGACGCCCGCGCCGTCGCCGTCGGGCGTGATGGTCAGCCGGCGGGTGAGTGCGGTGTCACGGCCCTCGCCGCCGGCCAGTAGCGGCGCGGGCGTCGACGACACCGTCAGCCGGGTGGCCGAGCCGTACCGCTCGTCCAGCTTCTGCCCCGGCGGCGGGTCGAACACGACGACCAGCTCGACCTCACCGGGCGCGACGTCGAGGGGCGGCCGCTGGGTCCGGTGCGCCGAACCGGACGCCGTCGCCGCCGACCCCAGCGGGACGCGGGTCAGCCGGTGCGCCGCGGACTCGACCACCACCAGGTGCTCGCCGTCGACGACCGCGCCACTGGGCTCGCGCAGGCCGGTGGCGAGCGTGCTGACCTCGCCGGTCGCGGGGTCGTAGCGGCGGACGGCGTTGTTGTAGGTGTCGCTGATCGCGACCGAGCCGTCCGGCAGCGCCGTCACGCCGAGCGGGTGCTGCAGCAGCGCCTGGCCGGCCGGGCCGTCGCGGAAGCCGAAGTCGAACAGCCCGGTGCCGACGGCCGTCTCGACGGCGCCGTCGCGGACCGCCCGCAGCGCCGACGTCTCGGAGTCGGCCAGCCAGAGCGTGCGGTCGGCCGTCACCGCCAGGCCGGACGTCTGCGCGAACCAGGCGTCGCGCAGCTTGCCGTCGACGAGCCCCTCGTTCGTGGTGCCGGCGAGCACCTCGATGGACGGTTCCTTCGGGTCGAACGCCCAGAGCTGGTGGATGCCCGCCATCGCGACGACGACGGTCAGGTGGGCGGGCGACCACGCGACGTCCCACGGCGACGACATCGGGACGGCGCGCGGGTCGCCGCTGACGTCGTCGCCGTTGGGGTCGCCCTGCATCCACGGCGAGCCGGTACCGGCGATGGTGCTGACGTGGCCGTCGGCCAGCCGGACGCCGCGCAACACGTGGTTGACGGTGTCGGCGACGACGACCTCGTAGCCGGTCCACGAGTGGAGCTCCGGCGGCAGCAGCGTGAGGCCCTGCGGCTCGTTGAAGCGCGCCTCACCCGGCCCGCCGTCGGCCAGGCCGCGCTCGCCGGTGCCGATGCGCCGGACCACCGTCTCGAGGTCGTCGGCCAGCTCGACCAGGCTGTGGTTGCCGCTGTCGCTGACCAGGAACCTGCCGCCCGGCAGCGCGACGACCTTGCCGGGGAAGCGCAGCGTGCTGGGCTCGGGCTCCGGCGGGACGTACGGGCCGTCGCCGCGGCGCAGCGTGCCCTTGACCTCGTGGACCGGGATCAGCTCGTCGAGGATCGCGGTGAGCGCGTGCGCGTGCCCCTCGCCGGAGAACTGGGCGACGATGTACCCCTCGGGGTCGATCAGCGTCAGCGTCGGCCAGGCCCGGACCGCGTACTGCTGCCACGTCGTCAGGTCCGGGTCGTCGAGCACCGGGTGGTGCACGCCGTAGCGCTCCACCGCGGCGACGACCGCCTCGTGCTCGGCCTCGTGCACGAACTTCGGCGAGTGCACGCCGATGATCGTCAGCCCGTCACCGTACTGCTCCTCCAGCGGCCGCAGCTCGTCGAGGACGTGCAGGCAGTTGATGCAGCAGAACGTCCAGAAGTCCACGACGGCAAACCGACCTCGGAGGTCGGCGAGGGAGAGGTCCTCACCTCCGGTGTTCAGCCACCCTCCGCGGCCGACCAGCTCAGGGGCACGGACGCGCGCTCGCGCTCGGTGTTGCGTCATGGACCCATTGTCCGCGAACGCCGAACGCCCCGCCCTCCGAGGTGAAGGACGGGGCCATCATAGGCGCCGCGTCAGCAACAGAAGTGGTTGTCGGCGGCGGCCGGGGCCGCTGCAGCGACGCCGCCGAGGGTCAGGCCGACGGCGGCGAAGATGGCGATGATGAGCTTCCGCACTAGATCACCTCCTCCCGCGGGCGAGTGCGGGCCGGAATGGGATGAATGCGCCCAATGTAGCAGCCGTTAGTGGACCGTCAACGACTCTCAGAAGTCGAGCAGCACGAAGCGGCCGCGCAGCTCGGCGAGGGTCGGCGCGGTGTCGCCGGTGTTGAGCCAGCCGCCGCGGCCGACCAGCTCGGGAGCGCGGACCCGGGCGCGTCCAGTCGATGCCATGGGTCAATCGTGCGCGCCCGTCTTCACAGGAGCGTCGGGCGGGCGTCACCGGGCGGCCCCTTGCCGCACACCTTGCCTGCCGAGAGTGGGTGGTTCACCCCCACCCCCATCGGGAGCACCCCATGCCCAGCACCTGGAGGACCACCGCGGTCACGACGGCCGCGGTCGCGCTGACGGTGGCCGGCTTCGTCCGCGCGGACGATCAGGCCTCGCCACCCGCCACGCCCGCAGCCCAGGCCGCCCCCGCCGTCCGCGGGATCGAGGACATCCACGAGATGTACCTGGACCACGGGCCGGACGCCGGCGTGATGGTCATCGCGCACCGCGGCTACTGGCGCGGCGCGCCGGAGAACTCGATCGCCGCCATCGAGCAGGCGATCGAACGCGGCGCGCACGTCGTCGAGATCGATGTGCAGCGGACGGCCGACGGCCACCTCGTGCTCATGCACGACACCACGGTGAACCGGACCACGAACGGCACCGGCGCGGTCTCGTCGCTCACGCTCGCCCAGATCAAGGCGCTGCGGCTGAGGGAGCACCTCGGCGGCGCGCAGGCCGCCGTCACCGGCCACCAGGTGCCGACGCTGGAGGAGGCGCTGGCCGTCGTGAAGGACCGGGCGATGGTCAACCTGGACAAGGGCTGGCCGTTCCGCGACCAGGAGTACGAGCTGCTGGTCGAGACCGGCACGCTGCGCAACGCGATCTTCAAGAGCGACGCGCCGGTGGCCGAGGTCGAGGCGTTCCTCGCCCGCGACCCGGAGATCCTCTACACGCACGTCGTGGGTGACGGCAACGCGGCGTCAATCGGCACGTTCGCCGACGACGCCGGCCGGCCGCAGGCCTACGAGCTGGTCTTCGACCGGCTGACCGACCCGCAGATCCAGCCCAGCACCGTCGCCGGCATTCGGGAGGACGCCAGGGTGTGGATCAACACCATGTGGTACGGCCTGGCCGCCGGGTACACCGACGAGCGGTCGCTGACCGACCCGGCCGAGGGCTGGGAGCCGGTGGTCGAGCGGCACGGCGCGTCGATGATCCAGACCGACGACCAGGACGCGCTGGTCGACTGGCTGGCCGCCCGCGACGCCGGTCAGGACTGGCCGGTGCTCCCCCGCAACGTGCTGCGGGTCGAGGCCGAGGACTACTCGACCGACGGGCTCGGCGTCGGCTACGCGGACCAGGACGTCGAGAACCGCGGCGGCGCGGCCCGCGAGTACGAGGGCATCGACGTCTGCGACAACGGCGGCGCGACCGTCGTCTGCTGGATCCGCGGCGGCGAGTGGATCCGTTACTCCGTCGACGTCCGGGTGCCGGGTCGCTACGCCGTCACCGCACGGGTGTCGTCGCCGTACCGCCCCGCCGGCCGGTTCACCGTCGAGTTCGACGACGGCGCCGGCCTCGGCCCGGTGGACGTGCGGACGACGACCGGCCACAACAACTTCATGACCCAGCAGGTGGGCGACGACGGCGTGCTGCTGGGCCGCGGGACGCACGAGTTCACCGTGCGGATCGACCCGGACGCGTACCAGAACTTCAACCTCGACCACCTCGAGTTCGAGCGGACCGGGAGCCGTTGATGCGCCGCACGATCGTCCTCACCGGCATCGCCGGGCTCGCCCTGGCCGGCGCCACCGCACCGGCCGCCACCGCGGACCAGCCGGCGGCGGGCACCGTCCCGGTCCAGCTGCTCTCGCTGACCGACCTGCACGGCTACTTCGGCAGCTACACCGCGACGATCCGGGGCGCGCACGCCGGCGACCCCGCGCAGACCGTCGGCGGCGGCGCGTACCTGGCGACCCACCTGAAGCAGCTCGCCGCCGGGCAGCCGAACTCGATCCTGTTCTCCGCCGGCGACGACTTCTCAGGCTGGCCGGACGAGACCGAGTTCTTCTGGAACGAGCCGACCGTCGAGTACCTCGACGCGATCGGGCTGGAGTTCTCCACCGTCGGCAACCACGAGTTGGACCGCGGCTTCGCGTTCCTCGACCACCTGCGGAACGGCACCTGCGAGGGCCGCCCGGACGACGACCTGTGCTTCACCGACTCGACTGGGCAGGTGTTCGACGGCGCCGAGTACGAGTACTACTCGGCGAACGTCATCGACCGCGCGACCGGCGAGCCCGCGCTGTCGCCGTCGCACGTCGAGTATGTCGACGACGGCGCCGGCGGCACGCTGCCGGTCGGGTTCGTGCACGCCACGACGTCGCTGACGTCGAGCGAGCAGATGTCGTACACGCCGGCCGGCTACGACTACGCACCCGAGGTCGCCGCGATCAACGCCGCGACGGCGGACCTGCGCGACCAAGGCGTCGAGGCGATCGTCGTCGTGCTGCACGAGGGGTTCTCGCAGCAGGCCGGCACCGGCTACAACAACTGCGTCGCGCCGTTCGGCCCGGCCGTCGACTTCAACCGCGAGATCGACGCCGAGGTCGACGCGATCGTCACCGGGCACTGGCACGGCATGGTCAACTGCCTCCTGCCCGGCCCCGACGGCGTGCCGCGGCCGATCGTCCAGGGCGGCAACCACGGCCACCTGATCAGCGAGATCGGCCTGCAGCTGGACCCGGCCACCGGTGACGTCGTCCGCGACCGCACCACGTCCGTCCTGCACCCCAACACCCAGGACGTCGCGCCGGACCCGGAGGCGGTGCGCATCGCCGACTACTGGCGGGGCGAACTGGCCGAACGCAACGCCACCGAGATCGCCACGATCACCGGCGACATCCGCCGGGCGCCGGGCGACGCGGCGGAGTCGCCGGCCTACAACCTGGCCGCCGACGCGTTCCTTTGGGCGGCGAACCAGGACGGCGCGGCCGACCTGGCGGTGGCGATGCCCGGCATCCTGCGCGCCGACCTCGCCCATGCGCCGAACGCCGCACTGCCGGCCGACGCGCCGGGCCGGGTGCTGTTCCCGGAGCTCGCGGTCGGCGTGGTCTACGACTCCGGCATCGGCGTCGGCATCGTCCGCGGCACGGTGACCGGCCGTGACGTGCTCGACCTGCTGGAGAGCCAGTGGCAGGCGGGCTCGAACGGGACGGTGACGTTCCGGTCGATGGCGGTGTCCGGCAACGTCACGTACGCCTACGACACCGACCGGCCGGTGGGCCGGCGGGTCGTGCCGGGCAGCGTCCGGATCGACGGGCGGCCGCTGCGGCCGGGCGGGCAGTACCGGGTGGCGACGCTGGCGAACAACTTCTTCGCCAAGAACTCCACCCCGGGCTTCACTGCCCTGTTCGACGCTCGCGACCAGGACCGCAGCCTCTTCAACGGCGGTGACGCGCTGTGGCGCTACGCCGAGGCGCACTCGCCGCTCGCCCCGCCCGAGGTGGGCAGGGCGAGCGCGCGCTGAGCACACGGGGCGCGCCGGCGGTCAGGTGAGGATCGCCGGCGTCTCCCAGTCCTTGCCCAGCACGTTGTGCGCGAGGAAGGCGAACACCGTCTCGTACCAGACCTTCGCGTGCTGCGGGGTGAGGATCCAGTGGTTCTCGTCGGGGAAGTAGAGGAACTTGTGCGGGATCTCGCCGTCCTCGGCCTCGGCCCGGGAGGCGATCTCGAACCAGAGCCGCAGCGCCTCGCCGATCGGCACTCGGTAGTCGCGGTCGCCGTGGATGACCAGCATGGGGGTCGTGATGGTGTCGACGTGGTTGTGCGGCGAGTTGGCCGCCGCCATCTCGGCCGACATCTCCTTGACCCAGTAGAACGCGGCATCGGTGGTCGGGCCGAACTGGTCCAGGGCCCACAGGCTGGCGTGGGTGACGATGGCGTCGAAGCGGTCGGTGTTGCCGGCCACCCAGTTCGCCATGTAGCCACCGAACGAGCCGCCCATCGCCGCGGTGCGGGTCTCGTCGATGTCGTCGCGGGCGACGGCGGCGTCGGTGATCGCCATGAGGTCGGTGTACGGCGCCTTGCCCCACGCGCCCCAGCCGCGGCGGATGAAGTCGAGGCCGTAGCCGGTCGACAGCGCCGGGTCGGGCAGCAGGACGGCGTAGCCCTGCGCGACCGCGAGCCACGGGTTCCACCGCCACGACCACGCGTTCCAGGAGCCGAGCGGGCCGCCGTGGATCCACAGCAGCAGCGGCGCCGGGCTGGTGGCCGACGCGCCCTCGGGCAGCGCGAGCCAGGCGCGGACGCGAACGCCGTCGGCGGCCGTGGTGTCGAGCTCGGCGATGGTGCCGGGCAGCGCGGGCACCGGCGACGGCGCCGGCAGCGGCTGGGAGTCCTGCCGGGCGGCGGTCGCCGACAGCCGGACCGGCCGCGGCGGCTCGAGGTAGGACGTACGCAGCGCGTAGACGCTCGTGCCGTCGGGCGAGACGACGAGGTCGGAGTAGGCGAAGTCGTCGGCGGTGAGCCGGGTGATCTCGCCGCTGGCGAGGTCGGCCCGGAACACCGGGGAGCGGCCGTCGTCGTCGGCCGTGAAGAGGATCGCCGCGCCGTCCGGCGTCCAGGCCGGCGACCCCGGCCAGCGGTCCCAGTCACCGGTGAGCGAGCGGGAGGCGCCGTCGGCCACCGAGATGACGACCAGGTCCTGGTCGACCGGCTCGGTGGGCGTGGAGCGCCGCCCCTTGACGGCGGCGACGCTCGATCCGTCGGGGCTGAACTTCGGCGCCTCGAACTCGTGGTCGGCGACGTCGGCCAGCACGCGCCGCTCGCCGGAGGCGACGTCGATCAGCACCAGAGCCTGGCGGAAGCCGCCGCGCTCGGGCAGGTTCCACACCGCCACGACGGTGGAGCCGTCGGGGCTGACGTCGTACGTGGTGGAGTCGAGCGCCCGGCCGGCGTCAGGGGTGAGGTCGCGCAGGTCGACCGCGGGGTCGTCGAGCGGGGACTCGCCGTCGTGCAGCGCGCCGGCGAACAGCCGCGGCGCGTCGGGGCCGAGGTCGTGGTCCCAGTACCGCACCGGGTAACGCTCGTGCAGGATCGCGGCGACCTTCTTCTCCTTGCGCTCCTTGCGCCGCTTCTCCTCGGACTCGGTGTCGGTCGACGAGGGGAAGGTGCTGGAGGCGACCACGACGGTGCCGGACTCGCGCGCGACGACCACACCGCCCACCCCGCCGGGCCGCTTCGCGACGACGCGGGCCTCGCCGCCGTCGGCCGGCAGCAACCAGAGCAGCGGCACCTCGTCGTCATCCTTCACGGACGGGTCGGGGCGGGCCGATCCGAACAGCAGCGAGCCGTCGGGCAGGAACGCCGCGCCGCTCTCGCCCTTGGCGCTGCGGGTCAGCCGCCGGGCCGGACGCTCGCCGGCGGGGTCGACCTCCCAGAGCGCCGTGACGTACTTCGTGCTGTCGGGGCTCAGCGTGGACACGGCGGTCACCAGGCGGCTGCCGTCGGGTGACAGCGTCAGCCCGCCGGTGCGCGGCAGTGCCACGTAGGCGTCCAGGTCATGGAACGGAGTGGGTGGGATGTCCGGGGTCTCCGGCGTGGTCTCTGTCACGGTTTCTTACCTATCACGGGAATGAGAGGTCCTGACAGGACTACGTACGTACGCACTGGCGCTCAGCGCGGCGGCGCGGTGCTGGAGCGGACGATCAGCCGGGTCGGGACGGTGGTGATCGACGGCTCGGTGTCGACGCCGGAGCGCAGCCGGTCGACCAGCGCCGCCGCGGCCAGCCGGCCTTCCTCGCGGACGTCCTGCTTGACCGTGCTGAGGCCGAACAGCCAGGACAGGTCGTGGTCGTCGACGCCGACGACGGAGAGGTCCTCGGGCACTCGGACGCCGTCGTGCTTGGCGGCGTAGATGATCCCCATGGCGACCTCGTCGGAGACCGCGAACAGCGCCGTCGGCCGCACGTCGCGGGCGGTCAGCTCCTCGTAGGCGGCGATGCCAGCCTCGACGGTGAACCTGGCCGGCACCGTGAGCCGCGGATCGGGCTCGACCCCGGCGTCGCGGAGCACCTCGAGGTAGCCGAGCCGGCGGTCCGGCGAGACCGGGAAGCCGAGGTGGTCTTCGGGGTCACCGCCGGCGAACGCGATGCGCCGGTGGCCCAGCTCGACCAGGTGCCGGGTCGCCTGCCGGCCCACCTCGACGTCGTCGATGCGGACGGTCGGGATGCCCGGCACGATCGGACCCACCACCATGACCGGGCGATGCATGGTGTGCAGCGCGGCGACCTCGTCGGCGTCGAGCGGCAGGCTCATGATGAGCAGGCCGTCGGCCCGCTTGCGCAGCAGCTGGGTGTCGAAGACCTTGCGCCGGTTCGTCTCGACCTCGGACAGGTCGTAGCGCAGCACGTCGTACCCGTGCTGCGTCAGGACCTCCTGCGCACCCTCCAGCACGGCGGTGAAGTACCAGCCGCGGGCCACCGGCGACACGACGGCGACGGCGCCCGTGCGGCCGGTCGGCAGCCCGGCCGCGCTGGGCGAGGCGACGTAACCCAGCTCGGACGCGATGTCCTGCACGAGCTGCCGGGTGGTGGCGGACACCCCCGGCAGCCCACGCAGCGCCCGGGACACCGTCGCCACCGATACCCCGGCACGGGCGGCGACGTCGACGATTCCGGTCATCGCTCAGATCTCTCGGCCGCGGACGCCAGGGTTACCCCTTGACGCTACCCGCGAGCAATCCTCGGACGAAGTACCGCTGCAGCGCCAGGAACACGATGACCGGGACCACCATCGAGATGAACGCGCCGGCCGTGAGCAGGTGCCACTCCGTCCCCTGGCTACCGGCCAGCTCGGCAATGCGAGCCGTCAGCGGCGCCACGTCGCGGGTGCCGCCGACCATGGTGACGGCCACCAGCAGGTCGTTCCAGACCCAGAGGAACTGGAAGATGCCGAACGCGGCGATGGCGGGCGTCACCAGCGGCAGCATGATCCGCAGGAAGATCGTGACGTGACCCGCGCCGTCGACCCGGGCCGCCTCGACCAGCTCGGCCGGGACCTCCTTGAAGAAGTTGTGCAGCAGGAAGATCGCCAGCGGCAGCGCGAAGATCGTGTGCGAGATCCACAGCGGCCAGAACGTCCCCCGCATGCCGGCGTCGACGTAGAGCGACAGCAGCGGGATCAGCGCGATCTGCAGCGGCACGATCTGCAGCGCGAACACCGCGACGAAGATCGTGTCGCGGTAGGGGAACTTCATCCAGGCGAACGCGTACGCCGCCATGCACGCGAGCGTCACCGGGATGATCACCGCCGGGATCGTGATGACGATCGAGTTGATGAAGTAGGTCGACAGCGCCGTCGCGCCGTAGAGCACCTCGTCGTAGTTCTGGAGGGTCAGCTCCGGGTTGGTGAACCACGTCCACCAGCCGGTGGTCTTCAGCGACTGCTCGGGCCGGAACGACGTGAGCAGCAGGCCGAACGTCGGGATGGTCCACAGCACCGCGATGATCAGCGCGGCGAGCGAGGCCCAGCGTGACGTCATGCGCTTCTTGGCCCGGCCGGAGATGGTCGCCGGCTCGAGCCCGGCCAGCTCCTCCTGGACGGCGGGCGTGGGGATGACGGCGCTCATCGGTACTCCGCCTTTCGCATCTGCCGGACGTTGTAGACAACGATCGGCACCACCAGCACGAACAGGACGATGGCGAGCGACGAGGCGATGCCCGTGTTCAACGTCCGGAAGCCCTGCGTGTAGAACTCGTACGAGATGACGCTGGTCCCGAACTGGCCGCCGGTCATGGTCCGGACGATGTCGAACACCTTGAGCGTGCCGATGGCGATGGTCGTCAGCACCACCACGAGCGCCGGACGGATGCTCGGCACCGTGATGTAGCGGAACATTCGCACGCCGGTCAGCCCGTCCAGCTGGGCCGCCTCGGTGATGTCCGCCGGGATCGCCTTGATGGCCGCGGCGAGCACCGTCATGGCGAAGCCGGCCTGGACCCAGACCATGATGACGATGAGGAACAGCGTGTTCCATGGCTCACCGATGAGGAACTGCCGTGGTTCCGCGCCGAGCCAGACGAGCACCTGGTTCAACAGGCCGATCTGCTCGATGCCCTGCTGGTCCGGCCGGTACTCGTAGACGAACTTCCAGATGATCGACGCGCCGACCAGCGAAATGGCCATCGGCAGGAAGATGACCGCCTTGGCGGCCGCCTCGACCCGGCTGCGATCGACCAGGACCGCGTAGACCAGTCCTATGAACGTCGACAGGATCGGCGTCAGGAACACCCAGATCGCGGTGTTCCGCAGCACCGTGATCATCGCGTCGTTGGTGAAGACGAACTGGTAGTTGTCCAGCCCGACGAAGTTCTCGGCCGTGCGGTCGAAGAACGACTGGTACGCCGTGCGGATGGCCGGGTAGATCAGCCCGACCGTCAGGAGCAGCAGCGCCGGCAGCACGAACGCCAGCGACTGCCAGAGGTCGGCGCGCCGCCCGGCTCGGCCGGCGACCAGCAGGATCAGGCCCATCAGCGCGACGAACAGCGCGATCGCCAGGACCATCTGCACGAGCTTCTCGGAGTTGTCCACGTGTCACCACCTCGAGGCAGGAGGACAGGGCGTACGCAGGAGGCGCGGGTGGACGGGGAGCCTCCCCGACCACCCGCGCCCCAGGCCCCTTACGGCCAGGCGTCTTCGATGGCGTCGACCGTCTCCTGCGTCTCGGCACCGGTGATCCAGTTGACCATCCCGGTCCAGAACGCGACGGTCCCGACCTCGGCCGGCATCAGGTCCGACGCATCGAACCCGAACACCGCCTCGGGGTCCGCGATGATCTCGGCCGACAGCTGGTTGACCGGGCTGTCGTAGGCGTCGACCGGCACCGTGCGGTTGGCCGACACGAAGTTGCCCTTGCTCGCGCGCTCGGCATGGAAGTGGTCGGTGGTCAGGTACCTCTGGAAGGCCTGGACCTCCGGACGCTCGGTGAACGCCGCGACGAACTCGCCGCCGCCCAGCACCGGGTTGCCGTGCTCGGGGTTGATGCCCGGCAGGTAGAACGCGTAGACGTCGCCGTCCTCGCCCACCTCGACGCCCTCGCCCCAGTTGGCCTGGTAGAACGACGCCTGACGGTGCATCCAGCAGTTGCCGTCGAGGATCGGCAGGCCGCCGTCCTCGAACCGCGTCGTGGCGATGCTGGTGACGTCGCCGAGGCCGCCGTTGACGTACTGGTCGTTCTTGAGGATCTCGGCGACGGTGTCGAACGCCTCGACCACCTGCGGGTCGTTGAACGGGATCTCGTGGTTGTACCACTGCCGGTAGACATCGATACCGGCGGTGCGGAGCATGACCTCCTCGACCCAGTCGGTGCCCGGCCAGCCGGTGGCGTCACCGGAGCCGAAGCCGGCGCACCAGGGCATGCCGCCGTCGGCGACGATCTGGTCCGAGAGCGCGATCAGGTCGTCCCAGGTCGTCGGGATCTCATAGCCGGCGTCGGCGAAGGCCGACGGCGAGTACCAGACGAACGACTTGACGTTCGCGCCGAACGGCGTCCCGTAGTAGGTGCCGTCGACGGTCCCGTAGTCGACCCATGCCGGGTCGAACGACGCCTCGACGTTGGCCCGGGCATCCTCCGGCACCTCGATGACGGCGTCGAAGTCGCGGACCAGCGTGGCCAGCAGACCCGGCTGCGGGATGATCGCGAGATCGGGCGGCGAACCACCCTGGATGCGCACCGGCAGCTGCGCCTCGAACTCGTCAGAGCCCTCGTAGACGACCGTCATGCCGGTGCACTCCTCGAACGCGTCGAACGACGCCTCGAGCGGCGCGTCCTCGGGCGCCACAATGGTGCTGTAGACGGTCACCGAGGTGCCGTCGAGGTCGGTGAAGTCCTCCGCAAACGCGCAGTCGCCGCCGCCGCCGGTGTCGCCGCCCCCGGCGGTGTCGTCATCGCCGTCGTCGTCGCCGCCGCACGCGGCCAGGACGAGCGACACGCTTGCAGCGAGGCCGACAGCTGCCCAGCCCTTGCGGGCGCTGCTCATCGCCATGTGTCTGTCTCCCTCCCAGAAGGGATCGGTCCGAGCACCTGACGCTCGAATGCCAATGCGTGTTCCAGTGCATGAACGAAAACGTTTACGCTCGAAAATTGCAAGAGCCCATCGGCAACTTCGCCGTAACGATTACGTCACGCCGCTCCGGCGAGTGTGAGATGTGACACGGAACAGCTCAGGCGTGCCTGCGTGCGGCCACCACTCGGAACCGCGACGCCACGAACGCGGCGTCGGTGAGCGCGGCGTTGGCGGCCGGGTTCGCGCCGGTGCCGTGGAAGTCGGAGAAGGCGGCCGACTGGTTGACGAAGACCCCTCCGGTCAGGTTGATCGACAGCGGCACGCCGGCCTCGACCGCGGCCAGCTCGGCGGCGTCGAGCACGGCCGGGTCGGTGGAGTAGACCGACGCCGTCATGCCGCCGTGCTCGCGGACGGACGACGCGAACCGCTCCAGCGCCTGCGCGGTGGAGTCGGCCGCGATGAGGAACGACACCGGGCCGAAGCACTCGGCCGAGTAGCGGTCGTCGTCGGCGATGTCGACGGCGACGACGGCGGGTGTGCGGACGGTGGCGCCGGGCCAGGCCGGATGGGTGATCGTGCGCGCGGCGAGCACGGCGCCGTCGCCGGCCAGCGCGTCGACGCGGTCGCGGACGCCGTCGTTGACCACGGCGCCGAGGATCTCGACCGCCCGGGCGTCGTCGCCGAGCAACTTGTCGATGGCGCCCGCGAGCGCCGCGCCGAACTCGTCGAAGCTCACCTTGCCCTGGTCGGTGAGCACGCCGTCGCGCGGGACGAACACGTTCTGCGGCGCCGTGCACATCTGGCCGGTGTAGAGGCTGAGCGAGAACGCGAGGTTGTTCACCAGGCCCTGCAGGTCGTCGGTGGAGTCGACGACGACAGTGTTCAGGCCGGCCTTCTCGGTGAACACGACGGCCTGGCGGGCGTGCTCCTCGAGCCAGGAGCCGAACGCCGTCGAGCCGGTGAAGTCGACGATGCGCACCTCGGGCCGGACGGCGAGCACGGCGGCCAAGCGGTCGGCCGGGTCCTCGGCCGCGAGCGTGACGAGATCGGGGTCGAAGCCGTACTCGCCGAGCACCTCGCGGATCGACTGCACGGTGATGGCCAGCGGCAGGACGGCGTTGGGGTGCGGCTTGACGACGACGGCGTTGCCGGTGGCCAGCGACGCGAACAGGCCGGGCCAGGAGTTCCAGGTCGGGAACGTGTTGCAGCCGATGACGAGGGCGACGCCGCGGGGCACCACGTGGAACGTCTTCGTCATGCGCAACGGCTCGCGCTTGGAGGGCTTCTCCCACACGACCTCGTCGGGGATGCGCGCCTGTTCGGCGTGCGCGTAGGCGACCGCCTCCAGCGCGCGGTCCAGCGCGTGCGCGCCGCCGGCCTGGAAGGCCATGACGAACGCCTGGCCGGAGGTGTGCATGACCGCCTGGGCCAGCTCGAAGATGCGCGCGTGCAGCCGCGACAGCGCCTCGAGGCAGACCGCGGCGCGGGCGTCGGCGCCGGCGTCGCGCCAGGCCGGCATGGCCGCCTGAGCCGCGGCCAGCAGCGTCGTGACCGCCTCGTCGGTGGCCGGCACCCGCGGGTAGCGCACGCCGAGCTCGGGCCCGAACGGGCTGGTCTCGGTCGCGACGGTGCCGTCGGCGCCGGGCGTCGCGAGCGGGAAGTCGGCGCCGAGGTGCGCCTCGTGCGCGGCCTGCCCGTCGGCGGCGGCCGTCTCGCCGTAGACGCGCGGGCTCGGCGACTCGGGGTAGGCGGAGAAGTACGTCCGCTCGCCGATGGCCGTCTCGGCCCGGCCGAGCAGGTCGCGGTGCCGATCGATCAGACTGCCCAGCACCATCGCGGGACCTCCACAGCGTGTGACAAACTGGCGCACAGTTGGCTCCACTCTGTCACAGTCACCCGCCGCCCGTCCATGAGGGGAGACACTCGAAGCATGGACGCGATCGCTCGTTCCGTGCCCGTCGGCGTCGTGGGCGCCGGAACCATGGGCGCCGGCATCGCCCAGGTGGCCGCGGTTGCTGGGCACGAGGTGCGGGTGTACGACGCCGCCGGCGGCTCCGCGGCTGCCGCCGTCGAGGGGATCTTCCAGCGCCTGGCTCGCGAGGTCGACAAGGGCCGGCTGCTCGCTGAGGAGGCCGAGGACGCCGCCACCCGGCTGCACGCCGTCGCCACGCTCGAGGACCTCGCCGGCTGCGGCCTGGTGATCGAGGCGGTCGTCGAGGACCTGGAGGTCAAGCGGGCGCTGTTCACCGGGCTCGAGGCGGTCTGCGGTCCCGACGCCGTGCTCGCGACCAACACGTCGTCGCTGTCCGTCGACGCGATCGCCGAGTCGCTGGCGCAGCCGGGCCGGATGGCCGGGCTGCACTTCTTCAACCCCGCACCCGTGCTGCCGCTGGTCGAGGTGATCAGCGGCGCACACACCGACGCCTCGGTGGCCGACCGGCTAGTGGCGACGGCGCAGGCCTGGGGCAAGACCCCGGTGCGAGCGGCGTCGACGCCGGGCTTCATCGTCAACCGCGTGGCCCGCCCGTTCTACGGCGAGGCGTTCCGGCTGCTCGAGGCGGGCTCCGCCGACGCCGCGACGGTCGACGCGCTGCTGCGCGAGTCCGGCGGCTTCCGGATGGGCCCGTTCGAGCTGGCCGACCTCATCGGCCACGACGTCAACCTCGCGGTCAGCCGGTCGGTGTGGGAGGCGTTCGGCCGCGACCCGCGGTTCACGCCGTCGGTGCTGCAGGAGCGGCTGGTCGCCGACGGGCGCCTGGGCCGCAAGACCGGCCGCGGCCTCTACGTCACCGACGAGCCGCGCCCGGAGCCCTCGACGGCCGACCCCGTCGCGGGCCTGCCGACGACCTGGACCGGCTCCGGCGGGTTCGACCCGTCCGCGCCGGGCTGGAGCCTCGGCACCGACGAGGTGTCGCTGCGGCTCACCGACGGGCGCACGGCGGCGCAGCACACCGGCGGCGGTCCACGGACGGTCGTCCTGGTCGACCTGGCACTGGACTACGCCGGCGCGAGCCGGGTCGGCATCGCCGCACCCGAGCACGCGCCGAAGGAGCACGTCGACGCCGCGGTGGGGTTCCTGCAGGGGCTCGGGCTCGCGGTCACGGTGCTGCCCGACACCCCCGGCCTGGTGGTCGCCAGGACCGTGGCGACGCTCGCCGCGGCGGCCGCCGACGCCGCCGACTCCGGGGTGGCGACCGCCGAGGACATCGACACCGCGATGCGCCTCGGCGTGAACTACCCGCGCGGCCCGTACGAGTGGGGCACGGCGCTCGGCTGGCACTGGGTCGCCGGCGTGCTGGACGCGCTGGCCGCCGCCGAGGACCCGGTCCGCTACCGAGTCTCGGCTCAGCTGCGCGATCGCGCCGCGAACGGCGAGCCGGCCCTCGAGACCGCCGAGAAGCTCCCGCCCGGCATCGTGCTGGCCAGGCGGGCGGCCGAGGCCATGCTGGCCGGCGACGCCGCCTCGCGAACGCTCGGCATGACGCTCGACGACGTCGTGCCCGGAGCCGCCCACGTCAGCATGCGAGTGCGGGCCGACATGGTGAACGGCCACGGCATCTGCCACGGCGGGCTGATCTTCACGCTGGCCGACACCGCCTTCGCCGTCGCCTGCAACTCGTACAACCGCAGCACCGTGGCACAGAGCGCCGAGGTCACCTTCCTGGCGCCGGCGCGCGAGGGCGACCTGCTGGTCGCGGCGGCCCAGGAGCGCCACCGCAACGGGCGCAGCGGGCTCTATGACGTCACGGTGTACCGCGACGACACGACGATCGCGGAGTTCCGCGGCCGGTCCCGGGAGATCCCCGGCACGCTGGTGCCGGACGAGGAGGACACATGACCGAGGCGTTCCTGGTCGGCGGCGTCCGGACCCCGATCGGCCGCTACGGCGGCGCGCTGTCGTCCGTGCGGCCCGACGATCTCGCGGCACACGTGCTGCGCGAGCTGCTGGCCCGCCACCCGGGCGTCGCGGCCGACACGGTCGACGAGGTCGTGCTCGGCTGCGCCAACCAGGCGGGCGAGGACAACCGCGACGTCGCCCGCATGGCGGCGCTGCTGGCCGGCTACCCGCCGTCGGTGCCCGGCGTGACGGTCAACCGGCTGTGCGGCTCCGGGCTGGACGCGCTGGCCTACGCCGCCCGGGCCGTGCGCACGGGCGAGGCGGACGTCGTCGTGGCGGGCGGGGTCGAGTCGATGTCGCGGGCGCCGTTCGTGCTGCCCAAGGCGCAGACGGCGTTCGACCGAGGCAACGCGCAGGTGTACGACTCCACCATCGGCTGGCGGTTCGTGAACCCGGCGATGGAGGCGGCGTACGGCACCGACTCGATGCCCGAGACCGCCGAGAACGTCGCCGCCGAGCACGGCGTCGGCCGCGCCGACCAGGACGCGTTCGCGCTGCGCAGCCAGCAGCGCGCCGCCGCCCCGCGCAAGGAGCTGGCGGCGGAGATCGTCCCTGTCACGGTCCCCCGCAAGCGCGGCGAGCCCGACGTCGTCGACGCCGACGAGCACCCGCGCGAGACCACGCTCGAGGCGCTGGCGAGGCTGCGCCCGATCGTGCGGCCGGACGGCACCGTCACCGCCGGCAACGCGTCCGGCGTCAACGACGGCGCCGCTGCGCTGCTGGTGATGAGCGCGGCCGCGGTCGAGCGGCACGGCGTCGAGCCGCTGGCTCGCATCACCGGCGCGGCCACCGCCGGCGTCGAGCCGCGGGTCATGGGCCTGGGGCCGGTGCCGGCCACCCGCAAGCTGCTCACCCGGGCCGGCGTCGCGCTGGCGGACGTCGGGAACGTCGAGCTGAACGAGGCGTTCGCCGCGCAGTCGCTGGCCTGCCTGCGGCTGCTCGGCCTGCCCGACGACGCCGAGCACGTGAACCCCAACGGCGGCGCCATCGCGCTCGGCCACCCGCTGGGCATGAGCGGCGCCCGCCTCGCGCTGTCCGCCGCGCTGGAGCTGCAGCGGCGCGGCTCGCGGCACGCGCTGGCGACGATGTGCATCGGGGTGGGCCAGGGGATCGCGGTGCTGCTGGAGCGCCCCTGAGCCGGGGTCCTGCAGAGGCGTGTCAGGTGCCTTTGCAATGAGCACCTATACGCACCGGTGCGTATAGGTGCTCATTGCAAACGGGCTCAGGCCCAGACGAGCGCGTTGCCCGGGTCCTCCAGCAGGGCAGCGACGTCGGCGAGGAACCGCGACCCCTGCTCGCCGTCGACCAGGCGGTGGTCGAACGACAGCGCCAGCGTGGTGACCCAGCGCGGCTTGACCTCGTCGTTGTGCACCCACGGCTGCTTGCGCACCGCGCCGAACGCGAGGATGGCCGCCTCGCCCGGCGGCAGGATCGGCGTGCCGGTGTCGACGCCGAAGACGCCGACGTTGGTGATCGAGATGGTGCCGCCGAGCATGTCCTCGGGCGGCGTCCTGCCCTCGCGGGCGGTCGCGGCCAGCTGGTTGATCGCCACGGCCAGCCCGCGCAGCGGCAGGCGGTCGGCGTCCTTGACGTTCGGCACGACCAGCCCGCGCGGGGTGGCCGCGGCGATGCCGAGGTTGACGTAGCGCTGCAGGACGATCTCGCCGGCCGCGTCGTCCCAGCGGGCGTTGACGTCCGGAGTGCGGCGGGCCGCGATGCAGACCGCCTTGGCCACCACCGCGAGCGGCGACAGCTTGACGTCGCGGAAGTCGCGGGACTCGCGCAGCCGCTCGACCAGCTTCATCGTGCGCGTGATGTCGAAGGTGACGAACTCGGTGACGTGCGGCGCGGTGAACGCCGACGTGGTGACCGCCTTCGCCGTCGCCTTGCGGACCGACCGGATCGCGACCCGGTCCTGCCGCGGCAGGCCGTCCCAGCCGGTGCCGGTGCCGGCCGGAACGGCGACCGGCGCCACCGCGGGCGCGGCCACCGCGGCTTGGACGTCGTCGCGGGAGATGGTGCCGTTGGGGCCGGTCGGGACGACGATGGTGAGGTCGACGCCGAGGTCCTTGGCGAGCTTGCGCACCGGCGGCTTGGCCAGCACCGACACGCGAGCGACCGCCGGCTCGGGCGCCGGCGCGACGGGGACGGGCGGCGGCGCGACCGGCTCGGGCACGGCCGCGACGGCTCCCTTGCGTGGCCGCCGCTTGGCCGCCGTCGTCCGCGGGCCGTATCCGACGAGGACGGCCTGCCGCTCCCCCTCGGGCTCGGCCGGCGCCGGCGGCACCGGGACGAGGTCCTCGGCCGGCCCGCCGACCGCGGTGGCGGCGTCGCCGGCGCCCGTCCGGACCGCGATGATCGGGGTGCCGACGTCGACCGTCTGACCCTCGTCGACCAGCAGCGTCTCGACCACGCCGTCGAACGGGCAGGGCAGCTCGACCAGCGACTTGGCCGTCTCGATCTCGACGATGACGTCGTTGACCTTCACGGCGTCGCCGGGCTTGACCTTCCAGGACACGATCTCCGCCTCGGTCAGCCCTTCGCCGACGTCGGGGAGGTTGAACTGCGACACACTCATGCAGACCTCCTCAGTAGGCGAACGTGCGGTCGACGGCGTCGAGGACGCGGTCGAGGTCGGGCAGGTACTCCTCTTCGACCCGCGCCGACGGGTACGGGGTGTCGTAGCCGGTGACGCGCTGTACGGGGGCCTCCAGCGAGTAGAAGCACTGCTCCGTGACCCGGGCGGCCACCTCGGCGCCGACGCCGAGCGTGCGCTGCGCCTCGTGCACGACGACCAGCCGGCCGGTGCGCCGCACGGAGTCGTACACCGCGCGCAGGTCCAGCGGCGACAGCGTGCGCAGGTCGATGACCTCGAGCGACCGGCCGTCGGCGGCGGCGGCCGCCGCCGCGTCGAGGCAGGTCTTCACCATGGGGCCGTACGCCGCCACCGTGGCGTCGGTGCCGGGCAGCGCCACCCGGGCCGACTCGAGCGGGAGGTCGGGCTCGCCGTCGAGATCGACCTCGGCCTTCTCGTAGTAGCGCCGCTTGGGCTCGAAGAACACCACCGGGTCGTCCAGCCGGATGGCCTGCTGGATCATCCAGTACGCGTCGAGCGGGTTGGAGCAGGTGACCACCTTGAGGCCCGGCGTGTGGGCGAAGTACGCCTCGGGGCTCTCGCTGTGGTGCTCGACGGCGCCGATGCTGCCGCCGTAGGGGATGCGGATGACGATCGGCAGCCGCAGCCGGCCGCCGGAGCGGAAGTGCATCTTCGCGACCTGGTTGACGATCTGGTCGTAGCCGGGGAAGACGAACCCGTCGAACTGGATCTCGCACACCGGGCGGTAGCCGCGCAGCGCCAGGCCGACCGCGGTGCCGATGATGCCCGACTCGGCCAGCGGGGTGTCGATGACGCGGTCCTCGCCGAAGTCCTTCTGCAGGCCGTCGGTGACCCGGAAGACGCCGCCGAGCTTGCCGACGTCCTCGCCCATGACCAGCACCTTGGCGTCGCTCTCCATGGACCGCCGCAGGCCGGCGTTGATAGCCTTGATGATGTTGAACGTCGTCATCGGGCCACCTCCTCGGCGAATTTGTCACGACCGAGGGACGCTTGTCCCCCGAGGGCGAAACTGTCGAGGTAGGTCGTCATCTCGTCGCGCTGGGCGACGAGGTCGGGCGTCGGCTCGACGTAGACGTGGTCGAAGATCGACACCGGCGTGGGGTCGGGCAGCGCCCGGCAGGCCGCCCGCAGGTGCACGGCCAGCTCCTCGGCGTCGCGCTCGACGCTGTCGAAGAACTCCTGGTCGGCGAGGTCGCTGCGGACCATGTACGCCTTCACCCGCTCGATCGGGTCCTTGAGCTTCCAGTGCTCGAGCTCGGCGTTGAGGCGGTACCGGGTGGGGTCGTCGGTGGTCGTGTGCGCGCCCATGCGGTACGTGAACGCCTCGACCAGCGTCGGGCCCTCGCCGTCGCGGGCCCGCTGCAGCGCCTCGCGGGTGACGGCCAGGCAGGCGAGGACGTCGTTGCCGTCGACGCGGACGCCGGGGAAGCCGAACCCGGCGGCGCGGCGGTACAGCGGCACGCGGGTCTGCCGCTCCAGCGGCTCGGAGATGGCCCACTGGTTGTTCTGGCAGAAGAACACCACCGGGGCGTTGGTGACGCTGGCCCAGATGAACGCCTCGTTGACGTCGCCCTGGCTGGTGGCGCCGTCGCCGAAGTAGGCGATGACGGCGGCGTCGCGCTCGAGGTCGCCGGTGCCGATGGCGCCGTCGCGCTGGATGCCCATGGCGTAGCCGGTGGCGTGCAGCGTCTGCGCGCCGATGACGATCGTGTAGAGGTGGAAGTTCGTCCCGACGGTGTCCCAGCTGCCCTGGTCGACGCCGCGGAACAGGGCCAGCAGGCTGACCGGGTCGACGCCGCGGCACAGCGCGACCGCGTGCTCGCGGTACGTCGGGAAGACGTGGTCCTGGTCGCGCATGGCGCGGGCGGACCCGACCTGGGCGGCCTCCTGGCCCAGCAGGCTGGCCCACAGGCCCAGCTCACCCTGGCGCTGCAGCGCGACGGCCTCGCCGTCGACGCGGCGGCCCAGGACCAGGTCGCGGTACATGGATCGGACGTCGTCGCCGGTGATGTCGGCGATGAGGGCGTCGTAGCGCTCGTTCGGGACGCGCTGGCCCTCGGGGGTGAGCAGCTGGACGAGCTCGGGATCGGGCGGGGTGGCCCCGGCCGCCGTCTCGACAGTCATGTGTCTCCTTCACGTCGTCGGCTCCGCAGGATTGCCGCGGGAGCCTGCTCCTCGTGACCACCGGCGGCGGGGGTGGGGACTAAGGGTGGGTCCTCGCCCTCGCCGCGGCGCATGACCGTGACCGTGGTCACGACCTCGCTACCGCAACGGTACCCAGATCCGGGGTGGGACGGGTGCACCGAGGCGGCAGGTGGGGCTCCATCCTGCAGCACCTGTATGCCAGCCTGCCCGCTCGGGACCGCCCGAAGGGTCGTCGTTCCGGACAAACTTCATCGCCCGGACCCGTCACTGAACGCACAAGTCCTCCGTCGTCCGAGTAGTACGGGACGACGGAGGACTCGTGGCGGTGCTCAGGTGGTTCGACCCGTCCTACTCGGCGGCTCCGACGAACCGGCGGCGCAGCAGGAACCCGGCCGCGGCGACCAGACCCAGGCCGACGGTCAGCAGCAGCGTCGGCGAGGCGCCGGTGTCGGGCAGGTCCTCGTCGGGCGTCTCGCTGGGCGTCGGGGTGGGGCTCTCACTCGGCGTCTCCGACGGCGTCGGCGTGGGCGTCTCGGACGGGGTCTCGCTCGGCGTCGGCGTGGGCGTCTCCGACGGCGTCTCGCTCGGCGTGGGCGTCGGGGTCGGCGTCGGGGCCGCGGTCCAGTCGACCGTCCCCTCGACCTCGAGCTCGGTCTTCTCCGACTGCGCCAGGATCAGCGACTGGGTGCGGATCTCCTCGGTGGAGCCCACGAACAGCCGGCCGGTGCTCAGGTTCGCCTCGGCGTGCAGCCGGACGGTGCCCTCGCCCGCCTCGGCGTCCTCGGGCACGTCGACACCGATCGTGTCGCCGTCGCCCACCTGGCCGCCCAGCGGCGCGCCCTCGGCGTCGACCAGCTCGACACCCTCGGGGAGGTCGGCCGTGACGTCGACGGCCTCGGCGTTGGTGCTGACGGTGAACGGGCCGAGGACCGAGCCGGCCTCGCCCGACACCGACGTCGGGTCCAGCGACAGAGCGGGCTCGGGCTGCTCGCCGATGCCGACGTTCTCCGCACCGGTCAGGTACTCGTAGACGGCCCGGACGTCGGCGTCGATCTCGTCGTCCTGGGTGGTGATGTCGTCGAGGTCGACCGTGATGGCGTCGCTGAACGTCCACACGGCGGCCGACGTGGCGCTGATGGCCTCGTCGACCGTCAGTCCGTCGTTGAACGTCACGTCGGGCAGCGCGGCCTCGATTTCCTCGACCGAGAGCACCGGGTACGAGTGCTGCAGCACCCAGAGGATCTTCGGCGAGTTCTCGGTGAACGGCGCGTCCGGCTCCGGGTACGCGTCCCAGGGCACTTCCGACATCTCCACGTCAGGGGAGGCGATGGGCACGCTGATCTCGACGCAGTAGGCCTGCAGCAGCGCGCCGTCGTCGGCCCGCAGCCCGAACAGGACACCCTGGACGGTGGCGTCCTCGACGTCGGTCCGGTTCACGTCGTAGGCGTAGTCGTGGTCCCCGGGCTCGAGGTTCGCCTTCGGCTCGACGCCGGACAGGTCGAACTCCGCCGCGGCGGCGGGCGTGAGATACGCGGCTCCGCCCAGCACGCCGGCGACCAGCGCACCGGCGCCGAGGCGGCGCCGGTTCAGATGGATGAACATAGGACTCCTTTGGAGATGTCAATGCTCACGAAGGCATGCGTCGGAGTGAGGACGCGAAGGAATGCGCAATCGAAAGCCCCCCAGCGCGGGCATCCTAGTTGATTTGGCCATCTATCGTGAAGACCCGGACAATCTGCGCGGCTTACGGGCGTCGGCCCTGTCCGTGCCGCGCGGAGTCGCATAGGGTCTTGACCCGTGCCTGACTTCGCCGAAGTGTCGGCAACCCGCCGGGTGTCGCCCGGGCGGCACGACGTCGACATCGACGGGACCTGGTCCGTGGGCGACGTGCCGAACGGTGGCTATCTGCTGGCCATGGTGCTGCGGGCGGTGCTGGCCGAGTCAGCACATCCGCACCCGGTGAGCACCAACGCGCACTTCGTGGCGCCGCCCAGCGCGGGTCCCGCCCAGGTGCTGGTCGACGTCGTGCGCACCGGGCGGACGATCGAGACGCTGCGGGCCACGCTGGTCCAGGACGACGAACCGCGGGTCGAGGCCACCGTCACCACCAGCACGCTGTCGCGCACGTCGCCGGTCGAGTGGGCCGGCCCGCCGCCTGAGCCGGTCGCGCCGGTCGACGAGTGCATCCCGGCCGTGGTCGACCTCCCCGACGGCACCCACGTCGGCCTGCTCGAACACGTCGACCTGCGGCTCGACCCGCAGACCCTGGGCTGGTTCTCCGGCCGCCCGGCCGGCCAGCTGTCCATGCGCGGTCATGTCCGGCTGGTCGACGGCACGCAGCCCGACCCCGTGGTCCTGGCGCTGGCGGTCGACTCGCTGCCGCCGACGGTGTTCGGCCTGGGCCGGCTGGGTTGGGCGCCCACCGTTCAGCTGACGGTGCTGACCCGCAGCCTGCCAGCGCCCGGCTGGCTGACGGTGCACCTACGCGGCCGGCTGGTCCGCGACGGCTGGTTCGACGAGGAGGCCGAGGTCTACGACGCCGACGGCGCCCTGGTCGCGCAGTCGCGGCAACTGGCCCGGATCCGGGTGACCTGAGCCTGCCGATGGCGGCACCCGACGCTCGGTTGCGCCGCGCCCGATGGGTGGTGCTGCTGTTCGCCGTCGGCTCGGCCGTCGGGACGGCGTTCACCGGCGGCGTGATCGGCGTGCTGAACGAGGACGACCCCACCCGCGCCGCGCTCGGGACACTCGGCGTCCTGGCGTTCAGCACCACCCAGGCCGGCGCCATGTACGTCGTGCTGACGCCGTGGGCCACCGAGACGGCGCGACGGCGGTGGCTGGTCGCGTTCCTGCTGGCCGCCGCCGCGTCGGTGCCGCTGGCCGGGCCTGCCGACGCCGCCGAATGGGAGACGTGGGCCTGGCTCGGCGGTTCGCTGGCCGGCTCAGCGCCGCTGCTGGTCGGGCGCCTCGCCGGTGTCGCGCTGGCCGTCGCCGCCGTCGCCGCCTCGGGCGCGATCGGCTGGTGGGCCGGCGGCTCGGTGCCGACGTACCTGCTGCTCACCCTCGTCAACGGGGTCGCCGTCGCGGCGCTGTGCGGGGTGCCGATGTGGCTGTGGGACCTGCTGGTCGAGGCGCGCGAGGGCCGCCTCGCCCAGGCCCGGCTGGCCGCCACCGAGGAACGGCTGCGGTTCGCCCGCGACGTGCACGACCTGCTCGGCCACACGCTCTCGGTGATCGCGCTGAAGACGGAGCTCGCGTCCCGGCTGGCGGCCGCCGACGGCGAGCGGGCCGGCCGCGAGGCCGAGGAGGCTCGCACGCTGGCGGCGTCGGCGCTGACCGAGTTGCGCCAGGTGGTGCACGGCTACCGGGCGGTCGACCTCGCCGCCCAGCTGGACGCGATCAGGCGCGTCCTGGAGTCGTCGGGCGTCCGCTGCACCGTCACCGGCCCGCCCGCGCCGCTGCCCGAGCAGGTCAGCGCGCTGCTGATCCCGGTCCTGCGCGAGGCGAGCACCAACGTGCTGCGGCACAGCCGGGCCCGATGGTGCACCATCGACATCGGCGGCGGCATCGGCGACGGTGACGAGGTGCGCATGACGGTGGTCAACGACGGCGCGGCGGGCGACGGCCCCGACGCGCACAGCTCCGGCCTGCGTGGGCTCGCCGACCGGCTGGCCGAGGCCGGCGGCACCCTGCGCTCCGGCCGCGACGGCGACACGTTCACCCTCGACATCACGCTGGCGGTGCGGCCGTGATCCGGGTGCTGCTGGCCGACGACGAGGAGCTGATCCGCACCGCCGTCGCCGCACTGCTGGGCCTCGAGCCCGACCTCGACGTCGTCGCGCAGGCGCCGGACGGCCGCGCCGCCGTCGACGCCGCGCTGGCGCACCGTCCCGACGTGGTCGTCGCGGACCTCGAGATGCCCGAGCTGACCGGCATGGAGGTGGCGGCCGAGCTGGCCACGGCGCTGCCGTCGTGCTCCGTCGTCATCCTCACCGGGCACGGCCGGCCGCCGCACCTGCAACGGGCCCTGACGGCGGGCGCGAAGGGGTTCCTGCCGAAGGGGTCGCCGGGCGGCACGCTGGCCGACGTCATCCGCCGCGTGCACCGCGGCGAGCGCTACGTCGACCCTGCGCTGGCCGCCGACGCGCTGACCGCGCCGGTCAACCCGCTGACGCCGCGCGAGCTGGAGGTGCTCCGGCTGGCCGGCTACGACACCCCGATCGCCGTCATCGCCCGGCGCACCCACCTGTCGCCCGGCACCGTCCGCAACTACGTGGCCGCTGCGGTCGCCAAGCTGGGCGCGTCGAGCCGGGCCGAGGCCGTGCGCATCGCCGACGAGAACGGCTGGCTCTGAGCCCCTACCCGAGGATGGTCAGCGTCAGCAGCGCGACGTTGAGGCTGACCACGACGACGCTGACCAGGACCGCCAGCGCGGTCGTCAGGCGCGAGTTGGCCCACCGGCCCATGACCGACGACTTCGCCGTGACGGCGACCAGCGGGATGATCGCGAACGGGATGCCGAAGGACAGCACCACCTGCGAGAGCACCAGCAGCCACGTCGGTTCGGCGCCTGTCGTCAGGATGAGCACCGCCGGCACCAGCGTCACCAGACGCCGGAGCAGCAGCGGGATGCGCCGCAGCAGCAGCCCTTCCATGATCACCGCGCCGGCGTAGCAGCCCACCGACGTCGACGCCAGGCCCGACACCAGCAGGCCGACCGCGAACAGCACGCCGATCGACGTGCCCAGCCCGGAGTCGACGGCGGCGTGCGCCCCCGCGATGGTGTCGGTGCCGTCGACGCCGCGCAGGGACGCCGCCGCGACCAGCAGCAGCGCGATGTTCACACTGCCCGCCACCAGCATGGCGATGCCGACGTCGGCGCGGGTCGCCTTCAGCAGCTTGCCGATCAGCCCGGGCTCGGGCATGGCGCCGAACCGGTCGCGGGCCAGCGCCGAGTGCAGGTAGACCACGTGCGGCATGACGGTGGCGCCGAACATGCCGGCCGCCAGCAGCACGGTCTCGGTCCCGTCGAAGCGCGGCAGCAGCCCGTCGACGATGCCCGACGGCGACGGCGGCTCGACGAACAGCCCGGCCACGAACCCGACCGCGATGACCAGCAGCGCCGTCGTGACGACCCGTTCGAACAGCCGCTGCCCGCCGCCGTTCTGCACCGTCAGCAGCGCCATCGACGCGACGCCGGTGATGACGCCGCCGAGCCACAGCGGCAGGCCGAACAGCAGGTTCAGCGCGATGGCGCCGCCGACCACCTCGGCGATGTCGGTGGCCATCGCGACCACCTCGGCCTGCAGCCAGTACGCCAGCCGGCCGCCGCGCGGCATCCGGTCGCGCAGCACCTCGGGCAGCGACGCACCGGTGACCACGCCCAGCTTCGCGGACAGGTACTGCACCAGCCCGGCCATCGCCGTGGCCATGACCAGCACCCACACCAGCAGGTAGCCGTACCCGGAACCGGCCGAGATGTTGGTGGCGACGTTGCCGGGGTCGACGTAGGCCACTGCCGCCACGAACGCGGGACCGAGCAGGCCCAGTCCCGCGCCGGGCAGCCGAGGCGCCGGGCCGTCCAGCCGGTCCGGACGGCGCCGGCGCACCCGTACGTACATGCGTCCTATCCTCCGCTGGCCACAGATCCTCCACCAGCACGGGCGTCGACCTCGTAGCTGGTGTTGATGGACTCGAAGAAGTTCACCAGTTGCAGCGTGTCATTCGCAGTGGCCATCCACTTGGCGGGATTGGTGACCTTGTAGTGCGGTTCGAAGCCCAGCTCCTCCAGCCGGCGGTCGGCGAGGTACTTCACGTACTGGTTGATGTAGTCGGCGTTCATCCCCAGGATGCCGGTGGGCAGCAGGTCGCGGTTGTACTGCTCCTCCATCGTGACGCCGTCGATGATCATCTGCTCGATCTCGGCGGCGAACTCAGGCGTCTGCAGTTCCGGGTTCTCGTCCAGCACGGTGAGGACGAGGTTGATGCCGAACTTCAGGTGCAGGCTCTCGTCGCGGACGATCCAGTCGATCAGCGACGCGAAGTTGCGCAGCAGGTTCCGCTGCCGGAAGCTCAGCGCGACCATGAACCCGCTGTAGAACCAGATGCCCTCGAGCACGATGTTGTAGGCGACCAGGTTGCGGACGAAGTCCTGCTTGCCCTCGATGGTGGTGATGTCGAGTGTCTGCTCCGACATCCGCTTGATGTAGCGGACCTCGAACTCCTCCTTGGCCACCATCGACGGGACGGTGACGTGGGCGGCGTAGGCCTGCTCGCGATCGATGGGGAACGTCTCGAGGACGTACTCGAAGGCCATGACGTGGTTGGCCTCCTCCCACATCTGCTTGGCGAGGTACAGGTGCGCCTCGGCCGCGCTGAGGTACGGGTACACGCCGAACGCCAGCGCCTTGTTCACCAGCAGTTCGTTCGGGTTGAAGTAACTCATCAGGAACGTCAGCGCGTGCCGCTCGTCGTCGGACATCTTCCGGAAGTCGGCCATGTCCTCGCCGAGCTGCACCTCGTGCGGGAACCAGGTATTCGCGACGGCCTGGTTGTACAGCTCGTAGGCCCAGGGGTAGCGGACCGGCTTGAGCAGCAGGCCCTCCTGGATGCCGGTGCCGAGAATGCTCATCGAACGGTCTCCTCTCCGGTCACTGGCACGACTCGCACTGCAGCCGTTCCTGCGGATCGACGGGGCAGGCGGCCGCCTCGTCGCCGGTGTCGACGACCTCCAGCTCGGCGACGGCGGCCATCGCGGCAGGCTTCGCCGCCGCCCGGGCCGCCCCGAAGCCGCGCCGGGTACCGCTCGGCGCAGAATCGGCGCCGTTCAGCGATTCGGCTTTGTTCACCCGGACGGTGCTCTGCTCGGCCGTGTGCCGCGGCTTGACGTGCAGGTAGTAGGTGGTCTTGACGCCCTTGGCCCAGGCCGCGGAGTAGATGTCGATGTAGTCGTCGACGTCGCGGGTCTCGAGGTACATGTTGCGGCTGATGGCCTGGTCGATCCACTTCTGCGCCCGGGCCGCCACCTCGATGAACGCGTACGGCGAGAGCTGGAACGACGTCTTGTAGATCTGCTTGAGGTCGGCCGGCACGGCGTCGAGCGCCGACACGTCGCCCTGGGCGCGCAGCAGGTCGTCGCGCACCTGCTCCCACAGCCCGCGCTCCTTGAGGTCGGCCACCAGGTTGCGGTTGACCTCGAGGAACTTGCCCGAGCTGGTGGCCCGGCTGAACAGCTGCGAGAACTGCGGGTCCAGGCCCGGCGTGGTGCCGGCGACCAGGCCGATGGACGCCGTCGGGGCGATGGCCATCAGCGTGGCGTTGCGCATGCCGCCGCGGACCTTGTCGCGCAACACGTCCCAGTCGAGCCGGCTGGACCGCGACACGGTGATCGGCACGCCGCGCTCGCGCTCGGCGCGGTCGATGGTGTCGATCGGGACCAGCCCGCGGCTCCAGCCCGAGCCGTCGAAGTTCGCGTACGAGCCGCGCTCACCGGCGAGGTCGGCGCTCTGGTCGATGGCGTGGTAGCTGATGAACTCCATCACCCGGTCGATGAGGTCGTAGGCCTGCTCGCTGTCGTAGGACCAGCCCAGCCGCTCGACGACGTCGGTGAAGCCCATGACGCCGAGGCCGACGGCGCGGTTCAGCTCGTTGGACCGCTCGGACTCGGGCACCGACGAGATGGTGATGTCGATGAGGTTGTCGAGTTGGCGGACCGCGAGCCGCACGCTCTCGCTCAGCCGGTCCCACTCGATGCGGCCGCCGACGAGATGCGCGGACAGGTTGATCGACGCGAGGTTGCAGACGGCGATGTTGTCGCGGTCCTGCGGCAACGTGATCTCGGTGCACAGGTTGGACAGGTGGATGGTGCCGGTGTTGTCGTTCAGCGCCCGGTTGTTGATGGTGTCCTTCCACGTCAGCCAGGGGTGCGACGTGGTCTGCAGGGCCACCAGGATGGCCCGGAACTGCTCGCGCGCCTTGATCTTGGTGAACGTCCGCAGCTCTCCCGCCTCGGCCGCCGCGACGTACTCGGCGTAGCGCCGGCTGAACGCGGCGCCGTACAGCTCGGGCAGGTCGGGGACGTCGAGCGGGTCGAACAGGTACCAGTCGCCGTCGTCGGCGACCCGGGTCATGAACTCGTCGGAGATCCAGACCGCGGTGTTGGCGGTGCGGACCCGGCGGTACGGGTCGCCGGCGTTCTGCTTGAGGTCGAGGAACTGCGGGAAGTCGAGGTGCCAGTTCTCGATGTAGAAGGCCAGCGCGCCGAACTTCTTGCCGCCCCGCGACACCGCCCGCAGCGTCGAGTCGATCGTGTGCATGAACGGGATCGGGCCGGTCGAGACGGTGTTGTTGCTGCGGATCGGCGAGCCCTCGGAGCGCAGCTTCGTCACCGACAGCCCGATGCCGCCGGTCCCCTTGGTCAGCCACATGACGTCGCGCACGCTCTTGGCGATGTGCTCGATGTCGTCGTGCATCTCCATGACGAAGCAGTTGGACAGCTGCGAGTACGCCGTACCGGCGTTGACCAGCGTCGATCCGGCGGCCAGGTAGTCCAGAGCCGACATCTTCCGGTAGAACTCGACGGCCGCGGACGTCGGGTCGGCCTCGTTCAGCGACAGGCCCATCGAGACCCGCATCCAGAAGAACTGCGGCACCTCCAGCCGGTGACCGTCGCGGTCGTTGATCATGTACCGGTTGCTCATGGTGACCGCGCCGATGTAGCGCAGCAGGTCGTCGCGCGCCGGGTCCAGCGCGGCGGCCAGCCGGTCGAGGTCGAAGTGGGTCGCGAGCCGATCGTCGAGGAGCCCGGCGGCCACGCCCTCCGCCACGTAGCCGGGGAACCTCTGCCGATGCAGCTCGGCCAGCTGGTCCGGGGTCTCGTAGTCGCCCAGGACGCGCTTGTACACCGTCTTCAGCAGCACGCGCGCCGCGACGGTGTCGAACGCCGGGTCGTCGCGGACGTTCTGCAGCGCCACCTGGACGACGGCCTCGTCGAGCTGCTGGCTGGTGATGCCGTCGAACAGGGTGATCTCGAGTTCGGACTGCAACTGGGTGACGCGGGCGACCTGGTTGTCCAGGCCCACGCTGGCGGCCTCGATGGCCCGGGCGATCTTGTAGCCGTCGTACGGCTCGACCGACCCGTCGCGCTTGACGACGTTGACGCTCATGCTCTCTCCTCGCGAGCTCGGCTGGCTCGGCCCGCGGCACTGAGGTGGGGGTCGGGAGAGATGCGTCGCCGGCACCGCGCCCCGGGCGCGGCGGTGAGTACGTCGCCGTATCGTCCCCTGGCCCCTCCCTCGGGAGCCGCGGACCACCGCACGCGTAGGACGTGCGGTGCGCTGGCAGGTCTTCGGACTCACGGGCACGGAGGCCACCTGGCGGGTTGGCGCTCCATCTACTGGCCGTCGCTTCCCAGGTCCTCTCGCGTGGAGGGCCCAGTGCTTCTTGACGGCGGTCGTTCCCGTTCACCGCTGCGGGGCAGTCCCGGACTCACACCGGGTTCCCTGTTGCCTCCACCGCTCTGGCTGACCGGTGGAACCAGCTGCACGAGCCACACTATCTGGTAGTTACAAAGATGCAAGTCACCTACATCTAGTGTCTCGCCATCCGATCGCGCACACAGTGACATTTGCCGCAGGGGCGCTGTCGCGATATCACAGCGACATGGCCGAAACTCGCTGTCGCTACTGGCCCGCCATCCGTCACAATGAGCGGCGTCAGTACTGATCGAGGGAGACGCTCATGACCCACCCTCCTGCGCGGCCGGCGATGATCTGGGCCGCGCTGGTCGTCGTCTACGTCGTGTGGGGCTCGACGTACCTCGGCATCCGGGTGGTGGTCGAGGCCGACATCCCGCCGTTCCTCGGCATGGGGCTGCGCTTCACCATCGCCGGCCTGCTGATGGTCGGCTTCCTGTGGCTGCGGCACGGGCGGTCGCGGCTGCGGGTCGGCCGGCGCGAGCTGCGCGCGTCCGCGGTCATGGGCCTGCTGCTCCTGGTCCTCGGCAACGGCATGGTCGCCGTCGCCGAGCAGACGGTGCCGAGCGGGCTGGCCGCGCTGATCGTCGGCGCCATCTCGCTGTGGTTCGTGCTGCTGCAGGTCGCCGGCGGACAACGACCGCCGGTGCTCACCTGGGTCGGCGTCCTGGTCGGCCTCGCGGGGGTGGCCGTCATCTGCCTCCCCCGCGGTGGCATCGAGGGGGTGGAGTGGTGGGGCGTGGCGATCCTGTTGTTCGCCACCATCTCGTGGGCGTTCGGGTCCTACTTCTCGCCCCGACTCGGGCTGCCGCGCAACGCGCTGGTGGCCTCGGCGTACGAGATGCTGGCCGGCGGCGTGGTGCTGCTGATCGTGTCGGCCACGACCGGCGAGTTCGGCCGGCTGCAGGTGTCGGAGGTGCCGGCGAAGGGCTGGCTGGCGCTGGCCTACCTGATCGTGCTGGGCTCGCTGCTCGGCTACACGGCCTACGGGTACCTGCTGGCCAACGCGCCGCTGTCGCTGGTCGGCACGTACGCCTACGTCAACCCGGTAGTCGCCGTGCTGCTGGGCTGGGCCATCCTCGCCGAGCCGGTGACGTCGATCGTGCTGATCGGCGGCGCGCTCGTCGTCGGCGGCGTCGTCCTGGTCGTCAACGGCGAGCGGACGTCGGCGAAGGGGCGCCGCTCGGACCCCGCTCCCGACCGCACTCCGGACGAGGTGGCCGCCTGATTCCGTCCTTCATCGACGTTGACATTTCGTCGAGTGGGTTGCAAGGATTCAGGACGATCCTCCGAAAGGACGCGTACATCGCGTCCCACCCACCGGAAGGGGTGAGTGACGTGATCCGAAGGATTGCCCTCGCGACGCTGGTCGCCGTGGCCGGCCTAGCTGGGACCGCCGTGGTCGCCGTCGGCGGTGTCGGCGCCGCCCCGGCGGAAGTGGCCCCATGGAACGACGGGGTGAGCGAGACGCCGGACGGCGGCTCGCTGTACTGCTGCTGATCGGCCAGACCCGAGAACACGTCGATGCCCCGGCGCCGTCCTGGCGCCGGGGCATCGGTCTTGCGTGGTGCTTGGTGTTCCGTCAGGCGGTGGCCGACGGAGCGAGCCGCATCGGGCCGACCAGCCCCCCGCCGACGGCCTGGTCGGCGAAGCTGGCGGCGATGTGCGGACCGACGCGGACCGACCGCAGGGCGCTGTCGTAGGCGTCGAGCGCGGCGTCGGTGCGACCGAGGTCGCGGTAGAGGTCGGCCAGCTCGCGCCAGGCCAGGGCCGCCACCCGCGACGCGCCCATGGACTCCAGGGCCGACGCGGCCAGCGCCGCCTCGCGGATGCTCTGCTCGACGTCGCCCTGCGCCCGGAGCACCCGGGCGAGGGTGAGTCGCGCCAGTGCCCCGCCCATCCACGGCCGGTCGCCCAGCTCGCGCAGCGCCGCGTTGGCCGCAACGTGGGCTTCGTCGAGCCGGCCGAGGCGCAGCAGGGCCTCGGCTCGCTTGCTGCTGAAGGTCGCGATGTCGCTGGCGCTGCCGTGCTGGCGGATGGCCGCCTCGACGCCGTCGAGGATGGCCAGCGCCTCCTGCGCCTTGGGCTCGGTGCCCTGCAGCAGCAGCCATGCCTGGGCCAGCCGCAGCCGGGCGAGGTTGCGGAGGTCGTCGCCCTCGCCGAACATCGCCAGCGCGCGGTCGACCAGGTTCAGCGCCAGCGCCAGCTCGCCGCGGGACTCGGCGATGAGCGAGGCGTTCCAGTACGCCGCGCCGCGGGTGTACGGCGCGCCGATGCGGTCGGCGGCGGCCACCAGCTCGGCCGCGAGCGCGTTGGACCGCACGAGGTCGCCGCGGCCGGAGTAGGCCCCGAGGACCGTGCAGCCGAGGCGGATGTACTCGTCGGTGTTCTCCAGCCCGATGTCGAGGGCGGCGCGCCGCGCCTCCTCGCCGACCTGGATGGCCATGTCGTAGTCGCCGGCGCGGTCGTAGCACCGGGTCAGCGCGATGGCGACGTCGAGCCAGGACTGCACCGCGGGCGTCTGCCGCGCCTCGTCGGCCAGCTCGCTGAGGACCTCGATGGCGCCCTCGAGGTCACCGGTGCGCTCACGGGCCAGCGCCCGGCCCAGGCGGGCGGCGCGGCTCTGCTCGTCGTTCAGACCGGGGTCGCCGACCAGCTCGGTGAACTGCTCGTACGCCTCGTCGGCCCGGCCTTCGCGCAGCGCCATCTCGGCGCGGCCCAGGGCGAGGCGAGCCTTGGTGCGGACGGACGCGTCGACACCGTCGCGCAGGTACTCGACGTCGATGCGCAGCCGCTCGGCGATGTGCGAGAGCGCGGACGAGGCCGGCTGGCGGCGGCCGCTCTCGACGAGCGAGACGTAACTAGGGGACAGCATGCCCTCTGCGATCTCGGCCTGGGAGAGGCCGAGCTCCAACCGGCGGGATCGGATACGCTGCCCGACGGGCGTCGGAAGCGGCGCCTCGTCCACTGTTGCTGGCTGGTCTTCTGTCATGACAGTATTGGACTACAGTCAGTCACATTTTGCCAGCCCAAATGCCGACTTTAGGAGTTCGATCTAGATGGGACGCGCCAAGCGAGTAGTGATCGCGGTTGTCGCATCGTTCGCACTCATGTTCACGGTAAGTACCCCGGCGGTGGCCGCCTTCGCGCCGACCGCGGACCCCGGAATGTTCTGCTGCTGACGCGGCAGTCATAGACCACGGACGGCGTCCGGCGTCTCGCCCCCCGAACGCAGGACGCCGTCCGTGCTATTTCCCCAGTACGGGGGGTTCAGAGCTCGGAGGTTTGCGTCAGCGTGCTCGCCATTCGCCAGCGAGCCTGATGAGCCTGTCGTTGGCCTCCGGCTCGGCGATCGTGACTCGGCAGCCATCGCCGGCGAAAGGCCGCACGACCAGCCCCGCGTCCTCGCAGAAGCGGGCGAAGTCGACGGCCTGCCCGCCCAGCGCCAGCCAGACGAAGTTCGCCTCGGTGTGAGGAATCTCCCACCCCTGTGCCGCCAGCGCGTCGTACACTCGCGCGCGCTCGGCCACCAGCGCCTCGACCCGCTCGAGCAGCTCGGCCTCACGGGCCAGCGACTCGACGGCGGCCCGCTGGGCGATGCCTGAGACGCCGAACGGCACCGCGGTCTTGCGCAGCGCGTCGGCCACCTCGTCGTGCGCGATGGCGAACCCGACCCGCAGCCCGGCCAGACCGTACGCCTTCGAGAACGTCCGCAGCACGCACACGTTGGGGTGCTCGCGGTAGAGGGCGATGCCGTCGGCCGCCTCGGGGTCGCGGACGAACTCGCGGTACGCCTCGTCGACGACCACCAGGACGTCCTCGGGCACCCGGCGCACGAACGCCGCCAGCTCGTCGTGCCGCACGGCCGGGCCCGTCGGGTTGTTCGGCGTGCACACGAACACCACGCGGGTGCGGTCGGTGATCGCGTCGGCCATGGCGGTGAGGTCGTGGCGCGCGCCGTGCGCCAGCGGCACCTGTATCGCCGTCGCGCCGGAGATGCCCACCACGATCGGGTACGCCTCGAACGACCGCCACGCGTAGATCACCTCGTCGCCCTCGGCGGCGGTCGCCTGGACGACCTGCTGGAGCACGCCGACGCTGCCGGTGCCGGTGGCCACGTGCTCGGGCGGCACGCCGAACCGGTCGGCCAGCGCCGATACGAGCCCGGTGGCGAACATGTCCGGGTAGCGGTTCAGCGACGCCGCGGTGGCCGTGACGGCCTCGAGCACGCCGGGCAGCGGCGGGTAGGGGTTCTCGTTCGAGGAGATCTTGAACGCCTGCTCCGCACCCGCCGCCGGCGCGGCCGGGCGGCCGGGCTTGTAGGACGGAAGACCGTCGAGAGCCTTGCGAATACGCACCATGTCGGCACGATAGCCCGCTCCCGCGGAGGGCCTCGGATGTGTACGCTCGGCAGCCGTGACGTCCTTCCTCATCCGCCTGATCGTCAACGGTTTCGCCCTCTGGGTGGCGACCCGCATCGTCGACGGCGTGACCATCAGCTCTGACAGCACGTCAAGCGAGATCCTGACCTTGCTTGTCGTGGCGTTGATCTTCGGCGTGGTCAACGCCCTCATCAAACCAGTGGTCCAGTTGTTGTCACTGCCGCTCCTGGTGCTGACACTCGGCTTGTTCACGCTGATCGTCAACGCCCTGATGTTCTGGCTGACCTCGTGGATCGCCGACGCGCTCGACGTGCCCTTCCACGTCGAAGGGTTCTTCTGGGAAGCCGTGCTCGGTGCGCTGGTGGTCTCGTTCGTCAGCTGGATCCTGAATCTGTTGTTGCCGAACTGACGAACGGTCACAACCGGTCGACCATCCGTCGTCGCGGCGTGGACCTTAGCGCCGATTTGATATGACCCTTCTTCCGCTGGGCCGATGTTTGACGTACCTTTGGCCTAGCATCCTCTTGCACGACGGATAGGTGCCGGTTCCGCCGGCGCCACGGGGGTTCGTTGTGCCCTGAACTCAGTGTGGGCATGGTGAACAAATGACGATCGGCTACGGCCCCGTCGGTTCGGTTCTGACCGAGCAACCTCCTTCGGGCCATCAGCGCGCCCGGCACCCGGAACGCGGCACGTCTCCGTCGCGTCCGGTGCCTCTCGCGGTCACGACTCCGCCGGGCTATCCCGAACCCGACAGCAACCGGCACGCGCTGGTGGGTTCGATGGTCTACGAGGTGGTCTACGACGATCCGAACGGCAATCCCATGCTCGCCTTCGCCGACGGCCAGTGGTTCGACGTCACGTCCTTCGCTCCGCGTCCGGTGTCGGTCCGGCACGCGCTGCGCCGCGACCCCGCGTGGTCCGGCGCGGTGGTGCAGACCATTTGCCTGTGGATGCGCAGCAACCCCAACCACGAGCGGTCCTTCGATCTGGCCACCGAGCTCGCGTTGGCCGTCGGGGAGCTCGCGCGCCAGCGCCGCTGAGGCGCGCGAGCCGTGACCGACCCGAGCACTCCATACCGCGTCTGCGTCGTCTGCGCCGGGAACATCTGCCGGTCGCCCATCGCCGAGTTCGTGCTGCGCCGCCGCCTCGACGAGGCCGGCCTCGGTGACCTCGTCACCGTCGACTCCGCCGGCACCGGCGGCTGGCACGCCGGCCAGCAGGCCGACCCGCGCGCCCTCACCGCGCTGCACGACCACGGCTACGACGGCAGCGGCCACCGGGCCCGGCAGTTCCGCCGCGAGTGGTTCGACGACGTCGACCTCGTGCTGGCGCTGGACCGCGAGAACTACGCCGACCTCAGCACGCTGGCCCCCGACGACGACGCCCGCGCCAAGGTGCAGCTGCTGCGCAGCTACGACACCGAGGCCGAGACCGGCGACGACACCGACGTGCCCGACCCCTACTACGGCGACGACACCGACGTGCCCGACCCCTACTACGGCGACGCCGCCTCGTTCGAGCGGGTGCTGCTGATGATCGAGCGGGCCGCCGACGGCTTCGTGGCGGCAGCACGCGACGAGATCGAGCTGGACGTGCCGGGCGGTGAGCCCAGTCGACAGTGAGCATCTGCACACGCTGTTGGGCACCGCCGTCGAATCGCTCACCCCGGTCGGCGGCGGTTCCATCTGCGAGGCCCGGCGGGCCTGGCTGAGCGACGGCCGCTCCGTCTTCGTCAAGTCCCGGGCCGGAGCGCCGGCCGGGTTCTTCCAGGCCGAGGCGCTCGGCCTGCGCCGGCTGGCAGCGGCCAGGGGCGGCGTCCCCGTCCCGCAGGTGCTCGCGCACGACGAGCAGTGCCTGGTCCTCGAGTGGGTCACGACCGGCGTCCCGTCGGCGGCGGCCGCCGAGCGGTTCGGCCGCGCCCTCGCCGCCACGCACCGCCACGGTGCCGACGTGTTCGGCTCGGCCGACGGCCCCGGCTGGATCGGCAGCCTCGACCTCCCGCAGGGGCCGTGGAAGACCTGGCCGGAGCTCTGGGCGTACGGACGGCTGGAGCCGTATCTGCGCGCCGCCCGCAAGGCCGGCGCCGTCGACAAGCGCACCGTCGCCGAGGTCGAGAAGGTGATCGCCGAGCTGCCCCGGCTGGCCGGGCCGGACGAACCGCCCGCGCTGATCCACGGCGATCTCTGGGCCGGCAACGTGCTGTGGACCGAGACCGGCGCGTTCCTCGTCGACCCGGCGGCGCACGGCGGGCACCGCGAGACCGACCTCGCCATGCTCACGCTGTTCGGGCTGCCGCACCTCGACCGCGTCCTCGCCGCCTACGACGACGCGTGGCCGCTGGCGCCGGGCTGGCGCGAGCGGCTGCCGCTGCACCAGCTGCACCCGGTGCTCGTGCACGCCATGCTGTTCGGCGGCTCGTACGGCGCCCAGGCCGGCCAGCTCGCCCGCCAGGCACTTCGCCACCCCTGAGCGCCGGGCCGACCCGGTTCGCCCTAGGGTGTCCTCCTCCTGAAGTCGGACACGCACGTTCGGCAGCCTGAATGAGCTGGCAGGGGCCTGGGAACCGATAGGTTCGCTGCGACCGACCGACCATCGGGAGAAGCATGATCACGGCCCAACAGCTCCACAAACGTTACGGCGCCAAGACCGCCGTCGACCACCTGACCTTCGAGGTGCGTCCCGGCATGGTGACGGGCTTCCTCGGACCCAACGGCGCGGGCAAGTCCACCACGATGCGGCTGATGCTCGACCTGGACAACGGCGGCGGCGAGACGCTGTTCGACGGGCGCAAGTTCGGCACCATCCGCCATCCGATGCGCGAGATCGGCGCGGTGCTGGAGGCCAAGGCGTTCCACCCCACCCGCACCGCGCGCAACCACCTGCGCATGCTGGCCGCCGGCAGCGGCATCCCGGGCTCGCGCGCCGACGAGGTGCTCGACTTCGTCGGCCTGTCCGACGTGAAGAACAAGAAGCCGAAGAGCTTCTCCCTCGGCATGGCGCAGCGCCTCGGCCTGGCCCAGGCGCTGCTCGGCGACCCCAAGACACTGATCCTCGACGAGCCCGCCAACGGCCTCGACCCGCACGGCATCCACTGGCTGCGCGACGTGCTGCGCTCGCTGGCCCGCGAGGGCCGCACCATCTTCGTCTCCAGCCACCTGCTGTCGGAGATGTCGCTGATGGCCGACCAGCTGGTCGTCATCGGCCGCGGCCAGATGATCTACAACGGTGACGTCGACGGCTTCGTCCAGCAGTTCACCCAGTCCAGCGTGCTGGTGCGCAGCCCGCAGGCCGCCCAGCTGGCCGAGGCGCTGCGCCGGGTCGACGGCGTCACCGTCGTCGAGCCGGCCGAGCACCCGGGCGCGCTGCAGGTGTCGGGCATCGAGACCGCGGCGGTCGGCGAGATCGCCTTCCAGAGCAACGTCATGCTGCACGAGCTGGCCACGCAGACCGCGTCGCTGGAGGCCGCGTTCATGAGCGCCACCGGCGACTCCGAGGAGTACGTCGCCCAGGAGCTGCTCGGCGGACATCCCGGTGGGGCGGCGCCGGCGGCGCCGGCGGCCCCGGCCGATCCGGCCGGTCCGGCGGCGGGACCGCCCGCCGCGCCACCCGTTCCGCCGTCCCAGCCCGGCGACACCACCCCGGAGGTGCCGCATGAGCAGCGCCCTGCGCTACGAGTGGGTGCGGCTGCGCACCCTGCGCTCCACCTACTGGCTGATCGGCCTGGCCATTCTGCTCTCGGCGGGCGTGGCGTTCATCGCCGCGTTCGCCACCCGCAATGACTCGGATGCGATGGACCCCGACGTCGTCGGGACGGTGCTCTTCGGGGGCGGCAGCCTCACGCCCTTCCCGTTCATCGCGATCTTCATGGCCATCGTCGGCATCTTCGCCACCGGCCACGAGTACCGGCACAGCACCATCCAGCCGACGCTGACCGCCATTCCGCAGCGGTCGACCGTGCTCGGCGCCAAGGTCATCATGGTCGCCGCCGTGTCCGCCATCGTCACCGTCGTCTCGGTGGTCGTCAACGGCGCGGTCGGCCTGATCTACTGGGGGGAGCTTCCCGACCTCTCCGCACCGCTCGACGAGGCGATCGCCGGCTACGTGGTGTTCGTCGTCATCTACGCCCTCAGCGGACTGGCCCTCGCGCAGCTGTTCCGCGGCGTGCCGTCCGCCCTGGTGTTCGTCCTCGTGTTCCCCCTGGTGATCGAGTCGCTCGTCGCCGGCCTGTCGATGCTGTCCGCACTCGACTGGCTGGAGCCTGCGCTGAAGTTCCTGCCCTACGCGGCCGGCAGCCGGCTGTTCGCGACCGAGCCCTACGACCCGCAGGGCGGCCCGGACTTCGACTTCCTGGACCGCTGGGCGTCCGGTGGCGTGTTCGCCGCGTTCGTGGCGATCGTCTTGGCCGTCGCCTGGTACCTGTTCAAGAAGCGCGACGCCTGACCTACCCGGAGGTCGTGAAGTCGGCGGTGACCGTCGCCGACACCTCGATCCGCTCCGGGCGCATGGAGATCACCTGGCCGCCGCCGGCACTGTCGGCGGCGGCCATCCGCCCGTACTGGACCACGCGGCCCTCGAAGCCGGGCTGGGTGTGCGGCCGCAGGCCGGGCTCGTACAGGGCGGCGATGGTGACGCCGGACAGGCCGAGCGCGTCTGCATAGACGGCCGCGCGGTCCTGCGCGTCGCGCACGGCCTCGGCCCGCACCTCGCGCTCGACCTCGCGGCGGCGTTGCTCGGTGAGCTCCCACTCGACGCCGTCGACGACCACGCCGTCGGCGGCACCCACCTCGGAGACCCAGGTGGACAGCACGCCGAAGTCGGCGAACCGCACGGCGACGCCGGCGGCCGCGACCTGGAAGGTCTCGCTGACGTCGGAGTCGCGCCGGTAGCGCTGGACGGTCGACACGTACAGCTGATCGGCCGACCAGCGGGTGGCCGCGCCCGCGGTGACGTGCCGCTGCGCGTCGGCGGACAGCCGCGCGTGCAGGTCGGCCACCACAGGGACGACGTCGGCGGACCGGCGCGCCTCGCGCACGGCCCGCACGTGGACGGTCCCGCGTTCGGCGGGCAGGAAGCGGTGCGCGCTGCCGGCGACGGTGATGGTGACCATCGGCTCAGACCGTGACCTCTCCGTGGCCGGTGCGGAACCGGACCGAGCGCACGCCCGGGCCGCCGTTCGGCGGCAGCCACCGCACGTCGACGTCGTCGAGCGGGTGGTCCTCGGGTTCGCCCAGCCAGGCGGTGACGAAGTGCGGGTCGCCGGCGATGTCGAGGCTGAGCAGCTCGACGTCGTGGCCGCCCTTGGACGGGTGTTCGGCGGGGTCGGACTCCCAGTGCACGAAGAACGGCAGCTGCGGGTCGTTCATCAGGCCCATGACGCCGATCTGCCGCCACACGAGGTCGAAGCCGTCGGGCCGCAGCCGGTGGCCGCCGACGGCGGGCCGGCCCAGCCGCTCCTCGACCGGCGCGAGGTCGTCGACGGCGACCACCCAGCCGAGCCAGCCGCCGCCGGCCTCGGACCGGGCCTTGACCGCCTGGCCGAACGGCACCTTGTCGGCCGCGGGGTGGTCGAGCGCCGCCACCACCTCGAGATAGTGGCCACCGGCCAGCGGCAGCACGCGGTTGCGGGTGCCGAACCGCGGGTGGATGCCGCCGTCGACAAGCTCCACCCCCAGCTCGCCGGCCAGCCGCTCCGCGGTGCTGTCGAGTCCGTCCGGTCCGGCCGCGTACGAGAGGTGATCGAGGCGCATTCGAGCATCGTGGCAGCCTCCGCACCGGTTTGGCGAGCCGAGCCCGATGGACCCGGCCGATGGTGCGTTACGGTTGCAGATCGGTAGACATGATCAAGCACCACCTGTGGGGATCGATCCACCACCCCTGGAGGCGACTGCGCGTGAGCATCGAGATCACCAGGACCGCCCGCAGCTACGCCGCATACCTGGACGGACTCCGGGTCGGCGAACTCATCTACGCCCGCCGCGACAACGAGATCGTGGCCCTGCACACCGTGGTCGAGGAGGCCGCCGAGGGCAAGGGGGTCGGCGGCGCACTCGCCCGGGCCCTCCTCGACGACGTCCGTGAAGGCGGCCTCAAGGTCGTCGCGCAGTGCCCGTTCGTGGCCGGCTTCCTCGACCGGCACCCCGAGTACGCCGACCTGCGGGCCGGCTGACCTACTGCCCTAGCGCCGCCCGCAGCCGCCGGGCGGCGCCCTCCGGGTCGTCCGCGGCGGTGATGGCCCGGACGACGACCACCCGGCGGGCGCCCGCGTCGACCACCTCGGCGACGGTTCGCTCGTCGATACCGCCGATCGCGAACCACGGGGTGACGGGCGCGGTAGCCGCGACCGCCCTGACGGTGTCGACGCCGACCGCCGGCCGGCCCTGCTTGGTGGGCGTCGGCCAGACCGGGCCGACGCAGAAGTAGTCGACGTCGGGGTCCGCCTCGGCCACGGCGGCCTGCTCGACGGAGTGCGTCGACCGGCCCAGCAGCACGTGCGGGCCGAGCAGCCGCCGGCTCGCCGCGACCGGCAGGTCCTCCTGGCCGGTGTGCAGGATCGCCGCGCCGGACAGCTCCGCGACGTCGGCGCGGTCGTTGACGGCGACCAGCGCGCCGTACTGCGCCGCGACGCCGGCCACCAGCGGCTGCAGTTCCAGCTCGGTGCGCGTGTCCAGGGTCTTGTCGCGCAGCTGGACGATGTCGACGCCGCCGGACAGCGCCGCGTGCAGGAACCGCTCCAGGTCGCCGCGGTCGCGCCGGGCGTCGGTGCACAGGTAGAGCCGGGCGTCGGCCAGCCGGCGTCTCGCGTCGGAGGTCACAGCCGGAGTCTGCCACGGCCCCGTCGGAGACGAGGGGTACGGTGGAAGGGCACGGGAGCCCTGGCGGCAGGGCTGAGAGGGCCAGCGGGCCGACCGTCTACACCTGAACTGGGTCATGCCAGCGGAGGGAGCGATCAGCGTGGGCGTCGACGTGGCGGTGGTCGGCTGCGGCATCATCGGCGCTTCGGTCGCCTGGCGGCTGTCGCAACTGGGCTTGGCGGTCGAGGTGTTCGATCCCGCGCCGGGCGACGGCGCCACCTACGCGGCCGCCGGCATGCTGGCCGACGTCACCGAGGCCGAGTTCGGCGAGAACCACCTGACCGCGTTGAACGTCGCGTCGGCGCGGGCCTGGCCGGACTTCGCGGCCGAACTGTCTGACGCGGCGGGCGGCGTGGACCTCGCGTTCCGCCGCACCGGCACGCTGACCGTCGCGTACGACTCCGGCGACCGGCAGCAGCTGCGCCGGCTGCTGGAGCTGCGCCATGGGCTGGGGCTGCCGATCGAGGAGATCACCGTCGACGACGCGCGCGGGCTGGAGCCGCTGCTCGGCCCTCGGCTGGCCGGGGCGACCTGGACGCCGGACGAGCACCAGGCCGACCCGCGCCGGGTGCATGCGGCGCTGCTGTCCGTCCTGGCGGACCGAGGTGTGGCGGTCGTCCGCCGGCGAGTCGCCGAGCTGAGCCTGACCCCGTCGGGCGGGGTGGACGGGGTGGTCGACGACCACGGCGACCGGCACCGCGCCGGGTCGGTGGTGCTGGCGGCCGGCTGGGCCAGCCGCGAGCTGGCCCGTGCGCTGCCCGGCCTCGCCGGCGTGCCGACCCGGCCGGTCAAGGGGCAGGTGCTGCGGCTGGACGCGTCCGGGCAGCCGGCGTTCGGGCTGAGCCGGGTGGTCCGCGGCTTCGTGCAGGCCCGGCCGGTCTACCTGGTGCCGCGGCCCGGCGGCGAGGTCGTCGTCGGCGCCACCAGCGAGGAGCAGCCCGACGACCGGCGGGTCACCGCGGGCGCGACGTTCGCGATCCTGCGCGACGCGCGGGCACTCGTCCCCGGCATCGACGAGCTGCCACTGACCGAGCTGACCGCGCGGGCCCGGCCCGGCAGCCCGGACAACCTGCCCATGATCGGCGAATCAGGCATACCCGGACTGCTGCTGGCGACCGGTCACCATCGCAACGGCATCCTGCTCGCGCCGCTCACCGCTTCGGCGCTCGCGGCTCGGTACGGTGCGGGAACGGTGCCGGAGTGGGCCGCGGCCGCTGACCCGCGCCGGTTCGCCGCGACTGTCACGGGAGGACCCACATGACCACAGTGGTCACGATCAACGGCGACGTCGTCGCGTTCGACTCGGGCGCGACGCTGGGCGACGTCGTCCTGCGGAGCATGACCAAGCCCGACGGCACGTACAGCGACAGCGGCATCGCCGTCGCCGTCAACCAGATCGTCGTGCCGCGCGCCGAATGGGCCGGCACGACGCTGCAGTCCGACGACAAGATCGAGATCATCACCGCCGTCCAAGGAGGCTGACGTGTCCACCGACCCTCTCGTCATCGCCGGCGTGCCGTTGTCGTCACGGCTGATCATGGGCACCGGCGGCGCGCCCAGCCTGCTCGGGCTGGAGGCGGCGCTGCTGGAGTCGGGCACGGAGCTGACGACGGTCGCGCTGCGGCGGGTGCAGGCCGGCGGCGAGGGGTCGGTCTGGGAGCTGCTGCAGCGCAACGGCATCCGAGCCCTGCCGAACACCGCCGGCTGCTTCTCCGCGGTGGAGGCGGTGATGACGGCGAAGCTGGGCCGCGAGGCGTGCGAGACCGACTGGGTGAAGCTGGAGGTCATCGCCGACGACGTCACGCTGCTGCCCGACCCGGTCGAGCTGGTGTCGGCGGCCCGGCAGCTGGTCGACGACGGCTTCACCGTCCTGCCCTACACCAACGACGACCCGATCCTGGCCCGCAAGCTGGCCGACGCCGGCTGCGCGGCGGTGATGCCGCTGGGCGCGCCGATCGGAACCGGACTCGGCATCCTCAACCCGCGCAACATCGCCGCGATCGTCGCCGACGCGTCGGTGCCGGTGATCCTCGACGCCGGCATCGGCACGGCGTCCGACGCGGCCCAGGCGATGGAGCTCGGCTGCGACGGCGTCCTGCTCGCCACCGCGGTCACCCGCGCCGCCGACCCCGTCCGCATGGCTCGCGCGATGCGGCTGGCGGTCGAGGCCGGGCGCGACGCGTACCGGGCCGGCCGCATTCCGCGTCGCGAGGACGCGCTGGCGTCGTCGCCGGTAGACGGCCGGGTCAACCTGGATCTGGCGATGTGACCGTCCTGGGAGTGGGATACCGGCTGTCGCCGGATGATCGTTCCTGGCACGATTCGTCCACATGGGTCTGATCGACGTCCTCCTGCTCGACCTCGACGGCGTGGTGCGTCACTACGATGCGGCGGCGACGGAGGCGATCGAGAAGGGTGCCGGCCTGCCGCCGGGGAAACTGCACGAGACGGTGTTCGAGCCGCGGCTGCTCCAGTCTGTCGTCACCGGCGCCATCACCCGCGCCCAGTGGGTCGACCGCGTCGCCGCGATCGTCGGCCCCGTGGCGGCCACCGCCTGGGCGACGCAGCGTCCGTCCGTCGATCGCGAGGTGCTCGGCCTCGTGCGCCGGCTGCGGACAGAGGGCCTGCGGGTCTGCCTGCTCACCAACGGCACCGACCGCGTCGGCGCCGAACTGGCCGAGCTGCGCATCGCCGGCGACTTCGACCAGGTGTTCAACTCCGCGGAGATCGGCGTGGCCAAGCCGGACCTGCGGGTGTTCATGCACGTGCTGCGCGTCCTCGGCGTCGACCGGTCGTCGGTGCTGTTCCTCGACGACTCGGCGGCGAACGTGCGCGGCGCGTCGGCGGTGGGCATGCGAGCGCACCTGTTCACGTCGGCGAGCGACCTCACCGACGCGTGCAAGACCTATCGGCTGATCTGAGCGCCATTGCCCCCGGGGTCCGCTACGGTCTGAACCACGAGGTGAGGCCGATGACCGACGCTGATTCGGTGGTACCGCTGGACCGCGTCGAGCCGCCGCTGCGGGCCGGTGAGAAGGACGCGCTGGTGCTGCGCCTGGACTTCCTGCGCGAGACCGTGGTCAACAAGGTGGCCGGGCTGAGCACGGCGCAGGCCACCACGGCGCCCGTCCCGCCGAGCATCCTCACCCCGGCCGGCATCGTCCGCCACCTCATGGGCATCGAGCGGGGGTGGTTCGCGCTGGACTTCGCCGTTCTTCCGGAGGTCGCCGACTCACCCGGCGAGCAGGACGACAGCGGCTTCGACCTCGCGCCCGGCGAGACACTGGCGGCCCTCGTCCGCAGCTATCTGGCCGAGTGCGCCCGCTCCAACGAGGTCATCGCCACCCACTCCCTCGACGACATCGCCCGCGGCGACGGCCAGGAGTTCGACCTGCGCTACGCCGTCATCCACCTCATCGAGGAGACCGGACGCCACTGCGGCCACCTCGACCTCCTCCGCGAAGCCATCGACGGCGCCGTCGGCGAGTGAGCGCCGGGCTCAGTCGACGAGCTTGAGGCGGATGCGGCGGAAGCCGCGGCCCTTGTTCTCGACCTTCGCCACCTCGATGCGGCCGATCTGCTTCGTCGACGCGACGTGGGTGCCGCCGTCGGCCTGGAGGTCCAGCCCGACGACGTCGACGAGGCGGATGTCCTCGAGGTCGGGCGGGAGCAGGTCGGTCGCCGTCTTGACGATGGGGCCGAGGGCGTAGGCCTGAGCGCGCGGCAGCACGCGGACCTGGATGGCGCGGTCGGCGGCGACCTCGGCGTTGAGCTTCTCGGTGAGGCTTTCCTTGAACCCGGCCGGCACCTCGGCGAGGTCGAAGTCGAGGCGGGCCTGGCCCGGCTCCATGTTGCCGCCGGTCACCGGCACGCCGAAGTCGCGGGCCATGACGCCGCGTAGCACGTGCAGCCCGGAGTGGGTGCGCATGAGCAGGCTGCGCCGGTCGTCGTCGACGGCGCCGCGGACCTGGGTGCCGACCGGCGGGAGCGGGTCGTCCGGGTCGGGCACCAGCCAGAGGTCGTCGCGCGGGCGGACGCCGACGATGCGGGTCTGGACGCCGCCCCAGAGCAGCACCCCCTGGTCCGGCGGCTGGCCGCCGCCGCCCGGGTAGAAGGCGGACCGGTCGAGGACCAGGCCGTCCTCCGGGTCGCTGGCGAGGACCGTGGAATCCCAGGTCCGCAGCGATTGGTCGTCGAGCTCGAGCCGGTGAGTACGGCCGTGGTGGTCGTGTCGCACCTACGCGAACGTACTCCCGGCCCGGACGTCAGGGAAGGCTGATCGCGACGTACTTGGTCTCCAGGTACTCCTCGATCCCCTCGACCCCACCCTCGCGGCCGAACCCGCTGGCCTTGACGCCGCCGAAGGGGGCGGCGGGGTTGGAGACGATGCCGGCGTTGAGGCCGACCATGCCGGCCTCCAGGCCTTCGCTGACCCGCAGCGCCCGCTGCAGGTCGCGGGTGAACACGTAGGCGACCAGGCCGTACTCGGTGGCGTTGGCGCCGGCGACCGCCTCGTCGTCGGTGCGGAACGTAGTAACAGGCGCGACCGGGCCGAAGATCTCCTCGGTCAGCAGCCGGGCGTCGTCGGTGACGCCGGCGAGGACGGTGGGCTGGTAGAAGTAGCCGGCGTCACCGGTGCGGCCGCCGCCGGTGACCACCTTCGCGCCGCGGCCGACGGCGTCGGCGACCAGCTCCTCGACGGTGCCGCGCTGCTTCTCGCTGACCAGCGGGCCGACGTCGACGTCGTCGTCGGTGCCGCGGCCGACGCGCAGGGCGGCCATGCGCCCGGCCAGCCGGTCGGTGAACTCGGCGGCGACGGACTCGTGGACGTGGAAGCGGTTGGCCGCGGTGCACGCCTCGCCGACGTTGCGCATCTTGGCCAGCATGGCGCCGTCGACCGCGGCGTCGAGGTCGGCGTCGTCGAACACCAGGAACGGCGCGTTGCCGCCCAGCTCCATCGAGACGCGGAGCACCTGCTGCGCGGACTGCTCGATCAGCCTGCGGCCGACCGCGGTGGAGCCGGTGAAGGAGAGCTTGCGCAGCCGCGGGTCGCGGATGATCGGCTCGGACACCTGGCCGCTCGACGTGGTCGGGATGACGTTGAGGACGCCGTCGGGCAGGCCGGCCTCGGTCAGGATGCGGGCCAGCGCCAGCATCGACAGCGGCGTCTCGTGCGCCGGCTTGACCACCATGGTGCAGCCGGCCGCGATGGCCGGCGCGATCTTGCGGGTGCCCATCGCCATCGGGAAGTTCCACGGCGTGATGAAGAACGATGGCCCGACCGGCTGCTTCATGGTGAGCAGCCGGCTGCCGCCCGCGGGCGCGACGGAGTAGCCGCCGCTGACGCGCACGGCCTCCTCGGAGAACCAGCGCAGGAACTCCGCGGCGTAGGCGACCTCGGCCTTGGACTCCTTGACCGCCTTGCCCATCTCCAAGGTCATCAGCAGCGCGAGATCGTCGGCCTGGGCGGTGACGGCCTCGAACGCGCGGCGCAGCAGCTCGCCGCGCTCCCGCGGCGGAGTCGCCGCCCACGACGCCTGCGCCTCGGCGGCGGCCGCCAGCGCCGCCAGGCCGTCCTCGACGGTGGCGTCGGCGACGGTGGTGACGACCTCGCCGGTGGACGGGTCCTCGACGTCGAACCGCCGGCCCGACGAGGCGGCCCGCCACTGCCCGCCGATCAGCAGGTCGACCGGCGCCTCGGACACCACGGCACGCTCTCTGTCCGCACTCATGCGTCCATTCCTATCGCGGCAGCCGTGCCATGTCTGCACGCCGCCCGGGTGTGCGCGCCGTCCTCGCTGGTCAGGTTGGCGGCACCCGCGCTTTGCAATGAGCACCTATACGCACCGGTGCGTATAGGTGCTCATTGCAAAGCGGTCGGAGCGCACACCGCTGACCTGGTTCAGCGCCCGGGTATGGACACCGCTGGCCCGGGGACGTCGAGGCGCAGGCCGTCGACGTCGAGTTCGGCGCTCAGCGTGTAGGTGCCGCCGGGCAGACCGGACAGCACGTGCAGGTAGCGCACCCCGGCCCAGCGCAGGTCACGCCGGGCCACCTCGGCACCGGTGGCGTCGCGGACGACGAGGACGGCGGCGTCGGCGGGCGCACCGGTGGCGGACGGTCCGGTGAGGTCCAGCGTGACCGGGCGCACCCGCCCGGTCCCGGTGACGGCCCACTCCGGCTCCCACCGCTCGACGGCGACGGGCTCGGCCGCGGCCGACTCGCCGGCGGCGTTGGCGGCGACGGCGGTCAGCTCGTTCGGGCCGACGTCGACGGGCACGTCGGCCCGCCAGCTGCCGTCGGCCGCCGTCCGAGCCGTCGCGACCGCCTCACCGCCGGCCGAGACCGTCACTGTGGACGGCCAGTCCGCGGTGCCGCTCGCCTCGACGGTGCCGGTCACGGTCACCGCGGGCGCCTCGAGGGCCGGGACGCCGGGCGCGGTCAGCGTGGCGTCGCGGGCCCAGTCGACGGCGTTCACCAGCAGCCGCTCGCCGTCCTCCGTCCAGCCGCGGCCGGGCCCGACGGCGCCCGTGACGGCGCTCGCGGACAGCACGACCTCGACGCTGCCGGCGGTGCGCCAGTCGTACCCGGCGGCGATGCCGGCGACCGGCGCCGAGAGCGACGCCAGCGGCCGCCCCGCGTACGACGACAGCGCGCTGTAGTAGCCGCCGTCGGTGATCAGCGTCGCCGGGTCGGACAGGCCGGCGAACAGCTCGTGCGCCGGGTCGAAGCCGGTCACCGTCACCGGCCCGTCGCCGTAGCCCTGCGCGCCTACCACGACCCGGTCCGTGTACGCCGCCAGCAGCCGGACGCCGCCCTGGTCGACGCCCCAGGTGCCGGTGAAGACGAGGCTGGTCTCGGCCGCGTCGGCCGCGGTCAGCACGCCCTCGAAGGTCGCGCGGTCGGGATCGCCGCCGTTGACCACGACCACTTCGTAGGCGTCCAGGCTCCCGGCCGCGACGGTCCAGTCCAGCGGCGCCGCCGCCACGCCCTCGTCGCGCAGGAACGCCGTCACCGCGCCGCCGGCGTCGCCGAGCACGCCGACGTCCAGCGGTTCCAGCGTGACGTCCAGCGTGGCGGTCGCGTCGGCGGCGACGGTCACCGACGCGGTCGCCGGCAGGTGGCCGTCCGCGGTCACCGTCACCGCGTAGGTCCCCTCCAGCAGGCCGTCGGCGGCATAGGCGCCGGCCTCGTCGGTCGTCGCGGTCCAGCCATCCGGCCCGGTCCCGGTGACGATGGCGCCCGCCACCGGGTCACCGCCGGCGGAGGTGACGGTGCCGGCCACGCTCCCCCGCGGCAGCGGCGTCAGGGCGACGTCGAGCGTGACCGTCCCCGACGCCGGGACCTCGACGGTGTGCGTCGCGGGCGCGTGCCCGAACGCCTCCACGCGGATCGTGTGCGTCCCGGACGCCAGGCCGAGCACGTACGAACCGTCCGGCTCGGTGGTCGTGGACACCGCGGCCTCGACGGCCGTGACCGTCGCCCCGCCGACCGGCAACCCACCCGCCGTCACCACACCGGAGAGCTGCGCCTGCCGTGCCTCGGTCGCCCAGGCGACGGCGTTGAGGTAGATGTCCGCGGCGGCGTCGGTCCAGCGGTCGCCGGGCCGGCCGTAGGAGCTGGCCGCGAGCCCGGCGAGCAGGATCTCGACGCTGGCCGGCGACGTGAACCGGTAGCCGATGCCGTCTCCGAGACCCGTCCCGTCCGCCCCGGACCGCAGCGACGCCACCGTCGTGCCGCTGTACCCGGAGTACGTGAGGTACTGCTGGTTGCCGCCGGGGTTGACCAGCAGCGGGATCGGCTCGCCTGCGGGATACCCGGCGAAGATCGGGTGGGCGGACGGCACGACCTCGACCGTCTCCGGCACGAAGTCGTACTCGACGTCGGCCGGGTCGCCGCGCAGGTCCGACAGCGCGCCGACGGCGTACCCGCCCCACTGCCCGGCATAGACGACGGAGACACCCGCCGCCTCGGCGGCCGCGACGACCTGCCCGAACGCCGCCCGCTCCGAGGTCAGGATCGTGCCGTTGAAGACGACGAGCCGGAAGTCGCCGACCCGCGCAGCGAGGCCCGCCAGCTGCGGCCCGGTGACCTGCTCGACGGCGTACCCCTCGCCCTGCAGCAGCCCGGTGATCGACGACGACAGGTCCTTCACGACGGCCACCGGCAGCGACGCCCGCAGCCGGACGTCCGCGTCCACCGTCGCGCCGGCCGGCACCGTGATCGGCCGCTCCGAGGCTTGGAAGCCGGCCGCCGTCACCCTCAGCGTCCACGCGTCCGCCGGCACACGCGGCACGCTGAACGTCCCGTCGGCGGCGGTCGTCGCCGACAGCGGGGTGCCGAGCAGCTCGACCCGCGCGCCGCCGACCGCGGCGCCGTCGGGCCCGGTGACGGTGCCGGCGACGGTGCCCATCGGCCGGGTGGCCAGCTGAATCGGCCGGGTCAGCACCTGACCGGCCGTGACGGTGACGGGCAGCTCGGCGGTGACGTGCCCGAAGCTCTCCGCCCGCAAGGTCCACGTGCCCGGCGCCAGCGCGACGACGAAGCTGCCGTCGCCGGCCCGTGCCGGAACCGTCTCGCCGGTCTCGGCGACCGTGACGGTGCCGGTCAGCGCGGCGCCAGTGGCGTCGGTGAGCGCGCCGCGCACCTCGGCGCCGAGCCGCTCGGCGTCCAGCGTGTAGCCGAGGGCGTTGCGCAGCAGCCGCTCGGCCTCCGGCGCCCACGCCAGCCCGGGCGCGTCGCCGTAGGCGGGGTAGCCGTACGTGCTCACCGACAGCGTCCCGAGCAGCACGTCGACCGCCCGCGCCCCGCGGTGCCGAACCCCGGCCAGCCCGCCGCCGGACCCGTCCGCGCCATGGACCGTCGCGATCGTCGTGCCGCTGAAGTCGTCGAACCAGGAGTACTCGGCGTCGTCATCGACCAGCGGGAACGTCGCCGGCAGCCCGGCCAGCAGCGGGTGCTCCGGCACCGCGGCGGACGCCGTGACGGCGCCGTCGTCGCGGCCCTCGCCGGCCACGCCCGGGTCGCCGTCGTGGTCGGACAGGTAGCGGAACGAGCCGCGGCCGAACTGGTCCAGCCAGATCGCCGGCACGCTGGCGCGGGTGAGCGCGTCGTCGAACGCGGCCCAGCCGGCGGCGCCGGGGTCGAACCCGGAGGCGGAGCCGAAGTTGCCGACCACGAGGTCGAGGTCGCCGACGGCGGCGGTGTCGGCCCAGGTCAGGGTGCGCGGCTCGTAGCCCCAGTACTCCAGGTACCCGGCCAGCCGGCCCTGGTAGTCGTCCAGGACGCCGACCGACGGCGACGACCGCAGCTCGGCGTCGCCGCCGGCCTGGCCGCCGATGGTGACCGTCACCGCGACGCGCGTGCGCACGTGCCCGCCGGCGACCACCTCAAGCTCGTAGTCACCGGGCTCCACCAGCGCCAGCGTGTACGTGCCGTCCGCGGCGGTCGTGGCCGTCAGCGGCGTGCCGAGCAGCGACACGGTCGCACCGGCGAGCGGCGGGCCGAGTGCGGACGGCCCGCTGATGTCGGCCTCGCCGGTGATCCGGCCGCGGATCGTCCCGGTGTCGGCCGGGGTCAGCTCGACGTCGAGGGCGGTGACGCCGTTACGCGTGACGGTGACGTCGTGCTCGGCGGTCTTGTAGCCGAACGCGCTGATCCGCAGCGTGTACTCGCCGGCGTCCAGCGGGACGACGTACGCGCCGTCGGCGTCCGCCGGCACGGAGCGCCCGGTCTCGGCCACCTCGATCGTGGCCGGGACGGGGACGCCGTCGGCGCCGGTGACGGTGCCCTCGACGCTGCCCAGCCCGGGCGCGGCGGCCCAGCGGACCGCGTTGAGGTAGAGCGCGCGGCCGTCGTCGGTCCAGTCCTCGGCCGGGTGCTGCAGCAGCGTCGCGGCCAGGCCGGACAGCAGCAGGTGGACGCTGCCGGGGGTGCGCGCGGTGTAGGCGGCGCCGACGCCGCGGTCGCCGCCCTCCTCGGTGGTCGTGTGCCCCAGCGGGACACCGGAGTAGCCGACGATCCCGGTGCTGAACCGGTCCGCGAGCAGGATCTCCGGCTGCGCCGGCAGCCCGGCGAACAGCGGGTGGTCCGGCCGCGTCGGCGCGAGCGAGACGATGCCCTCGCCGCTGACCGGCGTGGTGCCGGCCGGGTCGCCCAGGTACTTGCGCAGCAGCCGGGCGCCGCCGTCGGAGCTGAACCGGTCGTCCGGGAAGATGCCGCTGACCTGTGCGGCGTCCATCGCGTCGAGGAAGCCGAGGAACGCCGCCTCGCCCGGGTCGGGCGGGTCGTTGAACACGACGACGTCGAACTCGCCGACCCGCGCGACGTCGGTGAACGCGATCGGCTCGGCGGCGATCTCCGCGGCCGTGAGCAGCGCGACGATGCCATCACTGGCGTAGTCGCCGATGACGCCGACCCGCGGCGCCGGTGCCAGTTCGACGTCGGCGACGCTCTCCTGACCTGCGGTGACGGTCACCGCCGCGGTCGCGGAGAAGTGCCCCGCGGCCGACACCCGCAGCTCGTACGTCCCGCCCGGCACGTCGGCCAGCGCGTATGTCCCGGCGGCGTCGGTGGTGGCGGTCAACTCGGTGCCCGTGAGCGTGACCCGCGCGCCCGCGACCGGGCTGCCGTCGCGGCCGCTGGTGACGGTGCCGCGGATCGCGCCGAGGCCCGAGTCGGCCAGGGTCGCGTCGAGGGTGAGCGTGCCGCCGGCGGCGACGGTGACCGGCCGTTCGACCGGCGTGCTGCCGGCCCGGGCGAACCGGACCGTGTGGTCGCCGGGTTCGAGCAGCAGCCGGTAGCCGCCGTCGGCGCCGGTGGTGGCGGTCTGCCCGGCGGCGGTGACGGTGACGCCCGCGAGCGGCGCGCCGGACTCGTCGGTGACGGTGCCGGCGACCGCGCCGAACTCGGCGTCGGCGGCGTAGCGGACCGCGTTGCCGAGGACGGTGAACGCGGCCGGCCGCCAGTCGTCGTCGGGAACGCCCCAGTTGGCGGCCGCGGCCAGCGAGCCGAGCAGCACGTGCGCGCTGCCGACGCCGCGCGGGGCGTAGCCGATGCCGCCGCCGGCCGCGCCGGTCTCGTCGGTGTGCAGCTCCGCGACGGTGACGCCCGAGTAGCCGGTGAACGCCGACCAGGCGGAGCCGGCGTTCAGGAGCTCCGTGCGCTCGCCGAGCGGCAGCCCGGCGGTCAGCGGGTGCTCCGCCGTCGGCAGCAGCGAGATGCGGCCGGCGCCGCCGAGGTCGCCGGGCGCGGCCTGCGGGTCGCCGGTGTAGTCGACGAGGTGGTTGATCGCGCCCCAGCCCAGCGACCACTGGTCCAGCCAGACGACGCTGGTCCCGGCCGTGTCGGTGGCGGCGAGGAACGCGTCGAACGCCTCCTGGCCGGGCTCGGTGCCGTCGGCGCCGTTGGCCACGACCACCCCGAAGTCGTCCGGCCGCGCGGTGACGTCGGCGTAGTCGGTGGCCTGCGCGGCGTAGCCGAGGTCCTCGAGGACGGCGAGGATGCGGCCGCGGTCGTCGCCGACGACGGCGACCTCGTACTCGGTGAGCGTGAGGTCCGCGGTCACGGTCTGACCGGCGGTGACGGTGAGCCGCTGGTGCAGCGGCGCGTAACCGGTCCGCTCGGCCGTGACGGTGTACGTGCCGGCCGCGACCCCGTCGAACCCGAAGGCGCCGTCGTCGCCGGTCGTCACCGGGTCGAGCGACGTGCCGGCGAGGGTGACGGTCACGCCGGCCAGCGGGGCGCCCGCGGCGTCGCGGACGGTGCCCGCGACGGCCCCGGTCTCGACGGCGGTCAGCTCGGCGTCGATCGTGACGGTGGCGCCGGCGGCCAGCCCGACGGGCGCGGTGTGCGTGCTGAGGCCGTAGTGCACGACGGTGACGGTGTAGCTGCCGGGCGGCTCGGTGAGTTCGAACGCGCCGGTCTCCGGGTCGGCCGTGACCTCGGCGCCGGTCTCCTCGATGCGCACCGTGGCGGCGACCGGTCCGTCCGGCCCGGTGACGGTGCCACCGATGGTGCCGGTCGGGTGGAACGCGAACACGTTGCCGCGGACGTCCGCGCTGACCAGCAGTCCGTCGGCGTAGGCGGGCGAGGTCGTCACGTTGCCGCCGGCCGCGGCCTCCCAGGCCAGCGCGCCGGTCGACGCGTCGAGCGCCCAGATCCGGTTGTCCAGCTGCGAGCCGCCGACCACGAAGCCGTCGTCGGTGACCATGACGGACGCACTGACGGCGCCGGACACCGCGTACTGCCAGACCGGCTCGCCGGTCTCGCGGTCGTACGCGACGACCAGCCCGAGGCCGTGCGACCCGGCGATGACGAGGTCGCCGTACACGGCCGGTGTGCTGCCCTGGCCGTCGCCGTGGGTCGCGGCCTCCCAGCGCAGCGTCCCGGTGGCGGCGTCGACGGCGAGCAGGCTGCCGCCGCCGCCGCCGTCCGTCGTCGGGATGAACACGGTGCCGTCGACGATGCTCGCGCCGCCGATGAAGTAGTCGTCTTCACGGGTCAGCGTCCAGCGGGTCGCGCCGGTGGTGGCGTCGAGCGCGATCAGCTCGCCGTCGTCGGCGTTCCCGACGATCGCCAGGCCCTCGCCGACGGCCGGGCCGGCGAACACCGACGTGCCCACGTCGGTGGCCCAGAGCTGCTCCCCGGTCGCCGCGTCCAGCGCGAACACGGTGTCCTCGCGGTCCTGCGTCGGCCCGGTCGCCGCGTAGACGACGCCGTCGACGACGCTCGGCGCGGTGTAGACGGTGGCCCGGCCCGGCGTCGGCACGGACCAGCGCTGGGCGCCGGTGGCCGCGTCGAGCGCGACCAGTCCGCCGTCCAATCCGCCGCCGGTGACGACCAGGTCGCCGGCCACCGCCGGGGTGCCGCGCAGCGCGTCGCCGGTCTGGAACGACCACAGCCGCTCGCCGGTCCCGGCGTCGTACGCGGCCAGCCGGCCGGCGTCTGAGCCGAGGAAGACCCGGCCGCCGGCAATCACCGGCGAGGCGAACGTGACCGCGCTGTCCGCGTCCGCCGTCCAGCTCGGCTGCAGCGTGCCGGCGGCCAGCGCGTCGCCGGACATCCCGCTGCGGGTGGCGTTGTTCTGGTACTGCGTCCAGCCCGGGTCGGTCGGCTGGTCCAGTGCGTCGAGCGCGATGCCGAGGTCCACGTCGCCGTCGAGCGTCAGCTCCTGGGTGTGCGGCTGGTGGCCGGCCGCGCTGACCCGGACGGTGTACGTGCCGGCCGCGACGCCGCCGAACCCGAAGCCGCCGTCGTCGCCGGTGGTCGCGGGGTCCAGCGGGGTACCCTCGAGCGTCACCCGGGCGTGCGCGACCGGGCCGTCCGGTCCGGTGACGGTGCCGCTGACGTCGTGGGTGGCGGCGTCGTCGAGGGCGAGGTCGAGCGTCGTCGTCTCGCCGATCGCGACGCTGACCTGGCCGGTCGCCGTCACGTAGCCGTAAGCCGCGGCCGTCACGTCGTGGTCGCCGGCAGCGGTGGGCAGCGCGTACGTGCCGTCGGCGGCGGACGTGGTCGTGTCGTCGCCGGCGGTGATCGTGACTCCGCCGACCGGGTCGCCGTCCTCGTCGGTGACCGTCCCGGCGACGGTTCCCGAGTAGGCCGCACGGGTGACGGCGGCGAACGCGTCGACGATGCCGGCGCCGTAGGTGTCGTTCGGCAGCTCGCCCATGTGCGGCTCGGTGCGCGCGGTGTCCTCGAGCAGGCCGCGGATGTCGTCGATGGTGAGGTCCGGGTTCGCCGACAGCATCAGCGCGACGACGCCGGTGGCGTGCGGCGCGGCCATCGAGGTGCCGGAGATCGTGTGGTAGCCGTCCTCGCCGTCCGGGAGATCACGCGGCCAGGTCGAGCGGATGTCGGCGCCCGGCGCGCTGACCTGCGGCTTCCGGTACCGCTCGCCGTCCCAGATCGCCGGCCCGCGGCTGGAGAAGCTGGCCACCAGGTCGTTGACATCGGTCGCGCCGATGCCGATCGCGTGCGGGAAGCTGCCCGGCGAGCCGACCGTGCCCGGCGCCGGGCCGTTGTTGCCGTTGGCGAAGATCGGCACGATGCCGGCCGCCTCCCACGCGGCGACGTCGTCCCAGAACGTCGTCGCGCCGCCGGCGTCGGAGCCCCACGAGTTGTTCACGACGTCGGGCGCGGCGGCCGGGTCGCCGCCGGGCGCGAGCATCCACTGGAAGCCGTCGTGGATGATCGACTCGGTGGTGCTGCCGGAGTCGCGGAAGATCTTCGCGGCGATCCAGGTGGCGCCGGGCGCGACGCCGGTCAGCTCGCCGGGCGCGTTGCCGACGATGCTGCCGGTGACGTGCGTGCCGTGCCCGCTGCCGTCGCCGGGTGCCGGATAGTTCTCCCCGGTCGGGACGTACCAGCTGGTCGCCGGGTCGCCGGTGGTGCCGCGCCACGACGCGTTGAGCGCCGGGTGGCCGCCGTCGGCGCCGCCGTCCATGATGCCGACGACGACGCCCTCGCCGCGCACGCCGTACTCGCCCCACACGTCCGGCGCGTGGATCTTCTCCAGGCTCCAGCTCGGCAGCAGCGGCTCGCCGGGCGCGGGCTCGATCGGCTCCTCGAGCGTGATCTCCTCGTCCAGGCCGACGCTCTGCACGTCCGGGTGCGCGGCCAGCACGTCGAGCGTTGCCGCGTCGACGGTGGCGGCGACCCCGTTGAAGATCCAGTACGGGGTGACCGCGGTGGCGTCGCGCTCCGCCAGCAGGTCGAGGACAGCCGGCTGGCCGGCGTCGGCCGTCTCCCGCAGTTCGGTGACGACGGTCTCGGTGCGGGCGACCCTGGCCTGCTCCGCCACGGCGTGCTCGGTCCCCCGTGCGGTCGCGGCGACGGCGTCCGCCGCGGCGTCGGCCTGGGCCGCGACGGCATCGAGGTCGGGCTGGTCGCGCAGCCGGATGATCACCGGGACGGTGCCACCGTCCGCCACTGCGGTGCGGACGGCGTCCTCGACGCCGGTCGGTGCTGTGCTCGCGATGTCCGGTGTCGCGCCGGTCGCGGCCCCGAAGCCGGACGGGTCGATCGGCAGCCCCGCGGTCAGGTCGGCGGGGACGCCGTCACTCGCGGCCGCGACCTTCGGGACCGCCGCCCGCACCGGGAGCGGGCCTGACGCCGTCGCCGTCGGCGGCACCATCCCGACGACAAGCAGCGGCGCCAGGAGCACGGCGAGAGTGCGCGGGACCAGCGTCGGCACACCCATGGTGACCGCCCTTCACCACGAAGTCAGACATTGTGGTGCGTAACGGTATAGACCAGTCACACTGGGTGTAAAGGATCAGATGTGACGATTGCGTGACCGGTTACTGCCACTGACGCCTACCGGACAGCGGCTGCTGTCCACCGGGTCAGAACAGCGGCCCGCCGTCCGTCGCGTCGTAGCGCTTGATCTCCATGTGCTTCGGCTTGCCGACCTTCGGGCCCCTGGCCCGCCGGCGCCACGCGTTCAGCGCGTCGGCGTCGCGCCAGACCTCGATCAGATTGACGCGTTCGGGATCGACGGAGTCGGCGGTCATGGCCATGTGGATGCATCCGTCGAAGGCCCGGGCGCGTGTGACGAGATCGCGGAAGGCCGCGACGACGGCATCGCGCTGGTCGGCGTCGACGAGCTCGTAGCCGGCGATGATGATCATGTCTGCTCCTCAGGCCTTCACGTAGCCGCGCGCCTCGACGATCTGCCCGCCACGGATGCGGAGGAGGTTCACGCCGCGGACCCGGTCCTGCTCGCCGTCGCCCCACCGCAGCCCCCACGGCTGGACCGCGAGGTCGCCGTGGACGTCCGCCGGCTCCGGCGTGAACGTCAGCGCACGGTTCCCCGCGAGCTCGGACCACCGCGCCAGGCACGCCGCGCCGCCCTCGCGCAGGACCCCGTCGGGAGCCGGGCCGGAGTCCTCGATGACGCAGTCGTCGGCGATCAGGTCGGTCAGCAGCCCGGGATCGTGCCGCCGGAAGGCCTCGTTGTACTGGTCGAGGACCTCGCGGGTCGTCCGCTCGCCCGCCTCGGCGGCCAGCGGGACGCCGCCGGTCTTGCTGTAGGCGAGCGCCTCGACGATCAGGCCGTCGCGCACCCGCACGAGCGTCACGCCGCGCACCGAGTCGGCCGGACCGTCGCCGAAGTGGTACCGCCAGCGGATCGTCGCCCGCTCGCCAGAGACGGTCACGTCCTCGGGCTCGAACCGGGTGCCGCGGTCGGCCGCGAGTGCCTGCCAGAACGCCAGGCAGTCGTCGCGTCCCTCGGTGCGGGCGCCGTCCGGGGCCGGCTGGATGGCCTCCATGACGCAGTCCGCCCCGATCAGGCCGGCCAGCGCCTCGGCGTCATGGTCGGCGAAGACGCGGTTGAAGCGGTCGATCGTGTCTGCCGTCGTACGAGTCGACATCAGAACTCCTCCTAGATAGACCGTTCGGTCTATCGACCATATAGACCGGTCGATCTACTCGTCAAGTACACTGGGTCGCGTGACCACACGAGCCGTGCCGGGACCGCGGGAACGCCTGCTGGAAGCGGCCAAGGAGCTGACCTACGCGCAGGGGGTGGGTGTGGGCGTCGACGCGCTGCTGAAGTCCGCGAACGTGGCGCGGCGGTCGCTCTACGAGCACTTCGGCGGCAAGGACGGGTTGATCACCGAGGTGCTCCGGCTGACCGCCGCCGAGGACGAGGCCGCCTACGAGCAGACGATGCGGGCGGCCGGAGACGACCCGCGCGAACGCCTGCTGTCCGTCTTCGACTGGCTCGGCGAGGTCATCGAGGCGCCCGACTTCCGCGGCTGCCGGTACCTCGGCGCCGAGCTCGCCCTGGCCGACCGCGGCCATCCGGGGCACGACGTCATCCGCCGCTACCGCGAGCGCTTGCACGACCTGCTCGAGCGGGAGCTGCGCGCACTTGATCATCCGCGGCCGGCCTACGCCGCCGACCAGCTCGTCCTGCTGATCGACGGCGTCCTGGCCGTCGGGGCCATCCGGCCCGAGTCGCACCCGGCCGCGGCGGCCCGCCAACTCGCCGAACAGCTCGTCGGCGGCCAGCGCTCCGGCACCCGCGGCTCCTGACGACGGCAGGATCCTTGCGGCTTACGCCGTTCCCGGCCCTCGCACTACGGCGGCGTCGTGGTGGAGGCTTGATGGCATGACCTCTGACCCGATCAACCTCGACGCCGCCCTCGCCTCGTTCGACGACCTGTGGAGCCCGCGCATCGTCACGCGGATCAACGACTACGACGTCCGGATCGCCAAGGTCGTCGGCGAGTTCGTCTGGCACGCACACGACGACACCGACGAGTTCTTCCTGGTCCTCGACGGCGAGCTGACCATCGCGCTGCGCCCGTCCGCCGACGGACCGGAGTCGGCGGTCACCCTGCACCGCGGCGACGTGTACGTCGTCCCGCGCGGCACCGAGCACCGCCCCACGTCCGCCGGCGGCGCGTCGATCCTCATGTTCGAGCCGACCGGCACCGTCAACGTCGGCGACCACGAGGGCGACGTGCCCGGCCACATCGCCCGCAGCACCGGCCAGGCGCTCGCGGGTTAGGACCCTAGGACACCAGCGGGGTGCCCCAGTGGTCGAGGTAGCTCAGCTCCTCGACCGGCTGGCGGGTGCCGGGCTTGAAGTCCTGCGTCGTCGTGTAGGCGACCGGCAGCAGCCCGACCTGCGTGACGTCGTCGGGGATGCCGAGGATGCGAGCCGCCTCGGCCTCCTTGACCAGGTGGTACGACGTCAGCGTGGAGCCGAGTCCGCGCGAGCGCAGCGCCAGCTGGAAGCTCCACACCGCCGGGAAGATGCCGCCGTAGAACACGGAGTCGGCGGCGTTGTCGCCGTGCGGCCGGCCCTGCAGGCACGGGATGACGAACACCGGCACCCGCTCGATGACGTCGACGAGGTGCTGGCCGGACGCGAGGATGCGCTTCATCGGCTGCTGCTCGGCCGCCGCGCCCGCCGCCTCGCGTCGGCGCTGCATGTACGCGGTGCCGACCTCGCGGAAGATCGCGCCGAGCCGGCTGCGCACCTCCTGGTCGCGCACCACCAGCCAGCGCCAGCTCTGTGCCGCGCCCGGGGTCGGCGCCTGCACGGCCAGCCGCAGGCACTCGGCGATGACCTCGGGCTCGACCGGGCGGTCGAGGTCGAGCTTGCGCCGGACCGCGCGGGTGGTGCTGAGCAGGTGGTCGGTGACGGCGGTGTCCATGGGGCTCCTCACGTGATGGCGGCACCATCCTCCCCCGGCCCGTCCGTCGCGGACTCGACCAGACGGCACAGCGTGTTGACGCCCTGCACCTGGTCGAGGCTGCGCACCGGCGCGCTCAGCAGGGCCGGGCTGCCGACGAGCACGGCCAGCGACCGGGCCCGCGAGACGGCGACGTTGAGGCGGTTGCGGTTGGCGACGAAGTCGACGCCGCGAGGGGCGTCGGCGGCCGACGAGGTGGTCAGTGAGACGATGACGACCGGCGCCTCCTGGCCCTGGAACTTGTCGACGGTGCCGACCCGGGCCCGGCCGTCGAGCGCGCCGAGCAGCTGACCGACCTGGGCGTTGTAGGGCGCGACCACCAGGATGTCGTCGGGGCCGAGGGTCCTCGACGAGCCGTCGGCCGCCGTCCACGCGCGCCCGGTCAGCGACGCGACCAGGCCGGCGACGACCGCCACCTCGGCGTCGCTGCGGACGGAGCAGCCGGCATGCTCGACCGGCACCCAGCGCACTCCGGCGCCGGCCAGCTCGTCGTCGCCGCCGACCAGCTGGCGCTCGAGGCCGGACCGCGGCACCAGCAACGAGTCGTAGGACAGCTCGGAGACCGGCGCGCACACCGCCGGGTGCATGCGCCAGGTGGTGGCGAGGAACAGGCCCCGCTCGGGCGGGACGGTGTCGTGCTCGCCCAGCACGTGGTCGAGCGCGGACACGCCGGCGCCGTCGGGGTGGTTGCCCTTGACCGGCTGCGGCAGCTGGCGAGGGTCGCCGAGCAGGATCACGGAGTCGGCAGCGGCCGCCGCGGCGACGGTGTTGGCCAGCGAGAACTGCCCGGCCTCGTCGACCACGAGCACGTCGACGTGGATGTCGGGGCGGGCGAACAGCCAGCCGGTGCCGGCCACCAGATTCACGGCGCCGGCCGCGATGGCCGCCTCGACCTCGAGGTTGTCGGTGGTGACCGCGACCGACGGGTGCCGGCTGGCGTTGCCGTCGTCGGCCTTCTGGATCGCCCGCACCAGCGGCCGGCCGCCGAACAGCGCACCGTCCTCGGACTCATCGCCGGCGGCCTCCAACACGGCGTCCAGCAGGTGGGTGATGACCCGGTGGCTGAGCGCGGTGATGCCGACCGTCTTGCCCGCGCGCAGCAGCTCGACGACGGCGCGGGCGCCGGCGTACGTCTTGCCCGCGCCCGGCGGACCCTGGACCGGCAGTGCGCCGTCGAGGGCGGGCGCCACCCGGCGCAGTGCCTCGGAGCCGGACTCGCCGGCCACCCGCAGCGGCACCCCGCCGGCCAGGCGCGGCGGCCGTCCGGACAGCAGGTCGCGCGCGCCGCGGAACGGGCCGTCGGCGTCGAACCCGTGCTCGGCCACCCAGGCGCCGACCCGGACCAGCGCCTTCTCCTGCAGGCCGGCCGGGATGGGGTCGGACGGCAGCAGCGCGACCGGGTGCGGCTGCTCCTTGGCCAGCGCCCGCTTCAGCTCGACGACGCCGTTCTCGAGGTCGAGCCGCAGGATCTTGCTGGTGCCGCCGTCGGGACCGGCGTGCCCGCACTGGTCGCCGGGGCGCAGCCGGCTCTCCTGCGGCGGAACGGCGTAGCGCCATACGCCGGACCGCTTCTCGGTGCGCAGCAGCTCGGGCGAGTGCAGTCCGCCGAGCGTCGCGGGGTCGTCGACCAGCTCGTCGACGGCCAGCCGGCGGACCCGGAAGTACTCCCACCACTCGGCCCGGTTCTCCCGCCGGTGCCACTCGAGCAGCCCGGCCAGCAGCGCGTCGGCCCGCTGCGCCGGCGTGCGCGCCGCGGGGTCGGCCGGGACGCCGTCGAGCAGCCGCGCCTCGATGGCGACCAGCTCGGGGTCGCGCTCCTTGAGGTGCTCGGCCTGGTCGTCGCCGATGCCGCCGGGACGCGGGACGTCGTGCCCGGCGGCCAGCGCCTCGGACCGGCGCGCCTCCAGCCAGTCGCGCAACTGGCGGGTGCTGACGCAGTCGTCGCGGTTGTAGGCCTCGATGTCGTCGAGGATCTGCTGGTCGCGCTCGGCCAGCCAGCGCTCGTACTCGACGATGCTGGACCCGGCGTCCTTGACGGCGGCGCCGGCCCGGCCGTCAGGCGAGTAGAACCGCTCCAGGGCCTTGATGGAGTACGACTCGGTCCCGATGAGCAGTCCCTGCTTGACCACGGCGTAGAGGTCGACCAGCCGCTCGCCGCGCAGCAGCGCGTCGACCTCGTCGACCCGGGTGCCGTAGCGCTGCGACAGGCCCTTGAGCCGGCTCGGCTCGTAAGGCGCGTAGTGGTAGACGTGCATGCCCGGCCGGTCCCGCCAGGCGGCCATGATGTGGTCGACGACGTGCTCGAACGCGCGCCGCTCGGCCGGCGGGTCGTGTGCCCACCAGGACGTGAACTCGTCGTGCGCGTCGGACACGCCCCACAGGTACTCGAGGCCGTGGTCGCCGAAGAACGGGTCGCCCTCGAGGTCGAGGAAGAGGTCGCCGGCGTCGGGCTCGGGCAGCAGCGCCAGCCCTCGGCGCACCTCGACCGGTGTGACCAGCTGGTACGGCGGCAGCTCCTGCGACCGGGCGCCGACCTGCAGCCGGGCCTGCGTGGCCAGTTTGCGCTTGGTGGACGCTCCGACCCGGCCGACGGCGTCGAGTTCGCCCTTCGTCGTGGCGGCCAGCTGCTCGACCGTCGCGATGCCGGCCGACCGCAGCGCGTCGCGCTGGTCGCGCCGGAGGAACGGCACCAGCACGAGGTCGTCGTCGTCGCGCCACTGCCGCGCGCAGTTCTCCTTCCACGGGCAGATGGCACAGTGGCTGACGCGGATCGGGTAGGTCTGCGGCGGGTCGGCCAGCCACTGCTCGTATCGGCCCATGGCGTGCCGCGCGTACGCCGCGACGTCGACGTACGGGACGGCGACCTGCTGGCGGTCGCCGAGGATGACGGTGAGCGTCTGTGGCGGCACGCCCTGCAGCTCCTCGAGCCGCTGGGCGTAGACGGCCATCTGCAGCAGCGCCGCCGCCTTGACGTGCCGGGCGAGCTTGGTGTCGGCGATGTCGTAGGACCACGAGCCGAGGCCGGACGGGCGGTCGTCGTTGCGGACGAGGAAGTCGGCATGTCCGCGCCATCGGCCGTCGAAGAAGGTGGCCTGGAAGATGCGGTCGGCGCCGTCCTTCATGGCCGCCAGCGTGCGGTCCTCGGCGTCGGCCGGGCCGACGCCGCGCGGGATCTCGACGACCCGGTGCGCCGCCGTCATCTCCGCCAGCACGGCGGCCTCGTGCTCGTCGCCGCGGCGGCGCACGACGTCGGCGCCCGGGTCGTCGACCGCCGGCCGCGGCCGCCGCCCCTCGGCCACCTCGCGGTTCAGCCTGGTGAGGTGGGCGCACTCGAGATGGCCGACCAGGTCGGTCGGGCTCAGGACCAGGTGGCCGTCGCTGAGGTACATGCCGTCACCTCCTCTCTCCCGTCGCGCTGCCGCCCTTCGCGCGCCCGGGCCTGAGCCCAAGCCTGCCGCATGCCTCCGACAGAATCGGGTGCGACCTCGACCGCCGGGCCGTCAGGGCAGGAGTGGCAACACCAGGGTCGGGCCGTTGCCGCCCAGGCCGACGCACAGCAGCCGTCCCTTGCAGGACGCGTCGCCCAAGGGGCTGAGGGCGATACCGGTGTCGACGCCGGCGTCACCGTCGAGGCCCACCGCCACTCCGGTGCCCGCCTCCGCGTCGTCGAGGCCGATCGCGAGGCCGGTCCCGGCGGTCGCGCCGTCGTTGGCACTCACCGCCACCCCCAGCGGGGACGTGGCGTTCCCGTCCAGCGTGACGGCCACGCATCCCTCGGAGTTGCCGACGAGGTTGATCTCGATGCAGCCGACCTGGACCGCCACGGCCGCGGCCGGCACGGTCACGACCGCCAGCGCGCCCGCGGCCGCCAGGGCCAGTCGTCTCCTCCACACGATGTGCTCCTTTCGCGATTTCGTCGCTCCGGTGGCCCGCAGGCCACCCTGTATCGTGGCGAGACACGAGGGACCGGCCATCTCTGTCTTGGCCGGTCCCTCGTGCTCTTCCGGCGGTCACGCCCGTCAGGGTCGAGGCGACGGGAGTTCTCGCCGCATCCTCAGCCCACCCACTCGGTTCAGAGCGGGAGCAGGCCGACCACGATCTCGATGACCGTGTTGACCAGGTCCAGAATCGAGCCCATCGTTACCTCCCCTCTAAATGTGTGCCGTATTCGCGACCAGTTTGCGCGAACGCAGTCAAAGTAATGCGTCCGCGCAGGCGAAAGGCCGCCCATGAGAGAACTCTCATGGGTGAATTCTGCTGACTTCACTCTGAGTAACGAGGCCCGATAGCCGGTCGGCGCTCCAGTGTCGACGATCAAGGCGCTGACGTGGCAGATCGCGGACCATACCTGGTCAAGACCGCTACGCTGCGTGACGAATGACGGTCCGATATCGCGCTCGGTAGCGCTTGACAGGCCCACACCCATCGTCCAAAGTGTTCCCCGGTCGAGGCACGAGTAGAAGTCGCATGCGCATTTTCGCTGTGCGATCAATTAACAATGTCGCGGGTCGGCCTGCGCCCATTTCGAGGCGCCCCGACGGCCGATTCAGCCGGCGAGTGATCGCACGATCAACGTGACGGCCGACAACGTGCACACCGCCATCACCGCCAGCCGCAGCCGGCCGCCGTCGACGAACGTCCGCAGCACCGACGCCGCCACGAACCCGGCCACGAGCGCCGGGGTGAGCCAGAGCGCCGTCGTCGTCTCCGTCCGGTCCAGCTCGCCGACGACGGCCAGCGCCAGCAGCGAGAACCCGGCGCCGAGGAAGAAGTACACCGCCAATGTCGAGCGCACCCGCGGTCCCAGCTCGCTCTGGTAGACCAGCGCCAGCGGCGGCCCGCCGATGGACGTCGCCGTCCCGGAGATGCCCGACACCGCGCCGGCCGCCACCAGCACACCGCGCCGCATCGGCAGCCGGATCGTCCGCACGGTGAGCACGACCGCGACCAGGATCACCAGGCCGACGGCCACGCTCAGCACCCGCGGCGAGCTGACCGAGACGATCCACGCGCCGAGCACGGTGGCCGGGACGCGGCCGAGGAACGCCCAGGGCAGCCCCCACCAGTCGACGTGCCCCCACTCGCGGGCCAGTGTGAACACCGGCAGCAGCATCGACAGCCAGAGCAGGGTGCCCGGCACCAGCTCCGGCGCGAGCAGCGCTGCCACCGGCGCGGCCAGTAGGCCGAGCCCGAGCCCGATCGCGCCCTGGACCGCGGCGCCGAGGAACACGGCGACCGCGAGCACGATCATCACGTCAACGGGCGGCATCATGAGCCCCGTGACCGACACCTCGAGCCTGGACGGACTGCGCGACCGCCTGCTGCGCTTCGTCGCCGACCGTCAGTGGGAGCCGTACCTCACCCCCAAGAACCTCGCGATGGCGCTGGCCGGCGAGGTCGGCGAGCTGCTGGCCGAGCTGCAGTGGCTGACGCCGGAGGAGTCGGTCGCCGTGGTGACGGCGGACCCGGCCGCGGCCGCGCGGATCCGCTCCGAGCTGGCCGACGTCACCAACTACCTCGTCCATCTCGCGGCGTCGCTGGACGTCGACCTGGTCGCCAACGCGCACCACAAGCTGGACGAGGTGGAGGTGCGGTACCCGCCCGTCTGACGGGGTCACCCGCGGCTCTGCTCCGCGGCCACTGCGTCGGCGACGATGGCCACGTTCGCCCGCACCAGGTCCAGGCAGTCCGCCGGGGTGGCGGTGCTGGGCGCGCTGACCTTGACCCCGACGTACGCCGGGGCGCCGCCGGCCGCGCGCACGCAGTCCGTCACCTCGGCCGCGGTGAGCAGGCTGGACGCGGCCTCGGCGGCGACCGGGGTGTCGGACCAGTCGCGGATCGGCAGGTGCAGGTCGGCCCACGCGGGACCGTCGAGCGTGTCGGCGTCGGACGCACCGGAGAACACCAGGCCCTCGAGCCGGCCGTGCTGGAGCGCGGCGGCGATGTGCTCGCGCGGGCCGTCGGCGCTGTGGGTCTCGATGGCCGAGCGGCCCCAGTTCAGCCACAGCCCGATGCCGCGCTCCGCCGCGACCGCGAGCTCGTCGGCCAGCGTCAGGAACCCCTTGGCCGGCTCCTGCTCGTCGCTGTGCGCGTCGGAGTGCTCGATCAGCAGCCGGACGTCGCCCCAGTCCCAGGCCAGCGCCTCGTCCAGCGACGCGCGGAAGGCGTCGGCCGACGTGTGCGGGCGGCGTGGTGCCGAGTGCACCTCGACGGCGGTGAACCGGCCGCCCGGGCCGTCGTTGACCGTGGTGACGAACTCGAACGCGCGGCGCAGCTGCTCGACCGCCTGCTTCCGCCCGGCGTCGTCGGCCGAGGCCAGCCCCTGCGCCGCCGCCCCGGCCAGCGCCATCATGGTGGCCGGGATCATCGTCAGCACGTGCTCGCCGCCCGGGCCGGCCGCGTGCAGATAGGCCGGGTCGGTCCAGGGCGAGCCGTTCTCCTGGAACGGCACCTCCAGCCCGTCGACCGCCGGCAGCGCCAGCACGTCGTCCACGTAGGTCCGGAACCGTGTGCCTGGCTCGAGGCCTCGAGGGGCCGCCGCGTACGCACCGACGATGAAGGGCATGCCGATCTCCTCCGCTGCTGTGGGACCGCGTCGCGCTCAGCGTAGGTGGGGCCGACATGGAACGATATGCCGGGTCTGCCGTCGCGCGTCAGCGGCGCCGGACCGCCAGCAGGCCCAGGCCGAACAGCACGACCGCGACCCCGGTGATCAACAGGCCGACGTCGTGCACGCCGGCGGTCGACATGTTCTGTTCCAGGATGACGCCGAGCACGCTGGTCGCGGCGATGGCGCCGAGGTAGCGGAAGGTCTGGAACAGCCCCGCCGACGCGCCCATCCGCCCGGGCGGCGCGGCCGCGTAGAGCGCCGTCTGGAGGCTGAGGTTGGTGACGCCGTTCGGGACGCCGAGCAGGACGGCGATGCCGAGCAGCAGCGCGACCGACGTGTCGTCGCCGAGCAGTTGCAGCGCCGACGACGCGACCACGAGCAGGCCGAGCCCGAGCAGCCGCGGGCCGGCCGACCCGTGCCGGCGGATCGCCCGGGCCGTGACCGGCGTGACCAGCATGCTGAGCAGCGTCATCGGCAACACCAGCAGGCCGACCGTCGCGGGGTCGAAGCCGCGGACCTGCTCCAGCCACATCGGCATGCCGAAGAAGATGCAGTAGAAGACCAGGTTGATGCCGCCCTGCTGGGCGAGGACGCTGCTCAGCGCGCGGTTCGCGGCCAGCCCGCGCACGTCGAGGAACGGCTCGGGCACCGACCGCTCCCGCCACACCAGCAGGACGCTCAGCACGACCACGACCCCCGCCAGCCACCACAGGGGGTCTTCCGCCAGCGACAGCACGGCGAAGATCAGCGCCACCAGCAGGCCGCTGAACAGCGCGATCCCCGGCAGGTCCAGCTCGCGCAGCCCGATCCGCGGGCCCCGCTCCACCGGCACGCCGGCCAGCACCCGCACCGCCAGGACGATGCCCACCAGCGTCACCGGCACGTTGACCAGGAACACCGCCTCCCACCCGGCGACGGCGACAAGTAGGCCACCGAGCACCGGGCCGAGCGCCGCGCTCCCCGACGCGGCGACCGACAGGACGGCGAGCGCGCGGGCCGGTGGCTGGGCGCGGTCCCCGCCCGCGGACCGCACCAGGATCAGCGCCGACGGATACGCCGTCGACGTCGCGGCCGCCTGCACCAGCCGGACCACCAGCAGCCAGCCGAAGTCCGGCGCGAGCGGCGCCAGAGCCGATGCCGTCCCCATCACCACCAGCCCGCCGATGAACAGCCGCCGCGCGCCGAGCTGGTCGGCCAGGCGTCCCATCAGCGGCTGGCACACCGCGGCGACCACGTAGAACCCCGACGCCAGCCACGTCGACGTCGCGATGCCGACGGCGAAGTCGCGTTGCAGGCTGATCAACGCCACCGCGATCATCGACGAGTTCAGCGGGTTGAGCACCGTGCCCAACGACAACGTGAGTAGCAGCCGGTTGGAGACGCCGCCGGGCTCGCGGGTCATGGCACGGCGCCGTTCTTCGGCACCCAGTGGGCCATCAGCGCCGCGGCGACGAACGCGACGGCGCCGGCGGTCGCGATCGCGGCGCCCAGGGTGACGGCCGCCGTCACGGCGCTGACGAGGACCGGCCCGACGCCGTTCCCGACGTCGGCGAACAACCGCCACGCCCCGAGGAACGTCGCGCGGCTCACGTCCGGTGAGACGTCCGAGCCGATCGTCATGATGATGCCGCTGCCCAGACCGTTGCCGAACCCCATCAGCAGCGCGACCGCGGTGTACGTGCCGATGCCGTTGGTCAGCGGCAGCAGCACGAGCGAGAGGCCCAGCAGCACCATCGACGGGACGACGATCCGGCGGCGGCCGAGGCGGTCCATCGCGTAGCCGGCCGGGTAGAAGATCAGCATCTCCATGGCGCCGGAGACGCCGAACAGCAGACTCACCGTCGCCGGGTCCAGGCCCAGGTGCTCGCCCCACAACGGGATCGCCACCTGCCGCGACGCGCGGGCCGCCCCGACCAGCAACGCGCCGACGCCCAGCGTGCGCAGCACCGTCAGGTGGCGGCGGATGACCCGGGCGGTGCTCTCCGGTTTCCCTGACCGGTGGACCGCGGCCCGGCCACCGTGGGCCGCGGGCGGCGGCTCGGGCACCACCACCAGCACGACGATCGCCGCGACCGCCACCACGATGTGCACCCAGTAGCCCCCGCCGACGCCGAGCCGGCTCATCACCGCCGCGCCCAGGAACGGCCCCGCGAACAGGCCGATCCGCTGCGTCCCGCCGAGTGTCGACAACGCCCGGCCGCGCAGTTCGAACGGGATCGCCTCCGTGACGTACGCGTGTCTGGCCAGCCCGAACACCGACGACGAGATGCCGATGAACACCACCGCCACCGCCAGCAGGTGCACCGACGGCGCCAGCAGGCACGCAGCGAGCGCGGCCAGCACGACGCCGAGCGCCAGCAGCATCGCGCGCCGCTCCCCCAGGCGCACCGCCAGCACACCGGCCGGGAGGTCCCCGACGATCTTGCCGACCCCCAGCAGCGCGACCACCAGGCCCGCCGTCGCCACCGACCCGCCCAGCTCGCGTGCTGACAGGGGGATCACCGGCGCGATCGCCCCCTGGCCGATGCCGAACAGGAGCGACGGAAGGTACACCGAGGGACCGATCGACCAGATGCCGACCTCCGCGCGCCCCGTCAACGCCGGTCCTGCACTGCGGCAGCCTCCCTGGCCCGATCACGCGGGGCCGTGGCGCTCGTTCTGTCCGGGGTGTGTCGTACCGTCCTCTCGCTCTGGTCGACCTGCTCGGTCTTTGGGGGTGCGGGCAGGTCGGCCGGAGTCCAGCCGCATCGTTGCGGCGGGGGTCGTACGTCCGGTGGATATTGTAGACGGCGGCCGAGTGGGGCGGGCAGGTTCAGCCGGCTCCTGGCCGGCGGCAGCGCTGATGCCTGGGGATCCGGCGGATGGTCGCGGAACCGGCGGATGACAGCCTCATCCGGCCCGTACGCGCCGGTTTCGCGGGTACCGGCCCGTCTGGCGGGCGTCAGCCGGTGCAGGACGGGCCGGCGACGGTTCGGCCCGAGTCAGACGTACAGGCCGGCTCCGGTCGCGGGCGACCAGGCGCCGTCGCCCGCGAAGCGCTCGAGCGTCGCCGTCGTCACCTCGTCGCCGTCGGCGAGGACGGAGCGGCGGACCAGCTCGCGCAGGTCGGCGCCCGACGCGCCGTCGCTGCCGTCGGCGATCGCCTCGATCTCGACCGCGGCGGCCAGCGGCCCCAGGTTGCGGCGCAGGATGGCCCGCCGCTGGGCGCCGTCGGGCAGCGGCACCTCGACCGTCCGGTCGAACCGCGCGGCCCGCACCGCGGCGTCGTCGAGCACCCGCGGATCGTTGGTCGTGGCGACCGTGACGACGCCCTGATGCCGGCTCATGGCGCCGTCCAGCGCGGCGAGGAACCCGTGCAACCCGAGGTCGTTGCCGTGCCGGCGGCACCCGATGACGAGGTCGAGGTCCTCGAGGACGACCAGCGCCGGCGAGAGCCTCGTCAGCTCCTCGTACACCGCCTCGATGGCGTCGGCGATGCTGCGCGTCGCAGAACACGACCGTCACGTCGCCGGCCAGCTCGGCGGCGAGTACCCGGCACAGCGCCGACTTGCCGGTGCCCGGCGGGCCGTGCAGCAGCAGCCCGCGGTTGGTGCCCAGGCCGAGCCGTGCCAGCAGGTCGCGGCGGCGGAACAGCCCGGCGACGTTGAGGTCGAGGTCGGCCCAGACCGTGGCCGGCACGATGACCCTGTCGCGCGAGTCGTCGGGCACCGGGACCGGCACGACCTCGAACCCGTTGCGCAGGGTGCGGATGTGCAGGCAGCGGCCCTTGAAGTAGTTCCGCGGGCCTCGAGCCCGCGCGACGACGTCCTGCAGATACCGCTCCGCGGCGTCGACGTCGGCCGCACGGGCGTGGACGATCAACTCCTTGTCCGCCCAGCGCGCGTCGATCGCGACCGCCAGCGGGGCGGTGCTCAGCGTGCCCGGCGAGAACGCCGCCACCAGCGACGTCGGCACCGTCTCGACCGCGTCGCCGAGTTGGAGGCGGTCCCATCGCGGGCTCTCGTCGCTCTCCAGCCCGGCGAGGTCGGACGGCGCGTGCGCGCGCATGTCCTCGGCCAGCACCCGGGCCACCAGCGGCGCCGTGAACGGCCCGAGCCGCTCGCGCACCGCGACCACCCCCGCGGCGTCGCCCAGGTGCCGCCGCGCGAACTCGTCGTGGTCCTCGGCCGTCCGCAGCGGCAGCGTCTCATCCAGCACGTGCGCCAGCCACGACAACGTGTCGCGGATGCCGACCGGCATCCGCCGCGCCACGTCATCCACGCGCGCAAGCTCCTGCTCGGCGTCCACCACCGTGAAGGCGCTGGTCATTGCGGGGCTACCTCCCATCCCTCGACGATACGGGCGGCCACCGGCCGGACTCCAACGGATTTCCCGCGGTTGCGTCCGGGGCGGCATCTAGGGTGTGCGGCGACCTGTCGTCGGCGAAGGATGCGCATGCCTGGAGGACGTGACCAGCTCGGGCCGCTGGAGCGACTCACCCGGCTGCGGGTCGAGCTCACGCCTGAGCAACAGGTCGAGCTGGTGCGGGCCGCGCTGGTCGCGGGCGACCCCGGGTTCCGCGAGCGGCTCGGTGACGTTCCCGCGCCCGCCGACGAGGACCTGGTCCGTTCGGGCGAACCGCTGCGGACGGCGCCCGATCCACTCACGGAGGCCGCGTACGCCGTCGAGCAGCGCTGCCTCATCCGCTTCACCTACAAGAGCCGGCCGCGGGTCGTGCGCCCGCAGCTCGTGCGCCCGGGCGCGTCCGGGTGGTACCTGTACGGCCACGAGATCGACGGCCCGGAGATCGACTCGCCCGAAATGAAGTGGTTCGTCACCCACCGGATGTCCGACGTGGCACTCGACCCGCCCGGCACCGCCGGACCGCTTCGTGAGGTGACCGCCGACGAGCTGAACCCCATCACGTGGAAGCGCGACCCGCGCGTGGACGTCGTCGTCGAGACGTCGGCCGAGCACGAGCGGCAGGTGACGGCCATGCTGGGCGAGCCGTCGACGCGCGAGGCCGACGGGGAGGTCGTGCGCCTGACCGTGCCGATGACACACCGGGCGGCGTTCCGGGCCCGCCTCTACGAGCTCGGCCGCCGCGCCCGCGTCGTCGCGCCGCCGGAGGTCGTCGACGAGATCATCGCCGACCTGCGCCGGTTCGTGAGCCCGCTGGGCGGACCCAGTGCCGACCGCAGGTCCCCGGGTGGCGATGAGTCCCACAAGGGAAAAGAATCAGGCCCGGAATGAGCACACCGCAGTACGTCCGCCGCTTCGACCGGGTGACCCGGGCGCTCAACGAGCTGGCGCTGCACGCCGGCGGCCTGTCCATCGCGGTCCTCGCCGAGCGGGTGAGCACCGACGCCGCGACGCTGCGGGCCGAACTGCGCGCCTACTTCCGCGCGGACGTCGACCCGGCGTTCAGCCCGAACGCGATCCGTCAGACGACGATCCGCTTCCACGACGAGGACGGGGTCGACGTCGAGCCGGCCGAGGCCGAGTTCGTGTCCACGTCGCCGCGGCCCACCGAGGAGGTCGGCGCCGACTACGTCACCGTCGGCGAGCTGGCCCGCATCTACCGGGCCGGGCACGACCTCCTCGCCGTGGAGCCGGCGAACGCCGCGCTCGAGAGCGCGCTGCAGGCGCTGACAGCGACCGTGCTGGCAGGTCTCGGCACCGCGCGGTCCACCTGGCTGGCCGGCCTCGCCGCGTCGATCGGCGAGGCGCTGCGGTCGCCCCGCCGGGTCGAGCTGACGTACGCCCGCGCCTGGCAGCCCGGCGTCCGCACCCACGTCGTCGAGCCCTATCGGCTGGTCAAGACCCGTCGCGGCTGGGAGCTCGACGCGGGGTTCGTCGAGGACGACGCCTTCGGCGGCCGGGTCGGCAGCTTCCTCCTGTCGGGCGTCCGCGACGCCGTCGTCCTGCCGTCGACGTTCGAGCGACCGGCCGACGCCGACGCCCGGATCGCCGCCAACCGCCGCACGACCATGGTCGACCTGGTCGCACCCCAGAGCAGCCGCTGGGTGATCGAACGCTTCGCGGAGTCCATCGAGGTGCTCGGCGAGGACGAGGACATGATCCGGTTGCGGGCGCACCTGCTGCCCCCGGTGGAGCAGCGGCTGGGGCTGCTGCTCCTGGTCGCCGGGCCCGACACCTGGGTCAACACCCCGACACCCCTCCGCGACGCCGGCACCACGCTCGCCCGCGACCTGCTGGACCACTACACCGGCTGAGCCGATCATGTCGGTGCCGCCGCGTAGCGTGATCTCCATGAGCTCGTCGCCGCCGCCGGTGCTGCGCGATCTGCTGGACCGCTACGCCGACGTGCGCGAACAGCCCGCACGCCTCAGGCCGAGCACCTGGCAGAACGCGCTCATTCGGGTGCCCGAGTCGCTCGAGGTCACGACGCTGCTGACGGGCCGGCGGTTCACCCGTGCCGTCCCGGGGTCGAAGACGCACGATCGCACCGTCAGCCGCGGCGGCGTGCGCGCGGCCTGCGCCGCCATGAACGTCGACGACACCAGGGAGATCCTGCAGACGTTCGTGCTGGCCATGGCGTGGGCGGCGGGGCTGACCGGCGGCCGTTATCAGGCCAACACCGCGACGGCCGTCCTCGATCCGGCCCGGGCGTTCCGCGTGCTCAGCGACGCCGCGAAGGCGCTGCGGCACGCCGGCTCCATGCACGACGGCGCGTTGGAACAGGTGCACCGGTGGTGGTCGCTGCCGGGCGTCGGGCAGTCCTACGCCAGCAAGTGGTGGGCGTTGGCCGGCCGGGTCGAGGGCCGCGACTGGCAGCCGCTGATCCTGGACGACCGCGGGTACGCCACCCTCAACGACACCCTGAAGATCGGCGGCACGGCGCGGCTGGCCGGCTCGCGGCGCCGCGCCGACCGCTATCGCGCTTACGTCGAGACCGTCCACCGCTGGGCGGTCGAACTGCAGCTGGCCGGGCTCGACGTCGATGCCGAGCGGATCGCGTTCGTGCTGTTCCACCACAATGGAGGTGCGCCATTCAGTCGATAAACCACTGAGCAATAGTCCGCCCATGGGCGTAATGTCGCTTTCGAAGACATCAGCGGCCCACGGGGGTGGCCCATGGTGCGGACGATCAGCGGCACGGGACTGCCCGCCGCATTGCCGGCACTCATCGACAAGTACCGCGACGCCCAGCCGCGGCCGGTCCGGTACCGGCCGCCGAACTGGACCGCGGTGCTGTACCACGTCCAGCCGCAGCTCGACGTCACCGCTCTGCTGCGCAACCGCACCTACACGACGCCGCTGGACGGGTCGAAGGCGAAGGACCGCACGGTGACGTTCGCCGGTGTCCTGGCGGCGTGCCGGGCGATGGACATCGGCAACCAGCGCGAGGTGTTGCAGACGTTCGTGCTGACCATGGCATGGGCGTCGGCGGGCGCCGTCAACCCGACGCTGCGGGCGACGGCGCGTGCGCTCGAGGACCCCGACCGCGCGCACCGGGTCCTCAGCGACTCCGTCCGCCGGCTCCGCTCGGCCGAGACCCTGCACGACGGCGCGCTCGAGGAGAACCACCGGGCGTGGTCGCTGCGCGGCGTCGGGCAGTCGCCGGCCAGCCGCTGGTGGGCCGCCGCCGGACGGGTCGACGGACGCAGCTGGCAGCCGCTGGTGCTCGACGACCGGGTCTACGCGACGCTCAACCGCACCCTCCTGATCGGCGGCACGGCCCGGCTGGCCAGCTCACGCCACCGGGCGGCCCGCTACCGCGCCTACGTCGACACGGTGCACCGATGGGCCGTCGAGCTGCGGCTCGAGGGGCGCGACGCCGACGCGGAGCGGGTCGTGTTCGTGCTCGAACGACACGACGGCGGATCGACTCCGTCAGCCTGACAATGTCACTGGAAGGCATCTTTCCTGTCGTTCGCCTGACCCGCGCGGGGATCTGCGCAATCATGGTCAAATACCGCAACGGCGCGGGAGGTTCCGCGGGGTAGGTCGCAGCTGTCGACGTCGAACCCGGCACACCCTGGTGAGGAAGGGACAGACGTGACGACACACCCTGCTCTCGACGACGAGCAGCAGCAGCTCGACCGCTCGTACGCCCTCCTCGGCGACGACGCGTCGGACCGGCCGCTGGTCTTCGGCCGGGTCGACGATACCGGCGGGTCGCGCTACGTGGGTCGCATCGACGTGCGCGACGAGTCCGGCGGCGCCGTCGTCGTCGCGTGGCACTCGCCCGAGGCCGGCGCGTTCTACCAGGCCTGCGCCACCGAACCCACCGACGTCACGCTCAAGCGCGTCGTCACCGTCAGCGGCCGCCAGGTCATCGCCGTGCACGACGAGATCGCCGGCGGCGCCGCCGGCGACGTCAGTACCGGGCGCGACCACCGCCCCGTCGTCGGCAAGGTCGTCGTCGCGGCGCTCGAGCAGTTCCGCACCGGCGCGCTGGCCGAGGCCACCGCCACGCTGCGGCCCGAGCAGTTCGACATCATCCGCCGCCCGGCCCAAGGCGTCCTCGTCATCCAGGGCGGCCCCGGCACGGGCAAGACGGTCACCGCGCTGCACCGCGCCGCCTGGCTGGCCGCCAACGACGACGCCGTCCGTGCCGCCGGGCTGCTGGTCGTCGTCCCGACGCCGACGCTGCGCAACTACGTCGCCGACGTGCTGCCGCGCCTGGGCGCCGACGCCGTCACCACCGACATCGCCTCGCTCTACGACGGCCCGGCGCGCCGGCGCGGCCACGACACCCGGCCCGAGGCGGCACGGGTCAAGGGCTCGGCCGTCATGGCGATGGTGCTACGCCGGCTGGTCGAGTCCGCCGGCGAGCCGGGCTCGCCCGAAGAGCTGCTGCGCCACCTCTACGCCGACCCGGCGCTGCTCGAGGAGCTGGCCGACGACCTCCTCAAGGCCGGCCAGCGCGACGTGCTGTACCGCGAGCCGGCCGCGTCCGCCCACAACGAGCCGTGGACCGTCGACGACCTCGTGCTGCTCGACGAGCTGGCGCACCTGCTGGGCCGCGCTACGCCGCACTACGGGCACGCCGTCGTCGACGAGGCGCAGAACCTCTCGCCGATGCAGGCCCGCGCCATCGCCCGGCGCTGCCGCGACGTCACGCTGGCCGGCGACCTCGACTGCTCGACCGGCCCCGGCAAGCACGACGACTGGAGCGAGCTGACCGCCTACTTCGGGTCCGAGGCGCGCGAGGCCACGCTGAGCCTCGGCTACCGCGTCCCGCGCCCGGTCGTCGAGCTGTCGCGACGGCAGCTGCCCGACGGCGGCACGCTCGACCTGGCGCGGTCCCTGCGCGACGGGCTCGGCATACCGCTGGTCCGCCGGGTCGACCCGGGCGACGAGGCGGCGGTCGCGCTGTCCGCCGGTGAGGCCGCGGCCGGGACGGGGTTCAAGGTCGGCGTGGTGGTCGCGGCGGCCCGCTACGACGAGACGCTGCGGTACTGCCAGGCGGCCGGCGTCAAGGTCGGCGACGGCCGCGACGGCGACCTCGCCCAGCCCGTCACGCTGCTGCCGGCCGACCTCGCCAACGGCCTCGAGTTCGACGCGATCGCGCTGATCGAGCCGGCCGAGATCGGCGACGGGACCGAGCTCGGCCGGCGACTGCTCTACGTCGCGATGACGCGGTGCACGCAGTCGCTGGCGATCTTCCACGCGGCGCCGCTGCCGGCCGGCATGGAGCACCTGGAGCGGCCCGCGCCGCCGCCGCGCGAACCCGAGGTCGAGCACCGTCCGCGCCCGGCCCGCACCGAGGACCTCTTCGACCTCTTCAAGCTCCTTCGCGACGACGATCGCATGCTGGTCGAGGTCCTGATCCGCCGCCTCGTCCGCGACTCGCTCGAACGCGACGACTGAGCGCCCGGGCACGATCCGGCAATTGGTTCACCTAGTGAAACTATCTACACCCAGTGCCTAACGTATTCCAAGCGTTCTAGGGGTATTTGCCGCAATCTACCCGCCTGGAATTTCCCCCAAAATGAGAAATGGCGAACTAGTCTGGCCTTTCTCACGACACGGGCATAGCATGATCGTCCGATGTTGCTGTGGAGGGGCGCCATGGCGGGTGGACGGGATCAACTCGGTCCTTTGGAAAGGGTGACGCGGGTGCTGGTCGCGCTGGTCGCGGCCGAGCCGAAGGGGATCCCGACGCCGCGATTACTTCGGATCGCGGCCTTCGGTGGGGGAGAAGAACATCATGTACGGCAGTTGAAACGGCTGATCGAGGATCTCAACGGCGCCGGGTGGGACATCCGGAACACCGCGCCGCCCGGTCAGACAGCGGTCTATCGGGCGTTCGCAGGTGACAATCGGCTGCGGCTGACCCTGACGCCGGAACAACAGACCGAACTGGCCCGGGCCGCGCTCATCGCCGGCGACGCCGCATTCGCTGCGCGCGCCGGCATCGAGGGCACCGACGCGCCGATTCCGGAGCTGCGTACCGCACCGCAGGCCGAGCGCAACGACGACGCTCTCGACAAGGTGCTGTACGCGCTGGAGCGGCGCTGCCGGCTGCGGTTCGTGTACAAGCGGCGCGCGCGGGTCGTGCACCCGCACTTCGTCTATCCGGGCACGTCGGGTTGGCATCTGGTCGGCCACGAGGACGGCAGCGAGCAGGACAAACGGTTCGTCACCGACCGCATGTCAGACGTGCGGGTCGACCTGCCACGCACCGCCGACCCGCGGTTCGAGCCGTTCCGCGACGAGCTCGATCCGCTCCTGTGGGCGGTCGACGAGCCCGTCGACGTGACGGTCGAGACGACCCCGGCGCACCGCCACCAGGTCGAGACGCTGCTCGGCACGCCGTCGTACCACGAGATCGACGACGACGTCGTCAGGCTGACCATCCGAGTGACGCACCGGACGGCGTTCCGCAACCGCGTCTTCGAGCTCGGGCCGCGCGTGCGCGTGCTGACGCCCGAGAGTATCCGCAGCGAGCTCCTGCTGGAGCTGGACTCACTACTGGACTGACCATGAGCGTTCCTCCGCCGGTGTTCGTCCGCCGATTCGAGCGGGTGACACACGCGCTTCGCATCCTGACCATGCATCCCGATGGCGTGCCGATCCGCCGGCTCGCGGCCGAACTGGACGTCGACGAGCAGACGTTGCGGGCCGAGATCGTCGCGTTCTACTGCGCCGACAGCGCGGCGTTCGATCCCGGCCCGCTGCGCCAGGTGCGCATCGAGTTCGTCGGCGCCGACGGCGGGGCCGACGACGTCGACCCCGCGGTCGCCGAGGTCGTCCGGGCGTCGACCGACCGGCCCGCCGCGGAGATCGGCGTCATGCACACGTCGCCGGCCGAGCTGGCGCACGTCTACCGCGCCGGCCAGACGCTGCTGTCGCTGGAGCCGGACAACAACGTGCTCGACGGCGCGCTCCGCACGCTCGGCGACACCATGCTGCGCGGCGTCCGCCCGGTCGACGACCGGTGGAAGGTCGAGCTGGCCGGCATCCTCGTCGACGCGATCCGGCGGCGGCGCTGGGTGCGAATCGAGTACACGCCGGTGTGGCGCGACGACAGCACGGAGCACCGCATCGCGCCGTACCGCCTGCTGCGCACCCGGCGCGGCTGGGAGGTCGACGCCGGCATGTCGGCGGACGGGCGCGTGGTCGGCAGCTTCCTGCTCACCGGCATCCGCGAGGCGACGGTGCTGGACGAGATGTTCGAGCGGCCGCAGGAGGTCGAGGACCGGTTGTCCGGGCACCGGCACGAGCAAGAGGTCGAGCTGGTCGTGCCGCAGGACGCGCGCTGGGCGGTGGACCGGTTCGCCGAGAGCTCCGAGCTGCTCGCCGAGGACGAAGAGTCGGTGAAGCTGCGGGTCCGGCTGTTGCGGCCGGTCGAGCGGCGCCTCGGCATCCTGCTGCTGAGCGCCGGGCCGCTGGCGTTCGTCACCGACCCGCCCGAGCTGGCCGAGGCCGGGCGGCGGCTGGCCCGCGAGCTCCTGGACCACCACGGCACCACCGCCCGCTGACCGCCGGCCGCCGCATGTCAGGCTTGTGGCATGGCTGAGAACGCACAACGCACGGTGTCCCTGCAGCGAGTCGGCGAGCGCCGCTACGTCGCCACCAACGCCCGCGGCGGCGAGCTGCCGTTCGGGCAGGGCGACGACGGCGACTTCACCCCGGTCGAGCTGCTGCTGACCGCGATCGCCGGCTGCTCGGCCATCGACATCGACCTCATCACGTCGCGTCGTGCGGAGCCCGAGAAGTTCGAGATGGTGACCACCGCGAACAAGATCCGCGACGAGCAGGGCAACCGGCTCGAGGACATCGAGGTGTCCATCCGCATCCGGTTCCCCGACGGCGAAGAGGGCGACGCCGCACGCGAGGTGCTGCCCGACGCGGTCGCGAAGTCACACGACCGCCTGTGCACCGTGAGCCGGACCGTCGAGATCGGCACCCCGATCGCGATGCGGCTGGACTGACCCGGCCATGTCGTGGGCCGACCGGCTCGGCGAGCTGACCGACGCGCGCACGATCGAGCGTGGCCGGGCCTACGCCGACGGTGGCCGCGTGGCCGGCCTGGTGGAGGACGGTGACCGGCTCACCGCACTGGTGCGTGGCACGGAGGACTACCGGGTCGAGCTCGTCGCCGGCTCGATGAGCTGGTTCTGCGACTGCCCGGTCGGCGCCTCCGGCGCGTTCTGCAAGCACTGCGTGGCCGTCGCCATCGCGGCCGCGGGCGGCGGTACCGAGCCCGGTCCGGCCGACCTTTCCGAGTTCGAGCCTCGGCCCGGCCGCGCCGACGACCTCACGGTGCTCGCCGACGAGGTGGCGCGCGCGTTCACCCCGCGGCGCCGCTTCTACGACTACGACCAGGCCAACGCCTATGCGGACGCCGCGGAGGCGACAGTCGGGCTGGTCGAGGAGTGGAGCCGTCGCGCACCGTCCGCCGAGTTGCTGCCCATCGTGCAGGACGCGATCGACCGGGCCGCCCGCACGATCCTGCGCAGCGACGACTCGTCCGGTGGCCAGGGGATGCAGATCGGCCGGCTGCTCGACGCGCACCTGCGCACGGCCGCGGCCACGTCCCTGGACCGCAAGGCCGCGGCGACGACGGCACGGTGGCTGTTCCGCTTCATGTTCACCGGCACTCAGGACTTCTTCACCGTCGACATCGACCGGTACGCGGCCGGCCTCGGGCCGGACGGAGTCAACGTCTACCGCCGCATGCTCGAGCGGGTGGACGACGGGACGCACGCGTCGGCCGGCCGCTATGCACGCGGCCGGTTGGCGATCCTGAGCCGGGATTCGGAACAGATCAGGGCCCATTTCGGCGGCGAGCTGACGCATCCCATCCACGTCGAGGACCTGGTCGACGCCCTGGAGACCGCTGGGCACGGTGAGCTGGCGCTGGAGCACGCCCGGGACGCCGTGGCGGCTCATCCACGGTCGCCGTTCATCGGGTCGTTGGTCGAGCGACTGGTGGCGGACGCACGACGGCGCGGCGCCGACGACGAGGTCGCCGTCCTGCGTCGCGACGACTTCCACCACCGCCCGTCGACGACCAGCTACGCCGCGCTCGAGCACGCGGCCACCGCCGCGGGCAGCTGGGACGTCGAGCGCGTACGCGCGGACCCGGTGCTGGCCGCCGCCGATCCGCCGGGCTGGGTGTCGACGCTGCTGGGCCAGGGCGACGCGGCCGCGGCGTGGGCGGCGGCGGAATCGGTGCCGGAGCGGATCGGTCTCGACCTGTGGCGGCGGCTGTTCCGCGCGCGGGTGCGAATCGACCCGGCGTCGACGTTGCCGCACTACCGTCGCCTCGTGGAGGCCTCGGTGGTCACCGCGGATCGCCGGAGCTACCAGGTGGCCACCCGGCTGCTCCGGAGCATGCGCGAGGCGGCGGCCAAGGCGGACCGGTCGGCGGAGTTCGACACATATCTCGCCGATCTCCGCGACCGCTATCGCCGGCGCCGGGCGCTCGAGGAGGAACTGCGCCGCGGCGGACTGTGACGGGTTGCCGTCAGCGCGGCGCGCCAGCCGCGACCCGCGCCTCGTAGCGCGCCCGGGCCTTGGCGGCCTCGGTCTCGCGGTCGCGCGCCGGGGCGTTGGTGACCAGCGCGTCGAGGAGGTGCCGCGTGGTGTGGGCGATCTCCTCGACGGCATGGTCGAACGCCTCGCGGTTGGCCTGCGACGGGTTGCGCGTGCCCGCGAGCTTGCGCACGAACTGCAGCGCGGCGTCGTAGACCTCGTCGTTCGTCGCAGGCGGGGCCAGGTTGTTGAGTGGTCTGATGTTGCGGCACATGTCACCGAGCCTAGGCGCAGCCGCCCACAGTGCGCACGCCGTCAATCGCCGACCACGACGTCGCCGCTGGCGCTGCGCTGGTAGCGGACCACCCGCCCGTCGCGGGTCCGGTGGACGAGCCCGGCCCGCAGCAGGATGCCCAGGTGGTGCGAGACGGTGGCCGGGGCCAGGCCGTGCCGCGCGCTGAGATCGCCGGTGGACCGTGCCTCGCCGAGATCGCAGAGCAGCGCGCCGCGGGTGATCCCCAGCAGCGCGGACACCGCCCGGCGGCGACGATGCCCAGCGGACCCGCCGGCCCGCGCCCGCTCCGAGCCCAGGCCGTCGGCGGGATAGCAGAGCACCGCGTTGCCGGGTGCGCAGATCTGCACGCTCAGCGCCGGCCAGCGCAGCGCCGACGGCGCCAGCACGAGTTCCTCGTCGCGCAGCGCGAGGCGTTCCTGGTATGGCTTGCGGACCTCGAGCCGGCCGCCGGCCCAGCGCAGGTCGGGGTGCAGCGTCGCGAGCACGTCGCCGACGCCGAACTCGGCCAGCCGGTGCGAGCGGGCGCGGATGTCGGCGTCGAGCGTCCCCTGCAGCGCCGCCCAGCCGTCGGCGAGCGTCGCCTGCCAGAAGGCCCGCATCCCCTCGGCGACGCGGGCGGCGAACGTGCCGGCACGCGCGGCCGCACGCACCTCGCCCGGCAACGCGCGCTCGGCCGCGCACCATGCGAGCTGCCGTCTGACGACGTCAGACGGCGTGGCGGCAACGGCGTCGAGCTGGGCCTCGAGCAGGCGCGCCCGGCGTCCAGCCGGTGGCTGCGGCGTCAGCAGATCGGGGATGTAGCCGCGGCCGGCCAGTGGCAGGACGGCCGCGAGCAGCGCGGTGCGCGGGTCGCGCAGGGCCGTCCGCGCCGCCGGACCCGGATCGCCGAACACCGGATGCCGGCGCCCCTGGGCGGCGAGCATCAGCCAGCCGACCAGCTCGTAGGCGGGCGATGGCGTCAGCCGCACCCTCGCCAGGCTGGCGCTGTCGACGTCGACCAGGATCACGGATGCACGATAGCCCGGTCGGTCCAGATTCGACCCGGGTCGAATCTCTTCGGGACCGGCCAGGTCCTGCTCTTGAATCGGCGCACCGTCCCTGAGAGGAGCACCCATGAAGATCCGCGCCCGGGCCGCCCTGCCGGCCATCGGCGTCCTCGCCGCCGCCGCGCTCCCCGCGACCTCGCACGCCGACCTCAGCGCCGAGGCGTCAACCGCCGGTCAGCCGCACCGGCTGTGCGCGAGGACGTTCGACCGCGCCGTCGACGCCTACGTGCAGACGACGTACGACCGCGACTCCGACGGGTTCGCCGCCGTCCTGCACGAGGACGTCACCGCGATCTTCGCCACCGGCGACGTCCTGTACGGCAAGGACCAGACGATGGACTTCATCGACCGGTTCTTCGCCGCGCCGGACTGGACGCAGACGTTCGACGAACTCACCCGCGAGGTGCGTGGCTGCAGCACCGGCTTCGTGCTCTTCGACTCCGTCTACACACCGGCGCCGGACGCCGACCCTGAGCCGCTGGTCATCGGCGTGACGTTCGTCTTCGAACGGGGCCGCTGGCTGGCGCTGCACAACCAGGACAGCACCGGACCGGCCATCGGGACGCCCTGACGGCCGACGGCGGTACGAGACCGCCGCGCGGTCAGCCGGCCAGCTCGCGTTCCAGCGGCGTCCGGAAGGCCGGGATGATCGTGGCGCCGCCGAGGCGTGGCTCGAGCTCCGCGACCGCCCGTTCGACGGCGTCGGCGGCCTCGGCGCCGGCGTCCTCGAGCAGCCGCCACCGGATCGCGCCGCCGGCCATGCCCCAGCCGCCGACCACCCGCCCGCCCCACCACACCGTCGGCCCGATGTTGCCGTTGCGGTCGAACAGCGCTTCGCGGTGCGGACCGAGGAACCAGTCGCGCCGTTGCCAGCCCATCGGCGTCGGGTCGAGGGCGGGCAGCAGCGTGGCCACCGGCGTGGCGTCGGCCTCGGGCTCGGTGTCGTCGGCCAGGACGATGCCGGGTTCGCCGTCGAGGTCGACGTCGGCGGTGTCGAGCCCGGCCAGCACCTGACGCGTGACGCCGAGCGTCCACCCCGTCCACCACTGCACGTCGGCCACCGTGGCCGGACCGAACACCCGCAGCCAGCGCCGGGCCAGCTCGGCCCGCGCCTCGGCGACGGGCACGTCGGGCAGGCCGTCGGGCCACAGCCCGCGCACCGACGCCCACCGGTGCTGCCGCGACAGCCAGGTTCCGGCCGGCCGCCCGCGCACGATGCGGCCGTCGGCGCCCATGAGCGTGAGCACGCGGCTGGTGATGTTCTGCTTGACGTCCCACTTCTTGTCGGTGGTCGGCAGGACGGCGGTGCGCAGCCGCGGCTCGGCCTTGGCCAGCTCGGTGGCCAGCGCCTCGCCGCGTTCGTCGACCGCCTTCTCGGTGCCGGTCTCGACATCGGCCAGCCAGGCGGCGACGTCGCCCTCGACCGGCGGGTCGGTGGGCAGCGTCGAGAGGTGCTGGACCAGCTGACGGCGCAGGCGGTCGGCGATGGCGAGGCCGGCGGCGCTGTGAATGACCGGCATGAGCTCGGTGGGCGTGACGAACATGGTGCGCCGCATCGCGATGAGCTTGACCACCGAGCGGTCGTCGTAGAGCGCGGCCGACACGTCGTCGAGGGTCGCCTCGGGCGCCCTGACCAGCGCCGACACGTACACCGTGGCGGGATCGGTGGCGTGCAGCACGACCATGCCGCCGGTCGCCGCGGCGACCGACCCGGCCGGCGTCTCGCGGGCGAGGTGGTGACGGCGCAGCAGCCGGTGGCGGCGCTGTTCGGCGCTGATCGTGAGCATCTGCCGATCCTGGCACGGCGGTCCGACAATCTCGGAAACTCCTGGATTCACTGGACCACGGAAAGGGAACGATCTACGCGAATTGGTTGACAGCACCTCTAAGGTATGTTTTCGGAACAAATCTTCTCAGTCCGTGGACTTCTCGGGGGGCTCCGTGAGTCAACACAAGGCAACGGAAGAGCGGCGTTACCGCGTGGAGCTGGCGGTCGTCGTCCTCATCGGCATCGCCATCGCCGTCGGCGCCGTCATCGCGATCCTGAGCCTGGGCGGATCGTCCGGCGACGACCTGCCGCAGGAGTTCGGCGGGCTGTCCGCCGGCGTCGAGTAGGCGTCAGCTCCAGCGCACCCGCACCTGCGACCGCCAGTCGCGCAGCACGTTCGGCCGGCCGGTCGCCGTCAGCTCGTCGCCGCGATTCCACAGGCCGAGATAGAGCTGCGCGGCGGTGCCGGACAGCTCGGCGTCCGGTGCGGCCTCCGGCTCCGCGCCCGCCGTCGTCGTCAGCGACTCGGACTCGACCCGCAGCAGCCACGCGTCGCCGGTGTCGGTGGCCCGGACGGCGATCGTGTACGGCCGCTCGGTGCGCAGCTTGCCGCGGCCGCGGGTGATGAACCCGGTGAGCAGCTCGTCGACGCCGTCGGCGGCCGGCTCGGGCGCGACGGTGACCTCGGCCGCCGATGGTGCCCGGCCCAGGACGGCGGCCAGCGCGTCGGCGCCGTGGATCGTCGTCTCGTGCGCCTGCCGCCGGGCCCAGAATCGCCGGGGCGGCGGCGCGTCCTTCAGGAACACCATCGCTTCGGCATCGTCGGGCGTGGCCACGATGGTCGCGAGCAGCGCGTCGAGCCCGTCGGCGAACCAGGACAGTAGGTCGGGCACGGCGTCAGCCTCGGCGACCGAGGCAGCGGTGTCGTGGTCCTTCTCGCCGCGCAGGTGCGCGGCGGCCCAGCGGTGCACCATGCCCTGGTGCGTGACCAGCGCGCGGACGTCCCAGTTCGGGCAGGTGGGCACGGGCGCGGCCAGTCCGGCCCGCGCTGCGGCGTCGTGCAGCGCCGCGCCGCTGCGCCGCAGCAACGTCAGGTGCTCGTCCAGCCCCAGCCGGGTCGCCACGCCCGCATCGTAGACGGGCTCACCACTCCGCGAAGCTCCCGTCCGGGTGCCGCCAGAGCGGGGCGCGCCAGCGGTGCCCGGCCTCGTCGGCGCGGCGGACGGCGGCCTCGTCGATCGCGATGCCCAGCCCGGGCGCCGCGGACCGCTCGACGTGGCCGTCGACGAAGCGGAAGACGGCCGGGTCGACGAGATAGTCGAGCAGATCGTTGCCCAGGTTGTAGTGGATGCCGAGGCTCTGCTCCTGAATGAGGAAGTTCGGCGTCGCGAACGCCACCTGCAGGCTCGCGGCCAGCGCGATCGGGCCGAGCGGGCAGTGCGGCGCCAAGCTCGCGCCGGTGACCTCCGCCTGGGCGGCGATGCGGCGGACCTCGGAGATGCCGCCGGCGTGCGAGATGTCCGGCTGCACGATGCTGACGCCGGCGGCCAGCGGCTCGACGAAGTCGCGCCGGCCGAACAGCCGCTCGCCGGTCGCGATCGGCACCGAGCTGCACGCGACGACGCCCGCCAGCTGAGCGCCCAGCTCCGGAAGCACCGGCTCCTCGACGAACAGCGGGTGCAGCGGCGCCATCAGCGGCAGCAGCCGGCGCGCGTTGGCCGGCGAGACGCGGCCGTGGAAGTCGACGGCGACGTCGCGGTCCGGGCCGAGCACCTCGCGGGCTGCCGCCAACCGCCGCAGCACGTCGTCGGTCTCGGCGGCGGTGCCGATGGGGCCGAGCTTGGCGGTGCCGTTCATCTTCACCGCGGTGAATCCCTCGGCGACCTTCGCGGCGATGCCGTCGGCGACCTCGCCCGGCTCGTCGCCGCCGACCCACGTGTACATGCGGACGCGGTCGCGAACAGGCCCGCCGAGCAGCGCGTGCACCGGCGCGTCGTACACCTGGCCGGCGATGTCCCACAGCGCCTGGTCCAGCCCCGCGACGGCGCTGGAGAGCACCGGCCCGCCGCGGTAGAACGTCGACTTCGTCATGACCTGCCAGTGGTCCTCGATCCGCAGCGGGTCCTGGCCGACGAGGTAGTCGGCCAGCTCGTGGACGGCGGTGCGGACGGTGTCGGCGCGGCCCTCGACGACAGGCTCGCCCCAGCCGACCACCCCCTCGTCGGTGGCGACGCGGCAGAACAGCCAGCGCGGCGGGACCTGGAACGTCTCGATCGCGGTGATCTTCACTCGGGCTCCTTCCCGGACGTGATCGCCCGGACGTCGCGGTCGGCCTCGGCGAGCAGGTCGCGGACGGCGCGCTCGGCGCCGTCGGCGTCGCCACGGGTGACGGCGTCGAGTACGGCTCGGTGCGAGGGGACGCCGCGGTGCGCGGGGGCGCTGTCGCCGCGCGGCCCGCCGCTGTGCACCAGCAGGTCGCGAGCGCGCAGGCCGGTCGCGATGACCTGCTCCAGCTGCCGCAGCAGGGCGTTGTGGGCGGCGGCCAGCAGCGCGTGGTGGAACGTCAGGTCGGCCTCGACGACGCCGTCGACCGAGGCGTCCGGGTCGGCCATGCCGTCGAGGGCGGCGCGCAGCGCGGCGAGGTCGGCGTCGGTCCGCCGGGTCGCCGCCAGCCGTGCGCCGGCCGGCTCGACGATGTCGCGCACCTCGGCGAGGTCGGCCAGGAACGCGTCGTCGGCGCGGTTCTGCGCCTGCCAGCCCAGCACGTCGGCGTCGAGCAGCGCCCACTCCTCGCGCGGCCGGACGATCGTGCCGCGCTTCGGCCGGGCGTCGACCATCCCCTTGGCGGCCAGGACGCGCAGCGCCTCGCGGACGACGGTGCGGCTGACGCCCAGGTCTTTCTCCAGCCGCAGTGGATCGAGCGCCGCGCCGGGTGCGACGTCGCCGCGGACGATCAGCTCGCCGAGGTGCGCGACCACCGCGCCGTGGATGCCCTTGAACACGCTCACGCGGAGTCCGCCGTGACGCTCCAGCCGCCGTCGACGACCAGGCTCGCGCCGGTGACGTAGGACGCGTCGTCAGAGCCGAAGAACGCCACCGCCGCCGCGACCTCGCTGGGCCGGCCGAACCGGGCCAGCGTGGTGGCGCGGATGCTCCGCTCGCGGTCCGGCTCGCTGACGTCGGCCCAGGCCGGCGACATGATCGGGCCCGGGACGACGGTGTTGACTCGCACGTCGGGCCCGTAGTCGGCGGCCAGCTGACGGCCGAGCGACAGCAGCGCGCCCTTCGTCGCCGCGTACGCCGGGCGGCCGGGCAGCCCGCGCATCGCGTGCACCGACGAGGTGATGACGATCGACCCGCCGGTGCGGGTCAGCAGCCCGGCCAGCGCGCGCACGGCGAGGAACGTCGCGGTCAGATTGACGTCGAGCTGCCGGTGCCAGTCGGCGACGGTCAGACGGTCGGCCGGCTGGATCACCGCGATGGCGGCGTTCGAGTGCAGCAGGTCCAGCCGGCCGGGCCCGTCCTCGAGGTGCCGGGCCACCCGCGCCCAGCCCGCCTCGTCGGCGACGTCCAGCGGCAGGCCCTCGGCGCCGCCGCCGAACCCCGTCGCTCGGGCTGCGCTGCCGGCCGCCTCGACAGCCAGGCCCAGGGACGCCTCGTCCACGTCGGCCAGCAGGACGTGGGCGCCCTCGGCGGCCAGCCGCGACGCGGTAGCCGCGCCGATGCCCGAGCCGGCGCCGGTGACCAGCGCGACCTTGCCGCGGAAGCGGGGTGCGAGGACGGTGTCGCTCTCACTCACGAGAGGCAACCTAGCATTCAGTCATCTTGTATGACTATTTGTTCGGCCTGACGGCGACGGCGGCGGCCGCGCGGCCGGCGAGGGCGCGCACCGCTGCGGTCAGCGCGGGCGGCGCCTCGACGGTGAAGTCGCAGCCGAGCGCCACCAGCCGCGACGCCAGCCACTCCATCGAGTCGTCACGCCGTGCGTCCAGTCGCGACCTCGCGTCGTCGACCGCCACGACCTGTCCCGGCCCGTCGCCGAGCCGGCCCGCCACCGCACCCACCGGTGCGTCGAAGTCCACGACGACGCGCAACTCGGGCGTGCCCCAGTCGGTGCGCCGACCGGCGACGTAGGCCGCGGCGTCATCGGCCGGCAGGGGGTGCTCCTCGCGAATGCGCACGCCGGTCGGCTGGACCCGGGCGATCCGGTCCACCCGATACGTCCGCCAGCCTGCGTAGTCGCCGTCGCTGCCGCTGCGAACGCGGTTGTCAGCGCCCGCCCGTAGGGTGGGAGGACGCTCCCCACCGGGCGGGGTCCGGCCAGCGCCGCGGCGAATGTCCCGGTCCACATTCCGGCGGACGTCCCATTCGACGTTCCAGCCGACGAGGTACCAGCGGCGGCCGGAGGGGACCAGCGCGAGCGGTTCGACCAGCCGGCCCGACTGCTCGCCGTCACCCGACGTGTAGCGGAAGCGGACCCGCTCGCGGGTCGCGACGGCGGCAGCCAGCGCCGTCAGCACCTCCGGGTCGACCATCGGGCCGCCGCCGACCGGCAGGGTCGCCACGCCGAGCGAGCGCACCCGATGGCGCAGCCGCGCCGGCAGCACCTGCTCCAGCTTGCCGAGCGCCCGGACCGATGCCTCCTCGATCCCGGCGACGGCGGACCCGGCGGCCGCGCGCAGCCCCACCGCGATCGCCACCGCCTCCTCGTCGTCCAACAAAAGCGGCGGCAGGGCGGCGCCCGCCACCAGCCGGTAGCCGCCGGCCGCGCCGAGCGTCGCCTCGACCGGGTAGCCGAGGTCGCGCAGCCGGTCGACGTCGCGGCGGACGGTGCGTGGGGTGACGCCGAGGCGCCGGGCGAGCTCGCTGCCAGGCCACTCGCGCGGCGTCTGCAGCAGGGACAGCAGCGCGAGCAGCCGCCCGGACGTTTCACTCATGGAGACCAGGATGCCGCAGAACTAGGACAAGAACCGACCTAGATGCGTCCTACCGTCGGACCCATGACCCCCTTCACGATCGACATCCCGCAGTCCGACCTCGACGACCTGCACGACCGGCTGGCCCGCACCCGCTGGACACCGCAGCTGCCCAGCGACGGGTGGGAGCGTGGCGTGCCCACCGACTGGTTGCGCGACCTCGCCGAGTACTGGCGCACCGGCTACGACTGGCGCGCCCGCGAGGCCGCGCTCAACGCGTTCCCGCAGTTCGTCGACGAGATCGACGGGCTGGACCTGCACTACCTGCACGTGCGCTCGCCGGAGCCGGACGCGCTGCCGCTGGTCCTGGCGCACGGCTGGCCGAACTCGTTCGTCGAGTTCGCCCGCACGATCCCGCTGCTCACCGACCCGCGAGCGCACGGAGGCGACCCTGCGCAGGCGTTCCATGTGGTCGTGCCGTCCATCCCCGGGTTCGGCTTCTCCGGCGCGCCGCGCACGACCGGGTTCGGCATCCCCGCGGTGGCCGGCATGTTCGCCGAGCTGATGGCCCGGCTCGGTTACGACCGCTACGGCACGCAGGGCGGCGACCTCGGCGCGTACGTCACGCCTGAACTGGCCCGGCGGCACCCCGACCGCGTCGTCGGCGTGCACATCGACGGCGGCTTCGGCTTCCCGACCGAGGACGACGTGCCCGGCATGACCGAGGAGGAGCGGGCCGAGTGGGACCTGATGCAGCAGTGGTCGTCCGGCGGGGTCGACCACCACGCGCTGCTGCGAGTGGCGCCGCAGACGTTCGGGCACGGCTGGCACGACTCGCCGGTGTCGCTGCTGGCCTGGCACGCGCACAAGTTCCAGGAGTTCTCCATGTCCGACCAGCCGCTGCTCGACGTCATCGACCGCGACCTGTTCCTCGACAACGTCAGCGTCTACTGGTTCACGAAGACCGCCGCGACGTCGTCGTGGCCGATGTACGAAGGGCTGGCACAGGGCGGCGCCGCGAGGTTCGAGTGGCCGAAGGCGCCGGCGGGCGTGCCGTCCGGCGTCTACGGCGGCGGCTCGGCCCTGATGCGGCGGCTGGCCGAGCGCGACGGCCCGATCGTGCACTGGCCCGAGGGCAACCCGGGCCGGCACCACTTCATCGCGATGGAGGAGCCGGCCGGGCACGTTGCGGACATCCGCGCCTTCTTCGCCCAGTTGCGGTGACCCATCCGCTCCCCGGCGGCTCGGTCCCAGGGGATTCTCAGCGTGTCTGACTACCCTCGGAGCATGCGCCGCTACTCGCCCCGGCCCGGAGGTGTCGTCCTCGGCCTGCTGATGTTCCTGGCCGGCGCCCTCGGCACCTGGGCGAGCTGGCGGTGGTTCGTCGACACCGCCGTGGGGCAGCGCATCGACCAGGTCGCCTATCGCGGCTCCGGCATCGGCCGCTCGACGCTGTGGTCGGGCGCGGAGCAGGTGCTCGACGTCGTGTCGGTGCCGTTCGTCGTGGTGGTGCTGGGCGCCGTCGCGCTGATCGCGCTGCTGCGCCAGCGGTGGCTGCTGGCGTTGCAGGTCATCGTGCTGGTCGGCGGCGCCAACCTCACCACGCAGGTGCTCAAGCGCGTGGTATTCGACCGGCCGCGGCTGGCCGAGGACACCGGGCCGCTGGACAACTCGCTGCCCAGCGGGCACACGACGGTCGCGGCCAGCGTCGCGGCCGCGCTGGTTCTGGTGGTGCCGCGACGGGCCCGGCCGGCGGTCGCGATCCTCGGCGCCGGGTACACCGCGATCACCGGCGTCTCCACCATGGTGGGCGGCTGGCACCGGCCGTCCGACGTCGTCGCCGCCATCACCGTCGTGCTGGCCTGGGCCGGGCTGGCGACGGTGCTCACCGCGCTGAGCAGCCCGGAGCGGATACCGTCGCCGCCGGCCGGCAATGCCCCGACGGCGATCGTCAGCGGCCTGTTCGTCGTGGTGGCCGGGGTCGCCGGCGCCATGGCCGCGTCGGCGCTGCTGCGCACCCGCGACGTGCTGAACACCGCGGGCGCCGTCACCGAACGCTCCGACCTGGCGACGGCCTACGTGGGCGCGGGGCTCGGCGTCGTGGCCGTCACGGCGCTCTCGTTCGCCGCGATCCTCGTCGCGCACCAGGTCGCCAGCCGGCCGTCACAGGACGCACGTCCGTCGTCGCGATCCGTCGCGGCCGGCGTCTCCGACACCGTGTCCTAGCCGTTCGGTGCTGTCACGGCAGCGTGCCGGTCGACGGGGAACACGTGTTCAACGTTGCCCGCCGAACTGATGGTCAAGAGTTGACATAGTCTTCCAAAGAGGGCTACACATCTGCGGCCCAGAACGGCAGACTGACGGAATGACCTCTCGTACACCGGCCGCGAGGCCTGTTTATCCTTCTAGCCCGTTCCGCCCCATCGCCCCTCCGCCCCCGCAGAAGTTCGTCGTTGATGACCTGCTCACTCACGACCGTCACGGTCTTGGCCGCGTAGTCAGCGTGCCCGGCGATCACGAGGTACACGTCGATTTCGGCACCGCGGTACGTCGTATCGCCCTGCCGAACCCGAAGGTGACCCGGCTCTGAGCCGTCGCCATTCTGAAATAGTCACAAAACAGCGCCGAAACGTCCCGGCATCCGGCCGCCCGGCATCAGGTTGTGTCAATATCCGCCATGCCGGCGGCCGGGGCGGGACGCTCATCGCCAGTTGCGCCTCAGACCGGTCAGCCGATCCGGGTTCCGGAACGCGAGCAGCCGCACCACCTGGCCGCCCCTCGTCTCGATGAGGCCCGCCACGTCGACGCGTCCGTTCAGCACGCCGACGACGCCCGGCTCGCCGTTGAGCTCCGCGTACTCGAACCGGTAGCCGGCCAGTTCGCGGCGGACCAGCGGGCCCACGAGCAGGCGGGCCACCTTGTCCCGGCCGAAGATCGGGCGCAGGGCCGCGCGCGCCTTCCCGTCGGTGTCGTTCACCATGACGACGTCCGGCGCCAGCACCTCCAGCAGCTCGGCGAGGTCGCCCTCGGCCGTGGCGCGCAGGAACCGCTCGGTCACCGCCCGCCGCTGCTCCGGGTCGGTGTCGAAGCGCGGCCGCCGCGCCTGGACGTGCTCGCGGGCCCGGTGGGCGACCTGCCGCACCGACGCCTCGCTGCGGTCCAGCGCCGTCGCGATCTCCGCGTGCGCGAACCCGAACACCTCGCGCAGCACGAACACCGCCCGCTCGATCGGCGTGAGCGTCTCCAGGACCACGAGCATCGCCATCGACACGTCCTCGGCCAGCTCGACCCCGCCGCTGGCGTCCGGCCCGGTCGCGAGCGGCTCCGGCAGCCACGGCCCGACGTACGTCTCGCGCCGGTTCCGCAGCGTGCGCAGCCGGTTCAGCGCCAGTCGAGTAGCGATGCGGACGAGGTACGCCTTCGGCTCCAGGACGTCGGACCGGTCGGCGGCGGACCACCGCAGCCACGTGTCCTGCACGACGTCCTCGGCGTCGGCCACGCTGCCGAGCAGCTCGTAGGCGACGGTGAACAGCAGCCCGCGGTGCCGCTGGAACGGGTCGGGAGTCGTCTCCGTCACGGCATCGGGACCTTCGGTTCGAGGGAGTGGCCTGCCATGCCATTCAGACACACACTGGTGCACGGTTGTGACATGGGGCTGTGGCAGAGTCGCGAGTGATGTCCTTCACCTACCCCGAGGTCGGCGCCACCCGCGACGGCGAGCCGCTGCCTGACGGCTACGACCACGTCCGGGTCCGCGAGCGCATCGGCCACGGCCGGGCCGCCTTCACCGCCGTCGTCGAGGGCGTCGTGATGTTCGACCTGCATCGCAGCATCGGCCTGCGGGTCGCGACGTCGCAGCCGCGCGCCGCGGTGGGCGTCCGCGTCACCAGCACGCTCGGCGTCGGGCCGGTCGGACTGCGGATCCCGTGCGAGGTGGTCTGGGTGCTCGACGAGGACCGCCGCGGCGGGTACGCCTACGGGACGCTGGCCGGTCACCCGGAACGCGGCGAGGAGTCCTTCGTCGCCGAGCTCGACGACCACGACGACCTCTGGTTCACGGTGACGGCGTTCAGCCGCGCGGCCGCCTGGTACGCCCGCCTCGGCGGGCCGCTCACCCGCGCCGCCCAGGCCGTCGCCACCCGCCGCTACGTGACGGCCGCCCGCCGACTGGCCGCGCGCGCGTCACACGGCTGACCAGCGACGACGAAACGGGCAACCGCCGCGCGATTAGCCCGGAAGTTAGCCCGACCCGTTTCTGGGTGAACCACGGGCCATCCTGCGAATGACATCCGAGCACGAGGAGGGCACCATGACAACCATGCAGGAGCTGCCACGTGTCGTCGAAGCCTGGACGGTGGACGATCTCGACGGCCTGCCCGAGAACGACGGGCTGCGCTACGAACTCATCGATGGGCGGGTCCTGGTGAGCCCGTCCCCGCGACCGAAGCATCAGATCGTCAGCGGCGAACTGTTCCTCCTCCTCCACGGCGCGTGTCCGCCCGAGCTGAAGGTGTTCTACGCGCCACTGGACTGGCAGCCGAATCAGCGGAACTCGCTCATACCCGACCTTCTGGTGGTGGCCAAGGACGACATCGTCGACGGGCCGCTCACCAAGCCGTTGCGGCTGGCCGTCGAGATCCTGTCACCGAGCACCCGGCTCTACGACACCAAGGTCAAGTTCGCGAAGTACGCCGAGGGCGGCGTCGGGTCGTACTGGATCGTCGACCCCGACGGCGGGCCGTCGATCGTCGCCTACGACCTCGTCGACGGCGACTATGTGGAGGTGGCGCGGACCACTGGGGACGAGGAGGTCCGGCTGGAGCGGCCGTACCCGGTGACCGTCACACCGTCGGCGCTGCTCGGCTGATCGCCGCCGCCGGCCGTCGGCGCTGGTCCGGACCCGTCCGCACAGCGAGGTGACGCGTTGTAGCCGGCCGCGGAGGCCTGACGTCAGCCCCGAGTTGATCTGTGGGTGATCGTGACCTGGACCTCGACGATCTGTCCGGTATGGTGTAGGAATCGAAGTGTGATCGTGCCGGTCGAAGGTACGGTCTTGCCCTTCCGGCGGTCGACCACCGGACCGAAGGGTCCGGCGATGACACCGGGCTGACGCCCGGGGTCCCAGACAGTTCACATCACGGTCCATACGACGAGTGCCGTGGAGTCCGAACACCGGCGGGGGTCAAGCAAGAGCCGCCGACCCATCGGATCCATGGCAGCGTTCGGGTACCGGTTGCGGCCCCGGCTCGCTGCGGAGGCCGGGGTCGCAACCTCCGCCGCTCTTCGGCAGGGCATCCTCTGGAGATGCCCGATCGCGTGCTCACCATCCCGCCGGAACGGCTGGCGGCCTGGCTGGCCGGGTTCGCCCGCCGGCACGGCGCCACCACCCACCGCGCCGGGCCCGGTGCCGTCGTCGTCGAGGCGGCGGACGGAGCGGTCGCGAGCTGCGCGGTCCCGTTCCCCCCGTTGCCGCACGACGACGCCGCCGCACCGTACGGCGGCCTCATCGCGCACGCCGCCCGCGACCGGCGGGTCGCCGTGCTGCTGGTGCGCCGCGGCGGTTACGCGGCCGGCGTCTTCCACGGCGCCGCGCTGGTGACGTCGAAAGTGGGTTCGCGGCACGTGCAGGGCCGGACGGCCGCCGGCGGCCAGTCGCAGCAGCGGTTCGCCCGGCGGCGTGAGAAGCAGGCCCGCGAGGCGTTCGAGGCCGCCGCCGACGTCGCCGCGCGGGTGCTGCTGCCGCACGCTGCCGAGCTCGACGCCGTCGTCACCGGGGGCGACCGCGCCGCCGTCGACCACGTCCTCGCCGACCGGCGGCTGACGGCGCTGGCCGCACTCCGCGACCGCTCCGCCGGCCTGCCGCACCTGGCCGTGCCGGACCCGAAACGGGTCGTCCTCGACGCGACGCCGGCGACATTCCGGGCCGTCCGGATCACCCTGTCCGAGCCGGACATCACAGGGTGAAGCGGTGCCGCCGACCGCGAGGTCTGACGCCAGTCGGTCAAGAATGAGCCTGACACCGCAGAGTTCGGACCGTTTGTGGTCGCGCTCAGTGGGCAGGCGTAGGTTAGCCAGTGACAGGTCCCGGGCCTGACGATGTCGTCGAGAGGAAGCTCAGAAGCAATGGCCGTCTACTCTCTGCCGGATCTCCCCTACGACTACGGTGCGCTCGAACCGCACATCGCCGGTCAGATCATGGAGCTCCACCACTCCAAGCACCACCAGACGTACGTCACCGGCACGAACACCGCGCTCGAGCAGCTGGAGGAGGCACGCGCCACCAGCAAGCTCGACACGGTGAACCTGCTGCAGAAGAACCTGGCCTTCAACCTCGCCGGTCACGTCAACCACACCGTCTTCTGGAACAACCTGTCGCCCGAGGGTGGCGACAAGCCCGACGGTGACCTCGGCGCCGCGGTCGACGAGTTCTTCGGTTCGTTCGACGGCTTCCGCGCGCACTACACGGCGGCCGCGCTGGGCATCCAGGGCTCGGGCTGGTCCATCCTGGCGTGGGAGAGCATCGGCCAGCGGCTGGTCATCGAGCAGCTCTACGACCACCAGGGCAACCTCGCCGCCGGCACCGTCCCGCTGCTCATGCTCGACATGTGGGAGCACGCGTTCTACCTGCAGTACAAGAACGTGAAGCCCGACTACGTGGCGGCGTTCTGGAACATCGTCAATTGGCCCGACGTCGCCACGCGGTTCGAGGCGGCCCGGACGAAGACCGCAGGGCTCATCACGCCCTGACGCGTTCCGCGAGGGGGCGCCGGCGACCCGCCGGCGCCCTCGACCGACCGGAGGCCCGCGTGTTCAAACCGCCGCCGCAGCCGAGCCGGCGCCGCACCACCGTGCGGATCGCTCTCGTCGCGCTGTGCGTCGGTTACGCGTCGGTGCTCGCGGGTCTCCTGCTCGGGTTCTGAGCCTCCGCCGGCTGTTACCGTCGGTGAGGTGATCGCATCGCTCACCCGGCGCGCGCTCTACGCGCTCGCCACCAGTACCGAGGTCGAGTCGCTGGTCCGGGCGATCCCGCCGGCCCAGGACCTCGCCTACTCCGCCGCCCGCCGCTACGTCGCAGGCACCACGCTCGACGAGGCGATCGAGACCGTCCGCCGGCTCACCGCCGCCGGCCTGGCCGTCAGCCTCGACCTGTTCGGCGAGGGCGCCGCCGACGAAGATGAGCTCGCGGCGACGGTGCGCGGCTACCGCGAGGCGGCGGCCGCGCTGGCGGACGTCGGCGGCGACGTGTACCTGGAGATCGTGCCGTCGCACCTGGGCCTGGACCTGGGGTTCGACGTCTGCCGCCGGCACGTGGAGCAGCTCGTGGAGGTGCTCCCGGCGGGCGCACGGCTGGAGATCAGCGCCGAGGAGAGCCGGCGCACGCCGCAGATCATGGACCTCACCGTCGCGCTGGCCGAGGCCGGTGCGCCGCTCGTGGCGACCGTCCAGGCCAACCTGCGCCGCAGCCCCGACGACGTCGACCGCCTGCTCGCCGCGGGGGTGCCGATCCGGCTGGCCAAGGGCGCCTACCTGGAGTCCGCCGACGTCGCGCACGCGTGGGGCGAGGGGGCCACCGTGGCCTTCATCAAGCTGGCCCACCGGGTGCACGCGGCCGGTAGCGCGCCGGTGCTGGCGACGCACGATGCCGTGGTGCGCGAGGCGCTGCTGGAGGCGCTGCCCGGCGCCGGGGTCGAGATGCTGCTGGGCGTCCGCGAGGACGACGCCCGCGAACTGGTCGCGCGCGGCGTCCCCGTCCGCGTCTACGCGCCGTACGGCGACAGCTGGTTCCGCTACTGGATGCGCCGGGTGGCCGAGGCGCAGGGCGCCTGACTCACACCGGCTGCAGGGTGCGGGTCTCGAACAGCCGGTCGGCCACACGCTCGCCGTCGTCGACGAACGCGACGAGGTAGGCGCGCAGCTCGCGGGTGAACTCGGCGATCGCGTCCGGCTCGAAGCCGGCGATGCGGGCCAGGGCGACGACGTCGCCGGTCTCCGCGTCGACGATCGCCTCCGTGATCCGGTCCGGGTCCTGCCCGCAGGCGATGGTCAGGCTGCGGATGGTCTCGCCGCGCTCGAGGGCGGCCTCCAGGGCCGCGGGGGTGACGCCGAGGATGTGTGCCGCCGTCGGGATCGCGTACATGGCCGTCTCCATCGTGTGAGGTCCGAGTCGGTTCGTGCTTGAGATCCTTCCGGTCGATCCTGAGAACAGCCGGAGACGGTCCTGAGAAACGTGTATGAGTCCGCGGCTCTCGGGTACATGCTGGTCCTTGACGAGCAGCCCACCCGAAGGAGCGGCGACGATGCTCGACGAGGCCAGTACCCCGACCATCGACGACGCCCTGCTCACCCGCATCGACGCGTGGTGGCGAGCAGCCAACTACCTCTCCGTCGGGCAGATCTACCTGCTGGACAACCCGCTGCTGCGCGAGCCGCTGCGGGCCGAGCACGTCAAGCCGCGCCTGCTCGGACACTGGGGCACGTCGCCCGGCCAGAACTTCCTGTACGCGCACCTCAACCGCGCGATCGTCCAGCGCGACCTCGACATGATCTACCTCTCCGGGCCGGGCCACGGCGGCCCGTCGCTGGTGTCGGCGGCCTGGCTCGACGGCACCTACAGCGAGGTCTACTCCAACGTCGGCGACGACGAGGCCGGCCTGCGGGAGCTGTTCCGGCAGTTCTCCTTCCCCGGCGGCATCCCGAGCCACGTGGCGCCCGAGACGCCCGGCTCGATCCACGAAGGCGGCGAGCTGGGCTACGTGCTGTCGCACGCCTACGGCGCCGCCTTCGACAACCCCGGGCTGACGGTGGCGGCCTGCATCGGCGACGGCGAGGCCGAGACCGGCCCGCTGGCCACGGCCTGGCACAGCAACAAGTTCCTGAACCCCGCCACGGACGGCGCTGTGCTGCCGATCCTGCACCTCAACGGGTACAAGATCGCCAACCCGACGGTGCTGGCCCGCATCCCGCGGCGCGAGCTGGAACACCTGATGGCCGGCTACGGCCACACGCCGTACTGGTTCGAGGCCGGCTTCGACGACGAGGACCACCTGTCCGTCCACCGCCGGTTCGCCGAGCTGCTGGACCACGTGCTGGACCAGATCGCGACGAACCAGCGCGAGGCGCGCGCCGGCACCTACGACTACCGCCCGGACTGGCCGGTGATCATCTTCAAGACGCCGAAGGGCTGGACCGGCCCGCGCGAGGTCGACGGCCACCAGGTCGAGGACACCTAGTCCGGGCTGCCGAACAGCACCGACTCCATGTTCACCACCATCGAGGGCGAGTGGGACGAGGTCTTCGACGTCGTCAAGCGCGCCACCGAGGCGGTCGGCCGGCACGGCCATCGCGTCAGCCTGGTGCTCAAGGCCGACATCCGGCCCGGTCACACCGGCGAGATCACCGGCAAGGTCGAGCGCCTCGAAGCGGCGCTGGCGCGCAAACGGGATCAGTAGCCGGTCCCCGACTTCACCCGGCGGCGCTCGCGCTCGTGCAGCCCGCCCTTCGCGTCCAGCGTCGTGCACGCGTGCGCGAGGTCGTCGGCCAGCGTGTCCGCCAGCGAGCGGCTGAGGGTCTGCTTCACGAGCGCGCGCAGGACCGTCACGTCCTGGGCGTTCGGCGGCAGTGAGTAGGCCGGCAGCATCCAGCCGTGCTCGCCGGCCAGCTGCCCGGCGACGTCGAACTCGTCGTAGGCGTGCTCGCCGGCCAGCCGGAACGCGACCAGCGGCAACTGCTCCGCGCCGGGCTCGCCGACCAGCTCGAAGTCGCCGGCCGCGACGATCCGCTCGGCCAGCTCCGCGGCGTTGGCCTGCATGGTCCGCATGATCGCCTGGTAGCCGGCGTGCCCGTAGCGGACGAGGTTGTAGTACTGCGCGAGCACCATGCTGGCGTTGGTGGAGAAGTTCAGCGTGAACGTGGCGTCGCGCTTGCCCAGGTAGTTCTCGTAGAAGACGAGGTCCTCGGCGAGGTCGTCGGTGGTGCGGAACACCAGCCAGCCGATGCCGGGATAGACCAGCCCGTACTTGTGCCCGGACACGTTGATCGAGCGGACCTGCTCGAGGCGGAAGTCCCACTTCGTGTCCGGGTAGAGGAACGGCCAGACGAAGCCGCCGCTCGCGCCGTCGACGTGCAGCGGGACGTCGAGGCCGCGCTCGTCGCGCAGCCGGACCAGCAGGTCGTTGATGCCGGCGATGTCGTCGGCGTGCCCGGTGAACGTGGTCCCGAGCACCGCCGCGACGCCGATGGTGTTCTCGTCGACGTGCGGCTCGACGTCGTCGGGGCCGATGGTGAGGCGGTCCGGCCGCAGCGGGATGATCCGCGGCTCGACGTCGAAATAGCGGCAGAACTTCTCCCAGACGACGTGGACGTCGCCGCCGAACACCAGGTTGGGCCGGTCGGTGCTCTGCCGCGCCGCCTCGCGCCGCTGCCGCCACTTCCACTTCAGCGACAGCGCGCCGAGCATGATCGCCTCGGACGACCCCTGGGTGCGGGTACCGGTGGTCGGGCCGGGCGCGTGGAAGAGGTCGGCCAGCATCCGGATGCAGCGTTGCTCGATCAGCGCGGTCTGCGGGTACTCGGCGTGGTCGATGTAGTTGCGGTGCAGGTTCTCGGCGATGACCCGCTGCGCCTCGGGCTCCATCCACGTCGTCACGAACGTGGCCAGGTTGCGCATCGGGATGCCGTCGAGGACCAGCTCCTCCCCGAGCAGCCGCATCGCGTCGACGGCCGGCATGCCCTGCCGTGGCAGCCGGTCGTCGGGCGCTGGTCGCTGCAGGAACTCGGTGCCGTAGCGGTCGTCGTAGGTGTCCTCGTGCCGCGCCATGACGTCGACCCTAGGGCCGGTGCGCCCCACGGCGTCCCCCGAAACGGGTGAGAGCGGCGCCCGTCAGCCGCGGCGGAAGATCTGCGCCAGTACCCGCAGCGCCAGGATCGCGCTGATCACCAGCATGTTGTAGCCGATCAGCTCGTACAGGCCGACGGAGTCGGTCAGCTGCGGCCCGCCGCCGGTGCCGATCAGCAGCACCGCCATGATCCCGGTGGTCGCGGCGAGGAACGTCAGCAGCACCTCGTGCAGCATCGTGGTCAGCACGGCGCGGTCGCGCTCGTCGGCCAGCAGCCTGATGTTGATGCCCAGCCGCCCGTGTTCGGTGGCGCTGGCGATGCGTTCCACGCGGCGGGGCAGCCGGCGCAGGATCGGCAGCAGCGCGGCCAGCTCCTCGGTGACCGCCTGCTTGAGGTGCTCCGGCCCGTACTGCTCCTCGACGTACCCGCTGGCCAGCGAGCGGGCGCCGCCGATAAGGTCGAACCTCGGCGTGAGCCGGGTCAGTGTGCCCTCGGCCGTCGCCAGCGCCCGGAAGACCGCGGCGATCTCCGGCGGGATGGCCAGGCCGTGGTCCGCGACCACCCGGAACAGGTCGCCGAACATCCGGACGCCCGAGCTGGGGGTGCCGGACGTGTGCTTGGCCATGAACCGGCCGAGGTCGCGCTCCAGCTGCTGCTGGTCGATCTCGTCCGGACGCGGCACCAGTTCGAGCAGCGCGTCGCTGACGGCGAGCGGGTCGCCGCGGTCGACGCCGACGAGCAGCCGCTGCAGCGCGTCGCGCAGGGCACCGTCCAGCCGTCCTACGGAGCCGAAGTCGAGCAGGCCGAGCCGGCCGTCGTCGAGCAGGAAGATGTTCCCGCCGTGCGGGTCGGCGTGGAAGATGCCGTCGAGGACGATCTGCCGCAGCAGGCAGTCCAGCAGCGTCGTCGCCAGCGCGTCGCGGTCCAGGCCGCGCTGCTCGATGACGGCGTCGACGCGGTTGAGCGGCGTGCCCTGCAGCCGGTCCATCACCAGCACCCGCTCGGTGCACAGCGCGAGATGCGGCTCGGGCAGGACGACGTCGGGCTGCCGGCTGGGCGCCGTCGCCACGGCGGTGATGTTGTCCGCCTCGATGCGGTAGTCCAGCTCCTCGCGGATCGCCTCGGCCAGACCGGCGGCCAGCGGGCGAACGCCCATGCGACGGCCCCACCGGGTGCCGGACTCCAGCCGCGCGGCCAGCCGCCCGGCGATGTCGAGGTCGCGTTCGACCACCGGCCGGATGCCGGGCCGCTGCACCTTGACGACGACCTCGGCGCCGCTGTGCAGCCGCGCGACGTGCACCTGGCCGACGGACGCTGCCGCCAGCGGCTCGCGGTCGAACTCGGCGAAGACGTCCTCGACCGGGGCCTTCAGCTCCTCGACGAGCACCCGCTCGATGTCCGGCCACGGCACCGGCGCGGCGTCGTCCTGCAGCCGCGCCAGCTCGTCGGCCATCTCGGCCGGCAGCACGTCACGCCGGGTGGCCAGGATCTGGCCGAGCTTCACGAACGTGACGCCGCCCGCGTTGAGCGTGGTGGTCAGCGCTCGGCCCAGCTGCGCCCGGCCGGACGGCGCGTCGAGGGCGCGGTCGCGGGTGCCGCGCAGGTACGACCCGAGGCCGTGCCGCATCGCGATGCCGATGATCTGCCAGTACCGCCGGGTCCGCCGCAGCCGGCCGAGCAGCCCGCGGCCCCACACCAGCGCGGGCGGCAGCGACCCCATCGGCACGAACGCCTCGATGATCACCAGCAGCACCATCGACGCGAGGATCGTCAGCACGCCGGCCAGCAGCGCGAACCAGAACGCGACCGGGCCCTCGCTCTGGTCGGAGATCCCCTCGGGCGACAGGGTGAACTGGTCGAGCAGCGCGAACATGATCAGCGGGCCGACGAACAGCGCGAACGCGCCGGTCAGCAGCAACCGGAACAGTCCGAGCCGCACGCCGAGCAACCGCTGCGCGATCAGGCCGAAGACCAACGCGGTGAGCACCGATAAGGTCGCGACGATCGGAAACGTCAGTACATCCATGGCGGGTCGGGCCCTTCGGGTCGCGCTCATCGTCCGGGTGACGGCGCGTCAAGCGCTCCACCCGCGACGTCCACGGCCGCCAGTGTTCCAGCCCAACCCCGAGCGGCCCGGTAGCCGCCCTCAGACGACGCCGTAGAGCCGCTGCGTCCACTGGGTCAGGCTGAGCCCCTTCGCGTCGGTCAGCTCCACCTTGAACGAGACGTGCCCGCCGGCGGCCGGCCGGTTGTCGACGGTCGCGACGACGGTGTCGCCGTCGAGCGTCGCGGGCACCTCCGCCCACGTCGCGCCGTCGTCGTAGGACACCCAGGCGGCCGCGTCGGTGAGCGCGCCGGGCAGGTACGACGGGGTCGACTCGACGCCGACCTCGACGCGGTAGCCGTCCACCGCGGCGGCCCGGTTCCGCGCGTCGACGGCGACGTCGTAGGTCGGGAACAGCAGCGGCAGCGCGCGGCCGTCGTCCGACGACGACGAGCTGAACCGCCAGCTGGTCTGCGTGTACAGCGGCGACGTCCAGGTCGAATGTCCACGGTCGTACCGGATGAGCTCGTAGACCAGCTCGAGGTCGGTCGGGGCGGCCGGCACGTCCCACTGGCCCTGGCCGTAGAAGCCCCAGGCGCCCAACGACTGGCCGTTCGCGAACAGCTCCATGTTGCCGAGGTCGTTGAGCCCGTTCCACGCGAAGTGGCCGGCCTGGCTGTCGGCCCACGCCGGGAGGTTCGTCCAGATGACGTTCCCGACGCGGCCGCTCGGGTCGTACCGGCCTCGCGGGTCGGCGGGCACCGCGGGCCGCAGCCCGGCGCCGTACCACGTCTCGGCGGTGCGGCTGCCGGCCTCCAGCGGCCGCACCGGCGACGACATCGGCGTGCCCCAGTACCAGAGCGTGCCGTCGGGGTGGACCACGGTCTGCTGGACCGGCACGTCCGGGGTCACGTACGCCGTCCGGGCGCCCGGCGCCGCGACCTGCACGACGTCGCCGATCGGCACGTGGGCCTCGCGCAGCGTGCTGTACGCGTCGAAGTACTGCGCGTACCGATCGGTGCCGCCGGGCGTGTGGTACGTCGAGTCGACGCGGGCCAGCCGGTCCCGCTCGACCCGGTGGTTGACGTCGCGGGTCGTGATCGGCCCGGTGTGCGGGTAGATCAGGTGGTAGTCGGCCGGCTGGGCCGCTCCGTCCGGCGTCGTGTAGAGCCACGACTCGGTGACGTCGAAGTCGCCGCGCTCGACGTTGCCCATCCGGCCCAGGTAGAGCGTCTCCAGGCCGTCGCGGAAGTAACGGGTGTTGGACAGGATCCAGTTGTCGACGACGCGCGCGTACGACACGCTGCCGCTGTGCAGCCGTAGCGGCTCGTCGGTGCTGACCCGGACCGGCAGCGCGCGGCGGGCGTCGAGCGTCACCGTCCGGTCGCTGGTCAGCGCGAGTTCCGGCTCAGCCAGGAAGGCCGCCTCGGTGACCTGGAACGTGTCCGGGTCGGTGACGCTGACGGTCGACGCGATGGAGTAGGTTCCGGCCCGCAGCCGCAGCGTGACCTCGTCGCCCTCGAGGCCGATCCGCTGTGCCGCGATGCTGTCCAGGTCGAACACGTCCAGCGTGCTGCTGCCGCCCGCCGGCCGGCCGTCGCGGCCGAGCACCCGGAACGTGACGTCGACGTGCTGCGGCTCGGCGTAGGCGCCGATCGGGGTGACGACGGTCTGGTCGCCGGCCCGCGCGACCAGGCGCAGGCTGACCGCGCCGTAGTGCCCGTAGTCGAGGACGGACGGGTCGAACGTGACGGGCAGCGCGGCGGTGCCGCCGGCCGGCACGGTCAGCGTCGTCGCGCCGAGGGCCGTCGCGTCGTCCGGGAGGCCGGCGCCGTTCTCGCCGCGGGCGTCCAGCGTGAACGTCAGCGTCGCGCCGGCGGTGCCGGTGTTCGTGTAGACGACGTCGGTGGTGACGGCCTCGGACGGGTCGTGCGGCCAGGCCAGCGTGCCGAGGTCGACAGTGCCCGGGCCGCTGAGCTGCGCGGTCGCCGCCGTCGCGACGTCGAGGATGCCGGCGCCCTGGTCGTAGACGTCGGTGTCGTTCGCCGGCCGGACCGTGCTCTGCAGCGCGGCCTTGACCTGCTCGCCGCTCCAGTCCGGGTGCGCCTGCCGGACGACGGCGGCGGCGCCCGCGACGTGCGGCGTGGCCATCGATGTGCCGCTCATGTCCGTGTAGGTGGCGTCGCCGCGGCCGCCGGCGCGGGCGGCCGTGATGCTCACGCCCGGCGCGGCGATGTCGGGCTTGACGGCGCGCGTCACCGGCACCGGGCCACGGCCGGAGAAGCTCGCCGTCGCGTCGGTGAGGTCGACGGCGGCGACGGTGAGCGCGCCGGCGGCGCAGCCCGGGCTGGTGATGGTCTCGGCCGGGCCGCCGAGGTTGCCCGCCGCGACGACGAACAGCGTGTCCGACGCCGCCGACAGCGCGTCGACCGCCTGGACCATCGGGTCGTCGCAGGCGCCCAGCTCGGTGTTGCCGAGGCTCATGTTGACGACGTCGGCGCCCTGCGCGACGGCCCACTCCATGCCGGCGATGATCCACGACAGCTCGCCGAAGCCGTTGTCGCCGAGCACCTTGCCGACCAGCAGGTCCGCACCCGGCGCGACGCCGCGGTGGCTCGCGCCCTCGGACGCCGCGCCGCTGCCGAGCACCGTCGACGCGACGTGGGTGCCGTGGCCGTCGCGGTCGACGACGTCGGGGCTGTCGGTGAAGTTCTCGGCCGCGACGACGGCGTCCGCGAGGTCCGGGTGCTCGGCGTCGATGCCGGTGTCGAGGACGGCGACCGTGCTGCCGGCGCCGTCGAACCCGGCCGCCCAGGCCTCCGGCGCGCCGACGTACGGGACGCTCTGGTCCAGGACCGGCGCGACCCGTGCGTCCAGCCAGATCTTCTCGACCTGCCGGCCGAACGTCGTCGACTGCGGCACGACGGCGTTCCAGACGGCCTCCGTGGCGGCCTTGTCCGCGTCGAGGACGTCGGCGCCGATCGACGGCAGGCTGGTGGTCAGCTCGGCGCCGGCGGGGAGGGCGGCGCCGCGGGAGGATGCGGCGCCGCCGGCATAGGTGACGATCAGCGGCAGCGTGTCGCTGGACGCGTCGTCGAGGCCCTGCTCGACCAGCCCGGTGACGTTGAACAGCTGGCAGTCGACGCGGTCCGCGGCCAGCGCCTGCTCGGCCGACGCCGGGATGACGTAGACGTCGTCGCCCTCGGTGCGCACGTCGTAGCCGCCGGGGTCGTCGGACTGCACGCGCACGGCCGGCGTGGTGCCCCGTCCGTACGTCAGCATGGCGACGTCGCCGGTGATCAGCGTGACGGTGCGGACGCCGCCGGCCTCGACGCCGTCGGGGATCTGCGGCAGCGGCGTGACCGGAGTGTCGTCCGCGGGCGCGGCGGCCTGGGCGGTGAGCGGCAGCGTGGCCAGCGCGAACGTCAGCGCGACGGCGGTGCGGCGGAGGGCAGGCACGGTAGGCCCCGCTTTCAGGAGGAGACAGACCATTCGTAAATCTGCCACGATTCACCACGAGTCACGCTGACGCGAATGCGTCATGACCGGTATCCGCCAGCGACGACACGCGGGCAGAGGAGGCATCGTATTCGATGTGCTCGGGCTGGGTGAGGTGGAGGAGTCCGCCTATCGCGCGCTGGTCGAGGTGCCGTCCACCGACGTCGCCGCGCTGGCCGCACGGCTGGGCGTCCGGCCCGGCGAGGCGGCCACGGCGCTGGCGTCGCTGGAGCGCCGCGGCCTCGCCGCCCGGTCCAGCGCCAGCGCCGAGCACTACGTCGCCTCGCCGCCGTCCGTCGCGCTCGCCGCCCTCGTCGTCGACCGGCAGGAGGAGCTGCGCCGCGCCGAGGTCGAGATCGCCGCGCTGACCGAGGCCTACCGGCGCACCGAGTCCGACCGCAGCGTCGGCGACGTGGTCGACGTCGTCTACGGCCCGCAGGCGGTGGCGCAGCGGTTCATGCAGCTGCAGGCGTCGGCCCGGTCCGAGGTGCTCGGGCTGACGAAGGCCGAGGTCATCGCGATCTCCGGCGAGGAGAACACGGCCGAGGAGGCCGCCGTCGGGCGCGGCGTCCAGTTCCGCGTCGTCCTCGAGCGGGCGGCGTTCGACCGGCCCGGCTTCGCGGCCGCCGCCGAGGCCGCCCTGGCCGACGGCGAGGAGGTGCGGGTCGCGCCGGAGGTGCCGATCCGGCTGCTCGTGGTCGACCGGCAGATCGCCCTGGTGCCGCTGGTGTCAGGCGAGGCGCGGGCGGTCGGCGCGCTGCTGGTGCACCAGAGTGGCCTGCTGGACGCGTTGATGGCGCTGTTCGAGAAGGTGTGGAACGACTCCGTGCCGCTGGTCCTCGGCACCGGCGGGGCGCTGGCCGAGCGGCCGCCGACCGGGCTCACCGCGCTGGACTCCCGGATCTTCGGGCTGCTGCTGGCCGGGCTGACCGACCAGGCGATCGCGAACATGCTGGACATGTCGCTGCGGACGGTGCAGCGGCGGGTGCGCGTGCTGATGGACGTCGCCGGCGCCGACACCCGCCTGCAGCTCGGCTTCCAGGCCGCGAAGCACGGCTGGGCCTAGCGCACGGCGCCGGTGACCATCCAGGTGTCCTGACGTTCGCGCAGCGCGAGCGTGACCAGCCGCACCAGCATCCAGACGCCGATCGCGCCCCACAGCCACATCAGGCCCGCCTGCCCCGGCACGTCCGCGACTGCCACCGCCCAGGCCGCCGGCAGGAACGCCGCCACCGAGAGCACCGACGCCCAGGCCAGGTAGCGCCCGTCGCCGGCGCCGATCAGCACGCCGTCGAGCACGAACACCCACCCGGCGACCGGCTGCATCGCCGCGGCGACGACCAGCGCGGCGAACAGCAGCGACCGCACCTCGGCGTCGGGCGTGAACAGCCGCGCATAGCCGTTGCCGACGACCAGCAGGAGGAGGGCGAGGGCGAACCCGGCCAGCACGCCCCACTGGACCATGCGCCGGGTGATCGCCCGCGCGCCGTCGACGTCGCCGGCGCCGAGCGCGCGGCCGACCAGCGCCTGGGCGGCGATCGCGACGGCGTCGAGGATCAGCGCCAGCAGCGTCCAGGTCGTGAACGCCACCTGGTGAGCGGCCAGCTCCGCCGTCCCCAGCCCGGCCGCCACGACGGTGATGACGATGAGCGCGACCCGCATGGCGACCGTCCGCACGATCAGCGGCACCCCGGCCCCGAACGACTGGGCGACGCCGCGCGCGTCCGGCCCGATGCCGACGCCCGCGCGCCGGGCGCCGCGCACCACGACGCGGACGAAGACCGCGGCCATGCCGGCCTGGGCCAGGACGGTGCCGAGCGCCGAGCCGCCGATGCCGAGGTCGAGCCCGTACACGAGCACGACGTTGAGCAGGACGTTCGCGACCGCGCCGGTCACCGCGACGTAGAGCGGGGTCCTGGTGTCCTGCAGGCCGCGCAGCACGCCGGTGGCGGCGAGGACCAGCAGCATGGACGGGATGCCGAGGAGGCTGATCCGCAGGTACGTCTCCGCGTGCCCTGCCACGTCCTCGCCGGGCCCGAACAGCGACACCACCCACGGTGTCAGCGGCCAGCCGGCGGCCAGGGTGGCGGCGCCGATCAGCACCGCCAGCCAGCAGCCGTCGATGCCGGAGCGCAGCGCGCCGGCCTGGTCGCCCGCGCCCAGCCTCCTGGCCACCGCGGCCGTCGTCCCGTAGGCGAGGAAGATCGACACGTTCACCAGCGTCCCGAGCACCGCCGACGCGATGCCCAGGCCGGCCAGCTCGGGCGTGCCGAGATGGCCGATGATGGCGGCGTCGGTGAGCAGGAACAGCGGCTCGGCGACCAGCGCGCCCAGGGCGGGCAGCGCGAGCCGCCAGATCTCGCCGTCGGCCGGGTGCCGCCGGAACGGATGTCGAATCATCAGCACCGACGGTAGGGGTGGCGCCTGTCATCGCGTGACTGGCGTCTCGCCATCTGAGATCTTGCCCTGTGAATCTCCGTCCACACCCGGTGGACGAGGAATCACGCGGGTGAACTGCGGTTTCGCCGGACCCGTGACCACCTCGCCCGTCCGCTGTCCCCAGGGTTTTCCACAGTTGGGGATGATCGTTTACGGTGCGTCTCCACAGCCGGTCCACAGCACCTGTGGATCACCGACTTGGCGACGCGCCGAAGGGGGTCATAGGTTCGCCAAACAGCCGTGGCTGTTGGAACATGTGTATGAACGAACCGGTGTCGAAGGGGTGAGCGTGAGCGTCGCGGAGCTGCCCGATCGCCGGGAGGAAGCCCCGGCCGACTACGGCCGCACGCCGCCCCAGGACGTCGCCGCCGAGCAGTCGGTCCTCGGCGGCATGCTGCTGTCCAAGGACGCCATCGCCGACGTCGTCGAGATCATGCGCGGCAGCGACTTCTACCGCCCGGCGCACGAGGCCGTCTACGAGGCGATCATCGACCTCTACGGTCGCGGCGAACCCGCCGACGCCGTCACCGTCGCCGCGCAACTGCAGAAGCGCGGTGAGCTGGGCCGGGTCGGCGGCGCGCCGTACCTGCACACCCTGGTCTCCTCCGTGCCGTCGGCGGCCAACGCCGGGTTCTACGCCGAGATCATCCGCGAGCGGGCCATGCTGCGTCGCCTCGTCGAGGCCGGCACCCGCATCACCCAGATGGGCTACAGCGACGACGGCGACGCCGACACCATCGTCGACCGCGCCCAGGCCGAGATCTACGCGATCACCGAGAAGCGGTCGTCCGAGGACTACCACCCGCTGTCGGAGATCATGGAGGGCACGCTCGACGAGATCGAGGCCATCGGCTCGCGCGGCGGCCAGATGGTCGGCGTCCCCACCGGCTTCACCGACCTCGACGCGCTGACCAACGGCCTGCACCCCGGCCAGCTGGTGATCCTGGCCGCCCGCCCGGCCGTCGGGAAGGCGCTCGCGCTGGACACCCCGCTGCCGACGCCGTCCGGCTGGACCACCATGGGCGACGTTCAGGTCGGCGACCTGCTCATCGGTGCGGACGGGCGGCCCACCAGGGTGGTCGCCGCCACGGAGGTCATGGCCGATCGGCCGTGCTACGAGGTCGAGTTCACTGACGGCACGGTCATCGTGGCCGACGCACAGCACCAGTGGGCCACGACCACCACGCGTTCGCGCGGCCATGGGCGGATGGTTGAGGAATCCGTGTCGCCAGGGCAACGCAAATCCCTCAACCATTCGGAACCCCTCGGCTCGCAGGCGGTGACGACGGAGGAAATCGCCAGGACGCTGCGCTGCGACGATGGCCGGCTCAATCACGCGGTCGACCTTGCCGCGCCATTCGATCTGCCGGAGCGCGACCTGCCGCTCCCGCCATACGTGGTGGGTCTCTGGCTCAGCGGCGGCCACGGCGGCGCGATCGCGCGAGCCACGCTGCGGACCATGCGCGTTCTCGGCGACAAGCACATCCCGCGGGATTACCTCCGGGCGTCGATCCGGCAGCGCCGCGACCTCCTTGCCGGCCTGCTCGACACCGATGGATACGTGAACCCGAGCGGCGCCGTGCAGTTCGCCGTCACCAACCGCCGGCTCGCCGAGGACACGCTCGAACTCGTCCACTCGCTCGGCTATCGGGCGCGGATGACCACGAAACGGGTCAAGGGACGCTCCGAGGCCAGCTCGACGTCGTACTGCATCACCTTCACGCCACGCGACCGCGTGTTCCGGCTCCGGCGCAAGCTCGAGCGTCAGCGCCTCGGCCGCGGCCCGACGGCCCGCATGGTCGTCGACGTCAGGCCCGTCCCGTCCGTCCCGGTCCGCTGTGTCGAGGTCGACGCCGCCGATCATCTCTACCTGGCCGGCCGCTCCTGCATCCCGACCCACAACTCGACGCTCGGCCTCGACCTCGCCCGCGCGGCGTCCATCAAGAACGGCCTGACGTCGGTCATCTACTCGCTGGAGATGGGCCGTAACGAGATCACGATGCGGCTGCTGTCCGCCGAGGCCAAGGTCCCGCTGCACCACATGCGGTCCGGCCAGATGACCGACGACGACTGGAATCGCATCGCCCGCAGCACCGGCGAGGTCTCCAGCGCGCCGCTGTTCATCGACGACTCGCCGAACATGACCATGATGGAGATCCGGGCCAAGTGCCGGCGGCTCAAGCAGCGCAACGACCTCCGCCTCGTCATCATCGACTACCTCCAGCTGATGAGCAGCGGCAAGCGGGTCGAGAGCCGCCAGCAGGAGGTCGCCGAGTTCTCCCGGGCGCTCAAGCTGCTGGCCAAGGAGCTCGAGGTCCCGGTCATCGCGATGAGCCAGCTCAACCGTGGCCCTGAACAGCGCCAGGACAAGAAGCCCATGCTCTCCGACCTGCGCGAGTCCGGTTGCCTCCCGGCCTCGACGCGCATCATGCGCGCCGACACCGGCGCCGAGATCACCATCGGCGAGCTGCTGGCGTCGGGGGCGCGCGACATCCCGGTCTGGAGCCTCGACGACAGCCTGCGGTACGTCCCGCGCACCATGACGCATGCGTTCCCGAGCGGCCGCAAGCAGACCTTCCGGCTCCGGCTTGCCTCGGGCAAGCAGATCGACGCCACGGCGAACCACCCGTTCCTGACCTACGACGGCTGGCGGCCGCTGGGCGACCTCTCGGTGGGGAGCCGCCTGGCCGTGCCGCGGCACGTCCCGGCTCCGCTGGTGACGCAGCAGTGGGCCGACGCCGAGGTGGTCATGCTCGCGCACCTCATCGGCGACGGCTCGTTCGTGCGCCGCCAGCCGATCCGGTACGCGTCGGTCGACGAGGAGAACCTGACGGCGGTCACCGAGGCCGCGCGGCACTTCGGCATCACCGCCGTCCGCGACGACTACGCGGCCGCACGGGTGACGACGCTGCGGCTCCCCGCGCCGTACCGGCTGACACACGGGCGGCGCAACCCGATCGCCGCCTGGCTCGACGGGCTCGGGTTGTTCGGCCTGCGCTCGCACGAGAAGTTCGTCCCTGACGGCGTCTTCGGCCTGCCGAAGGCTCAGATCACGATGTTCCTGCGGCACCTGTGGGCCACCGACGGCTCGGTGACGGTGAACCGCAACGGCCGGTCCGGACGCATTTACTACGCCTCCACCAGCCGGCGCCTCCTCGACGGCGTCTCGCGACTGCTGCTGCGCTACGGCATCTCGACCCGCGTTCGAGTCGCCACGCCCAAGGCGGGGTACCGGCCGCAGTACACGCTCGACATCTCCGGCCGTGACGAGCAGCTGCGGTTCCTGCGCGAGATCGGCTGCCACGGCGCCCGCTCCGCGGGGTGCGCTCGCCTGCTGGCCGCGCTGGAGGCCGGTACGTGGAACGCCAACGTCGACACCGTTCCCCGCGAGGTCTGGCAGGACGTCCGCTCCATCCTTGCCGAGCAGGGCATGACGCACCGCCAGTTCGCGGCCGCCATGAACAGCCGCGAGCGTCTGGGCCGGGTGGCGACGGTGCTGGGCAGCGCGGAGCTGGAGATGTACGCCACCAACGACCTCCTCTGGGACGAGGTCGTCGCCATCGAGCCGCTGGGCGAGCAGGACGTCTACGACGCCACCGTCATGGGCAACCACAACTTCATCGCCGACGGCGTCGCCACCCACAACAGCATCGAGCAGGACGCCGACATGGTGATCCTGCTGCATCGCGAGGACGCCTACGAGAAGGAGTCGCCGCGCGCAGGCGAGGCCGACTTCATCGTGGCCAAGCACCGAAACGGCCCCACCGCCACCATCACGGTCGCCTTCCAGGGCCACTACAGCCGCTTCGTCGACATGGCCCAGTGAGGCACCGCCGGGAATAACCGGACCGCGGGCGGCGGCTGCGTTGTCTGTGACAGCACTCCTGCCCACCCCTGAGCCGGCCGCGACCACCGATCCCGGCGGGCTGGCGGCGCGCTGGGAGATGTCGTCCGTCCGCCGCGTGCGGCTCGACGCCGGCGACGTCCTTGCTGACGCGCCGGGGTCGATGTGGGCGCTGGTCTGGGAGGGCGCCGTCGCCGTCGAGACGGCGACGGGGCGTCGGCCGCTCGCCGCCGGCGACGCCGTCTATGTCGACACGACCACGGCGTATCGGCTGGTGGCGACGGAGCCGGCGTTCGTGCTGGTGGCCGACCTGCGGCTGGTCGTGCCGGCGCATCCGGTGCCGAGCCCGCTGGTGGTGACGGCGTTCAGCGACCGGCACCGCGGGGTCACCGGCCTGGTGATGACCTGCCCCATCAGCGACGGCTGCCATCCGTCGCTGTTCGTGGCGAGCTACGCGGGGCTGGTCGGAGCGGCGATGACGGCGTCGTGGCTGGAGGACGCGCCGCGCGCCGAGGACGCGAGCCAAGGCGACGAGCAGGTGGCGTCCGTTGTCGCCGCGCTGGTGGCCGAGCCTGGTGAGGCGTGGACGCTGGACCGGATGGCCGGCCTCGTCCACCTGTCCCGTTCCGCGCTGACCGACCGCTTCCGGCGGGTCACCGGACGCAGCCCGATGCAGGTCCTCCGCGACGTGCGGATGTGGGAGGCGCGCCGCCGGCTGGGCGCCGACGGGCAGGCGGTGACGCGGGTGGCGTACGCCGTCGGGTACGGGTCGGTGGCCGCGTTCAGCCGCGCCTTCTCGTCCCACCACGGCGTCGCGCCGCAACGGTGGCGCGAGCGCTCAGCGGGCAGCGGCGGGAACCCGCAGCAGCGCGAAGCCCAGCCCGGCGGCGACGGCGGCGACCGCGCCGACGACGAGCGGGGTGCCGACGCCGTAGCTGTCGAGGAGGACGCCGCCTGCCGCGGAGCCGATCGTGATGGCGACCTGGAACGCGGTGACCTGCAGCGACATCGCGGACTCGACGCGTTCGGGTTCGACCCGCGTCACCCAGAGCTGAGTCGCAACGGGAACCATGTTGAACGCGAAGCCCCACACCACGATCGCCACCGCCAGCAGCGGTAGCGTCGACGCCGTCGCCGCGACGAGCAGACTGACGCCGAGCAGCACCGGCGCCGCCGCGGCGAGCAGCCGCAGCCGGACGGCCGCCACCCCGGCCAGGACCGTCCCGGCCACGCCGCCGAGCCCCCACGCCAGCAAGAGCCAGGTCGTGCTGTCCGCGTCGATCCGCTCGGTCGCGATCCGGATGTACGGGTAGGCGGCGAAGTTGCCGAACGCGACCAGCACGACGCACCCGACGCCCGCCATCAGGCGACGGTGACGCAGCGCCTCGCGCAGCATCCGGATCCCCGCGGACGGATGCGCCGGGATGGACGGCAGGGCGCGGGCGATCCCCGCGGCGGCCAGCACACCGAGCACCGCGGCGCCGCCGAACGCGGCCCGCCAGCCGATCGCGTCGCCGACGAGGGCGCCGACCGGCACGCCGATGACGGTGGCGAGGCTGACGCCGAACGAGAGGGCCGCCGACACGGCGCGGTCCCGGCCGCGCATCGCGTGCAGGCCGGCGCCGAACGCGAACGACCAGAAGCCGGCGATCGCCACCCCGAGCAGCAGCCGGCCCGCGAGGAGCACGACGAAGTTCGGCGCGACGGCCACCGCGAGGTTCGCCACCGACCCGACGACCAGCAGCCCGACGAGCACCCGGCGGCGGTCGGTGCGCGGGAGGAGGACGGCGATGCTCGGGGCGGTGACGGCACCGGCGATCGCCGTGGCCGCGACGGCCAGCCCGGCGACCCCTTCGCTGACGCCGACGTCGGCTGCGAGCGCGGGGAGGACGCTGGCCGGCAGGAACTCGCTCGCGACGAGCATCGCGATCCCGGCCGCGAGCGCGACGACGGGGGTCCAGCTGGGTCGGTCGACGGTGTCGAGCGTCGTCTGGGCGTGCGAGGACGAGGGGGCCACCCGTCCAGCCTCGGTGCGGCGGGCGCTCGGCGGTTGATCGCGCGGACGGGGTGGTTGATGCGGCGGCCGGTACCGGCTCAGGCGTTCGTGCGGAAGTCCTGGGTGCCGATGACCCGCAGCAGCTCCAGCTTCTCGGCGGCGTCGGTGCCCTCAACCGGGAAGTACGCCAGCAGCTTGACGTCCTCGTCCGGGGTGAGCAGCACCTCGCAGTTCAGGTGGATCGGCCCGACCTCGGGGTGGAGGAAGGTCTTGAGGTCGGAGCGGCGCACCGCGACCTCGTGGCGCTCCCACAGCTCGCGGAACTCGGCGCTGCGCTCGAGCAGGTCCCGCACCAGCTCGGTGACGTCGCGGTCGCCGGCCCGGCGGGAGTGCGTCGCCCGCAGGTCGCTGACGTGGGCGCCGGACAGCCGCGGCCGGTCCTCCTCGGGCGCCAGGTCGCGCGCTCCGGGTTCGGTGAACCAGCGCCAGTAGACGTTGCCCGCGCGGCCGGTCCGGATGTCGCGCTCACCCACGAGGGCCGCGAGGAGGGCGTTGCGCCACAGCACTTCGCCCAGGTCGCTGTAGATGCAGACGGGGACGTCGACGAGGCGGCCGGCGAGCGCGATCAGGCCCGGGCGGACGTGGCGACCGGCCCGGCGCGGCGGCGCGGACAGCCCGGCCAGGTGGAAGAGGTGGTCGCGCTGGTCGAGATCGCAGCGCAGCGCCCGGGCCAGCGCCGCCACCACGCCGTCGGACGGCGCCGAGCCGCGGGCCTGCTCCAGCCGCGTGTAGTGGTCGGCGGACACGCCCGCGAGCTGCGCCACCTCTTCGCGCCGGAGCCCGGGCGTGCGGCGGCGGAGGCCGTCGGGCAGGCCGACGTCGGCCGGGCGCAGCAGCTCACGCCGGCGGCGGAGGAAGTCGGCGAGCCCGGCACGGTCAATCACGCCTCCATGGTGCACCGCGGCCGCGACCGGATCCAGGGAGAGGTCGTCCCTGGATACACCGGGCCTGCACACGCGGGCCCATCGACGCCGACGCTGGGAGCATGACAACCTCGCTCGACACCCGCACCCTCGGCCGCACCGGCCCCGCCGTCACGTCGCCCGGCCTGGGCTGCATGGGCCTCTCCGGCGCCTACGGCCGCACCGACGACGACGAGAGCGTCCAGGTCATCCACAGTTATCTGGACGCCGGCGGCACCCTGCTCGACACCGGCGACTTCTACGGCGCCGGCCACAACGAACAACTGATCGCCCGCGCCTTGCGCGAACGCAACCGGGACGACGTCGTGCTCTCGGTGAAGTTCGGCGCGGTCCTCGCTCCGGGCAGCCTGCCGGCCGGGTTCGACGGCCGCCCGGCGTCGGTCCGCAACTCGCTCACCTACTCGCTGCAGCGTCTCGGCACCGACCACGTGGACGTCTACCGGCCGGCGCGGCTGGACCGCAGCGTGCCGATCGAGGACACCGTCGGCGCCATCGCCGAGCTGGTCGAGCAGGGCTACGTCCGCCACATCGGGCTGAGCGAGGTCGGCGCAGAAACGATCCGCCGGGCCGCGGCGGTCGCGCCCATCTGCGACCTGCAGATCGAGTACTCGCTGCTCAGCCGCGGGATCGAGGACGAGATCCTGCCCACCTGCCGGGAGCTCGGCATCGGCATCACCGCCTACGGCGTGCTCTCGCGCGGCCTGATCGGCGGCAGCGGCACGATCGACGGCGCCCGCGCGATGGTGCCGCGGTTCCAGGGCGCGAACCGCGAGCACAACGACGCGCTCGTCGCCCGGCTGCGGGGACTGGCCGACGAGAAGGGCGTGACGATCGCGCAGCTGGCGATCGCCTGGGTCGCGGCCCAGGGCGACGACATCGTTCCGGTCGTCGGCGCGCGCCGCCTCGACCAGCTCGCCACGATGATCGCCAGCGCCGGCATCACGCTGGACGACGCCGACCTCGCCCGTCTCGTCGAGCTGATCCCGGCCGGCGCCGCGCGCGGCGACCGCTACCCGACGCGGTTCATGGCCGACCTCGACAGCGAGCGGTGAGGGCGGGCTAGAGCCCGGACGCGGCGACGAGGCGCTGGCCGACGGCGCGGGCGGTGTGCTGCAGCTCGACGCAGCGGACGATCCGGAACGCCACCGGCAGCCGCGCCAGCTGCTCGGCGTACCACCACGGATTGCTCGTGCTGCCGGTCAGCCGCGTCGTCTCGTCGTCGATCGGTTCCAGCGTGCCCAGCATGGGCGCCACGTGTGGACGCACCTTCTCCAGCGGCCCCTCGATGATCACCTCGGTGTCGAACTCCCAGCCGCGGGCCAGGTGCGCCTCCAGTTCGGCGACGGCGTCCAGCTCGGCCGGCGGCTCGAACGAGCCGGGCAGGACGGCTACCTCCGTCACGCGGTCGATGCGGTAGGCGCGCCGGGCGGCGGAGCCGTGCGACCAGCACAGCAGGTACCAGCGGCCGTGCCGGACGACGACGGCCCAGGGCTCGACGTCGGCGGACCACTCGGAGCCGGACTCGGAGCGGTAGCCGATCCGCACCAGCCGGCGATCCGCGCAGGCCTGCACCAGCGCAGTCGCGATGGACGGGTCGGGGCGGGCGGCCGCGCGGTCCGGCGCCGGCGACGTCGTACGACGGACCGCCTCGGCCTGCTGGGCGACCGGCTCGGGCAGCGTGCGCAGCAGCTTGCCCAGCGCACTCCCGACCGGGTCCGTGGCGTCGGCGGCGTCGTGGTGACCGTCGAGCACGGCCATGACCAGCCCGAGCACCTCGGCGGCGCTGAACAGCAGCGGCGGCAGCCGGACCCCGCGGCCGACGCGGTAGCCGCCGTACGGGCCGCGGACGGACTCGATCGGGAGGCCGGCCTCGCGGAGGATTCCGACGTAGCGGCGCGCGGCCCGCTCGGTGACGCCGAGCTTCTCGGCCAGCCGGTCGGCCGTGATGCCGGGCGTGCCTTGAATCAGCTCGAGCGCCAGCAGCGCCCGCGCCGTCGGGCTCGCGTCGATCGCCACGGCAGCTCCCATTCTCGACACCGCAATTCCCAATCCGGAAGCAGAACGTCCGGAACCGACTCTAACCTGCTTGCCATGGACCTACAGGACATGACCGTCATCAAGGAGTCGATGGCCGGCGACGAGGTCGAGATGCTGATGTTCGCCCTCGACCGCGCCCGCGCGCAGTTCGCCTGGAAGTGCGACGGCCTCGACGCCGCGGCGCTGATCACGCCGCTTCCGCCGTCGACGATGACGCTCGGCGGGATGCTCAAGCACATGGCGCTGTGCGAGGACATGCGCATCGCCGAGTTCATCACCGGCGAGCACATGCCCGAGCCGTGGAAGCAGGAGAACTTCGACGCCGACTCCGACTGGGACTGGCACTCCGCGGCGAGCGACACGCCGGACGAGCTGTACGCGCTGTGGCGGGCGTCGGTGCAGCGGTCCCGCGCGGCCTGGGCGACGGTGCTCGCGAACGGAGGCCTCGACCAGCCGTCGATCTTCACGACCCCGTCCGGCGAGCACCCCAACCTGCGGCGGGTGCTGGTCGACGCGGTGGAGCACTACATCCGCCACGCGGGGCACGCCGACCTCCTCCGCGAGAACATCGACGGGCGCGTCGGCGAGGACCCGCCACAGCCCCAGGCGTCGTGAAGGAGCCGATCCACGCCGACCAGGTGCGGGTCGTCCCGGCGAACGAGGCGTCCTGGCACGACCTCACCCTCGTCTTCGGGACGGCCGACTACGCGGCCCGCTGCCGCTGCCAGCGGTTCAAGGTCGAGGGCTGGATCTGGCGCGACTCGACGTTCGACGAGCGGCTCGCGGCGCAGGAGCAGCAGACCGCGTGCGACGACCCCGGCGCCGAGCGCACCAGCGGCCTCGTCGCCTATGTCGACGGCGACCCGGCCGGCTGGGTCGCCGTCGAGCCGCGTCTGGCCTACCCGGCGCTGTTCAGGGGCCGCAGCCCGGTGCCGTGGAAGGGCCGTGACGAGGACCGCGACGACGCCGGCGTGTGGGTGGTGACCTGCACGATCGTCCGCCGCGGCTTCCGTGGCCGCGGCCTGACGTACCACCTCGCCGCAGCCGCCGTCGGCCATGCCCGCGACCGCGGCGCCCGCGCGCTGGAGGCGTACTCGATGCTCACCGAGCCAGGCAAGGAGATCACCTGGGGCGAACTGCACGTCGGCGCCCGCCAGGTGTTCGAGGAGGCCGGGTTCACGCAGGTCAGCCACCCCACCAAGCGCCGTGCCGTGATGCGGATCGACTTCGCGCCCGGCTGATCGCGAGGTTCGCTGGCGCCCCTCACGCATCTGGTACCCAGCGGGAGAAGCCCTGCTCCACCTGATCATTTCGGGCTCTTCTGCCGATCGGTGCGCTGGCGGCCGTGGCTGGAGGACGCGTTTGGCCATCGAAGACGGTCGTAGCCATCGAGGGCTGCCGGCCCACGGCATGATCACCGGGCCCGTGCCAGGGCGAATGGTCGGCCGAGCCAAGGCCAGACCCTCACCACGCCGGGGCGAGTGGCGAGCGGTGCGTATAGGTGCTCATTGCAAAGCGGGCGGACGGCCAGGCGCACCACACGCCTCGCCTGAGCGCGAAACACTTCGCCGCGAGGTGTCGGATCCCGGCCGCCCCGATCGTCGTGGGGGCGTGCAGGGAAGATGACACCATCCAGCGAAGGAGAAGTCCCATGAAGTACCTGATGCTCGTCGGCACCGACCCCGACCACACCGAGGCCGACGCCGCGGCGGCGCCCGACATCGAGGAGTGGTCCGCCTACGTCACCGGCGCCGGGAAGCACATCGTCGGCGACCGCCTCCGCCCGGCGTCCGCGGCCACGACGGTGCGGGTCCGTAACGGCGAGCTGCTGGTCACCGACGGCCCGTACGCCGAGACCAACGAGTGGATCGCCGGCTTCGACGTCCTCGACTGCGAGGACCTGGACGAGGCGATCGAGATCGCGTCGAAGCACTCGATGGCCTACACGGGACGGCTCGAGCTGCGGCCGTTCTGGCCCCTCGACGGCGAGTGACCGACCCAGCCGGCGTCAGCGCGGCCCTCGGCGACGCCGTCGCCGCCGAGCGGCTGCGCATCGTCGCCGCGCTGATCCGGGTCACCGGCGATTTCGACCTGGCCGAGGACTGCCTGATGGACGCCGTCGAGCGGGCGCTGGAGCGCTGGCCCGCCGACGGCGTCCCGGACAACCCGAGCGCCTGGCTGACGACGGCTGCCCGGCGCCGCGCCATCGACGTCCTGAGGCGGCGGCAGACCGAGCGGGCGAAGCTGCGCGAGGCGCAGGCGCTGGCCGAGCTGGCCGGCGACCTCACTGCCGACGAGCCCGGCCCGTACGGCGACGACCGGCTGAAGCTGCTGTTCACCTGCTGCCACCCGGCGCTGCCGATGGCCGGCCGGGTGGCCCTGACGCTGAAGTCGGTGGCCGGGCTGTCGACGCGGCAGATCGCCCGGGCGTTCCTGGTCAGCGAGGCGACGATGGGGCAGCGGCTGCTGCGCACCAAGAACAGGATCGAGCACACCGGCATCGGCTTCCGGGTGCCCGAGCCGCACCGGCTGGCCGGCCGCACGGACGCCGTCCTCGCCGTCGTCTACCTGATCTTCACCGAGGGCTACGCGGCGACCGAGGGCGAGCCGTTCCACGACGACCTCGCCGCCGAGGCGGTGCAGCTGGCCGGGCTGGTCGCGCAGCTGCTGCCCGGCGACGACGAGGTACTCGGTCTGCACGCGCTACTGCTCCTGCAGCACGCCCGCCGCGCGGCCCGGACCGACGCCGACGGCGAGCTGGTCACACTGGAGGACCAGGACCGCGGCCGGTGGGACCACGACCAGATCGACGCCGGGCTGGCCGCGCTGGCCGCCGCCCGGGCCACCGGCCGGCCGCCCGGGTACTACCGGCTGCAGGCCGAGATCGCGGCGCTGCACGCGACCGCGGCGCACGCCGATGACACCGACTGGGCGCGCATCGTCATCGCGTACGACGCGCTGCTGGCACTGCGCCCGTCGCCGGTGATCGCCCTGAACCGCGCCGTCGCGGTCGGCCTCAGCGACGGTCCCGAGGCCGGGCTGGCCGCCGTCGACGACCTGGGCGGCGAGCCCGCGGACTACCCGCTGCTGCCGGCCGTCCGGGCCGACCTGCTGCGGCGGGCCGGACGGCATCGCGAGGCGGCCGCCGCCTACCGCGAGGCCGTCGCCGTCGCCCGCACCGAACCGGAGCGCCGCGTCCTGGAACGCCGCCTCAGCGAGGTCAGCGGCCCACCCGGCGATAGCTGACGGCGAAGTCGGTCGACCACGTCCGGCCGTCGGGCGACGCCTCCCAGCGCCCGTCGATGGTCGCGCCGTCGGCGGCGACCGTGCCCTCGAAGCGCTGGTGGAAGTCCTCGGCGGGCCGGGACGCCTGCGTCCACCGGCCGCCGTCGAAGGTCATCGCGTAGACGCGGCAGACGCCCCGTGAGTCGGCGAGCAGCACGGTGTAGGCGCCGGAGTAGTCGTCGAGCCCGATGACGGTCTCGGTCCACTCCGGCGCCGCGCCCTCCCACTCGGGGACGAGGTAGGTCTGCGGGTCGGTCCGCTGGGCGACGAACCCGCCGTCGAGCCGGCGGAACGTCGACCGTGCCCGGCTCATGACCCGGTCGCCGATCGTGGCGGTGACGTCCCAGGTACCCACCAGAACGTCCAGGCGGGCCAGTCGAGGATTCATGGTTCGGTCCATGACCCTCAGACTGGCCCACCCGGAGGAATTCAGCGAGAGGTCAGCGCACCAGCGCCGGCTCCTGCTGCATCCTGGCCTCGGCCGACTCCGGCTCGGGTGCCGAGTCCGTGAGCGCCAGCCGCTCGTGCACGCGGCGCAGCCGCCGGGGCAGCCACCAGTTGCGCGAGCCCAGCAGCGTCATCGTCGCCGGGACCAGCAGCATCCGGACCACGATCGCGTCCAGCGCGATCGCCAGCACCAGACCCAGCCCGATCGCCTTGATCGGCGCGAACCCGCCGAACATGAACCCGGCGAAGACCACCCCGATGATCAGCGCGGCCGCCGTGACGATCCCGCCGGTGCGCTGCAGCCCGGCCACGACGGACCCGGCGGCGCCGTCGCCGGCCAGCCAGCGCTCGCGGATCCGCGACAGCAGGAACACCTCGTAGTCGACGGAGAGGCCGAAGGCGATCGCGCCGACCAGGATCGGGACGGTGAGGTGCAGATAGCCGAGGCCCTCGGCGCCGACCAGGCCGGCGAAGTGGCCCTGCTGGAACACCCAGACGACCACGCCGAGGGAGGCGCCGATGCTCAGCAGGTTGGTGAGGATCGCCTTGATCGGCAGCAGGATCGAGCCGGTGAAGGCGAACAGCAGGGTCAGCGTGCCGAACGCCACCAGCGCGATCGCCCACGGCAGCCGGTCGGCCAGCATCGCCTGGTAGTCGACCAGGATCGCGGTGTCGCCGCCGACGAGCACCTCGAACGGCAGGTCGAGGTCGCGGATCGAGCGGACGGCGTCCTTCGCGGCTTCGCCCTCGGCGTGGCCGGACGGGGTCGCGGTCAGCCCGGTGAGGTCGTCGGTCATCGGGACGACCTCGACCGACGCGATGCCGGGCAGGTCCTCGACGGTGGAGCGCAGGCCCTCGACCTCGCCGGCCGGAGCCGACGCGACGATCTCGATATCGCCGGCCCACCGCGCCTGCTCGGGGAAGTGGGTGCCGAGCTGCGTCCACAGTTCGCGGGTGTCGGTCGACGTCGGCAGCATCCGCGGGTCGCCCTGCGAGATGTGCATGTCGGCGACCGGCACGGCCAGCGTGACCAGTGCGGCCGCCGTCGTGACGAGCGTGAGGACGGGCCGCTTCTGCACGGCGCGGGCGACGCGGGCGAACACGCCGTCACCGGACCGCTCGCGCGACGGCGAGATGCGGTGGCCGAACTTCGCCAGCAGCGCCGGCAGCAGGGTCAGCGCGGCCGCCATGTCGGCCAGCACGACGGCGGACCCGGCGAGCCCCATCGAGCGCAGGAACGGGTCGTTGAAGACGACCAGCCCGGCCAGCGCGACGGCCACAGTCAGGCCGGAGAACACGACCGTCCGCCCGGCCGTCGCCGAGGTGCGCAGCACGGCCTCGTGCACGTCGGTCGTGGTGCGTCGTTCCTCGCGGAACCGGCTCACCATCAGAAGTGCATAGTCGACGGCCAGGCCGACGGCGAGCATCGTCGTGATCTGGATCGAGTACACCGAGACGTCGGTGACCTGGCTGAACGTGAACAGGATTCCGAACGTCGAGCCGACGCCGACGATCGCGATCAGCAGCGGCAACCCGGCGGCGAGCACCCCGCCGAACACGACCAGCAGCAGGATCAGCACGACCGGCATGCTCAGCATCTCCGCGCGGGCGACGTCCTCCTGCGCGGTGTCGGAGAACTCGACGTCGGACAGCGGGCCGCCGGCCACGACGACGGACGTCGCGTCGATCGACTCGAGGCGTTCGGCGGCCGCTGCCGCCTCCTCCTCGCCGTCGTCCTCCAGTCCGGGCGAGAGCGCGACCTCGACGAGGACCGCGTCGCCGGTCTGCGACGGCAGGGCCGGCGAGACCGACTCGATGCCGGGCTGGGCGGCGACGTCGGCGAGCGCGGTGTCGACCGCCGCGGGCGAGGCGGGGCCGGTGATGACGGCGGTGATGGTGTCCGGCTGCGGGGCGGCGTGGTCCACGCGCTCCTCGGCCTGGGCGGACTCGCTGCCCGGGACGACACCGGTGTCGGAGGTGAGGCTCTCGAACACGCCGGTGCCGATGCCGAACCCGGCGGCGAGGACGGTGACCCAGGCGAGGATGACGACGATGGGCCGCCTGACGGCGAACCCGGTGATGCTGCGCAACATGGCGGCCTCCAGCGATCGAGAATTGCATCCGATGGACTGCGTCGATCGTGTCCCCGGGGGCCTGCGGGCGAATCGCCGCTGAGAGCGGACTTGGCCTCGCTCTCAGGAGTGAGAATCCCCGGGTGTGACCAGGCCGGTCTCGTACGCGAGCACGACCGCCTGGACGCGGTCGCGCAGACCGAGCTTGCTGAGCATGCTGCTCACGTGCGTCTTGACGGTGTGCTCGGTGACGAACAGCTCGGCCGCGATCTCGGCGTTGGACAGCCCGCGGGCGACCTGGCGCAGCGTGTCCGTCTCGCGGGCGGTCAGCAGGTCCAGGCGGCCGTCGGCGCGGCCCTGCCCGGCGCCCGGCGGCACGACCCGCCCGACGACGTCGGCGATCAGCCGGCGCGTGACGGACGGCGCCAGCAGCGCCTCGCCTGACGCGACGACGCGGACCGCCTCGACCAGCTCGTCGCGGCGCATGTCCTTGAGCAGGAACCCGCTGGCGCCGGCCCGCAGCGCGTCGTAGACGTAGTCGTCGATGTCGAACGTCGTGAGCACGAGCACCCGGGCGTCGGTCTCGCGGCAGATCGCGGTGGTCGCCTCGATGCCGTCCATGGCCGGCATCCGGACGTCCATCAGCACGACGTCGGGCTTCAGCGCGCGGGCGGCGGCGACCGCCTGGACGCCGTCCTCGGCCTCGCCGACGACGGCGATGTCGGGCTGCACGTCGAGGATCATCGCGAAGCCGCCGCGCACCAGCGCCTGGTCATCGGCGATCAGCACACGGATGGTCGGCTCTGGCACATCGCTAATCCAAGCGCAGGGAGGCCACGACACGGAAGCCTCTGCCGGGTCCCGGCCCGGCGTCGAGCGTCCCGCCCGCCGCGAGCACCCGCTCGCGCATGCCGATCAGGCCGTGCCCGCTCCCGTTGGCCGACGGCGTCGGGGGCGCGCTCGGCGGGCCGGCGCCGTCATCGGCGACCTCGATGCTCAGGTGGTCGTCGGTCCAGCTCAGCCGCACGTCGACGCGGCCGGCGGCGGCGTGCTTGACGGTGTTGGTGAGCGACTCCTGGACGATCCGGTACGCCGTCGCCGCGACGTCCGCCGGAACCGGCCGCGGATCGCCGTCCTCGGTGAGGGTCGCGGTCAGGCCGGTCCCTTCGACGCGGCGAACGAGGTCGGGGAGCGCGTCGAGGCCGGGGAGCGGCGACCGGTCGCCGCCGGCGGCGTCGGACTCCGTGCGCAGCACGCCGAGCACCCGCCGCAGCTGGGCCAGCGCCTCGCGGGCGGTGACGGAGATGGTGTCGAACATCTGCTCCGCGCGGTCGGGGTCGTGCCGGACGGCGACCGGCCCGGCCTCGGCCTGCACGACCACGAGGGTCATCGAGTGGGCCAGGATGTCGTGCATCTCGCGGGCGATGCGCTCGCGTTCACGGGTGGCGGCGGTCTCCTGCTCCTTCGTGAGCCGCAGCGCGCGCTCCTCGAGCAACGTGATGCGGTCGCCGCGGGCCCGGGCCGAGACGCCGAGCGCGTAGGCGCCGGCGAAGAAGATGCCGATCACGCCGAGGTTCAGCGCTTCGTCGTCGGGCAGCAGGATCGACACCGAGATGCCCACGGCGGTGGCGGCCACCCCGATCAGCCGCTTGACCGGCGGCGACAGCGCGGCGAACGTGTACGTGGCGACCAGCTGCGCCGCGGGGACGTCGTTGAGCCCGCCGGCCATCGAGAGCACGGTCGTCGTGATGCCGGTGATCCCCGCGACGGCGAACGGGTACTGCCGCCGCCACATCAGCGGGAGCGAGTTCGCGGCGGCCCCCAACGGCACCCACCAGGCGAACCGCTGCTCGACGCCCGCGTCGAACATGACGTAGAGCGCGCACAGGATCGCGATGGCCGCGTCGACGTAGACCGGCGGCAGGCCACGTCCCCACGCCGCCAGCCGCTCGCCGTACCCGCTCGGTCGCGCCATCTGCTCAGTATCGGCGCGGTGCGGCGGCGAAGTCCTCACTCCCAGGAGCGAGAAACCGTCACCGGCCCCACCTCTAGACGGAAGTCATGCGCTTCTGGACGGAAGACGGATGCCCGGCCGCAGCCCGTCGCCCTAGCGTCGAACGCATGCTGACCGTCCGCGGCATCTCCTACCTGGTCGGCGAGGCGAGCACCGACGAGGTGCGGCGGGACCTGGGGGTCATCGCCCGGGAGCTGCACTGCACCACGGTGATGCTCATCGGAGACGGGGAGCGGTTGATCGATGCCGCCCGTATCGCCCTCGGGACCGGTCTCGGCGTCTACCTCCGGCCGCACGTTCCCGAGCTGCGTCAGCCGAAGCTGCTGGAGCACCTGGACGCCGTCGCCGCGGCGGCCGAGGAACTTCGCCGGGCGCACCCGGACCAGGTGACGCTCATGGTCGGCAGCGAGTTCTCCCACACCGTGCCCGGCATCGTCCCCGGACCTCGGTCGTTCCTGCGATTGAAGCTCATCGTGCGCTTCCACCGCGTGCTGCGGCGAAGGATCGACCGGCGGCTGCACCGGCTGCTCACCATCGCCACGACCACCGCGCGGCGCCGCTTCGGCGGGCCGGTCAGCTACTCCGCGGCCGGGTGGGAACACGTCGACTGGTCGCTGTTCGACCTGGTCGGCGTCAGCCTCTACCGCTCCCGCCGCAACCAGGCCGGCTACGCGGACCGCCTGCGCAGCCTGGTGCGCGACCACGACAAGCCCGTCGTCATCACGGAGTTCGGGTGCGGCGCCTTCACCGGAGCCGACCAGCGCGGAGCCGGTTCGTTCTGGATCGTCAACTGGTTCGCCGCACCCCCGCGCATCCGCGGCGACCACCCCCGCGACGAGGCGGTCCAAGCCCGCTACCTCGGAGAGCTCATCGACCAGTACGACGCGGAGGGCGTGCACGGCTGCTTCGTGTTCACCTTCGCCATGCCCGACTTCCCGCATCACGACGATCCTCGTCTCGACCTCGACAAGGCCGGGTTCGGGGTCGTGGCGGTGACCGGCGACGGTGCGCGCCGGCCCAAGGAGGCGTTCCACGCGGTCGCGCGCCGCTACGCCGACCCGGATGCCGTCACTTCAGAGCGCGCAGCGCCGCCGCCGCCTCGGTGATGCAGGCCCCTATGCCGGGCGGCTCCTCCGCCGAGACCCAGCGCGCGAACCCGACCTGGAAGACCGTGACGGCGCTCTGCGCGGCCAGGGTGGCGGCCGGCTCGGCGACGCCGCGGGTGCGCAGCGCGCCGGCCGTGGCATCGGCCAGTGCGGCGAGTTTCAGCAGCTCGCGCTCCTGCAGACCGGGGTTGGCCGCGATGATGGCTGAGCGGCGGACGGAGTGCTCGTGGCGGTCGTCGAGCAGGCCGCCGACGGCGAGCATGCCGGCGAGGGCCGCGTCGAGCGGTGTGTGAGCGGCCGGCGCCGCCAGGATCGCCTCGACCGCCGTCCGCTCCAGGGTCCGCGAGCTGTCGAAGAGGACCTCGCGCTTGTCGGCGAAGTGCCGGAAGAAGGTGCGCTCGGTGACGCCGGCGCGCTCGGCGATGTCGCCGGCGGTGGTCTGTTCGAAGCCGCGCTCGGCGAAAAGCTCCATCGCCGCGCGGATCATGCGCCCCTGCGCGTCCGGCTCCCAGCGCCCCATGCCGGAAGTGTAGCGATGACAGTCGCTGACATCACGCGCTAGTATCGATGTCAGTCACTGTCATCACGAGAGGAAGTCCCATGCGCGTCTTCGTCACCGGAGCCTCCGGCTGGATCGGCTCGGCCGTCACCGACGAGCTCCTCGCCGACGGTCACGAGGTCCTCGGTCTCGCCCGCTCCGACCAGTCCGCCGCCGCCCTCGCGGCCAAGGGCGCTGCCGTCCATCGCGGCAGCCTCGACGACCTCGACAGCCTGGCGGCCGGAGCGGCGGCCGCCGACGGCGTCATCCACCTGGCGTTCAAGCACGACTTCTCGGACTACGCCGCCGCGGGCCGCACCGAGCATGCGGCCGTCCAGCGCATGCTCGACGGGCTCGCGGACAGCGGCCGGCCGTTCCTGCTCGCGTCGGGCATGGCGGGAGCCGCCGAGGGGCGCCCGCTGACCGAGGACGACGCGTCGCCGCACCACGGCGCCGACTCGCTGCGTGGCGGCGCCGAGAACCTCGCGCTGCAGTACGCCGGCCGCGGCGTCCGTGCGGTCGCGGTGCGCTTCGCCCCGACCGTGCACGGCATGGGCGACCCCGGGTTCGTGTCGACGCTGACGACGATCGCGAAGGAGCGCGGCGCGGCCGGCTACGTCGGTGACGGCGCCACGGCCTGGGCGGCGGTGCACCGCTCCGATGCGGCGCGGCTGGTGCGGCTCGCGCTGGAGAAGGCACAGGCCGGGTCGCGCGTGCATGCGGCGGCCGAGGGCAGCCTGCTGTCGCGCGACATCGCCGCCGCGCTGGGTGGTCACCTGGGGCTGCCGACAGCGTCGGTGGCGGCGGAGGACGCGGAGGCGCACTTCGGCTGGATGGCCCGCTTCTTCGGCGCGGAGCTCACCGCGTCGAGCGTTCGCACCACGGAACTGCTCGGCTGGACGCCCACCAGCCCGACGCTGTTCGAGGACATCGCCGCCGGCGCCTACTGAGTGCCGCGAGAAAACACATCGTCACTGGGTAGCCGGACGGCGAGAATGGTCCGGTGCTGCTGACCCTGACCTCGACCGCCGCCCACGCCAGCGACCTCGGCTACCTGCTGCACAAGCATCCCGAGCGGGTGCAGAGTTTCGAGTTGAGCGTCGGCGTCGCGCACGTCTTCTACCCGGAGGCGACCGACGAGCGGTGCACTGTCGCGCTGCTGCTCGAGGTCGACCCGGTCGAGCTCGTGCGCGGCCGGCGGTTCGGCGGCGACGCGCTCAGCCTGGCGCAGTACGTCAACGATCGGCCGTACGCGGCGTCGTCGATGCTGTCGGTGGCGCTGGGCCGGGTGTTCGGGTCGGCGCTGAAGGGCCGCTGCGACGCCCGGCCGGAGCTGGTCGGCGTGCCGCTGCCGCTGGAGGTGCACGTCCCGGCGCTGCCGTCGCGCGGTGGCGCCGACGTCGTGAGCGGGCTGTTCGAGCCGCTCGGCTGGTCGGTGTCGGCGACGGTGCGGCCGCTGGACCCGGAGCTGCCCGCGTGGGGCGACTCCCGCTACGTCGACGTCGTGCTGCGCGGCACGCTGCCGCTGGACCAGGCGCTGTCGCACCTGTACGTGCTGCTGCCGGTGCTCGACGGCGCGAAGCACTACTGGGTGAGCAGCGACGAGGTCGACAAGCTGATCCGCAGCGGCGGGTCCTGGCTGCAGGCGCACCCCGAGCGCGACGCGATCGTCAAGCGCTACCTCGCGCACAAGCGCGGCTTCGTCGCCGACGCGCTGGCCCGGCTGGCCGAACTGGACGAGTCGGCCGAGGTGGACGTCGTGACCAGCGACGATGCCGACGAGACCGAGGAGGTCGACCCGCCCGCGCTGGTGCCGCTGTCGACGCTGCGCAAGGCGGCCGTCGTCGAGCAGTTGAAGGCGGCCGGGGCTCAGCGCGTCGTCGACCTCGGTTGCGGCGAGGGGGCGCTGCTGCGCGAGCTGCTGGCCGACCCGTCGTTCACCGAGATCGTCGGCGCCGACGTCGCGCCGCGGGTGCTGGAGCGCGCGGCCGGGCGGCTACACCTGGACCGCATGGGTGATCGGCAGCGAGCCCGCATCACGCTGCTGCAGTCCTCGGTCATCTACCGCGACGACCGCCTGGCCGGCTTCGACGCCGTCGTGCTGATGGAGGTCGTCGAGCACGTCGACCCGGAGCGGCTGCCCGATCTCGAGCGGACGGTGTTCGGGCACGCGCGGCCGCGCACGGTCGTCGTCACCACGCCGAACGCCGAGTACAACGTGCTGTTCGAAGGGCTGGCGGCCGGCACCATGCGCCATTCCGACCACCGGTTCGAGTGGACCCGGGCCGAGTTCGCCGACTGGGCCGAGCGGGTCGCCGCCGCGCACGGATACACCGTCGCCTACGCCGCCGTCGGGGAGCCCGATCCCGGCGCGGGGCCGCCGACCCAGCTCGCCACCTTCACCCGGACGGAGGCGCCCGCATGAGCAGCATCGCCATCCCGGAGCTGTCGCTGGTCGCGCTCGTGGGCGTGTCCGGCTCGGGCAAGTCGACGTTCGCGGCCCGCCTTTTCGGCCGGTTCGAGGTCGTCTCCAGCGACTTCTGCCGCGGCCTCGTCGCCGACGACGAGAACGACCAGACGGTCAGCGGCGACGCGTTCGACGTCCTCTACTACATCGCCGGCAAGCGGCTGGCCGGCGGCCGGCTCACCGTCGTCGACGCCACCAACGTGCAGCGCGAGGCCCGGCGTCAGGTCGTGGACCTGGCCAAGGCGCACGACGTGCTGCCGGTCGCGATCGTCCTCGACGTCCCCGAGAGTGTGTGCCTGGAGCGCAACCGCGACCGGCCGGACCGCGACTTCGGGCCGCACGTCGTCCGGCGGCAGCGCGACCAGCTCCGCCGTTCGATCAAAGGGCTGGCGAAGGAGGGGTTCCGGCAGGTGCACGTGCTGCGCTCGGTCGAGGAGATCGAGTCGGCGACGATCGTGCGCGAGCGGCTGTACAACGACCGCCGCGACGAGCACGGCCCGTTCGACGTCATCGGCGACGTGCACGGCTGCCGGTCCGAGCTGGAGGCGCTGCTGGACCGGCTCGGCTACGTCGTCGCCCGCGACGACGCCGGGCGCGCCGTCGACGCCGTCCACCCCGAGGGCCGCCGGGTGATCTTCCTCGGCGACCTCGTCGACCGCGGCCCGGACAGCCCGGGCGTCCTGCGCCTGGCCATGGGCATGACGGCGGCCGGGCACGCGCTCGCCGTCCCCGGCAACCACGAGCACAAGCTGGTCCGCGCGCTGGGCGGCAAGCAGGTCAAGATCGGGCACGGGCTGGCCGAGACGCTGGAGCAGCTGGAACAGCAGCCGCCGGAGTTCCGCGACGCGGTGCTGGGCTGGTGCCGCGACCTCGTCTCGCACCTCGTCCTCGACGACGGCAAGCTGGTGGTCGCGCACGCCGGGCTCAAGGAGGCCTACCACGGCCGTGCGTCCGGCCGGGTGCGCGCGTTCGCGCTCTACGGCGACACGACCGGCGAGACCGACGAGTTCGGCCTGCCGGTCCGCTACCCGTGGGCCACCGAGTACCGCGGCCGCGCGATGGTGCTGTACGGCCACACGCCGACGCCGGAGCCCGAGTGGGTCAACAACACGATGTGCCTCGACACCGGCTGCGTGTTCGGCGGGCACCTCACCGCGCTGCGCTACCCCGAGCGCGAGGTCGTGCAGGTGCCGGCCGAGCAGGTCTGGTACGAGCCGGTGAAGCCGCTGGTCGCGCCCGCTGCCGTGGCGTCGCGCGGTGGCGACGAGCTGGACCTCACCGACGTGCTCGGTAAGCGCGTCGTCGAGACCGCGCACCACGGCCGGGTCTCGGTGCGCGCGGAGAACGCGGCCGGCGCGCTGGAGGTGATGAGCCGGTTCGCGCTGCATCCGCGCTGGCTGCCGTACCTGCCGCCGACCATGGCGCCGGTCGCGACGTCGCCGCTGCCCGACGTCCTCGAGCACCCGGCCGAGGCGTTCGGCGCCTACGCGGCCGACGGCGTCGGCGAGGTCGTGTGCGAAGAGAAGCACATGGGCTCGCGTGCCGTGGTGCTGGTCTGCCGCGACCAGGCGACGGCGACGCGCCGGTTCGGCGCGCCGCCCGGCGAGACCGGCGCGGTGTACACCCGGACCGGGCGGTCGTTCTTCGGCGCGGACCTGGCCGAGGCGCTGCTCGACGGCGTGCGGACCGCGGTGACGGCGCCGGGGCTGTGGGACGAGCTGGGGACCGGCTGGCTGCTGCTCGACGCCGAGCTGCTGCCGTGGTCGGCGAAGGCGGAGTCGCTGCTGCGCGGCCAGTACGCCTCGGTCGGCGCGGCGGCACGGTCGGCGCTGCCGGCGGCGGTGTCGGCGTTGTCCACCGCGTCGGCCCGGGGCCTGGACGTCACGGCGCTGCTCGACCGGACCCGGGCGCGGCTGGACAACGCGGCCGCCTTCGCCGACGCGTACCGGCGCTACGTCTGGCCGGTCGACGGGCTCGACGGCGTGCAGTTGGCGCCGTTCCAGCTGCTCGCGTCCGAGGGCGCCACGTGGCACGACCGGCCGCACCTGTGGCACCTGGAGCTGGCCGACCGGCTGGTGGCGGCCGATCCCGTCCTGTTCCGGCCGACGCGGCGGCTGGCGGTGTCGACGTCGTCGCCGTCGTCCGTCGAGGCCGGGGTCGAGTGGTGGGCGGCGCTGACCGCGTCAGGCGGCGAGGGGATGGTCGTCAAGCCGGCGGCCGGTCTCGTCCGGGCGCCGCGCGGGCTCGTGCAGCCGGGGCTCAAGGTGCGCGGACGCGAGTACCTGCGGATCATCTACGGCCCCGACTACACGCTGCCGGGCCACCTGGAGCGGCTGAAGGACCGTGGCCTCGGGCACAAGCGGTCGCTGGCGCTGCGCGAGTACGCGCTCGGTCTGGAGTCGCTGGAGCGGCTGGCCCGGTCCGAGCCGCTGTGGCGCGTGCACGAGCCGGTCTTCGCCGTCCTGGCCCTGGAGTCCGAGCCGGTCGACCCGCGGCTGTGAGCCGGCACATAAAAGATTGCCATGGACATAGTGTCCACGTACAGTTTTTCCGGTGAAGAAGAACCCGACCGCGGGCTACCTCGTCTGGCGGCTCTCCACCAAGTGGGGCGCGCTGCTCGACCGCACGCTCGCGCCGTTCGGGCTCACCCAGGCGCAGTTCTCCGTGCTGGCCACGCTCTACGGCGTCAGCCAGGACGGCGGGCAGCCCAGCCAGCGGGAACTGTCCGACCACACCGGCCTCGACCCGGTCTTCGTCTCCAAGCTGGTGCGCACGCTCGAGGGCAACGGGCTGCTGCGCCGCACCAGCGACCCGGCCGACTCGCGCGCCGTCCGCGTCACGCTCACCGACGCGGGCGCCGAGGTCATCCTGGCCGCGGGCGAGCGCGTCATGACCTTGCAGCAGCAGCTCGCCGAACCCCTCGGCGGACCCGACAGCGAGCGGACGCGCGAGTTCGTCGCGACCCTGACCGTCCTGCTCGACGCTCCGTCGCCGCCCGACCCCGGGAGGAATCCATGATCATCACCCCGCTGACCGGTGTCGACATCGGGGTCGCCGCCAAGGCCATCCACGCCCTGCTCGGCGTCATGCTCGACGCCAAGAGCGTCACGCCGGCCGAATGGGTCGCCCTCCGGACGCTCGGGACCGCGCCCGGCCGGGTGTCCCAGCCCTCCCTGCGCGACGGCCTCGTCCTCGCCCTCGACATCGAACCCGCCGACGCGACGGCGGTGCTCTGCGCGCTGGAGGACCGCGGGCTGCTCGAGTACGACACATACGAGCAGGTGGGGCTCACGGCGGCCGGCCAGCTCCAGTACGACGAGCTGCACGCCGGCGTCATCGCGATGACCGCCGAGCTGTATGCCGGCATCGACGCAAGCGAGCTGGCCACGACCCGCCGAGTGCTCGCCACCGTCACCGCGCGGGCGACGGAGCTGCGCTCGCAGCTGTAGGACTTGACCTCAACGATAGTTGAGGTTGTCTGCTGGGGGACGTGACCCCCACCGAATCCTCCCGCCGGGCGTGGGCCGGGCTGGCCGTGCTCTGTGTCGTCGCTGTGCTGGCGTCGCTGGAACTGACCGTCACCCATCTCGCGCTGCCCGCCATCGACGCCGACCTGCGCCCGACCGGGACGCAGCTGCTCTGGATCGTCGACGTCTACGCGTTCCTGCTGGCCGGGTCGATGCTGGCGCTCGGCGCCGTCGGGGACCGGATCGGCCGGCGGCGGCTGCTGATGATCGGCGCCGGGGCGTACGGCGTGCTGTCGGTCGTGGCCGCGTACGCCCCGACCGCGGAGACGCTGATCGCGGCGCGGGCGCTGCTGGGGGTGGCCGGCGCGACGCTGATGCCGTCGACGCTGTCGTTGACGGCGACGATGTTCCGCGACGCGCGGCAGCGGGCTGTGGCCGTCGGGATCGTGATCGCCAGCGTGTCGGGCGGGACGGCGATCGGGCCGCTGGTCGGCGGCGCGCTGCTGGAGCGGTTCTGGTGGGGCTCGGTGTTCCTGCTCGGGGTGCCGGTGATGGTGCTGATCCTCGTGCTCGGCCCGGTGCTGCTGCCGGAACAGAGGAACACGGCGGCGGCCCGGATCGACGTGGTCAGCGTGGTGTTGTCGCTGGCCGCGGTGCTGCCGCTGGTGTGGGGGCTGAAGGAGATCGCCGCCCATGGGGTGGGGTGGGCGACCGGCGCCGCGGTCGCCGGCGGTCTGGTCGTCGGGGCGGTGTTCGTCGTCCGGCAGCGGTCGCTGGCCGACCCGGTGGTCGACGTGCGGCTGTTCCGCGACCCGGCGTTCTCGGTGGCCGTCGCGACGCTGGCGATCGGCATCTTCGTGCTCTGGGGCGCGAACTACTACCTGGCCCAGTACCTGCAATTGGTGCAGGACCTCTCGCCGCTGCGCGCGGGGCTCTGGACGGCGCCCTCGGCGATCGGGGTGATCGCCGGGTCGCTGCTGGCCCCGCGGCTGACCCGCCGGATCCGGCCGGGGGTGGTGATCGGCGCCGGCCTGACGGTGTCGGCGGCGGGCTTCGTGCTGCTCACCCAGCTGACGGCGACGTCGGGGCTGGGCCTGCTGGTGGCCGGCTCGGTGACGGTGTCGGCGGGACTCGGCCCGATGATGGCGCTGGCCACCGATCAGGTCGTCGGGGCCACGCCGCCGGAGCGGGCCGGCGCCGCCGCGGCGCTGTCGTCGATGGCGCCGCAACTGGGCGGCGCGCTCGGCATCGCCGTCCTGGGCAGCGTGGTCGCGGCAGTCTTCCGGGGCGCCGGCACCGGAGCGGACACGCTGGGCGCGGCCGTCGCGGCGGCGGAGGACCTGCCGGCAGGCATGGCGGAGACCACGCTCGCGGCCGCGCGCGACGCGTTCACCGACGGGATCGTGGTGGCCGCGACGGTCAGTGCCGTACTCGCGGCATTGCTGGCGATATCCGTTGTCGCGCTGTCAGTCCGCCGGGATACGGTCATTCCCACGAGCCGATCCCGGGGGAGATCCACATGACCATCGCCCAGCTCGCCGACGAGCTCATCGATGTCCTGTTCGACGTGGCCCCGCTCGAAGCGTCGCTGCTGGGCTTCCGCGAGCGCGAGGACAAGCTCACCGACTACTCCGAGGCCGGCGAAGCGGCGGCCGACGCCCGGCTGGCCGACGTCGCGGCCCGAGCGGAGGCCGTCGACCCGGCCGGGCTCGACGACGCCGAGCGCACCACGCGGGCGGTCATCCTGCAGCAGGTCGAGTCCCAACGCGACCTCCTGGCGGTGCGCGGCGTCGAGTACACCGTCACCGACTCGTTCTTCGCGCCGGCGCCCGCCACGCTCTCGTTCCTGCCGATGACCGGCATCACCGAGCCCGCCCACGCCGACGGCTACCTCGCCCGGCTGGCCGGGCTGCCGGCGCTGCTCGACGCCATCGCCGTGCGGCATCGCGCCGGCATCGTCGCCGGCCGGCTGCCGGTCCGCCGGCTGGCCGAGGCCACCGTCGAGCACTTCACCCGCTACCTCGCCAGCCCCGCCGACGACCCGCTCCGCCGCCCCGAGCCGGCGGCCGGCAGCGGCACCGACGCCGCGGCGTTCCGGGCCGAGCGCGACCGCCTGCTCGCCGAGGTAGTGCACCCGGCCGTCGGGGCCTACCGTGACGCCGTCGCCGCCGACGTCGTCGCCCACGGCCGGCCCGACGACCGCGCCGGGCTGTGCTGGCTGCCGGGCGGCGACGAGTTCTACGCCAAGGCCACCAAGGTCCACACCACCACCACCCGCACGCCAGACGAGCTGCACCAGACCGGCCTCGACGTGCTGGCCGGGCTCACCGACGAGTACGCGGCCGTCGGCGAGCGGGCGTTCGGCACCGGCGAGCTGAGCGAGATCCTGCAGCGGCTGCGCACCGACCCGGCCATGCGCTGGCGCGACGCCGACGAGCTGCTGCGGGCCGCGCGCTCGGCCATCCGGCGGGCCGAGCAGGTCGCGCCGCAGTGGTTCGGCCGGCTGCCGTCGCAGAGCTGCGTCGTCGAGGCGGTACCCGCGGCCGAGGCGCCGGGCGCTCCCGGTGCCTACTACATGCAGCCGGCCATGGACGGCAGCCGCCCGGGCACCTACTACGCGAACACCCACGACGCCGAGAAGCGCGACCGCTACAGCGCCGAGTCCGTCGCCTTCCACGAGGGCGTGCCCGGCCACCACTTCCAGCTCACCATCGCCCAGGAGCTCACCGACCTGCCGCTGCTGCGCCGGCTCGCCTCCATCACCGCCTTCGACGAGGGCTGGGGCCTCTACGCCGAGCGGCTGGCCGACGAGATGGGCCTGTACTCCGACGACATCGCCAGGCTGGGCATGCTGAGCGAGGACTCCATGCGGGCCTGCCGCCTGGTCGTCGACACCGGGCTGCACGCCAAGGGCTGGAGCCGGCAGCAGGCGGTCGACTTCATGGTCGCCAACACCGCCACCAGCCGGCTCGAGATCGAGACCGAGGTCGACCGCTACATCTCCGCGCCCGGCCAGGCGCTGGCCTACATGGTCGGCCGGCTGGAGATCCAGCGCATCCGCGCGGCCGCGGCGGCCACCGTCGGCGACCGGTTCGACCTGCGCGCCTTCCACGACGTCGTGCTGGGCAACGGCCCGCTGCCGATGAGCGTGCTCGACGACGTCGTCGGCGCCTGGGCCGCGCGGCAGGGCTGACCCGTGGACGAGGCCGAGCTCGTACGCCGCCGGTTGCGCACCGTCGGCCTCGGCGGCCCGCTCGACGCGGCGGCGCCGGCCGGCGCCGTCGCCTGGTTCGGCGCGGTCCAGTCGCAGGACTACCACCCGGCGAAGTGGGGCGTCGCGCAGCGGCTCGGCGGCACCGTCACCGACCCCGGCCTCGACCGCGCGTTCGCCGACGGCGCGCTGCTGCGCACCCACGTGCTGCGGCCGACCTGGCACTTCGTCACGCCCGACGACATCGGCTGGCTGCTGGCGCTGACCGGGCCGCGGGTGCACGTGCTCAACGGCTACCCCTACCGGCGGTTCGAGCTCGACGACGCGCTGCTGCGGCGGGCGTCGGACCTCATCGCCGACGCGCTCGGCGGCCGGACGTATCTGACCCGGGCGCAGGTCGGGACCGTTCTCGAACGGGCCGGCATCGTCGCCGAGCGGTTCCGGCTGGCCTACATCCTCATGTACGCCGAGCTGGAGGGCATCGTCTGCGCGGACCGCTCGCCGGCAAGCAGCACACGTACGCGCTGCTCGCCGAGCGTGCGCCGGGCGCCCGTTCCCTCGACCGCGACGCGGCGCTGTCCGAGCTGACCCGCCGGTACTTCACCAGCCACGGGCCGGCCACGGCGAAGGACTTCGCCTGGTGGTCCAGCCTGACCAGGGCCGACATCACCGCCGGTCTGGCGCTGGCCGGCGATGCGCTCGAGAGCATCGACGTCGACGGCGTCACGTACTGGTCCGCGGCGGGCACGGCCGACGCCGCCGTCGACGAGACCGCCGTCCACCTGCTGCAGGCCTACGACGAGTACCTGGTCGGCTACACCGAGAGCAAGCGCCTGCTCGACCTCGGCGGCGTCGCCGCCGGCACCCGGATCGACAGCGCCGCCAACGGCGTGCTGCTGCTCGGCACCCAGGTCGCCGGGCGATGGCGGCGGACGCTGAAGGCCGGCGAGGTGGTCCTCGACATCAGCCTGTACGAGCAGTACCGCGCGGCGGCCACACCCGGGCTGCAAGCGGCCGCCGACGCCCACGGCGCGTTCGTCGAGCGATCAGCCACGGTCAGCGCGAGCGTGCTGTGAGCGACGGCCACATCGTCACCGACCGGTTCGAGCTGGTGCCGCTGACCGTCGACGACGCGGCCGAGATGGCCGGCGTGCTGAGCGATCCGGGGCTGTACGAGTTCATCGGCGGCGCCCCGCCCGCCGTGGCCGACCTGCGCGCGTGGTACACGAGGCTGGTCGCCGGCCGGTCGCCCGACGGCCGGCAGCAGTGGTTCAACTGGATCGTCCGCCGCACCCCCGATGCCCGCGCCGTCGGCACCGTCCAGGCCACCGTCACCGACGAGGGCAGGCAGGCCGAGATCGCCTGGATCGTCGGCGCCGACTTCCAGGGGCAGGGGTACGCCACCGCGGCCGCCGGCGCGCTCGTCGAGTGGCTCGACGGCCGCGGCGTACGGACCATCACCGCGCACGTGCACCCCGAGCACCAGGCGTCCATGGTGGTCGCCGAGCGGGCCGGGCTGCAGCCGACGGACCGCTTCGAGGACGGCGAACGGCTCTGGATCCGCGCCGACGTAGGGTGAGGACGTGCCTGAGCTCGCCGCGGTGGTGTTCGATCTCGACGACACACTCTTCGACCATTCCGGCTCCGCCACCCGCGGCTTCGGCACCTGGCTGTCCACGTTCCACGGGCCTCCCACGCCTGAGCTGACCGCGGCCTGGTTCGAGCTGCAGGACCGGCACTTCGGCGCGTGGCGCGACGGGCGGATCAGCATGACCGAGCAGCGCCGGCGCCGCGTCGGCGGCATGCTCGAGCTGATCGGCCGGCCGCCGCTGGACGAGCCCGGCCTCGACGCGCTGTGGCGCGACTACTTCGCCGCCTACCGGTCCGGCTGGCAGCGCTTCGACGACGCCGAGACGGCGCTCGAGCTGGTGGCCGGGGCCGGCCTGCGCACCGGCATCCTCACCAACGGTCCCGACGACATGCAGTACGACAAGATCGCCGTCATCGGGCTGACCGGCCGGGTCGGCCCGGTCCTCACGGCCGAGGCACTGGGCAGCGCCAAGCCCGACCCGGGCGCCTACGCGGGCCTGTGTGCCGCGCTCGGCCTCGACCCGGCCGCCATCCTCTACGTCGGCGACGACTACCGCCTCGACGTCGTCGGCGCCCGCGCGGCCGGGCTGCGCGCCGTCCACCTCGACCGGCACGGCACCGGACCGGCCGGCGAACGCGACCGCATCGCGTCGCTGCACGACCTGGCCGCGCACCTCGTGTAGCGCCGTGGCGGGGACCTGGCGCGGCCCGTTCCTGCGCTACCTCGCCGGCCGCGGCCTCTCGCTGGCCGGCAGCACGCTGGCGACCGTCGTGCTGGCGTGCGCCGTGCTCGACGCGGGCGGCGACGCGTTCGACGTCGGCCTCGTGCTGACGACGTCGGTGCTGACCCAGACGCTCGGCCTGCCGGTCGCCGGGGTGCTGGCCGACCGTGCGCCCCGGCGGACCGTCGTCGTCGCGAACGCCGCGCTCGCCGTCGCCCAGACGACGATGGGCCTGCTGCTGGTGGCCGCGCCCGGCCGCGTGCCCGTGGCCGCGTTCGTCGCCGCGGCGGCGGTGACCGGTGCGGCGGCCGCCGCCACCAAGCCGGCGCTGCACGGCATCGTCGTCGAGCTGGTGCCGCCGGAGGCACGGCAGTCCGCCAGCGCCTGGCAGCGGCTGGTCGTCAACGTGGCCCGCATCGGCGTGCCGGGGCTGAGCACGGTGCTCGCCGCGGCCGTCGGCTTCGGGCCGGTGCTGATCGGCGCCGGTGCGGCGTTCGCGGCCGGTGCGGTCGTGCTGGCGACGCTGCCGCTCGGCGTGGTCCGGGCCGCGCGGACGACGTGGCGGGCGGACGCGCGCGAGGGCTGGGCGGCGGTGGCCGGGCGGACCTGGCTGTGGACGTACCTGGTCTCCGGCGCGGTCGGCGTCCCGCTCTGGCTGGCCGGCTACCAGCTGCTCGGGCCGGTGATCGCCGCCGGGCGCCCGGACGGCCTGCGGTTCTGGGGCTGGGCGGTGTCGGCGTTCGTGCTGGGCATGCTGGCCGGCTCGGTGGTCGCGCTGCGGTGGCGGCCGCGCCGGCCGATGCTCGCGACGGTGGCCGTGCTGCTGGCCTGGCCGCTGCCGCTCGCCGTGCTGGCCCTCGACGTGCACCTGGCGTGGGTGCTGGTGCCGATGGCGGTCAGCGGGCTGGCGCTGGACCTGTCGATCGTGTTCTTCGAGACCGCGCGGCAGCAGCAGGTGCCGGAGCAGCTGATCGGCCGGGTGTCGTCGATCGGGCTGCTGAGCGAGCTGGTCCTCGTGCCGGTCGGCTACCTGCTCGGCGGGGCCGTGGCGGACCGGGCCGGCCCGGCGCCGGTGCTGTGGGGCTGCGTCGCCGGCCTGGTCGGCTGCACGGCCGCGCTGTTCGCCGTCCGCGACATCCGCACCCTGACTTGGCGTTCGGAGCCCGAAGCGCACAAGGTGGAACGGTGACGACGACGAACCTGCCCGGTCCGGCCGCCGTGGCCGCCGCCGCGGCGACCATCGCCCCGTACATCCGCCACACGCCGGTGCTGCGCGCCGAGCTCGACGGCCGGCCGCTGGTGCTGAAGCTCGAACACCTGCAGCGCAGCGGCTCGTTCAAGCTGCGCGGCGCGCTGACGGCGCTGCTCGGCGGCGACCGCCCGGAGCACGTGGTGACGGCGTCCGGCGGCAACCACGGCCTCGGGGTCGCGACGGCGGCCGCCCTGCTCGGTCTGCCGGCGACGGTGTACGTGCCCGAGACCGTCCCCGAGACCAAGGCGCGGCGCATCGAGGAGGCCGGCGCCCGGCTCGTCCGGCACGGCGGCACCTATGCCGAGGCGGCCGCGGCGGCGACGGACGCGGCGGCGGCGCCCGGCGCGCGGTACCTGCCCGCCTACGACCACCCCGACGTCATCGCCGGCCAGGGCACGGTCGCCGCCGAGGTGGTGGCCGAGGCGCCGGACGTCGACGCGGTCGCGGTGGCGGTGGGCGGGGGCGGACTGGCGGCCGGCACCGCGCTGGCCGCCGGCGACCGCGCCACCGTCGCCGTCGAGCCTGAGCACTGCAGCGCCCTGCACCAGGCGCTGGCCGCGGGCGAGCCGGTCGACGCGGCGGTCGACTCGGTCGCGTCGTCGGCGCTTGGCGCGACCCGGGTGGGCGAGCTGCCGTTCGCGATCCTGACGGCGGCGTCGGTCCGGTCGGTGCTGGTCACCGACGCCGAGCTGCTGGCCGCGCGGGACCGGCTGTGGGACGAGTTCCGGCTGCTGGTCGAGCCGGCCGCCGCGGTGCCGTTCGCCGCCTGGCTGGCCGGGCGGGTCCCGGGCGAGCTGCCCTGCATCGTGCTCTGCGGCGCCAACACCGACCGCTGAGGCAAGGTCACTGACCCGGGAGCTCGGCCTCCAGCCGGGCGATCTCGGCGGCGCGCCGTTCCAGCAGCGCCGACCCGGGCAGCGGCTCGTCGCCGGCGGGAGTGGCGTCGAGGCCGCGCTCGCGCAGGACGGCCAGGGCGGCGGCGTACTCCGCCTGCAGCGCCTCGCGGTCCTCGTCCGGCAGCCGCTCGAACGCGTCGAGCAGCCGGTCCTGGCCGGCCTGGGTCGCGGTCTCGAGCCGGCTCAGCCGGCGCCGCCGCTGCGCCTCCCGGTCCTCCGGTGGCCGCGGCGGCCGGGTCCTCGCCCGGAGCAGCAGGAACAGCACCAGCACGCTGACCGCCGCGCACAGGACGCACGCCACGACCCAGCCTGCCTGTATGCCGTCGTCCCCCGCGGCCTCCAGCATCCTTCCGCCGACCACGACCGAGACCAGCGCCTGATAGCCGGCCGCGTAGTACAGATCGTTGCGGTCCGGCAGCGGCCGGCCACGCATGACCGGCCAGACCCACAGCCCCCAGCACGCGGTGCTCACCAGCAGCAGCGCGCCCGACCAGGGGATGGGCCGCCACCAGGTCCGCGAACGCGAAGAGCAGGCTCGTGCTGACGGTGAACGTGGTGAACAACAGCAGCTCGCGCCGGAGCACCCTCGACCAGCGCGTGGTGCCGACCGGCCGGACGAGGGGTGCGCGCAGGGCCGTCGTGAGCCCCGTCAGCTCCCGGCGCACCGCGTCGGCGTAGTCCGGCGCGACCGCCAGCACCCGCTCGTCCAGCTCGTGCCGCGACTCCTCGAACCGGGCCTCGGGTACCGCAGCCGCCCACTGGGCCGCCGTCATGTCGGTCTTGTCGGTCACGACCCGCAACCTTACGGGGCCATACTGTCTGGATGATCCGAGCAGCGCTGCTCGTCCTCCTCCTGCTGGCCGCGGCGTGCTCGGGCGACGACGCGAGCCCGCCGCACCGGGAGCGGAACGAGGAGCTGCGCGCCGAGCTGCTGGCGATGATGGAGCAGGACCAGGCCGAGCGGTCCGGCCAGAGCGCCGAGTGGAACGACCAGGAGCGCACCGACCGGCTGGCCGAGATCGTCGACGAGCACGGCTGGCCCGGCTCGGACCTCGTCGGCACCGACGGCGCCACCGCGGCGTGGGTGATCGCGCAGCACTCCGACCTCGACACCGAGTTCCAGCAGCGGGCGCTGGAGCTGATGCGGCCTGCCGTCGAGGCCGGTCTGGCCGACCCCGGCGACCTCGCCTACCTGGAGGACCGCGTCGCGCTGAACACCGGCGGCGAGCAGCTCTACGGCACCCAGATCGCCTGCGTCGCCGACGTCCCGGAGCCGGCCCCGCTCGCCGACCCGGAGACGGTCGACGAGCGGCGGGCCGAGGCCGGGCTGGAGCCGCTGGCCGACTACCTCGCCACCCTCGAGGAGGCGTGTGCCATCGACGCGACCGCCAGCCCAAGCCCGACCCCGTTCGGGTGACCCTCAGCCGAACGCGAGCCAGCCGCGCGGCTGGAGGTCGTCCAGCCCGTTGACCTGCACGCCGTCCTGCCACACGGTGTAGAGCGCGTCGCCGACGACGATGCTGCGGCGCAGCTGGGTCCAGCCCTCTCGCGGCGCCTCGGTGCGGGTGATCTGCCCCTGCTCGGTGACGGTGTCGTCGCCCAGCTGGACGACCAGCGCGCTGGGCCCCGTCATCGTCTCCAGCGGCACGACGACCTGGTCGGTGTCGGGCCAGAACAGGAACGACTGCGGGTCCCACTCCGTCTGCGACCACGCGTCCGGGACGACGTGGCCGTCCAGCTTGGTCGGTGCGCTGGGGTCGGCGACGTCGAACAGCGAGACCTGCGCGCCGACGGTTCTGCCGTCGGTGGACGCCTCCTGGCCGACGCCGATCAGCCGGTCGTCGCCGCCGTCGTGCAGGTACGACGAGTAGCCGGTGATCTTCAGCTCGCCGGTGACGGCTGGGGCGGCCGGGTCGGACAGGTCCAGCACGTAGAGCGGGTCGACCTGCCGGAACGTCACGACGTAGCCGGTGTCGCCGAAGTAGCGGACGGCGTAGATCTGCTCGCCCTTGCCCAGGCCGCCGACCTGCCCCAGCGGGACCAGCTCGCCGTCGCCCTCCTCGAGCGTGTAGAGCACGCTCTCGCTGGTGTCGGTGTTGCCGGTCCAGTCGTCGATGGTCGTGGCGACGCGCAGGACGCCCTCGTGCTCGGACATCGCGTACCGGCCGATGATGCGGCCCTCGACCTCGCCCGATGCCAGGTACCGCGCGGCGACGTTGCCGGTGATGTCGAACGCGTGGATGCCAGTGGTGATCTCGCCGGGCTCGGGCATCGGCCGGATCGAGCGCTCGTCGGCCGGGAACGGGTCGCCCCACCGCGTGGTCGCGACGTAGAGGCGGTCGGGGCTGGCGTAGACGGTGTCGCCGTCGGTCAGCACGCCGACGGTGCCGTCGGCGCTGAGCCCCTCGGCCGGGTCGAACGTCAGCACGCTGAGCGTGGAGTAGCCGGTGAAGTCGTCCGGCCGGCTCAGCTGCTCGCAGCCGACCAGCTGGTCGGTCACCGGCTCGTCGTCGCCGCTGGTGAACCTGTACGACGGCAGCCAGTCGGCGATGGTGGACGCCTCGACGACGGCGCGGTTGCGCTCGGTGAGCTCGTCCTCCGGCAGGTTGTAGTCCTGCTCCGTCATCGGGAACTGCAGCTTGGGGTAGGAGCTGACGACCAGCCGGACGGTCTCGTCGACCATGCGGGCGTCGAGGTAGTTGCCCTCGACCTCGAGCCGCGACTCGACCACCGGCGCCGCCGGGTCGGAGATGTCGATCAGCAGCACCGCGGTCGTCGACGGCATCCCGCCGCCGGGGTAGCTGCTCATCGCGGTGTCGTAGGCGATCATCGTGTTCTGCCTGACCAGCGCGACGACGCGGTCGCCGGCCAGGAACACCGAGGCATCGGCGTACTCCGGGGCGAACTCGGGGCCCGCCTCCGGGCTTCCGGACGGGACCGTGAGCGGCAGCCGGCCGACCTCGCGCGGCGCGGCGCCGGTGACGTCGACGATGCGCAGGTCGCCGCCGGCCGCGGTGACCAGCACCCGCCCGTCGGTCTTGGCGACGTCGGGCTCGTCGACGCCGGCCTCCTGCACGTTCGTGGTGGAGTGCGGTTGCCGGGCGGCGCCGCCGCTGTCGTCGCCACCATCCGTCCCCCGGGCGCGGCGAACGCACCGGAGTCCTCGGCGGCGACGTCCTGTTCGGCGCCGGCCGGCATCGGGTACATGTCGGTGCCGGTGCCGAGGCCCCACGGCCCGACCCGGTGCAGCGCCTCCGTCTTCAGGTGCTCCAGGACGTCCTCGCAGGCATCGAAGGACGTCAACCCCATGACGGCGATCGCACCGTCTTCGTCGTCTGAACCGAACGTGCAACCGGCGAGCATGCCCAAGGAGACAAGGCCGGCAAACCACCGCCTCATGCCCGATTCGACGGCGCGTGTGCGCCGCCGGTTCCGCGTCAGCCGATGTAGCGGTCGAGGAAGGCGTTGCCGAACCGGCCATCGGGGTCGTACGCGCCGCGCAGCCGGCGGAAGTCGGCCAGCCGCGGGTACCGCTCGCGCACCTGGCCGGGATCGACGGTGAACAGCTTGCCCCAGTGCGGCCGGGCGTCGTACGGGGCCAGCGCGCGCTCGATCTCCGCCAGCACCGGGCCGACGCCGTCCGGGTCCTGCTTCCAGGTGAAGTGGAAGCCGGCGACGTCGCGGCCGTAGGACGAGCTGAGCCAGAGGTCGTCGGCGGCGACGGTGCGGATCTCGGAGATGTGCAGCAGCGGGGCGATCCGGCCGGCCAGCCGCGCGAGGGCGCCGAACGCCTCGACCGCGTGGTCGCGCGGCACCAGGTACTCGGACTGCAGCTCCGCGCCGCTGCTCGGGGTGAACTCGAGCCGGAAATGCGGCAGCCGGTCGTACCAGGGCCCGGCCACGTCCTGCTGCTCGGTGGCGTTGGCTGCGGGCATGCCCGGCACCGGGTTGCGCGCTCCGTCGGCGAGCCGGGCGCCCAGCCAGTGCGGGTCCGGCGTCCAGCCGTCGCCGTCCTCGACCCGGTGCTTGACCCAGCCGCGCGCCGTCCCGCTCGCCCAGTCGGTGAAGACGCTGACGCTGTAGGCGGCGGCGAAGATCTCGTCGAACCGCTCGGCGACGGTGCGCAGCGGGAGGTCGTCGTAGACCACCTGGCGGACCTCGAACGCGGGCACGACGTCGAGCGTCACCGCCACCACGACGCCGAGCGCGCCGAGCGCCACGACGGCGCCGTCGAAGTCGGGGTCGTCGCGGCGCAGCGTGACCAGTTCGCCGTCGGCGCGCACCAGGTGCAGCCCGGCCACCGCCGTCGCGAGGTTGCCGTTGCCGTCGCCGGACCCGTGGGTCGCCGTCGCGACCGCCCCGGCAACCGAGATGTGCGGCAGCGAGCCGAGGTTGTGCAGCGCCCAGCCCTGCCGGTGCAGCTCCTCGGCGACGTCGCCGTAGCGCAGCCCGGCCGCGACCGTCACCGTCCGTGCCGCCGCGTCGACGTCCACCGGCGGCGGCAGCCCGGCGACAGAGACCAGCTCGCCGGTCGTGTCGGCGACGTCGCTGAACGAGTGCCGGCTGCCCAGGGCCCGGATGCGCCCGGTGCGCGCGACGAGCTCCTGCAGCTCCTCGACCGACGCCGGCGTGTGGATCAGCGTGGCGGCGTAGGTGAGGTTGCCCGCCCAGTTCGTCCGTTCCGCGCTCACAGCGAGCAGCGTACGGCCCGGGTCCCGGCAGCGCGTTGGCGGCCGGTCCAGCAAGATGGTCCGCATGAGGCCCTGGCTGCAGCAGTGGATGGACGACCTCGTCAACGAGCGCTACGTGGAGGCCGACGAGAACGTCCACTTCACCGAGAACCTGGCCGAGACGGTCATCGCCGAGTACTCCCTCCCCGGTCAGCTGGTGCTCGACCCGTTCGCCGGGTTCGGCACCACGCTGGTCGTCGCGGAGCGGATGGGCCGGTCCGGCCTGGGCATCGAGCTGCTGGCGGAGCGCGCGGAGATGGTCCGCCGCCGGCTCGGCGGCGCCGGCGAGGTCATCACCGGCGACGCCCGCAAGGTCGGGGCGCTGGTCGATCGGCCGGTCGACCTGTGCCTGACGTCGCCGCCGTACATGACGCTGGAGAACCACCCGGAGAACCCGCTCAACGCCTACGAGACCCTCGATGGCGACTATGGGTCCTACCTCGGCGAGCTGGACCGCATCTTCGGCCAGGTCGCCGGGCTGCTGCGGCCGTGGGGCCACCTCGTCCTCAACGTCGGCAACATGGTCGACGACGGCGTCGCCACCACCCTCGCCTGGGACGTCGGCCGCATCGTCGGCCGGCACCTGACATTCCGGCAGGAGACGTTCCTGTGCTGGGACGAGCAGCCCGAGTGGCTCACCGGCGACTACTGCCTGGTGTTCCAGCGCACCGCGGAGGAGCCCCCGCCCGGCGTGAGGCCGGGCCGCCGGGCGGGACCCACCCACTAGGGATCCTTCTATGTTCGTCAAGCCGGGTTGAATCCCTAGCTCACTCTGACGGTCATCGTCCGAGGTTCGCTGGGCACCGAAGATCGCACGACAGGAGTTCCCACGATCGTTCAGGTGCCAGCCGCCGCGGCGTGGGCGTCGGCTCTTGGTAACGATTGGTTCGGCCGATCACGGATCGTTCTAGAATCGGCGGAGTGGACCTGGTGTTCGATGAGACCGCCGTCGACCAGCCCCTGGTGCAACGGGTGTGGTGGTCGACGTGTGAGGCCACGACCGGGTTCGCCTCTGCGGTCAAGACCTCGTCGATGCTCGCGTTCGCCCGGAGCCCGGAGGGAGTGACGTCCGTGCATCTGCGCGGACCGGAGCAGTCGAGCGCCGTGGTGATGTGCGAGGAGGGCTGGGAGTTCTTCGGCGTGGAGTTCCGGCTCGGCGTGTATCTGCCCCAGTTCCCGCCTTCGGCTCTGGTCGATCGGCAGGACGCGCTGCTGCCGATCCTGCCGGGCGACCGGATCGTGCTGGACAACCGGGAGTGGGAGATGCCGACAGCGCAGAACGTGGATGTCTTCGTCAGCCGGCTGGCGCGCGCCGGACTGTTGCTCCTCGATCCGCTCGTCGACGACATCCAGCACGGCGAACGCCCGCGCGGCATGTCGGTCCGGATCGCGCAACTCCGATTCCGCCGAGCCGTCGGACTGTCTCATCGCAAGGTCAGCAGCATCGAGCAGGCGCGGAAGGCGGCCGCGTTGCTCGCGGCAGGTGGATCGATCGCCGATGCGGTGATCGGCGGCGGATACTACGACCACCCCCACCTTGCGCGGGCGATGCGATGGGCCACCGGTCAGACTCCGAGCGAGCTGAGGTCCCGCATCTCGTTCCTCGCGTTGTGAGGCGTTTCGCTTCAGTACAAGACCGGCGGATCGGCCGGATGGTTGAATCCCGGCATGCGGAAACTGATCGAATACGACCATGTGTCGATCGACGGGAGACAGGCGGGCGAGGCGTGGTGGACCGGCCAGCAGCAGGTCGTTCCGGGTGACCAGCACTTCGAGTACCAGCTGGGGCTGCTGTCCTCGGCGGTCGGCATCCTGCTCGGCCGCGTGACCTACGAGGGCTTCGCACAGACGTGGCCGACCATGACCGGCGACGTCGCCGACACGATCAACTCGCTGCCGAAGTACGTCGCCTCCCGCACGCTGACCGAAACCACGTGGAACGCCGAGATCCTGGAGGGCGGCGACGCGGTCGAGGCGGTCGCCAGTCTGAAGGAGTCGGGCGACGGAACTCTGATCAAATACGGCAACGGCCTGTTCAGCCGGGGGTTGTTCGAGGCCGGACTGATCGATGAGCTGCACCTCAGCGTGTCGCCGTTCATCGCGGGGTCCGGTGAGTCGCTGCTGTCAGGCCTCGCCACGACGGCGGTTGACCTGATCGGTGTGACCGAGGTCGGCAATGGCACCGTCGTGCTGGCCTACGCCCCGAGACGTTGACCGAGAGGATCCGCCAGATGACCCAAGGAGCCTATGCCGCCGTGAACGGCATTGATCTCTACTACGAGATCCATGGCGCCGAGCATCCCGGCCCGCCGCTCATCATGCTCCACGGCGGCGCGTACACCTTCCACCTGAGCTTCGGCGCGGTGCTGGGGTCGCTGAGCGCCGAGCGCAAGGTGATCGGCGTCGAACTGCAAGGACACGGGCACACCGCCGACAGCGACCGCCCCTTCACCATCCGGCAGTGCGCCGAGGACGTCATAACGCTGCTCGATCAGTTGAACATCGACCAGGCCGACTTCTTCGGCTTCAGCCTGGGCGGGCTGACCGCGACCGAGGTCGCCGTCCGAGCACCGGAGCGCGTCCGCCGGCTGGTACTGGCCGCCTCCCACTTCGGGCGGACCAGATCCGTTGCCTACTACTCGGAGATCACCGACGTGCAGCTGGATTCACCGCGGATGCCGACCGAGGAGCAGGGCGCCGCGATGATCCGCGCGTACACCGAGGTGGCCCCGAACCCGGACGGATTCTACGAGTTCGTGCCGAAGGCACAGTCCGAGGTGCACGACTTCGAGGGATGGTCGAACGAACAGCTGGCCAGGCTGACCATGCCCATCCTGATCATCATCGGCGACACCGACTTCGTCCGCCTGGAGCACGCCGTCGACATGAAGCAGTCTGTGCCCAACGCGCAATTGGCGATCCTCCCCGGCACCACGCACCTCGAGGTCATTCGACCCGACCTCGTGCTGCCGATGGTGAGCGCGTTCCTGGCACAGTGAGCGAGCGACCGCGTAAATCCCCGCCGTGCCATGCCGAATCTGGAGCCAGCCCGTCGCGGTCGTAACCTCGGGGAATCGCTGGCCGCGACCTGGTCAGAGGGTCAGCCTGCCGGTGATCTTTACGCCGAAGGTGCGGTGGATGTTTCGCCGAAATCGGGACAGAGTCGCGTCATAGTCAGAGATTTTGTCGAACACGCGCCGACGCCGACATCAGCCGGTGTCACGTTGTACCGGTCGGCCGGACGATGACGATGCCCGGGAGGCCCGCGAGTCCCGACATCTGTGTGGGCAGTCTCGCGCGCGCAGCGCCCGCGCGGCGGACCCGGTGCCGGCTCGGGGGCGAAGGGCGGCTCCCAGGCGCTCCCCACTCGCGATTCCTCTGCGTACGGCAGACCGGGCCATTGTCGACGATCGACCGGGCCACGATGAGCGTCATTTCCGAGCTTCGAAGAGGGGGACGGTTGCCATTGATCTCGCGCCCCGAGCATGACGCAGGTGCAGGCGACCAATGATTCGTTGAATCGCACTGGGTTGCGGCGTGCAAAGGTTGCCCGCCGCAATCGTCACGCCGAGGCGATGATTCGGGCTCTTTCCAGATCTATACAACTAGCGTGTCTCCTTATTGGCGTAGCCAGATGGTGATGGCAGCGAGCACGACGCCTCCTCGGTAGGTGATGGCGAGTTTGTCGTACCTGCTGGCCAGTGCTCGCCACTGCTTGAGCTGGTTGAAGCCGCGTTCGACGACGTTGCGCGTGCTCAACGGGCTCCTGGCGCAGGTTCGTGTGATTCCACAGTTCCCCCCGCGCCTCTGGCCAGGGACCCAGCGTGCTGGTGCGCTCGGATGATCGTGGAGTCGATGCTGACGATCCAGTCGAGCTCACCGGCCGCGTCGGCCTCGGCCAGCAACCGGGTGTGGATCTTGTCGTAGGTGCCGTCACCGCTGAACCGGCGGTGACGTTTTCCACACCGTCTGCCACGGCCCGAACGACGCCGGCAGATCCCGCCACGCGACCCCGGTCCGGAATCAGTAGATGATCCCCTCCAGGACCTGCCGGTGCTCCCTGAACGGACGACCGCGCTGCCCTTCCGACGACGGCATCAACGGCTCGATCCGCGCCCACTGCGCATCGGTCAACAACGCCTCACGCGACATGAGACCAACAATCCCGGCCCCACCGCCGATCTTTAGGAGACACGCTGGCCCTAGTGGACGCTCGCCCGTGCGACCCGCTCGATCAGCCGGGTGACGGTGCGGGAGTCCGACATCAGGCCGAGGTGTCCGGCGTTGTACTCGCTGATGGTGGCGCCGGCGTTCTCGGCCATCGCCCGCTGGACGTCCGGCGGGATGATCTCGTCCTTGAGCCCGATCAGCGTCCAGGACGGGATCGTCTCCCAGGCGGGCGGCCCGGAGGTCTCGGCCAGCCCGCCGAAGGCGGCCGCCCGCTGCGTGGCCCACACGAGCGCCTTGTCGTCTCGGCTCAGTCCGGTCGCGAACGAGTCGAAGACGACCGTCTCCTTGAGGTACAGGTCGGTGGTGGGGCCGGGCGGGCCGGCGGGCACGAAGTCGAAGACGGTCAACGGGTCGGCCGACAGCGCGGAGTCCGGCCCGGCCAGCTCGAGCGGGCTCTGCCCCTCGTCCGGCGCGAACGCGTTGATGTAGACGAGCGCCTCGACGTTCGGACTCCCGGTGGCCGCGTTGGTGATCACGGCGCCGCCGTAGGAGTGGCCGACGAGGACGATCGGCCCGGTCAGCGTGTCCAGGAACGCCCGCACGGACGCGGCGTCGGTGGCCAGTGAGCGCAGCGGGTTGGCGATCGCCCTGACCGTGTAGCCGTCGTCCTGGAGCCGTTCGGTGACGTTGTTCCAGCTCGAGGCGTCGGCCCAGGCGCCGTGCACCAGCACGATGGTCGGCTTCGGCGGGCCCGGGCGTCCGGCCTGGGCGACACTCTGTGCCGAGGTGACGCTGACCAGGAGGAGGGCGACCGCGGCGAGGAGGACCACCCACCTGGGCGGCCGCCTCCCGGCGTGGCTGACGGCTCGAGCGATCGGCATGGTCATGATCCGGTCCTCCTTCGATGGCGTCGAGCCGGAGGTGCCCGACGTTCCGGAAGACCGGCCACCGGCCCGCGGTGTGACAGCCGCGTCAGACGGACGGCCCTTCGATGTCGCGGGCGGCGGCCAGCAGCTGCCTGATCGCGGCCGGCGGCGGGTCGGCGCGGACCGCGAGATACGTCGTCGAGACCAGCGAGCCGAGCCGGCGGTAGGCGACGCCGGGCATCGGCGGTGGCGGCCCGACCTCGTAGAACGGCGTCCATGACGGCGCGGCGTGCGCGAGGTCGGCGAGCGTCTCGCGCAGCGACGTGAACGGCGGGCCGGCCGGCGGGTCGATGCCGGCGGCGCGGAAGGCGGCGGTCACCAGCGCATGGAACGGCGGGTTGGCGCGTGGATCGGCCAGCCGGACCGGCAGGTCGCCCAGGTGGCTCAGCCGCACCGTCTCGTGGGCCGTGAGCGGATGCCCGGCCGGCAGCGCCACGACGACCGGCTCGGTCCAGAGCGCGAGCAGCTCCAGGTCCGGTGCGTCGGTGACGTCGCGGACGAGGGCGGCGTCCAGCACGCCGGACCGCACGGACGCGAGCCGGTCGGCCAGCTTCACCGTGCTCAGCCGGACCCGCAGCTCCGGCGCCCGCTCGGCGAGGGCCGCGAGCAGCGTCGGCAGCCGCCGGCCGGGCGCCGGGCTGGTCCCGAGCCGCAGCGAACCGGCGCCGGCGAGCTCGGCGGCCAGGCGGCGGGTGCGTTCCGCCGCGGCGAGGACGGCCCGCGCCTCCGGCAGCAGCCGGTCGCCCTCGGCGGTGAGCCGGACCCGCCGCGTCGTCCGGTCGAACAGCACCACGCCGAGCTCGCGCTCGAGCCGGCGCAGCTGCTGGCTGACGGCGGGCTGGCCGACGTGCAGGGCCTCGGCGGCGCGCGCGAACCCGCCCTCGTCGGCGACGGCGACGAAGTACGCGAGCTGGCGCAGCTCCACGGACCTCCCCGATTGATCACTGTTGGTGATAACTGTACGTGCGGCTTCGGCCTGGTCCGGGCTCGACGGCTCGGGTGGGATCGAGGAATGGACACCACAGATCTCCCGGCGGTCGCCGACCTCGCGCGCCGCATCGACGGACCCGTCCTCCTGCCCGGCGACGACGGCTACGACCGCGAGCGGTCCGGCTTCAACCTCGCCGTCGACCACCGGCCCGCCCTGGTCGTCGTCGCGGCGTCGGCCGCCGACGTCGCCTCGGCGGTGCGGTTCGCCGCCGGCCAGGGCCTGCAGGTCACCGCCCAGGCCACCGGCCACGGCGCCGGCGCCCCGCTGGACGGCGGCGTGCTGGTGAGAACGCGGCGACTGGACGGCGTGCGGCTCGACGCCGGCGCCCGCCTGGTCCGGGTCGAGGCCGGGGTGCGCTGGCACCAGGTCATCGAGCCGGCCGCGGCCGCCGGGCTGGCGCCCCTCAACGGATCGTCGCCGCTGGTCGGAGCGGTCTCGTACCTGCTCGGCGGTGGTCTGCCGGTGCTCGGGCGGACGTTCGGCTGGGCCGCCGACCGGGTCCGTCGCCTGGAGGTCGTCACCGCGGGCGGCGACCTGGTCACCGTCTCACCGGACAGCCATGCCGACCTGTTCTGGGCGCTGCGCGGCGGCAAGGGCGGCTTCGGCATCGTCACCGCGGCCGAGATCGAGCTGGTCGCGCTGCCGGAGCTGTACGGCGGCGGTCTGATCTTCGCGGCTGACCGTGCGGCGGCGGTGGCGCACGCCTGGCGCGACTGGTCCGCCGACCTGCCGGACGCGATGAACACCGCCCTGGCCTTCGTGCGGCTCCCGGACCTGCCGGTCGTGCCGGAGCCGTTGCGCGGCCGGCTGACGGCGCACGTCCGCATCGCGTTCGCCGGCTCCCCGGACGAGGGCGCGGCCCTGGTGCGGCCGCTGCGCGAGCTCGGGCCGCTGGTGGCCGACACCGTCGCGCCGATGTCGTCGGCCGACATCGCGGCCGTCTACAACGACCCGACCGAGCCGATCGGCTACGACGAGCGCTCGCTCATGCTCCGTTCGCTCGACGCCGCGGCCGTGGACGCCCTGGTCGAGGTGGCCGGGCCGGCCGCGCCGGGCGGCGTGATCGTGGCCGACGTGCGGAGGCTCGGCGGGGCGCTGGCCCGGCCGCCGGAACACCCGCGCGCCCTCGACCACCACGACGCCGAGTTCAGCCTGGCCACCGTCGCGATGGACCCGGCGGCAGCGGCGGCGCTGCTGGACCGGCTCCGGCCGTGGAGCACCGGCCTGCCGTTCCTCAACTTCCTCGGCGGCCCGGCGGCGGCCGCACTGGCCGGCGAGGCCTTCCCGCCGCAGACCCTGGCCCGGCTGGCGGCGATCAAGCGCGACCGCGACCCCGGCGGCGTGTTCCCCGCCCCGCACTTGTCCGTGACCTGAGCGAAGCCGCCAGGCGCCGCCGACACGGCTGAATGTTGCTGTGATGTAGAGTCTTTGTACATCGGCCACATCGGGGGTGCGTCATGTCCGTGACTCAGATCGATATCGACGACGACGTCCTGGCGGAGGCCATGCGGCTGTCGGGCGCGAAGACCAAGAAGGAGACCGTGAACACCGCACTTCGCGAGTACGCGGCCCGCCACCGGCGCATCGAAGCCCTCGAGACCTTCGCGACGTTGTCGCAGGCCTGGGACTACGAAGGCTGGGAGCGTCGTCGCCAGGCCGACAGGGAACCCGGTAGTTGATCAGGTACCTTATCGACTCCTCCGCGCTCTGGCGCATCCTGCGTTCTGACGAGTTGCGCGCAGCCTGGGGCGAAGTCATCAGTGCCGGTGCGGTCGGCTCCTGCCCGCCGCAGCGATCCGAGTTCCGCCGCTCGGCGCGCGACATCGACGAATACGACCAGATGTCGGCCATGTTCGACGCGCTCTATCCCGACGTCTCCGTGCCCAAGGACGCATGGCGCTGGATCGAGTCCGCGCAGTACAGGCTGCTGCGCAAGGGCATGCACCAGGCGCTCTCGATCGTCGACCTGCTGGTCTGCGCCACGGCCGCGCATCACAGTCTGACTGTCCTGCACGACGACGGTGACTTCGTCGCGGCGGCGCAGCACCTGCCGGACGTGCGCGAGCGCCGGGTCAGGCAGGTCCCGCCGCGCTGAGCCGGTCTCGCGCGACATCGGGCCGGCCGCACGTCGGCGGCCGGCCCCGATGACCCCATGGGGTGAGGGCTAGGACGAGCGGCGCATCGCCCGGGTGCCGACCGCCAGGCCGAGGACCGCGACGGCGACCGAGGCGACCACGGCGGACAGCACGGTCGACGCCGGGAACTCGCCGTTGAAGAGGGCCCGTTCCGCGTCGACGACGTAGGTCAGCGGGTTCGCGCTGGACAGCGCCCGCAGCCAGCCGGGCCCGTCGTCGACCGGGAGCAGGATGCCGGCCAGCAGCAACAGCGGGAACAGCACCGTCTGCTGCACAGTCCAGAACAGCCACTCGGTGTTCTTCGACGCCAGCGCCAGCGTGTACGACAGCGCGCCCAGTCCCACCGCCATGACCGACAGGATCAGCACGCCGACCACGACGCCGCCGAGGTGCAGGTCGAAGCCGAACGGGGTGCAGACCGCGACGATGATCGCCGTCTGCACGATCATCGGGACGATCTCCTTCAGGGCCCGGCCGACGATCAGCGCCGGCCGCCGAAGCGGCGTGACCAGCATGCGCTCGTGCGCGCCGGTCTGGATCTCGAACAGCAGGTTCGACCCGGTGAACGAGGTGCTGAACAGGCACGACATCACCACGATGCCGGGCACGAACCACTGCAGCGCGGAGCCGCCCTCGACCTCGGGGAGCAGCGGCGCGAACAGCCCGAGGAACACCAGCGGCTGGATCATGCTGAACACGACCGAGAACGGGTCGCGCAGGACGGGCCGCAGCTCGCGGCTGAAGACGGTGACGGTGTCGGTTATCACGGTCGTGCTGCTCATGCTGCGACCTCCTCGGCGGAGACGGTGTCGGTCGCGGTGCCACCCTCGCGGAGGCTGCGACCGGTGAGGTTGAGGAACACGTCGTCGAGAGTGGGCCGGTTGACGGCGGTGGACTCGACGGCGATGCCGGTGGCGTCGAGGTCGCGGATGATGCCCGGGACGAGCCGCGGCCCGCCCTCGGCCCGCACCTCGACCGTCGCGCCGCTCGCGGTCACGGCCGCGCCCTCGAGTGCGTCCAGACGCGCGGCCGCCCGCACCGCGTCCGAGACGGACCCGAAGCCGAGCGTGATCAGGTCGCCCGAGTGGTCGGCCTTGAGCCGGGCCGGGCTGTCGTCGGCGATGACGGTGCCGTGGTCGATGACGATGACCCGCTCGGCCATCGCGTCGGCCTCGTCGAGGTAGTGCGTCGTCAGCACGATCGTCGTGCCGTGCTCGGCGCGCAGCTTTAGGATGTGCTCCTGCAGGTTGGCCCGGTTCTGCGGGTCCAGCCCGGTGGACGGCTCGTCGAGGAACAGCAGCCGCGGCGCGTGGATGAGGCCCATCGCGATGTCCAGCCGCCGCTTCTGCCCGCCCGACAGCGACGACACCGGCCGGTCCGCGACGGCAGCGAGGTCCAGCGATGCGATCAGCTCGGCCGCCCGCTCCTTCGCGTCGCGCACGCTCATGCCGTACGCCCGGCCCTGGCTGACCAGCTCGTCGCGGCCGCGCTGGGCGTGCGCCGCGCCGTTGCCCTGGCCGATGTAGCCGATGACCCGGCGCACCTCGCGCTGCTGCGCGACGACGTCGTAGCCGGCGACGGTCGCGGTGCCGGAGGTCGGCGGGATCAGCGTCGTCAGCATGCGCAACGTCGTCGACTTCCCGGCGCCGTTCGGCCCGAGCAGGGCGACCAGCTCGCCCTCCGCGACCCGCAGGTCGAGCCCGCGTACGGCTTCGACCGTATCCTTCTTGACGGTGAAGTGCCTGGTCAGACCCTTGGTCTGGATCATCGTGGTGGTCATGTGGACTACGCTAAAGTGCATTCAGGCCACTTTCTGACCTCAATAGCGAGGACTCTGGATTCATGGCGAACACGAGTGCTCGGATGCTCCGGCTGCTGTCCCTGCTGCAGACGCATCGGTACTGGCCGGGGGAGGAACTGGCCGACCGGCTCGGCGTCAGTCCGCGCACGCTGCGCCGCGACGTCGACCGGCTGCGCGAGCTCGGCTATCCGGTCGACGCGAACCGCGGCGTCGCCGGCGGCTACCAGCTGCAGGCCGGCGCCGCGCTGCCGCCGTTGCTGCTCGACGACGAGGAGGCGGTGGCCATCGCGGTCAGCCTGCGCACGGCCGCCGGCGGTGGCGTCGGCGGCATCGAGGAGACGTCGGTTCGGGCGCTGACGAAGGTGGTGCAGGTGCTGCCGCCGCGGCTGCGCCGCCGGGTCGACGCGCTGCACACGTACACCGTCCCGACGATCCCCGGCTACGGCCCGCGAGTCGACTCCGACGCCCTGACGGTCATCGCCCAGGCCTGCCGCGACGACGAGCGGCTGCGGTTCCGCTACACCTCACGCGACGGCACGGCGACCGGCCGGCTGGTCGAGCCGTACCGGCTGGTGTCGCGCGGGCGCCGCTGGTACCTCGTCGCCTGGGACGTCGAGCGGCACGACTGGCGCACGTTCCGGGTCGACCGGCTGACCGAGCCGGTCGCGACCGGTGCCCGGTTCCGGCCGCGGGAGCTGCCGGCCGGCGACGCCGCGACGTTCGTGCACGAGCGCCTGGCCGCCATCCCGAACCGCTACCACGTGGTCGTCGACGTGCGGGCGCCGGTCGGCGACGTGAACGCGCAGATGTGGGGCTGGGGGACGGTCGAGGCCATCGACGACGGCTCCTGCCGGCTCACCATGAACGTCGACTCGCTGGACTGGCCGGCGCTGGCGCTGGGCGCCATCGGTGCCGAGTTCGACGTCGTCGAGCCGGCCGAGCTGAGCGACTATCTGCGCGAGATGGGCGAGCGGTTCCTCCGGTCCGCGTAGCGCCCCGCGCCGCCCTCAGACGTCGGCGGTCACGACGGCGAGCAGGAAGCCGTCGTAGCCCTTGGTGCCGACGGTCTGGACGGCGGTCGCGGTGAGCCGTGGCTCGGCGGCGACGTACTCGTACAGCCGGCGGGTGCCGTCGACGGCCGCGTCGCCCGTATCGGCGTCGACCACCCGGCCCGCGCGCACGGCATTGTCGACGACGATGACGGTGCCGCGTCGCGCCAGCCGCAGCGCCCAGCCCACGTAGTCGGCGTTGCTCTGCTTGTCGGCGTCGATGAAGACGAGGTCGAACGGCCCGGCGCCCTCGGCCTGCAGCTGCGGGAGGGTGTCCAGCGCCTTGCCGACCCGCACGTCGACGCGGTCGCTCAGCCCGGCCCGGGCGAGGTTGGCCGTGGCGACCTCGGCGTGGGCGGGTCGGCCTCGAGCGTGATCAGCCGGCCGTCGGCGGGCAGCGCCCGGGCCAGCCAGATGCTGCTGTAGCCGCCCAGCGTGCCGATCTCGAGCACCCGCCGGGCCCCCGCGATCTGCGTCAGCAAGTGCAGGAACTTGCCCTGGTTGGGTGCGACGTTGATGGCCGGCAGCCCGGCCGCGTCGCTGGCGCCCAGCGCGTCGTCGAGCACGGGGTCGGGGGCGAGCAGGTGCTCGACGAGATACTGGTCGACCGCGGTCCACTGCTGCTCGCTCATGCCCTCAACCTACCGGCGGTTCTGATACCTGCCGATGCAAAGGTTCCGGTCCAAACGGTTGAAACCCGATGGATCGTCGGACGGGCGCACAGGTGGCGGGCGAGAATGGTCAGCATGTCTCGCCTGAGCGCCCCTGCGCGAGTCCCGGTCGGCATGCAGGTCGTCGTCCACGGCACGCCGGCCGATGCCGCCGTCCCGGGGACCGGCCGCGGCCTCGCCGGTCGCGTCGTCCGCGAGGCCGACGGCACGTACACCATCGCCCTGGCCGACGGTCAGGTGGTCGAGGCGGGTCCCGACCAGCTGAGCACGCTCGCCGACCCGCCGTCCGAGCTGCCCGAGCCGGTCCGCGCCGCGGCGCCGGACGACCTGGTCGTCGCGCGCACGCTGTACGCCGCCGCCGTCGGCGAACCGCTCGCCGACCCGGGCGCCGAGCTGACGGTGCGCGCCGTCTACCAGGCGCCCACGGCGGCGTTCTGGTCACTGCGCAAGCCGCCTGAGCAGGTCGCCGGGCCGGGTCCGTCGTGGCTGTCGTGGGAGGTCGAGCGGTTCTGCCGGCTGGCCCTCGACGCCGACCCGGTCTGCCTGGAGCTGCTGTGGTCGCCGCGCCGGGTGTGGGTCGGCGCGGTCGGGCAGGAGCTGCTGGACCTGCGCCCGGCCTTCCTGTCGCAGACCATCTCCGCCGCCTACGCCGACCACGTGCTGGCCGGCTTCACCCGGCTGGCCGGCGACGACGGGCCCGACGTCGAGCAGGCGGCCGCCGCGGCCGACCTGCTGCGCCTGCTGGTCGAGGGGCAGGCGCTGCTGCGCACCGGCGACGTCGGCGTCGCGTCCGACGAGCACCGCGAGCGGCTGGCCACCGTCCGGGCCGGCGCGCTGCCCTGGGAGCAGATCGACGCCTACCGGATGGAGCTGCAGCAGCAGCTGGACGAGGCGGCCGCGGCGTCGTTCCTGTCGCCCGGCCCCGACACCGGGCGGGTGGACGCCTGGCTCAGCGACCTGCGCCGCCGCGACCTCGAGCCGGCCTCCTAGCTCCCGCGCCCGATTGGACGGTGACGTGCCGGGTATGTACCGGTGCGTCACGAAAGTCCAATAAGGGGCAAAGGAGCTGGGATGATCATCCTGGGTGTCGTACTACTGCTGATCGGGTTGTTCACGAGCGTCGGCATCCTGACGACCATCGGCATCATCCTGCTGATCGTCGGAGCGGTGTTGTACGTCGCGGGCGCCGCCGGCCGCCCGCTGGCCGGCCGCCGGCACTACTGGTAGGGCCGCTAGAGGCGGCGGTGCATGATGTGCAGCCCGACGTAGCCGTGCACCGGGTGCAGGTAGCCCTCCGGTAGCGTCCCGACGACCTCGAACCCGAGCGATCGCCACAGTGCGATCGCTCGGGTGTTCGTCTCGACCACCGCGTTGAACTGCATCGCGCGGTACCCCGCGGCGCGGGCCCAGTCGAGGACGTGCTCGCCGAGGGCGCGGCCGACGCCCCGGCCGGAGTGCTCCGGCGCCACGATGAAGCTGGCGCTGGCGATGTGCGACGCCGGTCCCAGGTGGTTCCGGTTCATCTTCGCCGAGCCGAGCACCGTCCCGTCGTCATCGACCGCGACGACCGTGCGGTCCGGCGGGTCCAGCAGCCAGATGCGCCGGCCCGTCTCGGCGTCGAGGTCGCGCGGCAGCGTGTAGGTCTCGCCCGCGGCGACGATCCCCTGCAGGATCGGCCAGATCGCCGGCCAGTCGCCGGCCCGGGCGTCGCGGATCTCCATCAGCCGAGTATGCGACCCGTCCGGAAGAACCGCGGTGGCGGTGTGGTTGCATTCCGAGGGGCAGCTACCCGCCCGGCGTGAGGAGCCCGCGTTGACCAGCCTGTACGACATTCCACTGCATACCATCGACGGCGCCGACGCTTCGCTCGCGGACCGCAAGGGCACGCTCCTGCTGCTGGTCAACGTCGCGTCGAAGTGCGGCCTGACCCCGCAGTACGAGGGCCTCGAGCGGCTGCAGGAGCGCTACGCCGATCGCGGGTTCACCGTGCTCGGCTTCCCGTGCAACCAGTTCGGCGGCCAGGAGCCCGGCACCGCCGAGGAGATCCAGGAGTTCTGCTCCACCACGTACGGCGTCACCTTCCCGCTGTTCGAGAAGGCCGACGTCAACGGCCCGACCCAGCAGCCGCTGTACGCCGAGCTGACCCAGGTCGCCGACGCTGAGGGCGAGGCCGGCGACGTCCAGTGGAACTTCGAGAAGTTCCTGGTCTCCGCCGACGGCGCCGTGCTCGGCCGGTTCCGCCCCGGCGTGCTGCCGGAGTCGGACGAGTTGGTCGGGGCCGTCGAGGCGCACCTGCCGCGCTGATCTAGGCTCCGCCCGAGACATGAGAGGTTGATGGTGGAGACGAGAGAGCTGGGACGGACCGGCCGGCCGGTCGGCGTGGTCGGGTTCGGGGCGTGGCAGATCGGCGCCGACTGGGGCACCGTCGTCGACGACGCCGCGCTGGCCGCGCTGGAGGCGGCGGTCGACGCCGGGGTGACGTTCGTCGACACCGCCGACGTGTACGGCGACGGCCGCAGCGAGCGGTTCGTCGGTGAGCTGCTGCGTCGCCGTCCGGACGCCGGGCTCACCGTCGCGACCAAGCTGGGCCGCCGCGCGAACCCGCACGTGGCCGGCGCGTACACGCTCGACGCGTTCCGCGCCTGGACCGACCGCAGCCGCGAGAACCTTGGCGTCGACACGCTCGACCTCGTCCAGCTGCACTGCCCACCGCCCGAGGTGTACTCGCGCGACGCCGTCTTCGACGCGCTGGGCACGCTGGTCGAGGAGAAGCGGGTCCGCGGCCTACGGCGTCAGCGTCGAGACCTGCGACGAGGCGCTGGCCGCGCTGCGCCGGCCCGGGGTGGCCACCATCCAGATCATCCTCAACTGCTTCCGCCAGAAGCCGATCGACGAGGTGCTCCCGGCGGCCGCCGCGGCCGGCGTCGGCATCATCGCCCGGGTGCCGCTGGCCAGCGGGCTGCTGTCCGGCCGCTACGACGCGTCGACGACGTTCGGGCCGAACGACCACCGCACCTTCAACCGCGCCGGCGAGGCGTTCGACGTCGGCGAGACGTTCTCGGGCGTCCCGTTCGAGGTCGGCGTCGAGCCGCCCGCGAGATCGCGGCGCTGACCCCGCCGGACGTCAGCACGGCGCAGCTCGCGCTGCGCTGGATCCTCGACCAGCCGGGCGTCTCCGTCGTCATCCCCGGCGCCCGCGGCCCGGAACAGGCCGTCGCCAACGCGGCCGCCGCCGGACTCGCCCCGCTCGACGCGTCGACGGCGGCGGCCATCGGGCGCGTCTACGCCGAGCGCATCCGGCCGCTGGTGCACGACCGCTGGTGATCCACCGCGGCGGCGCCGAAGGGGTCTAGAGGCGCGCCTGCGGCGGAGCGATGCGCGGTGCGACGTCGAGCAGCGTCGGGGCGAACGCTCCGGCCAGCCTGACCAGCGCCTCGCGGTCGTCGGCGGGCACGTGCGGCCGGTGCCGGACGTACATGCTGACCTGCTGGTGGCCCATCCAGAAGTAGACGCCGCCGGTCGGCAGGTACACGCCGTTGTCGTGCAGCCCGCCGACGTCGATCGCCGCGGCGCCCGGCTGCTCCGCCGCCCACATGCGGCCCACTTCGTCGCCGTAACCGCGGATCGTCGCGGACAGGACGTCGGGACCGGCCGCCCACTCGCACCGCAGCTCGTCGACGGTCTGGCGGTCGCGGCGCTCCTCGGCCGGCGTGCCCAGCACCGCCTCGGCCTGCGCGGTGACGGCGTCGCAGGCCGGCTCGGTGCCCAGCTCCGGCGCCGGCGCGAGGTCCGGCAGCCGCGGCAGCACCAGCTCGGCCAGCCGGACGGCGTTCTGGTCGCCGCCGCCCTGCACGCGCACCAGCCGGCCGGAGTCGTAGACCTGCATGAGGCCCGCCCCGACGTAGTGCGCCGCGTCGCCCAGGCCGGGCACCTCGGTGGCCGGGCCCCGGCCGTCGGCGGCGTACCCGTCCAGCAGCTCCCGGTGCTCGGCCGGCGTCACCGGGTCGATGGAGACCTGGAGCTGGAACGGGATCTGCGGGCCGGTGGTGGTGCCGTGGTCGACGGTGATCTGGCAGCTGTCGAACGACGGGTCACCGACCGGGCCGGCGTAGTCGGTGAGCACGATCCGCCGGCCGGTGTAGATGGAGTGGACCTCGTCGGCGCTGATCAGGTCGCAGACGCGGGTGGCCGGCGGCGCCTCGCCGGCCTTCGCGCCGGACGGCCCGGCGATCTGGGCCGCCGCGCCGCAGCAGGTGAGCAGCACGAGGACGAGGGCCGCACCGGACCGCAGCCGCATCCCCTCACCCCACCCTGTATCGCCGACGCATATAGAGGATGACGCATCGGCCGGTCAGAACGGTTGCTCCAGGTGATATGCCACGATCGTCCCGTGACGAACACGGTGGTGCTGCGGCACGCGCTGGCCCGGGCGGTCGCGGTTACCGGCTGGGCCGCCGCACTGGGCTGGCTGGTGGCGACGTGGCCGCCGGGCGGCCCCGGCCTGTTGTTCGCCGCGGCGGCGAGCGGGCTGTTCTGGGTGCTGTGCTGGCGGCCGGCGGTGGTCATCGACGACGCGGCCGTCACCGTCCGCAACCCGCTGCGCGACGTGCGGATCGGCTGGTCCGCACTCGACGAGGCGACGTTCGGCTGGTCGCTGCTGCTGCGCGCGGGCGACGTCGCGTGCCGGGCCGTCGCGGCGCCCGGTCCGGCGTCGATGTCGGCCCTCTACGACCGGCACGTCACCCCCGGCGGCGTGCTGGAGCGCGACGCCGTCGCCCAGGCTGGACGACGTCCGGCGCCGGCCCTGCTGGCGGTGCGGCAGCGCTGGGAGGCGCGCCGGTCCGAGCCGTCGGGCGGGGTGACGGCGACGCCGGCGGTCGCGAGCGTCGCGGTGCTCGCGGCGTCGCTGGTGCTGCTGGTCCTGGCGGCCGTCACCGCCTGATCGGGGCGGTGGCAGGATGGAGGCATGGATGTCGGAGACGTCGTCGACGATTTCGTCCTGCCCGACCAGTCCGGCACGCCGCGCCGGCTCAGTGAGTTGCTGGCCACCGGCGCGGTGGTGCTGTTCTTCTATCCCGCCGCGATGAGCCGTGGCTGCACGGCCGAGGCCTGCCACTTCCGCGACCTCTCGGCCGAGTTCGCCGCCGCCGGCGCCCAGCCGGTCGGCATCAGCGCCGACGCCGTCGAGCGGCAGCAGGCCTTCGACGCCGGCAACGACCTCGGGTTCCCGCTGCTCAGCGACCCCGATCGCACGGTGGCGGCGCAGTTCGGCGTCAAGCGGCGCATCGGCGCGATCCCGGTGAAGCGGCAGACGTTCGTCATCGGCGCCGACTCCCGCCTGCTGGGCGTGGTCCGCAGCGAGCTGGCCATGGAGAAGCACGCCGACAGCGCGCTGGACATCCTGCGCGCCGCCGCCTGAGCGCCGATCACCGTCGCCCGGAATCCCGGTCCCGTCCGGAGGTGCCGAAACGGTGATCGTTGTGCCAGGCTGCGGCCCATGAATCGAACGCGACCTGTACGTGCCCTGGCAGTGGCGGCGTCGGCGCTGTTGCTGACCGGGTGCTTCAAAGTCGATATGCAGCTCGATGTGTCCGAGAACGACACCGTCGGCGGCGAGATGATCCTCGCCCTCAGCCGCGACGTGTCCGCGATGGCCGAGTCGATGGGCGAGGACCCCGACGCGCTCTTCGGCGAGATGGAGGACCTCCCCGAAGGCACGGAGGTCGAGGAGTACGAGGACGACCAGTTCGTCGGCCAGCGCTACACCTTCGAGGACGTCCCGCTGTCGGAGTTCTCCGAGGAGCAGGACTTCAGCATCACCCACGAGGGCGAGGAGATCGTCGTCACCGGCACCCTCGACATGACCGACATCAACCCCGAGGACATGGCCGGCCAGCTGGGCGAGCTGGGCGGCGAGGAGATGCCGCTGGGCGACATGGACCAGCTGATGGAGTCGCTCGAGATGAGCGTCGCCATCACGTTCCCGGGGGAGGTCACCGACCACAACGGCGACCTCGACGGCACCACCGTCACCTGGACCCCGACGCCGGGCGAGGCCAACGAGATCAGCGCGCGGTCCGCCGACTCCGGCGGCGGGGGCGGCGACGGCGTCCCGGTGTGGATCTGGATCCTCATCGTGGTCGTCGTCCTGGGCCTCGCGGCGCTGCTGTTCTTCCTGTCACGCAACCGCAACCAGGCTCCGCCCGCCGAGGCGGCGACCGTCGGCGCAGTCCCACCGCCGCCGCCCGGTCCCGGTCCGGAGGCGGCGCCGTCCGTTCCGGACGCCGGGGTCGCGCCGGCGGCCAGCCCGTTCGCGCCGCCGAGTGGTGCGGACGCGCCGGCGCAGCCGACCACCCCGCTCCCCGTCCAGCCGGACGAGCCGGCGACGGCCCAGGCCGAGCCGGTCACGGAGCAGGCCGAACCCGTCACCGAGCCCGTCACGGAGCAGGCCGAGCCGGAGCGGCCGGCCGAGGGCGATCAGCCGGAGCCGCCGGCGCCGCCGCGCTGACCCACAACGACGCCGGCCGGACCGCATCGCGCGGTGCGGCCGGCGTCGCCCCTCTCACCCCTGGCTGAGCGTCAGCAGGAACTCCACCGTGCCGCTGTCCTCGACCCGGACGAAGCCGAGGTCGGGCGGGTCGACCTCGAAGTCGGCGAACTGGATCTCGCCCGAGCCGGCCACCTGGACGCCGTCGCCGGAGCGCTGCACGTCGAGCTGCACCTCGATCGAGTGGGTGACGTCGCGCACCGTCAGGTCGCCGGTCGCCGTGACGCTGATCGGGCCGCCGTCGAGACCGTCCAGCGGCACCGGCGACGTGAGCGTGAACGTCGAGGTGGGGAACTCGTCGGTCTGCATGATCGGGCCGCGGAACTGGCCGTCGCGGCTGCCGCTGTCGGTGGTGATGGTGGTCATGTCGACGGTGATCTCGCCGTCGGTCGCCTCGCCACCGGCCACCGTGATCTGGCCGGTGACGTCGCTCGTGCGGCCGACGACGGTGTTGTCCTGGCCGTTGAGCACCTCGTCGACGCGGTAGCCGGCCTCGGACCCGCCGGCCACCGTCCACGTGCCCGTGAGGTCGCCGCTGCCACCGGACGCGGGCGGCGGCGACGTCTCCAACGCCAGCGGCTCGGGCGCGTCGTCGCTGAAGACGTTGATGTAGAGATACGTCCCGCCGACGACGACCAGCACGAGCGCGGCCAAGGCGCTGACGCCGATGACTACGCGGCGGCGGGTGAACAGAGACATCCGGTCGACCTCCAGGCAGTGTGTGTACCTGCTAGTAGTACGAGGAACTCGGCGACGGGGATGGTGGTTCCGCCAGTCGCGCCCGTCACACCCGGTCAGGATGGCAGGACGCGCACCTCGACCGCCGGTAATCCGGCCCACCAGCGGTCGTAGCGGCGGTAGACCGTGGGCTCGCGGCCGGCCAGCAACGCGGACAGCGACGCGGCCTCCGTCGCCAGCCCGTCCCAGTCGGCGTCGGACAGCGGCCGGAACGCGGTGGCCTCGATGCCGCCGTCGACCGGCCGCCACACGCCCGCGACGAAGCCGTCGACCAGCAGCGTGGGCAGGGTGTCGCCGTTGGTGCGGGTGACCAGCTTGCGGTACTCGGGCGGGATGACGCGGCCGCGGTCGGCGTGCACGAGCAACACGCTGTCCCACATGGCCAGCAACCGCGGTGGCGCCGGGACGTCCTCGCCGGGCCGCGGCGCGCCGGGCAGGTCGTAGAGCACCGTGCCGTCCGGGCCGTCGAACCGGGTCAGCTCGCCGGCGACGGCGTCGACGGCGGCCCTGGCCGGCGCGCGGTTCAGCAGCGCGAACTGCGCGAAGTCGGGCATGGACACCGGACCGAACGCGGCGACGTAGCGGCGGAAGAGCTCTACCTGGGCGGCCGCGCTGGTCTCGGCGTCGGCGATGGCCGGCGGGTCGGCGGCCGCGACGTAGGCCGGGCGGGTGCCGAACGACCACGGCGGCCCGGTGGGCGCGTGCTGCACCGGCCCGAACTGGCGCAGCGCCCACCACAACCCCTTCATCGGCGCGCCGTGCCGCTCGGTGAGCCACGCCTCGCACTCGGCCCCGCTGCGCGGCGTGGCGACGAATTCCAGCAGGTCAGGGATGGCGGCCTCGGCGTCGGCATGGCTCAGCCCGCTCACCCGGAACCGAGGGTCGTTCAGCCGCGCCGCCCGCAGCGTCGGCTGCATGGCCCGCTGCCAGGACGGATAGTCGCCGGCCGGCACGGCGTGCAGCGTGATGCGCATCAGCGTCGCCTTGACCAGCGCTCGTTCGGCGAACGCGGCGTCGAGGTCGGCCGGGTGGAAGCCGTCGAGCCGGTTCCACAGCGCGACGTACGGCGACGCCGGGTGCTGCGCCTGCAGCGCGACCAGGCGCCCGACCGCGTCGACGACGTCGAGCCGCGCACGCTCCAGCAGCAGCTGCCGGGCCAGCGTGGCGCGGTTGAGCGCCCGGGCGGTCATCGTCATGGCGGCATTCTGCCCGGACGGTCCGACAGCCCGGGCCGCGTCAGCCGCCGGTCCGCTCGCCCTGTACCGGTGCGGGCGCCGCCTCGAAGTCGGCCGCGGTGTCGTCGCCGGCCGTGCCCGGCAGCCCGCGGGCGCGCGCGTCGGGCCAGGCCCACTCGGCCACCTCGGGGAGGTCGGTGCCGTGCTCGCGGGTGTACTGCCGGGCCCGCAGCCGGGCGTCGGTCATCCGCTGCCGCAGCACGGCCTGCTCGGCGGCCAGCCCGGGGACGCGGTCGATGACGTCCATGACCAGGTGGTACCGGTCGAGGTCGTTGAGCATCACCATGTCGAACGGCGTCGTGGTGGTGCCCTCCTCCTTGTAACCGCGGACGTGGATGTTGTCGTGGTTGGTGCGCCGGTAGGTCAGCCGGTGGATCAGCCACGGGTACCCGTGGTACGCGAACACGACCGGCTTGTCCGTCGTGAACAGCGCGTCGAACTCGCGGTCGCTCAGGCCGTGCGGGTGCTCGCCCTCGTCCTGCAGCCGCATGAGGTCGACGACGTTGATCACCCGGACCCGCAGCTGCGGCAGGTGCCGGCGGATGAGGTCGACGGCGGCCAGCGTCTCGACGGTGGGGATGTCGCCCGCGCAGGCCAGGACGATGTCGGGCTCGCCCTCGCCGCCGTCGGTGCTGGCCCACTCCCAGATGCCGATGCCGCGGGTGCAGTGGGCGATCGCCTCGTCCATGGTCAGCCACTGCGGCCCGGGCTGCTTGCCGGCGACGACGACGTTGACGTAGTCGCGGCTGCGCAGGCAGTGGTCGTACGTCGACAGCAGCGTGTTCGCGTCCGGCGGCAGGTAGACGCGGATGACGTCGGCCTTCTTGTTCACCACGTGGTCGATGAAGCCCGGGTCCTGGTGCGAGAAGCCGTTGTGGTCCTGGCGCCAGACGTGCGACGACAGCAGGTAGTTCAGCGATGGGATGGGCGCGCGCCACGGGATCTCGCGGGTCACCTTCAGCCACTTCGCGTGCTGGTTGAACATCGCGTCGATGATGTGGATGAAAGCCTCGTAGCAGTTGAACAGCCCGTGCCGGCCGGTCAGCAGGTAGCCCTCGAGCCAGCCCTGGCACTGGTGCTCGGACAGCATCTCCAGCACCCGGCCGGTCGGCGACAGCGAGTCGTCGATGGGCAGCGTCTCGCCCAGCCAGCGCTTGCCGCCCGCGTCGACCGCCGCGGAGAGCCGGTTCGACGCCGTCTCGTCCGGTCCCATGATGAGGAAGTTCGTCGGGTTCTCCGTGACGACGCCGGCCAGCCACTCGCCCAGCACCCGGGTCGGCTGGGCGATGGCGCCGCCCGGCACCGGCACGTCGACCGCGTGCGCACGGAAGTCGGGCAGCCGCAGGTCGCGGGTGAGCACGCCGCCGTTGGCGTGCGGGTTCGCGCTCATCCGCCGGGGCCCGGACGGCGACAGCTCGCGCAGGTCGGCGCGCAGCCGGCCGTCGTCGTCGAACAGCTCCTCGGGCCGGTAGGAGCGCATCCACTGCTCCAGCAGCCGGGTGTACTCCTCGTTGCCGCGGACGGCGTTCATCGGCACCTGGTGCGCGCGGTCGCGGACGACGGCGACGGCGTCGGCGACCGCCTCGGACACGGACTCGCCGGTGCCGGACGGTGCGACGGAGAACGCGATCAGCACTGAACACTCCTGATGTCTCGGGTCGTGCACGCCATGCTCCCGCGCTCCGGTCGTCTCACGGTCTCGACCGACGACTCGTGGGAGCCTCCGGCCCCCATTCGCCGCCGGTATGCACGTCCCTCGACGGCCCATCGTAGGTCGGTCAGCCGAGGCCGCAGTCGGCGCACCGGCCGCGGCGGCGCAGCCAGTACGCCAGCGTCCCCCAGCCCAGCGCGACGCCCCAGAGCGGCCACAGCAGCGTCGGCCCGATGGCGGCCCAGTCCTCCACGCCGAACCAGCTGTCTGTCAGGGCCACCTTCACCATGCCCAGCCCGCCCGACGTCGCGAGGACCGCGACGAAGGTCGCCGGCACCACCGCGAGCCCGACCGGGACCGTCCGGCGGCGCAGCATCGGCACCCAGCGCGGGAACACCTCGCCCCACCGCTGCACCAGGCCGAGCGTCAGCACGGTCCCGACCAGCGCGAACGACCCGAGCCAGGCGGCCGCCCAGAGCGAGCCGTCGGCCCGGGCGTCGTCGTACTGCTGCTCGTCCATGCCCATCGGCACACCGGCGACCCACACCCACCGCGTCACCGCGTAGAGCGCCGGGATCGCGGCCGCGACGTACACGGCGACCCGGCCCCAGCGAAGCACCGCCGCGACCGATGCCGACCGGTCCGGCCGGCCGCAGCGGGCGCAGCTGCCCGCCGTCCGCCGCGCATAGGCGACGGTCGCGCCCGCCCAGAGGAACCCGCCCACGAGCGCGACCAGCTGGTGCACGTCCTCGACGCCCAGCGCCGCGGCGACATCGGCCCGGATCTCGGCGTCGAACGGCGCCCGGAAGACGATCATCGGCAGGTAGCCGAGCAGCGCCAGCAGTCGGGTCGTGGGCACCACCACCAGCAGCACCAGGGCGAACGTCGCGCCGAGTCCGACGGCGAACCGGCGCCACCAGCGAGGGATGTACGCGCCGGGACGGTAGCGGGCCATGACGGCGCCCGTCCCCGCGGCGGCCAACGCGACCGCGGCGAACAACGGCGCGCCGACGTCGGCCGGCACGTCGCCGAGCAGGGCCATGCTGCTGTCGCGGTCGGTGGGGTCGATCGGGTAGCCGGCGCCCGTGAGCGTCCAGCCCAGCGCCGTCAGCCCGTAGCCGAGCGCCCACAGGGTCGCGGCCCACGGTGCCCACTCCGGCCAGCGCCGCAGCACACCACGGAGCGCGGAGTCCGCCGCGGGCCGGTTCAGGATCGTCTGAGTCATACCTCACCTTCGCCCGCGCCCGGCGCCCCCAGCCTCCCGCCGTCCGGTGAACCGCCTCCCCCGAGGGAGGGACGGGCCCCACCCCGGCCAACCCCAAGTTGATCTTGGAGTTGTTCGCCCATCTATCGGACAATTCGCTACTCAATTGCCGAAGAACTCCAAGATCAACTTGGGGTTGGGTGGAGGATCGGTCAGCGGGGGCTGATGAAGCCGGACTCGTAGGCGGCGATGACGGCCTGGGTGCGGTCGCGGACGGCGAGCTTGGAGAGGACGTTGCCGACGTGCGTCTTCACCGTCTCGACGCCGACGACGAGGTCGGCCGCGATCTCGGCGTTGGACAGCCCGGCCGCCATCAGCCGCAGCACCTCGGCCTCGCGCTCGCTCAGCCCGGCGCCGGCCAGCGCGTCGCCGCCGTCGGTGCCGTGCGACGCGGCCAGCGTGCGAATGGCGGCCGGGAACAGCAGCGAGTCGCCGCGGGCCACGGTCCGGACCGCCTGCACGATCTGCTCCGGCCGGGCCCGCTTGAGCAGGAACCCGTGCGCACCGGCGCGCAACGCCTCGTACACGTAGTCGTCGTTCTCGAACGTCGTGACGACGAGGATGCGCGGCGGGTCGTCGCGGCGGCTGAGCAGCCGGGTCGCCTGGATGCCGTCGACGGCCGGCATCCGCACGTCCATCAGCACGACGTCCGGGCGGGACCGGGTCACCAGTGGCCCGACCTCGGCGCCGTCGGCCGCCTCGCCGACGACGCGCAGGTCGGGCTCGGCGTCGATGATCGCCCGCAACCCCGCCCGCACCAGCGGCTCGTCGTCGACCAACAGCACCGTAATCACGTCCGTCACCGGCCGCCCTCCCGTCCCGGCAGGTGCACCCGCACCCGCCACACCCCGTCCGCGGCCTGCGCGGACAACTCGCCGCGCAGCAGCCGCACCCGCTCGCGCATGCCGCGCAGGCCGCGGCCACCGTTCGCCCGGCCGGACGCGCTGCCGTCCGCCGTGCCGTCGGGCAGCGGGTTCGACACGTCGATGTCCAGCCCGTCCGCCGTCGCGGCGACCCGGAGCCGGACCGGCAGCTGCGCCGCGTGCCGGGCCGCGTTCGTCAGACCCTCCTGCACGATGCGGTACGCCTCGCGCGACAGCACTGGCGGCACCGCCGCGAGATCGCCGTCGACCGTCGCCTCCAGCCGCATGCCGGTGGTCCGGGTGTCGTCGATCAGCCGAGGCAGGTCGGCGAGCGTGCGCTGCGGCGACGTGCCGTCGTCCGGCGCCGTGCCGCCCGCGCGGAGCACGCCCAGCACGTGGTCGAGGTCCTCCATGGCGGTCCGGCCGGCCTCCTCGACGGCGACGAGGGCGCGGCGGGCGAACTCGGGATCGGAGTCGAGCACCCGGCGCGCGGCCGCCGCCTGCAGGGTCGTCACCGTCAGGGCGTGGCCGACGGAGTCGTGCAGCTCGCGGGCCAGCCGGTTGCGCTCGGCGAACTCCCGGGCCTGCGCCTCCATGGCCAGCCGCAGCTCGGCCGGCGACGGCCCCAGCAGCAGCGGCGCGAACCACGCCAGCAGCGCGCCCAGCCCGGCCACCAGGTACGCCGTCGCCACGACCAGCCCGAGCCCGAGCAGTACCGCCCACACCCCGGTGACGTCGTCGAGCGGCGCCAGCCCGGCGATCCCGGGGCCGTCGTCGAACCCGAGCCCGCGCACCACCAGCAGCACCGACGTCGGCGCGGCGAACAGCACCGCCGCCATCGCCGCACCACCGCTGAGCAGGTGCAGCACGTACCAGCCGGCACCGAACAGCCGGCTCTCCCACGGCGGGTCGGCGGCCGGGTCGGGCAGGTCGACGTCGAGCAGGCCGCGCGTCGCGGTGATCTCCAGCGCCCGCATCGCGGGCAGGAACGGCGGCACCGTCGCGATGACGAACGTGACCGCCGCCAGCACCCCGGCCGGCACGTACGGCGTCCCCGGTTCGGTGAACAACTGCACGAACCCGATGATCAGCAGGACGTACGGCAGCAGGATGACGCCGCCGAGCAGCAGGTGCACGCCCCGGCGGACCAGCCGGCGCGCGGACAGCGGCGCGACGATGCTCCGGAGCGGCCTCACGCCCCGATTGTCGCAGGCGATCTCAGGATGACGGGCGCTCGCCGTCGTCGTCGGGCAGCATCGACACCGCGACCGCGCAGGCGGCGTCGAAGATCTCGTCGGTGGTCGCCTCGACGTCGCTCATGATCATCGGGCCGCTGTGCAGCGCGAAGAACGCCATGCGGCCACACAGCTGCACCGGCAGCGGGTCGCGGGGGTCGACGACGAAGTCGACCAGCACCCGCATGCGCTCGCGCAACGCGTCGCCGCACTCATGCACGCGCAGCGCCGGCTGGTTCTCCATCAGGAACCGCAGCAGCGGCGTGCCCTGCCCGCGGATCGCCTTGGCGTACCGCTCGATCAGCTCGCGCCGGTTCTCCGGCGTGCGCTCGCGGCCGCGAGACCAGTCGACCACCTCGTCGACGGCCGTCAGCAGGTCGTCGACCAGGCTCTGGACGATGTCGTCCTTGCCCTTGAAGTAGTAGTACAGCGACGCCTTCGTGAGACCGAGGCGTTCGGAGAGCTCGCGCAGCGACGTCTTGTCGTACCCCTGCTCCGCGAACAGCTCCAGGGCGACGCTCTGGATGCGCATTCGCGTGCTGCGCGGGTCTCGGTCGAGCATGGGGCTCCGTCGTCGGTGGGGGCTGTGTGGTGAACGTACCCAGTTGCGCGAAAGGTTCCACGTCAACGACCTGGTCGCGACGCACGAAGGCCCGCGGGCCAGCATTCCTGCTGGCGGCGCGGGCCCCCGACGACCTCGGATGTCCTCGGCTGAGACGGACGTCAGGCCGGGACGACCTCGAGCGCGACGTTGGCGGCGACCTCCGGGTGGAGGCGCACCGTGACGCGGTGGGTGCCGACCGTCTTGATCGGGCTGCCCACCTCGATGCGGCGCTTGTCGATGGCCGGGCCACCGGACGCGGTGACCGCCGTCGCGATGTCGGCCGAGGTGACGGCGCCGAACAGCCGGCCGGAGTCGCCGGCCTTCGCGACGAGCTTGACGGCCGTGCCCTCGAGCTGCGCCTTGACCGCACGAGCGGAGTCGAGGTCGGCGAACTCGCGGGCCGAACGGGCGCGGCGGATGGAGTCGATCTCCTTCTGCCCACCCTTCGTCCACGCCATCGCGAACCCACGCGGCATGAGGTAGTTGCGGCCGTAGCCGTCCTTGACCTCGACGACGTCACCGGCGGCGCCGCGCCCCGGCACCTCCTGGGTGAGAATCAGCTTCATGGCGTCCTCTCCCCTTCTCAGCGAGCCGTCGAGGTGTACGGCAGCAGCGCCATCTCGCGGGCGTTCTTGATCGCGGTGGCGACGTCGCGCTGGTGGCGGGTGCAGTTGCCGGTGACGCGACGGGCGCGGATCTTGCCGCGGTCGGAGATGTACTTGCGCAGCAGCGAGGTGTCCTTGTAGTCGACGTAGTCGACCTTGTCCTTGCAGAAGGCGCAAACCTTCTTCTTCGGCTTGCGCAGCGGGGGCTTTGCCATCGTGGTGCTCCTCCTTCGGGGAGCCCGGTCGCCTCGCTGGCCGCGGCTGACCGGGATGGGTTGACGGGCGCGTTCTCGAACGGAGCGGCCTCCAGAGCCGCTCCCGAACGCTGATTACCTGGTGCTCAGAACGGGGGCTCGTCGGCCGGCGGACCGGCCGCCGGAGCGCCCCAGGGGTCGTTGCCGCCGCCGCCCTGCTGCGGCGCGCTGCCGCCGCCGGACGGAGTGGCCCACGGGTCGTTGCCACCACCGGCAGGAGCGCCACCGCCGCCGAAGCCGCCGCCACCGCCACCACCACCACCGGAACGCTGGGTGCGGGTGACCTTGGCCGTGGCGTAGCGCAAGCTCGGGCCGATCTCGTCGACGTCGAGCTCGACGACCGTGCGCTTCTCGCCCTCGCGGGTCTCGTACGAGCGCTGCTTGAGCCGGCCCGTCACGACGACACGCATGCCGCGCTGCAGCGACTCGGCGGCGTTCTCGGCCGCCTGCCGCCACACCGAGCACGACAGGAACAGCGCTTCGCCGTCTTCCCACGTGCTGGTCTGACGGTTGAACGTGCGCGGCGTGGACGCGACGCGGAAGTTCGCGACCGCGGCACCGCTGGGCGTGAAGCGCAGCTCAGGGTCGTCGGTCAAGTTGCCGACGACCGTGATGACGGTCTCGCCTGCCATTGGTGGTCCCTCTCAGTGGGCTTCCGGCCGAACGACCTTGGTACGCAGCACAGTCTCGGACAGTCCGAGCTGGCGGTCGAGCTCTGCCACGGTGTCGGCCTCGCACGTGACGTCGAGCACCGCGTAGATGCCCTCGCTCTTCTTGCCGATCTCGTACGAGAGCTTGCGGCGGCCCCAGATGTCGATCTTCTCGACCGAGCCACCGGACTCGCGTACGACCCCGAGGTACTGCTCGAGGCTGGGCTGCACGGTGCGCTCCTCGGACTCGGGGTCCAGGATCACCATGACCTCATAGCGACGCATGCCGGATCACCTCCTGTGGTCTTCGCGGCCACGGTCTCTCCGTGGCAGGAGGGCTGAACGTCGATGGCCCGGTCGGATGCACGCTGGTCGCGCATGACCGGGCCGCAGGCAAGGTTACCAGCGATGAGCCGAAACGCCGATTCGGTTGTCCACAGGGTTTGACCTGCAGGTTCCGAACCGTCAGAAATCGGTCCCGGCCTCCAGCCGCTGCCGCAGCAACCGCTCCAGCGGCATCGACTCGCCGTCCCTGGCGCCCACGCCGGCCTGCAGCGGCGGGTCCGACGGCGCGATGCGCACGCCGAGCAGCCGCGACCGCGTCGAGCGCGGCACGTCGAGCAGATAGAACGCACCGTCCTCGCCCACCGCCATCGCCCGGTTGCGGCGGACGTACCACCCGCGCAGCCCGGTCTGGTAGCGGACGGCGCCCTCGGCGGCCCGCGCCCGCAGCGGCCCGGGCGCGACGCCGGCGGCCGTCATGGCGGCGACGAACTCGGCGACGAGCACCTTAGCCCGCTCGGTCTCGGCGGCCTGCTTGCGCGCGAGCGCGTCGGCCTGGGCCTGGACGACCTCGCGCCGCCGCTCCCGCCAACTGGGTTCGCCGCTCATCGATCCGAGCCTACGGGGACCGGGCACGGTGTCGGACCGGCGCGGTAGCGTCTGTGGCATGGCTGAGCAGCGCATCGGAGCCCACGTGAAGCAGGGCGATCCCATCTCCACGTCCAAGGCCAACGGGGCCGGCGCGGTGCAGATCTTCCTCGGCGACCCGCAGGACTGGAAGGCCCCCAAGCTGGCCTACCCGGGCGGCGCCGAGGCGCTGAAGGCCGACGCCGAGGCGGCCGGCCTGAAGGTCTACGTCCACGCGCCGTACGTCGTCAACGTCGCCACCACGAACAACCGCATCCGCATCCCGAGCCGCAAGATCCTGCAGCAGCACGTCGACGTCGCGGCGCAGGTGGGCGCGGCGGGCCTGGTCGTGCACGGCGGCCACGTGCTCAAGGGCGACGACCCGCAGGCCGGCGTCGACAACTGGCGCAAGGCGGCCGAGCAGCTCGACGCCAAGGTGCCGGTGTTCATCGAGAACACCGCCGGCGGCGACTACGCCATGGCCCGCAAGCTGGACCGGCTGGCCGCGCTCTGGGACGCCGTCGGCGAGTTCGGGTTCGGCTTCTGCCTCGACACCTGCCATGCGTTCTCGGCCGGCATCGCTCCGGAGGACATGGTCGAGAAGACGCGGGCCATCACCGGGCGCATCGACCTCGTGCACGCCAACGACAGCCGCGACCCGTTCGACTCCGGCGCCGACCGACACGCCACCATCGGAACGGGCAGCATCGGCGGCGAGGCCATCGTGGCCGTCATCGAGGCGGCGGGCACCGACGCCGTCGTCGAGACGCCGGCCGAGGGCCAGGACGCCGACGTCGCCTACCTACTGGAACAGGTCAAGGCGAGGTAGCGGCGATGCGCGGCCGCGCGCGGGCGGCCTCGGCCACCCCGGCCACGGCTTCGGGCCGGACGGTGTCGCGCACGATGCGCAGCGCCTCGACCAGGGCGCTCAGCTGCTCGGGCGTCAGCAGGCCGGTGTACCAGCGGTCGACGTCCTCGATGTGCTCGGCGACGGCGGCGGTCACGCGTTCCAGGCCGGCGTCGGTGAGGACCGCCCAGGTGCCGCGGCGGTCGGTGTCGCAGCTGGCCCGGTTCACCAGGCCGCCCCGCTCCAGCCGGTCGACCACGCGGGTGACGCCGCTGGTGGTCAGGCTGGTCTGCGCGGCGAGGTCGCTCATGCGCAGCTGGCAGTTGGGCGTGCGGCCCAGGCGCAGCAATATCTCGAGTTCGTTCTCGGACAGTCCGTGGTGGGCCAGGCGGGTGGCGAACTTGTTGGTCAGCCCCCGGTGCACCTCGACGAGCAGGCCGACGGCGGTGAGCCGGTCGTCGTCGATGATTCGCTTCGTCGCCATAGATGCTGATGCTAACAATGGTTGACGGCGCAAAATATTGAACGTTGAAGCATAATCGCCAGAGAAAGGGCACGCGATGGCTGAGGCGCACACCGCCCGCAACCTGCACCCGTGGAACGGGCTCACCGTGCCGGGGGCCGGCGTTTTCACGCTCGACCCCGCGCACGCCGACGTGACGTTCGCCGTCCGCTACCTCATGGTCACGCAGATCAAGGGCCGGTTCGGCGACGTCCGCGCCACCCTGACGATCGGCGAGGACCCCACGGCGTCGCACGTCGAGGTCGTCGTCGCGACGGCCAGCCTGGCCACCGGCGAGGACGACCGCGACGACCGGCTGCGCTCGGCCGACTTCTTCGACGTCGCCCAGCATCCGGAGCTGACCTTCCGGTCCACCCGCATCGCGCACGTCGACGGCAACGAGTTCGTGCTGGCCGGCGACCTCACGATCCGCGGCAACACCGGGCCGGTGGAGTTCCGGGCCAGCTTCGACGGCGTCGGCTTCGACCCGTGGGGCGCCCAGGTCGTCGGCCTGAGCGCCCGCACCGAGATCGACCGCGAGCGGTGGGGGCTGACGTGGAACCGGGCGCTCGAGACCGGCGGCGTGCTCATCGGCAAGACGGTGGTGCTGGAGATCGACGCCGAGTTCACCCGCCCGGCACAACCGGACACTCCCGGACGTTCGTGATCGTTCTCAGGTGCACACCCGAAGCGGGTACCCTCGCCCCGTGACACGCTCCTCCACCCTCACCGTCCGTGAGATCACGAGCGACCAGCACGTCGCCGCGATCGCCGAGCGGCCCTCGGTCAGCTTCCTCCAGACACCGGCGTGGGGCGTGGTCAAACGCGACTGGCGGTCCCGCTCGGTCGGCTGGTTCGACGACGACAAGCTGGTCGGCGTCGCGCTGGTGCTGTACCGCAAGGCGCCGCGCATCCGCCGTTCCCTCGCCTACATCCCCGAGGGCCCGAGCATCGACTGGGACAGCGTCGCGGCCGCCGGCGACCTGCAGCGCTGGCTGGCCCCGCTGATCGAGCACGTGAAGGCACAGGGCGCGTTCGGCCTGCGCTTGGGGCCGATGGTGGTGACCCGCCGCTGGCACAACGCCACCCTCAAGAACGCCCTCGCCGACCCCGGCATCGCCAGGCTGCGCGACGTCCCGGCCGACGAGACCACCGCCACGGGCACCGCGCTGGCCGAGCAGCTGACGGCGCTGGGCTGGCGTCCGCCCGCGGCCACCGACGGGTTCGCCGCCGGCCAGCCGCGGCACGTCTTCCAGCTGCCGCTCGAGGGCCGCGACGCCGACGACGTCCTCAAGGGCTTCAACCAGCTGTGGCGGCGCAACATCAAGAAGGCGGACAAGTCCGGCGTCGTCGTCTCGCTCGGCACCGCCGCCGACCTGCCCGAGTTCCACCGCGTCTACGCCGAGACCGCGCAGCGCGACGACTTCACGCCGCGCCCGTACGCGTACTTCGAGGGCATGTGGGCCGCGATGACCGCCGACGCGCCTGAGCGGCTGCGGCTCTACCTCGCCCACCACGAGGGCGAGCTCGTCGCCGCCGCCACGATGACGCGGGTCGGGACGCACGCCTGGTACTCCTACGGCGCCTCGACGACGACCAAGCGCGACGTCCGCGGCTCCAACGCGATCCAGTGGCGGATGATGCAGGACGCGCTGGCCGAGGGGTGCTCCGTCTACGACCTGCGCGGCATCACCGACACGCTGTCCGAGAACGACCCGCACGCCGGCCTGATCCGCTTCAAGCTGGGCACCGGCGGGCAGGCCGTGGAGTACCTCGGGGAGTGGGACCTGCCCATCTCGCGCGTCCTCTATTCTGCCTTCGACCTCTACATGAAGCGCCGGAGCTGACCGCGGTGTCCCTGACCTTGCACATCGACGCCGACCAGTGGCGCGGCCGGGTCCGCCGCTACGTCCAGGACGCGACCGCCGCGGGCGTCACCGTCGTCCCCGTCGCCAAGGGCAACGGCTACGGCTTCGGCAACGCCGTGCTGGCGGCCGAGGCGGCCCGGCTCGGGGTGACGACGCTCGCCGTCGGCACGTACGACGAGGTCGCCGCGGCCACCGGCGAGTTCGGCGGCGACGTGCTGGTGCTGACGCCGTGGCGGCCCTGGCTGACCGCCGCGCTGGGCGACGACCGCCTCGTCCACACCGTCTCGCGGCTGGAGGACCTGCGGCAGCTGGCGGCCGCGCCCGCCCGCCCGCGGGTCGTCGTCGAGGTGCTGACGAGCATCCGGCGCCACGGCATCGACCCGGGCGACCTCGCCGACGTCGCGAAGCTGCTCGACGACGTGCGGTTCGAGGGGTTCGCGCTGCACCTGCCGCTGGGCGACGACCACGCCGCCGAGGCGACGACCTTGGCCCGGCGGGCATTCGAGGCGGTACCGGCGGCGGCCCGCACGATCTGGGTCAGCCACCTCACCGCGGCGCAGGCCGCGACGGTCGGGCAGGCGACGTCCGCCGAGGTGCGGCTGCGGGTGGCGACGGCGCTCTGGCTCGGCGACCGCTCCGGGCTGACCCCCAAGGCGACGGTCCTCGACCTGCACCGGGTCCGGCGCGGCGAGACGTACGGCTACCGGCAGCGCCGGGCCCGCCGCGACGGCACGGTGGTGGTCGTCGCGGGTGGGACGGCGCACGGCATCGCGCTGCAGGCCCCGACGGCGGCCGGCACGCTGCGTCAGCGGGCGTCGGCGCTGGCGCGCGGCGGGCTGGAGGCGGGTGGGCGGGCGCTCTCGCCGTTCCGCGTCGCCGGCAAGCAGCGCTGGTTCGCCGAGCCGCCGCACATGCAGTGCTCGATGATCTGGCTCCCTGACGGCGTCGAGCCGCCCTCCGTGGGCGACGAGGCCGGCGTCGAGGTCCGCTACACGACGACCACCTTCGACGCCCTCGCCTGGGACTGACCGACTAGGGCGTGTCTCCCAAGTCTCGGCCGTAGCGAGCGGCGTCCAGGTGGATGCCTCGCAAGGCCGAGGAGGGAGTCATAGCGGGGTTCTATGACGACTGACGAGAACGCAGCGAGGCGCCGCCTGGGCGTCGCGCAGTAGGCCATGGACTTGGGAGACGCGCCCTAGTCGCGCTCGTAGCGGGCGATCGACCCGTAGTCGCCGAACGAGGGGATCGGCTCCCAGTTGGCGTCGACCGGCACGTCGTCGTACTCGACGGTCTCCTGGACGTTCTCGACCTTGTTCTTGACGACCCGCTTCACGTAGCCGTCCTCGCGGAGATGGACGGTCTCGTGCGACGCGGAGTCGGACAGCCGCAGCCCCGGCTGGTCGTTCGGATACGTCCACAGGTGAACCCGCGTCAGGAAGAGACGGTCCTCGGCCTTCTTCATGAACGTGTACTCGGTCGCCTTGCGGCCGACGTCGTCGAGGAACGTCACGGCGACCACGCCCGTCTTCCACACCGGGGTGACCAGGACCGGGAACGTCGTCCCCGTCCGGGGCGGCAGGACGGCCGTGTACTCCTCGCCGGCGCCGTCCCGGACCCGCGCCTCCTCTTCGGTCAACGGCACGCCGGGGGACGCCGTCGGCGTGGTTCCACTTGAAGCAGTAGTCGACCATCTCCGGAACCCTAGGGGGTGTCTCCCGAGTCCATGGCCTACTGCGCGACGCCCAGGCGGCGCCTCGCTGCGGCCGAGACCCGGGAGACACCCCCTAGCCCGCCCAGCGTCCGGTCAGGTAGGCGGCCGCCCAGACCGACATGAGCGGCACCGAGACGGCGAGGTAGCCCCACAGGACCCAGCGCCGGCGGGCCGCCAGCACGGCGATCGTCACCCACAGCGGCCACCACAGCAGCGACGCCCGGGGCACCGAGAAGAACCACGTCGACGTGCCGAACGCGATGACCTGGAGGCCGACCCAGGTCGCCTCGCCCCAGCGCCGCCAGCGCACCAGCAGCACCGTCAGCACGACGCCGACCAGCATGGCGACGAGCTCGGCGCGGAACATCCAGGCGAACCCGGGCGACTGGGTGCCCCCGAAGGCCGCCTGCCAGGTGGTGTCGAAGGCCGTCCACGGCCAGGAGAAGTGCCGGTCCCAGCCGTCGGCCTGGGCGTGCAGCCAGGCCAGCCAGTCGCCGGTCCGCGACTCGAGGTACACCGACCACGCCAGCAGCGGCAGCGCCGGGAGGAACAGCCAGCCGAGCCCGGACCACCACGGCCGGCCGGTCCGCTCGACCGCCTCGCGCCGCGTCGTCAGCCACTGGACGGCGACGGCGGCGGCCAGGAACACGCCGCTGACCCGCACCGTGCACGACAGCGCCGTCAGCGCACCGGCCGCCAGCCAGTGCTGCCGGCGCGCCGCCAGCCAGGCCGGGAACGCGAACGCCAGGAACAGCGACTCGGTGTACGGCGCGGCGAGGAACACCGCCGTCGGCGACACCACCCAGACGAGGACGGTGAGCCGGCCGATCCGCTGGCCGCCCTCCAGCTCGCCGATGCGGCCCAGCGCCACCGCGGCGACGGCGCCGGCCAGCAGCGACACGATCAGCCCGGCGGTGACGTGGCGCAGTCCCAGCTCGGCGCCGAGCCACAGCAGCCCCGGGAAGCCGGGGAAGAACGCCTCGTTCGGGACGCCCGTGGGCTCGCCGCCGTAGCCGTGGATGGCGATGCCGGCGTAGTGCCAGAAGTCCCACTGCTGCCACCGGTCCAGCGCGGGCACGACGTCCTGGCCCGTGGCGACGAACATCCAGCCGGTGGCGCCGGCAATCACCCACAGCGAGACCCGGCTGGCCAGCCAGACCCCCAGCGCGTCGCGGTCGACCGGGAGCACCCGCTCCGCCAGCGTTCGCGCCGTCATGCCGGCACCACCCCGCCGCGCCGGTGCCGGGGCTCGGCGGAGCCCGGCGGCCGCGGCAGGAACCGGCGGACGGGGTCCTCCTCGGGACGGCGGATGTCGCGCACGACCATGACAACGAGCCAGAGCAGTCCGGCGATCCGCAGCACGATCGCCGCCGCGTACTGGTCGTTCGTCAGCAGCGGCGAGGCCGGGTCGTAGAGCGTGGCCAGGTAGCGCCACACGAGTACGAAGTAGACGGCCTCGGCGACCTGCCAGACGGCGAGGTCGCGCACCCGCGGCCGGGCCAGCACCGCCAGCGGCAGCAGCCACAGCGAGTACTGCGGCGACCACACCTTGTTCACCAGCAGGAACGCCGCGACGGCGAGGAAGGCGAGCTGCGCGACGCGGGGCGGGGCCGGTGCCGTCAGGGCCAGTGCGGCGATCAGCGCCAGCAGCACCACCGCGAACACCAGGACGAGGTCGTCGACGGAGTCGGGCATCAGGTCCGGCGCCAGCAGCTCCAGGGCGAACCAGGTGGAGCCGAAGTCGGCGGCGCGGTCGACGTTGAAGGTGAAGAACTCGCGCCAGCCGTCCGGCGCCCACCACGCCACCGGCAGGTTCACGGCGGACCACGCGACGACGGCGGCCGCGGCGGCCAGCGCGGCGTCGCGAAGGGCGGAGCGCCGCTCCGGCGACCGCAGCGCCACCAGCACCAGCACGCCGAGCAGCAGCACCGGGTACAGCTTGGCGGCGGTGCCGAGCCCGATCAGCACCCCGGCGACCACCGGCTGGCCCCGCGCCCACGTCAGCAGCGCCAGCGACGTCGCCAGCACCGCCAGCAGGTCCCAGTTGACGTACGCGCTGAGCAGCAGCAGCGGCGAGGCCGCCACCAGCAGTCCGTCCCACGGCCGGCGCGGCACCGTCCGCGCGGTCGCGACCACCACGCCCAGCGCGGCGACGGCCATGAGCACGGCGGTGAGGTCGAAGAAGACGACGCTCTCGGCGATCGCCGGCGGCAGCTCGCCGCCACCGCCGAACGTGTCGTACAGCCCGGCCGCCGCGACCGCCGTCACCTGCATGACGGCGCCGGTCAGCACCGGGTACTCCAGCAGGCTGTCGCGGTAGGCCACCAGGCCGTCGACGAAGCCGCGCTCGCGGTACAGGAACCCGACGTCGCTGTAGCACAGCGACGTCCACATCGACCGGTCCGCGCGACCGGCCCAGCCGGCCGCACGGCACGGCTCGTCGGCCAGGTAGCTGATCGCCAGCACGACGACCGCGACCAGCAGCGCCACCCGGATCGGGCCCCACCAGCGCCGCGGCCAGGCCGCCCGGCGCCCGAACGGCCCGCCGATCACCTCACTCAACCCTGCGACGACGGGGTCGTCACGGCTGGGCGCGGCGGGCTCCTCGCGGCGCTGCTGCGTCACGGACACGAGTCGACAGCCTAACCCTCACCTGACGTCTGTCCGGACCTGGCCGCAACAGGTGCGCCGGTCAGCGGTCGGCGCCCCCGGCGTCGCCCCAGTCGCCGCCTCCGTTGGCGTTGCCGTTCTCGTCGCTCGTCGGCTCGTCGGTGGGTTCCTCGGTGGGTTCTTCGGTGGGCGTCTCGCCGGTGCCGCCCTCGCTGCCGCCCCACTCGGTGCCGGACTCGTCGCCGCCGTCCCCGCCGGACGTGTCGCCGCCACCGTCGCCGGACTCGTCGCCGCCGTCGCCACCGTCACCGTTGTCGTCGCCGCCGTCGTTGCCGTCGCCGTTGTCGCCGTTGTCGCCGCCCTCGTCGTCGCCAGGGGTCTCGGTCGGGGTGGGCGTCGGCGTGGGCGTGGGGTTGACCGGCTCGCCGACCTCGGCCGGCTCAGGGAACTCCTCGATCTCCATGCCATCGAGGGCGCCGGCCATGAAGGCGGTCCAGATGCGGGCCGGGAAGCGGCCACCGGTCGTGGTGTCGTAGCCACCGACGCCGTCGAGGGAGACCGTGCCGGCGGTCTCGCCGTCGCCGCGGAAGATCGCGACGCTGGCCGCCAGTTGCGGCACGTAGCCGGAGAACCACGCGGTGAGGTCCTCATGGGTGCCGGTCTTGCCGGCGGCCGGCCGGTTGAGGTTCTGCGCCTCCTGGCCGCTGCCGTTCTGGACCACCTGGCTCAATGCGAAGGTGGTGTCGGCGACGACCCCGGGGTCGAGGACCGACTCGGGCGCCGGCTCGACGCTGTACGGGACGTTGCCGCCCGGCTCGGTGACCGAGCGGACGGTGTACCAGTCGGCGTGCCGGCCGCCCGCGGCCAGCGTGGCGTACGCCTCGGCCATGTCGATGGGCCGGACGTGGCCGATGCCGATGGTGACGCGCGGGTTCTGGCGCATCTCCGCCTCCTCGTCGGCCGCGTAGGCCAGGCCGGAGGCCAGCTGGGAGTCGACGACGGAGTCGGGGCCGATCTGCATGGTGAGGTCGACGAACGCGGTGTTCATGGAGTTCTCGGTGGCCGTGACCAGGTCGATGGCCTCGCCGTACTCCTGGTCGCCCTGGTTGTGCACCGGCGGGCCGAGGATCGGGTCGGTCAGCGTGTTGCCGGAGTACCGGCTCTCCAGCGAGATGCCCTGCTCGAGGGCCGCGGTCAGAGTGAACGCCTTGACCGTCGACCCGCCCTGGACCGAGGCGTCGATGGCGTCGTTGAACGGCTGCTCGACGGCGTCGGGCCCGCCGTACATCGCGACGACGGCGCCGTCGCCAGGCGTGACCGCCGCGAGGCCGACCCGGACGCCGTCGGCGTCCTCCTGCGGCCGTTCGGCCTCGACGGCCTGGATGGCCGCGCTCTGCGCCTGCGGGTCGAAGGTCGAGACGACCCGCAGGCCGCCGGTGTCGATCTGCTCCTCGGTGAAGCCGTTGTCGATCAGCTCGTCGCGGACCTGCTGCAGCAGGTAGCCGTTGGGGCCGCCGTACATGTTGGTGTTCTGCTCGGGCACGACCTCGGGCGGCACCAGCGTCTCGGCGCTCGCGGCGTCGAGCGCGTCGATCTCGACCATGCCGTCGACGACGTACTGGAACCGGTTCTGGAACCGCTCGGTGTTCTCCGGGCCCAGCGTGGGGTCGTAGCGCGCCGGCGAGCGCAGGATGCCGGCCAGCGCCGCGCACTGGGCGGTGTCGAGCTCGGACACCGGCACGCCGAAGTACGAGCGGGACGCGGTCTGGATGCCGTAGACACCGCCGCGGCCGAACCAGATGGTGTTGAGGTACGACGCGAGGATGTCGTCCTTGTCCAGCTGCTGGTCGATCTTGACCGAGATGAACAGCTCCTGCACCTTGCGGGTGAGGGTCTGGTCCTGCGTCAGGTAGTAGTTCTTGACGTACTGCTGGGTGATGGTGGAGCCACCGCCGGCCGCCGTCGACCCGTTGTTCTGGATGTAGCCGATGCCCGCGCGCACCAGGCCGACCGGGTCGAAGCCGTTGTTCTCGTAGAAGCTGCGGTCCTCGGCGGCCACGACGGCGTCCTGGCAGGCCTGCGGGATCTCGGAGATGTCGACGGTCTCGCGGTTCTCGGCGCTGAACCGGCCCAGCTCGGTCTCGCCGTCGTTCCAGTAGACGATGGTCGCCTCGGACCGCGCGAACGCGTTGGCCTCAGGGATGTCCGTCATGGCGTAGGCGATGCTGATGCCGGCGACGCCGAGCAGCATCATGCCGAGCGTGTAGAGGCCGAAGGCCTTCCACGTGACGAACTTGCGCCAGCCCTTGCGACGGCCCTTGGCGTCCTTCTTGCCGTTGCGGCCGCCGGCGTAACGCCTGCTCCCGCCCCGTCCAGGGGTCGACGAGGAGACCGCGCCCGCGGACGCGGCGGTCTTCGGCGCCGCGTTCTTGGACGCGGCTGTACGCGCGCGGCCACCCGCGCGGCGTCGCCCTTGGTTCGTCACAGAGTTCTCGGTCGGGTCGGGGACATCGGCCGTCCGGTGCGCGCGATGAGGCGCTCCGGATTCATGCAGAGCCTACGACGCTCCATGGTTGATCACGCCAATCCTGCTCTCGCCCCGGACGTTTCAAACCTGCCCGTGACGGCACAGCCGCCACACCCGTCACGCCGATGTCGACGGGCCACTTGCAGATCACGTCGGGGACGTTCTATCGTCCTGAAGTATCGTACGGATGTATCGGTTCGATACATCGATCTGACAATGATGCAAGGGAGCGTACCTCGTGGGCAAACGCGCAGAGGCGCTGGAGCTGGCCGTCCTGGGCCTGCTGCACGATGCGCCGCTGCACGGCTACGAGCTCCGCAAGAGGGTGAACTCGCTGCTGGGGTGGGGGCGAGCCTTCTCGTACGGCACCTTGTATCCGACCCTCAAGGCGATGGTCCGGCACAACTACCTGGCCGAGGACGAGCCGGTCGACACCCTGTCGCCGGTTCCGCATCGCAGCGGCCGCCGCGGCCGCATCGCCTACCGGCTCACGCCAGAGGGCAAGGAGCGCTTCGCCGAACTGCTCTCCCAGACCGGACCCTCGGCCTGGGACGACGAGCACTTCGGCGTGCACTTCGCGTTCTTCGGGCGGGCCGACGCCGATACCCGCATGCGGATCCTCATCGGCCGGCGCAGCCGGCTGCAGGAGAAGCTCGACCAGTTCCGCTCGGCACTGTCGCGCACTCGTGAGCGGCTCGACGCCTACACGCTGGAGCTCCAGCGACACGGCTTGGAGTCGGTCGAGCGTGAGGTCAAGTGGCTCGACGACCTGATCAGCGCCGAACAGCGCTCGATCGGCAGGCCACAGGGCGCCATGCCCACCCCAGGGGCCGGTGAGCCACCGGCGCCCCCCACCGGAATCGAAGGAGAGAACGGCCGATGAGCTCGGTACGTGTTGCCATCGTCGGCGTAGGTAACTGCGCCGCCTCGCTCGTGCAGGGCGTGCACTATTACCGTGACGCCGACCCGGCGACGAAGGTCCCTGGCCTGATGCACGTTCAGTTCGGCGACTACCACGTCCGTGACGTCGAGTTCGTCGCCGCGTTCGACGTCGACGCCAAGAAGGTCGGGCAGGATCTCGCGGACGCCATCGGCGCCAGCGAGAACAACACCATCAAGATCTGCGACGTGCCTCCCACGGGCGTCGTCGTGCAGCGCGGCCACACGCTCGACGGTCTGGGCAAGTACTACCGCGAGACCATCACCGAGGCCGAGAGCGAGCCGGTCGACGTCGTCGCCGCGCTGAAGGCCGCCAAGGTCGACGTGCTCGTCTGCTACCTGCCCGTGGGCTCGGAGGAGGCCGCGAAGTTCTACGCGCAGGCCGCCATCGACGCCGGCGTCGGCTTCGTCAACTGCCTGCCGGTCTTCATCGCCGGCACCCAGGCATGGGCGGACAAGTTCACCGCCGCGGGTGTCCCGATCGTCGGCGACGACATCAAGTCGCAGATCGGCGCCACCATCACGCACCGCGTCCTGGCCAAGCTGTTCGAGGACCGCGGCGTCACCGTCGACCGGACCTACCAGCTCAACGTCGGCGGCAACATGGACTTCAAGAACATGCTCGAGCGCGAGCGGCTGGAGTCCAAGAAGATCTCCAAGACGCAGTCGGTCACCTCACAGCTGGTCGACGGCCTGGAGCCGCGCAACGTCCACATCGGCCCGTCCGACTACGTCGCGTGGCTGGACGATCGCAAGTGGGCCTTCATCCGGCTCGAGGGCCGCAACTTCGGCGACGTCCCACTGAACCTGGAGTACAAGCTCGAGGTCTGGGACTCCCCGAACTCGGCCGGCATCGTCATCGACGCGCTCCGGGCGGCCAAGATCGCCATGGACCGCGGCATCGGCGGGCCGATCCTCTCGGCGTCGTCCTACTTCATGAAGTCGCCGCCGGAGCAGTACTCCGACGACGTGTGCAGGGAGAAGGTCGAGCAGTTCATCCGTGGAGAGATCGAGCGCTGACGCGTTCACGCGTGAGGAGCCGGCGCCCCCGCTGGGGTGCCGGCTCCTCACGCGTGGCGGGGGCGGCGTTGGGACCAGTCCAGGATCGGCCGAACGGACACTCCGGCGGGCCGCGCGGCGGACCGTCCGCCGGGCCTCCGGCGCCCGAACGCCGCAGCTACCGGCGTTGACCACCGGTCCGCCCAGGGATGAGAATCCCGTCGTCGGTGCGGCAGTTTGACGTGGCTCGTCTACCATTTCCGTCATGCTCCGGTGGGATCGTGTGCCAGATTGAGGTGTTTCACCCATCGGTCGCCTATTGACAGAACGCTGCCGGGCAGCAAGCGTCGTCTAGCGGCGCGTGTGCGTCCCGGAGCACGACGGCGGCCACGAAGGGGCCTTGAGTCGCTCACCGGCGAGCGACCACGGGGACGACAGAGGAAGGATCATCGATGACGCGGACCGCCCGAGGACGCCGTAGCAACGACGGCGCCACGAAGCGGGCGCGCACGAACCTGCGCCCAGGAGACCCGCGCCCAGCCGTGAAATCCGGTCGCGCGAAGGAAGGCGGCGACGGCTCCCGGTCGTTCTGGCAGTCCTTCCTGCACGACCGCAGCGTGCGCTCGCGCGTCGCCGCACTGGTCCTTCTCCCGCTGCTGGGCACGCTCGTGCTCGGCACGCTGTTCTTCAACAACGCGCTCGACGAAGCGTCGTCCGCCTCGCGCACCGAGAGCCTGGCCGAGGTCGGCATGGTGTCGCTCCAGGCGCTGCAGGCGATCCAGGACGAGCGCGACACCACCGGTCTGCAGAACAACCCCACTGCGAGCGTCAGCCCCGAGTCGGTCACGGCCGCGCGCGAGAACACCGACGCCGCCATCGCCGCGCTGTCCGACGCGGTCGACGAGCGCCGCGGCGACGACCTCGGCACCAGCTTCGAGGCCGCGGTCAGCCTGTACGACCGCGAGGTCGAACGGCTGACCGAGGGCGAGTCCACCTACCGCACGCAGCGCGACGCCCTCGACCCTCCGTTCGACTCCGGCACCGGTGGCTACGAACGTTTCGCCGCTGTGCTCCGGCAGTTGGCCACGGCATCCGCCGGCGGCACGGACGACCCGACGCTGGCGCGCCAGATCGCGGCGGTGGCTGACATCGCCCAGGCGGTCGAGGCGGCGTCGATGGAGCGCGGCCTCGTCGCCTTCTTCATGACCCCTGACCAGGCCCCCTCCGACGCGCACCGCGACCAGGCGATGCAGCTCCAGGGCGAGCAGGAGCTGCTCCTGAGCGACCGGTTCCTCCGCGGGCTCGGCTTCACCGAGCAGATGCGCATCTACTCCAACCAGATCTCCGTCGCCGACCGCGCGGTCACCGATGCCCGCGCCGACATCGTCGACGGCGTCGCGCCGCGGGTCACGACAGCAGAGTGGTGGGAAGCGTCGACGGAGCGCCTGGACGCGCTGCGCGACATCCAGCAGGAGGCCGGCAACAACGTCCTGACGCTCGCCGCCGACCGCACCGACAACGCCCGGGTCACCGCGCTGTTCAGCGCGCTCGCCGTGCTCGCCGTCCTGGCGCTCACCGTCTACCTCGCCATCGTCGTGGCGCGGTCGATCATCGGCCCGCTGCGCCGGCTGCGCGCCTCGGCGCTCGAGACCGCGCAGACCCAGCTGCCGGCGCTGGTCGAGCGAGTGCACAAGGACGGGCCGCTGGTGGCCCGCAACCTGCCCGACGCCGTCCAGGCCGAGGGCCGCGACGAGATCGGCCAGGTCGCGACAGCATTCAACGACGTCCACTCCACCGCCGTCCGGGTCGCCGCCGAGCAGGCGCTGCTGCGGCAGAACCTCGACACCATCGTCGTCAACCTCTCCCGCCGCACGCAGTCGCTGGTCGACCGCCAGCTCGGCGAGATCGAGGGCCTCGAGCAACGCGAGCGCGACCCCGACCAGCTGAGCACGCTGTTCCGCATCGACCACATGGCCACCCGCGTCCGGCGGCACGCCGAGAGCCTCCTGGTCCTCGCCGGCGTCGAGGAGATGCGCAAGCACACCAGCGCGGCCGGCGTCCTCGACGTCGTCCGCACGGCGGTCGGCGAGGTCGAGCAGTACCCGCGGGTGAAGTTCGGCGTCATGCCGACCGACCTCATCACCGCCGGGGCCGTCGACGACATCGCCCACCTGCTGGCCGAGCTGATCGACAACGCGACCGAGTTCTCCGCTCCGGCCACGCCGGTCCGGGTCACCAGCCAGCCGCTGCTCGGCGGCGGCCTGCGCCTGCAGGTCTCCGACTCCGGCCTGGGCATCCCCGCCGGCCAGCTCGACGAGCTCAACGAGCGGTTGCGCAACGTCGGTGACATCGACGTCGCGGCCTCCCGCACCCTGGGCCTCTACGTGGTCGCCCGGCTGGCGGCCAAGCACGGCATCCAGGTGCGGCTCGAGCCGGTACCCGAGGGCGGCACGGCCGCGCAGGTCGACCTCCCGGCGCACCTGATCCTCTCGCCGCTCGACACCAGCGAAGGCGTCATCCCGCCGGTGCCGGCCGAGCCCGCGGCGCCGCAGCCGGGCGGAATCGACCCGTGGAACCTCGACCCGAGCCCCACGCCGTTCCGCCGCGAGGAGTCCTCGCCGTCGCTGCCGGTCTCCTCGATCACCGCGGCCGGGCTGCCGCGCCGCGAGGACCGGCCCGCCGAGACCCGCCACCCGATCGACGCCTCCGCCCAGACCGACCTGCCGCAGGCGTCCGACCCCGCGCCCGCCGTCGACGCCGGCCGGCCCACCTGGCCCAGCCCGGAGGAGTCGCGGCTGCGTCCCGACACCGGCGAGCACCGCATCGCGCCCATCACCGCCGAGACCCGCTACTCGCCGTCCGACACCGGCGAGCACCGCATCGGCGACACCGGCGAACGCCGGCTGACCGAGACGGGCGAGCGCCGGCTCTCCGACACCGGTGAGCGCCGCGTCACGACCGACCACGGCGCGCGGTCCGACGAGGCATGGCGGCAGCCGCTGACCAACGGCACGGGCTCGGCGCTGCCGACCCGCGAGCCCCGTCAGGAGCCGCGGCCCGAGGTCCGCCAGCCCGCACCGCCGCCGCCCGCCGCACCGCCGGCCCGGCCGGCCGCCGCTCGCTCCTCGCTGCGCGCGCCCGAGCCGGTGCTCCCCGAGAGCGACTCGCCCATCTACGACTCCGTCGCCTCGGCCTGGTTCAGCCGGTCGGGCAGCGACTCGGCCGCCGACGACTGGTCCAGCCCGGCCGACGAGGGCTGGCGGCGGGCCGCCGAAGCGCTGCGCTCGGCCGAGGAGGCCGCCAGCGCCCGCGCCGTGCAGCGCGACACCGAGCCCATCCAGACCTCTCCGCAGCCGGGTTCGGGCTGGGCACGCGAGACTCCGGCGGCGGTGCCCGAGCCGGTCGCACAGGCCGAGCCGGCGCTCAGCGCGTCCGGACTCCCGCTGCGGCGCCGCGGCGCCTCGCTGGTGCCGGGTTCCATCGCCGAGCTGAACGACACCGAACGGCCCGAGCGCCCTGCGGCCGCGGCCAAGGACGCGAGTAACGTGGCCTCGACACTGGCCAGCCTGCAGCGAGGTGTCGGGCGTGGCCGGGAGGAAACCGGTGGCTGGGTTCCGAAACGACCCAGTGACCCCGAGAGGAGCGATTCGTGACCAACGCCTCCAGCGACGAGCTTGGCTGGCTGCTCGACCGGTTCGTCGACCGCACCACGGGCGCGGCGCACGCGGTCGTCGTGTCGGCCGACGGCCTGCACCTGGCCGGCTCCACGGGCATGCCGCGCGAACGCGGCGAACAGCTCGCTGCGGTGGTGTCCGGCCTGGCCAGTCTCACGGTCGGCGCCTCGCTGATCCTGGGCGCCGGCGAGGTCCAGCAGACCCTGGTAGAGATGAGCAACGGCTTCCTGCTGGTCATGGCGGTCGGCGACGGCGCACACCTGGCCGTCCTGGCTGCCTCCACAGCCGACCTCGGGCAGGTCGGCTACGAAATGGCCCTCCTCGTCGAGCGCGTGGGCGCCGTCCTCAACCCGGCCACCCGGGTGGGGTGAGAAACGACGTGCACGGGTGCCGGATGTGGTAGGGATCGGGTCAGCACAGCGCAGATCCACGGTCCCACGATGGTCTGGAGGTCATGATGGCGACACCTGACGGCCGACGAGTTCGGCCGTACCTTGCGACGCGTGGACGCACGCGCCCGGTGCAGGACATCGCCATCGAAGCCCTCGTCTCGACCACGCAGGACGGCCGCACCCACGGCAGCGACCCCGAGCCGGAGCGGGAACGCATCCTCCGGCTGTGCCACTCGCCACGGTCCGTGGCCGAGGTGGCCGCAATCGTCTCGATGCCGCTCGGCGTGGCCCGCGTGCTCGTCGCGGATCTCGAGACCGAGGGAATGGTGCGGGTGGCTGACCCGCATGCGGCATTTGCCGGCTCCGAGGAGCCGGCCCGTAATCTGAGTGTGCTGGAAAGGGTGAGGGATGGCCTTCGTCGACTCTGAGGTGTCTGGCGGCACACAGGCCGACCAAGATGCGCTGTCGGTCAAGATCGTCGTGGCCGGCGGCTTCGGCGTGGGCAAGACGACCTTCGTCGGCGCGGTGAGCGAGATCGAGCCGCTGCGCACCGAGGCGCTCATGACCGAGGCCTCGACCAGTGTCGACGACCTCTCCATGCTGCCCGAGAAGCGCACCACCACTGTCGCCATGGACTTCGGCCGCATCACGCTGGCCGAGGACCTCGTGCTGTACCTGTTCGGCACGCCGGGCCAGAACCGGTTCTGGTTCATGTGGGACGACATCACCCGCGGCGCCATCGGCGCCGTCGTGCTCGTCGACACCCGCCGGCTGGCCGACTGCTTCGGCGCCATCGACTACGTCGAGCAGCGGGGCATCCCGTTCGTCGTCGCGCTCAACGCGTTCAACGGCATCCAGGAGCACGACGTCGAGGACGTCCGCGACGCCCTCCAGGTCGGCCCCGAGGTCCCGTTCGTCGTCACCGACGCCCGCGACCGCGAGTCGGTCAAGGTCGTGCTCGTCACGCTGGTCGAGCACGCGATGTCGCTGATCAAGCAGACCTGACGCGATTCGCCGGGAACCTCCGGCATGCACCGTCCGTCCTGGTGACATGCGTCACAGGGGGTGGGTGGCCGGTCTCGTCGTCACGCTGACGGCGTGCACGGCCGCGGACGCCGAGCCTGACGATGAGACGACGGCGTCGGAGCAGCGCTACACCGGGACGTTCACGGTGCTCGAGGACACCGAGCACGGCCCGCAGTTGTGCCCCGGCGGCGCGCTCACGAGCTACCCGCCGCAGTGCGGCGGCCCGGACATCCCGAACTGGGACTGGGACGCCGTCGAGCACGAGACGGCCGACGGCGTCAGCTGGGGCGACTACACCCTCACCGGGACGTTCGACAGCGACGAGTTCACGCTGACCGAGCCGGCCGAACCGCCGGAGCCGACCGGCCTCGCCGAGGAGTTGCCCGACCTCGACGTCCTGCTCGACACGCCGTGCCCGGCGCCACCGACCGGCTGGGTGCTCGTCGACGTCGCCACCGCGAGCACCGAGGCGCTGGGCGCCGTCGTCCGGTACGCCGAGAGTCTCCCCGGCTACGGCGGGCTCTGGGTCGACCGTTCCGTGGAGCAGCCGCCCGGCGCGCCCCCGTCGGCAGCCGCCGCGGCGGCGATCCTCAACGTCAGCTTCACCGGCGACCTCGCCGCGCGCGAGGCGGACCTGCGTGCGGTCTGGGGCGGCGCGCTCTGCGTCACGGCGGCCGAGCACCCGCACACCCGGCTGGAGGAGATCCAGGCGGAGCTGGCCGGCGAGTTCGGCATCTTCTCCGCCGGGGTCTCGGAACCGGAGAACCTGGTCGAGGTCGAGGCGCTGGTCGACGACGGCCTGCAGGAGCAGCTCGACGCGACCTACGGCCCCGGCGCGGTGCGGGTGACGTCGGCCCTGCGGCCGGTGCCGTCCGACGACGCGCCGACGATCTACGACGGGACGTTCACCGTCATCGAGTCGCGGGACGGCGAGGTGTACGCCTGCTCGTCGGTCATGGAGTCCTACCCGCCCCAGTGTGGCGGCGGCTTCGAGCTGCACGGCTGGTCGTGGGACGACATCACCGGAGAGGAGTCGGCCGACGGCGTGCGGTGGGGCACGTACCACGTCGCGGGGACGTGGGACGGCACCGCGCTGACGCTGACCAGGCCGCCCGAGCGCCCGCCGCCGCCCGGCCCGCCGGAGGATCTGAGCCAGCGCTTCGACACGTCCTGCCCGACCCCGCCGGGCGGCTGGGCGATCTTCCACGGCGCCCTGACGCACGCTGCCGACTTCGACCGCGCCCACGCGTACGCCCTGGCCGCACCCGGCTACGTCGACTCCTGGCTGGACCGCCACGTCGCGCCGGAGGACCGGTCGGCGACGGCACCGGCCGAGGTCATCGTGAACGTGCGGTTCACCGGCGACCTTGCCACCCACGAGGCGGTCCTGCGCAGCCTGTACGGCGGCGCCATCTGCGTGAGCCAGGCCGAGCGCAGCCAGCAGGAGATGGAGGCCATCGCCGCCGAGATCGCGGCCGAGCACGACGCCCTCGCCTGGATGGTCGAGACGCCGGCCAACACGGCGTGGATCCAGGTGGTCGTCGACGACGGCCTGCAGGAGCGGCTCGACGACGAGTACGGGCCGGGCATGGTGCGGGTCGAGGCACTGCTGCGGCCGGTGGACTGACGCCCGCCGCCGGAACGCCGCGACCCCCGGCGCCGTCCAAGTGGCATGCGTCACTTCGGGTGGATCGTCGCCGCGCCGGTCGCGGCCCTGATGCTCGCCGCCTGCGGCGATGAGGAGGCGCCCGCCAGCGCCTCGCCGTCGGACCCCCCGTCGTCCGCCGACGCCGGACAGCTCTACACCGGAATCTTCACCGTCCTGGAAGGGCAGGGGCACGGCCCGCAGCTGTGCTCGGCCGTCGCGGACTCGTTCCCACCGCAGTGCGGCGGTCCCGACGTCGCGGACTGGAACTGGGACGAGGCGCCCGACGCGACCTCGGCCGACGGCGTGACCTGGGGGTCCTACTCCGTCACCGGCACCTGGGACGGCACCGCGCTGACGCTCACCGAGCCGCCGCTGGCCGGCGCCGCCACGTCGCCGGTCGTGCCGGACGATGCGCTGCCCGACTTCTCGCCACCGTGCGAGCCGCCGGCCGGCGGCTGGGCCGTCGTCGACGCCGCCACCGCCACCGTGCAGGGTCAGGCGGCCATCGGCGCGTACACCGAGACGCAGCCCGACTGGGCCGGCACCTGGGTCGACGAGTCGATCGAGCCCGCGGTCATGACCGTCCTGTTCACCGGTGACCTCGAGCGGCACGAGGCCGAGCTGCGACAGGTGTGGGGCGGCCCGCTGTGCGTCGGCGCGGCCGAACGCAGCATGGCGGAGCTGACGACCATCCAGGAGGAGCTGGCCGGCTCCGTGCCGAACCTGAACCGCGTCGGCCCGGAGTACACCGCCAACGTCGTCGAGCTGCACGTGTTCATCGATGACGGGCTGCAGGAGCAGCTGGACGAGCAGTACGGCGAGGGCGTGGTCCGGGTGTCCGCCTCGCTGACACCGGTCGAGTGATGCGTCTGCCCTGAGCAGAGGACCGTGACGGACACCCGCCGCGCTGGCTAGCGTCGGGCACCATGAGTCGTCACGCGATCGTCGTCGGCAGCACCGGCCAGATCGGCCGCGCCACCGTGGAGTCCCTGCTCGCCGACGGGTGGACCGTCACGTCGGTCCACCGCGGCACCGTGGCGCAGCCGTCCGGCTGGGCCGCGCGCGGCGTGGTCGAGCGGCCGGCCGACCGCGCCGACCTGGCCGGGGTGGTGGCCGCGTCCGGCGGCGCTGACGTCGTCGTCGACACCATCGCGTACGACGACGCCGACGCGCGGCTGCTGCTCGGCCTGGCCGGCGACGTCGGCTCGCTGGTCGTCGTCTCCAGCGCGTCGGTGTACGCCGACGACGCGGGCCGCACGCTGGACGGGTCGACCGGGCCGGACGACTTCCCGCGGTTCGCCGGGCCGGTCCCGGAGACCCAGGCCACCATGCCGCCCGGACCGGCCACGTACTCGACGAAGAAGATGCTGCTCGAGTCCGCCCTGCTCGACGACGGCCGGCTGCCGGTCACGGTGCTGCGGCCGTGCGCCATCCACGGTCCGGGCAGCAGCAGCCCGCGTGAGATCTGGCCGTTGCTGCGCGCGCTGGCCCGCCGGCCGCGCGTCCCGCTGGCGTACGGCGGCGCGAGCCGGTTCCACACCACCAGTGCGCCGAACCTCGCCGAGCTGATCCGGCTCGCGGCCGCGCGGCCGGGCACCCGGGTGCTCAACGCCGGCGACCCGGAGCCGCCGTCCGTCGCCGAGATCGTCCGGATCGTCAGCGCGACCGCCGGCCACGACCCGGAGCTGGTGCCGCTCGACGGTCCGGCCCCGGCCAGCCGTGTCAGCCGGACCCCGTGGTCGGTGCCGCGCCCGTACCTCGTCGACATGACGGCGGCGACGGCGCAGCTGGGCTACGCACCGGTCGCGAGCTACGCGAGCGCCGTTGCCGAGACGTCGGCCTGGCTGCGCGAACGACTGGCCGACCGGCCCTGGCGCGAGGCGTTCCCGCTGCTGGCGCAGTACTACGGCAACAGGATGGACGACTTCGCCGCCGAGGACGAGCTGCTCGCGTCGCTCCCCTGACCCGCCCCTCCCGCGTTGATCTTGGAGTTTTCGCGGTATCTATCGGGCACGGGCCGGAACTCCGCACCTACTCCAAGATCAACGCGGGAGTGGGCGGCGGCGCGCCGTGGCCGCGACGACCGCGCGCCAGCCGACCAGGAACGCGCCGAGCACCACGGTCGCGACCACGACGAACGAGGCCGCCGTCCCCTGCCCGGATGCGGCGCGCAGCAGCATCCCCACGGCGACCGTCGCCACCCACACCGTCACGCCGCTGACCAGCGATGCCGGCGGCCGGCGCCGCAGCATCGTCACGGCCCACCCGGCGGCCAGCCCGGCCGCGAACGGCCACGCGGTGCGTGCGAGCCCCGCCAGCGAGAGCGGGTCGTCGTGCGTGCGCCGGCCGATCAGCACGAACACCACCACGAGCGCGGCGTCGACGAGCAGGGCGGGCCAGGCTCTCACGCTGAGCTCTCGGGCTGCTCGGACCACCACCGCAGCAGTTCGTCGCGCACCTCGTCCTCAGGCAGCACGCCGCGGTCGAGCCGCAGTTCGAGCAGGTGGTGGTACGCGCGGCCGACCAGCGGACCCGGCCCGATGCCCAGGACCTGCATGATCTGGTTGCCGTCGAGGTCGGGCCGGATGGCGGCCAGCTCCTCCTGCTCGGCCAGCCGGGAGATGCGGTCCTCCAGGCTGTCGTACGACTGCTGCAAGGCCAGTGCCTTGCGTCGGTTGCGCGTCGTGCTGTCGGCGCGGGTCAGCACGTGCAGCCGCTCGAGCTGGCTGCCCGCGTCGCGGACGTAGCGGCGCACCGCGGAGTCGGTCCATTCACCGCCGCCGTAGCCGTGGAACCGCAGGTGCAGCTGGATCAGCTGGGCCACGTCGTCGATGACAGCGGACGGGTAGCGCAGCGCCGCCAGCCGCTTGCGAGCCAGCTTCGCGCCGACGACGTCGTGGTGGTGGAAGCTGACGCCGCCGCCGTCCTCGAACTTGCGGGTGCGCGGCTTGCCGATGTCGTGCAGCAACGCGGCCAGCCGGGTCACGAGGTCGGGTGCGCCGCCGGGCAGCCGCCCTTCCAGCTCGATGGCCTGCTCGAGCACCGTCAGCGAGTGCTCGTAGACGTCCTTGTGCCGGTGGTGCTCGTCGATCTCCAGCCGCAGCGCGGGCAGCTCCGGCAGCACGTGGCCGGCGATGCCGGTGTCGACCAGCAGCGTCAGCCCGGTGCGCGGCGCCGGCGAGAGCAGCAGCTTGGTCAGCTCGTCGCGGACCCGCTCGGCCGACACGATCTCGATGCGGGCGGCCATGTCGGTCATCGCCGCGACCACCTCGGGCGCCACCTCGAAGCCCAGCTGCGACGCGAACCGGGCGGCCCGCATCATGCGCAGAGGGTCGTCGGAGAACGACTGCTCCGGCGTGCCGGGTGTGCGGATGAGCCGCCGGCCGAGGTCGGCCAGCCCGCCGTAGGGGTCGACGAACTCGCGACCGGGCAGCAGCACGGCCATGGAGTTGACGGTGAAGTCGCGGCGGACGAGGTCGTCGGTGATGGACGCGCCGTACGCGACGGCCGGCTTGCGGCTGGTGGGGTCGTAGCTGTCGGCGCGGTAGGTGGTGACCTCGATCAGGAAGCCGTCCTTGGTGCCGCCGATGGTGCCGAACTTCTGCCCGACGTCCCACAGGTTGTCGACCCAGCCCGCGAGCAGGCGCTTCGTCTCCTCAGGGCGGGCCGACGTGGTGAAGTCGAGGTCCTGGCCCAGGCGGTCGAGCATGGCGTCGCGGACCGACCCGCCGACGAGCGCCAGCTCGTGCCCGGCCGCCTGGAAGCGCGCGCCCAGCTCGTCGGCCACGGGCGCGATGCGCAGCAGCTGCCGCACCGCCTGTCGCTGGGCCTTCGAGAGCACGTGGGTCGCCGCTTCCTTCGTTCCGATCACGACGGACCAGCCTAAGGGTCGAAGGGCACCGGCACCCAACCGGTTTCCGACCTGCGCAGGATGCGGCCGCATCCCGGCTACTCTGGACGTATGCCCGGCTCGCCGTCCTCGCCAGCCGACGGTCCGCACCATCGGCGACGTCGGGGGGCGAGGCGACGGCGGAAAGCCAGCCGGCCGCGGCTGCGCACCGTCCGAGAGACCTCAGCGGGGGGCCTGGTGGTCGACCGCTACGAGCACCCGTCGAGTGTCGCCCTCATCGGCCGCATCGACCGACGCGGGCGGCTGGAGTGGGTGCTGCCCAAGGGACACGTCGAGGCAGGTGAAACGCCCGAGGAAGCTGCGGTGCGGGAGGTATCGGAGGAAACTGGTCTGCAGTCGAGGGTCGTCACCCCGGTCGGCGACATCGACTACTGGTTCGTGGCGGACAATCGGAGGATCCACAAGACGGTGCACCACTTTCTCCTCGAGGCCACCGGTGGGAGTCTGAGCACCGACGACGTGGAGGTGAGCGAAGTGGCGTGGGTGCCACTGGACGAACTGGCCGGACGGATGCGCTATGCGTCCGAACGGCGGCTGGCGCGACGGCTGCGCGAGCTGCTCCCGGCCTCGCCCGGCGACACCCCGGCGGCCACCGTCTCCGAGTCCGGCGGCGCCCGGAAGGACGGGTCATGAGGCTGGCCGGCCTCCGAGCACTCGCCGCCGTCTGCGCCCCCGCCGCCGCCCTCGGCATCGGGTTGCTGGCGCCTGGCACGGCCGCGGCCGTGGAGACGGCGCCCGACGCCGCCGCCCTCACCGCCGAGGCCACCCTGACCGGCGTCTCGCCGGGCGTCCTCACCCCTGACGACGACGGCATCACGCTCACCGGAACGGTGACCAACACCGGCGACGAGCCGATGGGGAGGGTCCAGGCACTGCCCCGGTTCAGCACCAACCGGGTCGAGTCGCGCGACGAGCTCCGCGCCATCGGCACCGACGAGGAGCTCTACTGGGGGTCGCGCGAGAGCGACGGCTTCGACCCCATCGCCGACACCCTCGAACCGGGCCAGGCCGAGACGTTCACCGTCACGCTGTCCAGGCAGCAGCTGGGCTTCGACGCCGACGGCGTCTACGTGGTCGGCGTCGACATCCTGGCCACCACGGCCGAAGGCGAACGCGCGCGGGTCACGACGTCTCGCACCGTCGTGCCGTGGATCCAGAGCCCCGACGAGCTGCCGTCCGTGCCCGTCGCCATGCTCTGGCCGCTCGCCGCACGTCCGTCGCTGCTGCCCGACGGCACCCTGACCGACGAGACGCTGGCCGAGCAGCTCGCCGCCGACCAGTCGCTGACGGCCGTCCTCGAGGCCGCCGCCGAGGCACCCGTCACCTGGGCCGTCGACCCCGACCTGCTCGACACCGTCTCCGTGCTGGCCGACGGCTACAGCGTCACCACGCCGGAGGGCTCGATCGAGGGATCACAAGCCAACACTGACGCCGCGCTGGCCTGGCGCGAGCGGTTCGACCAGGTCACCCAGGACGCCGACGTCTGGATGCTGCCCTACGCGCTGCCCGACGTCGGCGCCCTCGACGAGCACGACCCGGCGCTGGCCACGGCGCTGACCCAGGAATCGCTGGCCGCCTCTGAGACCGCGGCCGAGCCGCTGCCGTCGGCCACCTCCGGCGTCGCCTGGCTCGACGGCGGCTCCGTCACCGAGGGCGTCCTCACGACACTGGCCGACGCCGGCACCGAGACCGTCGTCGTGCCGTCCGGCGCGGTCCAGGCGGCCGACGACGAGGCCAGCGACGACGAGGCAGGCGAGGCCGCCAGCGGCGAGAACGGCGCGCTCGGCCAGGTCAGCGCCGGCGACCACACGCTGAGCGTCGTCGCCGCCGACGCCGGGCTGAGCTCGGCCATCACCGACGCCGCCGCCGCCGACGACCCGACCGCCGGCGCCGTCGACCTCCAGCAGCGCTGGATCGCCGAGACCGCCATGGTCGCGCTCGCCGCCGCTGCCGACGACACCGAGCCGCCGCTCCTGGTGGCCGCCCCGCCGCTGCGCTGGCGACCGGCCGACCCGATCCCGCAGAGCCTGGTGACCGCCTGGACGTCCAGCACCTGGGTCGAGCCGGTCGGTCTCACCGACCGCATCGACGCCGGCGAGGCGCCGGAGGTCACGCCCGCCCCGTCCGACGGCACGGCCCTGCTGCCCGAGGCCAACGTCGCCGCGACGGCCCAGCTGCGCGACGACACCACCCAGTACACCACGCTGCTGGCCGACCCCGAGGACGTCACCACGGCGCTCGACCACGCCACGCTCCGCTCGGCGTCCACCGGCTGGCGCGACAACCCCGAGACCGGGGTCTCCTACGCGCGGGGCATCGGCGAGGGCCTCACGCAGCGGATCGAGCAGGTCAGCATCACCGTGCCCGAGTCGGTCACGCTGTCCAGCCGGGCCGGCGCCTTCCCGCTCACCGTCACCAACGACCTGCCCGAAGCCGTCAACGTCCGGCTCGAGGTGCACTCCGAGAACCCCGACCGCCTGCGCGTCACCGAGATCGAGACCCAGGAGATGGCGCCGGGCGAGCAGAAGCTGGTCGAGGTGACCGCCGAGGCCGCCGCCAACGGCCGGGTCCCGATCGAGGTGCAGCTGACCACCAACGACGGCCAGCCCATCGGGCCACCGGTCGCCACGGTCGTCAACGCCACCGAGTACGGCACCATCGGCTGGGTGATCGTCGGCGGGGCGGGCGCGCTGTTCCTCGGCGCGATCGTCCGCCGCACGCTGCGCAACCGCCGTCCGCGCCGACGCCGTCGTCGTCGCTCCGACCCGCCGGCCCCGGCGGACGGGAGCATCCTCGACGAGCTGCCCACGGAGGCGAGACCGACGCAGGAGGCGACGCGGTGACGGCGACACAAGAGCCGCCCCGCAGCTCCGGCCTGCTGGGCTCCAGCGCCATCATGGCCGCCGGGACCGTGGTCTCGCGGCTCACCGGCTTCGCGCGCGCGGCCGTCGTCGCGGCGGCCATCGGCCTGACCGCGGCCACGGCCGACGTGTTCAGCGTGCCGACGGTGCTGCCGACCATGCTGTACATCCTGGTCGGCGGCGGGGTGCTCAACTCCGTGCTCGTCCCCATGCTGGTCCGGGCCATCAAGAACGACGCCGACGGCGGCAACGCCTTCTCGCAGCGGCTGTTCAGCCTGGCCGTGACGGTGCTCGGGCTGGCGACGGTCGTCGCCGTCCTGGCCGCGCCGTTGCTGATCCAGCTGATCGTCGACGACCGCTACCTCCAGCCGGAGATGCGGCCGTACTACGACAACATGGTCATGTTCGCCCGGTTCTGCCTGCCGCAGATCTTCTTCTACGGGCTGTACGTGCTGATCGGCCAGATGCTCAACGCCAAGGGCCGGTTCGGCCCGATGATGTGGTCGCCGATCCTCAACAACATCGTGGCCATCGCAGTGTTCACCGTGTTCCTGGTGGTCTACGGCACGCAGGGGTTCGAGCCGTTCACCTCCGCGCAGACCATGCTGCTGGGGCTGGGCACGACGTTCGGTGTCGTCGCACAGGCGCTCATCCTCATCCCGGTGCTGCGCAAGACCGGGTTCTCGCTGCGGTTCCGCACCGACTGGCGCGGGCAGGGTCTAGGGGAAGCGGCCCGGCTCGGGCTGTGGACCGTCGCGTTCGTGGTGGTCAACCAGCTCGCCTACCTCGTGGTCGTCAAGGTCTCGTCCGGTGCCAGCAGCATCAGCGCGACCGATGCCGGCGCCGGCTACACCGTCTACGCCAACGCCATGCTGATCATGATGGTGCCGCACTCCGTCATCACGGTCTCGCTGGCGACGGCGCTGCTGCCGCGGCTGGCCGACCTGGCCTCCGACGGCAACCTCGACGAGGTCCGCGAGAAACTGGTCTCCGCGCTGCGGATGTGCCTGGCGGTGATCATCCCGCTCGGCGCGCTGATGGCGGCGTTGGCGTTCCCGCTGACCGCCATGATCTTCGACTACGGGTCCGCCGGCGGGCAGACCGACCGGCTGGCGTTGACGCTGGTCGTCCTGATGCCGGGGCTCGTCGCGTTCACCATCCACTACCTGGTGCTGCGCGGCTTCTACGCCATGCAGGACACCCGGACCCCCTTCTTCAACCAGATCTGGGTGTCCGCGGTCATCATGATCGGTGCCGTCGGGACGGCCGTCCTGGCACCCGGCGACCAGTACGTCACGATGGCGCTGGCCGGCGGCTACAGCGTCGCGTACCTCGTCGGCGCGTGCACCGGCGCGTATCGCCTGCAGCAGCGCATCGGGACGCTCGGTGGCGGCCAGCTCGTCCAGCACATCGTCCGGCTGCTGATCCACTCGGTCATCGCGGCCGCGCTGGCCTGGCTGGTGTGGCGCGGCTGGACCGGCCTGGGGGTCGGCGACGCGCTGCCGTCGCTGGTCGCGCGGATGCTGGAGCTGTTCATCGGCGGGACGGTGGGCCTCACGACGTTCGTCGGGCTGGCCTACGCGTTCCGGGTGGCCGAGGTCCGTACCGCCGTGCGGATGGTGATGGCACGGCTGCGCGGCGGCGGCCGGGCGGCTCCTGCCGTCGACCCCGGCGACCTGCTCGAGGACACCGCCGAGTACCTCATCCCGGTCGAGACCGGCACGCTCAGCATCTTCCGTCGTCCCGTCGATCCCAGCATGACGTCGGAGTTCTTCCTCGACGAGACCCTGCCCGGCGTGCCGAGCTTCTTCGACACGCACGCGGGCGGCTACCGCGACCGCGCGGGCGTGGGCGGCGCCGTCGTCGGCCTCGACGCGGTTCGCGACGGCGCACGAGTGGTCCAGCCGCTGCCCGGCACGCGGCCGGGCGCGCCGTCGGAGCCGCCGGCCCCACCCCGCGGGCCGATGGCGGGGCAGCGGCGCACGGTCGCCGGACGCTACCGGTTCGAGCGGCTGCTCGAGAACGCCGACGGCATCCAGTCCTGGCAGGCGGTCGACGACGTCCTGCGGCGGGCCGTGTTCGTCCAGGCCGTCGCTCTGGACGACCTGCGGGCGCCGGGGTTCGCCACCGCCGCGCGGGTGTCGTCCACCGTCTCCGACCCGCGGTTCCTGCGCGTCCTCGACGTCGGCAGCGACGACGACGTCGCCTACGTCGTGCGCGAGTGGACGCCGGGGCAGAGCCTGGCCGCTCTGCTCGCCCACGCCGGCGCGTTCCACCCCGAGCAGGCCGCCGCCGTCGGGCGCGAGGTCGCCGAGGCCATGGCCACCGCGCACGCCCAAGGGCTGGCGCACCGCCACCTCGACCCCACGCTGGTGTTCGTCACGGCCGACGGCTCGGTGAAGGTCGCCGGGCTGGAGACGGAGTACTCGCTGCGCGGGCGGGCCCAGACGCCGTGCGAGCCCACGGACCCGACCCAGCCGAACGCGGCCGAGCTCGACGCCATCGGCATCGGCGGCGTGCTCTACGCCGCGCTGACCGCCCGCTGGCCCGTCGGCACGCCTGGCGGACTGCCGCCGGCACCGCTCATCGACGGCCGGCTGGCCTCGCCCCGTCAGGTCCGGCCCGGCGTGCCGCGGCTGCTCGACGCCGTCACCGACCGCGCCATCGGGCATGCCCGCCGGCACCACGCGACGCCGCTGGTCACGCCGCTGCAGGTCGCGACCGAGCTGGCCAACGGCGCGCGCAACCACCACCGCGCCGTCGTCGCCGACGAAGCCGTCGTCGCGGCACCGCCGGCGCTGCTGGACGAGCCCGGCGAAGAGCCGCCGTCCAGCCGCGTCGAGCAGCTGCGGGAACGGCGCAAGTCCGGCCGCACCGCCCGGTTGCTCGGCGTCATGGCCGCGATGCTGCTGCTGGTCGGCGCCACTCTGGTCGGGCTGCAGCTGCTGCTCGGCGCCATCGACGACGCCGGCGACGACGAGTCCCCGTCGGCCTCCGCGCCCGGCGAGACCGGCACCACACCGGCCGACGAGACCCCGGCCGCCGACCCGACCCCGATCGCGGCCACCGCCGCCACCGACTACGACCCCGCCGGCAACGACGAGGAGAACTCGAGCGACGTCGCGAACATCTTCGACGGCGATCCCGAGACGACGTGGACCACCGTCAACTACTACGACCCGCTCGAGGACCAGAAGGCCGGCGTCGGCATCTACCTCGACCTCGGGCAGGCGGTGTCCGTGCGCGAGGTCCGGCTGGCGCTGGTCAACGCCGGTGCGACCGTCGAGCTGCGGGTCGCGCCCGAGGACGCCACGCAGGCGCCGGACGATCTCGACGGCTGGACCGCCGTCGACACCGTCGAGGGTGCTGAGCAGAATGTCACCCGCACACTTGACGAAGCCGTTACCACTCGGTATCTCCTCGTGTGGTTCACTCAGTTGCCCCGTGCCGACGACGGCAACTACCGGAGCGGAATAGCCGAAGCGGAGGTGCTCGGGTGACGCAGTCCGCGCCCGGTCCCCGGGTGCCCGACGAAGAGCTCCTGCGCCAGCACGTCGACGGAGATCCGGACGCCTTCGGTGAGCTGGTCAAACGCCACCAGGACCGTATGTGGGCGGTCGCGCTGCGCACCCTCGGCGACCCGCACGACGCCGCCGACGCCCTGCAGGACGCGATGATCAACGCGTTCCGGCGGGCCGCGTCGTTCCGGTCCGAGTCCGCCGTCACCACCTGGCTGCACCGCATCGTCGTCAACGCCTGCCTCGACCGCGTCCGGCACGCCGCCGCCCGCCCGGCCGACCCGGTCGCCTTCGACGGCACCGAGATCCCCGGCATCGCGCCCGCCACCGACCCGTCCAGCGACCCCGCCGAGCGCACGGCCCTGCGGGTCGACCTCGAGCAGGCGCTCGCCTCGCTGCCGGTCGACCAGCGGCTGCCGCTGATCCTCGTCGACGTCGAGGGCCTCCCGGTGGCTGAGGCGGCCGAGCTGCTCGGGCTGCCGGTCGGCACCATCAAAAGCCGCTGCGCGCGGGCCCGCGCCAAGCTGGTGCCGCTGCTGGCCCCCGGCCGGTTGAGCAGCACGGGCAACGCTCCGGGGAACCAAGGCGCCGGTGGTGACGTCCCATCTGGGACGTCGCGTGGAACAGGAGGTGAGCATCGGTGAGTACACCTGAGGCCCATCCGCCTACCCATGTGCTGGCCGATCTCGCCGAAGGCGTCCTCGACGACGCCCAGGCCGGCGAGGTCCAGGCCCACGTCGACCAGTGCGCCACGTGTCAGGGCACCCTCGCCGAGCTGGCCCAGGTCAGCGTCGCGCTGCGGGCCCTGCCGGCCGAGCTGCCGATCCCCGAGTTCGTGGCCGCCCGCATGTCCCACGCCCTTGCCGCCGAGCGGTCGTCCGGCGGTGACGCCGGCGGCTCTGACGCCGCCGAGTCGCCCGATGCGGGCGCCGGCGGCGGCACCGTCGCCTGGTTCCGGCGACGGCTGCCCCAGGGCCTGGCCGCCGCCGCGAGCGTTGCCGTCATCGGGTTCGCCGGCTACGTCGCCGTCGAGAGCGGCGGTGGCGACGACAGCAGTGGCTCCGGCGACGCCGCGGTCGCCGAGGGCCAAGCAGGCGACGGCGACGACGACGCCGGGCTCGAGTTCGGCACGTCTTCTGACCTCGGCCGGGGCGGTTCCCCGAGCCCGACGGAGGATCCTCCGGCCGCGGCTGACGATCCCTATACCGCGCCGCCCGGCACGCCGGAGCACGTCGACCCGGCCGAGGTGACCGCCGCCGTCGAGGACGTCGTCCAGCAGCGCGTGGAGGCCGTCAACGAAACCTGCGGCGACGACCTGTCCGAGGAACTGGGCCTGCCCGTGATCGGCTCCACCCTGGTCGGCTCCGGAGTGCTCGTGGTCCTCGAGGACGCCACCACCTACGACGGCTGGCTGCTCTGGACCTGCAGCTCCAGGTCCAACGAGACGCTGGAACCGACCGTCGAGCTCCCGAAGACGGAGTGAACGGGCGGCAACCACTCCGCCGGGAATGCCGACCGCCTAGGATCCGTTGGGGCAGATGAACCAACGCGACGCTAGGGAAGGCACAGGCGTGACGGACATCCGTGACCTGATCATCATCGGTTCCGGGCCGGCCGGGTACACGGCCGCTGTGTACGCTGCCCGGGCGCGGCTCGAACCGCTGCTCATCGAGGGTGAGGTCAGCTGGGGCGGCGCCCTGATGAACACCACCGAGGTCGAGAACTACCCCGGCTTCCGCGACGGCATCCTGGGCCCGGCGCTGATGGAAGAGATGCGCGCCCAGGCCGAGCGGTTCGGTGCGCAGATCCTCACTCGCGACGTCGTCGAGGCCGACCTCACCGGCACGGTGAAGTCGGTCACCGACAGCGAGGGCAACGTCCACCGCGCCCGCGCCGTCATCGTCGCCACTGGCTCGAGCTACCGCGAGCTGGGACTGACGAACGAGAAGCGGCTGTCCGGGCACGGTGTCTCGTGGTGTGCCACGTGTGACGGGTTCTTCTTCCGCGACCAGGACATCGCCGTCGTCGGCGGTGGCGACTCCGCCATGGAGGAGGCCACCTTCCTCACCCGGTTCGCGCGGAAGGTCTACCTCATCCACCGCCGCGACTCCCTGCGCGCGTCGAAGGTCATGCAGGAGCGGGCCTTCGCCAACGACAAGATCGAGTTCGTGTGGAACACCGAGGTGCTCGACGTCCTCGGCGACGAGAAGGTCAGCGGCCTGCGGCTGCGCGACACCGTCACCGGTGCCGAGCGTGAGCTGGCCGTCACCGGCCTGTTCCTCGCCATCGGCCACGACCCCCGGTCCGAGCTGTTCAAGGGGCAGCTGCGCCTCGACGACGAGGGCTACGTGCTGGTCGACGCGCCGACCACGAAGACCGAGCTGCCCGGCGTCTTCGCCGCCGGCGATGTCGTCGACCACATCTACCGCCAGGCCATCACGGCGGCCGGCACCGGCTGCCAGGCCGCCCTCGACGCCGAGCGCTACCTCGCCGACCTCGAGGCCGCCGATCACGCCGTCAAGCCTGAGCTCGCCGTCCGCTGACGCCGAGCTCCGTCACCAGAGAAGCGCCCACCATCAAGGAGTCCCTATGGGCAACATCCAGCACGTCACCAGCGCCGACTTCGACGAGAAGGTTCTGCAGAGCGACAAGCCCGTTCTCGTCGACTTCTGGGCAGAATGGTGCGGGCCGTGCCGCATGATCGCCCCGGTTCTCGAGGAGATCGCCGCCTCGCAGGACAATCTCGAGATCGTCAAGCTCAACGTCGACGAGAACCCCGAGATCGCCGCCAGCTACCGCATCACCTCGATCCCGGCGCTCAACGTGTACTCCGGCGGTCAGGTCGTCAAGCAGATCGTCGGCGCCAAGCCGAAGGCCGCTTTGCTCAACGACCTCTCCGACTACGTGCACTGACGCCCTAGCGGCGACCAGACGGCCCGCGCAACGGCCGCACCCCGGCGCCCGCCGGTGGACCCCACGGTCCGCCCGGCGGGCGCCGTCGCGTTTCACGCTCTCGTTTCAGTGCAGGCCGAAATGATCATGCCGTATCGGCCGAACGACGGCCGCCCTCGGCCATCCGGACGAAAAATCAATCGGACATAACCGTCACAATCGCCTTAAAAACACGTTGTAGCGCGTAATAGTTTGCTCCGGACCTCTTGCCTCGCGGACCGAAACCGACATTGAATGGCGTATCCGCAGAAACGAGCCGCTCCGTTTGCCGAGCGCCGAGTTCTCCCGGATCATCTCGTCACGGAAGTCCTTGCTCGGACACCTACCGTGTCAGTGACCGGGGCTCCTGGGACGTCAGGCGAGAGGTGTACATGGAATACAGAGACGATTTGGTGAACGCCGAGAACGCCGCCGTCGAGGCCTACACCTCGATGGCGGTTCGGCAGACCAAGCTGTTGCTGCTCGGCATCGGCACGATGATCGCCTCGATCGTGGCGATCATCCTGGCCGCGCTGGCGACGCTCGCCGACCTGGCGGGCGTGGCCGACCTCCATGCGGCCTTCATTCCGGTGGCGGTGATCGGCCTCGCGTGCGGCGGGGTCGACTTCATCGCTCGTCGCCGGGACAACGACTACATCGCGGGCTGGGCGACGGTCGTCGGCCAAGGTGCGCTCACGGCGGCCGGCGCCATTGCTCTGCTCGGTTGGTTCTCAGCGGACCTCTGGGTGTTCGGAGTGGGCCTCGTGATCGGAATTGTAACGAGTTCGATCTTGGTCAAGTATCCCGAATGGGAAACCGAAGCGGAAATGCTGGAACGGTTTGTCCGAGTTCCCGATGACGGTGGGGACGATTTCCTCTGACCGTCATCCGTTCGGACGACCTCGACGAGTCATCCGATGTCGTCGCGCCGGGCATAACCCCAGCAACGGTCACCCTGGCTCGGCGTCCTCTGCCGGCCGACACCCCGGAGTCGGCCGGCCGCGTCGTCTCCCGGCGCGACCAAGCGCGACCTAGCGCGACTCAGGGCCACCCGACGCGGCCCGCCGCCTGACCGCGTCCCCCGTCCGTCACACAGAACCTCTCCCTGCCCGGTCACAAACCGGCCATCCCGCGCACTTTCGTAGGGGACAGGTACCTCGACGGGAAGGGCAGGCATGCGCACTTCCGCCCTCCGGCTCGGTCTGCCGCGCGGTCCCGGCCCCGACGACGACGGCCCGGCGGCCCTGGCGCACGCCGTCCAGGCGACCGAGGACGCCGCGCTCCACCTGCGTGCCCTCGCCGACTCCGCCGCCGATCGCGAGCGTCGCCGTCTCGCCGAGGACCAGCAGGCCATCGCCCGCGAGTCCCGCCGCCGGCAGGCGCGCTCCAACGCCTCGCTGCTCGCCGCCGCCGACCGCGTCCGCCTCGACATCACCGAGCTGCTCGGCCGCGGCCCCGGCTACGCCCACGAGGGCTGGGAGTCCCCGCTCTGGGCCGAGCCGTACGACCAGCCGGTCGACGTCACCCAGGTGGTCCGCGCGGCCACCCTGGGGCTGGCGTCCCCGAGCAACATCGTCGAGCTGCCGTTCGTCCTGCCCGCGCTGGGCGGCAACGTCGTCATCACGCACGCACCGGCCGGCCGGGCGCCGGCGCACAACCTCGCGCAGGCGTTCGTCACGCGCGCGCTCGCGTCCGCGCTGCCCGGGTCGCTGCGGCTGCACCTGCTCGACCCCGGCGGGCTCGGCCAGAACCTCGGCATCCTCAGCCGGCTGCCCGAGCCGCTGGTCGCCGGCGGTGTCCGGGCCACCCACGAGGAGGTGTCGGCCGAGCTGCGGGGGCTGCGCGAGCACGTCCACCGGCTCAACAGCCAGGTCCTGCTCGGCGACGACGACTCCCTGGTCACCCGCTGGCACGAGGGCACGGCGCAGGGCATCCCGTGCTCGCTGGTGCTGGCGGCCGGGCTGGGCCCCAACCTCACCGCCGACGACGCGCAGCAGCTCTGGTCGCTGGCACGTACGGGCAACCGCTGCGGCGTCGCGGTGGTCGCCGTCATCGACACCGGCCGCGAGCTGCCGCAGGGCGTGGCGCTGGCCGACCTGCTCGAGAACGCCGAGCACCTCCACGTCGACCACGAGGGCGGCGCCACCTGGGCGTCGTCGCCGCCGGCACTCTTGCACAGCGCGCGCGTGCGCTGCCCCAACCCGCCCGGCTCGGCCCAGCACCGGTTCCTCACCACCATCCTGGCGCCGGCCGTCCGCAGCGGCGTCAACCGCCCGGTGGTGCTCAGCGACCTGCTGGCCACGGAACAGCCCGGCGCCGGCACCACGCACACCCGCGTCGCCGCCACCGTCGGCCAGGCCGCCGACGGCTCCGCCATCGAGCTCGCGGTCGGCGACGACGAAGGCGTGGCCATCGGCGGCATCGTCGTGGGTCCGTCCGGCTCGGGCAAGACGACGCTGCTGCACGCGTTCATCCACGCGCTGGCGCACCGCTATCCGCCCGAGGAGCTCGAGCTCTACCTGCTCGACATGAAGGCCGGCGTCGAGTTCGCCGAGTACGCGCCGCGGCCCGACCGGCCCGCGCTGCCACACGTGCGCGCCGTCGGCATCGAGGCCGATGCCACGTTCGCGCTCGGCGTGTTGCAGTACCTCGCCCTCGTCGACGCCGAGCGCAAGCAGCTGTTCAAGCAGGCGTCCGCCGACACCGGCCGCGAGATCAAGAACATCGCGCAGTACCGCGAGGTCACCGGCGAGGTGCTGCCGCGCGTGCTGTTCGTCGCCGACGAGTTCCAGCTCATGCTCGCCGGGCCCACTGAGGACGCCGCCTGGGACACCCTCGACGTCCTGGTCAAGCAGGGCCGCAGCCAGGGCGTCCACGTGCTGCTGGCCACCCAGAGCCTCAACTCCGTCGGCTCCGGCCGGGCGGCCCAGAAGGCGTCGGTCTTCGACCAGCTCGAGCTGCGGGTCGGGCTGCGCTGCAAGCCCGACGAGCTGAGCCTGCTGCTCGACCGCTCCGTGCGCGACCGCCTCGACACCGGCCGGCGCGGGTCCGGCGTGCTCAACCAGGCGCGCGGCGACAAGGACGCCGACCTGCTGTTCCAGGCCGGGCTGCTCGATACCGACGACCGCCGCCGCATCCGCGACTCCGTCGTCGCCCGCTACGGCACCGACCCCCGCATCCGCATCAGCCGCGGCACCGGCGGCGTCGAATTGGCCGACGCCGCGCCGGTGCTGACGTCGACGCCGCGGCCCACCGTCTACGTCGGCGCACCCGTCGGCGTCTCGCCGCCGCTGGTGGGCGTCCCGGCCCGCTCCGGCGATGGCCGCGGCCTGCTGCTCGCCGGCCGCGACGAAGCGCACGCCGTCGGAGCCGTCAGCGCCATGCTGGCCGGCCTCGCCCTGCAACCCGCCTGCGACGACGCCGGCTTCGTCGTCGTCGACCTCCTGCCGGAGCGCATTCCAGGACGGCGGCCGCTCGACCAGGTCGTCCACTGGCTCGGCGACCGCGTCGTCACCCTCGACGAGGCGGGGCTGGACCGGCTGCCCGAGGTCGCCACCCGCCCGTCCGGCCCGGTGTTCGTCGCCGTCCTCGGCCTGCAGTACTCCGGAGTCGAGGCGCCGCTGTACACCGACGAGCCGCATCCGCTCGGCTGGCTGTGCGGCACCGGCCCGTCGCTGTCGGTGTTCCCGCTCATCTGGCTCGACACCCCCGACCGGCTGCGCAAGCTGGGCCAGCACGGCGAACGGCTGCAACTGCGCGCCGACGCCGGCGGCGACATCATCGACACCACGTCGTTCCTCCGCGTCCGGCCGCCCTTCCCCGCCTCCCGCGGCCGGCTCTGGTTCCACGACCTCGCCGGCGACGCCGACCCCGTCCTGCTCGATCCGCTCCAAGTGGGCGCCGTCCTCCCCGACCCGCGTCGCGTCGTGCCCGCCGCCCCGGCTTCGGCCGCGCCCGGCACCGGAGCGCTCCGATGACCACCGACCTTGACTTCGGCACCAGCGACGACCACAACACGGCCTCGCGGGCGGGCGTCCCGCCGCGCAGCCCGGCCATGCGCACCTACTGCTCCACCCTCAGCCGCTTCACGTCGGCCGTCCAGAGCACGGAGCAGCTGCTGCGCAACGACGACGCCGGCACCCGCGAAGACACCGAACAACGCGAGCTGACGGCCACCACGCGCCTGCGCGGCATCGACCGCGCCGCCTCCGCCGCCGCCGACGGCCTCGCCCACTGCGCCACGGTTCGATCGACGTTCGGCCTGCCGGCAGACGCCGTTGCGCCGGCCGGCGGGCCTGCCTTCGACCTCGATGGCCGAGCACTCGGCGCCGGCTCGGAGGATGCGTGGCCGGCACTTGACGATGACGCCGCCCGCGGCCGGCGCGGCCGCGCTGGCGGTCGCCCCGACCACGACGCCCTCGGCACCATCGGCCGCTCCGGCGAAGGTGTGCCCGGCACCTTCGACCCTGACCACGGCCCTCGAGGCGGCGCCCCCGAGCTGCCCTTCGACGACCGTCCTCCCGAGGGCGGCACCGCCACCCCACGGCCCGGCCCAGCCCGCGCCGTCCGCCCCGAGTACGCCGCTCCCGGCGCCACCGTCGAGCCCGATCCGAGGTCGCCAGGCGCGACCGCCGTCCGGTCCGAGTCGGCGCTGGTGCACGAGCCGGCCGACCGACCCGTCGACCCGGCGCCCGGGCTCGACCGGCTGCGTCGCACCGGCGGCGCCGACCTCGGCGTCGCCCTCACCGCACTCGGTCGCCGGCGCGACGAGCTCAAGCTGGCCGAGACCGACTTCGAGCGCTGGCTCGCGTCCCATGACGAGCGGTCCCGGAAGATCACCCTCGGCGCCGCCGTGGCCGCCGGAGTGGCCGGCGTCGCCGTCATGGCCGTCGCGGGCGCCCGCACGTCCGCGGCCACGGCGCTCGCCCTGCTGATCGTCTGCACGCTCGCCGTCGTCGCCGTCGGGCTGGGCGTGGCCGCGGCCCGGCGGCTACCCCGGGTGTGCCGAGGCGCCGGACTCGCGCGGCGGCCGGACGGCGTGGCGCTGGCCAGGTACGGCGCGCGGATCGGAGGTACGGCGCTGCTGGCCCTGACGGCGGCCAACATCGCCGCCGGTGCCCTGTGAATTGCCGCCACCTGTCACATTCACCCTCCCCCAACGACCTACAGAAGGTAAGCGGTCCACCTGATCCCGGCGGGTGCGGCCACAGACCGAGAAGGGCGGCATCATGCCGAGCATCAAGGAATCCGGCGAGATCCTCATCGACGTCTCCACCGGCCTGACCCGCGGTGGCGACGAGACCTCGCGCGGGCTCACCGAGCTGGAACAGAAGGCCAACGCGGCCATCGAGGCGCTGCGCGACCTGCGGGCCCCGGCCGAGGAGGCCAAGGCGGCCGCCGAACGGCTGCGGGCGCGGGCCGAGAACGCGAGGTCGAAGTTCGAAGAGCTGGAACGCGCGGCCTCGGTCACCGAGGACGGCGCCCGGGTCCTCCAGTCGGCCTGCGACGACCTCCAACGCGGCGACGCCGACCTCGCCGGCGTGTTCGAGCCGCAGATCCGGCCCATCGCGGTACAGGTCAGCCAGTTCACCGACACCCTGCGGCAGAGCGCCGACCGCCTCCAACGCGCCGTCGACGGCGTTGCCGAGGGCGCGCAGCAGATCGGCCGCAGCACCGACCAGCTGCTCGACCACGGCGAGCAGATCACCCAGGGCGCCGGCCAGGTCACGTCCAACCTCGCGCAGGTGAAGAAGCGCCTCGCCCAGATCATCCCGGCCGCCGCCCGCGCCGTCCGCGAGCGTGGCCGCGAGGCTGTCCACGTCGCGCGGAGGTAGCCGTGTCCACCGCGCCCACATCCGCCCTCACCGGGACCGAGGGCGAGATCCGCATGCTCCGCGATTCCCAGAACGCCCTGCTGACGGCCGTCGCGGCAGCCGAGCGCGGACGCGATGCCACGGCGGCCGACCTCGGGGCGGTCCAGAAGCGGCTCGCCACGAGGACCGACGAGGCGCTCCCCCACGACCAGGCGATCCGCCAGCGCATCACCGCCGCCATCGAGTCCGCGTTCACGACCGCCCTCCATTCGCTGACCGCCCGCTGGGACGAGATCGTTGATCTGCTCAGGGAGGCGAGCAAGCGCATCGGCGAGGCGTTGAGGGAGGCGGAACACCGGCAGCGGCAGCGAGAGGCGGCGAGAATCCAGGCGCGCTGAGCGGCCGCCGGGCCGCGTGACGGGGGTCGGCCGTCACGGTGGTCGCCCAGCTTCGCTTGCTGGGCGGCGCTGCTGTCGCCAGAGCAACAGAACCCCACCCGGTGCAGCGGAGCACCGGCTCGGCGGTCCGAGGCCAGCCTCGCTGGCGGAGTGGGTCCGATCGATGCATTCGGGGCTGGTCGACCTGATCCGTGGGCCGGGTGCCGTGGGTCGGCTCGGTGAACTCGGTTGGCCAGGCTCACGTGTCGGGTTCGGACCAGTCGTCCGCACTGTCAAGGGCGAGTTACTACGGCCAGAGCAGCAGAAGCTCGCCCTTCGCAACGCCACCGGGCGGCACAGCCTGGGTCTCAGTCGCGTTTCCAGACCCGAAACGGCCGAACGGCGCGCCTTAGGCTCAGGACGCGCCTGACACCCACGACGCCAACCCCGGCACCGTCGCCAGACTCCCTCGCGGGGGCCGCACCTGCGCAGCGTCGCAGCGCAGCCCGGGCCGGAAAACCTCTGGCCCGGCCCGGAACCATGCGCTAGACAAGGACCGTGACGAACGACCTGGTCTTGCGCACCGCCACCGATGACGACTACGCCGAGATCGAAGCGCACATCAACCGCGCCTTCCTCGATGACGTCGACGAGGACACTGCCGACCTCAACCGGATGATCTTCGAGCCCGGCCGTACTCAGTTGATGACCGACGCCGGGCAGATCGTCGGCACCGGGCTGGTGCTCACGCGCGACCTGAGTGTGCCGGGCGGCGTCGTCCCGACCGCGCACGTCACCGGCGTCGGAGTCGCGTCGACGCATCGGCGGCGGGGGGTGCTGACGGCGCTGATGAACGCGATGCTGACCGAGGCGCACGACCGCGGCACCGAGCCGCTCGCGGCGCTCTGGGCCAGCGAGGGCGCCATCTACGGACGGTACGGCTACGGCCTCGCGTCGTGGCGGGTGTCGTACGAGATCGCGTCCGGCGAGACCTCCGTCGGCGGCACGACGCCCGAGGGCGGCCGGCTGCGGCAGTCCGCGACCAGCGACGTCCTCGACGAGATCAAGGCGCTGTACGACCGCGTGCTGGCGCAGCGGCCCGGCCTGTCCACCCGTCAGGGCAAGTGGTGGGAGTACCTCACCGCCGACCCGAAGGGCTGGCGGCGTGGCATGTCCGCCGAGCGCACTGTCCTCTACGAGGACGACGGTGGCGTCCGCGGCTACGCCCGCTTCCGCACCAAGCCCGGCTGGAGCAAGAGCGGCCCGGACGGCGAGATCCGCGTCACCGAGGTGCTCGCCGAGACGCCCGACGCCCACGCCGCGCTCTGGCGGTTCCTCACGTCGGTCGACCTCGTGCGTACGGTCAAGTACACGCACGGTCCCGTCGACGACCCGATGCCGCACCTGGTCACCAACCCCGACGCCCTGGTCGGCTCGGCCGCCGGGTCCTTGTGGGTGCGCATCCTCGACGTCCCGGGAGCGTTGGCCGCGCGGCGCTACGCCGCCCCGGTCGACGTGGTGCTCGAGGTCATCGACTCGACGTTCTCCGGCAACGCCGGGCGCTGGCGGCTGGTCGGCGACGACGCGAAGGCTGACGTCACGCCCGCCGACGCCGACGCCGACCTGGCCCTGGACGTCCGGGCACTCGGCTCGCTGTACCTGGGCGGGGTCTCGGCGGGAACGCTGGCCGCCGCCGGGCTGATCACCGAGCGCACGCCCGGCTCCCTCGCGCGGGTGTCGACGGCGTTCGGCTGGCACCGCGCCCCGGTCACGGTCGAGATCTTCTGACGTCCGGCACGGCACCCATCGACGACAACGCCGTGCACGACCGGCACGCCCGCAGGCCCATCCGGGCCCGCCGTCCGGTCGTCGCCCGGGCGGGCCGACAGCGATGAGGATCGCCGTCACCGGCCACCGGGAGCTGGACCCGGCGACCACGCAGCTGGTCGACGACGCGATCCGCGAGCGGCTCGCCCAGGTGCGAGCCGATGGGCTAGCCGGGATCTCCTGCCTCGCCGACGGCGCGGACCAGGTGTTCGCGCGGGCCGTTCTCGACGCGGGCGGGCGGTTGGTCGCCGTCGTACCGGCGGCGGAGTACCGGGCCGGTCTCCCGGCCGAGGCGCACGCGGCGTACGACGCACTCCTCGCCGAGGCCGCTGAGGTGCGCCGGCTCGAGTTCACCAAGTCCGACCCCGAGGCGCACATGGCCGCCAGCAGGCACCTGCTACGCCACGCCGACCTGCTCTACGCGGTCTGGGACGGCCGGCCCGCCCGCGGCTGGGGCGGCACGGCCGATGTCGTCAGGGAGGCGCGTGAGCTCGGCCTGCCGGTCGAGGTGATCTGGCCCGACGGCGCCACCCGCTGACCGGCGCCATCCGGCGGGTCAGCCGGTGCCCCAGCCCTCGGTGTCGATCTTCCGGTTCCGGTTGCGCCGAGTGAGGATGCTGCCGAGGGCGAGAACGAAGAGCACCAGGCACACCAGCAGCACGATGTGGGCGCCGCTGATGCCCGCCCCGTCCCAGCCGGGCACCTCCCAGACGGCGTCGTCGGCGGAGGCGATGAAGCCGCGCTCGATCATCCACTCGCGGCCCTCTTCCCACGAGCTGAACACCAGCGGCGCCACCACCGGGAGGGCCAGCGGCGCGGCCAGGAACATCATGAACACGTCGTTGTCGGAGACGTTGTCGGCCATGGCGCGCGTCCTCAGTAGATGCCGTCGGTGAGGTGCCTGATGCGGACCGCCCGGGTGCGCGACACCACCTGCGAGCCGGCGCCGTCGTTGCCGCGCCAGCGGATCAGCAGCTTGGTGCCGTCGTTCTGGATCGGCTCGACCTGCTCGATGATCACCCAGCCGGTCTCGTCGTCGAGACGGGCGAGGCTGCCGGCCTGCAGTTGCGACACCATGACCATCTCGGACCAGCCGGACGTCTCGACCTGCGTGGACGCCGCCGCGGACGACCCGCCGCCCGAGGTGCGGGCGCGGCTCCAGTCGGCCAGCCCGGACGTGCCGGCGCCGTAGCCCTCGGCGAGGTCGGCGTTGAGGTTGACCCGCCAGGACGCTTCGGGGCTGTCGGCCAGCGCTCGCGATCGCTGCACGTGCAGGACGGGGTGCGTGACGACGCTCGGCCGGAGCGCGTCGAGCAGGTAGAGGTCCTGTTCGTCGTTGACGCGGCGTGCCTCGCGCGGGTCGGGCGTCCAGTAGCACTGGATGAGCACCGGTTTCGCGTCGCCGGACTGCATGGTCGCCCGGCCGGGCACGGGTTCGGCCGGCTCGGTGGGCCGGTCGCTCCCCCACAGCACGGACGCGACGCTGCTGTCGAGCCGGCCGAGCGCCACGACGGCGCCGATGTCGTCGCGGTTCTCCTGGCGCAGCAGTGGGTCGTCGGCGCGCTGCATGCTCAGGACGACGTAGACGTTCACCTGGCGGCCGTGGCGGAGCAGGTCGGTGACGCGGTCGTGCGCCAGCGAGGCGGCGGCCGTGCCCTGGCCCGCGCGGTTGGCGGCGTCGGCGACGGCGGTGGCGAACTCGCGGAAGTGGTGGATGACGACGACCAGCGGCTCGAGCTCACTGCGGCTGGAGCCGGACTCGATCAGCGCGACCCGGCCCTCCATCTCGCGCCAGGCCTGGTTCAGCACGACGATCTGGTCGTCCAAAGTGGACGCGACGATCTGGACGTTCGGCCAGTCGCGCACGCCCAGTAGGTCGACCCGGCGTTGGTCGATGATCCACACCGGCCAGCCGCGCGCCGCCGCTTCGACGACGATGCCGGTGAGCAGCACCCTCTTGCCGGCGCCCGAGCGGCCGAGCACCAGCAGGTGGCCCTGCGGCGCCGCCAGGTTCCAGCCGACCCGGGTGCCGGTGCCGTCGATGCCCAGCGGCACCAGCCACGACGTCAGGTCGGCCTGCGTCGGCACCGGCCGGGCCACCTTGTCGGGCAGCGCCCGGCGGGCGGCGTCGCGAGCGCGATCGACCCGCGCCGACGGTTCCGGCGTGAGCGCGCCACCGGTGCGAGTGGGGTCGCGCAGCGTCACCCGGTGGCCGCGGACGTTGTGCCGGCCGATGGTGTACTGGTGCTCCAGCTGCTGGTGCACTGCCTCGGCGACGCCGCCGGGCCAGTCGGGCGCGGAGTCGTCGACCTCGGTCGGGTACTGGATGTTCAGCACGTGCGGGACACCGATCCACCCGCCCTGCCACTGCCGCGCGTCGATGTCGAGGTACGACGCGTCGGGCACGCCGAGATGCTGCGCCAGCGACTCGGCGAGGTCGGCGATGACGCCGTCGCGCAGCCGCCGCCGCACGGACACCGCGTACGTCGCGCCGGCACACGCCAGCGTCGGCAGCAGGAAGAGCACGCCGATGCCCGGCTCGTCGAGCGCGGTCAGGATCGCCCACATCGACACGGCCAGGAAGGCGAGCCCGACCGCACTGGCCGCCAGCTGCCACGGCGTGAAGCCCTTGATGGTGGGCTCGGCCGGGCGCGCTGACGCGAACCTGTCGTCCCTGCCGTCCGGGTCGGGCGGCCCGGACGAGACGGCGAAGGTGTCCACCGGGTCATGTGGCGCCACGGGACCGCCTCTCGGTCGGTAGGTCCTCACTATCGAAGGTGCGCTCGCATGGGGTGTTGTGACAAGGGGCGGCTCAGCGATGAAGACACGGCGACGGCGTCAGCGATGCGCCAGCGGGGTCTGCAGCTCGACGAGGCGCCACGGCTCGGAGACGGACGCGCGTTCGAGGAAGGCGAACCACTGGTGCTCCACCAGCGCGCCGTTCCACGCGTCGCGGCCGATCGGCGTCATACGTACGTAGAACCGGCGCTCGGCGCGGGTGGCGGTGTCGGCGGTGTCGACGTCGGTGGTCTGCGGCTCGATGGCGTTGATCGAGGCGAACGCCTGATGCGCGGACCACTGCTCCCAGTCGCGCTGGACGTCCTGACTCAGGCCGTCGAGGTCGTAGGCGGTGGAGTCGTACGGCGCGGCCAGCCAGTCCTGTACCCGGGCCATCGCGTCCTCCGACGACGCGTCCTGCGCGGTGTCGAAGCTGTACGCGGCGGTCAGGGCCGCGACGGCGACGGCGGTCGGGTCGGCGCCGTCGACGGTCGCGGGGTCGGGCACGACGACGGGTTCGGGCTGGCGCATGCCGGGCGGCAGAGTCGGCGTCTGACGGGGGGCAGGGGTCGGCGCGGCGGTCGGGGTGTCGGACGGCTCCAGCGGCTCGGCGTCGCCACCGGCCTCGGTGCTGGACTCGGCGCCGGTCGGCTGCTCGTCCGGCGGGGTGGTGCCCACGCCGGCGTCGTTCCCGTCGGGCCCACCGCCGGTCGGCTCGGCGACGGGATCGTCGGTTCCGGCGGAACCTTCCGCGGAGCCGCCGCTTCCATCGTCATCCCCACCGCCACCGAAGACCAGCAGCAACCCGACGACGGCGAGCACCGCCGCGACGCCGGCGAGCAGCAGCGAGGAGCGCGAGCGGGTCATGGGTTCATCCGCCCGTAGCCGAGCACCGGCCCGCTCGGGCCCATGCTGAACGTGCCGGACGAGCGCGAGACGCGGTTGCTCTCGTTGCCGCCGACGGTGATCAGCGTGCGGTTGGCCTCGTCGACCTCGACGACGATGCTCACGTGCCCGGAGTAGATCATGACGTCCCCGGGGCGGGGCGGCTTCGTGGGGCCGGCGCTGCCGACCGGGATGAACTCCTGGCCGTGGCCGCCGGACTCGAACCACGCCTTCATGCCGATGACGGCAGGGATCTGCCAGGGATGTCGCCAGAAGTACATCTGGGTGCCGGGTTCGGCCTGGAACGGGAGGTCGGCCGTCTGGAAGACCCAGCTGACGAAGTCGGCGCACCACTGCTCGCAGCCGGTGGCGATGTAGGTGTCGCTGATGGTGGGCCCGCAGTTGCTGCCGAGCGGCTGTTCGACGATGCCCTTCGCGTACTCCTGTTCCGCGATCTGCACCACCCCGTCGAGCCCGCCGCCGCTGATGCCGCCGCAGCCGGCGAACCCGCCGCCCTCGGTCTGCTCGCCGTCCTCGCCCTCGCCGGCGCCCATGCCGTGCGGCGGCGGGTAGGTGGCGTACTGGCCGTAGTCGCCGGTGCCACCCTGGGTCAAGTTGGACGAGACGAGCGCGTGGACGTTCTCGACGTAGCGGCGGGTCTCGTCGTTGTTCCAGTTGCCGGCCGGGCCCGCGTTGTAGCTGGCCGCCGAGTACACGAACGTGCCGGGATCCCAGCTGGCGACGTCGCCGAGTGGTGTCTCGGCCGTGACGCTGCCGTAGACGCCGTCGGCATGAGTGAACAGGTTGCCCGCGGTGAAGATCGCGTCCCACGGGTCCATGTAGTCCGGTGGGCCGCCGCCGGCGCTGTACTTGTACGCGTCCCAGGTGCCGGCGCCGGTGTTGAACTGCATGGGGCCGTGGCAGCAGCCGGAGCTCGGCCAGTCGGTGTCGAGGTCCTTCCAGGCGTTGCCGTTCTCGCTCAGGTAGATGGCCGCCAGATACGCGGGGTCGACGCTGAACTCGTCGCCGGCGGCGGTGAAGATCTCCGCCCACGGCTCAGGGACGTTCGCCAGGGTCGCGCCGCCCGTGCAGACCTGGCCGCCGGGCGTCATGGTGCACTCGGCCAGCGGGGCGCGGTCGGTGATCTCGCACCAGAGCGCCATGATGGTGGCGACCGGGACGAACGCCAGCGACGCCGCGCCGACCACGCCGAAGACGGTGAGCAGGGCGATGCCGAGGATCCACTTCCGGACCCGGCCGGAGCCCTGCCCGCCCGGCGTGCGCGCCGGCTTCGTCTTCGTGCGCCTCGCGACGACGGCCCCGCCGGCGGCGACCGAACCCTGTGCCATACCCCGCCCTCCATCCGGGCGCCCGCTACGGCGGCCTCGAGCGGACATCTGTGTAGGTCGCTGGGACGCCGGTTCTGTGACAGTTGTCCGGCGCTCAGAGCTCGATGGCGACGGCCTCCGGGAAGGTGAGGGCCGCCTCGGCGAAGAGCGCGAGCGAGCTGGACAGACCGGCGTTGACGGCGCGGTCGAGCTGGTCGTGGGTCACGAGGGGGCCGAAGTCGATGGTCAGCTCGCCGTAGAGGCCGACCGACTCGTCGTCGAGCGTGCGGACGAACGCCTTGGGCCAGGCGCGCTCGGCGTTCCACTCGTTCGCGAAGATGGCGGCGGGCGCGTACATGTCCTCCGGCAGCGCCCGCTCCCATTGGCCGTAGACCTGGAAGACCGGCGCCTGACCCTCCTCGGCCAGCAGGAAGAAGTAGAAGTAGCCGTTCTCCCAGATGCCGCCGATCGCGTCGTCGCCGTCGACGAAGTACTTCGCCTGCATGTCGTCGAGGATCGCGGCGACGGTGCTCAACGTGAGCGGGACCAGCTGGGCCGGCGCGTCCACGACGGGTTCCGGTGTGGCACGGGCGGGTACCAGCGCGCCGGCGTTCGCCGCCGAGGCCGCCGGCGAAGGCCCGCTCAGCGACTGCTGCGGGCCGGGCATCGCCCTGAGCCGGTCGAGCTGGCTACGCGGCCCGTACCCGTTGGTGTCGGTCATGCCCGTGGTCCTCTCCGCGTCCGGTGCTACCCCTGTAGGTGCGCCGACGACACCGGCTGTGACACCCGGGCGGCCGGTTCGCGCCGCTACAGTGGTGCTGGTCACGACCGCCCTCTGAGGACGCGATGCCCGACGATCACTCTTCCGCCCCCCGCGACCTCTCGCCCCGCGCCCGCGGCGAGGTCGACATCGACGTGGGCCGGTCCGCCTCGACGCTGGACGGTTCGTTCGACGGCTCCGCCGAGCGTCCCTGGCACAGCTGGGAACGCATCCCGGCCGAGGTGACGGTGGTGCTCGAGCACCACGGTTGCGTTCCCCGCGATCCGTTCGTCGCCGGAGCGACCGCGCCACGCACCCGGCGCCGCGGCGGCGAGGTCTTCCAGCGGGCCGGTGCCTGGGCGGTGGATCGATCCCGGCTGGTCCTCATCGAGGCGATCCGCGGTCTCGAGCCGCTGGACGGCAACCGCTTCCGGCCGAGCACGCCGTGGCGCCTGGGGGTCGGCTCGCACCCGTTCGTCGGCGAGGTCAGCGAGCGATCCGGCATGGTACCGGTCGACGTGGTGACGGGGACGGCCGCTGGTCCGGACGACCCGGCCGACGACGCGGACGGACCCGAGATCATCGAGCTGCTGCCCGGCCCGGTGCGCCGCCAGCTGCTCACGTCCGTCCCTGAGCCGGAGGTCGTCGAGGAGTACCTCTACCAGGGCTCGCGCCGCGACGTCCCCCAGCTCCACGAGGCCGGCCTGCTCCGCGTCGGTGGCGACACGATGATCGCCCTGCACGCGGTCCGCTCGATCAAGGTGCCGCGCCGCATGACGGCCGCCGAGGCCGAGATGGCGCTCGCGGCGGCGCCGTGGCACGTCCAGACGCTGACGGCGCGCCTCGGCGCCGCCGAGCACTCCGAGTGGACCAGCTTCGAACAGGACCGCGCCATCGGCGCGAACGAGCCGCCGCGGCTGACCGGCGGCGACCCCGGCCGCCGGGCGCTCACCTGAGCCGCGACCGCGCCGCCTGCCACAGCGGGACCGCCGTCATCGCGGCCGCGTAGACGAGCCACACCAGCGCCAGGCTGACGAACACCAGCCGCTCCCACGGCTCCGCGAGGTCCCAGTACGCCAGCGGCCAGCCCACCACCAGCAGGACGAACACGCCGAGGTGCAGCATCGTCAGCGGAACCCACAGCAGTCCCATGAACCCAAAGACGGCCACGACCGCGTAGCCGACGACCACGATCGCCAGCACCAGCGGGTGGTCGAGGTGGAAGCCGAGCAGGTCCGACCCCGCGCCGGACGGGCGGATCCACCCCGGCGCCAGGAACAACACGGCGGTGAGCAGGGCGAACAGGGCCGCTGCCACCCAGCCGCCCCAGCGGCTCGCCGCCGTGCCGCGCGGAGTCTGCACCCACCGCTCGCTCCACGACGGCCGATGCTCCTCGCTCAGCGTCTCCGACGCCTGACCCGTTCCCCTCGGCTGCGCGGTGCCGCCGGCCTCCCACCGCACCTCGTCGCCCCAGGCGGGTTCCGGCGTCGCCTCGGCACCCGAGGGCGGCGCGTCAGCACGAACCCCTCGCGCCCCGGCGTCGTAGGCGGCCCGGGACTGCGGATCGGACAGCGTCCGGTAGGCGTCGGTGACCAGGCGGAACATGCCCGCGGTGCCGCCCGCGTCGGGGTGCGCCGTGCGGACGGCGCGGTAGTACGCGGCCTTGATCTCGGCCGCCGTCGCCGTCGGACGGACGTCGAGGATCTCGTAGTAGTCGACGTCGGTCATCTCGACCCGTCGGACCTGGTGCGAGTCACTCCCCCACCCCCAGGATGAGCCCGGTCACAGCGAGCGTAGGCATGCACGATCATCACACGCAATCGAGTCGCCGGCTCGCCGGCCGACCGTCACGAGCCGTCCCGCCGGCGCCGCTCCCACTCCCGGCGGGCGTCGTCGCGGTTCCTCCGGCGCAGCTGCTGCTTGCTCTGCCGCGCGGCGGCCTCGGCGTCGGCCTGCGCCTTGTGCCGGCGACGGGTGAGGTCGGCCTGCGCCCGCGCCGACTGGTACCGGTCGTCGGAGCGCTGGTAGGTCCGCTGCGCCTCCTCGGCCCGCATGCGCCGTTCGTAGTTCCGTTTGACCAGGCCGGCCTTGGCGTCCTCGCGGGCGTGATAGGCGCGGTTGGACATGCCCGCCGTGCCGAACCGGCCGCCGGCCATCCGGGCCACGCCGTCGGCCATGCCGCTGCGGGTCCGGTGGGCCAGCGACCGCAGCCCGTCGACCGGCAGGTGACCGGACTGGCCGGCTTCGGCGACCTTGCCTCGGTACCGGTTGCGCAGATCGGCCCCTCCGCGGCTGGTCCAGGCGCCGAACTGCTGCATGCGGCCGCGCGACCGGGTCGCGGTGCGGGCCAGCTCCACGCCGACGCGGCTGCGACGTGCCGCGGCGATACCGCCCTGCGCGACGTTCCTGCTGCTCTCGCCGAGCGCGATGGCGCCGCGCCTGGCCAGGCCGCCGGCGCCGCGAGCGGCGCCTCGGACCACCGTCGACTTCGCGGCCATGGCACCACCTTTGACGGCGAGCGAACCGCCGCCGGTGGCCCAGGCCATGCCGACGTGGCCGACGAGGCCGCTGGTGCGGCGGATGACGCCCTGCAGGCGGCCCTGCCCGCCGCCTGATCGCAGGCCGGCGTTGCGGGCCGCGTCGCCCATGGCGTTGAAGCCGTTCAGACGGCGCATCGCACCGCCCGGGCCGCTGCCCGCCGGGACGAGGGACGAGCCGCCGAACCCGCCGCCGCCTCCGCCACCACCGGGGTTGAACTTCGACGCCATGGCGGCGGCCACGCGGTCCTTGGTCTCGTGAACGGCGCCGCGGCCGCGCCAGAACAGCACGATGCCGGCGATCAGCAGCAGGTCGATGAGCAGGAACTTGCCGATCTCGGCCCACCGGACGGAGCGGTCGTCGGGGTTGCCGGTGGGTGCTCGCCCGGCGGCCATGATGTCGGTGACGACGTGCAGGAACACGCCGAGGAACACGATGCAGAACATCAGCATCAGCACGGTGGCGAACAACTGCCCGACGTTGCGCCACAGCACCGATCTGGCGCCGCCGGGGAGGATCGCCAGCAGCAGCGTGATCAGCAGCTTGATGCACTGGACGAGTGCGGACAGGCCGGCGATGAAGACGACGCCGGCGATGATGAGGATGAGCACCGCGAGGATCGTGACGGCCGGCTGGATCGCGAACTGCGCCATCCAGCTGTCCGGCCGGGCCATCTTGGCGAACGTGTCGACCTCGTCGTTCAGGCAGCTGCCGACGACCTTCCAGACCTCGGGGTCGTAGTCGACGGGTTCGTCGCCTGTGCCGCCCCACCAGGTGCCGGGGTCGGTCAGTTCCGATCCGGTGTCGACGCCGTCGGCTGCCGACCCGCGGCCGGCAAGGTCGCGGTCCTCCAGATCGTCGCGGAGGTCGTCCTTCGAGGTGCTGTTACCGGCGTGGGACAACGCGACGACGTAGGCCTCTTCGCAGTCGCCGTCGAGGATGTAGCCGAAGTTGACCAGCATGGCCGGGTGGTAGAGGAACGTGCTGAGGATGCTCTCGCCCGGACTGACCTGTTCGTTCTCCGGACTGGTGAGGTCGTCGAGATAGTCGTCATCGTTGACGATCTGGCCGACGAGGTACTGCGAGGTGTCGCGGGCGTCGTAGAGCAGCCCCTCCTGGTTGTCGTTGTCGCCGACGAGCCAGGTGATCGGGTTGATCGGGGCGAGGTTGTTGTCGGGATGCTGCGCGTCGTAACTGATCGCGGCCACCGCGTAGTTCGCGATGATCAGTGACAACAGGAGTTGGACCAGCCCCTTCCCCCACATGCCTCTGGCCATCCAGATCATGCACACGAACGCCGTGATCGTCAGCATCGCGGCATACATGTTCAGGTTCGACAACATGCCGGCGATGGAGTCCTGGAAGTCGCCGGCGATGCCGGTGAACCAGTCGAGCCACGACATGCCCAGCACGAAGTCGGTGACCCACGCGAGCGCGATGACCTGGAACTGGTAGATCGCCCAGGTGATCGTCATGAGCACCTTGAAGATCAGGTGGAACGGGTCGGTGATGCCGCCGGCCAAGGACAGTTGCACGTGAAACGCCGACAGCTCGCAGTTGCCCGTCGGGTTGATGAACTGGTCGCCGAGGCCGTCGCCGCCGGGGACCTGGCAGGCCTCGGCGACGATGGTGACCGCACCGGCGACGACGCTCATGCGGGCCTCGACCCGACGGTGCCGGCCTCCAGTTCGGGCGGGCCGTCGCCGCCCTCGAGCGCGGGAACGCCGGCTCGGGCCGCGAGCGCGCCGTCGAGCCGGGCGCCGGCGCCACCCACCGTCCGGCCGCCGATGACGACCTCCGGCGGCGAGGTCTTCATGGCCTCGAAGCGTTCGGGCCGCGAGGGCGGCATGACCTTGATGCGGGCGACGTTGCCCAGCGCGTCGCGCATCAGCGCCTCACCGCGGCGCATCTCCGGCACGCCGTCCGGTCCGACCGGGCTGGTGTGCTCGGTGATCAAGGCCACCAGCGACTCGTCGTCGGGGTCGAGGTCGAGCCACTTCAGGCCACGTTTGGCCAGCGTCTTGTCGCGGTGCCGCATCAGGATGCGGGTCGGGATCAGGCCTCGCAACGTCGCGTCGCCGAAGTCGCTCTCGGGGTCATGGCTGCCCAACGCGACCGCCGCCTGGTGCTTGCGGCCGTCGCGGACGAACACGGTGATCTCCCGCTCGCCTTCGGGTGAGGCGGTGACGTGGTGGGCCTCGTCCACGATGAACAGCGCCAGTTCGGAGCGGTCGCCGAAGCAGACCTGCCGGCCCATGCTGGCCATCAGCGCGTACATCGCCCGGCCGAAGATCTTCTCCAGCTTCATCTGCTCGAACAGGTGCGCATGCTGCAACTCGTCGCGGTCGGGCAGTTCCAGCGTGCGGGTCCAGAACACGATCGCGCGGTCGCTGAGCTCGACCGGCGGCAGCGAGGTGTCGAAGATGACGCGGCCGAACTCCTTGCGGGCGAAGACGTTCATCAGCCGGCCCAGCTCGTAGGCACCGTCCAGGGTGCAGCTCTCGAGCAGGTGCTTGGTGAGGTCACCCAGGCCGCGGATGCCGTGCCGGGCGAGGTACCCGACCTCGAGCACCTCCGACAGCAGCACGCCGCGTTCCGACGTCGGCGACACGTTCAGCAGCGGCGTCAGGAACGACTGCGCCACCCGCGACCCGGTGTGCCGGTCGAACACCCGCAGCGGGTCCATGCTCATCGTCGGCTCGACGACGGACACCACGGTCGGGGTGGTGAGCGCGCGGGCCATCGTCACCCACTCACCGGACTCGGTGCGGTCCAACGCGATGAACCGGCCACCGCGGTCGACGGTGTCGGCGGCGATCTTCTTCAACGCCACCGACTTGCCGGCGCCCAGCTCACCCGCAATCGCGAGTGAGCCGGAGACGTCGAGACGGGTGGTCGCCCCGGCCGGGTCGTGGTGCACGACGCCGGTCTGGCCGGTGGAGATGTTCAGGCCGAGCAGGCTGCCCTTGCTGTCGCCGATGTCGCAGGTGACCACCGGGACCGACGCGGAGAAGGAGTGCGACGTGGTGATCTGGGCGAACTCGCGGACCGACTTGGACAACGGCGCACCCGGCAGCATGGCCCACCACAGGTCCTCCTGGGCGCCCAGCGGGTGCGTCAGCTTGAACCCGGAGGCTCCGTAGAACGCCTGCAGCTCCTTGGCCTGCTCCATGACCTGCTCGCCGGTGCGCCCGGCGACGCAGAAGATGACCGTCGCCTCGACCTCGACCTCGAGATCGTCGGCCGACAACAGCGCCTCGTACTCGGCGAGATCGCGCGCGGACCGCTCGATGGCGTGCATGCCCGTGGTCAGCTGGCCCTCCTGCTGGAGGAACTGGTCGTTGAGGTTCGCGACGGCGCGGCGGTTGCGCGCGATGACCTCTTCCCGCGTGCGGGTGTGCAGCCGCACCGCCCAGTCGACGTCGAGGCCGGCGTCGTCGACCCGGCCGAGGTACTCGCCGCCGGGGAAGACCATGCCGTCGGCCGGCGTGTCGGCCAGCGCCAGCAGGCCCTGGTAGGACACGGCGTCGGGCTGGTCGGGCTGGGTGATCTTGAGGTACTTGCGGCGCAGCGGGTTCCAGCTCTTGAGCTGCTTGCGGTCGAGCTCGGCCTGGCCGCCCTCGTCCATCAGCGCGTCGGGCCACAGGACGCCGTGACGGGGGATGACGGCGGCCTCGTGGTCGGCCCGGGTCTCGGGGAGGTCCATGTCGGCGAACAGGCCGCGCTGCATCGTGTGCTGGTACAGCCAGACCAGCTGGGCCACGGAGGCCGGCCGGGGCCGGAACACGGCGGGGATGCCGAGCTCGACCTTGCGGGCCTGTTCGGTGCGCACCTTGAGCTCGGCCGGCGAGATGCCGTGACGCGGCAGCGCGAGCTGGTCGCGGAAGTCGTCGACGGCGGCCCGGAAGGACTCGCCGAGGTTGCCGAACCGGCCGCCGTTGCGCAGCGGGGCGCTCAGCCAGAACGTCCGCTGGCCCAGTGCGAGGTCGTCGAGGGTGTCGAGGGTGGCCTCGCACTCGGCCGCCCACTCGGGGCAGTGCTCCAGCGGGATGCCGGTGATCATCCGCTCGACGATGGCCGCCGGGTCGAGCGCCGCGCAGGCACCCACCAGCAGCGCCTCGCCGGGCAGCGCCCGCAGCAGCGCCTGGTGCGCCGCCCGCACACCGTGCTTGTCCTTGTCGGGACGGAACCCGTACGGCAACGCCTGCAGCCGCCACGTCGCCCACACCGTCCCGCCCCGCGACCAGAGCAGATGGCCGGCCATGGCCCGCGCCGGACTACGCATCGTCCTCACCCCACGAATCGCTGACCTCGCCGTTCCCGTGCCGGACGGCGGTGCGTTGCTGGCCCCGCGGACGTGGCGCGGCACGCCGTCCGTTCGCGGGTGGTTGGTCCTGCTGGTCGGCCGGGAGCAGGGCCAGCAGCGCCTGCACCCCGCTCAGCGGCGCGGCGACCTGCGCCGCGACCGGTTCGATCGCCGTGGCCGGCGCGTCGAGCGGTTCGACCTCGGGTGGCGGGGTCCGGTCGAGCCGTCGCCGCAACCCGTCGGACAATCCGTCGGGCAGCTCCCCGGCGGCGACGGTGACGCCGGGCGCGAGTCCGGCCCACGGATCGGTGCCGGGCAGCGGTCCGAGGTAGACGCTGGTGCGGTTGTGGACGCGCCGCGGCCGGCGGAACCGCACCGGCCGCCCCTGGTACCGGCCCGACGCGGGCGAGTTCATCGCCCGGTACAGGCCGAGCAGCGCGTAGAGCGGGTTGCGGCCGTTCATCGGCAGCCGGCCGATGAGGAACACAGCACCGAACGCCGCGCCGAACAGCACCGCGATGTTGCCGAAGACCCCGAAGACTCCCCAGGTGTCGATGGTCAGGCCGCCGACGACGATGATGAGGATGGCCGCGATGAGCTGCTGGACCGTGTACGGCCCGCCGGGGATCTTCGTGCCGTCGGGCATCCGCCCGAGCAGCTGCGGGAACTTCCGGGCCCGCGTGTAGTACTTGACGGTTTCCAGTTCGTCCGGGTCCTCGGCCATCGATCGTCACCTCCGCCCTGGGGTCTCGTGGCCGGCCTGGTCGCCCGGCGTCGCTACGCCGGATCGACCTGCGATGGCGTCGATTGCGGCGCTCCGGACCCGGGGAGGTCCTCGCCGACGGTGTCGTCGAGAGAGGTGACGTTGAAGACGATCCAGATGAAGACGCCGGCCGCGAGCGCGGAGACGATGATCGTGCCGATGGCGAACTTCGACTGGACCGCCTTGTAGACCACGAACAGGACGGCGACCGTGATGGCCACGACCTGGAGGACTCCCCGCAGACTCGTCGCGGTCTCGGAGGTCCAGTCGAGCAGGCCGGCCTGGATGGTGATGGACGAGCTGGCGAGGTCGGGTGCCGTCGCCGTGAGTCCGCTGATGAGGCTCATGGCTCCTTCTCCTTATAGCGGGACGGTGAGTGGTGCGGGTGCGCTAGGGCGACTCGGTGGTCGACCCTGTCGGTGGGTCTGATCCGGCCTCCCTCGTCGGTTCGTCGGACGGTGTCTGGCTTGGGCCCTGGGACGAGGTCCCCTGCGAGGTGCTCGTCCCAGGAGTCGGGGTGGGGGTGACCGGCACCGGCTCGGGCAGCGGGACCGGCTCGGCCAGCGCGGGCGATGTGCGGAGCTGGGCGACCTCCCAGCGTCCCTCGCGGGCCTGCAGCACCAGGGCGTACTGGGCGCCCAGCTCTTCGCCGTTGGAGCCGCTCAGCGTGACGTTGGCCTGCACCTCGGCGGTCTCGCCGTCGGACGGCTCCTCGCTCGGTGCGTCACCGCCGGCGGCGACGATGGTCTCGACCTGGACGCCGGCGTAGGGCACCGGGTTCAGCACGCGGAACGACGTGCCCGGGCTGCTGTAGGCCTCGAGCGAGGCCTGGTCGCCGCTGACGAGCATGGCGCTGAGGAAGTTGGCCACCCGGGCGAACGCGGGGTGGTCGGAGGCGAGCCCGTGGTCGTAGGCCGAGGCCAGCTGGTCGAACTCGTCGGGCGCCGGGACCGGCGAGGGCAGCGCCTGCGCGATCATCTCGCCGTCGACGTAGAGGACCGGCACCTGGAAGTAGAGGCGGCCGGCGGTGATGCGCTGGACCGGCTCTGCCTCGCCGTCCTCGCCTTCGCCGGCGTCGTCCTCGGCGTTGGCATCGTCCTCGGCGGGGGTCTCGGCCGGAGTCTCCGCCGTGTCCTCGGCGGGCTCCGCCGCGGGTTCGGCGTCGGCCGGCGGCTTTCCCTCGGCCGCGTCGACGCCGACCGTGACCGACCACAGGCCGCTGTCGTCCTTGACGATCTCGGCGACGGCCGACCCGGAGGTGGTCCACGGGACGTCGGCCCGGCTGAGGCCGAGGTCGCCGAAGTAGGCGCGCAGCGCGTCGGACCGCTCGGCCGGCGTCTCGAGCCAGGCGACGACGGCGCGCTCGGCGAACTCGCTGACGGCGGCCGCCTCACCGATGCGGTCGACGTAGCCGTCCTGCCGGACCACCGGGCGGTTCTCGGGGAGTAGTACCTGAAGCGCCAGCGCCAGCGGTCCGGCGATCAACGCGGCCCACAGCAACCCGACCACCACGCGGGTGGCGAGCTGGGAGCCGCCCGTCCACGTGTGCTGCTCGGAGCGCGCCGTGTCGGCGGCGGCGGTGTCACGCGGGCCCTCGCCGTCGGTGCCCTTCGGCTCCTTCGGCTCTTTCGGCGGCCCGAAGCCCCAGTTGGTCTTCATGGTGCCGGTTCCTCGTGTGCCGCGTCGTACCGGTGCGGGCTCGAGGACGGCGGAGCCACCTCACCGTCCGAGCCCGCACCGGGGTCTGAGCCGACCGCTCCGAACTCCCACGGTTCGCGCAACTCCGTCACGTGCACCAGCCGTTCGAGCGCCTCCTGCGCGCGGTCGGCGTTGGCGCCCACCGCGTCGTGCAGCCGCTTGGCCGCGTCGCGATCGAAGGGGTCGGCGACGAGCTGAGCGAGCTCGCGGTCGATGGCCCGTCGCGCTGCCAGAACCGTCGCCGCGTCCATGAGGGACTGCCGGTTACTGAAGCGCTCTGTCATCTCGGGCTCCTCGGTCGGCGGGTCGGTTGTCTGCGTAGGTGTGGGCGGATGGCGTCTTGTGACGGGGTGATCGGGGCGGGTTGTGCCGGAAGATCGGGCATTCGGACCATCACGGGCATCGGGCAAGGCGCTGACCTGCGCACTCCCGAACCGGGCAAGAGGAAGAACCCGCGCCGGAGCCTTGCGGGCAAGTGCGGGGGCAAGCCCCTCGGACCACGGTTGAGGCGTCGATCCACCCCGGAGGAGACACCCCGATGCCGATACCTGGCGACACCGCATACGACACCGTTCACGACACCACCTGCACCGGCGCCCGCCGCCGCACGGACGCCAGTCTCGTGGGCCGGTTGAACGCCGAATGGAGCCGGCTCTGCGCCGACCCGCGCACCGAACCCGCCGTCGCCCAGTGGGGCCGGCGGCACCCCGAGCTGGCCGGCTGCCTCGCCCTCGAGGACGTCGAGCTCGCGGTCGCCACGTCCGGCGCGGGCGGCGCCGAGCGGGCCGACCGGATCCTGCTCGCCCTGCTGCGCCTCGCCCGCGACGGCGACTCGCTGGCCGGGCGGACCGTGCTGCAGTTGATGCTCGGCAAGGCCGTCCGCATCGCGACGACGCGCGCCGGCCGCGACACGAAGCCGAGCCTCGAGCACACCGCCGTCGCCGCGCTGTGGACCGTCATCGCGACGTATCCGATCGAACGGCGGCCGGCCAAGGTCGCGGCGAACATCGCGATGGAGACGCTGCGGGCCGTCACCGGCGAACTGACCCATCAGCTCAGTGAGACCCCCACGAGCCCCGACGTCCTGGCCGCCGACCTCATGCCGCTGACCGCGTCCGAACGCACCACAGCCGACCACGAGCTGCTCGACCTGCTCACCTGGTCGGTCGACGCAGGCACCATCACGGCGGCCGACGCGACGCTGATCCTCGACATCTACACGCCCGCTCCGGGTATCGAGGGCGGCGCCGCGGCGGCGGAGCGGCACGGCCTCAGCTGGCCGGCCGCGCGGCAGCGGGCCAGCCGCGCCATCCGCAAGGTCGCCCGCCAGCTCCGCGCCGACGTGCCGGCGGCCGCGTGACCGGCCCCCGGCGACGCAAGCGGCGCCGCAGGAAGGCGTGCGCCAGGCGCCGGCCGCACCTCGACGCCGGCCACCTGGAGATTGGGAGGACGTGCCGGATCCTGGACCGACGGCCCGGACGGTGCCGCCGACGAGCCTGAGTCCGTGCTCTCGAAAGTGTCAGCCCCCTGGGCCCGGGGCAGGTCGTTCGTCGTGGCGGGGTGACCAGAACGCCAACTGTTGGCCCTGGTGTCACCGGACCCACCACCGACAGCAGCGCCGACGGTGGCAGCGACGGCCGTCTCTGGCGCATCAACCGGCCACATGCTTCACGTCCGTCACTCGGGACGCGGGATGATCATGGAAGTGGGCCGTTCGGCTTGCGCCGACCCTGGTCAGACGTGAAGATCGGCTGAACGGCCGAGCCGGCAGGGAGGTTCGGCTGCCCCGGACGGAGCCCATACATGGGTCATACAGCCACCAGACGCTCGCCAAGACTTAACAATTCGCGGCCTATGCAGTTGTGGGCCGAGTCACATACCCTCGATGCCACGAGGCCGCCCGTGCAGGGCGCGGCCTCGCACGTGTATCGAGGAGGCCGGCGTTGACCGAGAGCACTCCGACCGCTGAGTTCCTGCGGCAGGGCACGAATCCAGTGGTGGAACCCGCGGGCCTGGACGACGTCCTGGCCCGCCGCTCGGTCGGCACCGACACGGTCGCGGAGGCCGTCGCCAAGCCCGTCGCCGGCACCGTCGACGAGGCCACGCCGGTCATCAGGGCGAGCGTGGTGCACGTGCCGTCGTCGCTGCTGTCGGTGGTGGCGGCGGAGCGCCAGCGGTCCGGCCGGTCGAACGGGCAGATCCTCATCGATGCGATCGAAGCCGGACACGAGCATCTGGTCAAACTCCACAATGAGTCCAACAGCATTGGAGGCCGACTCTTCACCGCTCGCACGGCGAAGCCCCAACTTCCCGTGGCCCAGCCCCTCTCACCGCTCAACATCCGCCTCTACGAACAGGACTACGAGGTCCTGGACCGGCTCGTCACCGAGCTCGGCGCGGGTTCCCGCAGCCGGCTGGCGACGCTGGCCCTCGCCTTCTACCTCGACGGCCCGACGTAGCGGCACCAGCACCACCACACTTCCCCAGACAAAGCAGGACGGCAACGATGAGTTCGCCCCCCACCCATCAGCCGGTACCCGATCACCTCGACGACGAGTTCGACATCGCCGAGGCCAAGCTGGAACCGGCCGTCGCCGCACCGCCGAAGCAGCGCCGCAGGCCGGCGTTGATCGGCCTCGGCGTGGCACTGGTCGCCCTCGGCGGCCTCGGCGCGGCCTGGCTGGCGACGAGCATGAGCGACACGGTCGAGGTCATCGCGGTGCGCGAGGACGTCGCCCGCGGCGAGCAGATCACCGAGGACGACCTCACGACGGCGAGCATCAACGCCGACCCGGCGCTCGACCCGATCCGCAACACCCGCAGGGACGAGGTGGTCGGCCAGTACGCGTCCGTCGACCTCCCGGCCGGCACGCTGGTCACCGAGAACTCCTTCAGCGGCAGCGTCCAGCCGGCCGAGGGCGAGTCGATGGTCGGCGTCGCGGTCACCGCCGCCCAGCTGCCCAGCGAGCCGCTGCGTCCCGGCGACACCGTCCGCATCGTGGACACCCCGAATCCGCAGGACAACCCGCCGGGCTCGACGCCCGACTCGATCGAGGCGAGGGTCGTGTCGACCACGACCGACGAGGAGACCGGGCAGCGGATGGTGAACGTCGTCCTGCCCGAGGTGCGCGCCGCCGATCTCGCCGCCCGCGTCGCCACCACCCGCATCGTCGTCATCCTGTTGTCGCGAGCGGGGGGTGAGTGATGGCGGTCGTCGCTCTCACCTCGGCCCGAGGCGCACCCGGCGTCACGACCGCGGCGCTGGCCATGGCCATGCTGTGGCCGCGGCCGGTCGTGCTGGTCGAGGCCGACGTCGCCGGGAGCAGCAGCATCCTCGCGGGGTACCTGCGCGGCACCATCCCACCCGACCGCGGGCTGGTCAGCCTGGCCGTCGCGCACCGGCGCGGCGTGCTGGACGAGAAGTTCTACGACCAGACCATCGCGTTGATCGAGAACCGCGTCCGGCTGGTCCCGGGGCTGGTCAACGCCCAGCAGGCGGCCAGCATGGACAAGCTGTGGTCGCCGCTGAGCATCGTGCTGGCGAACCTGGAGCGCACCGGCACCGACGTCATCGTCGACGCCGGGCGGCTGGGCATGCGCCACGGGCCGATGCCGCTGCTGCGCTCGGCCGACGCCGTCCTGCTGGTGACGCGCACGACGCTGCCGGCCGTCAGCTCGGCGCGGGCCCGGGTGAACCTGCTGCGCGAGGACCTCGTCGAGCTGGGCCAGGGCGACGACACGCTGGCGATGCTGCTGATCGGCGAGGGCCAGCCGTACCGCGCCCGCGAGATCCACTCCGCCCTGAGCGTCCCGGTGCTGGCCTCCGTGGCCTGGGATCAGGCGGCCTCCGACTCGCTCAGCGTGGGTGCGGCGTACGGACGGCGATTCGCGGCGGCCCCGCTGTTCCGCAGCACGCGGGTCGTCATCGGCGCCGTGCACGAGCTGATCGACCGCCATCGCACCCGCCTCGCTCCGGCCGCGGAGTCCCTGATGGAGGAGCACACCTATGGCTGACCCCACGAACGCCGCGGCCAGCCTGGAGAACCTGCCGCTGTTCACGGAGCCGAACGGCGGGAACGGCTCCGGCGACGAGTGGGGCGACACCCATCACTCGCTGAGCGGCCCGGGCCAGACCGACCTGCGCCGGTCGCTGCAGGCCCGGCTCGCCTCCGCCACGGCGCAGCGCGGCCGCGGCGGGCCCAGCGGCCAGCACGCCCGCCGCGACGACGACCTCACCGCACTCGAGCGCAACGGCGGCGTGCTGCGGCCGATGGGCCGCGGGGGTGAGGTCGACTGGGGCCTGGTCCGCGCCTACCGCGAGCAGGCCGCCGACCAGCTGGCGCACGCGCTGCGCAGCCGCGAGGGCCTCGACGACGCCGGCCGGCGCGAGCTGGGCCGCAGCATCGTGGTGGAACTGCTCGCCGACCACGCCGAGCGGGCGCTCACCAAGGGCCTGCCGATCATCACGCCCGACGAGCAGATCCAGCTGGCTGACGCGATCATGGCCGCGCTGTTCGGGCTCGGCCGGCTGCAGCCGCTGGTCGACGACCCCGGCATCGAGAACATCGAGATCAACGGGCACGACAACGTCCACCTGATCTACGACGACGGCCGCATCGTCGAGGGCCCGCCGGTGGCCGACAGCGACGAAGAGCTGATCGAGACGCTGTCGTTCCTGGCCACCCGAACGGGCACCAACGAGCGGCCGTTCTCACCGTCGAACCCGCGGCTGCACCTGCGGCTGCGGGACGGGTCGCGGCTCGCGGCCACCGCGTGGATCACCCCGCGGCCGGTCGCCGTCATCCGCAAGCACCGGCTCACCGACATCGGCGTCAAGGAACTGGTCGACCTCGACATGCTCAGCCCGGCCGCGGCGGCGTTCCTCTCCACCGCCGTCCGCGCCCGCAAGAGCCTGGTGGTCTCCGGCGCGCAGGGCGCGGGCAAGACGACGCTGGTGCGCGCGCTGACCAACGAGCTGGACCCGATGGAGCGCATCGGCACCATCGAGACCGAGTACGAACTGCACCTGCACGACATGCCCGAGCGGCACCGGCGCATCGTGGCCTGGGAGGCGCGGCCGGGCAGCGGCGAGCGCGGGCCCGACGGCCGCGCCATCGGCGAGATCACGCTCGATGACCTCGTGTTCGACTCGTTGCGCATGAACCTGTCCAGGCTCATCGTCGGCGAGGTGCGCGGCCGCGAGGTGCTGCCGATGTTCAAGGCCATGCAGTCCGGCGCCGGATCGCTCTCGACGACGCACGCGCATTCCGCCCGGGCGGCGATCGAGCGTCTGGTCACCTGTGCCATGGAGGCCGGGCAGCACGTCACGGAGTCCTTCGCGTACCGGCAGATCGCCGAGCACATCGACCTCATCGTCCAGATCGAGCTGGTCGACCAGAGCTACGCCGGCGGCAAGCGGTCGCGGTACATCAGCGAGATCATCGCCATCGAGCCGGGCGAGCACGGCCTGCCCGCCGTCACCGACGTGTTCCAGCCCGGCGCCGACGGCCGCGCGGTGCCCGGCACGCCGCCGATCTGGCTGGGCGACCTCGAGCGGGTCGGCTTCAACCCGCGGCTGCTCGACCACGGCGGTGCGCCGTGACGCCGTTCGCCGCGGCGCTCGCGGCGATCCTGGTGCTGGGCGGGGTGCTCGTGATCGTGCTCGGGCTGATCCCGCAGCCGGTGCGGGCGCGCCCGGCCACGTCCGGGCAGCGGATCAAGGCCAGGTTCATCAGCCTGACCGGCGGCCGCAACCCCGCCGCACGGCAGCTGCGCATCCTGCTCGGCATCGGCCTGGCCGGCGGCATGGTCGCCTGGCTGCTCACCGGCTGGCTGATCCTTGTCGTGCTGGTGCCGGCCGCCCTCATCGGCCTGCCCGCGCTGCTCGCGCCGCCGCCGTCGGCCACCCCGGTCGTCAAGCTCGAGGCGATGGAGGAGTGGACGCGGTCGCTGGCCGGCGTCCTCACGGTCGGCGTCGGGCTGGAGCAGGCCATCACCGCGACCATGAAGTCGACCCCCGACGCGCTGCGGCCGGAGGTGACGACGCTGGTGGCGCGGCTGCGCGCCCGCTGGCCGACGGTCGCGGCGCTGCGCGCGTTCGCCGACGACCTCGCCGACGCCACCGGCGACCTCATCGCGTCGTCGCTGATCCTGGGTGCGACGCGGCGCGGTGCCGGCCTCGCGGCGGTGCTGGAGGGGCTGGCGGCGACGGTGGCGCAGGACGTCCAGGTGCGGCGCAAGATCGAGGCCGACCGGTCCAAGCCGCGCACCACGGCGCGCATGGTCACGCTCATCACGCTGGTCGTGCTCGGGTTCATGACGTTCAACAGCGCCTACATCGAGCCGTACGGCTCGGCCATCGGGCAGATCATCCTCATCGTGCTGCTCAGCTGCTACGTGCTGTGCCTGCTGTGGATGCGGCAGATCACCAAGCCCCGCCCGCTGCCTCGGATCATGGGCTGGGACCTGCGCTCGTCCAGCGGACCGACCCGGGCGGAGGCGCGATGATCTGGGAACTCGGCATACTCGCCGGCGCGCTGGCCGGGCTCGGCCTGGCACTGGTGGTGCGCGAACTGGTCCCGGCGCAGCCGCACCTGCGGGCCACGCTGGGCCGGCTGCACGACACCGGCACCGAGACCACGCGGTCGCTGGAGCCGCAGACCAGCCAGGGCAGCTCGCTGTTCCAGGACCGCCTCGGCCGGTTCCTCGAGCAGCGGCTGCCGACGCTGGTGGGCTTCCGGCTGCCGCGTCAGGAACTGGACCTGCTGCGCATCCCCGCCTATCGGTACTACGGCGAGAAGGCGCTGTGGGCGCTGCTCGGGCTGGCGTTCCCGGCCATCCTGACGCTGACGCTGGCCATCACCGGCATCTCGCTGCCGTTCACGGTGCCGGCGTTCGTCGGCCTCATCCTCGCCGTCGTCATGTGGTTCCTGCCCGACATCGAGACCAGGTCGAAGGCGAACAACGCCCGCGAGGAGTTCACCCGGGCACTCGGCGCCTACATCGACCTCGTGGCGCTCGAGCGGGCCGGCGGCGCCGGGTCGACCCAGGCGCTGGAGAACGCCGCCGAGGTGGGCGACTCCTGGGTGTTCCAGCGGCTGCGCGAAGAGCTGGCCCGGGCCCGGTGGTCCGGCACGACGCCGTGGGAGGGCCTGCACACACTCTCGGTGCAACTCGGCGTCAACGACCTCGACGACCTCGCCGACATCATGCGGCTGTCCGGCGAAGAGGGCGCCACGGTCTACGAGAGCCTGCGCGCCCGCGCCAGCGGACTGCGTGACGCCACCCTGTCGGCGGAGCACGCCCGCGCCAATGCCGACAGCGAACGAATGGTCATGCCCGTCGCACTTCTGGGCGTGGTTTTCATGGCACTACTGGCGGCTCCGACGGTGATGCGTATGCTCGAATAACAATTGTCCGCTATTTCCTCAGTCAGGAATTCCCCGGTCCTGGCACGTCACAGAAGTCTCCCCGGACATGCCTACAGCTGTGACGGGTCGGGAACAGCCCGCACCCCCGAGAGGAACACGACAATGCTGCAACTCCAGACATGGATGACGGTCCTGTCGGCCGAGCTGCGCGACCGCTACGCCGAGCTGACCGACCGCCGTCGCGAACAGGGCGCCACCACCCTCGAGTACGTGGTCATCGCCGCGGCGGTCTTCGTCGCCGCCGTCGCCCTGGTCGGCATCATCATCGGCGTCATCAACCGCGAACAAGCGAAGATCCAGTAGGTCATGAGCCGCCGGCCACGTGACGGGCAGCGGCGTCGGCCCCGACGCCGCCTCCCCGGACGTCCCGAACGAGGCGCGGCGACGCTGGAGCTCGTAGTCCTGTTCCCGGTCGTCCTGCTGATCACCTTCGGTGTCATCGAGGGTGCGTTGTGGTATCACGCCCGCAACGTCGCCCTCGCGGCCGCCGAGGAAGGCGTGCGCGTGGCCACCGGCAACGGCGGGTCGCTCGACGCCGGCGTCGCCGAGGCCCGCACGTTCGCCCAGGAGGCCGGCTCCGACGGCGTGCTCAGCAGCATCACCGTCAGCGGCAACGGAGGCGACGTCGAGGTCACCATCACCGTCGAGGGCTCGTCGCAGAGCCTGTTCCCCGGCTGGTCCGGGCACCAGGTCTCGCAGTCGGCCAGCGGCCCGGTCGAGCGCTTCACCGGGCCGGACTGACATGTCCGCGCAGGTAGCACGCAGAGAGCGCGGCTCGGCCACCGTCGAGCTGGCGGTGGTCGCGCCCGGCCTGCTGATGATCATCGCGCTGCTGGTGCTGGGCGGGCGGGTCACCATCGCCGGTGGCTCGGTCGAGCACGCCGCGGCCGAGGCGGCGCGCACCGCGTCCATCGCCCGCACCGAGAGCGACGCGCAGTTCCAGGGCCGCAACGCCGCCGAGGCGTCGCTGGAACAGCAGGACCTCCTGTGTGTCGGCGGACCGTCCATCGAGATCGACACCAGCCAGTTCAGCCGGCCGCCCGGCGAGCCGGCCACCGTCTCGGCCACGGTCACCTGCCGGGTCCAGCTCTCCGACGTCGCCATCCCTGGGCTGCCCGGCTCGCGGGAGATCACCGAGACGGTCGAGAGCCCGCTCGACACCTACAGGATGCGCGGATGACGGCCCGGCGGTTGCGGTCCGATGGCGAACGGGGCGCCATCGCGATCTTCGCCGTGGTCATCGTCATGGCGTTGTTCCTGGCCATCGGGCTCGTCGTCGACGGCGGCGGCCAGATCCGGGCCATGCAGCGGGCCAACGCCATGGCCGCCGAGGCCGGCCGCACGGCCGCCCAGGCGGTCATCATCGACGGCGACGGCGCCGGTCACCCGACCATCGACTTCGCCCGGGCCTGCAGCGCCGCCACCGACTACGTCACGTCAGCGGGCGGCCAGCCCACCGGCTGCCGCCGCGTCGACGACACGACGGTGCAGGTCGACACCGCGATCACCTACGACAACGTCTTCCTGTCCCTGATCGGGCAGCCGACGTCCCAGGCCACTGGCAGCGCGCAGGTACGCCTCGCGCGCGGCGTCGGAACGGAACAGTGAGGAGTACCCCCGTGCCTCGAACCCATAGAGCCGCCCGTCCCCGGCGCACGATTTCATCGGTCCTGCGCGGTCTGGGAGCGTTGGTCGTCATCGTCGCGGTCCTGGTCGGCATCCCGCTCGCACTGATCGCCGTCGCCGGCAACCCACTCCCCGACTCCGTCCCCAGCTGGGACGACGTCACCTCCGCGCTCACCGAGCCCGACGACGGCTCGTTGTTCCTGGAGGTGCTGCTCTGGATCGGCTGGCTGGGCTGGATCAGCTTCGCCGTCGGTCTCGTCGTCGAGATCCCCGCGGCCCTCGGCGGCCGCAAGGCGCCGCGGCTGCCCGTGCTGCGGTTCCAGCAACGCGCCGCCGCCGGCCTGGTCGCCGCCGTGGCCGCCGTGTTCGTCGTCGGCCCGGTCGGCGTGGCCACCGCCGCCGAGCCCGTGCAGCCGCCGGCGCCTCAGCCCGCCCCGGCCACGACGACCCAGGCGCCGGCCGCGTCCGAGGTGGCGACGGCCGAGACGGCGCCCGCCGCGGCACCCGAGGCGGCCCAGCCGGCCATGGTGCAGCGCACGCACACCGTCCAGCGCGGCGAGTCGCTGTGGCGCATCGCCGAGCAAGAGCTGGGCGACGGCATGCGCTGGCCGGAGATCGCCGAGCTCAACTACGGCGTCGCGCAGCCCGGCGGCCGCGCCCTCGACAACACCCACTGGATCGACCCTGGCTGGCAGCTGCGGCTGCCGCCGGAACCCGCCCCGGCCGCCGAGGCCGTGGCCGACACCGGCGCCGTCACGCACGTCGTCGCCGAGGGCGACACCCTGTGGGGCATCGCCGAGCAGCGGCTCGGCGACGGCGCCCGGTACCCCGAGCTGGTCGACGCCTCGCGCGACACCGTGCAGCCCGACGGCGGACGGCTCACCGATCCCGACCTCATCCGGCCGGGCTGGACCATCACCGTGCCGGGCACGGCCGGGACACCGCCGGTCGTCGGCGACCCGGTCTCTCGCGAACCGGTCCAGCCGCCGGCCGAGGAAACGCCCGCCGAGCAACCGCCCGCGGAAGAGCCGGTCCAGCCGCCCGCCGCGGAGCTGCCCCAGGAGCCGCCGGCGGACGAGGCGCCCGCCGAGGAAGCGCCTGCTGAGGAGGCGCCGCCGGCCGAGGAGCCGGTGCAGCCGCCGGTCGCCGAGCAGCCGGGCGACTCCGAGGCCGGCGACTCCGCCACGCAGGCCGTCGGCGACGACGTCGAGGTGCCGATCCGCACGACCGCCGGCGTCGGCGCGCTGCTGGCGGCCGGTGTGCTGGCGTTCATCGCCGTCCGGCGGCGCAGCCAGCAGCGACGGCGCGAGCCCGGCGAGCGCATCGCCATGCCGGCTGGCGCGCTGGCCGACACCGAGCGTGAGCTGCGCGGCGTCGCCGACCCGATGAGCGTCGAGCTGGTCGACCTCGCGCTGCGCGGGCTGGCCGCCGACTGCGCCCGCCGTGGTGTCTCGCTGCCGCCGCTGCGCATCGGGCGGCTGACGTCGGAGCAGTTCGAGCTGTACCTCGCCGACGAGGCGCAGCTGCCGCCGCCGTTCGTCGCGACCGACCAGGGCCATGTGTGGCTGCTGCCGGCCGCCGCCGGACGGGCCTTCGACGCCGACGAGCTGCGCGAGGTCCCGGCGCCGTACCCGAGCCTGGTCACCGTCGGCCACGGCCCCGAGGACGGCCACCTGCTGCTCGACCTCGAGCGCCTCGGCACGCTGGCCGTCGTCGGCGACCGCGAGCCATCCCGTGAGGTCATGGCCGCCCTCGCCGTCGAGCTGGCCACCAGCCCGTGGGCCGACGACCTCCAGGTCACGCTGGTCGGCACCTGCCCCGAGCTGGCCGGCGGACTCGACACCGGCCGCATCCGGTACCTGCCGACGGCCGGCAGCCTGCTCACCGAACTGAGCACCCGGGCCCGGCACGACCGCGTGGCGATGGCCGAGTCGGGCGCCTACTCACTCGACGACGCCCGTGCCCGCGGGGTCGCCGTGGCCGCGTGGACGCCTGAGATCGTGCTGCTCGGCGAGCCGCTCGGCCCCGACCAGGACGCCCAGCTGGCCGACCTGGTGCAGTCGCTGCCCCGGGTGGCCGTCGCAGCGGTCACCAGCGGCGACGGCGCGGTCGGCCAGTGGTCGCTGGAGCTGACCGCCGGCCAGCCCGACGCCGCCGTCCTGCAGCCGGTCGGCGTCAACGTCCAGCCGCAGCGGCTCGACCAGCACCAGTACCACCGCATCCTGGAGCTGCTGGGCGTCACGACGCAGCCCGCGCGGCCCTGGATCGACGCCGGTGGCCGGCCGGCCGACGAGCCGGAGCCCGGCGAGGTCGGTCCCGGCCTGCTGGAGAGCCTGGAGGCAGAGTTCGACCGCTCGACGCCGGCCGAGCCGGACGTGCAGCCCGCGGCCGACGTCAAGCCCGTGGCCGGCGCGGAGCCCGTCGAGGAGGTCCCGGCGGCGACCGCTCCCGAGACCGTCGCGGCTGCGGCCCCGCCCGTCCCGGTGCCGGGCGACGGTCCCACCATCGCGCTGCTCGGGCCGGTCGAGGTCGAGGACGCCGATGGACCCGTCGAGCAGTCCAAGTACCGGCAGCTCACCGAGATCGCGGCGTTCATCGCGCTGCACCCCGGCCGGGGGCACGCGGCGCTCGACGACGCGATGTGGCCGGGCAGCCGGGTCACCCAGAACACCCGCAACACGGCGATCTCCAAGCTGCGCCGCTGGTTCGGCCGCGACGCCCACGGCGACGACTACCTGCCGCGGGTCGACACCGGCTACCGGTTCCACCCGGGCGTCACCACCGACTGGGACGAGTGGCGCTCACTGGTCGGCGACGACCCCACCCTGGCCGGCACCCAGCAGCTGGTCGCGGCGCTCGAGCTGGTCCGTGGTCAGCCGTTCACCGGCGTCAACCCGCGCCGCTACGGCTGGGCCGAGCACCTCAAGCAGGAGATGATCTCGGCCATCGTCGACGCCGCGCACGAACTGGCCCAGCGCGCGCTGCGTGGCGGCGACGCCCACCTCGCCCGCAAGGCGTCGACCATCGGCCTGCAGGTCGAGCCGGGCATGGAGCTGCTCTGGCGCGACCGCATCAAGGCCGAGCACCTGGCCGGCAACCGCGCCGGCATCGACGACGCCATCGCCCGGATGACCGCGATCAGCGCCGACCTCGGCGACGACCTCGAGGTCGCCACCGTCCGGCTGATCGCCGAGCTCACCAGCCCGGCGCCGGAACGCTCCGGGGTGCCGGAACGCCTCTAGCGCCGACGTGGTTGAGGGATCTGGGCCGTTCTGGCGACCCAGATCCCTCAACCATCACTGGGTCAGTGGTCAGCGGGTGCGGACCAGCGCCTGGATCTCGCCGACCGGGACGACGGTGCCGTTCCAGGGGCTCTCGAGGGTGTCGGGCACGCCCGGGAGGCTCACCTCGACGCCGCCCATGGTGAACGTGACGTCGTAGACCAGGCGGGCCTGAGCGGGGAAGCCGGGCTGGCCGTCGATGTCCTCGCTGGTCTGCTCGTGCGACATCTCGAGGTAGACGTGCTCGCAGGCGCGGGTGCGCAGGTCGGGGTCGCAGTCGATGGTCTCGGAGCCGTCGCCGGGGTCGATCTCGACGTGGCTGAGCTCACCGGTGGCCTGCAGCGGGCCGGCCACGCTGCCGATGATCTCGCCGTCGCCGAGACCGTCGAGCAGGTACCGGGTGTCGGCGCCGACGTAGGTCATGCCGGACGGCTCGAAGGTCATGGTGAACGCGGGGGTCTCCAGCCGGCCCAGCGCCTGCCAGCCGAGGCCGGGGAGTGCGCCCTCGTACGGCTCGATCCACCGCCACCGCTCGTAGAGCTCTTCCTGGCCGGGCACGCGGCACTGGACGAACGTGAAGATGTGGTCCGGGCTGGGCCGGGTCTCCTCGGGCGGCCACTTGTCCTCGGGCAGCGTCGACGGGATGTCGGCCCGGCAGGCCTTCGTGCCGAGGCAGAACTCGTCGTACGGCTCCTCGGTGAGATCGCAGCGTGGGCCGTTGCCGCCGGAGCCGTCGTCCTCGCCACCCCCCTCTTCGTCGGGGTCGGGGCAGATGTTGACGTACTCGAAGACGCCCGGGCTGACCTCGAGCCACACATAGCACGGGTCCGCCGCCGGTTCGGCCGCCTGACCGGGGGCGACGGCGCCGAGCAGGCCGGCCAGCAGGACGACGGCGGCCATCAGGACCTGGGACACGCGGCGTGGGGTCAGCATGTGATGGTCCCTCCAGGTTCGATCGGTTCGCCGATGAGCCAGGCGCCATCGGACTCGACCACTTCGTAGACCACGGGATGCGGCGTCGACTGTTCCTCGGCGGGCGGGATCTCCTCGCCCGTGGTGAGCTGCGGCGCCCATTCGGACTCGTCCATGCAGGCGCTCACGACCCCGGACCGGTCGACGACCTGGACGTTGACATCGCTGATGACTGGCTCGCCGACTCGGACGATGCCCTGGTCGGCATAGCGCGACGCGATGCCGACGTTGAGCTCGGTGGTCTCCTCGGTGGCGAGGCCCGCGAAGAGCCCCTCCAGATCGTCCGCCTCGCCGCTCTGCGCCTCGACGACGGCGGCGATGAACTGATCGAACACCGTTCGGATCTGCTCTTCGGCCTGTGCGGAGGCGTCCTGGGTGACGGCGACCGTGGGCTCCGGGGACGCGGGATCGCCAGCGTCGTCGTCGCCACTGCACGCGGCGACGACTGCGATGCACACCAAGCCGACCGAGAAGCGTCGGCCCGTCCGGGGAAACGAGCCGCTCATGCAGGGACAATAGCCACCAAGACGTGACACGGGCAACACGAACGCCATGAACGGTCGGTGTCGTTTCCGCTGGCCGTGGCCGGGAACCCCGGCTCACCGCGAGGCGGTTGACCCGGCCCGCTGTGGGTAGAATCGGCGCGACACGCCCACGGAAGGACCACCCCCGGATGACCTCGCTGAGCTACCAGTTGGGCGACACCGGACCGGCGATCGCGGAGATCCGTTCGAAGCTGACCCAGCTCGGACTCCTCGACGACACCGCGCCCGGTCCCAGCACGTTCGACGAGGACGTCGCCCAGGCGGTGCGGCAGTTCCAGCAGGAGCGCGGCCTCACCGCGACCGGGGTCGTCGACGCGACGACGTACCGCGTGCTCGACGAGGCGCGCTGGCGGCTCGGCGACCGCCTGCTGTCCTACGTCGTGGGCAACCCGCAGGCCGGCGACGACGTCATCGCCCTGCAGCGCCGCCTGTCCGAGCTGGGCTTCGACGTCGGCCGGGTCGACGGCGTGTTCGGCGCGCGCACCGGCGACGCCCTGCGCGACTTCCAGCGCAACATCGGCCTGCCCGCCGACGGCACCTGCGGGCCCAGCTCGTTCAAGGCGCTCGGCCGGCTGGCGCCCATCGTGACCGGTGGCCGGCCCGAGAGCCTGCGCGCCGTCGAGGCGCTGCGTCAGGCCGGGAAGCGGCTGCCGGGCAAGGTCGTCGTCATCGACCCCGGCCACGGCGGACCCGACCGCGGCCACCGGGCGCACGGCCTGGACGAGGCCGCCGTCGTCGAGGACCTCGCCGCCCGCATCGAGGGCCGGCTGACCGCCACCGGCGTCCAGACGTACCTCACCCGCGGCCCCGGCGCCGACGCGTCGCCCGGCGAGGCCGAGCGCGCCGCGTTCGCCAACGACTCCGGCGCCAACCTGCTGGTCTCGCTGCACGTCGACGCGCACGCCAATGCCGATGCGTCCGGCGTCGCCACCTACTTCTACGGCAGCCACGAACCGGGCACGGCCAGCGCCATCGGCGAGCAGTTCGCCGGCCTCGTCCAGCGTGAGATCGTCGCCCGCACCGACCTCGTCGACTGCCGGGCGCACCCGAAGACGTGGGATCTGCTGCGGCACACCAGGATGGCCGCGGTCCGGGTCGAGCTGGGCTACATCACCAACGACGGCGACGCCGCCCGGCTGGCCGACCCCGACTTCCGCGACGTCGTGGCCGAGGCCATCGTCGTCGCCATCCAGCGGGTGTACCTGCCGTCGGGTGAGGACGCCGCCACCGGCGCACTGCGGTTCCACGACCTCGCCACGGGCTGACACGCTGCTCAACCCGCGGAATAGGATTCGCCTCTCCCTGCCGCGATGAGGCACAGTTGACTCTGTCTGTGTCCGGTCTTGTCCCGGGAGGTGTGTACGTGAGCCAGCAGCCCAGCCCGAACCGGAAGACGACCGACGCAGCAGCAAGCACCGGTTCACGGCTCGACTCCTACGTCGACCGCTACGCCACCCGCACGCACGGCATGACGGCCTCCGAGGTGCGCTCGCTGTTCGCGGTGGCGTCCCGCCCCGAGGTGGTGTCACTGGCCGGCGGCATGCCGAACATCTCCGGGCTGCCGCTCGACGTCGTCGGCGCACTGGTCAACGACCTCGTCGCCAAGCGCGGCATGACGGCGCTGCAGTACGGCTCCGGCCAGGGCGACCCCACGCTGCGCGAGCAGATCTGCGACGTCATGCGCCCGGTCGGCATCGTGGCGCACCCCGACGACATCACCGTCACGGTCGGCTCGCAGCAGGCGCTCGACCTCGTGACCCGCATCTTCATCGACCCCGGCGACGTCATCCTGGCCGAGGCTCCGTCCTATGTGGGTGCACTCGGCACGTTCCGGTCGTACCAGGCGTCGGTCGTGCACGTCGAGATGGACGAGCACGGGCTGGTGCCCGAGCGGCTGGCTGCCGCCATCGACGCCGTGCGAGCCGCCGGCAAGCCGCTCAAATTCCTCTACACCATCCCGAGCTACCACAATCCGGCCGGCGTGACGATGACGCCGGGGCGCCGGGCCGAGGTGCTCGACATCTGCCGCCGCACCGACGTGCTGGTCATCGAGGACGACCCCTACGGCCTGCTCGGCTTCGACGGCGAGGTGCCGCGCGCCCTCCGGGCCGACGACGCCGAACAGGTCATCTACCTCGGCTCGTTCTCCAAGACGTTCGCGCCGGGCCTGCGCGTCGGCTGGGCGCTGGCACCGCACGCCGTCCGCGAGAAACTGGTGCTCGCCGCCGAGAACAGCGTGCTCTGCCCGCCGGCGTTCAGCCAGCTCACGGTCTCCGAGTACCTCGCCGGCCACGACTGGATGGCGCAGGTCAAGGACTTCCGCGAGACCTACCGCGAGCGGCGCGACGCCATGCTCGAGGCGCTCGACGACCTCATGCCGGCCGGCGCCCACTGGACCCGTCCCAGCGGCGGGTTCTACGTGTGGCTGACGCTCCCCGAGGGCATCGACGCCAAGGCCATGCTGCCGCGCGCCGTCACCAACCGGGTGGCCTACGTGCCCGGCACCGCGTTCTTCGCCGACGGTTTCGGCTCGCGCTCCATGCGGCTGTCGTACTGTTACCCGACGCCCGAGCGCATCCGCGAGGGCGTGCGCCGGCTGGCGCAGGTCATCGAGCAAGAGATGGAGCTGCGTGCCACGTTCGGGGCATGGGGAGCCGCACAGCGGCCCGGCCTCGACGCGCCGGGGCCCGACCAGAGTTGAGGGGTTTCGTTCCAGTATGAGTGATCTCGGCCGCGTCCTCGTCCTCGCCGGCGGCCTCTCGCACGAGCGCGACGTGTCGCTGCGCTCGGGTCGCCGGGTGGCCGAGGCGCTGCGCGAGGTGGGTCTCGACGTCGAACAGCGCGACGCCGACGCCGACCTGCTCGCCTCGCTGCGCCACGACGCTCCCGACGTCGTCTTCCCGCTGCTGCACGGTGTGTCGGGCGAGGACGGCGCCATCCAGGAGGTGTTGTCGCTGGCCGGGCTGCCGTACGTCGGCTCGGCGCCGGCAGCCTGCCGGCTGGCCTTCGACAAGCCGGTCGCCAAGGCGATCGTGCGGCGCGCCGGCATCGCCACCCCGCCCTCGGCTGTGCTGTCGCAGGCGACCTTCCGCGAGCTGGGCGCCGCCGTGCTGCTCGACGCGCTGGTCGCCCGGCTCGGGCTGCCGCTGGTGGTCAAGCCGTCGCGCGGCGGCTCGGCCCTGGGCACGACGATGGTGCGGGCGGCCGACGAGCTGCCCGCGGCGATGGTCGAGTGCTTCGCGTACGGCGAGCCGGCGCTGATCGAGCGCTGGATCGACGGCACCGAGGTCGCGATCTCCGTCCTCGACACCGGCGACGGCCCGCGCGCGCTGCCGCCGGTCGAGATCGTCCCCGAGTCCGGCACCTACGACTACCACGCGCGCTACACGGCCGGGGCGACCGAGTTCTTCGTGCCGGCCCGGCTCGACACCGAGGCGTCCGCCGCCGTGGCCGAGGTGGCGGTGGCGGCGCACCAGACGCTGGGCCTGAGCGATCTGTCGCGCACCGACGTCATCGTCGACCGCGACGGCCTTCCGTGGCTGCTGGACGTCAACGTCGCGCCCGGCATGACGGAGACCTCGCTGCTGCCGCAGTCCGTCCAGGCGGCCGGGCTGGACCTCGGCGTGCTGGCGCGCGAACTGCTGGCCAGCGCCGTCGACCGGCACCTGCAGAACCAGAACGCCGGCTGACGCCCGAGTCGGGTCGGGCGAGGCCGGCGTCGAGAGGGGGCCGGAGGTCTCCTCGAAATCGTCGGCGCGAGACGCAGGACCACGGTGGCCATGCCTGGGGCTTGGTCGACCCGACGGCCCAATGTCGTCGTGAGTGTCAGCCGGCGTTGGGCCGGTTCATGGCGGAATGTCACTCCGCCGGGTCGGCACCGCCCGCCTCACGCACCTGCTGCACCATGCGTGGGTCGATGGTGCCCACGATGCGCTCGAGGTCGTCGATGCTGGCGAACTCGATCGTGACCTTGCCCTTGCTGCGACCGAGGTCGACCTTCACCCGGGTGTCGAGCCGCTCGGAGAGGGCGGCCGCGATGTCGGTGAGCCGCGGCGCCGTCGGACGGGCCGCGCGGCGCGCCCGCGCCTTGGGCGTCTCGGAGTCGTCCAGCGACACGATCTCCTCGACGGAGCGGACGCTGAGGCCCTCGGCAACGATCCGCTGCGCCAGCCGCTCCTGCGCGCCGCCGTCGGCGAGGCCGAGCAGCGCCCGCGCGTGGCCGGCCGACAGGATGCCGGCAGCGACCCGGCGCTGCACCAGCGGCGGTAGCTTCAGCAGCCGCAGCGTGTTGGAGATCTGCGGCCGGCTGCGCTTGATGCGCGCCGCCAGCTCGTCGTGCGTGCAGCCGAAGTCGTCGAGCAGCTGCTGGTAGGCGGCCGCTTCCTCCAGCGGGTTCAGCTGGCTGCGGTGCAGGTTCTCCAGCAGCGCGTCGCGGAGCATGTCGTCGTCGCGGGTGGTGCGAACGATGGCCGGGATGGTCGGGAAACCGGCCTCCTTGGTCGCCCGCCACCGCCGCTCGCCCATGACCAGCTCGTAGCGGCCGTTCTCCAGCTGCCGCACGACGATCGGCTGCAGCAGCCCGACCTCGCGGATGGACGACATCAGCTCGGCCAGCGCGTCCTCGTCGAAGACCTTCCGCGGCTGACGCACGTTCGGCGCGATCGCGTCGACCGGGATCTCGGCGAACGTGGCGCCGTCGACCGGCAGCAGCTCGTCGTCGTCCGCCGCCGTTTCACGTGAAACCGGCGCCGCCGAGCCGTTGGAGGCCTTGTTTCCGCCCGGGAAGATGGCGTCGACCGGCGCCTTGCGCAGCGTGTCGCCGCCCGCCGGGTCCCCCGTCGGGATCAGGGCGCCGAGACCACGCCCCAACCCGCGCCTCTTCTCAGCCATGGATCAGCTCCTCGTGTGAACTACCTGATGCTCCCCGCTCCGCGATCTCGCGCGCGGCTTCCAGATACGACAGCGCGCCACTGGACGCGGCGTCGTACGTCATCACGGTCTGGCCGTAACTCGGTGCCTCGCTGATGCGCACCGAGCGCGGGATCGCCGTCTTGAGGACGGTGTCGCCGAAGTGCCGACGGACCTCGTCCGCCACCTGCGCGGCCAGTCGTGTCCGGCCGTCGTACATAGTGAGGAGGATGGTCGAGACCGCGAGGTCGCGGTTGAGGTGGGCGCGCACCATGTCGATGTTCTTGAGCAGCTGGCTCAGGCCCTCGAGGGCGTAGTACTCGCACTGAATCGGGATCAGCACCTCGTCGCCGCCGACGAGCGCGTTGACCGTCAGCAGGCCCAGCGACGGCGGGCAGTCGATGAACACGTAGTCGTAGTCGACGCCGGGCGACTGCAAATGCTGGTCGAGCGCCTTCCGCATGCGCGACTCGCGCGCGACCATCGACACCAGCTCGATCTCGGCGCCGGCGAGGTCGATGGTGGCCGGCACACACCACAGCCCCTCGATCTCCTCGACCTTCTGCACGACATCGCTGACCGGGGTCTCCTCGACCATGACGTCGTAGATGCTGGGGATCTCCGCGTGGTGGTCGATGCCGAGCGCCGTCGACGCGTTGCCCTGCGGGTCGAGGTCGACCACGAGCACGCGCAACCCGCTCACCGCGAGCGCGGCCGCGAGGTTGACGGTCGTCGTGGTCTTCCCGACGCCGCCCTTCTGGTTCGCGACGACCATGACGCGCATCTGGTCGGGTTTCGGCATCGGCGCCGTGCGCCGGCCGACCGCCATGAGCGCGACCGCGGCCTCGCGGGCGATCGGGGTGTCCAGGTCGGCCAGCGAGCCGGACATCGCGAAGTCCGCCAGGTCGGCCGTCGAACGTACGTGGGTGCTCGCGGCCGGATCGGCCGGTCGGTCGCCCGCATTCACCGAAATCTCACGCTCCAGGTTCGACGGTCCGTCCGTCGGATCAATGGTCCCACTGATGCACGGCCAGCCGTTGGCCGACCGCCGTTCCCCCGTAGCGCTGTCGATTGCGACGACCCCACCGGCCGCAGGCCATCCCAGGCCCGCCACGACGGTGGCATCGGTCATCTGCTCGTCCTCCGTTGTCGTGCACCTTGCTTCGGCGCCGTTCCCCTGTGTCCGGCGACCACGACGGCGACCCGCGCGGCCGGATCGACCACGCCTTCGCCGGCTTCTTCAACTCTCCATGACGTCGCGCCCATTCTCGCCAAAGACGCGGCGGAATCACGCAACTCTTCGGAAACCGACCGGCCCTTGAGCGCCAGAAGCACTCCGCCGGGCCGCAGCAGCGGCAACGTCCAGCCCGCCAGCCGGTCCATCGGCGCGACCGCGCGGGCCGTCACCACGTCGAACCGGGCCGGTGGACGGACGTCCTCGGCCCGCGACCGCAGCACGCTCACGCGGTCGAGGCCGAGCGCCGCCACGGTCTCCGTCAGGAAGTCGCTGCGCCTCAGCAGCGGCTCGATCAGGACGACCTCGAGATCGGGCCGGGCGATCGCCAGGGGTATACCCGGCAGCCCGGCGCCGGAACCCACGTCCGCGACAACGGAGCCCTCGTCGACCAGCTCCGCCAGCACCGCCGAGTTGAGGATGTGCCGGTCCCAGATCCGCGGGACCTCCCGCGGCCCCAGCAGGCCGCGCTCGATGCCGGCACTGGCGAGCTGCGCGGCGTAGGCCACCGCCAGCTCCAGCCGGTCCCCGAACACGGCGGAGGCCGAGTCCGGCACGGCGATCACGTCGTCCAAGACTCGGCCTCCTGTGAATGACAGCGATGTTGTTTCACGTGAAACGGCGACGCCGTCGCGTGCACCACTCAGGCGGGCATCACCACGACGTAGCGCCGGGGCTCCTCGCCCTCGGACTCGCTGCGCAGGCCCGCGTCGGCGACGGCGTCGTGGACGACCTTCCGCTCGAACGGGGACATCGCGCCCAACGACTCCGGCTCGCCGGACGTCCGCACGGCCTCGATCACCCGCTTGGCCAGCTCCAGCACCTCGGCCCGCCGGTTGGCCCGGAAGCCGCCGACGTCGAGCATCAGCCGGCTGCGCTCGCCGGTCTCGCGGACCACCGCCAGCCGGGTCAGCTCCTGCAGCGCCTCGAGCACCTTGCCGTTGTCGCCGACCAGCGCGTCGAGACCGTCACCGACGATCGAGACGACCGCGCGGTCGCCCTCGACGTCCATGTCGATGTCACCGTCCAGGTCGGCGATGTCGAGCAGCTCCTCCAGGTAGTCCGCCGCGATGTCGCCCTCCTGCTCGAGCCGCTTCGACAGGCCCTCCCCGGTGTCACCCACTCGTTCCTGCGCCGCATCCAGTTCCGTGCCAGCGTCGCTCACCGTCGACTCCTTCTACGTTCGTTGTGGGGCGGATCCGCTGCCCGCCGAGGCCTGCTGCCGTGCGGCCGTCGCCGCGCCGGCTACTTCTTCTTGCGCTGCGAGCGCGAGGTCTTCTTCGGTTGCCGCCGGACGACCTCGGTCTGTTCCGGCTGCTCCGGTTCCGCGGTATCGGGCGTCGGCAGCGCGATGCCCTTCTTGCGGGCCTTCTCCTCCAGGCGCCGCTGGTGCGCCTTCTCGGCCTCGGTACCGGGCGCGGGCATGCGGCGGATGACGTACAGCTGCTGGCCCATGGTCCACAGGTTCGACGTGAGCCAGTACAGCACGGTGCCGAGCGGGAAGTAGACGCCGGAGAACGCGAAGACCAGCGGCAGCACGTACAGCAGGATCTTCTGCTGCTGCGCGAACGGGCCCTCCAGGGCCTCCTTCGGCATGTTCTTGCGCATGATCTGGCGCTGGGTGACGAACTGCGTGACGACCATCAGGACGACCATCACCGCGGCGATGATGCGGGTGTTGATGGTCTCGGCGTTCAGGAACGTGTCCGCCAGGCGGGCGCCGAAGATCTGCGCCTGGCCGGCCGACTCGAACAGCTCCGGCTGGCTGGTGAACGCGCCGCGCTCGTGTCCCTTGGCGACGCCGTCGAGCACCCGGAACAGGGCGAACAGGAACGGCGCCTGGAGCAGGATGGGGAGACAGGACGAGAACGGGTTGGTCCCGGTGTCCTTGTAGAGCTTCATCATCTCCTGCTGGAGACGCTCGCGGTCGCCCTTGTACTTCTTCTGCAGCTCGCGCAGCTGAGGCTGGAGGATCTGCATCCGCCGCTGCGACTTGATCTGCCGCACGAACAGCGGGATGAGCAGGATGCGGATGACCACGACGAGTCCGATGATGGACAACGCCCAGTTCACACCGTCGTGATCGATGCCGATGAGCTCTGAGAAGAGCCAGTGCCAGCCGATCATGATCCAGCTGACCAGGTAGTACAACGGCGCGAGGATGGTATCCACGGGTGTATCAGACTCCTCGGAGAGAGGTCGGTGCGCCGGGCGGCAGATCCGCCCGCGGCGCGGAAGCTCCATGCGACGCGGCCGGGTGCGGCTCGTCGTCGCCGTCAGTCCCGGCGGCCCGGCCCCACCACCGGTAGTTCTCGCGGGTGGGTACGAGGTCGACGCCGCCGGCGCACCAGGGATGGCACCGGCCGAGCCGACGCAGGGCGAGCCAGCCTCCGCGCAGGGCACCGTGCCGCTCCACCGAGCTCAAGGCGTACGCCGAGCAGGACGGGTAGTAGCGGCAGGTCTGCCCGTACAGCGGGCTGATGACGAGGCGGTAGCCCTTGAGCAGAGCCACCATGACGGTCTTCATCGCCGCTGCTCCGCTCGGGTGACGGCGCGGTCGATGGCGGCGTCGAGCTCACGCGCCAGGGCGGAGCTGGGAGCGCCGGCGATGCCGGGCAGGGCACGGACCACGAGCTTGGATCCGGCGGGCAGGCGGCCGACCCGCTCGGCGAGGAGATGGCGCAACCGGCGCCGCACGGTGTTGCGCACCACTGCACCCCCAACCGGGCGTCCGACGACCAGACCCACCGACGCAGGACCGGCATCGGCGTCGCCGGCAGAGTCGTCGGCGGGGAGCAGATGTACGACCATGGTCGGCCGTCCGACGCGGACACCGCGGCGCACGATCACCCGGAAATCGGCCGAGCGCCGCAGGCGGTGCTCGGCCTTCAGCACCTCGGATCGTCGAGCGAGCGCAAGCGTGCCGGCCGGATCAGGCGGACAGCTTGGCACGGCCCTTGCTGCGGCGGGCGGCGAGGATGCCACGGCCGGCGCGCGTACGCATACGCAGCCGGAAGCCGTGAGTCTTCGCACGACGGCGGGTATTCGGCTGGAAGGTGCGCTTGACCACGTCCGAGCTCCTGTGTCGATCGATGAGATGTGCGTGCATTCGGGTGCCGCGCGGAACCCGCGCATCCCTGGAAAGTGCACAGCCAGGCATGACAACAGGAGCCCTCGTCGGACCGATTTACGGTACGCGGTCGCCGCGTCTCAGGTCAAACTCGGCGGCTTCATCGCGCGCGGGCGCGAGCGAACCCTTCAGCATGGCACCCTGGAAAGGTTCCCGGCCGGTAGCGACACGCCGGCCTCTGGGGGCAACCTGTGGACATCAGTTGAAGCCCCGGCCGCATGTTGTTAGCGTCACGTGCTCCAGCACGCTGTCCGTCCGGTACGGCACCACCAAACCGGCGCCGCGTTCGTGCAGGTCACAATGGAGCGGATAGGCACAAACCGCACGTGTCGACACCCTCCACACCCTGTGGACGACCGTGTGGACAACGACAACGGGGGTGGCCAGCCAGTTGCCGCCAGTTTGGAGTGAACTGTGGCAGACGAGGCCGGAATCGACTTCGCGACCGCTTGGTACAAGGCTCTGACCGACCTGGAATCCATCGAGATCGGGCCGCAACAGCGCGCGTTCCTGTCCCAGGCCCGTCCCGTCACTCTCGTCGAGGGTACCGCTGTCATCTCCGTCCCGAGTGATTTCGCCCGAGCTCAGGTCGAGCAGCGGCTGCGTTCGCACATCGTCGACGCGCTGTCCGAAGTGCTCGGCCGGCCGGTCGGCCTGGCCGTCAGTGTCGCGCCACCGCCCGACGGCGCGGCCGGCGCCACGCTCGAACCGGTGCCGCCTCCGCCGCCGATGGGCGGCTATCTCGACGCGCCGCCCTCGTCGTCGGTCGACACCGAGGAGATCCCGCTGGTCAGTGCCGCCACCGAGGCGCCGGCGTTCGTGCCGCGGCCGGCGCCCGACGGCCCGGCCCGGCGCGGCGACACCGAGCCGCACCTCAACCCGCGGTACACGTTCGACACCTTCGTCATCGGCTCGAGCAACCGGTTCGCGCACGCCGCGACGGTCGCCGTCGCCGAGGCGCCGGGCAAGGCGTACAACCCGCTGCACGTCTACGGCGAGTCGGGCCTGGGCAAGACCCACCTCCTGCACGCCATCGGCCACTACACGCGGACGATGTACCCCGGCACCCGGGTGCGCTACGTGAGCTCCGAGGAGTTCACCAACGACTTCATCAACTCCATCCGCGACGACAAGGCGTCGGCGTTCCAGCGCCGCTACCGCGACGTCGACGTCCTGCTCATCGACGACATCCAGTTCCTCGAGGGCAAGATCCAGACGCAGGAGGAGTTCTTCCACACGTTCAACACGCTGCACAACGCGAACAAGCAGATCGTCATCACGTCCGACCGGCCGCCGAAGCAGCTGTCGGCGCTGGAGGACCGGCTGCGCAACCGGTTCGAGTGGGGCCTGACGTGCGACGTGCAGCCGCCCGACCTCGAGACCCGCATCGCGATCCTGTCGAAGAAGGCCACCCAGGACCACCTCAACGTGTCGCCCGACGTCCTGGAGTACATCGCCAGCCGCATCGCCACGAACATCCGCGAGCTCGAGGGCGCGCTGATCCGGGTCACGGCGTTCGCGAGCCTCAACCGCCAGCCGGTCGACCTCTCGCTGGCCGAGATCGTGCTCCGCGACCTCGTGCCGACCGATTCCGGGCCCGAGATCACGGCCGCCACGATCATGGCGCAGACGTCGGCCTACTTCGGCCTGACCATCGAGGACCTGCAGGGCACCAGCCGCAGCAGGGTGCTCGTCACGGCCCGCCAGATCGCGATGTACCTGTGCCGCGAGCTGACCGAGCTGTCGCTGCCGAAGATCGGCCAGCACTTCGGCGGCCGCGACCACACCACCGTCATGCACGCCGAGCGGAAGATCCGCACGCTGATGGCCGAGCGGCGCAGTGTCTTCAATCAGGTCACCGAACTGACCAACCGCATCAAGCAGCAGGCCCGGCAGTCATGACGGTGGCCGGCGCCGCGACGGCCGGAGAAGCACAGTCACTGAGGGTGATCGACTTCTCACAGGCTGTGGACAAGTTTGTGGACATGGGTGCCATCGCCGTGGACCGGCTCGGGGAAAGTGTCACTCATCGGTGGACAACCTCGGACGGTCCACGTCACCCACTGCTCGCGCCCACAGGCTCCGTGGACAACGGTAGCGCCGCTCACCTGCGACGTTCATGGTTTTCCACACTTTCCACCAACGTTACGAACCTGACTGACCTATCCATGGATCAACTGGCAGCGCACAAGTCTGGCGGGCCGGTTCCTGTGGATCGTGTGATTCACGGCCGCCGTTTGACGCCTCTGGCCGCCACTGTCAGCGGCCCGTGGAAGGATGACGTCGAACCACAACGACCCGGGCGGGAGCCCGAGGGGAGGACGGACCGGTGAAGTTCCGGCTCGATCGCGATGTACTGGCAGATGCGGTGGCCTGGACGGCCCGCACCCTGCCCAACCGGCCGACGGTGCCGGTGCTGGCCGGCCTGCGCATCGACGCGTCCGACACCCAAGTGACGTTCTCGTCGTTCGACTACGAGGTGTCCGGCCGCGTGTCCGTCGAGGCCGACGTCGCCGACGGTGGCACCGTTCTGGTCTCCGGCCGGCTGCTGGCCGACATCGCACGGTCGCTGCCGAACAAGCCGGTCGACCTCACCGCCGACGGCTCCAAGGTCACCATCACCTGCGGCAGCGCCCGGTTCACCCTGCTGACGCTGCCGGTCGAGGAGTACCCCGACCTCCCGTCCATGCCCGAGGCGTCCGGCACCGTCGACGGCACCGTTCTCGCCGAGGCGGTCAGCCAGGTGGCGGTCGCCGCCGGCCGCGACGACATGCTGCCCACACTCACCGGCATCCGCATCGAGATCGAGGGCGAGACCGTCACCCTCGGTGCCACCGACCGCTACCGCCTCGCCGTCCGCGAGTTCACCTGGAACCCCGGCACGCCCGACATCTCCGCGGTCGCGCTGGTGCCGGCCCGCACGCTGGTCGACGCCGCCAAGACGCTCGGCCCGGCCGGCGCCGTCACGCTGGCGCTGGGCACCGGCAGCCAGGACAGCCTGCTGGGCCTCGCGGCCGGCGGCCGCCACACCACCAGCCGGCTCATCGACGGCGAATGGGTGCCCAACTACCGCCGGCTGTTCCCGGCCGAGACCGCCACGGTGGCCAGGGTCGAGATCTCCGCGCTGGTCGAGTCGGTGAAGCGCGTCGCCCTGGTGGCCGAGCGCAACACCCCGGTCCGGCTCGCCTTCGACGAGGGCCAGGTCGTCCTCGAGGCCGGCAGCGGCGAGGACGCGCAGGCCTCCGAGGCGCTGCCCGCCGACGTCCAGGGCCCGGCCATCGCCACCGGCTTCAACCCGACCTACCTGCTCGACGGCCTGCAGGCGCTGGGCACCCCGTTCGCGCACCTGTCCTTCACCGACACGCCGCTGAAGCCCGTGGTCATCCAGGGCGTCGGCAGCGCCGAGGCCGAGCCCGAGGGCGGCTACCGCTACCTCGCCATGCCCATCCGCCTCTCGGGCTGACGGCTCGCGACGGCGACCCGGTCGCACGCGGCGGCTGCGGCGCGCGAGGATGGTGACATCGGCTCGCGCCGCCGTACGGCGCCCATCGGCACGGGAGGAACTCTGGTGGCCACGGAAGGGAACGTCATGGAGCTGGGCCTGGTCGGCCTCGGCCGTATGGGCGGCAACATGCGCGAGCGGCTGCGTCGGGCCGGCCACACGGTGGTGGGCTACGACCGCAACCCCGAGGTCAGCGACGTCGGCAGCCTGAAAGAGCTGGTCGAGCGGCTGTCCGCGCCGCGGGCGGTGTGGGTCATGGTGCCGGCCGGCGACCCCACCCGGGCCACCGTCCAGGAGCTGGGCGAGCTGCTCGACGAGGGCGACCTCGTCATCGACGGCGGCAACTCCAGGTTCACCGACGACCGCGTGAACGCCGACATCCTCGCCGAGCACGGCGTCGGGTACGTCGACTGCGGCGTCTCCGGCGGCATCTGGGGCCTCGAGAAGGGCTACGGCCTGATGGCCGGCGGCGCGAAGGAGCACGTCGAGCGGTTGATGCCGATCTTCGACGCACTGCGGCCCGAAGGCCCGCGCGAGGAAGGCTTCGTCCACGCCGGCGGCGTCGGCGCCGGTCACTACGCCAAGATGGTGCACAACGGCATCGAGTACGGCCTCATGCAGGCCTACGGCGAGGGCTACGAGCTGCTGGCCGCCTCGGGCATCGTCGACGACGTCCACGGCACGCTGAAGGCATGGTCCCGCGGCACCGTCGTCCGCTCCTGGCTGCTCGACCTGCTGGTCCGGGCGCTCGAGCAGGACCCTGTGCTGGCCGAGATCGAGGGCTACGTCGAAGACTCCGGCGAGGGCCGCTGGACGGTCGAGGAGTCCATCCGCAACTCGGTGCCGGCGCCGGTCATCACCGCCGCCCTGTTCGCCCGGTTCGAGTCCCGGCAGGACGACTCCCCCGCCATGAAGGCGGTGGCCGCACTGCGCAACCAGTTCGGCGGCCACGCCGTCAAGGCGGCGGACGCCGGGCCGACCTCCGGGACGGGCGACGCCCGCACCTGAGGCCGGGGACGTCCGCGCATGCACGTCGCCCATCTGTCGCTGGCCGACTTCCGGTCGTACGCCTCGGTCGAGCTGCCGCTCGAGCCCGGCGTCACGGCGTTCGTCGGGCCCAACGGCCACGGCAAGACCAACCTGGTCGAGGCGCTGAACTACCTCGCGACGCTGGGCAGCCACCGGGTCGCGCAGGACGCGCCGCTGGTGCGGCTCGGTGCCGAGCGGGCGGTGGTGCGCGGCAGCGTCGTCGAGACCGTGGGCGGCGAGCCGCGCAGCACGTTGCTGGAGATCGAGATCACGCCGGGCAAGGCGAACCGCGCCCGGCTGAACCGGTCGCCGGTCCCCCGGCCGCGCGAGCTGCTCGGCGTGCTGACGACCGTGCTGTTCGCGCCCGAGGATCTGGCGCTGGTCAAAGGCGACCCGTCCGAGCGGCGCCGGTTCCTCGACGAACTGCTGGTCGCGCGGGCGCCGCGGTTCGCCGGCGTCCGGTCCGACTACGACCGGGTGCTGAAACAGCGCAACGCGCTGCTGAAGTCGGCCGGCATGGCCATGCGGGCGAGCCGGGGCGGCGGGTCGTCGCGCGGACCCGACCTCAGCACGCTGGACGTCTGGGACACCCACCTCGCCCAGGCCGGCGCCGAGCTGCTGGCCGCCCGCCTCGACCTCGTCGAGGCGCTCCGGCCGCTGGCCGCCAAGGCGTACGACGCGGTGGCCGGCGGTTCCGGCCCGTCCGGCGACCGGGACGCCTTGCTCACGTACAAGTCGTCGCTCGGCCCCGACGCCGAGCTGGTGCCGTCGCGTGAGACCCTGGCGGCGGCGCTGCTCGAGGCGCTGGCCGGGGTTCGCCGCGACGAGCTGGACCGCGGTGTGTCACTGATCGGCCCGCACCGCGACGACCTCGTGCTGTCGCTCGGCCCGATGCCGGCCAAGGGATACGCGAGCCACGGCGAGTCGTGGTCGTTCGCGCTGGCGCTGCGGCTCGCCTCGTACGAGCTGCTGCGTTCGGCCGGCAGCGACCCCGTGCTGGTCCTCGACGACGTCTTCGCCGAGCTCGACACCGGGCGGCGCGACCGGCTGGCCGAGCTGACGGCCGGGGCCGAGCAGGTGCTGGTCACGGCGGCGGTGCCGGCCGACGTGCCGGCCGGGCTCAGCGGGGCCAGGGTCGACGTGCTGGGCGGCGAGGTCCGGCGGGCGTAGGGTTCGCCTGGGTGAGAGGGGTGACGGCGGCCGATGAGTGACAGCGACGATGGCACCGTCCCGGCGCCGGGCGTCGACCTGCCGGCACCCGCCACGGACCCCGTCGGGCCGGCCGACGGTTTCACGTGGAACCCCGACGGCGATGACCTCGCGAAAGCGCTGCTGGCCAGGGCGAAGGTGGCGGGCCGGACGGGCCGCCCCGCGCCGTCCCGCAAGACCGGCGACACCGCGGGCCGCGGTGGCACCTGGCGCCGTCGCCGCGCACCGGGCGCCGGCTGGAGCGGCCCGGGCTCCGACGACCGCGATCCGCAGGCGGTCGGCTCGGCCGTCGACCGGCTGATCGGCGAGCATGGCTGGGCCGAGGACCTCGCGGTGCACGGCGCGGTCGCCCGCTGGGACCAGGTGGTCGGGCCGGAGGTCGCGGCGCATGTGCAGCCCGAGCACTACGAGGACGGCGTGCTGACCGTCCGGGCCGACACCACCGCGTGGGCGACGCAGGTGCGGCTGTTCGCGGCCGAGCTGGTCCGCCGGTTCAACAAAGAGATCGGCGACGGGTCCGTCACCAGGGTCGACGTGCGCGGACCGCAGGCGCCGAGCTGGCGGCGCGGACCCCGCAGCGTACCCGGACGCGGTCCGCGCGACACGTACGGCTGACCGAAATCCGCCGATCCGCTCCGCGGCGCCAGATTGCCCCCAGCGCCGTCGAGGCGCCCGGTGCGGGTATGGGGACACACGCGGGGCGATCTACGCGGCTCCACGGGGCATTCAGGGCCGCAGAACGCGCATTCTGATGTCGGCACAAGGTAGAATGGACACTGTCCATCCAGGCCGCGCGGTCTCCTGGGCCTCTCAAGCGGCCTGCAGGTGGCGCGGTGCGGCCTGATCCCTGGCAGGAGGTCCCCCGCTCGTGACGGACACTACGTCCTACGACGCCAGCGCCATCACCGTACTCGAAGGTCTCGAAGCGGTACGCAAGCGTCCCGGCATGTACATCGGCTCCACCGGCGAGCGAGGTCTGCACCACCTGGTCTACGAGGTCGTCGACAACTCCGTCGACGAGGCCCTGGCAGGGGTCTGCGACCTCATCGAGATCACCCTGCTGCCTGGCGACAACGGCGACGGCGTGCGCGTCATCGACAACGGCCGCGGCATCCCGGTCGACATGCACCCGGTCGAGAAGCGGCCGGCGGTCGAGGTCGTCATGACGGTTCTGCACGCGGGCGGCAAGTTCGGCGGCGGCGGCTACAAGGTCTCCGGCGGCCTGCACGGCGTCGGCGTCTCCGTCGTCAACGCGCTCTCCCGCAAGGTCGACCTCGAGATCCACCGCGACGGCTACCGGTGGACGCAGTCCTACTCGCTGGGCGTGCCCGACGCCCCGCTCGAGCGGCACGAGGAGTCCGACCGCACCGGGACCACCACGACGTTCTGGGCCAGCCCCGACATCTTCGAGACCACCGACTACGACTTCGAGACGCTGTCGACCCGCTTCCGCGAGATGGCGTTCCTCAACAAGGGCCTGACCATCGTCCTGCGCGACGAGCGGCCCGAGGGCATCGACGCCGGCGCCGACGAGGACGTCGACAGCGAGCAGAGCTCCGCGCCGCGCGAGGTCCGCTACAAGTACGACCTCGGGCTGGTCGACTACGTCCAGCACCTCAACAACGCCAAGTCGCCGGTGCACCGCACCGTCATCGACTTCGAGGCCGAGTCCGAGGACGGCGACGGCCAGGCCATGAGCCTCGAGGTCGCGATGCAGTGGAACGACCAGTTCACCGAGTCGGTGCACACGTTCGCCAACACCATCAACACCCACGAGGGCGGCACGCACGAAGAGGGCTTCCGGGCGGCGCTGACCACCCTGGTCAACCGGTTCGCGCGCGAGTGGGGTGTGCTGAAGGAGAAGGACCCGAACCTCTCCGGCGAGGACGTCCGCGAAGGACTCACCGCCATCATCAGCATCAAGCTGGCCGAGCCGCAGTTCGAGGGCCAGACGAAGACCAAGCTCGGCAACACCGAGGCGAAGAGCTTCGTCCAGAAGGTCGTCAACAACGAGCTCGGCGCCTGGTTCGAGCAGAACCCCAACGAGGGCAAGCTGATCGCCCGCAAGGCGCAGAGCGCCGCCATCGCCCGGGTCGCCGCCCGCAAGGCGCGCGACGCCGCCCGCAGCCGCAAGGGCCTCATGGGGGGCGCCGGGCTGCCCGGCAAGCTGGCCGACTGCCAGTCCACCGACCCGGAGGAGTGCGAGCTCTTCATCGTCGAGGGCGACTCCGCCGGCGGCCCGGCCAAGCAGGGGCGCGACTCGCGGGTGCAGGCGATCCTGCCGATCCGCGGCAAGATCCTCAACGTCGAGAAGGCGCGCATCGACCGCATCCTGCAGAACCAGGAAGTGCAGGCGATCATCAACGCGCTCGGCACCGGGGTCCAGGAAGAGCTCGACCTCAACCGGCTGCGCTACCACAAGGTGGTCCTGATGGCCGACGCCGACGTCGACGGCCAGCACATCGTGACGCTCCTGCTCACGCTGCTGTTCCGCTTCATGCGTCCGGTCATCGAGCAGGGTCACGTGTTCCTTGCTCAGCCGCCGCTCTACAAGCTCAAGTGGGCCGGCCGCGACGTCGATCCCGAGTACGCGTACTCCGAACGTGAGCGCGAAGCCCTCGTAGGTGCCGGTGTCGCCGCCGGCAAGCGGCTGCCGAAGGAGAACGGGATCCAGCGGTACAAGGGTCTCGGCGAGATGAACGACGACGAGCTGTGGGAGACCACTATGGATCCCTCGCAGCGGCTGCTGCTTCGGGCCACGCTCGACGACGCCGCGCACGCCGACGAGGTCTTCTCGACTCTCATGGGCGAGGACGTCGAGAGCCGGCGCAAGTTCATCCAGCGCAACGCCCGCGACGTGCGCTTCCTGGACATCTGAGCCCGGCGCGAGACGAACCGACCCGAGTAGGACATGAAACACAACGGGGCCGCAGACAACCGTGAGGCTGTCTCGCGCGTCATACCTGATGTGTGGCCGGCAGGTCGCACCTGGAGGAACCACTCGTGACGAACGACATCACCACGGCCGGCGACGCGACCGGGCCCGGTGGACGCATAGAACCGGTCGACCTGCAGGTCGAGATGCAGCGCAGCTATCTCGACTACGCGATGGCCGTCATCGTCGGCCGTGCGCTGCCGGACGTCCGCGACGGCCTGAAGCCGGTGCACCGCCGCGTGCTCTACGCGATGTACGACGGCGGCTTCCGCCCCGACCGCGGGTTCTACAAGTGCTCGCGCGTGGTCGGCGAGGTGATGAGCAACTACCACCCGCACGGTGACACCGCCATCTACGACACCCTGGTCCGGCTCGGCCAGTGGTGGTCCATGCGGTATCCGCTGGTCAAGGGCCAGGGCAACTTCGGTTCCCGCGGCGACGACAAGCAGGCGGCGATGCGCTACACCGAATGCCGCATGGAGCCGCTGGCCATGGAGATGGTCCGCGACATCGAGGAAGAGACCGTCGACTTCTCGCCGAACTACGACGGCAGGAGCGACGAGCCCGACGTTCTGCCGGCGCGGTTCCCGAACCTGCTGGTCAACGGTTCCGGCGGCATCGCGGTCGGCATGGCCACCAACATCCCGCCGCACAACCTGCGTGAGGTCGCCGCGGGCGTCGACTGGTATCTGGACAACCCCGAGGCCGACAGCGAGCAACTCCTCGACGCGCTGCTCGCGCGGATCAAGGGCCCCGACTTCCCCACCAGCGCCCTCATCGTCGGCACCACGGGCATCGAGCAGGCCTACCGCACCGGCCGCGGCTCGGTCACCATGCGCGCCGTCGTCGACGTCGAAGAGGACAGCCGCGGTCGCGCCATCCTGGCCATCACCGAGCTGCCTTACCAGGTCAACCCCGACGCGCTGCTGCGCAAGATCGCCGAGCTGGCCGACACCGGCAAGGTTCCCGGCATCGCCGATCTCAAGGACAACTCGTCGTCGCGCACGGGCATGCGCATCGAGGTCGTGCTCAAGCGCGACGCCGTCGCGTCGGTGGTCCGGAACAACCTCTACAAGCACACACAGCTGCAGGACACCTTCGGCTGCAACATGGTGGCGCTGGTCGACGGCGTTCCGCGCACGCTGCCGCTCGACGGGTTCGTCCGGCACTGGGTGACCCACCAGGTCGAGGTCATCCGCCGGCGCACCGAGTTCCGGCTGCGCAAGAAGCGCGAGCGCCTGCACATCGTGCTGGGCCTGCTCAAGGCGATCGACGCCATCGACGAGGTCATCGCGCTGATCCGCCGGTCGCAGGACGTCGAAGAGGCCCGCAACGGCCTCATGCAGCTGCTCGACATCGACGAGATCCAGGCCACGGCCATCCTCGACATGCAGCTGCGCCGGCTCACCGCGCTGTCGCGCGAAGAGCTGCAGAACGAGCACGACGCCCTGGTCGCCGACATCGCCGAGCTGCAGGCCATCCTCGAGTCCGACGAGCGCAAGCGGACCATCATCCGCGAGGAGCTGGCCGAGATCGTCGAGAAGTTCGGCGACGACCGGCGCAGCCGCATCATCCCCGCCGAGGGCGACATGACCGCCGAGGACCTCATCCCCGAGGAGCCGGTGGTCGTCACCATCACCCGCGGCGGCTACGCCAAGCGCACCAAGGCCGACCTCTACCGCTCGCAGAAACGCGGCGGCAAGGGCGTGCGGGGTGCGCAGCTGCGTGAGGACGACGTCGTCGACCAGTTCTTCGTCACCACCACGCACCACTGGATCCTGTTCTTCACCAACCGCGGCCGGGTCTACCGCGCCAAGGCGTACGAGCTGCCCGAACTGGCCCGCGACGCCAAGGGCCAGCACGTCGCGAACCTGCTGGCGTTCCAGCCCGACGAGAAGATCGCCCGGGTGCTCACGCTGAAGGACTACGAGCAGTCGCCGTACCTCGTGCTGGCCACGAAGCACGGCATGGTCAAGAAGACCAAGCTCACCGAGTACGACTCCAACCGCTCCGGCGGCGTCATCGCGGTCCTGTTCCGCGAAGAGGACGACGAGCTGATCGGCGCCGAGCTGGTCACTGCCGACGACGACGTCCTGCTGGTGTCGCGCAAGGCGCAGGCCATCCGGTTCACCGCCACCGACGAGCAGCTGCGGCCGATGGGCCGTGCCACGGGCGGCGTCGTGGGCATGAAGTTCCGCGACGGGGACGAACTGCTGTCGATGTCCGTTGTGGGTGATGGAACCGACTCGTACGTCTTTACCGTCACAGATGGTGGATTCGCCAAACGAACCGTTGTCGAGGAATATCGTGTTCAGGGACGCGGGGGTTTGGGTATCAAGGCGATGAAGATCAATGAGGACAGAGGGTCTCTTGTGGGTGCGTTGGTCGTCGGCGACGGCGACGAAGTGCTTGCCATCCGGGCATCCGGAGGGGTGACGCGCAGTCCCGTGGCGGACGTTCCCGCCAAGGGACGTGACACCATGGGGGTCAAGTACGTTGCGCTCGGTGGCGACGATGTGGTCGTCGCCATCGCGCACAGTGCCGAGGAAGACTCGGTGGAGGAGGCCGTCGAGGACGTGGCGGACTCCGAGATCGACGCGGAGGGTGATGGCTCGTGACGAGCAGTGGCGCGACCGGGCGTCCGGGGTCCGACCAGGACGCGCGCAACAAGAGCGCGCCTCCTCCGGACCGGCCGGACCAGCAGGCCAACGGCGCGAAGCCGGGGCCTCCCAACAGCAACGGTTCGCCCAACGGGCAGCGCGGCGCCGCTGACCCGGCGGTCGACAACCGCGGGCAGCAGGGTGGTGGGCAGCAGCCGCGTGGTGCGGCCGCCGCCCGCGTCGCCACCCGCAACCGGTCGCGCGAAGACACCACGCCGCGTCCCGACGCCGGGTCCACGCAGAACCCGTGGTCCCGCCCGGGCGAGCCCGGCCAGAACGGCGGGCCGCAGAACGGCAACGGCCAGCGGCCGACCGGCCAGGCCGGTCCGACCTCGCCGAACGGCGCTCCGCCGGCGGCCGGCCGAGCCGCGGCCGGCGCGGCGAACCAGGGCCCGGTGCCGCCGCCGTCTCTGGTCGCCCAGCAGGGTGCCGCCGCTCCGGCGGCGTTCCCGGCGCCGCCCGGCCCGGTGCCGGCCGCGCCGCTGCCGCCGTCGAACCTGGACCTCGCCGACGACACCCAGGCCAGCCTCGAGGCCATCCCGCCGGCGGCGCCCCGTTCGACCACCGCCGCGAAGGCGGCCACCACGCCGACCCCGTCGCGCTCGGCCAGCTCGCGCCGTCCCGGCCGGGTCCGCAAGGCCCGGCTGCGGTTGCTGCGGGTCGACCCGTGGTCGGTCATGAAGACGGCGTTCCTGCTGTCGGTCGCGCTCGGCATCACGCTGTTCGTCGCGGTCGCGGTGCTCTGGTCCGTCCTCGACGCCGCCGGCGTGTTCAGCTCCATCGACGACGTCGTCACCGACATGACGGCCTCCGACAGCAACTCCGGCATCGACATCAACCAGTACGTCGAACTGTCCCGCGTGCTCGGCTTCACCACCCTCATCGCGGTGGTCGACGTCGTGCTGCTCACGGCGCTGGCGACGCTGGGTGCGTTCCTGTACAACCTCTCGGCCAGCCTGCTCGGTGGCCTCGAACTGACCCTCGCCGAGGACGACTGAGCCCGGCCCCGCGGCGGCGGTCAGCCCGGTTTGGGCTGGCCGTCGACGGTGAGGTACGCTGCTGCGGCGCACTCGGTGCGAAATCCCCGGGCCTATAGCTCAGACGGTTAGAGCGCTTCCCTGATAAGGAAGAGGTCACAGGTTCAAGTCCTGTTAGGCCCACCCAGGTCAGAGCCCCTATCAGCAAGCTTGGTAGGGGCTTTCTCATGCCCGTGATCGAGCACGGAGTGCGACGCTCCGAACCGGGTACAGGTTCGGTCATGGTGGTTCTTGTGGTCGTCTTGCTGGCCGCTTGGTTGGTGCTGTCGATCGTGGGCTTTGCCATCGAGGGCATCCTCTGGCTGGGCTTGATCGGGGTGGTGTTGTTCGTGGCTACCGCGATCGTCGGCTGGCTCCGGCGGTCGACCCACCGGAAGGTGTGACGTAGCGGCGTAGGCTCGGCGCTGTGAAGACGGTGTCGCGGCTGCTGGTGCTGGCCGCGCTGCTCCTCGGCATCGTGCTGATGCACCACGTCGCCGGTGCCGGCCACGCCGACGGGCACAGTCCGGCGCACGAGACCACGGCGGCGTCCCATGCCGGGGCGGCCGCCGGCGCCGAGGGGCACGAGAGCAAGCCGTCGCCGTCGTCGTCGGAACATGGGCTGGCGCATCTGTGCCTGGCGGTGCTGACGGCGGCCGTGCTGGCCCTGGTCGGCCGCGTGCTGCTGGGCCGGCTGCCGGTGCTCGCGCGGCGCGCCCGCGACGCCGTCGTGTCCGTGCGCCCGCGCCGGGTGCGGCCGCCGCCACGTCCCTACGGTTCGGTGTTGCTGACGTCCCTGTGCGTGTCGCGGACGTGACGGCCGGGGTGTTGCCGACCCCGCCCGTCGTTCACGTCACCCCCGAAGGGACCGTTTCCTCATGCACCGCAGGCACCTCGCCCTGCCCACGCTCGTCCTCGTCCTGTTGGCCGGCTGCGGCTCGTCCGATGACGAGGAGGCGTTCGCGCCCGCGGACGTCGAGTTCGCGCGGCAGATGATCCCGCACCACGCCCAGGCCGTCGAGATGGCCGCCATGCTGCCGCCCAGCGGCGTCAGCCCCGAGCTGACCGAGTTGGCCGACGGCATCGCCGACGCCCAGCAGCCGGAGATCGATCAGATGACCGCGATGCTGGACCGCTGGGGATACACCCCGCCCCCGCTGGAGGGCGGGCACGCGCACGAGATGGCCGGCATGCTCACCGAGGACGACCTCGCCGCGCTGGACGCCGCGACCGGCGCCGAGTTCGAGCGGATGTGGCTGACCATGATGATCGAGCACCACGAGGGCGCGATCGAGATGGCCCGGACCCAGCTCGACGACGGCATCGACTCCGAGGCCCGCGAGCTGGCCGAGGAGATCGTCGACGCGCAGGAGGCGGAGATCGCGCGGATGGAGGGGCTGCTGGAGTGACGTGATTCCGATGTCGCCCTGCTGCCGCCGGGATCTCTGCGTTAACCTCACACGAGAGTCGAGCACCGTCTGGAGGCGGACCATCGTGTTCAACAAGAAGATCCTGTTCGGAGCGGTCGTGGCCGTGGTCGGGTACCTCGGTTACCGCCGCTACCAGTCCGGACGGGCCGAGCAGGACCTGTGGGCTGAGGCCACGGATCCGATCCCGCCCGCCGACCCGCGCTGATAGCAGCACCGACGGCCACGGAGACCTCGCCCGTTCGCGGCGAGGTCTCCGTGGCCGTTCTGCGTTGTCCCGACTTGAAGTTGACGCCACGTCAACGGTTACCGTCGTGGACGGATCGGAGAGTCCGGTCCGGGTGAACGACACGGAAGCACCATGAGCTGGTCGATCAACGAGGTGGCGCGGGCGTCCGGGGTGACGTCGCGGACGTTGCGGCACTACCACGCGATCGGCCTGCTCGAGCCGGCGTGGACGGCCGACGGCGGCCGCCGCTACTACGAGCAGGAGCAGCTGCTGCGGTTGCAGCGGATCCTGCTGCTGCGCGAGCTCGGTCTCGGGCTGGACGCCATCGGCGAGGTGCTCGCCGCGCAGGACGGCGCCGGCGCCGTCGACGTGCTGCGGCGGCACCGTGCCTGGCTGCTGGCCGAGCGGGACCGGCTCGATCGGCTCGTCGCGACCGTGGAGTCCACCATGACCACCCTCGAGAAGGGAGGAACCATGACGGCGAACTCGATGTTCGCGGGGTTCGAGCAGAACCCGTACGAAGAGGAGGCCCGCTCCCGCTGGGGCGACCTCGCCATCGACGACACGACCGCCCGCACGCGTGGCTGGTCGGCCGACCAGGCCGAGCTGGCCCGGTCGGGGTTCGGCGCGGCGGTGGCCGCGCTGCGCACCCTCAGCGCCGACGGCGTCCCCGACGACGACGCACGGGCCCAGGAGGTCGTCGACGACCACTACCGCTGGGTATGCCTGTTCTGGACGCCCGGCCGCGACGCCTACCGCGGCCTCGCCGGCCTCTACGTCGACGACGACCGCTTCCGGCAGAACATCGGCCAGGGCGACGACGCGCTGGTCGCGTACCTCCGCGACGCGATGATGGCCTACGCCGACGCGCGGCTGCGCTAGCAGACCGGACGGGTTCGGGAGAGCCGCAGATCTCCCGGCCCGCCGGCCCTGGGCAGTTTGCGAGGAATTCGCTGCACAGCGCGGCGACGCGCTAAGGTTGTCGGCGCGGTACGGCCCCGCGCCCTACGGCGCGGCGCCGTTCCGCACCAACGGGGACGTAGCTCAATTGGCAGAGCACCGCCTTTGCAAGGCGGGGGTTAGGGGTTCGATTCCCCTCGTCTCCACCAGGTCAGCCCGCGAGCTGCCGCTCCAGCGCCTCGGCGTCGTGGAGGGCCGACATGTGCAGGAACTTGCCGTCGCGGATCCGGTAGATCGCGTACTCGACGATCTCGATCGGCTTGCCGGTGGGAGCCGCCCCGAGCCACTCCTTGGTGGGGGTGCCGGTGTTGAGCAGACGGGCGGCGAGGCTGTCGCCGTTGACGGCGAGCTCCTGGGTCTCCCAGTGGAAGTCGGGGACCGCGTCGACGATGCTGTCCAGCTGCGCGACGAGCGCGGCGCGGGAGCTCGGCTCGCTGTGCATGACGATGGACTCGTGGACGAACTCGTCCATGCGGTCGAACTCGTGCGCGTTGAGCGCCTCGATGTAGCGCTCGTAGAAGTCGCGCGGGTTGGTGTCGGACATGGCTTCTCCCCTTTCGTGGGGGTCAGAGGCTCGCCCGTGGTGGGCGTCTCGATGTGCCCAACCCGGCCCTTCGTACTTCTATTCCAGTCGGTATAGAAGTACGAACCGATGGGAGTCGACGCGCGGTGAACGCGCGGCCTAGTGCTGCCGGGCCTCGCCCGGCCGCACCGTCGACCCGACGATGCGCAGGTCGTACTGGTCGGCGACGAAGGCGGTGTGCCGGTGTGCGTCGGCGTGGTCGCGCGCTGCCGTGTCGGCCGTGCCGTAGCGGACGAACGGGCGTCCGGTCCAGGAGCAGTCGTCGCATTGCCCCCGGTAGCGCAGTTGGCCCTGAGCCTGGGACATGGCGCCAGGCTAGCCGCCGGAAAACCGCTGGACGTCAGTAGCGGCTACTGCTCTATCGTGCAGCGGTGCTGCCCGACTCCGTCCTGCTGAGCCTGACCGGCCGCCGGCCCGCGGACGTGGTGGACGTCGCGGAGGTGCCCCTGCGCGGCGGTACCGGCGCGGCGACGGCCGGCGTGGCCAGGTTGACGGCGGCGCGGCAGCTCGGTGCGTGGCAGGCGAGCGCCGTCCTGCCCGATGTGCCGTGGCTGGGCGGGCACCAGCTGGCGCAGCGCGTCGCGGTGTCCGACCTCGACTGGTCCGCCGTCGACGCCGACGAGCGGGCGCAGCGGCTGTGGTCGCGCCGGCACGAACTGCTGGAGCGGCCGGCCGCCCTGCCGCAGGTGCTCGCCCACGGCGACGTCCACCCGGACAACCTGCGCGCCGACGGCCCGGACACCGTGGCGCTGGACTGGGGCACGATGGGCGCCGCCCCGGTCGGCGCCGACCTCGCGCACCTGGCCCTGGGCGCCCGGGCCGACCTGCTGGACGACTACCTGGCCGGCGCGGACGGCGCCTTCGACCGCGACCAGGTCGAGGCCGGCTGCCGGGCGACCCTGGTGCTGGTCGGCGCCAGCCGCGTGCACTGGATGCTCGCGACCGGCGCCGACGTCCCACCGGGATATGTCGATTTCCTCTGGGCGCACCGCCCCTGAGCGATCAGGTCGCGACGGCTGCCGCGGCGGTGGGTGCGACGTTGAAGTTGTGCCGGAAGACGTTGTCGGGGTCGTAGCGGTCCTTGAGGTCGCGCAGCCGCTCCAGCGTCGCCGGCGGGAACGCCGCGGCCAGCACCTCGTCGGTCTGGTCGGTCTCGAAGCTGAGGTAGAGGCCGGAGAAGAACGGCTGCAGCGTGGCCCACACCTCGCCCAGCCGCCGCGCGTTGGCGCCCATCGCCGTCACCGAGAAGTTCGCCGACCGGTGGGCGTACGCCGTCGCGTCGGAGGGGACGTCGGAGACGGCGCCACCGACGGCGCGGATCTGGAAGAAGTAGATCGCCCCGCTGGACAGGGCGGTCGCGACCGCCGCCGCGAACTCGGGCGTGATGTGCTCGACCAGCCCGCTGTGTGCCAGCGGCTCGCCGGTCGCCACGTGGGCGGGGCCGGCGGCGTTCTGCAGGATCCCGGCGTACGAGGTGATCGTCACCTCCTGGTCGTAGAGCGGCGCGATCGAGGCGATCTCCTGCAACCGTGCCACAACAACGTCGGGATCGGACGACTCGACCACCGAGCGGCTCTGCGCGATGGCCGGCTGGCCGTTCCGGGGCGGGCCCATGACAAGGAAGCTGGCGAAGTCGCGCGGCGCGTTCTCGACGGCGGCGCCCCAGCGGACCAGGTAGTCCTCGACGTCCTCGGCGACCTGGGTGAGGAAGCCCCAGCCGACGTCGCCCACCTCGTCGGCGACGAAGTCGAAGGACGTGACGATGCCGAGGTTGCCGCCGGCGCCGCGGACCGCCCAGAACAGGTCCGGGTGCTCGGTCTCGCTGGCCCGCACGACCGACCCGTCGGCCAGCACGATCTCGGCCGCCACCATGTGGTCGATGGTCAGCCCGTGCGACCGGGACAGGTACCCGATCCCGCCGGCCGTCGCCAGGCCCCCGACGCCGACGCCCCCATAGTCGCCGGACGACAGCGCCCAGCCGTGCGGCGCCAAGGTCGTCGCGACGTCCATCCAGCGTGCGCCGGCGCCGATGCGCACCAGCCGCCGCGCCTCGTCCAGCACCTCGATCCCGTCCAGCCGCCCGACGTCGATGACCAGGCCGCCGTCGTTGGTCGACCGGCCGCTGATGCCATGGCCGCCGCTGCGGACGCCGAGCGGCAGCGAAGGGTGGCGCCGCGCGTACGCCAGCGCCTCCACCACCTCGGCGGTCGACGACGGGCGCAGCACCAGGCCGGGTGACCCGCCGCGCAGGTAGCCGCCGCGCACCGTCCGGTAGTCGGGGTCGCCGGGCTCGACGGCGGAGTCACGCAGCGACGCGGGCACGCCGTCGTAGTCGATGCCGTCGCGCCGGGCCGCGATGGCCGCCGCCGGGCGGATCCGCTCCCCGGCCGAGCCGGCCGGCAGCGCGTCGTCGACGGCCGAGCGCAGCGCCGGCATGACCTCCTCGGCGAACTGCTGCATCGTGCGCGTGTCGTCGCCCATGACGATGAGAGTGCCGACGCCGTCCTCGACGACCAGCGGCAGCAGGTCGTCGACCCAGTCCTGGCTGGTGCCCTGGAGGAACCCGGTGCGCGACGTCTCGAACCGGCCGCCGATGTTGACCAGCCGGCGAATCTCCCGCGGATCCCGCCCGGCCGACCGCGCGGCCTCGTCGATGATCGCGTTGCCGCGCTTGAGATCGCCCGACTCGAGGTACGGCAGGCTGGGCAGCCAGCCGTCGCCCTTCTCGCCGATCAGGCGGAGCATGCGCGGCTTCAGCGCACCGATCCACAGCGGGATCGGATGCTTCGGCGCCGGCCCGCGCTTGGCGCCGTCGAGGCGGTAGAACTCGCCGTCGACGCGGGCGCCGCCGCGGGTGTCGACGTCCCACAGGGCGCGGATGACGTCGATCGCCTCGCTCAGGGCCTGGACGGACTCGCCGGGGCTGAGCCGGCGCCCGCCCATCGCCTGGATCGCGTCCCAGAACCCGCCGGCGCCGAGACCGAGCTCGGCCCGTCCGTCGGAGAGCAGGTCGAGGCTGGCCGCCGCTCGCGCGAGGACGGCGGGCGTGCGCAGCGGGATGCTGTGGACGTTCGCCGACAGCCGCACGCGCGACGTCTGGGCCGCGACCCAAGTGAGCAGCGTCCAGGTGTCGAGGAACGCGGGCTGGTAGGGGTGGTCCTGGAACGTCACTACGTCGAACCCGAGCTGCTCGCTGAGCTGGGCGAGCGCGACGGGCGTCTGCGGTGACTGGTTGGTGGGCGTGATGAAGGTGCCGAACTCGAGACGGTGGCCGTAGTTCACGTTCCTCAGTCTCCGGATCGGGAGCCCCATTGGCCAACACGCCGTTAGCGACTTACTATGAGTGAGTGGCTATCGACACCAGACTCGCTGCGGCCCGGCTCGAGACCGGGTTCGAGCACATCGACGACGAGAAGTGCCGGCTCTTCACCGGTCAACTGGAGATCATCGGTAAGAAGTGGAGCGGCGGCATCATGCTGGCCGCGGTCCGCGGTGCCACCCGCTTCGTCGAGTACCGCGCGGCCGTCCACGGCATCTCCGACCGGCTGCTGAACCAGCGGCTCAAGGAGCTCGAGGCCGAAGGGCTGATCGAGCGGACGGTCGTCCCGACCACGCCGGTGCTCGTCCAGTACCGCCCGACCGAGCGCGGGCGGAGCCTCATGCGGGCGCTCGAGCCGCTCGTCGCCTGGGGCGTCGACGATCACCAGCGACGCGAGCGCGCCGCAGAGCGCGGCTAGGCGCCCCGGCGGTTCCGCCGCTGCCTACGATGAGAGCCATGCGTCTGGCGTCCATCCTCGTCGACGGTGCGCCGCGGGCGGCCGTCGTCCACCCGACGAAGGGCGTGGCCGTCGTCGCGGACCTGCTGCCGGAGTTCACCGGCGACGTCATGTCGCTGATCGCCGACCGGCGCGGTGACGAGGTCGACGAGGCCGTCGCGGAGGCGGACCCGGGCCTGTTCCGGCCGGCGGACGAGGTGACGTACACAGCGCCGTACCGCAACCCGCCGAAGATCTGGGGCATCGGCCTCAACTACGTCGACCACGCCGCCGACCTGGCCGAGGTGGTCCCGGACGAGCCGGCGTCGTTCATCAAGGGCAACCACACGATCATCGGGCCGGGCGAGCCGATCCCGCTGCCGGTGCAGAGCGAGCGCGTCACCGCCGAGGCGGAGGTCGGGCTGGTCATCGGGCGCTACTGCCGCGACGTCGAGGAGGACGCGGCGCTGGGGTACGTGTTCGGCCTGTGCGCGATCCTCGACCAGACCGCCGAGGACATCCTGCAGCGCAACCCGCGGTTCCTGACCCGGTCGAAGAACTTCCCCGGCTTCTTCTCCTTCGGGCCACACATCGTGCCGCTGGCCGAGGCGCTCGCGGCACAGCCGGGCGGCCCGGACCTCGCCGACGTCCAGGTCAGCACCGTCGTCAACGGCGAGCGGCACCGCAGCAACGTCGTCGGGCGCATGCGGTTCTCGCCGGCGTACCTGGTCAGCTTCCACAGCAAGGTCATGCCGCTCTACCCCGGCGACATCATCTCGACGGGCACGCCCGGCGCCGTGGTCGTCGAGCCGGGCGACGTGGCCCGGTGCGAGGTCTCCGGGCTGGAGCCGCTGGTCAACCCGGTGGTGGCGCCCGAGTGAACGGGCGGAGCGCCGGCGGAGAGCTCGTCGAGGCGCTCCGGTCGCACGGCATAGGCGAGGTCGACGGGTCGGCGCTGCGGCGGGCGGAGTACTCCACCGACGCGTCGAACTACCGCGTGGTCCCGCGGGTCGTGGTGTTCCCGCGCGACGCCGACGAGGTGGTCGGTGTGCTCGAAGTCGCCCGGTCGCTGGGCGTCCCGGTGACGGCGCGCGGCGGCGGCACGTCGGTGGCCGGCAACGCCGTCGGGCCGGGCGTCGTCATGGACCTGTCGGCGCACCTGAACCGCGTCGAGCTGGTCGACCCGGACGCGCGGATCGCCGTCGTCCAGCCGGGCGTCGTGCTCGGGTCGCTGCAACGGGCCGCCGCGCCGCACGGGCTGCGGTTCGGGCCGGATCCGTCGACGTGGTCGCGGTGCACCATCGGCGGCATGATCGGCAACAACGCCTGCGGCTCCCGCGCGCTCGCGTTCGGTCGCACCGCCGACAACCTGCTCGAGCTGGACGTCGTCGACGGGTCCGGCCGCCGGTTCACCGCGGGCCGTGACCTCGACGCCGTCCCCGGCCTGCCCGAGCTGGTCAACGGCAACCTCGACGTCATCCGGACCGAGCTGGGCCGGTTCGAGCGGCAGATCTCCGGCTACTCGCTGGAGCACCTGCTGCCCGAGCGCGGTCACGACCTCGCGAAGGCGCTGGTCGGCACCGAGGGCACCTGCGGGGTCGTGCTGAAGGCGACGCTGCGGCTGGTCGAGGCGCCGCGGCGACCGGCGCTCGTCGTGCTCGGGTTCGCGGACATGCCGGCGGCCGCCGACGCCGTCCCCGCGCTGCTGCCGCTCCGGCCGCTGGCGATCGAAGGGCTCGATCGCCGCATCGTCGGGACGGTCCGCGTCATCCAGGGCGAGGCGGCGGTCCCGGAGCTGCCGGACGGGAACGGCTGGCTGCTGGTCGAGGTCGGCGGCGCGGACCCGGACGACGCGCACGTGCGGGCCGCTCGGCTGGCCCGCGATGCCGCTGACGCCGGCGCGACCGGCGTCCGGGTGCTGCCCGACGGGCCGGAGGCGCGCGCGATCTGGCGCATCCGCGAGGACGGCGCCGGGCTGGCCGGCCGCACGCTCGACGGCGTGCAGGCGTGGCCCGGGCTGGAGGACGCCGCCGTGCCGACGGAGCACCTCGGCGCGTACCTCCGTGACCTCGACACGCTGCTGGACGAGCACGGCCTGGCCGGTTCGCCGTACGGCCACTTCGGCGACGGCTGCGTGCACGTGCGCGTCGACCTGCCGCTGCACACCGGCGGTGCCGAGCTGCGGTCGCTGATGACCGACGCGGCCGCGTTGATCGCGAGCCACGGCGGCTCGCTGTCCGGCGAGCACGGCGACGGGCGGGCGCGCGGCGAGCTGCTGCCGTCCCTGTACTCCGCGCGGATGATCGGCGTGTTCGAGCGGTTCAAGGCGCTGTTCGACCCGGCCGGCCTGCTGAACCCGGAGGTCGTGGTGCGCCCGGCGCCGCTCGACCGCGACCTGCGCCGTCCGGCCGCCGCGCCGCTCCCGGCGTCCGACGGGTTCGCGTTCGCCCACGACGGCGGCGACGTCACCAACGCGCTGCACCGCTGCGTCGGCGTCGGGAAGTGCCGGGCCGATCTGACGTCCAGTGGCGGCTTCATGTGCCCGTCGTTCGTGGCCGTCGGCGACGAGACGACGTCGACCCGCGGCCGGGCGCGCGTGCTGCAGGAGATGGCGAACGGCGCGCTGGTCGCCCGCGACTGGCGGGCGCCGGAGGTGCACGAGGCGCTGGACCTGTGCCTGTCCTGCAAGGCCTGCGCCACCGACTGCCCGGCCGGGGTCGACATGGCGACGTACAAGTCCGAGGTGCTGCACCGCGCCTACGCGGGCCGGCGTCGGCCGTGGACGCACTACACGCTCGGCCGGCTGCCGCGATGGGCCGGGCTGGCGGCCCGGTTCGCCCGGCCGTTGAACGCACTGCTCTCCATCCGGCCGCTGGAGCGGCTGGCGCTGCGGCTGGGCGGGATGGACCCGCGGCGGTCGATCCCGCGGTTCGCCCCGTTGTCGTTCCACCGTTGGTGGAAGCGCCGAGTGTCGGTGCCCGCCGACGGCGTCCCGCGTCCGAGGGTGCTGCTGTGGGTCGACACGTTCACCGACCTGCTCTCGCCGTCCATCGGCGTGGCCGCGGTCGAGCTGCTGGAGTCGGCCGGCTACGAGGTGCTGACCCCACCGCCGGGCGTGTGCTGCGGGCTGACCTGGATCACGACAGGCCAGCTCACGGCGGCACGGTCGAAGCTGACGGCGCTGGTCGCGGCGCTGGCCCCATACGCGGAGCAGGGCGTCCCCGTCGTCGGGCTGGAGCCGTCGTGCACGGCCGTGCTTCGGTCCGACCTCGTCGAGCTGCTGCCGGACGACCCGCGTGCGGCCGCCGTCGCCGAGGGCACGGTGACGCTGGCCGAGCTGCTGACCCGGACCGGCGGCGACCAGTGGACGCGGCCGGACCTCGGCGGGCTCGAGGTCGTCGTGCAGCCGCACTGCCACCACCACTCGGTCATGGGCTTCGGGCCGGACCAGGAGCTGCTGCGCGAGCTGGGCGCCACGATCACCGTCCTGGCCGGCTGCTGCGGGCTGGCCGGCAACTTCGGCATGGAGCGCGGCCACTACGACGTGTCGGTCGCCGTGGCCGGGAACGCGCTGCTGCCGGCCCTGCGGGCAGCCGCGCCTGGCACCGTCCTGCTGGCCGACGGGCTGTCCTGCCGAACCCAGGCCGAGCAGCTGGGCGGCGTCCGCGGACTGCACCTGGCCGAACTGCTGGTGCGCGGCGCGGTCACATCCGGCGCCCGCCACGCGTCAAGGTAGTGACGGACCGAGACTGGAGAGTGTGACCGCGATGCGCGACGACGACTGGCTGGCCCAGCGGTTCGAGGAGAACCGGCCGCGGATGCGCGCCGTGGCCTACCGCATGCTGGGCTCGTCCGCCGAGGCCGACGACGCCGTGCAGGAGGCCTGGCTGCGGCTGAGCCGCGCCGACACCGACGACGTGCAGAACCTCGGCGGCTGGCTGACGACGGTGGTGTCGCGGGTGGCGCTGGACATGCTGCGCTCGCGGACGTCGCGGCGCGAGGACCCGCTCGACGACGACGGCGAGCGCGACTCCGCCACCGTCGACGCCGCCGCACTCGATCCCGAGGGCGAGGCGGTGCTGGCCGACGCCGTCGGTCCGGCGCTGCTCGTGGTGCTCGACTCCCTCGCCCCGGCCGAGCGGCTGGCGTTCGTCCTGCACGACCTGTTCGCGATGCCGTTCGACGAGATCGCGGTCATCCTCGAGCGCACGCCGGTCGCCACCCGGCAGCTGGCCAGCCGGGCCCGTCGCCGCGTCCAGGGTGCGCGGGCCCCGTCCGTCGACCCGGCTCGGCAGCGGCTGGTCGTCGACGCGTTCCTCGCCGCCTCGCGCAACGGGCAGTTCGAGGACCTCCTCGCGCTGCTCGACCCCGATGTCGTGCTCCGCGCCGACGAGGCCTCGATCGAGAACGCCCGCATCGGACGGGCGCAGGGCGCGCCGGACCTGGTCCGCCTGCTGCACGGCAGTGAGGCCGTCGCCCGCGTCTTCCACGGCCGCGCCGCCCACGCCGAGACGGTCCTCGTCGACGGTGTCCCGGCCGCCGCCTGGGCGCCGGGCGGACAGGCGAGAGCGCTGTTCCGGCTCACCTTCGACGGCGACCGCATCACGGCCATCGACATGGTCGGCGACCCGGACGAGATCGCCCAGCTGGACGTCACGCTGCTGCGCTGACGGCGCCGCCCGGCGTAAGCGATAGGATCGCCAATGCCCGGGCTCCGGCCCGGGTGCGACGAGTGTCTGCGAAGTCCGGTTCGACTCCGGCGCTGTCCCGCAACTGTGAAGCCGCCCGCCTGCCGCGGACGGACGAGTCAGGTCGCCAGCCTCGTGGCCCGGATTGTCCTCGGTAGAAGGGCGGTTCGCAGATGGCTCCCCGCCATCCGCGCCCCTTTACCACTGTGAAGGAGGCGCACCTTGCGAACCACCCGTCCCCTGCGACTCGCCCTGCTGGCGGCCGCACTCCCGCTCGTCCTCGTGGCCTGTGGCGACGACGGTGACGGCGACTCCGCCGCGCCGAGTGACGCGCCGTCGTCGGCCGCCGGCACCGATGGCGGCGACGAGGCCACGTTCCCCGTCACCATCGAGACCGCGAACGGGCCGGTCGAGATCGCCGAGCAGCCGGAGCAGATCGTCTCGCTGTCGGCCACGGCCACCGAGATGCTGTTCGCCGTCGGCGCCGGTGAGGCCGTTGTGGCCGCCGACTCGTTCTCGAACTACCCGGCCGAGGCGCCGACGACGGACCTGTCCGGCCTCGAGCCGAACATCGAGGCGATCGTCGGCTACGACCCCGACCTCGTCATCGCCTCCAACGACCCGGGCGAGCTGGTGTCCGGTCTGGACGCCGTGGGCATCCCGGCGATCGTCCTGCCCGCCGCGGTCACGCTCGACGACACCTATACGCAGCTCGAGCAGCTGGGCGCCGTGACGGGCCACGTCGGCGACGCCGCCGAGTTGGTCGGCGAACTGCAGGCCGACGTCGACGAGCTGGTCGCGCAGGTGCCTGCCGACGCGCCGCCGGTGACGTACTACCACGAGCTCGACCCCAACTTCTTCACCGTCACCAGCAGCACGTTCATCGGCGAGATCTACTCGATGGCCGGCATGACGAACATCGCCGACGAGGCGCCCGACGCCGCCGGCGGCTACCCGCAGCTGTCGCCGGAGTTCGTCGTCACGGCGAACCCCGACGTCATCTTCTTCGCCGACGGCGGCGCGGGCGGCGTCGTGGCCGAGGACATCGCGAGCCGGCCGGGCTGGGACCAGCTCACGGCCGTCCAGGAGGATCGCATCGTCGAGGTCGACCCCGACATCGCCAGCCGGTGGGGCCCGCGCATCGTCGACTTCCTGCGCACCGTCATCGAGGAGCGGACGGCGCTCGCGCCGGTCGAGTGACGCTGTGAGCAGTGCCGCCGGGACCGAGCTGGACACCGCGACGCCGTCGTTGCGGCCGGTCCGGCTGCCCCGGCGCTGGTTGTTCGGCGGGCTCGCGGTCCTGCTGGCGGCGGTCCTGCTCGGCCTCACTGTGGGGCCGGCCGGGCTGCCGCTGCGCGGCGTCGTCACCGAGATCGTCAACCTCCTCCCGGGCGTCGATCTCGCCGGCGGGCTGGACGATCGCGAGGCCGCGGTGCTCTGGCAGCTGCGGGCGCCGCGGGTCGTGCTCGGCCTCATGGTCGGCGCGATGCTGGCGCTGGCCGGGGCTGGGTACCAGGGCGTGTTCCGCAACCCGCTGGCCGACCCGTACCTGCTCGGCGTCGCGGCCGGCGCCGGGCTGGGCGCGACGTTCGCGATCGTCTCCGGCGGCAACCGGCTGCTGGTGCCATTGGCGGCGTTCACCGGCGGCCTGGCCGGCGTGGCAGCGACGTACGCGCTGGGCCGCAGCGTCGGCGGGCGCAGCACCACCTCGCTGATCCTCGCCGGCGTCGCCGTCGCGGCGTTCCTGACCTCGGTGCAGACGTACGTCAGCCAGCGCAACTCCGAGACGCTGCGCGAGGTGTATGGCTGGATCCTGGGCCGGCTGCTCACCGCCGGGTGGGACGAGGTGCTGGCGGTGCTGCCGTACATCGCCGTGTCGGCCGTCGTGCTCCTGGCGCACCGGCGGCTGCTCGACGTCCTCAGCGTCGGCCCCGACGAGGCCGGCACGCTCGGCGTCCCGGCGGGCCGGGTCCGGCTGGTGGTGGTGCTGGCGGCGACGCTCGGCACCGCGGCGGCGGTGTCGGTCAGCGGGCTGATCGGGTTCGTCGGCATCGTCGTCCCGCACATCGTCCGCATGCTGGCCGGCTCGTCCTACCGGGTCGTGCTGCCGCTGGCGGCGGCGCTCGGCGCGACCTTCCTGGTGGTCGCCGACCTCGTCGCGCGCACCGTCGTCTCGCCCGGCGAGCTGCCGGTGGGCGTCGTGACGGCGTTCGTCGGCGCACCGTTCTTCACGCTGGTGCTGCGCAGCTCGCGGAGGTCGTGGTGACCACGCTGACCGTCGACGGTGTCGCCGTCACCCTGCTGGAGCGCCGGGTGGTCGACGGCGTCAGCCTCAGCGTCCCCGCCGGGACCTGGCTGACGCTGGTCGGACCGAACGGCGCCGGGAAGTCGACGCTGCTGCGGGCCGTGACCGGTGCTGTGGCGCACGACGGGACGATCGCCTTCGACGGCGTCGAGGTCGCTCGGCTGCGCTCACGCGAGCGGGCCCGGCTGGTGGCCGTCGTCCCACAGGACCCGGCCCGGCCCGACGGCATGAGCGTGCTCGACTACGTGCTGCTCGGGCGCACGCCGTACGTGCCGTATCTGGGAACGGAGTCGGCACAGGACCTCGCGGTGGCCGGCGAGCTACTGGACACCCTGGAGCTGCGGTCGCTGTCCGGCCGCATGGTCACGGAGCTGTCCGGCGGCGAGTTCCAGCGCGCCGTGCTGGCCCGCGCGCTGGCCCAGCAGGCGCCGGTGCTGCTGCTGGACGAGCCGACCAGCTCGCTCGACCTCGGCCACGCGCAGCAGGTGCTGGAGCTGGTCGACGAGCTGCGGGCGTCGCGCGGGCTGACGGTGGTCAGCGCGCTGCACGACCTCACCACCGCCGGGCAGTTCGCCGACCACCTGGTGCTGCTGGTCGACGGCCGCGTGGTCGCGCAGGGGTCGGCGCAGGAGGTGCTGACCGAGGAGCTGATCCGCGAGCACTACGGCGCGCGCGTGCGGGTGGTCACCGATCCGCACGGCGGCGTGATCGTCGTGCCGCTCCGGTCCCGGCCGGCCGGCGGACTCCGCGACGTCGGCGGGGTCGCGTGAGCGCGCTTTGCAATGAGCACCGATACGCACCGGTGCGTATGCGTGCTCATTGCAAGGGCGGGTGGACTGCCGCGGCAGCCGTCGTGGTGGCCGTGGCGTTGGACGCCGCGTTCCGGGAGCCACCGCTGGCGGTGCACCCGGTCCGCTGGACCGGGCGGTATCTCGCCTGGGCCGCGCGCCGCGTGCCGTCGGGTCCGCCCGGGCGCGCGGTGGCGACCGGCGCCCTGGCCTGGGCTTTCGGAGCTGTGACGGCGTACGGCGCGGGCTTGCTCGTGTCCCGGGCGGCGGCCCGGTTGCCGTCGCCGTTGCGGCCGGTCGCCGTCGGCGTGGCGCTGTGGCCGCTGTTCGCGCACCGGATGCTGCTCGACGAGGTCGCCGGGGTGGAGCGCGCCCTGGCCTCCGGCGGCGTGGCGGCGGGGCGGGCGGCGGTGGCCCGTATCGTCAGCCGCGACGTGTCCGAGCTGACGCCGGACGAGATCCGGCAGGCGGCGGTCGAGTCGCTGGGCGAGAACCTGTCCGACTCCGTCGTCGCGCCGCTGTTCTGGTACGCCGTGGGTGGGTTGCCGGCGGCCGCGCTCTACCGGTTCGCCAACACCGCCGACGCCGTCTGGGGCTACCGCACGCCGCGCTGGAACCACGCCGGCCGGGTCGCCGCGCGCGCCGACGACCTGCTCAACCTGGTGCCGGCCCGGCTCACCGGTCTGCTGCTGGCCGGCCGGACGGTGTCGTGGGAGCGGCTGCGCGCGGAGGCCGCGCTGACCCCGTCACCGAACGCGGGCTGGCCGATGGCGGCGCTGGCGCTGCGGCTGGGCGTGTGGCTGGCCAAGCCGGGCGTCTACGCGCTCGGTGCGGGAGGTCGCGCGGTCGAGCCCGGTGACGTCCGTGCTGCTCTGCGGCTGGCCCGGCGCCGCGGGTGGGCGCTGGCCGCAGCTGCCGCCGTAGTCGCCGGGGCGCGGGCGCGATGACCGCCGTCATGGTGCAGGGCTGCACCAGCTGGGCCGGGAAGAGCCTGCTCACGACCGCGCTGTGCCGCTGGTACGTGCGCCAGGGCCTGAAGGTCGCGCCGTTCAAGGCACAGAACATGTCGAACAACGCGCGCGTCGTCGAGGGCGGCGAGATCGGCGTCGCGCAGTGGCTGCAGGCGCGCGCCGCCAGGGTCGAGCCGGACGTGCGGATGAACCCCGTCCTGCTCAAGCCCGAGTCCGGCACCAGCCAGGTCGTCCGGCTGGGCCGCGTCGACGCCGAACTGTCCCGGCGGCCGTGGCGCGACCGCAGCGAAGCCCTCTGGCCCACCATCGAGAACGCGCTGGCCGAGCTGCTCGACGAGTACGACGTCGTGGTCATCGAGGGCGCCGGCAGCCCGGCCGAGATCAACCTCGCCGCCAACGACATCGTGAACATGAGGGTCGCCGAGCGGGCCGAGGCGCCCGTGCTGCTCGCCGTCGACATCGACCGCGGCGGCGCCTTCGCCCACCTCTACGGCACGTGGGCGCTGCTGCCGCCGCACCACCAGCGGCGGATCCGCGGCTTCGTGCTCAACCGCTTCCGCGGCGACGCGTCGCTGCTGCCGCCCGGGCCGGAACAGCTGGAACGGCTGACCGGCGTGCCGACCGTCGGCGTCGTCCCGATGATCCGGCACGACCTCCCCGACGAGGACGGCGCGGCATTGCGAGCGCCGGTGCGGGGCGGGCTGCCGCCGGTCGCGATCGTCCGCTACCCGGCGGCGTCGAACCTGGACGAGTTCGCGCTGCTGGAGCAGGTGGCCGACGTGCGCTGGGCGACGCAGCCCTGGCACCTCGACGGCGCGGCAACGGTGCTGCTACCGGGCTCGAAGCACGTGGCGTCGGACCTGCGCTGGCTGCGAGACTCGGGGGTCGGCGACGCGGTGGTCGCGGCCGCCGGGCGGCCGGGGGTGCGGGTCATGGGCGTGTGCGGCGGGCTGCAGCTGCTCGGACGGCGGCTGTCCGATCCGCACGGCGTCGACGGTGCCGGCGACGGGCTCGGCCTGCTGCCGCTGACCACGACGTTCGAGCGCGACAAGCTGGTCCGGCGGCGGTCGCTGACGCTGCCCGCGTTCGCCGAGCCGTGGGCGGCGCTGAGCGGGCTGCCGGTCCACGGCTATGAGATCCGGCAGGGCCGCACGGTGGACGACGCCGGGTCGGACGCCGTCGTCGTGGCCGACAGGAACGTCGCCGGGTGGTATCTGCACGGCCTGTTCGAGGACGCGGCGGTGCTCGAGGCTCTCTTCGGCGCCCGGCCGGCCCGGACCTTGGAGGCGACGTTCGAGCGGCTCGCCGACGTCGTCGAGCAGCACGTCGACACGCGGCTGCTGCGGGGTCTGGTGGGGCTGTCGTGATCGCGGCGCTGCGTACGGCGGTGGAGTTCCTGACCCGGATACCGGTCGGCGCTTCCGCGAACGCTAGACCAGGGTTGGACCGGGCCGGTGCGTGGTTCCCGCTGGTCGGCGCGCTGGTCGGGGCGGTGGGGCTGGCGGTGTGGTGGGTGGCGGACGCTCTGGCCGGTCCGCTGGTGGCCGCGGTGGCGGCGGTGCTGGCGACCGTGATCGTCACCGGTGCCCTGCACGAGGACGGGCTCGCAGACACCGCTGACGGGCTGTGGGGCGGCTCGACCCGGGAACGGCGCCTGGAGATCATGCGCGACAGCCGGCTCGGCACGTACGGCGCGCTGGCGCTGGCCGGCGACCTGCTGCTTCGGGTGGCGCTGCTGGCGACGGCCGGATCGGCGGCCTTCACCGACGTCGCCCGCGTGCTCCTCGCCGGCCACGTCGTCGCGCGGGCGGCGCCGCTGGTGCTGGCGGCCTGGCTGCCGGTCGCCCGGGTCGATGGTCAGGGCCAGCGGCTCGGCCGGCTCCGTGCCGGGGATGCCGTCGTGGCGGCGGTGACCGTGCTCGTCGTGGCCGTGCTCGTGACCGGCTGGTGGGCGCCGGTCGTGCTCGCCGCGGCGGCCGTGCCGGTGCTCGGCCTGCGCCGTGCCGCCCGTCGGCGGATCGGCGGGGTCACCGGAGACGTGCTCGGCGCCGGGGTGGCGCTGACGAACCTCGCCGTCGCGATCGTCGTCGTGGCGCTGGCCCAGGAGGACCTACTGTGACCCCGACCCCCGTTGATCATGGAGAAGGTCGGGTTCCCGGGCGCTCGGAAGCCGACCTTCTCCGTGATCAACGGGGGCAGGCGGCAGCGCGGGGGCGGCTGACGCTGGTGCTGGGCGGCCAGAAGTCGGGCAAGTCCGGGCTGGCGGCGCGCCGGGCCGAGGCCAGCGGCCGTCCCGTCGTGGTCGTCGCGCCGGCCGTCGTCCGCGACGAGGAGTTCAAGGCCCGGGTCGAGCGGCACCGGGCGGACCGACCCGCGCACTGGCGGACCCTGGAGACGTTCGACCTGGCGGCCGCGGTCGCTTCGGCGGGAACCGGGTCGTTCGTGCTGGTCGACGCGCTGGACACCTGGCTGGCCGAGACCCTCGAGTCGGCCGGCGTCTTCGTCGGCGACGACGTGCCCGACCCCGCTTTGCGGGCACGCGCCGAGGACGACGTGGTGGCGGCGTTGCGCGCGTTCTGCGCCGCGGTCGCGGCGACGGACGTGGACGTGCTGGTCATCGCCGGCCAGCCCGGCCTGGGTGTCCACGCCGGCGGTCCCGGCGCCCGGCTCTATGTCGACGTGCACGGCCGGGCGGTCCAGACGCTCTCCGCAGCGGCGGACGAGGCCCTCCTCGTGGTCGGCGGCCGCGCGGTCCGCCTCGAGCCCGACATGCCGCCCACGGTCCCCGTTGATCATGGAGAAAGTCGGCTGCCGAGCGCCCGGGAAGCCGACCTTCTCCATGATCAACAGGGACGGGGTGGGGCGCCTGTGGTGGACCCACTGTTGCGCGAGCATGGTGACACCCAGGTGCCGCCCGGCGCGGTCGATCTCGCCGTCAACGTGCTGCCGGGACCACCGTCGTGGCTGGCAGAGCGGCTGGCGGGAGCCGTGCGCGACCTGGCCGCCTACCCGGACGATCGCGCCGCCCGCGCCGCGGCGGCCGCAAGGCATGGCCGTCCCGCCGAGGAGTGCATGGTCGTCGACGGTGCGGCGGAGGCGTTCTGGCTGCTGGCCAGGGTGCTCCGGCCGCGGCTGGCCGCCTGCGTGCACCCGTCGTTCACCGAGCCCGAGGCGGCGCTGCGGGCCGCCGGCGTCCCCGTGGTCCGGGTCATGCGCGAGGCCGAGCGGGCCTGGCGGCTGGACCCGTCTGCCGTGCCCGAGGAGGCGGACCTCGTCGTGGTCGGGCGGCCGGACAACCCGACCGGGGCGCTCGACCCGGTCGAGACGGTCGCGGCGCTCACCAGGCCCGGCCGGACCGTCGTCGTCGACGAGGCGTTCGCGGAGTTCCTGGACGACGCCGACGGCGTGGCCGGGCGTCGTGACCTGCCCGGCGTCGTCACCGTACGGAGCCTGACCAAGCTGTGGGGGCTGGCCGGCCTCCGGGTCGGCTACGTCGTCGGCCCGCCGGCCACCATCGGCAGGCTCGCCGCCGGCCGCCAGCCGTGGAGCGTCAACAGCCTCGCCCTGACCGCGATCGAGGCGCTGGCGTCGCCGGCCGCCGAGGCCGAGCGGCGCGAGCGGGCCGCCGCTGTCGCCGAGTCGCGGACCGAGCTGGTCGCCGAGCTGCGGGCCGTCGGCGGCCTGGAGCTGTGGGACGCGCACGCGAACTTCGTGCTGGTCTGCTCCGGCCGGCCGGGCCTGCGCGACCGGCTGCTCGAGCACGGCCTGGCGGCCCGCCGGGCCGACACGTTCCCGGGGCTGGACGACCGCGCCGTGCGAGTCGCCGTCCGCGACCGGGCGACGAACCGCAGGTTGATCGCCGCGCTACGCACCATCGAAGAAGGAGGGCCGGCATGACGCCGACCGTGGAAGAGCTCGTCGAGCAGGTCCGGCCGGTCGACCGGACGGCGTACGCGCAGGCCCGCGAACGGCACGCCGGGCTGGCAAAGCCACCGGGCAGCCTCGGGCGCCTGGAGGATCTCGGCGCCCGGCTGGCCGCGATCGCGCACCGCTGCCCGCCGCCGGTGCCGTCGTCGCCGGCATTGGTCGTGGCCGCGGCCGACCACGGAGTGCACGCTCAAGGCGTCTCCGACTGGCCGCAGGAGGTGACGGCGGCGATGGTCGCGACCGTCGTCTCGGGCGGGGCCGCGGTGAACGCGATCGCCCGGACGGTCGGCGCGCAGGTCGTGGTCGTCGACGTCGGGACGCTGCGGCTCGGCCCGGTCCCCGACGGCGTGCGCGACGAGCGGGTGCGCAGCGCCACCCGCGACCTCGCCGTCGAGCCGGCGATGACGCTCGACGAGTGCCGGACGGCGATCCGCGCGGGCGCCCGGGTCGCGGCGGAGCTGATCGACGGCGGCACCGACCTGCTCGTGACCGGCGAGGTCGGCATCGGCAACACGACGGCGTCGGCCGCCCTGTTCGCGGCGTTCACCGGCGCCGACCCGGCCGACGTGACCGGGAAGGGCGCCAATCTCGACGACGGCCGGACGGCGCACAAGGTCGACGTCGTGCGGACGGCGCTGGCCCGGCACGCCGCGGCCGGCCGGTCCGGACCGCTGGAGACACTGGCGTCGCTGGGCGGGCTGGAGCACGCGGCGCTGGTCGGCGTCATGCTGGCCGGAGCGGCCGCGCGGATCCCCGTCGTCGTCGACGGCGTCGTCACCGGGGCCGCGGCGCTGGCCGCCGTCGCGCTCGCCCCGGAGGTCGCCGGCTACCTGGTCGCCGGGCACACGTCGGCCGAGCCGGGCGGGCGGAGGCTGCCCGACCGGCTCGGTGAACCTGCTCTGCTCGACCTGTCGTTGCGGCTCGGCGAAGGCACCGGCGCGCTGCTGGCCGTCCCGCTGGTGCAGGCCGCCGCGCGAGTGCTGACGGACATGGCGACGCTCGCCGACGTGACAAGAGCGCCTAGCACGTTGCCTGGTCCTGGTGCGGTGGATGCGGCGATTGCTGCGCCGGCTCCGCTTCGCGGCGGTGAAGCATGCCGCGGGCGCTCTTGACGCCGGCTCCGCAATCCCCGCATCCACCGCACCCGCGGGCTCGGCTCCGCTGTCTTCGTCGGTCGGCTCGCTAGTTCTGGCTGCCGTCGAGCGTGCCCTGGCTGCTGTTGCCGGCGGCCGAGGTGGGCGCCGCCTTCTTCGCGGGCGCCTTCTTGGCCGCGGTCTTCTTCGCCGGAGCGCTCTTCTTGGCCGGCGCCTTCTTCGCGGCCGGCTTGTCGCCCCCCGCGGCGTTGGAGCTCGACGCGGCCTTCTTCGCGGCGACCGGAGCGGGCTCAGCGGCCGGCTTGGCGTCGGGCGACGGCGCCGGTGCCCACGGACCCGTGGACGGGTCGTACGTCGTCCACTGGTCGGACTGCCCGCGCCGGCGCACGACCGCGGCCAGCGCGGCGCCCGCGGCGGCGAACCCGCCAAGCACCGCGACGACCCGGCGGCGCCGCTTGCGCTGCTTCTCGGCCTTCTCCGCGAGCACGGCCGTCTTCTCGGACAGCTCGTGCGCACGCTCGGAGAACTTGTCCGCCGCGACCGCCAGCGAGTCGGCGACCCGCGGGACGACGTCGTGCAGCAGCGTCTCCTTGGCCTGGTTCGCGGCCGGCCCGACCTTCTCGCGCGCCGCCTGGACCTTCGGGCCCATCTTGTCGACCGCAGACTCGACGACCGGCGTCAGCCGCTCTCGCGCGGAGTCGACCACTGGTGTCGCGGCGTCGCGGGCGCGCCGACCGGCTTCGCGTGCGGCCTGGCGGGCCTGTTCCGCAGCCTCCTGCGTGCGCACCTTCGCATCCTCGGTGCGGCTGTTCCGCCGGATGCTGAATCGCCTGCTCACGTTGGGCCTCCCTTGTCGGATCGCGTGCAGGGCCCCTGTCCCCGTTGTATCCCCCCGATCTTGCCTTACTCACGACCGTATGCCGACATACGCCACGGCGTGCGAGGATGGAGCAAATATCGAGGACATCGAACAGCGAAGGGCTTACCCGTGGCCGACGAGCTTCATGCCACCCTGCACACCAACCGCGGCGACATCACCGTGGCACTGCTGCCCAACCACGCTCCGAAGACGGTGCGCAACTTCGTCGAGCTCGCGCAGGGCGAGCGCGAGTGGGTCAACCCGGAAACCGGTGAGAAGACCTCCGACAAGCTGTACGACGGCACCGTCTTCCACCGCGTCATCTCCGGCTTCATGATCCAGGGCGGCGACCCGCTGGGCAACGGCACCGGCGGTCCCGGCTACGACTTCGCCGACGAGTTCCACCCGGAGCTGGCGTTCAACAAGCCGTACCTGCTGGCCATGGCCAACGCCGGGCCCAACACCAACGGCTCGCAGTTCTTCATCACCGTCGGCCCGACGCCGCACCTGAACCGCCGTCACACCATCTTCGGTGAGGTGGCCGACCAGAGCAGCCGCGACGTCGTCGACGCCATCGCCGCCACGCCCACCGACCGTGGTGACCGGCCGCGCGAGCCCGTCATCATCGAGTCGGTCACCGTCACCGGCGGCTGAGACCCGAGAGCCGTCCTCCATGACCGGAAATGCCGGTGGTCCGGCCGGGCCGCCCGCCAGTGGCGACTCGGCCGCGCCGCCGACCTGTTATCGCCACCCTGACCGCGAGACGTACATCCGCTGCTCGCGGTGCAACAAGCCGATCTGCCCCGACTGCATGATCGCCGCGCCGGTCGGCTACCAGTGCCCGCAGTGCGTCGCCGAGGGCCGCAAGGGCGTCCGCCAGGCCAGGACGGCGCTGGGCGGGCAGCGCCGCGAGGGCAACGCCAACCTCGTCACGCTCACCATCATCGGCATCAACGTGGTCATCTGGGTGATGGGCCTGGTCATCGGCACGCGTGGCGACACGATCCTGGCCGAATACGCCCGCGCCTCAGGCACCAACGAACTGGCCGCCCGGCTGGGCCTGGTCCTCGGCGACCCCACCGACGCGTTCTCGTTCGGCATCGTCGACGGCGAGTGGTACCGGGTCATCACCGCCACCTTCATGCACGTCAGCGTGCTGCACATCGCGCTGAACATGCTGGCGCTGTACATGCTCGGTTCGCAGCTGGAGCCGCTGCTCGGCCGGTCCCGGTTCATCACGCTCTACCTGCTGTCGGCCCTCGGCGGCTCGGCGGCGTCGCTGTTGATGGTCTCGGCCCCGTACAACATCTCCATCGGGGCGTCGGGAGCCGTGTACGGCCTGTTCGGCGCGCTCTTCGTGGTCGCCCGAAAGCTCGGCGGCGACACCCGCAGCATCCTCGTGGTGCTGGCCCTCAACCTGGCGTTCAGCTTCACCATCTCCGGCATCGACTGGCGGGCCCACCTCGGCGGCCTGGCCATCGGGACGGCGCTCGCGGCGGTGTTCGCCTACGCCCCGCGTGAGCAGCGCAGCCTCTGGGGGCTGATCGGCTCGCTCGGCGCTGCTCTGCTCATCACGACCGTCATCATGATCGCCGTCATCTGACCAAGCGTCACGCGCGCCTCGTTCCGCCAGACGGCACAGTTGATCTTGGAGTTCTTCGGCCATCAAGCGGACATTCGGGACGGTAGTACCCGAACAACTCCAAGATCAACTCGGGTGACGGGGCGGGTGTCCGGCGTAGCAGCAGCGTGTCCCTGGTCCTCGCTCAGAGCGAAGGGGCGTGGTCCGCACCACCGCGACGGCAAGGGCCGGCTGGCCGCCGCCCCGCAGCGGACGCCAGCGCGCCCGGCCCCAGTCGTCGTGGGTCACGTCGAGCAGGGGTGCGCCGCATGGCGCACCCCGTCGTCCTCGAACCCGACCGCCGCCGGCCACGGGCGCGCCGTCCCGAACCCCGTCCCCCGACGGCCACCGACCCACCGCGACGAACACGGCCGGCCGGCGCTCGGGCATCCACACCCCAACGCCGGCGGCGAGGTTATCCACAGGAGTTATCCCCACTGGGGAAAATTACACGCGTGTAATCACAGCTGTGCAATAACCTGTGGACAGCGGCGTTCCCCCAGTTCAGCGAGGGAATCGATCACTTCCAGCGGGTGGCGGTCATGAAGCCGCCGGTGATCAGCCCCATGCCGATCAACAGGTTCCAGCCGCCGAGGTCTTGGACCACCGGGATGTCGTCGCCGACGAGGTAGTAGACGACGATCCACACCAGCCCGACGACGAGTAGGGTGATCATGGTGGGGACGACCCAGCGACCGGACACCGTCGAGTCCTTGAACTCGCCCCGCTCCGGAGGGGTGTAGTCGTCGTCCTTGCGACGGCTGCGAGACTTGGGCACGGTCGGTTCCTCTCGGTCTTGGCTGGTTGCGGTGATGCTCGGCTAGCGTAGTCGTCAGCGGGCCGAGCGCCCACATCGCGGCACGCGGTCCCGATCGTCCCACTTGGAGGTGGCCACCATCAGCCGGTCGTCCGACTACCCCCGGGCCTGGCGCTTCCTGGCCCCCGTGGTGCTCGCAGGCTGTGGTGTCCTGCTCATCACCAGTGCCAAGGCCGCCGACGGCGAAGACCTCCGGGGCAGCGACGTCGTCGCGTTCTCCGACCTGGTGCGGGCCGAGGAGCAGCGCGTCCAGGAGCTCCAGGCCCGCATCGACGACATCTCCTCCGACATCGAAGATCTCACCGCCGGCGGGGCAACAGTGAGTCCGCCGAGGTCGACCGCCACACCGAGGAGCTGATGCCGGAGGCCGGGCTCACCGCGGTCCAGGGTCCGGGGCTGACGGTCACGCTGGACGACGCGGAGCTGCCGAACAATCTGAGCGAGGACTCCGAGTTCAACACCGAGGACTACCTCGTGCACCAGCAGGACCTCGAGGGCGTCATCAACGCGCTGTGGGCGGGCGGGGCCGAGGCCCTGACCGTCATGGACCAGCGCATCGTCTGGACCAGCACGGTCGAGTGCGAGGGTCCGGTGCTGCTGCTCAACGGCCGCACCTTCTACCCGCCGTACACCATCAGCGCCATCGGCGACGCCGACGCCATGCGCGACTCGCTCGACGCGTCGCCGCAGGTGCGTGAGTACCGCGCGTGGGCCGACCGCATCGGGCTGCACTACGGCGTCGCCGGCGAGGAGAACATCACGATGCCGGCCTTCACCGGCAGCGTGCAGGGAGGCCAGACGTCGTGAGCCGGCGCATCCTCGTGGTCGACAACTACGACAGCTTCGTCTTCAACCTCGTCCAGTACCTCGCCCAGCTCGGCGCCGAGTGCGATGTGCGCCGCAACGACGAGATCGGCTCGGCCGACGGCTACGACGGCGTCCTGCTCTCCCCCGGCCCCGGCACGCCCGAGAAGGCCGGCGGCTGCATCGACCTCGTCCACACGCTGGCCGGGCGCACCCCGATCTTCGGCGTGTGCCTCGGGCTGCAGGCCATCGGCGTCGCATACGGCGCCACCGTCGGCCGCGCGCCCGAGCTGCTGCACGGCAAGACCAGCCAGGTCCTCCACGACGGCGACGGCGTCCTGGCCGGTCTGGCCAGCCCCTTCACCGCCACCCGCTACCACTCGCTGGCCGTCGAGCCCGGCACCGTCCCGGCCGAGCTGGAGGTGACGGCGCGCACCGCGGGCGGCGTCGTCATGGCCATGCGGCACCGGACGCTGCCGGTCGAGGGGGTCCAGTTCCACCCCGAGTCGGTGCTCACCGAGGGCGGCCACCGCATGCTGGCCAACTGGCTCGCCGTCTGCGGCGACGACGGCGCGGTCGCTCGGTCCGCGGGGCTGGCCCCGGTCGTCTCGCACGGACCGTCCGCCGACCTGCCCGCCTGACCGTCAAGCCACAGAACGAGAGCCGCGCGGCCCGGGAGATGCTCCCGAGCCGCGCGGCTCTCGTTCGTGCATGGGTCGCGGCCAGTCGGCTACGGGCCGAGGACGCCGCCCTCCTCCGTGCCGCCCTCACCACTCTCACCATTCTCGGTCCCGGACGGGTCGCCCGTCTCGTCGCCAGGCGGGGTCTCGGTCTCGGTTGGGGTCTCGGTCGGCGTCTCCGTCTCGGTCTCCGTCGGCTCCTCGGTGGGCTCCTCCGGCGGCGCCTCGGCGACGTAGATGATGACGGTGTCGCCCTCTTCGAGCTCTGTGCCTTCGCCCGGCTCCTGCCGGAAGACGTTGCCCTCGGGCACGTCGGCCGTCTCCTCGTTGCGGGGGTCGGCCACCAGACCGAGCCGCTCCAGGGCCTGGACGGCGGCGTCCTCGCTCATGCCGACCACGTTCGGCGCCAGAATGGCGACCTCGCCGCTGGAGATCGTGAGGTTGACCGTGGTTCCTGGTGCCACGGAGGCGTTGGCCTCCGGATCCGTCGCGAGAACGGTGCCGGCCTCGTCCTCACTGTCCTGCCGGCTGACGTTGCCTGGTTGGAGTCCTGCCTCGCGGAGCAACTCCTCGGCCTCTGCCTGAGGCCGGCCGACGACCCCCGGAACGGTGACCATGTCGGGCGCCGCGCCGATGGTGAGCGTCACGGCGGAGCCCTCGTCGAGCTGAGTGGAGGGCACCGGATCCTGACGGATGACCGCGCCGATCTGCGCTTCGTCGTCGACCGGCTCGGTCTCGACCGTGGCTTCGAGATTCTCCTCGGTCAGCCGCGCCGTCGCCTCTTCCTGCGTCATGCCGACGAGGTTCGGGACGGTCGCCTGCGCTGTGCCGCCGGAGTTGAACACCAGGTAGCCGATCAGCCCGGCGATCGCCAGGATGGCCAGCGCGCCGAGGACGACGGCCCACCAGCTGAAGCCCTTGCGCTGGTCGTCCTCGTCGTCGTCGAACTCGTCGGGGAACGGCGTGTCGTCGTCGAGCGGCATCGCGCCGGCGACGGTGGCCGGCGCGGCGTTCGCGATGAGCTGCGTCGCGGCGGACGTGTCGGCGGCCGCGGCGACCGGCAGCCCGGCGGCGGCCCGCTCGAGGTCGGTACGCATCTCGTAGGCGCTCTGGTACCGGTGCAGGCGGTCCTTGGCCAGCGACTTCATGACGATGGCGTCGAGCTCGGGCGTGATGTTCGGGTCGAGCGCCGACGGCGGCGTCGCCTGTTCGCGGACGTGCGAGACCGCCACCGACACCAGCGACTCGCCGATGAACGGCGGCCGGCCGGTGAGCAGCTCGTACAGCACACAGCCGCTGGCGTAGAGGTCGCTGCGGGCGTCGGCCTGCTCGCCACGCGCCTGCTCAGGCGAGATGTACTGCGCGGTCCCGACGACGGCGGCGGTCTGGGTGAGCGCCATGCCGGTGTCGGCCAGTGACCGGGCGATGCCGAAGTCGGTGACCTTCACCTCGCCGCCGTTGGTGATCATGATGTTGCCCGGCTTGATGTCGCGGTGGACGATGCCGGCGCGGTGGCTGTACTCCAGCGCGTCGAGCGTCGCGACGAGGATCTCGATCGACCGCTCCGGCGTGAACCGCTGCTGCTCCTGCAGTATCTCGCGCAGCGTCTGGCCCTCGACGTACTCCATGACGATGTACGGAATACGGTGGCCGTCGATGTAGTCCTCGCCGGTGTCGTAGACGGCGACGATGTTGCGGTGGTTCAGTGACGCCGCTGACTGCGCCTCACGGCGGAACCGGGCCTGGAACGTGGCGTCGCTCGAGTGGTCGACCCGCAGCATCTTCAGAGCGACGATGCGCCCCAGCCGGGAGTCGCGGCCACGGCGGACTTCGGCCATGCCTCCACGGCCGATCACCTCGCCCAGCTCGTAGCGATCTCCCAGGAGTCGCAACTCGTTCATTGTGCGGCCCTTTCTCGACTCAACCCCGCGCAGGCTACCCGTTCCGGTGGGCCTGCTGCTCTACCTGACCGAACAGTGAAGATGGTCACGATCCCAACACCGCCTGCATGACGTCCCTGGCGATGGGCGCCGCGAGCCGTCCGCCGCCGATGTCGTCGCGCGCGGTGTCGGGCGCGTCTTCGATGACGACGGCGACCGCCACGCTGGGCTCGTCGGCCGGCGCGAAGGACGTGAACCACGCGTACGGAGGCCGGTCCTCCGAGCTCTGGGCGGTGCCGGTCTTGCCCGCGACCTGGATGCCGTCGATCTGCGCGTTCTCGCCGGTACCGTTCTCGACCACGTCGACCATCATCTCGGTCAGCTGCTCGGCGGTCTCCGGCGAGACGGCGCGGGTGCGCTCCTCCGGCTCGGTCCGCTCGATCGGGCTGACCAGGTCCGGCCCGCTGACCTCGCGGACGATGTACGGCTCCATCAGCACGCCGTCGTTGGCGATGGCCGCGGACACCATGGCCATCTGCAACGGCGTCGCGGCGACCTCGAACTGCCCGATCGCCGAGTAGGCCAGCAGGGCGTCGTCGAGCTCGGCCGGGAAGACGCTGGTCGCGGCGTTCATGTCGTCGTTCGTCAGCGGCTGGGTGCCGAAGCCGAACCGCTCGGCCTGCTCGCGCAGCGCGTCGTCACCCAGCTCGTTGCCGAGGAAGGCGAATGCGGTGTTGCACGAGACCCGCAGCGCCTCGGTGAGCGTCGGCGTGCCGTCGCCGCAGGCCTGACCGTTCTGGTTGGGCAGCGGGCGGGACGACTGCGGCACGTCGTAGTCGGCCGGCCCGGGCACCTCGGTGTCGGGCTCGAACTGGCCGGACTCCAGCGCCGCGGCGGCCGTGACCAGCTTGAACACCGAGCCCGGTGGCAGCCGCTGGGCGATCGCGCGGTTGAGGTCGGGCTTGTCGGGGTCGGCGGCCAGGGCGTCGCGGGTGGCCGTCTGCTCCTCGATCGAGTGGCTGGCCATCGGGTTGGGGTCGTACGACGGTGTGCTGACCATCGCCAGGATCGCGCCGGTCTGGACGTCGATGGCGACGACGGCGCCCTTGAAGCCCGCGTCGGTGAGGCCGTCCCACGCGGCCTGCTGGGCCGCCGGGTCGATGGTCAGCCGGACGGCGCCGCCGCGCGGTTCCTCACCGGTGACGAGGTCGATGAGCCGGCGGACGAACAGTCGGTCGTCGTCGCCGGACAGGATGTCGTTCTGCGCCCGCTCGAGCGCCGTCCGCCCGTAGTTGTACGAGTAGTAGCCGGTCAGCGGCGCGTAGATGGGCCCTTGGGGGTACTGGCGCAGGAACTGGTACTCGTCGTCGACCGGCGTCGACTGCGCGACCGGGGTGTCGTCGGCGAGCAGGATCGGGCCGCGCTCGCGCGAGTACTCGTCGAGGAGCACCCGGCGGTTCTCCGAGCGCGCGTTGAGGTCGTCGGCCCAGAACGCCTGCACGTACGTCGCGTTGATGAGCAGCGCGACGCACAGCAGCAGGCAGCCGGCGGAGATGCGGCGGATCGGGGAGTTCATCGGATTCTCACGACCTGGGTCACGGCGGTGTCCGCCTGCGGGGAGGACGACGGCGTCGATGGCGGGGCCGGCCGCCGGGCCGCGTCGGACAACCGGATCAGCAACGCGACCAGCACCCAGTTCATCACCAGCGACGAGCCGCCGAGTGACAGGAACGGCGTCGTCAGACCGGTCAGCGGGATCAGCCGGGTGACACCGCCGAGCACGATGAAGACCTGGAGGAAGAAGCCGGCGGCGAGGCCCGCTGCCAGCAGCTTGCCGAACGGGTCGCGCAGCAGCAGGCCCGCGCGCAGGCCGCGGGAGGCGAGCAGCGCGTACAGCAGGATGATCGCGATCAGCCCGGTGAGCCCCAGCTCCTCACCGAGGGCGGAGCCGATGAAGTCGCTCTCGGCGATCGGGGTCAGATCCGGACGGCCCTGGCCGAGGCCGGTGCCGAGCAGGCCGCCGTATGCCAGCCCGTAGAGCGACTGCGCGACCTGGCCCTGCGGGTCGATGAACGGGTCCATCCAGAAGTCGACGCGCTCGGCGACGTGCGAGACGACGGCGTTCGCGGCGAACCCGCCGGCCAGGATCAGCAGCAGGCCGAGGATGATCCACGAGATGCGCTCGGTGGCGACGTAGATCATCAGCACGAAGATGCCGAACAGCAGCACGGACGGGCCGAGGTCGTTCTGCACGACGAGGATGCCCAGGGCGCCGAGCCAGACCAGCAGGATCGGCCCGAGGTCACGGGCGCGCGGCAGATCGACGCCGAGGAACCGGCGGCCGGCCAGCGCCAGCGCGTCGCGGGTCTGCACCAGGTAGGCGGCGAACGCGATGATCAGGATGATCTTGGCGGCCTCGCCCGGCTGGAACGTCATCGGCCCGATGTTGATCCAGATGCGGGCGCCGCGGATCGAGTGGCCGACGACCGGCAGCAGCGGCAGCATCAGGAGCAGCAGCCCGGCCAGCCCGGCGAGGTACGGCAGCCGCGCCAGCACCCGGTGGTCGCGCACGAAGATCAGCACGAAGACGAACGCGGCGACGCCGACCGCCATCCAGGTGAGCTGGGTGGACGCGCGGGTCGTCCCGTCGGCGAGGTCGAGCCGGTGGATCATCGCCAGGCCCAGCCCGCACAGCGTCACGACGATCGGCAGGATGACGGGGTCGGCGTACGGCGCCCTGATGCGGATCACGATGTGCGCGACCGCCGTGGCCGCGGACAGCCCGCCGAGGTAGCCCAGCGCGTTCGGCGGCACCCGCCCGAGCGCGCCGAGGTCGACGCTCACGTAGGCGAACGTCGCGATGCCGATGGCGAAGATTAGCAGCACCAGTTCGGTACCCCGGCCGCGGCGCGGGGTGACCGTCTCGGGCGCCGGTGGTTCGGTGCGGGCGCGGGCGCGGTCCAGAGTCATGACGCCCCCGCACAGAGCAGCCCGGGGAAGCCGACCTCGCCGCCGAGCCAGCCGTCCTCGGTGCCCTCGGCTTCCTCGGTGGGGTTGTCGGTGGGCTGCTCGGTCGCCGGGTCGGTGGCCGGTGGCGTGCCCTCGCCCTCGCCTGCGCGCGGCGCGGCGGTGCCGGTGGGCGTCGGGGTCGGGGTCGGGGTCGGGGTGGTCGTGGGCGGTGGCGTCTCGCCGCCGTCCAGCCGCTCGTGCGCCCGGCACGCCTCTAAGCGCAGCCGTTCGACGACGGTGTCGGCGTCCTGGAGGTCCTCGGCCGTGATGGTGTCGGCGACCTGCTCGCGGTAGAGGTCGGGCAGCGCCTCGACCGGCAGCCCGCCGGGGATGTCGTGCAGCTCGGACAGCCGGATCGGCCCGATCTCCTGGCTCACGCCCTGGTAGATGGCCACCTGCCCGTTGCTGTCGCCGATGTAGTACTGGTTGCGGACCCAGTCGCTGGCGAGGTCGAGCCCGACCCAGCCGATGGCCCCGACGGCGGCGACGATGACGACGGTGCGCAGCCAGCGGCGGCGTCGCGGCGGCTGCGGCGCGTACCGCATGGCCTCGAGATCCTCAGGCGTCGGGCGGTGCTCCTCGGCGCCGACGAGGGCGCGCAGCGCGGCACCCGGACGGCGGCGGTGCGGCCGTTCCGGCGGCGGTGCGTCGTTGCTGGCCGCGGCGCCGACGAGGAACGCCTCGGCGGTGTCGTCAGGCTGCCGCGGGGTATCGGTCTCGACGACGTCGGCCAGCACCAGCGTGACGTTGTCGGGGGCGCCGCCGGCCAGCGCCAGCCGGATCAGTTCGTCGGCGGCGTCGTCCAGCCCGGCGACGGAGCCGAGGGTGTCTTCCAGCGTGGCGTCGGACACCACGCCGGTGAGGCCGTCGCTGCACACCAGCAGGCGGTCGCCGGGATAGACGTCGAGCACCTGCAGGTCGGGGTCGACGTCGCCCTGGCCCTGCAGCGCCTTGAGGATCAGCGAGCGGGCCGGATGGACGCCGGCCTCCTCGAGCGTGATGCGGCCCTCGTCGACCAGCGACTGGACGAACGTGTGGTCGTGCGTGAGCTGCATGATGGCGCCGCCGCGCAGCAGGTAGGCGCGGGAGTCGCCGATGTGGCCGAGCCCGAGCGCGGCGCCGGTCCACAGCAGCGCCGTGACCGTCGTGCCCATGCCCTCGCGGCTGGAGTCGTCGACGATGAGCTGACGGATGCGCTTGTTGGCCGCCTCGATGGCGGCCGTCAGGGTCTGCAGCGGGTCGCTGTCGCGGGGTTCGCGCTCGGTCAGCACCAGCTCGTCGATGGCCGCTTGGCTGGCGACCTCGCCGGCCGCGTGGCCGCCCATGCCGTCGGCGACGGCCAGGAGGTAGGGGCCGGCGTAGCCGGAGTCCTCGTTGCCCTCCCGGACCAGGCCGACGTCGGAGCGCGCGACGTAGCGCAGCGTCAACGGCATCGAGGCCTACTTCCGCAGCTCAACGACGGTCTTGCCGAGCCGGAACCGGCTGCGGGCGGTGACCGGCGTGCTGCGCGTGAGCCGCTGGTTGCCGACATACGTGCCGTTGGTCGAGCCGAGATCCTCGACGAACCACTGGCCGTCGTGGAACCGCAGCCTGGCGTGCTGCGTCGACACGTACTCGTCGGCCAGCGGCACGGTGCAGTCGGCGCCGCGGCCGAACGTGACCGGGGTGCCGTCGAGCGGCACGGACTTCCCAGTGTCGGGTCCTTCGACGAGGAACGCCCTGGTGGGGGTGCCCTTGGCGCCGCGAGGCTGACGGTTCTGCTTGGCCGCCTCGCGGGCCTCGCGCTGCGGCTTGGGCTGCTTCGGGGGCCGCACGCCGAACAGGTCGGCTCGCATGGCCGACGTGACGGAGAGGATCAGCAGCCACAGCACGGCCAGGAAGCCGAGCTTGATGACCGTGAGTGTCAGTTCCGACACTCGTTCACCTCCCGGGACTGCGCCGACGGACGTCGATCACGGTGGAACCGATCACGATGCGGGAACCGTCGGTCAGTGGCGCCTGGCCCACCCGGGCGCCGTCGACGACCGTCCCATTGGTGGAGCCGAGGTCGACGGCCACCAGCTGGGACTGCGGTCCCTGCTGGTACACGCGGATCTCCAGATGCCGGCGCGAGACGCCGGCATCGTCGATGCGAAGGTCGCACTCGCTGCCGCGCCCCAGCACGACACCGGGCGGCAGCACCGGATGCTGGGTGCCGTTGATGATGAGGTACGCGTCGGCCTGCTGCTCGCTGGTGGGTGTCGGCGCGAACGACGCCCCGCGGTCGACGCCGGCCCGGACCGCACTGCGGATGCGGAAGGCGCCGGTGCCGAGGTCCTCGTGCCTCTCGAACCCGACCCCGACCGGTCCCGTGAAGGCGTAATGCTGCAGCTCGGCGTGTTCGCGGGCCAGTTCGACCAGCTCGGTCGCCAGCGTGCCGATGTACGCCTGGAGCCGGTCGTAGTCGCCTGGACCCAGCTCGACCACGAAGTCGTTCGGCACGAGCGACCGGTCGCGGCTGACGATCTGCGCGTTGTTGTCGAGCTCGCGCTGGATCGCCGCGGCGATCTCCACGGGCTGCACCTCGGAGCGGAACGCCCGGGTGAACGCACCTTGGACCATGCTCTCGAGCCGGCGCTCGAAGCGCTGCAACACCCCCACGGGTACCTCCCTCCACGTCTCGCACCTGGTGCCGCGGGCAAGACCCTGATCGTAACGGCGCGTTGCAGTGCGGTGCGGTCGCGCCCTGGATCGGGGCCGTGCGGAAACGGCCGTCGCAACCTTATGTGACGAAGGACGGCCTGCGGCTGGTTCCGGCGGCTCTCACTGTCTTCCCGCCCATGCTGACATCCAGACCCCCAGATCGTGGAATCGACCACGCGCGGAGGCGTGTTAACCTTGGTGCCGCACCACGCGCGGGTGGCGGAATAGGCAGACGCGCACGGTTCAGGTCCGTGTGTCCGAAAGGACGTGGGGGTTCAACTCCCCCCTCGCGCACCACACCAGGATCCCGGTCAGGTACCCATCTGGCCGGGATCTTCGCGTTCGGACCGGACACGAAGGAGCAGTTGTGAAGATCCTCGTCATCGGGGCGAGCGGGGTCGTGGGGTCGGCGGTGGCCGAGGAGCTGGCCGGGCGCGGGCACGAGGTGATCCGGGCGTCGCGGCGGGGGCCCGTCGTGGTGGACACGGGCGAGCCGGCGACGGTGGAAGAGCTGTTCGCGACGGTGTCCGGCGTCGACGCGGTGGTGTGTTGCGCGGCGAACGCGCCGACCGCCGATCTGGTCGAGGCCAGCGACGACGAGTTCACCGCAGGGCTGCCGGGCAAACTGCTCGGGCAGGTGCGGCTGGCCCGGACGGCGCTGCACCACGTCCGCGACGGCGGGTCGATCACGCTGACCGGCGGCACGTTCGCCGAGCCGCTGCCGGGCGGGTCGTTCGGCGCGCTGGTCAACGCGGGGCTGGCGGCGTTCGTCGAGGCGGCGGCGCCGGAGCTGCCGCGCGGCCTGCGGCTCAACCTCGTCGCGCCGGGGTGGGTGCGCGAGTCGCTCGAGGCGTTCGGCTGGGACCCCGCGCGCGGCGTCCCGGCGGCCGACGTCGCGCGGGTCTATGCCGACCTGGTCGACGGGACGGCGACGGGCGAGGTGGTCGCGGTCACGGGGCCGGTGCCGAGCCCGCGATGACCGACGCCGGCAGGTAGTCCGACCGGACGGCCGACGGCAGGCCGTGGTCGTGCCGCAGCGCGGCCCAGGCCAGCGGTCCGAGCGCTATGAAGCCGGCCGGATCGTTGTCCTGCGGCTCGCCGGGATTGGCCTCGACCTCGGTCCAGTAGCGGCGGTGCAACGTCAGCGCGTTGCGTAGCGACTGGTCGAATTGATCGCCGCCGGGCTGCAGGTGCCCCAGCGTGAGCTCGATCTCCGGCGAGACGAGGAACAGCGCGTAGTCCCGCGCGGCCGGATGCAGGCCGCCATCGGTGCAGCCCTGCAGCGCCTCCAGCAGCAGGTCGTTGCCGGCAGCGTCACCACGCAGCAGGAGCTGCAGGCCGCGCGCGTGCGCCAGCCCGTACGCCGCCTCCTCGGCCGACACCGGCTCGCGGGCCGTGCGCTCGATCGGCACGGCCGCGAACAGCTCGAGCGCGACGGTGTCGCGGGTCGCCAGCGCGGCGTGCGTGGCCTGGACGAGCGACCGCGGGCCCAGCCCGACGGGGCGCGCGGCCAGTAGCGGCAGCGTCACCGGCCCCGGACCGCCGAGGGCCACCTGCAGGGGCGCATCGAGCCCGAGCAGCACACCGGCCGCCGCGACGGCGCGGGCCGCGATCCGCAGCGGCGTCGCGACGTCGCCGTCCAGCAGCGTCCGCAGCCCCGCGACGGCCAGCGCCTCCGCGCCCAGCTCGACCAGGTTCCCGGGCCGGTCCGGCAGGCTCGCCGTGAGCGGCTCGAGCTCCTCAGCGCGGTCGGCGAGCTGCGCGGCCAGCTCCTCCGGCGACCGGCTGGGTCGGTGTCCCTCGACGACGTCGGCCACGAGCGCAGGCTATCGGCCGGCCACTCGGTTCCGCCTCAGCCGACCGGGGCCACGTCGGCCTCGACGGCAGTGGTGCGGTCGTCGACGACGCGGCCGGCGGTGAGCAGTCCGCCGAGCGCGACCACGCCACCGGCCACGAGGATGCCCGCGAACGTCGCCGGGCCGGGCGTGGTCAGCGCGACCGCGGCGCCGCTGACCGCCAGCGCGGCGGCCGTGCTGAGCGACCCCGCGAGCTGCCCGGCGCTCACGTTGCGGCCCTGGTTCGTCCGGTCCGACCCGGCCAGGATCAGCAGCGACAGCACCGGCGACGTGAGCCCCATGCCGAGGCCGGCCAGCGCCCAGCCGAGCAGCCCGATCACCGTCGGCACCGCCGGCCAGGCCAGCAGCGTCGTGACGGCGAGGCCGGCGGTCATCGTGGCCAGCCCGGCCCGCAGGACGACCGCCGGCGGACGGCCGTGGTCGCGGCCCTGCAGCCAGGAGCCGACCGCCCACGTGACGCCGGTGATCGACAGGCTGACGCCGGCCGTCGTCGGGCTGAAGCCGTGTACCAGTGTCAGCAGCAGCGGCAGCCACGACCCGACCGCGCCGAAGGCGGCACCGGCGAACGCTCGCTGCGCCACGACGGCGGGCAGCCCGCGCCGCACCCGGAACGTCCCTCGCGGCAGCAGCCGGACCGCCGCGAGGACCGTTCCGGCGGCGCCCAGGACGACGATCGCGACCGCGGGGACGGTCTCAGCGGACAGGTGCTCGCCGGCCAGCGACAACCCGAAAACAGACGCCGCCGCGACGAACGCCCACGGCAGCACCGACCGCGACGCGCCACCAGGTACAGGCGCCCCGGCAGCCCCGGCAGACGGCGGCACCGTCCGCAACGCAGGCCGGAGCAGCAGCCACACCGGCACCAGCACTGCCAGCGCGCCGAGGAACACCCACCGCCACCCGACGCCCTCGGTGACGATCCCCGTCAGGAACGGGCCGACCACCGACGGCAGCACCCAGGCGGCCGCGAACAGCGAGAACATCCGCGGCCGCAGCGCCTCCGGCAGCGCCCGCGCGATCAGCACCATGATCCCGACGTCGATCAGCCCTTCGGCCAGGCCGCTGAGCAGCCGCCCCGCGATCACCTGCGGCATTCCCGCGGCCGTGCCGACCAGCACCTGCGCGACGGCGAACGTGACGGCGCCGGCCCGCAGCGGCGGCACCGGGCCGGACCGGTCGGCCCACAGGCCGGCCAGCGCCAGCGAGACGACATAGGTCGCGATGGGCGCGGCCGTGGCCAGGCCGAAGCTGCTGACGGCGTCGAACTCGCGCACCAGGGTCGGCAGCGCGGTGCCGACCGCCCGGTTCTCGAACGCGCCGAGCGTCACCAGGGCGACGGCGCCGATCGCGAGCGGCAGGTGGTCACGGCTGAACAGCGACGGCGAGGACGAGCGAGCAGGCATGCCACCGATGCTGCAACCTCAAGCAAAGTTGAGGTCAAGTTGCGGGCAACCCGACCAGCCGGCCGAGCGTGCGCACCTGGTGGTCGAACAACCCGGCGCGGTCGTCGACGACGTTGGCGAACTGGCCGAACAGCTCGAAGTTGAGGTAGCCGAACAGGCCGGTCCAGGCGGTGATGGCCCGGGCGACGAGCTCGTCGGGCAGGCCGGGCATCATCTCGCGGACGGTCTCGGCGTCGGCGGCGAACGACGGCGACGGCGGCGGGAACCCGTCGGGCGACGCCAGAACGCCGGCCGCATAGGCGGAGGCGAGGATGCGCCCGTAAACGACGGTGTCGCGCACGGCCGGGCCGACGGTGTCGACCGGCGCCTGGTAGCCCGGCACCGGCGAGCCGTAGATCAGTGCGTACTCGTACGGGTACGCGAGCGCCCAGTCGCGGACGGCGTGGCAGACGGCCCGCCACCGGCCCGCGTGGTCGTCCGCGTCGCACGCGGCGTCGGCCCGTTCGACCGCCTCGCCGACCGCGTTGTAGGCGTCGATGATCAGCGTGGTCAGCAGGTCGTCGCGGCTGGGGAAGTAGCGGTAGATGGCCGAGGAGACCATTCCCAGCTCGCGGGCGATGGCACGCAGGTTGAGGCCGCCCGCGCCCTCGGTACCCAGCTGACGCCGGGCGATCTCGGTGATCTCCCTGGTCAGCTCGGCCCGGGCGCGCTCGCGTGCGGTGCGTCCGGCGTTCATGCCGGTGACTCTAGCAGAGCAACGCACCAAGTCGAGAGCACTGCTCTTGACATCTCCGCTCCGAACAGAGAGCATTGCTCTCGTAATGGAGCGACAGACACTGAGGAGCAGGTCATGGGCAAGCACGTCATCGTCGGCGCCGGGCAGATCGGCCGCTTGCTGGCCGAGCGGCTGGTCGCGGACGGCCACGAGGTCACCGTCGTCAGCCGGTCCGGTTCGGGCCCCGACGGCGTTACGAAGGTCGCGGCCAGCGCCGCCGACGAGGCCCGGCTGACGCAGGTCACGCAGGGCGCCGACGTGCTGTACAACTGCGCCAACCCGCAGTACCACCGCTGGACGCAGGACTGGCCGCCGATGGCCGCCGCGATCCTCGGCACCGCGCAGACGACCGGCGCCGCCCTGACGATCCTGGGCAACCTGTACCCGTACGGCCAGGTCGACGGCCCGATGACCGAGGACCTGCCGCTGGCCGGACCCGGAGTGAAGGCCCAGGTCCGGGCCCGGATGTGGGCGGAGGCACTGGCGGCGCACGAGGCGGGCCGGGTCCGGGTCACCGAGCTGCGCGGGTCGGACTACTACGGGCCGGGCGTGCGCGACCAGGGGCACGTCGGCGACCGGTTCTTCCCGCCGCTGCTGGCCGGCAAGCCCGCCACCTACCTGCACGATCCGAGCGTCGTCCGCAGCTGGACGTACGTCCACGACGTCGCCGCCGCGCTCGTCACGGCCGGCAGCGACGAGCGTGCCTACGGCCGGGCCTGGCACGTCCCGACGGCGGCGCCGTTCAGCGCGCGGGAGCTGGCGGACCAGGCGGCCGCAGCCGCGGGCACGTCGCCGGCGCGGATCCGGCGGCTGCCGTACTGGGCCCAGGACGTCCTGGGGGTCGCGGTGCCGATGATGCGCGAGCTCAAGGAGACCCGCTACCAGTTCTCCCGCCCGTTCATCCTGGACTCGTCGGACTTCCAGGCGACGTTCGGCCAGCGGCCCACGCCGCTCGACGAGGCGGTGGCGGCGACGGTCAGCTGGTGGCAGGCGCAGCTGGCTCGCTGAGCACCGGCCGGCGGCGTTCGGCAGGCGAGGAGGGCCGGACCGACGTCCGGCTAGGCTGGGCCGCGGAGCCGGCCGAGCGGGAATGACCGTCGCCAGAGCCGCGAGGGAGGCGCAGTGGGCCGTCAGCTCAACGGTGACGGCGCGGCGGCGCCGACCCGCCGCGCGACCATCAAGGACGTCGCTGTGGCCGCCGGTGTCTCGCGGTCGACGGCGTCGCGCGCCCTCACCGGCCGCGGGTACGTCGCCGCCGATGCGCGTGAGCGCATCCTGGCCGCCGCCGAGGAGCTCCGGTACGTCCCCGACGCCACGGCCCGGTACCTCAAACAGCAGGTCAGCCTCTCGATCGGCGTGCTGGTCACCGATCTGCGCAACTCGTTCTACGCCCGGCTCGCCGCCGGCATCGGGCAGACGGCGCGCGCCCGCGGCTTCAGCCTGGTCCTCGCCGAGGACGGCGGGTCGGCGCAGACCCAGGTCGAGCTCGCGGAGACGTTCGTCGCGAGCCGGGTCGCCGGCGTGATCGTCACGCCCGCCTCGGCCGACATCACGACCTACCTGTGCCGGCATCGCGTCCCCGTCGTCGAAGTCGACCGGCAGTTCGCGGCCGGCTCCTGCGACGCGGTGGTGGTCGCCGACCGCGCGGCGTCGCAGGAGGTGAGTGCATATCTGCTCGGTCTGGGTCACCGGCGCGTCGCGTTGCTCGTCGACACCTCCACGCTGATCACCGGCGGTGAGCGCTACGCCGGGTACCGGGCGGCCCTCGCCGCGGCCGGCGTCCCCTTCGACCCCTCCATCGTCGTCGGAGCTGACCTCGAGGTCGGGGCAGCGCGGGCGACGGCCGCGGCACTGCTCTCCGGCCCGCGCCGGCCTACCGCGGTGTTCGCGGCCAACAACGTGCTCGCCGAGGGCGTGTGGCGCGCGGCCGGGGACGTCGGCCTGAGCATCCCGGCCGACCTCAGCGTCGTCTCCTTCGACGACGCGCCGTGGATGAGCCTGGTGGTGCCCGGCCTGACCGCCGTCGACCAGGACGAGGAGGCGCTGGGCGCCGCCGCCGTGAACCGTCTGCTGGAACGCATCGCCGACCCTGAGGCCGGCCCGACGACGATCACCATGCCGACCCGCCTCGTCCACCGCGCCTCGACCCGAGCCCTGCCCTGATGGCCGCGGTACTGGGGCTGGACATCGGCGGCACCAAGCTGGCCGTCGGCGTCGTCACGCCTGACGGTGCGGTGCACGGCCTGATCGTCGAGCCGACCCGTCGCTGGGAGGGCCCGGACGCCGTGCTCCCCCGGCTGTTCGACCTCGGCCATCGGGCGGTGGCCGCGGCCGGGCTGGGCCGGCCGATCGATGCCGTCGGGATCTCGTGCGGCGGGCCGCTCGACAGCGCCGCCGGCGTGCTGATCTCGCCGCCGCACCTGCCGGGCTGGATCGACGTCCCGGTGGGCGAGCTGACCCGCCAGGAGTTCGGCGTGCCGACATACCTGGAGAACGACGCGACGGCCGCCGCGCTCGGCGAGCACCGGTTCGGCGCCGCCCGCGGCGTCAGCACGATGATCTACCTGACCATCTCGACGGGGGTGGGCGGCGGCGCGGTCATCGGCGGACGGCTGCACCGGGGCGCCGCAGGGAACGGCGGCGAGCTGGGTCACGTGATGGTGCGCCCCGGCGGGCGGTTGTGCACGTGCGGGCGCCGCGGCTGCCTGGAGGCGTACGTGTCCGGCACGAATATCGCCGATCGAGCGGCGGAGGGGCTGCGGGCGGGCCTCGGCTCGGGCTCGTCGCTGCGCTCGGCCGACCCGCTGACGGCCGCCGACGTCGCCGCGGCGGCACGCGACGGCGACGCCTTGGCCCGTCAGATCTGGACGGAGACAACCGACGTGCTCGGACAGGCGCTGACCGACCTGGTGAACGTGTTCGAGCCCGAGCTCGTGGTGCTGGGCGGCGGGGTCACCCGGGCGGGCGCGATGCTGCTGGACCCGGTCGCGGCGACGGTCGCACGCGAGGCGATGCCGCCGGCGGCGAAGGCGGTGCGGGTGGTGCTCGCCGGGCTCGGCGACGTCGTGGGGGTCGTCGGAGCCGGGGTGGTCGCGCTGGAGGCGGTGGACGTCGAGCCTGCCTAGCGCCGTCCGGCCTTGGCCAGCGCGACCTCGGCCTGGGCGGCGAGGGTGGCGACCAGGTCGGCCGCGTGCGGCAGGTCGGAGATGAGGTCGACGGCCTCGCCCGCCCAGACCGGCAGTGGAGGAATGGCGCCTCGCGCGACATCGTCCTGGTACTCCTGCTGAGCCTGGGCGTCCGTGGCGAGCTCGGCCTCGCGGCCGCGCCATCGGTCGAGGTACGGGTGGCCGAGCGTGCGGGCCAGGTACTTCGACGGCCACTGGGAGCCGCGGGCGACGTCGAGCAGGTTGCTGCGCTCGGTGTCCTGCGGGGACCCGTCGATGATCGCCTTCGTGGTCGCGGGGTCGACCAGGGCTTCGGCGGTGGCCTGGAACCTGGTGCCGATGAGGGCTCCGGCCGCGCCCAGCGCCAGTGCGGCAGCGACGCCGCGACCGTCGGCGATGCCGCCGGCCGCCAGCACGGGCACGGGCGCCGCGAGGTCGACCACGACCGGGACGAACGGCAACGTGGACCGGCCCCGCCGGGCACTGTGCCCACCGGCCTCGGTGCCTTGCGCCACGATGACGTCGGCGCCGAGGTCGACGGCCTGCCTGGCCTCGTCCAGATCGGTGACCTGGAGGATCAGGACCGCCCCCGCCTGACGGACGCGCTCGACGTACGGGCTGGGGTCGCCGAAGGACAGCATGACCGCGGTCGGGCTGTACTCCAGGGCGTGGTCCACCGCCCTGGCGTCGATCGCCCAGGTCAGGAAGCCGACTCCCCACGGCTGGTCGGTCCCCGCGGCGACGATCGGGGCCTCACGGTCCAGCCACTCGGGGTCGCCGAACGCGGCGCCGAGCATGCCGAGGCCGCCGGCGCCCGACACGGCCAGCGCGAGGGCGCCGCCGGCCGATCCGCCCAGTGGCGCCTGCACGATCGGGTGGCGCAGGCCGAGCAGTTCGGTGAGTGCCGTCGACAGTGCCATGGCCTCATCATTGCGCGGTGCCGACGGTCAGCAGCTGCCGGTGTCCATGCCGTTCTCGATCAGCCGGCGCGGGCCCGGGCCGTGCTCGCCCAGTTCGTCGTGCGTGTTCGCCAGCGCGCAGCAGCGCAATGACAGGCAGCCGCAGCCGATGCAGTCGGTGAAGTCGTCGCGCAACTGCTGCAGCCGCTGGATCCGATCGTCGAGGTCGGCCCGCCACCGATGGGACAGCTCCTCCCAGTCCTTCTGGTTCGGGGTGCGGCCGTCGGGGAGGTTGGCCAGCGCGCGGTTGATCTCGGCGAGCGGGATGCCGACGCGCTGGGCGATGCGGATCAGCGCGACCCGCCGCAGCGTCGCCCGCCGGTATCGTCGCTGGTTGCCCGAGGTGCGCCGCGACCTGATGAGGCCCTGCCGCTCGTAGAAGTGCAACGCCGACACCGCGACGCCGCTGCGTTGGGACAGCTCGCCGACGGTCAGCTCGGACTTGTTCCACGCGACGGTGTCCACGGCGGCGGTCTCCTCGACTTGACCTCAACTTTGATTCAGGTTCTAGCGTAGCGGCGAGACCATGTGGAGCCAACGGTTGCCGCGCCGCTCGGACAGGGTGTGCTGCCGTCACACCCCCTCGGAGGACCCCGGATGCACGCGATCCGTCTGCACGAGTTCGGCCCGGCCGAGAACCTGCGCTACGAGGAGGTGCCCGACCCGGTGCCCGCCGCCGGCCAGGTCCGCGTCGCCGTCGAGGCCAGTGGCGTGCACCTGATCGACACGACGCTGCGATCGGGCGAGGGCGGCGGCCCGCTGCCGTTGCCGGCGCTGCCGTCGATCCCCGGCCGCGAGGTGGCCGGCACCGTCGACTCCGCCGGCGACGGTGTCGACCCCGCCTGGGTGGGCCGGCGGGTCGTCGCGCACCTGGGTGCGGCCGGCGCCGGGTACGCGCGGCTGGCGGTCGTGCCGGTCGAGTCGGTGCACGTGCTGCCGGACTCTCTTGCCGCCGACGCGGCCGTGGCGATGATCGGTACCGGCCGGACGGCGGTCGGCGTGCTGTCGCGGGCCGCGCTGACGGCGGACGACGTGGTGCTGGTGACGGCCGCGGCGGGTGGGGTGGGGAGTCTCCTCGTGCAGGCGGGCCGCAACGCCGGCGCCGTCGTCGTCGGGGTCGCCGGTGGTGACGACAAGGTCGCGCGGGCCCGTGACCTGGGCGCCGACCACGCCGTCGACTACACCGCGCCCGACTGGCCGGAGCGGGTCCGCACCGCCCTCGGCGACCGCGCGCCGACCCTCCTCCTCGACGGCGTCGGCGGTCCGCTCGGCCGCGCCGCGATGGACCTCCTCGACGTCGGTGGCCGGCTGGTGATGTTCGGCTGGTCGTCCGGCGAGCTGCTCCCGTTCTCCTCCCCCGACCTCGTCGACCGCGGCCTCACCGCGACCTGGCCGATCAGCCGGCACCAGGTCGGGCGGCCGGGGTTCCTGCGCGGGCTGGAGACCCAGGCGCTGGCCGAGGCCGCTGCGGGCCGCCTGGTCCCGTTGGTGCATCGCTTCCCGCTCGAACGCGCCGCCGACGCCCACACCGCCCTCTCCACCCGCCGGACGACGGGCAAGGTCGTCCTGGTCTGAGCGGTACTTTCGACGGCCAGCGCTCAGCGCCGCGTCCGTCGTCGGGTCGATGGCACCAGGTCTATCCCCCGACGAGCGTCAAGGTGGCCGCAGAGGTACCGGCTACTCGGAGCAGAGCAGGCCGGGGAAGCCGACGTCGTCGCCGAGCCACTCGTCCCCGTTGTCCGATGCGTTCGTCGTCTCGCGTTGGTGCGCGCGGCAGGCGCGCACCCGCAGCGTGTCGACCAGCTGCTCCGCCTCGTCGAGGTCGCCGGCGGCGATGGTCGCGCCGACCTCGTCGCGGTAGACGGTCGGCAGCGCGTCCAGTGGCAGGCCGCCGGGGACCGCGTGCAGCTCGGACAGATGCACGGGGCCGAGCTCGTGCCGGACGCCCTGGTAGATCGCGACCTGGCCGTCGCTGACGCCGACGTAGTACTGGTCGCGCACCCAGCCGTTGGCGTACGTCAGGCCGGCCCAGCCGACCGCGACCACCGCGGCGACCGCGATCACCGGCCGTACCCAGAGCCGGCGACGTCGCCGTCGGGCGCGGGGGGCGTAGCGCATGGCCTCAGGGTCATGCTCGAGCTCCGCCGGCTGGCCGTCCTCGATGCTCTCCGCCGCCGACCCGACGATGAACGACTCGCTGGTCGCGCCGGCGCCGGCGCCGGCCGCCTCGGCGTCGACGAGCTCGCCGATGACGACGGTGACGTTGTCCGGCGCGCCGGCGTCGAGGGCGGTCGTGATGAGCTGCTCGGCGGCGTCGTCGATGGTGTGCGCGCGAGCCAGCAGCGACTCGATCTCCTGGTCCGTGACGACGTCAGACAGCCCGTCGCTGCAGATCAACACCCGGTCGCCGGCCTGCACATCGATGATCGAGTAGTCCGGGTGGATCGGTGACTGCCCCTGGAGCACCTTCGTCACGACGGAGCGCGCGGGGTGCTCGCGGGCGTCCTCCGGGGTGATGCGCCCGTCGTCGACCAGCGACTGGACGAACGTGTGATCGCGGGTGATCTGCGTCAGAGACCCGTTGCGCAGCAGGTAGGCCCGGGAGTCGCCGATGTGGCCGAGCGCCAGCTGGACGCCGTTCCACAGCAGCGTCGTCGACGTCGTGCCCATGCCGGCGCGGGACGGATCGGCGCGCGCCATGTCGTCGATGCGGCCGTTGGCGGCGCTGACGGCCGCCGACAGCACGTCGATCGGGTCGCCGTCGGGCAGATGGTCGGCGTTGACGAGCTCGTCGATGGCCGCCCGGCTGGCGACCTCACCCGCTGCGTGACCGCCCATCCCGTCGGCGACCGCCAGGAGATAGGGACCGGCGTAGCCGGAATCCTCATTGCCCTCCCGGACCAGGCCGACGTCGGAGCGCGCGGCATAGCGCAGCGTCAGCGGCATCGATCTCCTACTCCCGCACCCAATCGAGGCGCCGGGGGCCCGAACGTGCCCACCACGCCGCCTCCCCCCAGAGACTTGTCGATCACAGCGGATCGTAACCGGCCCCGGTTCGTCACCGTGGAGGCGCCACGCGGACGCCGTTGTCCACAGCCCACTCCGATCTGCTGACTTGTCCACATTTCCGGGTTTGGCGGGAGCGGGCGAGGGCCGGTTCGGCGAACGATGAAGGGGTCCGGCCGGATCGCCGGGCCGGGGCCTCCGGGCCTCGTGTGGTCGTGGGAGAGGAATGGCGTTCATGCAGCTCATCAAGGGTGCCGCGGTGTGCGGCCTGACGGTTGCCGCGCTGGTCGCGGGAGGTTCGATGGCCGGCTCCGCAGCGGAGATTACGCCGACGTCGAGCGGGCTGGCCACGGGCGGACAGGCGAGTGGATCTACGGCAGGTGTCCTGCCAGCAAGTGCGCCGGCGCGGGCCGCGCCGACGGGAGGTATGTGGGCCGGGCCGTTGGGATCGGCCGGGAGCGGGTCGGCCGGTGGCCCCTCCGCAGGTGCTGTGCTGGCAAGCCCTGGGACGGCGCCCGTCGTCGCGAGCCGGACCGTCGACTGCAGACCAATGCCGCCGCCCCGGCAGCGGCCGTTGCTCGACGGCTTCGCGGTCGGCTGGGTGCCGCAAGGCATCGGACCGATGGTCACCGACTTCGAGTACGAGTGGGAAGACGTCGGCTTCCTGTCGCGCGTCTGGGAGTCCGGGCCCTACCCCGACGAGTCCTACCGGGTCGACCTCCAGGTCACGGTCATGCGCAGTCCGTCCTTCACCGACGTGGCGGCGCTGCGGGAGTTCCTGGTCGGGTACCTCGAACGCGATCCCGCCGCCTGGGCGACCGAACCGTTCCTGCACCTCGACGGCCCCGGACTCACCGACGTCGGCGAGCTGTTCTGGCTGGCCGAGCCCGGCGTCGCCGTCCGCGTGTTCGGGGGTGGCGAGCAGATCGACTTCCGCGACCTCACCCGCACAGCCTGTGCGGTACGGCAGGTGATGCCGGTGGACTGACGCCGCAAGCCAACGGGCACGCCGAGCACCTCGCCCGCCGTTCGACGTCGACGTCGGACAGCCATGGAGCAGCCGCCAGAACTGCATCCGCCGACCCCTGATCCCGGCGGGCGCGACCGCCGGCGAGGTGCCGGCACCGATCGATCGGTGTCTGACGGGGTCAGCCCGCGGCGGCGCGGAGGCCGGGCGCCGGCCGGCTGATCGCCCGGTGCTGCGACGGAGTCAGACCGCGGCGTCGCTTGAACGCGGCGCTGAGCGCGAACGCGCTGCCGTACCCGACCTGGCCGGCGATGCTCTCGATGGTCGCGTCGGTCTCGCGCAGCAGGTCGGCGGCGATCGAGAGCCGCCAACCGGCCAGGTAGCTCATCGGCGGCTCGCCCACCCGAGCGGCGAAGTCGCGGGCCAGCAGCGCCCTCGACACTCCGATCGCGGCGGCCAGCGAGCCGACCGTCCACCCGTGGCCGGGGTCGTCGTGCAGGAGCCGGAGCGCTTGGCTGACCGGCGAGTCGTCCAGTCGCCCGTACCAGTGCGGCGCCTGCGCCTGCGGCCGGTCGAACCATCCGCGCAGCGTCGAGACCAGCAGGAGGTCGAGCAGGCGGTCGAGCACGACCTGCTGACCGGGTCGGTCGGCGGCGAGCTCGGCGGCGACGAGGTCCAGCATGGGGCACGGGCAGTCGTCGTCGGCGATCACCAGCACGCGCGGCAGCGCGTCGAGCAGCCGTTCGCTGATGCCTGCGGCGCCGTCGTAGGTCCCGGTGAGCACGACGGCGTCGCCGACAGCGCCCGGGTCGCAGGTCCGTCCGGCCGCGCCCGCCTGCACGCTCCACGCGCAGTAGTCGGCGAGCTTGACGGCGTCCTCGGGCCGCGCGGCCGGGTCGGCGGCGACGGTGAACGGCTCCGGCCCGCGGACGACGGCGACATCGCCGGCGCCGACCCGCACCGGCTCGCCGTCGGCCGACCGGAGCCAGGCGGTCCCGTCGAGGACGGCGAGCAGCGTCAGTTCGGAGCCGGTCGCGAACCGCACCGACCACCTCGGGTCGAGCACCGTCCGCCCGATCAGTGCGCCGCTCGCCCGGACGCCGTCGAGCAACTCGGTCAGCGCGTCCATCCCACCACCGTAGACGACGTCGCATGAATCGGAGCGTCTGGACCATTCAGAGTCCACCCAGACGGAGGTTGGCTGGCGGCATGACGATTCTCCTCATTGGCGCCACCGGCAAGGTCGGCCGCCGGGTCGCCGCCCGTCTCGACGACCTCGGTGTGCCCGTGCGGCAGGCCGGACGCACCAGCAGCCCGCCGTTCGACTGGACCGACGACGCCACCTGGCCGGCCGCCCTCGACGGCGTGCGCTCGGCGTTCGTGGTGCCGTACGACGCCGCCCCGCTCACCCGTCCGTTCGTCGACGCCGCGATCCGCAGCGGGGTCGAGCGGATCGTGCTGCTCTCCGGCCGCGGCGTCGACGTGCCCGACTACCTGCCGGCGGACCTGATGGAAGGCAACCCGCACATCGACGGCGAGGCGGCGCTGCGTCCGGCCGCGGTGGACTGGACGATCCTGCGGCCGGGATGGTTCGCACAGAACTTCAGCGAGGGCTTCTTCCGCGACGCCGTCCTGTCCGGCGACCTGCGGCTGTCCGCCGGCGACGGTGCCGCGAGCTTCGTCGACGCCGACGACATCGCGGCGGTCGGCGTCGCGGCGCTGACCGAGGACCATCATGTCGGGCAGACGTACGAGCTGTCCGGGCCGCGCGCCCTGACGATGGCCGAGGCGGCCGCGGAGATCGCTGCGGCGTCCGGCCGCGACGTCCGCTACACCCACATCGAGCACGACGACCTCGTGCGCGAGCTGGTGGGTCAGGGCTGGTCCGCGGACGACGCAGAGGGGTACGCGATCATGGTCAGCCCGGTCCGCCGCGGCATCGACGCCTACCTCTCCGACGGCGTGGAGCGCGCCCTCGGCCGCCCGGCCCGCGACTTCCGCGACGTCGTCCGAGCGGCGGCGGAAACCGGGGCCTGGTCCTAACCTGCCTGGCTGGTCAGCACCGCCAGGCGAACTGGTACCAGCCCGGGTACCACTGCGCGGGCCGGACCGGCGACGCCCTTCGTGCACCAGACCGTGCCCGACGACCGGGCCGTCGCCGACGTCGACTCGGCGGCCGGCGGCGAGCGCCGCCATGACTCCGGCCATGGCCAGGCGAGACCTGAGACGCATGTAGCCGGGCGTGCTGCTGTGCATCAACGCGACGCAGCCCTTGCCTACCCTGACGGATCTGGAGGTGAAGGATGTCTACACCCACCCCAAAGCCGGTCAACCCGTATCAGATGACCCTCGGTATCCTGGCGATCCTGCTCCTGCTCGCCGGCCTGATCACGCTCCTGGCGAGCCAGCCGTCGGACGCCTCAGAGTTCTACGTGGACGACGGTAGCCCGGGCGGTCGGCTGGCCGGAGCGGTGCTGATCGGCGCCGGCGCATTGCTGTGCGTCGCCTGGCTGGGGGTCGGCGCGCTGCTGTGGAAGCCGGAACGGTCGCGGCCGCGGCATGTCCCCGACCCACAGCTCGATCGGATCGCGCCGGAGCCGCCCCTCTGAGAGCTCGGCATCGAACCCTAACCTTCTGATCCGTAGTCAGATGCTCTGCCACTCGAAGCGCAGGCGCTCAGGCACGGCGGGGCTCAGGCGAACTCGTGGCGGCGGGTCTCGGCGGCGAAGCCCGGCACACCGGCGCGAGCCAGTCGGCCGAGGAGTTGTCCCATCGTCAGCGGTGGCCGTTTCGCGGCCGTGAGCTGCGCAAGGAGCGCTCGTCCCACCTTCGCCGGATACAGATCGAGCTGGTCGAGGAGAAATGCGTCCGGGCTGACGACCGTGACATGGAACGGCTCGGTCGACTCGGGCGGAAAGTCCTTGAGGTTGAACGTCACGAGCACCTCGCACCCACCGTGTACCGCAGCGGCAAGAACGTGGCGGTCCTTCTGATCGCAGCTCATCACCTCGATGAGCGGCTCGTACTCGATGACCTCCGCCGCCGGGAACGCCCGTTGCATCTGGGCGATTCGGCGGGCGGCCTGCTCACGCTTGAGTCCGGCCTCGCGCACGAGCACGCTCGCCAGCTCGGTCATCACTCCAGCGGACCAGTGCGGCCGGAACGCGCGCTCCTCGGCGATCCGAAGCAACGTGTCAGTGAGGGTGGCACTGTAAAGAGCGCAGGTGTCGATGAACGCGGGGAAGCTCATGTGTCAGCGCGTCACCGGCGGAGGTCCGTCGGTCGCCGAGTACAGGTCGGTGTCGACGGCATCCTCGACCAGTTCGTCGAGAGTGGTTCGCGTCTGCTCGCGCTGCTGCGACTGATAGTCGAGCAGATCTCTGAGCTGGACGAACCGGTGCCGTCCTGGCTTCGTCATCGGAATGTCGCCGCGCTCGAGGATGCGTACCAGGGTCGGGCGCGCGATCCCGAGGAAATCGGCTGCCTCCTGAGTGGTCAGCATGGCGTTCATTGGGGCGATGGTGACGCCCATACCGCTTGACAGGGTCTCGGCGACCTGGAGCAGTACGTGATACATGGCCTCCGGCAGTTCGAGCCGGGCGCCGTTCGCCGCGACCAGCGCGGGACGCACGTCTGGACCGACCCGGCCGGCGGCCTCGAGCGCCTTCACGAAGTCGAGGATCTGGGCGTCCTGCTGCTCGTCGGGCATATATGTTCTGACGTTGCTGCTTGCTGCCGTTCTCGCCATGATCGCCTCCTCCCCTCAGTTTAAACGAACAAAACGAACAGGGGCCAGGTTTAGTCTCGCATCTCGCCGGCCTGCTCAACGTCACGGGTGCTGCCGATACGCTGCGCCGGTAACGGAATATCGAGCAGGAGGGCGGTCGCGTGGCTCAGGGCGGTGAACTCATCCGCGTGAAGGCGAATCATTGGCGCGGCGACCTGAGCGTGGGCGGTCATCTCACGCTGACAAACGAACTGCTGTCCTTTCGCGCCCACAGACTGAACACCGACACTGAACCGCTCGACCTCCCGGTCGCCGACATCGCCTCGGTCGCGACGTATCGCAGCATGGGCTTCATCCCCAACGGCGTCGTCGTCACCACGACCTCCGGCGTCGAGCACCGCTTCGTCGTTTCCGGCAGGGGTCGCGTCGTTGCCGCGATCGAGTCGCTGCGCTAGACCCGCGGGCACGACGAAACCCCAGGCAGCAACTCGCTGGCCTGGGGTTGTGGTTGGCGCGCCCGAAGGGATTCGAACCCCTAACCTTCTGATCCGTAGTCAGATGCTCTATCCGTTGAGCTACGGGCGCTCGACCCGCGACGAAGCGGACCGGTGACCGAGTGTACCGGTCTGAGCGGCGAGGCCGAAATCGGATAACCTCGCCGGCCGGCGGACCGCTCACGACCAGCGCGGACGGCCCCCTATAGCGTGTGACATGACACCGACGGGACGAAAGGGTGACCGCCCATGGGCCAGCAGCCGGCCAGCCTGACCATCACGAACGCGCGCATCTTCGACGGCTTCTCCGCCGAGCTGACCGAGGGCGACGTCCACATCGTCGACGGCGTCGTCGTCGACCCCGAGACGGTCGACACCGAGGACCGCGGCGGCGACACGATCGACGCGCGGGGCGGCACGGTGGTTCCGGGCCTGATCGACGCGCACTGCCACGCGTACGGCGTCGGGCTGGACATGGTCGGCATCGAGTCGAGCCCGCTGAGCTACGTCGCGCTCAAGGCGGCCCGGCGCCTGAGCAACGCCCTGCGCCGCGGCTTCACGACGGTCCGCGACGTCGCGGGCGGCGACCCTGGGCTCGCCCGGGCGCTGGACGAGGGGCTCGTCCGGGCGCCGCGCTACTTCTACACCGGCCCGGCGCTGTCCCAGACCGGCGGCCACGGCGACCCCCGTCCGGGCGACCGCGATCTGTGCGTCGGTCACGCGCACATGTCCGAGGTGGTCGACGGCGTCGACGCGGTGCGAGCGGCGGTCCGCGACCGGTTCCGGCGCGGCGCCCATGCGATCAAGATCATGGCGTCCGGCGGCGTCGTGTCGCTGACCGACCCGATCCGCCGGCCCCAGTACAGCGCCGACGAGGTCCGCGCGATCACCGACGAGGCCGCCCGGCGCGGCTCGTACGTCGCCGCGCACGCGTACTCACCGGAGGCGATCGAGCACGCCGTCGGCAACGGCGTCCGCTCGATCGAGCACGGCAACCTGCTCGACGAGGCGACCGCCCAGCTGATGGCCGACCACGACGCGTTCCTGGTGCCGACGCTGGCGGCGTACGACGCGATGGACCGGCGCGGGGACGCCGTCGGGCTGAACCCGATCTCCAAGGCGAAGAACCGCGAGGTCCTCGACTCCGGCAAGCACGCCATCGAACTGGCGAGGACCGCCGGCGTCGGCGTCGGCTTCGGCACCGACCTCATGGGCGACCTCGAGGACGACCAGCTGGTCGGGCTGCGGCTTCAGGCCGAAGTGCTCGGCGTGCTCGACACGCTCCGCTCGGCCACGTCGGTCAACGCCCAGCTTCTGGGTCGCGACGATCTCGGCCGCATCGGCCCGGGCGCGGCCGGCGACATCATCCTGTTCGACGGCGACCCGTTCGCGGACGCGTCGCTGCTCTGGAACGAGAAGGGACGCACCGTCATCCGCGCGGGCGTGGTCGTCTGACGAAGCGGCCGGGGCCCGAGCGGCCGGCGGCGCTGAAGACTGATCTGGTCCGTACCACTGCGCATCGGTGGTGAGGTGAGGTACGTACCAGTGTCTGATTTGTCCCGAATTTTGGCACCCTGTGTGGTCCTGATCACCCCGTTGTCGGTTCCAGTCCTTGAGATGCCGGCCCTAGCGTGCTGAGCATCCCCGCGGAACATCGCCCGTCTCCGAATGGCCTGAGATCGGGTCGCCTCCGCATACCCGGAACGCGCTGCAGGGCCGACTGCGCGCACCGACACGAAGAGGGTGACCGCTAGATGACGACGTTCGCCGAACCCGGAGCCGATCTCGATCTCGACGATGTCCCGACGTCCCATGCCCGGCTGCTCGCCTGGGTCCGCGAGGTCGCGGAGCTGACCCAGCCGGACCGGATCCACTGGTGCGACGGATCCGACGAGGAGTGGACCGCCCTCACCGACGAGCTCGTCGCCGCGGGAACGCTGACGCGGCTGAACCCGGAGAAGAAGCCGAACTCGTTCTGGGCGCGGACGGACCCGACGGACGTCGCGCGGGTGGAGGAGCGGACGTTCATCTGCTCGGTCGACGAGGCGGACGCGGGGCCGACGAACAACTGGCGCGACCCGAACGAGATGAAGGCCGAGATGACCGAGCTCTACCGGGGCTCGATGCGCGGCCGCACGATGTACGTCATCCCGTTCTGCATGGGCCCGCTGACCGCGGCGAACCCGATGTTCGGCGTCGAGCTGACGGACTCGCCATACGTGACGGTGTCGATGCGGATCATGGCCCGCATGGGCGCCCACGTCCTCGAGGCGATGGGCGACGACGCCGACTTCGTGCCCTGCCTGCACAGCGTCGGGGCGCCGCTGGAGCCCGGCCAGCAGGACGTCGCGTGGCCGTGCAACGAGACCAAGTTCATCACCCAGTTCCCCGAGGAGCGGATGATCTGGTCGTACGGCTCCGGCTACGGTGGCAACTCGCTGCTGGGCAAGAAGTGCTACTCGCTGCGCATCGCCAGCGCCATGGCCCGCGACGAGGGCTGGCTGGCCGAGCACATGCTCATCCTGAAGCTGACCGCTCCGCACGGCGCTGTGCACTACATCGCCGCCGCGTTCCCGTCGGCGTGTGGCAAGACGAACCTGGCGATGCTGGAGCCGACCATCCCGGGCTGGAAGGTCGAGACGCTCGGCGACGACATCGCGTGGATGCGCTTCGGCGACGACGGCCGCCTCTACGCCGTCAACCCCGAGTTCGGCCTGTTCGGCGTCGCGCCCGGCACCGGCTGGAAGACCAACCCGAACGCGATGCGCACCATCGCCAAGGGCAACAGCGTCTTCACCAACGTCGCGCTCACCGACGACGGCGACATCTGGTGGGAGGGCATGACGGACGACGAGCCGGCCCACCTGACCGACTGGAAGGGCCGTGATTGGAATCCGCCGTCGCCGGGCCCCTCATCGCACCCGAACTCGCGGTTCTGCACGCCGATCGAGCAGTGCCCGATCATCGCGCCGGAGTTCGACGACCCGCGCGGCGTGCCGATCTCGGCGATCCTGTTCGGCGGCCGCCGCCGGACGACGATCCCGCTGGTCACCGAGGCGCGGGACTGGACGCACGGCGTCTTCATGGGCGCCACGCTCTCGTCGGAGACGACGGCGGCGGCGACCGGCCAGGTGGGCGTCGTCCGGCGCGACCCGATGGCGATGCTCCCGTTCATCGGCTACAACGGCGGCGACTACTTCGCGCACTGGATCGCCATGGGCAAGGACGCCGACGCGGTCAAGCTCCCGAAGATCTTCTACGTCAACTGGTTCCGCCGCGACGACGAGGGCGGCTTCCTCTGGCCCGGCTTCGGCGAGAACGGCCGCGTCCTCAAGTGGGTCGTCGAGCGGCTGGACGGCCTGGCCGCGGCGACGGAGACGCCGATCGGCCACGTGCCGGCACCGGAGTCGCTGGACACCACGGGGCTCGACCTGACGGCGGAGCAGCTGGCCGCGTGCCTCGCGGTCGACCCGGAGGAATGGCGGGCCGAGGTACCGGGCATCACCGAGTGGTTCGACAAGTTCGGCGACCACCTGCCGACGCTGCTCTGGGCCGAGCTCGACGGCCTCAAGGCGCGCCTGGGCATGTGACCGCCCGTCGCCCATGATCATCAACCTTTCGTGTCGCCATCACAGCACAAGAGGTTGATGATCATGGGGCCACGGCGCCGTGAGGTCACATTCGTCCAAGCGGCTAGGGTGACGGGTGCTCTAGCGTCGGTTGTGTCACCCGGATCGAGGGGAGCCGACATGGCCACCGTCACGCCGTATCTCTGTGCCAAGGACACCGCGGCCGCGCTCGAGTTCTATGCCGCGGCGTTCGGCGCGGTCGAGACGAGCCGCTGGACCGACCCGGCGACCGGCACGATCGGCCACGCCGAGTTCACCGTCGAGGGCGCCGTCCTCATGATCGCCGACGAGTGGCCGGAGGGCGGCGTCTACGCGCCCGACCCCGGCCGCACCGCGGTGTCGCTCGTCCTCACCGTCGACGACGTGGACGGCCTGTTCGCGCGGGCGATCGCGGCCGGGGCGACCGTCGACCGTCCGGTCACCGACTCGCCGTACGGCCGCGGCGGTTGGCTGTACGACCCGTTCGGCCACCGCTGGCACCTGACCGCGCCCTCGGCCGACGTCTCGAAGGACGAGCTGCGCGAGGCCGTCGGCGACGAGTACGTGATCAGTTAGTAGCCCGCGGCCAGCAGCGCGGCGTCGATGATCCGCGCGACGTCGACGAGCGTGTCGCCGCCGCTGTCGAGGCTGGCGGCGAGCGTGACGGAGACGTCGTCGCGGCGCCAGGCGACCTGCAGGTTCGACGGCGCGCTCAGCGACGCCCACGCCTCGGTCCCGAGGTCGGCGATGTCCTCGGTGTCGCCGCCGAGCATGTCGGCGGCGCTGACCCAGTCGTCGAACGTCGAGATGTCGACGATCAGCTCGTGGCCGGTGCTGCCGGTCCAGGAACAGCCCGGGCCGAACTCCGTCGCCTCAGAGGTGTCCTCGGACGTCGGGTTCGCGCCGAGCACGCCGACGATCGCCTCGACGCCCAGCGTGCACGCGTCGACCGGCTGCGCGATCGGGTCGGCCGCCGGCGGGTCCTCGGCGTCGTCCGGATCGGGCGGCGGCTGGTCGCCGCCGTCACCGCCGTCGTCCGGTGCGCCCGCAGCATCCCCCGCCGCGTCGCCCTCGGTGCCGCCAGCGGGCGGGTCGGCCGGGGCCTCGCCGCTCTCCGCCGCCCCACCGGGCGCGGCCGGCTCCTCCGTCCCGCCGTCCGTCGCCTCCGTCGCCGGGGTCTCCGCGTCCGTCGGCGCCGCCCCCGCGGGCGTCGACTCCCATGCCGGCGTCGCGGAGGACTCGTCCCCCGCCTCGGCGTCGTCGCCGCCACCACACCCGGCCAGGACGCCGGCGGACAGGACCAGGGCAGCCGCGACCGCGGACCGCTTGGACGAAGAGATCACCTGCGGATGCCTCTCGTGAGCACGTCGAAAGCGGTCCCGACACTAGCAACAGTCCAGGTGAGACTCGATGGCTGAGCGGGTAACGGTCGAGGAACGACTCACGAGAGCTGGAAGTGCCAGATGACGGTGGACGGCTTGTCCCACACGGCCCGGACCACCGCGGGAACCACGGGCAGCAGGGTCCACGGCCAGTCCGCCCAGTCGCCGATGGCGGCGGCCTCCGCGGGCGGCGGGACCGGTTGGTCCGGCGTCGCGGGCCGGGGTTCCTCACAGCGCCGGACCTGGAACCCGGCCGGCAGCGCCGCGCGAAGGTAGTCGCCGGTGAGGTGTCGGTAGGTCGGCGTGACGCCCGGCTCGCCGGCCGGTCCGGGCGAGTGGACGACCGAGCCCAGCAGCACGAGGTCGCGGTGGACGTCGGAGATGACCAGGTGCCCTCCGGGGCGCAGCACGCGGGCGAACTCTGCCATCACCGGGGCCAGCGACGGGACGTGGACCAGCGCCAAGGCGCAGACCACGATGTCCACCGAGTCGTCGTCCACGGGCAACTCGTGCAGCTCGCCGCTCAGGAACGTCCCGTCCGGCACTCGGGTGCGGGCTCGGCCGAGCATCGCGGGTGAGCTGTCCACACCGACGATCCGGTGCCCGCGACCGGCCAGGTACGCCGCGTACCGCCCCGTGCCACAGGCCGCGTCGAGGACCGTTCCGGCCGGCAGTTCGTCCAGAATGGCGTGCATGACCGGCTCGTCGACGTCGAACAGGCTGTTGCGCGGCTCGTCGTACGTCGTCGCCCACGCCTCGTAGCCTGCCAGCGTGTCGCCGCGACGCACGACCACGCCGTCGTGGCCGGCCAGCGTCTCGTCGTCCAGCAGCCGGCGTACCTCGGCCAGCCGCGCCTCGACGAACGCCTGATCGTGCTCACCGGCCCACGCCCGCAACAGCGCCAGACCCTCGATCCCGACCAGGTACGCCAACGGGTGATGGTAGATCACGGCCCCGACCGTAGCCCGACGTCGTCGACCACTTCCACGCGTTTATGGCGCGGTCAACTGTCGGACCTCGCCATTACCGTGGCGAGCATGAAACCACAAGCCAATGCCCTTGCGCTGATCGTCTCGGACATCGCCGCATCGGTCGACTTCTATCGGCGGCTCGGCCTCGACTTCGGAGACGTGACCAGCGCCCACATCGAGTGCGAGTTGATGCCGGGGTTCAAGCTCATGCTGGACGACGCAGCCAATGCCAAGGTGTTCTATCCGGACTGGACGCCACCGACCGGAGGTGCCCACACCGCGCTCGCTTTCGAGTTCGGCTCGCCGTCCGAGGTCGACGAGATCTATCGGGAGCTAGCAGATGTGGGATTAGGCAGCGCGCACGAGCCGTTCGACGCTCCATGGGGACATCGGATCGCGACCGTGCGCGACCCCGACGGCAACAACGTCGATCTCTACGCCCGACTGAGTTAGGGCGACTGCCCTCGCGACCTGCACCTAGTGCGGCTTCCCTGCGGACTCTGACAACTGAGATCAGAATTGAGACCGGACGCACGTCGGGCCGGTCCTGGTTCGGACCGGCCCTCGGCATTGGTGCTGGTGGTGCGGAGGCGGCGGGATTTGAACCCGCGAGAGGGTTTGAGCCCTCAACCCGCTTAGCAGGCGGGCGCCATAAACCGGGCTAGGCGACGCCTCCATGCCCGAGGGAGCACTGCGTGCAACACCGGGCGACGCAAGGCTACCGTTCCTGCGCCGGAGACGGCAAAGTCGGGTGGTGTGAGATCTCGCGGGCGAGCCTGGCGCGATCGTCGCGAGGCTGGTGAGCAGCTGGGCGCGGCGGTCCAGGAGCAGCTCGGCGACGTCGGGGACGTGCTGGTGCTGGGGCTGCCGCGCGGCGGGGTGGCCGTCGCGGCGCCGGTGGCCGCGGCACTGGGCGGCGAGCTGGACGTGCTCGTGGTGCGCAAGGCCGGCGTGCCGTGGCAGCCAGAGCTGGCGCTGGGCGCCGTCACGGCGTCGGGGCACCGGGTGGTGAACGCCGAGGTGGCCCGGCGCATCCGGCTCGGCGACGCAGAGGTCGAGGTGGTCTTCGCCGACGCCCAGGCCGCGGCCGAGCAACGCCAGCGGCTCCTGCGCGGCGGCCGCCCGGCCCTGCGGCTGGCCGGCCGCACCGTCGTCCTGGTGGACGACGGGATCGCGACGGGCGCGACGATGAGGGCGGCGGCCGAGCTGCTCGCGACGGCGGAACCGGGGCCGCGCGTCGTCGTCGTGGCGGTGCCGGTGGGGCCGGCGGACACGGTGGACGAGCTGGCGGAGGTCGTGGACGCGGTCGTCGCGCTGGAGATCCCGGCGACGTTCCTCGCGGTCGGCGAGTGGTACGACGACTTCACCCAAGTCGAAGATGCCGACGTCAGAGCGTTGTTGAGGCCGTGACCGTGGTCACGTAGGCAACTTATGCGCGGGTTCGGGCGTCTTGTACACAGGGGCGTTGGGTCGACGTCCGCCGGTGCCGGGCCGAGGTGTGATTATCCTGGCTTCGGCGAATAGAGCGGATCATGAGAGCTGACGACGTGAGAGCAAGGAGGGGTGACCGGCCGGTGCAGCGTGCACGACGAGGCCAAGGTGCTCGACGCTCCCGGCTGCAGACGCGCCGGGCCGAGCGCAACGGACGCTACGGCCGCTTCATCGGGCTCACCGCACTCGGCTCGCTGGTCCCCGGCGCCGGGTTCATCGCCGCCGGCAAGCGCCGGCTCGGCACGACGCTGCTGGTGATCCTCGTCGCGCTGCTCATCTTCGGGCTCGCCGTCGTCGTGCTCGTGCCGCCCGGCGAACTGGCGTCGTACGGCGGCGACCGCCAGATGATGCTGATCCTCGGGACGGCGCTCGCGGCCGGCGCCGTGGCCTGGCTGCTCATCGCGCTCGGCAGCCACCGGTCGTTGGAGCCGGACGGCCTGACCACCGGCAAGCGGCTGGCCGGCGCGGCCGTCGTCATCGTCTGCGCGTCGGTCGTGGTCGCGCCGATGGCGGTCGGCTCCCGGTACGCATTCACCCAGCGCGAGCTGGTCGGCAACATCTCCTCCAGCGGCGCCAGCAACACCACGCCTGACGTCGACATCTCCGACCCGTGGGCGGACAAGCCGCGGCTGAACGTGCTCTTCCTCGGCGGCGACGCCGGCGAGGGCCGCACCGGACTACGTCCGGACACCCAGATCGTCGCCAGCATCGACACCGAGACCGGCGCGACCACGATGATCTCGCTGCCGCGCAACCTGCAGGGCATCCCGTTCCCCGAGGGCACGCCGCTCGCCGAGGCCTATCCCGACGGGTTCAGCGGCGGCGGCGACCCGCTCGAGTGGATGCTCAACGCCGTCTACGCCAACGTGCCGCGCGACCACCCCGAGGTGTTCGAGGGCGTCGGCGACCCTGGCGCCGACGCCACCAAGTGGGCGGTCGAGGGCGCGCTGGGCATCGAGGTCGACTACTTCATCATGGTCGACCTCGCCGGCTTCGAGGCGGTCGTCAACGCCCTCGGCGGCATCACCGTCGACGTGCCGCGCGACATCCCGTGGGGCAACAAGAGCCTCCCCGACGGCACCTGCACCGAGGCCAACGGCTACATCCAGCAGGGCGACGACCAGCTGCTCGACGGTTTCCAGGCGCTCTGGTTCGCCCGCTCGCGCTGCGGCAGCGACGACTACGAGCGCATGGAGCGGCAGCGCTGCGTCATGAACGCCATCGTCGACAAGGCCGACCCGGCCACGCTGCTCAGCCAGTACCAGAGCCTCGCCTCGGCGGCCGGCGACATCATCACCTCCGACGTGCCCGCCGACCTGTTCCCGGCGCTGATCGAGCTCATGGTCAAGGTCCGCACCCAGCCGCTGGAGAGCCTGACCCTCGACAACGAGTTCTTCGGCAGCATGGGCACCACGTCGAGCGACCCCGACTACGACCAGCTGCACGCACGCATCCAGGAGATCCTCGCCGGCACCCCGGCCGCCCCCGAGGGCGGCGAGACCGGCGAGACGACGCCGCCGCCCGAGGACACCACCGAGGCGACCGGCCAGAGCGCCGACAACGCCAGCAGCGACCGCTCCGGCGCCACCATCGAGCAGGCCTCCGGCGAGACGGACGAGCCGGCCGAAGAGCCGACCGAGGGCGCGACGGACGAGCCCGCGGCCGACGAGCCGGTCGACGCCGGCGCGGTCTGCTGACTCACTCGTACAGCACGTAGTCAGGCGTCGGCAGCAGCGCGAGCACCTCGGCGGGTGTCATCAGCGGCCCCCGCGCGGCGTCCTCCTCGAAGAACAGCTTGAAGCCGGCGGCGACGTGCGGCGGCTTCGTGCGCATGAGCGTGGTCCAGGTCCGCTCCTTCTCCGCGCGGTTGCCGATGCCGTCGACGCTCTTGATGGTGACGACGCCCGGGTGCGGCAGCAACGCGGCCTCGTCGAGGACGACCGACGCGTGCACCTGGTGGAACACCATGACCTTCTCGGGCAGGTCGTGCGCGGCGACCAGCGTCGACAGGTAGGCGGCGACGGAGTCCAGCTCGGCGCCGGTCGTACTGCCGTAGACGTCGCCCGGGACCTCGTCCGGCCCGACCGCCCACTCCGGGTCCAGCGCCAGCCCGACGTCGGGCTCGGTCAGCCACGGCTCCAGCCGGGCCACCTCGTCGAGGAAGCCGGCCCGCCCGGGCTGGACGTTGAGCAGCAGCAGGGCGCCGTGGCGCCGGGCCGCCGCCAGGTACGCCGCGATGACGTCATCGGGCTCGTGCGTGCGGTACAGCCCGTCGGCCGCCGGCGACCCGTGGGCGACGACGGTGATCAGCTCGAATACCGGCAGCACGCTGCGCCCGTCGCCGGTGTACGAGGCGGCGATCGCGTCGATCTGCTCGGCCGCGGCGTCGAGGCCCTCCGGGACCAGCCGCCCGAACGCCGGTGAGCGGCCGCCGGCGAACCCGACCAGCCGGTGCTCGGGCAGGATCGTCGTCCCGCCGCCGGGCAGGGTGGCCGGCGGCGTGGGCGTCGGGCTCGGTGTGGGTGTCGAACTGGGGGACGGCGACGGCGTTCGGCTCGCGGCGGGTGGACGGCCCGGGTCCAGCGGGGGTGACTGTGACGTCGATTCCGTCGGGTCGCCCGCTGCCCACGGCGCGACCGGGGTGCGTCCGTCGCCGGCGCCGCCGGGCCCGGCGGCGCACCCGGCCGTCGCCAGGACGGCGATCGTCAGCAGGATCAGAGATCTACGCACTCATCCCAGTGTGCCCGGCGGCCCGGACAGCCATGCGTTCAGCGCGCCTCGTCCTGGCCCGACAACGGCCGGTAGCCGCGGTCCTGGTTGAGCCGTCCGCGCAGCTCACGGGCCAGCACCCGCGGCTCGACGTCGATGGACGTGGTGCGGATGAGGCTCTGCCGGCCGCCGGAGAGGTCGACGGAGACGATGGCGCCGTCGGTCTGCACCTTGCGGACGTCGCGCCACGGCACCCGCCGCCCGACGCCGAACCCCGTCGCGTTGACGAACCCGTCGTCGTCGAGCACCAGCCGGGTGCCGCGGCCGAACACCCGCAGCACACCGACGAGCAGGATGACCAGCGACACGACCGCGGCCAGCGCCAGCAGCACCAGCAGCGTGCCGCGCAGCCAGCCGGCGGGGTCGGCCGCGAGCACGATCGTCAGCGCGATGGTGACCAGGCCGAGGCCGGCGGCGCCCACTCCGATGCCGCGGACCGCGAGCTGGGTCGGTGGGCCGTAGACCGTGCGTGTCACGGACCCAGTGTGTCACGCGAGCGCAGGTCAGCCCGCGTAGAGGGATGGTAGCCGACCGCAAGGTCTGACGTCAGTCCCCAAATGTTGAGTCAGGCTGTGGACGCCAGCCGGGCGCGGTTCTCGGCGATGATCCGGCACAGCGGGCACAGGTCGAGCCCGTGCCGCCGGGTCCAGCCGGAGAGCGTCGCGCGAGCATGGTGTGGCGTCGACCCCAGGGTCCCCAGATCGCCGCATTGGTCGCAGACGATGGCCACTTGTGCGCTCATGGTCTCCTACCTGTCTGTCGTGCGCCGCCCCGGCGCATCCCACCCATGTCAAGGATGCCTGACCGATAGTGATGTCGCGAGCAAACTCGCCGCGCAGCACGATCGAAAACCTCCGTGACCTGCATCCAGGCTAGCGATCACAACGGTGCGAGGAGGGCGAAAACGATCAATTCGCGTCGAGGCCGGCGATGATCGAAGCGATGCGGTGCGCGGGAAGCTCGATCAGCGGGCTGTCGAGCACGTGGGCCGGCAGCCCGGACTCGTCGACGATGCGCCGGGCCTCGTCCTTGCCGAGCGGCTCGCCGCCCGTGCGCCGGCTGCCCTTGATCAGGGCGTCGCGCCAGGCGGTGCCGAGGCGCCGGTGGCCGTTGTCGAGCAGGAACCGCCGCGCGACGTCGGCGGGCGCGAGATCCGCCGCGTCGACCTCGGCCGCCTCGACGATGGCGTGCCGCGAGTCAGGGGTGCTGCGCCGGAACCGGAGCCGCCACTTCGCGCCGACCAGCCGCTGCAGCTCCTGCTGGCCAGCCTGCGACGTCACGGCCGGATGGGCGTTCTGGACGGCGACCGCCAGCCGCCGCACGTCCAGGGCCAGCAGCGTGCGGAGCAGCCAGGTGCTCGGGTCGCCGACGAGGTGGACGGCGACCGCGGCCGAGCGGGCGTTCGGAACGGCGGCCGCGGCCCGCCCGGCGAACACGTCGCCGAGTGCGATGCCGCCCGGCGGACGCCGCAGCGCGACGACCGCGCCGACGTCCAGCGACTCGGGCCCGGCGGCGGCCTCGAGCAGCGTCGTCATGACGTCCTCGGCGTCGGGCCGGCCGCCCTCGAGCGACTGGGGACCGTGCGTGTAGATCGTGACGGCCTCCTGCGCCGCGCGCGGCAGCGCCTTCCACGTCGCGGCCGTCGGCTGGCAGACGTAGAGGTCGCTGGCGCTGCCGATGGCCTGCGCGCCGTCGTAGCGGTTGAAGTGCGGCAGGATCGCCTCGGTGGCCAGCGACAGCCCGACGAGCTCACGCTGGACCTTCAGCCCCAGCGCCGGCTGGTGCCGTCCGTACCCGTAGGCCAGGACCAGCCGGCCGTTCGCGCGGTCGCGCAGGCTCTCCAGGCCGCGGGTGAGGAAGAGGCGCACGCCCTCGGGCGTATAGGGCGGGTCGGTGAAGACGAGGTCGCCCACCTCGCGCGCGGCCGACGGCAGCCCGGCCCGGAAGTCCGCGTAGGCGGTGCGGATCGGCAGGTCCAGCGCCGCGGCCTGCTGGTCGACGTACGCGAGCAGGTCCTCGTCGAGGTCCGCGACCACGACGTTCACCCGCGGGTTGACCAGGCACACCGCGACGGACGTCAGGTCGTGGTCGCCGACGCACACCAGCGTCGCGCCGTCGAGGTCGAAGGTGCCGTCCAGCCACAGCGCGCGGCGCAGCGCGGTGACCCGCGTCGCGGGCACGTGGTCGAGCGCTTGGACGGCGGCCGGTGCGGCGGCGACGACCTCCGCGATGCGCCGCGCGACGTCGTCGGCCGGCAGCGCGTCGACCGGACCCGGGAGTTGGGGCCGCTCCAGGCGGTCCAGTCCGAACCGCTCGCGGTACCGCACCCGCGCGTCGGCCCGCACCCCCGCCGACCGACTGCCGGACGTCGTGAGGTCGCCGCCCAGCGCGTCGAGCAGCGCCTCGGCCAGCCGCCGCGGCAGCGCGAACCGGCGGACGAGGTCGTCGAGCGTGACGGACCCGGCGACCAGGGCGGCCAGCGCCGCACGCACCGGGCGCGCGCCGATGCCGAGTCCCGACACGAGGTCGGCGACGCGGTCGATGGGGTCGGTGCGCGGGTCCAAGCGGAGGGCATGGGATTCGAACCCATGAGGACGGAGAGGGCCCCGCCCTAGAACTTTTCAAGAGTTCCCCGTTCGGCCACTCCGGCAGCCCTCCAGGCAGGTGCAAGTGTGCCATGTCCGGCGTGTGGCAGCATCGGGCCGGTGAGCGAGGCCGAGACGCCGTTGCCGGGTGGCCGGGTCGGTGGGGCCGTGCGCGTCGGCGACACCGTGCGGCGGCCGACCGGGCCGTGGACGCCGGCGGTGCACGCGCTGCTGGACGCGTTGCGGGCCGCCGGACTGGACGGCGTCCCCGCGGTCCATGGGGTCGACGAGCAGGGCCGCGAGGTGCTGGGGCTGATCCCCGGCCGCAGCATCGCCCGCGACGAGGTCGTCGGTGAGGCGCTGCTGGCCGACGGGGTCAGCTGGCTGCGCCGCTTCCACGACGCGGTGGCCGGCTACCGGCCGGCGGGCGAGGTGACGTGGCGGCACGGGCGCCGCGCGCTGGCCGACGGCGAGCTCGTCTGCCACAACGACCCGGCCGCCTACAACTGGATCGCCGACGGCGACCGCGTCGCCGGCGTGGTCGACTGGGACATGGCCGGCCCGGGTGTCGCGCTCGACGATCTCGCCTTTGTCGCATGGATGTCGGTGCCGCTGCGCCGCGAGCTGCCGGTGGACGACGTCGCGCGGCGGCTCGGGGTGATGGCCGACGCCTACGGCGACGTGAGCCCGGAGGCGATCCTGGCGCACGTGCGGGTCCGGATGAGCATGGCGGCCGACCGCATCGAGGCCGGTCAGCGACGTGGTGACCAGGGGCTGCTGAACCTCGCGGCGATCGGCGAGCCGGGCAACACCCGGGCGGCGCTGGCCGCGCTGGCCGCTCGCGAACCCGCGATCGCCGCCGCCCTCCCCCGTTGATCTTGGAGTTGTTCGGCAATTGCGGGGTGGAATGTCCGATAGATACGCGAAGAACTCCAAGATCAACTTCTATGGCGGGGTAGTCAGGGGCCGGTGGCCACCGGGCGGTCGGGGTCGGACGACCACTGCGACCAGGAGCCTGGGTAGAGGGTCGCGTCGATGCCGGCGACGGCGAGGGCGGCGACCTCGTGGGCGGCGGTGACGCCGGAGCCGCAGTAGGCGCCGACGGGCCGGTCGCCGTCGACGCCGAGGGCGGCGAACCTCGCACGCAGCGCGGACGGGTCCAGGAACCGGCCCGCGGCATCGAGGTTGTCCGCCGTCGGGGCGCTCAGGGCGCCGGGGATGTGCCCGGCCCGCGGGTCGACCGGCTCGGTCTCGCCGCGGAAGCGCTCGCCGGCGCGGGCGTCCAGCAGCACCCCGTCGTCAGGCAACGCGGCGGCGTCGTCGGCGGACAGCGTCGGCAGCGCGCCCGGCCGCAGTGTCACGTCGCCCTCCGGCGGTGTCACCGGACCCGACTCCAGCGTCCCGCCGGCCGCCGTCCACGCGCTCAGCCCGCCGTCCAGCAACCACACGTCCGTCAGCCCGGCCCAGCGCAGCAGCCACCACGCCCGGGCCGCCGACAGGCCGCCGAGGTCGTCGTACGCGACGACGGTGTCGCCGTCGCGCACGCCCCACCGGCGGGCGGCCGCCTGCAGCACGCCGACGTCGGGCAGTGGGTGCCGGCCCTGCTCCGGTGACGGCGGCCCGGCCAGCTCGGTCTCGAGGTCGGCGTAGGCCGCGCCGGGCAGGTGACCGGCCAGGTAGTGGTCGTGGCCGTGCGGGTCGCCGAGCTTCCAGCGGACGTCGAGCAGGACGGTGCGCTCCCCCGCGGCCAGCCGCCGGCCGAGCGCGTCGGTGTCGATCAGGACGCTCATGCCGCTCACGCTAGCCCAGCCCGAACCGCAACCCGTGAGTTGCACAACCATCATGCCATGTGCAACTCTGTAGTTGCACCACCGACCAAGGAGGAGACTCGATGAGCACCGACCGCATCGAACGCGACATCGTCATCGCCGCCGCCCCGCAGCGGGTCTGGGCGATCGTCACCCGCCCCGAACACCTGGGCACCTGGTTCGCCGATGCCGGCGCGGAGATCGACCTGCGCCCCGGCGGCGAGCTGACGCTCACGTGGAAGGACCACGGCGTCTCACGCGGCGTCGTCGAGACCGTCGAGCCGTACACGACGTTCGCGTTCCGCTGGGCGCTCGACGACGGCCGGCCGGGCGAGGGCAACTCGACGCTCGTCGAGTTCACGCTGAGCCCTGACGGCGACGGCACCCGGCTGCGGGTGGTCGAGAGCGGGTTCAGCCGGCTGGCCGGCGGGCCGGACCAGCAGGCGAAGCATGTCGCCGAGAACACCGAGGGCTGGCGGCTGGAGCTGGACGAGCTGCGCGGCTACGCCGAGTCCGTCGCGGCATGAGCCGAACGACTGATGTCATGAGCCGAACCCTGCTCGACGCGGTGCTGGTCGCGCTGGCCGAGCCGACCCGGCGGCAGCTGCTCGACCTGCTCGCCGACCGCGGCGAGGCCAGCGCCAGCACTCTGGCCGGCGCGTTGCCGGTGACCCGGCAGGCGGTCGTCAAGCACCTCGCCGTGCTCGACGACGCCGGCCTGGTCAGCGGCCGCCGGGTGGGCCGCGAGGTGCTCTACCGGACCCGGCCCGAGCGGCTGGCCGAGGCGGCCCGCGACCTGAGCGAGCTGGCGACGGCGTGGGAGTCGCGGCTGGCGACGATCAAGCGCCTGGCCGAGGAAGGAGACCGGCCGTGACGTTCCACGGCAGCGTCAACATCGCCATGAAGATCCCGCGCGCGCAGTACGCCGCGACGGTCGCGTTCTACCGCGACGTGCTGGGCCTGCCCACGCGCGACGTCACCGGAACAGACATCGCTGCCGGGGTGACGCGCAGCATGCGGGTGGAGTTCGGGGCGAACGTGCTGTGGCTGGACGAGGTGCCCGCCTACAGTCGCTCCGACGTCTGGCTGGAGCTGGGAACCGACGATCTCCCGGCGGCCATGGAGCGGCTGGCCGCCGCCGGCGTCGTGGCCCGGGACGAGCTGGAACCGCTGCCCGACGCCATGCGGGCGCACTGGATCGCCAACCCCGCGGGCGTCGTGCACCTGGTGGCCGAGGCCCCCGAATGATCCGGAAGGATTCCGTCCGGAACCGCGGCTAGGGTCGGGCCATGGCGACGCACTGGACGCTCGGGGGTGATGCCGCCGACCCGCAGACGCTGGCCGCGTTCTGGGCCTTCGCGCTCGGTTACGTGCCCGAGCCCGGCTACGACGACCCCGACGGTGCCTCGATCGTCGATCCGGACGGTGTGGGCCCGGCCATCGGGTTCCTGCGGGTGCCCGAGCCGAAGACGGCCAAGAACCGGCTGCACATCGATGTCCGCGTCGCCGGCGAGCCGCCGTGGGACTGGCTCGCCCGGGCCGACCTGATCCGCGCGAAGGTCACCGGGCTCGTCGAGCACGGCGCGACCGTCGTCCGGGAGGAGCACTACCGGGACGAGCGCGGCTCCGTGCTCGGGCACGTCGTGATGCTGGACCCGGAGGGCAACGAGTTCTGCGTCGCCTGACCAGCGCTAGGCCGGCGGGACCTGCCGGGTCCAGGTCTCGTGCGTCGCGATGACCGCCGACGAGTGGGCGCGGCCGTCGGTGCCGCCGACCTCGGGCCGGCCGAGCACCCGGGCGCCGTCGACCTCGAGGGTGGCGTCGGTGCAGAAGGTCAGCAGGTTGGTCAGCGTCCACGGCACCCCGCCCAGCTGCCACGCCGACGCCTCGCCGGGACGCGTCTCGACCGGCCGGCTGATCGTCGCGACGACGCGGGTGCCGTCGGCGCCGACCACCTTGACGCGGGCGTGGTCGGAGCCGATGTGCCACTCGACGACGTCGCAGTCGACCGGCTCGCCGATCTCCGGCAGCCCGTCCAGCTCGGGGAACCAGCGGCTGAACGTGCTGGACAGCCAGGCGCCGAGCGGTGCGTCGGGCGTGAGCAACCGGACGACGTCGTCGCCGTCGACCCAGACGAGGATCGCCAGACCGGAGCCCTCGACGCTCCACTCCGCCTCCCAGAGGGAGACGAATCCGGCGCGTGAGTCCGCGCGCATGAGGGTGGCGCTCGGGTTGGCTCCGATGAACTCGACCGGCATTCAGCCGAGCGTAGTGACGTTCAGGTCATCTTGTGCGTACGCCGCGCGAATGATCTTCTTGTCGAACTTGCCGACGCTGGTCTTCGGGATCTCCGGCACGACCGCCCAGCGCTCGGGCAGCTGCCACTTGGCGACCTTCGTCGACAGGAAGTCGCGCAGCTCGGTGACGTCGACCTGTTCGCCCTCCTTGACGACGACGGTGGCCAGCGGGCGCTCGCCCCACTTGTCGTCGGGCACGCCGACGACGGCCGCCTCGACGACGGCGGGATGTGCGGCGAGGTGGCCCTCCAGCTCGACCGAGCTGATCCACTCGCCGCCGGACTTGATGACGTCGCGCGCGCGGTCGGTGAGGCGCAGGTAGCCGTTGGACGTGATGGTGCCGACGTCGCCGGTGCGCAGCCAGCCCTCGTCGAAGCGGTCCTCGTCGTTGTCCAGGTAGTACGACCCGGTGATCCACGGACCGCGCACCTCGAGCTCGCCGACGGTCTCGCCGTCCCAGCCGAGCACGTCGCCGTCCGGGCCGACCAGCCGGGCCTCGACGGGCGCGGCGAACCGGCCCTGGGTGAGCCGGTAGCCGGCGGACTCCTCGTCGTCCGCGCCGGCCGGCGGCCGCGAGAGCGTGCCGAGCGGGCTCATCTCCGTCATCCCCCATGCGTGCAGGCCGGTGATGCCACGCGCGTCGAGGCCGCGCATCAGCGCCTCGGACATCGCCGACCCGCCGACGACGAGAGAGGTCAGCGACGAGAGGTCCGCCTCCGGGTGCGCCTCGGCGTACTGCAGCAGCCCCATCCAGACGGTCGGCACGCCCGCGCCCTTGTTCGGCCGCGCTGCGGCGATGAAGGCGGCCAGCGGCTCCGGCGCGAGGAAGCGGTCGGGCATGGCCATCGACGTGCCGGTGGCGAACGCGGCGTATGGAAGCCCCCACGCGAGCACATGGAACTGCGGGACGACGCCCAGCAGCAGGTCGCGGGCGGACAGGTCGAACACGTCGGGCATCGACTCGGCCAGCGCGTGCAGGTAGATCGAGCGGTGGCTGTAGACGACGCCTCTGGGGTGGCCGGTGGTGCCGGACGTGTAACACATGGCCGCGGCCGCGCGCTCGTCGACGTCGGGCCAGTCGTAGGTCACCGGCTGCGCCGCCAGCAGCGTCTCGTAGTCGTGTACGCCGACACCGGTGCCGTCGAGCACGCTGCGGTCGGCCGCGCCGGCGACGATGACGTGCCGCACCGACTTCAGCGACGGCAGCAGCTTGGCGAACCCCGCGAGCAGTGAGTTGTCGACGATGACGACGCGGTCCGCCGCGTGGTTGGCGGTGAACGCGATCTGCTCCGGGAACAGCCGGATGTTCAGCGGGTGCAGCACCGCGCCCATCGCGGGCACCGCGAAGTACGCCTCGACATGGCGGTGGTTGTTCCACATGAACGTCGCCACCCGGTCGCCGGGCCGGACCCCGAGCGACGACAGCGCGCCGGCCAGCCGGGCCGCGGCGCGGGCGATGTCGGCGAAGGTCGTCTCGTGCGTGCCGGTGCCGGTTGCCGTGACCACCCGGCTGGTGCCGTGGATCGTGGAGCCGTGCTCGAGCAGCCGGCGCACCTGCAGCGGAACGTCCATCATCGTGCTGGTGATCACGAGACCTCCCCATCGAGGACCCGGCGACGCCGGCGTCTGTCGGTCCACCCTGCCGCAGGAAAGCGGCCGGCGGAAGTCTTGATCTCTCTCGTGTTTAACGATCACGACATACGCCGGTAGTCGCGACATCACCTTGTAACCACCTGCGTCACCTGGCGAAACGCCCGAGGAACACGCTGTCCGCGTTCGGAGGTCGCAACGGCGCGGCCCGGCACGGAAGGGAGGGGACGGCACTCCATGGATACCGGAGACACCGCCTGGATTCTCGCATCCACGGCACTCGTCATGCTGATGACTCCGGGCCTTGCGCTGTTCTACGGCGGCATGGTCCGGGCGAAGAGCGTCATCAACATGATGATGATGAGCTTCGGCGCGCTCGGCGTGATCAGCGTGCTGTGGGTTCTGTACGGATACTCGATGGCCTTCGGTTCCGACGTCGGCGCCGGTCTCCTGGGTGACCCCAGCGAGTTCTTCGGCCTGACCGGTCTGATGAGCCCTGACGCCCTGGTAGGCACCATCCCGTCGACGGTGTTCGTCGGTTTCCAGGGCATGTTCGCGGTCATCACGGTCGCGCTGGTGTCGGGCTCGATCGCCGACCGCGCGAAGTTCTGGACCTGGCTGCTGTTCGCCGGCATCTGGGGCACGCTCGTGTACTTCCCGGTCGCGCACTGGGTGTTCTACTTCGCCGACGGCGACGGCGGCTGGATCGCCGACCGGCTGCTCGCCCTCGACTTCGCCGGTGGCACCGCGGTCCACATCAACGCCGGTGCGGCCGGCCTGGCGCTGGCGCTCGTCCTCGGGCGGCGCCGCGACTTCGCCAAGGGCTCGCACCGTCCGCACAACCTGCCGCTGGTGATGCTCGGCGCCGGCCTACTGTGGTTCGGCTGGTTCGGCTTCAACGCCGGCTCGGCGGTGGGCGCCAACGGCATCGCCGGTGTGGCGCTGGTCAACACCGTGGCCGCCACGGCCGCGGCGATGCTGGCCTGGATCATCGTCGAGAAGCTCCGCGACGGGCACGCGACGTCGCTGGGTGCGGCCTCCGGACTGGTGTCCGGTCTGGTAGCGATCACGCCGGCCTGCGCGGCGCTGAACCCGGTCGGCTCGCTGATCCTCGGCGTCGTGGCCGGCGCCATCTGCTCGCTGGTGGTCGACCTGAAGTTCCGGCTGCGCTACGACGACTCGCTCGACGTCGTCGCGGTGCACCTGGTCGGCGGCCTCGTCGGCACCATCGCCATCGGCTTCCTGGCCACGGCGGACGCTCCGGCGGGCGTCGACGGCCTGTTCTTCGGCGGCGGTGTCGACCAGCTCTGGCGGCAGGTCGTCGGCGCCGGTGCGGTGCTGGGCTACTCGTTCGTCGTCACGTACCTGATCGGCCTGGTGCTGCAGCGGACGATCGGGTTCCGGGTGGACGACGACCACGAGGTGGTCGGCGTCGACCGGATCCACCACGGCGAGTCCGGCTACGAGATCGGCTCCGAGGAGGTCTCGGAGGACGTGCTGGCCCGGGTGGCCGCGCCCGCGGCGGCCGACGTGACCGACGCTCCGGCGCCCGGTCGCGTGATCCCGGCCGGTGGTGACGTCGCCACCGCGTAGTTCGACCGTTCGACAGCGGCCCGGGGTGTCTCGCCCCGGGCCGCGGCTTTTCCGCGTCTAAGGTGTGCCGATGCAGCTCGGCACCAAGGGCACGGCGTGGTCGCCGGAGACCCGGCTCTACTCCGACGGCGTGGTCATCGGCACCGACGGCGCCCCGGTCGTCGTCCCGCCGCACAGCGGGCTGCGGCGGCTGCCCGGCACCGGCTACCTCGACCCCGCGTCCGGCGCGCTGCCAAGCGCGGCCGTGCCCACGACAGACGACGTCGAGGCGGCGTGCGAGCTGCTGGCGGCCTGCGAGCTGCCCGGCCGGGGGACGCCGTACCAGGCGATGGCCGAGGAGGCGCTGACCGACATCGGCGTGCTGACGTTCCCGAACGGCGCCGTGGTGGCGGCCGGCAGCCCGTACTGGCGGTACGTGTGGCCGCGCGACGCCGGGTACATGGCCGCCGCGCTGACGGTGTGCGGGCGGCCGGGGCCGGCGTACGCGCAGCTCGCGTACGTGGCGGCCATGCAGGAGAAGGACGGAACCTGGCAGGCGCGATACCTGCCCGACGGCTCCCGCGCGGTGCCCGACGACCGCGGCCTGCAGCTCGACGGCATCGGCTGGACGCTGTGGGCGACGTGGCTCTGGGCCGGCGCCGGTGGCTCCGCCGGCCCGCTGGCGCCGATGGTCCGCGCCGCCGTCGAGGCCGCGCTGGCCGCGCTCGACCCCGCGACCGGGCTGCCACGCGCGTCGCAGGACTTCTGGGAGATGGACCTCGACGAGGCGACGCTCGGCTCGGCGGCGCCGCTGCTGCTCGGCCTGCGCGCCGGCCGTGAATTGCTGGCGCTGCTCGGCGGGCCGGACGACGCCGAACTGGCGGCCCGGGCAGCGGACGGCGCCGGCCGGCTGGCCGCGGCCGTCACCGAGGGGTTCGGCGGGCACGGCTACGCCCGGCGGATCGGCGGCACCGGCGGCCGGGACGCGTCGGGCGCGTTCCTGCTGCCGCCGTTCGCCCCGTTCACAGACGGAGCGGAAGCCGCCTGGCGGGCGGCCGTCGACGCGACCACTGTCGGCAACGGCGGCGTCCGGCCGGGCGAGGAGTGGACCGACCTCGTCACCGCGTGGACGCCGCAGGTGTCGCTGCACGCGCTGACCGCCGCGTCGATCGGCGACACCGCGCTGGCCCACCGGCTGCTCAGCTGGCTCGACCTGCGCCGGACCGCGCTGGGCGCGCTGCCGGAGAAGGTCACCGCCGACGGCCGGCCGTCGGCCGTGGCGCCGCTCGGCCTGACCGGCGCGACCGTGCTGCTGGCGCTCGCCGCGCTCGGCGGACGCCCGCTCCCGGTGCCTCCCGCCTGAGGCTGTTCACGGGGGATAATGCACCATGCGCCGCTTGCGGTTCGTCCTGGCCCTCGTCGTGACGGTGCTGCTGGCCGCCATCGCTGCCACCATCGTCGCGCTTGCCACCGGCGATGACGACGAGGTCGCCTCCGGCGAGGCCGCGGCCGGCCCGGTGCCGGACCTCTCGGCGACGGCCGAGATCCGCCGCTCGTTCAACCGGTCCGGCCTGGTCGTCATCGCCGTCACCAACCACGGCGCCGAGCCGGTCACCGTCACGTCGGCGGAGCTGCTCAGCGACTCGTTCGCGGCCACCGGGCCGCAACCCTTCGACGCCACCATCCCGCCGGGCGAGACCCCGCGCGACCTCCAGGTCGAGTACGGCCCGGCCAGCTGCCCCGACGGTATCGACTCCACGACGCCCGCGTCGCGCGTCAGCCTGGTGGCGCGGGCCGAGGGCGGTGCCGACCAGGTACTGGCGGTCGACCTCCCGTACCCCAACGGCACGCTGGATCGGCTGCTGCGCGCCGACTGCGGCGCCCAGGTACTGGCGGAGTCCGTCACGCTGACGATGGGCCCGCTGGCGTCGAACGCCGACGGCACGCTGACCGGCGTCCTCACCGTCACACCGGTCGTTCCGGGCAGCACGCCGATCATCACCGACACCCGCGGCAGCGTGCTCTTCGAGGTGGCGCCGCAGCCCGATCCCGCGACGCCGCCCGGGCAGCTACACGTCCGGTCCGACGTGCAGCGCTGCGGCGGGCACGCCATCGGCGACGCCAAACGGCCGTACGGATTCACGGCCTGGATCGACCTCGGCGACGGCCAGGAGATCCCCACCGCCATCCCCGTCGACGACGATCAGCGCGCCGCCCTCGACGCGATGCAGGCGGTGCGGTGCGCGGACCGCAACGACGAGAGCTGACACCGCCGGGTTGTCGAGAACGCGGAGACGGCTCCGACCCACTGCCGAGAGCGCCCCGAAACGGCGCCCACGAGACGGGAGCGACCCGATGAAGTACATGCTGATGATGTTCGGCGACGTCGAGACCACGATGGCCACCCGCTCGAAGGAGTGGATCGAGGAGATGATCGGCTTCATGGTCCAGTTGGACAAGGACCTCGAGGCCTCCGGCGAGCTGGTCTTCCAGCAGGGCCTGGCCGACCCCCGCACGGCGAAGACCGTGCGCCTGCAGGACGGCCTGCCGGTCGCCACCGACGGCCCGTTCGCCGAGGCGAAGGAGTCGCTGATCGGCTTCTGGGTGGTCGACGTCGAGAGCGAGGAGCGGGTCCTCGAGCTGGCCGGGCAGATCGTCCAGTACTCCGAGCGGCTGGAGGTCCGCCCGGCGATGGACGCCCCGCCCGATCTGTGACCATGCCCGCCGTCGAGGACCTGCTGCGCGAGGCCGCGCCGCAGGTCCTCGGGGTGCTCGTGCGCCGGTACGGGCAGTTCGACGCCTGCGAGGACGCCGTGCAGGAGGCGCTGCTGGCCGCAGCGACGCAGTGGCCGGTCGACGGCGTGCCCGACAGCCCGCGCTCGTGGCTGGTGACGGTCGCCTCGCGGCGGTTCGTCGACGAGGTGCGCAGCGCGGAGGCCCGCCGTCGCCGCGAGGAGACCGTGGCCGCGCTGGATCTCGTCGAGCCGGGCGAGGTGGAGCGCTCCGACGACACGTTGACGCTGCTGTTCCTGTGCTGCCACCCGGCGCTGCCGCTGCCCGCCCAGCTGGCGCTGACCCTGCGTGCGGTCGGCGGCCTGACGACGGCGGAGATCGCGGCGGCGTTCCTGGTGCCCGAGGCGACGATGGCGCAGCGGATCAGCCGGGCCAAGCAGAAGCTGCGGGCCGGCAACGCCCGGTTCGACCTGCCGCCGCCGGACGAGCGGGCCGCCCGGCTGCGCGCCGTCCTGCACGTGCTCTACCTGATCTTCAACGAGGGCTACACCGCCAGCTCGGGCGCGCAGAGCGTGCGGACCGACCTCACCGGCGAGGCGATCAGGCTGACGCGGCTGCTGGTGCGGCTGGCGCCCGGCGACGGCGAGGTCACCGGGCTGCTGGCGCTGATGCTGCTCACCGACGCCCGCCGGGCGGCACGGACGACCGGCGACGGCGTCCCCGTCCCGCTGGCCGAGCAGGACCGGACCCGCTGGGACGCCGCGCAGATCGCCGAGGGCGTCGCGCTGCTCACCGGCGTGCTCGGCGGCGGCCCCGTCGGCCCGTACCAGCTGCAGGCCGCCATCGCCGCCGTCCACGACGAGGCTGTGACGGCCGACGCGACCGACTGGCCGCAGATCCTCGCGCTGTACGAGGTTCTGGAGAAGGTCGCGCCCGGCCCGGTCGTGACGCTGAACCGGGCCGTCGCCGTCGCGATGGTGCACGGGCCGCGGGCCGGGCTGGCGCTGCTCGGCACGCTCGACGCCGACGACAGGATGTCGCAGACGCACCGGCTGGACGCCGTCCGCGGCCACCTGCTCGAACTGGCCGGCGACCCGGACGGCGCCCGCGCAGCCTACCTGCGCGCGGCCCAGCGCACGGCGAGTCTGCCGGAGCGGCGCTACCTCACGCTGCGTGCCGCCGACGTCACCTGAGCACGCGATAGAGCACGTGCGTGGCCGCCTCGGTGTGCACCGCGCTCACGGGCTCCAGTTCGACGTGTCCGTCGCCGGTCCGGTCGAACAACGGCGTGCCGTCGCCGAACAGCACCGGCACCACGTGCAGGGAGATCTCGTCGACCAGCCCGGCGGCGATGTACTGGCGGGCGATGTCGGCGCCGCCCATGACGCAGACCGCGCCGTCGCCGGCCGCGTCTCGGGCCTGGGCGAGCGCGTCCTCGATGCCGCTGGTGACGAACGAGTACACGCCGGTCTCGGGCGACTCCGCCGGAACCTCGTGCGTCAGGACGACGACCGGTCGCCGGGCCGGCCCCGAGGGACCGTCGGCGCCCCATCCCGGGAGCGAGTCGTCGTAGGTGCGCCGGCCGGTGATGACGGCGCCGAGCCCGGCGACCGCCTCGGTCAGCAGGTCACCGCCGCTCTCGGTGCGGATCCAGTCGTGCAGGCGCTCGCCGCCGCGCCCGAGGGGCTCCTCGGGGGTCCGGCCGGCCGCCGCGATGTAGCCGTCGAGGGAGATGCTGATGTCCAGGGTGAGTGTGTTCATGCCCCCTGTAACGACGCCGCGCGCGCCGACTCATCGGTCCCGGGGCGACGAAATGCAGAATGTCCCGATGGACGACTTCTCGGCAGCCATCCAGGAGCATCGGCGCGAGCTGCACGTGCACTGCTACCGCATGCTCGGCTCCTTCGACGACGCCGAGGAGGTGCTGCAGGAGGCGCTGCTGCGGGCCTGGACGCACCGCGACACCTTCGAGCCAGGCAGCAACCTGCGCGCCTGGCTCTACCGCATCGCGACCAACGCCTGCCTCGACCAGCTGCGCAAGCGCTCGCGCCGGCCCGAGCAGCTGAGCTCGTTCGCCGAGGTGCCGTGGCTGCAGCCGTACCCCGACGTGCTGCTCGACCAGGCCGCCCCGCGCACGGAGGAACCGGACGCCGTCGTCGTCGGACGAGAGACCATCGAGCTGGCGTTCATCGCGACCATGCAGCTGCTGCCCGCGCAGCAGCGCGCCGTGCTGGTGATGCGCGACGCCATCGGCTGGTCGGCCGCCGAGACAGCGGCCATCCTCGAGACGACGGTGCCGACGGTGAACAGCGCCCTGCAGCGGGCCCGCGCGACGCTGCAGCGCGAGCAGCCGTCGCCGGCGAGCACGCCCCGCACCGGCCTCAGCGCCGACGAGCGCGACCTGCTGGACCGCTACATCGTCCTGTCCGAGCGCCCCGACGCCACGCAGATGGCGGCGCTGGTGCGCGACGACATCCGGGTCACCATGCCTCCGCAGCCGGTCTGCTTCGACGGCTGGGCCGCACTGGCGCCCCTGCACGCCGCCGCGGCCGAGCACGGCGAGTGGCGGCTGCTGCCGACCAGCGCCAACCGGATGCCGGCCGCCGCGTGCTACCTGCGCGCTCCCGGCGCGAGCGGGTTCGCCGCGTTCAAGCTCGACGTTCTCCGGGTCGAGGACGGCCTGATCGCCGAGGTCACCACGTTCGGCCCGGAGCTGTTCCCCGCGTTCGACCTCCCCGCCGAACTCCCCTGACCCCCTTTTGCAATGAGCACCTATACGCACCACGCGTGGGTGGTGCGTATAGGTGCTCATTGCAAAGGGGGAGACGCGGTGGTCAGTGCCGGACGTCGAGGTGGAAGGCCTCGGTGTGGTAGCCGGGCCAGCCGCTCGCGCGCTGTTCGGCGACGGTGTCGTTCAGCGGCGCGACGGCGGGCAGCTGGCCGGCGTCGAGGTGGTGGGCGCCGCCGGCGTCAGTGATCGCCGCGACGAGGCGGTCGCGCCAGCCGGCCAGGTCGCCGTCCGCCGCGGAGCCCGCGAGGTCGTGCCGCTCGTCCGGGTCGGACGCGAGGTCGAACAGCTGCTGCGCCGGTCCTTCCGGATACCAGACGTACTTGTGCCGCCCGTCGGTCATGGCGAGGTAGTACGGCAGCCCCGGCGGCCCGGCGTCACCGCCGGCCAGGCCCACGACGACCCGCTCCCGATGCTCGGAGGCGGCCAGCGCGACGAGGTCCGTCCCGTCGACGTCAGGCGGAACCGGCCCGCCGGCCGCCGCCACGAACGTCGGCAGCACGTCGGCCAGCGTCACCGGTGTCTGCACCACGGTCCCGGGCGGCACGGACGACGTACCCGCCGCCGGCCGCACGATCATCGGCACGCCCGCCGACGCCTCGTGGAAGAACACCTTGTTGCCGGTGCCGTGGTCGCCGAGGAACTCGCCGTGGTCCGACGTGAACACGATCGTCGTGCGGGTCAGCTCGCCGGCGTCCTGCAACGCGGCCAGCACCCGGCCGAGGTTGTAGTCCAGCTGCGTCACCAGTCCGTAGTACGCAGCGCGTGCCGCCCGGACCGTCGAAGAGTCCAGCAGGTCGAACGAGCCGCGGTGCCGCTGCCGCCGGAACGCGGCCGGCGCGTCGTCGCCGGCCCAGTCGCCCACGACCGGCGCGGGGATCGACGCGTCACGGTACATCGAGTAGTACGGCTCGGGCGGGTCCAGCGGCGGGTGCGGCTTGCTGTAGGACAGCCACAGGAACAACGGCCGGGTCGGGTCGCGGCGGTACCGGATGTGCTCGACCGCCCGCTCGGACAGCCACGACGTCAGCGTCTCCGCCTCCGGGACGGTCGCCATGCCCGGCGACAGCTCGTTCTGCCCGAGCCCGTGCCGCATCGCCGGCACACCGGTCCGGTAGTAGTCGTCGGGCAGGATCAGCTGCTCGAAGCCGTGGTGCGCCCGCGGCGGCGTGAAGTGCATCTTCCCGATGCCGACGGTCGCGTACCCGAGCGCGCCCAGCCGGGCCGGTAGCGTCGGCGCGCCCGGCGCCAGCACGTCGCAGGTGCGGCCGTTGTGCGTCATGCCGTGCCGCAGCGCCGACTGCCCGGTGAGCAGCGTGACCCGCGACGGCACGCACACCGGCGTCGACGCGTACGCGGCGTCGAACCGGATCCCCTCGCGCGCCAGTTGGTCCAGGTGCGGCGTGCGCAGGAACGACGGCGACCGCGGGCCGACGGTGTCGCGGCGCTGCTGGTCGGTGGTGACGAGCAGCAGGTTCGGCCGGTCCGGTGTCATAGGTACTCGACGGTACCGTTCTGCCGCGACCGCTCGGCCGCGAACGCGACCCAGTGGCTCTCGAGGCTCTCCTCGAACGCGCTCGGCGCGGCCTGCACCGGCAGGCCGGCCCGGCGCCGGCGGATCCGCTCGGCGAAGTCGGCCATCAGCCCGGCGTCGCCGCCGGAGTGCCCGGCGCGATCGTCGGCGATCTGCTCGACGTGCCGGGCGGCGGGCGGCAGGCCGGCGACGTCAGGTGCGGAGTCGCCGAACCGGACCACCTCGATGCGGCCGGCCTCGAGGTCGGCGTTGATCTCGCCGTGGCTGCCCATCAGCGTGATGATCCGGGTGTTCTTCTCGGTGAACGCCGACACGACCAGCGACGCCGTCACGCCGTTGGCGTAGCGCAGCGAGGTCGTCTGGTGGTCGACGACGTCGTTGTCCATGCGGTAGACGCAGCGGCCGTAGTCGGTCTCGCGCAGCGCCTTCAACCGGCCCTCCGGCGACGGGTCGCTGGTGATGACCGAGACCGGCCAGGTGTCGACGCCGGCCAGCTGCTCGACGTAGAACCGGTGCGCGTTGTACGGGCAGGTCGCCGCGACGGCGCACCCGTCGATGCAGCGATCGGTGGAGCCGGGCGGCGCGTTCTCGATGCGGAAGTGCCGCCGGTCCCCGAACGAGGACACCGCGATGCACGGCGAGCCGACCAGCCAGCGCAGGATGTCGAGGTCGTGGCATGCCTTGGCCAGCAGCATCGGGCTGGAGTCGGCGGTCCGGTGCCAGTTGCCGCGGACGTAGCTGTGCGCGTAGTGCCAGTACGCGATGTGCTCGGCGTGCTCGACGCCTTGCAGCTCGCCGATGCGGCCCTCGTCCAGCAGCCGCTTGAGCGCGTTGAAGAACGACGTGTAGCGCATGACGTGCGAGACGGTGATCGCGCCGGGCCGGTCCTTCGCGGCGGCGATCAGCCGGTCCAGCTCGCTCGGCGTCGGCGCGATCGGCTTCTCCAGCAGCACGTCGAAGCCGAGCTCCAGCGCCCGCAGCGTCGGGTCGACGTGCATGCGGTCCGGGGTGGCGACGACGACGGCGTCCCAGGGACCCGGACGGGACAGCGCCGCCCGCCAGTCGGTGTAGCGGTGCTGCGCCGGCACGCCGTGCGCGTCGCCGACGCCGGCCAGCCGCGCCTCGTCGCGGTCGGCGAGGCCGGTGACCACGGCCGTCCCGGGATGCTGCAGGCACCAGCCGGCGTAGGCGTTGCCGCCCCGGCTGCCGGCGCCGATCACCAGCAGCCGCACCGGCGCGTCGAAGTCCGTCATGCTCACCCTTTCTCGGCCCCGGCGGTGAGGCCCTCGACCAGCAGACGCTCGGCGGCGAAGAACAGCGCGATGACCGGCAGCGTCAGCAGCACCGACCCCGCCATCAGGACGGTCGCCGACACGCTGATGTCGTCCAGCTGTGCCAGGCCGAGCGAGACCGTCCAATTGTCCCGGCTCTCCAGCAGGAAGAGCAGCGCGAACAGGTACTCGTTCCAGGCGATCATGAACACGTAGAGCGAGGTCGCGGCGATCGACGGCATCGCCAGCGGCAGCACGATCCGGACGATCACCTGGACCCGGTTGCAGCCGTCGACCATCGCCGCGTCCTCCAGTCCCTTCGGGATGGACCGGAAGTAGTTGCGCAGCATGTACACCGACACCGGCACCGTCGACGCCAGGTAGATGACGATCAGCGCCGGCAGCTCGCCGCGCAGCCCGAGCCGCGAGAACAGCACGAACAGCGGGATCGCCATGACGATGCCGGGGAACATGTAGACGGCGAAGAACGAGACGTTGACGACGTTCTTGCCCGGGAAGCGCAGCCGGGTCGCGGCATACGCGCCGAGCACCGACACCAGCACGGTCGCCACGACGGAGCCGAGCGCGACGATCAGCGAGTTGCCGAAGAACGAGAGCAGGCCGTAGCCGCCGTCCTCCGGCGAGGCGACGACCCGCCGGTACGCCTCCAGGTTCAGCTCGCTGGGCGACGGCACGCCGAGCGGGTCCTGCAGCACGGCCTGCAGCGGCCGTACCGACAGCAGCAGCATGTAGAACAGCGGCAGGATGCAGGCGACCATGATGAACGCCAGCCAGAGCACCCGCGCGACCCCGAGGACGCGCGTCTCGACCACCTCGCGCGACGCCATCAGACCTCCGCCTCCTGCTTGAGCACGCCGTACCGGTAGTAGACGGCGAAGGCGATGATCAGCACGACGGACATCAGCAGGCCGAGCGCGGCCGCGCCGCCGACGTCGTTGCGGGCGACCAGGTACTGGTACACCTGCACCGCGACCACCTCGGTGCCGGCGGCGCCACGGGTCAGCAGGTACACGTCGTTGAAGTTCTGGAACGTCCAGATGAACCGCAGCAGCACCAGCAGCGCGATGACGCCGGACAGCTGCGGAGCGACGATGTAGCGGAAGCGCTGCAGCGGGGTGGCGCCGTCGACGCGCGCCGCCTCCTCCAGGTCGCGCGGCATGCCCTGCAGCCGGGCCAGGATGAACAGGAACGCCAGCGGGAACGTCTTCCACGCCTCGAACACGATGACGGTGAGCAGCGCGATCGGCGCGTCGAACCCGACGCCGAACAGTTCGACGTGGTGGAACCGCTCGCTGAGGAACCCGATCGGCTGGTCCCAGCCGAGCACGTCGACGCCGAACACGTTGACCGGCCCGAACTGCGGGTTCAGCAGCGTCCGCCAGACCAGCGCCGCGGACACCACCGGGATGACGTACGGCACCAGCACGAACGCCCGGATGATCATGCGGCCGGGGAACCGCTGCCGCAACGCCAGCGCGGTCGCCAGCCCGGCGCCGATCGACAGCACCGTCCCGCCGATCGAGTAGATCAGCGTCGTGCGGACCATCTCCCACAGGTCCGCGCTGCCCAGGACCGTCTCGAAGTTGCGCAGCGTCAGCGTGATGTCGAAGACGTTCTGCAGGTCGATCAGCCGCAGCCGCTGGAACGACATGACGATCGTCCACAGGAACGGCAGCACGACCACCAGCAGGACGATCAGGACCGTCGGGCTGACCAGGACGAGGCCGGCGCGCGACTCGCGGGTGCGCAGCGACGGCCCGCCGCCGCGGCGGCCACGGCGCCCGCCGCGCCGCGGGCCACCGTCGCCGGTGCCGGCCGGCTCGGTGTCCGCGGCGGACGGGGCGATCGGTCCGGAGGCCACGGGCCTCAGCCCAGTTCGGACTGGAGCTGCGTGGCGCTCTCGTCCATCTGCGCGGCCGCCTCGGCCGCCGTGATGGTGCCGTCCAGCGCGTCGCGCAGGATGTTCGTCAGCTCGAGGTCGCCGTACATCGCGGTGACCAGCGCGCCCTGACCCTGCGGGAAGCCCCAGCGCTCGAACCCGGTGGCGCCCTCGGTGATGGTCTGGACCGCGTCGTCGCCGTACAGCTCGCCGACGCTGAGCTGCTCCTGCCCCGAACCCACGGCCAGGCCGGTCCAGCCGTCGACGTAGGACGTGTCGCCGGCCTCCGGGCCGGTGCGCATCGGGAACCGGCCCTCGGGCGAGATGGACAGGAACCCCATGTACCCGTCGCCGAGCAGGTACCGCACCAGCTCGCTGGCCGGCTCGGTGTCGGCGGACGTCGTGATGCCCAGGTTGATGGTCAGGCCGAACTGGGTCGGCTCGTCGCCGGACGGACCCTGGAACAGCGGCAGCATCGTGGTGCGGTCGACCAGCCACTGCTGGTCGTTGGCACAGTCGGCACAGGTCAGCGGCGTGTCCGGGAACAGGCCGGCCAACTCGTCCAGCAGGTGCGGCGACCACGACGTCATCGCCGTCTGCCCGGCCAGGTAGTTGGCCCGGGTGGTGTCGACGTCGCCGGCGCCGGTGGGCGCGTACTGCGCGAGGTCGACGTAGAACTGGATCGCCTCCTCGCACTCGGGGCTGTCCAGCGTCACCTCGCCCTCGTCGTCGACCAGCTGGCAGTCGTTGGCCAGCGCGACGTGCTCGAAGACCTGCATGGTGAAGCCGTCGCCGCCGGTGCTGCCGATCGCGAAGCCGGAGCCGCCGTTCTGCCCGTTGAGCTGCTCGGCGGCGGTCAGCACGGCCTCGTAGCTGGTCGGCTCCTCCAGCCCGGCGGCGTCGAACAGGTCGGTCCGGTAGAAGATCATCTGGCCCCAGCCGTCGGACGGGACGGTGGCGTACTCGCCCTCGGCGTCCTCGACCCGGATGAGGTTCAGCGCGCTCTCGTTGAACGTGTCGGTGCCGAGCTCGTCGATCAGCTCGCTGGCCACGGCGGAGTCGAGGATGCCCTCGGCGACCCAGCCCGCGGCCAGCTCGACGCCGTGCACGACGACGTCGGGGAGGTCGCCGGCGGCGGCCGCCGACACCATCGCCTGGGAGAGGTCGGGCGCGCTGACGCCGACCAGCTCGACGTCGATGCCGGACTCTGCGGTGAAGTCGGCCAGCACCTGCTGCATCGTCGCGATCCGGTCGGCGGTGTCGTAGACCGTCCACAGCGTGATGCTGCCGCCGTCACCCTCGCCGGAGCCCGCGCTGTCGCCGTCGTCGTCGCCGGAACACCCCGCCGCGACCAGGCCGATCACCGCCAGTGCACTCAGAGGTCGTCGCCACATGTTGCCGTCCCTCCTCGATGGAGCGCCTGCAGATGTGGGGCACCATGGTTGGTAAATGTGATTCAAGGTGTCAACGAATGGAGAAGGTATGCAAGGAATCGTGAACGCGAGACGGTGATCTGATGAAATCGGTGAAGATCGACGAACTCGACCGGCTGGTCGTCGCCGCCCTGCTCGCGAACCCGCGGGCCACCCACGCCGTCATCGGGCAGGCGGTGCGCAGCTCCGAGGCGACGGTGTCGCGGCGGCTTGCCCGGCTGCGGCGGACCGGCGCCGTGCGCGTCGTCGGCGCACTCGACTCGCAGATCAGCCACCGGGCCCGGTCGGTGTTCGTGCGGCTGCGGTGCGCGCCGGGCGCGGCCGACGACCTGGCGCTGCCGCTGGCGCAGTGGCTCGAGACCGGCTCGGTCAAGGTGCTGACCGGCAGCGTCGACTGCGTCGCGGAGGTCGCCTACACGTCCAACGAGCACCTCTACGCGCTGATGATGCACCGGCTGCCGCAGTTCGACGGCGTCATGGCGACGTTCAGCAATCAGGTGATTCGCCGCTTCTCCACCCCGCACGGCTGGAACCCCGGCCTGCTGCCCGACACCGTCGTCGCCGAGCTGCGGGCCGAACGGCGCGACCGGTGGAGCGAGCACCCCGAGCCCGACGACGCGGCGCCGATGTCGGAGCTGGACGAGCAGCTCGTCGACGCGCTCATCGACGACGGCCGGACGAGCTGGCAGGACCTCGCCGCCCGATGCGGTGTCACGCCCAGCACCGCCCGCCGGCGCACCGAGGCGCTGATGGCGCAGGGCGTGCTGCGCATGCGCTGCGTCGTCGAGCCGGAGGTGCTGGGGCTGACGGTGAACGCGTTCGTCTGGCTGACCATCAACCCGACGAAGATCGGCATCGCCGGCGAGATCCTGGCCCGGCACCGCAACGTCATCATGATCGCGGCCACCACCGGCGACCGGAACCTGTGCGGCGAGATCGCCGTCGCCAGCGACAGCGCGCTCTACGAGTTCCTCTCCGAGACCGTCGGCCACCTGCCCGGGCTCATCCACGCCGACGTCGCGGTCGCGCTACGCACCGTCAAACGGGCCGGCATGATCGCTCCGGAACTGCGTAGCGCCGACTTGTCCCCGTCTGTGCCGTGAACAGGGCCGGAACTCCTCACGATCATGGGTATCTCATGCGTCACATCGGGCGCCGGAGGGCTATGGTCGGGGTATGCACGAGAGTGATGCAGCGCACGATGCTGTGCGCCGCGACCCGATAGAAATCCTTCCTTACGACACCGCGTGGCCCGAGTCCTTCGAGCAGCAGCGCCGCAACGTCGAGCCGGTACTCCGCCCCTGGCTGATCGGCTCGGTCGAGCACGTCGGCAGCACGGCGGTGCCGGGCCTGTCCGCCAAGCCCATCATCGACATGATGGCCATGGTCCCCTCGTACGAAGAGGCCGAGGGCACCATCGCCGCCATGCGCGAGATCGGCTGGACGCACGTGTGGGAGACCGGCGACGCCGAGCTGCGGCGCTGGTCGTTCTGCCACCCCGACCCGGCCTGGCGCACCCACCACCTGCACGTCGTCGAGTATGTGTCGCAGCTCGGCCGCGACTGCCTGGCCTTCCGCGACCACCTGCGGCACCACCCCGACGACGCGCAGAAGTACGCCGGCATCAAGCAGAGCCTGGCGGCCGTGCACCACGACGACCGTCCGGCCTACCGTGCGGGCAAGGCGCCGTTCATCGAGGACATCATGCGACGGGCGTCCGTCCAGCACTGAGCCGGGGCAGCCGGTCGGCGGTGGCCTTCTGCGCGAGCAGGGTCAACACGCCGGCCAGCACGATCGCGGCCATGTTGATACCGAGCTGAGCGGCCGCGCCGCCCAGCTCGGTGGCGTCGCCGAGAGCCAGGGCCAGTCCCAGGTTCCCGGCCGCGGGCACCGTCGTCACCGAGATGAACACGCCCACCAGCGCACCCGACTTCGCGGACGTGAGCGACAGGATGCCGGCGATCCCGGCGATGAACGCCACGACGAACGACCACCGGTCCGGCCGCCAGATGAACCCCGTGAGTGGCCGTTCCGCGGTCAAGACCGACGCGTCGATCCATCCTGCCCACGATGCCAGCAGGCACAGCACCGTCGTGACGGCGATCGCAATGGCGAACCCGGCCACCAGCGTCACCAGTGACTGACGCACGATGCCGAACCGTCGGTGCACCAGCCCGACGGCGATGCCTGCCAGCGGGCCGAACTCCGGCCCGACGACCATCGCGCCGACCACGAGGATCGCGGAGTCGAGCACGATCGCGATGGCGGCCAGAACGGCGGCCAGGCTGAGGAACCAGACGAACGTGTTCGACAGCACCGAGTCCTCGTCGGCGCGGCGCACCACCTGCTCCCAGATGACGGCGTCGGCGCCGTGGCCGGGCGCGTCGTCCTCCGCGCGTTCGGCGGCCGCCGAGATGGACGTCTCGACCGACTCCAGTGCGATGCTGCCGGTCTGGTCGACGCCGAGCTCGCGCAGCGCGCCGATCAGCTCCTCGGCCGACTCGCGGGCCAGCTCGGCCAGGACGACATCACCCTCGGGACGCACCGAGGCGCCGCGCAGGACCGCGATGCTCGCGACGCCTGTCGACTCCTGCAACAGCGCGACGATGCGGTCGGTCGTCTCCGCCGGAGTCGAGACGCGCAGGTGCAGCACGCCGCCATCGTAGGGGTCCCGCGGGCGGGGTCAGCGCAGCGCGCTCGCCAGCAGGGTGGTGTCGCAGGGCCAGGCCGAACCGCAGACGGCGCACAGCCCGGCGTCGTCCACGTGGTCGTTGAGCACGGTGTTGCCGTCGGTGAGCCAGAGCAGGACCCCGGGCTCCCGTTGCTTGACGTCCATGCCCCTCATTCAAAGACGATCATGTTGAGTCCGGTGTTCGGGCACGTGACGGCGGTGTGAACAGTGGCTTGTACGCTGGCGGCCAGTGGAGGGCCGTGCACACCGGCGGCGACTGGGGGCCGGAGGCTCCCACGAGTCGTCGGTCGAGAGCGGAACGGGATCGGAGGGCGTGTGATGACGTGCATGGCCCGACACATCGGAGGCGTAATTGTCTGATGGTGTGATCCTGCAGGTCGGCGGCCTCCATCCCACGGTCGAGCGTGAGCTCTCGACGACGTACGGCGCGCTCCGGCTGCCTGCCGGCGACGGGCCGTACTATGCGTTCCTCGCCGAGCACGGGCCGCAGGTCACCGTCGCGGTCACCGGCTCCGGCATGGACGCCGCGCTCATCGGCGCGCTGCCCCGGCTGGCCGCCGTCATCAACCTCGGCGTGGGCTACGACTCGGTCGACGTCGCGGCGCTGAAGCCGCGCGGCATCGCGCTCAGCAACACGCCCGACGTGCTCACCGACTGCGTGGCAGACCTCGCCGTCGGCGGGTTGATCGACGTCTTCCGCGGCATGTCCGCGAGCGACCGGTTCGTCCGTCGCGGCGAGTGGGCGGCCGGGCACAAATTCCCGCTGCAGCGGCGGGTCAGCGGCACCCGCGTCGGCATCCTCGGACTGGGCCGCATCGGCCGGGCCATCGCGCATCGGCTCGAGGCGTTCGGCTGCACCGTCACGTACCACAACCGCCGCCGCGTCGACGACGTCGCGTACGGCTACGCGGCCTCGCCGCTGGAGCTGGCCCGCTCGGTCGACGCGGTCATCGTCACCACCCCGGGTGGCTCGGACACCCAGGCGCTGGTCTCGGCCGAGGTGCTCGCCGCGCTCGGCCCCGACGGCTTCCTCGTCAACGTCGCGCGCGGCAGCGTGGTCGACCAGGACGCGCTGGTGGCGGCGCTGGCGTCGGGCGCGCTGGGCGGCGCGGCGCTGGACGTGTTCACCGACGAGCCGCGGGTGCCTGAGGAGCTGTTCGCGCTGGACAACGTCGTGCTGCTGCCGCACATCGGCAGCGCCACGGTCGAGACCCGCGAGGCGATGGCCCAGCTCGTGCTGCGCAACCTGGAGCGGTTCCTGGCCGACGGGACGCTGGTGACGCCGGTCCTGCTTTGATGAGGGCATGCGGGTTGCACTGGTCCAGCTCTCGGCGGGCACCGGCACGGACGCGAACCTGGCGGCGATCCGGCGGCTGACCGACGGCGTCGACGCGGACCTCGTCGTGTTGCCGGAGGCGGTCATGCACGACTTCGGCGACCCCGCGCTGCCGCTCGGCCCGGTGGCCCAGCCGCTGGACGGCCCGTTCGTCGCGACGCTGGCCGAGGTGGCGAGGGCGGCCGGCGCCGTCGTCGTCGGCGGCATGTTCGAGCGGTCCGGCGACGCCGACCGGCCCTACAACACACTGGTCGCCGTGGGCTCCGACGGCGCCGTGCTGGCGACGTACCGCAAGGCGCACCTCTACGACTCCTTCGGCTACCGCGAGTCCGACCGGCTGCGCGCCGGCGACCCGGTGCCGGTGGTGTTCGAGGTCGCCGGGGTCCGGCTCGGCCTGCTGACCTGCTACGACCTGCGCTTCCCGGAACAGGGACGGGCGCTGGTCGACGCCGGCGCCGATGCGTTCGTCGTCCCGGCGGCGTGGGTGCGCGGGCCGCTGAAGGAGGACCACTGGCAGACGCTGCTGCGCGCGCGGGCGATCGAGAACACCGTCTACGTCGCCGCGGCGGCGCAGAACGGGCGGGCGTACTGCGGGCTCAGCCAGCTGGTCGATCCGCTCGGCGTCGTGGTCGCCGGGCTGGGCGACGAGGAGGGCCGCCTGATCGCCGAGCTCGACCCGGACCGCGTGATGGCGGCCCGCGAGCGCAACCCGGCGCTGCGGCACCGGCGGACCTGGCCGGTGCCATGACCGGCGGCGGGCCGTGGGCGGCGGTCGTGCTCGCCGGCGGCGCTGGACGGCGGCTGGGCGGGACGGACAAGCCCGCGCTCGTCGTCGGCGGGCAGACGCTGCTGGAGCGGTCCGTCGCGGCGGCGGCCGGAGCGGGCGCCGCGCAGGTCGTCGTGGTCGGCCCGCGGCGCGACCTCGCGATGCCGGTCACGTGGACCCGCGAGGATCCGCCCGGCGGCGGCCCGCTGGCCGGGCTGGTGGCCGGCCTGGCCGCGTTGGAGCCGGCGCCCGACACCCTCCTCGTGCTCGCCGCGGACCTGCCGCGGGTGTCGTCGGCGCTGGTCGGACGGCTGCTGGCGGGGCTGGAGCCGGACGCCGACGCCGTCGCCGTCGTCGATGCCGGCGGCTGGGTACAGCCACTGGTGGCGGTGTACCGGGCCGGGGCGCTGCGGGCCGCGCTGGACGCCGTCGGCGACCCGCGGAACCGGCCGGTCCGCGCGCTGCTCGAGCGGCTGCGGGTGACGACGCTCCCGGACGAGGACGGTGCCGCGGACATCGACACGCCGGGCGACCTGGCCCGATGGCGGCCATGATCAGTGGAGGATGGGCCGGTCGGCGGGAGGAAGGTACGTGACATGGACAGCTGGGTGACCGCGTTGTGCGAGCGGCTGGGGGTGCCGGTCGACGACGTCGACGTCGGCGCGATCCTCGACCTCGCCCGCGACGCCGCGCACACGGTGGAGCGGCCGGCCGCCCCGGTGACGGCGTTCATCGCTGGGTACGCGGCCGCGACCAAGGGCGGCGGCGCGGCGGCCGTCAACGCCGCCATCGACACGGCGGGCGAGCTGGCCCGCGACTGGAACGACGGCCCCGACGCCGCCACGCCGCCGCTGCAGTGAACCGCGTCCGCTAGCGTCACGCCTGTGCAGACCAAGAGCTCCGTCCATCTACCGGCGCCCGCCGATGTGGTCGACCCGCTGCGCCTGCTGACCCAGCGGGTCATCATCGCGGTCTCGGTGCTGGTGCTGACGGCCCTGCTCGTCTACGTCGACCGCGAGGGCTACAACGACAATTCCGACGGCTCGGTCGACCTGCTGGACGCGTTCTACTACACGACCGTCTCGCTCTCGACCACCGGCTACGGTGACATCGCGCCGACGTCGGACACCGCGCGGCTGGTCAACATCGTGCTGATCACGCCGCTGCGCGTGCTGTTCCTGATCGTCCTCATCGGCACGACTCTGGAGACCCTGACCACCCGGAGCCGGGAGCAGGTGCGGCTCAACCGCTGGAGGAAGAAGTTGCGCGACCACACCGTCGTCATCGGCTACGGCGTCAAGGGGCGCAGCGCGGTGAACACGATGCTCGCGAACGGCATGTCGGTCGAGACGCTCGTCGTCGTCGACCCCGATCCGGCCGCGATCGCCGAGGCCAACGAGCAGGGACTGGTCGCCGTCATGGGCGACGCCACCCGCACCGAGGTGCTGCGCCGGGCCGGCGTGCCGACCGCCAACCGCATCGTCATCACCACGGCCCGCGACGACGCCAGCGTGCTGGCCACGCTCACCTGCCGCCAGCTCAACCAGACCGCGAACATCGTCGTGTCGGTCCGCGAGGCCGACAACCTCGCGCTGGTCCGTCAGGGCGGCGCCAACGAGGTCGTCACGTCGTCCGACGCGGTCGGCCGGATACTGGGCCTGGCCACGGTCAGCCCGGCGCTCGGCCACGTCCTCGAGGACCTCACCACCTCCGGCGTCGGCCTCGAGGTGGCCGAGCGGCTGGTCTCGCCGCGCGAGGAGGGCAAGCAACCGCGGCAGATCGCCGACCTCGTGGTGGCGGTGGTCCGCGACGGCGACGAGCTGCCGTTCCACTCGCCGGCCATCGGGCACCTCGTCCGCGGCGACCGCCTCATCGTCATCCGGCCGTCCGAGGAGTACCCCTGGGCCCGGCGCGAGGACGCCCACGAGCCGCCGCCCGAGGAGGAGCCCGAGGACCCGGCGGACCGCCCGCCGGGCGGCATCTGAGCGGAGGGGTCGCGTGCACGCGGTCGTCATCACCGAGCCCGGCGGGCCGGAGGTCCTGAGCTGGGCCGAGGTGCCCGACCCGGTCTGCGGGCCGGGCGAGGTCGTCGTCGACGTCGTCGCGTCCGCCGTCAACCGGGCCGACCTGCTGCAGCGGATGGGCAAGTACGACGTCCCACCCGGGGCGCCGGCCTGGCCGGGCCTGGAGTGCAGCGGCACGATCAGTGAGGTCGGTGAGGGGGTCACCGGCTGGAAGGCCGGCGACCAGGTGTGCGCGCTGCTGTCCGGCGGCGGATACGCGGAGCGGGTCGCGGTGCCGGCCGGCCAGCTGCTGCCGGTCCCGACCGGCGTCGACCTCGTCACGGCGGCCGCGCTGCCCGAGGTCATGTGCACCGTCTGGTCGAACCTGGTGATGACGGCCGGCCTGCGCGCCGGCGAGGTGCTGCTCGTGCACGGCGGTGCCAGCGGCATCGGGACGGCTGCCATCCAGGTGGGCCGCGCGCTCGGCGCCCGGGTCGCGGTGACGGCGGGGACGGCGGCCAAGCTGGAGCGGTGCGCCGAGCTGGGCGCCGAGATCCTGGTCAACTACCGGTCCGAGGACTTCGCCGAGGTGGTGACGGCCGCGACCGGCGGGCACGGCGCCGACGTCGTCCTCGACATCATGGGCGGCTCGTACCTCGCCCGGAACCTCGACGTGCTGGCGATGGACGGCCGCATCACGATCATCGGGACCATGGGCGGCCGGCGCACCGAGCTGGACCTCGCCGCCGTCATGGGCAAACGGGCCCGCATCACCGGCTCGCTGCTGCGCCGGCGCACACGTGCAGGGAAGGCCGCCGTCGTCGCCGAGGTGTGCGAGCACCTGTGGCCACTGATCGAGTCCGGCACCGTCCGGCCGGTCGTCGACCGCACGCTCCCGATGACCGAGGCGGCCGAGGCGCACCGCGTCGTCGCCGACGGCGAGCACGTCGGCAAGGTGCTGCTCACCACCTGAGACTCAGGGCAACCTGCGGCGATGATAGCCTCGATGATGACTCGATGAGACATCGACGGTCACGGCCCGCGAAGGGGGCGTACCCTGGCGAACGTGGTCATGTCGTTGGAGTCCGAGCTCGACCGGCCGGTCACGCACCGCCGGACCGCCCGGGTGCTGCTCCTGGAGCCCGGGGGCCGCGTCCTGCTGTTCGAGGACAGCGATCCGTCCGCGCCCGGGTCGCCGACGTTCTGGATCACCCCCGGCGGCGGCGTCGATCCCGGCGAGACCCTGCTCGACGCGGTCGTTCGCGAGGTCCTGGAGGAGACCGGCCTGCGGCTGATGCCGTCGGCGGTCCGCGGACCGATCGCCGAGCGCACCGTCGTGCACGCCTACGCCGACAAGATCGCCGTCCAGTCCGAGACGTTCTTCGTCGCCGACGCGCCGGGCCAGGAGATCGAGCCGGCCGGGCTCACCGAGGAAGAGCAGCTCACCGTCATCGGCCACCGCTGGTGGAGCCTCGACGAGCTGAGCCACACTGAGCGGCCGATCTGGCCGGTCGGCCTGCCCGGACTCGTGGCCGCCGTGCCGGCTCCCGCCAGCTGGCCGGTCGCCCTGAGCGCCGCCGAGGAGTCGACGGTCCCGACCAACCACTTCGCCCGCTGACGTTCAGCGGGGTGGTCTGCGCCCCGGCCATCTCGTCCGGTCCCCGTGCGGGTGAGGTTGCTGCGCCACCCCTCCGACCAGCGTCGACTTGACTGGCCATACCGAGTATGCATACTTGGTAGCCATGTCGATTCGTCACGGTCTGCTGGCGCTGCTGGAGCGTTCCCCGATGTACGGGTACCAGCTGCGCCACGAGTTCGAGCGGTCCACCGGCGCGACCTGGCCGCTCAACGTCGGCCAGGTGTACACCACCCTGGCGCGGCTGGAACGCGACGGCCTGGTCGAGCAGACCGGCGAGTCCGACGAGGACGGCAAGGTCGTCTACCGCCTCACCGACGCCGGGCACGCGGAGCTGACCGGCTGGTTCGCCACCCCGCTCGGCGGCACCGACCGGCCGCGCGACGAGCTGGCGATCAAGGTCGCGCTGGCGCTGACGACGCCGGGCGTCGACGTGCGGGCGGTGCTGCAGACACAGCGCACCGCCACGCTGCGGCACCTGCAGGAGCTGACCCGGCTCAAAGCGGTCGCCGACGGGTCCGAGGACACCGCGTGGCTGCTGGTGCTCGACTCGATGATCTTCCGGGCCGAGGCCGAGGTCCGCTGGCTGGACCACTCCGAGACCCGGCTCGCGCGGCTGGCCACGGCGCCCCGTCCGCCGGCGTCGCCGCCCGCCGCCGTCCGCGCGGACGAGCCGAGCGATCGGGCCGTCCGGCGATGACCACCGACGTCGTGCTCGAGCTGCGTGGGGTCGGCCGAGTGCACGGCGACGGCCCCACGGTGGTGCACGCGCTGCACAGCATCACACTGACGCTGCGCACCGGCGAGCTGATCGCCGTCATGGGTCCGTCGGGCTCGGGCAAGAGCACGCTGCTGCACCTGGCCGGCGGCCTGGACACCCCCACCGACGGCGTCGTCCTCGTCGAGGGCACCGACCTCGCGACGCTGAGCCGGGCCGAGCTCGCCGCCGTCCGCCGGCGCAGCCTCGGCTACGTCTTCCAGGACCTCAACCTCATCCCCGCGCTCACCGCGGCCGAGAACGTCGCGCTGCCCCGCGAGCTGGACGGCGTCCGCGTCAAGGCCGCCCGGCGCGAGGCGCTGGAGGCGCTGGCCGAGGTCGGCGTCGGCGACCTCGCCGACCGGTTCCCGGACGAGATGTCCGGCGGGCAGCAGCAGCGGGTCGCCATCGCGCGGGCCCTGATCGGACCGCGCCGGCTGGTGCTGGCCGACGAGCCGACCGGCGCGCTGGACTCCCAGACCGGCGAGGACGTGCTGCGGGTGCTGCGGGCGCGCTGCGACGGCGGGGCGGCCGGGCTGCTGGTGACGCACGAGGCGCGGCATGCCGCCTGGGCCGACCGCGTGGTGTTCCTGCGTGACGGCGCGCTGGTCGACGACACCGGCGCGGCGCCGCCGCCCGAGGTGCTGCTGACCGCGGACGGGTTCGGGTGAGGCGGCCCGGACGCGGGTGGCGGCCGGCGCTGCGCATCGCCAGGCGGCAGGTGCGCCGGAACCTCGGCCGGTCGCTGCTGATCGCGGTTCTGGTCGGGCTGCCGGTGGCGGGCGCGACCATCGCCGACGTCCTGTACAGCAGCTCTGACTCCCCGGAGCGCACCGCGTACTCCCGCATCGGCGACGCCGACGCGATCATCGAGGTCACGCCGTACAACGACCTGCCGGTGCCGGGCGACGGCCGGCTACCGATGATCGACATGATCTACAACGGGACGATGGGCCGCGGCGAGGAGCGCGACGCCGGCGCCGTCGACCTCGCCGCGCTGCTCCCGCCGGGGACGGTGCTGGAGCCCGAGCGCCGCAGCCAGAGCATCCGGCTGCGCGACGGCGACACCGTGCTGCGCTCGATGCTGCTCGATGTCGGCACACAGGGCGGTCCGCTGACCGACCACGCCTTCCGGCTCGACGCCGGTCGCTGGCCGCAGGCGCGCGACGAGGTCGTCGTGACGCCGCCGCTGGCCGAGCGGCTGGACCTGCTCGACGACGGTGAGCTGCGGCCCGACGCGACGATCACGTTCCAGGACGGGCCACAGCTGCAGGTCTCGGGGCTGGTCATCGACCCGTTCATGCTCGACGGCGAGACCGTCAGCGCCGCGCCGGGCTCCGTCGCCGCCGAGTTCGCCGCCACGCGCGAGGAGAGCTGGGGCGAGCTGTCCAGCACCGGCGGGCCCGCCTACCTGGCCGACCTCCCCGACGTCACCGACGTCACCGAGCTCGGCCGGAGCCTCGCGGCAGACGGGGTCGGCCTCTGGCCGCGCGCCGCCGTCGCCCACCCCGAGCAGTTCTACCCGGACGAAGGCTCCGGCGGGCCGACCGCCTACGACCTGCAACGGGCCGCTCTGGTGGCCCTGGTCGTGGGCCTCGGGCTGCTGGAGATCGTGCTGCTGGCCGGCGCCGCGTTCGCCGTCGGTGCCCGGCGGCAGGTCCGCGAGATCGGCCTGCTGGTGGCCGGCGGTGCGAGCGCCGCACAGGTGCGCCGGACGGTACTGGCGCAAGGCCTGGTGCTGGGCACGATCGGCGCGGCGCTGGGCATCGTCGTCGGCGCGGCACTGGTGCCGGCCGCGGCGCCGGTCTGGGAGTGGTATCTCGGCGAGCTGATCGACGACTGGACGTTCGGCTGGGCGGAGCTGGCCGCTGCCGCGGGAGTCGGCGTGCTGTCGGGCCTGGCCGCCGCCGTGGTGCCGGCGATCGGCGCGGCCCGGATGAAGCCGGTCGACGCGCTGGCCGGGCGGTTCCGCACCACGAAGCTGGCGGCGCGGCTGCCGGTCGTGGGGCTCGTGCTGTTCATCGCCGGGGCCGGCGGTGCGCTGATCGCCAGCCGGATGCTGTCCGGGAACCTGGAGGAGTACGGCCGCCGGCTCGAGCGGCTGGCCGGCACCGGCGTCTACTTCGCACAGCCCTCGACCGCGCCCTACATCGCCGTCCAGCTGGCCGGGGCCCTGGTCGCGACGGCCGGGATCGTCATCATGCTCCCCGGGCTGATCACCGCGCTGGCCCGCGGGACGCACCGGCTGGGCCTCTCGGCGCGGCTGGCCGTGCGCGACGCAGCCCGGCACCGGCACCGCACGGCGCCGGCGGTCGCGGCCATCGCGATCGTCGTGGCGGGCTCGACGGCGGTCGCGTTCGGCGCCGGCGGGTCGGCCCGGGCCGACGAGCTGCGCTACACGCCGTCGCTGCCGGACAACCTCATCCGCATCGACGTCGACTGGTTCAGCCAGTCCGCCGACGAGGTCGCGACGCAACTCGCCGCCGCCGAGCAGGCGGCGGCCCGCGCCCTGCCCGGCGCCGTGACGCACCGGTTCACCGAGCTGGCCGTCCAGTACACGGCGGACGACGACACCGTCAGTTACAACACCGCGTGGCTGGAGACCGCCCCCGACTGCGCCGACTGCGGCGGGTCCAGCGGCTCGGTGAGCGTCGCGGTCGCCGACCCTGTGGTCATGGCCATCGTGTCCGGCCGAGAACCGGATCAGGCCGACCTCGACGCCGTCGCCGACGGTACGGTCGTGGTCTACGAACGGTCCTATCTTCGTGCCGACGGTTCCGTCGTCATCAACACCTTGCCGACCGGCGACGAGCCGGTGCCGGTCCGGTTCGAGCGCCACGCGTCGCAGCGCGATCTCGCTTACACGATGCTGCCGGGCGCGTTCGTCAGCGCGGAGGCCCTGGCCGCGCAGGTTTTCCAGCCGACGATGACCGCCAGCCTCGTGCGGTTCGACGGCGCGACGCAGGAGCAGCTCGACGCCGCCCTGACGGCCATCGAGGCGACCGGTGCGTGGGTCAGCGTCGAGCAGGACATCGAGCCCGAGGCCGACGCCTCGGTGCTGGCGCTGACCGCCGGCGCGGCGTTCGTGACGCTGGTCGGGGTGGCCATCGCGGTCTCCCTCGCGGCCGCCGAGGGTCGGGCCGACCTCGCCACGCTGGCCGCGGTCGGCGCACCACCCCGGCGCCGGCGCGGCCTGGCCGGAGCACAGGCGCTGGTGGTGGGCGGGCTCGGCGTACTGATCGGGTCCGGACTGGGTATCTACTTCGCGTATCTCGTCTGGCCGGCGCTCGGCGCGCCGGAGTTCATCTGGGCGTGGGACACCCTCGTCGTCACCGGCGTAGCCGTGCCCGTCCTGGCCGTGCTCGTGGCGGTGATCTTCACGCCGAGCAGGCTGCCGATGATCAGGAGGGTCGAGTGAACAGCGCGACAGTGCGCCGGGCCCGGCAGGCCGCACGGCGCCGGACGCTGGAGCTGCTCGCCCTGCGCCGGGCTGAGGCGGCCGGCCGGAAGCCGCTCGAGCGCCGCCCCGGACACCAAGTCCGACCCGGCCGGGCGGAAGCCGGGCCGGAGGGGTAAAGATGGTCCCATGACGGAGCCGAACCAGAACGCCGAGACCCACGACACCCACGAAGACGACGAGCAGCGCGTCGTCGTCGTCGGGCCCGGCGGCATGGCCGTCGAGTCCGCGCCCGGCAGCCAGGGTGAGACGCGCTCGCTCACCGATCTCATCGAGCAGCCGGCCAAGGTCATGCGCATCGGCAGCATGATCAAGCAGCTGCTCGACGAGGTGAAGGCCGCGCCGCTCGACGAAGCGAGCCGCCGCCGGCTGGGCGAGATCCACCGGGCCTCCCTCGACGAGCTCGAGGACGGCTTGGCCCCCGAACTGGTCGACGAGCTCGAGCGGCTGGCGCTGCCGTTCGACGACGACAGCGTCCCCACCGACGCCGAGCTGCGGGTCGCGCAGGCCCAGCTGGTCGGCTGGCTGGAGGGCCTGTTCCACGGCATCCAGACCACGCTGTTCGCGCAGCAGATGGCCGCGCGGGCCCAGCTGGAGCAGATGCGCCGGGCGCTGCCGCCGGGCGTGCAGCTGGCGCCCGGCCAGGCGCTGCCCGGTCAGCCGCAGGCCGGCACCGACGAGGGCGACCAGCGCGGCAGCGGGATGTACCTCTGACCGTCCCGGCCGGATGATCCAGGCCGGCGTGGCCCGCCTGGCCGAGCGGCTCGACGACGTCGAACCCGCCCGGCCACGCGGGTGAGTGATGGCCCGTCAGGCCGCGGTACGGGCGTGGCTCTCGATGACGCTGGCCAGTCGCGGCAGCGCCTCTTCGACGTGCTTCTGCGCCTGCGGGCGCAGCTTGCTGTAGACCTTCTTGACGCTGTCGCGCTGCGACGCCGCGGCGCGCGCGTCGGAGACGCCGAGGATGGCGTCGGCGACCTCGGAACGGCGGCCCTCGAAGTAGTCGCCGAGCGAGCCGCCGCCGGTGGCCTGGAAGTCGGCGTAAAACGGCTCGGCCTGCTCCACGAACGAGTCGAGCATGTTGTCGATGGTCTCCGGGACGAACCCGGCGTTGATCCTCTTCAGGACCGCGTAACCGCCCTTGACGGCCATCCCCGAGACGCCGCTCTTGTCGGAGACCTCGGCGTCGACGAGCTGGTGGAGGTCCTTGACGACGGCAGGCCGGCGGGCCGGGTCGAGAAGGATCTCGCGAAGTGTGTCAGCCATGTGGGAAGTGCCCCTCAGAATCGAAATCGATCATGTGTTGTCGGTGTGCTCCGCCACTGTAGAACACGAAGATCCGTGCGGCGAAGAGTGGCATTCGTCCGAATTGGTGCGCGTGCGGCCTGGTGGGATGCGTGTGGCCGGTGTTGCGCCGGCTTCGCCCTTGTTGCGGGTCGGTGCGGAGGGGGCGGTGGATGTTGCGCCGGCTCCGCTTCGCGGCGGTGAAGCATGCCGCGGGCGCTCTTGACGCCGGCTCCACATCCACCGCCCCCTCCGCACCTCGCGGGGCGGCTTGCGCGTGCCCTCGCTGTCTGTGCCCGCGCGCCGTTACTGGGGGTAGTAGGTGGTGAGGAGGGCGGCGAGGCCGTTGGACTCGACGTCGCCGCAGACGGCGTCGGCGGCCGCCTTGACGTCGTCGGGCGCCTGGCCCATCGCGATGCCGACGGCGGCCCAGCGCAGCATCTCGAGGTCGTTGTGGCCGTCGCCGGCGGCGAGCGCGTCGGCCGCCGTCAGGCCGAGCCGGCCGGCCACCTTGCTCAGCCCGGACGCCTTCGAGACGCCGACGGGCATGATGTCCAGCCACGCCGTGTAGCCGATCGCGTAGTCGACGCTGGGCAGGCCGGAGTCGCGGGCGATCTCGCGCAGCCGCTCGCGGTCGCCGTCGGGCCAGCGCACCACCAGCCGCGTCACCGGCTGCTCGACCAGCGCGTCGTGCGGCACCACCGTCACGTCGCCGTCGAGGTCGCCGGCCGGGAACTCGCCCGTGACGCGGTAGCCGCGGCCCAGCTCCTCGACCGCCAGGACGGCGTCGGGGATCTGGGTGGTGAAGTAGCGGACGGTGTCGGTGATGTCGAACGTCTCGATGTCGACCGGCCACCGCGCCGCGACGTCGACCACCACCGCGCCGTTCGAGCAGACCGCGTACCCGTCCTTCAGCCCCAGCTGGTCCAGCAGCGGCAGCGTCGAGTGCATCGACCGCCCGGTCGCGACGACGATGTGCGCGCCGGCGTCGTGCGCCCGGCGCACCGCGTCGACGACCGGCGGCCGCGGCGGCTCGTGGAACTCGGCGTACGTGACCAGGGTGCCGTCGACGTCGAGCGCGATGAGCGCCGGGCGCCACCCGTTGGTCACCGTCACGTCGCGACCGGTTCCAGCAGCTCGCGCCCGCCGAGGTACGGCCGCAGCGCCTTCGGCACGTGCACCGAGCCGTCGGGCTGCTGGTGGTTCTCGAGCAGCGCCACGATCCATCGCGTGGTGGCCAGCGTGCCGTTGAGCGTCGCGACCGGACGGGTGCCGTCGTCGGTGCGCTCGCGGACGCCGAGCCGCCGGGCCTGGAACGTCGTGCAGTTCGACGTGGACGTCAGCTCCAGCCAGCGGTCCTGCGACGGCAGCCACGCCTCGCAGTCGAACTTGCGGGCGGCGCTGGACCCGAGGTCGCCCGCGGCGACGTCGATGACGCGGTACGGCAGCTCCATGTCGCCGAGCATCTGCTCCTCCCACCCGAGCAGGCGCGCGTGCTCGTCGGCGGCGTCCTCCTCGTGGCAGTAGGAGAACATCTCGACCTTGTGGAACTGGTGAACGCGGATGATCCCGCGGGTGTCCTTTCCGTAAGAACCTGCCTCGCGGCGGTAGCAGGCCGACCAGCCGGCGTAGCGCAGCGGACCGTCGGAGAGGTCGAGGATCTCGCCGGCGTGGTAGCCGGCCAGCGCGACCTCGCTGGTGCCGACCAGGTAGAGGTCGTCGGCGTCGACCCGGTAGACCTCGTCGGCGTGCGCACCGAGGAAGCCGGTGCCGCCCATGATCTCCGGGCGCACCAGCGTCGGCGTGATGACCGCCGTGAAGCCTGCGGCGACGGCCGTGGCCATGCCGTGGTTGAGGATGGCCAGCTCGAGCTGCGCGCCCACACCGGTGAGGAAGTAGAACCGGGCCCCCGACACCTTGGCGCCGCGCTCGGTGTCGATGGCCCGCAGCCCCTCGCCCAGCTCCAGGTGGTCGCGGACCCGTTCGAGCGACGGCTTCTCGCCCACCTCGCGGATGACGGCGTAGTCGTTCTCGCCGCCCGCGGGCACACCGTCGAGGACGAGGTTCGACGGCACCCTGGCCAGCTCGTTGAGCCGCGCCTGGGCGTCGTCGGCGGCGGCCTCGGCGGCCTTCACCGCGGTGGCGAGCTCGCGCGTGGTGGCCAGCAGCTCCTGCTTCTCTTCCGGCGCGGCCTTCGGGATCAGCTTGCCCAGACGCTTCTGCTCCGCGCGCAGCCGCTCGAACTCGGCCAGGGACGACCGGCGCGACTCGTCGGCGGCCAGCAGGTCGTCGACGACGGTCTCGCTCTCGCCGCGCGCTCGCTGCGAGGCGCGGACACGGTCGGGGTCTTCGCGGATCAGGCGCAGATCTAGCACCACCCGAGGGTATCGGGCCACCTGGTCGCGGCGCGCGGGGGTTTCGCCGGCTGAACGTCAGCCGCGCAGCTGCTCCAGCCAGGTCGCGGCGTCGGCGAAGTCGCCGTTGGCCGTGCCCGGCAGCACCGGCGGCCGGACGCCGTCGGCGCGGGCGTAGGAGCCGAGGAAGCGGACGTTGGCGCAGACCCGGCGCAGGCCCATCATCGCCTCGCCGACCCGGGCGTCGGCGACGTGGCCTTCGACGTCGATGGCGAAGCAGTAGCGGCCCATGCCGTTGCCGGTGGGCCGCGACTCGATGCGGGTGAGGTTGACCCCGCGGGCGGAGAACTGCTCGAGGATCTCCAGCAGCGCGCCAGGATGGTCGTCACGGATGAATGCGACCAGCGTGGTCTTGTCGGAGCCGGTCGGCCGGCTCGGCTTTCCCGGCGGCAGGACCAGGACGAACCGGGTGACGGCGTCGGAGTCGTCGCCGATGTCGACGGCGAGCGCGTCGAGGCCGTAGCGCTCGCCGGCCAGCGGCGCGGCGATGGCGGCGTCGTACACCGTGCCGTCGGAGCCCGGCGTCCGGTTCGCGACGGAGGCCGCCGCCGCAGCCGTCGACGGGCCCATCGCGATGACCGCGTCGGGCAGCTTCGCCATGACCCAGGCGCGGCACTGAGCCTCGGCGACCGGGTGCGTGACAATGCGCCGGACGTCGGCGAGGTCCGTACCGGGGCGGGCGAGCAGCGTGAACGTCACCGGCAGCAGCACCTCGGCGGCGATGGCGAGCGGCTCGCCGCGGATCAGCTCGTCGAGCGTGGCGTTGACCGATCCCTCGACGGAGTTCTCGACCGGCACGACGGCGCCGGTCACGTCGCCCGCGCGGACAGCGGCGATGGCGGCGTGCACCGTGGGCGACGGCTCCAGCGTCGCGCCGGCCAGGGCGGGAAATCGGAGGGCGGCCGCTTCGGTGAACGTCGCCTCCGGGCCCAGGTAGGCGTAACGATCGGTCATGTCCAGCAGCTTAGTGTCAGGTCCGCCGCGAGGTCCCGGCGGCGACGAGGTTCGCAAGGCGAGAGAATAGTGTGTCAGCCTGGCCACAATTAGGGCCGTCGTTGTCTTCGGATCGAGCTGGTACGGATACGGTCGAGCATGATGGACGTGGAGCGAGCAGGCAGCACCGGCGCGCATCCCGGCGCCCTGCGGCCCCGGGTGCGGGCGGGCAGTGCTCGCCTCGCCGGTCTCCTGGTGGCCCTCCTCGCCGTCCTCGTGCCATTGCTGACGGCGTCACCGGCGGCCGCCGAGACCCCGGCGCCCGCGACGACGTCTGACCCGCAGCAGCGGGTCGTCCTGCTCGGCATCCCGGGCCTGTCCTGGCCCGACATCACCGCCGAGGGCATGCCGACGCTCTACGGCCTGGCCGGGTCCGAGGCGGCCGGATCGCTGACCGTGCGCACCGTCAGCGACCGCACCTGCGTGGTCGACGGCTGGCTGACGCTGAGCTCGGGGCGCCGCTCCACCGACCTCTACGACTCCGACGGCGACGGCGACGGCGACCGCTTCTGCCGTCAGCCGCCCGAGCCCACGTCGGCGCCCGACGGACCCGGCGTCGTCGTGCCCGGCTGGGAGTTGCTGCAGGAGCAGCAGGACGACAACTCCTACAACGCCGAGATCGGCCTGCTCGGTGACCGGCTGGCCGAGGCCGGCGTGTGCGCCACGGCGATCGGTCCCGGCGCCGCGATGGCGCTGGCCGACTCCACCGGGCGCGTCCCGGCGTACCACCAGTACTCCGGCGACCTCGGCGGCGGCCTGCTGAGCCAGTGCCCGGTCACGGTCGTCGACCTCGGCGGGTTGCCGAACCCGGCGCCGCGCGGCAGCGACGATGTCGCCGTCCAGGCCGCCCTCGACGCCCGGCGCGCGACCGCCGCGACCGTCGACCAGCAGGTCCGGCGCGTCATCGACCAGTTGCCGCCCGACACCGCGCTGCTGATCGCCGGGCTGGCCGACAGCGCCGCCACCCCGGTCCCGCTGCCCGACGAGTCGTCGCCGATCCCGCCGGCCGGGCTCCGGGCGGCCCTGGCGCTGGGTCCGATCGCCGACGGCGGCACGTTCGGCCCGCAGTGGCTCACATCGTCGTCCACGCTGTGGCCGGGGCTGGTCCAGCTAACCGACCTCGCGCCGACGCTGCTCGCCTACGCCGGCATCGACGAGCCCGCGCGCGACATCGTCGGCCGGCCGTGGCGGGCGGCGGGTCCGCACCCGGGCAGCTCCGCGGCCACGGTGTCCGAGCTGATGGGCGTCGACCAGGCGGCGGACATCTACCGCGACCAGTCCGGGCCGTTCTTCCAGATCCTCGGCGGGCTGCTGGTGGTCGTGTGCGCGGCGGCGCTGCTGGCGCTGCGGCGCGGCGTCTGGTTCCGGCCGGCCGTTCTGCGCGTCGTGCAGGTCGTGGCCGTCATGGTGGCGGCCGCCCCGGTGGCCTCGTACCTCGCCAACATCACCCGGTGGTGGCGCTACGACCAGCCCAACACCGTCCTGTGGATCTCCATCGTCGTGGGCACGGTGGCGCTGACGATCGTCGCGCTGGCCGGGCCGTGGCGGCGCCGCGTGTACGGGCCGCCGGGCGTGGTGGCGGGCGTGACCGCGACGGTGCTGGCGGTCGACGTCGCCAGCGGGTCGAGTCTGCAGCAGTCCAGTCTGCTGGGGCTGTCGCCGCTGGTGGCCGGGCGGTTCTACGGCTTCGGCAACATCCCGTTCGCGATCTTCGTGGTGGCTAGCCTGGTCGCGGCCGCGGCGCTGGGCCAGTGGCTGCTCGACACCGGCCGGTCCCGGCGGTTCGCCGCGGGGGCGGTCGCCGCCGTCGGCATGATCGCCGTGGTCATCGACGGTGCGCCGCAGGCCGGCGCCGACGTCGGCGGCATCCTCGCCGCGATCCCCGGCTTCGCCGTGCTCGTGCTCGGCACTTACGGCGCCCGCATCACGATCGCCCGGCTGGCGCTCGCCGCCGCCGGCGCGACGGTGCTGTTCGGGCTGTTCGCGTTTCTCGACTGGCTGCGGCCGGCCGGCTCGCGCACCCACTTCGGCAGCTTCTTCGCCGACGTGCTCTCCGGCGACGCCCTGACGGTGATCCTCCGCAAGGGCGAGGCGTCGCTGGGCACGCTGGAACGCTGGCCCATCTACGGCTGGCTGGTGCCGGCGGCGTTCCTGCTGATCCTCTGGCTGACCCGGCCCGACGGCGAGACGGCGGTCAGCCGCACGGTGCAGCAGTGGTCGCTGTTCCGGTATCTCGTGTGGGCGGCGCTGCTCACCGGCGCGGCCGGGTTCGCCGCCAACGACTCCGGCATCATCGTGCCGGCGCTGCTGCTGACGGTCGGCGTGCCGCTGGGCATGGCGGCGGTCGCGGCGGCCCAGGGCCTGACGCCGTCCCCGTCGCCCGCCGAACGCGAACTGCTGACGCCGTCGCAGTAGCGGCGCGTCAGCCCAGGACGGCGACCCGCTCGAGCAGACGGGCCTCTTCATCGGCGTCGAGCGGCACCTCGAGCGTCCGCAGCCACTCGCTCAGCTCGCCGTCGCGCAGCGGCCGGTGCTCGGTCGGCTCGCCCGGACGGCGGACGGTCACCGTCTGGTGCGTGACCATGACGTGCCGGCCGGGCAGGTGCTTGCCGAGCATGAGGCCGGACCGGAAGTGGATGCCGGGGAACGTGCTCGTGTAGTGGTGCGCCATGACGACGTCGATCGGCTTGACCTCGTACTCGTCGGTGATGTGCGCCAGCTCCCAGCCCGCCTCGCGGAAGCGCTGCAGACCCCACAGGCCGTCGCCGGTGCTGACGACGCGGTAGGGCCAGCCGTCCTGGTCGGACTCGGCGCCGTCGGCCAGCGGGATCGGCCGCAGCAGGCTCATGCCGAACCCGGGGTCGCAGAGCAGCCGCTGACCGTCCAGCACCACCTCGACGACCATGTGGCTGCGCCCCTGCTGAGTGCCGGCAGCGGGGTCACCGACGCGGCCGAGGTGCCGGCGGACGTCGTAGCCGAGCCGCTCCAGCGCCGCGGCGACGATCGTCGAGTGCTCGAAGCAGTAGCCGCCCCGGCCGCGGCCGGCGAACTTCGCCTGCACGGCGTCGAGGCCCACGCCCGGATGCTGGTCCAGCAGCACGTCGACGTTGTCGAAGGTGAACGCGCGCACGTGCGCCTCGTGCAGCTCGTCGAGCGCGTCGCGGCTCGGCGCCCGCGCCGGGATGCCGAGCCGCTTCAGGTAACCGGGCAGGTCCAGCCGGTCGATCTCCCAGGGGTCCGCAGCCATGGCGACACCTTAGGGCGTCAGACGCGGCGGAACCGGGCCGGGGCGGACGGGCGGATGCCGCGGGTGACCAGCGCCCGCATGACGTGCGCGTACTGCTTGCCGCGGTGCAGCTGGGCCTTGAGGTCGGTTCCGGTGACGCGGTGGTGGAACTCGACGTCGACCTCGACGACGCGGAAGCCGGCCCGCAGCAGGTCGATGGTGAGCCCGGTCTCGACGCCGAACCCCTCGGCCAGCGGCAGTGCGGCCTCGAACGCGGCCCGGGTGAGGCAGCGCTGGCCGGACAGCGGCTGCGTGGCCGTCCAGCCGGTGGCCCGCTCGATGCCGTTGCGGGAGAGGTCGACCACCAGGCCGCGTCCGCCGCCGTCGGTGCGCTGGGCGGGCAGCACGCCGATGGTCATGTCGGCCTCGCCGGCCAGCACCGGGCCGATCAGCGGCCCCGCGTTGCCCGCCGTCGACTCCAGGTCGGCGTCGAGGAACAGCAGCGCCCGCGGCACCGTGCGGCCGGCCTCGCGCGCCTCGATGGCGGCCAGCGCCGTCGCGCCGGTCTCCATGGCGGCGGCCTTGCCCCGGTTGCGCGGATGCCCGACGACGACGGCGCCGGCCTCGGTGGCCGTCGCGGTGGTGCGGTCGGTGGAGCCGTCGTCGACCACGACGACGAGGTCGACCCCCGGGATGGCCTTCGTGGCCTCGACGGTGGCCGCGATGCGGTCCTGCTCGTCCTTGGCCGGGATGATCGCGGCCACGCCCTCGGCGCGACGGTCCTCGGTGGTCATGGGCGCTAAGCCTATGGGCACGGGTGTCGTGGCGACCGGGCAACCGTCCCGCCGCTCGCGTAGCCTCTGGTCTCGATGACCACGCCCACGTCCACCGTCGACGCCGCCGACTCCGAGGTCGGGCGGCTGCGCACCGTCATGCTGCACCGTCCCGGCCCGGAGCTGCAGCGGCTCACCCCGCGCAACAACGACAAGCTGCTGTTCGACGGCATCCCCTGGGTCGGCCGCGCGCAGGACGAGCACGACGCCTTCGCCGACGCACTGCGTGCGCACGACGTCGAGGTGCTGTACCTCGCCGACCTGCTGACGCAGACGCTGGCCGGCGACGCGGCGCGGCACGCGTGCATCGAGGCGACGCTGGCCGACCCGCGCCACGGCGACACCCTGCGCGACGTGCTCCGGTCGCACCTGGGCGGGCTGCACCCCGACGACCTCGCGCAGGTCCTCATGGCCGGCCTGGCGCACGACGAGCTGCGCGGCGGCCGCGGGCTGCGGTACCGGCTGATGGACCCGCACGACTTCGTCGTCGACCCGCTGCCGAACCTGTTGTTCACCCGCGACTCCAGCGCGCGCATCGGCGACCACGTCGCGGTCACCAGCCTCGCCATGGCCGCCCGGCGGCGCGAGACCAGCCTGACGTCGGCCATCTACCGGCACCACCCGCGCTTCGCCGGCGTGCCGGAGGTCTACGGGCCCGAGCTGGAGAACCTCGAGGGCGGTGACGTGCTGCTGCTCGGGCCCGGCGTCGTGGCCGTCGGCACCGGCGAGCGGACCACCCCGGCCGGCGTCGAGCGGCTGGCCCGCAACGTCCTGAGCGCCGGGCTCGCGCACACCGTCCTGGCCGTGCCGATCGCGCAGGACCGCGCGACGATGCACCTCGACACCGTCCTGACGATGGTCGACCACGACGCGATCGTCATGTACCCGAACGTCGCCGACGAGCTGACGGCGGTCGCGCTGCGCTGGGCCGGCGGCGACCTCGTCATCGACGCCGAGCCGGCGCCGTTCGTCGAGGCGGCCGCGGCGGCCATGGGCATCGACGCGCTGCGCATCGTCGAGACCGGCCTCGACCCCGTCACCGCCGAGCGCGAACAGTGGGACGACGGCAACAACACGCTGGCCATCGGCCCGCGGCTGGCGGTCGCCTACGAACGCAACACCGAGACCAACGAACGGCTCGAGGCCGCCGGCATCGAGGTGCTGCGCATCGCCGGCAGCGAACTGGGCTCCGGACGGGGCGGTCCGCGGTGCATGTCGTGCCCGATCCGCCGCGACCCCGCGACGCCGGCCGGCCGCTGAGGACGTGCTTACCTCGTGCCAAGGCAGAGTTCCGCCGACGGTACAGACCAGTCGAGACCGGACCGTAACGGAGTGAATCTCAAGAAGTCGTCATTCGGTGGAACTTCTGCCCCTCGAAGACGGTAAGCTCCAAAGAGGCCCCGGTCGCTCGTGTTCCCCCGTCGTGAGCGGTCGGGGTCTTCTCTATGCGAGCCCTCGACGGCTCAGCGAATGGTGACCTGACGGTTGGCCAGACCGGCCCGCGCGCGGCGCTGATCGGCCGTCAGCGGCGCCTTCTCGGCCACCGCCTCGGCCAGCCGTTCGCCCAGCGCGGCAGCGGGTTCCTCGACGGCGTCGGCGGGCGTGCCGTCGACCAGATCCCACACCGGGACGAGCAGTCCGGCGGCGCGGAACGTGCCCAGCAGCCGGGTGCCCTCGCCGAGGGTGTCGGCGCCGGCGGCGTGCAGCCGGGCCAGCCCGTCCAGCAGCGGCTCCTCGTCGTGCGGAAGCACCCAGCGGACCTGGTCGCGGTCGCCGAGGCTGCACCAGTACGCGGCTTCGACCGACTCCAGCCGGGCCGCCGGAACGACGGCCGAATTGGCCTCTTCCAGCGCCGCGCGGGCCTCGGAACCGGTGTCCGACTCGGGGTCCAACCAGTAGTCGAATCCGTCGTGAACCGTCACCTGGAATTGCGCGTCGGTGTCGATGAGGTCGTGCAGACGCGGCGTGCTGGAGGTCCGCGGCGCCGGGTTCACCGTCGTGCCCGGCTCGGCCTCGAGCGCCGCGGCCAGCGTGTGCCCGAGGTCGGCGGCGGGGTCGCCGGTGGACGTCATGGTCTGCAGCGCCAGCAGGATCTCGCCGCTCTCGCGCACCAGCGCCGGGAACGCGCCCGGCAGCAGGGTGCACACGACGACCGAGCGGTCGTCGCCGGAGGTCAGTCGCAGCGGCGCCGTCGCGGCCGAGACGATCTCGCGCATGGCCACCCAGTCGCATTCGCCGGGCAGGCCGGCGAACGGGCGGACGACGTACTGCCGCTCGGCCTCGCGGGCCTGCTTGCCGTGGCAGACCTTGTAGCGCTTGCCAGAGCCGCACGGGCAGGGCTGGCGAGGGCCGACGACAGGGATCTCGGTAGCTGCACTCACGACAGGCGAGGGTAGCCGGTTCCGGCGCCGAGGTGGGAGCCGGACGTCGTCACGGCGTCAGACGGCGGGGTTCCACGGGCCGACGACGGCGTGCACCGTCACCCGGCCGGGCTCGGACCGCACCCGCCACTCGCGGGCGATGGCGTCGACGATGGACAGGCCGCGACCCTCGTCCTCAGTGGACGCGGGCTGGCGCACCTGCGGGCGCTCGGAGCCGCCGCCGTCGCTGACCTCGACGAGGACGTCGTCGCCCAGAACCGCCCACTGCAGCACAACCCCGGTGCGGGTGCCGCTGAGCGCCAGCGGCTGCGCGTGCAGGATGGCGTTGGTGACGAGCTCGGTCACGACGATGAGTGCGTTCTCGATGACCGTCGGCGAGACGTTGGTGTTGCGGAGATCCTCAGCGACCAGGTGGCGGGCGTGTGGCACGTTGCTGACCTCACCGGTCAGCTCGACGGAGCGTGCGCTGTTGGATCGGGCCTCACGCCTCGTGGCCACGACTCGACCCACTGGTAGATCTCCCTTCACCAGACCCACGCCACCCGCATCCAGTGGTGCCCACTGGACGACTCTGCCAAACCTCCCGACAGTGAACCATTCGCCACGCGATCACGTCCATATGTTGAGATGAGAGTTAGCGGGATCTCCGGTTTCGTGGTCGAGTGCCCTGGTGACCGGCCTTTCGTCGTCGCACCGTTGATCACCAGCGCGTTTACCTGATCTTGCGCTGCCAGCAGGCCCGCGCACCCATGATCGGGATGCCCTCATCGCACGGATATGTCCGGACCGTGACTCTTCCTTCCGTGCCGAACTGGCGGATCGACCGCTAGGTTAGAGCGGGGCGGAGAGGATGACGATGTGGACTCACTCCCGGTCTTCGGGACAACGTGGGGCGGAAGGGGATCGGACCGGGGGAGCGTCGGGCGACGCCATGGTCGACGCTACCGGCGCCGACGCGCCCGGCCTCGCCAACACGCATGCCAGCGTGTCGTGGTTCGAGCCGGGCCTGCCCGTGCCGCCGGCGTCGTCACGGAACAACGGCGAGGGCGCGGTTGCGGAAGCCGGCAGCGAGAGTGACACTCTGTCGGGTCCGGATGGTGAGGACGCGCCGTCCGCCGACGGCGAGTCAGGGGCTGAAGCGGCAGCAGGAACCGAGGCAGAGCCGGAGCGAGCACTGGAACCTCACCCAGCCAACACGACGGGGCTCGACGGCGAGGCTCTGCGCGAGAGCATGGCGCTCGTCGAGGACCACCTCGAAGCGGTCGGCGTCGACTTCTACGCGCAGCTGTTCGCCATCGCTCCCGAGGCGCGCGATCTCTTCGGCGCCGGCATGGCCGTGCAGAGGTCCCGCCTGGTGGGCGCGCTGGTGCGCATCGTCGGCAACGCCGACGACCGCGAGGTTCTCGCCCCCTATCTCGAAGGGCTGGGTCGCGACCACCGCAAGTTCGGCGTCATCGACCAGCACTACGCCCCGGTCGGCACCGCGCTCGTGCTGGCCATCCGGCGGGCGCTCGGCGACGCCTGGACCCCGCGGTTCGAGAAGGCCTGGGTCGACGCCTACGACATGATCGCCTCGATCATGGCCGGCGCCGCCCGCCGCGACGCCGTCATCTCGCCGCCGTGGTGGGACGCCGAGGTCGTCTACCACCGGCGCATCCTCGACGATCTCGCGATCATGCAGGTCCGGCCGCACACGGACTATCCGTATCGGCCCGGCCAGTACGCGTACCTGACGACACCGCGGCGGCCGAAGATCTGGCGGGCCTACTCCATGGCCTCCGCCCCGCGCGACGACGGCCTGCTCGAGTTCCACGTCCGCACCGTCGGGGCCGGCTGGGTCAGCAGCGCCCTGGTTTGGCGCACCGAGCCCGGCGACGTCCTGCACCTCGGCGCGCCCCAGGGCAACGACGTCGCCACGCCGCGGTCCGAGCACGACCTGCTCTGCATCACCGGCGGCACCGGCATCGCGCCCGTGCTGGCCACGCTGCAAGAGCTGGAGCAGCGCCAGGACGGCCGCCGCGTGCACGTCTTCTACGCCGGCCGCGACCGCGACCACCTGTACGCGCTGCCGCACCTCGAGTCGATCGGCGTGCGGTACCGCCGGCTGACCGTCGTTCCCGTGGTCTCGCCTGACGGGCCGACCGACCGCAGCCCCGACCTCATGGGCAACATCGTCTCGGCCTACGGCGACTGGCGGAAGCACCGCGTCTACGTGGCCGGCCCCACGACCATGGTGGCCACCAGCCTCGAGCGGCTGCGCGACCAGGGCGTGCCCGACGAGCAGATCGTCGTCGACGATTACGGTCTCTGGTGAGGTCTAGCGCTCTCTAGCGCTGAGGCTAGACGGCCGTAGAAGGTGCGATTCGGCCGCTCGGATCGGTGACCGCGCGCAGCGCCACGTCGACGACGGCGTGCAGGCGTTCCGGATCGGCGCCGCTCGCCGCCTGCACCGACATCCCCTCGCTCACCGTCGAGATGAAGTCGGCCAGGGCCTCGGGGTCGAGCGCACAGCTGGTGTCGCCGTCGCGGCGGCCCGCCTCGAAGCGATCGCGCAGGCGCTGGGTGGTCTGGCGGCGCAGCTGCGCCAGCGAGTCGGCGATCGGGGCGTTCTCGGGCCTGCAGCGCAGCGCGCTCTGCACCACCAGGCAGCCGCGCGGATGGGCGGGGTTGGTGATGGCGTCGACGTTGCGGTGCAGGTACTCGCGGATGACATCGCTGATGGTCGGCTCGTCGAGGGCCGCGGCCGTGTGCGCGGCGTCGCCCGCGTAGTAGCGCTCGATGGCGAGCCGGAACAGGTTCTCCTTGTTGCCGAACGCCAGATAGAGCGACGGGCGGTTGATGCCCATGGCCGCCGTCAGCTGGGCGAGCGACGCGCCCTCGTACCCGTGCTCCCAGAACACGTCGAGGGCTCGTTCGACCGCCTGCTCGACGTCGAACTCGCGCGGCCGGCCTCCTGCCATGCCAACAACATACCGATCGATACACAAGCCCTGGAGAACGCCATGGCGCAGCGCCGCCGGCTGGGAACGTTCGGCATCTGGAGCGGGGTCTGGAGCGACGCGCAGCGCGGTGTCCAGCCCTACACCGCCGAGTTCGACGAGGCCGCCGCGGAGCTCGACGACCTGGGCTTCGGCGCGCTGTGGATGGGCGGCAGCCCGTCGGTCGCCTGGGCGCGCACGGTCCTGGACGCCACCTCGCGGATCCCGGTGGCCACCGGAATCCTCAGCATCTGGGAGCACGACGCCGCTGACGTGGCCGCCCAGCGGGCCGAGGTCGAGAAGCTCCATCCGGGCCGGTTCCTGCTCGGGCTCGGCGTCAGCCACGGCCACTTCACCGACCGGTACGCCCAGCCGTACTCGGCGATGCGGTCCTACCTCGACGCCCTGGACGCGGCGGCCGAACCCGTCCCCGCCGACGCCCGGGTGCTGGCCGCGCTGGGGCCGAAGATGCTCGCGCTCTCCCGCGACCGCGCCGCCGGCGCGCACCCGTACCTGGTGACCGCCGAGCACACCGCGAGCGCCCGGGCGATCCTGGGACCGGACGCGCTGCTCGCCCCCGAGCTGAAGGTCGTTCTCGACACCGACCTCGACCGGGCCCGCGCCACCGCGCGTGGCTTCCTCGCCCGCTACCTGCTGATGCCGAACTACACCTCGAGCCTGCGGCGGCTCGGCTTCGCCGAGGACGACCTGCGCGGCGGCGGCAGCGACCGGCTGGTCGACGCGCTCGTCGCGCTGGGCGACGCCGACACCGTGGCAGCGCGGGCGGCCGACTTCGTCGCGGCCGGTGCCGACCACGTGGCGCTCCAGCTGGTCACCGACGACACATACAACGTCCTGCCCCGGGCCGGCTGGCGCCGGCTCGCCGAAGCACTCCCGCTGTGAAGGAGAAGGTGGAACAACCCATGAAGGCACTCGTGTCCGCGTCCTATGGTCCGCTCGAAGCCCTGGAGGTGACGGACCTGCCGGCGCCGCGGCCCGAGCCGGGCGAGGTTCTGCTGCGCACCGAGGCGGTGTCGCTCAACGGGGTCGACCCCAAGCTGGTCACCGGCGCGATGAAGGACTTCGTCCCCGTCCGCCACCCGTTCGTCCCCGGAGCCGACGTCGCCGGCGTGGTCGAGGCGGTGGGGCCGGACGTCACGCGCTTCGCCGCCGGCGACCCCGTCATCGCCGCTCTCGGCGCCCCGTCGGGCGGGCTGGCAGAGCTGGTCGTCGTGAAGGACGACGCCCGGCTCGCCGTGCGGCCCGCCGGACTCGACGCGGTGCGTGGCGCCGCCCTCGTCACCGGCGCGGCCACCGCGCTGACGGTGGTCGACGCGGCCGACGTCGGGCCCGGCGAGACCGTGCTGGTGGTCGGCGCCACCGGCGGGGTCGGCTCGTTCACCGTCCAGTTGGCCCGCCGGACCGCCGGTCAGGTGTTCGCCACCGGGCGGGCCGACGACGAGGCGTTCCTGCTGGGCCTGGGGGCGCACGCGCTGATCGACCGCGAGGCCGACCTGGCGGCGCAGATCCGCCGGCTCGTCCCGGCCGGCGTCGACGTGGTGCTCGACGTCGTCCAGGCGGGTCCGGCTCTCGCGTCGTCGGCCGCGGCGGCCCGGCCCGGCGGCCGGCTGGTGTCGGTCCTGGGCGGCCCGCCGGCCTTCGACCGCGGGGTCGGCGCCAGCTACGTCAGCACGCAGTTCCCGCCCGGCCGGCTGGCCGACCTCGCAGCGCAGGCCGCCGACGGCCGGTTGGACGTGCCGGTCGGCGCCACCTACCCGTTCGCCGACGTGCGCTCGGCCTACCTCGACTTCACCACCAAGCACGTCGCCGGCAAGTACGTCGTCACCTTCTGACTCTGGTCCCCGGAGCCTGTGGAGCAGCCATGACCCAGATCGACCCGAGCGAGGCGGCCAAGGCCGTCGTCCGGCGCAACACCATCGAGGTGCAGGGCGGCGGCGACTTCGCCGTCTTCGACGAGCTCTTCGCCGACGACTTCGTCGACCACACCCCGCAGCCGGGCGTGACCGCCGACAAGGCCGGCGTGAAGATCCTCTACACGACGCTGCGCCAGGCGTTCCCCGACTTCCACGCCGACATCCAGTGGCAGTCCGCTGACGGCGACCTCGTCACGACCTACAAGATCTACCGCGGCACGCACCGGGGCGAGTTCCTCGGCATTCCGGCGACCGGGCGCACCATGGGGTTCGAGACGGTCGACGCCATGCGGGTGGTCGACGGGCGGATCGTCGCGCACTGGGGCGTGGGCAACCTCTACTCGCTCGTCCACCAACTCGGCGCCCGGCTGACCGCCGGCTAGACCGTCCCCGTCAGACGGTGGCGTGCTTGCGCAGGTAGATGCCGAAGTGCGGGACGGTGAAGGCGATGGTGCCGCGCTCGGCCGAATAGACCAAGCCCTTCTTGATCAGCGAGTCGCGGGCCGGCGACAGCGACGACGGCTTGCGGCCGAGGAACGTCGCGACGTCCGAGGTGGGGACGACGCCGTGGGTGTCGTCGGAGAGGGCGGCCATGGCGCGCAGATACTCGCGCTCGGCCGGGGTGGCCCGCTCGTACCGCGAGCCGAAGAAGCCGACCGCCAGCTCGGCCTGGGCCTCCGGCGCGGCCATGCGCACGTCGTCGGCGCCGATGGGGTCGGTGGGCGCGTTGTCCCAGGTGACCTTGCCGTAGGCCTGCACGAAGTACGGGTAGCCCTCGGTCGCCGCGTACAGCGCGTCGAGCGCCGCCGGCTCGTACGTCACGCCCTCGTCCTCGGCCGGCGCCTCCAGTGCGCGGTCGGCGGCCGCGCGGTCCAGCCGGTCGATGCGCACGTAGCGGAACAGCCGCTCGGAGTACGACTTCGACGCCGACAGGACGGCGGGAAGGTGCGGCAGCCCCGCCCCGACCACGACCAGCGGCAGGCCCTGCTGGGACAGCTCGTGGCAGGCGGCGCACAGCGCGGACACGTCCGGCGCGGGGATGTCCTGCATCTCGTCGACGAACAGCGCGATGCCCACCCCGACGTCCCGCGCGACCCCCGCCGCGTCGACCAGCAGTTCCACCAGGTCGACCTCGATGTCGCCGGTGTCGGCCCGGCCCGTCGCCGCCGGCACGTCGATGCCCGGCTGCCAGCGGTCGCGCAGCTTCGCGTCGTCGCCGGCCGAGCGCAGCGCGAACGCCTTGAGCACGCCGAGGAAGCCGTCGACGCGGTCCGGGTCGCGGTGCCGCGGGGTCAGCTCGCGCACCGCCATGTGCAGGGCGCTGGCCAGCGGCCGGCGCAGCGACTGGTCCGGCCGGGCCTCGATCTTCCCGGTGCCCCACAGGCGCCCGATGGCCTGCGACCGCAGGGCGTTCAGCAGCACCGTCTTGCCGACGCCGCGCAGCCCGGTGAGGACGAGCGAGCGCTCCGGCCGCCCCCGCGCGATCCGCTCCAGCACGACGTCGAACTGCTGCAGCTCACGGTCGCGGCCGGCCAGCTCGGGCGGGCGCTGACCGGCGCCGGGGGCGTAGGGGTTGCGCACCGGGTCCATGATCGGACTCTATGGTGTCGTCTAGCGGGAGCCGTAGATTTGGCTAGACGACCGCATAGGCGTGTCGCGAGTGCTGGGTTCAGACCGGTTCGCGGAACGGGTCGTGCTCGGCGATCAGCTTGTCGACCCGGGCCTGGTCCAGCCGCTTCGTCAGCGCAGTGTCCTCCTGCTGGTCGCGGATGCACTTGGCCAGCGTGAACGCTGACGTCACGAGGTAGATCGTGCCGAGGCCGAGGAAGGCCTGGGGCCAGGGATCGATGTCGATGTACAGGATGCCGGTGACGACCGTGACCAGGGCGATCGAGAACGACAGGATCGCCTGGACGTAGAACGCGGTGGTGTTCCTCGTGGCGGGCGGCGCGGTGGTCATGACAGCACTGTGCCGCCCTGCAGCAGGCCCGTCCTGAGCGCCGGCGCTCAACCGGCCTGGGTACGCGTACTCAGACGTGCTGGTTGATCCGGATCTGGTTGCCGAACGGGTCGCGCAGCGTGCAGTTGATGCCGTACGGGTGCTCGACCGGCTCCTGGGTGAACTCCACGCCCTTGGCGGACAGCTCCGCGAACGCCTTGCGGCAGTCGTCGGTGGTGATGACGCAGGCTACGCCGAGCGCTCCCTTCGTCAGCAGGTCCCGGACCTGGCCGGCGACCTCCTCGCTGAGCGCGGGCGCGCCGGGCACCTCGAGGAGGAGATGCCGCTCGGGGTCGTTGGGCAGGGCGACGGTCAGCCAACGGGTGAAGCCCATGTCGACGTCGTTGGCGACCTCGAAGCCGAGCTTGCCCACGTAGAAGGCGACGGCTTCGTCTTGGTCGAGCACGTGGATGGTGGTGATCTTGATGGCGGTGAACATGCCACCCACGCTAAAGGCCGGCCGCGAGTGCCGCTTCTCCGAAACCGCTCGATGACGCGGGCCGCGTCCAGGCGTGGACGAAGCAGCCCGGCGCCTGTAGCGGCCGGCTCCGGGCGCGGTACGCCGACGGCGGCACGCCCACCACCGACGCGAAAGTCCGGCTGAACGTCCCGGTGCTGGCGAACCCGACCGCGAGGCCGACGTCGGTGACGCTCGCTGCGGAGTCGCGCAACAGCGCCATCGCCCGCTCGAGACGGCGGCGCTGCAGGTAGCGGTGCGGCGGCTCGCCGAAGACGGCCTTGAACTCGCGGGTGAAGTGGGCCGGCGACATCAGCGCCACGCGAGCCAGCGCGGGCACGTCCAGCGGCTCGGCGAAGTGCCGGTCCATCGCGTCACGTGCGCGCAGCAGCCGGCGGTTGGCGTCCTCGGCCGGGCTCAGCCTCACTCGCCGAGCATAGAGCCCGCCACCGGCAGCTCGATCGAGGTCGCGGCGAGGTCGACGGTGACGGTGGGCAGCTGGCTGGGTGCCCCCGACCGCCAGTAGTCGGTGCCGGCGAGGATCAGCCCGATCCGGTGACCGGCCGGCACGACGTGGTCCATGGCGGTGAGGTCGAACGTGATGGTCTGCGCTCGCCCCGGACGCAGCGGCAGCTGCCGCCACAGCGTCGCCCAGTGGCCGAGGTCGCCGGTGCCGCTGGCGACGACGTGGTGGTCGACGTCCTGGAGGGAGAGGGCGGTGTCGAGGTAGCAGGCGCTGTCGGCGGGCGTGCTCTCGCCCACGCAGGACCGGGTGCCGAGGTTCTCGATGCCCCAGCCCGGGTTGAGATAGTCGTGGATGGTCGCCGGGCCGTAGTCGACCAGCGCCGCCGACACCACCGCCTCCGGAGTCGACGACGACGCGCGCACCGTCACCGAGGCGGTGCCGGACAACCGCAGGTCCGACGCCAGCGGCGCGGTGCGGAACAGCACCCGCGCCGGCGACGGCTGGTCCGGGTTCTCGGCCCAGACCCAGCGGTCCTGCTCGGGGTCGTCGGTGTAGGCCGCGGTGTCGCCGGCCGGCGCCGGTCCCGTCGAGAGCAGACCGGGCGACGACGGGTGCAGCGCGACGGGGTGCGCCGCGGCCGCGGGCCAGTCGGCCTCGTCGGTCCACGAGCCGGGCGCGTGCTCGATCGTCACCATCGGCTCGTCGTCGATGCCGTTGTCGACGTCCAGCAGCCAGCGGTCGAACCAGCGGTGCAGGGTGCCGACCCAGCGCTCGCGGTCGAGGTCGAACGGGTCGACGTGCCCGGCCTGGGTCAGCCACAGCTTCCGCGGCACACCGGCCTCGGACAGCGCGGACCACCAGCGGGCCAGGTGGTCCGACGGCACCGCCTGGTCGGTGAACCCGTGCACCAGGAAGACGCTGGCCTCGACGTCGTCGGCGCGGCGGGTGTAATCGCGCTCGGTCCAGTAGTGCGTCCAGTCGCCGTCGTCGCCGAACCGGGTCTCCAGCTCCTGGAAGAACGGTTCGCACAGCTCGTACGCGCGCGGCGTCAGCAGGTTCGGCGGCCCGCTGCGCAGTGGCGGGTAGCCGCCCCACGCGCCGTTCGAGTTGTACTGGTGGTAGTACGAGCTGACCGCGCCGATCGGCACGACGGTGCGCAGGCCGTCGACGCCCAGGGCGGCGACGCCGTTGGCGACGGTCCCGTCGGCGGACTTGCCGATCATGCCGACCGCGCCGGTCGACCAGTCCGCGTCGGCGGTCTCGTCGCCGGTGGCCGACGTGTACGCGGTGGCGCGGCCGTTGAGCCAATCGATGACGGTCGCGCTGGCCGCCGTCGTGGCCGGGCCGCCGCCGTCCGGGCAGCTCGTCGACCGGTTCGTCCCCAGGTCGTCGACCAGCACGATCGCGTAGCCGCGGGGCACGAAGTAGTTGTCGTAGTAGAGCGGGAAGCCGGCCGGGTCGCCGTTCTCGTCGTAGGTCTTGCGCTGCGACTCGTTGCCGCGGCCGCAGCACAGGTAGTACGGGCTGGTGTCCATGATGACGGGGACCCGCTGCCCGGCCGCCGCGGGCTCGGCCGGCCGGATGACGTCGACGGCGACGCGGTCCGAGGCGCCGTCGTCGTCGAGGTCGGTGCCGAGGTCGACCCACACCGACTCGCGGATCGCGTCGGCGTAGGAGTAGACCGGCTGCGTCACGCCGTCGGCCAGCACATAGGGCGGCGGCTCTGGCGCGGGGACCGCCTGGCCGGCCGTCGTGAGCGCGGCGACGGCCAGGGCCGCCAGAGCGGGAACGGACAGACCACGCATTCGACGCGCCATCATGATCGTGGGACCTTACCGGACGTCGTCGAGGCCGTGCTCGATCGCGTAGCGGGTGAGCTGCACCCGGTTGTCGAGCTGCAGCTTGCCGAGGATGTTCTGCACGTGGTTCTGCACCGTGCGGTGCGACACCACGAGCTGCTCGGCGATCTGCCGGTACGACCGCCCGGTGGCGACCAGCCGCAGCACCTCGGTCTCGCGCGGCGTGAGGACCGGCCGCTCCGGCGTCCCCGACGCGAGCTGGCGGAACTCGCCGAGCACGAGTCCGGCCAGCCCGGGCGTGAACACCGGCTCGCCGCGGCCGGCCCGGTCGACGGCGGCCAGCAGCTCCTCGCGGGTGGCGGACTTGGTGAGGTAGCCGGTCGCGCCCGCCTTCATCGCGTCGAGCACGTCGCGCTGCTCGCCGCTGGCCGACAGCACCAGGACGTACGGCACCGGCGGCGGCCCCGAGCACAGTGCGCGGGTGACGTCGACGCCGCTACGGCCGGGCAACTGCAGGTCGAGCAGGACGAGGCCGGGCCGCGTCGCCGCCGCGACGCGCAGCGCCTGGTCGCCGTCGCCGGCGGTGCCCACGACGGTGCAGCCGGCGTCGGCGAGGTCGCGGGCGACGGCGTCGCGCCAGAGCGGGTGGTCGTCGACGACGAGGACGCGGGTCACGGCGCACCCCGCCGGGACAGGGCGGCGGTCCGCCGCGGCAGCCGGAGGGTGACCTCGACGCCGTCGCCAGGTGCGCCGGTGACCTGGGCGGACCCGCCGAGCGACCGGAGCCGCCCGACCACCGACCGCGCGACCCCGAGCCGCCCCTCGGCCGCGGCCGCCGCCAGCCGGCCGGGCGCGAACCCGGCACCGGTGTCGCGGACCACGACGGTGACGTCGGCGCCGTCGTCGTCCAGCAGGACGTACGCCCGCGCCTCCGGTCCGGCGTGCCGCTCGACGTTGTCCAGCGCGGCCGCGACGGCGGCGGCCAGCTCGTGCGCCGCGGCGGCTGGCAGCAGCACCGGCGCCGGTGGTACGGCCACCGACACCCGCGGCGTGGCCGCCGCCCGCAGCAGCTCGCCGAGGTCCAGCCGGCCGGGCGAGCGTGACGCCGCCGGTCCGGCGGTGATCAGCGCCCGCAGCGCGATCTCCTGCTCCGCCGCCAGCCCGGCCAGCTCGCCGGCGTCGCCGCCCAGCTCGCGGCCGCGCCGCGACACGTACGTCAGTACCTGCAGCACGCCGTCGTGGACCACCCGGGCCAGCCGGTCGCGTTCCTGCGCGGCCGCCTGATCCCGCAGCGCCGCCGCCAGCCGTCGCTCGGACCGCCAGGCCAGCCCGCACACGTACCCGACGGTCGCGCCGGCGACCAGCACGAGGACGGTGTTGTGCAGCAGCGCCGGGGTGACGGCGCCGCGCTCGGCCACGTAGGCCAGTCCGATGACCGCCGAGGCCGGCACCGCGGCGCCCCAGCCGTACACCAGCGCCCAGGCGATGACCGGCGCGCCCACCCAGATCACCGGCAGCGTCTGCGCGCCGGCGTCGGAGTCGAACTGCAGCGGCCGGGTCGCGACGACGGCGGCCGCGGCGATCAGCAGGTCGACGCTCAGCAACGGCCAGCGCCGGGCGGCCGGTCGCCGGTACCAGAGGTACGTCAGCACGGTCCAGACGACGAGTCCGGCCAGCACCAGCCAGCCGGCGGTGACGTGCTCGTAGTCGTCGCGCGCGAGCGCGTAGAGGACGGCCGCGTAGAGGACGGAGAACGCGCGGAACACCGCCAGGGCACGCCACCACTGCTCCTCGTACCCCGGCAGCGCGGCGTCCACCAGGTCAGCGTAGAGAGCGGTCCGGACGTTTCCCAGACCTGTCGGTGCCCGGGCCTAGGCTGATAACTCATGTCCTGGTACCGCCCGGTGGCTGTGGCACCCGAGCTGCGCGACGCGCTCGTGTGCGGCTGGTCGGCGCAGGTCGACGGCGTCGAGCTGCTGGTGCCCGACGGCTGCATCGACGTCATGTGGCTGGCCGACGGCCGGGTCATCGTGTGCGGACCCGAGACCGCGGCGTGGCCGGTCACGACGCCGTCCGGCACCGAGGCGGTCGGCGTCCGGTTCCGCCCCGGCGTCGCGCCGGGCCTGCTGGGCACCCCGGCGCACGTGCTGCTCGACACCCGGGTCGGGCTCGACGACCTGCTCGGTCCGGGTGCGAAGGAGCTGGCCGGGCGGGTCACCGACGCCGGGACGGCGCACGCCCGGCTGGCCCTGCTGACGGCGGCGGCGCGGAGTTGGCTGGCCGAGACCGACGGGCCCGACCCGCTGGTGTCGTGGACGGTCCGGGTGCTGAGCCGGCGCTCCAGCAGCATCGCCGAGCTGGCCGACGCCGCCGGGCTGACCGACCGCCAGCTGCAGCGCCGCAGCCGCGCCGCGTTCGGCTACCCGCCGTCCATGCTCCGGGTCATCCTGCGGCTGCAGCGCTTCATGGCGCTGGCCCGCTCGCCCGGCAACGCCGCCCTCGGGTTGGCCGGGCTGGCCGTCCTTGCCGGCTACAGCGACCAGGCACACCTCTCCCACGACTGCCGCCGCATCGCGTCGTGCACGCCCAGCGAGCTGCTGCAGAGCCAGGTCCCCGACTGGCACGGTCCCGGCTCGGTGGTCGACGAAGCGCCCGCGCCGGCCGGCCGGGCGGCCTGAGTCACCCCGATGTCGCATCCGTACAAGCGCGACCGCCCGCTGTCGCGGCAGGGTGGAGACATGACCGACATCGCTGACCGCTACCGCCGGCTGGCCGCCGTGCTGGACCACCGCATCGAGTCCGTCCCCGCGGACCGCTGGGAGTCGCCGTCGCCGTGCGAGGGCTGGACCACCCGCGACGTCGTTGCGCACCTGATCGACTGGCACGGCGGGGTCGCCGAGCTCGGTGGCCTGACGCTGCCGCCCGGCCCGCCGGTCGAGGACGACCCGGTCGCCGCCTGGCGGCACACCCGCGACGCCATGCAGGAGCTGCTCGACGACCCCGAGCGGGCGAACACGTCGTACGAGGGCATGTTCGGCCCGACGACGGTGGCCGCGACGGCCGACCAGTTCCTCGGCCTCGACCTCATCGTGCACGGCTGGGACATCGCCCGCGGCGCCGGCCTCGACGACACCATCCCGCCCGAGGACGTCGCCGAGCTGCTGCCGACGATCCGCCAGCTGGGCGACAACCTGCGCCGGCCCGGCGTCTGCGGTCCCGAGGTCCCGGTGCCCGACGACGCCGACGACCAGACCAAGCTGCTCGGGCTGCTCGGCCGCCGCCGCTGACCCGGGAACCGCGCAGAGGTAGACAATGGGGGCATGATCTCCGTCGAACTGGCCCGGAAGCTGCGCGAGGCGGGGCTGCGGTGGGAGCCGCGCCCCGGTGACCGGTTCGTCATCGCCGACCGCGGCATGGACGACGAGGTCTTCGTGGTCAGCCACATGGTCGTCGACGTCCTCGAGTTCCCGAGCGGCGGCCGGGTGCTCGGCTTCAACGGCACCGTCGAGTGGGCGCTGGACAGCGTCGAGCAGGAGGCCGCGCTCTGGCTGCCCGGCGAGTCGCGGCTGCGTGAGCTGCTCGGCGGCGCGTTCGTCCGGCTGGACCGCACCGGCGACAGCTACCGGGTGACGCTCGACGTCGACGGCCGGCCGGTCGAGGTCGACGACGACCAGGCCGAGGAGGCGTACGGCAAGGCGCTGCTGTATCTCGCGATCGGCGACTGACGCCGCAGGCGTGCCGCCCTCACTCCTCGATGGCGCCGCCGATGGAGCGCAGGTGGGCGCGGAACGTGAGGTCAGGCTCCGTGCGGCGACGAGCCAGGTAGTCGGCGAAGCGGAGCTGGTCGCGCAGCGTCGTGCCGGCGTGGACGAGGTCGGCCTGCTGCCGCTCGGTGTCGCGGATGGCGGCGGCCAGCACGGTCAGCTCCCCGGCTCGGTCGAACGGCACCACGACCACGCCGTCGTCGTCGGCCAGAACCGCGTCGCCGCGGGTGACGTCGAAGCCGGCCACCGCGGCCAGCACCAGCCCGCCGTCGGCCGGGCGCGGGTCGAGGCGCTGCGGTCCGGTGGGCAGGGCGCCGAGGCTGAACACCGGCAGCCCAATGGCCCGGATGTCCGCGCTGTCGCGATGCAGCCCCCAGATCACGACGCCGGACAGCCCGGCGCCGCGCGCCTCGAGCACCGCGAGGTCCCCGACGCACGCCTCGTCGCTCCGGCCGCCGTTGTCGACCACCAGCACATCGCCCGGCCCGGCCGCCTCGTACGCCTCCAGGAACACGTCGACGCTGCCGACGTGCACGCACGGCAGCGCCCGCCCGGCCGCCCGCCACCCGGGCACCACCGGCGGCACCGACGCGCAGCGCACCGGCACCCCGGCCCGCACGCACGCGTCGGCGAGATGGGCCGTCGTCAGGTTCTCGAACATCCTCTGACTCTAGTCAGAGTTGGTCAGTGACAACAGGCAGCCAGACCCGCATCGTCGACGGGCCGCGGGAGGCCCAGGAGTGGTAGGGCACGAGGCGGATCCGGGCCGGCGTCGTCGCGGTCGCCGCGCCGGCGTCGGGGGTGTAGGGCCAGTCGCGATCGCCCGGGGTGGCCAGGGCGCCGGACGCCACGACCGCGCCGTCACCGTCGGCGACCAACGGGGCGTCGACGTCCACGCGGACGGCGTCGACGTGACGGCCGGCGGGCAGGTCGGCGGACTCGGCGCACAGCACCAGCGGGCCCTGCTCGGCGGCGACGGTGCCGCGCAGCGCGTCGATGCGCGGGTCGGCGCGGACCCAGCGCGGTTCCATGGGCAGCTCGAGCCGGACCTCGTCGCCGACGGCGAACGCCGCGGTCACCGACGCGACGCCGGGACGGACCGGGCGCCGGGCACCGGACGGCTCGACCAGCACGGCGCCGTCGCCGGCCCACGCGGGCACCCGCACGGACAGCGTCCACGGCGCCGCCGACGTCTCTGTCACCCGCAGCACGACCGCGCCGTCGGACGGATAGCCGGTCGACATCTCGAACCCCGCCGGCCGGCCGCCGGCGAGCCGCGTCGACACCGAGGCGTCGGCGAACTGGTGCACCTGCAGGCCGTCCTCGTCGGCGGTGACGAGGTACGCGGCCAGGCTGGCGAACGTGCGGGCGAGGTTGTTCGGGCAGCACGACACGTCGAACCAGGGCGCCCGGACGCCGGACTCGGCGCGCGGGTGCTGCCGGTCCACCGCGGGCAGCCCGCCGATCCGGCGCCGATGCAGCGTGTTGACGTAGAAGAAGGACCGGCCGTCGTCGGCCGGTGACGTCGCGATGACGTTGTAGAGCGTCCGCTCGGCGAGGTCGGCGTAGCGCGCGTCGCCGGTGGCGAGCAGCAGCCGCCACGACAGTTGCACCGACGCCACCGCGGCGCACGTCTCGGAGTACGCGCGGTCCGGTGGCAGCACGAAGTCGTCGCCGAACGCCTCGTCCATGTGCCGGGCGCCCATGCCTCCGGTGATGTACGTCCGCCGCGCGACGGTGGCGGCCCACTGCCGCTCGATCGCGGCCAGCAGCTCGTCGTCGCCGGTCTCGACCGCGACGTCGACGGCGCCGGAGGCCAGGTAGAGCGCCCGGACGGCGTGCCCGTGGAACGCGTCGGCGGAGCGCACCGGCACGTGGTCCTGGAAGTAGGCCCGGCCGAACTCGACGTCGGCGAGCGTGCCGTGCCCGCGGCGATCGACGAACAGCGCGGCCTGGTCGAGGTAGCGCCGCTCACCGGTGACCCGGTACAGCTCGACCAGCGCCATCTCGACGACCGGGTGCCCGCAGACGCCCTGGTTGCCCGACGGCCCGAACGCCGCGCACACGTGGTCGGCGGCGCGGAGGACGACGTCGACGAGCGGGCTGTCGACACCGGCCCGCAGCAGCGCGACGCCGGCCTGGATGAGGTGGCCGTAGCAGTACAGCTCGTGGCCCCACTCGAGATCTGAGTACCGCGAGCCCTGGCCGGCGTGGCCGAACGCGGTGTTGAGGTAGCCGTCGGGCTCCTGCGCCCGCTCGATCACCTTCGACAGCTCGTCGATCGACGCCGCGGCGAACGCGTCGCCGGTGCGCGCGACCTCCCAGGCCATGCCCTCGATCAGCTTGTAGACGTCGGAGTCGGAGAACTCGCGGCCGCGGCGGTCGTGGCTCACCCGGCCCTCGACGACGGCGGCGAAGTTGTCGATCCAGCCGACCCGGCGCTCCCAGCTCAGGTTGTGCTCCAGCGTGGCCGCGGCGTTGACGGACTGCCGGTGGCCCCAGAAGCCTCCGGTGATGCGCACCTCGCGCAGTCCGAGCGGGCGCAGCCGGCCGGTGCTCGGCACCACGGGCCGGCCGCCGGTGTCGTCGCGGGTTCCGGCATCGGCGGTCAGGTCGGCGGGCACGATGCATTCACCTCCAGGAGGGATCGGTGGGACGGCGGGACGGGGAGAGCCGCGCTGCGACTCATCCCTTCAGTGCTCCGGACATGAAGCCGCGCACGTAGTGCCGTTGCAGGAGGACGAACAGCAGCAGGCAGGGCAGCGCCATGATCACGACGCCGGCCTGCGTGGCGCCGAAGTCGACGGCGCCCATCGTCTGCTGCCGCAGCGTGGCGATGGCCAGCGACAGCGGGTACCGCGAGCTGTCGTTGATCATGAACAGCGGCGCGATGAAGTCGTTCCACGCGTGCAGGAACGCGAACAGCCCGACGGTGATCATGCCGGGCCACACCGCGAACACCAGCACCCGGCGCAGCACGCCGAACGTGCCGCAGCCGTCGACCAGCGCGGACTCCTCGATCTCGCGCGGCACCGCCTCGAACGAGATGCGCATCATGAACATCGAGAACGGCAGCTGGTACAGCGTCAGCACCAGCGCCAGGCCCGTCAGCGAGTTGCGCAGCCCCAGCTCGCCCATCAGCACCCACAGCGGCACCAGCAGCGTCGCGTACGGGACCATGAGGATCGCGATGATCAGCAGGAACAGCGCGTCGCGCCCGGGGAACCGGAACCGGGCGAACGCGTACCCGCCCAGCAACGACAGCACGAGCGTGAACACGACCGTCAGGATCGAGACGTACGCGCTGTTCCACAGGTACGTGGGCAGCCCGGCGTCGTACTCGGTCAGCGTCCGGTAGTTGTTGAACCCGTAGCCCTCCTGCTGCGCCGTCGCGCCGTGCGGCGACACCGACGCGACGGCCGTCCAGATCAGCGGGACGAGGAACATGATCGCCAGCCCGCCGCCGAACACCCAGAACGACGTGCGGCCGATGGCCTGCTGCAGTCTCATCGGTCGCCCCTCAGTCGTCCGCGCCGCGGCGCAGGTAGCGGAACTGGGCGATGTTGATGACCAGGAGCACGAGCAGCACGACCACGGACAGCGCGGCCGCCGAGCCGAGGTCGAACCGGCGGAACGCCTCCCGGTAGATCATCATCACCACGGTGGTGGTGGAGTTGTCCGGACCGCCGTTGGTCAGGATGAAGAACTGGTCGAACGCCAGCAGCGACCCGGTGACCGAGATGATCAGGCACAGCGCGATCGACGGGCGCAGCAGCGGCAGCGTGATGCGGAAGAACGACTGCACCTTGCTGGCGCCGTCGACCCGGGCGGCCTCGTAGACCTCGGTCGGGATCGACTGCAGCCCGACCATGAGGATCAGCATGAAGAACCCGGCGAACTTCCAGACCACCAGCACGATCGACGAGAACAGCGCCATGTTCGGCGTCCCGATCCAGCGGATCGGCTCGTCGATGATGCCCAGCCATTCCAGGATCGGGTCGATCGGGCCGATCTGCGGGCTGTAGAACCCCCAGAACAGCAGCGACGCCGACGCCAGGCCGAGCGAGACCGGCAGGAAGTACGCGGTGCGCAGCAGCCCGACGCCGCGGCGGCGCTCCTGCACCAGCAGCGCCATCCCCATCGAGAGGACCAGCAGCACCACCACGACGATGAGGGTGTACTTCAGCGTGAAGCCGACCGCCGGCCAGAACAGCCGGTCGTCGGCGATGCCGGTGTAGTTGTGGGGCAGGTTGATGCCCTGGCCGCCCTGGAGCAGCGGCCACTCGCTGGCCGACATCTGGCCCACCAGCAGCAGCGGGACCACGAACAACAGCAGCACGAAGAGGGCGGCCGGCGCGGCGTACATCGCTCCCTGGAACGTCCGGGTGCGCCACCAGACCCGGGAGCTCGGGGTCTGGTGCGCCGGCGGAGCCGCGGGCTCGCGCAGGACTGGGCTGGCCAAGCGTCGGGTCCTTCCTCTGGCAGGGTCGGGCGGACGGGGTGCCGGTGGGGCCGCGGGTGGTCGCGGCCCCACCGGACCCGGTCAGCTCTGCAGCGACGCGTCGACCGCCTCGTTGTCCTGCTCCAGCGTCGAGCCGTCGCCGAACACGTAGTTGCGCACCAGCGGCAGCCACGGGCCCTGCGGGTCGTTGAACGTCTCACCGAACCGCATCGAGTACGGCGTCCGGCCGACGCCGGCGACCTCGTTGATGGTCACCAGCCGCGGGTCCTGGTCGGAGTACTCGTTCGACGCGAGGTCCGTGCGGGCGACGACGTCACGGTTCTGCGCGAGCACCTCGACCTGCGCCTCGTCGCCGAGCGTCCAGGCGATGAAGTTCCACGCCGCGTCCGGGACCTCGCTGTTGCTGGAGATGCCGACGGCGTCGCCGCCGACGAACGTCGACTCGCCGCCGCCGACGCCCGGGATCGGCGCGACGCCGGTCTCGAACGTGTCGGGCATGAGGCCGAGCGTCGTGGACGGCATCGGCATCACGCCGATGTTGCCCTCGGGGAAGACGCCGGTCCACGTCGGGCCGGCCTCGTCCTGGGTGCCGGGCCCGACGATGTCGTCGTCGACCAGGCCCTTCCAGATGTCGTAGACGGCCTGCGCCTCGGGCTCGGCCAGGAACGACTCGGTGCCGTCCTCGTTCATGACGTCGGCGCCGCTGGCCCAGATGCTCGGCCACCAGGTGAAGACGAAGCAGCCGCCGCAGTTGCCGCCGAAGAACGTGCCGCTGACATCGCCGCCCAGGGCGTCGACCGCGCGGGCGTGCTCGGCGAACTCTTCCATCGTGGTGGGCGGCGCCTCGGGGTCGAGACCCGCCTGCTCGTAGAGGGTCTTGTTGTAGAAGAGCACCGACAGGTCCATCGCGTGCGGCACGACGTACTTGGCGCCGTCCTGCGTGCCGACGTCGATGTGCGACTGCGCGAGGTCGTCGGCGAACGGCAGCGCGTCGATGCGGTCGGTGATGTCGAGATACGCGCCGGCCGTGGTGAACTGCGGCACGAACACGACGTCGAGGCTGAGGACGTCGGGCAGCTCGCCCGCGCCCGCCGCCGTGCCGACCCGTGGCAGGTAGTCGTCGGTCGGGATGACCGTCAGCTCGACCTGGTTCTCGTGGCTCTCGTTGTAGGCGTCGACGAGCCGCTGGGACTGCGCCTCGGTGGCCGCCCTGGTCCACATCGTGATGGTGCTGCCGTCGTCGACCCCCTCGGCCAGCGACGCCTCCGGCGAGGAGTCGCCGTCGCTGCCGGCGGTGTCGGTGTCGTCGCCGTCGTCACCGCCGCAGGCGCTCACCACGAGCGCCAGCACAGCAGCGGTCACGGCCGTCGTCGCCCGTGTCCTGGTACTACGTCGCATCGTCCGTCTCCCCGGTGGGACCGAATCTGATGGGATGCCTTCCGTTTGCCGGCACCAGGAACGAAAGTGCCGAAAAGGCTTTCTGCGAAGGTAGGAGTTCGACTGGGCGACGTCAACCCTCTACAGCGCGCAGATTCGCCCAGCAGAGCAAGGCGCCGAAATCGATCACGAAACTCGCTCTACCTGTTTTCGGGGCGCTCGGGTACGCTGTGCCGAAATGTCGTCAACGGAGGCGCTCGCAGCATGAACAACGCCGTGCCATCGTCGGCCTCGCGCAAGGTGACGTTGAACGACGTCGCCCGCCTGGCCGGTGTCTCGGTCGCCACCGCGTCCAAGGCGCTCAACGGTCGCAAGCAGGTGCGCGCCGAAACCCGCGCGCGCGTCGTCGAGGCGGCCGAGCAACTCTCGTTCTCACCGAACGAGCTGGCCCGCAGCCTGCTGGCCGACCGCACCGGCACGGTCGGGCTGCTCACGAACGACCTCGAGGGCCGGTTCTCGATCCCGATCCTCATGGGCGCCGAGGACGCGTTCGGCGCCGACAGCGTAGCCGTGTTCCTCTGCGACGCCCGCGGCGACGCCATCCGCGAGAAGCACCACGTCCAGGCGCTGCTCAGCCGCCGTATCGACGGCCTGATCGTCGTGGGCAGCCGCACCGACCCGCGGCCGTCCCTGGGCCGCGAGCTGTCCGTCCCGGTCGTCTACGCGTACGCGCCGTCCGAGGACCCCGAAGACCTGTCCATCGTGGTCGACAACGTCGGCGCCGGCCGCAGCGCCGTCGACCACCTCGTCTCGACCGGGCGTACCCGCATCGCCCACATCACCGGCGACCCCACCTACGGCGCCTCGCAGGAACGCGCCCAGGGTGCGCTCGCCGCGCTCGCCGGCCACGGCATGGAGCTGGTCGGCGACGTCCGGTTCGGATCCTGGACGGAGAGCTGGGGCCGCGCCGCGGCGTCCATGCTGCTCGGCCAGCACCCCGAGCTCGACGCCATCCTCTGCGGCAGCGACCAGGTGGCCCGCGGCGTCATGGACGCGCTGCGGGAACACGGCCGCACCGTGCCCGACGACGTCGCGGTCATGGGCTTCGACAACTGGGAGATCTTCACCAGTGGCGCCCGTCCGGCCCTGACCAGCGTCGACATGAACTTCGAACGGCTCGGCCGGGTGGCGGCGCAGCGTCTGTTCGCCGCCATCGACGGCGAGCCGCGGTCCGGGGTCGAGGCGCTGGACACCCGGGTGGTGATCCGCGGCTCGACCGTCCCCGGGTGACCCGTGCGGCACTCGGGCCGGAGTTCCACCGGCGGTGATGTGAACGCTAACAACGCCGCCGGCCGTCATGCATTTCCTGGTTCCCGATGGAGAGGACACGGTGATGTCGGGACGAACAGTCAGACGAGCCATCGCGACCGCGACCTGCGGCGTGATGGCCTGCGGCGGCCTGGTGCTGTTACCGGGCTCCGCGTACGCGGATTCGCATGTACTGCCGGGCAACGAGAGCGACGTCGGCCTCTACACCGACGGCCTGACCGACACGATGGACATCGGCGACCCCACGTACCTCAACGAGGACCAGGTCGCGACCGTGCTCGAGCCGGGCGTGCCGTACACCGCGGGGAGCATGCACCAGTCGATTTTCGACCGGGACCTCGCCGCCGGCGGGACCGACTACTACCTCGACCGCATCCTGGGCGTGCGCGGGACCAGCGGCAACGGCGTGCTGCAGACCCGTGGCCGCACGCTGTACATGCGCGGCAACAGCCAGTTCGGCACCATGGGCTTCGCGGGCAGCGCGTACGCCGGCGGCCCGAACAACCTGGGCAACTTCTACACCGTGACGGTGCCCGGCCAGACCGTCGCCGAGGTGGGCGCCGAGCGGTTCAACGCGCCGAGCCACGCGCGCGGGCGCTACACCGTCGGCACGACAGGCGTGGTCGCCGAGCAGACCAAGCTCATCACCTACGACAACGTCGCGGTCACCCGGCTCGCGTTCAGCAACCCGGGCGCCGAGGCCGTCACGTTCACCGTCCGCGCCGCCGCGCCGCTCGCCACCACGTCCACCGACGCGGCCGACGAGCTGACCGGCACCCGGACGCTGACCAGCGGGGCCAACAACGGGCTCATCGACACCCCGTGGTCGCGGGTGACGGTCGGCCTCAAGGCCGATGGTTTCACGCGAAACGGAACCAACCTCGACCGCGAGATCACCGTGCCCGCTGGCGGGTCGGTCGACCTGTCCGTCGTCGGCGTGCTCTACTCCGACGCGCTGCCGGACTCGCGGGCCAGCTTCTACGAGTACGCGGAGCTGGCGCCGGCCGAGGCCACGCGCACCGCGATCACCGAGTTCAACCGCCGCTGGGCGGCCGACATCCCCTACATCGACGTGCCGAGCCCGGCGGTCGAGAAGGCGATCGTCTACCGCTGGTGGGGCGAGCGCTACAACAGCCTCGACGCGAACGAGCCGGGCTACGTCTACCAGTACCCGACCACGATCGAGGGCGTGAACCTGTACCAGAACGCCGTCGCGCTCACGCAGCCGATGCACCTGCAGGACACGAAGTGGATCCGCAACCCGTACCTCGCCTACGGGCAGATCCTCAACATCGGCGAGCTGTCCGGCTCGTCGGCGTTCCTCGACAGCCCCGGCCACACCAGCTGGAACAACCACTACTCGCAGTACCTCGGCACCGCCGGGCTGGAGGCGTACAACGTCCACGGCGGCGGCCCCGCGGTGGCCGAGCGGTTCGGCCACTACTTCGAGTGGGACGGCAAGGGTCAGCTGGAGCACTACGACGGCAACGGCGACGACCTCATCGCCTACGACAGCAACTTCATGCCGGGCAACGACTCCGACGCGATCAGCTTCGGCTACCCGAAGGTCGGCAGCGGCGCACCGGGAGCGCGGACCATCGAGCGGCCGGAGTCGGCCTACGTGTGGGGCGACTTCGACGCGGCCCGCCAGCTCTACGCGATGGCCGGGGCGGACCCGGCGAAGGTCGACGAGATGGGCGACAAGGCCGACGAGCTCCGCGAGTCGATCCTCGGCCGGTTGTGGAGCCAGGAGATGCGGATGTTCCTCGCCGGCACCTCGCATGGCGCGACGTCGGGCGGGACCCAGAACCCGCTGAGCGCGGCCGAGCGGGACCTCATCCCGGCGCGGGAGTCGAACCTGTACGACGTCTACGCCCAGAACCTCATCCCGTTCGACCAGGCCAACACCTACGTCGACGGCTTCCGGTTCCTGCGCTACGGCGACAACTTCCCGATCTTCCCGTTCTACACCGCCAACCAGTGGGACAAGACGAAGTTCGGGATCGGCGGGTCGAACAACTTCTCCAACATCAACTTCACGGTCCAGTACCGCGCCGTCCGGTCGGCATTGCGGCACTACGACCCGGAGCAGAAGTACGTCACGCCGGAGTACGCCGCGCGGCTGCTGGACTGGATGGCGTGGAGCATCTACCCGAACGGTGACGCCCGGGTGGCGAACCAGGCCGAGTACTACTCGAACTGGAACCCGGCGACGCGCACCTACAACCGCAACAACCAGAACCACATCATGCTCGGCAACATGAACTACATCTACGTCGAGGACATGGGCGGCATCCAGCCGCGCTCCGACGACGTGATCGAGCTGTCGCCGATCGACCTCGGCTACGACCACTTCATGGTCAACAACCTGCGCTACCACGGCAAGGACGTCACGATCGTGTGGGACGAGGACGGCTCCCACTACGGCCTGGGCGCGGGCTACAGCCTGTTCGTCGACGGTGAGCGCAAGGCGACCGCGAACGCGCTGGGCGGGTTCGTCTACGACCCGAACAGCCACGAGATCGTCGAGTCCGACGAGGGCCTGACGGTCACCGTGGCCGGTGCCGAGGGCGCCGAACTCCCCGCCGCGGTCGACACCGCCATCGAGGACGAGCGCGTCGCGTCCTACCTGCGCACGGCCGGCATCGACCTCGGCGAGGACGCGCCGAACCTGGCCGACGGCGCCGAGCTGTCGTCGTCGTTCACCCAGCAGGGCGCCCGTCCGACGCCGTGGCGGCAGTTCCACACGCCGGGCTGGACCAGCGGCGCGATGAACTACACGCCGGGTGCGATCAAGGAGACCGAGCGCCCGGTCACGCTCGCCGCGGTGACCGACGGCGTCACCGTCAACGAGCCGTACTGGGGCAACTACGGCACGACGGAGCCAGGCGGTTACGTCGAGCTGGACCTCGGCGAGCCGGTCCGGTTCGACAACCTCAAGGTGTGGTTCGTCAGCGACCGCCAGACCGGCGGCTACCGCGAGCCGCAGCGCTACACGATCCAGATCCCCGACGGCAGCGGCGGCTGGGTCACCGTCCCGGACGCGTTCAAGTCGCCGAAGATCCCCGGCGCCAAGTTCAACGAGGCGCTGTTCGACGCCGTCACGACCGACCGGGTGCGGCTGGCGTTCACCAACACGCCGTCGTTCTCGACCGCGATCTCGGAGATCCAGATCTTCGACTCCGGCCGCGAGGTGCCCGACGTCGTCAATGACCCGCCGTCGGTGACGGTCACCGTCGACCGGACGCGGGACGGCAACCTGTCCACGAACCTGGTCGGGATCATCACCGACGACGGCGCCCCCGACACCGGCGAGCTGACCTACAGCTGGTCGGCGGTCTCGCGGCCGGCCGGCGCCGGGGTCATCTTCGGCAACGCCAACGCACTGAGCACGACGGTCACGGGCACGGTCGCGGGGACCTACGTGTTCCGGCTGACGGCGTCCGACGGCGAGCTCACCACCCAGCGCGACGTCGAGGTGCAGCTGACCGAGAAGCCGACCTCGGCCGAGTTCGGTGCGCTGGCCACGATCACCACCAGCGGCAGCGCACCTTGGGAGAACCCGCTCCGGGTGAACGAGCCGACCACGCCGGCCAGCTCCAACCCCGGCGCCGGCAACGGCTGGGGCTCGTGGGGTCAGCCCGCCAACGGCACGTCGCCGGCGAACGCCGCGTGGCTCCGGTACAGCTGGGACTCGCCGGTGCTGATCGGGTCGACCGACATCTACTGGTACGACGACAACGGCGGCACCCGGATGCCCCGGGCCGACACGTACGTCGTCGAGAGCTCGAACGACGGCCAGACCTGGACGCCCGTCACGCTGACCGGGACGTCGACGTACGCGGGCGCGCTGACCCGCAACGCCTACAACCACCTCGACTTCCAGGCCATCACCACGAGTCACCTGCGCATCCGCATCACTGGCGTGCAGGGCAGCGGTGCGGGCACGGGTGTGCTGAGGTGGCGGGTCAACGGCGACACCGTCGAGACGGTGGACAGCCCGGTCCTGATGCGCACGGTGGTCGGCGAGGTGCCGACGCTGCCGGCCGAGCTGGACGTCGAGTACGCGAGCGGTGCGCGCGGTTCGCTGCCGTTCACCTGGCAGCCGATCACCGAGGAGATGGTGGCCGAGACCAACGTCGACCCGTTCGTCGTCTACGGCACGAACACGACGTACGGCCTGATCGCCGAGGCGCGCGTCTACGTGCGGCCGGAGAACTCGCCGGGCGGCATCTCGATCCAGGGCGCCGAGCAGTTCGAGCAGTCCGTCGACGTGGGCGAGCTGCCGCACCTGCCGACGAAGGTCGAGGTCTCCTACAACGACGGCTCGCGCGACAATCAGGCGATCGGCGTGGACTGGAACTTCAATCCGGCCGTCGTCAACACCCCGGGCGCCTACACGATCACCGGTGACCTGATCCTGCCCGACTACGTGAGCGACGCGGGCACCCGGTCCACGACGCTCAGGCTGACGGTGGGTGACGGCGGGACGCCGCCCGCGGTGACCGTGGCCACCGAGGTGCGCTGCCTCGGGCGGCGGGCCGTGATCGATGTCCGGGCGACGAATGGTGAGCCCGTCGAGCTCGACATCACGCTCGAGACGCCGTACGGCACCCGCCAGCTGGACGGCATCGAGCCCGGTGCCGCCGCGTTCCAGCTGTTCGCCACGAGGCAGGCGAGCATCGCCGCCGGTCAGACGACGGTCACCGCGATCGACGCCAACGGCAGGACGGCGGAGATCGTCAAGCCCTACCCGGCGATCACCTGCGGGTAGCGCACCGCCACCTCCCAGCCCTCGGGTGCAGGCGCCAGGCCCGAGGGCCGCGGAGGGGGCGGAGGATGCGGAGCCGGCGTCAAGAGCGCACGCGGCATGCTTCACCGCCGCGAAGCGGAGCCGGCGCAGCATCCTCCGCCCCCACCGCTCCTCAGGACCGTAAGCCTGACGCGAGGAGACCCCATGACCGCCACTCGACGCCGCAGCCTGCTTTTCCGCAGTGGGCCGGCTGCCGTCGCCGCCGTACTCGCCGCCGGCCTGCTCGGCCCGGTCGCGCCCGCGGCCGCCGCCGACCCCGTCACATTCACGAACACCGAGAACCCGATCCTCGGCGACGGCAGCTACTACTCGGCCGACCCCGCGCCGATCGTCGTCCCGGCCGGCACGCCGGGCAACGACACCGGCGCCGACCAGCTCTACATCTTCACCGGCCACGACGAGGCCGGCCCGACCCGCAACGACTTCATCATGAACGAGTGGGGCGCGTTCGTGACCTCCGACGTCGACGCCGGCGAGTGGACGCACCACCCGTCGCTCATGCGCCCCGAGCAGGTGTTCGGCTGGGCGACGCCCGGCCGCGCCTACGCCGGTCAGGTCGTGCGCGGCGTCGACGGCCGCTACTACTGGTACGTCCCGGTGAACGAAGCGGCCAGCCCGGCCAGCGACAAGTTCGGCATCGGGGTCGCGGTCTCGGACACCCCGACGGGACCGTGGACCGACCACGTCGGCGCGCCGATCATCTCCCAGCGGGTGCCGGCCCCCAACACCATCCACAACATCGACCCGACGATCCTCATCGACGGCGAGGCGCCGAACCAGCGCGTCTACGTCTACTGGGGCAGCTTCGGCAACCTGCGCATGCTCGAGCTGCAGCAGGACATGAAGACCCCGATCGGCTCGGTGCGCAACGTCACGGGGCTGACCGGCTTCTTCGAGGCGGCCTGGATCTTCAAGCGCAACGACACCTACTACATGGCCTACGCCGGCAACAACGCCGGGCCGACGTCGCCGTGCACGCCGGCGAACTACCACGCGTGCATCGCCTACGGCACGGCCACGTCGCCGGCCGGGCCGTGGACGTACCGCGGGCGGATCCTCGCCCCGGTGTCGTCGACGACCAGCCACCCGGGCATCGTGCGGTTCGACGGGCAGTGGTGGCTGGCCTACCACACGGCCGACGCCGTCGGCGGCAACCACTTCCGCCGCTCGGTGGCGATCGACCGCCTCGAGTGGGACGACACCCAGACGCCGGCCCGCATCCTTCCGGTCGTCACGACGCCGCCGAAGGTCAAGGACGTCACGCCGCGCGCCAACGTGGCCCAGGAGGCGGCCGTCACGGTCTCGAACACGCCGGTGCCGACGCAGTACTGGGTGAAGGCACTCAACGACGAGATCGTCCGGCCCAACCCGCTGCCGCCGGACATGTGGGGCACTTGGACCGGCAACAACCCGCCGCAGCAGTGGGTCCAGTACACGTGGGACCGGCCGCTGCGGCTGACCGGCTCGCAGATCGAGTTCTGGAACGACCAGCCGCAGGGCACCGGCGTCGGTGTCGCGGCGCCCGCGTCGTGGAAGATCCAGTACTGGGACGCGAGCGGCGACGGGCAGTGGCGCGACGTGCCGAACCCGAGCGGGTACGGCACTGGCACGAGCGGGTTCCAGAACACGACGTTCAGCCCGGTGACGACGACGCAGCTGCGGGCCACGTTCGACGCCTCGACCAACGGCCAGACGTACTCCGCTGTCGCGGTCGAGGAGTGGAAGGCGCTGGCCGAGCAGCCCGGGTCCGTCGCACCGCCGCCGATGACCGTCGAGGTCGGCGAGACGGAACTGCCCGGCACGGTGCCGGTGACGTTCCCGTCGTCGGGCGAGACGCTACAGGTCCCGGCGTTCTGGGACGCACTGGACGCCGACGACGTCGCGGCGCCCGGATCGCTCACCGTGGAGGGCTCGGTCCTCGGCTACGCGGGCGGGCGGGTGACGGCCACCGTCAACGTCATCGACCCCGGGGACACCGAGGGCGACGAGACCGCGCCCACCGTCACGCTGGCGCCGAGCGGCAGCGCAGGCAGCGCCGGCTGGTTCCGGTCCGACGTCCGGGTGCGGGTCGCCGGCGCGGACGACCGTGGGGGCCGGGTCACCATCGAGTCGGTGGTCGACGGCGGGGCGCCGGTGGTCGCGGGGCCGGTGCGCTACACCGACGTCACGGTCACCGGCGACGGGCAGCACGCCGTCGTCGCGACGGCCACGGACCGGGCCGGCAACACCTCGGACCCGGCGAGCCTCGCCGTCCGGATCGACCGCGTCGCCCCGGCCAGCGCCGGGACGGTCGACGAGGCGCGCCGGTCCGTGCGCATCTCGGCGACCGACGCCACGTCCGGCCTGGCCCGCATCGAGTACGCCATCGGCACGGGCGGGGCCTGGACGCCTTACGACGGCCGCCCGGTCAAGGCGCCGGACACCCAGCGGCACCAGGTGTTCTTCCGCGCCACCGACGTCGCCGGCAACGTCGAGACCACGCGGTCGGCGGTGATCCCGGCCGACATCTCCGGGCCGCTGACCGGCAACGTCGCGCCGCTGGGCACGGCGACCGCCTCGTACACGGCCGGGTGGAACGCCGTCGGCGCGCTCAACGACGGCCTCGACCCGAACAACCCGAGCCAGGCGCAGCTCTGGGGCACCTGGTCGGGCAACCGGCCGGCCACCCAGTGGGCCCAGTTCCAGTGGGCCCGGCCGATCCGGCTCACCGGCGCCGAGATCAAGTTCTGGCGCGACCAGCCCCAGGGGACGGGCGAGGGCGTCGCCGAGCCGCAGTCCTGGGTGCTGCAGTACTGGGACGGCTCGGCCTGGCGCGACGTCGAGAACCCGTCGGCGTACGGGACCAGCTCGACCGCCTTCAACACGGTGACGTTCACGCCGGTGACCACAGACCGGCTGCGCGCGGCGATCGCCGCGAACGGCAACGGCACGACGTACTCCGCGGTCGCGGCGACGGAGTGGCGGGTCTTCGCCGACGATCCCGGCCTGCCGAAGGTGCCGGCGACGGTCGAGGCCGGCACCCGCTGCCTCGGCCGGACCGGCTTCGTGACGGTGCGGGTCACCAACGACCACGACGTGCCCATCGACGTCCGGATCGAGACCGCCTACGGCATCCGCTCGTTCCGCGACGTCGCTCCGGGCGGGGTCGCCGACCAGTCCCTCGCCGCGCGGACGGCGCAGATCCCCGCGGGCGAGGTGACGGTCGAAGCCACTGGCACCGTCAACGGTGAGGAGGTGGTGACCGAGGTCTACGCAGACTACGAAGCCGCGACGTGCGGCTGATATCCCACCGACCCTCGACGCCTGCCGGTTCCGGTGGGCGTGGAGGGCAGCACTCACCGATCGGGCCGGTTCCGTCCAGTCAGCTGGACGGGGCCGGCCCGACCTGCAGCGGCAGCGCGCCGCCGTGGTGCAGGCGGACGTCGTCCACCGCCTTGGTGAGCTCCAGGTCCGGCAGCTCGCGCGCGACGGCTTCCAGCATGAGCCGGGCCTCCAGGCGGCCGAGCGGCGCGCCGAGGCAGAAGTGCCCTCCGTACCCGAACGCGAGGTGCCGCGCGACGTCGGCGCGGTGGACGTCGAACACGTCCGGGTCGGCGAAGACCTCGGGGTCGCGGTTCGCGCCCCACAGCGACAGGCCGACCCGCTCGAACGCCGGGATCGTGCCGCCGGCGAGGTCGAGCTCGCGGAACGTGAACCGCGGCGGGACGATCTCGACCGGCCCGCGGAACCGCAGCGTCTCCTCGACGACCGCACCGGCCAGCGACGGGTCGGTGCGCAGGTCGTGCCACTGCTCTGGATGGGTCAGCAACAGACGCAGCGCGTTCGCGATGACGTCGACGGTGGTCTCCTGGCCGGCGATCAGCAGCAGCTGCACCATCGCGACCAGCTCGTCGCGGTCCAGCGCCTCGCCCTGCGCCTCCAGCGCGACCAGCCCGGAGATCAGGTCGTCGCGCGGCTCGGCCCGGCGTCGCGCGGCCAGCTCGTCGACGTAGGCCGCGAACGCCAGTGTGGCCGAGCCGTCGTAGTCCGACGCGGAGACGATCGTCGCCGACCAGTCCCGGAACCTGGCGCGGTCCTCGTCCGGGACGCCGACGAGCTGCGCGATGACGTTGACCGGCAGCGGGTCGGCCAGGTCGGTCACCGCGTCGAACCGGCCCAGCCGGCGCGCCTGCGCGACGAGCTCGGCCGCGACGTCGGCGATCCAGCCCTCCAGCCGAGCCACCGTCCGCGCGGTGAACGCGGTGCTGACCAGCCGCCGCAGCCGGGTGTGGTCGGGCGGGTCCAGCGCGATCAGCTGGCGCGACGAAATGCGCTCGGTCTCGCTCGGCGGGTACGGCGACGGCGAACGGTCGCGCTCCTGGTGCCGGTGCACCTCGTGCCCGATGTCCGGGTGCTGCAGGCCCTCGAGCACGTCGGCGTGCCGCGCGACGATCCAGAACCGGTTGCCGGCCGGGTCGTACTGCGGCACCGGGCCGCCGGCCGCGCGCACGCGGGCGTAGAACGGGTGCGGGTCGCGCCGGGTCTCGGGCTCCCACAGCTCCAACGGCCCGAAATCGTCGGTCAAGAGTCCCGCCCTCTCGTGCGGTGGTACCCGCCGGCCGGCCCAGGGACCGGCCGGCGGTTAGGGGGTGAACGTCAGACTGCCAGCTCGGCCCGCGCCTGGCCGGCGGCCGCGACGACCGTGTCCTTCTGCTCGTCGGTCAGCAGGCCCAGCGTGACGAACTCCTCGGCGGTCCGGGCGACCGTCGAGACGAACGCGCCGTGGTTCTTGAACGGCGCGTCGTCCCACACGACGTCGAGGAAGCTCAGACCGTCGGTGCCCGGCTGCGGGATGCCGGTGACCGGGACGTCGTAGTTCGGCAGCTCGTCGTTGCGCTTCACGTTCGGAACACCGGTGTCGATGCTCCCGAAGACGATCCGCGGCTCGACCCGGCGGAAGTACGCCGAGTGTGCCTGGGTGTCGCCGACGTACCACGGCCGCAGGTTGAACCCGTGCGTCGTGAACAGCTGGTCGCCCGCCGGGCTGGTGCCGGCCGCGGTGATCGCCGAGCGCGCATAGTCGCCGTCCAGCTTGAGCTGTGAGTACAGCGTCAACTCGCGGTACGTGCCGCCACCGGGGTTGCCGAGGATCGGCAGCAGCAGCGGGCCCCACATGATCGACTGGGTGTCCGGCCGGTCGATGGCCCGCTCGATCCGGATCCCGAACGGCATCGACACCTCGACGACGTCACCCGGCCGCCAGGTGCGGCGCAGCGTCGCGTAGGTGCCGGGGTCGGCCGGCTGCATGGGCGCCGGCCGGCCGTTGACGCGGACCGTGAACCCCTTCGTCGCCCAGGCGGGACGGCGCAGCTTCAGGTCGAACAGGCCGCCGCCGCTCTGGATGGTGATCCGCGTGCTGTCCTGGCGCGGGAAGGCCGTCTCCTGCGAGACGACCAGGCCCTTCTCGGCCCAGGTCAGCGTCGACGGCACGAACAGGTTCACCCACAGCGCCGAGCCGTCGGCGGACTTGAAGTACACGGTGTCCTGGTACTTCGTGTGGTTCTCCAGCCCGGTGCCGCCGCAGCAGGTGCCGGTGTTGCCGAACGACCGGTTCGCGCCGGGCGTCAGCGGCTGGAAGTAGGTGACCTGCGGGTTGCTGGTCGTCGTCGTGTCGGCGCGCGAGCCGGCGATCTGGTTGAAGATCGCCCGCTCGTAGTAGTCCATGTACGCCGGGTCCTGCGTGTGGAAGAACAGGTTCCGGGCCAGCTTCGACACGTTGTAGATCGAGCAGGTCTCCGCGCCGCCCTGGGCGATCGCGTTGGCGATGTTGTCCCGGTTCTGGAACATCTCGATGTTGTTGTTCGAGCCGGGGAAGTTGCCGCCGGTGCCGCCGTGGCTGAACATGCGGTGCGGGACGATCCAGGTGAAGAAGTGCTTCGCCGCGTCGAAGTAGTCCTGCACGCCGGTCTGCTCGAAGATCCGCAGGTAGCCGGTGAAGTTCGGCACGTGCATGTTGACGTGCAGCCGGGCCGGCCGGCGGCGGCCGATCTGGCTCGGGTTCGTCACCACGAGGATGTCGCGGTCGTCGACCGCCGCGTCGAACAGCGACTCGCGGTTGTCGAAGAGCTTGGCGGTTTCGAGGTGCTGCTCGTCGCCGGTCAGCGCGTAGATCTCCGGGAAGATCTCGTTGGCGCCGCCGAGCTCGCCGGCGATGTAGGTGTCCCACATGTAGTTGAGGTCGCTGCGGGTGATCGGCCCCGTGTACTGCGGGTGCTTCTTGTCGCCGATGGTCAGGGCGCTGTGCGCCCAGTCCGCCATCTTCGTGACGACGTCGAGCGCGGTCTGGTTGCCGGCCAAGTAGTAGGCGTCCAGCAGGCCGCGCATGATCTTGTGCTGGGTGTACCACGGCGCCCAGACGTTGGTGGCGAGGTTGCCGCCATAGACGGCGAACCGCGGCGGCGCCAGACGGATCACCGCGTCCTCCGGGATCGCGCCGAGGTAGCCGGGGTAGACCGGCGTCCACAGCGGCTCGTTGCCGCTCGGCACCGGCACGATGCCCGCCGACCGGCCGTTAGGCGACGCGTCCTGCAGCGTGGCGCCCTCGGTCTCGTCGCACCTGTACCAGGCGATGTTGCCGCCGCCGGTCGTCCCGGCGGCCGAGTCCTGCAGCGACTGCACCTCGGCCGCGCTGAGCGCCCGGTCGAAGATGTGGAACTCGTCGATCGTCGCGTTGAGCATCGGGTCGCCGTACTGCGACCGGCCGATCCAGACGTTGCCCGGGACGCCGAGGTTGGTCGGGTTGAGCGTCATGTTCGCGTTGGTGCCGGCGACCGCGCCGTTGACGTACAACGTGCCGACGTTCCCAGCGAGGCTGACGGCGAGGTGCACCCACTGGCTGGTCGGGATCGCCGACGTGCCGTTGATCTGCTGCTCGCCGCCGCTGCCGCTGGTCGTGATCGCGAACCGGGGCGCGTTGCCGGTGCTGCCGGAGCGTGCGGTCAGGAACATGTTGACGGCGGTCCCGGTGCCGAAGTCGAAGACCCGGCTCCAGCTCTGCGCCTGGGCGAGGTTGACCCAGGTCGCGATCGTGAAGTTGGTGAGCTGCGACACCGCCTCCTGGGGCAGCCGCACGTGCTGGGCGGTGCTCCCGCCGTTGAGCCGCAGGCCGTTGCCGAACCGGCCCGGTACCCGGCCGATGACCGGCTCCTCGGGCTCCTCCGGCTCGTCCGGGTTGTCGATGCGCGCTGTGATGGCGGCCTGGCAGGCAGCCAGCTCGGTGACCATCCAGTCCAGCTTGGTCTTGAAGATCTGCTCGCCGCCGTCGGCGTAGGCCTGGGCGAGGGCGCTCAGGTAGTGGCCGGCCCAGTGCCCGCTCAGCAGGCCGCCGTCCTCCCATCCGCCGGGCGTCGACACCCCGGGCGGGTTCGGCCGGCCGGCCTGGTTGTTGAAGAGCACGAGGAAGCGCCGCTCGTCGAACGTCTGCAGGAACGCCTTCATCCGGTCGCGCTTCTCCTGCAGCAGACCCGTTCCCAGGCGGACGTCGTTCGGCCAGAACGGCCGCACCGGCGCGTTGCTGCCCGCGCCGACGTACGGGGCGGCGCCCGTCACGTCGTCGGCGGCCGCGCCGCTGGTCTCTACCGCCGCTGCGGCGGCAGTGGGAATGGCCGTCGGTGCGGCGATCGCGGCCGCGCCGATGGCGGAGGCGCGCACGAACGTGCGGCGGCTCAGGCCCGGCTTCTCGATTGTCATGCTCCGTCTTCCCTTCATTGCGAGGTCGGCACTTGACGGGTCCGGGAACCCCCTGGTGAGAGGGTGTTCCCGGTAACAATGTGCGGCGGTGGTCTCCTCTTCTTCGATACGGCGGTGACAGTACTATGCCACATTTGACATGAAATTTGGCGAGCGTCTCACTGACAGCCGTTGATCATGGAGAAGGTCGGGTCCGGCGGCGCTCGGAAGCCGACCTTTTCCATGATCAACTGGGTGGGAGAGGCGGGAGAGGTGGGGTCAGAAGCCCTGGGCAAGGCGGTAGTAGGCCTGGTTCCAGCGCAGCTCGTTGGTGAACTGACGGGTCGTCGTGCCGGCGTCGATCAGCAGCAACTCGGTGCGCACCATGTCGGCGAACAGACTCAGCACGTCCGAGCCCACGGCCTGCGACAGCACGGTGTGGTGCGGCCCGCCGGCGGTCAGCCACGCCTCGGCCGACGTCGACAGGCTCGGCCGCGGCTTCCACACGGCCCGGGCCACCGGCAGGTTCGGCAGCGGCTCGTCCGGCGGCACGACGTCGATCTCGTTCGCCACCAGCCGGAACCGCTCGCCGAGGTCGGCCAGCCCGACCACGACCGCCGGGCCGGGCGCCGCGTCGAACACCAGCCGGACCGGGTCCTCGCGGTTGCCGATGCCCAGCGGGTGGATCTCGCCCGACGGCGTCGCCGCCGAGATCGTCGGGCAGACCTCCAGCATGTGCGCGCCGAGGATCTTCGGCTCGCCCGGCCCGAAGTGGTACGTGTAGTCCTCCATGAACGACGTGCCGCCCGGCAGGCCGGCCGCCATCGACTTCACCGTCCGCACCAGCACCGACGTCTTCCAGTCGCCCTCGCCGCCGAAGCCGTAGCCGTCGGCCATCAGCCGCTGCACCGCGAGGCCCGGCAGCTGGCGCAGCCCGCCGAGGTCCTCGAAGTTCGTGGTGAACGCGCGGAACCCGCCGTCGGTGAGGAACGTGCGCAGGCCGGCCTCGATGCGGGCGGCGTAGCGCAGCGACTCGTGCCGGTCGCCGTCCTTGCGCAGCTCCGGCACCAGGTCGTAGGCGTCGTCGTACTCCGCGACCAGCGCGTCGACCTCGGCGTCGCTGGCGGCGTCGACGACCGCGACCAGGTCGTTGACGCCGTACGTGTTGACCGAGACGCCCAGCCGCAGCTGCGCCTCGACCTTGTCGCCCTCGGTGACGGCGACGTCGCGCATGTTGTCGCCGAACCGGGCCAGCCGCAGCGAGTGCACCTCGGCGTAGCCGACGGCGGCGCGCACCCAGTCGGCCACCCGCCCGACGACGGCGGGGTCGCTGACGTGCCCGGCGACGGTCGAGCGGGCGACGCCGAGCCGGGACTGGATGTAGCCGAACTCGCGGTCGCCGTGAGCGGCCTGGTTGAGGTTCATGAAGTCCATGTCGAGCTCGGCCCACGGCAGCGACCGGTTCGCCTGCGTGTGCAGGTGCAGCAGCGGCGTGCGTAGCGCGTCGAGCCCGGCGATCCACATCTTGGCCGGCGAGAACGTGTGCATCCACGCGATCAGGCCCACGCAGGCGTCGTCGGCGTTGGCCTCGAGCGCGACCCGGCGGATCGCGTCGGCCGAGGTGAGCACCGGCTTCCACACCACGCGCACCGGGATGTCGCCGGCCTCGTCGAGCGCGCGGGCGACCTCCTGGGACTGCTCGGCCACCTGCCGCAGCGTGTCCTCGCCGTACAGCCCCTGGCTCCCGGTCAGGAACCAGACCTCGCGCTGACCGAACACGTCGTCCATCGTCATCTCCTCGTCACTGCCCGTAGACGTTCTGGTACCGGTCGTAGAGCCGGTCGATGTCCTCCGCCGGGATCGGCACCGGCTCGCCGAGCTGCCGCGTGATGTGCACCGTCCGGGCGACGTCCTCGCACATCACCGCGGCCTTGACGGCGGCGCGGGCGTTCGTGCCGATGGTGAAGACGCCGTGGTTCTGCATGAGCACGGCCGGCGAGCGGTGCCCGGTCAGCGTCTCGACGATGCCGCGGCCGATGGAGTCGTCGCCGATCAGCGCGAACGGCCCGACCGGGATCTCGCCGCCGAACTCGTCGGCCATCGCCGTCAGCACGCAGGGGATCGGCTCGGCCCGCGCCGACCACGCCGTCGCGTATGTCGAGTGCGTGTGCACGACGCCGCCGACCTCGGGCATCGCTCGGTAGACGTAGGCGTGCGCGTCGGTGTCGCTGGACGGCGACAGCTCGCCGTCGACCGGCTTGCCGTCGAGGTCGCAGACGACCATCGACTCGGGCGTGAGGTCGTCGTAGGACACCCCGGACGGCTTGATGACGAACAGGTCCTCGCCCGGCACCCGGCCCGACACGTTGCCCGACGTCCAGGCGACCAGGTGGTTCCGGGTCAGCTCGGCGTGCAGGTCGCAGACCGTGCGGCGCAGCTGGTCAAGCGCGGTCACCGGGCCACCGCCGCGCGCTTGATCGCCCGGAGCCGGTGCATGACGTCGTTGCCGCCGCGGCCGAAGTGGTCGTGCAGCGTGACGTACTCCGCGTAGAGCGCCTCGTAGGCCTTCGTGTTGTCCGGGTCGGGCTGGTAGACGCCGCGGTCGACGTTGCCCATCGCGGCCGCGCCGGCCCGGACGTCGGGGTACGCGCCCGCGGCGACCGCGGCGTGGATGGCCGAGCCCAGCGCCGGGCCCTGCTCGGACCCGATGACGCTCAGCGCCAGCCCGGTGACGTCGGCGTAGATCTGCATGATCAGGCGGTTCTTCAGCAGTCCGCCGGCGATGATCAGCTCGGTCACCTCGACGCCGGCGCGGTTGAACGTCTCGATGATGGTGCGGGTGCCGAACGCCGTCGCCTCGATCAGCGCGCGGTAGACGTCCTCGGGCTTGGTGGCCAGCGTCTGCCCGACGACGACGCCGGACAGCTCGTGGTCGACCAGCACCGAGCGGTTGCCGCTGTGCCAGTCCAGCGCGACCAGCCCGTGCTCGCCGACCCGCTGGTCCGCCGCCAGCTCGGTCAGGTAGTCGTGGACGCTCTGGCCGCGCTGGGCGGCCTCCGCGGCGTAGCTCGCGGGCACCGAGGTGTCGACGAACCAGCCGAAGATGTCGCCGACGCCGCTCTGCCCGGCCTCGTAGCCCTGCAGCCCGGCGATGATGCCGCCGTCGACGACACCGCACATGCCCGGCACCTCGCGCAGCACGTCGCCGTTCATGACGTGGCAGGTGGAGGTGCCCATGATCGCGACCATCTGGCCCGGCTCGACCGCCTGCGCGGCCGGCGCCGTCACGTGTGCGTCGACGTTGCCGACGGCCACGGCGATGCCCTCGGGCAGCCCCGTCCAGGCAGCCGCCTGCGCCGTCAGGCCGCCGGCGCGGTCGCCGAGCTGGCCGATCGGCTGGTCCAGCTTGTCGTCGACGAACCCGGCGAACTCGGGGTTCAGCGCGGCCAGGAACTCGCGTGACGGGTAGCCGCCGTCCTGCCTGATGCCCTTGTAGCCGGCGGTGCAGGCGTTGCGGACGTAGCTGCCGCTGAGCTGCCAGACGATCCAGTCCGCGGCCTCGACCCAGCGCTCGGTCGCCGCGTAGAGCTCCGGGTCCTCCTCGAGCAGCTGCAGGCCCTTGGCGAACTCCCACTCCGACGAGATCAGCCCGCCGTAGCGCGGCAACCAGGCCTCGCCGCGCTCGGCGGCCAGCGTGTTGATGCGGTCGGCGTGCGGCTGGGCGGCGTGGTGCTTCCACAGCTTGACGTACGCGTGCTTGCGATCGGCGTACTCCGGCAGCTCGTTCAGCGGCGTGCCGTCGGCGAGCGTCGGGACCATCGTGCAGGCGGTGAAGTCGGTGGCGATGCCGATGACGTTCGCCGGGTCGACGCCGGCCTCGGCGACCGCCTGTGGCACGGCTGCCTTGAGCACGTCGATGTAGTCGGACGGGACCTGCAGCGCCCAGTCCGGCGGCAGCTGCTCGCCGGTGCCGGGCAGCTCGCGGTCGACGACGCCGTGCGTGTAGGCGTGCACGGCGCTGCCGAGCTCCGCGCCGTCGGAGACGCGGACCACGACGGCGCGTCCGGACAGCGTGCCGTAGTCGACGCCGACAACGACCGCGTCGTCGTTGTTATCGCTCACAAGTGACTCCCTGGTGCGGTGTGGGGCGGCGGTTCGTCATGTCGGGTCAGGTCGTGGCGGGTGCGGTGCTGCTGGCGCGGGTGACGAGCACCGGCGGGACGACGATGCGCTCGGCCACCGGCCGCGGCCCGGTCTCGATGAGGTCGAGCACCAGCGCGATGCTCTTGCGGCCGACCTCGGCGAAGTCCTGCCGGACGGTGGTCAGCGGCGGCGTGAGGAACTCGGCCTCGGGGATGTCGTCGAACCCGACGATGCTGACGTCCTGCGGCACCCGGATGCCGGCCTCGTGCAGCGCGCGCAGCAGGCCGAGCGCCATCTGGTCGTTGGAGACGAAGACCGCGGTCGCCCGGCTCGCGCGGGCGTCGGCGGCGATGCGCCGGCCCGCCTCGTAGCCGGACCGCGGGCTCCAGTCGCCCGCGACGACCGGTGGGATCTCGACGCCGGCGGCCCGCAGGGTGGCGCGCCAACCGCGCTGGCGGCCCTCGGCCTCGAGCCAGTCGGCCGGCCCGGCGACGTGCCAGACCGTGCGGTGCCCGAGGTCGAGCAGGTGCCGGGTGGCCAGTTCGGCGCCGCGCACCTGGTCGACGGCGACCACCGGCATGCCGTCGGCCTCGCCGCCCTCGACCGCGACCACCGGCACGTTGCCCTGCAGCGCCGACACCGCGGCCGCGGCCTCGACCTGCGGCGCGATGGCGATCAGCCCGTCGACCGCCTGCGCGGCGAGGTAGTCCAGCGCCTCGCCGACCGTCTTCCGGTTGATCGTCTTCAGGCTCACGATGCTGATGAAGTACCCGGCGTCGCGAGCCGCCTGCTCCAGGCCGAACAGCGTGCTGGCCGGGCCGTACAGCGTGGTGTCGAACGCGACCACGCCGAGCGTGTTGGTGCGCCGGGTGACCAGCGCGCGGGCGGACAGGTTACGGCGGTAGCCGAGCTCCTCGATGGCCGCCAGGACGCGGTCGCGGGTGGCCGGGCGGACGTTGGGGTGGTGGTTCAGGACGCGGGACACGGTCTGGTGCGAGACGCCCGCGATGCGCGCGACGTCAGCCATGACCGGGCTCCGGCCGGCCGCCCCATGCGTCATACTCACCTCACCCGCTGGTCAGCAGTGTGCTGTGAACGTTAACAAACCGGACCGGTCACGCGCCAGACGAGAGCGCTGGCCCCGGTTTGCAATGAGCACCTATACGCACCGGTGCGTATAGGTGCTCATTGCAAAGGCGCGGCGGCTCAGCCAGCGGCGCGGGTGGCGACGGTGCGGGCGGCGGCCCGGGCGCGTGCGGCGCCGACCTCCGCCACGACGGCGTGCAGGTGCTCGGCGGCCAGCGGTGCCAGGACGGCGTGCGCCAGCGCGTCCGCGTCCGCGTCGGTGCCGGGCGCGGCGGCCGCGAGCAGCAGCGCGACGTGCCGATGCCAGAACCGGTACGCCCCGATCCGGTACCGCGCCCCCGGCGACGCCGTCTCGGACATCCGCACCAGGTCGAGGTGGTCCAGCACGTAGTCGAGGTACGCGTCCACGAACGCCGCCAGCCGTTCCACCGGCCCCGATTCTCCGGGGCCGAGCGGCGGCGGACCGGAGAGGATCGCCTGCTGCAGGTCCCGCTCCCGCTCGTCCAGAAGCGCGACCGCCAGCCCGGCCTTGTCGCCGAACCGCCGGAACACCGTGCCCTTGCCGACTCCGGCCGCCGCCGCGACCGCGTCCATCGTCACGCCGTCGACCCCATGCTCCGCGAACAGCCGGGCGGCCGCGTCCAGGACGGCGACCCGGTTGCGGGCCGCGTCGGCGCGCTCTCGTGGGAGCGAAGGGCCCTCGAGGGAATAACCGGACCACGGTCCGCTCTTATCGACGGGCACAAGCGGACTGTAGTCCAGAAAGGATCCGACTATGCCCTCCCTGCTGCACCTCTCCGCCTCGCCGCGCGGCGCCGACTCCGAGTCGCTGCTGCTCGCGAACGACTTCCTCGCCGCCTATCGCGAGGCGCACCCGGACCACGAGATCGCCCACTGGGACCTATGGGACGGCACGCTGCCGGAGTTCGGCCCGACGGCGGCGCACGCGAAGATGGCGGTCTTCGCCGGCCGGGATCTCGACGCCGCGCAGCGCGACGTGTGGCGCGAGGTCGTCGCCGCGTTCGCCCGGTTCGACGCCGCCGAGCATTACCTGTTCAGCGTGCCGATGTGGAACCACGGCGTGCCTTACGTCCTCAAGCAGTTCATCGACGTCGTGAGCCAGCCCGGCATGGTGTTCGCGCTGGACCCGGCCAGCGGCTACCGCGGGCTGCTGCGCGGCAAGAAGGCGGCCGTCGTCTACTCCAGCGCCGTCTACGCGCCCGGCCGCGGCCCGGCGTTCGGCGAGGACTTCCAGACGAACTACCTGGAGGGCTGGCTGCGCTGGGCCGGTGTCGCCGACGTCGAGACGATCGCGTTGCGCCCTGACGCGGCCAGCGGCGGCGTCGCGTCCGGCCGGGCCACCGCGCAGGAGGAGGCTCGCGCCGTCGCGGCCGGGTTCTGACGGACTACTTGAGCAGCTTGGACATGCGCCGGTCGGCGAGGATCTTGCCGCCGGTCTGGCAGGTGGCGCAGTACTGCAGCGAGGAGTCGGCGAACGACACCTCGCGGACGACGTCGCCGCAGACGGGGCAGGTCTCGCCGGTCCGGCCGTGCACGCGCATGTTGGTGCGCTTGCTGTCCTTGAGGTCCTTCGCGGCCAGCCCTTCGGCCCGCTTCAGCGCCGTCGTCAGCTCGTCGATGATGACGGCGTGCAGGTTGGCGACGCCGTCGGCGTCGAGGGTGGAGGACGGCTGGAACGGCGACAGCTTGGCGGCGTGCAGCACCTCGTCGGAGTAGGCGTTGCCGATGCCGGCGATGACCGCCTGGTCGCGCAGCACGCCCTTGATCTGCGCCCGGCCGGCGCTGGTGAGGATCTCCTGCAACCGGGCGACGGTGAACTCGTCGGACAGCGGGTCGACGCCGAGGCGGGCGATGCCGGGGACGTCGGCGGGGTCGCGCACGACGTAGACGGCGAGGCGTTTGCGGGTGCCGGCCTCGGTGAGGTCGAACCCGGACTCGTCGTTCAGGTGCACCCGCAGCGCCAGCGGGCCGCCCGGCTTCGGCGGCTTCGGCGACAGCGCGTCGCTCCAGCGCAGCCAGCCGGCGCGGGCCAGGTGGACGATGAGGTGGACGCCGTCGCAGTCGAGGTCGACGAACTTGCCGTGCCGGCCGATGCTCGTGACGGTGAGCCCGCCGAGCGCCGTGACCGGAGGGTCGAACGTCTTCAGCACGCTGATGGCGGCGACGTCGACACGGGTGACCACCTTGCCCACGGCCTTCTCGCGAAGGAAGGCCGCGAGCGCTTCCACCTCGGGCAGCTCGGGCATGGTCTCATTTTGCCCTGTGGCCGGCGTGTTCGGCGAACACCGGCGGCAGCGGCAGCTCGAGCGCGCGGCGCAACCGGCTGAGGTACTCCGGCCGCGGGATCTCGACGACCCCGAGGCTGGCCAGGTGCCGGGTGCCCCACTGCACGTCGAGCAGCCGGCCGACCGGCTGCTCGGTGCGCATCATCTCGACCAGCGCGACGAGCGCGACCTTCGACGCGTCGCGGCCCCACCGCTGCCGGGCGTGGAACATCGACTCGCCGGCGAACAGCCCGCCGATGGCGACGCCGTACAGCCCGCCGGCCAGCCGCCCGTCCGCCGTCCATGCCTCGATCGAGTGCGCCCACCCGAGGCGGTGCAGCCGTTCGTAGGCGCGGCGGATGTCGTCGCTGATCCAGGCGCCGGGCCGGGTCGGATCGGCGCACGCCTCGATGACGTCGGGGAACGCGGTGTCGACCCGGATCTCGAACTTGTGCGTCGACTGCCGCAGCGACCGCGAGACCTTCAGCGCGCCCATCGGCAGCACGCCGCGCGGGTTCGGCGACCACCACGCGAGGTCGGTGGCGCGGCCGAGCAGCTGGTCGACCGGCATCGGGAACAGGCCGTTGCGATACGCGGCGAGCAGCGTCCCCGGCTCGAGATCGGCGCCGAACGCGACGAGGTCGTCCTCGCCGGACGTGCTCGGCAGCTCCCATCGGGTCGGTGGTGGCTCGACGGGCACATGCCCTCCCATGGAATCCCTAAGGGTTGCGGTCCTTCGTCAGGGTAATCCGCTCGGGGCCCCGCGCACGTACAGTGGTGATATGGGTGTGCGACGGAGCATCGGTACCTGGGCGGGCACGACCGCGGCGCGCCGGGCCGCGCCGCTCGTCGCCGCTCGTGGCGCGAACCAGTTCATGTCGAAAGCCATCGAGGGCTTCCCCGGCTTCCCGGGCGCCCGCGAGGTGGCCCGCCGTCATCTCGACAAGCGCGGCGACGTCGAGCGGGCCATCCGCGACGTCGTCGAGCAGCACGTCCGGCTGGCCGGCGTGCAGGGCTTCGTCACCAACGTCGGCGGCATCGTCACCATGCCGGTGACGATCCCCGCCAACATCGCCGGCATCGCCGTCCTGCACCTGCGCATGGCCGCGGCCATCGCGCACCTGCGCGGCTACGACCTCGCCGACCCTCGGGTCCGCACGGCGGCGCTGGTGACGCTGCTCGGCCGCGACGGCGTCGAGGACTCCCTGCGCGGGCGCGACCTCCCGGGCCGGCCGTTCGACATCGCCACCGCGCTCAACGAGCCCGACCCCGCGGTCATCGAGCGCGCCGTTGCCGCCGTCACGTCGCAGCTGGTCGCCCGCATCGGCGGCAAGCACGCCACGCTGGCCATCGTGCGCCGGGTGCCGCTGGTCGGCGGCGCGGTCAGCGCGGGCATCGACGCGTTCTCGACCTACGCCATCGGCAAGTTCGCCGACCGCGAGTTCCCCGGCAACGTCACCGTCGAGCGGGTCTGAGCGCGCAGCGACATCACGAGCATCGTGATCAGCTGTTCGTAGGTCTCGTCGAGATCCTCCGGTAGCCCGAAACCGCCGGCCACCTCGATGTCGACGAAGCCGTGCGCGACGGCTCGGCAGCGGCGGGTGGCGTGCACGGCGTCCGAGCCCTGCAGGTCGTAGCCCCGCATGACGGCCAGGAAGACGTTCATCAGCCGGGTGCCCGCGGTGACCTGACCCGGGTTGTGCAGCGGGTCGAACGGCAGCGTCGCGTAGCGGGCCGGGTACTCGGTGGCGTAGGCCCGGTACTCGCGCAGCAGGGCGGCGACGGCATCGTCCGTACTGCGGCCCATGACCGCCGCGGCGAACCGGTCCGCCATCTCCTCCAACACCCGGATACCGAGCAGCGTCCGCAACTCGGGCAGGCCGCGCACGTGCTTGTAGAGCGACGGCGTGGCCACCCCGGCGCGGCCTGCGACGGCAGCCAGCGTCAGGCCGCCGACTCCCTGCTGGTCGACGACGGCGAGGGCGTGGTCGACGACACCGGCGGTCGTGAGGCCGGCCCTAGGCACCGCGGACCGTCGCCAGGAACGCTGCGACGGCCGGTCCGGTGACATCGGGCCGCTGGGCCTGCGGATAGTGGCCGGCGTCCGCGACCATAACGACCTCGGCCGGGCCGCCGCCGAGCGCGCCGGCGATGAAGTCGGCCTCGGCCCGCGGGTCGGTGAAGTCGGGGTCGCGCTCGCCCATCATGACCAGCACCGGCGCCGACACGTTCGCGAGGAGCGGCGTGACCGGCGCGTGCGACGTCTGAATGGTGCGGAGGAACGCGGACCACGCCCCCGGCCGGCGCAGCGCGGTCCGGATGCGGGCGACGTGGTCGGCCAGATCCGTTGGCCGGATGCCCGCGTTGAGTGAGCGGTAGTAGGCGCCCCACGCCGCCGCGCCCCACGGCCGGCGCAGCGCGACGGCCATCAGGATGCGGGTCAGCGGTGTCGTCGGGGCGTCGCGGACGAACGGGCCGAGCATGACGATCGCGCTGACCAGGTCGGGCTCGTGCGCGGCGGCCCAGACCGCAGCCGCGGCGCCCAGCGAGTTGCCGATGACGACGGCCGGCCCGCCGCCGAGCTCCCGGATCAGCGCGACGATGTCGTCGCCGGTCGCGGCGTCACCGTAGTCGGTGAACGTCGTGTCGCTGTCGCCGTGGCCGCGCAGATCCACGGTGGCCACCCGGAAACCGGCGTCAGCCAGTACCGGCGCCAGGAAGCGGTAACTCGACCGCAGGTCGCCGACGCCGGGGACGCTCACCACGAGCGGCCCCGCGCCGCGAACGTCGTAGCCCAGCCGTCCTTCCGGCCGGGTGAGGAACTGGGTGTGAACCGCCATAGCTCCAAGGCTAATCACATTAGTCAACACATGCAAGAGCTCATGCGTCAGGAGGGTTAGTGTCGAGCGATGACGCCGGCCCTGACCGATGCGGATCGCGAGCTGATCGACGCCGCCGCCGCGACCATCGACGCCAGCACCGATGCGGACAGCGCCGACGCGGCTGGCATCCACACGATGGGCGCCGCCGTCCGCGACACGAACGGCCGCATCCACGTCGGCGTCAATCTCTGGCACTTCACCGGCGGCCCGTGCGCTGAGCTCGTCGCGCTCGGCACGGCCCGCGCGAACGGCGCGCGCCGCATCGAGGCGATCGTCGCCGTCGGCAACCACGGCCGCGGCGTTGTCGGCCCCTGCGGCCGCGACCGGCAGATCCTGTTCGACTATCACCCCGGTATCCGGGTGCTTCTCCCCACCTCCGACGGCGTCCGCGCGGCGCTGATCGAGGATCTGCTGCCGCTCGCCGCGGTGTGGACCATCGACGGCGGGACGCAGGCCTACGACCCCGGGCGGTTCGACGGCTGAACGGCGGACCTCGTTGGGTCGCCCAAGCGCGGCTCTGAGGGGTACGCTTGTCTCCAGTCGATCCATCGCGGTGGACCGGAAGTGAACCCGGGAAGCTCCCGCTCGGAGTGGGGTCCCGGGTTTCGCGCTGTTCGGGGTCAGATCACTAGTTCGATGATCTTCTCGTCAAGGATCTTCCGGTAGCTGGCATCGCCCGCATACGCCGCCATGACAGCACCCACCGCGATGTCTGCGACCGCCAGGAGCGGAGTCGACGGTCCTGGCACGTGGTCGAGCCGGAACGGCCCCTGGATCAGCTTCTGATTGCGCAGCGCCAGAAGCAGCTCCACGTCGCGCGCGTTCTGCTTGGACTCTCGAGCCTCCGCCACGACCTGCACGACCCCGCGATCGTTCAACTCGGGGAGCAGACGCGTCAGGCAGTGCCGTCGACGCCGCTCGGGGCGAGTCCCGTCCAGAGCCGTGGCCAGCACCACGAGGATGTGCTCGACGCCGGTCAGTTCGGCGACGGTCGCCGCCAGCAATGTGCGGCGTGCGGTCTTGTGTTCGTCGTACCAGTGCAGCTTCCGCGAGCGGGGGAGCACCAGCGCCCGGATCGCGTCGGCGACCTCGTCGGCGGAGTCGTCCCCGATCAGCGACGCGGCCATGCTGTAGGCGTGGCCAGGGTGGACGGCCTCGCACTCGTCGACGTAGGCCACCGCGTTCTTGGGTGACGACGCGTGCGTGTCAGGTCGCCGGTTTGGGGCGGGAGTGGGCATGCGGCAGCAACTCATTCGGTCACGTGATCGGGCGCCCCACCGCCTCCCGAAGGTTACGACGCGACGTGCTGCCTCCGCATCTCGACCGTCACCGAGCGGGCTGGCAGCGAGGGCACCAGAAGCTGATGCGGTCCTGCGGAGCGGCGCCGATCGAGCCGGTCCGGATCGGGGTGCCGCAGCGCCGGCAGGGACGTCGCGCCCGGCGGTAGACCCAGTGCTGCCGGCCGGGGCGCGGATCGCCCGTGGTCACCTGGCGGCCGGTCTCGATGCCCAGGTGCAGCAGCCGGTGCGCCTCGTCGACGACGAAGCGCGGGTCGGGCACCGCGGACGCCGGCGCGTACGGCGACACCCCAGCGAGGAAGCACAGCTCGGCCATGTACAGGTTGCCGATCCCGGCCAATACGCGCTGGTCCAGCAGCGCCTCGCCGAGCGGCCGTGACTGGTCGCGCGCCAGCCGCTCGATCGCGGCCTCGGCGGACCAGTCGTCGCCGAGCAGGTCGGGGCCGAGGTGGCCGACGACGCCGGCCTCGTCGGCCGTCCGGACCAGTTCGACGACCGGGAGCCGGTACCCGACGGCCTCCGCTCGCGCCGTCGCGAGCACCACGCGGATCTGGAACGCCGGCCCGCCCCGCCACGGCCGGCCGGCCGCGAACACCCGCCACGTGCCGTCCATCCGCAGGTGCGTGTGCAGGGTCAGCCCGCCGTCGATGCGGGTCAGCAGGTGTTTCCCGCGCGCGACCGACTCGATCACCGTGCGCCCGGACAGGTCGGTCGTCGCCAGGCGCGGGACACGGAAGTCGGTGCGCACCAGCACGTCGCCGGCCAGCGCGTCGTGCAGGCGGCGGGTGGCCAGCCAGACGGTGTCGCCTTCGGGCATGCCTCACCTTCGCACACGGCGCCGAAAACACCTCGTCAACCGCCGCTCGGCTGGCTACGATGCTGGTCAGGAGCCCACGATGGAATCGCACTTCCACGACATCACCCGGGCGCTACGCAGGCGCTGGCCCGGCGGCAAGGCCACGCCCTGCGTCGTCGCCGATCCGTTCGAGACGCTGACGGTGCAGCTGCGGCTCAGCCGCGTCGTCGGCGAGATCCACCGGCTCGAATGCGACCAGGGCCGCTGGGCACGTGCTCACCACCTGGCCGCGGCCACCCGCGCGTACGACGACCTGTTGCTCGACGCCGCGCGGCTGACCGGGATGCCGGTGCCCGACGCCGCGCCCGCGATCCGGCGGGTGATGATCGAGAGCGCGCTCCGGCACGACGGCTGGAGCTGGTGACGCCCTAGACCTCGGCCGTCTCCAGGTCGAGCAGCGCCCGCTTGCGCTCCAGCCCCCACGCGTACCCCGTCAGCACGCCGGACGAGCCGACCACGCGGTGGCACGGGACGATGACGGAGATCGGGTTGCGGCCGTTCGCTGCGCCCACCGCACGCGACGCCGTCGGGCGGCCCAGTTGCTCGGCGATCTCGCGATAGCTGCGGGTCTCGCCGTACGGAATGGCTCGCAGCGCCGCCCACACCTGCTGCTGGAACGGGGTGCCGACGGGGCTCAGCGGCAGGTCGAAATCCTGCCGCTCGCCGGTGAAGTACGCGGCCAGCTGGTCGCGGGCCGCGGCGAACGGCGCGTCGTCCTCGACCCAGCCGGGCTGGTCGAGTGCCGCCGGGCGCTCCATGTAGAGGCCGGTCAGCGCCGTGCCGTCGCCGGTCAGCCACATCGTGCCGAGCGGACTGTCGAACGTGGTCCAGTACATGATCTGCCTTTCAGAGAGTCGACCAGACGCGCAGCAGCGCGTACGAGCGCCACGGCCGCCAGTTCTCGGCCAGCTCGGCCACCGCCCGTGGTTCGGACGGCAGCCCGAGCCTGGCCATGGCGTGCTTGACGCCGAGGTCGGTCGGGAGGAAAACGTCAGGGTCGGCGAGCGCGCGCATGCGCACGTACTTCGCCGTCCACGGGCCGATGCCGGGGACGTCCATCAGCCGCCGCTCCGCTTCGTCGCGGTCGACGCCGGTGTCGAGGCCGATCGTGCCGTCGGCCAGCCGGCTGGTCAGCTCGTGCAGCGTGCGCTGCCGGCTGCGCGGCATCGGGAACGTCGCCGGGTCGGCGGAGGCCAGCACGGCCGCCGCCGGGAACGCGTGTGTGACGGTGCCGACCGGCGCGTCCAGCGGCTTGCCGTGCTCGGCGACCAGCCGGCCGGCGACGGTGCGCGCCGCGAGGACGGAGATCTGCTGGCCGATCACGCCGCGGACCGCCAGCTCGTCGCCGTCGACCGTGCCCGGCACCCGGACGCCCGGACGCGCGGCCACCAGCGGTCCGAGCGCGGGGTCCGCGCCGAGCAGGTCGTCGACGGCCTGCGGGTCGGCGTCGAGGTCCAGCACCCGGCGGCACCGGGCCACCGCCGCCGTCAGGTCGCGCGGGTCGGCCAGCCGCAGCGTCGCCTGCACCCAGCCGTCGCGCGGCGTCAGCTCCGCGACGCCCGTGCCGTGCGGCAGCGTCAGGCTGCGCCGGTACGTGGCGCCGTCGACCTCCTCGATGCCCGGCACTGCGCGCAGCGCCAGGAAGTCCAGCACGCCGCGGAGGTCGGCCGGCTGCCGGTACGCGAGTCGCAGCTCGACCGTCCCGGCGGTCGCCGCGCGACCCCGTTTGCGGGCCCGGCCGCGCAGCTCGCTCGGCGTCAGCGCGTAGACCTCGCGGATCGTGTCGTTGAACTGGCGGATGCTGGCGAACCCGGCCGCGAACGCGATCTCGGTGACCTGGAGCTCCGTCGTCTCGAGCAGCACCCGCGCGGTGTGCGCCCGCTGTGACCGGGCCAGCCGCAGCGGGCCGGCGCCGACCTCCTCGACCAGCGTCCGGTGCACCTGGCGCTCGCTGTAGCCGAGCCGGCCGGCCAGTCCGGCGACGCCGTCGCGGTCGACGACGCCGTCCGCGATCAGCCGCATCGCCCGGCCGACGACGTCGGCGCGGGCGTTCCACTCCGCCGATCCCGGCGTCGCGTCGGGCCGGCAGCGGCGGCAGGCCCGGAAGCCGGCCGTCTGTGCCTCGGCGGCGGTGCGGTAGAAGCGCACGTTCTGGCGCTTCGGCGTCATGGCTGGGCAGCTGGGACGGCAGTAGATGCCGGTCGACGTGACGCCGATGTAGAAGACGCCGTCGAACCGCGCGTCGCGGCCCTGAACTGCGCGGTAGCACGCCTCTTCGTCCAACATGCTTACCAGTGTCACCCGCCGGCGGCCGGCTTACTAGCGGGAATCAGACATGGCCGTGAGAGGCCGGGGTCAGGGCGTGACGGCACCCTGACCCCGCACGGCGCCGCGTCGAGGATGTGCGGCCAGCCAGGGGACTGGCCCCAGGCCGACCGCGAGGTCCCAGGCGGCGGCGAGCGCCACAAGGGAAAGGAAACCAGCCCTCGACGTCGGTGGCTCCGGCCGGCGCACCTTGCCGTTCCGAGGTGCACAGTCCAGGCGGGGCCAGATGTGGGTGGGTCCCGCCCTGGGCCTGTCGAGCCACCGTGCCGCGCCGCGCCCTCACCCGCCCCCCGTGGACGGGGTGAGGTGGCACGCCACGTGGGGGTAGGTGCGTCAGGCCGTCGCGCTGTGACACGCGAATCGGAAGAATTCGACTAAATGTCGCGGAACGCCTCGATGCGGGCGCCGAGAACGGACAGCCGGGCGGCCAGATCCTCGTAGCCCCGGTTGATCACGTACACGTTGCGCAGCACCGACGTGCCCTTCGCGGCCATCATCGCCAGCAGCACGACGACGGCCGGGCGCAGCGCCGGCGGGCAGATGATCTCCGTGCCGGACCACCGCGTCGGGCCCTCGACCAGTACGCGGTGCGGGTCGAGCAGCGTCACGTTGCCGCCGAGCTTGGTCAGCTCGGTCAGGTAGATCGCGCGGTTCTCGTACACCCAGTCGTGGATCATCGTCTGGCCGTTCGCGGTGGCCGCGATCAGCGCGAAGAACGGCAGGTTGTCGATGTTCAGGCCGGGGAACGGCATCGGGTGGATCTTGTCGTGCGGCGCCCGCAGCGTCGACGGCCGCACCGTCAGATCGACCAGCCGGGTCTCGCCGTTCGCCGCGACGTACTCGCCGCTGCGGTCGTAGTCGAGGCCCATCTCTTCCAGCAGCGCCAGCTCGATCTCGAGGAACTCGATCGGCGCCCGGCGGACCGTGACCTCCGAGCCGGTGACGATCGCGGCGGCCAGCAGGCTCATCGCCTCGATCGGGTCCTCGGACGGCGCGTAGTCGACGTCGACGTCGATGTCCGGGATGCCGTGCACCGTCAGCGTCGTCGAGCCGATGCCGTCGATGCGGACGCCCAGGCGGCGCAGGAAGAAGCACAGGTCCTGGACCATGTAGTTCGAGCTGGCGTTGCGGATGACGGTGACGCCGTCGTTGCGGGCCGCCGCCATCAGCGCGTTCTCGGTGACGGTGTCGCCGCGCTCGATCAGCACGATCGGCCGCACCGGCGACGTCGAGCGGTCGACCTCGGCGTGGTAGTAGCCGCCGGTCGCCTTCAGCTCGAGGCCGAACGGGCGCAGCGCGGACATGTGCGGGTCGACGGTGCGGGTGCCGAGGTTGCAGCCGCCGGCGTACGGCAGCTTGAACCGAACCTCACGATGCAGCAGCGGGCCGAGGAACATGATGACGCTGCGGGTGCGCCGGGCCGCCTCGACGTCCATGCTGTCGAGGTCCAGCCGCTCGGGCGGGGTGATCTCGAGGTCGCGGCCCTCGCCCAGCCAGCGGGTGCCGATGCCGATGCTCTCGAGCACCTCGATGATGCGGTTGACCTCTTCGATACGGGCGATGCCGCGCAGGGTGGTCTTGCCCTTGTTCAGCAGGCTGGCGCACAGCAGCGCGACGCTGGCGTTCTTGCTGGACCGCACCTCGATGCTGCCGGAGAGCTGCTGTCCGCCGCTGACCCGCAGATGCACGGGTCCCTGCGGTGCCAGCGACACGATCTGCTTGTCCAGTGACTCGCCGATACGGGCGATCATCTCGAGACTGAGGTTCTGCTGCCCGTGCTCGATGCGGTGGATCGCGCTCTGGCTCGTGCCGAGCGCGTCGGCGAGCTGGCTCTGGGTCCAGCCCCGATGCTGCCGCGAGTCGCGGATCAAACGGCCGATCTGGCCGCGGTAGTCGTCTGCCACGAGCGGAACGATATCTCAGCTATGAGTTAACGGCTGCCACATTCGTCACATTGGTATCCAGAAGTTGCGACGTGAGCGAGCTCTCATCCGCGCCATGAGGTCTTCGGCGCAGCGTCGGGCAGCCGCCGGGAGCATAGTCGACCGTGCGGTCGTCGTCGTCCCGAGTGCACGGGATCGGCACATTCGGCGCGACCCGCCCATCCGGACGGCCGAGCTCCTTGCATGTCGTCCGGTCCTGAGACGGCGCGCGCGGCGGCTTGGTTCCCCGGCTGACTCGCACCGTGGTTTGCCGCGTTGGCGGGGGTGTTGCCGAGTTTGCCGTCCCCCTGCTGCCCATTTTCTTAGCCGTGAACGTGCGCCTCAAGTCCGCGCCCGCTGTGGTGGTTGTTCGCTGCTTGCGGGGCTTGGACATGACCCGCGCGTCCCCGGTCTAAGCCTCGATCCGTGGACGAGCGGTCTGTTGATCTCCGGATCCGATTGTTGATCTTGATGGTGGTTTGGGCGGGGATGGTCCGCTGGTCTGCCCAGCTTTTCCACGTGTCAGTCTCTGGTCGGGCCCTCGCGGGCGGGTGGTCGGGTCAGGCCGCCGTTGGCGGGCCGGTGGTGAAGACCGCGCTGCAGAGGTTGGTCCAGTGGCCGGCCCAGGGCCAGCGCTCGGGCAGGTGCAGCACGCGGCGGCGTTGCGGTCGGGCCAGCCGGGCGGGAACGGTGACGAGGTGTCGGCGGAGTGTCGCACCGCGGGCCACGGCATGCCGGTCGCCTCCGGCGAGGGTGCCGGCGGCGCGCAGCAGGTTGTGAGTCATCGCGGCGCAGATCGCCCAGGCGCTGTTCGCGGCGAACCGGCCCGAGGGCAGGTGCGCCAGCGGCCCGTCGATGAGGTCGGCGAACACGGTCTCGATGATTGCGTGCCCGCGGTGGGTGATGTCCGCGTCGGCGGTGGGCTCGGTGCTGTCGGTGAAGAACGGGTGATGGCGCCAGACCGGGAACAGTTCATCGCCGCGTGCCCGGTCGCGGACCCGGCGCACGACCAGCCGCGCGGTGACCGGGTGCTTGGTGGAGCCGAACGCGGTGAACGGTACTTCAGCGACCTGTGCGTCGGAGATCAACTCGCTGGTGTCCGGGTCGACGGCCGCGCCCGGATAGTGCACCGCCGTCCAGGCGTCGTCGTCGATGGTGGCGATCGCCCGGGCCACCGCACGGTTCTTGATCAGCACGACGGAGAACCGGGCCCCCGCCTTCTGGCAGGCGTTGACGACGGCGCTGTTGCCGAAGGCCGAATCACCGCGGACCAGGATCTGCCCGCTGGCACCGGCGGCGCGGGCGGTCCCGATCGCCTCGCGCACCATCGATGCCGCGCCCTTTCCGGAGTTGGCCTTCCCGGCGCGCAGCCGGATCCCGGCCACCACCGGCGCACCACGTTCGGTGCTGATGGTGGTGGCCAGCGGCGACAGGCCCTTGCGCATCACCTGCCGCCCGGCGATCTTGGTGTGGCCGAAGCTGGCGCCCTGCTTGGCGTGCCCGTAGACCGGGCGCAGCAGCGAGTCGATGTCCACGAACACCCGGGTGTCGATGCCGGGCAACAACCCAGTCCGCTCGACCAGGCCGACCAGGTGCGCCCGCGCGGCCGACGCCAACTGCAGGGCGTGGCCGTGGGTGAACTCGCGCAGGAACCGCCCCAACGTCGCAGGCGCATACACCTCGCCGAACAGCCGCCCATCCCGCCGGAACGGATCACGTCCAGATCGTCGATGCTGTCCGCGCCGGCCGCCATCCCCGCGATCACCGCGGTGAGCTTGCCCGCCGGGTTCACCCCAGCCGACCGCACCCTCATCGCGGTGATCTTCACCCGGTCGGTGACCAGCTCCGACAGGCCGGCCTTCTCAGCCAGCGCCATCACCGGGACCAGCCCGGCGTAGGACACCAGGCTCGGATCATCGAACATCGGCGTGGCCCGCGACCACGCATGAGATAGCCTCACTGAAAGTGCCTTCCGGGCAGCGGCGATCAGGACCTCGACAATCCAGATCCTCCCTGCACAGAAGGCACTTTCTCTGTCACCACACCGAGCGATCAGCTACCGGTCCACGGATCGAGGCTAACGACGTTGTGCGCAATAGGGATCGGGGCGTCCTCGGCTGAGGTGTCGGCTGTTTCGGCTACCGGGCGGCGGCGCGGTCGGAGACCAGCGATGCGACGGCGGCGATCGTCTCGGGTAGGTCGTCGCGGCGGCCGATCCAGCGTTGCAGGGGGCGCCAGTGCTTGAGTTCGCCGATGCCGTGCTCGACACAGATCCGGGTCGATGACTGGGCGTGGCGGGCTGCTCGCCAGGCGGCGAGGTCGTTCTCGGTGGCGTCGCCGCCAGGCTTCTTCGGTGGGATGCGCACCTGGCCAGGGTGGGCCTTGGCCAGGCCTTTGTAGCCATCGTCGAGTTCGGCTTCGACCCCCGGGTACAGGTCGAGCAGCTCGTCGATGCCGTCGGTTTTGACCGCGGTCTGGTCATGCATCCGGCCCGGCCGATACCCGCCGGCGAACAAGGTCCGCCCATGGGCGTCGGTGATCTGGCGTGAACTTGATCGTGTTCTGCCGCTTCTTCCCGGACACGAACGCCCGCCGCCCGGGCCGGTTCGCTCTCGGGCGGCGGACCTGGATCTCCGAGCCGTCGATTCGCAGCGTGACCCCGTGATGGGCGGCGTAGGCGAACACGTCGGCCAGGGTGCGCAGCCGGACCCCGGCCGGGGCGGCGTACCCGCGACCGGCCAGCAGCGGACGGACCTGACGCACCGCCCGGGTGATCGTGGACCGGTCGACCCCATACAGCCGGGCCAGCGCGGCATGCGGCAGCTGCAGCCGCAGCACGACCAGCGTGACGATCACCCGGTCGACGAAGACCAGCTCGTGCTTGCGCCCAGCCCCTTCGGCGCGGCCACGGCGTTGTCGGCCACGGCGCTGGGCCAGCTCAGACTCCCGCCGGCCCGCCCATGGCCCGGCCAGCTCGGCCACGAGGCGACCCAGGTGGTGACGGGAGATCCCGATGAAGGCAGAATGAACCAAGGCCGCACGAGCCCATGATCGACTAGACACCGCTTCATGATCTTGTGCGGCCGCCCATCAGCTCCGCAGCGACGCGCCGTGACCAGCAATCACCTGCCGTCACCTCTATTGCGCACCAAGTCGTAAGAACGGGCAGCTATCAGGGGGACGGGGAAGTGCGGGCACAGCCCGTGTGGGGTTGGTCGACTTCGATGGCGCCGGCTGGCTTCGATAGCGGTGACCGTCTTCGATGGGGTGCGAGGACGGTTTCTGCCATCGAGGACGACTGTCGCCGTGGAGGACGGTGCGGGTCCTGGTCTGGCGTTACGTCGTGGTCTGCCGTTACGCGAAACGGTGGAATCGGGGCTCGTAGCGTGACTGGAGACCAGGACGTGACGGCAGACCAGGACCCCGGCGGACACCATCCTGGGTCTGACGCGCGTCCTGGGTGTGAGTCGCGAATTCGGGCCCGAAACGGGTGTTCGGCGCACCTCACACCCAGGACGCGCCTCACACCCAGGAAGCCAACGCCGCAAAGTATTGCGAACGGTGCATATCGGGCGCGGGGCTGTGCCCGGTTCTTCCCCGTCCCCCTGATAGCTGCCAGTTCTTAGGCCGCGGACCCGCGGGTCAAGCGGTCATCGACGGCGCGAAGCGCCCATCAGTCCGCTTGAGGCGCGGCGCGGCTAAGAAAATGGGCAGCAGGGGGACGCCCAACTCGGCAAACCCTGGCGCACCTAAGCCCCTGGTCAGAGGTCGAACGCGTAACGGCAGAAGGCCTTGCGGACGTCGAGGATCGGGTGGCTGTCGCGGGTGTAGTAGAGCTTGTTGGTCAGCAGCACGGCCCAGCGGCGACGGCGGACGGAGACCCACATCGCGGTCCCGGTGAAGCCGAAGTGCGCCCACACGTCGCGCCCGCCCACGCCCTCCGGCGTCGGCGCGGGATGCCAGAACAGGCCGCGGGCCGGCTGCAGCGCGCCGGTCTGCACCTTCAGCGACTCCTTGATCCACGCCGGCCCGAAGCCGGGGCGTCGCGGCGCCTGGTCGGGCGCGAGCAGGTAGCGCAGGAATGCGGCGAGGTCGGCGACGACGGAGAACACGCCGGCGCTGCCGCAGACGCCGAGCAGCCGGGCGGAGTAGTCGTGCGGCGTGCCCCTGAGATGCTGCCCGGCCGACTCGTCCCACTCGGTCGGCGCGCACCGCGCGACGTCGGCCTCGTCGACGGGCCCGAACCGGGTCGACTCCATGTGCAGCGCATCCCAGGCGCAGGCCCGGCTCAGCTCGTCCAGTCGCAGCCCGGTGAGCCGCTCGGCGAGGATGCCGAGGATCAGCGCCGCGCGGTCGGTGTACTCGACGACCTGGCCGGGGCGGTGGCTGAGCCGTTCGCTCAGGATGCCGCGCTCGACGTCGGCGCGATCGGTGCCGTAGAGCGCCTTGAGGTTGGCCCGCGACGGGACGCCGGCGGTGTGCGTGAGCAGCTGCTGGGCGGTGACGCCGGCGAGGTCGTGACCGTCGAGGTCGGGCAGGTAGTCGACGAGGGGTCGGTCGAGGTTGAGGGTGCCGTCCTCCCAGAGCGTGCCGACGCAGGACCAGACGGCGACGATCTTGGTGAGGCTGGCGAGGTCGAACAGGGTGTCCGGGCGCATCGGGTCGTCCGGCACCGAAGGATCGAGCAGCCCGCAGGCTCCCTGGGCGCGGACTCCGTCGGGATCGCCGACGGCCCAGACCGCGCCGGGCAGGACCGCACTGTCCACGGCGCGAGTCAACAACTGGTCGATGGCTCTCGTCATGGTGCCGCCTATGAGGTTGTGGTGGCGCCCGGGGTTGCGCCACTTCTTTCATGATCGGCCGAAAATAGGCGGTTCCGGGATAGTTGTCTCATCTGGTGAACACGGTGAGACGCGGGCGGCGCACCCCGTCGTGCGCGGATCGGTCCGGACGCGGGAGACTGGGGGCGGCGATCGTCAGCCGACTCGAGGAGATCCCGTGCGCGACGAGACCATCGGCGCTTTCCTGGACGGCCTGGCCGCCCGGGTGCCCGCCCCCGGCGGCGGTGCCGTCGCTGCCCTGCATGCCGCCCAGTCGGCCGCTCTGCTCGGTATGGTGGCGCGCTACAGCACCGGCCCCAAGTACGAGCAGTACGCCGACGTCGTCGAACGGGTGCTGGTGAAGGCCGACGCGCTACGCACCGACGCGCTGGAGCTGGCCGAGGACGACGCCGAGGCGTTCTTCGCCGTCACCGAGACCTACCAGCTGCCGCAGGACACCGACGAGGAGAAGGCGGCGCGGTCCGCGGCGATCGCCACCGCGCTGGCCGCGGCCGCCGAGCCGCCGGCCGCCGTCATCATCGCGGCGACCCACCTGGTCGCGATGGCCGAGGAGCTGCTGCCCGTCGGCAACCCGAACGTGGTCACCGACGTCGCGGCCGCCGCCGAGGCCGCCCGCGCCGCCGCGACGACGGCCCGGCTGAACGTCGAGATCAACCTCGCCGGCGTCACCGACCAGGCGGTCCGCGACCGGCTGACGGCGACCGCGGGCGAGGTCGACGACCTCGCCGCCCGGGCCGATCAGGTCACCGCCGCGGTGCGCCAGCAGGTCGGCGAGTGACGGCGCGGCCGCTGACCGGCAAGGACTTCGCCGCCCGCATCCGCGCCCAGGTCGCCGACGCGGCCGCCGCCAAGCGCGCCGAGGGGCGGCCGGCCCGGCTGGTCATCGTCACGGCGACCGACGACGAGGCGAGCGCCTGGTACGTCCGCTCCATCGCGTCGGCCGCCGGCAAGGCCGGCCTCGACTGCGACGTCGCCGACCTCGGCACGACGGCGACCGCGGCCGGCATCGCGGACCGGCTGGCCGCGCTCAGCGCCGACCCGGCCGTCGACGGCGTCATGCTGCAGACGCCGCTGCCGCCCGGCGTCGCGCTCGCCGAGGTGTCCGGCGCGATCGACCCGGCCAAGGACGTCGACGGCGCCAACCCGCTCTCGCTCGGCCGGCTGGCCGCCGGGCTGCCCGCCTATGCGCCGGCCACCGCCTCCGCCGTCGTCGCGCTGCTGGACGAGTACGCCGTCGACCTCGCCGGCGCCCGGGCCGTGGTCGTCGGCCGGTCCGTCGTCGTGGGCAAGCCGCTGGCGCACCTGCTGCTGGACCGCGACGCGACGGTGACGGTGTGCCACTCGCGCACCCGCGACCTCGCCGCCGTCACGTCGACGGCGGACGTGCTGGTCGCGGCCGTTGGCCGGACCCACCTCATCGAGCCTGAGCACGTCCGTCCGGGCGCGGTGGTCGTCGACGTCGGCACCAACCCGACGTCCGACGGCGGCCTGGCGGGCGACGTCGACCCGGCGGTCGCGGACGTGGCGGCGGCGCTGACCCCGGTGCCGGGCGGCGTCGGCCCGGTGACCACGGCGCTGCTCCTGAAGAATGTTGTTGACTGAGTCAAGGGTTTCCTTGATACAGTCAACGGTATGACCGAGGTACAACGCGACCAGGTGGCCGCGGTCCGTCAGTTCAACCGCTTCTACACACGCGTCATGGGCTTCCTCGACCAGGAGCTGCTGCGGTCGGGCTACTCGCTCACCGAGGGGCGCATCGTCTTCGAGCTGGGCCGGCGCGACGTCACCGAGGTCGGCGAGCTGCGCGAGGCGCTCGACATCGACGCCGCCCAGCTCAGCCGCACGCTGGCCCGGTTCGAGTCGGCCGGGCTGATCGAGCGCACCCGCTCGGCCGCCGACGGCCGCAAGCTGCTGGCCGCGCTGACCGACGCCGGCCGCGCGGCGCGCGAGGACCTCCAGAACCGCTCCGACCGGCAGGTCGAGCAGCTGCTCGACGCGCTGCCCGAGGCCGACCGCCGCCGGCTGGTGGCCGACCTCGACTCCGTCCGCAGGTTGCTCACCGACTCCGAACGGCCGCGCACGGTCGTCGTCCGCGGGCTGCGCCCGGGCGATCTGGGCTGGGTCGTGCAGCGCAACGCCGTCCTCTACACCCAGGAGTACGGCTGGGACCGCAGCTACGAGGGCCTGGTCGCGCGCATCGTCGCCGACTACGTCGAGCACCTCGACCCGGCCCGCGAGCACGCCTGGGTGGCCGAGCTGGACGGCCGCCCCGTCGGCGCCGTGTTCTGCGTGCGCAAGGACGACACGACGGCGCAGCTGCGGCTGCTGCTGGTCGACCCCGACGCGCGCGGCAGCGGCATCGGCACCCGGCTGGTCGAGGAGTGCATGGAGTTCGCCCGGTCGGCCGGCTACACGTCGATGATCCTGTGGACCAACGACGTGCTCGTGGCCGCCCGGCGCATCTACCAGAAGGCGGGGTTCGAGCTGGTCGAGGAGAACCGCCACCACAGCTTCGGCCACGACCTGGTCGGCCAGATCTGGCGGCGCGAGCTCTGACCCGCCGGCTCACGACCCCTTCGGCGTGACCAGCCCGTGGTCGAAGGCGAAGACCACCGCGTGGACGCGGTCGCGCAGGCCGAGCTTGTCGAGGACCCGGGTCACGTGCGTCTTGACCGTCGCCGCGCCGATGTGCAGGCGCGCGGCGATCTCCGCGTTCGACAGGCCGCGGCCGAGCAGCAGGAGCACGTCGTGCTCGCGCTCGGTGAGGCGGGCCAGCCGGCGGGCGGTCTCCGGATCGGGCGGGACCGGGGCGGACCGGGCGAACTCCGCGAGCAGACGGCGGGTGACGGACGGGCCGAGCAGGGCGTCGCCGGCGGCGACGGTCCGGATGCCGTCGATGAGGATCTCCGGCGGGCTGCGCTTGAGGAGGAAGCCGGCCGCGCCCGCGCGGATGGCCGCGAAGACGTACTCGTCCAGCTCGAAGGTGGTGAGGATCAGCACGCGCGGCGCGCCCGCCCCCGCCGCCGTGATCGCGCGGGTGGCGGCCACCCCGTCCTGGACCGGCATCCGGATGTCCATCAGCACGACGTCGGGTGCCGTGGCAGCGGCCAGCCGCGCCGCCTCGCGGCCGTCGGCCGCTTCGCCGACCACGACGAGATCGGGCTGGGTTTCCAGCATCATTCGCAGCCCGGCGCGCATCAGGTCCTCGTCGTCGGCGAGCAGGACCCGGATCATGGCGTTCCCTCCAGTGGCAGCGTGGCCGCGACGCGCCATCCGCCGCCGTCAGCGGGGCCGGCGTCGAGGCTGCCGCCCAGGCCGCTGACGCGCTCCTTCATGCCGGTCAGGCCGCGGCCGCCGCCGGGCCACCGGGTGGCCGGCCCGGCGCCGTCGTCCGTGACCACCACGGCGAGGTCGCGGCCGGTGAGTGCCACGTCGACGACGGCATGGGCCGGCCCGGCGTGGCGGACGACGTTGGTCAGCGACTCCTGGACCACCCGCCCGGCCGTCTCGGCGGTCCGCGGCGGCAGCCGGCGCAACACCTCCGCCTCCGGCAGGCGGAGCTCGGCCGTGACGTGGCCGGGCAGCCCGGCCACCAGCGCGCGCAGGGTCGCCTCGAGGTCGTAGGTGTCGGTGAGCAGTCCCAGGATCCGGTCGAGATCGGTCATCGCGCCACGGCCGACGTCCTCGATCCGCGCGAGCGCCTCCTGCACCGGCGGCGCGTCGTCGGCGAGGACGAGACGGGCCGCACCGGCATGGGTGACCATCACCGTCACCGCGTGTCCGACCGCGTCGTGCAGCTCCCGGGCCATCCGGTCCCGCTCGGCCGCCACGGCCCGTTCGCTGTCGCGAGCGCGCAGCGCGTCCTGAGCCTCCCGGCGGGTCCGGCCCGCCCGGCCCACCAGCCAGGCCACGAAGTGGACGGCCACGGCGGGCACGAAGGCGGCCTCGTCGCCCGCGAGCGCCACCAGGGCGGCCACCAACGGGCAGGGCGGCGAGCTCCGCCGCACGCCAGGGCGCCCGGGTCTGGACGACCAGGGTCAGGGCGAGCGCGGTCGCCAGCGAGACGTTCGTGACCTCCGCGCCGGACGCGACCGCCGCCACCGTCGCCGCGCCGGCCGCCCAGAGCGCCCAGCCAGGCGCGAACCGCCGCCCCGCGATCGCGACGAACCACACGACCGCGCAGACCCGTTCGACCGGCGAACCGCTGAGGACGGACGCCGTGTGGTCCGACGGGCCGATGGCGATGACCGCGGAGAGGTACGCGACCACGACGTCGAGCGCGACCCACACCGGGCCGCGCTCCACCGTCCGATCGGGCCGCCAACGCTCCCACCAGCGCCTCACGAGGGACAGGCTACGGCCGCTGTTGCGTGGCTGCCGTCCCCCTGGGCGGTGACACCCGGTCCACCCGCGCGGTGACCCATTCGATGCGCGCCGGCGGACGCGCCCGCTGGTCCGGCCCGGACACGATCGCACCATGACGCAGCAGCTCAGCCCCCATGTCACCCCGACCACCACGACCCGACGCGGACGGCGGGTGCTCCGCCGCGTCGTCCGCACCCTCCTGGTCCTGCTCGGCGTGCTCGCCGCGCCGCCCGTCGGGGCCGCCGCCCTGTGGGCGACCGCCATGGCCACCCCCGAACCCACCCTCTTCACCGCCGCCGGCCTCGTCGCCATGACGGTGACCTGCGCGCTGCTCGTGTACGCCGGCCTGCGGCGCCCGCGGGTCACCGCTGCCGTCACCGTGGCGGTGGTCGCCGTGACCGCCGCACTCGCGTCGGTGACCGTCCTGCTGCCCATGGACGAGACGCCGCCCACGCCGCAGTCGCAGCCCACGGGCTACTGGACACTGCCGACCGGGTCGCGCCTGGCCTACACCCACACGCCCGCCGAAGGCGCCGCGGCGACGACCCCGATCATCGTGCTGCACGGCGGGCCGGGGACGCCGGGCGACGGCCCCGATGACGTGGACCGCCTGCTCGCCGGGCAGGGCTACGACGTCTACACCTACGACCAGCTCGGCGCCGGCCGCTCGGACCGGCTCGACGACCCCACCGGCTACACGGTCGCCCGCCAGGTCGCCGACCTCGAGGCCGTCCGCGCCACGATCGGCGCCGACCGCGTCGTGCTCATGGGCGCCTCCTGGGGCGCCACGCTGGCCGCCGAGTACACCGCCGAGCACCCCGAGCACGTGGCCGGCCTGCTGCTCACCTCGCCCGGCGTGCTGTGGGCGCCGGCGTGGGCCGATCGCGAGGAGGGCGACATCTGGGACCGGCTCACGCCGGAGCAGGAGCGGCGCATCGACGACCTCGAGGCGAGCCCGCGGCTGCTGGCCTGGGCGCTGCTCATGGAGGCGAACCCGCGCGCCGCGCACGCCGTAGTCGGCGACGCCGAGATCGACGCGGTCTTCGCCGAGCTGCTGACGATCGCCGCGCCGGCGGCGACCTGCCACCCGGACCAGCCGACCGGCGAGACGCCGCAGTCCGTCCCCGGCTTCTACGCCAACCAGCTCACCTCGGCCGACCAGCTGACCGTCCCCGATCCGCGGCCCGCCCTGCGCGACGTCGACGTGCCGGCCCTCGTCCTGCGTGGCGCGTGCGACTACAAGGACCCGGCCATCGCTCGTGAGTACGACGAGGTGCTGCCCAACGCCACGCTCGTCGAGGTGCCCGGCGCCGGTCACCTCATCGACGCCGAGCAGCCCGACGCGTACCGTCGCGCGGTCCTCGAGTTCCTCGACGGCCTGCCCTAGGCGATCGCCAGCCAGGGGTCCTCGAGCACGGCGGCGAGGTCGCGGACGAACTCCGCGGCCTGCGCGCCGTCGATGACCCGGTGGTCCGACGACAGCGTCATCGTCATCTTCTGCACGACCGCGAGTTCGCCGTCCTTGACACCCGGCTCGGGCCGCACCGCGCCGACCGCCAGGATGGCCGCCTCGGGCGGGTTGATCACGGCGGTGAAGTGGTCGATGCCGTACATGCCGAGGTTGCTGACGGTGAACGTGCCGCCGGTCATCTCGTCCAGGCCGAGCTTGCGGTCGCGGGCCTTGCCGGCCAGCGTGCGGGTCTCGGCGGAGATGCTGGTCAGGCTCTTCGTGTCGGCGTCGCGGATGACCGGCACGACCAGCCCGGTCTCGGTCGCCACCGCGATGCCGACGTGGATGCGCCCGTGCTGGACGATCGCCTCGGGCGTGAACGACGAGTTCACGACCGGGTGGTCGCGCAGCACGACCGCGACGGCCCGCACGATGATGTCGTTGACGCTGACCTTCTTCTTCTCCGCCGCGACCAGCCGCTCGTTCAGCTGCGCCCGCAGCGTCGACAGCGGGCCGGCGTCGATCGTCTTCGTCACGTAGAAGTGCGGCGACGACTGCATGCTCTCGGTCAGCCGGCGGGCGATCGTCTTGCGGATCGACGTCAGCGGGATCAGCTCGTCGGTCTCCTCGACGGCCCGGGCGGCAGCGGCCGGCGCCGCGGGGGTGCTCACCGGGGCCGCCGGAGCGGCGGAGGCCGCCTTCGCGACGTCGGCCCGGATGATCCGCCCGCCGGGGCCGGAGCCCGGCACCGTCGCCAGGTCGACGCCCAGCTCGCGGGCGTCGCGCCGGGCCAGCGGCGAGGACAGGATGCGGCCCGCCCCCGTTGATCTTGGAGTAACCGCGGAGTTGCCGTCCGATTCGCCTGATTGATCCCGCGCTTTCTCCAAGATCAACTCGGGTGCGGGTGCGGGTGCGGGTGCGGGAGCTGCGGGGGCGGGCTCGGACCCGCCGACGGGCTCGCCGGCGCCGACGAGCCGGGCGATCGGCGCGCCGATCGGGGCGGTGTCGCCCTCCTTCACCAGGATCTCGCCGAGCACGCCCTCCTCGTAGGCTTCGTGCTCCATGACGGCCTTGTCGGTCTCGATCTCGACCAGGACGTCGCCCGGGTGGACCTCGTCGCCGACCTGCTTGCGCCAGGCGCTGACGACGCCCTCCTCCATCGTGTCGGAGAGGCGGGGCATCAGGATGTCGGTCATCGCTGAAATCTCCTCAGTGCGCGCCGACGGACCGGCGGCCGACGGCGTCGAGGGTCTGGTGGACGACGGTGACGACGTCGTTCGCCGACGGCAGCGCCGCCAGCTCGAGCGGCTTCGCGTACGGCAGCGGCACCTCGGCCATCGCCACCCGCCGTACCGGGGCGTCGAGGTAGTCGAACGCGCCGTCGGAGATGGACGCCGCGACCTCGGCGCCGATGCCGTACGTCAGCCAGTCGTCCTCGAGCACGACGGCGCAGGACGTCTTCTTGACCGACTCGATGATCGTCGGCCGGTCCAGCGGGCGCAGGCTGCGCAGGTCGACCACCTCGGCGGAGATGCCCTCCTCCGACGCCAGCTTCTCGGCGACCTGCAGCGCGACGTGCGCCATGCGCGAGTACGCGACCAGCGTGATGTCGGTGCCCTCGCGGGTGACGGCGGCGCGGCCGATCTCGGCCGGCTCGTCGCCGTCGGGGACCTCGCCCTTGGTGTTGTAGAGCGCGAGGTTCTCGAGGAACAGCACCGGATCGTTGTCGCGGATGGACGCGATCAGCAGCGCCTTCGCGTCAGCCGGCGACGACGGCGCCACGACCTTGAGGCCGGGCGTGAACGCGTAGAACAGCTCGACGTTCTGCGAGTGCGTGGCCGCGAGCTGCTGGCCGCCGCCACCGGGGGTGCGGATGACCATCGGCACCGACCGCTGGCCGCCGAACATGCCGTAGATCTTCGCGGCGTGGTTGACGATCTGGTCCAGCGCGAGCAGCGAGAAGTTGATCGTCATGATCTCGACGACCGGGCGCAGGCCGAGCATGGCCGCGCCGACGGCGGCGCCGGTGAAGCCCTCCTCGGCAATGGGGGTGTCGCGGACGCGCTTCGGCCCGAACTCGTCGAGCAGGCCGGCGGTGATCTTGTAGGAGCCCTCGAACCGGCCGATCTCCTCACCCATCAAGAAGACGTCCGGGTCGCGGAGCATCTCGGCGCGCAGGGTGTCGTGCAGCGCCTGGCGGTAACTCATGACGGCCATGTCAGGCTCCTACCGGGAACAGCGGGTCAGCGGGGAGGCGGCGCGAGTCGTTCGGCACCGGGCTCGCGTAGGTGTAGTCGAACAGCGACGACACCTCGGGCGCGGGGCTCTTGTCGGCGAACTCGACGGCGGCCTTGACGATGCGGTGGACGTCGGCGTCGATCTCGGCCAGCTGGCCGGCGTCGGCCACCTTGGCGGCGACGAGCCGGTCGTGCAGGCCGGCGACGGGGTCCTGGGCGCGGACCTCCTCGACCTCCTCCTTGCTGCGGTACGCGGCGGGGTCGACGACGGAGTGCCCGCGCAGCCGGCCGCTCACGGTCTCGAGCAGGTACGGCTTCTGCTCCTTGCGGGCCCGCTCGACGGCGACCTTCGCCGCGTCGCGGACGGCGATGACGTCGTTGCCGTCGACCCGCGCAGACTCCATGCGGTACGACGACGCGCGCCTGTACAGCTCGGGCTCGGCTGAGGACATCTCGACGGTCGTGCCCATGCCGAGGTGGTTGTTGACGACGACGAACACGATCGGCAGGTCCCAGAGCGTCGCGATGTTCAGCGTCTCGTGGAACGCGCCGATGTTCGTGGTGCCGTCGCCCATCTGGCACATGACGACCTCGTCGCCGTCGCGGTAGTTGACCGCGAGCGCGGCGCCGGCCGCCAGCGGCAGCTGCCCGCCGACGATGCCGTAGCCGCCGAGCTGGCGGACGTCGGTGTCGAACAGGTGCATCGAACCGCCCCAGCCCTTGCTGACGCCGTCCTGCCGGCCGTAGAGCTCGGCCATGACCCGGCCCGGGTCCATGCCGCGGATCAGCGCGTAGCCGTGGTCGCGGTAGTTCGTGAAGAGGTAGTCGCGCTCTTCGATGGCCGCCATCAGGCCGACGACGGTGGCCTCTTCGCCGAGGTTGAGGTGGCAGTAGCCGCCGATCTTCGCCTCGGTGTACGCCTGCGCGGTGCGCTCCTCGAACCGGCGGACCAGGAGCATCTGACGGTAGTACCCGAGCAGTTCCTCGGAGTTGTTCGCCGAGCGCGCCGGACGCTTGCGACTGGTGGTCGCCACTCTTACCCGCCCTTCGTTGTCACGGGGCGCGTCCTGGACGTCGGACGTGGGACGCGCAGCGGTGGCCCGGCGGTGGCCGGGCAAAACAATGAAACGTTAGCGTTTCATTGCGTCCAAGCCTACCTCCGAGTCAGGATGGCCAGGTGACTGCACGGGGGACGGCGACGGCGCCGCGCGGGCGGCCGCGCGACGTCGACCGCGCGGCCCGGCGCGACGCGCTGCTCGAGACCGCGATGCGGCTGTTCCTCGCGCACGGATACGGCGACACGACCATCGAGGTCATCGCCGCCGAGGCGCGGGTCGCCAAGCGCACCGTCTACACGACCGTCGGCGACAAGGCCGACCTTTTCGTGGCCGTCGTGCGCCGGCTCGGCGACCGCGTCGTCAACACCGTCGCACCCGACGCCGGCGACCCGGTGAGCGACCTGCACGCGTTCGGGGTGCGGCTGGTCCGGCTCATGCTCTCCGACGAGGCGATCGGGCTGCACCGGCTGGTCACCGGCGAGGCGGCGAAGTTCCCCGACCTCGCCGCCCGGCACTACGCGAACGGGCCGCGCCGCTACATCGGCGTGCTGTCCGGCCTGCTCGCCGCGCTGCCGCCTGAGCGGATCGCCGTCCGTGCCGACGACCTCGATCTGCTGGCCGAGCAGCTGTTCACGCTGCTCATGGGCGAACCGCACCGGCGGCGGATGTTCGGCCTGGACCCGGCGCCCACCGAGGCGGCCGCCGCGGAGCACGTCAGCCGGACGCTGGAGCTGATCCTCATTCCTGGCCGGGAATGAGCACGACGGCGTCGCCGACGGGCCGCTCGACCGGGTCGCTCGGGGTGTTGACGACGCCGTCGTCGGTGACGACGGTGCTCGAGCCGCCGCCGTCGAGGTTCAGCGCCTCCTCCGCGCCGAGCGAGTGCATCAGCGCCGCGGTCTCGGTGATGCTCAGTCCGACGCTGCGGCCCGGCTGGCGCCCGTCGACGACCGCGAACACGAGCCGCCCGTCCGGCAGCACGCCGGCCGCGGTGCGCGGGTTGCGGCGCACGTACCAGCGCCAGTAGAAGTCCGCCCGCGCGGTGCCGCCCAGTGTCGCCGGGCTCCAGCCGTCGCGCACCGGGTCGAGCGCGGTCGCGCCGTCCTCGACCAGCAGCGGGCCGCCGTTGACCACGGTGGCGTCCGGCCGCAGCGGCACCCGCCGGCCGGTGTCGCCGTCGACGACCCGGGTGTCGAGGGCGAGCCGTACTCCGACTGTGCCGTGCTCGGCCAGCCAGGCCGCGGTGTCCCCGGTGCCCTGGACGACGACGGTGTCGGCCTGCGGTTCCGCGCCGCCCCGGACCGGTGCCGCCTCGACCACACGGCCGCGGCCGTCCAGCCGGACCTGGTACCCGGCGCCGGCCGGCAGCGGCGCGCCGAAGTCGGCGGTGAACGCGACCAGCTCGTGCGCGTTGCCGCAGGTGTAGTCGTGCGCCGGCGCCGCGATCGGCGTCGCCGCGCCCACGCCGCCACAGTTGAGCACGAGGCCGGGCTCCCGGTTGAGGCCGGTACCCTGGGCTGACTCGCGGCCGGCTCGGAGGGAGAGGTCGGTGGCCAGCCGACGCACCCGGCCGTCGCCGTCGCCGGTCAGCAGCAGCGCCGGGCGGTCGCCCACCGACTCCGACGCCAGCCGCCCGTCCACCACCGAGATGCCGGCGGGGTCGCCGTCGGTGCCCTCGAGCCAGGGTCCAGGGACGTTCCGGCTGCCGTCGATGGTGAAGAAACCGCCGTTGACCGCGGCCAGTGCGCCGACCCGGTCCACGATCGCGCTGGTGGTCTCGCGGCCGAACACCTCGCCGGTCGCCAGCTCGGTGCGGACCGTGCCGTCGTACACGTCCGGGTCGACCTCGATGATCGTCACCCGCCACGGGCCGTCGGTCTCGGCGCCGTCGTGCCAGGTGTCGTCGACGCGCGGCGTCAGGCCGGCCGCCCGCAGCGGCGGCAGCAGCGCCTCGGCACCGGCCGCCGTCGGGAACAGGCCCACCCGCACGGTCCAGCCGAGCGGGGCACCGGACGGCGCCGGTTCCGCGGCCGGCTCGATTCGTGGCTGCAGCCCGGCCGCGCGGACCCGGTCCGCCAGCGCGCCGGCCTCGGCCTCGGTCGTCGCGAAGCCGGCGGTCGCCGTGTAGCCGTCGTCCGGGTCGACGGCGCCGCGGACGATCCGGTACAGCGTGACGCCGGGCGCCAGCTCCTCCTGCTCGCGCTGCTCGACCAGGCCGGCCGGACCCAGCGGCAGCTCGTCCGGCAGCAGGTCAGCGGCCGCCGACGGGGCGGCGCCCGCGCCCGCGACGCCCACCCCCAGGACGCAGACGCCGGCGAGGGCGGAGAGGGCGACGCGTGTCGGCTTGCGCATGAGACGTCCCTTCTGAGGGGGTTGCCGGACGGAGACGCACGCTAATCCGCCGAGGTGGCGGGTGGATGAACGGGGCGCGAGCCGGGTCCGGCAGCCGGATGACTGTGCGATCTCCTGTCAGTCACCGGTACGGTGGCCGTGGCGCAGGGGATGGAGGGGTGAGAGCTGGTGGGCCGGGCGCGGCTTGAGGTCGCACTGCTGGGGCCGGTCGAGGTGCACCGCGACGGGGTCACGATCCCGGTGCCACCCGGCCGGCCGACCGTCATCCTCGCTGCACTCGCCGCGCGCCCTGGCACCGTCGTCCCCGTCGACGCGCTGGCCGGCTGGCTGTGGCCCGACGACGAGCCGGTGCACCCGCGGGCGGCCATCCAGACCCACGTCGCGCGGCTGCGGGCGGCGCTCGGCGACGGGTTCGTCCAGGCGGCCGGCGACGGCTACCGCCTCGACCTCGCGCCCGACGCCGTCGACGTCACCCGGTTCCGCGAGCTGGTCGCCGCCGGCCGCGACGCCGAACCGGTCACCGAGCTGACCCTGCTGCGCGAGGGCCTGGCGCTGTGGCGCGGCGACCCGCTGGCCGGGCTGAACCCCGACGACCTCGAGAAGGCGACCGCGCCGCTGCTGGTCGAGGAGCTGTTGTCGGCCACGGAGCGGATGAACGAGCTGCGGCTGCGGCTGGACCGCACCGACGAGGAGTTCGTGCCGTCGCTGCGCCGTCTGGTCGCCGCGCACCCGTGGCGGGAACGGCTCTGGGCGCAGCTGATGCTCGCGCTGTACCGCCAGGGCCGTCAGGGCGACGCGCTCGCGGCGTACCACGAGGTCGTGACGGTGCTGCGCGACGAGCTCGGCATCGATCCGGGTCCGGAGCTGACCGACCTGCACCGGCGCATCCTCGACACCGACCCGGCGCTGCTGGCGACGGCCCCCGGCGCGGGGACGGCCGGTGGCGGCGCGTCCGGCGGCGGTGCGGCCGCTGCGGTGGTGCGCCCGCCGGTGCAGCTGCCGCGGTCGACGGCGCAGTTCGTCGGACGCGAGCACGAGATCGATCTGCTGACGGCCGTGCTGTCGGAGAACCGGTCGTGGGCCCGGCTGGGACTGATCTCGGGGCCGGGTGGGTCGGGGAAGACCACGCTGGCCCTGCACGTCGGGCACGCGCTGCGCGAGGCGCACCCCGACGGCCAGCTCTTCGCCGAGCTGCGCGGCTCCACCGTCCCCGCCGAGCCCGGCGAGGTGCTGGCCGAGTTCCTGCGCGCGCTGGCCACGACCGAGGAGGACATCCCGGCGACGCTGGACGAGCGGGCCGCGCTGTTCCGGTCCGCGTGCGCGCACCGGCGGCTGCTGGTCGTGCTCGACGACGCCCGCGACGCCGCGCAGGTGACGCCGCTGCTGCCCGGCGCCGGCGGCTGCAGCGTGCTGGTGACCAGCCGGCCGCAGCTGAGCATGATCCCGTCCGACGTGCAGATCGACCTCGCGCTGTTCTCCGACGAGGACGCCAACGAGCTGCTCGAGTCGATGGTCGGCCGCGCGCGCCTGGCCGCCGAGCCCGAGGCGACCGCGCTGGTCGTGAGTGCCTGCAAGGGCTCGCCGCTGGCGCTGCGCATTGCCGGCGGGCGGCTGGTCACCCGGCCGGCCTGGCCGATCGACCACTTCGCGGAGCGGCTGCTGACCAGCCGGCTCGACGAGCTGGAGATGGGCGACCTCAGCGTGCGGGCGATGCTGACGGCGTCCGTACAGGGCCTCGACCCCGCCATCGCGTTCCGGTTCCGGCTGCTCGCGGCCGTGCCCGGTCCCGCGCTCGATGTCGAGACCGCTGCCGCCACCTGGGACGTCTCGGCCGACGACGCCCGCAGCGTGCTCGAGCACCTGGTCGACGTCCGGCTGATCGACTCCGCCGCGCCCGACGAGTACCGCTGGCACGACCTCGTCGACGACCACCTGCGCGCCGTCGCCGACACCCATCGCGTCATCGCCGCCCGCCGCCGCCTCGTCCGGTACTACCTGCGCTGCCTGCACAACCTGTGGCCGGTGCTGCGGCCGGGCGGCAACGCCGTCGAGCCCGGGTCGTGGTTCCCGCACGAGGTCCAGGGCCACGAGTTCGCCGACCGCGCCGAGATCCACGCGTGGCTGCACCCGCACACCGCGCTCATGACGTCGCTGGGCCTGGCCGGCCTGCACTCCGAGCAGCAGGACGTCGTCGACGAGTCGGCCGCGCTGCTGCTGGCGCTGGCCCGGGCGCGGTACGAATGCTGCCGCGAGGCGCACACCGAGGACCTCTCGCGCGCGGTGCTCGACGTGCCGGCCAAGCTCGGCGACCCGGTGCTGACGGCGCGGGCCTGGCACGCGCTGGCGCTGTCGCTCGGTGCGCAGAGCCGGCGCGGCGAGGCGCTCGAGGCCGGCGCTCGTGGCCTGGCGGTCCGCCGCGAGCTGGGCGACCGGTACGGCGAAGTGATCATGCTGCACAACATGGCGGTCTGGCACGAGCTGGACGGCCGGTACGAAGAGGCCGCCGAGCTGTTCGAGCGGTGCGCCGAGGCCGACGACGTCCTCTCCCCGGAGGTCCGGCGGCGCTGCCGGCGCAACCTCGCCCACGTGCAGACGAGCCTGGGCCGCTACGACGACGCCCGGCGCAACCTGGAGCTGACCGGCGAGGGCCTCGGCGACGAGCCCGGCGTCGAGCTGTTCGACCAGCTGCTGGTGCTGGCGCACCTCGCGCTCGAGACCGGCGCCGCCGACGAGGCGGTGGCCGGGTTCCAACGCGCCGTCGCGGTCGCCGTCGAGCTGGGTTCGGTGCCGCTGCAGGCCACCGGCCTGGTCAAGGAGGCGCATGCGCTGCGCCGGTCCGGACACGACGGCGGCGGCCCGGCCGCGCGGGCGGCCGCGCTGGCCCGCGAGGGTCACCTGACCGACGTCGAGGCCGAGGCGCTGGCCGAGCTGGGCCACAGCCGCGCCGGCGCCGGCGACGACGAGACCGCGCGGGTGCACTGGGCGGCGGCGCTGAAGATCTTCGAGTCGCTCGGCTCGGCGCGCGCCGACGAGCTGCGCGACCTGGTGGTGGAGCGGCCGTGACCCACACCCCGGACCTCGACGTCGGACTGCGCAGCGGCCCGGGCGGGGTCGCGGGGCCCGGCGCGCCCCAGCTGGACGTCCGGCTGCTCGGCGCGGTCGAGGTGCGCCGCGACGGCGTGCCGGTGCCGGTACCGTCCGGGCGGCCGGCGGTGATCCTGGCCGCGCTGGCGCTGCGTCCCGGCGGCGTCGTCACGCAGGGCACGCTGGCCCGGCTGCTCTGGCCCGACGCCCAGCCCGAGCACCCGCGGGCGGCGCTCCAGACGCACGTGACCCGGGTGCGCGCGGTGCTCGGCCGGTTCGCGGTCGAGTCGGCCGGTGACGGCTACCGGCTCGGCCTGCCGCCGGACGTCGTCGACGTGACGCGGTTCCGCGGACTGTTCGCGGCGGCGCGGGCCATGGACGACCTGCCCGGGCGGCTCGCGCTGCTGGACCAGGCGCTGGTCATGTGGCGGGGCAACCCGCTGGCCGGCCTCTGGCCCGACGTCCTGACCTGTCAGACGGCGCCGTCACTGCTGGACGAGGTGCTCACCGTCGCCGAGCGGGCGCACGAGCTGCGGCTGCTCCTGCACGGCCCCGACGACGGCGTGATCCGCGAGCTGCGCGAATTGGCGACCGCCCACCCGGAGCGCGAGGGCGCCGCCGGCCAGCTGATGATCGCGCTCTACCGCGAGGGCCGCCAGGGCGACGCGCTCGGAGTCTTCCACGACACCGTCCGCGCGCTGCGCGCCGTCGGCCGGCGTCCGGGGCGCGAGCTGGCCGCGCTGCACGCCCGCCTGCTGACCGGCGGCGACCTCACCGGAGCGGACGACACCGCCGCGCCGGACGCCGAACCGCCCGCGCGGCCGGTCGTCGCGCCGTCCGCACGGACCGCGCCGGCCGCGCCGTCCGCTCCGGGCGCCGGGCCGGGCACCCGGCCTGAGCAGCTGCCGTCGCGGCCGAGGTCGTTCGTGGGCCGGGACGCGGAGGTCGCCACGCTCGCGGCTGCGCTCCGCGACGGTCCCGCGCCCGAGGGCCGCTGCCGGACGGTGCTGGTGTCCGGGCCCGGCGGCACCGGCAAGACGACCTTGGCGCTGCGCGTGGCGCACGAGGTCCTCGACCACTATCCCGACGGCCAGCTCTTCGCCGACCTGCGCACCAGCAGCGACGCCGCGGCGCTCGGCACCGACGCGCTGGCCGGACTGCTCCGGGCGCTCGGCGTCGGCGGGTCCGACCTGCCGCCGTGCCCCCATGAGCGCGCCGAGCTGTTCCGCCGCCTGTGCGCCGGCCGCCGGCTGCTGGTGCTGATGGACGACGCCGACCCGGACACCGTCGCCTCGCTGCTGCCGGCGGAGTCCGAGTGCGCCGTCATCGTCACCAGCCGGCGGCGGATCCCGTCGCTGCCGGCCGATGCCCGGGTCGACCTCGGCATGTTCTCCGAGCCCGAGGCGCGCGAGCTGCTGGCGTCCGTCGTCGGCGCTGACCGGCTGGAGGCCGAGCCCGACGCCACCACGGCCGTCCTGGAACGGTGCGCCGGGTCGCCGCTGGCGGTGCGCATCGCCGCCGGGCGGCTGGCCACCCGGCCGGCCTGGCCGATCGGGCACTTCGCCGGGCGGCTGCGCGACGGCGACCGGCTGGACGAGCTGCGGGCCGGCGGGCTGGCCGTCAGCGCCATGCTCGACGCCACCTACGTCAGCCTGCAGCCCGTCCAGGCGCAGCGGTACCGGCTGCTCGCGGCCCTGACCGGCGCCACCGTCGACGTCGAGACCGCGGCCGTCGTCTGGGAGGTCGACGCCGCCGAGGCGCGCCGGCTGCTGGACCGGCTGGCCGACATCCGGCTGCTCGAGCACGACGGCGAGGGCGGCTACGGCTGGCACGACCTCGTCGGCGACCACATCCGCGCGGTGTCCGACTCGGTGGCGGCGCGGACGGCGCGCCGGCGCCTGCTCGGGTACCTGCTGCTGACGCTGCGCAATGCGCGGCTGCGGCTGCGGCCCGCCGACCGCGTCCCAGGCGTGCCGACGCCGCCGCGCGGCTGCCCGCCCGGACGGCAGTTCGCCGACCGGTGCGCGATCCACGCCTGGCTGCACCCGCGGCGGACGCAGCTGATCGCGCTGGCCCGGGCCGAGCTGGCCGGCGGCGAGTATCCGGCGGTCGACCACGCGGCCGGGCTGCTGGTCGTCCTCGACGCCGTCGCCCGCGAGTGCTGCGACAGCGGCGACGACGAGGAGACGGCGCGGACGGTGCTGCGCGCGGCCACGCCGCCGTCCGATTCTGCCTCTCCCTTGTGGGACTCGTCGCAGCCTGGGACCTCGCGGTCGGCCGGGGTGCAGCCCGCCATCACCGCAGCCGCGTGGACCAACCTCACGCTGACGCTGGCCGCGCAGCACCGGCTCGACGAGGCGCTGGAGGCGGCCGAGCGCGCCATCGAGCTGCGCCGCGAGCTGGGCGACCGGTACGGCGAGCTGATCATGTTCGACAACCGGGCCTGCATCGACGTCGAGGCGGGCCGGTACCAGGAGGCGGTGGACGTCATCGCGGCCTGCGTGGCCGACCGCGAGTTCCTGTCGGCGCAGATCCGGGCCCGGTGCCTGCGGACCCGCGCCCGGGCGTACGCCGGGCTGGGCCGGTGCGCCGACGCCCGCGCCGACCTCGCCGCCGCCGACGCCGTCGAGACCCCGGCGCCGGTGTCGTACGACGCGCACTACGCGGCGTCGGTGGCAGTGGCCGTGCACCGGGCGGCCGGCGACCGCGACGAGGCGCTGCGGTCCAGCTGGCAGGCGGTCGACATCGCCGTCGCGCTCGGCTCGACCTGGATGCGGGCGCTGTCGCTGCTCGACGCCGCTCGGACGCTGCGGCACTTCGGCGCCGACGGGCGCGTGGCCGCCGCTGACGCCGTCACCGTCGCCGTCGAGAACCGGCACGTCCGGCTGGCCGCGGAGGCCCGCGCGGAGCTCACGCTGGCCGCCGCCGGACGCTGATCCTGGTCCTTGTCCGGATTGCACCGACAAAGGGCGGCTCGTCAATTCTTCGGGGAATTGTTCCCGGAATTCATTGTGACCACTTGGTGATGAAGCTGTCACGCCGCAGTCGACTTGTGTAACGTGATCTCGCCCGGGTTTCCGCACGTCAGACGCTAGATTCCGACTGAATGGGCGATTCCGGGCAACGCCATGTCAAGTGGAGTATTTGGAGAATCTGTGAACGCAAAGCTGCCGCGTCGGCGAGGCGCGGCACGGTTCGCCGGGGTGCTCGTCGCCTCGGCCGTGGTGAGTGGTGGCGTCTTCGCCTCCAGCGCCGCGGCCCAGGCTGACGAACAAATCCCGGTCACCGTGCCGACGTTCGCCGCCGACGACTTCATCGAGCTGGCAGCACAGCTGCCGGCCACTCTGCGGGAGGCGATCGAGCGCGATCTCGGCGTCGCCCCCGAGCAGTACCTGGCGAACGCGGAGCGGGCTCGTGCCGCCTCCGACGCCGCCACGGTGCTGCGTGACCGAGGTGTCGACGTGCTCGGCGCCTCGATCGACGGCCAGGACGTCACCATCAACGTCGCCAGCGAGTCCGACGCCGCTGCCGTCGAGGCCAGCGGCGCCAGTGTCGTCGTCGGCCCGCTGGACGCTCTGAACACCGAGCGTGAGGTCCAGCCGGCCCGCGACCACAAGGGCGGCTACGGCTACGCCTACCAGATCAGCGAGCCGGACGAGACCGGCGCGTTCGACCTCAGCCGCTGCTCCGTCGGGTTCAGCGGGTACGACCCCGACGGCAACTCGCGCTACCTGACCGCCGGCCACTGCGGCGTCAGCGAGGAGACCGGCGAGCAGTTCACCTACCCGGTGCACCACATCGAGCTGGACGCCCCGATCTGGGGCACCGAGGACTGGGCGTCGGAGTTCCCCGGCCCGGAGCTCGGCGAGTTCGTGCCGGGTTCGTTCCACTACGGCGAGGAGCACGACGGCGGCCTGGTCGACGTCACCGGCGCCGACTGGACCGGCGTGCCGCAGGTGGCCGGCTGGGGTGGCGGCTCGGGCGCGCCCGACGACGCCTCGGTCACCATCCGCGGCCCGATCGACGCCGTCGCCGGCGCCCAGGCCTGCAAGTCCGGCGCCACCTCCGGCTGGACCTGCGGCGACATCCTGGTGCCGGTGCAGAGCACGCCGGTCGGTGAGCAGAACGTCACCGGCTTCATCTTCAACGCCTGCATGCTCGGTGGCGACAGCGGCGGCTCGATCGTCGTCGGCAACTACGCGCTCGGCGTCAACTCCGGCTCGACGCACGACGGCCGGACCGAGTGCGACAGCTGGAACCCGGCGCAGTCGCCCGACACCGGCGACGCCGACTTCAGCATCGGCTACTCGCTGGCGACGGGTCAGTACAACGCGCTGACGCTGCTGGGTGGCGAGTGGGAGCTGGCGGTCGCCGTCGCGACCCCGGTCGTCGCCTCGCCCGAGGACGGCGGTGAGACCGGCCCGCGGCCGACCTTCACCGGCACCGTCGAGGGTGCACGGTCGACCCACAAGGTCCGCCTGGTCATCGACGGCGAGCAGACCTACGAGGGCACCGTCACCGACGACGGCGCCTTCTCGGCCGCCGTCACCGACGAGCTGGTCCCGGGTGAGCACACCTACGAGATCACCGCGTCCTACGGCAACTTCTCCCGGTCCGCCGCGGCGGAGGGCACCTTCACCTCCACCGAGGTGCAGGTCGAGCAGCTCACGGTCGCGTCGCCCACCGACGGCCAGACCACCGGCAACGCCCGGCCCGGCTTCTCCGGCACCGGCCAGCCCGGCGCCACGGTGACGCTGACCGTCGGCGAGGAGTCGTTCGGCGAGGCCACCGTCGGCGACGACGGCGCCTGGACCCTCACCCCGTCGGCGGACCTGCCGGCCGGCGAGCGGTTCGACGCCACCGTCACGCAGTCCTTCGACGGTGACAGCCAGACCGTCACCGTGGCCGGCCTCGGCATCACGGTGCCGCCGGTCACCATCGCCGAGCCGGAGGACGGCGCGACCGTCACCGGCGACGTCGTGTTCAGCGGCACCGCCTACCCCGGCGCCGACCTGACACTGGCGATCGAGGGCACCGTCACCGAGTCGTCGGAGCGGGTTCAGACCGCCGCCGACGAGTGGGCCGGCGAGCTCGAGATCGGCGAGGACGGCGCCTGGACGTTCACCCCCGAGGAGGCGCTGCCGAACGGCGAGTTCACGCTCACCGCGTCCGCGTCCGTCGAGGGCGGCGACCCGGAGCTGACCGCGTCGGAGGCCTCGGTCTCGTTCACCGTCGCCCCCGAGTCCGAGGGTGACGACGACGGCGACGAGCTGCCCGACACCGGTTCGTCCAACACCTGGATGATCGTGGTCGGCGTCGCGCTGCTCGCCCTGGGCGGCGTCGCGATCGCGCTGCGCGCCCGGCGTAACGGCACGACGGCCTGAGGTTCGTCGCGCCTGCTGTACCACTGGCGGCCCCGGTCCCCGCACCCTTGCGGGGACCGGGGCCGCTGTGTGTCCAGACCGCCTGATTCCGCGTCCTCCTAGGGCTGACCAGCAGTGAATGCGCGATGAAAGCGATCTGAAAGCGGTCCTGCCTAGTGTTTGTCTCAGCGCAGGACACGAGGTAGTCCTCCACCGCCTCGATCCAGCGCTCGCCCACGGGCGCTTCCACGGGGGAGCTGTCCCGGATATAGACCGGCCCCGCAGGTCCGTGCCCGGCCTGCGGGGCCGCCTTATGTCCGCGTCGCGCCCGGGCCGTGCGCCTCGCCGCTGACGTGTGGCGCCGTCACTCCGCTCGCTTGGCCGCCTTCTTGGCCTGCTTGAGCGTCATGTCCTTGGTCTCCTCCGGCAGCCGCCACACGTCGATGCCGCCCATGAGGTTGTACGCGAGGATCTTGATCCGCGGCGCGCCCGCCCGCGCCGGCCGCCGGCTGCCGCGCTCGCCCGTCCCGCCCATCAGCGAGAACCCCCCGACCTCGACGTCGATGGTGTCGGGCACGTAGATGTCCATGCCGCCCATGATCGTGATCGCGATGATCGTCGTGTCGTCGGCGTCCAGCTCCGCGTGCCGCAGGTCGATGTCGTGCCCGCCCATCACAGCGACCGCGTTGATGCGCTCGGCCGCGCGCCAGCGGCCCCGCTTCTCCGTACCGCCCATGAACGCGACGATCCACTTGGTCGCCGACCGGCGCTGGCCGCCGTCCGAGCGGACCACCGGCCCGCTGTTCGCGACGGGCGCCAGCGCACTCGAGCCCGGCAGGTCCGCGGTCAACTTCGCGAGGTCGTCGCGGGTGACGGACCGGTATGCCAGCCCGATGCGCTCCTCCAGCTCGGCCAGCGTCAGCCGGCCGGTGGTCGCGTGCTCCGACAGCGCCTGCACGACCTGTTCGCGCTCGTCGTCGGAGGCGCGGACGCTGGGCAGGACGTGCGGCTCCACGGGCTGGTCGGCGGGCTCGGGCTGGGTGGTCATACCCGCCAGGCTAGTGCCGCCCGCCGCCGCCGTCGTCCACCGCTCAGTGGACCTCCCGCCTCGCCTGCTCGCCGCTCGCTCGTCGCCGTCAGACCCTCGCCGACGGGCACAGCGCGATCAGCGCCTCCACCACGGCGACGTCCGCCGGCAGCCACGGCACGTCCGCCCACTCGCCGGGACCGAGCCAGCGCAGTTCGTCGTGGTCCTCCAGCGGCGCCGGCACCCCGTCGGCGACGACCGCGAGCCACAGCCGCATCGACAGGCCGGGGCCGAGCGCCCACCGTCCGTCGAGCGGGCCGGTGATCTCCGCGCCGACCTCGACGGCGATGCCGAGCTCCTCGCGCAGCTCCCGGTGGAGCGCGTCCAGCGGCTGTTCACCGGCCTCGACCTTGCCGCCGGGGAACTCCCAGCCGCCGGCCAGCTCCGGCGGTTCGCTGCGCCGCGCGGCCAGCAACCGCGTCGGCCGCGCGAGGTCGTCGACGATCGCCGCGGCCACCACGAGTCGCTCCGGCGGCGCCTGCAGTTCGCTCATGCGAGACATCTTCGCCGACGGCTCGATCCGGTCACTGCTCTGGCCTCTGGAGTGTCGTCGGGGCGGGCATGGCCCCAGCAACGGTCGCCCTGGCTCGGCGCCTGGCACCGACGAAATCGAGGAGGCCTCCGGCCCCCTCTCACCGCGACATTCTCGTTCGATGACCGTCCGTGTTCACCTTGGTCTTCTTGATCGATGTTTGAGATGGGCGGTTCCTGGACAAAACTGGGCGATGGCTATGGAATGTCGGTTCTCAGCGATTTGACCGGGATCCGGTGCGGCGCGACCGCCCCGGGTGGAAAGGATCAGGCCACGTGAGCTCGAACCTGCCGCGTTACAGGCAACGGCGTGTCCGGGACGTTCCTCTGCTGGTCCGCGTGGGTCTCTTGGCTCTCGTCGGCTTCCTGGCGATCGGAGCGGTGGTCGTGGCCATCACGGACGGTCCGCCGATGCTGCACGCGCGCGCGGAGGGCGGGTCGCAGGTCGACGACTTCACGACCGGCGAGACCCCGTCGCCGCACACCGGCACCACGCCGTCCGGCTCGCCGAGCGAGCCCGGTGAGACGCCGTCGCCGACCGGATCCGAGTCGCCGTCGCCCGACGAGTCCGACGACTCCGACAACGGGTCCGACGACGACTCCGGCGGGTCCGACGAGAGCTCCGAGGACTCCGACGACAATTACTCCGCCACGACGCCGCCGCGCGAGCCCGACTCGCCGCGGCCGTCGGACCCGTCCGAGCCGACCGACGAGCCGTCCGAGCCGTCGGAGGACCCGTCCGACGAGCCGTCGGAGGAGCCGTCCGACGAGCCCTCCGACGAGCCGAGCGTGGAGCCGCCGTCCGAGGAGCCCTCGGACGATCCGGACCTGGAGCTGCCGATCATCGAGCTGTCCAGCTCCGAGGAGCGGATGCTGGACTCCGCGGAGGACGCCCGGGCCGAGGCCGGCTGCCCCGCGCTGCGGGTCGACCCGCGGCTCACCATCGCCGCCCGCGAGCACAGCGACGACATGCGGGAACGGGACTACTACTCGCACGTCAACCCCGACGGCGAAGGGCCGGCCGACCGTGCCGCCGACGAGGGTTACACCGCTAGGGTCGGCGAGAACCTGGCGCGCGGGAACCTGCGCAGCGCCGAGCAGGTCGTCCGTCAGTGGGAGGACGGCGGCGGCGAGCGCGACCGGCTGCTGGACTACTCGTACACGTCGGTCGGCATCGGCACGGAGCAGGGCGGGTTGCTCGGGATGACGTCGTGGTGGACGCTGATGCTGGGCGTCGACTGAAATTCGCTCGCGGTGTGAAGCGGCGGCCCCTACGGTGGCCACCGTGAGCACCGTCGACCTCGAGCCGCTCGCCGTCCGGGCCGCCGCACCGACCGACCTGCCCGCGCTGCCTGACGGCGTCGGCCTGACCTGGCGGGCACTGACGCCCGACGACCTCCCCGCCTGGTTCGCGCTGTGCGAGGTCGTCGAGGACCACGACAACGCGAACGAGCGCGCTGCGGAGTCCGAGCTGGCCGACCACTTCAAGGGCGCCTGGCGCGACCCCGCCCGCGACAGCGTCGCCGGCTTCGACGCCGACGGCACCATCCGCGCCTACTCCTGGTCGGAGTTCCGCCAGGTCACCGAGGGCACGCTCGCGCCGACGCTGTTCGGTGCGGTGCATCCCGACTATCGCCGACGCGGCATCGGGCGGGCGCTGCTCGCGTGGTCCGAGGCGCGTGGACGTCAGCAGCTCGCCGCCGCGACGGTGAACCTGCCGGCCCGCATCCGGCTCTATCTCGACGAGTCGCACGCCGATGCCCGCCGGATGGCCGAGACCGTCGGGTTCACCCCGATCCGCTGGTACGTCGACATGCGCCGCGACCTGGGCGTCGAGCTGCCGGCCGGCGACGTGCCCGAGGGCCTGCGGATCGAGCCGTACTCCAAGGAGCGCGACGAGGACATCCGCATCGCGCACAACGAGTCGTTCGCCCGCGACCACTGGGGCTCCAGCTCGATCGACGCCGAGGCGTGGGCGCTCGACGTCGTCGGCGGCGAGAAGTTCCAGCCCGACTGGAGCTTCGCCGCCGTCGAGGAGGCCACCGGCCGCGTCGTCGGCTACCTCCTGTCGGGGGCGTACGACCAGGACTGGGGGCCGCAGGGCTTCACCGAGGGGTGGACCGACGTGCTCTCCGTCCGGCGCGAATGGCGCGGCCGCGGGCTGGCCGGCGCCCTGCTCACGGCCGCGATGCGCGCCTACGCCGCCGGCGGCATGCAGTACGCCGGACTCGACGTCGACACCGACAACCCGACCGGCGCGCTCGGCGTCTACACCCGGCTCGGCTACGAGCGCAGGCTGGGCAGCCTGCTGCTGACGAAAGAGATCTGACCTGTTCGGTTAACTGCGAGCCACTGTCAATTGACGGTCGTTCGGCGCTACCATCGGCGCTGATGACCGAGCCGATGACGATGCGCCCGCTGGGCCTGCGCGAGCGCAAGAAGCTCAAGGCGATGCGCCACATCCAGGAGGTGGCGCTGGACCTGTTCGATCGCGACGGGTACGCCCACGTCACCATCGAGCGCATCGCCGCCGAGGCCGAGGTGTCGCCGAGCTCCGTCTACCGGTACTTCGGCACCAAAGAGATGGTCATCCTCTGGGACGAGTGGGACCCCATCGCGTTGCGAGCGTTCGACGAGGGGATGGCCGTCCAGGATCCGATCCTCGCCCTGCGCGAGGTGCTCAGCGACGTCGTCACGGTCGCCCTGCTGCAGCAGGACGAGCACCTCATCCGGCGCCGCATGCAGTACGCCATGACTGAGCCGGATGTCTGGGCCGGCATGCACCGGCAGGCCGACGAGATGGCGGCCGAGCTGCGCAAGTCCATGGCCAAGCACACCGGGCGCGACCCGGACGGGCTGGAGGTGCGGGTCGTCACGGCGGCGCTCGTCGCCGCGTTCATGGAGGCGATCCTCTACTGGCACGAGACCGGATACCGCGACTCCATGCGTGAGATCGTCGACGGCGCGCTGGACGTCATCGCGCGCGGGCTGCGGGTGGAGTGAGGTCGCTGCCCTCGGTCAGCGGGCCAGACGGGCGCGTTCGAGGAAGGTGAGCACGGCGGCGTTGAACGCGGCCGGCTGCTCCATGGCCAGCGTGTGTCCGGTGCCGGGGACGACCGCGCTGGCGGCGAACTGCGCCTCGGCCTCGATGCGCCCGGCGGCCGCGTGGATGTCGGCCGAGTCGAGGTCGCCGACCAGTACCAGCAGCGGTGTAGTCAGCTCACCGAGCCGCTCGAGTGCGCCGAGCTCGCGCAGTGCCCCCGTGCCCGACGCGTGCCCGTCGATGACGTCGCGGGCCATCTGCCGGCACCGCTCCCGCACCTGCTGGTCGACCTCGCCGGGCGTCCGCTGCGGGCCGTCGACCCAGGCGCGCAGGAAGTACTCGACGTAGCCGTCGACGTCGCGGGCCTGCGCGGCCTCGGCCTGCTGCTGCATGAGCGCGAGGATGGCCGGGTCGGTGAACTGCATGCCGCTCACGCCAGGACTGGCCAGCACCATCATCTCGACGACGTTCGGGTGCGCCAGCGCGAAGTCGATCGCCGTCCGCGCGCCGTACGACAGACCGACCAGTGACGCCCGGTTCACGTCCAGCCCGGCGAGCAGCTCGCGCAGGTCCTCGTACGCCGCGAAGTCCGCCTTCGGCGTCGACGACCGGCCGTGCCCGCGGGCGTCGTAGCGGATGACCCGGTAGCCGGCGCGGACGAACGGCCCGACCTGCTCGTCCCACATCCGGTGGTCGAGGGATCCGCTGTGCAGCAACACCAGCGGATGCCCGGCGCCCCGCTCGTCGAAGAACAGCTCGCCGTCGCGCACCGGGACTCGGCCAATGGTCATCGCACGCATCTCCCGTTCGGTCGTCGGTGAGCAAGGCGACCTGACGCAAGGTATGACACCACGAGACCCCCTCGGTAGCGTCGTCCATCTCTTGGGCACCCCACGGCTGCGGCCGGGCTTGCAGAACAACTGTGTCGGACCGAGCGGCGATGATGGGCGAGATTGCTCGGTTCGGGTGATCTTTTTGGATTGACGAGAGGTGGTCCGTGTACCCGCACGACGACGACCGGCGGCGCCCGGTGACCGCTGAGGGCGTGGCCGAATGGCTGCTCTCGGTGGCCGCCGACGGCGTGCGCCGCGGGCCTGGCGCCGTGGCTGCGGCCGCACGCGCCGTGTCGGCTGCCGCGCCGGGCCGCCTGGTCGACGCTGCGGTCGTCCAGCTCCTCCGTGCCCAGGTCGACCGCCTCTGGACCGCCGGCTGGCTCCCCGTCGACCTCCACGAAGTCACCCGGCGGCAGGCCTCTGCCAGCGCGGTCCTCCTTGTCCTCGACGCCATGGCCGACGCCGCCGCGCAATACCCTGCGGCGACGACGCATCCGCGCTGGCTGGCGCAGTTGGATGAGGTCGGCGCGGAGCGCTGGTGGGACCCTGCGGGCCCGTACCCGTCCCAGTGGGCGCGGCAACACGGTGTCGAGCGGGCGGCGCTCCTCGAGGCGGCGCTCGAGCTGGTCGGGCTGGCGCTTCGGCTGCCGGCGCTGCAGCTGATCCTCCCGCCGCCCGGACAAGCGACTGCTGCCCTCCATCCTGACGCCGCGGGTTCGGCCCGCGGCAGCCGAGCCTCCGCCGGCGACGACGCCCGCGGTTCGGCCGCCGCCGGATCGGCGGCCGGGGACGGGCGAGAATCGGCCGGCGGTGGTGGGTCCGGCCGTCCGCGCCCGTCGCCTGAGAAGGTGCTCGGCCGGGTGCGTGCGCTGCTGGCCAAGGCCGAGTCGACTCCCTATCCGGAGGAGGCCGAGGCGTTGTCGGCGAAGGCGCAGGAGCTGATGAGCCGCTACTCGATCGAGCAAGCCCTCGCCGACGCCGTCCTGCCCGACCGCCCGGTTGCCGTAGCGGCGGCCCGCCGGATCTGGCTCGATGCCCCGTATCTCGGGCCGAAGACCCTGCTGGTCGCGGAGGTCGGCTCGGCCAACCACTGCCGCACGGTCTCCAGCGAGAAACTCGGCTTCGTCACCGTCCTCGGCACCGACCTCGACCTCGACGTCGTCGAGGTGCTGTCGACGTCGCTGCTGGTCCAGGCCGCCCGGGCGATGCTGGCGTCGGGCTCCCAGTACAACCGCCTCGGCACGTCTCGCACCCGGTCGTTCCGGCACTCGTTCCTGCTGTCGTACGCCACGCGCATCGGCGAACGGCTCCGCGACGCCGCAGCCCAGACGGCCTCGGCCGCTGGCACCGACCTCGTCCCCGTCTTCGCCGACCGCGTGGTCGCCGTCGACACCCTGTTCGACTCACTCTTCGCCACCACCGCCCGTCGCTCGTTCTCCGCCGGCAACGCGGCGGGCTGGGGAGCCGGTCGCACCGCCGCCGACCGCGCCGTCCTGACCACCGAACGCCGCGCCGTCCGCCATGCCCGCAGGCCCTGAGCCGGCATCACCCCGTCAGGCGGCGTCCGCGAGTTCGACTCGGGCGACGAGCCAGCCACCGGCGGTGGCGTTATGGCATAGGCCGACCTCCAGCACCATGCCGGTGTCGTAGGTCAGCGTGCCGTGGGTGTGCGCCGCCGACCCCGGATCGGCCACATCGACCTCCAGGAGCTCGCCCGTGGGGATCGACTCGATCGGCACCTCGCGATACTCGGCGGCCTGCTGCGGCGTGAGCCACGACGACATCGTCGCGAACCATGCGTCGCGGCCGACGCTGGTGCGGGTGAACGCGAGGCCGAAGCCACGCGCCACCTCGGACCAACCCGCCGGCACGCCACCGTCCGTCGATGACGGTGGCGTGCTGTCGCCGGCGCCGCCAATGGCGCCGTCAGTGGCCCCGGGACCGCTGGTTGCGTGGGCCGCGGCGTCGTCCCTCAGCGAGCCGCCGATCCTGCCGTGCCCGTCGGCCATGCCGACTCCGGCGGCGTCGGTCGGAACATCGCCATGGGCATCGGATCCGTCGTCGGCCACATCGTCCCGGGCGCCGCCGGGCACGTCGTCCGAAGCGCCTGGCCCGTCGTCGAGCGGACCGTCTCGCGCCTCGTGGCCTTCGTCGGGTCTGCCGTCGCTGCCGGGAGACGCGGGGGCGATCGGGCCGGTCGGCTGGGCCAGCGGCACGTCGGCGGCGGGGGCGTCGGACGGCAGGATCGTCTCGGTCGAGGGGCCGGAGGTGAGGATCGCTCCGATGACCGCCAGACCCGCCACGGCGACCGCCGCCACCAGCAGCCAGAGCATCCGCTCGAGCCGTCGGTGCCGCTCGGCCGGATGGCGAGACTGGCCCAGCCCGGTCCGGCCGCCGTCGTCCGGTGCGGTCGCCGGGTCGGGCGGCAAGACCCTCCGCGGCGGCCGCACCGGCGCACTGGGGCGAGACGCGCCGACGTCAGGAGTGTCGGTCCCGGCCATGTCCGTGCACTCCCTTCGTCGACGCGCCTCACCTTCTATGGGTGCTTTCGCGACGGCGAATGTGACAGTGCCGGCGAAATTTCTCCGATCGATTCGGCGAGCGTCGCGTCAGTCCAGGCCAACGGCGTCGGCGAGGGCGTCCATCTCCAGCGCGAGGACGGTGGCCGGCCGCAGACCCATGCCGTTGAACAGCCCGACGGCCTCGATGCCGACGACGCCGTGCAGCCGCGCCCACGCCGTCACCACGCCGGCGAGCGCGACGTCCGGCGGCGTCGTCGCGGCGGGGCCGAGCGCGTCGCGGACCCAGTCGGCCACCGCCGGCAGCTGAGCGATCCACTCCGCCACCTCGGCGCGCAGCGCCTCCGCTCGGGGCCATGAACCACCGGTGGCCAGGATCTCCAGCAACGGCGTGAGCACGGCCCGTGCCGTGTCGGCGGTCCCGGCCGGAGCGTCGCGCTGCGGCACCGGCGTGCCGGCCAGCAGTAGGTAGCGGTGCGGTTGTGCGACCGCCCAGTCGCGGTAGGCGTGCGCGACGGAGTGCAGTCGCTGCCGTGCGGGCGCTCCGGCCGACGCCGACGCGGCGGCGCGGAGGGCCTCCGCCAGCGCGGCGTAACTGTCGACGATCAGTTCGGTCAGCAGATCGTCGCGACCGGCGAAGTACTTGTAGAGCGCCGGGCCGGAGACGCCGATCTCCTTGGCGACCCCGGTCAGCGTCAACGCCGCGGCGCCGTCGCGGGCGAGCTGCCCGAGCGCGACCTGCTTGATCTCGTCGCGGACCTGTTCGCGGTACCGCTTCCGGCGCTCGGCGGCCTCGACCACGGGCTCCTCCTCGCTCCAGATAGGCATCCTCACCGGAGTAACAGTCTCTAACTGTGGGTGACGAACCATAGCCACCGAGGAGCCGGCGTCGTCGACGCTGTCGGACCCACGCGGCACAATCCGTCTCATGGTGACGATCGACGACGTGCGGCGGCACGCGCTGTCGCTGCCCCGGACCACCGAAGGGCTCGTCCGCGACAGCGTGAAGTTCCGCATCAAGAGCATCGTCTACGCGGCGGTCTCGCCCGACGAGACCATCATGGGCTTCGGCTATCCGAAGGACGAGCGAGACGCCCTGGTCGCGTCTGACCCGTCGAAGTTCCTCCCTCCGTTGCCATCGGACGAGCGCTATCAGTGGGTGCGGGTGCGGTTGGCCGCCATCGACGATGACGAGATGCGCGAACTGCTGACCGACGCCTGGCGCATGTGTGTGCCGAAGAAGGTCGCGGCCGCCTACGACGAGTCCGGCGGCGAGGATCTCGGCTGACCGGTCAGTCCCGTGACGATCTCGACGCTGGCCTCGCCGGTCGCCTCCAGGGTTGTGATGCCCACGAGCGGCAGGATCGCCGCCGGTTCGGTCGCGTCGGCCCGCACCACGATCGTGTTGCCGTCGACGGTGACGGTGCCCCTGATGCCCGCGGCGGCGAGGTGTTCGCGCGCCGCGGCGACCGCTCGCGCGCGGTCGAGGCCCGGCGAGCCGATCAACGTCGACCCGTCGATCTCCTGGCCGGCGGCTCGGGCGGCTTCGGCGGCGACGGCGTCGGCCCGCTGCTGCGCGGTCAGCTGCCGCCGTCCGTCGTAGACGAGGCCCGCCATCGCCAGCAACGCGATGGCCACGATGGCGAAGATCAGCGTGAAACCGCCGGTCTGGTCTCTCAGCCGATGCATCGGCTCACCTCTCCCGGTAGGTGTCGACCGGGCTGACGGCGGTTGCCGTCAGCGTGATGGCGGGGACGTGCAGGGGCAGATCCGCGACCCGCAGCGGGCAACGGACGGTGACGGTGACGCGGCCACGCTGGCCGGGCGGCGCCCGCAGGCCGGAGACGTCCACGTCGATCTCGGTACGCAGACACGACAGGCCCTGATCGGTCAGCGCCGCACGGGCCACCTCGGCAGCGGCCTCGCGACCGGCCGACGGGGTTCGCTGCAGCGAGGCGGCCCGTGCCGCCTCGGCGGCGGCCTGGTCGACCGCTCCGTCGGCGATGGCGTACCGGCCGGCCAGCGCGATCAGCGCGACCAGGAGCAGCAGACCAGGCGCCAGGACGGCGAGCTCGAGCGTGGCCGAGCCACGGTCCGCCCGGCGGCTCATGGGGCGGTCCAGCGACGGATCGGTGCGGTGGCCGACTGGCTGACGTCGACGCGCCAGCCGGGGATGAGCGTGGTCGAGGAGCCGGTGACCGTCACGGTGACGGTGCCGGCGTCGGTGGTCTCGTGGATGTCGCCGACTCGCATGACGGTGCCGTCGGTCGTCGCCGTCAGGAACTCGGCCGCGCGCGCCGCGCCGCCGCTGCCGTCGTCCATGCTGGCCGCTCGGGTGCCCTCGCGTGCGGCGGACAGGGCGACGTTGCGGGCGTGGAACCAGAGGCCGGCATGCACGATGCCGAAGATCAGCAGGAACACCGCCGGCCAGAGGACGACCGTTTCGAGGGTCGCGGAGCCGCGTTCGCAGCGTCGTCGGGTCATGCCGGTCACCCGATCCGCATCGCGACCGGAGCGGCGAGGAGCAGCATGAACACGACCGCCGTGGCCGCGAGCGGCGCCGTCGCCCGCTCGGTGCGCGACCCGGCCCGCGCTTGATCGCTGGTCAGCAGCTCACTGCGCATCGCCGACGCCCGGGTGCGGAGGACGTCGTAGACGGTGGCGCCCTCGCGCGCGGACATGCGCATGACATCACCTGTGTCGGTGAGTTCGGGCAGCCGGAGGTCGCGGCCCACCGTGCGCAGCGCCTCCCAAGCGGGGACGCCCGCCCAGCGGGCGTGCGCCAACTCGTCGCGCACTCGCTGGAACGCCCACGACCGGCCGATGCGAGCCGCCGACTCCAGTGACTGCGTGGCCCCGGAGCCGGCCGCTCGTTCGAGCGCGACGAGGTCGACGTAGGTGGCCATGGCCCGGCGGAACTCCGCGCGTTTGGCCCGGGCGAGGTCGGCGACCGTGTAGAGCGGCACGTACGACAGCAGCACCGCAGTGACCAGCCCGCTCACCGCGGGCACGACGAACGGCAGCCGTACGCCGGCGATCGCGAGCGCCACGGACGCCGCCGTCGGCAGCACCAGTCCGACGGCCGCGCAGATCGCCCGCTCACCGAGGAACCACGCCACGCTGCGGCGCAGCAGGGCCAGGTCGCGGTACGGCACGTGCAGCAGCGACCACCCGCCGCCGCGCCGCAGGACCGCCCGCCCCAGGCGTCCCGCGAACCCGCCGGCGCCCGTGACGTCGTTGACGTCGGCGGCGAGGTCGGCGAGCTCGGCGCCCGGATCGGCCGTCCCGGTGAGCCGTTGCGCCGCGTACACCGGATGCGGCAGCCGGCCCACGCGTCCGACGAGTTCGCGCCAGATCACCAGGAGCCCGACGCCCACGCCCAGCCCCAGCAGCACCGCGAGCTGCGTCGTCGTCATGGCACACCGTCGGCGACGAGGATCCGCGGCTGCCGCGGCGTGGCGGTGATGCGGCGCATCCACACCAGGCAGCCGATGTAGCCGGTCAGCAGGCCGATGAGCAGCAGTTGACCGGATCCGGCGCGATACGGATCGGCGTACGGCGTCAGCAGCATGAGGCCGAGCCCGCCGGCGCTGATGGCGGTGACCAGCCGCGCCGTCGTGCGGCCGCGCGCCTGTTCGGCGTCGACGGTGCGCCGGACCCGGACGTCGTCGCGGACGGCCGTCGCCAGACCGTCGAGCACACTGCTGAGCTGGTCGCCGCGGCGGCGGGCGCCGAGGATCAGCGCCGCGGCGAGCAGGTCGCCCGTCGCGTCGTCGAGGTCGTCGGCGAACGCGCGCAGCGCCGCCTCGGTGTCCCAGCGTGCTTGGAGCCGGGCGGCCAGGCGGGCGATCTCTGGCCGGATCTTCTCCGGCGCGGTGAGCAGGCTCCCGGCGACGGCCTGCTCGATGCCGACGCCGACGCCCAGCACGGTGGCGAGGTTCTGCGCCCAGTCGCTCATCGCCTCCAGCCGGGCGATGTCTGCCTTCGCCGACGACGTCTGCAGCAGCACGGGCAGCCCCCAGACGGCCGCCGGGATGAGCAGAACGGCGAGCAGCCAGCCGGTGACCAGCCAGACCAGGAGCCCGAAGGCACCGGCCGCGGCGAGGCGGCGACGGGATCGGCGGGCGGCCGGCGTGGCGCCGCGAAGCTGCCGCAGCCGGCGGGCGAGGGTGGCCCCTCGCGGCGCTGCGGAATCGTCCGGCGTCCGGACCAGTCCGAAGCCGGCGGCGGCCAGGCCACCTATTCCGGCGACCGCGGTGACGGCGGCGACGAACGGCCTCATGACGGCCCTCCGAGTCGATCGGCGTCGGCGGGTCGCGCCACTCCGGCGGGCCGGCCTGCGCCGGTCAGCCAGGACGGCGTGGAGTCGGGCCGCAGCCGCCCGTCGGGGCCGAGGCGGAACACGTCGGTGATGGCCGGCTGTCCGCGCTCGCCCGGCTCGAGCGCGATGATCTCGGTGACCAGCCGGCGGCGCCGGGCGGCCTCTGCCTGCGTGGTGCGGCATTCGACGTGGACCACGAGGTCGACGTGCTGGGCGATCTGGCGGTAGGCGAACTCCGCGGAGACGCGGTCGCCGGCCTCCATGGCGCAGGTGACCAGGCGTTCGATCGATGCGCGGGCGGAGTGGGCGTGGATGGTCGACAGCGACCCGGCGCCGGCCTGCATCGCCTTGAACATCGGCAGCACCTCGCGGCCGCGCACCTCGCCGACGATGAGGCGGTCGAGGTTCATGCGGAGCGCGTCGTAGACGAGCTCGTCGAGCGTGATCTCACCGACCGCGCGCCCGTCGGGGCCGCGTTCGCCGCTGCCCGGGCGGGCCTCCCAGGCGACGATGCGCCGGTGCCGTTCACGCAGGTGGTGCAGGTGCAGCTCGTACTCGGTCTCGATGGTGCCGAGCTTCTCCTCCGGGTCGATCTCGTTGGCCAGCGCCCGCGTGAGCGTGGTCTTGCCGGCGCCCATCGACCCCGACACGACGATGCTGCGGCGCGACCGGACCGCCGTGCGCAGGAAGGCCGCCGCCTGGGTCGTCAGCGTGCCGCGTTCGACCAGATCGTCGAGGTCGATGTCGACCAGCCGGTGTCGCCGGATGACCACGACCGGCTGATGCGTCGTCCAGCCGGAGGCGGCCAGCCGGTGTCCGCCGTGCAGGTGCAGATGCAGGCTCGGGCTGGCGGTGGAGAACGTGCGCTCGCTGCTGCCGCCGCGCGAGGCGAGGAACGTGAGCATGTCGACCAGCTCGTCCTCGGACTCGACGACCGGTGGCCGCCGGGTGATGCGTCCGTCGCCGTCGATGACGACCACCGGCTCGGCGCCGTAGACCTCGATGTTCTCGACCGCGGGGTCGTCGATGAGCGGCTGCAGCCGGCCGAGGCCGAACAGCGCGTCGAAGACGGCCCGGGCGAGCGCGGCCTGCTGATCGACGCCGACCGGTACGCCGCCAGACGTGACCGCCTGGCGTACGTGCTCGTCGAGGAGCTGGGCGATGATCTCGCGGCCGGCGGCGCGGCGATCGGCCTCGGCCGCGGTCTCGTCGACCTGGTCGGACAGCCGGGCGGCCGCCTGCTGGCGGAACGCGCGCACCAACGCCCAGTCGATGCCCGGTTCGCGGGGTGGCGTGGCCAGCGGCAGCGCGGCGAGCGCCTCGCGGACGCTGCGCCGTGGCGTGCCGGCGGCGTCGGCGGCAAGGGCGGGTGGCGGCGAGAAGATGGGCAGTCCGGTGATCCGCGGCTCGTTCATCGGACCCCCTTGCCACTGAGCACCGTGGTCTCGAGCGGCAGGTCGACGACCTGGCGTCGACGGTCGTCGGCGGCGAGCAGTTCCGTCACCGCGCCGCGGCCGGAGCGGATCAGCCGTGACGACGTCAGCTGCGACAGGCTGCTGCGCAGGCGCTCGCGGCCGTTGATGCGTTCCGCGGCGACGGGATCCCAGTCGACAGTGGCCCACACCGGCAGCGTCGTGGCCTCGGCCGCTTCGCCCGCCCGGTGTGGACGTCCCTCGCCGACGAGCACCAGGCCGCGCCGGTCGAGAACGGTGCCGTCGCCCGCGCCGTCGGGGAGCTGGTCGACGTTCGACCTGACGGCGACGAGGTCGTCGAGGGCGGTTCGACAGACCACGGCGAGTAGGTCGGCCGCCCGCAAGAGGGCGTCGGGCCCGTGTCGCATGCCGAGCCGTCCGCCGTCGACGAGGACGTCGACGCCGTGCAGGGTGACGTTGCGCAGCAGCGATGCGAGCGTCGCCCAGAAGTCGTCGGTGAGGCTGGCCGCCTGCGCCTTCGTGGCCAGCCCGGGGAGGGCCAGCCGCGCGCCGTCGTCCGTCAGCGCGATGGTCTGCCTGCGCAGCGTGCCGAGGCTCAGCGCGCCGTTGCGATGGGCGAGGGCGAGGTTGATGAGGCCGAGCTCGTGGTCGACCTCGCCGCGCAGGTGGCCGGCCTTGATGCTGCTGCTCCCGGCGACGTCGGCCTCGATCAGCAGGACCGGACGGGGCCAGGTCAGGGCGGCGACCAGTGCGGTCGTGGTGACGCCGGGCGCGCCTCGGACCGAGGTGAACGCGAGCACCGTCATCGGTCGTCACCACCCTGCGCCGCGGCCTCGGACGAGTCGAGCACGATGGCGACCCGCCCGGTGGCGACCTTCGCGACCAGCGTGCCGGCGACGTCGTCGGCCACCACGACGTCGACCACCACGTGGCCGGAGTCGAGCACGCCGGAGACGCTGACCACCGTCGCGGCGACCGAGCGGGGCGGGTCGGACGACGGAGCGTCGCCGAGGCTCGGGGTGCCGAAGACGCGCACGTGGTCGCCGGGGACGAGCTCGGCCTGCGGCAGCTGAGCCTCGGTGACCGCGACTCCGACGACGCTCTGGCCGGCGGCCGGCACGTCGGCCGTCGTGAGGGCGGCCTCGGTGAGCAGCGTGCCGGCGGGCAGGTCGGTCGCGGCGCGCTGCCCGACGACGGCGGACAGCTCGCCGGCGGCGACCGGCCGCAGCGCAGGATCGGGGGCCGCTCGCGCGGTCGTCAGCCGGGCGGCGTCGAGCACCTCGCCCCGGTGGACGGTGTCGGTGACCGCCAGGACGGGAACGGTGTCGCCCGACGACTGCGCCAGGTAGGCCGCGCCGGTGCCGCACGTGGCCAGCAACCCGACGCCCAGCCCGATGAGCGCGGGCCGTCGCCGGTACCGCCGCACTGGTGCGCCGGGCGTGCTGAACGCCGGGTCGAGCGGCTGGTCGAACGAGTCGTCGGTGGTCTCTAGCCCAACGGTCTGCGCCATGGTGTCCCCCGGAGGGATCGTCGCGGTCGCTCGCTCGTTGATCGACTACCTGGCGAGCCGACCAGAGTCAGTGAGCGGATGGGAGTTGTCAACCTGGATCGCCTTTCTCGCTCGAGTGCGGTGTCCGGTGGTCAGGCTGCCGTGGTCAGCGCCGGTCCACGTGCCTGGACGGCGAGGGACAGCCGCTGGATGGCCCGGCTGCAGCGCTGGCGGACGGTCGCCGGCGGAAGGCCGAGCTCGCGCGCGACGAGGTGGGCGCCGCCGTGCTGCCCGGGCAGCGGGCAGTAGACGCGGACCAGGAGCTCGGCGTCGTCAGCGGTGATGATCTCCTTGCTGATGCCCCAGGTCAGCGTCGCGAAGACCTCGACGACCGGGGCCGGAGCGTGATGGAACAACGGCTCGGCGGTGTCGAGGACGGTGGCGTCCACGAGGTCGGGTGGGTCGTCGTCGAGCGCGAGGTTGAAGTGGCGAAGTGCGTCCATGCAGAGGTTCACCGCCACCTTCTGCCGTCGCCTGTCCACCGGGTAGGTGGCGATGGCGTGCCACAGCGCGGCGACGGCGGCCGCCGTGAGCTGGGGGAGATCGCCCCGGACGCCGATGGCGCCGAACCGGTGCGTGCGGCGGGCGAGGTTGACCGCCCGGCCGAGCATGACCTGCAGGACGAGGCGACCGGCGAGATGGTCGTCGCGCTCGGTGCGTTGGTCGAGCAGGCCGATCAGCAGCCCGTCGGCGACGGCCGGCTGATGTCGGCGCGTCCGCCCGATGGTGTCGGCGGCGTCGGCCAGCACCGTGCAGCCGGCGAGGTCTGGTAGCGGCCAGCGCTTCGGGATGGGCCGAGCACCGAGCCGGCGCCATTCGGCATTGAGTTGATCGGTGACGAGGACGGCCGGGCGGGCGGGGATGGCGAGCGTGTTCACCAGTGGGCTCCCAGTGCGGATCAGAGGGGTGTTGACCCGCAGCAGTCCAGCCCGACCGGTTAGCCCGGAAGTTAGCCCTAACGGTCGCTGACCCGCCTCGAGCGGTTGCCCGTTTTCCGGCGGCTGATCGATTCCGCGTGCAGGACCGTGACATCTGGTGCATCCTGGAAGGCTTTGTCCGTCCCCGGCTGTCACATTCGCCGGCCCGAGCGCACCCATAGTCAGCAGACGGGTGTGCTGGAGGGAGTTGCACGTGATCGCATCGTCGACACCGCGTGCCGTGACGCGTGGCCTGGCGGCACTGCTCGGCCTGGCGGCCCTGATGCTGGGTGTACCGGTGGTCCTGTGGGCCGCCGGTGGCTCGCCGCTGCCCGGCGAGTGGCCCTCGTTCGCCGACGTCCGCGCCGCCGCCGTCAGCCCGGACGACGGCTCGTTGTTCCTGGCGGTGCTCATCGTCGCCGGCTGGCTCGGCTGGGGCACGTTCATCCTGAGCCTGCTCGTCGAGGTGCCCGCGGTGCTGCGTGGTCGCCCGGCGCGCCGACTGCCCGGTCTCGGAGCGCAGCAGCGTCTGGTCGCCGGGCTGGTCGCGGCGGCGGCGGCGGTCGGCGCGGGCGGGCACGTCGCGTCGGCCGACTCCGCGTCGCCAGGACCCTGGGAGCCGGCGCCGCCCGTCACCACCGATCTCCTCGACGCACACCAGCGGGCCGGCACCCATGTCGTCGTCGACGGCGACACGTTGTGGGACATCGCCGGGGCCCGGCTCGACGATCCGCGCCGTTATCCGGAGATCGTCGCGGCGTCGTCGGCGACGGTGCAGCCCGGCGGCCGGCGCCTCACCGATCCGGACGTCATCGTTCCTGGCTGGACGCTCACGCTCCCGGCCGCCGGGGAACGGGTGCGCGACCTGCCCGACACCGGCCGGCCGATGTTCGCCGAGGTCGACGGCGCCGGTGACGACACGGATCGCGTGGCCGACGACGACTCAGAGTCGGGCGCGGACGACGGTGAGCTGGTGCGGACGGCGGGTGGGGTCGGGGCCGTGCTCGCGGCTGCGCTCGTCGGCCTGCTGGCGACGCGGCGCGCCCGGGTGCAGCGTCGTCGACGTCCGGGCGAACGGCTCGACGCGGGCAGCGAGGGTGATCAGCACGCCGAGACCGAGCTGCGCCAGGCCGCCGACCCCGTCGCCGTCGAGGTGGTCGATCGTGTGCTGCGCGGGCTGGCCGCCCGGTTGGCGCGAGCCGAGCGCGGGCTGCCGCCGTTGCGTGCCGTCCGGCTGACCAAGCGGACCTTGGAGTTGTATCTCGCCGCGCCGGCCGAACTGCCGCCGCCGTTCGCCGGGACCGCGCACGGCGGCGTGTGGACGGTGCCGCTCGACGAGGCGGTCGAGACCGTCGCGGATGTGCCGGCGCCGTACCCGAGCCTCGTCACCCTTGGGCACGATCACGACGAGGCGCTGGTGCTGCTCGATCTCGAGCAGGTCGGGACGCTGGTGGTCGACGGCCGGCCGGAGCTGGTGCGGTCGGCGCTGACAGCGGTCGCGGTGGAGCTGGCTACCAGCGCGTGGGCCGACGACCTGCGGGTCACGCTCGTCGGGGCGGCGGCGCTGGCCGACCTCGACCTGATCGACACCGGCCGGGTCCGGCACGTGACCGAGGTGGAGCAGCTGCTGGACGAGCTCACGGTGCGGGTCGCCGACGACCGGTTGCTGCTGGCCACGGCCGGGGTCAGCGGCCTCGGCGCCGCGCGCGTCACGCAGGTCGCCGACGCGGCGTGGACACCGGAGATCGTGGTGATCGCGGAGCCGCTGCCGGCCGCACAGTGGAACCGGCTGGAGGCATTGATCGTCACGGCGCCGCGAGTGGCGGTCGCGGCGGTGGTCGGCAGCGGCGAGCCGAGCGGGTCGCCCTCGCGCGGTCACCGGCTGCGTGGTCGCGTGCCGCACTCCGGCGGCGGGACGTGGGTGTTGCGGCTGGACGGACCGCCGTCGCGGCCGGTGGCGGTGCTCGATCCGCTGGGCGTGCCGATCCGGCCGCAGCTCCTGGACGAGCAGACGCGCGGCAGATTCGTCCGGTTGCTGCGCCTCGCCGCCGGCTCCGAGGACGCTGACGTGGAGGCCGCCGATGGGCCGGCTGGTCATGAGGGACGCCGGGCCGGCGGCTCGGTGGGTGACGGCCCTACGCGCGATCGGCAGCCGGACGGCGCTCTGGCTAGGAGCGGTGATGTGGGTGCCGATCTGGCGGCGAACGGTCGCGGGCGCGATGCGCCGGCGCGCGGCCGGGTGGACGACCGTGGTTCGGCGAACGGCGGTTCGAGGCGGCGTGGCTCGGCGGTAGGTGATCCGACGAGGCGTCAACTGACTGATGGCAGTTCGGTGGTCAACGGGACCGTGGGTCGCCGGTCGGCGCGTGGTGTCGCGTCCGGCCGGCGGGTGCTGCCGCGCCTGCTGATGCTGGGCGCCGTCGAGGTGCAGCACGCGGCCGAGCTGGGTGAGCAGACCAAGCTCGGCCAGCTGACGGAGCTGGCGATGTTCATCGCGGTGAATCCGGGGTGCGACTCGAACGCGATCGACGAGGCGATCTGGCCAGGCTCGGCGGTGACGAAGACGACGCGGGGGACGGCGATCTCGAAGCTGCGTCGCTGGCTCGGCACCGACGCGGCGGGATCGTCGTTGCTGCCGCGCACCGACAGCGGTTACACGCTGTACCCCGGCGTCCGCAGCGACTGGGACGACTGGTGTGACCTGCTACCGGACGGTCCGGCGCGGGCCAGCACCGCCGACCTGCGTGCCGCGCTCGAGCTGGTGCGCGGACGGCCGTTCTCGGGACGCGGCCGGCGCCGGTACGACTGGGCGGATCACCTCGCACAAGAGATGATCGCGACCATCGTCGACGGGTGCCATGAGCTGGCGCTGCGGGCGCTCGTCGACGGCGACCCGTGGGAGGCGCTGCGCACGTCGCTGCTCGGCCTGTCCGTCGAACCCGGTGTCGAGCTGCTGTGGCGCGACCGGCTCAAGGCCGAGGCGGCGCTCGCCGATCGTGGCCGGCTGCTGAACAGCATCGGGAAGCTCAGGGCAATCGCCGCCGAGCTCGGCGGCGGGCTCGAGGCCGAGACGGAGAAACTGATCGAGCAGTTGTGGTCGCTACCGGAACCCGCCGCGGGGGCCGGCGATCCGCCGGGCCGACCCCGGTCACCGGCAGGGAGGTGAGCACCGGCATACGCTTCTGGACATGACCGAAGAACGCGGCGTCGAGGCCCTTCGCGAGTCGGGGCTGACCCATCGCATCGTCCGTCATCCGCCGGTGAACAGCCTGGAGGAGGCCGCCACGGCGCGCGGGGTCGAGCCGGCCGCCGTCATCAAAACGATCGTGGTGCGGCGGGCCGACGACGACTACGTGTTCGTGCTGGTGCCCGGCGACCGCACGATCGCCTGGCCGAAGCTGCGCACGCTACTCGGCGTCAACCGGCTGTCGATGCCCGACGCCGGGACGGCGCGCGACGTGACGGGGTACGAGCGCGGGACGATCACGCCGTTCGGGTCGACGCGCGCGTGGCCGGTCATCGCGGACGAGCGGGTCCGCGGGCGGACGGTGTCGATCGGCGCCGGCGCGTTCGGGGTGTCGGCCACCGTCGACGGCGACGACCTGGTGAAGACGCTGGACGCCACGGTCGCGGACGTCACGGACTGACGGCGGAACCCGTCAGGACGGAGGCCAGGACCGTCAGCACGGGCGAGCAGCCGGCGTCGACCTTGACGGTGGCGAGGTCGTCGCCGCGGGTGGTGCCGCGGTTGACGATGATCACGGGCCGCCCGGTCTTCGCCGCGTGCCGGACGAACCGCAGTCCGGACATGACGGTGAGCGACGACCCCGCGACCAGCAGCGCGGCCGCCGAGTCGACCAGCGCGTACGCGGCCTCGACCCGGGGCTTGGGCACGTTCTCGCCGAAGTAGACGATGTCGGGCTTGAGCATGCCGCCGCACGCCTCGCAGTCGGCGACGCGGAAGTGAGCGGTCGCTTCGATGACGGCGTCGGCGTCGGGAGCGATCTCGGCGTCGGCGACCTCGTCGGCGAAGCCGGGGTTCAGGGCCTTCAACCGGGCGGCGACGTGGTCGCGAGGGACGACGCGGCGGCAGTCCAGGCAGAGGACGCGGTCGTAGCGTCCGTGCAGGTCGATGACGTTTCGGCTGCCGGCGGCGTTGTGCAGGGTGTCGACGTTCTGGGTGATGACGCCGACCGCGGCGCCGGCGGCCTCCAGGCGGCTGACGGCGAGGTGGCCGGGGTTGGGCCGGGTGCGGTGGACGTGGCGCCAGCCGACGTGGTTGCGGGCCCAGTAGTGGCGGCGGCGATCGGGGTCGCCGACGAACTGCTGGTAGGTCATGGGTGTGCGCGGCGGGGAGTCGGGGCCGCGGTAGTCGGGGATGCCGGAGTCGGTCGAGATGCCGGCCCCGGTCAGCACGGCGACCGGCCGCCCGGACAGCACCGCGGTCGCCTCGCCGACGGACGGCCAGGCCGGGTGGCCGAGGTCGATACGGTCGAGCACGCTTCGAGCCTATGTCGACGACCCGATCGGGTCACCTGGGCAGGCGTCAGGTGCGCAGAATTGGCGGCATGAGCGCCGTCGTGGGGCCGCGGCGGTAGAGCTGGGCCGGCCGGCCACCGCCGCGGGTGGTGGTGGCGTTGGTGGGTTCGAGGAAGCCGGGCGTGCCGGTGACCTTGCGGTGGAAGTTGCGCGGATCCAGCTCGACCCCCCAGACGGCCTCGTAGACGGCGCGCAGCTCGCCGACGGTGAACTCGGCGGGGCAGAACGCGGTGGCCAGCGAGGTGTACTCGAGCTTGGCCCGGGCCCGCTCCACGCCGTCGGACAGAATGCGGCCGTGGTCGAAGGCGAGCGACCCGGCGTCGCGTAGGAGCTCGGCGACCGGGACGAACCGGCTGGCCGCGGCGTCGGTGCCGGCGACCGGTTCGGGCAGGTCCGGCACCAGCCCGAGGTACGCGACGGAGACGACGCGTTGGCGCGGGTCGCGACGGGGGGCGCCGTAGCTGGCCAGCTGCTCGAGGTGACCGAGCGACGGCGCCAGCCCGGTCTCCTCGCGCAGCTCGCGTAGCGCGGCGTCCGGGAGATCCTCGTCGGGGCGGACGAAGCCGCCGGGCAGGGCGAGCCGGCCGCGGAAGGGATCTTCGCCCCGTTCGACGACCAGGGCGGCGAACCGTCCTGACCGCACGGTGAGGATCACGAGGTCGACGGTGACCGCGAACGGCGGGTAGTCGGAACCGACCATGCCCGCGAGCCTATCTCGTCAGGTTGACGATTACACCTGAACAGTCTTATCGTCGAAGAGACGATAAGAGAGAGGGCCCGAGATGGCAGAGATCCGCAAGTTCGGCCTCGTCCGGCACGTCCGGTCGACCCCGACCGAGCACGTCGTCCACCAGCGCGGCGACCGCGTCGTGCACAGCGGCACCAGCTGCTCGTTCTGGTTCCGGCCGCTGACCGCCGCGCTCAGCGAGGTTCCCGTCGACGATCGCGAGCTGCCGCTGCTGTTCCACGCGCGCACCGGCGACTTCCAGAAGATCGCCGTCCAGTCGACGGTGACCTACCGGTTCGCCGACCCCGAGCAGGTCGCCGGCCGCATCGACTTCGCCATCGACACGGCGACCGGGCGCTGGCGGTCCGCGCCGCTGGACCAGGTCGCGCACCTGCTGACGGAGACCGCGCAGCAGCACGCCGCCGGCCTGCTCGTGACGATCCCGATGGCCGACGCGCTCGGCGCGGGCGTCACGGCGATCCGCGAGCGGCTGTGGACCGGCCTCGTCGACGACGCCCGGCTGCGCGACACAGGCATCGTCGTGCTGGACGTGCGCGTCGTCGCGGTCCGGCCCGATCCGGACATCGAGCGCGCGCTCCAGACGCCGGCCCGCGAGCTGATCCAGGAGGAGGCCGACCGCGCCACCTACGAGCGCCGCGCGCACGCCGTCGAGCGGGAACGGGCGATCAGTGAGAACGAGCTGCAGTCCAAGATCGAGCTGGCCGCGCGCGAGGAGCGGCTGGTCGCGCAGCACGGCGCCAACGAGCGTCGCCGGGCGACGGAGGAGGCGGCGGCCGCGCGCATCGCCGCCGAGGCCGAGGCGGACCGCGTCGGGCTGGCCGCCGGCGCCGAAGCCGACCGCGTCAGGCAGACGGGCACGGCCGAGGCGGACGCGGAGGCGGCCCGGATGAACGTCCTGTCCGAGCTGGACCACCGCACCCTGCTGGCGCTGGCGCTGCGGGAGCTGGCCGGCGGGCTGCCCGACGTCGGCATGGTCAACGTGACGCCGGACCTGGTCACGTCAGTGCTGGCCCGGCTCACCGACGGCGCGGCGCGCTGATGCTGGCGCCGCGCGTGGTGGTCGTGCACCGTCGCACCGAGCTGGAGGAGCTGGTCGACCGGCACGGCACCCGAGGTCAGGCCGAGTTCTTCCTGCGTGGCCGCGGCCGCGACCTCGCCGCCGTCCAGCGCCCGCACGACGCCGACGCGGCGGCCCGGCAGCAGGTCGCGGTGTCCGTGCCCGGCGACTGGCGGCGCGGGACGGTGGAGCGGGCCGACCTGGACCGGTTCCGGTTCGAGGACGGCGACGTCGTGGTGGTCGTCGGGCAGGACGGGCTGGTCGCCAACGTCGCGAAGTACCTGGCCGGCCAGCCGGTCGTCGGCGTGAACCCGGACCCGGAGCGCAACCCGGGCGTGCTCGTCCGGCACCCGCCTGACCGGGTGGCGCGGCTGCTGGCGGACGTCGTCGCGGAGCGGGCCGGCGTCGAGCGGCGCACCATGGTGGCGGCGAAGCTCGACGACGGCCAGACGCTGCTCGCGGTGAACGAGATCTTCGCCGGTCACTCCACTCACCAGTCGGCGCGGTACACATTGACGGCGCCCGGCCGCGAGCCCGAGCGGCAGTCGTCGTCAGGGGTCATCGTCGGGACCGGCACCGGCGCGACGGGGTGGTGCGCCTCGCTCGTGCGCGGCCGGGCGGCGCCGCCGCGGCTCCCGTCGCCGGCCGACCGGACCCTCGCGTGGTTCGTCCGCGAGGCCTGGCCGTCGCCGTCGACCGGGACGAGCTGCGTCGACGGGCTGCTGGCCGCGGGCGACGGGCTGGAGCTGGCGGCCGAGACCGACGGGCTGGTGGTGTTCGGCGACGGGCTCGAGGCGGACCGGCTGGTGCTCAGCTGGGGTCAGCAGCTGCGGGTCGGCGTGGCGGACGCGACGCTGTGCCTGGTGACCGGCTGAGCCGGCTCAGTCGAGGTGGTGGGCCAGCACCTTGCGGTGGCTGTCACGGGCCTCGGCGTGCCGGGCGCGGCCCTTCTCGGTCGCCGTCACGAACATGGCGCGGCGGTCGTCCATACACAGGGATCGGCCCACCAGGCCGGCCCGCTCGAGCCGGGCGACGGCGCGTGAGAACGCGCTCTGGCTGAGGTACATGCCCTCGGCGAGCTCGTGCATGCGCAGCTTGTCCTGGCCGGATTCGATGAGCCGGTCGAGCGCCTCGAACTCGCTGAGGCCCAGACCATGCTGGTCCTGCAGCTCGCGATCGAGGTCGCAGGTGACCTTGTTGTAGCAGGTCATGAGGTCGCGCCACTTCGTGACGAGTTCACGCTCCTCGGTCCCGCTCATGGAGCGCACTTTAACACCGGGGCAACATTGATGCAAGGACATTAAATGCTTGTGCATTTGATGCGCGTGCATGTAACGTCTCGCCCGTGACTGCAACCGCCGTACCACCCTCCACCTCTGCTTCACACGATGACCAGCGCTGGACGCCGCGCCTCTGGGGCGTCCTGGCGGTGCTGTGCCTGGTGATGTTCCTCGACGGTCTCGACGTGTCGATGGTCGGCGTGGCGCTCCCGTCGATCGGCACCGAACTGGGCCTGTCGACCACGTCGCTGCAATGGATCGTCAACGGTTACGTGCTCGGCTACGGAGCGCTGCTGCTCCTGGGTGGCCGCACGGCCGACCTGCTCGGCCGCCGCCGGGTGTTCCTCATCGCCCTCGCCGTCTTCGCCGTCGCGTCACTCGTCGGCGGTCTCGTCGACGACGGCACGCTGCTGATCATCACGCGGTTCGTCAAGGGAGTCGCTGCCGCCTTCACCGCGCCCACCGCGCTGTCCATCCTGACCACGACGTTCCGGGAAGGCCACGCGCGCAACAAGGCGCTGTCGATCTTCGCCGTCTTCGGCGCCAGCGGATACTCGTCCGGGCTCATCCTCGGCGGCCTGCTGACCAGCGCCGGCTGGCGGTGGACGTTCCTCATGCCGGTGCCGCTCGCGATCCTCGCGCTGATCGCCGGCATCGCGCTGATCCCGCGCGACCGTCCCGCCGACGCCGGCGGTCACGACCTGGTCGGAGCAGCGACGCTCACGGCCGGCATGCTGCTCGCCGTCTACTCCGTCGTCTCGGCGCCGGAACGCGGCTGGGCCGACCCTGTCACCATCGTGCTGTTCGTGCTGGCGATCGCGCTCCTGGCGGCGTTCGTCCTGGTCGAGCAGCGCATCGCGCACCCGCTGGTGCGGTTCGGCATCCTGCGCATCGCCACGATCGTCCGGGCCAACATCGCGATGATCGCGCTGTTCGGGTCGTACCTGAGCTTCCAGTTCATGCTGACGATCTACTTCCAGGCCGCACTGGGCTGGTCGCCGCTGCGGATGGCGCTCGCCCTGCTGCCGGCCGGCCTGATCGTGGCGTTCGGCTCGCCGTACATGAGCCGGACGATCGACCGGTACGGCACGCAGCGGCCGATCGTCGCCGCGATGGTGTCGCTGAGCGTGGCCTACGTGTGGTTCCTCGCCTTCGGCGGGGACAGCACGCCGAACTACGCGACCGACATCCTGCCCAGCGTGGTGCTGATCGGGCTCGGGTTCATGCTGGCGTTCTCGTCGATCATGTCGCAGGCCACGGCCGGCGTGGACGACTCCGAGCAGGGGCTGGCGGCCGGCCTGGTCCAGACGTCCGGGCAGATCGGCGGCGCCGTGGTGCTCGCGGTGACGACGGCGCTCGTGACGGCCGGCTCGCACACGGGCGACGGCATGGGGGCGGCGACGTTCGAGCAGTTCCGGCCCGGCCTGATGCTGGTGACGGGTGTCGCGATCGGCGGCCTGGTCGTCATGCTGCTGGGCGTGCGCCGGCGCCGCGACGCCGGCGGCGCCGAGCCGGAGCCCGTCGAGGACGACGTCCTGGAGCCGGCCGTGCCCTGACGGGCGAGCCGCCCATCCGGTACGCCGGCGGCGACGGGGTCAACGGTGCCCCCGTCGCCGTCGCTGCGTTCAGCGAACCCGGGAGAGGTTCGGAAGGCGTTGCGCCGGGATCGGCGAGCCGCCGTCGCCGTCGGGACCACCGTCACCGCCGGCGGAGTAGTGGGCGTCCTGGATGGCAGCGCGGACCGCGCGCTGGCGTTTGAGCCGCTCGATCAGCACGGCGACCCCGAGCCCTGCCACGACCACGGCGCCGCCGACGATGGCGTCGACGATGTAGTGGTTGCCGGTGAGGACGATGGCGGCGAACATCAGCAGCGGCATCGTCGCGCCGATGATGCGCAGCACCAGCACCCGCGACAGCGCGACCCAGGCGATGCCGAGCAGCAGGATCCAGCCGAAGTGCAGGCTCGGCATGGCGGCGTACTCGTTGACGAGCCTGGACGAGCTCATGTCGCGGTAGGTCGGCACCGCGACCGAGACGGTGTCGACGAAGCCGTGCCAGGGCAGGAACCGCGGCGGCGCGAGCGGGTAGAACGCGAAGATCACCAGGCTGAACGCGCCCGACGCGAGCAGCGCGTTGCGATAGAACGGGTACGCCACCGGCCGGCGGGCGATCAGCCAGACCAGAGTGAGCACGAACACCGGCCAATAGCCGTAGATGTAGAAGCCGTTGGCGGCGTCGATCGCCCATTCGTGGTCGAGGATGAGGCTCTGCAGCTCGGTCTCGACGTGTATTCCGAGCGTCTTCTCGAACGAGATGACGTCTTCGGCGTTGCGGAACGCGGCATCGACGCGGTCGCTGGTGAGGCCGCGGACCAGCGTGTAGAGCAGCGCGGCCGAGAGAAGGAAGCCGATCTCCTTCGCGGCCGTGGCGAGTCGTGAGTTGGTATGTACGCGGCGCAGCGTGGGCGGTCGCCGCGACAGGGTGTCCGAGGCCATCGGTCCTCCATGCTGGCGACGTGCCAGGAGCGCCAGCGCCCCCTTGAAGTTCTGCCTCTACTTGTCGGCCGACAAGTGCTGTGTGTCTCACGCTACGACCGCACTTGTCGGCCGGCAAGTAGTTAACGTATTGTGTGGCCGCGCTCACTTCCCGATCAGCGAGGCGGCGACGGAGATGACAGACGAGGGGCGCCCCGGCATGGACACGGCCGGAAACATCCGCGAGGTCGCGCTCGACCTGTTCTCCCGGCAGGGCTACGAGCGCTCGACGCTACGTGAGATAGCCGACGCACTCGGCATCACCAAGGCGGCGGTCTACTACCACTACCGGACGAAGGTGGAGATTCTCGACGACCTGTTGCGGCCGATGGTCGACGGGGAGGACTGGATCATCGCCGACGCGGAATCGGACACGTCGGCGATCGACCAGCCGGGCTGGCGGCTGACGCTCGTCGAGCGCTACATCGACCTGCTGCTGGCCCATCGCCGGGTCGCGACCTACGCGATGAACGACATCGCCGGCGTGTCGAACTCGACCCTGCTCGGCCGCATGCGCGCCAACGACGCACGGCTGGCGGGGCTGCTGGCCAACGGCGATCTGTCGGTCGAGCAGCGAGTGCGGACATCGGCCGCGCTGGGCGTGGTGGTGGCGATCCTGGCGCTGCCCGACGTCTCGAACGCGGAGCTGCGACCGCAACTGCTGCAGGTGGTGCGCGACGTGCTGGGGCTGAGCGAGCACGTGGCGGACGTCGCCTCGGCCTGACCCCCTGCGACACGCGCCGGACACGACCGAGCGGCACCACCCCGGGGGGCGAGAATGGTGCCGCTCTTGCTTACGAGGCTATGTCCGGCCCCGGTCGAACGCGAAGGGAACGAGGAAAAATCTTGCCCGGTCGCGTGACACGTGGGGGAACGGGGAGTCGTGTGCTTGTCGTGACGGTTGCGGCGGCCTTGCAGCTCACGGCCTGCTCGGGATCGACCTCTGATTCGACGGATACCGGCTCATCCTCCGCCGGGGCTACTCCCGAAGACAGCCGGGCGGACCGTTCGCCGGAACCGCCGAGTGAGCCGGCCACTGACCAGTCGCCGGACCCGTCGCCCGACTGCGACAGCCCGTGCTACGGCGAGCCGGACACCGTCGGGACCCTCACGGACGACACCGTCGCCGAGGTGAGCGGCATGGCGGCGAGCGTCCGGACACCGGGCCTCTACTACGTCGTCAGCGACGAGCCCGGCACGGCAGAGGTGGCGGTGGTCCAGGAGGACGGCACCCCGGTCGCCCGGCTCGAGCTGGCCGGCATGGACACCGAGAACGCCGAGGCGCTGGCCGTCGGCCCGTGCGGCGACGACCCGGAGACGTCGTGCCTGTACGTAGGCGACATCGGCGACCACGTCGGCCGCGACCACGTGACCGTCTACCGGGCGCCGGAGCCGGACCTCGACGACCCGCCGGCCAGCCTCGACGTCGACGCCGACGCGCTGGAGTTCGACTACGAGGCCGGGCCGACCGACGCCGAGACACTCCTCGTCGACCCGGACGGCCGCCTGCTGGTCGTCAGCAAGGCGCCGTTCGACGAGGACACCGGCGAGACCGGCAGCACCCGGCTGTACCGCGGCCCGGCCGACGGCGGCGAGTTCGCGCTGCTGGGCGAGATCGAGCTGCCGGAGCCGGAGGACGGCTTCCTCGCGGGGCTGGTCGGCAACGTCGTCACCGACGCCTCCGCCGACCTCGCCGCCGGCCGCGTGCTGCTGCGGACGTACGACGAGGTGCTGGAGTACCGCGCGGCGGAGCCAGGCGCCGACATCGCGACGTTCCCGGACTGGCCGCGGCGGCGGGTCCCGGCCGGCAGTGTCCTGCAGGCCGAGACCGTCGCCTACCTCGTCGACGACTGCGGCTATCTCACGACGTCGGAGCTGACCGGCACGATCGACGCCGTCCGCTGCACCGGCTGAGTCAGGCCGTCCGGCGCGGCCGGTGCGTCGCGAGGAGCAGCAGTGCGCCGACGCCGATCAGCAGCGCGCCCGCCAGCATGGCCGCGACGCCGGATCCGGTGCCCGTGTCGGGCAGTTCCGGATCGGTGGACGGCGACGGATCCGGGCTCGCGGACCAGGTCGGCGAGGGCGACTCCGACGGAGACGGCGCCTCCGACGGCGAGGGCGACTCCGACGGCGTCCCCGTCCCGGACGGCGACGGCGTCTCCGAAGGCGACTCCGTGGGCGACTCGGAAGGCGACTCCGACGGCGTCGGCGATCCGGTCGGCGTGGGTGACGGCGTCCCCGAACCGCTGACCGTCACCCGATGCGTCGCCGAATCGTTGCCGCCGTCGCCGTCGGACACCCGTACCCCGACGTCGAACGTCCCCGCGTCCGAGAAGGTTTGCACGATCGACCGCTGCGCCCCACCCACCACGGTCTGGTCGTCCACACCGTCGCCCTCCCAGTCGACGACGTACGTGTACGACTCCACCGAGGCGCCCGGGTCCACGACGGCGACCGAGAGCCCGCCCGACCCACCCACCGCCACGGCGTCCGGCCCCGACACAGTCAGCTCCGGGGCCACGTTCTGCACGACCACGTCGGTCTCGTACTCGGTGAACCGGCCGATCGCGTTGGTGATCCGCGCCGTCACGCCGACCACCGACGGCCCGTCCGCCGTGAACGTCGCCGGGACCGGAGCCGCCGACGCGCTGCCGACCACGTCGAACACGCCGTCGCCGTCCCAGTCGTAGCTATAGGTGAACGGTTCGACGAGGGCGCCGCCGGGGTCGGCCTGGCCGGAAAACGACACCGTCGCCACCGAGCCCTCCGCCACCGGCCCGTCGTTCGCCACGACCGCCGTCGGCGTCGTCGCGACCACTCCGGTCCCGGACAGCGACACGATGTGGTTGACGCCGTCGACCACGAGCACGTCGCCCGCCGACGCCGCGCCCGCCGCGACCGGCGTGAACGCGTACGTCACCGCGCACGACGCACCGGCCGCGAGCGGGCCGCCGCAGGTCGACGTCGCCGCGAACGCGTCCGACTCGACGGCGGGCGCGCTCACGGACGGCGTCCGGGTGATGTTCGAGCGGTTGGTGACGGTGACGTCCAGTTCCGCCGTCTCGTCCACGACCACCGCGCCGAACGCGAGCGCCGCCGACGACACCTCGATCGGGGCCGCGCCGGCACCGGTCAGCGACACCGTGTACGACACGCCCTCCAGCGTGAGCGGCACGTCGATCGTGTCGGCGCCGACGGTGGCGGGCGTGTACGTGTACCGGAACTCGCAGGTCTCGTCCGGCTCCAGCTCCGACCCGTCACACGTCGTCGTCGACTCGAACGGCTCGCCCGCGGGCACCAGCCCGCCGGTCACCACGGGCGCCAGCGCCTGGTCGGCGATGTTCCGGATGGTCAGGACCTCGGTCCCGGTCTCGTCGACGAACACCGAGCCGAAGCCCATGGTCGTCGACGTCATGCTGAAGTCGTCGGGATCGGCCAGTGCCAGCGGCGCGACCACCCCGACCGCCCCGATCCCGATGCACAGCGCGCCGATCGGCCGTGCCCATCGTCCCGCCCCCATGACGTCCTCCGCCCCTACCGCGACGCCGCGGTCCCACCCTCGCCCCCGGGCCGTCCGGGCACGTCGCCTGCGACCGTAGCGACGCCGATGGGGCCTGATCATGAGACGACGCTGAGATCTTCATTACGCAATCCGGGTATACCGCGCGGCCCCCTCTGGTGTCGTTCCCACAACGTCGTACCGTTGATGCCCGGCTCGCATCGCAGTCCGTCCGACGGAGGCTGGAATCCCGCATGCACGACAACCGCGCCCTGGTCGAGAACCGTCTGAAGCGAATCCTGACCCAGCGCCTCGCGCCGGCCGTCCACCGCACGGTCGCGCCCTTATCCCTGACGGTCTGGCACGTCGACGGCGGCCAGGGTGAGCCGGTGCCGCCGCAGGCCGCGCTGCCCGGCGGCGAGGCGGTCGCCGACGGCCGGTACGTCCCGGCCGAGGTGGGCGAGCGCTGGGGGCCGCCGTGGGGGACGTCGTGGTTCCACGTGACCGGCGAGGTGCCGGCCGAGGCGGCCGGCCGCCGGGTCGAGCTGGTGCTCGACCTCGGCTGGGCCGACCACTCGCCGGGCTTCCAGGCCGAGGGGTTGGCGTACCGGCCGGACGGGTCGGTCGTGAAGGGGCTGCACCCGCGCAACGCGTGGCTGCCGGTCGCCGACCCGGCCATCGGCGGCGAGCGCATCGACCTCTACGTCGAGGCGGCCGGCAACCCGCAGCTGCTCCCCGGCGGCGACGCGATGTTCGCCGCCACGCCGCTCGGGGAGAAGTCGACCGCCGGCAGCGAGCCGCTGTACCGCGTCAACCGGGCCGACGTCGCCGTCTTCGAGCGGGACGTGTGGGAGCTCTGGCAGGACCTGCAGGCGATCGGCGGCCTGATGCCGCAGCTGCCCGAGGGCGAGCCGCGACGGTGGCAGCTGCTGCGCGCCGTCGAGCGGTCCCTCGACGCGTTGGACCTGCAGGACGTCGCCGGCACGGCCGCGGCCGCCCGGGCGCACCTCACCGACGTCCTCACCAGGCCGGCGAACGCCAGCGCGCACCACCTCTCCGCCGTCGGGCACGCCCACATCGACTCCGCGTGGCTGTGGCCGGTCCGCGAGACCGTCCGCAAGGTCGCGCGCACGACGTCGAACGTGGTCAGCCTGCTCGATGAGTACCCCGACCTCGTCTACGCGATGTCGTCGGCGCAGCAGTACGCGTGGATCGAGGAGCACCGCCCGCAGGTCTTCGAGCGGGTCGCGGCGCAGGTCAAGGGCGGCCGGTTCGTGCCCGTCGGCGGCATGTGGGTCGAGTCCGACACCAACCTGCCCGGCTCGGAGGCGATGGCCCGGCAGCTGGTGCACGGCAAGCGGTACTTCCTCGAGACGTTCGGCGTCGACACGCAGGAGGTCTGGCTGCCCGACTCGTTCGGCTACTCGCCCGCGTTGCCGCAGCTGGTCGCGCTGTCGGGGTCGCGCTGGTTCCTCACCCAGAAGATCTCGTGGAACAAGCAGAACGTCTTTCCGCACCACACGTTCTGGTGGGAGGGGCTCGACGGCACCCGCGTCTTCACCCACTTCCCGCCGGTCGACACCTACAACTCCGACCTGTCCGGCGGCGAGCTGGCGCACGCCGTCCGCAACTTCCGCGACAAGGGCGACGCCAACCGCTCGCTGGTCCCGTTCGGCTGGGGCGACGGCGGCGGCGGGCCCACCCGCGAGATGATCGCCCAGGCGCGCCGGACGGCCGACCTGGAGGGCTCGCCGCGGGTCACCATCGAGAAGCCGGCCGACTTCTTCGCCGCCGCCGAGGCCGAGTACCCCGATGCGCCGGTGTGGTCCGGCGAGCTGTACCTCGAGATCCACCGCGCCACGTACACGTCGCAGGCCAAGACCAAGCAGGGCAACCGGCGCAGCGAGCACCTGCTGCACGAGGCCGAGCTGTGGTCGGCGACGGCGGCCGTGGCGGGCCTGGCCGAGTACCCGCACGACGACCTGGACCGCATCTGGAAGCAGGTCCTGCTCAACCAGTTCCACGACATCCTGCCCGGCTCGTCGATCGCCTGGGTGCACCGTGAGGCGCGCGACCAGTACGCGCGCATCGCCGCCGAGCTGACCGAGATCGTCGGCCGCGCGCAGCAGGCGCTGGCCGGGTCCGGCAGCACCAGTGTCGCGTTCAACGCCGCGCCGCACGGCCGCTGCGACGTGCCCGCCTTCGCGGCGACCCCTGTGGCGCTGACCGAGTCCGCGCCGGCGACCGCCGTCACCCCGGCCGACGGCGGCTACGTGCTCGACAACGGCCTGCTGCGGGTGACCGTCGACGGCCGCGGGCTGCTGACGTCGGTGCTCGACCTCGAGGCCGGCCGCGAGGTGCTCGCGGGTCCCGCCAACCTGCTGCAGCTGCACCAGGACCTCCCCAACCAGTGGGACGCCTGGGACGTCGACGAGTTCTACCGCAACACCGTCACCGACCTCGTGGACGTCGACGAGCTGAGCGCCGCCGGGCCGTCCACCGTCCGGGTGGCGCGCACCTTCGGCGACTCGCACGTCGTCCAGGAGATCGCCCTCGAACCCGGCGCCAAGCGCGTCGACGTCACCACCGAGGCCGACTGGCACGAGCGGGAGAAGTTCCTGAAGGCGGCCTTCCCGCTCGACCTGCAGACGCAGCGGGCGGCGTACGAGACGCAGTTCGGGCACCACTACCGCCCGACGCACGAGAACACGTCGTGGGACGCGGCCAGGTTCGAGGTGTGCGCGCACCGGTTCGTGCACCTCGAGGAGCCCGGCTACGGCGTCGCGCTGGTCAACGACTCGACCTACGGCCACGACGTGCGCCGTGGCGGCGCGCCGGGCGGCGGCACGACGACGACCGTGCGGCTGTCGCTGCTGCGCGCGCCGCGCTACCCCGACCCCGAGACCGACCAGGGCGTGCACACGCTGCGGTACTCGCTGGTGCCCGGCGCGTCGATCGACGACGCGGTGCGCGAGGGCTACGCGCTGAACCTGCCGCCGCGCCTCGTCGAGGGCGCCGGGCACGAGGTCGAGCCGCTGGTCCGGGTGTCCGGCGGTTCGGTCGTCGTGTCGGCGGTCAAGCTGGCCGACGACCGCTCCGGCGACGTCGTCGTCCGGCTCTACGAGGCACGCGGCGGCCGGACCTCGGCGACGCTGACCCCGTCGTTCCCGGTGGCCGGCGTCGAGGAGACCGACCTGCTGGAGCGGCCGGTCGAAGCGTCAGCGCTGGTCACCGGCGGTGACGGCGTGACGCTTCGACTGCGGCCGTTCCAGATCGTGACGTTGCGGCTGCGCCGGGCCTGACCCGTCAGCCGGCCGGGACGAACTTCACGGCGCTGGTGCGCAGGTACATGCCGCCGCCGGCGGCATTGGAGACGGTGACGTCGCCGTCCGTCCCGGCGGCGAAGTCGTACCGGCCGAGCAGGATCCACTGGTTGCCGCCGGTGGTCTGGTCGACGTCGACGGTGTCCTGACCGCCGGCGTGGGTGACGGTGTACCGGGCGGCCGTCGTGCTGTTGGCGTGGTTGGGCACCCAGGCGTAGACGTCGTAGCCGCCGGCCGCGGGCAGGTCCGGCCGCCAGGTGGCCGTCGCCGTCGTGACGTTGCTGGTCCGGGTGCTGGAGCGCAGCCAGCCCGGCACGCTCGATCCGGTCCACGTCCCCTGCTCGCTGTACTGAGGGTCGGTGACGCCGACGAGGCTCATCGGGAGCGGGGTGACGGAGACGGCGGCCGGCGGCGACTCGTGGCCGGACAGGTCGACCGCGCGGATCTCCAGCCGCACCGCCTCGCCGTTGGCCAGCTCCTCGACCGGGAAGCCCAGCCGGGTGAAGCCCGGGTCGGCGATGTGCCCGACCGGTCCCTTCGGGTTCACCAGCGCGCCGTCGGCGTAGACGTTGTAGCCGAGCAGGTCGACCTCGGTGTTCTGCGACCAGTACAGGATGGCGCGTCCGTTCGCCGCCTCACCGGTCAGCCCGGTGGGCGCGGCGGGCGCCTGGGTGTCGACCGGGACGCGGACCGGTGCCGGGCGGGACGGCGCCGACTCGCGCCCGGCGCTGTCGACGGCGGTCACCGTGATCTGGTGGCGCTGGCCGGCCCGCATCTCCCGCATGCGGAACGACGGACGCACCACCGGCTGCCAGCTCACGCGCTGCCCGTCGAGGTAGACGTGGTAGCCGGCGACGTCCGTCTGGCCGGACGGGCGCCACTGCCAGGTGAGCACGGCGTCGCCCGTGGCCGGGGTCGCGTCGACGGTCCCGTGAACCCCGGTCGGTGCCTGCGGCGGCGCCGCGTCGGGCCCCGTCGGCGCTGGGACGAACTTCACCGCGTCGGCGCGCATGAAGCCGGTGACGCCGAAGTCCTTGCCCAGCTCGACGTAGCCGGCGCCGGCCTCGAAGGAGTACCGGCCCAGGTGCGTCCACCGGTCCTCGACGCCGTCCGACGGCACGACCGTGCTGCCGCCGGCGTGCGCGACGGTGAACCGGGCGCCGTCGGTGTTCAGCGCGTCGGCGGGGGTCCACGCGTAGACGTCGTACGCGCCGCCCGAGGGCAGGTCGGGGGTCCAGCGCGCGGTCGAGCTCGACCCGCTGGCGTAGCGGGTGCCGCTGCCGCCCCAGCCGGTCACCGCCGACGACCCGGCCCACGTCCCCGCCTCGGAGTAGCCGGAGCCGGCGTCGTCCACCACGATCGCCGGGGTGAACCTGGCGGCGTCGGCGCGCAGCGTGCCCGCACCGGACGGGTCGCCGGCCAGCCGCACGCCGTGGCCCGCGCCCGGCGTCAGGTCGTACGAGCCGAGGCTCACCCAGCGCTGGCCGGCGGTCTTCTGGTCGACGACGACGTCGGTGCTGCCGCCCGCATGCATGACGGTGTACCGCGCGGCCGTGTGCCCGGTGGCGAGGAAGCTGGGGTTCCAGACGTACACCTCGTACTCGCCGGCGTCGTCGAGCGCCGGCGTCCAGGTGGCCGTCGAGTCCGCGCCGGTCGAGCGGCGGGTCTCGCGGTCCTGGAACCCGAACGCCTCGCCGGTGTTCTCCCAGCCGCCCGACTCCGCGTAGCCGGCCTCGCCGTTGTCGACGACGACGCTGCCCGGCGTGGTGCCGTTCCCGTCGTCGGCAGGCGCGTAGTAGCGGAAGTAGTCCCAGGTGGTAACGCCCGGCAGGTTCGTCTCGTCGACCGGCGCGGTGTAGCCCAGCGTCGTCAGCCAGATGCTCTGCAGCCCGTGCGGGCCCGAGTACGGCTGCACCCGTGCGAGCACGCCGTCGACGTACCAGCGGATCTCGTTCGGCAGCCACTCGAAGCCGTACGTGTGGTAGCCGTCGGAGCTGTCCGGCCCGGTGTAGACGCCGCCCTGGTTGCCGATGTGCGCGGGCACGAACCAGTGCGAGTGGTGCTGGACCTTGTCCGGCGCGTGCGAGTCGATCTCGAACCCGTCGATCTCGTTGATGCGGTTGTTCGGCCCCTTGTACTCCGGGGTGTCCGGCATGGCGTCCGACAGTCCGGTCGTCCACATCGCCGAGTGGAAGCCCTGGTCGCCCCAGAGCTGCGCGCGGGTCTCGTAGTAGCCGTAGCCGAACCACTCCTTGCTGATCACGCCGCCGCAGGTGTACTCCATGCCGTTGCGGTCCTCGCGCTTCAGCGCGATGTGCAGCAGGCCGTCCGCGACCGTCACGTTGTCCGGCGAGTTGGAGCAGACCGCCTTCTCGCTCTCGCGGTAGTACCAGTCGTCGGTGGCCAGCCCGGTGCCGTCGGGCTCGGTGCCGTCGAACTCGTCGGCCCAGGCCAACTCATAGCCGGGCAACGGCGACACGGGCTCGGCGGCGGCCGGCTCCGCGACGGGCTCGGCGGCGGCGGGCTCGACCGCGGGTGCGACCGACAGCGTCGCCGCGCTCAGGCCGGCGACGACCGTCAATGCGAGCGTGGACCGGACGCGGGTACGCCGGGCGGGGACGATCACGTGATGACCTCCTGGACGAGCGGGGGCGGGGATCACTGGCGGACGAACTTGACGGCGTCGGCGCGGATGCAGCCGGCGCCGGTCCGGGCGACGCGGACGGTGTACGGGCGGTCCTCGGTCAGCGACAACGTGCCGCCGACGGGCACCCAGGCGTTCCCCGTGGTGCTGAAGTTCACCGGGGCGGTCGCGAGCGTGGTGCCGCCGTCGGCCACGGTCACAGGGGCGTCGGCCTGCCCGCCGGTGCCGCCGACCCGGTAGAAGTAGGCGCGGTACGTGCCGGTGGCGGGCGGCCGGACCGTCCAGTGCGCAGAGGTGCCCGGGTCGCAGGTGAAGCGGTTGGTCAACCGCCCGAACGCGGGCAGGGACGAGTCGGCCCAGCCGGTGCCGGACTCGGCGTACCCGCCGGTGGGCGTGTTGTTGTCGCCGTAGGCGTCGCGTTCGTAGAAGCGGACGTAGTCGAACTGCACGCGGCCGGGCAGCGCGCTGTCGTCGACGCCGGGGCTGTCGTTGAGGTCGATGGCGATCGCGGTGAGCCAGACGTTGGGGAAGTCGTGCGCATAGGTGCCCGCTGCGTACGGCGTGCTCCATTTCAGCGTGCCGTCGACGTAGAACCGGAGGGAGTCCTCGGTCCACTCGTAGCCGTAGACGTGCCAGTCCGCCGAGCTGTCGAAGCCGACGCCATAGATCTTGCTGGTGAGCGTGCCGCCGTGGTCCCAGGCGATGACGTTGTGGCGGATCTGGTCCGGGACGTGCGAGTCGATCTCGAAGCCGTCGATCTCGGTGCGCGGCCCGGTGCCGCCCTGTCGCGCCGACCAGAACGCGGTGTGCCAGCCGCTGCCCACATTGGTGCGCGCCCGGACCTCGTAGTAGCCGTAGCGAGGCCGATCCTTGCTGATCAGCCCGCCGCCGGTGTAGAGCGTCGTGGCGAAGGTCTGCGTGCAGCCCGGGCCGGACCGGCCGACGGGACACAGATGCACGGTCATCGCGCCGCCGCCGACGGTGACGTTCTCGGGCCGCTGCGTGCTCCAGGCGTTCCAGGGCGTGTTCGTGCGGAAGCTCCAGCGGGTGGTGTCGACGGAGGTCGTGTTGAACTCGTCGGCCCAGCTCAGTGCGTAGTCCGGTGGTGCCGCGAGGACCTCGGCCTCGGCCAGCGCGGGCAGGCCTCCGATGATCGGCGGCAGCGACCCGGCCAGAACCAGAGTGATGAACGCACGGACCCGCATGGCGACCTCCTCGTCACCGAGGAGCCTAAGACCATGCGGGTCCGGTGTCTACAATGTGAATCAGCCATCTACGGCTGAGCTACTGGCCGATCTGCCGGTTGCGGCGGTTGCGAAGCTTGCGCCGCTGGGACGGGTCGAGCATGAGGTAACCGGCGACCGGGACGCCGATCACGACGATCAGGAAGAGCCACCAGGGCAGCAGCCAGAGCGCGAGGATCACCGCGGCCGCTCCTCCGACGATCCAGGTGGTGTTCTTGCCCATGGCGTGTCCTTTCTCGGGGATGTTGCACTTCCATTGTCCCCGGTGAACCGTGTTTCGTCTCCATCCACGGGAGGGCTCTTCCCCTACGGGACCGACCAACACGTGGCGAGCCCCTGTCGATCACCCGTAGTCGGCGGGTAACGTCTGCGGGCGATGAAGGTCGTCGTCGTTGCCGAGACCCGTGACCACGAACGCCGGGTGGCGCTTGTCCCTGACCTTGTCGGCCGACTGACCAGTGCCGGCCTCGAGGTCGCCGTCGAATCCGGGGCCGGTCGGGGCGCGCTGCATCCCGACGAGGCGTACGAGGCGGCCGGCGCGACCATCGCAAGCGGCGACGTGCTCGCCGGCGCCGACGTCGTGCTCTCTGTGCAGCCGCTGCCGCCGGACCGGCTCGCGGCGCTGCGCGGCGGCGCCGTCACCGTCTCGCTGCTGCCCGCGACGCAGGAGCTGGACGTCGTCCGCGCCGCCCGCGACGCCGGCGTGACGGCGTTCTCGCTGGAGCTGGTGCCGCGCATCTCGCGGGCGCAGTCGATGGACGCGCTCACGTCGCAGGCGCTGGTCGGCGGGTACCGCGCGGTGCTGGTCGCGGCGGAGAAGCTGCCCCGGTTCTTCCCGCTCTCGATGACCGCCGCCGGGACGATCCCGCCGGCCGAGGTGCTGGTCCTCGGCGCCGGCGTGGCCGGGCTACAGGCCATCGCGACGGCGCGCCGGCTCGGCGCCCGGGTGCAGGCCTACGACGTCCGCGCGGCGTCGGCCGACGAGGTCCGCAGCCTCGGCGCGAAGTTCGTCGAGCTGGACCTGCCGAGCCTCGAGGGCGCCGGCGGCTATGCCCGGGAGATGACCGAGGAGCGCGCCCAGCTGCAGCGCGACCTGCTGGCGCCGCACGTGTCCGCGTCCGACGTGCTGATCACGACGGCGGCCGTGCCGGGCCGGTCCGCGCCGCTGCTGGTGGAGCGGCCCGCGGTCGAGGCGATGCGGCCCGGCAGCGTCGTCGTCGACCTCGCGGCGGAGTCCGGCGGCAACGTCGAGGGCAGCGTCGCCGGCGCGGAGATCGTCGTCGGCGGCGCCTTGCTGTGGGGCGGGCTCAACGTGCCCAGCCAGCTGCCCGTGCACGCGAGCCGGCTGCTCGCCGCCAACATCGTGAACCTCGTCCTGCTGATGACGGCCGACGGCAAGGTCACGCCAGACTTCGCCGACGAGATCGTCGACGGCGCCGCCGTCACCCACGACGGCGTCGTCCGGCACACCCCGACCCGCGAGCTGCTGGAGGCCGAGTGACCGAGGGCGTCGCGCTGCTGACGGTGTTCGTGCTGGCGGTGTTCGTGGGGTTCGAGGTCGTGTCGAAGGTCTCGTCCACGCTGCACACGCCCCTGATGTCCGGCGCCAACGCGATCCACGGCGTCATCCTCGTCGGCGCCGTCATCGTGGCCGGGACGGCGGACGAGGCCGGCGTGCTGGTGGTCGCGCTGATCGCCGTCGTGCTGGCGACCCTGAACCTGGTCGGCGGGTTCGTCGTCACCGACCGGATGCTGGAGATGTTCGGCGGGAAACCGCGTCAGGTTCCCGACGAGGAGGGCGGCGCGTGATCCCCGTCTGGGCCCAGGTCTGCTACGTCGTCGCCGCCGTCTGCTTCATCCTCGCCCTCAAGGGCCTCTCGTCGCCGAAGAACGCCCGGCGCGGCAACCTGGTCGGCGCGTTCGGCGCGCTGCTCGCCGTCGTCGTCACGTTCATCGCCTACGACATCGACAACCTCGGCTGGATCCTGCTGGCCGTCGCGGTCGGTGCGGTCGGCGGCGCGTGGGGCGCCCGGCGCGTGGCGATGACCGCGATGCCGCAGCTCGTCGCGCTGTTCAACGGCGTCGGCGGCGGCGCTGCCTCGCTGGTCGCGCTGCTGGAGCTGCGCCACTCCGATCTGCTGTCCGACGGCGCCGTCCTGGCGTCGGCGTTCACGATCCTGATCGGCGCCGTCTCGTTCTCCGGGTCCGTCATCACGTTCCTCAAGCTGCAGGAGCTGATGACCGGCCGCCCGATCACCTTCCCCGGCGGCCCGTTCGTGTTCGGCGGCGTGCTGGTGGCGTCGCTCGGCCTCGGCGTCTGGATGGCCGCGACCGGCAGCGTGACGCTGGCGATCGTCCTGGCGCTGGTCGGGCTGCTGGCCGGCGTGCTGCTGGTGCTCCCGGTCGGCGGCGCCGACGTGCCGATCGTCATCTCGCTGCTCAACGCGTTCACCGGCCTGGCCGTGGCCGCGGGCGGGTACGTGCTGGAGAACGCGCTGCTGCTGGTCGCCGGCACGCTGGTCGGCGCGAGCGGCACGATCCTCACCCGGGCGATGGCCCGGGCGATGGGCCGCTCGGTGTCGTCGATCCTGTTCGGCGCCTTCAAGGGCGGCTCGACCGCGGGCGGCGGCACGGTGTCGGACCGCCCGGTCCGCTCGGCCGGCGCCGACGACGTCGCGATCATGCTCGCGTACGCGCGGCGGGTCATCGTCGTGCCGGGGTACGGGCTGGCGGTCGCGCAGGCGCAGCACACCATCCGCGAGCTGGTCGACCTGCTGGAGAAGCGCGGCGTCGAGGTCGGCTACGCGATCCACCCGGTGGCCGGTCGCATGCCCGGGCACATGAACGTGCTGCTCGCCGAGGCGAACGTGCCGTACGAGCAGCTGCTGGAGATGGACACCGCCAACGGCCAGCTGCGCACGGCCGACGTCGCCCTGATCGTCGGCGCCAACGACGTCGTCAACCCGGCCGCGCGGACGTCGCCGGGGTCGCCGATCTACGGCATGCCGATCCTCGACGCCGACCACGCCGGTGCCATCGTCTTCCTCAAGCGTTCGATGCGGCCCGGGTTCGCCGGCATCGAGAACGAGCTGCTCTTCGACCCGAAGACGACGCTGCTGTTCGGCGACGCGAAGGCGTCACTGACGGCGCTCGTGACGGCGCTGAAGTCGCTCTAGTCGACCACGCCGTAGAGGCGGTCGCCGGCGTCGCCCAGGCCGGGCACGATGTAGCCCTTCTCGTTCAGCCGCTCGTCGACGGCTGCCGTGACGACGGTGACCGGCACGCCCAGCTCGCTGGTCTCGCGCTCGAGGTACTCGACGCCCTCGGGTGAGGCGAGCAGGCAGACGGCGGTGATGTCGTCGGCGCCGCGGTCGACCAGGAACCGGATGGCCGCGGCCAGGGTGCCGCCGGTGGCCAGCATCGGGTCGAGGACGTAGCACTGCCGACCGGTGAGGTCGTCGGGCAGCCGGGTGGCGTACGTGGTCGCCTGGAGGGTGTCCTCGTCGCGGATCATGCCGAGGAAGCCGACCTCGGCCGTCGGCACCAGCCGGGCCATGCCGTCGAGCATGCCGAGGCCGGCGCGCAGGATCGGGACGATCAGCGGCTTCGGCGAGCTGAGCTTCACGCCGGTGGTCGGCGCGACCGGGGTCTGGATCTCGACGGCGGCCACGCGGGCGTCGCGGGTGGCCTCGTAGGCCAGCAGGGTCACCAACTCGTCGGCCAGCCGCCGGAACGTGGGCGAGTCGGTCTTGACGTTGCGCAGCACGGTGAGCTTGTGCGCGACGAGAGGGTGGTCGACGGCCAGCAGACGCATGCGAGGAACTTATCTGAATCCGGTCACGCTCTCGACCAGTTGGGTCTGCTGGTGCTAGCGTCCCCGAGAGTGTGCAGGGGTTGCGTCTGAAGAACGGAGGCCAGATGCCCGAGGGCGCCATCGCCGAGCCTGTCGGCTCGGGTACAGACGATCCCCCCACCCCCGGCGGTGAGCTTGTCGCCGACGCCGCACGCCTACGTCAGCGGGCAGTCTTCCTCCGCGAACTCGCCGAGGCCCGGGCGTTGCTCGCTCGCTCCACCCCCTGGCACGGCCGCACCGTGGGCCTGAGCCGGCGGCTTCGGCAGAGCATGTAGGGCCGCTCCGTCCTCGAGAGGTGCGGTGGTGTCCGACGGTGAGGGCGTCGTCGACTTCGTGGTCGTGGCCTACCGCGAGGACGGACGCTGGCTGCTCGAGATCGCGCCACGCGAGTTAGGGCACGACCTCGGCAAGCTCGTCGACCTGCTGCGCCAGCGGCCGGGCGAGAGCGGGTCGCTGGCCTTCGTCTCCGTCGACGAGGACTTCTTCTACGCCGTCCGGCTGATCGGCGGCGACCTGCGGCTGCTGCTGTCCGACGTCACGGCCGCCACCGACTGGCCGATGGCTCGCGACGTCGTCGAACGCCTCGGGCTGCCCTTGCCGGACGATGACGACGCCGTGCAGCCGGCCGGGGACCTCACGATCTTCGCCGATCTCGGGGTCGATCCGATGGCCCTGGCCGCCATCTGCGACGACCTCGACAGCTACCCCGACGAGATGCTCATGCAGATCGCCGCGCGCGCCGGCTTCGGCCCGCAGCTCGACGACGTCTTGCCCTGACCCGCCTTAGAACCCGCCGCGCAGCTCCATGGCCCCCGCGACCCGCTCGACGGCGAGTGCGTAGGCCGCCTGGCGGTAGCTGCAGCCGTGCTCCTCGCTGAACTCCGCGACCTCGGCGAACGTCCGCTCGATGCGGCCGCGCAGCTCCGTCGCCAGGCGCTGCTCGTCCCACGGCACCCCCGCGACGCCCTGGGCCCACTCCGCGAACGCGGCGATGGCCGCCCCGCCGCCGGCCAGCAGGTCGGGGATGACCCGCACGCCGCGCGCGTCGAGAACGGCGTCGGCTTCAGGTGTGACGGGGTGCGCGGCGCCCTCGACCACGATGCTCGCGCGCACGCCGTCGACGTTGAACGCCGTCAGCACCTCGCCCGTCGCCGCCGGGATCAGCACGTCGGTCTCGAGCGTCAGCAGCTCCTCCGGCGCGATGCGCTGCGACGGTGTCCCGGAGTCGGCGACGGAGTACCCGGCGGCGGTCGCCCGCAGCAGTTCGGGGACGTCGAGGCCGCGCTCGTTCAGCACCGCGCCGCCGGCGTCGCCGACCGCGACCACCCGCACGCCGCGCACGTACAGCTCGCGCGCCACCCACGAGCCGACGTGGCCGAAGCCCTGGATCGCGACCCGCTGCCCGCCGAGGTCGATTCCCCAGCGCCGGGCCGCCGCCTCGAGCACGTACACCAGCCCGCGTCCGGCCCCCGCCTCGCCGCTGGGCACGCCGCCGAGGCTGAGCGGCTTGCCCGCGACCACGCCCGGCGCGTACCCGTGCCGGCTCGCGTAGGCGTCGAGGAACCACGCCATCACCCGCGCGTCGGTGTTGAGGTCGGGCGCGGCGATGTCGAGCCGCGGGCCCATGACATGGCTGACGGCGAGCGCGTAGCGCCGGGTGAGCGCCTCGAGCTCCGTCGTCGAGAAGTCCGACGGGTCGAGCTGCAGGCTGCCCTGGGCGCCGCCGAAGGGCAGCCCGTGCAGCGCCGAACGCCACGTCGTCAGCGACGCGAGCGCCCTGGTCTGGCGCAGGTCGGCCCGCGGATGGAAGCGGAGCCCGCCGAGGTACGGCCCGCGGGCGCCGTTGTGCTGCACGCGGTACCCCTGCACGACCGCGATGCTGCCGTCGTCGCGGCGCAGCGGCAGCTGGACGCCGAGTTCGCGGTCGTGCAGCTTGAGCAGCTCGTTCACGCCCGGACGCAGCTCGAGCAGCTCGGCCGCCCGGTCCACCGAACCGTCGACGGCGATGTCAGGGGTCAGGCCGCGGTCGATCATCGAAAGGGAGGTGAGGGTCATGGAGTCTCCCGTAAAGCGAACGCTCGTTCTTCTAAGTTTCGCATTGGCATGCTGTTCTCGTCAAAGAATTTCGTGATGTTGCTGTGGCGACGCTGAGAATCTCCGGCGCCGAGTGGTGGCGCACGTCTCATCCGCCGGACCCGTAGGGTCGAGGCATGTCCGCGGGACCCGCAGCCCGACGCTACGAGCCGTCGATGCGCCTCGCGCTGGCCGAGGCCGGGCTGGCGCCGGTGACCGGCGACGTGCCGATCGGCGCCGTCGTCCTCGACGCGGCCGGCGACGTGCTCGGCCGCGACCACAACCGCCGCGAGGCCGACGCCGACCCGACGGGGCATGCTGAGGTGCTGGCGTTGCGCGCGGCCGCCGCCGAGCTCGGCACGTGGCGCCTGGAGGGCTGCACGCTGGTCGTCACGATGGAGCCGTGCTCGATGTGCGCCGGCGCGCTGGTCCTGGCCCGCGTCGAGCGCCTCGTGTACGGCGCGGCCGACCCCAAGGCCGGCGCCGTCGGCTCGCACTGGGACCTCGTCCGCGACCGGCGGCTCAACCACCGGCCCGAGGTGCTCTCGGGCCTGCTCGCCGACGAGTGTGGCGCCCTTGTCCGCGACTTCTTCGCCGCCCAGCGGTAGGGTCACCAACATACATCGATGTATCATACCTAGATGAATGCTAACGGCGGACGGTTTCACGGCCGCCGCACGCTGCTGGCGCGGCTGGACCACGAACTGGCGCAGGTGACGGCGACGGGTCGTGGTCGCATGCTCGACGTTCGCGGTCGCCGGCAGGTCGGCAAGTCGCGGCTGCTGACGCACTTCGTCGAGACCCGGAACCGGCCGTACCTCTACACGACCGCGGTCAAGAACGCGTCCGCGCACGCGCACCTCGCCGGTCTGACGCGCGACGCGCTCGCGGCGACCACGCCGCTGCCGGAGGCGTCCGTGGTGTTCGCGTCGCCGCCGGCATCGTGGGACGAGTTCTTCGGCCGGTTGCGGCTCTCGCTGGAGCGGTCACCGGCCGTCGTGGTCGTCGACGAGTTCCCCTGGGCCGTCGAGGCCGACCCGACGCTGGAAGGCACGCTGCAGAACGCCTGGGACCGTACGCTCGAGAACCTGCCGGTCCTGCTCGTCGTCGTGGGGTCCGACGTCGCCATGATGGAGCGGCTGACCGAGCACGACCGTCCGCTGTTCGGCCGTGCCGGCATCGTCGTCGTCCGGCCGTTCGATCCGTCCGAGTGCGCCGAACTGCTCGGCCCGGGTTCCACCGCCGTCGCCGCGTTCGACGCACACCTCGTCACCGGCGGCTCTCCACGGCTGCTCGGCCGCCTGGCCGCGTCCGGCACAGCGGAGGACTTCGTCCGCGAGCAGTTGCGCGACGAGACGTCCGACCTCGCCGTGATGGCGCAGCTGACCCTCGACGCCGAGTTCCCGCCCGACTCGCAGGCCCGCCGCATCCTCTCCGCCATCGGCAGCGCGGAGGTCGGCCCGGTCTCGTTCTCGCGGGTCACCCACACCATGGACGGCGACACCACGACTGTGCAGACCGCGGTCACCAGGGGCCTGAAGGTGCTGGCGGGCGTCGGCGGCGTGGTCGCGGCCGACCTGCCGATCGGCGCGGCGCCGAACAGCCGGCTGCGCCGCTACCGGGTGGCCGACTCGTACCTGCGCTTCTGGTTCCGGTTCGTCGGACCGCAACTGGCGAACATCGCTCGTGGCCGCGGCGATCTCGCGGTCGACGCGTTCGGTCGCGGCTGGCAGGCGTGGCGCGGCAAGGCGGTCGAGCCGGTCGTCCGCGAGGCCGTGCTGCGACTGGCTCCCGACCTCGGCCCGCTGAGCGACGTCGACGCCGTCGGCGGCTGGTGGAACCGGGACAACTCGACGGAGGTCGACGTCGTCGCGGCGCACGGCCGGCAGGTCCGGGCGGTCGGGTCGGTCAAGTGGTGCACGACCACGCCGTTGAGCGCCGATGACGCCGCCGCCCTGCGCCGCGCCCAGCAGGTCGTCCCGGGCGCCGCCGACGCCGCGCTCCTCGCCGTGTGCCCGGCCGGAGCGGCCGACGACGCCGGGATGGACCTCGTCCTGCGTGCCGACGACCTGCTCGGCGCGTGGGGCGGCGGCCGGTCGTGACCCGAACCCGGCCGCTGGATTTCCTAGTGCACCCGGGGCTCCGGTACCCTCAACGGCGGTAGCGTGTCCGAGCGGCCTAAGGAGCACGCCTCGAAAGCGTGTGTGGGGGCAACTCCACCGTGGGTTCAAATCCCACCGCTACCGCCAGCGTGTCAGAGCCCGCCCCGGAGTCCGGGGCGGGCTCTGTCGCTCCGGCTGCTCGTCGCGCGACCAGGCCGACCGCGCTCTACGCTCTAGACCTGACGCGACACGGCTCGCCGACAGGGGACGGGGGTGCGGCGTGACCGTCGACTCGCTCAACGTGTTCCTGCTGGCCGGCGCCCTGGTGCTGATCGCCGCCGTCATCGCGGTCCGGGTGAGCGTGAAGCTCGGCCTGCCCAGCCTCGTGCTGTACCTGCTGATCGGGGTGGCGATCGGCGAGTCGGGTCTCGGCATCCAGTTCTCCGACCCCGAGCTCGCGCGGTCGTTCGCCTACGCGGCGCTCGTCATCATCCTGGCCGAGGGCGGCCTGACGACGCACTGGGACGAGGTCAGGCCGGTGTTCGGCATCGGCATGTCGCTGGCGACCGTCGGCGTGGTCGTGAGCACGGCGGTCGTGGCGGTTGTCGGGCACTACCTGCTCGGCTTGGACTGGCTGCCGGCGATCCTGCTGGGCGCGATCTTCGCGCCCACCGACGCGGCCGCGGTGTTCTCGACGCTGCGGCGGCTGCCGCTGAAACGACGGCTGTCCGGCGCGCTGGAGGCGGAGTCCGGCCTCAACGACGCGCCGGCCATCGTCCTGGTGACGATCCTCAGTGGCGGTCACGCTGCCGACGACGGCTTCCTGCTGATCGGCGCGACCGTCGTGTACGAGCTGGTCGGTGGCGCTGTGCTGGGCTATCTGGTGGGGCGGGTGGGTGCGGCGATCCTGCGGCGCACGGCGCTGCCGGCGTCCGGGCTGTACCCGCTGGTCGTGCTGACGCTGACGGTGCTGGCGTACGCCGTCGGCGCGTTCGCGCACATGAGCGGGTTCGCGGCGGTGTACATCGCGGCGCTCGTGCTGGGCAACTCGCACCTGCCGCACCGCGCCGCGACCCGGTCGTTCGTCGAAGGGCTGGCGTGGCTGGCGCAGATCGGCCTGTTCGTCATGCTCGGCCTGCTGTCGTCGCCGTCGGACATGCCGGGCGCGTTCGTCACGGCTGTCGTCGCTGGGGCGGCGCTGACGTTCGTCGCCCGGCCGATCTCGGTGTGGGCGGCGACGGCGCCGTTCATGATGTCGATCCGGGAGAAGGTGTTCATCTCCTGGGCGGGGCTGCGCGGTGCGGTGCCCGTCGTGTTCGCGACGATCCCGCTGGCCGAGGGCGTCGAGCGGGCGGACTGGCTGTTCGCCGTCGTCTTCATCGTCAGCGTGCTGTACACGCTGCTCCAGGCGCCGACGCTGCCGTGGCTGGCCGCGCGCCTCGGCATGGTGCCGGCCTTCCCGACCCGCGACGCCGACGTCGAGTCCGCGCCGCTGGAGCGGCTGGACGCCGACCTCATCCACGTCCGTGTGCCGGCCGGCTCGAAGCTGCACGGCGTCGAGGTCGCCGAACTGCGGGTGCCGCCCGGGGTCGGCATCGCGCTGATCGTCCGCGGCGACACGTCGATGGTCCCCGGCCCGCGGACCAAACTGCTGCAGGGCGACGAGATCCTCATCGTCGCGCCGAGGGCGCTGCGTCGCGCCACCGAGGCCCGGCTGCGCGCCGTCGGCCGCCGTGGCCGTCTCGCGGGCTGGTTCGGCGAGCGTGGCCGCCCGGAACCCGAGGACGACGACTAGATGACCTGTTCCAAGGGGTCGGGTGCGTGTCGTGAGGCAGTGGCATGGGCGAGGGTGTCCAAGATCGGTTTGTGAAGACAGACCTGGACACCCTCGCGACTGCACTGTACGTGACGGTCGATGACCTGTTGATCGAATCTCCGCACCGGTTGCCGTGGCGGCCGCGGGTGGGGATCGAACCGAAGATCAGCGACGCTGAGCTGGTCACGTTGGCGGTGATGCAGGCGCTGCTGGGCTTCACCTCCGAAGCGCGCTGGCTGCGTCATGCGCGCGCTCACCTGCGGCATTTGTTCCCGTGTTTGCCGCAGCAGCCCGGCTACAACAAGCGGCTGCGGCGGCTGGCCGACACGATCGGCTGGCTGGTCGGGGCGCTGGCCCGCGACACCAGCTTGTGGACCGATGACGTCTGGGTGGTCGATTCCACCCCGGTCGAATGCGGCCGGTCGAAGGAGACGGTGCAGCGTTCGGACCTGGCCGGGTGGGCAGAGTACGGCTACTGCGCCTCCCATTCCAGGTTCTTCTGGGGACTGCGGCTGCACCTGCTGTGCACGCTGCACGGGCTGCCGGTCGGGTTCGCCCTGACCGGCGCGAAGGCCGACGAACGCCAGACCCTGCTGGGCATGCTCGGCGCCGATCCCGACCTGAGCACCGCCCGCGTCGGGCAGGTCGTGATCGCGGACAAGAACTACTACGGCCGCCAGTTCGAAGCAGCGCTTGCCGAGGCCGGCCTGGACCTGCTGCGCCCGGCCCGCAAGGGCGAACGCCCACGCGCCGGAGTCCGCTTCTTCAAACCGTTGCGGCAGGTCATCGAGTCGATCAACGACACGTTCAAGGGCCAACTGGACCTGGAACGACACGGCGGGCACACCCCGACCGGGGTCTGGGTCCGCGTCGCGCAACGCGTCCTGGCACTGACCGCGGCGATCTGGCACAACGACCGCACCGGCCAACCGATCAAACGATCCCTTCTCGCATACGACCACTGACCCCTTGGAATAGGTCATCTAGGGGGTGTCAGGGCGCGGCCGTGCAGGGCGGCAGCTCAGCCGCCGGGGCCGCGGGCGGCGCCGCCGGGTCGGCCAGCGCCTCGAACGCGTCGCCGAGCACGAGGTCGATGGTCGCCTCCGTGCGCTCGTCCGGCACGTACACCGCGCCTGGCACGAGAGTCGCGACGAGCTCGGCGGCGGCCTGGTCGTCGGTCCGCGACCGCACCTCGGCCGTCCCGGTGACGGAGCGCTCCAGCGGGTCGTTGTCGACGTCGACCACGACGAAGCCGCGCTCGCGGACCAGCCGGGCAACGGATGAGGCCAGCCCGCTGCGATCGGTGGCGTTGTACACGTTCACCTGCACCTCGGCCGGCGCGGGCGCCGCCGTCGGCTGGCCCGGTGCACACGGCTGGCCGGTCGACCCGGCGGTCGACTCGTCGTCCTCGACGACGTTGGCCCAGCTGTACCAGGCGGCGCCGATGACCACGCCGATCAGGACCAGCAGTGTCACCGAGGTGCGGATGCGCCGCCAGTGATGCCTGCGGGCGGCCTCCTCCTCGGTCAGCTGCTCATCCTCGAACGCCATACGTGCTCCGGGGTAGGCGGCGGGGCCGCGTGGACAGGGGGTGTGATGCGTTCAGCCTAGCTGCGAATGTCCCGTTTCCGCAGGTCATGCCTCGGTGTTCGGGAGCAGGAGGACGCGGGCGTGGATCACCGGCCGCTGCTGCAGCGCCGCGCGAAGCGCACGGTGCAGACCGTCCTCGAGGTACAGCTCGCCGCGCCACTCGACCACGTGGGCGAAGAGGTCGCCGTAGAACGTGGAGTCGTCGGCGAGCAGGGCCTCGAGGTACAACGTGCGCTTGGTGGTGACCAGCTCGTCCAGGCGGATCTGGCGCGGGGGGAGCTCGGCCCACGCCCGCAGACCCGTATCGTGCTCCGGGTAGGGCTTGCCGTCTCCGACGCGCTTGAAAATCACCTAGCGCAGTCTAAACTGCGGGCGCCGTTTCGCCAGGCATTATGCCGTTCCAGGTGCCGAGCGTGGCTGATGATCTCCGTTGCCGCCGTGCGGCGGGGGCGCCGCCGTCCGGTCCAGCTCGGCCAGCCGCCGGGCGAGGTAGCGGCGCTCGCCGTCGTTGCCGGCTCCCGCGAGTGCCGCGCGGTATTGAGCCGCGGCCGCGGCGCTGTCGCCGGCGCGGCGGAGCAGGTCGGCGCGGGTGGCGGACAGCAGCGGGTAGCCGTCGAGCTCGGCCGCGACGGCGTCGACCTGCGCGAGACCCGCGGCCGGACCGTCCGCCATCGCGACCGCGACCGCCCGGTTCAGCCGCACCACCGGCGTCGGCTGGTGCTCGAGCAGCTGGTCGTAGAGCCGGACGATGCGCGGCCAGTCGGTGTCCTCCGGTTGGACGGCGACCGCGTGGCAGGCCGCGATCATCGCCTGCAGTTGGTACGGGCCGGGCCGCTCGTGCGTCAGCGCCCGCCGCAGCAACTCGACGGCGCCGGTAACGGCCGCGCGGTCCCAGCGGCGGCGGTCCTGTTCCTCCAGCGGGACCAGCTCACCGCCGTCGCCCGTGCGGGTCGCGGCGCGCGCGTCGTGCAGTCGGAGCAGCGCGAGCAGGCCGAGCGGCTCGGGCTGTTCCGGCAGCAGTTCCGTGATCAGCGTGGCCAGCCGGAGCGCCTCGCGGGTGAGCTCCGGCCGCATCAGGCCGTCACCGCTGGTGGCACCGTAGCCCTCGTTGAACAGCAGGTAGACGACCCCGAGGACCGCGTTCGTGCGCTCGGGCAGCCGGTCCGGTGGCGGCACGCGGTACGGGATGCCGGCGGCGCGGATCTTGCCCTTCGCTCGGACCAGTCGCTTGGCCATCGTCGCCTCGGGCACCAGGAACGCCCGGGCGATCTCCGTCGTCGTCAGGCCGGTCAGCGTGCGCAGCGCGAGCGCGACCTGTGCCTCGAACGCCAGCGCCGGATGGCAGCACGTGTAGAGGAGGCGCAACCGGTCGTCGTCGGGCTCGCCGCCCTGGTCGCTCGCTCCGGACGGCTCATCCGCCGTCGCGGCGACCAGCCGCAGCTTCGCGTTGCCGGCCTTCGCCCGGCGCAGGCGATCCAGCGCGCGGTGCCGCGCCGTCGTGGTCAGCCAGGCGCCGGGGCGGTCCGGGACGCCGTCGCGCGGCCAGGTCTCCAGGGCGGCGGCGAACGCGTCGGCCGTGGCCTCCTCGGCCAGATCCCAGTCGCCGGTCCGGGCGATCAGCGTCGCGACGATGCGGCCCCACTCGTCCCGGAACGCCTCGGCGACGGCGGCGCCGACGTCCGCCTCGTTCATCGGACCGGGCGGATCTCGACCTGCCCGAATCGGGCGGCGGGGTGGCCCGCGGCGATCTCGACCGCTTCGTCCAGGCCGGCGCACTCGATCAGTGCGAAGCCGCCGACCTGGTCCTTCGTCTCCATGAACGGACCGTCGGTCCGCAGCACGTCGCCGTCGCGCACCCGTACTGTCGTCGCCGTCCGGCTCGGGTGCAGGCCCTCGTGCGCCCGCAGCACCCCGCGTCGCTCGAGGTCGGCCATCCACTCGTGGAACCTGCGCAGCCCGTCGTCGTCGACAATCTCTTTCTCACGGTCCTCGTCGGCGCTGATCAGCAGAAGGTACCGAATCGGCTGGCTCATGGTGTCCATCGTGCGCCATCCCGTTCGTCGTGGGGTCGACCCGTCGATACCGACTTTCAAGGAGCACCCATGTTCACCACCACCTCCGCCGACGGCACCACGATCGCCTACGACCAGGACGGCTCCGGCTCGCCGATCGTCTTCGTGTCCGGCGCCTTCAACGACCGGCACACGCTGGCCCCGGTGGCCGCCGCGCTGGCGTCGTCGCACACCGTCGTCTGCTACGACCGGCGCGGCCGCGGCGACAGCGGCGACACCCTGCCCTATGCCGTCGATCGCGAGATCGAGGACCTCGCCGCCGTCCTGTCGGCCGTCGGCGGCTCGGCGGCCGTGTTCGGCTTCTCGTCCGGTGCGAACCTGGGCCTGGTGGCCGCCTCGTGGGGTCTGCCGGTGACGTCGCTGGTCATGTACGAGGTTCCCTTCGCCCTGGACGACGCCGACCGGCGCCCCGCCGACCTGCCGTCGCGGCTCGCCGCCCTGGTCACCGCCGGGCGCCGCGCGGACGCCGTGACGACCTTCCAGCTGGAGGGGATCGGCCTGCCGCCCGAGATGGTCGCCGGGATCAGGCAGGCGCCGTTCTTCCCCGCGCTCGAGGCCATCGCCCACACCGTCGTCTACGACGCGACGGTGACGGGCCGCCCATACGACCGCCCGACGCCGGAGATGCGGGCCGTGGAGCTGCCCGTGCTGGTCCTGGCCGGCGCCGACACCTGGCCCGTCCTGCGGCGGACGGCCGAGGCGCTCCCGTCCCTGCTCCCCAACGCCCGCTACGTCACCGTCGACGGCGGCGCGGATCACACCATCTCCGCCGCCGAGACCGCGGCGGTGGTTCGCGAGTTCCTCACCGGAGCCGCCGGAGCGTCACAGCAGCTTTGACCAACCGTCACCGGACGTTCCGGTCGATGCGTAAAGGTCGAGCGAGATTCCGGGCGTTCCGTCCGGAATCCACCCCCATCGGAAGGAGACCTCCATGTCTCGCATCTTGCGCGCGCTCGGTGTTGTCCTCGTGGCGACAGCACCGCTCCTGGCCGCGACCGTGCCCGCCACCGCCGGCACGGCCGATCCGGGTGTCGACGTGATCGCGCACCGTGGCTCATCGGGTGTCGCGCCGGAGAACACCCTGGCGGCCGTCCGGCTGTCGATCGCCCAGAAGTCGGATGTCGTCGAGAACGACATCCAGCGCACGCGCGACGGCGTGTTGGTGATCATGCATGACCTGACCCTGGCCCGGACCACCGACGTCGAGGAGGTCTTCCCGGACCGCGCACCCTGGAACGTCCGGGACTTCACTCTCGCGGAGATCAAGCAGCTCGACGCGGGTTCGTGGTTCGCCCCGGAGTTCGCCGGCGAACGGGTGCCCACGCTCGCCGAGTGGGTCAACGCCGTCGGAAGCCGGGCCGGCATGCTGCTGGAGCCGAAGTCTCCGGAGCTCTATCCGGGCATCGAGGCCGATCTCGACGAGGAACTGCGTTCGCTGCCGGCGTTCAACCGTGCCCTGCGTGCCGACCGCGTCGTCGTCCAGTCCTTCAACCACGTGTGGTTGCGTACGTACAAAGAGCTGGCGGCCGACGTGCCCGTCGGCCTGCTCTACGGCACCAAGCCGACCGAGCTCGACATCGCGGCCGCCGCGACGTGGGCACAGCAGGTCAATCCCGCCCTCGGCGTGATCGACCAGACCACGGTCGAGCAGGTCCACGCTCAGGGCATGGAGATCCACGTCTGGACCGTCAACGCCGGTCAAGACATGCGCCGGGCCATCAACTGGCAGGTCGACGGCGTCATCACCAACTATCCGCAGGTGCTGCGCGACATCCTTCGCCGCGGCTGATCCGGCCCGCTTGAGGTCAGGGGCGCTGTGGTCGACCGCAGCGCCCCCGACCCGGCCCGGGACCTTCCGGCCTGAGCAGGTCAGCGGTTGTGATTAGTGCGCGCGTTCGATACACTTGTTCTCAGCAACATGCCGTCACCGGGAGCGGCGGCAAGGGGTTCCCGGGCATCGAAGCAGGACATCACGCCAGGTGTTCTCACCTCGTCCACGGTCGCAGCCGTTCCATGTGCTTGCGGTCGTCCACCCCAGCCCGACGCGGGTCAACGGGGTGGCATGCGCTCTTCACGCGGGAGCGCCGCATCGTGGACGAGAAGGTGATGTGCGGTGTCCGATCCGATCGACCGTGTGGCCGCGTTGCCGCCTGGGCCTGAGTTGTCGGTGGCGCTGGCGGGTGTGGATCTCGCAGCGTTGTCGGCGCATGAGCTGGTCGTGGTGGCGCAGGCGCGGCAGCGTCAGCTCGCCCACGAGGAGGCGGCGCTGTTGCGGGTGTTCGCCGAGCTGGCCGCTCAGCCGCAGTACCAGCGCTGCGATGCCCCGGACGAACTGGGCGCCGGGCACACGCACCGAGCGGTCCAGGCGGCCGGCGATGAGATCTCCCTGGCGCTGCGCTGGACGCCCGGCCGCGCGACCGGGCGGGTCGCGCTGGCCGTTGAGCTGGCCGAGGACCTCCCCGACACGTTCGCCGCGCTCGAGGCGGGACGCGTCGACGCGGACAAGGCGCGGCTGATCGCCGAGCGCACCCGCTGCCTCCCCGACCCGATCCTGCGCCGCCGGGTCGAGGCGGTCGTGCTGCCCGACGCCGAAACGCGCACCCGGTGGGTGCTCGACCAGCGGCTGCGCCGCGAGGTGATCGCCGCCGACCCCGCCGCGGCGGAGGACCGCCGCCGGTTGTCGGCCGAGCACCGACACGTCGGCCGTCCCGAGCCCGCGTGCGCCGGTGGTGAGGATGGCATGGCCACCCTCACCCTGTGCGGGCCGGCCGAGGACGTCACCGCACTGTGGGTCGCCACCGACGCCGCCGCCCGGCACGCCCGCACCAGCGGCGACGACCGCACGCTGGACCAGTTGCGCTTCGACCTGCTCACCGGGCTGGCCTGGACCGCGCTGGAATCCGGCCACCTCGGCTGCTGCAACCCGACACACCAGAGCCAGCCGACACCACCCGACACACCAGGGCCAGCCGACACCGCCGGCCCGGACGAGCCTGCCGGGCCGGCCGTTCTCGGCCGCCGTCGCGGCAGACCCGCCACCGTGCACGTCACCGTCCCCATCCACACCATCACCGGCGCCGGCGACGCACCCGGCGAACTCGACGGATACGGCCCGATCACCGCCGCCGCCGTGCGCCGCATCACCGCCGACGCCACCCTGCGCCGGCTGCTCACCGACCCGGTCGAAGGCCGCCTGCTCGAGTACGGGCGCAGCACCTACAGCCCACCGGCCGACCTCGCCGCCCACGTGGTCGCCCGCGACCGGACCTGCCGCTTCGTCACGTGCCACCGACCGGCCACCGAGGCCGAGATCGACCACCAGCTCCCCTACGCGGCGGGCGGCACCACCGGCCCCGACAACACCTGGGCCCTGCACGACGGCCACCACCGCGCCAAGACCTGGCACGGCTACCAGATCGTCACCGACCCGGCCGGCACCACCTGGTGGACCACCCCGGCCGGCCACCACTACCCGGTCGAGCCCGAGGTCATCGGACCCGTCCTCACTCCGTGGGCCCCAGCACTTCAAACGGCCGCGGCCGCATGTGCTGAGACGCCGCCCTTCTGAACTTGTCAGCGGTGGCCGCCGTGATCAACCCGGCCCGCCGGAAAGGTAGCGGCGCGGTGGTGGTCTGGAGCGACGACCCGACCCAGTGGTGGCAGGCGTGTCTGGACGCGGGCCGCGCCAATATGCGCAGCCTCGGCCATCTAGCACTGTTACTGGAGAACGAACAACGGGAGCCCGGCCGCTGGCCGAACTCCCGTCCCGACCTGAACGATGTCGCGACTCAGACCTGAACGATGTCCCGACTCATCACATGGCGGAGGATAGGGGATTCGAACCCCTGAGGGATTGCTCCCAACACGCTTTCCAAGCCCGTGACCAGGCATTTGTCTGTATCCAGAACCGTCCGACCTGCAGACGATGGGTAGCACCTTCTTGTGCTATGGACGGGCCTGAACATACCCGAATGAGACCACAACTGAGACCAGAGCGGCGGGCTCGTGGTCCGCCTGGTGGCGGGATCTGCCTCATCAGTTAGTCGCCCCCGGCCGGTGCGTCAACACCGGTCCGGGGACTTGATCCCAACCTGAAGTCACCAGGGAGAGACCCATGGTCACCGTACCGAAGCCGAAGCAGCGGGAGATCATCACCCGCGCACCATTCGTGCATCACGAGGTCGGGGAGATCGTCGTCTACCACGACGAGGAAGGCCCGACGATCGACATCAAGATCGAGCTGGAGGACACCAAGCAGCGCGCACAGTTCGCCATCACGGCGATCGAGGCGTACCAGCTGGCCGACGAGATGCACCGCATCGGCGCCATCGCTCAGCGGGCCGGCTGGACCCCGAAGATCCTGTCCGATGCTCGGGCGTACCTGCCGGGTATGACCGACGAGCAGATCATCGAACGCCTGGATCGGCTGTATCGCCGGTGGGGCGGGTTCGTGATCGGCTACCGCGGGAAGCTGTCGCCTGGTGCGGGCCGGGCGCTCGCTGTCGAGGTCCACATGGAGACGCTGGAACGCTCCGTCGACCTGGTCGAGCAGAACGCGGAGAGGCTGTCCGGCATCCCGGAGTTGGCCGACCATCTGGCCGAGCTGCGCTCGTCGCTGGAAGACGTCAGGCAGCTCTTCACGGCCGAGCTGGAGCGCCGGTCGTGAGCGCGACTGCGGGGCGCAATGTCGAGTGTCCGGTGCGGTGGTGCGACGAGACCGGCACGCACGCCGTCCATCGCCGGTACGTGGCGTCGGTGAAAGGCGGGGAGCGTGGTGCTGGCCTGGTCGGCATCAACATCGCCCAACGCGTCCAGCCGCGGGCCTCGGTCGGTGTTGAGCTAACGGTCACCACCCCCTGGGCGTCGACCGCCGGCTACCTGTTCGCCGCCGCGTCCGTGCCCGAGATCGCGGCCGCGCTGACCGATGCAGCCGAACGGGCGACCGAGCTGGGCGGGACGAGTCCGTGACCGGCGTGACTGATCGCTAGCGGCTCCGTGACGGCGGCCGGCTCGTTGTTTCGGCTTCCTTGATGCCGGGACGAGTGACGAGCCGGCCGCCGTAACCGGGTCCATCGGATGGGTCGCCCGGCGATGGCCGGGCGCGACGCGATACCGCCTACCTACTAGAAGTTGTGAGGTATATTGAATGGGTGCCTGGGTGATTCACGAACACCCGGAGGTCGCCAAGTGGTTGGAGGGCCTGTCTGGAACGACCGCGGTGACCGTCACCGCAGCCATTGATCGATTGACCGAGGACGGGCCTGCACTGGGGCGACCGACGGTGGACAGCATCAAAGGCAGCCGGCACCACAACATGAAGGAGCTGCGTGCGCGCACGGTACGGATCTTGTTCGTGTTCGATCCACGGCGCGCCGCGATCCTCCTGGTGGCCGGCGACAAGCGAGGCGATTGGGAGCGCTGGTACAAGGCGTCCGTCCCGCTCGCGGACGATCGATACGACGAGTGGCTGACCATGCTCGACGAGGGAAAGGCGTAGGCGGCGAGATGACTCAGGAGATCGAGACCACGACCAGCACTGCGCGCTGGCCGACGTGGGCCGAGACCCGCGCGAAGCTGAACGTTGACGAGGCCGCGGTGGCTCAGGCACGTGCCGAGCTGGAGGCGGAGGAAGCCGCGTACCGCCTGGCCGAGATCCGGCGCGAGCAGCACCGCACCCAGACCGAGGTCGCCCGCGACATGGGCGTCAGCCAGAAGCGCGTTAGCGAGATCGAGCGGGGCGACCTCACCCGCACCGAGGTCGACACCATCAGTCGCTACGTCGCTGCCCTCGGCGGTCGCATCCGCATCGTCGCGGACTTCCCCGGCCACAGCATCACCGTCAGGTAATCAGCTGACACATGGGCGGCTGTCGTGGTGGCGGGTCCAAGGCCCCTGCACTGGCCACAGGCGGCATCGTGGGAACCCGGGAGCAGGACCACTTCCGCACGTGGCCGTGTCAGTGCATGTCAAGAGCGTGGCGAACACGCGCGGCGTGCGCCGGTGATGGCACCGTCTTCTGTGTTAGGCCGTGCGTCATCCTGGCCGGTGGGCACGATCTCTGATGTGGTTCGAAGATCAGTTAGGTCGTAGCCAACCTCGTCATGGTTGGGTACGCTCCGGTTATGGCGACGCATGACGTGTCGGGGGGCACCGAGTCGGGCGAGTCTGTCGAGTTCTCGGACCCGCCAATTCGAGACGTGACCATTACCGTCGGATTTACTACTTCTTCGAGAGTGTCATCCACTCTCTTCTTGAAGTTTGGCCAGAACCTTTTAGGTGACTATCCAATCGTTCTTGAATTTCCACCTGAACCACGCATTTATAACGCGGAGCACGACGAAGACAGTCCTTTCTGGCCCGCTCCATATCTTATGTATTCTAATGAGCGATCTGGTCGAATGGTCAGCTTTCAGGCGGACCGCCTTGAGGTTCTATGGCGTTTCGAATCCGGCAATGAAGGCACGGCCTACCCGGGCTTTCCAGCCTTGCGAGAGGAACTTCTTAAGCGGTATCAAGAGCTAGGCGCTGTGCTAAGCGAATCGGGGAATGAGATTCGTGTAATGCATGTGCAGCTCAACTATCGCAACGAGATTCCACAGATCGCGTCGGCGGACTATCTGACTGGATTGGTTTCAGGGTGGCAGATTGATGAGGCCGTTAGTCCCGCCCTGGCGGACCCGGTCTACATCGGAATTCGATACCGTCGGGACATTGAGGTGGATCGTGTGCCGATGTCGGATGACGTGGCGCTCGAACTTGATCCGCTTGCCGAGGGGGGTACTGAGCTTACGGTGATCGCAAGAAGCTTTAGGGGTGACGACAATGAGGTGACCGTTGAGCAGCTACTGGCGCGCGCACACGGTTACATCATTGAAGAGTTCCTGAAATCGAGTTCGGATAAGATGCACGAGGTCTGGGGGCGGCGGGCATGAGTGTTGCGTACGACGAGTTATGCGAGAATCAGCAAGAGTGGCTTCCTTCAAGCAAGGTTCAGCCAACAGAAGCGCCTCCCGACCGGGATCAGTTGCTAAATCGGTTCCGAAACTCATATGTACACGGGCACGCTCGGCCGGCGACCAACGAGAAGGTGCAAGAGCTGCCTAGCACGTGGGACGAACCCTTTAAGGATGACACATCCAATATCGAACAGACGCTTAGGTATATGCGGCTTGTCTCCCGAGCACTCGCTCGCGAGGATCACGAGGCGGATCGGGCGACCCATCGAGCCATTGCCGTCGCGCGCTTGGTCTTGCCGCCTCTTAGTATCTACCCATATATGAGCGTCGACGATGGTGATGTGGTCCTCTTCTGGCGGGCGAATGGCCGAACTGTTTATATCGCCGTCCCATCGTTCGGGAACATCTACGTTCGTATCGCCCAGAGCGACGGCGAGGTTACATGTGAGGGTAGCTTCGCCTCGCTCCCACGGCGCGAGCTGAAAATTGCGCTAGGGCAGGTGTATAAAGATACTGAGCGAATGAATCCCGGCTGGCGAGATTTGTTCCATGAACGAGCCTGATGAAGTCGGTTGGGTCTGGGATCACCCGAGTATTGCAGATGATGAGCTTATATATCATCGTGTTTCCCGCACTGACTCAAATCTGATCGCGCCAGATACCGCCACAAAGGAGCCCGGGCTCGCCCCAGGGGTATTCCGTTATCGAGACGGCGACGGCTGCTCCGTCTCGTTATGGTTCCTCGCTCTACGACACGGACTTGCCCTGGACGATCTGTACGACCGGGAGACTCATTTTCTGGCACAGTTCACGGCAGCATTGGCCCGGACCACGCATTCTGGTGTGATAGAAGACCCAGTGGAGGTTCAACTACCACGTGATCAGGCTCACGGGTCACTTCGGACAGAAGCACTAGTACGTAGCGAGCGAAAGCCTCAATGGCACGCGGTGACGGCAAGGTTGGTGACAGGCTCGGCTCTCGTGGGGGTATGAGTGTCTGAAGGCCCTCAGCCTGAGGCGTCGTCCTCATAGCAGCCGGTCGTTGGCTGAAGCGGAGTGGGTCAAGGGTCGCGTAGCGATCACGTAGTGACGCCGAAGGCGCCCTTGAGGCGTGGAGCGGAGGCCAGAGAATGGCCGCTATGAGGACGACGTCCCCCAACCGTGGGCTGCCGAAGCAGCTCGGCGAGCTGATGCCGGACGTGAAACGTGCCCGCCGGCTGACAGGGCCCGGAACGGCCGCCAGGCCGCACGCCCGGCCCGGAGGCCGGGCGGGCACGGCGCGCGCAGCGCGCGGCTTGATCCTCAATAGCTCAGTCCGGCAATGCACGGCGCGGACGTCGTGGCAAGGCATGGCAATGGCGTCAGTGACTCTGGTATCGGGCGATGAATGCGATGCCACGGACCGGGGACCAATGCTTGCGGCGGACCGTTGGTGGGTGACGCCGGCAGCGCCTCAGCAGGGCTGGACGATCGCGGGCGGACGCGCGCACCGACGTGGACCTGAAGCATCCGCGGGACCGTTCATTCCTAGATGAGCCGTTGGCGGTGTATTTGCGCTAGATTACGCGGTCTGAGGGGTGCAGAACTCTAGGAGCCATCTGTGACACTGCTAACCGTCTATCTGCGACGCGTACTCTCGCATTACGAGCTGGTGATTGCCTCCGACAGTCGATTGAGTGGTGGTCAGGCGTTGGATCACGCACAGAAGGTCTTTCAACTTGGCCGATCGGATGCATTGATAGCGTTCGCCGGCGACACTCAATGGGCGTACCCACTTTTGATGCAGATGCAGAGGGCTATTGAGAACTACCCGTTTAGCTCCAGTCGCCGCCTTCCGCTTTCCAAGTTAAAGGGTCACACGTTGCGTGTTTTTCAACAAACCTATGACGCCATCCACTCCTTGCCAGTGGGTCAGCGCCACCCAGATAAGCCTGACAACTACTTCTTGCTCGGGGGTTATGATTGGCAAGACGATAAATTCAAGGCGTGGAGGCTGGCGTTCGACGCGGGGAATCGACGCTTCATCTTCCGTCGACTGCTGGGCGCCAACGAATCGAAATTCTTCTTCTCCGGAGACAATAAGCAAGCGGTCGTGGACGCCATTAGGCGAACAAGGCTGCTACTTCGAGAGCGTGATCGCGATGGCAATAATATCGACATGGAGCCATTCGAGATCCTGTGCGAGATCACAGGGGATGAGCGCTATCCAGGTATCGGCGGGGTCCCTCAGATTGGGAAAGTATATAAACACTTGAATACACAGCTTTTCCAGTTGATGTGGAGTTGCAATGGCGTATCAACTCCGCACTTCGCTGGCCGACCCTTGCAGCAAGGAGAGAGGAACAGCCTACCTATATTCGATCCCGCGAAGGGATTCTACTCGGTGCGGGAGATGACCGCACTAGAGGACTAACACGTGGGGGTATCCATGGGGCTGCCAAAGCACTGGCCGAGAGTCGCCGGAGGTGCGCTGAACGAGTCTGGCCAGGCGTGGGTCTATGAGGTCTCAAGGCGTGGGGATGCCGGACGTAGCTACGCGCTGAAGCGCCTCAAGAACCCCGCCCGGCGCGAGCGCTTCAGACGTGAAGTCGAGACGATGGCTAGGCTCGCGGATCACGCCTTGCCTGTGCCGCCCATAGTCGATCAAGACCTGGCGATCGAGCGGCCGTGGTTTGTGATGCCGTGGTACATGGAGGGTTCGTTGCAGAAATTCGTCGGGCCGGAAGCCGAAGCGCTGGGTGTAAAAGATGGCATCGACCTCGTCCGCGATGTGGCCGCGGCCCTTCGTGCCTTGCACGAGCGAGGCTACGCGCATCGTGACGTAAAGCCATCGAATATTCTACTTGACGGTCGCAAGCCGCTCTTGGCGGACTTTGGGCTTTGCCTGAGCATCGAGGAGAGCGTTCGGTTAACAGCGACCGCCGAGGCGATTGGTTCACGGCTTTACATAGCACCCGAGAACGAATCGGGAATCGCTGATGGGATTGATCAGCGACCTGCTGACTTCTATGCATGGGCGAAGCTCGCCTGGGCGATTCTCGCGGCCACGAATCCACCGGCTCGTGAGGCGCAGATTGATCGGCGATATCGGATCGAGAGCGTGACTGGAGTGCCCCTGTTAGTGGGCTTAAACGAGCTATTCGCGCGGCTGTTAGATACCGATCCTCGCGCTCGGCTCGCCGATTGGGCCGTCGTTCTGCATGAGCTGGATACTATTTCCGAAATACTTTCTGGAGCCTCGGACCTGCCAGCACATCAGGATCGACAGGACCTTGCCGAAGCTTTGGCCGTGGCCTCACGCTTAGCTGAGCGCCGCAGCGCAGATGCTCGGCGTGCCGAAGCGGATCGAACGAGGAGACTGCGGGCGCGCGTCGATGATATCGGAACCATGATGCACCGCAGTCTAGATGAGCTCCTGCACGGCGATTTGATGCGCCTCAGCGAGGCAAGTGGCGGTGAGCTTGGTATCGACGTTTCTAGCGCTGGGTCCCCAATGTCGCAACTAATCGACTCGGGTGACGTCGACTTCTTGCAAGATCGGAAGATTGAGCCGTTCAGTCTGGCGGCTAATTCGCCCGCTCTTGTGGCGATAGCTTGGCGGAGTGGGCCTGGATCACACCTAGACTCGCATGTCTATCTCGGAATCTATCTTATTGTTGATGGCGATCGAGTTTCTTTCGTGAGACTGCCTGTGATCTATGGTCGTGGAGAGCAGGCGATTCGGGTCCGGGAGTTGATCCCGGGGACGATTGCTGAAGATGGGCCGTACCCCTGGGAGCTCGCTAGCGCTGAGGCCGCGGCCCTGGCCTTCACGCAAGCGACCGCCGTTGTGGGGCGCCGGTTGGTTACGCGGTTTATGGAATTTGTAGATGCGGACTCTGATCCGTTTGACCTTGATCACTGGTAGGCCGAATAAGCTCTGCGGCGCATGTAACTAGGTCACTAAGCGGGAGTCGAATCCTAGGCGAATTAGGTGCTCGTACGCGCGCTGGATCGATGCGGGTATGGGCTGCGGAAGGGCGTAGCCGCGCTCGGCATAGAGGGTGATGCGTTGGGTGTCGCCGACGAGCATGTCGATGACGCGGCTGTCGTCGGCGATGGTGTCGAGGTAGTCGCGGAAGGTCTGCGGCTTCGATGAGCAGTTGACGTCGACTTCGGGCCACTGCTTGCGGCAGGTGGCGTAGGCGCGGCGCTGTTGGTAGGGCCGGCTGATGAGAGTGACGGCCTGTGGTCTGATGCCGTGCTCGGTGAGCAGCTGTCGGGTGAAGGTGATGTTCTCGGCGGTGTTGGTGGCGCTTGGCTCGACCAGGATCGCGTCTGCCGGCACGCCGAGTTCGACGGCTCGCCGGGCATAGTGGACTGCTTCGCCGTCCGGGAAGATATCGACGGTGGTCGGTGCGTTGGCGCCGGTGAACACGATCAGCGGGAACATGCCGCGGTGGTAGAGGTCCGCGGTGTGGTCGGCGACGCCGAGGTCATGGCTGCCGAGGCCGATGCCGACGTCGGTGGTGCGCAACTCGTGGTGGAGCTGGTGGTAGTCCCACAGGATCTGCGCGTCCTCCATGACGTCGTCGGGGAGTCCCGGTCGTTCAGCGCTCATGGCTGTCAGCTGCTCACCTAGTCGGGCACCTTGAACTTGTAACTCCAGGAGAACCGCGAGGCTGAGTGCACGCCGCGGGCGAACTCGACCACCTTGCCAGACTCGGTGGTAGTGACTCGCTGAAGAATCATGACTGGCTCGCCGGCCGGCAGCTCCAGCGTCTCGCGCTCGTCGGGTGTGGGCATGCGTGCGTAGAAGGTCTCCGCGATCTCGTGCGGCTCCAGGCCCTGCATTGTGAGCACTGCGTACCCGCCTCCCCGGCCAGCGGGTCCAGGCGTCGGGTCGACGATGGGCGTTCCCTCGACGTCCTCGGGGCGGTAGTAGCTGGTGAGGGTGTGCGTCGGTGTCCCCTCGTCCTTCACGAGCCGGGCGCGCTCGTAGACGGTCGAACCGACCGGCACCGAGAGGGCGGACGCGATCTCCTGGTCGGCCGGCACCTGCTGAACGGTCTGCGTCTGGTCGGTCCACTTCCACGGCCGGCCGGAAGCCTCACGGTCGGCGGCGAAGGCGACGAGGTCACCGAACTTCCACTTGCTCTTGGCGTACCGCGCAGCGCCGAGCCGCTGCATCGGCGGCCGGATGCGAACGACGGTGCCGCGTCGCCGGACCGGAGTCACCAGCCCTTCCGCTGCCAGCAGCGAGACGGCGTTGCGTACCGTCTTCACGTTCACGTCGTGCTCGGTCGCCAGCTCGTCTTGTTTGGGCAGCGTGGAGCCCTCGGGGTAGTCCCCGCGCAAGATCGCGGCTCGGAGCACATCGGCCAGCTCGCGGTAGCCGGTGGCCATGGCGTTCACCTCCTGAGCGGATAACGGTACCTCTACTCATCGTCTGCACGACAGTCGGGCTATAGAGCCAGCTCTATTGACATGTGTCGCAACGAACTGTTCTATAGAGGTACCTCTATTAGTCAAGGGTGGTCCCGTCCGCCCAGCAAGCGAGCAAGGAGCATGGCATGGCACTACAGCGAGGCCACCGGTTCCCGGTGGAGTTCGTCGAGGCGTTTCCGCGGGGTCTGGTGCTGATCGGTGAGATCGAACCGGATCTGGAGTACGTGTCTCAGGAGGACCGGGCACGCGGCCGTGAGGCGCGGCAGCTGGTCGACGAGATCACGAAGCAGCGGCAGTGGCGCGGTACCGTGACCGATCCGGATGAGCAGAAGGCGAAGCGGGCGTCGTTCGACGTCATCTTCACCGCCGAGGTCCAGCCGGCGCCGCTGCCGGATGAGGTGTTGCCGGGGATGCGGCCGGTGGAGCTGGTCGGGTTGACGGCGTCGCCGAAGGTGATGGGTCAGGGCGAGTTCAAGTTCCTCGGGTACGAGTACCGTGCCAGCGGCGTCAAGCACCCCGGCACCGGTGACACCACTCGCCCGGTCGGACGACCCGACGGGACGGCGCAGGACGCGGCCAAGGCCAGCGAGAAGAAGGCCGGCTGACCCATGGCCGACATGACAGCGAAGGCGCCCTCGGACCTGTGGCGAGCGGCGGACTGGCTCGCGGGCCGGCATCCGTGGGTGCGGCAACTGGTCGAGCGGATCACCGGCCCGCTCATCCTGCGTGAGGACTGGCTCGACGTCGTCACCCGGGCGGTCAACGAGAGCGACGCTGACGGAGTGGCGTGGGTGGAGTACGAGCGCCGTCACCCGGCGCCATCGGATGAGGTGGCGTTCTACCGGTGGCAGGACGCCGGCCCGCAGTCGACCCCGATCGCGCACGCGTTCGGCGTCATGTCCAGCGGGGAGAAGAACCTCGTTCGCCTGGTCGCCACGCTCGGTGGCCGGGTGGCCTGGTCCCCGATGGACGTGTCGTTCGACCAGCGCGGCGCCGCGGTCCTGGCGGACTGGCTGGCGATCGTGCACGCCCAGCTACCCGCGTGGGTCTACCCGGTCGCTAGTGACGACGCGCTGGTGATCCAGCTCGCCGCAGTGAGCGACGCGATCAACGGCGAGGTTGCTGCCGTCTCGCGATGAGTCCCCACCGGGGACGGGTCAAGGCCTAGGAAACCGCCCGTCCCCGGTGGCCCCAATCAACACCCCCGAATGGAGGGGATTGGTGTGTCCCAACCTACCTCGTGGAAGCTCCCGCTCGCCGTCTACGCGCTCGTCGCGGTCCTGCTGCTGATCGTCGCCCCGTGGGTGGTCGCCTCCGTCGACGCCGAGATGGACCGCACGTTCGAGCCCGAGACGCCCGCCGTCGACCGGTGTGGTGACCGGACATGAACGGCGACGCGGTTCTGTTCGGCGTGCTCCCGTTCGACGTCACTGCGGCGGCGTACTCCTTTCCCTGCCCGGTCTGCGGACGAACCCGCGCTCACCAGCCCGAGACGCCGTGCGACGGCTGCAAGAAGGCCACCCGCCGGCCCACGCGCACAGCTCCGCGTTGGCGAACCAAGGCCACACCGTGATCACGGCTCTCGTGGACTGCTCACGCTGCCCACGCCTCGTCACGGCGGCCGAGGCCTGGTTCTACCCCGCCACCGGTGAACGGCTGTGCCCCGGCTGCCACGCCGCCGCGCACGCCCGCCACATGGCGCTCACGACATCTGCTCCCGAGGTGACCCCGATGCCACGAACCAACCCGACCACGCGTGGTCGAGGCGGCCAGACCCAGGACTGGTGGGCGCGATGACCTGGCTCCTGAAAGCCGTGACCGGCGTGTGGCTGCTCCAGCTGGCCTGGCGGTTCAAACGCGCCCTGGCCGTCTCCGCGGTGGCGGTGTTCGCGATCGCCGCGTACGGCTGGGCCGGCCTCGTGCTCCTGGTGGTCGGTCCGCCGCTGCTCGCGCTGCTGTGGCGGTGGGTACACCCGTGGTCGTACTGGCGGTTCGTCGGCTGGCTGGTCGCCCGGCACCGTCTCCGCACGACCTACGGGCTGCGCTGGGCCGAGGTCATGCAGTCCTGCGGCCTGCACCGCCCGATCCCGGGCCGCCCCGGCGAGTTCACGACACCGCGGCTCGTGCGGGTGACCGATAGCCCGGTCGGTGACGTCCTGCACGTGCGGCTGCTCACCGGTCAGGAACCAGGCGACTTCGAACGCCAGGCCGCCGAACTCGCCCACGCGCTCGGTGCTCCAGCGGTGCGGGTGACCTCGGCCGGCCCCGGCCTGGTCGAACTGACCCTGGTCGAACGCGACGTGCTCGCCGATGCGGTCGAGCTGCACGACGTCGAGGCCGTGACTGATCTACGGGCGGTGCGGTTCGCGGTCGGTGAGGACGGGTCATGGCGGACCCGTGACTACGCGAACATCGCCGCCGAGGTCGGCGGTGGCGTCCCCGGCTCGGGGAAGACCGCCGGCGAAACGAGCCTGGCGTGCGGGCTGATCCAGAACCCGGCCGTGCAGTACGTCGTCATCGACGGCAAGGGCGGCGAGGACTGGTCCTGGATCGCTCCCAGGGCCGCCGCCTACACGAACGAGGACGAAGACCTGGACGTCGTGCTCGAGCTGGTCGAGTCCGTGCACCGGCTGATGCGGGCGCGGTTGAAGACGCAGAAGACCCAGCGCGGCCGGGCGAACTTCTGGGATCTCCCGCTGGACCCGGCCCACCCGGCCGTGTTCCTAGTCGTCGACGAGGTGCAGACGTTCACCGACCAGAAGGGCATGGACAAGGACACCAAGGCGGTCGCGGCCACGATCACGGCCCGGTTGTCGGCGCTGGTGAAGAAGGGCCGCTCTGCCGGAGTCATCACCCGCCTGCTGACGCAGAAGCCGACCAGCGATGCCATCCCCACGGCGATCCGCGACAACGCGTCCGTGCGGACCGCGTGGCGGGTGCTGTCCGACGACGCCGCCGAAGCGATCCTCGGACCCGTCGTCCGCGGCTCCGCGGTGACCCCGGTCGACATCCCGGTCTCGATGCCCGGCGTCGCCGTGGTCGCCGACGCTGGCGGGCAGCTCGAACGAGTCCGCTTCCCCTACGTCGACGAGCACACCGCCGAACAGATCGCCACCCGCACCGCCGAGCTGCGCCGCGACCTGGCCGACCTCACCGGCCCCGTGCCTGCCGAGGACGCAACGGCGGATGAGTCGGCGAGTGAGCAGGAGGCCACGGCATGACGGCCCTGCCAGGCGACGCGACGATGCGTGAGCTCGCTGCCACCGAACGGGTGTGCGTGCGGCCGATCCTGCAACGCGTCACCGACACCCTCACCGGCACGGTCCGGACCGTCGTCCTGCCCTGCGGCGCCACGCGCGCGAAGGTCTGCCCGTCCTGCGCTGATGCGGCGCGCCGGCTGCGGGTTCAGCAGTGCCGCGAGGGCTGGCACCTCGCCGAGGACCCACCCAAGCCCGAACCCGATCCCGACGTCGCAGGAGACGACGGCGACGACCAGGCCGACGAGGACGCCGACGAGACAGGTCGTCGAGTCCGGTCGACACGGCGGCGGCAGGATGCCCCGGACCTTCCGCGGCTCTCGGTGTCGGACCGCACTACCGGCCGAGTGTTCACCGCGCGGGACGGGAAGACGTACCGGCCGTCGATGTTCGTCACCCTCACTCTGCCGTCCTACGGACGCGTCACCAGCGAGGGTGTCCCGGTCGACCCGCGCTCGTATGACTACCGGCGGGCGGCGCTGGATGCGATGCACTTCCCGAAGCTGGTGGACCGGTTCTGGCAGAACCTCCGACGTGCCACCGGCTACTCGGTGCAGTACTTCGCCACCGTCGAACCCCAACGACGCCTCGCACCGCACCTGCACGCCGCGATCCGGGGAGCGGTTCCGCGCAAGCTGCTCCGTCAGGTGGTGGCGGCGACGTATCACCAGGTGTGGTGGCCGCAGCTCGACGAGCCCGCCTATACCGACCCGGAGACGCTGCCGGTGTGGGACGAACTCACTGAGGCCTACGCCGACCCCGTGACCGGTGCCGTGCTGCCGTTCTGGGATGAGGCCTTGGACGGCATCGACGACGATCCGGACGCCCGGCCGGCGCACGTGATCCGCGCTGGTTCCCAGGTCGACATCCAAGGTGTCATCGCCGGGACACCGCTCGCGGATCGGGTCATCGGCTATCTGACGAAGTACCTGACCAAGTCGATCACCGACTCGCTCCACGACGACGGCGACGGCGATGGCGAGGCACCCGCGTCGGCGGCGAGGCGTGCACACATCGACCGGATCGCCGAAGAGGTCCGGTGGCTGCCGTGCTCGCCGACGTGCGCGAACTGGCTCCGCTACGGCATCCAACCCAAGGACCCTCGCGCAGGCCTGGAACCCGGTCGCTGCTCCTCGAAGGCGCACGACCGGGACCACCTCGGGCTCGGCGGCCGCCGCGTCCTCGTCAGCCGACGGTGGACCGGGAAGACCCTCGACGAGCACCGGGCCGACCGTGCCGCCGTCGTTCGTGCGGTCCTGGCCGAAGCCGGTGTCGAGATGGACGACCACGACGAGCTTTCGGCAACTGCCGCGGGGCCCGACGGACTGCCCCGCTTCGTCTGGACGACGACCAAGCCGGGCGACCTCGACGCACCGACCTATGCCCGGCTCATCGCGCACGCCATCGCCCAGAAACATCGCTGGCGAGCCCAGTACGAGGACGCCAAGACCCGCGCCGGCCCAATCGCGCTCGGTCTTTCGGCAACTGCAAGACCTGCCGCTGCCCCGGCGGCGTGACATGGAAGGAACAGCCCGCATGAACGACGACGAGACGCTGATCGAACTCCAATCGGCTGGTGACGTCCTGACCATCGAGGAAGCCGCTCGGTACCTGCGCATCGGTCGGACCACGATGTACGCACTGGTCATGGGTGGACAGATTCGGTCCATCAAGATCGGCTACCTTCGCCGCGTGCCGGTGGAGTGCCTGCGCGAATACGTCGCCGACCAGCTGCGCCAGGCCCAAGCCACGGGACAGGTGGCGTGATGGCCACCCGCAGACCCAACGGCGCATCGAGCATCTACCTTGGCAAGGACGGCGACTGGCACGGCCGCGTCACCGTCGGCATCAAGGACGACGGCTCCCCGGACCGCCGGCACGTGCGAGGCAAGACCGAAGCCGAGGTCATCGCCAAGGTCCGCAAGCTCGAACGGGACCGCGACGCCGGAGCCATGCGCAAGGCCGGCCATCGATGGACCGTCGAGACCTGGCTTACACACTGGATCGAGAACATCGCCGTCCCGCCGGCAATCAGTGAGTACACGCACGACGGGTATCGCCGGGACATCAAGGTTCACCTGGTGCCTGGCGTTGGGAAGCATCGCCTCGAACGTCTGGCGCCCGAGCACCTGGAGAAGCTGTACGCGGTGATGCAGAAGGAGAAGGGTCGTAGTGCGGGAACGGCTCACCACGTGCACCGCACGATCCGGGCCGCGCTGAACGAGGCCGTGCGACGCAAGTACCTGACGTCGAATCCAGCCACGCAGGCGAAGGCTCCGAACGTCGAGGAGATCGAGGTCGAGCCGTACGACGTCGACGAGGTGAAGCGTCTGCTGAAGGTGGCCGGTGAGCGCCGGAACAGCGCTCGATGGGCGATCGCGCTGGCTCTTGGCCTGCGTCAGGGTGAGGCGCTGGGGTTGAAGTGGTCGCACCTCGACCTGAAGACCGGAACGCTACGTGTCCGCCGTAGTCGGCTGCGGCCGAAGTTCGCTCACGGCTGCGACGGAACCTGCGGGCGGCAGAAGGCCGGCGACTGCCCGCAGCGGATCCAGGTGAACGCCGACACGAAGGACACGAAGTCCCGTGCCGGCCGCCGCGTCGTCGGACTACCGACCCAGCTCGTGGCGCTGCTCGAAACGCACCGGAAGGAGCAGGACGCCGAGCGGGCCGCCGCCGGTGACGGCTGGAAGGACGAGGGCTGGGTGTTCGCGAAGCTAAACGGGACAGCGCTGGCACCGGGGACGGACTACCACGAGTGGAAGCGGCTCTTGAAGTCTGCCGGCGTCCGTGACGGTCGGCTGCACGATGCCCGGCATACGGCGTCGACCGTGTTGCTGATCCTCGGCGTGCCTGAGCGGACGGTCATGTCCATCATGGGATGGTCGTCGACAGCGATGGCGGCTCGATATCAGCACGTCACCGACCCGATCCGACGAGCGGTCGCGGACCAGGTCGACGGGCTGCTGTGGGCCGACCAGGACGACGACCAGAAGCCTGACGACGAGGGCAAATGAGACCGGAACTGAGACCACAGACACCTCGGAGCCGTTCCTTGAGGAAGCGGCCCCGGACGTCGGTGCTGGTGAGAGTGGCGGAGGATAGGGGATTCGAACCCCTGAGGGATTGCTCCCAACACGCTTTCCAAGCGTGCGCCCTAGGCCACTAGGCGAATCCTCCGTCGGAGAGGGTATCGGACAAGGACGGTCCGCCTGAAATCGGCGGCGCGATGTGAGGTCCTGCCGCCGACCACGTACACTGGCAGCCGACCCCTCGCGTGGCGGCACCCCGCCTAACTCCCCCAGGGCCGGAAGGCAGCAAGGGTAAGTGGGCTCTACCGGGTGCGCGAGGGGTCCCTTCATGCCCCGGACAGGCGATCTGCGTCCAAGGTGGGTATCTGTCGGTAGGGGCGACTAGGGTTCGCAAGGTGTCGTCGCTCGCTCTGTATCGCACCTATCGGCCAGGCCGGTTCGCTGACGTGGTGGGGCAGGAGCATGTCACCGTCCCGCTGATGCGAGCGCTGGCCAACGACCGCGTCCACCACGCCTACCTGTTCTCCGGTCCGCGCGGCTGCGGCAAGACGTCGTCGGCGCGCATTCTGGCGCGGTCGCTGAACTGCGAGAAGGGCCCGACGGACGAACCGTGCGGGCAGTGCCAGTCGTGTCTGGACCTGGCGCCGAACGGGCCGGGCAACATCGACGTCGTCGAGCTGGACGCCGCCACGCACGGGCTGGTCGACGACGCGCGTGACCTGCGCGAGAAGGCACACTTCGCACCGGTGGCGTCGCGGTTCAAGATCTACATCATCGACGAGGCGCACCAGCTCGGGCCGGGCGCGGCGAACGCGCTGCTCAAGCTGATCGAAGAGCCGCCGGCACACCTCAAGTTCATCTTCGCCACCACCGCGCCCGACAAGATCATCGGGACCATCCGGTCACGCACGCACCACTACCCGTTCCGGCTCATCCCGACGAAGACCCTGCAGCAGAACCTCGGCTGGATCTGCGAGCAGGAGGGCGTGCCCATCGAGCCGGCCGCGCTGGCGCTGGTCGCCCGCGCCGGCGCCGGGTCGGCGCGCGACGCGCAGTCGATCCTCGGCCAGCTCATGGCCGGCGCCGGCGACGACGGCGTGACCTACGAGCTCGCGGTGGCGCTGCTGGGGTTCACCGACGCCGCCATGCTCGACCAGGTCGTCGAGGCCGTCTCCGCCGGCGACGGGCGATCCGTCTTCGCCGCGGTCGACCAGGTCATGGACGCCGGGCACGACCCTCGCCGATTCCTCACCGACCTGCTCGAGCGGTTCCGCGACCTCATCGTCCTGCGGGCAGCACCCGACGCCGTCGCCGAGGGGCTGCTGGACCTGCCGCCCGAGCAGGCCGAACGCATGGCCATCCAGGCCGCCCAGCTGGGCCCGTCCGACCTCGTCCGGCTCGCCGCGGTGGTCGACGAGGGCATCACCGCCATGAAGGGCGCCACCCCGACACGGCTGCAGCTCGAGCTGGTGTGCGCGCGGCTGCTGCTGCCCGGCGCCGACGACACCGTGTCCGGAGTGCAGGCTCGCCTCGACCGCGTCGAGCGACGGCTCACGGGCGGCGAGCCGCTCCCGCCCGCTGCCGCGCCGGCCATGGCGCCGGTCGCCGAGACGGTGGAAGGCATGTCCAAGCGGGCGGCCGCGTTCGCGCGGGCCAACCCGGCGGCCGATTCAGCGCCGACGGAGTCAGCGGCGGCTCCGCTTGCCGCAGCCCCGCCGACGGCGCCCGAGGCCGGCCCGGCGCCGGCCGAGCCACCGCAGATGGCAGCGCCGAGTGCGCCGCCGCCGGCAGAGCCGCCCGCCCACGCGCCGGCGGCCGAGGCCGTCAGCGACCCGGAACTGGCGTTCGAGCCGATCACAGAGCAGGCGCCCGCGCCGCCCGCGGCCGAACCATCCGCGCCCGCCGAGGCGGCCGCACCAGAGCCGTCCGCACCCGAGCCCGAGCCGGCCCCGTCCGCTCCGCTGCCCGTCGAGGCGCCGCCGGCGCGGCCCGCCGCCCCACCGGCTGCCACGCCGCAGCCGTTCGCGGCGGCCGGAGCGTCCGGCGGGGTCGCCGACCTGCGCCGCATGTGGCCGGAGGTGCTGGTCCGGCTCAAGGAGATCAAGCGCACGCCGTGGAGCCTGATCTCGCAGGAGTCCGTCGTCTCCGACGTGTCCGACGGCGTGCTGACGCTCGCCTTCCGGCAGCCGACGCTGCGCGACACGTTCGCCCGGCGCGCCGACTTCCAGGAATGCCTGCAGCAGGCCATCAAGGACGTCCTGCTGCTGGACCTGCGCATCGACGCCATCGTCGACCCGTCCGCCGACCCGGCCGCGCAGAACCGCGCCGCCGCCGCACCGTCGGCGCCGGCCGCGCCGCCGCGGCCCGCAGCGCCCGCCGCGCGCGCCGAACCGCAACCTAGCCCGCAGACCGACGACCCCCAAGGGCCCAGCGGCCCGGCCGACCAGGGCCCCGACGCGTCACCGCCCGGCCGAGCGGCCGCCGCCAAACAGGCCGCCCGACGGGTCAAGGAGCAGAACGGCGGCGCGGCCGCCGGCGCCGCGGGCGCCAACACCACCGGGGGCGCCGCCGGCGCCCCACCAGCGCACCGCGCCACCGACGACGACGCCGACCCCGAGGACGACGCCGACCTGGCCGACGACGGCGTGTCCGAGCGCGAGCTGCTCGAACGGACCCTCGGCGCCACAGTCATCGCGGAGATCGACCACGAGTGATCAGTTCGTCAACGCACCAGGTCAGATCGGCCCGGGTGCGTGACGTAGGCTCGCTGTGACCATGTGCCGTGACAAGACCCCGCGTGGGTGAGGAGGCAGCCGTGTTTCCGCCTGGTTCCGAAGGCTTCGACATGAGCCAGCTGCTGCAGCAGGCCCAGCGCATGCAAGAGCAGCTCCTCTCCGCCCAGCAGGACCTCTCCGAGGCCGAGGCCACGGGCAGCGCCGGCGGCGGGCTGGTCCGGGCCACCGTCACCGGGGCCGGGGAGCTCACCGACCTGCAGCTGGACCCGTCTGTCGTCGACCCCGACGACGTCGAGACGCTGGCCGACCTCATCATCGCCGCGGTCCGCGACGCGCACGCCGAGATCCAGCGGCGGGCCAACGAGCAGCTGGGCTCGATCAACGACGATGTCGCCGGCCTGCTCGGCGGTGCCGGCGGCGCGGCCAACCCGCTGGCCGGCCTCTTCGGCGGCGGCGCGCCCGGCACCCCTGGCGCACCGGACACCCCGACGGCCCCCGGCACCATCCGGGGCGAGATCGAGGGCGACGACCGCCCATCCGGCCAGGGCTAGCTGAGGTCGTCGTGTACGAAGGCGTCGTCCAGGACCTGATCGACGAGCTGGGGCGGTTACCCGGTGTCGGGCCGAAGAGCGCCCAGCGCATCGCGTTCCACCTGCTCGCCGCCGACGCCGACGACGTCCGCCGGCTGGTCTCCGCGCTCACCGAGGTCAAGGAGAAGGTGCGGTTCTGCACGGTGTGCGGCAACGTCGCGCAGCAGGAGCAGTGCCGCATCTGTCTCGACCCGCGCCGCGACCGGTCCGTGCTCTGCGTCGTCGAGGAGCCGAAGGACGTCGTCGCCATCGAGCGGACCCGCGAGTTCCGCGGCCGCTACCACGTGCTCGGCGGCGCGATCAGCCCCATCGAGGGCGTCGGGCCCGACGATCTGCGCGTGCGTGAGCTGATGACCAGGCTGGCCGACGACACCGTGCAAGAGATCATCCTGGCCACCGATCCGAACCTCGAAGGCGAGGCGACGGCGACATATCTGGCCCGGATGATCAAGCCGATGGGGTTGCGCGTCACGCGGCTGGCCAGTGGACTGCCTGTGGGCGGTGATCTCGAGTACGCCGACGAGGTCACTCTGGGCCGCGCATTCGAAGGACGGAGACTGCTGGATGTCTAGCGCTGTTGTACGACCTGCCGACGACCCTGCCACCGAGTACGGCGACTTCGCCGCGGAGATCGCCGACCAGATCGAGAGCTTCCTGCTGGCCGTCCGCGAGATCGCCCGTGGCGACGATCCCGGCAGCACTCTGTCGCTGCTGCTCCTCGAGGTCAGCCAGCTCTGCCTGGCCGGCGGCCGCCTCGGCGCCATCAGCGACGTCGTGCCGGACGAGCGGTTCGAGCCCGACGCGGGCCCCGACGCCGACGTCGACGAGCTGCGGCTGCGCATCGCCGCCCTGCTCGAGCCGGTCGACGGCTACGTCGAGGTGGTCGACCCGGTCGACCCCGAGCGCGGCGCCACCGGGTTCCGACTCTCCGACGACCTCGCCAGCATCGCCCAGGACCTGCTGCACGGGCTGTCGCACTACAAGGACGGCCGGGTCATCGAGGCGCTGTGGTGGTGGCAGTTCTCCTACCTGTCCTCATGGGGCGCGACGGCGGGCTCGGCGCTGCGCGCGCTGCACTCGTTGATCGCCCACACCCGCCTCGACCACCACGACGAACGCATCGAGGTCGCGCAGGAGACGCTGCTCCCGGTCGAGGCGGAACTCTAGGCCGAAATCTGAACAACCCGTCCCGCGATCCGGACGTCTCTGGGCAGGGCCAGCAGGTCGCCTAGACTGCCATGGGCACGTGCTGGCTGTGGGAGGAGTGTGCCGTGGGGTTGGTTGTTCAGAAGTACGGGGGTTCCTCCGTCGCTGACGCCGCGGCCATCAAGCGGGTGGCACAGCGCATCGTCGCCACCAAGAAGGAAGGCCACGAGGTCGTCGTGGTCGTCTCCGCCATGGGCGACACCACCGATGAGCTGCTCGATCTGGCCCAGCAGGTCTCGCCGCTGCCGCCGGGCCGCGAGCTCGACATGCTGCTCACGTCCGGTGAGCGCATGTCGATGGCGCTGCTGGCCATGGCCATCGGCGACCTCGGCCACGAGGCCCGGTCGTTCACCGGAAGTCAGGCCGGTGTCATCACCGACTCCGTGCACGGCCGCGCCCGCATCATCGACGTCACGCCCGGACGCATCCGCCAGGCGCTCGACGGCGGCGCCATCGCCATCGTGGCCGGCTTCCAGGGCGTCAGCCAGGACAGCAAGGACATCACGACGCTCGGCCGTGGCGGCTCGGACACCACGGCCGTCGCGCTGGCAGCGGCGCTGAACGCCGACGTGTGCGAGATCTACACCGACGTCGACGGCGTCTTCACCGCCGACCCTCGCATCGTGCCGGTCGCGCGCCGTGTTCCGCACATCTCCTATGAAGAGATGCTCGAGTTGGCCGCCTGCGGGTCGAAGATCCTGCACCTGCGCTGCGTCGAGTACGCGCGCCGCTACGGCATCCCGATTCACGTGCGATCCAGTTTCTCGACGCTCACCGGCACGTGGGTGTCCGAATCCCAGGGAAGCGAGCAGGCCGACATGGAGCAGCCGATCATCTCCGGCGTCGCGCACGACAGCAGCGAGGCGAAGATCACCGTCGTGGGCGTCCCCGACAAGGTCGGCGAGGCCGCCACGATCTTCAGCTCGGTCGCGGCCGCCGACGTCAACATCGACATGATCGTGCAGAACGTCTCTGCCGTCGACACCAACCGCACGGACATCTCGTTCACGCTGCCGGCCAGCGACGGACGCAAGGGCGTCGAGGCGCTGACGGCCATCCAGGCCACCGTCGGCTTCGAGTCGCTGCGCTACGACGACGGCATCGGCAAGGTGTCGCTGATCGGCGCCGGCATGCGCAGTCACCCGGGCGTCAGCGCGAAGTTCTTCAGCGCGCTGGCCGACGCCGGGGTCAACATCGAGATGATCTCGACGTCCGAGATCCGCATCTCGGTCGTGGTCCGCGCCGACGACATCGACGCCGCGGTCACCGCCATCCACCGGGCCTTCGACCTCGACGCCGATCAGGTCGAGGCGGTCGTCTACGGGGGGACCGGTCGATGAGCGACAAGCGTCCCACCCTCGCCGTCGTCGGGGCCACCGGCGCCGTCGGCACCGTCATGCGCGACATCCTCTCGACCCGCCAGAACGTCTGGGGCGAGATCCGCCTGGTCGCGTCGGCTCGTTCGGCCGGCCGCCGGCTCTCCGTCCGCGGCGAGGAGGTCGAGGTCCAGGAGCTGACCGCCGACGTCTTCGACGGCGTCGACGTCGCCATGTTCGACGTGCCCGACGAGGTGTCCGCCGAGTGGGCGCCGGTCGCCGCCGAGCGGGGCGCCATCGTCGTCGACAACTCCGGCACGTTCCGCATGGACCCCGACGTCCCGCTGGTGGTGCCCGAGGTCAACGCGCGGATGACCCGCAACCGGCCGCGCGGCATCATCGCGAACCCCAACTGCACGACGCTGTCGATGATCGTCGTGCTCGGCGCGCTGCACGCCCAGCTGGGGCTGACGGCGCTGCACGCCTCGTCGTACCAGGCCGCGTCCGGCGCGGGCCAGGCCGGCATCGACACCCTTCACGACCAGCTCAACAAGGTCGCCGGCAACCGCGAGCTGGGCACCCATCCGGGCGACGTCCGCCGGGTGGTCGGCTCCGACCTCGGGCCGTTCCCGGCGCCGCTCGCGCTGAACGTCGTCCCGTGGGCCGGTTCGCTGAAGAACGACGGCTGGAGCTCGGAGGAGCTGAAGATCCGCAACGAGTCGCGGAAGATCCTCGACCTCCCCGACCTCAAGGTCTCCGCCACCTGCGTCCGCGTGCCGGTCGTCACCACCCACTCGGTGACCATGCACGCGACGTTCGAGAACGAGGTCACCACCGAGCGGGCCTGGGAGATCCTGCGCGACGCCCCCGGCGTGGTGCTCTACGACGACCCGGCGCGCGGAGAGTTCCCGACCCCGGCCGACGTCGTGGGCACCGACCCCACCTGGGTCGGCCGCATCCGCCGCTCGCTCGACGACCCGCACTCGCTGGAGCTGTTCGTCTGCGGCGACAACCTCCGCAAGGGCGCGGCGCTCAACACCGCGCAGATCGCCGAGCTGCTGGCCGTGGAGCTGACCACCGCCTGACGACGGACGTGCGGGGCCGGCGTCGTCAGGGCGCCGGCCGCACCACCGCGAGCGTTGCCGGTCCGCCAGCCGACCACGTGCCGGTCAGGACGTGCTCGCCCGGCGGCTCGGTGCCGACAACGCGGACAACAACCAGCTCCAGGCCGCCCGCCCGCACGACCGTCGTCGGGCCGTCGTCGGACGGGGTCAGTGCGGGCGTGTCCTCGGGCAGCGCCGGATCGGCCGCGCCGCCGCTGCCGGTCACCCGCGCGGACGGCTCGCGTGTGACCAGCTGGCCGTCGACGTCGACCTGCTCCTCGGCCTGCGGGGCGCCGGCCAGGACGGCGCGCGCCAGCGCCGCGACCCAGACCGGGTCGGCGCAGCCGTCGTAGACCCAGCGCGGGCCCAGCACGGAGTGCTCCGTCGTGCCGACGAGCGCGTGGTCGGCGCCGGCCAGCGGCGCACCGCGGTAGGTCAGCGGTACGTGCAGCACCGTGCCGCCGGCGCCCTGGACGAGGTGCGCCTCGATGCCGACCTCGCCGGCGGGGTCGTCGTACCGGTAGGCGCCGACCTGACGGAGCTCGCCCGCGCCGGCCGCCCACGGGCGGTCCGGCAGCCACGTCGACAGCAGCTCCAGCTTGCTCGGCCGCAGGGTCGCGCGGTGGAGGAGGGCCATCGTCAGGCCAGCTTCGCCTTGACGGCGGCAGCGACCTTGCCGCCCTCGACCCGCCCGAGGACCTGCAGCTGCACCAGCTTCATGACCTTGCCCATGTCGCGCGGCGACTCCGCGCCGGTCTCGGCGATGGCGGCCGTGACGATGGTGTCCAGCTCGTCGTCGGTGAGCGGCTGCGGCAGGTAGTCGGCGATGACGGCCGCCTCGGCCTCCTCGTTCACGGCGCTGTCCTCGCGGCCGCCGGTGCGGAACGCCTCGGCCGCCTCGCGGCGCCGCTTGACCTCGCGGGTCAGCACGACGGTGACCTCGTCGTCGGTCAGCTCACGCGCGGTGGAGCCGGCCACCTCCTCGGTCCCGATGGCGGCGAGCACCATGCGGAGGGTGGCCTTGCGCACGTCGTCCTTGGCGCGCATCGCGGCGGTGAGATCGGTACGGAGTCGGTCCTTCAGGGCTGCCATGAGGCTAGTCTGCCTCAGCTGCCGTGCGACGGAGGCAGCCCCGGCGCCGAGCACGGTGCGGGCGCCGCCGACGCCGTCTGGACGGCACCGGCGGGCACCGCCGCCGGCGGTTCGGTGAGCGCGCGTGGGCGCAGCGTCATCGCCGCGACGGCGCCGGCGGCGAGCAGGGCCGCGCAGACGCCCATCGCGATCTGATACGCGTCGGTGAGCAGCTCCGGGTCCTCGTAGGCCGCACCGGACAGCCCCGCGATGGCGGGCAGGGCGGCGACGGCGAGCAGTCCGGCCGCGCGCGCGACGCCGTTGTTGACGCCGCTGGCGACGCCGGCCAGGTGCTGCGGCGCCGACGCCATGACAGTCGCCGTCAGCGTCGGGACCAGTGTCGTCAGACCGATGCCGAGCAGCGTCACGCCTGGCAGGACGTCGGCGAGATAGTCGTCGCCGGCGCCGACCATGACCAGGAGCGCCACCCCGGCCGCACCGCAGAGCGAGCCGACGACCAGCGGCGGGCGGACGCCGAACCGTCTGGCGAGATCGGCGGAGCGGCCCGAGAACAGCAGCATGAGGATCGTCGTCGGGACCGTCGCGATGCCCGCCTCGAGCGGCGACCAGCCCAGCGACACCTGGAGCTGCAGCACGATGAAGAACATGACGCCGGACAGCCCGGCGTACACGGCGAACGTCATGAGGTTGATGCCGCTGAACGTGCGGTCGGAGAACAGCGACAGCGGGACCATCGGGTGCTCGGCCGCGCGCTCGCGGTAGATGAAGCCGGCCGCCGCCGCGACTGACACCACGGCCATGCCGACGTTCAGGGCGGACGCGCCCGACTCGGGCCAGCTGATCAGGGCGTACGTGCTCGCCCCGAGCGCGACGGCGCCGAGCGCCGCGCCCGCGACGTCGAACCGCCCGCCGGCCTCGTCGTCGCGGCTCTCCGGGGCGCTGACGAGGATCAGCCACAGCGTCAGGGCGGCCAGCGGGACGTTGATGGCGAACACCCAGCGCCAGTCGTACTCCAGCAGCCAGCCGCCGAGCAGCGGGCCTATGACGCCGGAGACGCCGGTCAGGCCGGCCCACGCGCCGATGGCCCGCGGCCGGTCGTCGGGATGGATGGCGGTCTGCAGGATCGCCAGCGCGCCGGGCGTTAGCAACGCGCCGCCGACGCCCTGCAGCGCCCGCGCGGCGATCAGCACCTCGACCGTCGGAGCCAGCGCGCACAGCACCGATGCCGCCGTGAACCACACGATGCCGACGACGTAGATGCGCCGCCGGCCCAGCCGGTCGCCGAGCGAGCCGCCGAGCAGGATCAGCGCGGCCAGCGTCAGCGTGTACGCGTTGACCGTCCACTGCAGCGCCGCGAGGCTGGCGTCGAGCTCGCGCCCGATGGTCGGCAGCGCGACGTTGACCACGGTGCTGTCGAGGAAGGCCATGCCGGAGCCGAGCGCCGTCGCGGCGAGGAGTGCGCGACCGCGCGGAGTGGCCAGGCGTACACCGTCGCTCATGGTGAAGGAGCGTACTCGCGGCGACCGACTGTGGGACTCTGGAGACATGGTCGTGAAGCGGGTTGCGCTCGGGTTGGCGGCGACGGCCGCCGCCGGGCTCGTCTACTCGGCCGGCTACGAGGTGCGGTCCTACCGGCTGCGCCGCTTCGACGTCCCGGTGCTGGCGCCGGGCAGCCGGCCGCTGCGGGTACTGCACCTGTCCGACCTGCACCTCACCCCCGGTCACCGCGGCCGGGCGGCCTGGGTTCGCCGGCTCGCCGCGCTCGAGCCCGACCTCGTCGTCAACACCGGCGACAACCTCGCCCACCCGGAGGCGATCCCGGCGGTGCTCGACGCGCTCGGGCCGCTGCTGAGCCTGCCCGGGGTGTTCGTGTTCGGCTCCAACGACTACTTCGGGCCGCGTCCGAAGAACCCGGCGCGGTACCTGCTACCGCTGGACCGGATCCGCCACCAGAACGCCCGCGACCACGCCGGCGCCGTCGACCTCCCGTGGAAGGAACTGCGCGACGAGTTCCGCTCGGCCGGGTGGCTCGACCTCACCAACACCCGCGGCACCCTGACGGTCGACGGCCGGCGGCTCGCCTTCGCCGGCGTGGACGACCCGCACCTCGGGCGCGACCGGCTGGGCGATGTGGCCGGGCCGGCGCCCGCTGGGGCTGACCTCACCATCGGGGTGGCGCACGCGCCCTACCTGCGCGTCCTCGACGCCTTCCAGCGCGACGGGTACCGCCTGCTGCTCGCCGGCCACACCCACGGCGGCCAGCTCTGCCTGCCGGGAGTCGGCGCGCTCGTCACGAACTGCGACCTCGATCCGGCCCGCGCCAAGGGGGTGTCTCGGCACCCACGCGCCGGCGGCGCCGGAGCCGCCTGGATGCACGTCTCGGCCGGCCTCGGCACGTCCCCGTATGCGCGGGTCAGGTTCGCCTGCCCGCCCGAGGTGACCCTGCTGACGCTGACGGGTGAGCGCTGAGCCCGTGCCGCGCAGCACCGGGTGACCGACTGCTGAACCGGATTTCGATCCTGCGCCCGGCTCGGATATGCTGACTCAGCACTTCGGGGTGTGGCGCAGCTTGGTAGCGCGCTTCGTTCGGGACGAAGAGGTCGCAGGTTCAAATCCTGTCACCCCGACACAGGTCAGAGGGATGTTGATCACCTTTCAACGGTGATTGGATCATGGTTCAGGGGAATTCCAGGGGATGATCTTGGCCACAGGTCTGCGGCTCTACGCCTGGAGTCGCCTCATCCACCACTATTCATCCGATGAATCAACGCCTGCTGGGCGATGCGATTCTGGGTCGGTCGTGACCTGAGTCAGTCGAGAAGCGCGTTCTCAGAGTTGCGCTGCTGTCTGGCGAGCTGTGTCCGGTTTCCTCCGAGGCGCACGCCGTAGACGGGCCTTGTCGATTCTGTGGCCGCGGGTCCGTCTGCCCGTGCCGGATTGCTTGACCTTCGAGTCGGGTCGAAGGTTTACGGTGCCTGGCATGGGGACGTACAGGATTTCGGAGCTGGCGGAGCGCTCTGGCGTGCCGGCGACGACGTTGCGCTACTACGAGGCTGAGGGGCTGCTACTGGCCGGGCGGACCTCGTCGGGCTATCGGGTGTACGACGAGACCTCGGCGCAGCGGCTGGAGTTCATCCCGTCGGCGAAGATGCTCGGGCTGGCGCTGGAGGAGATCCGCGAGCTGCTTGCCGTCTGGGACTCGGGGGTGTGCGCGCACGTTCGGGACGGGATGCTTCCGCTGGTGACGCAGCGCATCGAGGACGCGGACCGGCGGCGAGCCGAGCTGGCGGCGTTCTCGGCTCGGTTGGCTCAGGTACACGCAATGTTGGCCATGCCTGCGCCCAAGGGCGCGTGCGGGCCGGCGTGCGGTTGCGTGGTCGAGGGCGGGTCCGGGCCGGTGCTGGTCGAGCTGGTGGCGGCTCATGCGGATGACCGGACGAGGCGGTGGCGGCGTCTGCTCACGCAGGCATCGGCGCGTGAGGAGCTTCCCGACGGTGTTCGGGTCGTCTTCCCGCTGACGGCGGCGCTTGTCGCAGAAGTCGCCGACTGGGCTGCGGCGCAATTGGGCGAGGACGGCTCCGGCGGCACCGGGGTGACTCTGCACCTGACCACCGATTGGATCGAGCTGACCGTGCGCATCGCCGAGTCCGGTGCAGCCATGCTCGCTGACGTGGCCGGACTGCCCGCATGAGCGACGAGCGGGGGTCGACCTGGGCCGGCCGCGGTGTCGGCATCGTCGCCGTCGCGGCGTGTGCGGCGTGTTGTGCGCCGTGGCTGGTGGCGGGCGCGGTGGCGCTCGGTGCTGTGGCCGGCTCGATCTGGGTGCCCGGGTTGGCGGTTGCCGCAGTGGCGGCGCTCGTGGTGACGGTGTGGCTTCGGCGTCGGAGAAGGGATGCTGCCTGTGCGGCGCCGGCCGGTGAGCCGATCGACGTCGGTATGCCTGGGCTGCGCTTCGGGACCGGCCCGGATCAGGAGCCGGGTTCGCGAGCTGAGGGCCGGTGACACCCGCGACCGGTACGGCTGCGGCACGGTTGGGTGCGCAGCCGCTGCTGCTGACGGTGACCGGCGCGGCCGCGCTGCTCGTGAACCTGGCGGTGTACGCGGCTGGCCGGACCGCCGGGGTCGAGTTCGACGTGGTGTCGTTCATCGGTAACCGCCCCGAGACCGTCGGGCCGCGGGCGATCGCCGTGATGACGGTCGTGCCGTGGCTGGTCGGTGGCGTCCTGCTGGAACTGAGCCGCCGCAACGCGGCGACGGTGTGGCCGTGGCTAGGTTGGTCCGGCGTCGCGCTGGCGGTCGTGATGGTGCCGTTCTTCAACGACGCCGAGCCCGTCACGAAGCTGACGCTGGCGGTCATGCATCTGGTCGTCGGGAGCATGTGGTTCGCCGCGGTGCATCACCTGGCCCGTCAGCGCCGGTTGCTCGGAGCGTGAGGGTCGGACACGGGCGCGGTGTGTGGTGCACCACAAGAGGTTGCAACCGGTACCTAGGAACAGGTTTACCGTCGAAGACGGAGGCCGGAACACCGGTCTGGCAATGACGAAGGGACGGATCACGTGAGCAGCACAGCGGTGGTGCGAGAGATAGATCAGAGCGAGTTCGACGCGGTGATCGCCGGCACCGGTCCGGTCCTCGTCGAGTTCTACGCGACCTGGTGCGGGTCGTGCCGGCGGATGGCTCCGGTCCTGGACGCCGTCGCCCGCGAGCTGGCCGGCCAGGCCGAGTTCATCATGGTGAACGTGGACGAGGCGCCCGAGTTGGTCACCCGGTTCGATGTCCGGTCGACACCGACCTTGCAGTTGTTCAGGGCCGGTGCCGCGGTCGGTGCGCCGCTGATCGGCGCTTACCCGGAGGCGACGGTACGGGCGATGGTGGACACGTCGCTCGCCGCGACCGCGCCCTCGAGTGCACAGCTCCTCGCCTGGGCACCTGATGCGTGCACACTGCCCACCGCTGAACGGCCGTTCCGGCTGGATGAGTTCGCCGACCTCTTCGCCCGATCGCTGCGTGAGGTCGAGCGGCCCGAGCCGACCCGGCTCCTGCTCGACCTCGAGGAGGCAGCTGACGACCGTGCCCGCGACCTGGCCGCGCGGGAGACCAGCTGCTGCTCCTTCTTCACCTTCACCTTCAGCCCGCCACGCGGCGGCGTGGTGCGCATGCAGGTGGACGTGCCGATGGAGCAGAGCACCGTCCTGGACGGTCTGGCTCTGCAGGCGGCGACGGCGGCTGGCCTCAGCCGGTGAACTCGGGCAGGCCCGCCGGTCAGAGCGCGATCCCGGCTGGCGGGCGCATCCGTCACGCCGTCGGGACGGCTCCGATAACTTCCACACCGTGAACACCGTCCGCTCCATCGTCCTGTTCGTCGTGGCCGCCATCGCCGAGATCGGCGGTGCCTGGCTGGTCTGGCAAGGCGTCCGGGAACACCGCGGCCTGCTCTGGATCGGGGCGGGCATCATCGGACTCGGTCTCTACGGCTTCGTCGCCACGCTCCAGCCCGACGCGCACTTCGGGCGCATCCTCGCCGCCTACGGAGGCGTCTTCGTTGCTGGCTCTCTCGCCTGGGGCATGATCTTCGACGGGTTCCGCCCCGATCGCTACGACGTCGTCGGCGCCGCGATCTGCCTCGTCGGAGTCGCCGTCATCATGTACGCCCCACGTCCCTGACCCGAGGACCAGAAGTACACGCTTCCGTGCTCACAAGGTCGGCGGATCCAAGCCCCGAGTCGCCTCGTTCGGTGAGTTCACCCGATGAATCGTTGCCCGCTGTGCGCTCTGCTTCAGGGCGGGTCGTCGAGACCTGAGCCGGTCTGGTTGGCGTTCGTTCAGCGTGATGCTGCTGTCCAATGGACTAGGCCCGGCCTGTTCCCGCAGGAGCTCGTTGAGCGCAGTGACCGGCGACGTCGGGTGCATGGCGTAGCGCGCGGCCAGCGCCGCGTGCCACTCGGTGGTCAGCAGGTCCATGAGGTCGTCGCGCATGGTGCCGGTGATGTGGGAGTAGACCCCGCCGATTCCCTCGAGCTGATGTCCGAGACGTTCGTGGGACAGGATCTCGGGCACACGGTGCTCCACCATCAGTGTCTTGTGGCTGTGGCGCAGGCCGTGCGGGGTGAGATCTGGTTCGATCGGCAGCCAGCATGCGCTGGCTCGGGCGGCGTTGCCACGGCCGCGTTCGACTGACCCCGGCCAGGTCTCGGCAGCGACCGGCACGGGTCTTCGTGGAGCACGTTGGCCGCGAGATGGAAACCAGCCGGTCGTGGCGGGGTCGAAGATCCAGTCGCTGAACGACGACCGGCGAGGATGGACGCTGCGCTGGCCCGGGAACAGGTAGCGGTTGCCATGGCAAGGGCAGGGTTGAGCGGCATTGTGCGACAGGTGGTCGTTGACGAGGCCGGTCAGCCAGCTGGGTAGATCGATGTCGCGGTAGGAGTCGTCCTTGGGCGGCAGCCGGTGGAAGTTGCCGGTGTCGTCCTCCCAGAGTTGCCATTCGACTCTGAGCGTTCCTGGCCGTACGAACCTGGCTTCCAGGCCAACGAGTTCGCCCCAGCGCAGGCCGGTCCAGTACACGAGCTGTATCGCGGCGAACTCGTCGTTGCGACCGCTGAGGATGGCGGCGCGTTCGGCGATGAGCAGGGCGCCGAGCGAGCTCGTGGTGGCCTTCTCCGGGCCGCGGTCCTGGCGGCGGCCTGCCCGTCGTCCACGGCGGCGCGACCGGACCGCCGGGTTGGCGTCGATGAGCTCTTCGTCGGCTGCATCGCCGAGGATGGTGGACAGGGTGGTGCGCCAGGTCCGCACGGAGGACTGGCTGTAGCCAGCACGGCGTTCCTTGCGCTCCCACTCACCGATCCTGCCCGTGGTGATGTCGGTGAGGAGGTCGTCCTCGAACTCGGGCAGCAGGTGCTCTTCGAGATGATGCCTGTAGTTCTGCATGGTCGACTGGGCCAGGTCGAGGTCCTTGTACCAGGCGTTCGCCCAGTCGCCGAAGGTGATCGGTCCGCGACTGAGGATCCGCCGGCCCTGCCGCCTCTTCGCCTCCTCGTCGTTGGCGGCGGTGACCGCCGCTCGTTTGGTGGGGAAGCGGATGGTCTCGCCCTCTTCGGTCTTGACCAATGGCCAGCTGCCATGTCCGGCGCTGTAGCGGCCGACGTAGTAGCCGTCGCGCTTCTCGGCGTAGCCCATGGCGATCCGCTCACTCTGAGCCGCGTCGCGCGCGGGGTGGGCGCGCCCGCAGTGGCGCATCCGCCGCTGTCGACCGTGCACGTCCTCGTCGGCCTTTTGCCTGATCCGTGGCGTCGGTCGGTAGGTGCTCGTGGTCGGCGATGATCTGGAGCAGGTGCGCCGTGCTGAACCGGTATGAGCCGCCGACGAGTGTGAATGGGATCTGCCGTTTGCGGGCCTGTTCGTTCAGCCATGACGGCTTGCAGCGCAGCAGCACGGCGGCTTCGTCCGCCGTGTACAGCTGGACATTCGCAGCGTCGGATGGAGTGCTGCGGCGTTCGCTCACGGCGGTCACCCGCCGGGCGCGGAGAAGGGGTCGTCATCATCCCTGCGGCGTTGGACGTCGACGAGAAGGAAGGCGATGAAGTCGCGGTCGCGGTGGGCGATGGGCGCGTCTTCTGGTGGGTCGATCGATTTCTCGCCGGGCCAGGTGGTGATGCGGGTTGGGCGGTCGCGGTCGAGGCGGGTGCCGGAGGCGGCGACCCAGTCGCGCAGGCGCTGGCGGGCGGCGTGGAAGTCGGCGAGCCAGCCGATGGGGGCTGAGGCGTGCTGGCCGGCGTCGTAGGCGTTGAGCCAGTGCTGGTGCAGCGCTGACAGCTCCCAGACCAGCTCGGGGTGCCGGTGCCAGGCCGGTGGGATCACCTGGGCGGGCAGGCCGAACTCCTTCCGCAACCAGTCGACCCATGCGTTCAGGGCGAGCCATTCGTGTTCGGCCTCGTCCGCCCCGAGTCGGCGCCAGTCGATAGTTCTGGCGCGGGCCGGCGGCGGGCCCTCCCAGTCGTCGTCGAGATCGTGGTCGGGGTCGTCGGTGTGGTCGGTCACGGCGGATCTCCAGCAGGCTCAGCGGGTGATCGTGTCTGGCTGCGGTGGAGGTGCCGGCGGTGCGGGAGGTGGTAACTGCGGCTGCCGCTGGATGGTGGGCGCGGCAGCCCTTGCGGCGGGCGTGTCGTGGCCGGGGGCTTGCTGAGCGGCGGCGTTCTTGCGTTGTACGGTGTAGTTGGTGAGGTTGAGGTCGTGGCCGATCCGTTTGGCGACGAACTGCTCGGCCTCCTCCTCGACACCGTCGTTGTCGCGTGTGTACGTCCGGACGGAGCCCTGGGCGATGAAGTTGTCGCCTCTGCGGAGCAGTTCGATGGAGCGTTCGGCGGACTTCCCGAACTGGACGAGGTCGTGGAACGTGGGCTCGAGATCGCGGAAACGGCCACCCTCGAGGGGCTCGTAGTGGCGGATGCCGATCCGGGCGTAGAAGCGGGCCTTGCCGTTGGTGAAGGTGAGTTGGGGATCGGATGCGATGAACCCGTTGATGGACTGCATGGTCTTGATCGCCACGAGGACCTCCAGGCTCCGGGTCACCCATCTGGACTGGGTGGCGTCGTCATTGGGGAGGTAGGCGCCTGTTCCCGCCGTTGCGCAGTGCGGCTTCGATGCCGGCCCGGTCGGCGGCCAGCTGGTGGCCGTCAGGGCGGGTGGTCCAGGGGCGCAGGTCGGTGATGATCGGCGGTGCGGCGCGCAGGATGGTGACGCCGGTGCCGAAGGGCAGGGTGCGCAGCTGATCGGGCGGGAGGATCGGGACACGGCGGATGGACTGCTGGTTGGAGCGGCCGCCGTGGGCGTCGACGGTGGTGGAGCCGGTGTATTCGTCGCGGTCGCCGATGAGCACGGCGAGGTCTTGGAGGTCGCGTGAGTTGGACGCTCCACCGAGGATGACCTTGACGATGGCGGCGTCCCAGATCGCGCCGGCGGCGTTGTCGCCCCATTTGGTGCGGGCCAGGGCCATCGATTGCAGCACCGGCAGGGTGGTGATGCCGGAGCCCCCGCCGTCGGCCATCAGGACCGGCAGCGAGGGGAGCGGGGCGAGGTTGCCGATCTCGTCCAGCGCGAGCAGCAGCGGCGGGTCGAGCCGGGCACCGGGCGAGCGCGCGGCGAGACGCCGAGCGGTCTCGACGAGGTCCTCGACGAACGCCGCGACGAGCGCGGAGGAGGCGCCGGCTCCGGCGCCGGTGGCGAGCAGGTAGACCGTACCCCGCTGGGTGAGGAAGGTCGCGGGGTCGAAGTGCTCGCCGGGACGGGGTGTGACGGCGTCCAGGACGCGGGGGTCGGCCAGCGCCCGTTGGACGGATCTCATTCGCGGACCTGGAGGCGCACGCATGCGACTGACCTACCTGGGCAAGACCTCGGATTCGGGCAAGAACGGTTGCCCAGCGCTGTACGCAACAGACCGCGGCACCTTCGTGGTGCAAGGCAAGATCGTGACCGATCCGGACGCCCTCGCAGATCTGCGTGACCTCGCACCTGACGAGACGATCGTGGAGGTCCCCGCCGACGTGCTGCAGCTGGGAGACTCGGCCCGATGACCGAACTCCTCGCCGGCGCCGCATTCCGCGACCTCTTCGACCGCTACGAGCACACAGCATTCCGGCTGGAGACGCGGGAGCAGTACGTCGAAGACGAGGAGAAGGAGCCTCTGCGCAAGTTCCTTGCGAGTGAACCCGCCGCCGACGCCTGGTTCGCCGACTGGGTGGAAGACATCCGGGCGGCTACCGCGGCCGGCAAACGGGTCGAACGGGTTCGCGTGGTCGGTGAGCCGTTCAGCGACTACACGCTCTTTGGGATGGACTTGGCAAGACTCAACGTCGGCGCCGGGGAGGACATCCGGTACCTCACCCGCGACCGTGCGAACGAGCTGTCGCTGCCGAACGAGGACTTCTGGCTCTTCGACTCCAGGACGCTGGCCATCCTCCGGTTCGCTGACGATGACCGGTTGCTCGGCGTGGAGGTCGTCGACGACCCAGCCCAAGTCGTGCTTCGCTGCCAGTGGCGCGACCTGGCCTGGCACCACGCGATTCGGTGGCAGGACTTTCGCGGAAGGTCATCCAGCAGCAGGTAATGTCCAGCTTCCAGCGCGAGCGGGAGGCACTGGGCCACCGTCTCCGAGACCTTCGCATCGCGGCCCAGCTGACGGGGCGCGCCCTCGCGCAGCGCGCAGGTGGCTGGCCTTCAAGCAAGGTCTCCAAGATCGAGTTCGGCAAGCAAACGCCGTCCGTGCGTGACCTCGAACTCTGGGCCAGCCATTGCGATGCGGCCGAACACCTGCCCGAGCTCCTCGGCGCCCTACTCTCGCTCGAGACGCACTACCAAGAACACCGTCGGCAGTTCCATGCCGGCATGGCGAGGCATCAACGTGACTTCGCCACGATGGAGGCCGAAACGCGGTTTATCCAGAACTTCGAGAGTTCGTGCGTGTCGGGGCTCCTGCAAACGCCGGACTATGCCAGGTGCCGGCTTGCCGAAGCCGTCACCTACAACGGCTCTCCAGACGACCTGGATGACGCCGTCGCGGCGCGGATGGAGCGACAGCACGTGCTATACGCGCCGGGCAAACGCTTCCACATCGTCATGACCGAGGCTGCGCTTCGGTACCGGCTCTGTCCCCCCGCCGTCATGGAGGGCCAGCTCGACCGCCTGGTGTCAGCGTCGACGATGCGAAGGGTTCGATTAGGCATCATCCCGTTCGAAGCCACCTGCCCGGTGATGCCCGTGCACGGATTCTGGCTGTTCGACGAGCAGCTGGTGCGTGCCGAGACCTTCACCGCCGAACTCCACATCACGGAGTCCTCCGAGCTGCAGGCCTACGCCAGGATCTTCAACGACCTGGCCGGCGCAGCTGTCTACGACGCCGAGGTCCGAGAGCTGATCACTGGACTGATGGCGCAACTGCCACGAGCGGTGCCGTAGTCCTCGCCGCAGTCGCGTTGTCGTCACTGGCGGATGATCGAGTACAGCAGGGAGTCGCGCCAGGCGCCGTTGGTGAAGACGTGATCGCGTAGGTGCCCTTCGTATTCCATGCCGACGCGTTTGACGACCGCGATGGAGGCGGCGTTCTGCGGGCCGATCGCGGCCGTGATCCGGTGCAGGTCGAGGACATCCCACGCGTAGCGGATCACGGTCTGGACCGCGTCGGTCGCGTAGCCGTGGCCCCAGTGGTCAGCCGCGACGGCGTAGCCGACCTTCGCCGCTTGAACGCCGGTGAGGGCGAGCCGGATGAAGCCCACGGCGGGCGGGCCGGCCAGCGGTTCGATCGCGAGGTAGAACTCGGCGCGCGGTTCCGTCCTGGCGCTGCTGAGCATGCCGGTCAGCAGCGCGCTCGCCTGGTCGCGGGTGCGGCTGTCGAAGGACAGGAAGGTCGTCACGCGGTCGTCGCCGGCGATGCCGGCGATGGTGTCGAGGTCGTCCGGCGTGAACTCGCGCAGGCTGACCCGCTGCCCGTGCAGGCTCAGCGGATACGTGTCGCTCACTGCTCGGTCGCGGGTAGCGCAGCGCGGCGGAAGAACTCGATCTCGTCTTGAAGCTCGACAGCATCAGCGGATCGGATACCGGAGCTGATCAGCGCCCCGTGCACGCGTTCCACCGAGGAGGCGATGCCATGGATCCTCTGTTCCGGCGGCAGATCGAGCACAGGCCGGACAGCCTCGACGGCGCCGTCGAGCTCCTGACGCTGAATCCGCGCGACCGCCAGGTCGCTCATCGCGCCGGCCTCGTCACCGAAGGCCCAGTCGTCGTCGTGCGCGGCGTAGGCGGCCACGGCGGCTTCGCCGTATCGCTCTGCGTCGGCCCCGGCCGTCGGGAGCCAGGCCAGCGCGTCGGCGGCGTAGTACAGCTGCCGGCTGCGGGAGAAGGTACATAGGCCGCCGAGATCGTCGAGGTCGTCTGGCTGCGCGCCGTCAAGCGCGGATTCGGCTCGCCCGATGGCGGCCTTCGTCTCGTCGGTGCGGCCAAGGGCGGCCCACGCTCGAGCCTCGCTCGCTGGGAGCCACACGGCGACTGTGGAGCCCGCGCGTTCGGCGAACTCGGCGCCGCGCTGGGCGTATCGCACGGCGTCACGTGGGCGTCCGGACCAGTAGCTGAACAGGCTCTCCAGACCGTTGATCCATGCCCGCAGGCCGTCATGGCCGGCCTGCTCGGCGCACAGGAGCGCGGTGCGGGCATGTGTCATCGCCGCGGGTGCGCGGCCCAGGTCGTGTGAGGACTTGGCGACCAGGCCCGAGGTGACCGCGGTCAGGAAGTAGAGCCGGCGCAGATGCATCGGGTGCTGCTGCGGGGTCTCGATCAGGTCCATCAGGTCGCCTTGGACCTTGATCAAGCTGGGGAGCAGCTGAAGGACCGGCCGTTGCGGGTAGTCGGTCGCGAGTGATCGAACCTCATCCTGAATCTGTTCCATCGCCTCGTCGGTCAGTCGCGACCGCGACCGCTCGCCAAAGGCTCGTGCGCGTTCAGCCGCCATGTCGACCTCATCTCCCAGACCGGTGTTTCCGCCGGTTGCGTCGGTTAGATCCGAGGGAGGAGGCGACAGCAGCTCGTCGACGGACCGATTGAAGAGGAGCCGAAGCACGCGTCGCGTTGGCGCGCTCGGCGAGCGTCCACGCGTCTCGGCGCGTGCCATCCGCCCGAGGTGGCGCGGGCTCATCGTCGCGCTGATCCCCGCCCTCTCCGCGGTGACCTCGAACTCGTGAGCTGCGTCCTCGAAGGTCCAGTCCTTCTGGACGATCAGCCAGTGAAGGAGAGTCGCAGGCTGCAGATCCGTCACGTCGTCACCTCCCATCCCACTGAGAGCAAGCGTCGCTCCCCAGCCCGACGCGGGAAACCGATGTCACCGAGATGTCCTGCCAGGACCCGCACATGTCCGCCGGTGGCGGTCGAGATGTCCGGACCACTGACAGGACGATTTCGACATGGTCAACGCTACACGTCACCGCCACGGCCGCTGGGCTCGTCGAGGGAGACCAGCCCTCTGGTCTATCGACGCCGCTGCCACGTTCGTGAGGCCGCGCTGACCAACGTCCGTCTGCCCGCTCAGAGATCACGAGCGGGAGAAGGCTCGACGTCCTCGTGCGCTGGGTGTCGTTCCACTCATCCAGGCGGAGCGAACGGACGCCGATCCTCGACGGCCCGCCCACCCACCAGGCCAACACCGCAGAACGCTCCCCGGAGATGGAGAACCGCAATGGCTGGTTTCACCGCCCGCGTGCAGGGGCACGGCCTCGTTGACTGGTCGGCGGAACGCATCGACCTCTACGCCGAGGCGGTGCGGAAGGCGCATGTGCCGGTCGGTCGCTGGATCCCGCACCGCCGATCGACCTGTGCCAGCTGTGCGGCGCCTTGGCCGTGCGCCTGGGCCGGCTGGGCCGAGCATTGGCGGCGCAGCCTCACGCGTAGTGAGGCGACCCGATCATGACTATGGGTGCGTTCGTCCTGCCCTCGTCGCGCTCGGGATCTCTGCTGCGCCACGTGTTCGTCACGAGGGCCGGCGAACCGATCACCGACCGGCCGTTGCCGTACGGCACCCGGCTACCCGACGGCGCTGATGTCGAGCTGAACGGGCTTGGCTATGCCCGGGTCGACGACTGGACCGAGGCCGCCGATGGCTGGCGCTGCACGGTCCAGCCGCACGCCTGAGATCACAGGGAGGAAGGACTCCATGGGATTCACGCCCCGACAGATCCAGGCCGTCGCCGACCGGCTCCACCACATCGCCACCCATGCGCAACGGGACAGCTGGACGCCTGCGCGTGCCCACGGCGCCGTCAACGCAGCACTCGAACAGCTCGGGCCTGCCGAGCCCCTGGACGACGTTGAGGCCGCCTTCCCGCCGCTGCGGATCTGCTACGAGGCGGAGTTCACGCAATGACCCAGAAGCGGCGCATCATCAAGAACGACAAGTGCCATCTCAGGTGGTGCCAGGAGGCCGGTGCCCACGCCGTGCACCGCCAGTACCTGACCTCCTTCCTGACAGATGAGGGGCGGGCCGTCGGAGTCAATGTTGTGCAGTCCGGCGATAGGCCACGTGCCGTCGAGCTGACCATGCTCCCGAGGCGCGGCAGGGGGCAGACCGTCGTCTTCCAACTCACCGAGGCCGAGGCCGTCGCCAAAGGCATGCGGGCCGGGATCAGACTTGCCCGCCCCCGCTGAGCCTGCCGGGTGCCGGCGGTTCTACATCCCGGGCGCAGGGGGGTCGGTGCGTTCAGTGCCTCGCGGCGACGACGGCGGTTGTGGCGTCCAGCCGCCGGGCTGCCGCGGCGAGTCGGGAGGCTGGGGTGCGTCCGTCGATCCAGGAGGATTGTTCGTGCGTTGCGTCCGTGGGCGGTCAGCTGGGCGGAGCCGAGTGAACGATGCCGCCATCGGTTCGCCTGACAACTCTGACTTCGCGACGATCACGACGAGCCTCTGTGCTGGATGGTGACGCAGATGCGCGTGGTACCGGCCAGGTGACAGGCGGTAGTGAGCGTCGCTGGCGGGTCCTTCGTACAGTGGAGGACCGAGCGGATCATCGGGGTCTGGGACTGCGACATCTCGGTCTGCCGTTGCCGCGAGTCTCTGCAACTCGGCAAGGGTCTCGGGCCCGAAGAGGCCAGGTCCGTTCATCTGTGTTTCGACGTGCAGTGCTTCCCGGGCGATCTCGACGGCCAGGAGAAGCCGATCCGCGGGTATCCCGACCGTGTGTACCTCGGCAGGGGTCACCCCGGTCAGGGCGACCATCTTCAGGTCGTTCAGGTGCCGGGCGGCCATCGCCGACAGCCAGATCGGAAGCTTCATCGCTCCAGGGGTGTCGGAGAAGAAGTCCTCGCCGGCGTCGACCAGCAGGCCGGCCAGCACGCGCAGGCCATCCCGAGGGGTCAACTCCCTGGCACCGATGTCGTACTGGTGGTCGTCGAACAGCCTGCCCGGCAGGTGCGGATCCGTCGACACCACTCGCCACCCGAACCGCGTCACGACCTCGCCCGGACCCAGGCTCGCCGAAGCGAGGTACGACACCGACAGGTGGAGTGCACCCACAAGACAGTGCACTTCGTGCCCTTCCTCCGCAGCCATGGCTTCTCCCGTCGCGTCTGTGTCCAGTGCTGACGTCGATGAGGTACGCCACCGCGCCCGCACCCCGCCGCGACGGCTGCGCGCGCACGCTCAGAACAAGATGTGGTCGCCGCTCAGGGGTCTGCGCGCGATGCACCGGTTGGGGGCAGCGCCACACCAGGTCCTACGAGGATGCGGAACCACCGCGCCCTCGTCTCGAGGGAGGACCTGCACCCATGACGCACGACGACCTGCCGATGAATGATCCGCACGTCGCGACCATGGTCGCGCTGACAGCGGTCGCTCGAGAGCGACAGCTGACCGACGCCGGCGAACGCCCCTTCGACTTCGCTGACGAGCTGGCGGAGATCCTTGCCGCTGTCAACGCCCGCGTCGGCGGGACCGACGAGCTCTTCGCCGGCCAACCCGCCACGGAGCGCACCGAGCTGATCACCTCGCTGATCGCCGCCGGCACGCAGCGCCGCCCCGGCCCCGACCGCGGCATCCACGAGGCCACCGTGTTCCGCGCGATCGTCGCCGTCACGGAGCTGGCCCGCCAAGCCGTGGCCTACATCGCCGACGACGGCCGCTCACCGTTCCCCTTCGCCGACGAACTGACCGACGCCCTGGACAGTGTCGCGACCCGCATCGGCGGGATCGAGGAACTGTTCGCCGGCCAGCCGATCACGCCGAACATGACGACCGTCGCCGCGCTGCTCGGCTCGGCACTGCCGGACACCCTGCCCGGCCATCGGTCAGAACCGGTCCGCGTACTGCTCGACGTCGACGACCAGTTCGACGCATTCGGGCTGTGGGATGACTACCGCTGGGCACTCCAGGGACTCTTGATAGCGGACCCGGACGAGAACCTCCCCGAGGAAGCCCGGCGCCGGGCAGCTGCCGCCGACCAGGCGATCCGCGCCGACTACACCGCGCAGAAGGCCGCCTACGCCGAGAACTACATCAGCACCGCTCCACAGGTCGCACGCGACCTCGGACTACACGTGCCGATCGAGGTGCTCCTCGGACCTCACTACGACCCGGCCGCGCCCGCCATCGACCCGCTCTCCGAGCACGTTACCTGGGCGCTGACCCAGGCCACCGTCGTCCCCGCCACCGGCCAGGCGCCCCGCGACCACCCCGGCCGCCGACCAGCTGACCTCCCCGGCACCCGGCAGCCGACCGGCACCGGCGACCATCCGGGGGCCAAGCCCTCACCGCCGGCGCCCACCCAGCCACGAGCCGATTCCGGCACCATCCCCAGCCCGCCCACGAAATGCCCGTCACACGATCACCGCTCCCACGGGCTCCACCTGTAGTGACTAACTTCTGAAGCTACAGCCGTGTGCCTGGGCGTAAGCGTCGAGAACGGTCTGCGCTAGGTCGGCCGTGTTGGCACAACGACGCTTCGCACGTTCGGGCTGAATGACGTGCTGCTCCGGGCCGGGGCGGAATAGGGCAGGGGGCGGTCACTTCCTCTACCAGGCGATTCATTGGCGTTGCTGTTGAACACTCCTGTCGCTCCGCGCAGGTGATCCAGATGTGAGAGCCTTGAATCACGATCAACAAACTCGCAGGGCAGGAGATCGTGGCATGACCGATCGGCCGATCGAGCACGCCGTCGACGGCCTGCACGAAGTGCGCGATGACGCCGCGCGCGGCGTGGCCGAGGTGGCGGACCACGCCAAGAAGGCCGCCGAGCGAATCACGCGCGTGGTCGAAGGGGCCAACGTCGGCAGCGGCACAGAGAACCCTGCCGCCGACGTGGCGGATCTCGGTCAAGCTATCCAGGCCGCACTGGGCCACCTCGGCATCGAACTACATTCCCTCCTCGACGGTGCTGCTGATGACCTCGAGGAGCTGCGCCGCCCCGCCGGCAGCTCGGCAGCTGCTGCCGCGCCGGCTGCGGTCGCTGCGGTGCCCGCCGACACGCTTCCCGTCGTTAAGGTCTCGACCGATGCTCCCGAACGGCACCCGGCGCTCAGCAACCCGCCGCCGTCGAGCGTCATCGAGGTCGACGAGACCGTGCGCTACACCACCGACGACCGCGGCCGGGTCATCCGCACCCAAGCCGTCCTGATCGAAACCACGCCCGATCAGCCACGCCACAAGTACGCCCAGACGAGCTTGCAGGACAAGCTTCCCGGTGATCATGCCGGGCACATCATCGCCCGAATCTTCGGCGGCATTGGCCAGCGCCTCAACCTCGTGCCCATGGAAGGCAAGCTCGTCAACCAGGGCCAGTACGCCACACTCGAGGGCCAGTGGCAGGAGGCCGTCGAAGCCGAGAAGCAAGTCGAACTCGACGTCCGCCTGTACTACAACGATCAGACCCGCCGGCCGTACAAGTTGGTGGTTTTCCACACCATCGACGGCAAGACCGAGAAGACCACCATCCGGAACAAGCCAGCCCGCAAGAGGTCATCGTGAACCTGGAAACCACCAAGGCGCTGCTCAACGAGATCGGCAAGGCCATGGTCCGGTCCAGCCCCGACGGCTGGCGGACCATCACGCTCAAGGTCACCGCGGCCGCCAACATGATGACGAGTGCGCTCGACGTAGAACTGAGCGACGGCAGCCACGACACCAGCGCGGCGATCGACAGTGACGGCGATGACGCCCTCGACGAGTTGCGCGACGCGCTGTACCAGGAGGACACGGGCACCTGGTACAACGCGACCTTCATCGTCAGCGAGGGCGGCGACCTCGACTACACGTACGACTACGACAACCCGCCCTACGGCGGCATGGCCGACGACCCCACGAACACCGGCAGCGCCGCTCGCGAACTGCTGCTGTACGACCACGAGATGTTCCCGCGTGATGATGCGAACCTACCGATTTGGCATCCGGCGAGACTGGCCCACTCCGACTGAACCGGTGAGCATCGGGACCGCAAGGAGCAGCGATGGCCCGGACCTGGCGTGACCTTGGCCTGCCGACCCGTGACGAGGTCTGGCGTGACTTGCGTGGGATGCGCGCTCTCGCCCCCAGCAGGGCGGCAAAGTCAGCGCGCCGCGCAACGTTTCAGACTTCGCTGGAGCAGGCCCAACAGTTCATGGAGGCCGCAGCTGGAGCAGGCTACGCCACCCGAGCGCTCCACCTGTTCTACGCAATCTCCCAAGGCGGGCGCGCGATCGCGGCAGCCTCCGAACGACTCCCACACACAGCAGAACCCCCAGCGGGCAGCAACCGAGCCGCGAAGATTGTCGACTGGCGACTCGGTGGCCACGGCATCAAGACATCCAACACGGAGGCCGTTCACATCTCCGAGACCCGAATCAGATTCGACGGGTACGGTCTTCCTCAAGGTGTCGCTTTGGCGATCGGAGTCGAGCTTCCAGGCGCACAAGGTGAGTTCCGATTGGGCGACTTGTGGGCACTACTGCCGGAGGCTCATGACGTGCCGCTCAGCGCAGCAACTATTGCGGCGCTATCGTTTGACGGCGATCTTGTGCGGCGTCGCACGTCCAATGGACACGATCAGGCAACTCTTAACTATGTACCGCGCGCCGTACGTGACGAGTGTGGAGACGATCGCGAGAAGATTCGAGAATTCCTTGACCACTACCCGTCGCTGAACGGATGGGCGTATCCCTTTAGTGACGGGAATCCCGTCGGCTGGTCTGACAGCCCCGAACGCCTCTACAGCGGCCTGCCTATCTATTGGAAGTATCCCGTCGAGGGAACGCCCGAATTCGATCAGCTAATCGCCGCCACGAAGGCAACGGCATATCGCACGCCAACCGACCACTGGGTATTTCCGAAGCTCGGCAATATGACGACGCCGATGCACCCGCTGTTGGCCTGGTGGACAGTGCTGCTTGCCCTGTCGATACTAACCCGGTACGAGCCGAGCAACTGGGGCCGTGCCATCAACATCGACGTCTCGCCAGAAGCGAACGCGATCGAGCACATCCTCGATATCGCGCTCGACGTACTGCCGGCGATCATCCTTCGCGGAATCCACGCGGCCATCGAGACCTAGGCGGGTGTCTCCGCATCGATGCTGCGCCATCGCCATGTCGCCAAGCGTCTCTCCATCGCCATCCACATAGTCGGTGCGCCGCGGATATCAAGTGGGCCCCGCCCTCGGCCGGTAGACCTCGGTTCCTTCGCTGCGTAGAGCCAGATCAAGATCATCGGGGATCTGTGGGATGATCTAGATAGTCAGGCTGGGCCAAAGGCCTTAAGTTGGGCTATCCAGGGCCGTGAACGCAGAGCTCGAATGCGGCGGCCAGTCAATCGTTACCGTAATCACCCTCGTAAGGGATGTCGCTGTCATCGCCCTCGGCCTCGAATGTCGGCTGGATTCCGGCCTGCTCCAGGAGCTGGTAGTTGTCGAGGACTAGGCCGCAGTGAGGGCAGCTGAAGAATTCCGAGTCGACGGTGAGCGTCACGATCACCTCGTAGTCCTCGTCGATCCGCTCGTACTGGGTGTCCACGTCGGACACGTCTTCTCCCTCGATCACGCCTTGTCTTCCGCAGGCGGGGCAAGGCTCCTCCTGGGAGTGCGACAGCCCGGCCGTAAGTAGTTGTCCGGGTTGCCATTCGCCCGCCACCCTGGCAGGCAGGGTGCCGGCGTCGTACTGCGCGCGCCGTTGTCGCGCTCGTTCGAGGAGCATCTCGGTGCGGTGCTCCACGTTCTTCTTGTTCTGATCGAGGTGGTCACGGACCAGCGTGGCGCGTGAGTCACCCACCAGATCCTCGATCTCCTTGTCGCATGCCGCGACGACGATCACTGCCTGTGCCCAGTACCGCGGCCACCACGCCGCTTCGGGGATCAGCGTGAACCCGGCGGACACGCCGTGGAGGTACTCGTTCCTGGCTTGGCTGATCTTCCCGGCCTCGGCCTTGCTGAACGGTTTGAAAGCTTTCTCGCAACGCGAATACAGGGTCTTCGCCGGCACCGACTCGAACCGCGCTGTCCCACCAATTAGACCTAATGCGATGAGCACGTTCATGCCGTCCTCGGTCGGAACGGCGATGAGCAACGGCGACGCACGGGCGAGTGCTGCCTTGGCCAGCAGTTCCAGCGCCAGCGACGCCCACATCGCCTGCTCGTCGAACGACCGCGCCTCGTCGTTGTCCATTGCCCGGTTGAGGAACAATTTGGCCTTCAACCACAGTGCCTCGTGGTCGTACGGTGCGTTCACGAGTGCTCGCTTTCCGCGATTCGAAACATCAGGCGTTGGAGTTCTCGATCAGGATCGGACTGCGCATCGGCTCGCGCGTGGAGGACGGTGCGGTTGTCGATCACCAGCACCTGATCTGGGTCAGTCCAGTTGAACGACGTGGCCGAGTCGAGGACGTCACGGAAGTGTGCGGCGACCCGGCGCGCACGTGAGTCGGCAGGCGTCATGCAACCTGGGTCGAACCGAAGCCTGCCTCGAGCGTAAGCCGGCGCCAGGAAGTGGGTCTTCCCGTCGTCAACGGTGAACAGGCCGTGGGAAAGATCATCATGAAGGGCGCCCGCGGTTGACCGGTCGTGCCGCCAGAGCATCGTCGCAACGGTGCTTCGTCGCGTCGAGGCCAGTATGACGATATCCGGCGGAGCGGTTAGGTGCGCGCCATCGGTGTGGAGCGGTTGCGCACCGCGGCCGTAGGCCGCACTCAGGGACCGCTTCGGGGCGTCCGCTGAGGTGATCGGATGCAGGACGTCCTGCCTGTCTTGGCCCTGACGGCTCGTCACCGGGTCGAGCAACAACAAGCTCGCCTGAAAGCGCAGGTGCAACATCGATGCTGTTCCCGACGCCCAGCCATCGGCACGAGCAGTTCCCACCAGGTCGCGAAGCGCGCTCGTCAGCGCCATTGCGGGCTCCTCGGCGTCACCCGTCCGCGCGACCGAACAGGTATGGGCGTGTCTCTCAGAGTTGGAGGCACAGGCGGGTAGCTTGAGCCGCTTACGCTGACTGAGCTAGTCAACGGCAAGTGCCCAAACGAAACAGACTGCCACACCGATTGCGATTTTCGCAACTCGTCGGTAGACTACAGGCATGGCACACGAGGTGACGGCAGCGCGAGTGCGCCAGGTGATCAAAGAGAGCAGTCTGACCCAAGCACAGTTCGCGGTCAAGGCTGGTCTCGACGCACCCAAGATGTCGAAGTCTCTGACCGGTACCCGGCGCTTCACCTCCCTTGAACTCGCTCAGATTGCCGAGCTGGGCAGTGTGACGGTTGACTGGCTGCTTGGTGCTGAGCGTCAGCTGCCGGCCCTGGCGGCCAGGGCGCCCGGTGCGGCCTCGCTCGAGGTCATGCAGGTCATAGATCGGGCGCGGCGGCTTGCGCAATTTAGGTCCGATCTCGCGTTCCTGGGTTATGAGCAGAATGTTCCGGAACTGCCTAGACTCCCTGAGCGTCGGCGCCTTGTGGATCAGGGTTCATACCTCGCCAATCAGGCTCTAGCCTACGCCAGAGCCAAGGGGATAGAACCTCACGAGGTTCGCGATATCGCAGACGCGATCGAGGATGCATTCGAAATTGACGTCGCCATCTTGGATCTACCGGACCACTTTGACGGTCTCGCTTGGAGCGATCCGGAGGCGAAGCTTATTGTCGTTGCCGCTTCTGAGATCCCCGCGCGGCAAAGGTTCACGCTTGCTCACGAGCTGGAGCACATCCTTGCCGGCGACGACCAGGCGCTCATCATAGATGAGAACATCGACGATCCTGAGCGCAAAAAGCATCCGAGCGAGATGAAGGCGAATTCCTTCGCTGCTTCGTTCCTAATGCCGGAAGATGTGATACGCGAGGCGGCGGCTGGCGGAGCCCTGACGGAGGAATCATTCGCACAGCTCTCGGTGAACCTTTCTGTTTCCCCAAGTTCGCTCGCATGGCGCTTGCACGATCTTCGGATCATTGATAGGCGGCAGCATGAAATTTTCCGTCGCATCACCATGGCGCGCGCCGCCGATTTGGTTGGTTCGGTAGGCGACCTTGCGGAGTGGATCGCTGTTTCGTCTCGGAGTCGAGTTCCTGGCCGGCTGGTACGGGGAACGCTCGACGCCTACACTGAGGGTAAGGCAACCATTCGACCGTTCGCCAATCTCATCGGTGCTGATCCCAGCCAAATTAGGCTGAGCATCGATGAGGCTGGGGTTCCCTTGCCCTAGGTGCGACCGTGTTCTTCTTCTTCCCGGACAACACCGTGCTCAACAACTTTGCCGCGGTGGACAAGCTCGACCTGTTGGAGGAGCTACTGCGAGGGCGTGGCCGGTGGGTCGACGCCATCGCGTATGAGGCGTCTCGATCGGCGGCGTTTCACCCAAAATTGGCGTCGATCGCAGACGACGGGTGGCTCGGCGACCCCATCGTCATCACCGACGAAGGCGAGCAATACATCGTAGAGCGCACCCGGCGTTCCGCGTTCGGCGGCGACGAACGCGAACCCTTGAAGCACCTGGGCGAGGCGCAGACCTGTCACGTCCTGCAGCATTGGGAAGAGTTCAACGGGTCGTACTGGATCACCGACGACGGCGCCGCCGCAGAATACGCGCGGGATAGAAGCATCACCACCCGCGAAACGATGGACCTGATATCGGAAGCGATCGCAGACGGCGCCGTGACACGAGAGGAAGGCTTCCGAATCCTTCAAGCGATGCGCCTCGCGGGAAGAAACCTCCGGATACCGAAACGCGCGTCGGAACTGTAAGCAGAGCGCAAGGTGAGGGCTTCAATCACCCCTTGATGTCGGGCAACCAGCCCACGATCCTCACCAATGACCTCTGCGACCTGGCCAGCGCCTTTCCCAGCCGTTGACGTTCGTGGTAGGCCACGTTCAGCTAGCTTGCCGGCGCCCGTCGGCCATGTCGTGTAGACGGAAGGAGAATCTGGATGGCTCAGAAGGACGTGCGGAAAGCGGTGATGATTACCGCATCGAACGGAGTTAGGTGGACGCGCCGGCTTGAGGGCCGTTCCACCGGTCCGGAGTTCCTCCAGGCGCTGGAAGACTTCTGCAGGACGAGCGACTTGTCTCGCCAGTGGAATTGGTGGCAGGAAGGCCGCCGCGATCACGAGCACGACTGGCTGTGGCAGATCCTCAGCGAGTGGGACAACGGCGCACCCCAAAAGTCCGAGGAGGAAGCAGAGGACTTCGCACAAGCCGAAATGGACAAGCTCGACGAACGGCGCGAGGCGGACAGGAGACGTCGAGCCGATCTCGTGGCCCGGTCGTACAACGAGGACCGTGGGCTCCAACGGCTGCGCCTGTTGCGGGCCGAGTCCGACGCCGCGTTCTTCGCACACGTTCTCGCAGCGCCAGCCAGTGCGGCGCAGCAGAAGGACGCGCAACGCCGCGTCACCGAACGCCGGACCGAAGCAGATGAGCTGCGACGGCAGCTTGGCGACCCTGACCAGGTCATCGACCGCCAGGGGTTCCTGCCAGCCGAGCGGCGCGAGATGAATCTACGGTCGCACATGGACTGCTGGCGGCACCGCGTCCTCCGCGATTGGGAGAAGACCGATAGGCGACGGTTCAGCGCCCTGCTGAAGATGCCAGTGCCGGACCCGACCGACATGTGCTCGGAGTGCCAGGCGCCGGCGGAGTGGCAGGAGTATGACCTGTCGCTGCGGTTGTTCCAGCAGCCACCTGAACCAGGCTCGACGGCCGAGCAGATCGCCCGACTGATGCCCGGGTGGTGGGAGAGGTGCCCGGCCTGCACGGCATACAAGATCGAACACCAGTGGGGCGGTCATGCGGCGCTGCCCGACTTTGACTACAAGCAATGGCGGGCCATGCTCCCGCCGCTGGTCCGCACGATCTTCACCCCAGCAGAGCCACGGCCGAAGCGACAGCAGCAGCCCAAGCCGCAGCCGTTAGCGGTCATCGCACCAGGGCCGATCAGCGAGGTAATGACTAAGCTGGCAAAAGCCCAAGCCAAGCACCCCAGCGCACAACTGCGCCGCGGAAAGGGAGACACTTGGGAGCTGTGGCCGACATGACCGCGTGCCTCGCCACAGCACCCCGTCCTCGTGAGTTGCGCACCGTGATCAACGGCCGAAGGGCCAGCGGCTACGCCGGCGAGGACGGCCGGACTTGCTGGTCTCCATAGGGTCGCTCCGTGGGACTGTCATCCGAGGCGGGAGGATGGCGTGCTGGATGGACTCCCAGTCCCCGCGTCTCCACCAGTCGAACAGTTCGCGGGTACTCACAACCGCTACCGCCAGGCTCGCGACGAACTCGGCCCGCGTGTAGACCTGGGTGTGGCGTAGCGATGGGTCGGTCCTGATGTGGTGATTGACGATCAGCACACCGGTGCCGACCGGCACGCCAGGCTTGAGCTCGGGCCACGTCGCCAGGTGGCGTTGAAGATCACCGACCAGGGACTCAGACGGCGCACCGCTCGCCGACTTCACCTCAATCAGCACATGGTGGCCGCCGACGGAGACGAGAAGGTCCGCAGACTTGGTGCCGAGTTCACGGTCGAGGTCCACGACGGTGAGACCGGCGTCACGCAACACCGCGGCGACTGCGTCTTCGAGCGGTTTGCCGGTGCTGAAGAGCAGCCCGTAGCGGATCGGCTCGGCGGACTCGCGTGCCTGCCGAAGCGCGTCCTCGGCCTCGGTCGCCTCCTGAGCGTGCCGGGCGTTCATCTCAGCCAGAGCCTCGGCGGCGCCGGCCTCCGCCGTGGTTTGAAGGTCGGGATCGTGGAAATGCGGAGAACGGACGCGGCGCAGCGCATTCGGAACGAACGTCGGCAGCGCCTGCTGCACCAGCCAGTCAACGACCAGCTTTCCATTGGTGCCGTCAGGCACGATGTACCACCGCTCGTCCGCATCGTCGGGCAACCAGACAGCGACCAGCGGGTCACCGAGGGCATCCTGAAGAATCGGTTCGAGCCGTCCCTGAGCAGGGTGATGCACCGCAGGCCCACCGGACCCGGGCTGCAGCGTGAGCCCTGAGAGACTCAGCGCCCACCACGTCTTCCCAGTCCCGTTCAACAGGCGCAGACCAAGATCTCGGTCAGGTCCGGTAAGACCAGGAGCCAGAATGGGCTGCGTGCCCGAAGGTAGGCGCCGGCCGCTGATGTATCCCGTAAGATCGGGCAGGCTCACCGAGGAGTCGTGGGTCCGCATAGCCGATCGTGGCGAATCGTCATCCAGCACACCGATCGTGGCGACAAGCAGCGCGGTCTCACCACGCACCTTGGCGCCAGCCAGAAACCGCCGAACCTCATCGACGCCATGGCCGAAGACTTGGCCCGGGTCGAACGCGGCCGCACACTCGCTGGTGTCCTGCCCCAGCCACCGAGGCTCGACACCCAAGGTCTCCCAGTCGATCTGCTCACCGAAGACCGGCTTCACCCGGAACCGCGACGCCAAGTACGAAGACTCCGTCCCGCCAGTCGGGGCTGGGCGCGAGACAAGCACAGGAACGAGTCCAGGACCCCTGTCGCCGGCGGCAAATGTCACCCGATCACGGTACTAGCCCACGGGACAACTCCGTTCGCGTCGGTGAACGGGGCGGTGACCGGCGTCGGGAGCCGCCGGAGCCGATCGCAGCCGTCGGCCCCCGGCTGTCCCCGATCGGGAGCGACGCGGAGTTGAGCAGTGTCTCGCTGTGTCGGGCGGTCTGGTTCCCGACGTCACGCTGGCCGGCCTCGACAAGAACGCTCGGCCTCGCCACCGCCTACGCGGCTGCCCACGATCTGGCAGACCGTGCGAACACGGCGCTCAGGAGCGTCGTGGGCCGGAAGCGTGCTTGTCGACGGTCTGAGCCACGACATCGATTCCGCGAAGTCGACATGTGCTGATCACCGTCTGGCATACGCACGCCCGAAAGGCGCAGACTTACCGCTGTGGACACCCTCTCAATGAGAACACTGGGTCATCTTATTCAGCTGGTTGTGACCATGAGAAAGTCCGATATCCGGGATCTGCTGATGCAGTCTGGCGTCTATGACGCCACCGGCATGGACGCCGCGGACCTGATGGATCGTGGGATCGCGGGTCCGAACAAGAACGAGACTCTGCGGGACCCGCTGTTGAAGGCTCAGGACATGGCCATGCGCGGCAACCGGGAGGCTCACGATGCGCTATTGGAGATCGTCCGGCTCGGCGCGGAACGGATCGCGGCCTTCAACGACGACGCTACAGCGAAGTTGTCAGCGCTGCGGGAGGCGCTGCTCAGTGACGGCTACGAGCTCCGTGTGATCCAGACAGACTCGGACTTTGGCTTCAGTGTCACGAACACGATTCAGTTGTTGCCAGTCGATCCAGATGCGATACCGATCAGCGACGAGCTCACTGCGTTGGAAGCCGAGCTGGAAGACCGCGGGTACGCCGAGGCGCGGGAGCACTACCGCTTGGCTGTCAAACACTTCACCGAGCAGGACTACCCATCAGCCAATAGCCAGCTTCGCAACATGGTGGAGAGCCTGGTCGTCAGACTTGCGGTTGATCACACGAACTACACCGATACGAAGAAGGCGAACCAGGGAAGTCAGGCGATCAAGGCTCTATACACGCCTGGCGGCCGGGCACCCGCAGCCGTTGGGCGGCCGCTGCCGGAGTTCGACGGAGGCAGGATGCTGCATGGCATTTGGGAGACCCTGCACCCGAACGGTTCCCATCCGGGACTGTCCGATGCGGATGAGGCTCGCCTGCGAATGCAACTCTGCACAGGGCTAGCGCGGTTCCTGCTGAAGCACTTTCCGGCCAAGCCATGAGACGCAGCCCGCCAGCCGGACGGTCAGCCATGACCGCCGCATGAGCAAGTGACGACTGCTCTGGGTTACCCGCTAGGACGCCCAAGTCGCCCGCCTGACTCGCCCGCCTGGGGACGACAGAGCGGGTGAGCATGCTGCTCATGGAGTCCTGTTAGCCGGCCATGGCATCCATAACCCACAAGATGCGACGGTCAGGCCGCACATCGGGCCGTGCCTCAGAGTTCTTGTCGGAGGGGCCGTGGATGGGTGCGGTGACGAGAGTTCGTCTGGGGCGGCTTGCGGCCCCCTCACGGTCGCAGACCTCCGAACGTTCGCTGAGCAGACGCACATCAAGATCAAGGGAGATCTGTGGGATGATCTTGCTCGCAGGTCTCCGACCAAGTCTCTGGCGGCAGCTTGGTTAGTGCTCGTGAGAGCACATTCATCCGACGTATCTAGGCTCGTTGAGCAGACACCTCTTGGCCGTTCGTCGCTCAGGTGCCGGTCGATCCTTTATGGCCGGGCCGCAGCTCGGCGCGGGGGTGGGTTTCATACATGCGGATGGCGACGATGAGCCCAGAGGCCAGGGACAATGCGGCGGCGGTCCAGACGGCCGCGGTGAGATTGATGGCGTCGGCGACGAGGCCGCCCAGGACGGCTCCGACGGCGTAGCCGAGGTCGCGCCAGACTCGGTAGATGCCGATGGCGCGGCCGCGCCAGGCGGGGTGGGCGACGTCGCCGACGGCGGCGAGTAGCGCGGGGTAGACCATCGCCGTGCCGAGCCCGAGCAGAACGGTGCCGGCGGCCCAACCGGTGGGGTCGGCGGCAAGCGCGATGACCGCGAGCGACGCGGCCTGGAGGAGCATGCCGCCGCTGATGAGGGGTTTGCGGCCCCATCGATCGGATAGCCATCCGGTGGCGAGCTGGCCTGCTCCCCATACGGCGGGGTAGAGCGCGACGAGGATGCCGATCTGGGCGATGTCGAGGTCGCCGGTGGCGAATAGGAGGGGGAACACGCCCCATGACAGGCCGAAGTTGAGGTTGTTGACGAGGCCGGCTTGGCTGGCGGAGGAGAGGGCGGGTTCGCGCCAGGTGACGTCGGCGAAGATCTGCCGATTGCTGGCCGGCGATGGCGGGGTGGAAGCGGCTTCGAGTGCTACGTGGTCGCGGGTCTCGCGGACGAATGTGGTGGTGAGCAGCAGCGCGAGGGCGGCGTAGCTGAGGCCGAGCAGGAACGGGGCCGGGCGCAGGCCGTGCTGTTCGGCGAGGTGTCCGGCGATCACCGAGGTGACGGCGACGGCTCCGTATCCGGCGGCTTCGTTCAGGCCCATGGCCAGGCCTCGTTGGCGGGGCCCGACGAGGTCGATCTTCATCATGACGGTGGTGGACCAGGTCAGGCCTTGGTTGATGCCGAGGAGGATGTTGGCGGCGATCACCCATTCCCAGGCCGGTGCCCAGATGATGAGCAGTGGTATCGGGATCGCGAAGAGCCAGCCGATCACGAGGACGGGTTTGCGGCCGTAGCGGTCGGCCAGGGTGCCGGCGGCGTAGTTGGTGGCGGCTTTGGTGACGCCGAAGGCGGCCACGTAGGCGAAGATGAACGGGTACCCGGTGAGACCGAACTCGGTCTCGGCCAGCAGAGGCAGCACTGTCTGCTGTTGCCCGACCATGCCGCCGACCAGGGCGTTGACCGCGACCAGGAGGGTGAACTGGGCGGCGTTCTCGCGCAGGCCCAGCTGTATCGGGGCGGGTAGGCGTGTCATCCGGCAGCCGGGGCTGGTGTGCGCTGGTCGCGGTGGGCCCAGAACAGTACCGGGATGAGGACCAGCGCGAGCGCGCCGCCGCCGAGGGACAGTGTCGCGTAGTCCGAGGCGGACATGACCACGCCGGATATGGCGCCGCCGCCGGCGCCGGCCAGTGCAACGAGCACGTCGGTGGCGCCCTGGGTGCGGGCTCTGTTTGCCGGCACGGTGGCGTCGACGACCAGGGCGGTCCCGGCGATCAGCCCGAAGTTCCAGCCGAGTCCGAGCAGCGCGAGCGCGACGATCAGCAGGCCGAGCGAGTCGCCGGGCGCGGCCGCAGCGGTCACCCCGGCGAGCAGCAGGGTCAGGCCGGACGCGACGGCCATCGGTGTGCGTCCGATCCGGTCCACGAGCATGCCGGTGACCAGTGACGGCAGGAACATCGCGCCGATATGGATGCCGATGACGAGGCCGACCTCGCCGAGGCCGTGGTGGTGCGCGCGCATGTGCACCGGGGTCATCGTCATGATGGCGACCATGGAGATCTGGGTCAGCACCATGATCGTCGCGCCGACGTAGGCGGCGCCGCCGGGTCGCGGCCCGGTACTAGCGGCGGGCGCGTCGACGGGTTCTGCCGCCGCTTGTCGGCGGGCGAGCAGAAACGGGTCGGGGCGCAGCAGGGCGAACAGCGCGGCGCCGGCCGCGGAGTAGGCGACGGCGGCCAGCAGGAACGGCCCGGCCAGCGCGGGGATGCCCAGACCGGTGGCGAGGTCGCCCAGTGGTTCGACGAGGTTCGGGCCGGCGACGGCGCCGAGTGTGGTGGAGACCATCGCGACGCTGATCGCTGTGCCGCGCCGCGCGGGCGGCGCGAGGTCGGTGCCGGCGTAGCGGGCCTGCAGGTTGGTCGCGGTGCCGGCGCCGTAGACGAACAGCGCGGCGAACAGCAGCGGCACGTTGTCGGTGGCAGCGGCGATGACCACGCCGGACGCGCCGGCGCCGCCGGCGGCGAACCCGGCGCCGAGGCCGATTCGTCGGCCCCACCGCTGGGTGAACCGTCCGACAAGGTACGCGGCGAGCGCGGAGCCGAGCGTGAACAGCGCGGTCGGCAGCCCTGCGACGCCGTCGGAGCCGAGCATCTTCTGCGCCAGCAGCGCCCCGACGGTGACCCCGGCGGCCAGGCCGGCGCCGCCGAGGACTTGGCTGACGACGACGACGGTCAGGGTGCGCCGCTGTACCCGCTGCCGCTCGGCCTCGTCGAGCGCGACGGCGGTGTCCGGCGCAGTCACGGGCGGTCGCCGTCGTCGACGGGCAGGTCGGCGAGGCGCCACTCCAGCATGCCGTCGTTGAGGCGGATCGCCCGCCGGTCGTTCGCGGTCAGTAGGCGGACGGCGTCGTGGGCGAGCACGCAGTATTCGCCTCGGCAGTACACGACCGTCTCGGCGTGCTCCGGTAGCTCGGTGATCCGCTCCGCGAGCTGGTCGACCGGGATGGAGATCGCGCCGGGGATGTGCCCGGCCAGGTACTCCTCCACCGGGCGCACGTCGAGCAGGACGACGTCAGCGGCCGCGACCCGGGCCCGCAGCTCGTCGCGGCTGAGTTCTGCGGTGCCGGGACCGCCGAGGTAGGCATCGCGGGCGGCGGGGACGGCGGCCTGATGGTGCTCCGCGACCTTGCGCAGCAGCGCGAACAACTGGGCGACGTCGTCGCCGGCGAGCCGGTAGAAGATGCGCACGCCGTCGCGGCGGGTGGCGACGAACCCGGCCTGCTTGAGGGTCTGCAGGTGAGCCGACGCCGTCGTCAGGTTCAGCCCGGCCACCTTCGCCAGCCCGTCCACGGTGCGCTCGCCCTGCGCCAGCAGGTCGAGTAGTTCCAGTCGTTTTCCGCTGGCCAGCGCTTTGCCGCTGGCCGCGAACGCCTCGTACAGCTCGGTCTTCGCCAGTGCTCGGATGGTCGCCGCCACAAATCCTCCAATAATCTGTGGAGTATCGTATAACAGCGTGTGGAACGCCGCACCACACGCCGCAGCGCCGTCTCAGAGACCTGGAGCACCGTCGTGGGCTTCGCCGAGGAACACCTGATCCCGCTGGTCGACGAAGGATTGGGTAACAGCGCCTATGTCCTCGACCTGGGCGACGGACGTGCATTGGCGGTGAACGCCAGCCGGGACCTGCGCGCCCTCTACGCGACCGCAGGGCGGCGAGGCCTGACTGTGGCGTTCGCCGCCGACACGCACCTGCACGCCGACTTCCTCTCCGGCGCCGTCCAGCTCGCCCACGACCAGGGCGCCACCGCGCTGGCGTCGGCGGCCGGGCGGCGCGCCTTCGCTCACACACCTCTCGCCGACGGCGACGAAGTGGATCTCGGCGGGCTGCGGCTGCAGACGCTGGCCACGCCCGGGCACACCGACGAGCACCTGGCGTTCCTGCTGCTGGACGGAACCCGTGCGCTCGGTGTGTTCACGGGCGGCTCGCTGATCGTCGATTCCGCCGCCCGAACCGACCTGCTGGGCGCCGACCGCACCGAGGAGCTCGCTCGCGCCCAATACCGGTCGCTGAAGAGGCTGGCCAGCCTGCCGGACGAGACCGCGGTATGGCCTACCCATGGTGCGGGTTCATTCTGCTCCGCCCCGTCCGGTGCGGAGCGCACCACAACCGTCGGCGCACAGCGGCGCGACAACCCACTGCTCGCCGCGCCGGATGAGGACACGTTCGTCCGCGAGCTGCTGGACCGCCTGGGGTCGTACCCGGCCTACTTCGACCGGCTCACCGAGCGCAACCGGCGCGGCCCGGCCGTCGTCACCGCCGCCCCGCTGATGACGGCGCTCACTGTCGACCAGGTCGTGACGCTGATCGACGGCGGCGGCTACGTGATCGATGTGCGGCCCGCGGTCGACTACGCAGCCGGCCACATCCCCGGTGCGGTCTCCATTCCGATGCGCTCGCAGTTCGGGACCTGGCTGGGCTGGCTCCTGCCCGACGATGCCCCGCTCGTCTTCGTGTCCGGCGACGACCAGGACGTCGGCGAGATCGTCTGGCAGGCGTACAAGATCGGCTACGAGCGGCTGGCAGGCCGGCTCGTCGGTGGCATCCCGGCCTGGCTGGCGGCCGGCCGGCCCCAGCGCACCACCGCGTTCGTGACTGCGGACCGTGCCCCGTCCGGGCCCTACCTCGACGTGCGGCAGCAGACCGAGTACCGCGATGGCCGCGTCGCCGGTGCTCTCAATGTCGAGCTCGGCCAGCTCGCCGATGTGGCCGATGATGTGCCGGCGGGTGCGGTCGTGGCGTGTGGTCACGGCGAGCGGGCGATGACCGCGGCGAGCATCCTCGAGCGTGCCGGCCACACCGGCCTGACGGTCCTCGACGGCGGCCCGGCCGACTTTGCCGCCGCACATGGCGCCGAGCTGGTCCAGGAGGGGAACGCGTAAGGATCAGCGGCTGGTGCGGCTGAACACCCGCACCGCGAGCGGTGCGAAGACAACGGTGAAGACTGCGGCCCAGAGGAGGGTGAGGGTGACCTGGCCCGCGACAGTCTGCCCAGGTGGCAGGGCTCCCTCACCCAGCATCAGCCCGCGAAGCGCGCCGGCGGCGACGGTAACCGGCTGGTGGGTGGCGAACGGTTCGAGCCAGCCCGGCATGGTCTCGGCGGGGACGAAGACGGCGCTGGTGAAGCCCAGCGGGAACACGACTATGTAGACCGCGGCCTGGACCGCTTCGGCGGATCGGACCACGAGCCCGACCAGGGCCATGAGCCATGACATGCCGTAGCTGAACGCGAGCGCGACGCCGATGCCGGCGATCAGCCCGGCGGGGCTGGTCTGCCAGCGGAACCCGATGAGGATGCCGACGCCGAGCATCAAGGTGACGGTGACCGCGGAGCGGAACAGGTCGGAGAACGTGCGGCCTGCCAGGACGGCGAGCCGGCTCATCGGCAGGGACCGGAACCGGTCGACTGTGCCGGAGGTGAGGTCGTCGGCCAGGCCGGCGGCGGTGGCGGCGCCGCCGAAGAGGGCGAACTGGGCGATCAGGCCGGGGACGAGCCAGTTGACGTATTCGCCGGCGGCCGCCGCGGGGAGCACGCCCTCGATGGCGCCGCCGAACACGAAGGTGAACATCAGGATGAAGATCACAGGCATGGTGGCGGACAGGACCAGGACGCCGGGGAGCCGGACGGTGTGCCGCAGGTTGCGCCGGGTGACGGTCCAGATGTCGGCGACTGTGCGGCGGGTGCCGCGCGGCCGGACCAGGGGAGCGGTGGCGGTGGTCATCAGGCGGCCCTTCCTGGGGTAGTGGTCCGGTGCCCGGTCAGTGACAGGAAGACGTCGTCGAGCGTGGGCCTGCGCAGGGCGACATCGATGGCGTCGATGCCGGCGGCGTCCAGGACCTGGAGCACGCGCCAGAGCGTGCGGGTGCCGTCGGGGGCAGGCAGGACGACGGTGTCGGGTGCGTTTTCGCCTGGCCGGGCGTCGAGGTCGCTCAGCTCGTGGAGGGCGCGGGACCGGTCGGCCGGATCGACGGTGATCTGCACCGTCGCCGCGCCGACCGTGGCCTTGAGCTGCTGCGGAGTGCCGTCGCTGACCACACGACCGTCATCGATGACGGTGATGCGGTCGGCCAGCTGGTCGGCCTCCTCGAGGTACTGCGTGGTCAGCAGCACCGTGGTGCCGTCGCGAACCAGCAGCCGGATCAGCTCCCACAGGTCGCGGCGGCTGGCCGGGTCCAGTCCGGTCGTGGGCTCGTCGAGCAGCAGCACCGACGGCCGGCCCACCAGCGAGGCGGCCAGGTCGAGGCGCCGGCGCATCCCGCCGGAGTAGGTCTTCACCTGCCGATCGGCGGCATCGGCGAGCCGGATGCGGTCGAGGAGCTCCCCGGCGCGCCGCCGGGTCTCCGCCGCGGTGAGCCCGTAGAGCCGGCCGACCATCTCGACGTTCTCACGGCCGGTCAGGTAGTCGTCGACGGCGGCGGACTGGCCGGCCAGGCCGATGCGGGCACGCGCCGCCGCCGGATCGGCGAGCACATCCACCCCGGCGACCCGGGCCCGGCCCGCATCCGGCGGGAGCAACGTCGACAGCACCCGGATCAACGTCGTCTTACCGGCGCCGTTCGGACCGAGCAGGCCATGCACAGTCCTGCCCTCGACCGACAGCGTCAGGCCATCCAGCGCCTGGACACCTCCACGGAACGTCTTGGCCAGGCCGGTCACCTCGACGATCGGGTTGATCATCAGTCCCTCCCTTGATGTTGACTTCTAAATGTAGACGCTAGCGTGTACATATCGAGATGTAAACTGTGGAGGGTTCTTGCTGGTTCAGGGGAAGGTGGGTTTCACCCATGGAGACTGCGGCGCAGCCTCGGCTACCGCGGGCCGAGCGGCGCGAGCAGATCGTCGCCGCCGCCACCAGGGCGTTCGCCACGGAGGGCTTCGCGGCGACCGGCCTGGACGAGATCGCCGCCGAAGCGGGCATCAGTCGCGCCATCCTCTATCGGCACTTCGAGTCCAAGACCGATCTCTATCGCGCCGTCCTCGATCGGGTCTGCGAGCGGCTCGGCGCCGCCGTCGGGGAACGGCCCGGCGGCTTCACCGACGCCGCCGTGGACGGCCTGATCGCCGGCGCGGCCGCCGACCCCGACGGCTTCCGGCTGCTGTTCCAGCACGTGCCCCGCGAGCCCGAGTTCCGCGACTTCGCCGACCGGTTCGGAACCGGGATGACCGCCGCCGCGCACCAGCAGATCGCCGCTCTCGTGCCCGATCCCGCCTGGGCGCGATGGGCGGCCAAGCTCGCACCCGTCGTCGCCATCGAAGCCGTCATCGCCTGGCTCGACGCCGGCCGGCCCGACATCGACGCGGCGGCCGACCGCGTGCGGGGCGCCATCGGCGGCGTCGTCTCCGCCGCCCAACACCGACCGGAGCCGACCGAGGCGTAGTGCACCGAACTGTCGCGGCATCGGCGCGTCTGAGTGGCGGCTTGAAGCCGATAGCCCGGGTGGGACTCGAACCCACCGGCACGCATTTCGAGTGACCTCGAAGGCGTGAACGCCAATGCGAGCGCGATGGCCAAGAATAGTTGACCGACTGGGTCGGTCAGTTATAGCGTGGGTCCATGGCGCGGACAATCCCCTCGGACCGGTTCGCAGCGGTGATCGCCGCGGCGGCACGGGTGTTCATCACGCATGGCTACCAGCGTGCTCAGCTTCAGGACGTGGCCAACGCTCTCGGTTTGGGTAAGGGCACCCTGTACGGCTATGCCCAGGGGAAGGCGGCATTGTTCGCGGCCACGGTCCGGTACGCCGACGGTCGCGAGCCGCTGCCGACGCCGGCTGAGCTCCCGGTACCGGTCGCAGCGGACGGGGAGACCGCCGCGCTCGTGGCGGGCCGGTTGGCGTCCGAGGTCGCCGACATGCAGCTGTCGCGGGCGCTGGCCGAGCCGCTGCCTCCGTCCGCGACACCGGCGGATCGCAGCGCCGAGCTCGCCGGCATCGTGACTGACCTGTACGCCCGGCTCGCCCGCCACCGCATGGCCATCAAACTCGTCGACCGCTGCGCCCCGGAACTGCCCGATCTGGCGCAGGTGTGGTTCGGCACCGGACGGCGGGCCAATGTCGCCGGTGTCGAGGAGTATCTCGTGCGCCGTCAGCAAGCGGGCACGGTGACCCTGCCCGGCCCGGCGCCGTTGGTCGCCCGCACCATCGTCGAGCTGTGCGCGTTGTGGGCGGTGCACTGCCATTTCGACCCGGCACCCGACCCGCTCGCCGGCAACAGAGCAGGCGCCGACCAAGCCCCCGGTATCGACGACGGGGCCGTCGCCGCGACCCTCGCCGAACTGATCGTGCGGGCCACCACACCATCCGCCGACCAACCCTGAGTCCATCTCTGAATCGACCGGAGGGCCGCATGATGCTGCGCCGCACCTGTCCCAACCCGAGTGTCCGCAGACCACCCTGGCATCGACGGATGGGCGCCGCTGCCATCGGCCCTGTCGGGCGATACCTGTCCCGGCAAGCGGCCAGGCCGCACGGCGTGGTCGGACGGTTGCTTGGAAGGATCTGGGTCAACGAATCCGCCGCCGTGAACGACGTGGCCGTGGAGCTGCTAGGTCCGGCGCCCGGAGAGCGCATCTGCGAGATCGGCTTCGGTCCCGGCCGAACCCTCGGCCGGCTCGCCGCCGCCGGTGCGCAGGTCATCGGGGTCGAGGTGTCCACGATCATGGAGGAAGCGGCCGCGCGCCGCAACGCCGACCTGATCGCCGCCGGCCGCCTGAGCCTGCACCGAGGTGACGGCATCCACCTCCCACTACCCGACGACAGCCTCGACGCCGTGCTCGCCGTGCACAACATCTACTTCTGGCCCGACCCGGCCGCCACGCTGGCCGAGATCGCCCGAACTCTGCAGCCCGGCGGCAGCCTCGTCCTGGCATTCCCCGCCGGCGAACACCCCCTCCCGGCCCGATTCGACCCGGCGATCTACCGCCTCCCCACCACCACAGAGGCGACGCACTGGCTCCAGTCCGCCGGCTTCGTCGACATCGACGTCGAACGAAGGCCGCACATCTCCGCCGCCGTAGTCTGGATCATCGCTACCGCCCCGTGATGAGCGGAACCTGACCCAGGCGCCGCTCGCTCACATGAAACGTCGGCCGTGGCGCCTTCGGCATGGCCAGCCGCGGTGGCGCACGGCTTGCCCCGGCGCAGTCACGACAGGAAGCATGTTCATGACGTCGTCGCCGCGCGTGGAGTGGTTGACGACAACGTGATCGTTGCTCGGTTTCGGCTCGTCGGAACCGACGTCGTGCAACCTGAGATATTCGACCTCGACATCGAGTTTAGGTGACGTGGAAGGGTCGTCGTGGTGCCGTCGCATTGTGGTGGTAGCGGTTGATCGCATCGTGCGGTGCAGGGCGCGACCGTGGTCGGCGGGCGCGCGTCAGCCGGGAATCAACCAGCGACGTAGATATTCCTGCACGCCGCTGAGATCGGCGTCGCCGCGGTACCCGATGTAGCCGTCGGGACGGACGAGCAGGTGAGCGGCTGTGCCGCCGACGCTGAGGATTCGGCGCGCAATTCCGGTGTGATCGAGCAGAACGTCGTGCCGTCGTGCCGTCCGAGTCTATGGATCGTGAGAAGGCCTGGGTGGCCGGTTGCCAGGTCGTTTCCGGCCGACGTCGGCCATTGGGCCGACGAGCCGCACAACAGCAGGTGGAACCCCGGTGCGCCGAGCTCGGTGTGCAGCGTCGTCACCCGCCCCCCGCGGGTGACAGGAGCGTCGGGGAGCCGGTCACCGGGACGTGGCCTGCGGCGGGATGCTCCGCCTGCGGACAGTGGGCTCTGCCGGTAGCGGATGGCGAGCTGGGCGAGGACGCGGAATCCGTAGCCGCGGACCTGCCGGAACCGGGTGGCCAGCGGCGCGATGTAGGGGACGACGCGGGCGCGGGCGGTGCGGATCAGCGGGTTCGACGAGGTGGCGATGGTGAAGGCGCGGTCGGTGAAGCGCAGCACGCGACGCCCGACCGGTGCGTGTTCGGTCTCGTAGGTGTCCAGCAGCGCGGGGTCGCCGCGGCCGGTGACGACGAGGCCGAGTTTCCAGCCGAGGTTGATGGCGTCCTGGATGCCGGTGTTCATGCCTTGCGCGCCGGCCGGGCTGTGGATGTGGGCGGCGTCGCCGGCCAGGAAGACGCTGGCTCAGGGCAAATTGGTCAGGCGCCACCTGGGGACATGCGTCAGTCGTGCGCCGCTGGGGCACCGACAATAGCCAACCGGCGCACCAAGATCGTCGACGACTGCCCGGGTTGCCCAGCGTGAGCAGTCAGGTGGAGGCCGGATAGAACCCAGCTCGGCCATGTGCCGCGCTGCCAGTGAAGTACAGGATCTTGCACCCTTCCGTATCGACACTGGGCGGCGTTTGATTCTCGAGCACGAGGGTTTGCCCCGGGTGAGTGGTGGCGAGGTAGTCGTAGAACGCTTGGGCAACCGTCGTGCTCATCAGTTCGTCCTCAGCGTTGTGGGCTCGCCCTTCACCTTCGCTGTCGGGGCGGATGTCGCCGTGGGAGGTGGTTGATTGTCCCGCGTCTGCGTCGCGATAGGTCAACACAGGGGTGTCGAGTGCGACGAAACCGGGATGCGGCAGATCCCGCTCCAAGCAGTATTCGCTGAGTGCGATGCTGAAGCCGGCGTGAAGGACTGAGCGCATGCCCTTGCCGCGGTCCGCGCGCCGACGGTCCTGAAGCACTACGTCCGGAGGAGCGTCGAACCGGAATCCCGCCTCATCGGCCCTGGGCACGCCCCAGTCGACCAGGACGCGACGCAGGTCCGAAGAGAAGTCACGCCCAGTCCTCACTCCCACGCCGTCCGCGACCGGGTCGGCGGTCAACGGCTTCTCCTGCGCGACGCTGGCTCGCAAACCCTCCAGATCGGTGACCTGCTGCCAGAGTCCCAGCCACCGTTCGAGCTGAGACCGCCGCGCGATGAGCTGATCCAGATCGCGCTGCGCAGGAAGCATGCGCCGAGCGATTCCATCTACCTGGTCCGTGGCTGCTGCAATGTCGGCGCCGAGCGATGCGGACAGCTCTTGGGCTCGAGCTTGAGCCGCCTGTATCGAAGTCAACGTGGACGCCAGATCGGTGCGGAGCGCGCGCGTCCTGCTCGTCTCTGCATCGACCGATTCAGCCAGTTGCACGGTCTCGTAAACGGCATGCTCACGCTGCTGATGCTCGGCCGATGCGCCGCAGAAGACGCATGCCTCGGCGTCGAAGTAGCCGAGCAGCGTTCCTGCGTCCTTCACCATCTGCAGCCGAGCAAGGTCTGCCTGGTACTGGGCATCGAGTAGCGAGAAGCGGTTGAACAATGTGATCGCCTCACTGGCTCGCACGTTCTGGCGACGTTGCTCAGCCTGTAGTTCGTCGCGCCGGGCGACGATGAGGTCTCGTTCAGCGAGCCCAGTCGATATCGACGCTGAGGCTTGCTGGATGGATGCGTTCACCCGCGCAAATAGGTCCAGGCGCTCCGGCTGTTCCGGTGCCTCGTACAGGTGGGTGCGGACCTGGGTGATGGCGCGATCGAGAACCTCCAACTGGGCGCGGTTCACCCGGCTGAACGCGGCTGGGTCTTGGCCAGCGCCCAGACCTGAGTCGTCGTCGCCCTCCAGCAGGAGCTTCAGCGCGGACCGCTCCACGGTGCGTGTCGCAGGGATGCCCGTTTCGACTGGCGACGTCCGGGACTGCATTCGCTCCTCGTCGACGAGCACCAGATGGGCGATGTTGCGGAAGCTCATCGCCACGACTTCGTTGCGACTGTTCTTCCGTAGCTTCGCGTCGGCGACACCGAGCCGGTCCAGAAGGAAGTAGGAGATGGTGTCGGTGGCGTCCTTGCGATGTTTCGCCGCGAGTTGTCGGTCGCCCGGTCTATCGGGCAGGCTCCGTATGTCTTCGTCGAAAGCCGAGATGGGCCCGCCCCGCAGGCTCCTTGCCAATGTGACGACGTCGTCGCCGCCAAAGTCGATGCCCAGAAGCATCGCCCGATAACCGGCTGCCTCGGGGATGTCGCGCAACTGCGAAGCGCCGAACATGTAGTCGAGCGCCTCGATCACGTACGACTTTCCGGCTTCCGACGCCCCGTACACAACGGTCAACCGAGGAGCGAACTCCAATGTGGCCGTGGGGACATCCGGACCGACCGCACTCAGATGCAGCAGTCTCACAGCAACGTCTCCTCGTCGTCCGGTCCTGGCCCGAACCAGCTGGGGAACTCGTCGGTCCACTGCTCGGTCCACCGGTCCGCGATCGCTCGGATCCTGTCGCGGACCTCGTCGGTCGGCAGGTCGCTGAACTCCGAGGCAGCCCACGCCGCAATCTCGCTGAGTGAGCGCACCAGCGGCGAGTCGACGAGCCGGAGGAACGGGGCTGCCTCCTCGCTGGCGCGGTACGTCAGGCCATCGGCGGTAGCGACCAGATCAACCATTTGAGCTCGGGCCATGACCTGCACGCCGTGCTCCAGGACTGATCGCTTCACGCCCAGTTCGCCACCTCTGGTCGGGACCGGCGGAAGCACACTCGGCGGCCCGCCGAGGTCGGCGCTGTGCAGTAAGCAGTAATCCATCAGCACCAGCCGGTCGATATCGAATGACCGTGGGAAGGAAGCCGTTAGCACCACCAGCGCACGCAGCCCGAGCTCCAACGGGCTATTCAGGGGTCGCATGGCACCAACTCAACCTGTCGTCGTTCGCCAGCTGGTGACAGATGCCAGTGCGGTCGCGAAGTTCCACCACCGGCAACAGACCATTGGCCGTCATCGCCAGGCTGTGTGCGGCACGAGTCACCTGCAGCAGCCGCTCCATGCCGTCGGCATGGCCGGTGTCATGGACATCGACCACACCGTCGAAGATCTCTTCCTGCAACGCATCGAACGTGCCCTCCGGGACCGAGTCGCGAGCGAAGACCCGTAACGCTTCGGCGCTGTAGAACGCCACCCGTTGTCGGAGATAGTGAGCGCTTACCTGGTTGCGACCAGCGGCGAGGGTTGCGGTGAACTCCTCACCGTGCCGTTCCTTATACGCGGCAAGCAGCTTCGCGATATACAGCTGTTCATCAACGGTCGGCTGATCTGTTGGGGTGGGCGGGTCGGGCCGGTTCGGCAGGTCGACCCCGAATCGTGCCGAATGCCAGCGTGTCTGCTGATGCATCGAGATCATTTCATGCGGCTCCACCGTGCCGAAGCGTGAGAAGTCGGCATCGTCGATGAACTCCAGCACCGACGCCAGAGAGTGCTCACCAAGCAGCCGCTGCAGCGGGCTTCCCTTCTTGGTCAACGCGGCCTTCAAGCCTGCTCGTAGCTTCGACGGAGAGTGGATCACTCCTGCCAGCGTCGTACCGCATCCCTTCGGAGCAGCGAACCGGTAGGCACGAGGCCACGTGTAGTGACCCGACATGGTGCCCACCACGACCTTGACGATCTCCGGGTATGCGTCGCTTGGCAGCAACGCCTTGCCGTAGTGCTTGCACTGGAAGCAGTCCCACTCGCCGTCGAAGCCGGCGCCGGCCACGAACCCCGCAACATCCACTCCGTGGTCGTGGGCCCCGCCGCTGCGCATCACCTGTACGTACGGGAGCACTGTCGCCCACTCCAGGACGAACTCCTCCCACTGCTTGTCGCTGCACAGAGAAAGGCGCTGCTCGGGCGTGATCGACAGGTGGCTCGGAGCCGGCACCCACGACCCGGCGTCGAGCAATGTCGGCTTTGGGACAGGAACTAACCTGACGCCAGCGTCCATCGAGTCACCGCCCAAACCAGTTCTCCTTGTCAGACGCCTGCCGCAGACATAGAGCACCGCAGGAATGCTCGGCAAGCAGGATGGACCACACCCCGGACAGAACATGGCTGGCACATTCGTCCGGGACCGCAATCCTGTTCGGAGCGGACCGAGCAAGCAGAACCCCACGGGTCAGCCCTAACCATCCGGTGTTGGTGCTTGCTTCTGCCCAGTGCCATAGCGACCCGACTGCTCATCCGCAGGTCGACCGACGTGCGCGGAAGTGTCGGTACTCTCGGAACCGGACCCGGGGACCACCGACATCAGACCTAGCCGACAGGGCTAGAGCTGATACTCCTCGACGAGCACGAGCCGTCCGCCCCCGGCGGTTGCCACGTTTGTGCGCCCGGACGTGATCACCCTGAGCCCGCCAGTCCGCGCGAACAGCTGACGTTGCGAACACCGCTCTCGTCGTGTGCCCTGCGTTCTTCGCCGCTGCCGGGGTGACGGCCCCCCTGGGTGGTGTCCCCGCTGGGGTGGTGTCCACCCCAGCTGGGGGATTGCCCGTAGAGAGAAGCCGACTTGGGGCGGCTCCACCTGGTTTGCGGTCAGAAGCGGGAGAGGCTGCCGCGGCGTAGCGCGATCCGTTCGCAGAAGTGGAAGATGGTCAGGCCGGCGAGGAACCAGCCAGTGGCGGTGGCGAGGGTCCAGGCCCAGCCGCCGGTGCCAGCCCAGGCGAGGGCGTCGCCGTCGACCATGACGATGCGGATTGCTTCGGTGGCGTGGGTCATGAAGATCGGCTTGCCGATGTCCTGGGCCCAGCTGGGCATGTCGGCGAGGGGTAGGGCGGCGCCGCTGAAGAAGAAGATGAGCATGAGGATGAGGTCGTTGAGGAGCTGGATGCGTTTCCAGACCAGGGTGATGCCGGCGATGATCATTGCCAGCCCGGCTGCCCCGGTGATCAGCAGGGCGAGCGGGACCAGCGCCGCGGGCCGCCAGTGCAGGTCGATCCGGACGAACAGGCTGGTGACGGCGTATACGACGCCGGCGACCACGGCGGTCTCGGCGATGGCCGCGGCGATCCGGCCGGCCACGACGTGCACCCAGGATGGCAGCGGGCTGAGGTAGGTCTGCTCGAGTGTGCCGGTCTGGATCTCGGCGAGGAACCGCCAGAACATCTTCTGCACGTGCAGGTAGGTGTAGATGAACACGACCATGCCGATGATCAGCCAGGAAGCATGGCTGGTGTCGATCGACCAGTCGAGCGCGCCTGTGGCGGCGATGGTGTCGCCCTTGCCGGTGGTGTACCCGAGCAGCAGCACGAAGATGATGAACAGCGGCATCTCGATGAGGATCTGTAGCCGCTCGCTCCAGCCGTGGCGCAGACCCTTGACGGTCTCGTTGCCGACGGCGGTCAGCGCGCGCCGCGGTGTCATGGTGTGGATGGTCATCAGGCGCCGAGCCTCCCTTCGCGTAGGCCTCGGCGGATGGCAGCCTGGTAGACCGCCCAGCCGAGGATCAGGAGCAGTGCGGCGTGCGCCAGTGCCCACGGCAACGTGCCGTCGGCCCAGATGTCACCCAGCGTCTCGTTCGTGGTGATGAGCCGGCGGGTCGCGTCGGCGCCCAACGCGCTGGGGACGAACTTCGCCGCCAGTTCCAGCCCGTCCGGGAAGACGAACAGCGGGATGAACGCGCCGTTGCCGAACATGATGAAGCCCTGGATGACGTGGACGATCGCGCCGATGGAGTTCACGATCAGAGCGATACCGCCGATGAGCATCGCGAAGCCGGCGATGTCAGCCATGGTCACGAGGGCGGGAATCACCGCCGACCAGTGCGCAGTGAACTCGACGTCCATTACGGCGAAGATGACCAGGTAGGCGACGGCCACAACCGCGGCGGTGACCAGGCTTTCGACCATGGCAGCGGCGAGCCGGCCGATCGACTGTACCCAGGGCCGCAGCGGGCTGAGCAGGCTCTGTTCCAGCGTTCCGGTGAACATCTCCTCCAGCAGCCCGGCCGCCATCCGCAGGAGCGCCATGTAGCTCACGACGTAGGCCAGGTAGCCGGCGAACGTCATGGCCAGCAGCTCGTCGACGAACCCCCCGCCACCGATGAACAATTGGATGATCCAGTAGTTCACCGCCATGAGCGCCAGCTGCACCACCAGCGGTCCCTTGTGCACCCACATCACCCGCAGGCCCTTACCGGTCTCGTTGCCCAGCATCCGCAGACCCGCACCGAACCGGCCTGTGGCGGTCGGGATGACCGGGGAGGCGGTATGGATGGTGGTCATGGTCGGTCCTCTCGCACTAGCTTGACGAAGACCTCTTCCAGGCTTGGCTTCACCCGGTTCACCCCGAGCAGCGACACGTCGCTGGCGTGCAGCCGGGCGAGCACCTCGAAGAGCGCGTCCTGGTCCGACGTCGGCAACTGGATCGTGGTGCGCCCGTCGGCGGACTCCAGGGCGCCGTTGACCGGCAGCGCCGCGGCGACAGTGGGCCCCGCGCCGGCCACGTCGACGGCGAACCGGTCCTCGACGTAGCGGTCCAGCAGTTCGGCGGTGGGCAGGTCGGTGATGATGCGGCCGTCCCGGATGACCGCCACTCGGTCGAACAGCTCCTCGGCCATCGCCAACTGGTGCGTGGTGAGCACGATGGCCTTGCCCTCCTCGTGGGCTAGCCGGAGGATCCACTCCCGCACGGTTCGGGCGGCGTCGACGTCCAGCCCGATCGTCGGCTCGTCCAACAGCACGATCGCCGGATCGGTGACCAGCGCGGCGGCGATGGCGACCTTCTGCTGCATGCCACGGGAGAACCCACCGACCTGCTGCCCGCGTCGCTCCCACAGGCCCAGCTCGCGCAGCAGCCATTCGGCGCGCGGCTTGATCTCGGCCGCGCGTAGGCCCTTGAGCCGGCCGAAGTACAGCAGGTTCTGCCACGCCGACAGCGACCAGTACACGTTGCGTGAGCCCTCCAGCACAGCGCCGATCTGGTGGACGGCCTGGCTGCGCTGCTTGCCGATGTCGTAACCGCGCAGTAGCGCCGTCCCGTCCGTCGGGGTGACGAGGCCGGCCATCATCTTGATCGTTGTCGTCTTGCCGGCGCCGTTCGGCCCGAGCAGCCCGAAGATCTGCCCGGGCGGAACGTTCAGCGACACCCGGTCGACGGCGGTGAACGACCCGTACCGCTTGGTCAGGTCGCGCAGCTCGATGGCCGGACGTGCCGCACCTGTCGCCGTCTGCGGCTGGTGGGTGAGCGTCTTGCGCATCGCCGGTCTCCGCCTCACGGTGCGACCCGGAGCAGGGCACCGAACTCGGTGATCCCGCATGCCAGTGCCTCGGGTTGGTCGAGCAGGCTGCCGGTGACGTCGGGGTGGCGGTGTGCCCACCGGCGGGCGGCCTCGTGGGTGGTGAAGAAGTTGATGGTGCTGCAGGTCCGGTCCACTGAGGGGCAGCAGGCGTCGCCGGTGGTGCCGGCGAACACGACCGCGGTGTCCGGGGTCCAGGCGGCTCGGTCGCCGTCGACCTCGACGGTGACGACGCGGTCATCGTCCGGCTCAGTCGCGGTGATCGTGACCGGACGTCCGAGCATGGCCGACATGCCCAGCGCGTCGACGGCGCACATCGCATAGACGGTGGGGCCGCCGCCCCAGGTCACCCGGATCGCCGTGGGAGTCGGCGAGAACGGGTAGGCCGCGCGGATCTCGCCATGGGCGTCGAACGCGACGACGTCACGGTCGGCCAACTCGGCCAGCGCCGCTGCAGGATCGGTGCCGAGATCACCGGCGAGGCGCAGCAGCTCGGTGCGCGCCGGCGGCCGGCCGGTCTCCGCGAAGCTGGTCAGGACGGCCAGCTGCACCCGCCGCGCGGACGGTGTGAGCTGGGCCGCGGCGCTGTTCTTGTTCAGCTGCAGGTCGGGTAGCTCGGTCATCGCGATCCTCTCCACGTGTGGGCGTGTGGTCTGATCGCGACCGTAGGGTCTGACCCCGGGGTGAGGGTCAAGCCTTCGAGCAGGACTGTCTGGGGTCGTCGGCGCCCAGGTCGACGCCCGGTCGATCGGACAGCTCGGCCTGGTGGCGTGATTCGAACTCGTTGATGCGGTGAAGCGTCTGCTGCAGCTCGGCGATCCGGTCTTCGATGCGAGCCCGGGCGGTGTGCAGCCGTTTGGCGACTAACGGGCCGAACGGCTGGTCGCATCCGTGGTCCAGGTATTCGTGGGTGAGCTCGCGGATCTCGGCCACCGTGACGCCCAGCTGCCGCAGCGTGCCGATGAGTTGCAGGCACCACAGGGCGTCGTTGTCGAAGAGCCGGTAGTTCCCGGCGCTGCGGCCGACCGTGTAGACCAGGCCCCAGTCGGTGTACTGGCGCAGGTTCTTGACCGATACCCCGGTGCGGCGGGACAGCTCTCCCACAGTCATCAGCTGTCGCTCAGTGTCGATGGTCATGTGGGTTCTCCCTCCGGTCAGGCGGCGCAGCAGGACAGCTTCGACACGTCGCGGGTGAAGGTCTGCGCGGCCAGCTTTAGCCCCTCGGCCATGGTCAGGTACGGGCTCCAGGTGCTGGCCAGTTGGGTCACGGTCATGCCGGCCTGGACGGCGTAGACGGCGGCTGCGATGACGTCGCCGGCGCCCTCGGCCACTGCGGTGACGCCGACGACGCGGCCGGTGCCGCGTTCGGCGACGATCTTCACGAAGCCTCTGGTGTCGCGGTTGACGATGGCGCGGGGCACGTTCTCCAGCGGCAGCACCCGGCACTCACACGCGATCCCCTGCTCAGTGGCCTGGGCGTCGGTGAGGCCGACGCCGGCGATGGCCGGGCCGGTGAACGTCACCCGGGGCAGGTAGCGATAGTCCAGAACCCGCTCGGCGCCGTCCAGGGCGTTGTCGGCCACCAGCGTGCCATGCGCCGCGGCGACGTACACGAACTGCGGGTGCCCGGTCACGTCGCCGGCAGCCCAGATGCGCGGGTTGCTGGTCCGTAGGTGCTCGTCGACCAGGACCTCGCCGCGATCACCCACCGTGACTCCGACCGTGTCCAGTCCGAGGCCGTCGACGACCGGGCGGCGGCCGGTGGCGACGAGGACCTCGTCGGCGCGCAGCTCCCGGTCGGCGAGCGTGGCCACGACCTGGCCGGCGCCGCGCCGGACCGCCCTCGCCGTCGCGCCGGTGTGCACGGCGATGCCCTCGTCGGCGAACACACCGGCGATCACCGGGCCGACCTCGGGTTCCTCGGTGGGAGCGAGCCGATCCAACATCTCCACCACACTCACCTCCACACCGAGGCGAGCAAATAGCTGCGCCTGTTCCAGCCCGATGAAATTGCCGCCCACCACCAGCAGCGAGGAGGGCAACCGGTCCAGCTCCATCGCGGTCGTCGAGGTCAGGTAACCTGCCTCCTCCAGGCCGTCGATAGGCGGGATCCACGGCGCCGAGCCGGTGGCGATCACGTAGTGGTCGGCCTCGACCCGTAGCGTGCCGCCCTCGTGCAGCAGCACGTCCAGCGCCGGCCCGTCGGCGAAGCGAGCCTCACCGCGGATGATGTCCCAGCCGTACTCCTTCGCCAGATCGACATACTTGCCGGCGCGCATCTCCTCGACCAGGGTCCGCTTGCCGTCGATCAGCGCGGCGAAGTCCACGTCGTCCCTGCTGGCCCGGATGCCGGGGAACCGGCCCGCATCCAACGCAACATGCCGCGCCTCGGCGGCGGCCAGCAGGGCCTTGGATGGCACACACCCCGTGTTGACACAGGTCCCGCCAACGGTGCCGCGCTCGATCATCACCACCGAGCGGTCCTTCCGCCGCGCCGCGATCGCCGCGGCGAACGCCGCCCCGCCCGACCCGATGATCGCCAGATTGAACCCCATGACCCCTCCTAGATCGCGGCTTGGCGGCCGCGCCTACCGCGTCGTATTCGCCCAAGCGGATGTATCATCGCTGTCATAGTATTCGCCTAAGCAAATACGTCGAGCCGCAATCGCAAGGGAGTCGCCGTGGCGACCGACACCGCGACGCGAACCGCGACCAAGACGCCGCGCGCCTCGTGGGTGCTGTTCCCCGCCCAGGGCGCCGACATGGCCACGGTGGCGAAGTTCTTCCGCGCCCTCGGCGATCCGAGCCGGCTGCGGCTGCTGGAGTTCCTGCTCCACGATGAGCACACCGTCACCGAATGCGTCCAGCACATCGGCCTGTCCCAGGGCCGCGTCTCCACCCACCTGGCCTGCCTGGCCGACTGCGGCTACGTCCAGTCGCGACGCGACGGCCGTCGCGTCTACTACCGCGTGGCGGACCCACGCGTCGCCGACGTGATCGTGCTCGCCCACGCCCTGGCCGCCGACAACCACGCCGCCCTGGCGTGCTGCGACCGGATCGACGCCCACACGCATTGAGGCCGCCGCTGATGTCTCTTTTTGTCCGCTGAATTCGACAGTGCACTGAGGCGTCAACAAAGACTGGCAGTTGACGGACCTCCGTACGGCGTCTAGTTGCAGAGGATGCGGCGGACCTGGTGCGCACCGAGCGTGATGCGGCTGATGCTAGCTGTCGCGGCGAGGGCGGCGGACCAGGTCAGCGATGGTGCGATGACCGCGACCAGGGTGATCATGGTGACGTCGAGAACGATCATGCCAGCGCAGGCTGGAGCCGCTAACCGGGTGGTGAGGTAGTTCTGACTGGTGGCCACGGTGACCAGGAGCGTGACGATGGCCAACAGAATGGCCGCGTAGACGATGGTCGCAGCGGTGGGGATGGTCCACGTCCAGGCATGGCTGGTGATGAGCGTGGTGCCCCAGAGTGCGGCGAAGATCGGGCCGCTGGCCAGCATCGCGAGCGCGGTGCGGTGTCCCGGCGACTGGCGGGCGAACTCGGCGGTAATGCGCGCCGGGTCGCCGAACTCGGCGGTAGCCGCGGTGGCGGCCTCGTCCGGGCTCAGGCCGCGGGCCAGGTGGTGCTGGAGTGTCTCGTCGAGGCCGTCTGCGAGCTCGTTGACGATCCCGGGTGGTAGCCGGCGGGCCAGCTCGGCCAGGTAGGTGTCGATCAGCTGCTCGTGGCCGGCCATGGCCTCTGTCCCAGCAACGAGGTGACGGCGTCGGCGAACTCGCGCCAGTTGGTGCGCTCGTGGGCGAGCCGGCGCTCACCTTTGGCGGTGAGGTGGTAGCTGCGCCGGCGCCGACCATCCACGGTCGACCAGTCGCCGGCGATCAGTCCGGCTTGTTCGAGCCGGTGCAGCGCCGGGTAGACGGTGCCGGTGGGCAGGTCGAACCGGCCGCCGCTGCCCTCGCGCAGCGCCTCCTTGATCGCGTAGCCGTGGCGTGGTCCGTCGGTCAGGGTGGCGAGCAACAGGACGTCGAGGTGTCCCTTGAGTGCTTGTGCATCCGACCTCATAGGTAGGTATCCTACGCTCAGGTGTATAGGTAGCAATCCTTGTTATAGGTGGTGGCGGCGTGGACGAGCCGGCGATTGTGGCTGAGGGCCTGGTGAAGCGGTTCGGGCCGATCGAGGCCGTGGCCGGCGTGGATCTGCACGTTCCGGCCGGAATGGTGCTGGGGTTGCTCGGCCCGAACGGGGCGGGCAAGACCACGATGGTGCGGCTGCTCACGACACTGCTGCGCCCGGACGCCGGGACGGCTCGGGTGGCCGGGTGGGATGTGGTGTCCCGTGCCGCCGACGTGCGGCGGTTGATCGGGTTGTCCGGCCAGTTCGCCGCGATCGACGCCTACTTGACCGGGCGGGAGAACCTGCGGATGATCGCCCGGTTGTCCGGGCTCGGCCGGCTTCGCACGCGGCGCCGCGTGGACGAGCTGCTGGACCGGTTCGACCTGGCCGAGGCCGCGGATCGGGTCGCGGGCGGGTACTCCGGTGGCATGCGCCGGCGGCTGGATGTGGCAGCGAGCCTGGTCGCCGAACCCCCGGTGCTGTTCCTCGACGAGCCGACGACCGGCCTGGACCCGCGTGGCCGGATGGGGCTGTGGGAGCTGATTTCGGGTTTGGCCGAGCAGGGCACCACGGTCGTGTTGACCACTCAGTACCTTGAGGAGGCCGACCGCCTAGCCGGCATGATCATGGTGATGGACGGCGGGAGAGTGCTCGCCACTGGCACGTCGCAGGAGTTGAAGGACCGGGTGGGTGGCGCCCGGCTGGAGTTGCAGATCCCGCCGGGCGGTGACCTGGACGCGTTGATCGCCACGGTGGCGGGTCTGGGGTCCGGCCCGCCGGTCACAGACACCGACACCGGCGGCGTGGTGCTGCCCGTGGACGACGGCCCGCGGGTGCTGCTGGACGTGGCCGCCCGGCTCGCCGGCGCCGACGTGCCCGTGAGCGATCTGGCGCTGCGGCGGCCGTCGTTGGACGACGTGTTCCTGGCGCTGACCGGGCAACGGGCTGGGACATCACAACCGGACGACGTCCAGGCAGGGAGGGTGGCATGACGGCGACCTCCAGGGTCGATGTGTCGACCAGCGGGCCGGGTTGGCTGGTGGTGAACGTGGCGACGATCACCACACGCAACCTTCGGCGGTTGGTCAGGGTGCCGACGCTGATCGCGTTCGCCACCGTGCAGCCGGTCATGTTCGTGCTGCTGTTCACCTACGCCTTCGGTGGCGCCATCGACCCGCCCGGGGTGGACAACTACGTCGACTACCTGCTGCCGGGGATCTTCGTGCTCGCGATCGCGTTCGGAGCCTCGCAAACCGGTGTGGCGATTGCCGACGACCTGGCCACCGGGATGATCGACCGGTTCCGGGCACTCCCCATGCACTCCGCGGCAGTGCTGGCCGGCCGCACCGCCGCGGACGCCGTGCGCAACCTGTTCGTGCTGCTGCTGATGACCGGTGTCGGCTACGCCATCGGGTTCCGCTTCCATGCCGGCCCCGCCGCGGCGACCGCCGCGATCGCGCTGGCGCTGCTGATCGGCGTCACGTTCTCGTGGATCAACGCTCTCATCGGGCTGATCGTGCGCGACGCCGAGTCGGCCGGCCTGGCCGGGCTGCTCGCGGTCATCCCGCTTGTATTCACCAGCTCCACCTTCGTTCCGGTCGACACCATGCCCGGCTGGCTGCAAGCCTTCGCCAACGTCAACCCGGTCACCGTCACCGTCGATGCCCTGCGCGCCCTCACCCTGGGCGGACCCACCGCAGAACCGGTGTGGCAGGCGCTTGCTTGGATCACCGGCCTGCTCGTCATCGCCGTGCCGGCGGCGGTCCTGAGCTATCGGCGGACCACCGCGCGATGACCACCGGACATGGGAGTCCCGCCGGCCGCCGGAGGGTGCTGCGTCGCTGGCTGCCCTTCCTTCAAGAGGTCCACGGCCGACTGCGGGCGGCCGGCTTCACGCATATCGAAATCGTGATCAGGCGAGGCGGATGATGCCGCGTGCCAGTGCGGTGGTGACGGCGGCGGTGCGATCGGCGACACCGAGCTTGGTGTAGATGTGCAGCAGGTGGGTCTTGACGGTGGCCTCACTGAGGTGCAGGTCGCGGGCGATCTGCTTGTTGCCGCGGCCGCGGGCGGCCGCGGTGAGGACTTCGATCTCGCGCGGTGAGAGCCGGGTGTCTGACGCTCCGCGCATCCGGTTGAGTACCTTGGCGGCGACGTCGGGAGACAGCGCCGAGCCGCCGTTCGCGACGGTGCGGATTGCTGCGCACAGCTCGTCTCGTCCGGCCTGTTTGAGCAGGTAGCCGTCCGCTCCGGCGTCGATGGCGGCGATGATGTCGGAGTCGGTGTCGTATGTGGTGAGGACGAGGACGTGCGCTTGGGGGTGTGCGGCCTTGATCGCCGCGGTCGCCCGTACCCCGTCCATCTCCGGCAGCTGCAGGTCCATGAGCACAACGTCCGGGATGACGGTCGCGACCTGGCGCAACGCTTCCTGGCCGGTGCCTGCGAGGCCGGCGATCTGCAGGTCGGGTTGCGTGCCGAGCACGGCCGCGATCCCGTCCCGGACGACCGGGTGGTCGTCCACGATCAGCACTCGGATCGATGTGGTCATGGCGACGCGGGCGACCGGTGGTTGGCGACGGAGTCGCCGTCGGGCACCATGTCGACCCGTGACGTGGCCGTGGCCGGGACGGTGACCGCGACGGTGGTCCCGTCGCCGGGCGTGCTCTCGATGGTCAGCGCTCCGCCGACCCCGTCCACCCGCTCCCGCATGGCCGGCAGCCCGACTCCGGGGGACCGCGCGCTGGTGTTGAAGCCGAGGCCGTCGTCGTGGACGTCGACGACGACAACGTCATCGAGGTAGGAGATCGTCACGGTCACCGTGTCGGCGGCAGCGTGCCGCCGCGCGTTGGTCAGCGCCTCCTGGATCACCCGCAGCATGGTGGCCTCCACCGTGGGGTCGAGGCCGACCGGGGTCCCAGTGATGACGGTGTCCGCGGCGACGCCGGTCTCGTCGGTCAGGCGGGAGGTGAGCTGCCGGACGGCGTCGGGTAGCCGGGCGTCGTCGAGGTGCACCGGGCGCAGCGCCTCGACCAGGCGCCGGCTCTCGGCCAGGTTCTCCCGGGCGGTGCGGATCGCCTGGTCGATGCGGCGTTGCGCGGGCCCGTCCGGCGGGAGATCGGCCAGTGCCGCGTCCAAGAGCATGGAGATGCTGGCGAAGCCCTGGGTGAGGGTGTCGTGGATGTCGCGGGCCAGACGTTGCCGTTCGGCCAGCCTGCCTGCCTGCCGTTCGGCCGCGGCCAGTTCGGCGTGGGCGGCCGCCAGTTCCTCGAGCAGCGCCTGCCGCCTGCGTCCCTCGCGATCGAGCATGGCGATGTACCCGGAGATCGCGGCGACGGCCACGACACCGAGTGCACAGCCCAGCACCGTGGACCAGTCCAGCGCGCCCTCGGTGGCGAACCGCTGCCAGAGCCAGGCCCCGCCGAGGACGACGAACCCGGCCGCTGCCCACCACGCATGGCGCATGCAGTAAGGAACGACTGCCACCGCGCCGACCCACAGCAGGGCGGGATCGAGCGCCGCCATCACCGCCCACAACGCTGCAGCTCCGAGCAGGTACGGCAGATGAGCCACGCTCGCGTCTGGTCGCAGCACGAACCAGTACCCGTACCAGGCCCCCAGTCCGGCCGCGAAGCCCAGACGCGCCGCGGCCGGGACGCCCTCGGTAGAGCTGGTGACCGCGCCCAGGCTGGCCAGGCCGAGCGCCACGACGAAGAACGCGTGCTGCCACTCGGTCTTCCACTGCTCCCACGGCTGCGGTTCACGCGCCATGCCACCAGGGTAGGCCGTGCGCCACAGCCGGCGAATCCATGAAAAGTCGTGACCGCCATCAACCACCTGGTGGCGAGGAATCCATCCGGTGGTCGATGCGCAGCCGGCACCGGCCTGGCGACGATCAACTGGTGATAGAAGTACGAGGACTGAGCAAGCGATACGGGCCGACCACGGCGGCCGACTCCCTGACGTTCACCGCGAAGCCTGGAGTCATCACCGGGTTCCTCGGACCCAACGGTGCCGGCAAGTCCACCACCATGCGGCTCGTCCTCGGCCTGGACCGGCCCGACGCCGGACACGCACTGGTCGGCGGACGGCCGTACTGGTCCTACCGTCGGCCCATGCGCGAGCTCGGTGCGCTGCTCGAGGCCGGCAGCGTGCATCCGGGACGCACCGCGTTCCACCACCTGCTCTGGCTGGCCCACACCCACGGCATCGGGCCAAGCCGGGTGCTCGCGGTCCTGGACCAGGTCGGCCTTTCCGACGTGGCCCGCCGGCGCGTCGGCGCCTACTCTCTTGGCATGCGCCAGCGCCTCGGTGTGGCTGCGGCGCTGCTGGGCGACCCGGGCACGGTCATGCTCGACGAGCCGATGAACGGCCTCGATCCCGAAGGCATGGTCTGGATCCGCCGGCTGCTGCGCACGCTCGCCGACGACGGCCGCACCGTCCTGGTCTCCAGCCACCTGATGAGCGAGATGGAGAAGATCGCTGACCACCTGATCGTCATCGGCCGCGGACGGCTGGTCGCTGACACGACGCCTGCCCAGCTGCGCGCCGGTCACGACTCGCTCGAGGATGCGTTCCTTGAGCTGACCCGAGCCACTGCCGAGTACCACGGGAGAGCCCGATGAGCGCCCTCATCAGCACGACCGGCTCTGCGCCCGCCCGCGGTGACCTCGGCCGACCCGTGCACGCGGAGTGGACCAAGTTCCGCACGGTGAGATCCAGCTTCTGGACACTGGTGATTTCGGCAGCGCTGACTGTCGGGATCGGGGCCGGGTTCCTCCCGTTCGTCATCGACACCTACGACGGATCCGTCGACGAGGCCGCGGCCTGGGCCGTCGAGGAGGGGTGGTGGTTCGAGGGCCTGCACATCGGCATCCTCGCCGTGATGATCCTCGGCGTTCTGGTCGCCAGCTCCGAGTACGGCACCGGCACCATCCGCGCCACCCTCGCAGCGGTCCCCTCCCGAACGCGGGTCCTGGCGGCCAAAGCCGTCAGCTTCAGCCTCGTGACGCTGGTGACCGGTGCCATCCAAGCGGCGGCGGCCTTCCTCATGGCCCGGCCGATCCTGGCCGACCGGTCGATCGACGTCCCGATCAGCGACCCGGGCGCGTGGCGCGGCGTCGCGATGGCGACCCTGGCGATCGTGGGTGCCGGGTTGTTCGGCCTCGCCGCCGGGTTGCTGATCCGGCACACCGCCGGCGCCATCGGCGCCGTCGTCGCCGTCATGTTCGTCGTTCCGATCCTCGCCCTGCTGCTGCCGCCATCCTGGGACACCGTGGTCAAGACCCTCCCCTCGTTCGCCATGAACGGGATGTTCACCCCGAGCGCGAACACCTTCTCCGCCGGGACGGCTACCGCGGTCTTCGCCGCCTATGCGGCGGTCCTCGTTGCGGCAGCCGGCATCCTGTTCGCTCACCGGGACGTGTGATGGTGCCGGCGTCGATCCCGAGCCCGAGCCAGGGCGTGTGGCACCTCGGGCCGATCCCCGTCCGCGCCTACACGCTGGCCATCCTGGCCGGCATCTTGATCGCGATCTGGGTGGGAAACCGCCGCTGGATCGCCCGCGGCGGACGGCCCGGCGTCGTCGCCGACGTCGCGGTGTGGGCGGTGCCGTTCGGCATCGTCGGCGCCCGCGCCTATCACGTGCTCACCGACTGGGATCGGTACTTCGGCCAGGGACGCGACCCCGCCGACGCCCTGCGGATCTGGGAAGGCGGGCTCAGCATCTGGGGCGCGATCAGCGCCGGCGTGCTCGGCGGCTACCTCGCCGCTCGCCGCAACGGCATCCCGATGCCGGCGCTGGCCGACGCCGTCGCGCCCGGCATCATCCTCGCCCAGGCGATCGGACGGTGGGGCAACTGGTTCAACCAGGAGTTGTTCGGCCGCCCCACCGGCGTGCCGTGGGCGCTGGAGATCGACCCCGACCACCGGCCGGCAGGCTACGCAGACATCGAGACGTTCCACCCGACGTTCCTGTACGAGTCACTATGGGCCGCAGCCGCCTTCGCGATCTTGATCTGGGCGGATCGAAGGTTCCGCATGGGCCATGGCCGGGTGTTCGCCCTGTACGTCGTTCTCTACACCAGTGGGCGCACCTGGATGGAGACACTGCGGATCGACACCGGTGGAAGTGTCGACGGGCCGGCGCGTGAACTCCTGGGCCTGCGGATCAACGGGTGGGTCTCGCTGCTGCTCCTGCTGGGCGCGCTGGTCTACATCGCTGTGTCCGCACGTCGACACCCGGGCCGCGAGGACCCCAATGAGGTTGCCGGCCGAGACAGCACGCACGTTCACGTCGGCGACCAAAGGAGCAGGGACACGTGAATCGTGACGACCCGGGAGGCTTGATCATGACAGACGCAGCAGCGCAGCATCGGCTGCGCGCCGCCGATGCCGACCGCGACGCGACAGTGGATCGGCTCGGCGCGGCGATGAGCGAGGGTCGGCTCCGGCCGGACGAGTACGAGGAACGGCTGGAGCGGGTCTTTGCCGCGATCACCTATGCCGAGCTCGATCGACTCGTCGCGGACCTGCCCGGCCCGCCACCGACCACCCCTTTGACCGAGCCGGCGACGGTGCGGCGACGTCGTGCTGCTGCTGGTAGATCGCGACAGCCCGGCGTGAAGGGCAGGTCGGTGTGATGAGCCGAGCGGTTCCGGCGGCGTACAGTGCCGGCTTGGACTCGGTGGGGCGTGTGCCGGCCTGGCGAGTGATGCTCGGATACGCGCGTCGTCACTGGCTCGCGTTGGTGTGCGGTGGCGTGTTGAGCTTGGCGACGGCGGGGACCGGATTGGCGTTGCCGCTGGTGGTGCGTGAGCTGATCGGCGAGCTGGGTGCGGACCGGACGGTGGCCGGCCTGCTGGGGCTGATGATCGTGCTCGTGGTGGCCAACGCCGCCATCGGCGCGGTGGGCAGCTACGTGCTGGAGCGCACCGGTGAGTCGGTGGTGCTGGAGGCTCGCCGCGGGCTGGTGGCTCGGCTGATCAGACTGCGCCTGTCCGCCGTTGAGAGCGCCGAGCCCGGTGACCTGATGTCGCGGGTGACTGCGGACACGACGTTGCTGCGTGCCGTCGCCACCCAGACAGTGGTGTCGTCGATCACCGGGACGCTGACCTTCGTCGCCACGATCGTGCTGATGTTCCTCATGGATCCGGTGCTGCTCGGTGTGACCATGGCCGTGCTGGTGGTAGCCGGTGTCGTGATCGGCGTGGTGGTGCCCCGGATCAACCAGGCGTCGACGCGGGCGCAGGAGTCGGTCGGGGTGATGGGCGCGGCGCTGGAGCGGATGTTCGGTGCCTTCCGTACCGTCAAGGCCTCGGGGGCGGAGCATCGGGAGCGGCAGCGCGTCGACGATGCGGCCGCCGAGGCATGGCGGGCCGGTGTTCAGGCGGCGGCGTGGAACTCCGTCGCCGGCAACACCGCCGGGCTAGCGGTCCAGGCCTCGTTCGTCGCTGTGCTCGCCGCCGGCGGCGCGCGCGCCGCGTCAGGCGCGATCGACGTCGGAACGCTGGTGGCGTTCCTGCTGTACGTGTTCTACCTGATGCCGCCGGTGCAGGAGCTGGTCGGCGCGGTGACGCGGTACCAGGTCGGCGCTGCCGCGATCGCCCGCATCCACGAAGCCGAGATGCTGCCGGTGGAGCCGCACTGTGAGCCGGTCAGCCTCCTCGGGTCTGGCGCGCAGCCGGCGATGGTGGCGTTCGAGCAGGTACGGTTCCGGTACCGGCCGGAGCTGCCGCTGGTGCACCACGGCGTCACGTTCACCATCTCACCCGCCGGCATGACGGCGTTCGTCGGTCCGTCCGGGGCCGGCAAGACCACGGTGTTCTCCCTGATCGAGCGGTTCTACGAACCCGACTCGGGTGCGGTCCTGGTCGATAGGACGGACGTGCGCGACTGGCCACTCGCCGACCTGCGGGCCGCCATCGGCTACGTGGAACAGGACGCGCCGGTGCTGTCCGGGACGCTGCGGGAGAACCTGCTCTTCAGCGCCCCGCAAGCCGGCGATGACGCGCTCACCCGCGTGGTCGCGACCGCCCGGCTCGACGCCATGGTCGCCGCCCTGCCCGACGGCCTGGACACCGCCGTCGGGCACCGCGGCATGAAGCTGTCCGGTGGCGAGCGCCAGCGGGTGGCGATCGCCCGGGCACTGCTACGCCGTCCCCGGCTGCTCCTGCTGGACGAGGCCACCTCACAGCTCGACGCGGTCAACGAAGCCGCGCTACGAGACACCATCGCCGACGCCGCGACGACCACCACCGTCCTGGTCGTCGCACATCGGCTGTCCACCGTGACGATGGCCGACCGGATCGTCGTTATGGACGCCGGACGCGTCGTCGCCGCCGGCACCCACGAGGAGCTCATCGCCGGCAACCCGCTGTACGCCGAGCTCGCCGCCACACAGTTCCTCACCACCGTCAGCTGATCCAGGACAACAGTCCACGAACGACCCGACAGAGTCACGCGAACGGCGCGGCTGCTCCAGATGGCCGACCCGGAGGCGGTCGCGGACCGGGGGCCCCTACGACATCATGCTTACGCACCGGAGCTAGAGCTGATACCGCTCGACCATCACGAGCTGCCCGCTGCCAGCGGTTGCCCATGTTTTGCGTGCCCCCGGCAGGGCTCGACCTATTCCACGGCCATTGGCTGATGCCGTGCAGGTGTCCGACCGTATGCGATGACGACCGACTCTGTACGACTGTCGTGTGGCAAATACGTGTCCAAAGTTCCCGAGAGTTGCGGCCGTTAACGCGTGTTGCGGCAGGTCAGAGCCGGGTTAGATGTCTGCGGCCACGATGCGCTCGCAAGGCGGTAGCGAGGCTTCGAATCCCGTCGGCTTGGGCCTCGAGGAGCGCCGACGCGGTCGGGGCGGAGCAAGGCGGCGGGACTGGGGAGCGGCGGTAGACCTCCGATCAGTCGATGCGCAGAGCCGCGACAAGATCATGGGAGATCTGTGGGATGATCTTGATAGCCAGAGTGGGCCAGGCGTGGTGAGCCTGGGTCAGGCAAGGGTGTGACCTCGGCAGATGTGAGTCCGGCAAGGTCACGAGCGTCGGGTTTCCTTGTTCGGGACGAAGAGGTCGCAGGTTCAAATCCTGTCACCCCGACCAGTGTGATGTCTCAGGACATCCCGGACGGCCGGACCTACGATTTCGTAGGTCCGGTTTTCTGCTTCTTGGGTTGCGGGCCGGGCGGGCGTCCGGTGCCCTGGTAGTCCTTGTCGGGGTCGAGGGTGAGGTCGCGTAGGAGTTCGCCGGTGGTGGCGTCGATGATGCGGATCTCGAGGTCTTGGACCAGGAGCAGGACGTAGGTTCCGGCGTAGGTTCGTCCGACTCCGATGTGGTGGAGTTTGCCGTCGTTGCGCAGGGTGACGGCGCCGGCTTTGTCGACGCGGTCGTGGCGGATTCGCTCGTGGGTCGTGCTGGCGCCGCCAGGGGTGGCTTTGGGGCGTGCGGCGTAGGCGGTGGCCGGGGTGGCGCGGTGCGGCAGGGACCGGTGCGGGCGCCGGTGGTTGTACTCGTCGACGAACTCGTCGATCAGGGTCTGCAGGTCGGCGATGTTGGTGGGCTGGGTCGGCTGGGTGGTGAGCCACTTCTTGAGGGTCTGCTGGAAGCGTTCGACCTTGCCCTGGGTCGTGGGTCGGTGCGGTTTGCCGTTCTTCTGGGTGATGCCGCGTCGGGCCAGTTCCTTTTCCAGCGCGGTGCGTCCGCCCTGACGGCCGGTCCCGGCCAGGCGCACGGTGTAGACCATGGCGTTGTCGGTGAGTGTGCTGGCAGGGTATCCGTGCTTTTCAGCGGCCTGACAGAAGGTCTTGTGGACGATCGGCGCGGTGGTTGTCGGGTGGGCACTGACGTGCAGGGCGAAGCGTGCGTGGTCATCGAGCCAGGTGATGATCTCGGTGTCGGCGCCGGGGCGTCCGTCGGGTTTGGTGAGGCGGTAGTGGGTGAAGTCGGATTGCCAGGTCTCGTTGGGCTGTTCGGCGGCGAAGCGGATGTAGGAGCTGCGGGGCCGCTTCTTCGGCTCGGGTGTCACGGCTCCCTCGCGGGACAGGACGCGGTGGATCGTGGCGCGCGACAGGCGCACGTCGTGGTGGTGTTCCAGATGCCAGGCGATGGTCTCAGCGCCCGAGTCGAGGCCGGCGTCGGACAGCTTCTTGCGCAGGGTCAGGATCTGCTCGACGACGGCGGCCGGGGTGGCGGCAGGTGAGGTCTTGGGGCGTCGCGAACGCGGGGTGAACGCGGCCTCGCCCTCGGCTCGGTAGCGGGCCAGCAGTTCATACACCCAGGAGCGGGCCACGGCGTACTCGGCAGCGACTTGGGCGACGGGACGGCCTTCGATGGCGACGGCGGTGATGACCAGGCGGGCCTTTGACATGCGCTGCACACCATCAGCCGCCGCCGGCGTCCGGGATCACCCGCGACAGCGTGTCCGGGATGTCGTGAGACAGGTGTCCGGGATGTCCTGAGACTGAACACTGTCACCCCGACACAGGTCAGCGAGATGTCGATCACCTATTCCTGGTGATCGGCCCGGTGCCAGCGGCTGCACCGATCAGAAATCCTCCGCCACGTCGTCAGTTCTGGTTGCCCCCTTGCACCGGTGGAAGGATTGATGACCATGACCGACGCTAGACCGCTGGGCGCCGACGAGGCCACGTTCATCGCGGCGGTCCGCTCAGGCGATGCGGCACGGTTCGCGCTCATCACGGAGCGCCACCGGCGTGAGCTGCAGGTGCACTGCTACCGGATGCTCGCGAACTACGAGGACGCCCAGGACATGACGCAGGAGACGTTCCTGCGAGCGTGGAACAAGCGGGAGTCGTTCAAGGGCCACGCTGCGCTGCGGACCTGGCTCTACCGGATCGCGACGAACGTCTGCCTGGACTTCCTGGAGAAGCGCAACAACCGCACCCCCATACCGTCCGAGCTGCCGGACTCCGCCTCCGAGGTGCTGTACCTGCAGCCGTACCCCGACCGGATGCTTCCCGAGGACCCGCAGGAGTCGGTGGTGGCGCGGGAGACGATCGAGCTGGCGTTCATCGTCGCCGTCCAGCACCTGCCGCCGCGGCAGCGGGCGGTGTTGATCCTGCGCGACGTCCTCGGCTGGCCGGCGTCGAAGGCCGCCGACGCCCTCGAGCTGACCGTCGCATCGGTGACCAGCGCACTGCAGCGGGCGCGCGTGACGATGCGCGCGCAACTGCCCGACCGCCGCCTCGACTGGCGCAGCCCCGCCACGCACGAGCTGTCGGATGACGAGCGCGGCGTGGTGAAGTCGTACATCGACGCCCATGAGCGCAACGACCTCGACGGGCTGATGTCCCTGCTGCGCGACGATCTGCGCTTCGCGATGCTGCCCGAGCAGGGCACCATGACCATGACGGCCGAGGACGCGGTGGACGGCTGGGTCTCCGGTGGGCTCTTCCAGCCCGGCCACGACGACTGGCGCGGTGTCGCCACGACGGTCAACCACATGCCGGCCGCCGCGCTGTACCTGCGCACCCCCGACGACCCGGAGTACCGGCTGTTCGCCGTCGCGGTCCTGCACATCGTCGACGGGAAGATCGCCGAGCTCACCGGATTCGACGCCACCGACAAGCCATGGCTGGACCTGCCCCCGACACTGTGATCACACCGCCCCGCCGGCGTTGCCGGCGGGGCTTGTTCATGCCCTGAGCCCGCGCTCATCGCCTCGTCGCGTATCGGGTCAGCACCACGCCGCCGGGGAACGTCCGCGTCTCCACCAGGGTCAGGTTCACCCAGCTGTTCAGCGCGGTGAAGAACGGCGTGCCGCCACCCACCAGCACCGGATAGGTGACCAGCACGTACTCGTCGATCAGCCCGGCCCGCATGGCCGCCGCGGCGAGCGTCGCGCCGACGATGTCCATCGGGCCGCCGTCCTCGGCCTTGAGCCGGGTGATCTCGGTGACCGCGTCGCCGGTGACCAGGCGGGTGTTCCAGTCGACCTTGTCGATCGTCGAGGAGAACACCACCTTCGGCATGTCCCGCCAGCGGCCGGCGAACTCGATCTCCGCCGGTGTGGCGCCGGGCTGCTGGTCGGCGGTCGGCCAGTGGGAGCTCATCGCCTCCCACAGCTTGCGCCCATACAGCGACAGGCCCGTCGCACCCACCCGGTCGGACCACCACTGGAACAGCTCATCGCTCGACGACGAGTCCGGTCCCTCACCCCCACTCCAGCCGAGGTCGTCGCCGGGCGCGGCGATGTAGCCGTCCAGGGTCACATTCATGGCAAAGGTCAGTGTCCGCATGGCGTCAGCCTTCCGTGAGTCGATCTCACACGTACAGACGGGCGCGGCGCGAGAACCTGATCGGTCCTGTTCGAGAAGATCAACTCGCGGTGGTGAAGGCCGCGAGGTCAGCGCTGCATCCTCGGATCGTGCGTCGGGTCGGCGTACATGGGCGGGCAGCCGTGGTCGACGGCGTCGGGGCGCAGCTCGTAGTGCCAGGGCTCGTTGCGGTAGATCTGGCACAGCCCGTACCGCGCGCCGTTCTCGGACAGCCACGCCTTGGCCGCGGCGTGCCCGATGTCGATCGCGTTCCCCTGCACGTGCGGCGACGTCTCGGGGGTGGCCACCCAGCGGGCCGCCTCGGCGGCCGAACCGTACTTCGCCACCGCCTCCCGGAGCAGGTGCTCCTGGTACTCCGGCGACCGCCAGCCACTGTTGACGTAGAACTCGACGCCATCGGCCGCGGCGTCGGTGGCGGCTCGGCGCAGGGCGGCGAGTAGTTCGGGATCGAGGTTGGCCACCGCCGGGAGGTCGGCGAACACCGTCAGGCCGTCCGGAACGGCGCCGTCGGCCTCGCCGAGAGCACGCGGGCGCTGACGGGTGTCGCCGGGCGAGACGGCCGATGAGGACGGGGCCGCCCACGACTGGTAGGCGAGGACCCCGGTGAGCGCCGCGCTGAGGACGACGAGGGCGGCGAGGCCGGTCGATCGGGGCCGGCGCCCGACTGTTCGTGCTGGTCGGCTGAGAGGCATGCCTCCAGTCGATGAAACGCGGTGTTGCCAGCACGTATCTGGTTTTCGATACGCAGACGATAGGTTCCGGCTCGTAGCATCGAGAGCGTGCGTGTGCTGATCGTCGAGGACGAGCCCTATATGGCCGAGGCCATCCGCGACGGACTGCGCCTGGAAGCGATCGCCGCCGACATCGCCGGCGACGGTGACAGCGCGCTGGAATTGTTGAGCGTCAACGGCTACGACATCGCCGTCCTCGACCGCGACATCCCCGGGCCCAGCGGTGACGAGATCGCCAAGCGCATCGTCGCCTCCGGCACCGGCATGCCGATCCTCATGCTCACCGCGGCCGACCGTCTCGACGACAAGGCCTCCGGGTTCGAGCTCGGCGCCGACGACTACCTCACCAAGCCGTTCGCGCTGCGAGAGCTCGTGCTCAGGCTCAGGGCACTGGACCGCAGGCGTGCGCACAACCGGCCGCCGGTGCGCGAGATCGCCGGCCTGCGGCTCGATCCGTTCCGTCGCGAGGTCTTCCGCGACGGCCGCTATGTCGCGCTGACCAGGAAGCAGTTCGCCGTGCTCGAAGTGCTCGTCGCCGCCGAGGGCGGTGTCATCAGCGCCGAGGAGCTGCTGGAGCGGGCGTGGGACGAGAACGCCGACCCGTTCACCAACGCCGTGCGCATCACCGTCTCGGCCCTGCGCAAACGCCTCGGCGAACCCTGGATCATCGCCACCGTGGCCGGTGTCGGCTACCGCATCGACACCGAACGAGACGACGGCCCCGAGGGAGGCGACCGTGGATAGGCCGCCCGGCTTGAGCGTTCGCCTCAAGCTCACCCTCAGCTACGCCGGGTTCCTCGTGCTCGCAGGTTCCATGCTGCTGGCCCTGTGGCTGTTCCTCATGTGGTACTTCCCCAACGCCGCGATCATCAACGACACGAGATCGGGCATCGGCGGGGCGTTCGCTCCGGGCCGCTCCGGCACCCAGCGATCCTTCACCCAAGTGGCGATCGCGGCGCTGGCGTTCCTGCTGGTGTTCGGCCTCGTGGGCGGCTGGATCCTCGCCGGCCGCATGCTCGCGCCCCTGACGCGCATCACCGACGCCACCCGCATGGCCGCGCACGGGTCGCTGTCGCACCGCATCCGGCTGGAGGGCCGCAACGACGAGTTCCGCGAGCTCGCCGACAGCTTCGACAAGATGCTGGCGCGGCTGGAGTCACATGTCGCCGAACAGCAGAGATTCGCCGCCAACGCCTCCCATGAACTGCGCACCCCACTGGCGGTCACGCAGACGCTGCTCGACGTCGCCCGCAACGATCCGCACCGCGACCCCGGCGAACTCGTCGAACGCCTCCACGCCGTCAACACCAGGGCGATCGACCTCACCGAGGCGTTGCTCATGCTCAGCCGTGCCGACCAGCGATCGTTCAGCCGCGAGCTCGTCGACCTGTCGCTCATCGCGGAGGGGGCCACCGAGACGCTGCTCCCGCTTGCGGAGAAACGCGGCCTCACCATCGAGACCTCTGGCGACCCGACGCCCACCGTCGGCTCGCACGCGCTGCTGTTGCAGCTGACGACGAACCTCGTGCACAACGCGATCGTCCACAACCTGCCCGATCAGGGCAGCGTGACGGTCACGACCGGCGTCCGCGCCAAGACCGTGGTGCTCACCGTCGAGAACACCGGCAAGAAGCTCGACCCGCACTCGGTCTCGACGCTGGTCGAGCCGTTCCAGCGCGGCAGCGGACGCGTCCGCACCGACCACGTCGGCGCCGGCCTCGGCCTGGCCATCGTCAAGGGCATCACCGAGGCCCACGACGGGACCCTCACCCTCACCGCCGTCCCGGCCGGCGGGCTCCGCGTGACGGTGGAACTGCCCGCCGTCAAGTGATGGGAACATCGAAGTAGGTGTCGCGATACGGCTCGTCGCGCAGCGTGTAGTGCCACCACTCGCGCTCGTAGGCGCTGAAGCCGCAGGCCTCCATGACGGCGCGAAGCGTTCGGCGGTTGCTCGCCTCGACCGGCGTGATTCCCGTCGCCCCATGGTGCGAGACCGGATCCATCAGGTCGTGGTCGCCGCCCATGGGAGCGTGGTCGCCGGTCGCCAGGTGATAGAGCGTGAGGTCGACCGTGCTGCCTCGGCTGTGGCCCGACTCGGCCGACACGTAGCCCTGCTCGAACAGCTCGGTCCGGTCGAGGTTCGGATAGTGCCGCGGCTTGGTGCGGCCGTCTTCCGGCTCCTTCGACCAGCGCAGGAAGCCGGCCACGGCGCGTTGCGGGCGATAGCCGTCCCAGAGCAGCAGGCCCAGGCCGAGCGGCGCGGCCTTCTCGCGTGCTCGTTCCAGCGCCGCACACAAGGCCCTCGTGCCGACGATCCGATTCGCCAGGTATCCGTCCACCGGTCGGCCGGTGAAGTTGTCCCAGGTGGCGTACTTGGCGTCCCAGCGGACTCCGGAGACGAACTCGTCCACGAAGACGAGGTCGTCGTTCATCGGGCTTTCCCGGTCAACGTCAGCGACACCAGCTGGTCGATCACCTCGTTGAGCGGCACCCCCGCGGCCGCCATCATCCTCGGATAGCGGCTGTACGACGTCATGCCCGGGAAGGTGTTGACCTCGTTGAGGACCACCCTGCCGTCCTCGAGGAGGAAGAGATCCACCCGCGCCAGTCCGCCGCAGCCCAGGGCGCGGTACACGGCCTTCGCCGTCTCCTGGACGAGCGCGCGCGACTGCGCCGGGATGTCGGCGGGAACGATGGGCGTCGAGTTGTCGGAACCGCTCTCGGGCGTGCTCTCCTGATGGATGCGGAAGAAGCCGTGCGAGAGCGCGATGTGGTCGACCTCGCCCGCGATCAGGTCCAGGTCGTTGCCCAGGATGGCGCAGCCGACCTCGCTGCCGACGACGGCCTCCTCGATCAGCACCTTCGAGTCGTACTGTCGCGCGACCTCCACCGCACCGAGCAGGTCCTCGGGTCCGGACACCTTGCTGACGCCGAACGACGACCCCGAACGGGCCGGCTTCACGAAGACGGGGTAGCTGAGCCGGTCGGGGTCGAGCTGCTCGTTCCCGGTGACGGTCCAGAAGGTCGGCGTGGCGATTCCCGCGCTTCGAACGACGGTGTACGCCAGGGACTTGTCCATGCACAGGGCCGAGCTCTGGATGTCGCAGCCCACGTAGGGGATGCCGGAGAGCTCCAGCAGGCCCTGCATCGCGCCGTCCTCGCCGAGCTTGCCGTGCAGCACCGGCAGCACCACGTCCAGCGCGATCGTCTCGTACCGTCCCTGCTCCAGCACGAGCAGCCCGTGGACACTGCGGTCCGGCGACAGCACGGCCGGCCGGTGGTGGCCGTTCTCCCAGTCCGCGTCGGGGCCGTCGCAGAGCCGCCAGGCGCCGTCCTTCGTGATGCCGATGTAGAACGGCTCATACTTCTCGGCGTCGAGGTGTGCGGCGATCTCTCGCGCGGACTTGACGGAGATGGGGTGCTCTTCGGAAGCGCCCCCGAACAGGATTCCGACCTTCAACCTATCCATGCTGATGCTCGCTCTCGAATGTCAGGCAATTGATGATGGAGTTCTCGACGGTGTCGCTCAGGGCGTGATCCGTGTAGTACGCCGTGTGTGGGCTCACCAGCACGTTCGGCAGCTCCTGCAGCCGCAGCAGCGCCTTGCTCTCGATGACCCGGTCCCTGCAGTCGGCGTAGAAGATGCCGTCCTCTCCTTCGAGGACGTCCAGCGCCGCACCGCCCAGCCGGCCGCTCTCCAACGCCGAGACGAGGGCCTGGGTGTCGAGCAGTGCGCCGCGTCCGGTGTTGACGACGAACGCGCCGGGTTTCAGCCGCTCGATGCGGCGGCGATCCAGGAGATGGTGGGTGTCCGCGGTGAGCGGGGTGTGCAGCGTGACGATGTCGCTGTGCCGCAACAACTCGTCGAGAGGGACGTACCCGGCCGTGGTCGTGGGGCGACTGTCATGCGCCAGCACCCGGCAGCCGAACCCACGCAGCCGGTCGATGACCGCGGCGCCGATGCGTCCCGTTCCCACGACACCGACGGTCAGGTCGCGCAGTTCTCGCCCGCGGACGTCATGCAGCCGGTAGTCGTGGACGTCGACGCGGCGGATGACGGCCTTCGCCTGCCGCACCGCCATCAGCATCAGCATCAGGGTGTAGTCGGCGACGCTGTCCGGCGAATAGGCGACGTTGCCGACCGTGATGCCGACGCGCCGCGCGTAATCAACGTCGATGTGGTCGTAGCCGATGCTTCGGGTGGAGACATACGCGACGCCCGCCCGGCTGAGTGCCAGGAGGGTGCGGTCGGTGAGACGTGTCTTGTGACCCACGCTGATGCAGCGGTTGCCGAAGGCCAGCTCGATCGTCGCCTCGGACACCGCCGCCTCGGTGAGCGTCGGCCTGACGCCCAGACGAGGCGCCAGCTCGCGGAACAGGGCGGCCTCGTCCGGCCCGCAGCCGTAGACGGTGATCCCCATGACCATGCTGCCATTCAAGGCAGCGTGGTGTTGCCGTCGCGTATCCGGTTTTCGATACGCCGGCGATATGCTACCGGCCGGTAACATGTGCCCGCCGGCGCCCGCGCCGCCTCATGTAGAGGTCGAAGACCCGGTAGGCGATCGGCCGCAGCGGCAGGTCCCACTCGCCGGCGTACCTCACCGCTTGGCCGCCGGTGCCGACCTTGAACTGGATCAGCCCGACGTGCGGGTCGGCGGTGTCGACGGTGGGCGTGATGCCGCGCAGGTCGTAGACGTCGCAGCCGGCCGCCAGCGAGTCGCGGATCATCGCCCACTGGCAGGCGTTGGAGCCGCGTACGTCGCGCTTCTCGGTGGAGGAGGCGCCGTAGGTGTACCACGTGTGGGTGCCGACGCGGACCAGGATGCTCGCGGCGACCAGCGCTCCCTCGTGGCGGGCCAGGTAGAGCCTGATCCGGTCCGGATCCTCGGCACTCATCGCCGCGAACATCGTCTCGAAGTAGCGCAGCGGCCGGGGTGTGAAGCGGTCGCGCTCGGCGGTGTGGACGTAGAGGTCGTGGAACGCCTTCAGGTCCTCGCCGGTCGTGACCTCGACGCCCGCCTTGGCCGCCTTCTTGAGGTTGCGCCGCCAGAGCTGGTTCATCCCTCTGAGCAGGTCGTCCTCGGTCCGGCCGGCCAGCGGGATCTCGTAGCTGAACTGCGGCTGCCCGGCACCGAAGCCGTCCTCCGGGCTCTGCGGCAGCCAGCCGGCGTCGGTGAGCCGGCTGGTCACGCCGGCGCCGACCGGGTCGGCCTGGGTGGCCAGGTCGGTGAGCCGCTTGCTGCCGGCGTCGGCGATGCCGTCCTTGACCTGGGCGGCGCTCCAGGTGTTCGTCCGCACCGGCGGGCCGAGCCTGATCGCGAACGCGCCGTGCGCCTGGAGATGCGCCGACAGCGGGTCGAGCCACGCGCCGAGATCGCCGGTCCAGTCGATGACCGGGCCCTGGGGCAGATAGGCCAGCGTGAAGCGCTCCAGCCGCGGCACCGGCCGGTGCAGGACCAGCCCGGCGCCGACCAGGCCCCGGTCGTCGTACCAGCCGAGGGACTCGCTGCGCCACTCGGTCTTGACCCGGCCCCATGCCGGGGTCTGCAGGAAGCTGACCGACCGCTGGTGCCGGACGAAGGTCAGGTGCTCGGCCGCGCTGATCGGCGCGACGGTCAGGGCTTGCTCGCGGTGGGGCACGCGCCCAGTGAAGGCGGCGCGATGTTGCCAGGACGTATCCGGTTTTCGATACGCCGGCGATATGTCCGGCCCAGAACTCGCCCGCTCCGGACCGCCGGTTCGCTGACAGACTGGACCCGGGTGCCCGCGTGCGGGCGGGGGGCAAGGTGGTGGACCGGATGAGCGGGACACGGATCGTCATCGCCGACGACGACGTCCTCCTGCGCGAGGGCCTGGCCAGCCTGCTAGAACGGTCCGGGTTCGACGTCGTGGGGCAGGCGGGCGACGCCGACGAGCTGCTCGACCTGGTCCGCCGCCAGGAACCCGGTCTCGTGATCGTCGACATCAGGATGCCGCCGGAACACGCGACCGAAGGGCTGGAGGCGGCGCACGCGATCCGGCGCGACCACCCGGCGACCGCGATCCTGGTGCTGTCGGCGCACGTCGAGGTCGAGCACGCGATGCAGCTGCTGGCCGGCGGTGCGGGCACCGGCTACCTGCTGAAGAGCCGGGTGACCGACGTGGCCGAGTTCGTCGACACGGTCGAGCGGGTGGCCCGGGGCGCGACCGTCGTCGACCCTGCACTGGTGCAGGAACTGGTCGGCGCGCAGCGCCGGCACGACCCGCTGGCGGTGCTGACGGGGCGTGAGCGGCAGGTGCTGGGACTGGTCGCGGAGGGACGCTCGAACGCCGGCGTGGCCCGGCGGCTGTGGGTGACCGAGGGCACCATCGAGAAGCACGTGCGCAGCATCCTCACCAAGCTCGACCTGCCGGAGACCGACGACGATCACCGGCGGGTGCTGGCGGTACTCACGTTTCTCGAGCAGCGGTAAGGTCCTCGGCGGTCCGGACGGGCAGCCGAGACGCGAGCAGCCGTCCGGCCTCCTGGACGACGGCCGGGATGGCTTCGAGCGGCACGTTGAGCATCGACACGAGGTCGCGGGTCGACAGATCCTCGTCGCAGGCCAGCATGGTCGGCTCCTTCCACCCCCTGCGTCCAGCATCGCGCCGGACGGCCGCGGTGTCGTCAGGGCCAGCGGGTGACCCGTCTACCGGCTAGCTGGAAGCCCGGAACACCTGCTGGCCGCGATGCGCCGGAGGGCCGGCCGGGGCGAGCCTGGCTGGAAGCGTCCGTTCGAGTGTGCGAGGAGGTCCGCGATGATCGCCGGGACCCACGTACGTCCGGGTCGCTCCCACAACGTCGTGGCGCCGGGCCGGAAGCCCGACCCCCCAACGCTGACCCCTAGCGCCACGACGATTTCAGCCGGCAGCCCCCGCGCCGGTTGGCCCCGGGCCGGCGTCCCCCACGCCGGCCCGCTCGCCGCCGTCCCCGTCCAACCGGCCGGGGACGGCGGTGGGGTGGCAGGGTCCGGGTGTGGCCGGCTTTCCGGTTAGCAGCAATGCCGGGCCGATGCTCTGGTGCAATGCTGGTGCCGTGGTGCGGCGCTGTGTCATCGTTGATGACAACGAGCGATTCCTGGCCGTGGCGCGTTCCAGTCTCGAGCGCGGCGGCCTCGAGGTGGTGGGGACCGCGACTACGACGACACAGGCCCTCGAACTCATCGGCGCCCTCCGACCGGACGTCGTGCTGGTCGACATCGCGCTCGGCGCCGAGAGCGGCCTCGACCTCGTCCACCTGATCGCCGCGGTGGAGGTGTCCGCCCGCCCGCAGGTGGTGCTCATCTCGACCCGGCGCGAAGACGACGTCGCTGAGCTGGTGTCGGCCAGCCCGGCGGCCGGGTTCGTCTGGAAGGCCGACCTGTCGGCGAGGGCCGTGCGAGATGTGGTGGCGTCGGGGGAGCAGTGAGGCATCAGGACCGGTGACCGACTCGCCGCTGCGGCGGTGGGTGGGTGGGGCGCTCATCGGCGCCGCTCTGGTGGGCCTGGTGACCGCCCTGGTCGCGGTCCTGCACCTGAGCCTCCCGCCCCGCGGGCTGCTCGTCCTGTATCTGCTGGCGGTCCTGCCGGTGGCGATCCGCTGGGGCGCCGGCCCGGCGGCGCTGGTTTCGGGGCTGAGCGTGGCCACGTTCGTGCTGGTCATCGCGCCGCCCCAGAGCGAGGGTCCGGCCTTGGTGGCCTTCGCCGTGTTCGTGGCGACAGCGGTGGTGGTGGACCGGCTGGCCGCGGGGCTGCGCCGCGGTGCGCGCCGGTCGCGGGAGCTGGCCGACGAGGCGTCCGCCCTGCGGCGGGTCGCGATGCTGGCGGCACAGGAGGCGCCCGCGACCGAGTTGTTCGAGGGCGTCTCCCGCGAGGTCGGGCTGATCTGCGACGCGGACATCGCCGGGCTGGAGCGGTACGAACCCGGCGCCGCGGCGGCGGTGGTGATCGGCGGCTGGAGCCGGGTGCCGCAGCGGCTGCCTATCGGCACCCGCTTCACGCTGGACGGCATCAGCGTCGCCCGTGACGTGCTGCGCACCGGTGGCCCGATCCGCGTCGCCGACTACACGTCGTCGGACGGTGCGCTCGCCACGGAGGCTCGTGAACTCGGCATCCGCTCGTCGATCGGCTGCCCGGTGATCGTCGACCGCCACCTGTGGGGTGCCATCGTCGTGTCGTCGCGGCGTACGAAGCCCTTCCCCGCGGACACGGAGGCGCGGATCCTGCGCTTCACCGAACTCGTCGCCATCGCCGTCACGAACGCCGAGGCCCGCGCCGAGGTGCGGCGCAATGCGGACGAGCAGGCGGCGCTGCGCCGGGTGGCGACGCTGGCGGCGCGCGGCGGCGCCGACCCGAGCCCCGTCTTCCGGGCGGTCGCCGACCACGTGGGCGGGCTGCTGGGCGCGGACTGCACCTCGGTGCTGCGATTCGAGAGCGACGGGACGGCGACGTATCTCGCGGTGGACGGCTGGCGCGACACTCAGCGGCGCCGGCCGGGCGCACGGTGGCATCCGGAGACGCCGTCGGTCATCGAGCGGGTGCTGCGGACCGGCCGGTCCGCGCGGCTGGACTTCGCCGGGCCGGGCCAGCCGCCGCGCCCGTCGCCCAGCCTAGACGGTGAGGACATCACGTCGACGGTGGCCAGCCCGATCGTGGTCGAGTCGCGGCTGTGGGGCAGCATCGGCGTGGCCGCACGGAGCGGGCCGTTGCCGCCCGACACCGAGGAGCGCCTGGTCGCGTTCACCGAGGTCGTCGCCACCGCCATCGCCAACACCGAGAGCCGGGCGCAGCTCGCCGCGTCGCGGGCCCGGGTCATCGCCGCGGCCGACGCCACCCGCCGCCGGGTCGAGCGCGACCTGCACGACGGCGCGCAGCAGCGGCTGGTCTCGCTCGCGCTGGAGCTGCGCAACGTCCAGGCGGAGGTGCCCGAGGAACTGCCCGGCCTGAGCGTGGACCTCGGCCGCCTCGCCGCCGACGTCACGACGGTGCTGGACGAGCTGCGCGAGCTGTCGCGCGGCATCCACCCGGCGATCCTGTCCGAGGGCGGTCTCGGCCCGGCGCTGCGCACACTGGCCCGCCGCTCGCCGGTCCCGGTCGACCTGACCGTCCGACTCGACCACCGCTACGGCGACGCGGTGGAGGTCGCGGCGTACTACGTCGCCTCGGAGGCGCTGACGAACACCGTCAAGCACGCCGACGCGACGCACGCCGAGCTGGTCGTCGAGGAGCACGACGGCGAGCTGCGCCTGATGGTCCGCGACGACGGCGTCGGTGGCGCCGCCGCGGCCGGCGGCACCGGGCTGACCGGCCTGTACGACCGGGTCGAGGCGCTGGGCGGCACCATCCTGGTGAGCAGCCCCGCCGGCGACGGGACCCGCATCGAGGTGGCGCTGCCGCTGGCGCCGCCGTGAGGTCGGCGTCGTTACGCTGGCCCGGTGACGACGCAGGGGGAACGGCCCGCGGTGCGGGGCATCGGGCTGGGGCTGGCGGCGCTCGGCCGGCCCGGGTACCTCGCGCTCGGCCACGGCGACGACTTCCGCGACGGCGCGACGGTGGACGACCTGCGGGTGCGCACGCACACCGTCCTCGACGCGGCGTGGACTGCCGGGATGCGGTACCTCGACGTTGCACGGTCGTACGGGCTGGCGGAACGGTTCCTCGGCGAGTGGCTGGCGGCGCATCCCGGGCGGCGCGACGCCGTGACCGTCGGCTCGAAATGGGGCTACACCTACACCGCGGACTGGCGCGTCGATGCCGAGGTACACGAGGTCAAGGACCATTCGGCAGCCACGTTCGAGCGGCAGTGGCACGAGACGCTCGAGGCGCTGGGCGGGCCGCCCGACGTGTACCTGGTGCACAGCCTGACGCGTGACAGCCCGGCCCTCGACGACGCTGGGCTGCTGGACCGGCTGGCGGCGCTCGCGGCCGGCGGCGTGACCGTCGGGTTCTCGGCCAGCGGCCCGGACCAGGGCGCCGTCATCGACCGCGCGCTGGCGCTGACGGCGGCCGGCCGGGCACCGTTCCGCGCGGTCCAGGCGACGTGGAACGTGCTGGAGCCGTCCGCCGGTCCGGCGCTGGCCCGGGTCCACGACGCCGGTTGGTTCGTCGTCGTCAAGGAGGCGGTCGCCAACGGGCGGCTCACCGCTCGCGGCGACGTCGCCGCGTTCCGGGGCGCTGCCGACGCGGCCGGGGTCGCACCCGACGCGCTGGCACTGGGCGCCGTCCTGGCGCAGCCGTTCGCCGACGTCGTGCTGAGCGGCCTCAGCACCGTCGGCCAGCTGCACAGCAACCTCACCGCTCGCGCCTACTCGGGTGAGCTGCCGGACGTCGCCGAGGAGCCGGCGGCCTACTGGGCGGCGCGGTCGAGCCTGACCTGGACCTGACGCTGCGGGCTCAGCGACCGCGCAGCTCGTCGTGCAGGCCGCGGGCGACCCGCCCCATCGCGATCTCCGCGGCCGGCTGGGCGGCCGCCGCGACCCGCGACCTGGTCAGCGCGACGACGGCGAACCGGCCGCCGTCGGCGTGCTCGACGACGCCGGCCTCGTGCCGCAGGTTGAGCAGCGTGCCGGTCTTCGACGACCACGTCGAGGCGTCGCTGACGAACTCCGGCGCGAGCCGGTTGCGGTGCACGTTCGCGGCCAGCAGCTGCCGCAGCCGCGCGGTCACGCCGGCGTCGATCGCGTCACCGGCCCAGACGGCCGCGAGCAGCCCGGCCAGCGACCGAGCCGAAGCGGTGTTGGCACGCGCGACGTCCAACTCGGCGATCGGGCTGGCACCACCAGGTCCGGTCGTGCCGATGGCGAGGTCGTGACGCAGCCCGCCGTCCAGCGCCTCGGCCGGCGTCGCCATCAGCACGTCCATCCGGTGCCGCAACGTGAACCCGTCGATGCCCAGGTCCCGCAGTACCGCCGCCACCTGCGGCGGCGGGGTGAGGTCGAACAGCGCGTCGGTGGCGGCGCTGTCGCTCAGCGACGTGCTCAGGTAGACGAGGTCGGCGACCGCGACGCGGGCCGGGTGCTGGAACCGGGTGATGCCGGTCGGCCCTGGCGTCTCGACGCGGCCCGGCGCGACCTCGACCGGTGCCGCGCCGTCCAGCTCACCGCGCCTGACGCGGTCCAGTGTCGCGAGCGCCAGCGGCAGCTTGACCAGCGACGCGATCGGCAGCTCGACGTCGGCGTCGAGGGCCAGCTCGGTGCCGTCGTCGAGGTCGCGGACGAGGAACGAACCGGCCAGGCCGGCGTCGTCGAGGCGCTCACGCCACTCGCGCAGGGACGTCACGACGGCTCCGCCCCGAGGCAGCGGGCCAGTAGCGGCCCGAGCGCCGCCGTCGTCCGGTCGGCGTCGAGGACCGACGCGGCGGCGACGGCGTACCCGCGCATCAGCGGCGCGTCGCCGAGCGGCCGCCAGGTGAGCCCGGCGGCAGTCGCCTCGCGCGGCGTGCACAGCAGCGCGTCGTCGGTGCGGATGACCTCGGCCACGGCGCCGGCCAGCGACGACACTCGCAGCTGCGACGGACGCAGTCCGCCGGCGACGGCCAGCCGGCCGAGTGCGTCGCCCACGTGCGGCACGTCGTCCTCGGGCCGCAGCCAGATGCGGCGGTCGGGCGTCGCGGCGTCGCGCCCCGGCCGGAACTCGGCGAGGAACACCCGCCGGGCGTCGGACGGCCGCAGCGTCGCCAGCCCGAGCGGCACCGTCCACCGGGCCTCCGGCTGCGGCACCGGCAGGACGGCGGCCCGGACGGTGCGGTCGCGGACCAGCTCGCGGCGGCGGTCCGGCTCGGCGTGGTCGATGATGAGCGCGACCCCGGCGTCGCGGGCGTCGGCGACGAGGTCGACCAGTGCCGCGAGCGGGAGGTCGACGGGCAGTGCCAAGCCGACCGGCGCGGAGCCGGCCCGGGCGGCCCCGGCCCGCAGGTCGTCGGCGGCGTCGAGCATGCGGCGCGCGGCGGGGAGCATCGCGCGGCCGAAGTCGGTCAGCGCTGCGCGGCGGGTCGTGCGGTCGAAGACCACGCCGCCCAGGTGCTCCTCGAGCGCGGCGACCCGGCGGCTCGCGACCGGCTGGGGGATGCCGATGGCGGCCGCGCCCTGGGTGAAGCTGCCGCGCTCGCTGACGGCGACGAATGCCGCGCAGGCGGCCACCAGGTCCATGCCGGCACCGTACTATGCCGGATTCGCATGAAAACGCCGGCATCCGTCTTTGCGTGTATGGAACGGGACGGGTGAGGCTGACGGCATGCGACTCACCACCCTGCCGGCCCTCGCGGCCGTCACCGTCGTCGTCCTCGCCGGGTGCGGCTCGGACGACGACCCGGCGCCCGCCGCGACCATCCCCGCCGAGACGAGCACAAGCACGAGCACGAGCGCGCCGGCCGAGACCCCCAGCCCGACGACCGACCCGGCCGTCGCTGCCGCGCTGGCCGCGCTGGAGACCGACTACGCCGCCCGGCTCGGCGTCTACGCGGTCGACACCGGGACCGGTGAGACGGTGGAGCACCGCCCCGACGAGCGGTTCGCGTTTGCCTCCACCCACAAGATGCTGTCCGCCGCCGCGGTGCTGCAGGCCACCGAGCCCGCGGATCTCGCCGAGGTGATCGCGTTCGACGCCGCCGACGTGGTCGGCTTCTCGCCGGTCACCGAGCCGGCCGCCGGCACCGGACTGACATTGCAGCAGATCATCGAGGCGGCCATCACCGTCAGCGACAACACCGCCGCGAACCTGCTGTTCGAGCAGGTCGGCGGGCCGGACGGGCTGGAGGCCGTGGTCCGCGACTTCGGCGACGAGGCCACGTCGTTCGACCGCATCGAGCCCGACCTCAGCGACTGGGTGCCCGGCGAGACGCGCGACACGACGACGCCGCGGGCGATGGCGGCGAACGTCGAAGGGCTGCTGCTCGGCGATCTGCTGGCGGAGGAGGACCGGACGCTGCTGCACGACACGATGCGCGCCAACACCACCGGCGACGAGCTGATCCGCGCCGGCGTCCCGGACGGCTGGGTGGTCGCGGACAAGACCGGTTCGGCGTCGCACGGCGGGCGCAACGACATCGCCGTCCTCGAGCCGCCCGGCGCGGCGCCGATCGTGCTCGCGGTCTACTCCAACCGGCTCGACCCGGAGGCCGAGTCGGACCCCGCGCTGATCGCCGCGGCCGCCGCGATCGTCGTCGACGAGTTCGCCGGCTGACGCCGCGGCTCTTTTCACGGCTCCGACGGACGCAGCCGCGACCCGTAGCGCGCGAACAGCGTCTCGTTGTGCGCGTCACCCTCGGGCACGTTCGCCGAGACCAGCACCGGCACGTCCTCGCCGGCCGCCAGCAGCAGCCCGCACACCTCGGTCACCAGCAGCTGCGCGATCAGCACGCCGGTCAGCGACGACGTCGGCGTGATCCGGACGCCGGTCGGCAGCTCGAGGGCGGCGTCGCCGCGCGGCGCGCCGTTGTCGATCACCACGTCGGCGAGCTCGAACAGCCGCTGGCCGGACGGGTGCCGCGACGTGATCCGGCGGCTCTGCTCGGCAGACGTGATCGCGATGACGGGGTGTCCGCCGGCCCTGGCCAGCCGCGCCAGCTCGACGACGGAGCCGTTGCCGCCGGAGTTCGAGGTGATGACGAAGACGTCGCTGGGGTGGATCTCGGCCAGGTCGAGGATCCGCTCGGCCAGCGCCGGGTCGCGTTCGACGGTGGGGTCGAGGATCTCCCGCGGGTCGGCGCCGCCGTACATGACGAGATCCTTGATCGACAGCGCGTTCGCCGGGACCAGGCCGCCCGCGCGGCCGACGATCTCGGCGGTGATCGAGCGGGAATGCCCGGTCGCGAACGCCTGGATCAGCCCGCCGGCCCGTAGGCCGTCGACGATCAGCCGGGCGGCCGCGGTGATGGCGCCGGCCTGCGTGGCGACCAGACGGTCGGCCGCCTCCCGCAGGATCCGCGCGGCGGTGTGCTGGTTGATCGGCTCGACGTCGGTCGTCATGGGTGTCAGCCTCCGTGGCTCGGATCCGTGGACAGTTCGTGCAGGACCCCGGCGACCCGCCCGGCGGCGTCGGGGCGGAACGGCGAGATCAGGACCTCGTAGGCGGGCGTGGCGAAGTCGGCCGCGGCCGGAAGATAGCCGGCGTAGCCGTTGGCGTACCCGAGCAGCACCGCCGGCGCCGCGGCCTCGCGCAGGGACAGGAACGGCTCGCCGCCGATGCCTTGCAACGTCAGCCCGCCGAGCCGGACGGCGGCCAGCTCCAGCGGCACCGCAGCCGTGTCGCCGGCCCGGCCGGCGGCCGCCTCGACGCCCTGCAGCGCGGTGACGACGGCGCGACCGGCCGGGTCGTCGTCGGCCAGTCCGGCCAGCCGGGTGGCGAACGCGTCGCGCAGCTCGTCGAGCCGATCGCGGTCGTCGCGGCGCCCCGGCAGCGGCAGCGTCGCTCGTGCCGTCGCGATGCCGTCGTCGGCGGTCCAGGACCGGCCCGGTTCGGCACCGAGTGCGGCGAGCTGCTCCGCCGCCAGTGCGGCCAGCCGCCGGCCCTCGGCCTCGGTCTGCGCGGCGCGGGTCCAGCGGGTGCTGATGTCTCCGGCCGCGCCGGTGGCGACGACCACCCACGGCGACCCGCCGAGCCGCGCCCGCAGCTCCTCACGTACCCAAGCGGCGAGGTCGCCGCTGACCACCGACGACGACGCCGGCAGGACGGTCGGGTGCACCGGCAGCACGACCAGCACCCCCACAGGCGCCTCGGCCGGCCCGAACCGGAGCACGTCCACGGAGACCTGCCGATCGCCGGTGTCGGCGCCGCGGCGAGAGCCGACGCCGGCCAGCTCGCCGGCGAGGTGGCTCGCGACGCACTCGGACTCGCTCGCCACCGCGAGCCGGGCCGCCTCGGCCGCCGCGTCGGCGACGGCGGCCAGCCAGGCGACCGGGGTGGTCCCGCCGCCGGGCCGCGCGCCGACGTCGGGGCCGGAGTGCGTGTGGGTCGCGCAGACCCAGACCTCACCGTCCACCCGCCGGCGGATCTCCGCCGCGAGGTCGGCGTTGACCCCGACCAGCTCGGCGACGACCAGCAGGAAGCGGTCGGCGCCCGCGGCGATCGAGACGCAGTCGACCCGCAGCGGCGCGAGGGTCCCCGATGACAGGTCGGTGCGGGCCGCGTACCCGCCCAGCGGCGTGCCGTCCGCAACGGTCAGCGTCGCGGACCCGTGACCGGCCCTCATCGCGCCGCCTCGACCAGCCGCCGGGTGATCGCCATCGGGTTCGTGACGGCGGTCCCGACGACGACGGTGTGCGCTCCCGCGTCGAAACCTGCCAGCACGTCATCGCGGGTCCAGTAGCGGCCCTCGGCGACGATCGGGCAGTCCAGCTCGTCCGCCAGTGCCTTGACCAGCGCGAGGTCCGGGCCGTCGCCGTACACCGAGCCGTCGGTGTAACCGGACAGTGTGCTGCCGACCAGGTCCGCGCCGGCCGCGCGGGCGTACCGGCCGGCCGCCAGCGTGTCGACGTCCGCCATGACGGGCACGCCCAGGCGCTCGTGGATCTTGGCCACCAGCCGGGCCAGGTCGCCGCCGGGCCGCGGCCGCGCCGTACCGTCCAACGCCACCACCGTCGCACCTGCCCGCACGACGGCGGCCGCCGCCTCGAACGACGGCGTGATGTAGACGCCGTCGCGGTCGCCGGTCTTGTTGATGCCGAGGACCGGCACCGAGACCGCCGCGCGGATCGCGGCGACGTCGGCCGGTCCGTTGGCCCGAATGCCGGCCGCGCCGCCGGCCTCCGCCGCCCGCGCCATCAGCGCCATCGGGCCGGGACCGTGCAGCGGGTTGTCCGGGCCGGCCTGGCACGACACCACGATCGAGCGGAACGGGAACACGGCGTCAGACACGGGAGTCACTCTCCGCGGTGAGCATCAGTGGTGTGTACGGGCCGAGCCCGCCAGCCAGCAGCCGCACGGCGCCGTCCAGCTGACTGCCCAGCGGCTCGTGCACGCGCACGCCCGGGCACCGTTCCTGGACGGCGTCGAGGTACGGGCGGCGCACGAGGTCGTCGATGGTGAACAGCCCGCCGGCGTAGGACACCGGGACGTCCTCGGCATCGGGGAACGCGCGGGCCAGCACGGCCGCGGTCGTCGTCACCAGGTCGTCGACCGCGCCGGACCAGATGGCCCGGGCGATCGGGTCACCGGCCCGGGCCACCGCTGCCACCCAGGGCGTGCAGGTGGCGAGCAGCCGCACCGGCGCTGGCGAGGTGTAGATGCGCTGGGGCAGCCCGGCGAGGTCACCGAACGCGTCCTGCGCGGCCTCGGTCAGCAAGGTCGCCGGACCGCGTCCGTCCCTGGCGGCCAGTACCGCGCGCAGCGCCGCCCGGCCGATCGCGAACCCGCTGCCGGAGTCGCCCAGCAGGTAGCCGTGGCCGTCGGCCTGGTGCGCCGTTCCGTCGGCGGCGATGCCGAGGCAGACGACGCCGGTGCCGGCCGCGGTGACCACCCCGGCCGCGCCGCCGAGCGCGCCGGCGTGCGCGGTGACCATGTCCGGGCCGAGCCACACCTCGGGGCCGCCGAGCCGGTCGCGGATGCGCGCCGCCAGCCGCCGGCGGCGCACCGGCTGCAGCGGCGCCGCCGTCAGGCCGAGACAGATCCGCCGCACGCCGGCCGGCGACCCGAGGGCGACATATGCCTCGGTCACCGCGTCCGAAACGCTGTCCAGCAGGTCGGTCTCGGCGCTGTACGCGAACCCGCCGGCGTGCGCGATCTCGACGGCGGCGCCGTCGCGCACCACCGCCATCCGCAGGTTCGTCTGCCCGCCGTCGACGGCCAGCTCCAGACTCACTTGATCCCCGCCGTCATCGTGATCCCTTCGACGAACTTGCGCTGGAGGACGAGGAAGAGCAGCAAGGTGGGCAGCAGCGCCAGCAACGCCGCCGCCATCATCATCGGGAGGCCGCCGGAGCCGAGGTTGTTCGCCTGCATCGCCGCCAGCCCGACCGGAAGCGTCCGGTGCTCCTCGTCATTGCCGACCAGCAGCGGCCACAGGTGGCTGTCCCAGTTGGTCATGAAGATGAACAGCGCCAGAGCGGCCATCGGCGAGACCATCATCGGGGCCACGACGTTCCAGAGGATTCGCAGCTCGCCCGCGCCGTCGATGCGGGCGGCCTCCAGCAGCTCGTCGGGCACGCCGTCGATGCTCTGACGCATCAGGAAGATCCCGAACGCGCTGGTGGCCGACGGGATGATCAGCCCGGCGAAGCTGTTGACCCAGCCCAGGTCGAAGACCAGCGCGTAGAGCGGCACGTAGATGACCTCGAGTGGCACCATCAGCGTCGCCAGCACGACGAAGAACAGCAGGTTCCGGCCGCGGTAGGCGAACTTGGAGAAGCTGTAGCCGGCCAGCGTGCAGGTGAGGACGTTGAGCAGCGTCACCGCGACCCCCACCACGGTGCTGTTGAGGTAGTACCGCGCGAACGGCGCCTGCTCGAACGGCAGCGCGAAGTTGCCCCAGAGCCATTCCGACGGCAGCCAGCGCATGGGGTTGGCCAGCACCTCGTCGGCCGGCTTCACCGCCGCCAGCGCCGCGTACACGAACACCGACGCGAACACCAGGCCGCCGGCGAGCAGCAGCACGAACACGACGATCTTCCCAGCCCGGCGGCGCCGCCGGACCGGGTTCACGACGGCGACACCGGCGCTCATGCCGACCTCCGCAGCGCCCGCAGCTGTACGAACGTCACCATGATCAGCAGGACGAACATGAGGACCGCGACGGCGGAGGCGCGGCCCATACGCGCGCTGGCGAAGGCCGTCTTGTACACGAACAGGTTGATCACCTCGGTGCCGAAGCTGCCGCCGGTGAGCACCACCTGCGGGCTGAACGACTGGAAGCCGCGGATCACCGCCATCACCAGGACGACGACGGTGATCGGCTTGAGCAGGGGGAGCGTGACGTAGCGCAGCCGGCGCAGCGAGCCGGCGCCGTCCAGCGACGCCGCCTCCTGCAGGTCCTTCGGGATGTTCTGCAGGCCGGCGAGGAAGATGATCAGGAAGAACCCGACCTCCTTCCAGATCGCGGCGATGGCGATCGCCCACTTGGCCCAGGTGCTCGACGTCAGCCACGGGATGTCGGTGTTCAGGGTCTGGTTGAGCAGTCCTTCGGGCTGGAGGACCAGCCGCCAGATCACCGACACCGCCACCCACGACGTCGCCACCGGCGCGAAGTACAGCAGCCGCACGAACGCGCTGCCGCGCATCCTGGTGTTCAGGCCGAGCGCCAGCACCAGCGCCAGCAGCACCGCGGGGCAATAGGTCACCACGACGTAGAACAGCGAGGCGCCGAGCGAGGCCAGGAAGCGTTCGTCGCCGAACAGGAACCGGAAGTTGTCCAGCCCGACCCAGACCGGCGGGCTGGTCAGGTTGTAGTCGTACAGGCTGAGCTGGAACACCCGCAGCATCGGGTAGATCGCGAACGCCGCGAAGAGCACCAGCGCGGGCAGCGCGAACGCGAGGCCCACGGCGTTGCGGCGACGGCGCCAGCCGCTGCCGCCGCCGGAGCCCGGGGCACGGGCCCGCCCGGAGCGGGCCCGTGCCGGTGCGGTTCGAGTCAACGCCATGCGTCTAGCTCGAGACGCTCTGGTCGACGGCCTCCGAGGCCTCCTCGAGACTCTCGGCCGGCGGCTGCCCGTCGAAGATGGACCGCTCGACGGCCGCCTTGATCGCGTCCTGCACCTCGCTCCAGTGTGGGCCGACCTCGTCGAACTTGCCCTGCTGGTAGGCCTGCGACCAGACCTCGAGGAACGGGATGTCGGCCGCGGCCGGCGACTGCTCCCAGCCCTGCAGCGGCTGCACGAAGCTCACGTCGGTGAGCCAGCGCTCGTGCTGCGAGGTCATGTACTCGATGAACTTCCAGGCTTCCTCCTGCTGCTCGGAGGCCTTGTTCACCGCGAAGTAGTAGCCGTACCAGCGCCCGGACGGGTTGGCCGGGTCGACCTGCGGGAGCGGGACGACCTGCAGGTTCTCGAACGTCTCGGGGTTGTCGATGGCGATCTGCTCGACCGCCCACGGGTAGATCATGGTCATCGAGCGGCGGCCCGAGGCGAAGTCCTCGAACGGCGACGTCGCCTCGCGCGAGGCGGTGTCGGCATCGCCGACCTGGTCCTCGCGGATGAGGTCGTGCCAGATCTGCAACGCCTCCACGGACTCCGGCTCGGTCAGGGCCGACCCGGTGCCGTCGTCGTTGAGGATGGAGCCGCCGGTCTCGTTCAGCAGCGTCTGCAGCTGCTGGGTGTACCAGCCGGAGTGCAGGTAGACGAAGTTGAACCCCTCGTGCCCGGCGGCGACCAGCTGCTGGCCGTACTCGGACACGTCCTCCCAGGTCTCCGGCGGGCTGGCCGGGTCCAGCCCGGCGTCGGCGAAGTGCTGCGTGTTGATGGCGAACGCCGTCGCGTTGAACTCGCTGGGCACGCCGTAGAGGGTGCCGTCGTCGCCCTTCGCGCCATCGAGCGTGCCGTCGACGTAGAGCGCCTCGAGCTCCTCGACGGAGTCGACGCTGAACGCGGCCGGCTCGATCGGCGCCAGCAGCTGCTTCGGGATGTACTCGCCGCGCAGCGCGCTGTCGTCCATGTTGATGATGTCCGGCCCGGAGCCGTTGCTCAGCGACGTGAGCATCTTGGTGCCGAAGTCGTTGTTCGGGATGGTCTCGTAGGTGATGGTGACGTTCGGGTTCGCCTCTTCGTACTCCGCGATGAGCTGCTCGTTCAGCTCCGTCATCGGCGGGTGCGTGTGCGTCCAGTAGGTCAGCTCGATCTGGTCGCCCTCACCGGTCGACCCGCCGTCGTCGGAGCCGCAGGCGGCGACGACCGCCAGCACGGCAGCGGCCGGGATCAGGACCGCGCGGGCGCGCGTTCGTACGCTCATGGTTGCTCGCTTTCGTCGGTCCGCCCAGGTGGGCGGCAGGGAAGGTCAGGCGGTACGCCGGGCGCGCCGGCGCAGCGCCGGGGCCGGGACGGGCCGGAGCTCGGCCGTGAGCTGGAACCTGTCGCCGCGGAAGATGTCGGTGCCGCACTCGACGACCCGTCCGTTGGCGCCGAACGTGACGACGTCGAGCCGGAACGCCGGTCGCCCCGGCTCGGTGTGCAGCAGGGTGGCGTCCTGCTCGTCGAGCAGCGTCGGCTCGATGGTCGTGCGGCCGGTGAGGATCGGGATGCCGTAGCGCCCCGCAAGCAGGTCGTACCAGGAGCCGTCCAGGTCGGCCGGCGCCAGGCCCGGCACGACGTCGTCGGCCACCCAGGTGGTCTCCAAGCCGATGGGGTCGCCGTCGGCGGTGCGGAGCCGGGTGAACCGGACGATCGCTGTGTTGACGGGGATGCGCAGCGTCCGGGCCTGGCGCGGCCCGGCGGGCAGCCGCCGGAACTCCAGTGTCACGCTGCCCGGCACGAGGCCACGGTTACGCATCTCCTGCGAGAACGAGGTCATCGCGAGGCGGCGGGTCAACTTCGGTCGCGCGACGAAGTTGCCCCGGCCGTGCTCGCGTACGACGAACCCGGCCGTCGCCAGGTCGTCGAGGGCCCGCCGCAGGGTCATGCGGGCCACGCCCCAGTCGTGCGCCAACTGACGTTCCGATGGGAGCGCGACGCCCTCGTCGCCGTGGTCGATGAGCTCCAGCAGGCGGCCGCGCACCTGTGCGACCTTGCCGGCCGCCGACCCGAATGCGTCACTCGCCATGTCATGCGCTCCTCGACGTGAGGTGAGGTGCGCACCTTTATAGTCCGTGGCGCTGGACCGCACCAGAGCGGCGGCGAACCTGCATTAGACCAGTCGTCCGCACTTCCGGGCGATGATGCCGCAGGCCAGTGCCCATTCCGCCGAGTCGTGCCGCAACTGGTCCAATCGGTCTCAGGCCGGCGGCCGGTATCCCGGCGTGAGGACGCCGAGCGGGTCGGCCCGCTCCTTCCACCGCCGCCAGTCCGCCCACCGCTCGCCGAGGTGCTCTTCCAGAGGAACGTCCAGGGCGCTGACCGGATACAGCGTGCCGCCGGCCGCCCGGACCCGTCCGTACACCTCGTGGTTCTGCCGGACCATGGCCGCGGCCCTACCGGCGTCGGGCCGCGAGGCGAAGCGGACGAGGTTGAATGAGTAGACGACCGGCTCGTCGGGGAGCCGCGCGAGCGGCGTCGCGATCGCATCCGTGCTCAGCGGGTAGAAGAGGACGCGGCCGTGGTCGCCGAGGTCGTCGGCGGTGAGGTCGTCGAGGATGCCCCGTGCCGTTTGCACCGCGGCCGAGCCCGGCAGGAACGTCAGCAGCCACGGATGCGGGCCGGACCACTCGCCGGTCGACCGCAGCAGCGCCGTGAACCGGTCGAACGCCTCCAGGTGCTCGCGGTACGACACGTCCTCGACCTGCGCGTCGGGCCGGAGCTCGGCGAGGTCGGCGAGCACGTCCGCGTCGTCGGGCTCCCGTCCCGGCGCGTGGAAGGCGGCCAGCTCCAGCTGGTAGTGCCAGCCGCCGTCCGCGCGGACGGCCGCGCCCTGCAGGTGGTCCGCGCGCCCGGTGCGCAGCAGCAGCTCCTGGTCGGCGGCCAGCTCGGCGAGGCCGGCGTAGCGCAGCGTGAACCTGCGCACCCGGGCGGGCGCCGGAATCAGGGACAGCACCGCGCGGGTGATGATGCCGAACTGCCCGAGTCCGGCCCGCACGTGGTCGAACAGCTCGGCGTTCTCGTCGCGCGAGCAGGTGAGGACCTTGCCCTCGCCGGTGACGACGTCGAGCTCCGTGACGGTGTCGGTCACCAGGCCGTGCCGGTGCGACGTCCCGCCGACCCCGCCGACCGACACCGTGCCGCCGATAGAGAGGTCCAGGTAGTTCAGCAGGACGGCCGGGGTCAGCCCGGCGCGCAGAGCCGTGGCGGCGACGTCGCGCCAGGTCGCACCGGCGCCCACCTCGATGTTGCCGTCGTCGCGCAGCCGGACGGCGTCGAACGGTCGCGTGTCGACCACGATGCCGTCCGCCACTTGCGCCCGTCCGTAGACCGAGTGCCCCTGCCCGCGGGCGGCCACCTGGAGTCCGTGGTCACCGGCCCAGCGGACGACCGCCGCGACGTCGGCGACCGAGCCTGGCCGCAGCACCGCCAGCGGCCTGCGTGACACCAGGTGCCCGAAGTCGTCGGCGGCCAGCGCCCGCGCGTACTCCGACCGCAGCAGGTCGCCGTCGAGCCGCGGCAGGTCCGCCCACGGCACGTCACGTTCGTCCATCACTCCACTCTGACGTGGCCGGCGGCGGGCGCCCATCCCAGATTCCTGGGCGAGCTAGCCTGGCGACGTGGCCACCTTGCCGGTCGCACGCGCGCGTCGCGACCTCACGACCTTGCTGGACGACGGCCTCGGCGTCGGCGACTTCTCGCTGCGGGCCGCCGAGGTGATCCGCCGCTCGGTGCCGTTCGCCGGGGTCTGCGTGCTGACGATGGATCCCGCGTCGCTGCTGCCCACCGGCGAGGTGGTCGTCGACGGCCTGCCCGCGCACAGCCGGACCCGGCTGGCCGAGATCGAGCTGCTCGAGTCCGACGTCAACACCTACGCCCAGCTCGTCCGGCAGCCGATCCCCGCGGCCAGCCTCAGCGCCGCCACCGGGGGCGAGCTGGACCGGAGCCTGCGGCAACGCGAGCTGCGCCGGCCGGCCGGGTTCGGCGACGAGCTGCGGGCCGTGCTCGTGGGCGAGACCGGCACCTGGGGCGCCGTCACGTTGCTGCGCGAGGCGGGCGATCCGTGGTTCACGCTGCGCGAGGTCGGGTTCGTCGCAGCGCTGTCCCGGGTCCTCGCCGAGGGCGTCCAGCGGGCCCTGCTCGTCGCGGCGACCGACGCGGCGCCGGACGACGACACCGGCATGCTCGTCGTCGGCGCGGAGATGACCGTAACGGGGTCCGATCCGGCGGCCGAGCGCTGGCTGGACGATCTGCGGGTGGCCGGCGCCGGCCCGCGGGAGCTGCCGGTCGCCGTGCGGGCGGTGGTGAGCCGGGCCCGGCTCGGCGCGGCGTCGGCGTCGCCCGGCCGCGCCGCCTACGGGCGGGCCCGGACCCGCTCCGGACGCTGGGTGAGCCTGCGCGCGTCGCTGCTGGATCCGGGCGATCGGCAGGTCACCGTGGCGCTGCAGGCCGCCGGCCCTCGCGAGCTGGCGCCGTTGATCGCCGACGTCTACGGCCTGACCGAGCGCGAGCGGGTCATCACCGGGCTGATCGCCCAGGGCCGGCCGACGCAACGCATCGCCGCCGACCTGCACCTGTCGCCGTACACCGTCCAGGACCACCTCAAGTCGATCTTCGACAAGACCGGGGCGTCGTCCAGGGGCGAGCTGGTGGCGCGCATCTACCTCGGCGAGCCCGGTTAGCGCAGCAGCGACCGCGCCGTCGGCGCGAGCCGCAGCGTGACCGGCGGCGCGGACAGCCGACGGTCCAGCTCGGCCCGCAGAGCGGTCTGCCGCTCCCACTCGGCGAGGTGGACGGCGTGCGCGGGCGCGTCGTCGAAGCGGGCGGCCCACGCGAAGACGTTGACGCCCGCGCGGACCGGCAGCGACGGGAAGGTGTTCGGCGAGGTGTCGGTCTCGAGCCGGGCCAGCGGGGTGACACCGAGCGCCGGCTCGACCTCCGCGGCGAAGAACCGGCCGAACGCCCGCAGGTCGCCGACGACCGGGTAGACGACCACGCTCACCAGCGATGACGGCGTCAGGGTCGCCCCCGCGGGTGGCCGCGCCGACGCGACGTCGCCGCCGACGCCGGGGAACGGGAAGCCCGACCCGGCGCCGGCCGGGTGCAGCAGGTGGACGTCGTCGATGTCGATCATGGTGACGTTGGCAGCCGCGGCGTGCTCTTTCCAGACCGGCCCGGTGTAGAACGCCGTCAGTGCCTCGTGCCGTGTCGCCATGTCGGCGAAGCCGCGGATCCAGACGAACCGGCCCGGCGCGTCGAGGTTGCGGAACTGGCCGATCAGCCGCATGCCGAGCACCTCCTGCGACTCGACGAGCTCGCGGTCGAACAGTGTGATGAGGTCGTCGCGGCGCTCCGGGTACACGGTGTACTGCCGCAGTTCGACGATGGGGCAGCAGAGGTCGCTCGGCATGGTGCGCACGCTAGCCGCCGGCACCGACAGCATCACCGGCCCGCGTAGAGCCGGTAGAACAGCGCGACCGCCTGAGTCGCCCGCGCCTCCGCCATCGGCCGCGTCCACGCCGGTCCGCCGCCGAGCAGCGCGGTGATCTGAGCGTCGCGCACCGCGAGGCCGAACAGGACGCCGAACGCCTCGGCCGGGTCGGGGCAGTCCAGCTCGCCCGACGCGGTGGCGCGGGCCAGCAGCGCCTCGAACAACGGCCCGGTGGTGGCCCGGCCGCGCTGGTACAGGACCTCGGCGAGGTCGGTGTCGGCGGGGACGCCGGCGATCGCGGCCCGGTTGAGCGCGAGCGAGCGCGCCCCTGTGAGCAGCGTCAGCAACCCCGCCACGGCGTCCTCGAGAACGGGGCGGACCGGCCGGTCGGCGGGCGCATCGAGCGCGGCGCGCAGCAGGTCGTTCGTCGCCGTCGACTGCTGCAGGACCAGCGCCTCGAGCAGCCCGCGCCGGCTGCCGAAGCGCGCGTAGATCGTCTCCTTCGACGCCCGGGCCTGCTCCGCGACCCGCCGGGTGGACAGCGCGGCGGCGCCGTCGCGCTCGAGGACGACACCGGCCGCCTGCAGGATCGCGTCCTCCCGGGCCTGCCCCCGAGCGGTGGATCTCGGGGTCGTTCTCGGGGTTCCTCCGGATGTCGCCATGTCCGAACCGTACCGTACGGTTCGGACATGACGAACTCAACCCGTGGCCAGTTGGCCACCGCCATCGTCGCCGTGCTGCTGCTCGGCCTGATTGCCGGCTTCTTCTACGCCTACGCCTGCTCGGTGATGGTCGGACTGGCCGACACCGACGACCGGACCTTCATCGCCGCGATGCAGGCGATCAACGCCAACGTCCGCAACGCCGGCTTCGCGCCGAGCTTCTTCGGCGCGCTGATCGCGACGGCCGCGGCCGCCCTGCTCGGCGTGCGCCGCCGGCCGTCGCGGGCGACCGTCCTGCTGGCGGCCGCCGCGCTGACCTACGCCGTCGGCGGCTTCCTGCTGACCATGGGGGTCAGCGTCCCGCTCAACGACGAGCTGGCCGCCGCGGGGGCGCCGACGACGATCGCCGACCCGGCGGCCGTCCGCGCCGACTACGAGGACCCATGGGTGGCGTGGAATCTGGTCCGGACGATCGCGTCGACCGTTGCGTTCGGGCTCGCGGTCGCCGCCGTCCACGACTTGGGACGTATCTACCGCAGCAGGTCGCGCAGCTCGGCGACGATCGCGCCCGGCGCCTCCTCGGCCATGAAGTGACCCGCGGTCGTGGTGGTGTGCCGCAGGTCCGGCGCCCACGCCTTCCACAGCCCGGCCGCGTCGTAGCCGAGCGCCGCGCCCCAGTCCTGCTGGACGACGGTGACCGGCATCGGCAGGCGCCGCCCGGCCGCCCGGTCCGCGGCGTCGTGCTCGACGTCGATGCCGGCGGAGGCGCGGTAGTCGGCCACGATCGACGGGACGGCGGCCGCGGACGCCCGCAGGTACTCGGCCCGCACGTCGGCCGGGATCGCCTCCGGCCGGGCGCCCCACTGGTCGAGGAAGTACCCGAAGAACTCGTCCGCCGACGCGGCGATCAGGCGTTCCGGCAGGCCGGGCGGCTGCGCCATCAGGTACAGGTGGAACGCGACCACTGCCGAGGCGCCGTGCAGCACGTCCCACATGTCCAGCGTCGGCAGCACGTCGAGGACGGCGAGGTGCGTGACGTGGTCCGGGTGGTCCAGCCCGGCGCGGAACGCCACCAGGGCGCCACGGTCGTGGCCGGCCAGAGCGAACCGCTCGTGCCCGAGCGCCGCGGCCAGCGCGACGACGTCGGCCGCCATGGTCCGCTTGGAGTAGGTGCCGTCGCCGGTCTCGGCGGGCTTGTCGCTGCCGCCGTAGCCGCGTAGGTCCGGGACGATGACGGCGTGGTCGGCGGCCAGATCGGCCGCGACGTGCCGCCACATCAGGTGGGTCTGCGGGAACCCGTGCAGCAGCACGACCGGGCGGCCGGTGCCGGCGACGGCGACGTTCAGCGCGACGCCGTCGGTGACGGTGACGCGCCGGTGCTCGAAGTCGGGGATGGTGGGCGGCATGACTCTCCTCTGGACGAAGGTGGTGACGTGTCCAGCCTCCGGCCCGCCGATGAGCGTTCGATGAGCATGCGGTTCGGCGTGCTCGGCCCGGTCGTCGCGTGGACGGGCGACGGCGTGGCCGTCGACCTCAAGGGGCCGCGGCACCGCGAGGTTCTGGCCCGGCTGATCGCGGCGCGCGGCCGGGTGGTCCCGGTGGACCGGATCGTCGCCGACCTCTGGGAGTCGCCGCCCGACGGCGCCGTCGTCGCGGTCCGCACGTTCGTCGCCGCGCTGCGCCGGGCGCTGGAGCCGGACCGGGCGCCGCGCTCGCCGGCGACGTTGCTGGTCACCGAGGGGCCGGGCTACGCGCTGCGGGCCGGCGCGGACGCCGTCGACGCGTGGCGGTTCGCGGCCCTGGTCGAGGCGGCGGGTGACGCGGCGCCGGCGCCGGCCGACGCCCTGCGGCTGCTGGACGACGCGCTCGCGCTGTGGCGCGGCCCGGCCTACGCCGACTTCGCCGCGGCCTCCTGGGCGGCGGTCGAGCGGACCCGTCTGACCGAGCTGCGGCTCACGGCGGTGGAGCGGCGGGCCGACATGCTGCTGGCGCTGGGCCGCTCGGCCGACGCCGTCCCCGACCTGGACGCGCACGTCGCCGAGCACCCGTGGCGCGAGGACGCATGGCGGCTGCTGGCGCTCGCGCTGTACCGCACCGGGCGGCAGGCCGACGCGCTGGACGTGCTGCGGCGGGCGCGGACGCTGCTCACCGACCGGCTCGGCGTGGATCCCGGGCCGCGGTTGCGGGCGCTGGAGACGGACATCCTCCGGCAGGACCTGCCCGTCGACACGGTCGGGCGGGTGTGGGCCGATGCCGCCGCGGCGTACGACCAGACGGTGGCCGCGGGTGCGCCCGGCCGGCTGGAGTCGACCGTCGGGCTGCTGCGGACGCTCGCGCTCACCGGCGGGCGCGGGCTGGCGGCGGCGCAGGAGCAGCGGGTCGCCGCGATCGCCGCCGCCGAGCAGCTGGGCGACCCGGAGCTCACCGCGCGGGTCATCGGCAGCTACGACGTGCCCGGCGTCTGGACCCGCTCGGACCATCCGGACCGGTCCGCCCAGGTCGTCGCGGCGGCGGAACGGACGCTGGCCGCGCTGCCGCCGTCCACCCCGCCGTCCACCCGCGCCCGGCTGCTGGCGACCGTCGCGATGGAGTCGCGCGGCGCCCGCTCACCCCGTCCGGCAGGGGCCGCCGCCGAGGCGGAGCGGATCGCCCGCCGCCTGCACGACCCCGCGCTGCTGGCCTTCGCACTGAACGCGCGGTTCCTGCAGACGTTCCAGCGGGCCGGTCTGGCGCCGGCGCGCGACGGCATCGGCGCCGAGCTGGTCGCGGTGTCCGAGACGCATGGGCTGTCGGCGTTCGAGATCCTCGGCCGCCTGGTCCGCGTGCAGGCGCGCGCCGCCCTCGGCGACTTCGCCGGCGCCGACGAGCACGCCGCCGCGGCCGACGACCTGGGGCGGCGGCACGAGCGGCCGCTGGTCGACGTGTTCACCCGCTGGTACCGGGCGATGCGGCTGGCCGCGGACGGTGGCGCCGCCGCCGTCGACGACGCCGAGGACGCCTACCGCGCGGCGGCGCAGCGGCTGGAGGGCGCCGGGATGCCGGGCCTGGAGCGCGGGCTGCTGCCGCTTGCCCTGCTGTGCCTGCGGGTCTGGCACGACCGTCCCCTGGACTTCGCCGACGACACCGACTGGGGCCCGTACGCGCCGTGGGCGCGGCCGCTGGTCCTGCTGGCCCGCGACCGTCCGGCCGACGCCGCCGCGGCGCTGCGGATGGTGCCGGAACCGCCGCACGACCTGCTGTTCGAGGCGTCCTGGTGCCTGACCGGACGGGCGGCAATCGCGGTCGGCGACCACGCGCTGGCGGCACGGGCCCGGGCCGCGCTTGCGCCGGCGGCCGGCGAGCTGGCCGGGGCAGGGAGCGGCGTCCTCACCGCCGGCCCCGTCGCCCTGCATCTCGCCGCGCTCGACGCCGCCGGGTGAGGTGTACGGTGCCGGGCAGGGGTCCGTATGAGCGCTCCACGCGAAAGCTTCGACGCGGCCTTGGACGTCGCCCATGAGCGGGCGCGGGCCTGGCTGGAGGGGCTCGACGAGCGGGTCGTGCGTGCGAAGACCGACGCCGGCTCGGTGGCCGCGGCGCTCGGCCGCGAGCTGCCCGACGGTCCGGCCGACCCGGCCGACGTCGTCCGGCTGCTCGCCGACGCCGCGGAGCCGGGACTGGTGGCGACGCCGTCGGGCCGGTTCTTCGGGTTCGTCATCGGCGGCACCCTGCCGGCCGCGTTGGCCGCCGACTGGCTGGTCAGCGCGTGGGACCAGAACGCGGCGCTGCGGGCCGCGAGCCCGGCCGGCACCGCCGTCGACGACATCGCGGCGGCCTGGCTGCTGGACGTCCTCGGGTTGCCCGCGGACGCCGGGGTCGGCTTCGTCACCGGCGGGACGATGGCGAACTTCGCCGGCCTGGCGGCCGCGCGCGACGCCGTCCTGGCCCGGGCCGGCTGGAACGCGGCCCAGCGCGGGCTGGCCGGTGCGCCGTCCGTCCGTGTGCTGGTCGGCGCCGAGCGGCACGACTCCGTCGACGTCGCGCTGCGCTACCTCGGGCTCGGCGCGCCCGAGCCGGTCGCCGTCGACGACCAAGGACGGCTGCGTCCCGACGCGCTGGCGGCGGCGCTGCGTTCCGGCCCGCGCGGGCCGGTGATCGTCAGCCTGCAGGCGGGCAACATCCACTCCGGCGGATTCGACCCATTCACCGAGACCATTCCGATGGCACACGACGCCGGCGCCTGGGTCCACGTCGACGGCGCGTTCGGGCTCTGGGCGGCCGCGTCGCCGCGGACCCGCGGGCTGGTCGAGGGCGCCGAGGCGGCCGACTCGTGGGCGACGGACGCGCACAAGACCCTCAACGTGCCCTACGACAGTGGCATCGTGGTGGTCCGCGACCCGGCGGCGCTGCGCTCGGCCATGAGCTACCACGGCGACTACCTGCTCACCGACGCCTCCTACCTCGAGCCGTACGAGCGCGTCCCCGAGACGTCGCGGCGGGCACGGTCGGTGCCGGTGTGGGCGGCGCTGCGCTCACTCGGCCGGTCCGGCCTGGCCGCGCTGGTCGAGGGCCTGTGTGGGCACGCCGCCGCGTTCGCCGACGGCATCCGGCGCGACGTCGCCGGGGCAGAGGTCGTCAACGACGTCGTCTTCACCCAGGTCTGCCTCGCCTTCGCCGACGACGCCCGCACCCGCGAGGTCGGCCGGCGCCTGATGGCCGACGGCGCCGTCTGGATGACCGGCTCGCGCTGGCGCGGCCGCGAGGTGCTGCGCATCTCGGTGAGCAACTGGTCCACCGACCACACCGACGTCGCCCGCGGCATCGACGCCCTCGCCCGCGCCGCCGGGTGACTCACGCGGCCCAGAGGGTGGAGATCGGCCGTGCGGTGATGCGCTCGCCGAGCGGCATCGAGAGCGTGCCGGTGTGGTAGACGATGCCCTGCCGGAACCGCTGGCCGATCGTCGCGCGCAGCCAGGCGATGTGCCGGGCGTCGTTGGCCGCAGGGGCGGCGGTCGCCTTGATCTCGATGGCGACGACCCCGCCGTCGGCGGCCTCCGCGATCACGTCGATCTCGTGTCGGCCGTCTTGCACCCGCAGGTGGTGCAGCCTCCAGTCGCCGTCGGCGGTGGCGAACAGCGACCGCAGCTGGGCGATGACGAACGTCTCCAGCAGGTGCCCGACGATGTCGCCCCGGCGAAGCACGCCGAAGAGGTCGACACCGAGCAGGGCGGCGGCGAGCCCGGAGTCGACGAGGTAGCGTTTCGGCGCCTTGACAAGGCGGCTGATCCGGCTGTCGTGCCAGGCCGGGAGGGAATCGACCACTCGCAGGTCGGTGAGCACGCGCTGGTACCCGCGGACGGTGCGCACGTCGATGCCGACGGCCCGGGCGATTTCGGAGTCGTCGACGATCGCGCCGGAATACTCGGCCAGGACCCGGAACAGCCGTCGCAACGCGGTGAGGTCGCGGATCGGCTCGGCCTCCGCCGCGTCGCGGGTCACGAGCTGGTCGGCGAAGCTGCGCAGCCAGAGCTGCCGGTCGCGGTCGTCGAGGCCGAATGTGGCCGGATAACCGCCCACGAGCGCTGCCACCAGATAGTCCGTGAGGTCATGACCGCTGGGAGCGGACGCGGGCTCGCTGAACAGCAGCTCCTCCGGGCGTACCGCGTCACCACGCCCCTGCCGTTCCGCCTCGGTGAGCGGGTACATGTCCACATGGACGGTCCGGCCGGTGCCGGCCCAGGAGGCGCCTTCCAGTGCTGCGTGCACGCTGCCGGTGAGGACGAAGCTGCCAGGCCCGGCGCCTGTGTCGACGGCTCGCTTGACGGCGCCCAGAACGGCCGGGACCTCCTGCCACTCGTCGATGAGCAGCGTGCCGTAGGCCGGGCGAAGTGCCGCCAGCGCGGCCGACGGGTCGAGGTGGAAGGCAGCCGCCTGCCGCGGGTCGTCGAGCGCCACGGTGGCCGCCGCCATCCGCCTGGCCGTGGTCGTCTTGCCACATCCGCGCGGTCCGAGCACGATGACCGCGGGGAAGGCCCCGACGAGTCGGCCAAGAGTGCTGTCGGCGAACCGAGGAAGGTAGGTGGACACGGGCGGATCGTAGCAGCTCAGAAGCTGCTAATGTATGTCTGCCACAGACGCTGATGTTCGTTTGCCACAGTAGGTAATGCACGTCTTGCACGTCCTGCGATGCTCGTCTCCCACATGCTCATAATGGAGGCCCGGGACCGAAGGAGTGTGATGGGGCGTCAGGGATCCAGGTCGCGGCCTCCCACCATGGCCGACGTCGCGCGGCTGGCGCAGGTGTCGCCGCAGACGGTGTCCCGGGTGCTCAACGACTACGCGTTCATTCGGCCCGACACCCGCGACCGCGTCCTGCAGGCCATCGACGTGCTGGAATATCGGCCGAATCTGGCGGCGCGGACGCTGGCCACCAGCCGGTCGCGCACCATCGGCGTCGTCGCGACCGACTACCTGAGCTACGGGCCGGCCGCCGCGCTGTGGGGGGTCGAGCGGGCTGCCGGCGAGGCCGGGTACGGCGTCAGCATCGTCAGCCTGCGCGAGTCGAACCACCGGGCGTTCACCGACGCCCTGCAGCGGCTGGTGGGCCAGTCCGTCGAGGGCATCGTGCTGATCGCGCCGCAGGACCAGGCCGCGCACGAGGTGTTCGACGCCTACGACGACGTGCCGGTGGTGACGCTCAGCGCGTTCGAGACCGGCGAGCACAAGCCGATCATGCTCGACTCCGTCGAGGGGTCGCGCATCGCCACCCGGCACCTGGTGGAGCTCGGCCACACCGGCATCGCGCACCTGTCCGGGCCGCCGGGGTTCACGGTGTCCGAGTCGCGGGTGCGCGGCTGGCGCGAGGTGCTGGCCGACGCCGGGCTGGCCGCGCCCGAGCCGGTGGTCGGCGACTGGACGGCCGAGAGCGGCTACGTGCTGGGCCGCGAGCTGGCCCGCGACCGGGACGTCACCGCGGTCTACGCGGCCAACGACCGCATGGCCCAGGGTCTGCTGCTGGCCCTGCACGAGGCCGGCCGCCGGGTGCCCGAGGACGTCAGCGTCGTCGGCTTCGACGACGTCCCCGAGGCGGCGTACATGATCCCGCCGCTGACGACGGTGCGGCAGGACTTCGCCGCGCTCGGCCGGCGGTGCATCGAGTCGGTGCTGGCGCTGATCGACAACGAGCCCCGGCTGGAGCTCGACCCGCTGGTGCCGAGCCTCGTCGTCCGCGCCAGCTCCGGCCCCGCACCGCGCTGAGCGCATTCCCACGCGCGTCACCAGCGCTTTTCGCCAGCCCGGATTGTTTGCGATAACAAGACCGAAAGATCCAGTTCAGACCATGGGTTGACGCGCGCTTTGATAGCGCAAACAATGGCACCCACACCACGCCCGAAGGAGTGTTCTGGTGGCTCAGCACAGGTACCGCATCGGTGACCGGATCCTGTTCGGCGCCGCGTACTACCCCGAGTACCAGCCGGTCGAGCGGCTGGACACCGACTTCGGGCTGATGCGCGACGCCGGGTTCTCGCTGATCCGGGTCGGCGAGTCGGTGTGGAGCACCTGGGAGCCACGCGACGGCGAGTTCGAGCTGGAATGGCTGGACCGCGTCCTCGACGCCGCGCACGACCACGACGTCGCCGTCGTCCTCGGCACGCCGACGTATGCGGTGCCGCCGTGGCTGATGCGCAAGCACCCGGAGATCGCCGCCGAGGAGCGCACGGGCGTCCCCGTCCCCTGGGGCGCGCGGCAGGAGACCGACACGTCGCACCCGGTGTTCCGCCGCTACGCCGAGCGGGTCATCCGCGCCGTCGTCGACCGGTACGCCGGACACCCGGCGGTCGTCGGCTTCCAGGTCGACAACGAGCCGGGCAACGTGCTGGCGCACAACGAGCACGTCTTCGCCGGCTTCAAGGCCTGGCTGCTGGAGCGGTACGGCGACGTTAGCGCCGTCAACGACGCCTGGAACCTCACCCACTGGGCACACCGGATGAGCGACCTCGCCGAGCTGTGGCGGCCCGACGGCAACCACGTGCCGCAGTACGACCTCGCCTGGCGCCGCTACCAGGCCGAGCTGACCACCGAGTACATCGCCTGGCAGACCGCGCTGGTCAAGGAGTACGCGAGCCCCGACCAGGCCGTGTTCACCTGCATCGACATCGCCCGCCCGGCGGTCGACGACCACGCGCTGGGCCGAGTCGTCGACGTCGTGGCGGCGAACCAGTACCACGCGACACAGGACGAGCTCGGCCCTGACGCCGAGGGCGGCCACGAGTTCCCGCCTTCGGGCAGCTGGGCGCCGTTCTTCGTCGCCGACCGGACGGCGGCCGCCAGCGGCGGCGAGCGGTTCATGGTCACCGAGACCAACGCCACCAGCGTCGGCTTCCCGTGGTTCAACCATCCCGCCTACGACGGCCAATGGCGGCAGGTCGCGTGGGCGATGATCGCCCGCGGTGCGCGGGCCGTCGAGTACTGGCACTGGCACACGATGCACGGCTCGTGGGAGACGTTCTGGGGCGGCATCCTGCCGCATAGCTTCCGGCCCGGCCGGGTCTACGAGCAGGTCGCCCAGCTGGGGCGGGAGATCCGGACGGCCGGCGCCACGGTCGAGGGCCTGACGCCCGACGCCGGCGTCGCGCTGGTGTACTCGATGCCGACGCGGTGGGCGTTCGAGTTCCACCCGCCGCTGCAGGACCCGTCCGCCGACCCGCGGAAGCAGGGCGGCCCGGACCGCGCCGCCTACGAGCGCATGGTCTACCGCTGGTACGGCGGGCTCAGCCGGGCCGGCCATCAGGTGCGGGTCGTCCACGCCGACGACCTGACGCCGGACGGCGCCGAGCTGCCGCCGGTCGTCGTCGCGCCCGCGCTCTACCTCGCCACCGACGCCCAGCTCGCGGCGCTGCGGGCCTACGCGGCCGCCGGTGGGCACCTGGTGCTCGGCGCCCGGTCGCTCTACGCCGACGAGGTCGGGCGGCCGCGGCTGGACCGGCAGCCGGCCGGGCTCGCCGATGCCGCGGGCGCCTGGTACGACGAGTTCAGCAACCTGCTCGTGCCGGTCCCGGTGACCGGCGGGCTGACCGGCCACGCCACCGGCCTGATCGAGGGGCTGACGGCCGACGGCGCCGACGTCGTGGCCGGTTACGACCACCCGCACTTCGGCCGCTGGGCCGCCGTCACGACCCGCGAGTACGGCGCCGGCCGGGTCACGTACGCCGGCATGGTGCCCGACCTCGAGCTGGCGACGGCGCTCGGCACGTGGCTCGGGCCGGTGAACCCGTGGCTGACGCAGCTGGTCCCGGGCGCGGTCACCGCGCACGGCGCGACCAACGCGGCCGGGCAGCGGCTGTGGTTCGTGCACAACTTCGGCTTCGAGCCGCACACCGTGACCCCGCCGGTCCCCGTCGCCGACGTGCTCACCGGCGCATCCGCCGAGCGGCTGGAGCTGGGCCCCTGGGACGTGCGCATCCTGCGCGAGACCACCCCATGAGCGGCGCCCGGGCGAACCGGACGGCGTACCTGTTCCTGCTGCCGTTCCTCGCCGTGTTCGCGGTGACGATCGTCGTGCCGCTCGGCTACGCGGTCGGGCTGAGCTTCTTCAAGAAGCAGCTGATCGGCGGGACGGTCTTCGCCGGACTGGACAACTACACCCGGGCGCTGTCGGACCAGCTGCTGCACGAGGGCGTCGGCCGGGTGCTGCTGTTCCTCGCCATCCAGGTGCCGATCATGCTGGTCATCGCGCTGGCCATGGCGCTGGCGATCGACAGCGGACGGCTCGGCGGCAGCGCCGTGGTGCGCATCGGGCTGTTCCTGCCGTACGCCGTCCCCGCCGTCGTCGCGACGCTGATGTGGGGCTACATCTTCGGCGGCCAGTTCGGGCTGGCCGGCCAGGTCTTCGACGCCGCAGGGCTTTCCACGCCGGACTTCCTCGGCCCCGGGCTCATGCTCGCCAGCATCAGCAACGTCGTGACCTGGTCGTTCGTGGGCTACAACATGCTGATCTTCTACGCGGCGCTGCGGACGATCCCGGCCGAGGTGTACGAGGCGGCGGCCATCGACGGTGCCGGCGAGGTCCGCAAGGCGTGGTCGATCAAGCTGCCGGCGCTACGGCCGGCCCTGGCCCTGGCGCTGATCTTCAGCGTCATCGGCAGCATCCAGCTGTTCAACGAGCCGAGCATCCTGCAGGCGCTGCGCCCGAGCGTCGTCACGACGAACTACACGCCCAACCTGTACGCGTACAGCCTCGCCTTCACCGGGGGGCAGACGAACTACGCGGCGGCGGTCGCGGTGCTGCTCGGCGGCGTCACGGTCGTCATCGCCTACGCCGTCCAACTGGGCGTCGCGCGCCGGAACCGGGTGATCTGATGACGCGCCGCCGCTCGCCCGTCCTCACCGTCGTCTGCTGGGCGCTGCTCGCCTACTTCCTGCTGCCGCTGGTCTGGCTGCTGGTCAACGCGACCAAGACGAACGCCGACCTGTTCTCGACCTTCGGGCTGCGCTTCGGCACCGAGTTCGCGCTGTTCGACAACCTCAGGGCCCTGGCGACGTACCAGGACGGCATCTTCTTCCGCTGGTTCGCCAACACCGTCCTGTACGCCGTCGTCGGCGCGGGCGGCGCGGCGCTGGTCGCGGCGATGGGCGGCTACGCGCTGGCGAAGTACGACTTCACCGGACGACGCGGCGTGCTGGCGGCCGTGCTCGGCGCGGCCGCCGTCCCCGGCACGGCGCTCGCGGTGCCGACGTACCTGCTGTTCAGCCAGTGGGGTCTGGTGAACACCGAGGCGGCGGTGATCCTGCCGGCCCTGGCCAGTCCGTTCGGGCTGTTCCTCATGATGATCTACGCCCAGGACGCGGTGCCGGACTCGCTGGTCGAGGCCGCCCGCATCGACGGCGCCCGTGAGGGCCGCATCTTCTGGTCCATCGGGTTCCGGCTGCTGGTCCCCGGGTTCGTCACTGTGCTGCTGTTCCAGCTGGTGGCGACGTGGAACAACTACTTCCTGCCGCTCATCGTGCTCAACGAGTCGGACAAGTTCCCGCTCACGGTCGGCCTGAGCCTGTGGAACGAGCTCGCCAACGCCGGCGGCGTCAACCTCACCGAGCCGCTGTACCCGCTGGTCATCACCGGCTCGCTGATCGCCGTCGTCCCGCTCGTCGTCGCGTTCGTCGTGCTGCAGCGGTACTGGCAGTCCGGCATCGCGGCCGGCGGCGTCAAGCAATGACCACATCACTGGAGCTGAGGCCATGACCACCACCCACCGCACCCACCGTGCCCGCCGGCTGACGGCGCCGGCCGCCGCCCTGACCCTGCTCGTGCTCGCCGGCTGCGGCGGCTCCTCGACCGACGACGGCGGAAGCGACGGCGGGCCGACCGGCACCGCCGACGACCCCGTCGAGATCACCTTCTGGTCCTGGCTGCCCGACATCCAGACGACCATCGACCTGTTCGAGGAGACGCACCCGGAGATCGACGTCAAGCTCGAGAACGTCGGCGTCGGCACCGACCAGTACACGAAGATCCAGAACGCCGTCGACGCCGGCAGCGGCGGGCCCGACGTCGCGCACATGACCTACGACGCCATCCCCAGCTTCGCGCTGACCGGGGCGCTGGCCGACCTCGCGCAGCACGGCGGCGAGGACATCCCGGACACGTTCCTGCCCGCCGTCGTCAGCCTGGTGCAGCAGGGCGACGCGATCTACGGCGTCCCGCAGGACTTCGGGCCCGGCGTCATGTACTACCGCACCGACGTGTTCGACGCGGCCGGCGTCGAGGTGCCCACCACCTGGGCCGAGTACGCGACCGCCGCCGAGGCCATCCACGCCGGCGACCCGAACCGGTACATCACCTACCTCGACCCGGGCCTGGCCGACGCCGCGTACATGGGACTGTGGCAGCTCGACGCCGCGCCGTGGACGCTCGAGGGCGAGTCGGACCTGACCCTCGACCTCGGGTCCGAGGCGTCGCTGCGCTGGGCGGACTACTGGGACGGCCTCAACCACGGCGGCCTGACCATCGAGTCGGTGCAGGGCTCGGACGAGTGGTTCCGGCAGCTCGGCGAGGGCCAGATCGCCACCTGGGTGGTCGGCGCCTGGGGCCTGCAGGCGCTCACCGGCGTCGTGCCGCAGAACGAGGGCCTGTGGCGGGTCGCGCCGATGCCGGTGTGGGACGACGGCGACACCGCGACCAGCCAGTTCGGCGGCAGCGGCACCGTCGTCCTCGAGCAGAGCGAGCACAAGGACGCGGCCACCACGTTCGCGCTGTGGATGAACTCCGACCCGGTCGCGGTCGAGTCGCTGAAGAACGACCAGGGCCTGCTGCCCACCACGAACGCGGCCTGGGAGGACCCCGCCTTCCTCGACGAGGAGATCGCCTACCTCGGCGGCCAGCAGGCCCGGCAGGTGTTCGCGGAGTCGGCGCGCAACTCCGTCACGACCTGGCGCTGGCTGCCATTCCAGCCGTACGTCGGCAGCGTCTACAAGGACACCGTCGGCCAGGCGATCTCCGGGAAGACCAGCCTCGCCGACGGGTTCGCCGCCTGGCAGGACCGCGTCGCCGAGTACGCGCAGCAGCAGGGCTTCACCGTCACCACCGACTGAGAGGACGTTCGTGCCCAGGATCAACTTCCCCGACGGCTTCGATTTCGGCGTCGCGACCAGTGCCTTCCAGATCGAGGGCGCGTGGGACGCCGACGGGAAGGGTCCGTCCGTGTGGGACACCTTCGGCCACACGCCGGGGAAGGTCCACGACGACGTCCCCGGCGACGTCGCGTGCGACCACTACCACCGGTTCCGCGACGACGTGGCGCTGCTGAAGGACCTGGGCGTGGACAGCTACCGGTTCTCGCTGAGCTGGCCGCGGATCCTGCCGGACGGGACCGGCGCGGTGAACCGGAAGGGCTTGGACTTCTACAAGGAGCTGGTCGACGAGCTGCTCGAGGCCGGCATCGCGCCGAACGTCACTCTCTACCACTGGGACCTCCCGCAGGCCCTGGAGGACCGCGGCGGCTGGCCGAACCGCGACGTCGCCGGCTGGTTCGCCGACTACGCGGCGCTGGTGTTCGACGAGTTCCACGGGCTGGTGCCCCGGTGGAGCACGCTCAACGAGCCGATCGCCCTCTGGGTCGGCTACGGCATGGGCGCGTTCGCACCGGGGCGGGCCGACGAGCGGGCCGGGCGCCAGGCGATGCACCACGCGCTGCTGGCGCACGGCCGCGCGCTCGAGGCGTTCCGCGCCGGTGGGGACGCCGAGGCGGAGATCGGCATCGTCCTGGACATCTGGAAGCGGCACCCGGCGACGGCGTCGGTGGCCGACCACGACGCGGCCGAGCGCGGCGACGACGAGAGCTTCCGGTTCTTCCTCGACCCGCTGCTGCTCGGCGGCTACCGGGACCGGCTGGTGCGGCGGCTCACCGAGCGCGGCGTCATGCCGGAGACCCGGCCGGAGGACTTCGAGCTGATCGCCCGGCCGGTCGACTACCTGGGGCTGAACGTCTACTCGAGGGTGGTCGCCAGCGCCGCCGACGCCGAGCAGCGCTGGTGGGTGGCCGGCGACGCGCACCCCGGCGGCAACTTCCTCGACAACGGCATGGAGTTCTACCCGAAGAGCGTGTACGACGCGATCCGCATGGTGACCGGCGAGTACGGCTTCGACCGGCCGCTCTACGTGACGGAGAACGGGGTGTCCGACGCGCTCGGCGACGACGCCGCGCACCCGATCGACGACGCCGAGCGGATCCGCTACGTCGCCGGCTTCCTGTCGTGGATCGCCAAGGCGGTCGAGGAGGGCGCCGACGTGCGCGGCTACTACCTGTGGTCGCTGATGGACAACTACGAGTGGTCGGCCGGGTTCAGCCAGCGGTTCGGGCTGTACCACGTCGACACCCGGACGCTGGCGCGCACGCCGAAGCGGTCGGCGCACTGGTACCGCGACGTCATCGCGGCGCGCGGCTTCGACCCGGCCGCGCTGCCCTGACGGGAGGGTGGTCCGGCGGCGCCCGGGCGCCGCGGCACGTCCATCAGCGCAGGTCCTCGTCCACGTCGTCCTCGTCTCTCGTCGCTGGAGCAGCCAGCCGCAGCGGAGAGGACATGAACGCCGTCACGCGGCCGATGCCGGCTATGTCGGCGGTGAAGGTGTCGCCGGAGTCGACCGGGACGGTTCGGGTCAGGGAGCCGGACAGCACGACGTGCCCGGGCTCGAGGCCGACGCCGAGCAAGCCGAGCGTGTTCGCCAGCCAGGTCAGCGAGTCGAGCGGTGATCCGAGCAGCGTTTGCGCAGTGCCGGTCTCCAGGACTTCACCGTTGCGTGACAGGCTGCAAGTGCTCGACATCCCGGCCAGCTCCTCCGGGCTGATCGGGGTATCACCGAGAACGACACCGCCGCTCGAAGCGTTGTCGGCGATCGTGTCCACGATCGAGATCCGCCAGTCCGCGATCCGCGAGTCGACGATCTCCAGAGCGGGCACGGCGTACTCGACTGCCTGTGCCGCCTCGGCGACGGTCACGCCCGGTCCCTGGAGGGAGGACTCGAGCACGAACGCCAGCTCCGGTTCGATCCGCGGCTGGATGAACGAGTGCGCCGGGACGGGCTGGTCCGCCGGATGGAACATGCTCGCCGTCAGATGACCGTAGTCGGGCTCGTGCACGCCCATCTGCTCCTGGAGCGCAGCGGAGACCAGGCCGATCTTGTGGCCGCGGATCAGGTCGCCGCTCGTGGTCCAGGCCCGAACCTGCTCCTGCTGGATGCGGTACGCGTCGACGAGCGTGGCGTCGGGATACCTCTCGCTCAGGGGAGCGATCGGCGAACCGGTTCGATACACGCCGAGCAGGGCAGCCGCCGCGTCCCGCACGTCACGATCGTCCATCGGGATTCCCGTCCGGCCCTGCCTCCCGGGCGCCGTCACCGGCTCGGTCCGCCGCGCCAGGCGGGCATCGGCCTGTCGCCCACCGCGACCTCGTATGCGGCCTGCGCCACCAGGCGGGTCGAGTCGAGGACGGGCAGTGGTGAGTCCTCAGGGCCGATCAGGATCGGGATCTCGGTGCAGACCAGGGCAACCGCGTCGCAGCCCCGTTCGGCCAGCTGCGTGATGATTCGAACGTACTCGTCGCGGGATGCGTCGGTGACGACGCCGTTCACCAGTTCCTTGAAGATGATCTCGTCGACGATCCGTCGGTCGTCGGCGTCCGGGAACTCGGCGGCGATGCCGCGCCGAGTCAGCGCGCGCGGGTAGATCGGTCCGTCCATCGTGAACTTCGTGCCGAGCACGCCGACGCGGGTGCGGCCCTGGCGGTCTGCCTCGTCGGCGACGACGTCAGCGATGTGCAGCCCCGGCAGCGCAAGGGCCTCACCCGGCACTTCGAGTGCCAGGTGAGCGGTGTTGTCGGGGCAGACGAAGAAGTCCGCGCCTGCCTGGGCGAGCCGCTCTGCACTCCGCGCCAACGTCGCCCGGACCGACGCGTGGTCGCCGGCCTCCCACGCGGCCATGCTGAAACCGAAAGCGGTGTAGTCGAGGGTCACGTCCGGGTGCTCGTTGCGGCCCGTCCGGCGGAAGCCCTCCTCGCAGTAGGTGAGAAAACACAGCGCCGCGCCTTCGGTGCTGTGGGCGAGGATGCCGAGATGCATGACGACGGCTCCGAGGTTCCGATGGGCTGGACACCACTCATCCTCGCCGGTGCACGAGTAGCCTCCTATCCCGAGGCATCGATTGATATGGTTGCCATGCCTTGGAGGTATAGGTGGATCTTCGGTTGCTCGGCTATGTGGTCGCGATCGCGGAGGAGGGATCCATCAGCGCCGCCGCTCGCAGGATGCACCTGACCCAGCCGACGCTGAGCCGGCAGCTGCGGCAGCTCGAACGGCAACTTGACGTCGAATTGTTCAGCCGAGCGGGCCGCGGGCTCGTGCCCACCGCCGCCGGTGACGCGTTGGTGCAACGGGCCGGGAAGGTGCTTGCGGAAGCCGACGCGGTGCTGGACGACGTCCGCCTGGCCGCCCTCGGTAAACGCGGCCGGCTGACGATCGCGTTCGCCGGATCGGCCATCAACGGTCCCCTCGGACAAGCCCTCGGCCGCATTCGGGCGGAGCTACCGGATGTCGACCTCCGCCTCGTCGACCTGTTCGACGACGCCGACATGTCCGCCGGCGTGCTCGACGGAGGTGTCGACGTCGCCGTGCAACGCCTGCCGCTGCGTGACGCCCGTCTCGCCCGCCGGATCTGGACCCGAGAACCGCTGTCACTCTTTCTGCCTGCCAGTCATGCGTTCGCGAGGGCCGCCGAACCGGTGCCCGTCGCCGTCCTACGCGACATTCCGCTCGTCCTCTGGCCGCGGGAGGCGTCGCCGCAGTCTTACGACGAGATCATCGCGCTGTGCCACCGGGCCGGGATCGTGCCGCAGATCGCTGCGGAGGGGCGCAGCATCCAGACGATTCTCGCCCTTGTCGCAGCCGGCTTCGGCGGGGCCGTCATGACTGACTCCTACCGCATGCTGCACCGCGCGGGTGTCGCGGCCCGCCGGCTGACCGCCACCTCCACGACGCTGCATCTCGTCTGGCGCACCGATGACGACCGCCCGCTCATCAGAGGACTGCTGGCCCTTCTGGACGACCCGGCCTCGCCTCGGGACCCGGCACGCGGGACCACGACCGGTCGGTCGGGAGAGGCCTGACCGGCGCTCCGCCACTGACTCGACGGGATCGGCGGTCGTACGATCGGAGCATGAGCCGCGCCACCGTTGTCGACCAGAGCGACCTGCCGATCGAGCTGGACGGGTCGGCGGTGGAGTTCGAGGGACGCGACCACGGCGGCAGCGTGTCGGTCATCCTGGTCAGCACCGACGAGGACGGCGCCGGCCCGCGGCTGCACCGTCACCCCTACGACGAGACGTTCGTCATCCGCGGCGGTCAGGCGCTGTTCACCGTCGGCGACCAGGAGCTCGTCGGCCGCGCCGGGCAGATCATCGTCGTGCCGGCCCAGGTGCCGCACAAGTTCGCCAAGACCGGCCCCGAACGCCTGGAGATGACCGACGTCCACGCCAGCCCGGTGTTCATCACCGAGTGGCTGGAGTGACCGAGACGATCCCGCGTAGCAGCTCGACGACGCGCTCGGCGTAGTCGCCCGACGGGTCGAGGTCGGGGCGGAAGTCGGCGACGCTGAGGCCGAGCAGCCGCGGCGACGCCGCCAGCGGCGCGAGCGCCTCGGCCAGCTGCTCCCACGCCGGCCCGCCGGACTGCGGGTAGGTCACGGCCGGCAGTGCCGACGGGTCGAGCACGTCGAGGTCGATGTGCAGCCAGCAGCCGGCCGTCCCGGCCCCGTCGTCGATCAGGTCGCGGGCGGTGCGCCCGGTCGCCGCCGGGTCGGCCAGCAGCTCCGGCGCGGCGATGCGGTGCAGCGTGGCCGGCAGCCGGCCCACCTCCGCCGCCGACGCGGGGTCCAGGCCGGTGGTCCGGTGCCCGAGCAGGACGACGGCGGACGGGTCGACCATCGGGACCGTCCCGGCCAGCGACACCAGTGGCGGCGCGCCCTCGCCGGTGAGGACGGCGAGCTCCATGTCCGCCGTCTCGCCGGTGTCGGATGTCGCGCCGTCGAGGTAGTCGGGGTGGCCGTCGGCGAACCACAACCCGGCCGGACCGAGCACCGTCAGCAGCGCCGGAACCACGCCGAGCAGCAGGCTGCAGTCGCCGCCAACGACCAGCGGCCGCGACCCCGGCCGGTCCCGCAGCGCGGCGGCCAGCGACGCCGTCAGCGCCCGGGCCGCCGCGATGGTCGCCGGCAGCGCCAGCACCCCCGGTCGCCGGGTCCCGCTCCGCACCCTCGACGAGGGTGGCGGCGTCGCCGAGGTCGGCCTCGACCAGCGAGGTCAGCCCGGCGGCTCGCAGCGCGCCCGGCGCCGCTGCCTCACCTCGCAGCGACGCCGAACAGTCCCACGGAGCACCGAGCAGGAACCAGCCCACTCCTCGATCTCAGCGCACGCCGTACAGGTAGTCCAGCGCCAGCTGGTCCAGCCGCTCGAACGCCATGCCGCGCTGCGCCGCTTCCTCGGGGTCGAACTCGTCGGCCCGCAGCGAGTCGACGGTCTCGCCCGGCGCCGCGGTCGGCGTGGCCAGCTGGTCCAGCCGGGCGGCGACCAGGGCCTCCTGGACCTCGGGGTCGGCGCGGAACGCCGCGGTCTTCTCGAGCAGGATCAGGTAGTTGCGCATGCAGCCCGCGGCCGACGCCCACACGCCCTCGATGTCCTCGGTGCGCGGCGGCTTGAAGTCGAAGTGCCGCGGGCCGTCGTAGCCGCCGGACTCGATGACGTCGACGGTCCAGAACGCGCCGCGGGCGTTGCCGGCGCCGAACCGGAAGTCCTGGTCGTAGCGCGGGCCGGTCTGGCCGTTGAGGTCGATGTGGAAGAGCTTGCCGTGCCACAGCGCCTGGGCGATGCCGTGCGCGTAGTTCATCGAGGCCATCTCCTCGTGCCCGACCTCGGGGTTGAGGCCGACCATCTCGGGGTGCTCGAGCTCGTTGATGAACGCGATGGCGTGGCCGATGGTCGGCAGCAGGATGTCGCCGCGCGGCTCGTTCGGCTTCGGCTCGATGGCGACCTTCATGTCGTAGCCGCGGTCGAGGATGTACTGGCCGAGGAGGTCGAACGCCTCCTTGTAGCGGTCCAGCGCGGCCCTGATGTCCTTGGCGGCGCCCGACTCAGCGCCCTCGCGGCCGCCCCAGGCGACGAACACCTTGGCGCCCAGCTCGGCACCGAGGTCGAGCTGGTCGGCGGCCTTGCGGATGGCGAACCGGCGTACGTCTCGGTCGTTGTTGGTGAAGCCGCCGTCGCGGAAGACCGGGTGCGAGAACAGGTTCGTGGTGACCATCGGGACCTGCAGGCCGGTCTCGTCCAGCGCCTGGCGGAACGGCTTCAGCGCGGCATCGCGCTCGGACGGCGACGCCCCGAACGGGATGACGTCGTTGTCGTGGAACGTGATGCCGTAGGCGCCGAGCTCGGCGAGCTTGTGCACCGCCGTGGCGGGGTCGAGCCGCGGCCGTACCGCGCCGCCGAAGACGTCCACCCCCTCCCAGCCGACCGTCCAGAGGCCGAAGGAGAACCTGTCCTCGCGGGTGGGGGTGTAGTCGTTCATGCGCGTCCTCCAGCCGAAAGTTTCTTCAGATACGCCGACACCCTAAGCCCGGGTAGAGAGCGTTCACAAGGGTGGACGTGGGTGAATGTCACGCCGTTGACATCTGGCTGTGACGCTCGTTACGGTGACGGCTCCGAAACTTTCGGTCGCCGTTCGGACGGAGAGCGCTGTGCTGCTGGTCAGGTTCGCCACCCCCTCGTCCCCGGTCGCGAGCGTCGGGGTGCTCGACGGCGACACCGTCACCACGCTGGACGGCGTCGAGTCGCTCGGATCGCTGTGGCGGCTGCCGGTGGCGTCGCTTCGGCCGGTCGTCGAGGGCGCCGGCGGGCCGGCGTTCCCCGCCGCCGACGTCACCATGCTGCCGCCGGTCGACGCCGGCACCGAGGTGTGGGCCTGCGGCGTCACGTACAAGGTGTCCGAGGAGGCGCGGGTCGAGGAGAGCGAGCGGGCCGCGTCCGTCTACGAGCAGGTCTACGATGCCGAGCGGCCGGAGCTGTTCTTCAAGTCCGTCGCCTGGCGGGTGGTCGGCCACGGCGAGCCGGTCGCCGTCCGGGCCGACTCCCGCATCGACGTGCCCGAGCCCGAGGTCGCCGTCGTCGTCACCGCGCAGGGCGAGATCGCCGGGTTCACCGTCTGCAACGACGTCTCCTCGCGCACCATCGAGGGCGAGAACCCGCTCTACCTGCCGCAGGCCAAGGCCTACCTCGGCGCGTGCGCCGTCGGCCCGGGCATCCGGCCGGTGTGGGAGGTCGGCGACCCGTACGCGCTGCCGGTCTCGATGAGCATCGTGCGCGACGGTGCCGAGGACTGGTCGGGGTCGGCGAGCACCGGCCAGCTGCGCCGGCGGTTCGACGAGCTGGTGTCGTTCCTGGTGCGCGCCGACGTGTTCCCCGACGGCGCCGTGCTGTCGACCGGCACCTGCCTGGTGCCGGCCGCGCCGTGGACGCTGCGCGCCGGCGACTTCGTCCGCATCGAGGTCGGCGGTGTCGGCGTGCTGGCCAACCCCGTCGTCGAGGGCGTCGAGGCGATGTCGTGGCTGGTCGACGCGCGCGACGACGTCAGGCTGCGTGCCGCACCGTGACCACCACTCGCGTGACGATCGCGGAGATCGCCCGTGAGGCCGGCGTCTCCGAGGCGACGGTCAGCAAGGTGCTCAACGGCCGGACGGAGGTCGCGCCGGCCACCCGGGCCCGCGTCCAGGACCTGCTCGACGCCCGCGGCTACGAGCGTCGCGGCACCCGGGTCGAGGAGCGCACCGGCCTCATCGACCTCGTCATCTCCGAGCTGAACACGCCGTGGTCGATGGACGTGCTGCGCGGGGCCGAGCAGGAGGCGCGCCGGGCCGGTGCCGCCGTCGTCGTCACCTCGACCGAGGGCCGCGATGACGCGAGCTGGCTGGACCGCGTCACTGCCAGGCGCTCCGACGGCGTGCTGCTCGCGCTGGCGCCGCTGCCGGCCGGCGGGGCCCGCCGGCTCACCGCGGCCGGCATCCCGTTCGTGCTGGTCGACCCGGTCGGCGGGTTCGACCCCGCCATCCCGACCGTCGGCGTCACGAACTGGGCCGGTGCGCTGGCCGCCACCGAGCACCTGATCGGGCTCGGGCACCGGCGCATCGCCGCCATCACCGGGCCGCCGGAGCTGGTCTGCAGCCAGCAGCGCGTCGAGGGGTATCGCGCGGCGCTCGGCCGGGCCGGGCTGCCGGTCGACGACGCCCTCGTCCGCTACGGCGACTTCCGCCCAGGCGGCGGCGAGGACCAGGCCCGGGCGCTGCTGGAGCTGCCCGACCCGCCGACGGCCATCTTCGCCGGCTCCGACCTGCAGGCCACCGGCGTCTACGCCGAGGCGCACCGGCGCGGGCTGCGGGTCCCCGACCAGCTCAGCGTCGTCGGCTTCGACGACGTCGCGCTGTGCGAGTGGGTGTCGCCGGCGCTCACCACGGTGCGCCAGCCGCTGCTCGAGATGGCCCGACTCGCGATCCGCACCGTCCTCGACCCGCCCGGCACCGGCCAGCCGCTGCGCATCGAGCTCTCCACTGCCCTGATCACCCGCGAGAGCACGGCCCCGCCGCCCGGCTGAAGGCGCAGACGGATCTTCGGGCCGCCGCCCCGTTGATCTTGGAGTTGTTAGGCCATCTATCGGACAAATCGCCAAGCAATTGCCGAAGAACTCCAAGATCAACTTTTGGCGGCGGTGGAGTCGGCTGCCGGCGGGTGCTAGACGTCGCGCTCCAGCAGCGCGGCCAGGTCGTCGAGGCTCGGCGCCAGCAGGTCGAAGGAGTCCGCCGGGCTGGGCGGATCGCCCACCGGACGCTCCACGTACGCCGTGCGCATGCCGACGGCCTGCGCGCCGCGCAGGTCCCAGGCGTGCGCCGCGACCATGAGCAGCCGCTCCGGCTCGCACCCCGTGGCGCGGATGGCGAGCCGGTAGACCTCGGGATCGGGCTTGTAGCTCCATGCGGCCTCGGCGGAGAGCAGCTGGTGCCAGCGCAGCCCGGCGTGCGCGCTGATGCGGGTCAGTGCGACGGGGCTGGCGTTCGACAGGCCGACCACCGGGAAGTGCGCGGCGATGCGGTCCAGCCCCCGGACGGAGTCGGCCCACGGCTCCAGCCGTTGCGCGGCGGCCGCCAGCGCGCCGGTCACGCCGGGGTCGTCGACGCCGGCCTCGGCCGCGACGAGCGCCGCCGCCTCGCGGTCGATGACGGTGCTGTCGGCGTAGGGACGGTGGCCCGCGAGCACCTCCTGCTGCTGCTCGTCGACGTAGCGGTACCACCGGTCGGCCAGCGCGCCGGTCGTTGCGTCGTCGACACCCGGGAGGGCGGCCCGGATGCCCTGCCTGATCCCGGTGGGCTCGTCGACCATGGTCCCGAGGATGTCGAAGACCACGACCTCGATGTCGGGGCGCGGCGTCATGGTCAGCACTCTAGGCCGCGTCCTGGGCCACAATGGCCGGGTGGTGGCCCCGGAGATCTCGGCGCGCGAGGCCGAGGTGCTCGCGGCGCTCGGCCAGCACCTGACCAACGCCGAGATCGCCGCCCGCTTCGTCATCTCCGTCCGCACCGTCGAGAGCCACGTGTCGGCGCTGCTGCGCAAGTTCGGCGCGAGCGACCGGCGGGCGCTGGCCGCGCTGGCGCCGTCGGTCGTGCCGGATGGCCCGGCGGGGGTGCCGGCGCCCGAGTTGCCCGCGCCTCTGACGTCGTTCGTCGGGCGCGAGGACGAACGGGCCGCGCTGCTGGCGGCGGTCGATGAGCAGCGGCTGGTCGTCGCCGTCGGGCCGGGCGGGGTCGGCAAGACCCGGCTGGCGCTGGCCGTCGCGGCCGGTGTCACGGACCGGTTCGCCGGCGGCGTCTGGTACGCCGACCTCGTCCCGGTGCCCGACGGCGACGCCGTCCCGGCCGCGGTCGCGACGGCGCTGGGCCTGGGCGAGCAGCCCGGCCGGACGGCGCTCGACACCGTGCTCGGGTGGGCGCGCGGGCGCTCGGCGCTGCTGGTGCTGGACAACTGCGAGCACGTGCTCGACGGCGTCGCCGGGCTCGTGGAGCCGCTGCTGGCCGCCGCGCCCGGGCTGACGGTGCTGGCCACCAGCCGGTCGCGGCTGCTGCTGCCGTTCGAGTGGGTGGTGCCGGTGGGCGGGCTCGGCGCCGCCGCTGTGGCGTTGTTCGGCGAGCGGGCCAGGGCGGCCGGCGCGGTGCTGGACGCCGCTGCCGACGAGCGAGTGGCCGCGATCTGCGCCGCGCTCGACGGCAGCCCGCTGGCGATCGAGCTGGCCGCCGCGCGCCTGCCGGCCGTCGGCCTGGACGGGCTGGAGAGCGGCCTGGGCGACCGGCTCCGGCTGCTAGACGGCGCCCGTCGCGGTGGCGGACGGCACGGCTCGCTGCGGTCGGCGCTGGACTGGAGTCACGACCTCCTCGACGACGACGGCCGGGCGGTGTTGCGCCGGGTGTCGGTGTTCGCGGCGCCGTTCCGGGCCGACGCGGCCGCCGCGGTGGCCGGGGTCGCGCCGTCGTCGGCCGGTCGCGTGCTGGCGGCGCTGGCCGACGACAGCCTGCTGGTCCCGGTCGCGGGCGGGGACGGGACGCGGTACCAGGCGCTGGAGACGATCCGGCAGTACGGCGCCGAGCTGCTGGCCGCGGCCGGCGAGGCCGACGCCGTCCACGCCGCCCACCTGCGCTGGTGCGTCGGCGGAGGGACCGCGCTGCTGGACGCCGATGCCGCGGCCCCTGACTGGCGCGGCCGCTTCGACCGCCTGGCCGACGACCTCCGCGCCGCCGTCGCCTGGTCCGCCTCCGCGGAGGCGGCGGCGTTGCTGGGCCGGCTCTGCCACCGTCGCGGGCGGCCGGCCGAGGCGCAGCGCCGGTTCGAGCAGGCCGCCGCGCTCGCGCCCGACGACGCGGGCCGGGCCGCCCAGCTGCGGCTCGCCGCCGGGTCGGCCCGGTCCCGGCTGGCCGGCGACGAGGCGCTGCGGCTGCACCTCGCGGCGGCGGAGGTGGCGGAGCGGGCCGGCGACGCCGTCCTCGTCGCCCACCAGTACGCCCACGCGGCGGAGCTGGTGCACCGCTCGGCCGGGATCCTCGCCGAGGTCCCTCCCGCGGCCACGGCCGCCGGCTGGCTCGCCACCGCGACGCGGCTGGCCGACGACCCCGGCACACGCGCCCGGTGCGCCGTCGTCGAGGCGTTCGCCGCCGCCGACGACGAGCCGGGCACCGTCGCGGCCACCGAGCGGGCGATCGAGCTGGCCCGCGAGAGCGGCGACCCGATCGTCGAGAGCGCCGCCCTCGACCAGCTCACCGGGCTGCGCCTCGCCCGCGGCGAGGCCCGCGCCGCGCTGGAGAGCGCGCTGCGCCGGACTGCGCTGCTGGCCGGGCCGCCCGATCCGGAGCGCGGCTTCGAGCTGTCCGACGCCTACGGCATGGCCACGGAGTCGGCGATCGCGGCCGGCGACCTCCGGCGGGCCCGGCAGGCCGCCGAGACGCTGCGCGCCCTGCCGTCGCAGCGCGAGGTGGCGCACGTCGGGACGGCCCGGCTCATCGTGGTCATGGTGCTGACCGGCGACTGGACCGAGGCGGTCGCCGTCGGCGAGCTGTTCCGGGAGAGCTGGGAGGGCGCCGGCCGGCCGCGCATCCCGTCGCTGCGCCGGGTCGCCGCCGCGCTCGGCGCCGTCCACGGTGCCCGCGGCGACGCCGCCGCGCAGGACGTCTGGCGCGACGTCGAGGCAGGCGTCGGGTCGGCCGAGCGGCGGCCGCACGACCAGCGCTCGGTCGAGAGCTTCTTCGCCGCCCTCGAGGCGCTGCACCTCGGCCGCCCCGCCGACGCGGTCGCCGTCCTGCACCGGCCGCCGGAGGAGTTCCGCAGCTGGTTCGAGCTGATCTGGCGGCCCTGGTACGCCGCCGCCTGGGCCGAGGCCGCGGTGCTGGCCGAGCTGCCCGACGCCGCCGAGCGGATCGGCCGCGCCCGCCCGTTCACCAGCGACAACGTGGTGGCGGCCGCCGTCGTCGACCGGGCCGCGGCGCTGGCCGCCGACGACCGCGACGGCGTGCTCGCGACCGCCGAGACGCTCGACGCGGCCGCCTGCCGCTACCAGTGGGAGCGCAGCCTGCTGCTGGCCGCCCACTGAGTGCTTTCCGTGGTCGATCCGTGCTCAGCACGGATGTCCGGACCCACCCCTCACGGCGATCGTGAAGTCATCGAGAAAAAGTTCCGCCGCGGATGTCGAAAACGGGTTCCGCCCGACGACGTACCGGGTGAGACCGCCCAGAGGAGACCACGATGACGATCACGATCCAGCACCAGCAGACCACCGCGGCGACCGTGCTGCGCGGCGCCATCGCGGGCGACGTCCACGAGCCGGGCGACGCCGGGTACGACCAGCACCGCAAGCCGCTGCTGCCGACGCTCGACCCGCGGCCGGACGTGGTGGTCGAGGCGCGGTCGACGGCCGACGCGCAGGCCGCGGTGCGCGCGGCCCGCGAGCACGGCCTGCCGTTCTCGGTCCAGGCAACCGGCCACGGCACGTACGTCCCGAACAACGGCGGGCTGCTGCTCAAGACGACGGCGATGTCGTCGGTGTTCGTCGACCCGATCCGCCAGGTCGCCCGCGTCCGGCCCGGCACCCTTTGGGGCGACGTGCTGGCGGCGACCCGTCCGTACGGCCTCGCGCCGCTGTCCGGCTCGTCGCCGACGGTGGGCGTCACGGGCTACACGCTCGGCGGCGGCATGGGCTGGCTGGCCCGCAAGCACGGCTTCGCCGCCGACAGCGTCCTCTCCGCCGACATCGTGACGGCCGACGGCAGGCTGCTGACCGTCAGCCCCGACCGGCACCCGGACTTGTTCTGGGCGATCCGCGGCGGTGGCGGCGGCTTCGGCGTCGTCACGTCGCTGGAGTTCCGCGTCTACCCCGTCGCGCAGGTCTATGGCGGCATCTCCTGGTTCGACGTGTCCCGCGCGGCCGACGCGCTGCGCGTGTACCGCGACTGGGCCGCCGCCGCGCCCGACGAGATGAGCAGTGCGGTCGTCCTGACCAAGATCCCGGACGTCGAGGCGATGCCGGCCGAGCTGCGCGGCCGCCGGGCGCTGGGCATCAAGGCCCTGTACACCGGCCGCGCCGACGACGCCGAGCGGCTGCTCCGCCCGCTGCGGCTGGCCGCCGGGCCGGCGCTGGTCGACGGCTACCGGAGCATGGACTACGCCGACGCCGCGATGGGCGGCACACCGGCCCGGTTCTTCGACTTCTTCCCGGCCCTCGGCGACGACGTTGTCGACACGGTCGTCGAGGCGGCCGAGGCCGGCTCGGCGGTCGAGATCCGCAACTACGGCGGCGCGACCGCCCGCCCCGGCCCCGGCGCCGGTCCGGTCAGCCACCGCGGCGTGCCGTTCAGCGTCATCCTCGACACGCCGACGCCGGAGTTCGTCGACCGGCTGCGCCCGCACGGCATCGGCGGCGCGTTCCTCAACTTCCTCGCCGACACCACCCGGACGTCGGCCGCCTACACACCGGCCGACTACGCCCGGCTCTGCTCGGTGAAGGCCGCGTACGACCCGGACGGGTTCTTCGCCCAGGGCCACGCCGCCCTCGGCCGGAACTGATCAGCCCGGCACCGCCAGCGCCCGGACCCGGGCCAGCCGGTCCCGCCACCATCGGTCCCGTTCGGGATCGGGGTGGCGGAACTCGGCCAGCTTCGCCGGGTCCGGGGCGGGCGGTGCAGCTGGGACGTCGATCGCACCGTCCACGGGCCGCAGGCTGGCGTCGTCGCCGACCAGGTCGCCGGTGAACAGCGAGAGCGTGCCGAGCCCGCACGCGTACGGCAGCTCCGGCAGCGCCGCCGCGAGCGCCAGCTGACCGGCCAGCCCGACGCTGGTCTCTAGCGCCGACGACACGACGCACGGCAGCCCGGAAGCCTCCGCGACCCGCAGCGCCCGCCGCGCCCCGCCCAGCGGCGTCCCCTTGACGACGGCGATGTCGGCGGCGCCCGCGACGGCGACGCGGAGCGGATCGTCGGCACGGCGGATGGACTCGTCGGCCGCGATCGGGACGTCCACCGCACGCCGCACCGCCGCCAGCTCGTCCGGCGTCCGGCACGGCTGCTCCGCGTACTCCAGCCCACCCGCCGCCCCGTCCAGCAGCCGCAGCGACCGCACCGCTGTCGCCACGTCCCACACCGCGTTGGCGTCGACCCGCACCCGTCCCGCCGGACCGAGCGCCGCCCGGACCGCCTCGACGCGGGCCAGGTCCTCGGACAGCGCGTCCGGATGGTCGGCGACCTTCACCTTCGCCGTCGTGCACCCCGAGGCCGCGACGAGAGCGTGCGCCCGCTCCGGGCCGACCGCCGGGACCGTGCAGTTGACCGCGATGCGGCCGCGCACCCGCGCCGGCGGCGGCCGCGTCGCCTGCTCGACGGCGGCCAGCAGCCACGACACCGACTCGGCGTCGTCGTAGTCGGCGAACGGGCAGAACTCGCCCCACCCGGCCGGCCCTTCGATCAGCATGCCCTCGCGGACGGTGATGCCGCGGAAGCGCATGCGCAGCGGGATCGCGTAGACCAGCGCGCCCGCGAAGTCGAGGTCGGCAGTCACCAGGTCAGTCGACCGATCCGGCCGGCACGATCCATTCCGCCGGCGACCACGATGCCAGGTGCCGCGCCGCACGCCGTGCTTCGTAGTCGGCTGGAGAGACCGAACCGCGCAGGACCTCGAGGTCGGTGACCGCGCACCGGTACAGCGGCCGCTGGACGCCGAGTACGTCGACTCGATCTGCGACCTGGGGCCTCGCCAGCCGGTGGATGACCGACGGGTCGAACAGGTAGCCCGTCAGTGCCACGCCTGCTCCGCCTCGCGGTCGAGCTCGGCGGGCGTCAGACCGGATGCCGCGACGAGTTCGCCCAGTCGCCGGCGGGCCTGCCGCGCTGTCGTCGCGCGAAGCGCCGCCTCGACCGTCTCGCGCTTCGTCATCGGTCCTCCTTCGCTCGCGATGTCAAAGCAAGGATATTCGCCGGACGTACGAGTGTCGGGCAGGACGTTTGACCAGGCGATCGCCGGGCACCCTACGTGCGGAGGCGCGTGTCATGGACTGGTTCTCCGCCGAGGGCTACTGGCTGGGCCGGCTGGTGTTCCAGCGGGCGCTGGCGGTCGTCTACCTGCTGGCGTTCCTCGGCGCCGTCCGCCAGTTCCGCGCGCTGATCGGCGAACGCGGCCTGACACCCGTCCCGCGGTACGTCGCGCGGGTGCCGTTCCGCAGCGCGCCGAGCCTGTTCCAGCTGCACTACTCCGACCGCTTCTTCGCCGCCGTCGCGTGGCTGGGTGTGCTGTGGTCGGCGGGCCTGCTGCTCGGCCTGGCCGACGACCTGCCGGTGTGGGCGAACCTGCTGGCCTGGGCGGTGCCGTGGGCGCTGTACCTGTCGATCGTGCAGGTCGGGCAGGTCTGGTACGGCTTCGGCTGGGAGTCGCTGCTGTGCGAGGTCGGGTTCCTGGCGATCTTCCTCGGTCCGGCGCCGGTGCCGCCGCCGCTGCTGGTGCTGGTCGCGCTGTGGTGGGTGCTGTTCCGGCTGGAGTTCGGCGCCGGGCTGATCAAGCTGCGCGGCGACCGGTGCTGGCGCGACCTGACCTGCCTGTACTACCACCACGAGACGCAGCCGATGCCGAACCCGCTGAGCTGGTGGTTCCACCGGCTGCCGCGGTGGGCGCACCGGGCGGAGGCGGCCGCGAACCACGTGACCCAGCTGGTCGTCCCGTTCCTGCTGTTCGGGCCGCAGCCGGTGCGTACCGTTGCCGCCGTCGTCGTCATCGTGACGCAGGGCTGGCTGGTGCTGAGCGGCAACTTCGCCTGGCTCAACGCGCTGACGATGGTGGTGGCGACGACGGCGGTGGGCGGCGGCCTGTGGTCGGCGCTGCTCCCGGTCGATCCGCCGTCCGGGCCGTCCGACCCGCCCGCCTGGTACGCCGGCGCCGTCATCGGGCTGGCCGCCGTGCTGGCGGTGCTGAGCTACTGGCCGGTGCGCAACCTGGTCTCCAGCCGGCAGGTGATGAACACCAGCTTCAACCCGCTGCTGCTGGTGAACACGTACGGCGCGTTCGGCAGCATCACCCGGCTTCGGCACGAGGTGGTCATCGAGGGGACCGCCGACCGCGTCCCCAACGCGGACACCGTCTGGCAGGAGTACGAGTTCAGGGGCAAGCCGGGCGACGTGCGCCGCCGGCCGCGGCAGGTGGCGCCGTACCACCTGCGGCTGGACTGGCTGATGTGGTTCGCCGCGATCTCACCGAGCTACGCGCACCCGTGGTTCCCGCAGCTGCTGGCGAAGCTGCGCGACAACGACCCGGACCTGCTGGCGCTGCTGCGGCACAACCCGTTCCCCCACCTGCCGCCGGCCCACGTGCGGGCACGGCTGTACCGGTACCGCTTCACCGACCGGCGGGAGCGGCGCGACACCGGCGCGTGGTGGCGCCGGACGCTCGTCGGCGACTACCGGGCCTGACGGCGAGTCGGTGGCTCACCGCATCGGATGTTTGTGGCGCGCCGCCAGAAGCGCGTACAATTTCCTGTACGTCGACGAAGGGAACCTGGCATGCGCACCATGACGTACTCGGAGTCGCGAGCGAAGTACGCGGAGACGCTCAATGCCGTGGTCGACGATCGCGAGGAGGTGGTCGTCACGCGGTCCGGGCACGATCCTGTCGTCATCGTCGCGCTCGACGACTACCAGTCGCTGAAGGAGACCGCTTACCTGCTCAAGAGCCCTGAGAACGCTCGACGACTGCTGGCTTCGATCGACCGTCTGGAGCATGGCGGCGGCGCGGAGCGGGACCTGGTCGAGTGAAGCTGGTCTGGGACGAGAGCGCTTGGGAGGACTACGTCTGGTGGCAAGCGCAGGACCGCAAGGTACTCAAGCGGATCAACGCACTGATCAAGGACGTGCAGCGCAACGGTAACGAGGGCATCGGCAAGCCCGAGCCGCTGAAGCATGGGTTCCAGGGCTACTGGTCGCGCCGGATCACTGATGAGCACCGTCTCATCTACAAAGTGGCCGACGGGGAGATCCGGATCGCCGCGTGCCGGTACCACTACGCCCTCTGACATGCGCCGGCCCCGGGCTCGTCGCCCGGGGCCTCGGCGTCCTTCTGTGAGGTGTCAGCCGGCCTTGACCGTGTACTCCTCGCGTGCGGCCTCGAGCAGCCCTCGCCACGAGTCGACCTCGGGACGGCGGCGGAGGAGGGCACGACGCTCTCGCTCCGTCATGCCACCCCAGATACCGAACTCCGTCCGGTTGTCCAGCGCGTCGGCCAGGCACTCGGTGCGTACCGGGCAGCCCAGGCACACGGCCTTGGCCCGGTTCTGCGCTGCGCCCTGGACGAACAGTTCGTCTGGCTCGCTGGTGCGGCATGCCGCCAAGCTGGTCCAGTCATCGATCCACGTCATCCGGCTGTCACCCCCGTCAACTCGGTGAACACACCAAACCCTCTCTAGTTCACCCCGATGACGTGACGCTATGCAAACCCGCGGGTCATGACCAGACCCTGATTGACCGAAACCAATATCAGCCGGTTGGCCGATGGCGGCCGGGCGGAGCATCTGATAGCCAGCGGCGCGCCGTCTCTCAGTTAGAGTCAGTGTGGCATAAGCACGTAAGCTTGCCGTCCATGGCGATACGTCCCTCCGCCGTGGTAGCCACGGTGCGCCGCGTCCTCCTCGTTGCCGGCGTCGCCGGCCTGTGCGGCGTCCTGCTCGCCGGCCTCGCCCTGCCCGTGGTCGCGGGCTTGGGGCTGACCGCCCGCGAGAGTGCGAACACGTTCGCCGAGATGCCGGCCGACCTCGAGCCCGGCCCCATGGCGCAGACCTCGTACCTGTACGACGCCGACGGCGCGCAGCTGGCCTCGTTCTTCGAGGAGAACCGCGTCCCGGTCGGGCTCGACGCCATCGCGCCGGTGATGAAGGAGGCCATCCTCGCCATCGAGGATGACCGCTTCTACGAGCGCGGCCCCATCGACATCCAGGGCACCCTGCGCGCGTTCCTGCGCAACGTCGAGGCCGGCGAGACCCAGGGCGGTGGCTCCACGCTCACCCAGCAGTACGTCAAGCAGGTGCGTATCTCGCAGGCCACCACGCCCGAGGAGGTCGCCGACGTCCAGGCGAGCACCGGCACCGAGGGCTATCGCCGCAAGCTCGAAGAGCTGCGCATGGCCGTCCAGGTCGAGCAGGAGCTCAGCAAGGACGAGATCCTCGAGCGCTACCTCAACATCGCCTACTTCGGGTCCGGCGCCTACGGCGTCGAGGCCGCGGCGCGGACGTATTTCTCCACTACCGCCGCGGAGCTGACGATGACCCAGGCGGCGCTGCTCGCCGGCATCGTCCAGCAGCCGGTCGCGTACGACCCCACCAACGACCCCGAGGCCGCGCTCGGCCGCCGCAACGTCGTGCTCAACCGCATGGCCGCGACCGGACGCGCCACCGAGGCGGAGGCCGCCGAGGCCCGTAATGCCGACCTCGGCCTGAACCCCTCCTCCACGCCGAACGGCTGCGTCAACTCCTACGCCGGCTACTTCTGCGACTACGTGGTGCACGAGCTGCTGACCATGCCCGAGCTCGGCGAGACCCCGGACGAGCGTGAGTCGCTGCTCCAGCGCGGTGGCCTGCGGGTGGAGACGACGATCAGCCCGACCACGCAGCTGGCCGCGCAGGAGGCGGTGTCCGACCGGGTGGCGCCCACCGACTCCGTCATCGGCTCGATCGCGACGGTGCAGCCGAACAACGGCTACATCAGAGCCATGGCCAACTCCCGCAACTACGGCGTCGAGGGCGACGGCGTCAGCAACCTCAACTACGCCGTCGACGAGAACATGGGTGGCGGCGCCGGCATCCAGTCCGGGTCGACGTTCAAGGCGTTCGTGCTCGCGGCCGCCATCGACCAGGGCATCCCGCTCAACACGTCGATCAACTCGCCGCAGCAGGTCAACCTGCGGGTGAACTCGTTCACGACCTGCGAGGGGCGCATCCGCAGCAGTGAGGTCTGGTCGCCGCAGAACTCCACCGGCAGCGGCGCGTTCAACCTGCGCACCGGAACGGAGCGCTCGGTCAACACGTTCTACGCCCAGCTCGAGCAGCGCACGGGGCTGTGCGCGCCGGCCACCATCGCGCAGAACGCTGGCGTCATGCGCGCCGACCTCGACGACGACGGCGCGGTGCAGCCGCTGAACCAGGTGCCGTCGTTCACGCTGGGCGCCAACGAGGTGTCGCCGCTGTCCATGTCCGCCGCATACGCCACGTTCGCCAACCGCGGCGCGCACTGCCCGACCACCTCGATCGCCCGGGTGCTCGACAGCGCGGGCAACGTACTGGTCGACCACACGGCGCCGACCTGCGAGCAGGTCCTCGAACCGGCGGTCGCCGACGCCGTCAACTCGGTCCTGCAGGGCGTCATGGAGAACCCCGGCGGCACCGGCGGCCAGATGCGCCTCGAAGGTGGCCGGGTGGCGGCCGGCAAGACCGGTACGACCGACGACGCCATCGCCGTCTGGTACGTCGGCTACACGCCGCAGCTGTCCACCGCCGTGGCCATCGCCGACGTCGAGGCGCCGCAGCAGTCGCTCGACGGCCGCACCTTCAACGGCGAGCGCATCAGCGAGGCGTGCGGTAGCTGCATCCCGGGCCCGGTGTGGAAGCAGATGATGGACGCCGCGCTCGACGGCGCAGAGGAGCTCGCGTTCACCGCGCCCGACCCCGAGACGATCCAGGGCGTTACGGTGCAGGTGCCCGACGTCCGCGGCATGGAGTCCGACCAGGCCATCGAGGCGCTCGATGCCGCGGGTTTCACCGCGTCCGTCGCCGGTGATGTGAACTCGGACTTACAGGAGGGCCTCGTCGTCAACACCGATCCTGGTGCCGGCGCCGAGGTCCCCTCGGGTACGAACATCGCCCTCACGATCAGCAACGGCGAGCCGGAAGTACCCACCGACGACTTCACCGTCGGCCCGCCCACCGAGGAGCCGCCGGTGTTCGGCGACGAGAACGGCAACGAAGAGGGCGAAGGCGGCGAGGACGGCTGGCGCGACGGCTTCTCACCCGGCGAGCTGCTACCGGGCGAGGTGCAACCGGCCAGGTAGGGCGTCAGCGGGCGTCGAAGAGGGCGCCGATCTGACGGAGGCCGTCGAGGTCGTGGACGTCGCCGGCGAGCGCCGGGATGAGGGTGACCGGGACCTCGGGGTGCGCGGTGCTGAACCGTTCGCCGATCCGCTCGTCGCGGGTGGCCAGCTTGAGCCGGTCGGCGTGCAGGCGCAGCAGGGCCGCGGTCAGCGCGTGCTCGCCGGACGACTCCAGCCGCTCGGCCGCCGCGACGGCCTGTTCGGCGCCGATGCCGGCCGCGTCGGAGGCGTGCACCCGGTTGAGCACCAGCCCGGCCAGCGGCATCGCGTCACGACCCAGACGATCGACGAAGTAGGAGGCCTCGCGCAGGGCGTCGTGCTCGGGCGCCGCGACGACGATGAACGCGGTCTCGGGCCGCTTGAGCAGCGCGTACGTCTGCTCGGCCCGCTCGCGGAAGCCGCCGAACATGGCGTCGAGGGCGTTGACGAACGTCGAGACGTCCTTGAGCAGCTCGCCGCCGAGGATCTTGGTGAGCGCCGAGGTGACGACGCTGAAGCCCGCGTGCAGCAGCTTGAGATACGTCCGGCCACCGGCCCGCGCCGTGCCGCCGAGCAGCCGGATCAGCCGCCCGTCGAGGAACGAGCCGAGCCGCTCGGGCGCGTCGAGGAAGTCCAGCGCCGACCGCGCCGGCGGAGTGTCGACGACGATGAGGTCCCAGTCGGACCGGGCCCGCAGCTGGCCCAGCTTCTCCATCGCCATGTACTCCTGCGTCCCCGCGAACGACGACGACAGCGCCTGGTAGAACGGATTGGCGAGGATCTGCTTGGCCCGCTCCGGCGTCGTGTGCTCCTCGACCACCTCGTCGAACGTGCGCTTCATGTCGAGCATCATCGCGTCGAGGCCGCCGCCTGACTCGCCGTCGACGCCCTTGACGGCGCGCGGGGTGTTGTCGAGCTCGGACAGCCCCATCGACTGCGCCAGCCGGCGGGCCGGGTCGATGGTCAGGACGACCGCCTTGCGGCCCCGCTCGGCCGCCCGCAGCGCGATCGCCGCCGCCGTCGTGGTCTTGCCGACGCCGCCGGAGCCGCAGGTGACGACGATGCGGATGCGGCGGTCGTCGATCAGGCGGTCGACGTCGAAGTGCGGGGGCTTCGCGGCCCGTGGCCCGGGATTCACACAGCACCCTGCTCGGCCAGTGCGTCGGCCAGCTCGTAGAGGGCGGTCGGGTCGATGCCGTCGGCGATGCGCGGCAGCTCGTACATCGGCCGGCCGAGCTCGTCGACCTGCGTCCGCTGGGTCTTCTCCAGCGCGGTCCGCTCGGCGTGGTCGGCGGCCTCGCGGGTGAGCAGGCCGACCACGCGGTCGGACGCGGGCAGCCCGGCCGCGCGCAGCCCGGCCAGCACGTCGTCGTGGTCGAGCCGGCCGCGCCGGGCGGCGGGCAGCGACCGGGCCGCGAGGTGCGGCGGCCGGACCTGGTTGACGATGACGGCGCCCACCGGGATGTGGGCGGCCTGCAGCGCGGCGACGGCGTCGGCGGTCTCCTGGACCGGCATGTCCTCGAGCAGCGTCACGACATGCACGGCCGTGCGCGGGCTGTGGATGAGGTCGGTGATGGAGTTGGCCTGCCGGTTGATCGGGCCGACCCGGGCCAGCGACGACACCGACGTGGTGACGTCGAGGAAGCGGACCACACGGCCGGTCGGTGGCGCGTCGAGCACGACGGCGTCGTAGGCGAAGTGGTCGCCGGTGCGCCGCCGGGTGGCCTCGTACGCCTTGCCGGTGAGCAGGACGTCGCGCAGGCCGGGCGCGATGGTGGTGGCGAAGTCGACGAAGCCGAGCTTGTCGAGCGCGCGACCGGCCCGGCCGAGCCGATAGAACATCGCGAGGTACTCGTGCATGGCCTCGCGCGCGTCGATGGCCAGCGCGTACACCTCACCGCCGCCGGGCGCGGAAGCCACCCGCTGCTCCTCGTAGGCCAGCGGCGGCACGTCGAACAGCTGCGCCAGACCCTGCCGCTCCTCGACCTCGGCGATCAGCACCTTGCGGCCGCCGGCGGCCAGCGCCATGGCGAGCGCACCCGCCACGGTCGTCTTGCCGGTGCCACCCTTACCGGTGACGACGTGCAGCCGCACGCCCTCCCAGTCGCCCATACCTGTGCCCTCGCTCGAACGTCATGTCTTGCACAGGATATGAGCCTATGGAACCGCCGGCACGTGCTGCTTGAAGTCACGCAACGAGCGCCCGTGCAGCAGCCGCTGCAGCCCGAACCCGGCCGCCAGCGTGAGCCAGCCGCCGACGGCGTCGAGCACGTAGTGGTTGCCGGTGGCCGTGATGACCAGCACGGTCGCCAGCGGGTACAGCACGCCCAGGACACGCACCCAGTTGTGCTTGGCGAACATGATCAGCGCGATGCCGCACCACATCGACCAGCCGGCGTGCATGGACGGCATGGCGGCGTACTGGTTCGACAGGTCCTGCAAGTCGCCGGACGTCAACGCGCCGACGGTGTCGTGGATGGCGACGGTGTCGTAGAACAGGCCCGACGGCAGCAGCCGCGGCGGCGCCAGCGGGTACAGGTAGTACCCGAACAGCGCCAGGCCGGTGGTGAACGCCAGCACGGTGCGGGCCGCGCGATAGCGGCCGGGATGGCGGACGAACAGCCAGATCAGCACCGCACCGGTGACCACGAAGTGCAGGAACACGTAGAAGTAGTTGACGGTGACGGTCAGCCACTCGACGGCGTGTACGGTGTGGTTCAGCCAGAGTTCGAAGTCGATCTGCACGTCCTGCTCGGTGGTCCAGATGCGCACGCTGTTGGCCATGGCGCGCGCCTGGTCGTCGGGGACGCTGTTGCGGATCAGCGAGTAAACGGCGTAAACGGCGGCCAGGATGCCGAGCTCGACGATGAGGACGGGACGCCGCGGCGTGCGGAGATGTCGCACCAGCCGCCGGAAGACCGACGGGGCGCGCGCGGCGGCCGGCGCAGGGGCGTCCCGCGCCGGCTCGTCCACGACTGATGGATGTGCCACCCTGGTTCCCCCAGTACCGGTTCAGGTCGTCGTCAGGTCACGCCGGCGGAAGCCGAGCAGACCGATCCAGACCAGAGCGACCGCTAGCACACCCATTATGACAACCGCTACCGTGTCGAGGTCTCCTCCTGGAAGAGTAGAAGCGGCCTGGAAGGGCGAGACGTTCGTCACCCAGTCGGGGAACTGGAAGAATCCGCCCAGTACGCCGACCACGACGCCGTAGGTCAGGACGACCCACGACAGCTGCACCAGTTGCGGTGCCAGGCCGCTCAGCGCGACGGCGACGGCGATGACCAGCCACATGCCCACGGTGTGCGCCACCGCCGCACCGAGGAGCCGCCCGAAGACGCTCCCGTCGTCCAGCGCGATGGACGCTGTGATGCCCAGGCCCAGCCCGCCGACCAGCATGACCAGCAGGCTGCCGGCCAGTGCCACGGCGAGGTGACTGGCGGCGAACCGGGTCCGCGAGACCGCGGTGGCGAGCACCGGTTCGGCCCGGCCGGAGGTCTCCTCGCTGCGCAGCCGGAGGACGGCGGTCAGCCCGTATGCCGCTGCCAAGAGCGCCATCATGAGCACGACTATGGCCATGAAGCCGTCGATCAGACTGTCGGCGTCGCCCAGGAAGTCCTGCAGGGTCGAGTTGTCGGAGGCGAACTCCTCGATCGACGGGGCGAGGCTGCCGTAGGCGAGACCGAACACCAGCAGGCCCACGCCCCAGCCGATGAGGCCGCCGCGCTGCAGCCGGACCGCCAGGCCCAGCGCCGACGACAGCTGCCGATCGGCCCGCGGGCTGCCGAGCCGCGGCTGCACCAGGCCGGCGCCCACGTCGCGGCGGCTGGTGGTCGCGTAGGCCGCGGCGACCAGCAGCGCAGTGAGGCCCACCGAGAGCAGCAGCGGCCACCAGCGGTCGTCGACGTACACCTTGGTGCGCTGGGCCCAGCCGATGGGCGAGAGCCACGACAGCGCCTCCGTGCCGACGTCGCCGATGGCCCGCAGCCCGAATGCGACGCCCAGCACGGCGGCGCCGAGGCCGGTCGCGGCCCGGGCATGCTCGGTGACCTGCGCCGTCAGTGCGCCGACGCCGGCGAAGACCAGACCGACGGATGCGACCGCGGCCCCGAACAGCAGCGAGCTGGAGGTGGACAGGTCGTCCAGCGCCGCCGGCATCAGCAGCCCGAGCAGCAGGGCGATCAGCACGTTCGCGCCGGCTACGACGGTGAACGCGGCGGTGGTGCCGGCGTGCCGGCCGAGCACGCCGGCCCGGAGCAGCTCAGTGCGGCCGGTCTCCTCCTCGGCGCGGGTGTGCCGAACCATCAGCAGAATGCTCATCAGAGCCATGGTGATGGCGACCCAGAGCAGCAGCTCGTTGGCCGTCATGGCGCCGAAGGTGTAGTTGTCGGTGCCGTACGCGGGGCCGGTCAGCGCGATGGTGGCGGGGTTGTCGAGCAGGTCGGCGCGCGCCTGGCGGTCGGCCGCCGTCGGGTAGGTCTCTGGAAATGTCGGCAGGCTGCCCACGACCAGCAGGACGATGGCGCCGATCCAGATCGGCAGCCGGACGCGGTCGCGGCGCAGGATGAACCGGATCATGATGCCGGTTCCGGTGAGGGTGGTCCCGCCCTTGCCCCGTTGTGCGGTGTGCTGGCGGGGCCGGGCCTCGGCGATCGTGACGCTCACGACGAGGCACCCGCCTTAGCCACGGCCGCTTCGGCGGCGACCTCGTCGCCGTAGTGGCGCAGGAACAGCTCCTCTAGCGTGGGCGGCTGACTGGTGAGTGACAGGATGCCGAACGGAGCGAGGTGTTTGACGGCGCCGTCGAGCACAGCGGTGTCGACGCTGAAGCTGACCCGCCGGTCCTCGACCACCAGGTCGTGGATTCCGGCCAGCTGGTCCAGGCCGGTGGCCGGACGCTCGGTCTCGGCCATGATGGACGTGCGGGTGAGGTGCCGCATTTCGGCCAGCGTGCCGCTCTCGACGATGCGGCCCGTCCGGATGATGCTGACGCGGTCGCACAGCTTCTCGACCTCGGTCAGGATGTGGCTGGACAGCAGCACCGTCTTGCCATCGTCCTTCCACTCGTCGATGCACTCGTTGAACACGGCCTCCATCAACGGGTCCAGCCCCGAGGTCGGCTCGTCGAGGATGAGCAGCTCGACGTCGGAGGCGAGCGCGGCCACCAGCGCGACCTTCTGCCGGTTGCCCTTGGAGTAGGTGCGGCCCTTCTTCCTGGGGTCGAGGTCGAACCGCTCGAGGAGATCCTGACGGCGCTTCTCGTTCAGCCCGCCGCGCAGTCGGCCGAGCAGATCGATGGCCTCGCCGCCGCTGAGGTTGGGCCAGAGGTTGACGTCGCCCGGGACGTAGGCCAGCCGCCGGTGCAGCGAGACCGCGTCGTTCCAGGGGTCGCCGCCGAGCAGCCGCGCGGTGCCGGAGTCGGCCCGCAGCAGCCCCAGCAGCACGCGGATCGTCGTCGACTTGCCGGCCCCGTTGGGACCGAGGAAACCATGGACCTCGCCGGTGGAGACCCGCAGGTCGAGCCCGTCGAGCGCACGGACCGTCCCGAAGGTCTTCACGACGCCGGCGACGTCGATCGCAGTTGTCATGATGGCGACACTACACACTCTTCACAGTTTTGTGAATTGCTTTAAGTCCGTTATGGTCGAGAACACAACGAGGGGGTGGGAGTGTGTCCGGCCAAGACACTGAGCGGGCGCGCAGCCGGTTCGTCGAGCAGTTCGCGCTGGCCCTGAACGACGCCGGCATGCAACGGATGCCGGCCCGGGTGTTCGCGTACGTGCTGGCCTCCGACGCCGACACGCACACCGCGGCTGAACTGGCCGACGGCCTGCGGGTCAGCCCGGCCGCGATCTCCGGTGCCGTGCGGCTGCTCGTCGACATGGGCATGCTGGTGCGCGACCGCGTCCCCGGCGACCGCGTCGACCATTACCGCATCTACGAGGACGACGTCTGGGCGACCGTCGTCGGGCGGCAGGAGCCGATGTTCCGCCACATCGACGTGCTGCTCACCAACGGCCTGCAGTCCTTGGCGCCGGGGGCCGGCTACTCCCGGGTCCACCAGACCCGCGAGTTCTACCGGTTCCTGCAGTCTCAGATCGAGACGCTGGCGGTGCGCTGGCGCGAGCACCGGGCGGCGGTCACGGCGTCACCGGAACCTGCTCGGGCCGCGTCGGGCGAGTGACCGGCGCCCGGCTGCCGCGGGCCAGCAGCACCACGCCGGCCGCGGCGGTCAATGCGGCGGCCACGGACAGCGTCACCTCGGCCGGGCCGCCGGTGAACCGCTCGCCCAGCAGCCCGATGCCGATGGCCGAGGCGGTCACGGGGTTGACGATGGTCGCGGTGGCCAGCGGGGCGCCGAGCCCGCCGCGGTACGCCCGCCGGGCCAGCAGCAGGCCGGTGGCCGCCAGCACCAGCACGACGGCGCTGGCCGGCTGGAGCGCCGCCGCCGCGCCGTCGTCGGCCACGCGGATGGTCACGGTCTGCGTCAGCGCGGACGACACGCCGAACGTCGTGCCCGAGGCGAGCGCGAACAGCAGGCTCCGGCGGATCGGCCGCGACAGGAGCCGCGAGGCGGCGGCGACGGCGACCGCGATGAGCGCGACGACCGCGACCGTGAGGAGCAGGATCTGCGTGGAGCTCAGTTCGCTGCGCGGCCGGGTCGGCGCGGCCAGCAGCAACAGCGCGGCGAGGCCGGCCATGCTCAGCGCCATGCCGCGCCACTCGCGCGGGGTGACCCGGCGCCGCGTCAGCGCCCACGAGAGCACGAGCGCAAACGCGAGGCTGAGCACGCCCAGCGGCTGCACGAGGGTTAGCGGGCCGAAGTGCAGGGCGCACACGTGCAGGCAGGACGCGGCGACGGTCAGGGCGGTGGGGTACCACCAGCGGCGCTGGGCGACCATGCCCAAGGCGGCCAGCGCGTGCAGGCTCGCGGCGCCGACGGCGAACATCACCGCGAGGCCCGTGCTGCTCACGCCATCCCCCAATCAGGCACCGAAGGGTGGGTCCGACCGCAACGCCCGCGGCTCCACCGAGAATACGGCTATACCGAGAATCAGTGGTGCGCCGGAGCGTGCGGCCATGGCACCACCGCCTGTACCACAACCTAGCGTTCATTCACGAAGTTGTGAAATGGCTAAACGTATGATGGTGCTCACAGTGAAGGAGGACGCTCGATGACCGGTCCGGCGGCCGACGACGACCAGGACGCGTTGCTGCGGTTCGTGGAGCAGTTCGCGCTGGTGCTCACCGAGTCCGGACTGCCCCGCATGCCCGCGCGGGTGTTCGCCTACGTGCTGGCCGAGGACGCCGAGCGCTACACCGCCGCGGAGCTGGCCGACGGCCTGCGGGTGAGCCCGGCCGCCATCTCCGGCGCGGTGCGCACCCTGGTGCAGGCCGGCCTGCTGGCCCGCGAACGTGAGCCCGGCTCTCGCGCCGACCACTACCGCATCTACGACGACGACGTCTGGGCGCACATCATCATGCAGCGCGAGCCGCTGCTGCGCCGCTACACCGCCGTCCTCTCCGACGGCCTCGGCGCCCTCGGCGACGGCCGCGGCGCCCGGCGCATCGCCGAGACCATCGACTACATGCAGTTCATGCGGGCGGAGCTGCCGCAGATGATCGAGCGCTGGCGCAAGCACCGCGCCGAGCACGCCCCGGTAGATCCCTCAGAGGTCGAGCAGTAGGCCGAGCGGCGACTCGACGCGGTCGGCGACGTAGCGGAGGAAGCCGCCGGCGACGCCGCCGTCGCAGACGCGGTGGTCGAAGGTCAGCGAGAGCTGGGTGACCTTGCGAACGGCCAGCCGGCCGTCGACGACCCACGGCTTGTCGACGATGCGGCCGACGCCGAGGAGCGCGGCCTCGGGGTGGTTGATGATCGGGGTGGAGCCGTCGACGCCGAAGACGCCGTAGTTGTTCAACGTGAACGTGCCGCCGGTCAGGTCGGCCGGGGTCAGCGCGCCGGCGCGGGCGGCCTCGGTGAGCCGGGCCAGCTCGGCGGCCAGCTGGGCGGTGCTGAGGTCCTGGGCGTCGTGGACGACGGGGACGACGAGCCCGCGGTCGGTCTGCGCGGCGAAGCCGAGGCCCACGGAGCCGTGGCGGACCAGCACGAGGTCGTCGCGGTCGTGGTCGACGGAGGCGTTGAGTTCCGGGAACCGGGTGAGGGCGGCGACCGTGATGCGCCCGAGCAGCGCCAGCACGCCGACCCCGAGGGCCTGGCGCGCCTCCATGAGGCCGGTCGCGTCGACGTCGACCCAGGTGGTGGCGTCGGGGATCTCGCGCCGGCTGCGGGCCAGCTTCTCCGCGATGGCGCGGCGCACTCCGCGCAGGGGTTCTCTGCTCTGATTCGACGGAATCGGCTGCGAGGCCCGCTGTGGCTGGGCTGGGAAGACAGCCGGGTCGACGTTCGCCGGAATCGCGCCGTTCGCCGACGCCGCCTCGACGTCGCGTCGGACGATCACGCCGCCGGGACCCGACCCGCTGAGCACGCGTACGTCGACGCCGCGGTCGCGGGCCAGTCGCCGGACCACCGGCGACAGCACCCGCGGCGCCGCACCCGGCGCCGTCCGGGACCGGGACCGGCGCCGCATCGTCGCGTTCCCGGTGCCGTAGCCCACCAGCACCGCGCCCGACCCCGCCGCTCCGTCCGCGACAGCCGGCGCCGCGGCCGGCGGCGCCACAGCCGGAGCACCGCCCGCCCGCTCCGGCGTCGCGACCGTGATCAGCGGCGCGCCGACCTCGATCGTCGTCCCCGCCGCGCCGTGCAGCCTGGTCACCCGGCCGGCGTGCGGGCACGGCACCTCGACCGTCGCCTTCGCCGTCTCGACGTCCACGACCACGTCGTCGACGCCGACCTCGTCGCCCTCGGCGACCCGCCAGGCGACGATCTCGGCCTCCGTCAGCCCCTCGCCGAGGTCAGGTAGATAGAAGGTGCGGTCCGGTTGTCTATCGGACTCGACGGAGAAGCGTGTCTCGTCCGTCATCTCGCCGCCAGGAAGCGCGGGTCCGGCGCGTCGTCCCACTGCAGCCGGTCGACGGTGTCGAGGACGCGGTCGACGCCGGGGAGGTGGTACTTCTCCAGCACCGGCGGCGGATACGGCACGTCCCAGCCCGTGACCCGGAGCACCGGCGCCCACAGCGAGTGGAAGCACCGCTCCTGGACCCGCGCCGCGATCTCCGCGCATACGCTGGCGAACCCGGCCGCCTCGGCGACCACGACACAGCGGCCCGTCTTGCGCACCGACGCCGCCACCGTCTCGTCGTCGAACGGGACCAGCGTGCGCAGGTCGACCACCTCGAGCGAGCGACCCTCGGACTCCGCCGCCTCGGCCGCCTCCAGCGCGACCGGCACCGCCGGCCCGTACGCCACCAGCGTCGCGTCGCTGCCCGCCCGCCGGACCTCCGCGGTCCCGAAGGGCGCCGTCCGCACCGGCAGCGTGACCTCGTCCTTGGCCCAGTAGAGCTTCTTGGCCTCCATGAACACAACCGGGTCGGGGTCGGCGATCGCGTCGCGCAGCAACGAGTAGGCGTCGGCGACGGTGGCCGGCGTGACGACCTTGAGGCCCGGCGTGTGCGCGTAGTACGCCTCGGACGAGTCCGAGTGGTGCTCCACGCCGCCGATGCCGCCCGCGTACGGCACCCGGATCACCATCGGCAGGCCGACGGCGCCGCGGGTGCGGTTGCGCATCTTGGCGACGTGCGAGGCGATCTGCTCGAACGCCGGGTAGGCGAACGCGTCGAACTGCATCTCGACGACGGGCCGGAACCCGTTCATCGCCATGCCGACGGCCAGGCCGACGATGCCGGCCTCGGCCAGCGGGGTGTCGAAGCAGCGGTCCTCGCCGAACTCGGCGGTCAGGCCGTCGGTGACGCGGAAGACGCCGCCGAGCGGGCCGACGTCCTCGCCGAACATCAGGACGGTGTCGTCCTCGCGCATCGCGTCGCGCAACGCGGCGTTGAGCGCCTTGCCCATTGTCGTCGTCATGGGGTCACCGTCATCGCGCGAGCTCCTCGGCCAGCCAGCCGGCCTGCTCGCGCAGCTGCGGCGTCGGCTCGGCGTAGACGTGCGCGAACAGCTCGGCGGGGTCGCCGGTCGCCTCCTCCGACAGCCGGGTCCGGACGTCGGTGGCGTACTCCTCGGCCGCCGACCGCGCCGCCGCGACGTCGTCGTCGGTCAGCTCGCCGCGGGAGCGCAGGTGCGCCTCCAGCCGGGCGATCGGGTCACGCCGCTTCCACGCCTCGACCTCGTCGTGGTCGCGGTAGCGGGCGTCGTCGTCGGCGTTGGTGTGCGGCTCGACGCGGTAGGTGTGCGCCTCGACGAGCACCGGCCCGCCGCCCGCGCGGGCGGACTCGACGGCGTCGGTGAGCACGGCCAGGACAGCGAGCGGGTCGTTGCCGTCGACGCGCTCGCCGCGGATGCCGTAGCCGACGCCCTTGTGTGCCAGCGACGGCGCCGCCGTCTGACGCGACAGCGGGACCGAGATGGCGAACCCGTTGTTCTGCACCAGGAACACCACCGGCGCGTGGAAGACCGCGGCGAAGTTCAGCGCCTCGTGGAAGTCGCCCTCGCTGGTGCCGCCGTCGCCGATCAGCACCAGCGCGACGGTGTCCTCGCCGCGTCGCTTGGCGGCGTAGGCGACGCCGACGGCGTGCGGGGCGTGAGTGGCCAGCGGGGTGCACTGCGGCGCCGTGCGCGTGGCCATCGGGTCGTAGCCGCAGTGCCAGCTGCCGCGCAGCAGCGTCAGTGCCTCGACCGGATCGATGCCGCGGCCGATCAGCGCCATCGTGTCGCGGTAGGTCGGGAACAGCCAGTCGGTGTCGCGCAGCGCGAGGACGGCGCCGATCTCGCCCGCCTCCTGGCCGCGGCTGGACGGGTAGACGGCGAGCCGGCCCTGCTTCGTCAGAGCCGTCGCCTGGGCGTCGAACCGGCGGCCCAGCACCATCGCGTCGTAGGCGCGGCGCAGCAGTTCGGTGGACGGCCGTTCGTACCGGCCGTGGGCGTCGCCCGGCGCGGGGCCGCCGTCGTCGTCGAGGAACCGGACCGGTTCGGCGGACGGCAGCAGCGCGGCGTCGGCGGACCCGATGGCCGTGGCGGCGGGCATCCGGTGCTCGGCCTGCGTGGTCATGGCTCAGTCACCTCTGTCGGCAGGCGGAAGCTCTATATCCTCGAATCGTCCTCCTCATGAGATGGTCATCTCTACAACGGGGCCGAAATCGGTGACAACTGGTAGAGCGGAGCGACGATGAGCGACCAAACGTCTCAGGGTGATGGCGGTCACACCTGGAACACCGGCCGTTCGTCTGCCCGCGACCTCGACGACGTCGACCGCCGCATCCTGGCCGAGCTGGTCGAGCAGGGCCGGCTGTCCATCCGGCAGCTGGCCGAACGGGTGCACGTGTCGCGGGCCAACGCCTACGCGCGGGTCGACCGGCTGCTCGCCGACGGCGTCATCACCGGCTTCTCCGCGCAGGTCAGTCCCGAGCGCGCCGGCCTGGCCACCAGCGCCTACGTCATGCTGTCGATCCAGCAGAACGCCTGGCGCGAGGTGTCCGCCGCGCTCGGGTCGCTGCCGTACGTCGAGCACTTCGCGCTCGTCGGCGGCGACTTCGACGTGCTGGCCCTGGTCCGCGCGCCCAACAACAGCGAGCTGCGCCACGTCGTCCTCGAGCACATCCAGGACGTCGCCGGCGTGCTGAGCACCCGCACCTGGCTGGTCTTCGACGAGCACCTCGGCCAGGGCTCGCGCTGGGCATGACGAGCGCCCAGTAGGCTCGCGCCCATGGCCAAGTGGGAGTACGCGACCGCGCCCGTGTTGGTGCACGCGACCAAGCAGATCCTGGACAACTGGGGCGAGGACGGCTGGGAGCTGGTCCAGATCGTCCCCGGCATGAACCCCGAGAACGTGGTGGCTTACTTCAAACGGGAGAAGCCGGAATGACGGGCACCCCCGAGGAACGGCTGGCCGAGCTCGGTCTGAGCCTGCCCGACGTCGTCAAGCCGGTCGCTGCGTACGTCCCGGCCGTACGCAGCGGTTCGTTCGTCTTCACGTCCGGCCAGGTGCCGATGCGCGACGGCGAGCTGCTGCACAAGGGCAAGGTCGGCGCCGACGTCACACCGGAGCAGGCGTACGAGTGCGCCCAGCAGTGCGCGCTCAACGCGCTGGCCGCCATCCGCGCCGAGGTCGGCGACCTGTCCGCCGTCACCCGCGTGGTGAAGCTGCTCGGCTTCGTCGCGTCGACGCCCGACTTCACCGGGCAGCCGCAGGTGGTCAACGGCGCCAGCGACCTGCTCGGCAAGGTCTTCGGCGACCTCGGCCAGCACGCCCGCAGCGCGGTCGGCCTGACGGTGCTGCCGCTGGACGCGCCGGTCGAGGTCGAGATGATCGTCGAGGTCGGCTGAGGCCTCGGGTGACCGACGGCGGACGGCGGGCGCTGCCCGCGCCGATCGCGGAACGGGCCCGGGCGTTCGCCGCCGGCGGCCTGCCGGTCTCTTCGCCGCGACCCTCGTCGACGGTCGGCCTGTTGCGCGACGGAACCGGCGGCGGCGTCGAGGTGTACGTGCACGTCCGGCACGTCGGCATGGCGTTCGGCGGCATGCTGGCGTTCCCCGGCGGCAAGGTCGATCCGGTCGACGGCGCCGACGCGGCCGAGGCGTTCGTTCGCGCCGCGATCCGCGAGACGCACGAGGAGACCGGCGTCACGCTGGCGCCGGGCGACCTCGTGCCGTGGGCGCACTGGGTCACGCCGCGGTTCGAGGAGCGCCGCTACGACACCTGGTTCTACCTGGCGGCGCTGCCGGACGGACAGGAACCGGCCGACGTCTCCGGCGAGGCGTCGGAGGTGGGGTGGGTGCGGCCGGCCGACGCGCTGGCCCGGGCCGACGCCGGCGAGTGGGTCGCGCTGCCGCCGACGGCGGTGCTGCTGACCTCGATCACCCAGTTCGCGACGGTGGCGGAGGCGCTGGCCGCGGGCGCCGGCCGGGCCACCGAGACCGTCCTGCCCGGCTGGCTCGACGACGGCGCGCAGGTGTGGAGCCTGCTGCCCGGCGATCCGGACTATCCCGGCGACGACCCAGGCGACGACCCAGACGACGAGGGGAAGCCGACGTGACCGACGTGGTGCTGCCGGAGTGGTGCCGGCTGGTCCGCGCCGACAACCCCGGGCCGATGACGCTCGACGGCACCAACACCTACGTGCTGCGCACCGCCGACGGCATCGTCGTCATCGATCCCGGGCCGTGGCTGGAGGAGCACCTCGACGCCGTCCTGTCGCTGGGTTCGGTGTCGCTGGCGCTCGTCACGCACCACCACGAGGACCACTGCGGCGGCATCGAGCTGTTCCGCGAGCTGACCGGCGGCGCGCCGGTGCTGGCCCGCGACCCGGCCGCCAGCGGCGCCGACGCGGAGCTGCCGGCGCACGGTGAGCGGCTGGACGACCTGGGTCTGCTGGTCCTGGACACCCCCGGGCACACGGCCGACTCGGTGTCGTTCGTCGCCGACGACGGCGAGTCGGTGCTGCTGTTCAGCGGCGACACCGTCCTCGGCCGTGGCACGACGATCGTGTCGCACCCCGACGGCGACCTCGGCGACTATCTGGCGTCGCTGGAGCTGCTCCGTACGGCCGTCCCGCGCGACGCGCTGCTGCTGCCCGGCCACGGCCCGCTGCGGCCGCACGCGGTCACCGTCGTCGACGAGTACATCGCGCACCGGAAGCAGCGGATCGAGCAGGTGCGGGCCGCGCTGGCCGGCGGCGCGACCACCGCCCGCGACGTGGTCGAGGTGGTCTACGCCGACGTCGACCGCACGCTCTGGCCGGCCGCCGAACTCACCGTCGAGGCGACGCTCGCCTACCTGCGCGCGACCGGCTGACCGCGCAGGCCGACACGCGTCAGCGGGCGCGGCGGCGCAGGCGGTCGACGTCGAGGACGACGACGGAGCGCTGCTCCAGCCGCAGCCAGCCGCGCGACACGAAGTCGGCCAGCGCCTTGTTGACCGTCTCGCGGGACGCGCCGACCAGCTGGGCCAGCTCTTCCTGCGTGAGGTCGTGGACGACCCGCATGCCCTCCTCGGACGGCACGCCGAACCGGGTCGAGAGGTCGAGCAGCTGCTTGGCCACCCGCCCCGGCACGTCGGAGAACACCAGGTCGGTCTGGATGTCGTTGGACCGGCGCAGCCGCGACGCCAGCTGCAGCAGCAGGCCGCGAGCCACCTCGGGCCGCCCGGTCAGCCAGGGCGTGAGGTCGGCGTGGCTGAGGCTCCACAGCGTGGTGTCGGTGACGGCGGTCGCCGTGGCCGAGCGTGGACCGGGGTCGAACAGCGACAGCTCGCCGAACATCTGCCCGGGACCGAGCAGCGCCAGCAGGTTCTCGCGGCCGTCGGGCGCGGTGCGGCCGAGCTTGATCTTGCCCTCGGTGACGACGTAGACGCGGTCGCCCTCGTCGCCCTCGCGGAAGAGGGTCTCGCCCCGGCTCAGGTGCACTTCGGTCATCGACGCGCGCAGCGCGCCGGCGGCCTCGTCGTCGAGTTCGCGGAACAGAAGTGCGCTCCGTAGAGCGTCGTCAGCCACTGCCAGATCCTCCTTGCCGTCGAGCCACGCGCGGTCACGGTCTGGTGTTTCGCGTCACGTCGGCCGCAACCTATTGTGCCTGGGTGCCATCATGGCGGACCATTCGCCCCCGCGATGCCTATTCGCGCACGGGGTTGTCGGCGCGGGAACGTAGAGTGAAGTGGTGTCGATGGTCGCTACCGAGTCCAAGCTCGCGCTCACCCGGCGGGCCCGCAGGATCAACCGTGAGCTCGACGCGACGTATCCCGACGCGCACTGCGAGCTCGACTTCGCCTCGCCCTTCGAACTGCTGATCGCGACGGTGCTGTCCGCCCAGACCACCGACGTCCGGGTCAACGGCGTCACGCCCACACTGTTCGCCCGCTACCCCGACGCCGTCGCGCTGTCGGCCGCGGAGCGCGACGACGTCGAGAAGATCATCCAGCCCACCGGGTTCTTCCGGGCGAAGACGCAGTCCATCCTCGGGTTGTCGCAGGCGCTGGTCGAGCGGTTCGGCGGCGAGGTGCCGGGCAAGCTGAAGGACCTCGTCACGCTGCCCGGCGTCGGCCGCAAGACCGCCAACGTCGTGCTCGGCAACGCGTTCGGCGTGCCCGGCATCACCGTCGACACCCACTTCGGCCGCCTGGTGCGCCGGTTCGGCTGGACCAGCCAGACCGACCCCGACAAGGTCGAGGCCGAGATCGGTGCGCTGTTCCCGAAGAGCGAGTGGACCATGCTCTCGCACCGGGTCATCTGGCACGGACGGCGCCGCTGCCACGCGCGCCGGCCGGCCTGCGGCGCGTGCCCGCTGGCCCGGCTGTGCCCGTCCTACGGCGAGGGTCCCACCGACCCCAAGGTGGCCGCCAAGCTGGTCCGTGAAGGGCCGCGTGCATGACGACCGCCGCCGGCCTGCCCGCGTGGATGCGGCGCATCGCCGACGCCGCCACCGGCGCGTGGGCCGCTCAGGCCGGCCAGTGGCCGACGCCTGACGACTCCGCGCGCGAGTCGGCGGTCCTCATGCTGTTCGGCGAGACCGACGGCCGGCCCGACGTCCTGCTGATCGAGCGGGCGGCCGGGCTGCGCAGCCACGCCGGTCAGGCGGCGTTCCCGGGCGGTGGCGCCGAGCCCGACGACGGCGGCCCGGTCGGCACGGCGCTGCGCGAGTGCGCCGAGGAGACCGGCGTCGACCCCACCGGCGTCGAGGTCATCGCCACGCTGCCGCCGCTGTGGCTGTCGGTCTCGAACTACTCGGTCACGCCGGTGCTGGCCTGGTGGCGCGAGCCCTGCGAGGTGCGCGTCGCCGACCCCGCCGAGGTCGCGTCGGTGCACCGGGTGCCGGTCAGCGAGCTCACCGACCCCGCCCACCGGCTGCAGGTGCGGTACCCGTCCGGGTACACCGGGCCGGCCTTCCGCGCCAGTGGGTTGTTGATCTGGGGATTCACGGCGGGCGTTCTGTCCACTTTGTTCGATGCTGCCGGAATCGCCGAGCCGTGGGATCGTACTCTCGTCGAACCGATGCCAACGGGGCCGGGCCTGATCCGTGAAGGTCGAGGTGGGTCGTGACGCTGGGCTTGAACGCCGTCGACCTGATCATCATCATCTTGGCGGTGGTCGTCGGCTACACCGGCTGGACCCACGGCTTCGTCGTCGGCCTCCTGTCCTTCGTCGGGTTCGTCGGCGGCGCCGTCGCGGGGCTGCTGCTGGTCCCGCTGGTCCTCGGCAGCTTCGACCCCGGGCTCGGGGTGTCGGTGCTGGCCGTCCTGCTGGTGCTGGGTGTCGCCTCCATCGGGCAGGGCGTGCTGGCCTGGGCCGGTGGATGGGTGCGGGCGAAGGTGTCGTCGCAGCCGGCGCGGAAGTTCGACGCCGCCGGCGGCGCCGTTCTCGGCGTGGCCGGCCTGCTGCTGGCCGCCTGGGCGGTCGGGCTGGCCGTCTCGACCGCGGCCGTGCCGTACGCGTCGCCCGGCGTGCGCGAGTCGCGGCTGCTGCACCTGGTCGACGAGGCCGTCCCGATCTCGCCCGACAGCCTGCGCGACGCCTTCGAGGACGTCGTCGCGGCCGGCGGGTTCCCGCAGGTCGTGGTCCCGTGGGCGTCCGAGCCGATCGTGGACGTCGGCCCGCCCGGCAGCCTGCTGCGCCGCGACCCCGAGGTGCGCACGGCCGCTCAGAGCGTCGTGCAGATCACCGGCCGCGCCGAGGCCTGCGAGCGGGTCATCACCGGCAGCGGCTTCGTGGTCGCGGCCGAGCGCATCATGACCAACGCGCACGTGGTGGCCGGCGTCCGCGAGCCGGTCGTCACCTTCCCCGACGGCGACCCGCTGGCCGCCGAGGTGGTCGCGTTCGACCCCGAGACCGACCTCGCCGTGCTGGCCGTCCCCGGCCTGCCGCTCGAGCAGCTGACCATGACCACCGACGACCCGGGCAACGGCGACGACGCCGCCGTCATCGGCTACCCGAACAACGGCCCGCTGCGCAGCGAAGAGGTCCGCGTCCGCGACGTCCACGAGCTGATCGGGCACGACATCTACGACGAGAACACCATCACCCGCGAGGTCGTCTCGCTGCGCGGCAGCATCCGGCCGGGCAACTCCGGCGGCCCGCTCATCTCGCCCGACGGCACCGTGCTGGGCGTGGTGTTCGCCGCGTCGCTGACCGACCCCGACACCGGCTACGCGCTGGCGCCGAGCGAGTTCACCGAGCTCGCGGCCGGCGCGGCCGAGGCGACGGAACCGGTGTCGACCGGCTCCTGCACCTGACCGCGCCGGCGCGCGACCGCTCTCCGGCGGCTAGACGCCGAACGGCACCGCGTACCGGATGGTGCCGGACGGCAGCGGCTGGGCCTGGTCCAGCGTGAGCGCCATCAGCGCCTCGTCCGGCACGGGCAGCGTCGTGTCGATGCCGTGCTTCGACGCGCGCTCGAAGCCGAACCGCGGGTAGTACTCCGGGTGCCCGAGGACCGCGACGAAGCGCTCGCCCCGGTCGCGGGCGGCCCGCAGCGCGGCCCGGATGGCCGCGGAGCCGGCGCCGGAGCGCTGCCGACCGGGCCGTACGGCGCACGGCCCGAGGCACAGCGCCGGGGTGTCGCCGATGTGGCAGCGGGTCAGCAGGGCGTGGCCGACGACGGTGCCGTCCGAGCCGGCCGCGACGATCGACAGGCCGTCGATCCAGGCGGAGTCGGCACGGAGCGCGTCGATGAGGTCGGCCTCGTCCGGCCGGCCGAACGCCGCGGCGGTGAGATCGTGGATGGCCGGGATGTCGGCGCCGGTCTCGGCGCGCGTGATCCAGTGCTGAGACATGGTGAGGGTTCCGTTCGTGCTCGAGTGACTGAGGTCAGGACGAAGTCAGGCCGCGGCCTGTCGCGCCGACATCAACCCCACTCCCTCACGGATCCTCGAAGAGACACGAAACGTCGTCGATCCTAGCGTCAGTCGTGCCGATCGCGCTGTTTCACCAGCCAGTCCAGCAGTGCGTCGGTGACGGCGTCGGGCGTCTCCTCGTGCGGGAAGTGCCCGGCCGACTCCAGCGACAGCCAGTGGTACTCGCCGGCCACCATCTCGCGCGACGCCGCCGCGAGGTCGAGGTCCATGTTGGAGTCCTGGACGCCGTGCACCTGCAGCACCGGCATGGTGAGCGGGTCCTGGACGCGCTTGGCGAACCGGCGGCCGTCGCCGCGGAACAGCGAGCGGACCAGCCAGCGCTGGTACTCCAGCGCGCAGTGCGGCGCCGGCCACAACTGCATCGCGGCGCGATAGTGGCGCGACGCTTCGTCGTCGGGGAATGCCGAGCCGGGCGCCGACCAGCGCCGCAGCAGCGTCTCGACGTGGGCGCCGTCGTCGGCGATCAGCCGCCGCTCCGGCGCCATCGGGGTCTGCACCCAGGCCAGCGACCCACTGTGCCGGAACCGGCCGCGCAGCAGGTGGCGGCGCAGCACCAGCGGGTGCGGCATCGAGAGGACGGCGAGCGCGTCGACGTGCGCCGGGCGCATCGCCGCCGCCGTCCACGCACCGTAGGCGCCCCACCCGTGACCGACGAGCACGGCGCGGCGCTCGCCGAGGGAGAGGATCGCGCCGGTGATGTCGGCGGCGAACGTGAACGCGTCGTACCCGCGCGGGGTCTTGTCGCTGCCGCCGGCGCCGCGCAGGTCGAGCGCGACGGCGCGCCAGCCGGCCGCGGCGAGCGCGGGCAGCTGGTGGCGCCAGGCCCACCAGAACTCCGGGAAGCCGTGCAGGAGCAGGACGAGGGGTCCGTGTCCCATCTCCGCCGCATGGAACTGCGCGCCGTTGGCGGCGACGGTCCGGTGTGTCCAGGGGCCGGGGATCTCGACCGTCTGGCGATGTGCGTCGTTGGTGATCACGTGCTGTTGGGGGACCTCTTCAGAGCGCGGGCGGCCTCGCGAGCGGTGGTCTTCGTCCGCTCGACCTTGGAGATCCTGCCGAAGCGGCTACGAGCCGTCAGCAGCAGGAGGAGTGCGACGAGCACGTAGGCGCCGGCGACCACGAGGAACGACCAGCCGAGGCCGAGGCCGAGCGCGTGGACGCCGTACACGAGCGCGAACGAGCCGAGGATGGTCGCCAACAGGCCGAGGAACAGGGCGACCGCGATCAGGGCGCCGCCGAGGCCGGCCTCCTTGGCGTCCTGCTTCAGCTCCGCCTTCGCCAGCTCGATCTCGTCCCGGACCAGCCCGGTGAGGTCGTCCTTGATGGAGGCCACGAGCTGGCCGATGGAGGCAGAGCCGTCGGCCTCACTGGTTGCCCGCGCGGCCATCGGAACCCCCTCGTCGCAGTAGTCACGAGTCACGTCGGCCGCGGCGGCGAACTGCCGGCGTGGCCTCCCTTCGACTCTAGAGCAGGTCGGGGACCATAACGGCAAGGACGGGCCGACGGGTCACGGCCGAGTGCCCGGCTCCTCGGCCTGGTACACGTCCGGGATGCCGTCGTGGTCGTCGTCGCGCGCCTCCTCGGCGGCCAGCCGTTTGTAGATGACGTTGCGCCGGCCGAGCACGATCGTGGCCAGCAGCGCCGCCAGCAGCGAACCGACCAGCACCGCCGTCTTCACCAGCTCCGCGTTGTGCGCGTCGTCGCGGAACGCCAGTTCGCCGATCAGCAGCGAGACGGTGAACCCGATGCCCGCGATGGTCGCCAGCCCGAACACGTCGCCCCAGGTCAGGTCGTTGCTCAGCTCGGCCCGCGTGAACCGCGCGGTGAGGTAGGTGCCGCCGAAGATGCCGACGGCCTTGCCGACGACCAGTCCGAGCGCGACGCCGAGCGCCACGGGCTGCGTGAACACGTCGCGCAGCGAGTCGGACGAGATCGTGACGCCGGCGGCGAACAGCGCGAAGACCGGCACGCAGAGCACGGCGGAGAACGGCCGGACCCGGTGCTCGATGCGCTCGGCCGGCGCCTGCTGCTCGCCCTTCTCGCGGTGGGCGCGCGTGAGCAGGCCGAACGCGACACCGACGACGGTGGCGTGCACGCCGCTCTCGTGCATGAGCGCCCACGCCACGACCCCCATCGGCACGTAGAGCCACCAGGCGGAGATGCCGCGGCGCTGCATGAGGTCGTACGCGACGAGGATCGCGGCCGCGCCGACGAGCGGCCAGATGCGCACGTCGGTGGTGAAGAAGATCGCGATCAGCAGGATCGCCAGCAGGTCGTCGACGACGGCCAGCGTCAGCAGGAACGCGCGCAGCGCCGATGGCAGCTGCGACCCGATGACCGCGAGCACGGCCAGCGCGAACGCGATGTCGGTGGCGGTCGGCACCGCCCAGCCGGCCATGGTGCCGCCGCCGACGCCGTTGACGACGACGTACACGAGGATCGGACCGGCCATGCCGCAGACCGCCGCGATGATCGGCAGCGCCGCCTCGGCCGGCCGGCGCAGGCTGCCGACGACCATCTCGCGTTTCAGCTCCAGCCCGGCCACCAGGAAGAAGATCGCCAGCAGGCCGTCGGCGGCCCAGGTCGCGAGGTCGAGGTCGAGGTGCAGCGAGGCCGGCCCGAAGGTCGTCGTCCGCAGCGCCTCGTAGGACTCGGTGCCGACGTTCGCCCAGACGATCGCCGTGGCCGCCGCCAGCAGCATGAGGAAGCCGCCGGTCGTCTCGCTGCGCAGCACGGACGCGACGTATTGGGCCTCGGGCCAGGTGGAGCGGGCGAACAGGCGGCGGGGCACGAGATCACCACTTCCGGTCGGGGTCGCGAGGACTCACGCCGACCAGACTTCCCGGCACACCCCTGGATACTTTACCGGACCCGCTGTCCGGTTCCGCTGCCTCAGCGGGCGAAGGTCCGGACCGGCTGTCCCGGCCGCCAGAGCGTGATCTCCATGCCGGTGCGCGTGTCGTTCAGACCGGCCAGCACGACGTCGTCGATGCCGAGCCGGAACAGGTGGAACGGCCCGGGCGGCAGAGCGCCCTCGCGGGCGGCCTGGTACGCCTCGAACTCGGGCCCGAGGACCTCCTCCGCTCGGCCGGAGATCTTGACGTCGGCCACCGTCATCGACGCGTCGCCGGGGTTGTTGTGCAGCGCGTACCGCGGGTCGCGCTGCAGGTCGTGCGCCTTGCGCGCCTCGGGCATGGAGCCCAGCGTGAGGTGGTCGCCGTCGAAGTCGACCTCGGTGCCGCTGACCCGCGGCGCGCCGTCGGCCCGCAGCGTCGCGATGACGTGGTGCTTGGTGGCCGTGAGCTGCGCGTGCACGATCGTCGCCAGCTCCGGTGCTTCGGTCTCGAACTGCTTCCAGGTCGCCATGGCTCCATGCTGGCGGGACATCACTGACATCTTCTGTCAGCGTTATGGCGTAGGTTCGGCGCCGTGAGAGCCAGCCGGTTGATGGCGATGATGCTGCTGATCCAGCAGCGGCGGACGATGACGGCGGCCGAGGTCGCCGACGAGCTCGAGGTGTCGGTGCGCACGGTGTACCGCGACATCGCGGCGCTGCAGGCCTCCGGCGTGCCGTTGTGGACGGAGTCGGGGCCGGGCGGCGGCATCCGCCTGGTCGAGGGCTGGCGCACGAAGCTCGACGGCCTCACCGGCGACGAGGCGGCGGCGCTGTTCTTCGGCGGCGTCCCGAGCGCGGTCGCCGACCTCGGGCTGGGCACCGTTCTCGTCGCGGCGCAGACGAAGGTCATCGCGATGCTGCCGCCGGAGCTGCGCGGCCGGGCCGCCCGCCTGCGCGAGCGCTTCCATGTCGACGCTCCGGGCTGGTTCGACGACGGCGCGCCGCCGGAGGCGCTGACGGCGGTGTCCGACGCGGTGTGGTCCGGCCGGTGCCTGGACGTCGCGTACCGGCGGGCCGACCAGACCGTCTCGCGGCTGCTCGACCCGCTCGGCCTCGTGCTCAAGGCCGGCACCTGGTACCTCGTGGCGGCGCACCGGCAGCAGGCGCGCACCTACAAGGTGAGCCGCATCGACGCCGCGACGGTGCTGCCGGAGGCGAGCTGGCGGCCCGACGGGTTCGACCTCGCCGAGTGGTGGGCGCGGTCGTCGGCCGAGTTCGACCGGTCGCTGCTGCGCTACCGGTGCCGGATCCGGCTGTCCGCCCGGGCGCTGCGACGGCTGCACCTGGCGGTCGGCGCGATGGCGGCCACCCGCGCCCGCGAGACCGCCTCCGCCCCCGGCGACGACGGCTGGTCCGAGGTCGACCTCTGGACCGAGAGCGAGGACGTCGCCGTGTACCAGCTGTTCACGCTCATGACCGGTGTCGAGGTGCTGGAGCCAGCATCGCTGCGCGCCGCAGTCCGCGCTGTGGCGCAAGAACTCGCCGATCGCAACTGCTAGTTCATTGCGGTGGTTCTAGTTCCAGAGAACTGGAACTTCTCGAGTCGATGTTCTAGTTTTCAGCGAAAGACTTGAATCTCTCCGCTGTAACTTCCAGTTTGCGAGGACACATGGACCGAGATCGGTTCAGCAAGAGTCCCATCGGTTCGCTCGTTCCCATCCACGGTACCGATGGGCGCACTGGTGCGGAGTATGACCACGTCGCGTTCGTGCCGGATCCGCTGGCCGATGAGCCGGTCCTCGACAATCTCACGTGGCGAGCGGTGAGCGCGGCGAACCGCGCGCTCGGCGCGCTGGATCAGGCCGGCCGCCAGGTTCCTGAACCGGCGCTGCTGCGCCGGCCCACGCTACGTCGGGAGGCGCAGAGCACCTCGGCGCTCGAAGGGACGTTCGCGCCGCTCGCTGCGGTCCTTGAGGCGGACGACGATGATCAGCTGACTGCTGAGCTGACCGAGGTCTTGAACTATGTGCGCGCCGCAGAACTGGGGTTCACCACGCTCGCGGACGGACAACGGACGTCCGTCGGCATGCTGCTCGAGTTGCACCGCCGTCTAGTCCGCGGCACTGCCGCCGAGACACGTGACGCCGGCCGGATCCGGCAGATCCAGGTGGCCATTGGCAGTCCGACGACACAGATCACTGAGGCCCGTTTCGTTCCGTCACCACCAGGTGTGCAGCTCGAGACGGCAACACGTGACCTGATCGACTGGGTCAACGACTCGCCGCGCGCTGGGCGTGATCCCGTCGTGGCTGCTGCCATGGCGCACTACCAGTTCGAGACCCTCCATCCGTTCAACGACGGGAACGGCCGGCTGGGCCGGTTGTTGATCGTCTTGGGTCTCATTCAGGACGGTGCGATCGGCGAGGCGCTTCTCAGCGTCTCCCCATGGTTCGAAGCCAGGCGCACCGAGTACCAGGATCAGTTGGCTGAGCTGAGCGCGTCAGGCGACTGGAACCGGTGGGTGCGGTTCTTCGCTCTGGGGATCAGGGATTCGGCCGAACAGACGTCGGCGATCGTCAAGGATTTGTTGGATCTGGAGACGACCCATCGGGAGCGACTCCGGGCCGCGAACGTGCGAGGGGCGGCCATCGACATAGCGCAGGCGCTGATCGCGAGGCCGATCATCACGGTGCCGGAGGCCGCAAGGATCGTGCGGAAGGGCTATCAGACGGCGAGCAACGCAGTCCAGAAGCTCGTGGATCTAGGCATTCTCCAGCCGTACGGCGGGGACCACCCGCGACGGTTCGTGGCGGCGGACGTCCTTTCTGCGATCCAAGGCCGGCAGACCTGAACGAGCGAACGGGCGGGGAGGGCCGTCGCCTCCCCGCCCGTTTCTGCCGGCCGCCGGGTCAGTCCTCGGACGAGCCCTTCGACAGGCCGTCACTGATGAGGTTCATCACCGTCGGGTCGGCCAGCGTCTGGACGTCGCCCAGCTCGCGGTTCTCGGCGACGTCGCGGAGGAGGCGGCGCATGATCTTGCCGGAGCGCGTCTTCGGCAGCTCCGGCACGATCATGATCTGGCGCGGCTTGGCGATCGGGCCGATCTCGTGCGCCACGTGGTTGCGCAGCTCCTGGACCACGTCGGCCCCGCCGTCGCCGGCCGCGGTGCGCAGGATGACGAACGCGACGATGCCCTGGCCGGTGGTCGGGTCGGAGGCGCCGACGACGGCGGACTCGGCGACCTTCGGGTGCGACACGAGCGCCGACTCGACCTCCGTCGTCGAGATGCGGTGGCCTGACACGTTCATGACGTCGTCGACCCGGCCGAGCAGCCAGATGTCGCCGTCGTCGTCCTTCTTGGCGCCGTCGCCGGCGAAGTAGCGGCCCTCGAAGCGTGACCAGTAGGTGTCGATGAAGCGCTGGTCGTCGCCCCAGATGGTGCGCAGCATGGACGGCCACGGCTCGGTGAGCACGAGGTAGCCGCCGTGGCCGTCGGGTACGACGTTGCCGGCGTCGTCGACCACATCGGCCGAGATGCCCGGAAGCGCGGTCTGCGCGGAGCCGGGCTTGGCCGCGGTGACGCCGGGCAGCGGGCTGATCATCATGGCGCCGGTCTCGGTCTGCCACCACGTGTCGACGACGGGGGTGCGGTCGCCGCCGATGACGCGGCGGTACCAGATCCACGCCTCGGGGTTGATCGGCTCGCCGACGCTGCCGAGGACGCGCAGCGACGAGAGGTCGCGCCGGACGGGGATCTCCTCGCCCTGCTTCATGAACGTGCGGATGGCCGTGGGCGCCGTGTACAGGATGCTGATCTTGTACTTCTCGACGATGTCCCACCAGCGGCCGGGCTCGGGGAAGTCGGGCGTGCCCTCGTACATGACCTGGGTGGCGCCGTTGGCCAGCGGCCCGTAGACGATGTAGCTGTGGCCGGTGACCCAGCCGACGTCGGCCGTGCACCAGTAGACGTCGGTCTCGGGCTTGAGGTCGAAGACGTTGCGGTGCGTGTACGCGGCCTGCAGCAGGTAGCCGCCGGACGTGTGCTTGATGCCCTTCGGCTTACCCGTGGTGCCGGACGTGTAGAGGATGTAGAGGGTGTCCTCGGAGTCGTGCGGCTCGGGGGTGTGCTGGTCGGACTGGCGGTCGACGAGCTCGTGCCACCACACGTCGTGGCTCGCGTCCCAGTCGACCTCCTGCTCGGTGCGCCGCACCACCAGGACCTTCTCGATCGACGGCGACTTCGCGACGGCCTCGTCGACGGCCGGCTTGAGCGCCGACGGCTTGCCCCGCCGGAATCCGCCGTCGGCCGTGATGACGAGCTTGGCCTGGGCGTCCTCGATGCGGCTGCGCAGCGCCTCGGCGGAGAACCCGCCGAACACGACGGAGTGGATGGCGCCGATGCGGGCGCAGGCCAGCATCGAGATGGCGGCCTCGGGGATCATCGGCAGGTAGATCGCGACGCGGTCGCCGTGGCCGACGCCCAGCTCCGTCAGCGCGTTGGCGGCCTTCGAGACCTCGCGCTGCAGGTCGGCGTAGGTCAGCGTGCGGGTGTCGCCGGGCTCGCCCTCCCAGTACAGCGCGACGCGGTCGCCGTTGCCGGCCTCGACGTGGCGGTCGACGCAGTTGTACGCGACGTTGAGCGTGCCGCCGACGAACCACTTGGCGAACGGCGGGTTGGTCCAGTCGAGGACCTGCGACCACTCGGTGTCCCAGCTCAGCAACTCACGCGCCTGGCGCTCCCAGAACGCGAGGCGGTCCGCCGCGGCCTCCTCGTACAGGTCTGCCTTCGCGTTGGCCTGGGCGGCGAACTCCGCGGACGGGGGGAAGCTCCGGTCCTCGTGCAGCAGATTGGAGAGAGCGTCATTGGTCACGTTCGTCTGCTCCTCATGTCAGTGATCTCGGGCAACGGGCTGCCCCGGCGGCGCACCCGAGCGCGCTGCCGTCTACCTCACCATCGCATGTGCCCGCTGGGCAAGGACGACGAGGTCGACGGCAGCGCGCGCCGGTCTCAGTGGGTGGACGTGGCCTTCTCGGCGCCGGCGCCGCTGAGCGACCGGACCTCCATCTCGGCGTACTTGGCCTGGTTGTACTCCTTCGACAGCCGGGCGCCGATGAAGCCGAACAGGAAGCCGGCCGGGATCGAGATGATGCCGGGGTTGTCGAGCGGGAACCAGTGGAAGTCGACGTCCTGGATCATCGACAGGCTGCGTCCGGTCTCCGGGTTCTCCGGCTTGCCGGACACGACCGGCGAGAAGACGATCAGCGTCACCGCGGTGAGCAGACCGCCGTAGATGCTCCACACGGCGCCCTGGGTGTTGAACCGCCGCCAGAACAGGGAGTAGAGGATCACCGGCAGGTTCGCGCTGGCCGCGACGGCGAACGCGAGCGCCACGAGGAACGCGACGTTCTGACCGTTCGCCAGGATCCCGCCGAGGATCGCCACGGCGCCGATGACGACCGCCGTGATGCGGGCGACCCGCACCTCGTCGTTCGCGCCCAGCTCGCCCTTCTTGATGACGTTGGCGTACACGTCATGGGCGAACGAGGCCGACGCGGTGATCGTCAGGCCCGCGACGACGGCGAGGATGGTCGCGAACGCGACGGCGGCGATGATGCCGAGCAGGATCGTGCCGCCCAGCTCGTAGGCCAGCAGCGGAGCCGCGGAGTTCACCCCGCCCGGTGCGCCCAGGATCTCCTCCGGGCCGACCAGCGCGCCGGCGCCGTAGCCGAGCACCAGCGTCAGCAGGTAGAACAGGCCGATCAGCGCGATCGCCCACGTCACGCTGTGCCGGGCGTCGCGCGCCGTCGGCACCGTGTAGAACCGCATCAGCACGTGCGGCAGGCCGGCGGTGCCGAGCACCAGGGCCAGCGCCAGCGAGATGAAGTCCAGCTTCGAGGTCTCCGTCGCGCCGTACTGGTTCATCGGGTCCAGCAGGCCCGCAGCGCCGCCGGCGCTGTCGACGGCCGCACCGAGCAGCTGCGACAGGTTGAAGTCGTGCTGTGCCAGCACCCAGATCGTCATGATGAACGCGCCGGTGATCAGCAGGATCGCCTTGATGATCTGCACCCACGTGGTGCCCTTCATGCCGCCGACGAGGACGTAGAAGACCATCAGCGCGCCCACGACGGCGATGACGACGCCCTGGCCGCCGCGGTCCGTCACGCCCAGCAGCAGTGCGACCAGGCCGCCGGCGCCGGCCATCTGTGCCAGCAGGTAGAAGAACGACACCGCCAGCGTCGACGTCGCCGCCGCCGTGCGGACCGGCCGCTGCCGCATCCGGAACGACAGCACGTCGGCCATGGTGAACCGGCCGGTGTTCCGCAGCAGCTCGGCCACCAGGAGCAGCGCGACCAGCCACGCCACCAGGAAGCCGATGGAGTACAGGAAGCCGTCGTAGCCGTAGATGGCGATGGCCCCGGCGATGCCGAGGAACGACGCCGCGGACAGGTAGTCACCGGCGATCGCGATGCCGTTCTGCTGGCCGGTGAACGCCCGGCCGCCGGCGTAGTAGTCCGCCGCGGTCTTGTTGTTCCGCGACGCGCGCAGCACGATGACCAGCGTGATCGCGACGAAGACCGCGAAGATCGTGATGTTGACCCCGGCGTTTCCGACGTGGCTGTCCATCAGCGCACCCCCTCCAGCTCGTCGCGGATCTGCTTGGCGATCGGGTCCAGGTTCCGGTCGGCGTGCCGGATGTACAGCCACGTGATCAGGAACGTCGACGCGAACTGCCCGAGCCCGAACAACAGGCCGACGTTGATGTTGCCGACCACCCGCTCCGACATGAAGTCGACCGCGTACGTCGACAGCAGGACGTAGACCAGGTACCAGGCCAGGAAGCCGGCGGTCATGGGGAACGCGAAGTTGCGGAACCTCCGGCGCAGCTCGGCGAACTCCGGGCTGGCCTGCATGCGCTCGTATTCCTCGGCGGTGGGTAGGGCCCGCTCGGGCGGGGGTGTCTCGAGACTGGCCACGCTCCGACCTCCTCGTCGTCATGTGGTCCGGCTCACAGTGATCCGGCTCGGGGCGCCACCGTAGGGCCGGCCGCTCCGGCCTGGGGAGACGCCTCGCTCGGGCCTGCGCTGAGCGGTTCGAGAGATCGGCGTGCGGAGGTCACGCCTGCGACGAACGGTCGTTGATCTGCGACGAGCGGTCGCGAGATGGCGTAGTGAATTGCAGTGGTACACTTGGTACATGGCTGAAGCTCCGATCGAGTCGATCCGCCAGGTCCGCCAGCACTTGGCCGATGTCGTCGAGCGCGCGGCGAGCACTACTCCTACCGTCATCACTCGACGCGGGCAGGCCGTGGCCGCGGTCATCTCGCTGGCGGACTATCAGAGACTGCGCGGTAAGGACGGCGGTTCGCACCGAGCTTGGGAGGCCCGCGTGGCGGCACTGCCGCCGATCTCGGGTGAGGTCGACACGCTCGAGGTGCTGCGTGCCGCCCGAGCCGAACGCGACGCCGACCTCGCGCCGTGATCGTCGTCGACGCGTCGGTCGTTGCGGAGGCGCTGCGAGATCACACGTCTGGATACATGAGTGTGCTGATGACCGGCGAGGCTGCGGCACCGGCACATCTCGATGCCGAGGTCCTGTCCGTCCTCCGCGGTCTGGTCCGCGGTGGGCACCTGAAGGGCGAGGATCTACCCGTGTATGTCGATGCCCTGGCCACGGCTCCGATCGACCGGCTGGACATCCCGGTGTTGTTGAGCACCGCAGTCACGATGTTCGACAACCTCAGCGCCTACGACGCGTTGTATGTGTCGGCCGCTCTGCATCATGATGCGCGCTTGTGCACCCGTGACAGTGGCATGGAGCAGGTCGCTACACGGCTGGGTGTGCCGCTGGTGGCTGCCACCTGATTCAGGTGCGCCAGCGGTCCTCGGGGTCCCAGTCGCCGCGGTTGAGGTCGAGGTTCTCGGGGGTGTGCAGCCGGACCATGGTGCGGTTGACGCCGGGGGCGAGGTGCTGCTGGGTCGCGAGCGACACCGCGATCATCACGACGAACGCGAGCGGCATCGTCCAGGCGGCCGGCTGCGCCAGCAGCGCCCCGATCCAGCCGGACTGCGGCCCGCCGAGGATCGTCACGACGACGGCGGCCGTCGACGCGCCGCCGCCGGCCAGCAGCCCGGCCACCGCGCCCGGCCACGTCAGCCGCCGCCACCAGATGCCGAGCAGCAGCAGCGGGCAGAACGACGACGCCGCGACGGCGAAGGCGAGGCCCACCACGTCGGCGATGCCGAGGAACGGGCTGGTCAGGGCGAGCCCGATCGGCACCAGCAGCGCAAGGAACGCGCCCAGCCGGAACCCGGTGACGGGGTTGCGGACGCGGCTGTGCAGCAGGTCCTGCGACAGCACGCCGGCCACCGACACCGTCAGTCCTGACGACGTCGACAGGAACGCCGCGAACGCGCCCGCCGTCACCAGCATCGACAGCGCCTCGCCGGCCGCGCCGTCGATCAGCCGCCCGGGCAGCACCAGCACGACGGCGTCCGTGCGGCCGGTCAGCAGCAGCTCCGGCGTGTACAGCCGGCCGAGCGCGCCGTACAGCCCGGGCAGCACGTAGAACACGCCGAGCAGCCCCAGCACCGCCAGCGTCGTCCGCCGCGCGGCCCGGCCGTCGGGGTTGGTGTAGAACCGCACCAGCACGTGCGGCAGCCCCATCGTCCCGAAGAACAGCGCGATGATCAGCGAGTACGTCGCGTACAGCGGATGATCGCCACCGGCGGTCAGCGGCAGTGCCCACGACTCGCCGCTCATCGGGGTCAGCGACGTCGCGTGCGGAATCGGGGCGCCGGCCGGGAAATCGAGCACGGTCCCGGCCTCGACGTCGTGCTCGCCCGGCTCGAGCACTAGCGGCCGGCCGTCGCTGGTCACCACCACCCGCGACGGCACGTCCACCGTCACGTCGATCGTGACCTCGACCGACGTCGCCTCCTCGAACACCGGCTCGCCCGGCGCCGCCAGCTCGGGCCGTCCGTCGTTCTGCCACACCAGCAACAGGAAGATCACCGGCAGGGCGAGCGCGGTGAGCTTGAGCCAGTACTGGAACGCCTGGACGAACGTGATGCTGCGCATGCCGCCGCCGAGTACGCTCACCAGCACCACGACCGCGACGACGACCGGGCCGGCCCACTGCGGCGCGCCCGTCACCGTCCGCAGCGTCAGCCCGGCCGCCTGGAACTGCGGCAGCAGGTACAGCCAGCCGATCGTGACGACGAGGATGCTGGCCGCCCGCCGCGCGTACGCCGACTCCAGCCGCGCCTCGGCGAAGTCGGGCAGCGTGTACGCGCCCGACCGCCGCAGCGGCGCCGCCACCAGCACCAGCAGCATCAGGTAGCCGGCGGTGTAGCCGACCGGGAACCACAGCATGTCGGTCCCGTATGCCAGCACCAGCCCGGCCACGCCCAGGAACGACGCCGCCGACAGGTACTCGCCGCCGATCGCCGACGCGTTCCACCACGGCGTCACGGTGCGGGAGGCGACGTAGAAGTCGCTGGTCGTGCGGGCGGCGCGGACGCCGTACATGCCGATCAGCACCGTCGCCAGCGCCGTCACGACGACCGCGATGATGCCGGCCGACGAGCTCACGACCGGTTCACCATGTCGCCGAAGTCGCGCTCGACCCGTTCGGCCGCGCGGACGTAGAACCAGGCGGCCACGACCAGCGCCGGGTAGATCAGCCCGCCGAGCACCAGCCACGGCAGCGGCACACCGGCCAGCTCGATCGCGGTGACCCGCGGCGCGAGCGCGAACAGCAGCGGCAGGGTGGCCAGCAGCCCCAGCACGACGCCGGCGACGGCCAGGCTGAGCCGCAGCTGGGCCCGCAGCAGCGCCCGCATGTACACCTCGCCGAGCTGCGTCTGGGCGTCGATCTCCGCGGTCACGGCGCGCCGCCGGGCGGGCGGCCGGCGCCGCCGCGGTCCGGTGACGGTGACCCGCTCCGTCATCGGGTCACCGGGTCCCGCCGGCCCGCCGGACCAGCCGGTCGCGCAGCTCGCGGGTGTGCCGCCGGCTCACCGGCAGCGTGGTGTCGCCGATGACGACGGTGTACCGCCCGGCGTCGGCGCGCAGCTCCTCGATGGACGTCAGCGCGACGAGGTAACTGCGGTGGATGCGGACGAACCCGGCCGGCGCCCAGCGGTCCTCCAGCGTCGCGAGCGGCACCCGCAGCAGGTGGCTGGCGCCGTCGGCGGTGTGCAGCCGCGCGTAGTCGCCCTGGGCGCTGACGTAGGCGACCTCGCTGCGCCGGATGAACCTGGTGACGCCGCCCAGCTCGACCGAGATGGTCTCGTCGTCCTCGTCGTCGCCCGCGGCCCGCGCGTCGCTGACGGCGTCGGTGGCCCGCCGGATCGCCTCGAACAGCCGCTCGCGCCGGTACGGCTTCATTACGTAGTCGACGGCGTGCAGGTCGAACGCGGTGACGGCGTGGTCGTCGTAGGCCGTCACAAAGACGACGGCGGGCGGACGGCGGAACCGGGCCAGCACGCGGGCGAGGTCGAGCCCGGACAGCCCGGGCATCCGGATGTCGAGGAAGACGGTGTCGACGTGCTGCTGCTCGAGCAGTCGCAGCGCCGCGGCGCCGTCGCCGGCGGTCAGCACCTGGCCGACGTGCTCGTCCTGCTCCAGCAGGAACGCGAGCTCGGCGAGCGCCGGTGGCTCGTCGTCGACCGCCAGAACGCTGAGCATGGCCGCGAGGCTAATGCCCGCCGCCCGGCGAAGCCAGCGTCAGGTCGCGTGCACGCCCGGCCGGTACTTCGGCACGCGCAGGCTGACCTTCGTCCCGGCGCCGTACGCGGTCTCGATGACCAGGCCGTACTCGTCGCCGAAGACGGCGCGCAGCCGCTCGTCGACGTTGCCGAGGCCGACGCGGTCGCCGGCGCCGTCGCCGGTCAGCAGGCTGCGGGCCAGCTCGGGGTCCATGCCGACGCCGTCGTCGTCGATGCTGATCAGGGCCTCGTTGCCGGCGTCCTCGGCGATGATCGTGATGTGGCCCGGGTCGGCGCGGCCCTCGAGCCCGTGCCGGACGGCGTTCTCGACCAGCGGCTGCAGGCACAGGAACGGGACGGCGACGGGGAGCACCTCGGGCGCCACCCGCAGCGTCACCGACAGCCGGTCGCCGAACCGCGCCTTCTCCAGCGTCAGGTACCGCTCGATCGAGCGCAGCTCCTCGGCCAGCGTCGTGAAGTCGCCGTGGCGCCGGAACGAGTACCGGGTGAAGTCGGCGAACTCCAGCAGCAGTTCGCGCGCGTGCTCGGGATCGGTGCGCACGTACGACGCGATCGCCCCGAGCGCGTTGTAGATGAAGTGCGGCGAGATCTGCGCCCGCAGCGCCCGGATCTCCGCCTCGGCCAGCTTGGCTCGCTCGCGGTCGAACTCGGCCAGCTCGAGCTGCCCCGACACGAAACGGGCCACTTCCTCGACGGCGCGGACGAGACCGGCGGACGGCCGCGCCGACGTGTACGCGATCAGCGCGCCCTCGACGCGGTCGTCCGAGGTGAGCGAGGCCGCGACGGCGTGCCGGACGGGGCAGTCCAGCCGGTCGCACTCGACGACGGCCGGGCCGAGCACGTCGGTGTTGCCGTCCAGCGCCCGGGCCGCGTGCCGCCGGACGTCGTGCACGTGCGCGTTGCCGCCGGCGCCGTCCCACGTCACGACGCCGTCGCCGTCGGTCAGCGCCAGCGCGGGCGTGGCCAGCAGCTCGCGCAGGTGCCGGACCGCCTTGTCGGCGCCGGCGGCCAGCCCGGCCCGCAGCTCCGGCGAGGCGAGGCTCGTGGTGTGCAGGATCCGGTACGTCGTCTGGTCCTCGGTCGTGCCCAGCACCAGCCGCGACCGGACCAGCCGGGTCAGCAGGACGGCCGCCAGCGACACCGCGATGACCGCGACGACGAACACGACGACCTGCGACTCCATGCCCCGGACCCTACTGGGCGGCGGCGACCTCCCACGGCCGCTCAGCGGCCGGTGGGGCAACGTGGAGACAGCGGCGCAGCTCGGCCTCGCTCGCGTTGCCGCCGGTGCAGACGACGGCGACCCGGCGGCCGGCGAACCGGTCCGGGTCGGCCAGGACGGCGGCGAGCGCGGCCGCACCGGCGCCCTCGGCCAGCGTGTGGGCGTCGAGCAGCAGCCGCCGCTGCGCCGCCGCGATCTGCTCGTCGTCGACCAGCACGAAGTCGGCCAGCCGCTCGCGCAGCACCCGCTGTGGCAGCGCGAACCCGGACCCGGTCGCCAGCCCCTCGACGGCGGTCCGGTTCGGCCGCCGCACGAGCTCGCCGTGCCGCCAGGAGTCGTGCGCCGCCGGCGAGGCCGCCGCCTGCACCGCGATCACCTCGCACTCCGGCGCCAGCGCCGCCGCGACCAGACAGGCCGCCGCCGCGCCGCTGCCGCTCCCGACCGGGACGACGACGGCGTCCAGGTGCGGCTGCTGCGCGAACAGCTCGGCGTACGCCGTGGCGACCCCGGCGACGATGTCAGGCTCGTCCGCCGCGCTGACCAGCCGCATCCCGCGCTCGGCCGCCAGGGCGCGGGCGTGCGGCGCGGCGTCGTCGAAGGTCGCGCCGAACTCCACCAGCTCCGCGCCGAGCCGCCGGACGGCGTCGGCCTTGGCCGGGTTGGGGCGCTCGGGCATGACGATCGTGCACGGGACGCCGAACAGCCGCGCCGCGTAGGCCAGCGACTGCGCGTGGTTGCCGGTCGAGTAGCCGACGACGCCGTGCTGGCGCTCCGCCGGGTCCAGCCGCGACAGCAGCGTGATGCCGCCGCGCACCTTGAACGCGCCGGTCGGCTGGGCGTTCTCGTGCTTGACGAACACCGTCGCCCCGGCCGCAGCGTCGAGCGCCGGGTAGTTCCAGGTGGGCGTCGGCGGCAGATGGTGGGCGAGCAGCCGCTGCGCGTCGAGGACGTCGGCGAGGGTGGGTGGCTCCATGCGGTCCACCGTCGCGCGCGGCGACTCATAGGTCCAATGCGGGTCTTCTCGCTGAGCATCGACGGCGTCTATGCTTGCTGGTCATGCTGGATCTGACCCGGCTGCGGGTGCTGGTCGCGGTCGCCCGCGAGGGATCAGTCACGGCGGCCGCCGACGCGCTGCACTACGCCCAGCCGTCCGTCAGCCACCACCTCGCCCGGCTCGAGGCGGAGGTCGGGCTGCCGCTGACCCAGCGGGCCGGCCGCGGGCTGCGGCTCACCGAGGCGGGGGAACTGCTGGCGCGGCGGGCCGAGGAGATCCTGGGCCAGGTCGAGGCCACCGAGGCCGAGCTGTCCGCGCACGCCGGCCTGCGCACCGGCCGGGTCCGGCTGGCGGCGTTCCCGTCGGCGCTGGCCACGCTGGTCCCGGCGGCCGCGGCCCGGTTCGCCGCCGCGTATCCGGACGTCGAGCTGGCGCTCACCGAGGCCGAGCCGCCGGCCGCGCTGACGGCGCTGCGCACCGGCGTCGTGGACGTCGCGGTCGTCTTCACGCACGGCGCGCTGGAGGAGCGCGGGGTCACCGTCGAGCCGCTGCTGACCGAGCCGCTCTTCCTCGTGACGCCCGCGGACGGTGCCCGCGCGCGTCCGGACGGCGGCCTCGCCGCCCACGCCGATGCGCGGTGGATCGCCGGCTGCGAGCGGTGCCGCGCGCACCTCGTCGAGTCGTGCGAGCGGGCCGGGTTCACGCCGGCCATCGCGTTCGAGACCGACGACTACGTGGCGGTCCAGGCGCTGGTCGCGGCCGGGCTGGGCGTGAGCACGCTGCCCGGGCTGGCGTTGACGGCCAACCGGCATCCCGGCGTGCGCGTCGACCCGCTGCCCGGCGACCGCCGCGCCGTCGCCGTCGCGACCTATGGCCGCTCGCCCGCGCCGCTGCCCGTGCAGGCGTTCCGTGCCGCGCTGCGCGAGGCGGCGGCCGCCGACTTCACGCAGTGGTGATGAGCGGCTGCTTCGCGGCGGGGATGACCAGCGGCGTGCCGGTCTCGGGGTCGTCGATGATCCGGCAGGCCAGCCCGAACACCTCGCGCACCAGGGTCTCGTCGACGATGGCCCCGGGCGCGCCCTCCGCGACGATCTCGCCGTCGCGCATGGCGATCAGGTGCGTGGCGTAGCGGCAGGCGTGGTTGAGGTCGTGCAGGACGGCGACCAGCGTGCGGCCGTGCGACATGTGCAGGTCGTGGCAGAGGTCGAGCACCTCGATCTGGTGCGCGATGTCGAGGAACGTCGTCGGCTCGTCGAGCAGCAGGATCGGCGTCTGCTGCGCCAGCACCATCGCCAGCCAGACCCGCTGCCGCTGCCCGCCGGAGAGCTCGTCGACCCGGCGGTGCCGCAGGTCGGTGATGCCGGTGTTCGCCATCGCCTCGGCGACCGCCTCGGTGTCGGCGGCGGACCACTGCCGGAACAGCTTCTGGTGCGGATACCGGCCGCGGGAGACGAGGTCGGCGACGGTGATGCCCTCGGGCGCGATGGACGACTGCGGCAGCAGCCCGAGCCGGCGCGCCGCCTCCTTCGTCGAGTACTGGGTGATCAGCTGGCCGTCCAGGTGCACGGCGCCGGCCGACGGCTTGAGCATGCGGGCCAGCGCGCGCAAGAGCGTCGACTTGCCGCACGCGTTCGGCCCGACGATCACCGTGAACGACCCGTCGGGGATCGACACGGACAGCTCGCGGGAGATGACCCGCTCGTCGTATGCGAGCGTGAGGTCGTTCCCGTGCAGCCGGGGTTCAGACATGGTTGCGCCGCCCTTCCCGCGCGAGGAGCCAGACGAGGTAGAGACCGCCGATGCACACCGTCACCACGCCGACCGGTAGCGGCGTCGGGAGCACCCATTGGGCGACGAGGTCGCTGGCGCCCAGCAGTGCGGCGCCCATCAGCGCGGCCGCGCCGACCGCCGCGCCGGACGCCCCGGTCAGCCGCCGGGCCAGGTGCGGTGCCGACAGCGCGATGAACGCGATCGGCCCGGCCGCGGCGACGGCGATGGCCGCGAGGATCGTCGCGGCGATCAGCATGCCGAGCCGGGTCCGTTCCGCGTTCACGCCGAGCCCGGTCGCGGCCTCGTCGCCCATCTCGATCAGCCGCATCGGCCGGGACAGGACGGCGAGCAGCGGCGCGACCACCGCGACGCCGATGCCGACGGCGATGACGTGGTCCCAGGCGCGGGTGTTCAGCGACCCGGTCAGCCAGACCTGCGCGCTCGCCGCCTGGATCAGCTCGGCCCGCATGAGCATGTAGTGGACCGCCGACGTCAGCATGGCGCCGGCCGCGATGCCGACGAGGATCAACCGGAACCCCTGGACGCCGCGCTTGTAGGCCAGCAGGTAGACGGCGATCGCGGTGGCCAGCCCGCCGATGACGGCGCCGCCGGCGACCTGCAGCATGCTGCCGCCGGTCACCAGGATCACGAACACCGCACCGGCCGACGCGCCGGACGTGAAGCCGATGACGTCCGGGCTGCCCAGCGGGTTGCGCGACAGGCTCTGGAACACCGCGCCGGACGCGCCGAGCGCGCCGCCGACCAGGAACGCGACCAGCACCCTGGGCAGCCGGCGGCCGTTGACGATGAAGTCGGCCAGCGGGTCCGGCGGGTTCCCGAACAGCGTCCGGACCACGTCGCCCGGCGAGATGGTGAAGTCGCCGACCGCCAGCGACGTCACGAACACCGCCACCAGGATCGCGATGAGCAGCCCGCACATCAGCACGACGCGGCGGTCGAACCGGACGGACGTCTCGCCGGGCCCGCGCAGCACGTAGGCGGTGGGCGACAGGTCGGTGGGCGCGACGGTGATCCGCCGGGTCGGCGCGGCCTGTGGGGTTGCCGGCGGGGCCGTCATGACGCGACCATCCGGCGGCGGCGCACCAGGGCGATCAGCACCGGGCCGCCGATGACCGTCGTGACGATGCCGACTTGCAGCTCGCCGGTCGACAGCACGACCCGGCCGACGATGTCGGAGGCCAGCAGCAGGATCGGCGAGACGACCAGGCAGAACGGCAGGATCCAGCGCTGGTCCGGGCCGGTGAACGCGCGCACGATGTGCGGCACGATCAGCCCGACGAACGCGACCGGGCCCATCGCCGCCGTCGCCGCGCCGCACAGCAGCGTCACCGCCAGCACGCCGATCACCCGGGCCAGCAGCACGTTCACGCCGAGCGCCGCCGCGGTGTCGTCCCCGAGCGCCATCGCGTCGAGCGTCCGGGCCAGGCCCAGCGCGAGCAGAACGCCGACGACTATGAACGGCAGCACCGAGCCGACGGTCTCGACGTCACGCCCGGCCAGCGAGCCCACCTGCCAGAACCGGAAGACGTCGAGGACCTGCGGGTCCATGATCACCATCGCCTGGGTGAACCCGAGCAGCACCGCCGCCAACGCGATGCCCGACAGCGCCAGCCGCACCGGCGACGTCTGCCCCCGTCCGACCGACGCCAAGGCGTAGACGACGACGCTGGCCAGCGCCGCGCCGGCGAACGCGAACCAGATGTAGCCGTACAGGCTCATCGACCCGAACAACGTCACGCCCAGCACGACGGCGAACGCGGCGCCGGCGTTGACGCCGAGGATGCCGGGGTCGGCGAGCGGGTTGCGGGTCAGCGCCTGCATGAGCGCGCCGGCCAGCCCCAGCGCGATGCCGCAGATCACGCCGAGCAGCGTCCGGTTCACCCGCATGTCCCCGACGATGACTTGGTTGTTCGCGTCGCCGGAGTCGAACAGCGCCCGCACGACGTCGTCCAGCGGGATGTACTTCGCGCCGATCGCGATGCTCGCCAGGCAGGTCACCGCCAGCACGACCGCGCAGACGCCCAGCCACACCAGCCGGCCGCGGGTCGTGCGGACCAGCCCGGCCGCGGCCCTCGCGGCGTCGGCAGCGGTCGCGGCGGTCCCGGCGTCGGCCGAGCTCACCGCCGTCGCGGCGCCTCCGGACGGCGGCTCAGGAGGCCGGTCGACGGGCGGAGCGGGCATGAGCAGAGGCTAACCTTACTCGCCCCGGCCGCGCGAATCCGCCCCGTCCGTCCGCGTCCGGCTCGGAATGTCCGCCGCGCCCTGCGATGCCGCGGCGGCCGGGCGGGTGTCAGGCGCGGGTGGAGCGGAAGCAGTGCGTCAGGTAGGGCAGTACGACGCCGTCCGGGCCGGCGACGCGGTCGTAGAGCGTGCCGACGCGGCCGAGCAGTTCATCCCGCTCCGGCGCGGCGAGGATGGCGACGTACGAGCGCGACGCGACCAGGCCGAGCAGGCCGTCGCGGTCCAGTCGCTGCTCGTGTCTGAAGGTCCGCTGCTCGACCGGCCCGAACGGCGGGATCACCTCCGGGTCGTCGGCGCGGCGGCCCTCGTGGTCGCCGAACATCGACCAGAGTTCGTCGACCCAGCCGACGGAGTCGTCGCGCAGGTTCCAGACCAGGCCGAGCCGTCCGCCGGGCCGCAGGACGCGGGCGATCTCGGGCAGCGCCGTCGCCGGATCGAACCAGTGGTACGCCTGGCCGGCCGTCACGACGTCGACCGTCGCGTCGTCCAGCGGCAGCCGCTCCGCCGACCCCGCCCGCGCGTCGACGTCGGGCAACGCGGCCCGGAGCTGGGCCAGCATCAGCTCGGACGGGTCGACCGCAACGACGTCGTGACTGGCGGCGATGAGCGAACGCGTCAGCTTGCCGGTCCCGGCGCCGAGGTCGAGGACGCGCACGGGCCGGTCGCCGGTCAGCCAGCGCACCGCGTCGTCGGGGTAGCCGGGCCGGGTGCGCTCGTACACGTCGGCGACCCCGCCGAAGGAGGTGGCCCGCAGATGGAACTCGTCGGTCGTCACCTCGTGACTGTAACTCCGTTGGGGGGTTGTCGTCTGAGCGATCGCGATATATCGTCTGAGTATCGCGACCGTTCGATGGAGGAGTAGGTGAGAACGATGCACGGACGACGCGGAGGCCACGGCTTCGGGCCGTGGGACATGTTCGGAGGAGGGGGCCGCGGCTCCTGGGGCGGACCGCCGTGGGCCGGCGGGCCGTGGGGCGGGCCGCCCTGGGCGCGGCGTGGCCCGAAGGCGCGTCGCGGCGACATCCGCGCGGCGATCCTCGGGGTGCTGGCCGACCGGCCGATGAACGGCTACCAGATGATCCAGGAGATCGCCGAGCGCAGTGGCGGCTTCTGGAAGCCGAGCCCCGGATCGATCTACCCGACGCTGCAGCAGCTCGAGGACGAGGGCCTGGTGCGCGCCGAGGAGGAGAACGGGCGGCGGACGTTCCGGCTCACGACCGAGGGCGAGGAGTACGTCCAGGCGCACGAGGCCGAGGTCAACGCGCCGTGGGAGTCGATGTCGGCGAACGCCGAGGGCGAGGACGCGGCCGGGCTGCGTCCGCTGATCGGCCAGACGGCGCAGGCGCTGTGGCAGATCATGGCGACCGGCAGCGAGGACCAGCAGACACGCGCCCGCGAGGTGCTGTCCGACACCCGGCGCAAGCTGTACGGCATCCTCGCCGACGGTGACGACGCGGAAGGTGGCTCCCGATGAGCGCGGCGGCCTTCCGGGTCGGTGACGTCGAGCGCGATGCGGCTGTCGCGGCCCTCGGCGAGCACTTCGCCGCGGGCCGGCTCACCAAGGACGAGTTCGACGAGCGGTCCGGCCGCGCGTGGTCCGCACGCTACGGCGACGACCTCGACGACCTGTTCACCGACCTGCCGCAGCCGGTCGCCGTCCGGGCGGAGGCCTCGCCTTCGCCGCGGGCCCGGCGGCCGCGGCCGGTGGGGCGGATGCTGCTCACGATCCCGCTGGCGATGATGGCGTTCGGCGGCCTGCTGTTCCTGATCGTCTTGGTGGCGCCGTGGCTGCTGTTCGTCTTCGGGCTGCTGTTCCTGTTCGGCGGGCCGCCCGGGCGGCGGCGCCACTGGTGGCACGACGGCGGCGGCCAGCGGCCCGGCTGGTCCGGGCGCGGCTGGGACCGGCGGGGCTGGGACGGCCCGAGTGGACGGGGCGCCGGCCGCGGCTGGGCACCGTCGAGCCGCGACGACCGGTCCGGCGAGCGCCGCGACTGGCCGCCGGCCCGCCCTGGCTGGGGACCGCAGCCGCGTGGCGGCTGGGCGTCCAGCCACTGAGGGTCTGACGTACGGCCGGCGGCACGGCTCGACGCCCAGGCGTCGCCCTGCCGCCGGTCGACGCCGGCCAGCGCGCTGAGCAAGACCGGCCGCCCCGCGGCGGGTCGCGCCGGGCGATGACGTCGCCCGGCCGAGTCGGAGGACACCGGCACGGCGGCGAGGAGGCTCGACATGACCGGATGGACGGCAGCAGACCTACCCGACCAGCATGGGCGCACGGTGGTCGTCACCGGCGCCACCAGCGGACTCGGCGTGGAGGCGGCCCGCGCGCTGGCCGGCGCCGGCGCGACGGTGATCATGGCCTGCCGCGACCTCGACAAGGGCCGGGCGGTGGCCGCCGGGATCGACGGCGCCACCGAGCTCCGCCGGCTCGACCTCGCCGACCTGTCGTCGGTGCGGGCGTTCGCCACCGGCCTCGACCGCGACGTCGACGTGCTGATCAACAACGCCGGTGTCATGGCGGTGCCGCACGACACGACGGCGGACGGCTTCGAGCGGCACCTCGGCGTCAACCACCTCGCGCCGTTCGCGCTGACCGGGCTGCTGGTCAACCGCGTGCGCGACCGGGTCGTGACGGTGTCCAGCGGCCTGCACGTGCTCGGCCGCGTCCACGACGACCTCGACTGGGAGCGTCGCCGGTATCAGCGCTGGCTGGCTTACGCGCAGTCGAAGCTGGCCAACCTGCTGTTCGCCTACGAGTTGCAGCGCCGGCTGGCCGCGGCGGGACGCCGGACGGTGTCCGTCGCCGCTCATCCGGGCGTCTCGGCGACCGAGGGGCAGCGCCGGGACACCTCGCTGCAGGGCAAGATCCTGGCCGGCGGACCGGCGCAGCGTCCCGAGATGGGCGTGCTGCCGATCCTCTACGCGGCGGCCGCTCCGGACGTGCGGGGCGGCGTCTGCATCGGGCCGGACGGGTTCCTGCAGCGCCGCGGCCACCCGAAGGTGGTCGGCACGATCGGCCGGTCGCGCGACGCCGTCCGCGCGGCGTGGCTGTGGGAGCGCTCGGAGGAGCTGACCGGCGTCCACTACGTCATCGAGCCGACCGGCGTCGTTCCGTGACCGTGGTCTGGTGGGCCCTGGCGCTGGGTCAGCCGAGGTCGATCGGTGACTCGGCCAGCACCGCGGCCAGCGACGACAGTGGCGCCCGCCGGAAGGCCCCGGCGCTCTCGAAGCCCTCCGCGCGTACCGCGGGGAGCCAGACCAGCGACCGCGCGATCTTGCCGACCCGGCAGGCCAGCTCGAGTTCCGTCACGAGCTTCGGCGAACGCCTCGAGGTAGGCGTCGCGCACCCGTCGTGCTCGCGGGTGTCGTCGGCGAGGTGGAGTTCGGAGCGGAGGAAGCCGAGCGTGACCAGCATGCTGGCGAACGGGTGCGCCACGACCGCATCGCCCCAGTCGTAGAACCGCGGTCGTCACGGTGGGTCCTCGGCGCCGACCGGGCGGACGTGGCGAAGGGCGGCCAGGGCGAGGACGCCGAGCCCGACGGCGATCACGGCGCTGACGGTCGCCGTGCCGTTGAGCGCGCCGGCCAGGGCGTCGCGGACGTCGGCGGCGAGTTCCCCTCGGGGGGCGGGCAGTTGGTCGGCGTCGGCGGCGTGGCGGTAGATCGCGGTGCCGATGACCCCCATGACGGCGACTCCGGCGGCGATGCCGAACTCGCCGGCCGTCTCGGACATCGCCGCCGCGGAGCCGGCCTGGTCGGGGCGGACCGAGCCGAGCGCCAGCCCCATGCTGAGCCCGGCCATCGGCCCGATGCCGACCGCGGTCACCACGAGCCCGGTGATCAGCAGCCCGAGCGAGCCGGACCCGTCGACCCGCGTCAGCAGGACGTAGCCCGCCGCGACGAGCACCAGCCCGGCCGCCATGACCCGCGCCGGCGCGAACCGCCGGGCCAGCAACGGAGCGACCTGCAGGCTGACGATCGTCACCAGCGCCGACGGCAGCAGCCACAGCGCGGCGTCCAGCGGCGACAGGCCGGCCACCAATTGCAGGTACAGATAGACGAACAGCTGGCTGCCGGCCATGACTCCGGCGATGGTCGAGATGGTCAGCCCGGCCGTGAAGGTGCGGTTGCCGAACAGCCGCAGGTCGAGCATCGGCTCGGCCGACGCCCGCTGCCGGCGGACGAACCGGTGCCCGGCCAGCAGCCCGGCCACGACCGCCGCCGCGGGCAGCACCCGGACACCGTCGCGGGAGATCTCCTTCAGTCCGTAGACCAGCGGCAGTACCGTGCCGAGGCAGAGCAGCACACTGACCGGGTCGAGCCGGCCGCCCGCCGGGTTGCGGTACTCGGGCAGCACCGCCGGCCCGGTGACCAGGAGCAGCAGCATCACCGGCACGCCGAGCAGGAACACCGAGCCCCACCAGAAGTGCTCGAGCAACACGCCGCCGACGATGGGGCCGAGGGCCAGGCCGCCCATGAAGCACGCCATCCAGACGGCGATCGCCATGCCGTGCTGGCGCGGGTCGCGGAACATGGTGCTGATCAGCGTCAACGTCGACGGCATCAGCGTCGCGCCGGCGACCCCCAGCAGCGCACGGGTGACGATGAGCATCTCGGGACTGGTGGAGTAGGCGGCCACGACCGAGGCGACGCTGAACGCCGCCGCACCGATCAGCAACAGCCGGCGCCGGCCGATGCGGTCGCCGATCGTCCCCATCGTGATCAGCAGCCCGGCGACCATGAAGCCGTACACGTCGGTGATCCACAGCTGCTGCAGGCTGCTCGCGCCGAGGTCGGCGCCGAGGTGCGGCAGCGCCAGGTACAGCACGCTCATGTCCAGCGAGATGAGGGTCGTGGGCAGGGTGAGGACGGCCAGTCCGGCGTACTCACGCCGGCCGGCCCGGGCGACGACGTCAGCGCTGGTCATGGCTTGACTCCGTCAGCATGCCGTCGGGGAGGCCGGGCAGGTCGAGCTGCACCCAGATCAGGTCGGGGTGGTACAGCTCGTGGAACCGGCGCAACGCTGCGACTCCGCCGAGCCAGCCGAGCCAGCCGCCGTACGGCGGGTTGTCCTCGTCGAAGCCGCTGTGCACGAACGTCAGCCGGGTGCCGCCGTTGGAGCCTTCGAGCTCCCAGGTGGCGACCAGCGACGGCCACTCGAGCCTCACCTTGCGGTCCGGCTCCAGCTCGACGATGACCGCGGGCTCGTCGTCCAGGTCGAAGCCGCCCATGGCGAACCGGCCGCCGACGTGCCGTTCGATCTGGACGTTGGCGCCGAACCATTGGCGATACAGCCCGGGGTCGACCATCGACTCGTAGACGTCCCGGGGTGTCGCGGCGATGGTGACCTCGCCACGCATGTCGAGCGAGGTGAAGTCGCACTTCGGGGTGAGGTCGCGGCCCTCGAGGTAGTCGACGAGGTTGGCGATGGACAGCGCCCAGAACGTCGGGAGCATGCCGAGGATGTCGGTCTCGGCGACCTCGACGCTCCACGGCGGCACGTGCGACTGGGTCAGCGTGATGAGCGTGGCGTCGGGCCCGTCCGGGGCCAGCACGATCTCGGTCGTCGTGTCCTCACCGCCCAGCGACCAGGCGAGCAGGATGGTGGTGTCGTCGAGATGGAGCAGGCGCTGCCGCGGCTCGGCGCCGTCGGGCGTGTAGCGGCCCCAGAACGCGTAGCGTCGCCGCCGCGGGTCGACCTCGGCGAACTCGGCCAGCCAGCTGCGCAGGGCGGCGGGATCGGTGAGCGCGCGGCGGACGGCGGCCAGCGGCGCCTGCGCGCGGGCTCGCAACCTGGCGGGCGGGGTCATCGTGGGGTCTCCTTCGCGATGCGTGGGTACAGCGCGACGGCGAGCCGGAACTCGTCGCCGTCGGCGCCTCCGTAACGGGTGAAGAGGTCCTCGAGGGTGGAGCGCAGGTCGGCGAGGAACTCCTGGCGCCGCTCCGGGTCGACCCGGATCTCGCCGGAGACGCCGATGGACGGCAGCTCGGGCGCGGCCGGGCTGCCGGCCAGGCCCGCGATCGTCGCGACATCGTCCTGCACCTCCTCCATGAGGTCGAGCAAGTAGCCGAGGCTGAGGGCGTCCCTGCTCCGACGGGGGCCGAGCCGGCCGACCAGGCGCGGCGACAGCCAGTACGACCGGGCGGTCGCCTGGTAGACGCCTTCGTTGATGCCGCGCACCCGGCGCTCGTTCACCCGGACCGCCAAACCCGCGTCGACCAGGCGTTTCACGTGGTAGTAGACCCACTGTGGCGTCTGGCCGAGGGCTCTGGCGACCTCGGTGCACGAGCGTGGCTCGGCCAACTGCCGCAGCACTTCCACGCGCTGCGGCTTCATCAGCGCTTCGGCCTTGCCGACCTCGTCGAGGTAGAGCACATCCCTCATGCGAAGAGATTCTTGTATGTAAAGTTGATTTTTGTCAATCGGGCTTCTTGGCTGGACATCAGAGTCGTCGGGCCGAGCAAGCTCCTGTACGGCCACCCGATCCTGCGCCTCGCACCGACGATGTCGAGGAGACCTCCGGCCCCCTCTCATCGCCGGTCTTGCCCGGCCCCTCCTAGGCTGACCGCATGGACGATCCGCTCGCTGAGGTGCTCAGCCTGACCGGCGTGGGTGCGGCGGCCGCGCAGGCCCGCAGCTCCGTCGACGCGTTGCTCCGGCATCCGGCCATGCGCCGCGACGCCGGCCGGGTGGCGGCGTTGTCCGCGCTGCGTGGTGCGCAGGCATCGGCCGCGCTCGATGGCGGTGACCCGGACGCCGTCGACGATCCGGTGCTGCAGGGCGCGCTGCGGGTCACGGCGGCGGTACCCGAGCTGGCCCAGGTGTGGGGACGGTCGCCGCGGCAGGCGCTGGCCAGGCTGCACATGCTGGCCGCACGCGATCTGGTCGCCGACGCCGATCAGCTGGGGCGCCCGCGCGAGTCGGCGGACGCCGTCCGGCTCGACCAGTTGCTGCGGCTGGCGACGGCGCCGACCGCGGCGCCGGGCGTTGTCGTCGCGGCGCTGGTGCACGGTGAGCTGCTGGCGCTGCGCACGTTCGGGGTCGCCGACGGCGTGGTCGCGCGGGCGGCGGAGCGGGTCGTGCTCGTCGCCCTGGGCGTCGACACGAAGGCGGTGAGCGTGCCGGAGGCCGGGCACCTCGCGCTGGAGCGGGCCTACGAGGCGCTGGCGCAGGCGTACGCGGGCGGTGCGCCGGACGGCGTCGGCGCGTGGATCCGCCAGTGCGCCGACGCGTACGCCCGCGGCGCCGAGGTGGGGCTCACGCTGGCCGAACACGTGCGGACGCCGGCGTCCGAGGCGGGCTAGAAACTCACCTCACGGCGGGGCTGCGTCACGCACATGCGAGCGGCGCCCCGCGTGAGGTAGGGCGCCGCCGCTGACACGGCTGAGATGGGTTACCAGAGCGTGCATCGCGTCCGTCGCCCCGGCATTCCCGGGGACGACTGCCCGTACATGGGTGGATCGCCGCGTGGGTTCCCTACCGCCGTGCGTGGACCTTGCGGTCCGTACTTCGTTTCTAGGTCATCGCGGGGGGCCAGCGAAAGGGCAATGGGCAGATCTTTACGTTTCGCAGACGCGGACCGAGAGGCGGACCAGCTCGATCAGCGTCGTGTTGTCCAGCGGCTGCGAGACGCGGGTGTCCATGCTCTCGTTGTGGATGTTGACGGCGACGGTCGCCTCGGCGAACCGGGCGGCGGCCTCACAGTCCGTCACCGTCCACACCGTCTCGACCTGGACCGTCGCGCCCGCCTCGACATCGACCGGCAGCGGATCGGTCGTCATCGCGAAGCCCGGCGTCGTGGTCTCCATGGTGGTGACGGTGAGCGGTTCGTCGGCGCCGTTCGTCACCGGCAGGACGATGCGCGCGCCGCTGGCGTCGGCCGAGATGGTGCGGGTGTCGCCGATGAACACGCCTGTGCCGCCGGCCGTGTCGCAGCCGGTCTGCCAGGCCCAGATCAGCTGATCGTCGCCCGGCTGCCCGGCCACGGCCACGGTCCGCTCGCCCGAGCCGGTGCGGACGTTGACCTGCAGCGTTCCGGGCGGCCGGGTGTCGCAGTCCGACTCGACCGTAGCGTCGACGCGGACCCACTCTCCGGGTGCCACCGACACGGGCCTGTCCTCGCCGTCGGGGTTCGGCACCGACGTGAAGCCGTCGACGTCGACCTCGAGGATCTCCAGCTCACGCGGCCCGGTGTTGACCAGGTTGATGGACAACCGCTGCGCGTTCGACGACAGCGGCGAGCCGAACTCGACGTCGACCGTGCCGCGGACGAGGCCGACCTCGGCGTACTCGGCGGCGTCGTTGCGGGCGTTGTTCGCGACGATGCCCACGACTGCGCCCACGACCAGCGCCGCGCCCAGTCCGGTCCACAGCCGCCACCGTGGGATCGGGCGGGAGTTCTCCGCATCGTCGTCGTCGGCAGACGGCGGACCGACGGTGCCCAGCTCCAAGGGCACTGTTCGCTCGTCGTCGGTCTCCATGGACCGATTGTGGCCCCGACCTGCTGATCCGGACAGCACATCGCGGTCACGGTTCGTTCCGTTTGCGAGGTCTGCCTATCGGGGCCATGATCGGAAACCATGGTGAACCGGGGGAACCGGCTCAGACACGTCATGTGGATCGTTCTGGCCGGCGTAGTGGTGCTGCTCGCTGCGCTGATCGTGGCGATCGCGATGGACGTGCAGATCTCGACCGCCGCCTCGGCGACGATCCTCGCGGCCTGCGGGGTGATCTCCGCGGCCCTTGTGGTCGGGTCGCGAGCGCTGGCGCAGCAGCAGGCCGGTACGGACCAGCAGATCGAGTCCGGACCGGTCACCGACCCATCCGCCGGCAACCTCTCCAACTGGATGTTCCTCGCCGACTCCTACGTGGAGCGAGGGGAGTTCGAGTCCGCGGAACGGATCTACCGCCGCGCCGCCGACGCCGGCCACGGTCCCGCCATGGCCCGCCTCGGCGAAGTCCTGTACGAGCTCGGCCGCGACGACGAGGCGGCGTACTACCGCGATCGGGCGCGCGAACTCGGCGGCTGACGCCGCTCCCGGCTCGGGATCCCGGTCGGGACGAGACGAATCCGGCGGACGGCCGCCCGGCTGTCTTCGAGCTCGAGGGGCAGCGAGGTCGCAGCCGATACCGTCAATCCTGAGGCGTCAGGAGCGGCGCCGGCGGACGGCGTACCAGGCCAGCCCCGCGGCCGCCGCGCCCGCACTGATCGCCGCCGCCGCGATGGCCGGCTTCGGCGCGTCGCGGATCGACGCCCGCTGGCGCAGCGCGACCGGCTTCGAGAACACCAGCACCGGCCAGCCGTGGTCGGCCGCGGCCCGGCGCAGCGCACGGTCGGGGTTGACGGCGTACGCGTGGCCGATCGCCTCGAGCATCGGCAGGTCGGTCGCCGAGTCGGTGTACGCGTAGCTGCGGCTGAGGTCGTAGCCCTTGTCCTTGGCCAGCTCGCGGATCGCGTCGGCCTTGTTCTCGCCGTAGGCGTAGAAGTCGATCTCGCCGGTGTATTTGCCGTCGTCGCCGACGACCATGCGAGTCGCGATGACGCGGTCGGCGCCGAGCATGTCGCCGATCGGCTCCACGACCTCCACACCGCTCGACGACACGACGACGACCTCACGGCCGGCCAGGTGGTGCTCCTCGATCAGCGTGACCGCCTCGTCGTACACGATCGGGTCGACGATGGTGTGCAGCGTCTCGGCCACGATGTCCTTGACCACCTGCACGTCCCAGCCCGTGACCAGGCCGGACAGGTACTCGCGCATGCGTTCCATCTGGTCGTGGTCGGCGCCGCCCACGAGGTAGACGAACTGGGCGTACGCACTGCGCAGCACAGCTCGACGGTTGATCAGACCGCCCTGGTAGAAGCTCTTGGAGAAGGCCAGCGTGCTCGACTTCGCGATGATCGTCTTATCGAGGTCGAAGAACGCCGCGGTCGGAGGGCGGTCGTCGTTGTCCACAAGTATCGAGGATATAGATCCGCGCGCTGGGCCGCTTCCAGGCGGCTCCGTGGCGGGTGTGGATTAAAAAGTTGTCACGTGTGTTTGGCCCCCGCCACCGCTGGGGACTATCCGTTCTGGCGGCACCCCCCCGCCGCCTTTTGACCCGGCCCGCCCCCCTGGCCGGGTCCGCACGGCTCCTGCCTCCCACCCGGCAGGGGCCGTGTTCTTTTGTGGCACCGGTTACATCGGATTCTGCCGGTGGGGTGGGGACGGTCTCCGGCCCCCGCGGAGTGCCCGCCAGCCGGCATGCCTGCCGCCACGGCCAGGTCGGCTGACGCGCCCGCTGTCCACAGCACCAACGGGTTCGCCGAGTTGTCCACATTTCGCGAATCGGCCCGCGAACGAACGGATCTCAGCGGCAAGGGTGGAAGGGAGTTCCGCACCCATCCCCGGAGGTCCCCCGTGTCCAACACCATCACCCGTTCCCGCCACCGGCCGGGCAGTCCGATCGACGTGCCGCCGCCACCGCGCCCGTTGGTGGTCACCCACAACGACGCGCTCCTCGACGATCTGTTGCGGCTCGCCGCCGCGGCGTCGGTCGAGCTCGAGGTCACCCATCGGCCCGAGTCGGCGCGCTCGCGCTGGGCGCAGGTCCCGCTGGTGGTCGTGGGCAACGACGAGGCCGATGTCCTGCTCGCCATGTCGCTGCCTCGACGACCCGGCGTCCTGCTGATCGGCGAACGCAGTGACGATGCCGGCGTCTGGCGCCGCGGCGTCGCGCTCGGGGCCGAGCAGGTGTTGTTCTTCCCCGAGGACGAGCCCTGGCTGGCCGGCCGGTTCGCCGACGCCGCGGAAGGGGGCGGCGGCGAAGCGCTCGTGGTCGGGGTCGTGGGCGGCCGGGGCGGCGCGGGCGCATCCGTGCTGGCCACAGGTCTCGCGGTGACGGCGAGCCGGCAGGGGATGGCGGTCATCCTCGCCGACCTCGATCCGCTCGGCGGCGGCCTCGACCTCGTCCTCGGCGCCGAGGACGTCACCGGCCTGCGCTGGCCCGATCTCGCCGACAGCAGGGGCCGGCTGGGCGCGCGGGCACTGCGGTCGGAACTGCCCGGCCGGCACGGACTGGCGGTCCTGTCCTGGGATCGCGGTGACCTGCTGACGCTGGCGCCCGACGCCGCCGACGTCGTCCTGGCCGCGGCCAGACGCGCCGTCGACCTGGTCGTGCTCGATCTGCCGCGCTGGCCCGATCCGGCCGCCGAGTACGCCATCGGACTGTGCGCCTCGGTGCTGCTGGTCGTGCCGGCGGAGGTGCGGGCGGTCGCGGCGGCCACCCGGGTCGCGGCGAGCCTCACCACCCTGGCGGCCGACGTGCGGGTGGTGACGCGCGGACCGTCGTCGTCCGGCCTGAGCGGACCTGACGTCGCGATGGCGCTCGGCCTGCCGTTCGCCATGCACCTCCCGGCGGAACCCCGGCTCGGGGTGCAGCTCGACCGCGGCGAATCGCCCGGCCTGGACGACAAGGGCCCGCTGGTCCAGGGGTGCGGACGGCTGATCGAGACTCTGCTGCGCGAGCACCGGCCGGTGGGCGTATGAGGCCGGGCGGGGTGAGAGGCGGCCGAGGGTTCGCTCCGGCTAGGCCGACGCTCGATCCGTTGCGCTCGGCGGTGGGCCGATGAGGTTCGACGAGACTCTCCTCGACCGCATCAGGTCCGCTCTGGCTCAGGCGGCCGAGGCACCGACGCCGGCCCGGGTCGCCGCGCTGCTGCGCTCCGAGGGCGCGGTCCTCGGCGACGCCGCCGTGCTCGAGGTCACCGAGGTGCTGCGGGCCGAGATCACCGGCGCCGGTCCGCTCGATCCGCTGTTGCGCCGGCCCGGCGTGACGGACGTGCTGGTCAACTCTCCTGACGAGGTCTGGCTCGACGACGGCGACGGCTTGCGGCGCGAGCCGGTGCGCTTCCGCGACGAGTCCGCCGTGCGGCGGCTCGCGGTCCGTCTCGCCGCCTCGGCGGGCCGGCGACTCGACGACGCCGTTCCTTACGTCGATGCTCGGCTGGCCGGTGGCGTGCGGCTCCATGCGGTCGTACCGCCGATCGCTCCCGACGGGACCGTCATCTCATTGCGCGTTCCCTCCGACCGGGCCCTGAGTCTCGCCGACCTCGTCGCGGCGGCGACCGTGCCTGCCGAGCTCGATCCCTGGCTGACGGCGCTCGTCCAGGCCCGGCTGGCGTTCCTCGTGACTGGCGCTACCGGTTGCGGCAAGACCACGGTGCTCGAGGCGTTGCTGGGGGTCTGCGATCCACGTGAGCGGATCGTGCTGGTCGAGGATGCCGGCGAACTGCGGCCCGACCATCCGCACGTGGTCAGGCTCGAAGCCCGCGCCGCCAACGTCGAGGGCGCCGGCCGCATCGGACTCGACCTCCTGGTGCGCCAGGCCCTGCGCATGCGGCCGGACCGGATCGTGGTCGGCGAGGTCCGCGGCGCCGAGGTCGTCGATCTGCTCGCAGCGCTGAACACCGGCCACGAAGGCGGCTGCGGGACGCTGCACGCCAACTCGACGGCGGACGTTCCGGCCCGGCTCGAGGCGCTCGGGCTGGCCGCCGGGCTGGGCCGGGCGGCCGTTCACGCACAGGCGCGGGCGGCCCTCGACGCCGTGATCCACCTCGTCCGCGATGACGACGGCCGGCGGCGGGTCGCGCAGGTCGACGTGATGGTCGGCGACGGAGCGGGCGCGGCGTCGCGTGCCGCCGCGGGCGGACTGGAGACGGCGACGGCGTTCTTGGTGGACGGTGACGGCGCGGTGTCGCGTGGTCCAGGGTTCGACGTGCTGGCCGGACTCCTCGCGCGGCGGGGGTGGGAGCCGTGACGGAGCTACTGGCGATCGTGCTGGGTGGTTTGGCGGCGGTCGTCTGGACCGGGCGGCCGTCGTTGCTGGAGACGCGGCTCGGCCGGCCGGCCCATCGTCGTGCGATGGGGCCGGATTCGCTGTCGCCGCGCGTCGTCCTGTTCGGTGCAGCGGTCGCGGCAGGGGTCGGTGGACTTGCTCTGGCCGGACCGGCCGGGCTGGTGGGCGGGCTGCTCGCCGTCCCGCTCGGGCGGTCTCTGCTGCGGCGTCGGCGGCAGCGACAGGACCGGCGGCGGCGGGAGTCCGAGGTCGCCGAGGGTTGCGTGGCCCTCGCGGGCGAGCTCGCCTCAGGTGTCCCACCGGCCCACGCGCTCAGCGCGGTCGCCACCGAGTGGCCCGACCTGTTCGGTCCCGCCGCCGGACGAGCCGCGCTCGGCGGCGATCCGGCAGCCGCGCTTCGGGCCACCGGCGCGTTGGCAGGTGCGGGCGCGCTTCGAGCGGTCGCTGCCGCCTGGGAGGTGTCCGAACGCACCGGCGCCGCCCTGTCCTCGGTGCTGGTCGCGGTGGCCGACTCGGTTCGAGCCGAGGCGACCGTCCGGCGCGAGGCCGACACCCAGCTGGCGTCGGTCCGGGCCACGGCGCGGCTCATGGCCTGCTTGCCGGTGGCGACGCTGCTGTTGTTCTCGGCGGGCGACGCCGACGCGGCCGGGTTCCTCACCGGCACGCCGTACGGCCTCGCCTGCCTGATCCTGGCCGCGCTGTTCGTCGCGATGGGCCTGGTCTGGGTCGACCGGGCGTCGCAACAGACGAGGTCATCGTGGGAATCGTGACCTCGCCGAGCCCGGCCTGCGGGGCTCCGATGAGGCCCGACGAGCAAGGACGGTGAACCGATCATGACCCTGCTGGCCATGACATGTGCCGCTCTTGCCGCGGTCGTGGCGTTCGCACCGGCGCCGGGAGTCGCCCGGCTGCGCTCCGTCCTGCACCACCGCGAACCCCGTTTGATCAGGAGACGGACGGGTTCCCGCGGCCCGGCTGTGGCAGACGCCTCCGCCGAGGACCTGATGGACGGGTTAGGCCGTGGCCGGGTGGTCGACGGTTCGGGTCATGGCCTGGTCGCCGACGGGTCGACCGGTCGCCGGGCGGAGCGGCCGGTGCGGTTCGGCCGGCCGACGCCTCTCCTGCCGGCCAAGCGGTCGGGAGGTCTGGAGCGCCCCGATCGTGCAGCAGCCCCGCGTCACACCCGAGGGCTCGCCGCGGCGATCGCCGGAGTCGCCGCGGTCTGGCTGATCGGCGGCGCCGTGGGGTTCGTCGTGGGAGCTGGTGTCGTGGCCGGAGCTTGGTACGGCCTGGGCCGGCTCGAACCGGCGGCCCGCAAACGTGAGCGCGAACGGGTCGTCGCGATGCTGCCGCTGGCCGCCGACCTCATGACGGCGGCGCTCTCGGCGGGCTGTCCACCCGCGGTCGCCGCCGAGACCGTCGGCGCGGCGATCGGCGGACCGCTCGGCCGTGCTCTCATCGACGCCGCCGCGGCTGCGAACGTCGGCGTCGAACCGGGCGTCGCCTGGGCCGATCTCGCCGCCGAGCCCGCGGTGCGGCCGCTGTCCAGAGCGCTCACCGCGGCGATGACTCGTGGGACGTCTCCGTCGCCCGTCCTGGAGCGCGTGTCCGCCGACGCCCGCGACGCCGCGCGGTGGGCGGGCGAGGCTCGGGCCCGTTCGCTGGGCGCTCGGGCCGCCGCGCCGCTGGGACTCTGCTTCCTGCCGGCGTTCGTGCTGGTCGGCGTCGTGCCGGTCATCGCGACGTCGGGTCCACTGCTGCTCTGACACCGCGCCGGTAGCCTCGACCTGGGCGGTGATGCGTCGTGCGGCTGACGCCAGAGGTGTGCAGGCAGCGGATGGCGGCTGCCCGGGTCGCGCACTTGGCGACCACTGGTGCCGATGGCCGTCCGCACCTGGTCCCCATCACGTTCGCCCTGGTGTCGGCGTCCGGAACCGACCGCGTCGCGATCGCCGTCGACCAGAAGCCGAAGACCACCCTCGCCTTGCAGCGGCTGCGCAACATCGCCGAGAACCCGTTCGTAGCGATCATGTGCGACCACTACGACGAGGACTGGACCCGGCTCTGGTGGGTCCGAGCCGACGGTCGCGCGGTCGTCCTCGACGACGGCCGCGGGCGCGACGGCGCGCTCGTCGTGCTGAGCCTTCGCTACGGCCAGTACCGCGCCGATCCTCCGCGCGGGCCGATCATCCTGATCGAGATCACCGCCTGGTCCGGTTGGTCCTACGCCTGAGCGGACGCCGTCAGGGCCGGGCTTGTCCACAGGCCGACCCGATTCCGTTGGTTGTCCCCAAAATCGCGATCGGCGCTGGGATCCGCCCGTCCGGCCGAAGAACCTGGTCGCAGGCCTGCAGAACGCGGCCTCCGCGCCGGCCGGTCCGCCGGTTTCCAGGGAGGTTCCTACCATGTCCAAGATCATCAACCGGTTCGGCCGGCTGCGTAGCGAGCGCGGTATGACGACCGCTGAGTACGCCGTCGGGACTGTCGCGGCGTGCGGCTTCGGCGGCGTGCTCTACAAGCTGCTGACCAGTGAGCCGATTCAGGACCTGCTCAGCAACGTCATCGACAAGGCGTTCGGGGTGATCGGCGGATGAGCCGCCGGCGACCCACGGCGCGGGGCGATCCAGGCATCGGCAGCCGATTGCGACGCCTGACGTCGGCCCACGACCGCGGCATGGTGACGGCCGAGATCGCCGCCGGGTTCCCGGCACTCGTGCTGGTGCTGCTCATGGCGGTCTGGGCGGTGACGATCGCCGCTGGGCATCTGAGGTGCACCGACGCCGCTCGTGAGGCGGCGCGGGCAGCAGCACGAGGCGAGGACCTGGCGGTCGTCCGTGACGTCGCGGCCGAGGCGGCGCCGGCGGGCGCGGACGTCGACGTCGACGAGATCGGCGGGACGATCGAGGTCCGGGTCAGCGCGCGGATGTCCATGCCGGGTCCGTTGGGCGACACGCTTCCGGCGCCGACGGTGTCGGGCGGCTCGGTCGCGCTGGCCGAGGCGGGATGATGCCGGTCCGACGCCGCTGCAGCCAGCGCGGCGCGGGAACGGTGTTCATCCTGTCGATCGTGCTGGTGGTCATGGTCGCGTTGCAGGCCGTGGCGGTCCTGGCGGCGGGTCAGTCGGCTCGTCATCGGGCGGCCGCGGCGGCAGACCTCGCCGCGCTGGCGGCGGCGAACCGGCTGGCGTTCGGCTCAGCGGATCCCTGCGCCGACGCCGGCCGCATCGCCGATGCCAACGGTGCCGTCCTCCGCGACTGCGTCATCGACGGCATGGAGGTGGAGGTCCAGGTGCGGGTCGAGACCACGTCAGCGTTGCCGTGGCTGCCCGCCCAGGACCGGCGTGCCCGCGCCGGCCCGCCGCGACCTGGCTAAGGAATGGCGGTCCGGCGTGGGGGCGACCTCCGTGCGTGGGCAGCTCCGGCGAGGTCAGGTCTCGGCGCGGCTCGCTGGTTGCCGAGTCGCGCCGAGACAGGCTGCCACGACGAGCCCGATCGCGATCCATTCCTGGACGTGCAGCACCTCGTTCAGCACCACGAGCCCGACCAGCGCGGCCGCCGCCGGTTCGAGGCTCATCAAGATCCCGAACACCGTCGCCGGCATGCGACGCAACGCCTCGAGTTCGAAGGAGTACGGAATCACCGATGACAACAGCGCGATCCCTGCCGCCAACACCAGCACGTGCGTCTGCCAGAGGTCGGCACCGCCCGTGGTCAGTCCGATCGGTGCCACCGCGACGGCGCCCACGACGCTGGCCACGGTCAGGCCGGACGATCCCGGGAACCGCTGGCCCAGCTGCTTGCCGAGCAGGATGTACGCCGCCCAGCCAACGGCTGCCACCAGTGCGAACAGCACGCCCACCGGATCGATGCCGCCCGGCCCGCCGCGGGCCAGCAGCACGACCCCGGTGGCGGCGAGCAGCACCCAGACCAGGTCGAGCCGACGGCGCGACAGCGCGACCGCCACCCCGAGCGGGCCGATGAACTCGATCGTGACGGCGACGCCGAGCGGGATGCGGGAGAAGGACTCGTAGATCGCGATGTTCATCGCGGCCAGCGAGAGCCCGAAGGTGACCGCGAGCCCCAGGTCACCGCGCGAGGCACGACGCAGCGCGGCGCGGACCGCCCGCTGGGTGATGGCCGCCAGCGCCACGGCCGAGAACGCCAGCCGCAGGAACACGACGGCGGTCGGCGGCAGCGTGTCGAACAGGCCCTTCGCGAGACCGGCGCCGATCTGGAGGGAGAAGATGCCGCCGAGCACCAGCCCAGGTGCGGGGATCGACCCCAGCGGCGACGTCACGCGGCCAGCCTAGGTGGTGGTTCGACGTACCCGTCCGGCGTGCTGGGGACCCCGCGGACGCGTGCTGCCGCGCCGCACAAGGCGGCGGCACGGTCGTCCGTCGGCCGTCATGGCGCGGCCGGCGCTCGGGCACGGAGCCGGTGGCCGTGCGTGGTCGATTGGCGGGGCAGCGGTCAGGAGCGGTCGCGGTCGGTTGTCCCGGAGTCAGCGCGGGCCGGCTCCGGGTCGCCGTCCTTGTCGCGACGGTGCTCGTCTTCGTCGGATCGCGGACGGTCGGCGTCGGAGGACGGACGCTCGTCGGCCGGCGTGCCGTGCGGTTCGTCGGCGCCGCCACCGGCACGTCGCTCTAGGTCGCGGATCCGCTTGCGTTGCTTCAGCTCCTTGCGCAGCCCGATCCGCAGCAGCCACAACGCGGCCAGCGTCGCGAGGCCGGTGATCAACCCGGCGATGTACAGCCCGGACCCCGACGTCGTGACCTCGGAACCGAGCAGGTCCACCGAGAGCGACTCACCGGCGCCGGTGAGCACACCGATGGTCAACAACAAAGCGAGCAGGAGAACGATCAGTGCGACAGCGACCAGACCCACGGCGACACCCCTTCATCGACCCCCTACGTCTCACCGTAGCGACGACCCGCCCGCCGACGTGCGGATATAGCGCGGGTCAGTCGGTCGCGGACAGCAGCACGTCCAGCAGCCGGACCGCCCCGGCCTTGTCGAGCGGCTCGTTGCCGTTGCCGCACTTCGGCGACTGCACGCACGATGGGCAGCCGTCGGGGCAAGGGCAGGCGGCGATCGTGTCGCGCGTCGCCGTCAGCCAGGAGCGCGCCGCGTGGAAGCCGCGTTCGGCGAAGCCCGCGCCACCGGGGTGACCGTCATGCACGAAGACCGTGAGCATGCCGGTGTCCGGATGCAGGACCGTCGACAGCCCGCCGATGTCCCAGCGGTCGCAGCTGGCCACCAGCGGCAGGATCCCGATCGAGGCGTGCTCGGCCGCGTGCGCCGCGCCTGGCGCGTCCGCCATCGACACCCCGGCGGCGGCGATCGCGTCGTCGGGCAGCGTCCACCAGACGGAACGGGTCCGCAGCCGGCGTTCGGGCAGGTCGAGCGGGACTTCGCCGAGCACCTCGCCGCTGCGCAGCGCCCGCTTGAGGTACCCGACGACCTGGCTGACCACCTCGACGGTGCCGAACGCGAGGCGCGCCGACCCCCACTTCTCCGACGCCGACTCCTCCAGCACCCGCAGCGTGCTGACCTCGCGCGCCGTCGTCGTGTAGTCCGGCGCGCCGGGTTGCGCCATCGCGACGCCCTCGTCGAGGTCCAGGCTCTCGATGACATAGGTGTCGCCCTGGTGGACGTAGACGGCGCCCTCGTGGGCGGTCGAATGCGCCCGGACGCCGTCGACGGTGCCGAGCACGCGGCCGGTGCCCACCTCGACGAGGCTGACCAGTCCGCCGGACCCGCGCAGGTCAGCCAGGTCGGTCGGGCGTTCCCGCTTGGTCCAGTGCCAGGTGGTCTCGGCCTTGACCCGCCGCCGCAGCAGCCGCCGGTGTTCCAGTGTGGGCAGGACGTCCTCGGTCGACGGGCCGAAGATGGCCGCGTCCTCGACCGTCAACGGACGCTCGGCGGCGGCGGCGCACAAGTGCGGCGCCAGGACGTAGGGGTTGTCCGGATCCAGCACCGTCTCCTCGACAGGCTGCTCGAAGATCGCCTCGGGGTGTTGCACGAGGTACGAATCGAGCGGGTTGTCGCTGGCCACCAGGACCGCCAGGCTCTCCTGACCAGCGCGCCCGGCTCGCCCGGCCTGCTGCCACAGCGACGCCCGGGTCCCCGGCCAGCCGGCGATCAGCACGGCGTCCAGCCCGCTCACGTCGACGCCGAGCTCGAGCGCCGTCGTCGCGGCGAGGCCGACCAGCGACCCGTCGTTGAGCGCCGCCTCCAGCGACCGGCGCTCGTAGGCCAGATAGCCGGCGCGGTACGACGCGACCCGGTCCGGCAACGACGCGTCGACCTCGGACAACGCCGACCGTGCCAGCCCGGCGACGGTCTCGGCGGCGCGCCGGGACCGCACGAACGCGACGGTCCGGGCGTCGGCCACGACGAGGTCGGTGAGCAGGTCAGCGGTCTCGGCCAGCACGCTGCGCCGCCGTGCCGTCCCGCCGTCGACGCCCCACGAACCGGAACCGGCCGAGTCGGTGGTGCTGGCACCGGGGCCGACGACGACGGCACCAGCCGCAGGCGGACCGCCCGGGGCCGTGCTGCCGGGGTTGGCGTTGCCGGAAATCGGGTTGGCAGGCCCGGCGGAAGACACGTCCGTACGACCGCTGCCCAGCCCGCCGGTGTCGGCGCCGCGCGCGCCCCGCCCGGCGCCGTCGCCGAGGAGGGGCGGCTCCCAGAGCAGGAACGTCTTCGCGCCGCTGGGCGAACAGTCCTCCGTGACGGCCTCGATGGGCAGCATCCCGATGAGCAGCTCGGCGGTGCGGGCCGGATTCGCCGTCGTCGCCGAGGCGAGGACGAACGTCGGCGACGACCCGTAGATCTTGCAGACGCGCCGCAGCCGCCGCAGGACCTGCGCGACGTGGGAGCCGAAGACGCCGCGGTAGCCGTGGCACTCGTCGACGACCACGAACCGCAGCGACCGCAGGAAGCCGGCCCAGCGGTGGTGCGCCGGGAGCACCGCGTGGTGCAGCATGTCCGGGTTGGTGAGCAGGTACGTCGCATGCGTGCGGGCCACGTCGCGCAGCTCGATCGGGGTGTCGCCGTCGTACGTCGTCGCCATGACGCCTGGGACGCCCAGGTCGTCGAGCGAGCGCAGCTGGTCCGCGGCCAGCGCCTTGGTCGGCGAGATGTACAGCGTCGTGCCGCCGAGGCGCCGTCCTGTACGGGCCGCCGTCAGCGCCGGCAGTTGGTAGGCGAGCGACTTCCCCGACGCGGTACCGGTGGCGATGACGACGTGCCGACCGGACCAGGCCAGAGCAGCGGCCTGTGCCTGATGGGCCCAGGGCGCTACGATGCCAGCGGTCATGAAGCGATCGCGCACGACGGGATCCACCCAGAGCGGCCACGTGCCGGGCTTGGCGGCCCGGGCGGGGATCGATTCGATGTGCGTGACACGTCCGGTCCGGTGCGGACCGGTCAGCAGGACATCGAGCAGGTCGTTCGGGCGGGGCACCTCGTGAGTCTCGCATCATGGTTGAATGCGGATGAGCCCGGCACGCGGTGAGCGCTGTGTGTTGACCGATGGAGGCATGGAGGATCTGCGTGGACCTGTCGTTGTCGACCCGTACCGAGAGTGGCCGCAGCGTGGTCGCGGTCGGTGGTGAGATCGACGTCTACACGGCGCCGAGACTGCGCGACCAGCTGGTCGAGCTCGTCGACTCGGGTCACTACCACATCGTCGTCGACATGCGTGAGGTCGAGTTCCTCGACTCCACCGGGCTCGGCGTCCTCGTCGGCGGCCTGAAGCGGGTCGGCCAGCACGACGGCTCCCTCCGGCTCGTCTGTAACCAGGAGCGCATCCTGAAGATCTTCCGCATCACCGGTCTCACGAAGGTCTTCCCGATCCACGAGACGCTCGAGGAGGCCGTGGCCGCCACGGACATGCCCTGAGTGGCCCGTTGCGGTCGCGTCGTGTGGGTACTTTCACACGACGATGACGATGTCGGTAGGGGACCGACGTGAACTTTGGGGCTAGAGCACTCTAGACTCCGCAGGTCGGCCGGATCCTGCCCACGTTGCGGTCCGGCGACACCGAACGAGCCGATTCCTGTCAGCGGTCGGTCCAACGGACCGGGCGCGAACAGCTGTTTCAACGCCCTGCCCGAGGGCGACGTCAAGGAGGACGAATGACCGGGCTCAACCTCTCCTATGTGGTTGTCGTCGCGTTGATCGCGGTGGCAGCCCTCGCTATGGCGGCGCTGTTTCGCCGGGAGGTTCTCGCTGCCCCTGAGGGCACCGAGAGCATGAAGACGATCGCGCGCGCCGTCCAGGAGGGCGCCGCGGCCTACCTCAACCGGCAGTTCCGGACGCTGGCCATCTTCGTGGTGCTGGTGTTCGGGCTGCTCTTCCTGCTTCCCGGGGATCCCGGCGTCCGGTTCGGCCGGTCGCTGTTCTTCCTGGTCGGTGCGGCCTTCTCCGCCGCCATCGGCTACATGGGCATGTGGCTGGCCACACGGGCGAACGTCCGTGTCGCCGCCGCCGCTCGTGACGAGGGCCGCGACCCGGCGATGAAGGTCGCGTTCCGCACCGGTGGCGCCGTCGGCATGGCCACCGTCGGTCTCGGACTCCTGGGCGCGGCCATCGTCGTTCTCGCCTACCAGGAGGACGCACCGACGGTGCTCGAGGGCTTCGGCTTCGGCGCCGCGCTGCTCGCGATGTTCATGCGTGTCGGCGGTGGCATCTTCACGAAGGCCGCCGACGTCGGCGCCGACCTCGTCGGCAAGGTCGAGCAGGGCATCCCCGAGGACGACCCGCGCAACGCCGCGACCATCGCGGACAACGTGGGCGACAACGTCGGCGACTGCGCCGGCATGGCGGCCGACCTGTTCGAGTCCTACGCCGTGACGCTGGTCGCCGCGCTGATCCTGGGCCAGGTCGCCTTCGGCCAGGAGGGCCTGGTCTTCCCGCTGATCGTTCCGGCGCTCGGTGCGCTCACCGCGGTCCTCGGCATCTTCCTGACCCGTCCGCGGCCCGGCGAGAACGGCCTCACCACGATCAACCGGGCGTTCTACATCTCAGCGCTCGTCTCGGCGGTGTTGTGCGCCATCGCGGCGTTCGCCTATCTGCCTGACAGCTTCGCCCAGCTCGACGGTGGCCTCGGCGACCACGACGGTGACCCGCGGGTCCTCGCGACCGTCGCCGTCTTCATGGGCATCGTGCTGGCCGGCATCATCCTGTGGCTGACCGGCTACTTCACCGGCACTGACAAGAAGCCGACCGAGGACGTCGCCAAGACGTCGCTCACCGGCCCGGCCACGGTCGTGCTCTCCGGCATCGCGCTCGGCCTCGAGTCGGCCGTCTACACCGCGCTGGTCATCGGTGGTGCCGTGTACGGCACGTTCCTGCTGGGTGACGGCTCGGTCGAGCTGTCGCTGTTCCTGATCGCGCTGGCCGGCACCGGCCTGCTGACCACCGTCGGCGTCATCGTCGCGATGGACACGTTCGGCCCGGTCTCCGACAACGCGCAGGGCATCGCCGAGATGTCCGGCGACGTCGACGGCGAGGGCGCGCAGATCCTCACCGAGCTGGACGCTGTCGGCAACACCACCAAGGCCATCACCAAGGGCATCGCCATCGCGACGGCGGTCCTGGCGGCGACGGCGCTGTTCGGCTCCTACATGGACGCCATCTCGCGCGAGCTGATCAACGTGGGCGGCGACATCTCCGGTGATACGTCGTTCATCCTCGAGATCGTCTCGCCGAACGTCCTGGTCGGCGTCATCGTCGGTGCCTCGGTCGTGTTCATGTTCTCCGGCCTGGCCATCAACGCCGTCGGCCGGGCAGCGGGCGCGGTCGTGTTCGAGGTGCGCCGTCAGTTCCGCGACGACCCGGGCATCATGGCCGGTACGTCGACCCCTGAGTACGCGCGCGTGGTGGACATCGTCACCAAGGACTCGCTGCGTGAGCTGGCGACGCCTGGTCTGCTGGCGGCACTGGCGCCCATCGCGGTCGGCTTCGGTCTCGGCGTCGGCCCGCTGGCCGGCTACCTGGCCGGTGCCATCGCGACCGGTGTGCTCATGGCGGTGTTCCTGGCCAACTCCGGTGGTGCGTGGGACAACTCGAAGAAGCTGGTCGAGGACGGCCACCACGGCGGCAAGGGCTCGGACGCCCACGACGCGACGATCATCGGCGACACCGTCGGCGACCCGTTCAAGGACACCGCGGGCCCGGCCATCAACCCGCTGATCAAGGTGATGAACCTGGTCTCCGTGCTGATCGCGCCGGCCATCGTCTCCATGTCGGTGGGCGCGGACGCCAACGACGGCCTGCGCTACACGATCGCGCTGGTCGCGGTCGCGATTATCATCGGGGCGGTGTGGTTCTCGAAGCGGCGCTCGGCCGTGATCGGCGAGGACGAGCCGGCCCGGCAGGGCGCGGCGGTCTGACCGCCTGATTCACGCGGCGGCCGCTCCCATCACGGGGCGGCCGCCGTTCCATGTCCGCTGTGGCTCTTGTGAATTGACGGTATCGGCTGCGGCCTTGCTGCCCCTCGAGCTGGAGGACAGCCGGGTCCTAGTGCGTTCGCCGCGACGACCACGGCGGACCGCCCGGCCTCAGCGGACGCCCGGCCTCAGCGGACGGCGGCGACGGAGATCACGGCGCCGGGATGCCGCTCGTCGTCCACGGCGGCGGCGGGGATGCCGTCCGCCCGCAGTTCGCGCGCCAACGAGGCCGCGTCGTCCGCCGGGGCGAACGCGTGCACCCCGACCGGCGCGCCGCTCAGCCGATACCGCGGCGCCAGTCGCGCCGCCAGCACCGCCCGGCGTTCGTCGTAAACGCGGCGGGCCCGGCGCAGGTGCCGGTCCAGTCCGCCGGACTCGATCAGCGCCGCGACCGTCAGCTGCAGCACCGCCGACACCCCGAGGTCGGAGTCCTCACGCTGCTCACGAAGCCGGTCGGCGACGGTCGGCGGCGCGACGATCCAGCCCAGCCGGAGTCCGGGCGCCAGCAGCTTGGACAGCGAACCGGTGAACACGACCAGGTCCGGCGCCAGCGCCTGAACCGCCGCCGGCACGACGCCCGGTGCGGCGAGGTGCGAGTCGTAGTCGTCCTCGACGATCCAGCGGCCGGCGGCGCGGCACGCATCCACGAGCGACCGTCGCCGCGCCGCGGACAACTGGATGCCGGTCGGATACTGGTGGCTCGGCGTGATCATCACCGCCCCGGCCCCGCCCCCGTCACCTGCCGAGGCGCCGGGCAGTAGCGCCGGATCGATCCCGTCGGCGTCGATCGGCACCTCCACCACCTCGACCCGGCGGCGCACCAGGTGATGCGTCGTGCCGGGGGAGCAGGGCCGTTCGACCGACCAGGTCGCCGCGCCGAGCACCGTCGCCAGCATCCACATCGCGTGCGAGACGCCGCCGGTGACATGGATCTGGTCCGGCTCGGCCGCGACCCCGCGGGTCCGGGCGAGCCAGTCCGCCAGCGCGGCGCGGAGCCGGGGGTGACCGGCCGGATCCGGATAGCCGAGGTCCCGTTCGGACAGCCCGGCCAGCGCCTCGCGGGTCGCGGCGGCCCAGGCCCGGTGCGGGAAGAGCGCCGGATCGGGCACCCCCGGCGACGGCGGCGGAGCGGCCGAGCTGGGCGGGGCGAGCGCCGGCGCACCTGCCCCGGGCCCCCCGGTCACGACCGGCCGCCGCCGGGGCTCGGAGCGGATGAACCCCTCGTCCTGCAACTGCGCGTAGACCGCGTCGGCCGTGCCGCGGGCCAGACCGACGGCGTGGGCGAGATCGCGGGCGCCGGGCAATGCCGTCCCGGGCAGCAAGCGGCCGCCGAGGATCGCGTCGATCAGCCGTCCGCGCAGCCACGCGGCCTTCCCGTTCGGCGGCGGCGGACCCCAGGGCGTGGCCAGCTCGGCGGCGACGTCGGACATCACTGGCCTAGTGGACCACGTCGCGTCTGGCCCTGTCCATGGGCCAGTTGGCACGCCACGATCATCCCATGACCCGATTCACGTCGCCCGCCGTCGCCGGTGCTCTGGCCTGCACCGTCGGCATGACCGTCGTGGGCGCCTCGATCGCCTTCGGCCCGCTGCTGGCCGACTACCCGGTGCTGGCCGGGCAGGCGTGGCGGTACCTGGTGGCCGGACTCGTGCTGCTCGCCGTCATGCGGGCGCGCCGGGTCCGCCTCCCGCGCCTGCGGCCGCGTCAGCTGGGCCGGCTCGTGCTGTTGGCCGGCACCGGGCTGGCGGCGTTCAACTGGCTGCTCATCGAGGGCACGACGCGATCGGACCCGGCGTTCATGGCCGCGGTGCTCGGCGCGACGCCGCTGGTGCTGGCGTTGGCCGGTCCGCTGCTCGACGGAGGCCGGGTGCGCGCCTGGACGCTCGCCGGCAGCACGTTCGTCGTCGCCGGGATCCTGGTCGTGCAAGGCGCGACGACGGCCCCGCTCGGCGCGCTGCCGTACGCCGTCGGCTTCCTGCTCTGCGAGGCGGCGTTCACGCTGCTCGCCGTCCCGCTGCTCAGGGAGTTCAGCCCGTTGCAGGTGTCCGGCGCGGTGTGCCTGGTGGCGGTCCCGCTGCTGGCCGTCCTGGCCGTGCTCGAGCCGGGCGCCGACCTCGTCGTCCCGACGGCCTCCGAGGCGGCGACGCTCGCGTTCCTGGCCGTGTGCACGACGGCGATCGCGTTCCTGCTCTGGTACGGCGGCGTGGTCCGGCTCGGCGCCGACCGGGCCGGGCTGTTCGCCGGGGTCATGCCGATCGCCGGCCTGATCGTCGGAGTCGTCGCCGGCACGTCCGCCTGGACCCCGGTCGGCCTGGCCGGCTCGCTGCTCTGCGGCGCCGGCATCGCCCTCGGCCTACGTCGTCCGACCGCGTCGGCTCGCCGCCGTCGCGCCGAGCCCGCCGCTGACGCCGTCCCCGAGACCGTCTGAGCTGCCGGCCGCCGCCGGCCGGCGTTCGCGGTGGGCGTAGGGCGGATCCGGCCGAGCCGGCCGAGCCGGCCGCCGCGACCGGCGAGAATCGACGCATGGCGGACTGGCTCGACGACACCGGCGTGGTGACCCTGCCCAGCGGCGCGACGGTGCGCGGCCGGCCGCTCGGCGCAGCGGCCAGCCCGGCCGACTTCGCGCTGGTCCTGACGGGCGGGACGATGCCCGCGTGGCCGCATCGGCGGGTCCGCTGGCCGGACTTCTGGATCCCGCTCGACCGCGCCGACGCCCTCGACGCGCTGCACGAGGCGCACCGGCGGGCGCGCGACGGCGAGCGGGTCGAGGTCGCCTGCCGTGGCGGCCGCGGCCGGACGGGGACGGCACTGTCCGCGCTGGCGATCCTCGACGGCGTCCCGGCGGACGAGGCCGTCGACTGGATCCGCGCCCGCTACCACCGCAACGCCGTCGAGACCCCGCTACAACGCCGCTGGCTGCGCGGCGTCCGCTAGTCGGCCGCCGAGTACGCCGTCCGCAACGCCTGCCGGGCCCGAGACGCGAGGCTGGAGACCGCGTTCGGCGTCAGCGACAGCCCCGCGGCGAGCTCGGCCGGCGAGTACCGGTCGACCTCGACCAGCCACAGGATGCTGCGCCATCGCGGCGGCAGTGACGCCCAGGCCGCGGTGGCCCGCTCCGCCTGCGCCGGCGGCTGGACGACGATGTCGGCGTGCCGTTCCCACATGTCCGGGTCGTCGTTGGCGACCATGCGGCTCTCGGTCCTGCAGTACCGGTACGCCAGGTGCTTCACCGTCGCGAGGACGTACCCCGTGAACGAGTCGCGCGGGCCGCGGCCGGACCGGACCGCCCGCAGCACGAGATAGAACGTCTCCTGGACAAGGTCGTCGGCCGCGTGTGAGTCGCGCACGATGTTGTGCGCGGCGCGGCGGGCCATTGGGGACACCCTGCGATAGAGAGTGCCGAACGCGGCGTCGTCCCCCTGATACGCGCGATCGAGCAAAACGGTCGACTCTTCATGATCCCACCCCTTGATCATGCTGAAACGTTCCTCGTGACCAGGCCCGTCCGGCGTCGGGGATGTCCGCATTCGTGCATTCGGTAAACACGTACGTGGTCCGGAAATGGACCGAAATAGCTGGTTCAAAACCGATGAAAGTCGTGCAATGCGGACAAGTGAAACCAATGACTGTGAGACGAATCACGTTTATGATTCGTGCTGTGGTGCCGGCATGGCGGCTCTTCAGGGGTGAGGCCGCCAGTTGGAGGGGGCGAACGATCCATGGCAGAACGCAGGCGTAAGTACCGGGCCGCACATGCTCAGTTCGGCACGGGTCCGCGATACCTGACGGCGTTGGCTCGCGGCGCCGGAGCGCATCGAGCTCGCGCGCACCGGCCCGGGCTGCGTCAGCGGTTCAGAACCAGATTCGTGGCCCGGTCCTGGTGACGGCTCGCCGCACCCGACCGGCCCGCTGACTCGGCGCCTTTCCCGGCGACGGCCCGTCCGCCCGGAGCCGGGGAAGGCGCCGCGACGACCTTCGGCGTGCACGCCGTGATTCACCCCCGCCGCGAACTCAGCGGCGCGGGAGGATCACCGGCGTGCCCGTGCGCGGATGGGCGATCACCTCGACGTCGTGCTCGTAGACGTCGGTGAGCAGGTCGCTGCCCAGGACCTCGGTGGGCGTCCCGCTCGCGACGACCCGCCCGCCGTCGAGGACGGCGACCCGGTCGGCGTGCGCGGCGGCGAGGTTGAGGTCGTGCAGCACGACCACGACGGCGACCCCGGCGGCGGCGCGGGCACGGGCGGCCCCGAGGACGAGCTCCTGGTGACGCAGGTCCAGCGCGGCGGTCGGCTCGTCGAGCAGCAGCACGCCGGTCCGCTGCGCCAGCACCCGGGCCAACGCGACGCGGGCCTGCTCGCCGCCGGACAGTGAGGTGAACCGGCGCGCGGCGAACTGCGCGACGTCGGCGTCGGCAAGCGCGGAGCGGACCGCCTCGTCGTCGGCGGACTCGAGCGGCGTGCCGGTCCACGGCGCCCGGCCCATCTCGACGACCTCGGCGACGGTGAACGGGAACGAGAGTCGCACCTGCTGGAGGAGGACGGCTCGGCGCATCGCGGACTCCGTCGCCGACCACGCGTGCAGCGGTGCTCCGCCCAGGGTCACGGCTCCGGCCGACACGTCGACGTCGCCGGTGAGCGCGGAGAGGAGGGTCGACTTCCCGGCGCCGTTGGGCCCGACCAGCGCCAGCACCTCGCCCGCCCGGACCTCGATGCTCACGTCGTCCAGCACCCTTGCTCCGCCGAGGACGACGGAGACGCTCGCGGCCGCGGTCACGACAGCGCCGGGGACGGGTGCTTCGGGCAGCCGGTGGCCTCGGCGAACGGCCGCCCACCTCCGGCGCCGGTGGACCTCCGGTGGCAGCGGCTGGGAGGCGGCGCGGGTCATGCCCAGCCGCCTTGGCTGGTGCGGGTCCGGCGCAGCAACCAGAAGAACAGCGGCCCGCCGACGAGGGCGGTGAGCATGCCGAGCGGGAGGTCGGCGTACGCGATGGCCGTGCGTGCGACGAGGTCGGCGGAGACCAGGAGCAGCGCCCCGCCCAGCGCGCTGGCCGGCAGCAGGAGGCGATGACCCGGCCCGGCGATCATCCGGATCAGGTGCGGCACGACCAGCCCGACGAACCCGATGACGCCGGCGAAGGCGACGCCGGAGCCGACCAGCATGGCGACCGCGACGATGGCGATCAGGCGGAGTCGTTCGACCCGGACGCCGAGGTGGCGGGCCGAGCGCTCGCCGAGCGCGAGCAGATCCAGCGACCGCGCCATCCCGACCGCCAGCGTCAGCCCCACCGCGACGAACGGCAGCACCGCGACGACCGCCTGCCAGCGGGCGCCGTTGAGGCTGCCGAGCTGCCAGAACACGATCTGCTCCCGCGCCTCCGGGGTCGCCAGGAAGGTCGCGAACGCCACGATCGCGAACGCGACCGCGGTGACCGCGACCCCGGTGAGCACCAGCGTGATGACCTCCGTCCGCCCGCCCGACCGCGACAACGCATACACCAGCAACGTCGTCACCAGGCCCGTGGCGAACGCCGCCACCGCGACCGTCCACTCGCCGAGGAAGTTCGCGCCGCTGACGAACACCAGGCTGGCCCCGACCGCCGCCCCCGGCGAGACCCCGACGATGGCGGGCTCGGCCAGCGGGTTGCCGAACACGCCCTGCATCAGCGCGCCCGCCGTCGCCAGCGCGGCGCCGACCAGCAGCGCCAGCACGACCCGCGGGAACCGGACCAGCCAGAGCGTGTTCTCGCCCTGCACGTGCTGCGGCCGCGGCCCGGCGTCGAGCGGCAGGTCGACGGTCCACCCGACCTGCCGCAGCAGCCACTCCAGGTTCGCGTCCAGCCGGTGCAGGACCGACCCGACGACCTCGGACGGCGGGATCTGCAGCTGGCCGCGGCCGGCCGACACGATCGTCACGACGACCAGCGCGACCGACAGGCCGCCGATCAGCAGCCCGCCCCGCCCGCGCCGCCACCGGCTCGGCGTCGCGGCGGCGACGGTGCCGGCCGCCGCGGCCGCAGGCGCCTCCGGCGTCGACACCGTCGCCGTCATGGCTGGTAGACGGCGTGGGCGAGTGCCTCGATGGTGCGCCCCGTGCGCGGCCCGAAGCTGAGCAGGACGGAGTCGGCCATGTCGACGACGCGGAGCTTCTCGCCGGCGGGGGTCTGGGCGACGCCGGGGAGGCGGAGCATGCCGTCGACGCCGCCGATGGACTCCAGACCCTTGGTCATCATGATGATCACGTCGGGGGCGGCCTCGATCAGCGCCTCGGAGGTGATCTGCGTGAACGGCCGGTCCAGCCCGATGTCCGTGCCGACGTCGATCGCGCCGACCGCCCGGATCATCGCGTCGGCGCCGGACCCCGGCCCGGCCAGCAGCTGCACCATGCCGCCGCGCGTGTAGAGGAACGCGATCCGCAGCGGGTCGGCGCCGGTGGGCGCGAGCGCCAGCGCGTCGGCGATCTCGCCGGACGTCCGCTCGACCAGCTGCTCGCCCGCCTCGGGGACGCCGAGCGCGGCGGCGACGGCGCGGATCTGGCTCGGGATGCGGTCGAGGTCGCGGGCGTCGTCGAAGAAGATCATCGGGATGCCGGCGTCGCGCAGCTGCTGCTGCACCTCGGGCGGGCCGACACTGGCGTCGGTGAGGACGACGGTCGGGTCCAGCTCGAGGATCGCCTCGGCGTTCATGTCGTGCCCACCGGGCGTGACCAGCGGCAGGTCGGCGGCCTGCGGGAACCCGGTCGACGCGTCGCGGCCGACGACGTGGTCGCCGAGGCCGAGGCTGAACACGATCTCGGCGAGCGTGCCGTAGAGGTCGACGGCGAGGATGCGGCTGGCGTCGTCGACGACGACGGTCTCGCCGTCGCACGAGTGCACCGTCACCGGCAGCGCCGGCTCGACGTCCTCGGCGACCGGGTTCACCGTCTGGTCGACGATCGCGGTGGACGGCCCCAGGATCGACCGCGGATCCTCGGCCGTCCCCTCCGTGCCGGCGGACGCCGACGCACGAGGCGGCAGCGGCTCACCGTCCGCGTCGACGGTCACCCCGAACCCGGTCACCGGCTCCTGACAGGCATTGACGGGATCGGCTGCGGGCTCCCCTGGGGTGCTCTGCGACGACAGCCGGGCATCCGTACCCCCGTCAGCCGCGTCGTCCTCCGGTGCCACACACGCCGTCGCCCCGAACAGCAGGCCGGCCGCGACGGCGACGACCAGCCCGCGACCTCGACGCCGCACGTCAGCCGGCCGCGGGCGTCGCCGCGTGCACCGCGCCGAGCTCGACGAAGATCTCGGTGTTCATGCCGTACGCCGCGACGACCTCGTCGATGACGCGCTCCCGCTCGTCAGGGTTCCACGGCGCCGCGTCGAGCCGCGCGCGGTAGGCGTCCTTGAACGGCCGCGGCTTCGGGATCTGCGCGAAGTGATAGAACCGCACGCCGTCGCCGCCCAGCTCGAGGCCGTATGCGCGCGCGACCAGCGTCCCGACCGCCAGGCCGCCGGACAGGTCGCCCAGGTAGCGGGTGTAGTGGTGCGCGACGAAGCCGCCCGGCCACTGCGCCGTCTCGCGGATGCGGTCGGCGTAGCGGCGGGTCGCCGGCAGCGGCTCGAGGTCGTCGACGGCATCGGCGCCGCCCAGCAGGTGGGCGAGGTCGGCCCGCAGCGACGGGACCCGCTCGAGCTCGTCGGTGACGAACGGCCCGGCGATCGGGTCGTCGCGCATGCCGGCGGCGACCGACTCCAGCGCCTCATACACGAACAGGTGCTGCGTGACCAGTGCGGTGTAGCCCGCGCGGCTCATGCGGCCCTCCATCAGCGCGTTGATGAAGTCCGCGCCGTTGGCGACGTCGTGCAGGGGCCAGCTGCGCTCGCGCAGAGCCTGGGAGAACGTTCGGGGCTCGGCGTCGGCCGGCGTACGGGTGGTCGGCACGGATTCTCCTCCGGGTCGGCGCTGCACTTGAGACAAGTATTGCATCTTAGGTTTGCCTACCCCAATGTAGGTATGCCTTACCTATACCGATACTGTGCCTCATGATCCGCAGAACCCCGACATCAGGTTGAAGGGTGGGACATGTCGAACGTTTCCCGACGGCGATCGCGTCGCCGTCGACTCGCGACGGCGCTGGGGGTGGTCCTGGCGACGGGGGGTTCGCTGAGCCTCGTGGAGACCGCGGCGGCCGCATCCGCCACCGGTCCGGAAGGCCAGACGATCACCGTTTCCAAGGTCGACGGACTCGACCCCGCCGGTGAGACGATCACCATCCACGGTGAGGGCTACGACCTCACCAAGGGCATCTATGTCGTCGTGTGCGTCAACACCGGCGCAGGTCAGCAGCCCACGCCGTGTCTCGGCGGCGCTGACATGGAAGGCGGCGGCGGCTCGTCGGCGTGGATCTCGTCGAACCCGCCGTCGTACGGCGAGGGTCTGGCCACGCCGTTCGAGGAGGTCGGCGGCAAGGGCTCGTTCGACGTGCAGCTGAGCGTCGCCGGGAGCGACGAGTTCACCGACTGCCTCGACCCCGCCCAGGCGCCCGACGGCTGCGTCGTCGGCACCCGCGCCGACCACACCCGCACGGCCGACCGCAGCGCCGACGTGCTGATCCCGATCACGTTCGCCAGCGCCGGCGGCAGCGGCGACGCCAATGGCGACGCGTCCGGCGACGCCGGCACCGAGTCCGGCAGCACGCCGTCGCCGACGTCCACCACCGGCGCCGCGGGTGCCGCGGCCGGCGGCGGGTCCGACCTCGCCGAGACCGGCGCCCCGATCGTCCCGGCCGCGCTGGCCGGCCTGGCCCTGCTCGGCGGCGGGGTCGTGGCCGTCGCCGCCCGCCGTCGTTCCGAGGAGACGAACCGACCGTGAGGACCACATCGTTCAGACGGACCGTGGCGGCGCTGCTCGCCGCCGCGCTCGGCACCGGCACACTGGTCGCCGGCTCCGCGCCCTCCGTGGCCGCCCCCGCCGTGACAGCCGACACGGCCACCACGGCCGGCGCCGCCGCCGTTGACATCGGCGCGGCCCCACCCGCCGCCAACACCGCCAACACCGCCAACACCGCCGACACCGCTGCCGAAGCCGTCGCCGGCACCCTCGACTGGGGCGTGAAGGCGTCGTTCCGGAGCTACATCACCGGCCCGATCGCGCACGGTTCGATCGAGGTCCGCGATCCCGCGACGCGCAACGGCGACGGCACGTTCCGGTTCGCCGACGCGACCGGCACCGCCGACCCCGACGCCGGCACGGCCGATCTCGGCTTCGCCGGCGAGGTCTACTTCGCCGGCCACGACATGGGCGCCGGCCCGCTGCTCGAGCTGACCGTCACCGACCCGCGGGTCACGGTGTCGTCGGCGACCGACGGCGTGTTGGTCGCCGACGTCGTCAGCAAGTCGCTCGACTCGGGTCAGCTGGTCACCTACGACGACGTCGAGCTGGCCGACCTCGACCTCACCGACCACCCGCTGACGTTCGACGGCGACACGGTGTCGGCCGCGGGCGTGCCGGCGACGTTGACCGCGGCGGGCGTGCCGGCGTTCGCGAACTTCTACACCGCGGGCACCGTCCTCGACCCGATCACCTTCACCGCCACGCTGGAGGAGGCGCAGCCGGTCTGGGAGCCCTCGATCGAGGTGCTCGCCGCCGACGGCGTCACCCCGGCCGCCGACGCCGACCTCACCTACGGCGACACGGTCGTCGTCAAGGGCGAGGGCTTCGACCCCGCGGGCAACGTCGCGCCCGAGGGCAACCGCCCGCCGATCCCGGCCGGTGTCCCCGCGGGCACCTACGTCGTCTTCGGCAAGTTCGCCGAGCAGTGGCAGCCCTCCGCCGGCGCACCGTCGTCGGCCCGGACCGTCGGCACGCAGAAGTGGGCGCTCGCGCAGGCAGCGCTGGACCAGGTGCCGGCCCAGTACCAGAGCGCCATCCGCGCGCAGTGGGCCGACGTCCAGCCCGACGGCACGTTCACGGCCGAGCTGACCCTGGCCAAGCCGGCCGACCGCACCACCGGCGAGCCGATCGAGTGGCCTGCCACCGGCAACCTCGGCGTCTACACCTACGCCGCCGGCGGCACCGTCAACGCCGACCAGGAGCTGACCGTCCCGCTCACCGTCGCCGAGCAGCCCGACCCGGACCCGGACCCGATCGAGGTCACCGACGCCACGTTCGAGTGGGGCATCAACCTCGTCTCGCAGTACGGCTCGCCCGCCGGCGGCTGCAGCTTCTTCGTCGCCGGCATCGCCGACGGCACCGAGGCCAGCTACAAGGTGCAGGACGGCGACGTCTACCTGCTCAAGCGGCTGGCCGACGGCCGCGCCACCGCCGTGACCGCCGAGAACCGCTGCCTGCCGCTGGTCGACGACAAGATCAACCAGCGCGCTCTGTTCACCGGCGGCACCGGTGAGCTCGACGCGGCCGGCGCCGGCAGCATCGCCTGGACCGGCGCGTTCACCATCTACTCCTACGGCGGCATGGTGCCGTGGTACGTCAAGGACCCGGTGCTGACGGTCGACGGCGAGGGCAACGGCGCCATCACCGCGGAGGTCGGCGGCTTCGCGTCGTCGATGGAGGACCCGACGGTCAAGGAGCCGCTCGACCCGGAGCAGGGCGTCACGGTCCTGGAGCTGGACGGCGTCGCGATCGAGGACGGCGTCGTCACCGGCACCCCGGTCTACCAGGGCGTCGACTACTTCCCGCTGAACGACCCGGCCGACCCGGCGTCGGGCCGGCGCGAGACGTCTGCGATCCCGGACGAGGCGAAGGCCGCGAACCCGAACTGGGGCTCCTGGCCCACTCCGATCGTCGACTTCCACTACCGCACCGGCCTGTCGTCGTACTGGCACACCAGCGGCCTGAGCGCGGACCCGAACAAGCCCCCGCTGCCGGTGCTGCTCGAGCTCGACGGCGGCGTGCCGGAGTTCGTCGACGCGCACCCGGTGACCATCAGCGCCCAGCCGCAGTGGACCCAGGCCGTCACCGGCGAGGACACCACGTTCACCGTCACCGCCGAGAGCGACGACGATGCGCTGACCTACCAGTGGCAGCGGCGCAACCCGGGCACGAGCGACTGGGTGGCCGTCGGCGGCGCCACCGGCGTGACGCTGACGCTGCCGGGCGTGACACCGGCCGACACCGGCACCTACGTGCGCGTCGTTGTGGCCAACAGCACGACGTCGATCACCTCGAGCGCGGCCGGGCTGCAGGTCCAGGACGCGGCTGCGCCCGCGCTGGGATCGTCGCCGGCCGACGTCACCACGTTCGTGGGCTACCAGGCGCAGTTCGCCGCCGACCTCGCCGGCTGGCCCCGGCCCACCTACCAGTGGCAGACCAGCACCGACGGCGGCGAGACGTGGACCGATCACGGCGAGGCCGGGAACGCCAGCAGCATCGAGCTCACCGGCCTGACGGCGGACCAGGACGGCCTGCGGGTCCGCGCGGTCGGCAGCAACGGCCGCGGCGCGGACGTCGTGACCGAGGCGGCCGAGCTGACCGTGCTGCCGGCGCCGAGCGAGCCGACCCTGGCCTTCCCCGAGGGCGCCGAGTTCGATCCCGCCGCAGAGTTCCTCGTCCTCACGGCGGTGGGCGGCGGCTACCCGGTGCCGACCGGCACCGTGACCCTCGCCGTCGTCGAGGCCGACGTCTGGGCCGCGCGTGACGATACGTTCGACCGCGAGACCGACACCGTCGCGTGGAGCGAGATCCACTCGAGCAACTTCACCGGCGGCTTCTTCGACGCCGGGCTGTACGTCGAGCCAGGGCTGATCGACCCGGAGAAGGACTACGTCCTCGTCACGTTCAGCATCACGCCGGGCGACCACAGCCACGACGCCGAGGCGGCGATCCCGTTCGGCCCCGGCGAGCAGCCGACGTGGGAGCCGTCGATCGAGGTGTTCGCGGCCGACGGCGTGACGCCGGTCGCGGAGGCGGAGCTGACCTACGGCGACACCGTCGTCGTGCGCGGCAGCGGCTTCGACCCCGAGGGCAACGTCGCGCCTGAGGGCAACCGCCCGCCGATCCCGGCCGGCGTGCCCGCGGGCGCCTACGTCGTGTTCGGCTCGTTCGCCGACCAGTGGCAGCCGTCGCAGGGCGCGCCGTCGTCCGCTCGGACCGTCGGCGCGCAGCAGTGGGCGCTGGCGCAGGCGGCTCTCGACCAGGTGCCGGCCCAGTACCAGGACGCGATCAGGGCCCAGTGGGTGGAGATCGCGGCCGACGGCACCTTCACGGCGGAGCCGACGCTGGCCAAGCCGACGGACCGCACCACCGGCGAGCCGGTCGAGTGGCCCGAGGGCACCACGCCGGGCGTCTACACCTACGCCGCCGGTGGCACCGTCAACGCCGATCAGGAGTTGTACGTCCCTCTCACCGTCGCCGACGAAGAGCCGGCCGGGCCGGCGCTCACGCTGTCCGCGTCGACCGGGCTGGACAACGCCGGCAGCAACGTCGTCGAGGCGACCGGCACCGGCTTCGACCCGCAGACCGCGATCGAGGTCGTGCAGGCGGTGCGGGTGGAGGGTGCGGACCCGTCGAGCTGGCCGACGGCGATCGGCTCGGCCCGGGTGATGACCACGGCCGACGGCTCGTTCCTGGTTCCGGCGGCGCTGAACACCGTCACGTCGCGGTTCGTCCCCGACGGCAGCGGCGACGTCTATGACTGCAAGGTCGTGGAGTGCGTCGTGCTGGCCTACGACTTCGGTGACCCGGCCGACCGGACCCAGGACGCCTGGGCGCCGATCGCGTTCGACGACGCCGAACGGCCCGCGCCGTCGGTGACGCTGGACTCGACGGATTTCCCGGCCGAGGGCGGTTCGACCACGGTCCACGGCGGCGGGTTCATCGCCGGCGACCACCTGCTGGTCGTGCAGACCAGCGCGCTGGGCGCCGCGAGCGACCCGCGAGAGCTGCCGCGCAACCCGGCCGGCACCAGCCAGTTGGTACCCGGCGAGGGCGACGGCGCGTGGGCCCTGCGGCTCGACGGCCTGGCGCCGACGTTCACGTCGACCACCGGCACGGTGGTCGACTGCCGCGAGGTGGAGTGCGCGGTCGCGGTGTTCCCGAGCCGCCGTGCCGACCTCGGCCAGAGCGTGTTCGTCCCGATCACGTTCGCCGACGAGGAGCCGCCGACCGGCACGGGCACGCTCGACTGGGGCCTCAAGGCGTCGTTCCGGAACTACATCACCGGGCCGATCGCGCACGGTTCGATCGAGGTGCGCGAGCCGGCGACGCGGAACGAGGACGGCACGTTCCGGTTCGCCGGCGGCACCGGGACCGGGTCGGCGGAGGCGGCCGAGCTGGCCTTCGCCGGCGAGGTCTACTTCGCCGGTCACGACATGGGCGCCGGCCCGCTGCTGGAGCTGACCGTCACCGACCCGCGGGTCACGGTGTCGTCGGCGACGGACGGCGTGCTGGTCGCCGACGTGGTGAGCAAGTCGCTGGACTCCGGCGAGCTCGTCACCTACGACGACGTCGAGTTCGCGACGCTGGACTTCACCGGCCACGCGGTCACCGTGACCGACGGGGTCGCGTCGGCGTCCGGTGTTCCGGCGGCGCTGACCGAGGCCGGCGCCGCGGCGTTCGCCGGCTTCTACACCGCCGGCACCGAGCTGGACCCCGTCACGTTCAGCGTCACTCTGGAGGACGAGCCGCCGGCCCCGACGCCGACGATCGTCGTGTCGGAGGTGGAGGACCTCGACCCGTACGCCGACCAGATCACCGTCACCGGGTCCGGGTTCGAGCCCGCCGACCTGGCCGGTGGGCTGCGCGTCGGCGTCGGCGTGGTGACCACCGACGGCAGCGTGCCGGCGCTGGACCCCGTCGAGACCGTTACGTTCGAGCCGGTCAGCGGCCTGCTGTCGTTCGCCCGGGCGGCGCTCGGCACGTTCGAGATCACCCTGACGACGGGCGAGGTCGAGCCGGGCACGACGCTGGCGGTGCACACGTCGCCGGTCGACGCGTCGGCGGACCTGGCGTACACGACGCAGACCCCGATCGCGTTCGCCGATGTCCGCACCCCGCAGCTCACGGTCACCCCGACGGAGGAGCTCGCGGTCGGCACCGAGGTGAGGATCGAGGGGACCGGGTTCGCACCGAACCGCCGCATCTCGTTGGCGATCACCGCCAACGCGGAGCAGGACCTCGAGTACGGCTGGCCGACCGGCTGGCTGCAGCACGAGGTCGTGCAGGCCGACGCGTCCGGCGCGCTGTCGCGGATGCTGATGCTGGCCGGCACTGTGACCGGCAGCGGCGTGGACTGCGTGGAGACCGCCTGCTTCGTGGCGAGCTTCAGTTCGGCGCAGGCCTCCGACGCGACACCGGTCGACTACCGCGCCGACCGCAGCCAGGACGTGCTCGTCGCGGTGGCGTTCGCGACCGACCCCGGCCCGGAGCCGGAGCCGCCGGCCGTCACCGTCGACCCCGATCCGGCCGTCCAGGGCGAGCCGGTCACGTTCACCGGCACCGGCTTCGAGCCCGGCGCGACGGTGACCGCCGTCGTCGACCGCGACGCGCCGCCGCCGGGTGGCACCGGCACGCTCGACTGGGGCGTGAAGGAGTCGTTCCGGAACTACATCAACGGGCCGATCGCGCACGGCGCCATCGAGGTGCGCGACCCGGCGACGGAGAACGCCGACGGCACGTTCCGGTTCGCCGAGGGTACCGGTGACGCGACCGCGCTGGCCTTCGGCGGTGAGGTGTACTTCTCCGGTCACGACATGGGCGCCGGCCCGCTGCTGGAGCTGACCATCACCGACCCGCGGGTCACGGTGACGTCGGCCGATGCGGGTGTGCTGGTCGCCGACGTCGTGAGCAAGTCGCTGTCGTCCGGTGAGTTGGTCACCTACGACGGCGTCGAGCTGGCGGCGCTGGACTTCACCGACCACCCGGTGACCGAGACCGACGGTGTCGTCGCGGCGTCGGACGTACCGGCGGCGCTGACGGAGGACGGCGTGGCGGCGTTCGCGGACTTCTACCCCGCGGGCACCGAGCTGGATCCCGTCACGTTCGCGGTCCCGGTCGACGGGTCGGCGTCGGCCGACGGCGCTCGTGCCACGGCTGCGTCGGTCGAGGCCGGCACCGGTACGGTCGGCGACGACGGCGCGGTCGAGATCGGCTGGACCGTTCCGGCCGACCTCGCGACCGGCGGGCACACCGTCGACCTCGTCGTCGCGGACGAGTCGCTGGCGAGCACCGCGTTCACCGTCGAGGAGGCGGACGGGGAGCCCGAGCCCGAGCCGGAGCCCGACCCCGCGGTCAGCGTGGACCCGGAGACGGTCGCGCAGGGCGGCACGGTCACCTTCACCGGCACCGACTTCGGCGCCGAGGAGAGCGTCGAGGCGACGATCCTCATCGACGCCGCGACGGAGGAGCTCACCTTCGACAACGACCACGGCCAGGCGGTCACGGTCCGCTCGGCGGACGGCAACCCGCTGGTCCTGCGCGACGGCAACCTGCTCGTCGTCGACGGCGGCGAGCTGGACGTCACGCTGACCGGGCTGGAGCCGACCAGCGAGGAGAACACGCCGGAGGCCCCGGCCGGGTTCTACCTGCTGACGGCGGTCGACAACGGTCCGGGCGAGGTCGCGACGCCGGCCATCGGCGGTGCCGACACGACCGGCGAGTCGGGCACGTCGCGGTGGATCACCAACTTCCCGTACCCGGGGAGCGAGGACATCGTGGTGCCGATCGCCGACGGTGTCGCCGAGACGTCGCTCACGCTGGTCGAGGCCGACGAGTTCGCCGACTGCGAGGTGGACTGCGTGCTCTACCTGCGCACCGACCACCGTTCGGCGGCCAACCGGGAGTTCGACCTGCGGGTGCCGCTGGAGTTCGTCAGCGCCGACGAGCTGGCCGAGGCGGCGCAGGCCGAGCCGGTCACCGTCAGCGGGACGACGAACGCCGACGGCGAGGTCGCGCTGGAGTGGACCGTGCCGGCCGACTCGCCGGTCGGCCCGGCGACCGTCACCCTGACCGGCGCGGACTCCGCGCTGACCGCGTCGGCGCCGTTCACCGTCACTGCCGCCTCTCCGGGCGGCGACGACAACGGCTCTGACGAAGGCGGCTCCGACGAGGGTGGCTCGGAGGACGGATCGGACGACGGCACCGACGGTGGATCGGAGCCGGGCGCCGACGACGGCGACGGCGACGGCGACCTGCCGGACACCGGCACCGACCCGTCGGTGATCCTCATCGTCGGCTTGGCGCTGCTGGCCGGTGGCGTCGCGGTCGCGCTCTACGACCGCCGTCGCCGGGCCTGACCGCTGGATCGTGCACCTGGCCGCTCCTTCAGAAGGACGGCCAGGTGCACGTCCGTCTTTCGTACGCATGTGTCCCTCCCGTCGAGTCCGAGTTGATCTTGAAAGAAGGTTGGCATACTCTTCTTTCAAGATCAACTCGGATGGGAGGAACCATGGCGGCGAGAGCTCAGCAGCACAGCGGTCAGCGCGGCGGCCGCCAGCAGGATCCCGCCGCCGACGGCGAGTGCGGTCGTGTAGCCGTGCACGGAGGCGGCGGCCTGCGTGGACCCGACGGCGGCGGCTGTCGCGGCCGCGGCCACCGTGTTGAGCAGGGCTGTCCCCAGCGCGGCGCCGACCTGCTGCGCGGCGTTGTAGGTGGCCGACGCGGCGCCGATGTCGTGGCCGCGCATGCCCTCGGTGGCCAGGCCGGCCGTCGGCGAGAGCACACAGCCGAGGCCCAACCCCGTCAGCACCATCGCCGGCAGCAGGTACAGCACGAACACGTCAGGTGTGTCCGCGGTCAGCCGGGTGAGCAGCAGCGTCCCGGCCGCCGCGGCGAGCAGGCCCGGCACGATCAGCGCCGCCGGCCGGACCCGCCCGTACAGCCGCCCGGCGACGAACACCGACCCGGCCAGCGCGGCGACGGCGTTGACGATCAGCGTCAGGCCGGCCCGCACCGGCGAGTATCCGAGCACCGTCTGCGTGTAGTAGCTCATGAACAGGTAGAACCCGAACATCGCGATGAACAGCAGCGTCACGGCGACGAATGCGGCGGCACGGGCCCGGTGGCGCAGTACGTGCAGCGGCAGCAACGGCCGGGCCGCCCGCGACTCCACGACGACGAACGCTGCCAGCAGCGCCAGCCCGCCGGCCAGCAGGGTCCACACTCGCGCCGAGCCCCACCCCAGCGACTCGGCCCGGGCGAACCCGTACACCAGCGCGGCGAACCCGGCCAGGCTGAGCAGCGCACCGCTGACGTCGAGCCGGCCGCGGTCGCGGGTCGCCCGGTCGGCCGGCGCCGGGTTCGTACCGGGGGTGGTAGGCGTGCCGTCGGCGTCGAGCCGGCCGCGGTTGCGGTCACGGATCGCCCGGTCCGCCGGCACCAGGCCTGCCCCGAGCGCCGCGAGCAGCGCGATCGGCACGTTGACGTAGAGGCACCAGCGCCAGCCGGGGTACTCCGTCAGCAGCCCCCCGGCGATCAGCCCGACCGCCGAGCCCGCCGCTCCGACGGCCGCGAACACCCCGAACGCCCGGCCCCGGTCCCGCCCGGTGAACGTCGTCGACAGCAAGGACAGCCCGGCCGGGGCGAGCAGCGCGGCGAACACTCCTTGCAGGGCACGCGCGCCGAACAGCAGCTCCGGCGATCCGGCCGCGCCGCCCAGCGCGGACGCGGCGGCGAAGCCGAGCAGCCCGATGAGGAACGACCGCCGATGCCCCAGAACGCCGCTGACCCGCCCGCCGATCAGCAGCAGCCCGCCGAACGTCAGCGCGTAGGCGGTGATCGCCCAGTGCCGGCTTCCGTCCGGCATCCCCAGTGCCGCCTGCGCGGACGGCAGCGCGATGTTCACGATCGTGCCGTCCAGGACGACCAGCAGCTGCGCCGCGCTCACCACCGCCAGCGTCCACCACCGCCGTCCGGATCGGGCATCTACCTGCGTCTTCTCCGTGTCGAGACTCATGACTTCCATCGTGTCGTTGAAGTCGTCCCGGAGACTTCGCGTCGCTGGCGGCCCCGTGACCAGGGCGGATCGACCGGCCAACCCTCAAGCGGCGGACGAAGGGCCGGAATCGATCCGGCGGGCGGCGGGTTGGAGCGAGCATGGTGACCACCGGAGCGCTGCTCGGAATCGCAGCCGTCGCGCTGGGCCTCGTGCTCACGCCGGGGCCGAACATGATCTACCTGGTGTCGCGATCGGTGACGCAGGGGCGCCGCGCGGGACTCATCTCGCTGACCGGCGTCGCGGCCGGGTTCTTCGTCTACCTGCTCGCGGCGGCCATCGGCATCGCGGCGGTGTTCACGCTGGTGCCGGCGTTGTACACGGCCCTGAAGATCGCCGGGGCGGCGTACCTGCTGTGGTTGGCGTGGAAGGCCATTCGGCCGGGCGGCGAGTCGGTGTTCGCCCCGAAGCCGCTGCCGGCCGATCCGCCGCGCCGGCTGTTCACGATGGGTATGGTCACCAACCTGCTCAACCCGAAGATCGCGATCCTCTACGTGTCGCTGCTGCCGCAGTTCGTCGACCCGGCGCGGGGCAGTGTGGCGGCGCAGAGCGTCGTGCTCGGCCTGACCCAGATCGCTGTGGCGCTGACGGTGAACGCGCTGATCGTGCTGACGGCCGGGTCGCTGGCGTCGTTCCTCGGGTCGCGGCCGGTGTGGATGCGGGCGCAGCGCTGGGTGATGGGCTCGGTGCTGGCCGGGCTGGCGGTGCGGATGCTCGCCGACCGGTCCAAGCCGGTGGCCGCCGCAACCTGACCAACGCACTCAGTACCGGCGCGCTCGGTATCAGCGCACCCGGTAGCGCACGTGGACAACGCCGTTGTTGAACCGGTGTTCGCTCGCCAGTTCCAGGTCGAGGCGGAGGTCGTCGGGGAAGAACCGGGTGCCGCCGCCGACGACCACGGGGCAGACGTACTGCCCGACCTCGTCGACCAGCCCGGCCCGCAGCGCCGTCGCGGCGAGCTCCGGCCCGTCGACGGTGAGGTCGCGCTCGGTCGACGCCTTCAGTGCGCGGGCGGCGTCGGGGTCGAAGGCGCGCTCCAGCCGGGTCCGTTCGCTGCTGACGGATTCGAGCGAGGTGGAGTAGACGATCTTGTCCCTGGCCTGCCACATCCGCGCCCACTCGAGCATGAACTCGGGCTGGTCCGGGATCGTGTGGGCCGTCTCCCAGTAGACCATCGTCTCGTACATGCGCCGCCCGACGAGGAACGTGCCGACCGGTTGGGTCGCCTCGTTGACGAAGGTGTGCAGCTCCTCGTCAGGGGTGTACCAGTCGAACTCCCCCTTGGCGTCGTTGATGTAGCCGTCCAGCGACGTGATCATCTCGTAGATCAGCGTTCCCATGGTGCACCTCCACTGGTTGCGATCTGCAAGCGGCGGTGCCCACCCTAGCGGAGACTGATCTCGAAACGCAATCAGTTGAGTCGTCGGTAGACGCCGGTGAAACCGCGGGCGGCCTCGGCGCGGCAGTAGGCGGCCAGCGTCGGGAGCCCGGGCTTCGGCGGCTGGACGGCGCGCCAGGCCTGCGACCCGGCGAACGCGAGCAGCAGATCCGTCACGACGTCCGGATCGACCGGCAGTGCCGCGGTCTGCGAGTCGAACGCCGGAGTGTCCACCCAGGTCAGCGCCAGCATGAACACGTCGCCCCAGGACGGGCCGAGGCAGGACATGCCCCAGTCGACGATCACCGCGGAACCGTGGGGCCGGATCAGCAGGTTGTCCTCGCGCACGTCCCAGTGGCACAGCGACTCGACCACCAGCCGGTCCGGCAGCTTCGCGACCCGCCGGTACAGCTCGGCGATCCGGCCGGCCATCCAGGGCGGCAGCACGTGCTCGGGTGCGCCGGCCAGCTCGGCCCAGCGCTCGCGCCAGCGCTCGGCCATCTCCGGCAGCCGCCGGTTCGTCAGCCTCGGTGGCGACGGCGTCAGCTCGCGCGACTGCCGCTCGACCAGGTCGCGGACGGCGAGAGCGTCGGCGCCGTGTGGGTCGGCGAGGTCCGGCATGCGGCCGTCGACGTCCTCGAGCAGCAGGGCGACCCAGTTGCCGTCGTCGAAGGAGGCGAGCAGGGCCGGCCGGTACGGCGCCGGCGGCAGCGACCGGAGCACCTCGATCTCGCGCCGGAACAGCACCGCCGTGCCCGGCTGCAGTGGTGACGCGTCGACCGCCTTGACGAACGCCGTCCGCCCGCCGGCGGTCACCAGCCGGGTCGCGCAGCCGGGCGACATGCCGCCGACCTGCTCGTGAGTCGTCACGACCGGCGAGCCCAACAACCTCTCGACCCAGTCGCGCACCGCGGCCGGGATGTCGGCGTACCGGATACGGACGCCGACCGCGCGGGCCAGCGTCAGTCCTCGGTGCCGGGCTCGATGCCGAGCGCCGTGGCGGGCCTCGGTATAGAGGCGGACGATCTCGTGCCGGATCTCCGGGCGCTCGGTGAGCGGCCGCGAGAACGGCACCCGCACCGGGCGCTCGGCGCCGCCGACGGTCACCGCGAAGTCGACGCCGACGCCGTCGAGGTGCGTCATGCGGGCCGCCGTGGCGTCCGGCGTGTCGCCGAGGCCACGCACGATGACCAGCGAGTCCGCCGCGTGATCGTCGTTCATGTGGCGGCTGACCGCCGCGATGACGTCGGGTCCGAACGGGTTCTGGGTCACCACGACAGAATATCGGCGTGACGACACGACATCCCGGCCTGTCCGACGACGACGTCGCCCGCGTGCGCGACGCGCTGGGGGCGGCCGGGTACTCCGTCGACGGGATCCGCGACCTGCTCGGCGCGCGGGCGGCCGCCGCGCTGGACCGCAACGAGACCACGCCGGGCCGGCTGGCCGTCGCAGGGCGCGACGATCCGCCGGCGCTGCTGGCGCGGCTCTGGTCGCTGCAGACGCCGGCCGAGCGGCGGCTGCTCGAGCGGGTGCTGCCGGTCGAGCCGCTGCTGGCCGGCGGCATCCTCGAAGCCAGCGCCGACGGCGACACCGTCCGGGCCGTGGTCGACATCCGGCCGTACGCCGACGACGCCGGGGACTGGTGGGTGGTCGCGGACCTCACGCCCGGCATGGACGGCCAGCGGGCGCCGATCCCCGACGACCACGTCCTCGGCCTCAACGCCGCGTCCAGCACGCTCGCCCAGCTGACCGTCCGCCGGCCGGTCGAGCGCGCGCTCGACCTCGGCACCGGCTGCGGTGTGCAGTCGCTGCACCTCGCCCGGCACAGCGCCCGGGTCGTCGCGACCGACGTAAACCCGCGGGCCCTGGCCCTGGCCGCGCTGACCGCCCGGCTCAACGGCCTGGCCGACGTCGTCGACCTGCGCCGCGGCAGCCTGTTCGAGCCGGTCGCCGGCGAGACGTTCGACCTGATCGCGACCAACCCGCCGTTCGTCGTCTCGCCCGGCGGCACGCACGTCTACCGCGACGGCGGCCTGCCCGGCGACGAGATCTCCCGCCGCGTCGTCGTCGACGGCGCCGCGCACCTGGCCGAGGGCGGGCTGATGCAATCGCTGGCGAATTGGACGCACAAGCGCGGCGAGGACTGGCGCGACCGTCTCGGCGAGTGGGTCACGTCGACCGGCTGCGACGCGTGGGTGCTCCAGCGCGAGGTCGAGGACCCCGCCGAGTACGTCGAGCTGTGGCTGCGCGACTCCGGCGAGGTCGGCGACGCCGGCTACGCGCAGCGCTACGCCGACTGGCTGCGCTGGTTCGACGACAACGGCGTCGAGGGCATCGGGTTCGGCTGGATCGCGCTGCGCCGGTCCGGTGCGGCCGACCCGGCCGTGCGCATCGAGGAGTGGCCGCACGCCGTCGAGCAGCCGCTCGCGCCCGCCGTCGCCGCCTGGTTCGACCGCGTCGCCGACCTGCGCATCTCGGACGACGCACTGCTGGCCGCCCGGCTGGTGCAGGCCGACGGCGTCGTGCAGGAGCAGGTCGGCCGGCCCGGCGACGAGGATCCCGAGCACCTCGTGCTCCGGCAGCGGCGCGGCCTGCTGCGCGCCGTCACCGCCGGAACCGCCGAGGCCGGGTTCGTCGGCGCCTGCGACGGGACGCTGCCGGCCGGGACGCTCGTCGACGCGCTGGCGAGGGTGCTCGATGCCGACGCCGCGGCGCTGCGCGCGGACCTGCTGCCGCGGATCCGGACGCTCGTGCAAGACGGCTTCCTGGAGCTCGCGGCGCCTTAGGACGCGCCGGCGACGGCGGTGAGGCCGACCACCAGGTACACCAGCCCGCCGAGCGTCACGCCGACGGCGGCGAGCAGCGGCACGCCGCGGGTGAGCCACCGCAGCCGGGACGAGTGGTGCGCCGAGTCCGTCAGCATCGCGCTGCCCTTGATCACCAGCAGGCCGACGGCGGTCAGCGTCCCGGCCAGCCCCATAGCGAAGCAGACCACCAGGATCAGCGCGTACGCCGTCCGGCCGGTGAGGATGCCGCTGACCAGGATCAGGAACGCCGACGGCGACGGCAGCAGCCCGCCGGACAGGCCGAGTGCGACCAGGCCGCGTCGCGACCACGGCGCCACCCCGGGCGGCGGCTCATGGCCGTGACCGTGACCGTGCCCGTGACCGTGACCGTGCCCATGCCCGTGGCCATGCCCATGCCCATGGCCGTGTCCATGGCCGGCCGCGGCCAGCGCCGGTGCGGACCGGACGCTGCGCACGTACCGCCGCAGCAGCCCCGCGCCCACCGCGACGACGATCAGCGCGGAGATCACCTGCAGCCAGGACGTGAGCAGGCGCGTGTCGGTGCCGCCGGACGCCGTCAGGCCGACCCAGCCCAGCGCCAGCACGAGCACCGAGAACGTGTGCATGCCGGCGACGATCGCGCCCAGCACGAGCGCGTCGCGGTACCGGGCGTGCGCGCCGACCAGGTAGGCGGCCGCGATGGTCTTGCCGTGCCCGGGCGCGACGGCGTGCGCGCAGCCCACCACGACCGCGACTACCAGTCCGGCCCACCAGACGCCGGGGGTGTCGAACAGCGCGATCAGCCGGTTGTCGAGTTCGTAGAGCCAGTTCACAGGGCCGCCCCGACGGTGGGTGCGGCGGCCCGTTCGTCGGCGGCCGCGGCCGGCCGGGCACCGCTGCGGCGCCACCAGAGCAGCCCGCCGGCGGCGCCGGCCAGGATCAGCGCGCCGGCCGCCATCAGCGCGGTCTGCGCCGTCCCGCCGCCCGCCGAGTCGTCGAAGCTCCACTGCTGGGTGGCGGTCGTGCTGGTGAACAGCGCCTGCTCAGGCTCGGACGCGACGTCTGACGTGACGACCGTGCGGTAGTTCTCGTTGACGTCGGTGAGCGTCGTGACCGTCAGTTCGACGCTGTCGACCGGCTGCGGGCAGGTGTAGACGAGCTGGGCGCCGAGCGTCAGCAGGTCCTGCAGCTGCGTGACCTGCCCCTCGCACGGCTGCCCGTCCTGCTCGATGACGAAATGCGAGAGCAGATAGCTGGGCAGGTTGTCCGAGCCGGCCAGCAGTTCGGCGCCGGTCAGCTGCTCACCGGTTCCGCCGGTCTGGTCCGTCTGCCCGGTGAACGCGCCGAGGAACTCGCCCAGGCTGACCCAGTCGTCCTCGGCCGCGGTCCAGGTGACCGCCACCTCCGCCCCGTCGACGTCCAGCCGCGCCGACAGCGGCGGCCCGAACGGATGCGCGCTGACCGGCGGCGCCGCGGCCAGCATCCCGACGGCGGGTATGACGGCCGCGATCGCGACGGCGGCCAGCCGGCGTGACCCATGGCGGTGGACGATCGGCACCGGCCCCTCCTACGGCGTGACGAGACTCCGCACAGCCAACATCGGCCGGGCGCGCAGCATCCGCCCCGCGGCCGTCGCCCGCGTGAACCCCCGATGAACTTCCCGTTCGTACCGGCATGTCCGGTTCATCGGTGGTCGACGGCCGCTCGTCGTCGGATCGCTCGGATCAGGACTGTTTGGCCGCCGCGGCGAGCTGGGCGTCGCTGCGCAGGATGTCGAACTCGTTGCCCTCCGGGTCGGCGAGCGTGACCCAGCCGGTGCCGGGGCCGTACTTGCCGCGGTGGTCGGCCACCACGGTGGCGCCGATGCCGCGCAGCCGCTCGACCTCCTCGTCCTGCGTGCGGTCGGTGGGACGCAAGTCGAAGTGCACGCGGTTCTTGACCGTCTTCTCGTCAGGCACCTCGATGAACAGCACCTGGTGGCTGCCGTCGGGCGTCTGGATCATGCACTCCTCGTGGCCGGGCTCGTTCGGGTCGTCGGCGATGTCGACGTAGCCGAGCACCTGCTTCCACCACTCCGACAGCTCGTAGGCGTTGGCGCAGTCGATGCTCGTATGCGAGATGCGGGACGTCATGGGCTCACCCTGCCGCACGGCGGCGCTCGTGGACGACCGGTTTACGGCAGGTCCTCGAACGCCGGGCGAAGGGCCGGCCACGCGGACGCACGGCAGTAGACCGGGATCTCGTCGATCGGCACCGGCCGCGTCACCGTGCGTCCACCCGAGAGCACCGCACCCGTCCAGACGTCCACCCACGAGCCCTCCGGCAGGTACACGTCCCACGTCGACGCGCCGGCCGACAGCACCGGCGCCACCAGCAGCGAGTCGCCGAGGAGGAACTGGCGGTCGACGACCGACCAGGCCGAGGCATCGGCCGGGAAGTCGAAGAACAGGCCGCGCATCAGCGGCGCCCCGCCCGAAACAGTGGCCGACGCCGCCGACGACAGGTACGGCACCAGCTTCTCCCGCAGGTGGGCGAACCGGCGGAACACCGGCAGCACCCGCTCGTCGCCGGTCTGCGAGGCGACGTTCCAGGGGGTGCGGTCGCGCCACGGCAGCCTGTGGTGGTTGAACTCGGAGTGGTACTGCATGATCGGCATGAACGCCGACGCCGCCGCGGCGCGCAGGTACAGCTCGGCGTCAGGCACGTCGCCGGAGAAGCCGGCCAGGTCCCAGCCCCAGTAGACGATCCCGCAGGCCCCGGCGGTGACGCCCGCGACGACGGCCGCGCGGAAGCCGGACCACGTCGAGTCCTCGTCGCCGGCCCAGAACGCGCCGTGCGCCTGCGATCCGGTGAACCCGGCCCGGCTGAACGTCACCGGCGCCTTGCCCGCGGACCGCAGCAGGTCGCCGTAGGCCCGCGCGTACTCGACCGGGAACCGGTTGTTGCCGGCCAGCCCACGCAGCGCTCCATCAGAATGCCGCAGGTCATGCCCCCACGCGTGCTCGCCGCCGTCGGTCTTGAAGCCGTCGATGCCGACCTCCTCGACCAGGTACCGGCGCTTCGACGTCCACCACGCGCGCGCCTTCTCCGACGCGAGGTCCGGCATCAGCGCGAGCGGGAACCACCAGCCGCGGTTGCGGTACGGCCGCCCGTCCGCCTCGGTGACGACGAACCCGCCGGACACCGCCGCGCGGGCGTCGGCCGCCAGTTGGCCGCGCGGGTGCGGCCGCATCTTCAGCAGCGGGATCTGCCACAGCAGCACCTTCACGTCCCGCCCGTGCAGCTCCTCGACCATCCCGCGAGGGTCCGGCCAGGCGCCGTCGGCCGGGAAGGTGAAGTCGGCCAGCCGGTGCGGCCCGCCGTCCTCATTGACGTCATAGACGGCGTCGCGGAACGCGGTGAACGTCGACTCGTCGCTCCACGCCTCGATGACCAGGGCGCCGACGGGGATGTCGCGCTCTCGGTGGGCGTCCAACTCGGCCATGACCCGGGCCTGCGTGTTCCACTCGTTGCCGCTGGCCCAGAGCCGGAACACCCAGTCGGGCAGTGTCTCGGGCCGGCCCGCCTCGGCCAGGAACGCGTCCAGCACGGAGGCGGGCGACCCGCTGAAGACCCCGACGGAGAGCGCGTCGTCGCCGGCCAGGTCGGTCTCGATGACCAGCTGGTCCGGCGTCGTCGCGCCGACGTCGTACCAGGTGCGCCGGGCGGTGCGGACGTGGAACCCCCACGACGCGGACGGCCCGACGACCAGCGCGAACGGCATCGGCAGGTATGTCCGCCCGTGCGCGCCCTGCGCCTTGTACTGCTCGAACACGACGGCGTCCAGCGTGCGGCCGCGCTGGTCGACGGCGTCGTAGCGCTCGCCGAATCCGACGACGCGCTCGTCGGCCGCCAGCCGCAGCGCGAACCGGACCCGCCGCTGCCCCTCCGGACCGGTCAGCCACTCGACGCTGCCCGGGACCAGCCGGTCCCCGCCGGACACGTCCAGCCGCCCGCCGGACGCGGACCACGAACCCGCCGCCACCGAGAACCACCGCGTCCGCCGTACCGCACCGGACGCGGTCGTCGCCACGAACCGATAGCGGTACGTCGTCCCGGCGCCCAGCGGCGGCGTCGTCACCGACCAGTACGACCGGTCCGCCAGCGACCGGGCCTGGGCGGCCGCCAGGTGCCCGCCGTCACCGTCGCCGTCCTCGGACGAACCCGCCGACGACGGCGCCAGCAGCGGCCAGGTCTCGTCCCCGGCCGGGCCGGACCACTCGCACACCACCGACGTCACCGGCGCCGACGCGCGTGCCCGCAGCTCGCACGTCTCGCCGCCCACCGGGAGCGGCGGCACCCGCTGGTCGCCGGTGACGGCGTAGGGGTGCTCGGAGCCGAACGGACGGTGCCGGATCATCGCGCGCTCCCCACCAGGCCGAGCTCGGCCGCCAGCGTCAGGTACATGCCGTGCGACCACAGCAGCGGCGTCGCAACCGTGCCCCAGCGGTCGATCCACTCCTGTTCGCGGTCCGGGGCGAGCAGGTGGTGTCCGACCTGCTCGGGCAGCTCGCCCGACGGCGTCGCCTGCGCGGCGATCCACCGCAGGGCGGCCAGCGCCTCGTCCCGGCGCCCGGCCACCGCGTGGTTCCAGCCGAGGAACGCCGTGAGCAGCGGCCACTGCCCGCCGCCGTAGAACGTGTCGGCGGCGTACCGGTGCACGCCGCCATCGACGCACAGCGCGTCCTCGACCGCCGACACCGTCGCCCGCCCGAGCTCGCTGTCCACCCCGGCCAGCCCGAACGGCACGACGCACGCGAGCAGGCTCGCGTCGACGTCACCAGCGCCGAGCCACTTCGTCAGATGGCCGCCGGCGACGCCGTCACGCAGGACCAGCGCGTCGATCTCCTCGACCGCCTCCACGGCCGCCGAACGGTCACCCGCCGGCAGCGGACCGGCCAGCGCCGGGTGCGACGTCGCCGCCGCCAGCCCCGCCCGGATCGCGCCCAGCGTCGACACGTGCCGGTGGTCGACGTGCTCCTCCCACCAGTCGTAGCAGGGCCGGGCCCAGAACGTCGTCAGGTACCGGACCGCCGCGACCACGCCGCCGTCCACCCCGTCGACCGCGCCGTGCCGGTCGGCGTGCGCCGCGAGCGCCCACAACCAGGTGCCGTAGCCGTCGAGCTGGAAGTCCCACCACGGGTCGTTCCCGACGCCGCCGTCGATCGTGTACCGAGTCGGCAGCATGTCGGCGACCGGGATGCGTTCCCCGACGAGCGCCCGCGCCACCAGCGCGTCGACCTGGTCGGTCCGCTTGGCCAGCACGTCGGCGCACCAGCGGTGGAACGCGGCCGGGCCGTCGGCGTCGCCGTAGCGGCTGGCGCCCTCGGCGATGAACGCGCCGTCGCGGAACCAGCTGTAGCCGCGGTACGCGCTGAACGTCGGGCTGGCCGGGTAGGCGCCGGACGGGGCCTGGTGGGAGGCGATGACCCGGTGGCCGGCCTCGGCGAGCGCGACCAGCTCGCCGAGGTCAGCCGGAGTGGAGAGGTCGGTCACAGCAGCTCGTCCACCCGCGCGGCGGCGTCGGCGACGGCCTGCTCGACGGTCTTGCGGCCGGCCGCGGCGTTGCCCAGCTCCTCGGTGACGGCGTCCTGCATCTCCTGCTGGCGGACGATCACCGGCGGCAGCACGGTCGCGTCCAGCGCGTCGAAGACGGCCTGACGGTTCGCCGGCGGCGACTGCTCGAGGTACGGCGCCAGCTTGTCCTGGTCGGCGATCGGCGGCAGCTCCCAGCCGGCGCTCAGCCGGGTGTCGACCGTGGTGTCGGACGACGTGAGGAACTCCAGCCAGGCCTGCGTCTCCTCCGGGTGCTCGCTGTTCGCGCTGACGACGACGCCGTTGGTGAACATCGCGCTGGCCGGGGTGGTGTCGCCGGGCTCGACGACGACGTCCCACTCGAACGGGACGTCGGCCAGCGGGCCGAACATCCAGATGCCGCTGTGCCACATGGCCAGCTTGCCGTCGCGGAACAGCGTCGAGTCGAAGTCGGGCGTGCCGGCGCCGTCGGCCTCGGTCGGCATGACGGTGCCGGACTTGCCGGCCAGCCACGTCGCCGCGGCGATGCCCTCGGGGCTGTTGAACGCCGTCGCGCTGCCGTCCTCGGTGAGGAACTGCCCGCCGGCCTGGGCCAGCGCCTTGTAGAACTCGTGGAACGTCGCCGGCTGGTAGTCGCCCCAGACGCCGGCCGCGGTGTCGGTCAGCGCCTCGGCGGCGGCCCGCTCGTCCTCCCACGTCCAGTCCGCCGTCGGCTCCAGCACGCCGGCCGCCGCGAACAGGTCCTTGTTGTAGAAGAGGACGACGTCGCTGAACGACTCGGGCAGGCCCAGCTGGGCGCCGTCGTGCTGGAACGCCTCCAGCAGGGACCGCGTGTAGGCGTCGCCGTCGACGTCGAGCTCGGCGAGCGCGCCGCTGTCGGCGTACGTCACGAAGTTCTCGTAGTTCAGCTCGAACGCGTCGGCCTCGGTGTCGCCGGCGACCGCCGTCTGCAGCTTGGTGAAGTAGTCGGCGTACGGAGTCGTCTCGACCTGGACGTCGATGTCCGGGTTCTCCTCCTCGAACGCCGCTACGATCGCTTCGAGGTTCTGCTCGTTGCCGCCGTTGGACGAGAACTCCTGGTACCGGACGACGACCTCGCCGTCCTCACCGTTGTCCTCGCGGGTCGCGGACCCTTGCGAGCAGGCCGAAAGCGTCAGAAGTGCGGCCGCGGCGGCCACGGCGCCGAGCCGGATCGGGTGAGCCATGGGGAACTCCATTCACTTGAGCCCGGAGCGGGCCACGCCTTGGATGACGTACTTCTGCGCCGCGAGGTAGAGCACGGCGATCGGGACGATGCTGATCACGGAGCCGGCCATCACGACGTCCCACTCGGTCGTGAACTGGCCGTGCAGGGTGGACAGGCCGAGCGGCAGCGTCATCAGCTCCGGCGAGCGGATGACGACCAGCGGCCAGAGGAAGCTGTTCCAGCTGGACATGAACGCCAGGACGGCGAACGTGGCCAGCGCCGGGCGGATCAGCGGCCAGACGATCGAGGTGAAGATGCGCAGGTGCCCGGCGCCGTCGATGGTCGCGGCCTCGTCCAGCTCGATCGGCACCTGCGCGACCGCCTGGCGGAGCAGGAAGACGCCGAACGCCGACGCGATGCTCGGCGCCAGTAGGGCGGCATAGGTGTCGACGAGGTTCAGCTCGCGCATCTCGATGAACAGCGGGACGACGAGCACCTGCATCGGCACCATGAGCGTCGCGAGGTACACCAGGAACAGCGCGTTGCGGCCGGGGAAGTCGAGCCGGGCGAACGCGTAGGCGGCCATCGCGCTGGTGACGAGCTGCAGCAGCGTCGACGCGACGGCGATCCACAGGCTGTTGGCCAGGATCCGCCAGAACGGCATCGCGTCGAGCAGCGTCCGGTACGCGTCCAGCCCCGGCTCGTCGGGAATGAGGTCGGGCGCGCCCAGCCCGGCGCCGGGCGTGATCGACGTGACGACCGTCCACACGAACGGGAACAGCATGATCAGCGCGCCGATGGTGACGGCGGCGTACAGCGCGGCCCTACGCATACGTCACCCACCGGCGCTGGCCGCGGACCTGGACGATCGTCACCAGCAGGACCACCACGAACAGCAGCCACGACAGCGCCGACGCGTCGCCGGCCCGGCCGTACCGGAAGGTGAGGTCGTAGATCTGCTGGACGACCACCTCGGTCGACCCGGCCGGGCCGCCGCCGGTCATCACGTACACCTGGTCGAACACCTGGAAGCCGTTGATCAGCGAGATGACCACCACGAAGAACGTCGGCGGTGACAGCAGCGGCAGCGTCACGTACCGGAACCGCTGCCAGGCGCTGGCGCCGTCGACCCGCGCCGCGTCGTACAGCTCGCCCGGGACCGCCTGCAGCCCGGCCAGCAGGATGATCATGACGAAGCCGAGGTCCTTCCACGCCGACGCGAGGATGACCGACGGCATCGCCCACGCGGGGTCGGTCCACCAGCCGGGTCCGTCGATACCGACCAGCCCGAGCAGGTGGTTGACCAGGCCGTTCGACGGGCTCAGCAGCCAGCGCCACAGCAGTGCGACGACCACCCAGCTGGTGACGACCGGCAGGAAGTACGCCGCCCGGAACACGTTGCGGCCGCGCAGCGCGGTGTTGAGGGCGAGGGCGGCCCCGAGGCCGAGGAGGTAGACGAGCGGCAGGTAGCCGGCGATGTAGCCGAGCGTGTGCCCGAACGCCGCCCAGGTGTCGCCGTCGGAGAGCAGCTCGCGGAAGTTGGCCAGGCCGACGAACTCCATCGGCGTGATGAGGTTCCAGTCGTGCAGCGCAACCCACAGCGAGCTGACCATCGGGACTAGCGTGAACAGCGTCAGCGGGACCAGGCTCGGCGCGAGGAACAGCGCGACGATCCCCGCGTAGCGCAGCCGGTTGCCGCCGTAGCGCAGGGCGTTGCGGTTGCGGCGGGACCGGCGCGGCCGCTTCGTCGCGGCGTCGCTGGGGCGGCTGGTCGTGGTCGTGCTCACGGCAGCTCCCCGGCGAGCGCGCCGCCGAGCCGGGCCCGGACCAGCTCGCCCTGACCGCCGGTCGCGCCGGCCGCGTCGTACGGCGTCGCGAGCACCAGCGCGGCGGCGCCAAGGGCCCACGACGTGTCGTCCCACGACTCGACGACGACGGGCACGCCGCGCCGCGACGGCATCAGGTGCGCGCGCAGGCTCGGCTCGAACCCCGGCCGCCAGTGCTCCCAGGCGCGGGTGCCCTCGCCGAGCACGATGACGATCTCCGGGTCCATCACGTTGATCAGCCCGGCGACGCCGCGGCCGAACAGCTCGCCGGCCGCCGCGAAGATCGTCGCGTCGGGTGCGTCGAGACCGGCCTCGTGCGCGGCGCGCAGCAGCGCCTCCTGGCCGACCGACGCCTCCAGGCAGCCGGCGTTGCCGCAGGAGCACCGCGGGCCGCCGGGCTGGACGGGGAAGTGGCCGAACTCGCCGGCCCCGCCGCCCGCACCGCGGTACACGCTGCCGTCGACGACCAGCCCGGCGCCGACGCCGCGGCCGATCGTCACGACGAGGAAGTTCCGGTGCTCGCGGCCCCGGCCGTAGAGCCGCTCGGCGACGGCGAGCGCGTTGACGTCGTTCTCGACCAGGACGGGGACCGGCAGGGCGGCGCGCAGCCGGGCGCCGAGGGCGAGCCGCCGCCACCCCAGCGTCGGCGCGTCGACGGCGCCCGCCTCCTGGTCGTCGACCGCGCCGGGGACGCCGACGCCGACGCCGAGGATCGGCGCGTCGTCGCCGGCTGGCGCCTCGACCAGCGGCCGGAGCAGGTCGACCAGCCGGTCCGGCGCGTCGGCCGCCATCGCGTCGAACGGCCGGTCCCACGACTGGCGCACCTGACCGTCCAGCCGCACGTCGACGACGGCGACGTGGTCGGCGGCGACCTTGGCGCCCAGCGCCCGTCCGGCCGAGCCGACCAGCCCCAGCAGCACCGCGGGCCGTCCGCCGCGGGACGGCCGGTGCTCGACCTCGGCGACCAGGCCGCGGGCCAGCAGGTCCTTCACGATCTGGGTGACGGTGGCCGGGCTCACGCCCAGCGTCCGCGCGATGTCGGTCCTGCTCAGCGGGCCGGACGTGCCCAGCGCGGCCAACACGGCCGAGCGGGTGAGGTCACCGCGGGGAACGGGCATCCGACACTTCCTTCGGGACTAAAGTTAGTCATAAAGAAACACCTGCGACATCGGGCTGTCAAGTGGGCGGCGCCACCGACAAGGAGGCGATCTTTGACAAAAAGATTTGTCGGTACGATGCTGGAGGTGTTCCGAGACGGCGCACGAGTGCCGTTCAGCGGCAGAAGCGGAGTACCCGATGAGCACCAAGACCGTCGCCGAGACGCTGCTGGTGATGCCCGGCAGGTCGGTGTGGGTGTCGCACCCCGACCGGCAGTCGCTGCTCGACCCGCTGCCGGCCGGCGTGCGGGTCGTCGACGGCCCGGCGGACGCGGGCGTGGCCGTCGTGTTCACCGGCGCCGCGAACTAGCCGCACCCCTCACCGATGTTGATCTTGGAGTTATGCGGCCATCTACCGGACAATTCGCCCGGCAATTGGCGAACAACTCCAAGATCAACTCGGGCGGGCGGGGGTCAGCGGCGGCGGAGCGAGGCGGAGAAGGAGCCGGCGGTCGTGGAGCTGGACCGCTCACGGCCGGAGCCGCCCGTCCGGCCCGAACCGCCGCCGGTGCGGCCGGAGCCGCCCGTGCGACCGGAGCTGCCCGTGCGGCCGTTGCCTCGCGTCGTGGGCTCGCCGTTCGCGCGGCCGCCGCGGCCGGAGCCGCCGGTCGCTCCCGCGGACCTGCCGGAAGCGCCGCCGCGCCCACGGCGGCGTCGGCCACCGTCCGGGCGGGCGCCGTCGGCGTCCGAGCTGCCGCCACGCCGGGTGGCCGCAGCGGCCTGGGCCGGCGGCGGGGTGACGACGGGCGCCTTCGGGCCGGTGAGCTCCTCGATGGCGGGGTGGCCGGCCGTGACCCGGGTGATGGTCGGCTTGATGCCGGCCTGCCGGGTCAGGGTGCGGACGTCGGCGGTCTGGTCGGGGGTCATGACGGTGACGACGACGCCCTCGGCGCCGGCCCGGGCGGTGCGGCCGGAGCGGTGCAGGTACGCCTTGTGCTCGGCCGGCGGGTCGACGTGGACGACCAGGTTGATGTCGTCGACGTGGATGCCGCGGGCGGCGATGTCGGTGGCCACGAGTACGCGCGACGTCCCGGCCGAGAACGCGGCGAGGTTGCGCTGCCGTGCGCCCTGGCTGAGGTTGCCGTGCAGGTCGACCGCGGGGATGCCGGCGGCGGTGAGCGCCTTCGCCAGCTTCTTCGCCCCGTGCTTGGTGCGGGCGAACAGCAGCGTGCGCCCGAGTCCGGCGGCGAGCTCGCGCACGACCAGCGCCTTCTCGGTCGTCTCGACCGCCATGACGTGGTGGGCCATGGCGGAGACGTGGGCCACGGCCGGCGCGGTCGAGTGCATGACCGGGTCGGTCAGGTAGCGGCGCACGAGCGTGTCGACGCCGTTGTCGAGCGTGGCCGAGAACAGCAGCCGCTGGCCACGCCGCGGCGTGGTGTCGAGCAGCCGCCGGACCGCGGGCAGGAAGCCGAGGTCGGCCATGTGGTCGGCCTCGTCGAGGACGGTGACCTCGACGGCGCCGAGGTCGCAGTGGCCTTGGGCGATGAGGTCCTCGAGCCGGCCGGGGCAGGCGATGAGCACGTCGACGCCGTTCTTCAGCGCCTTGACCTGGGGGCCTTGCCCGACACCGCCGAAGACGGTGGTGATGCGCAGACCCGTGGCGGCGGCGAGCGGTGCGATGGTGGCGGCGACCTGGTTGGCCAGTTCGCGGGTCGGCACGAGGACCAGCGAGCGCGGCCGGCGAGCCTGGCGCGCGACCCGCGAGTCGACCAGCCGGGCGATGGTCGGGACGGCGAACGCGATGGTCTTGCCGGACCCCGTCTGGCCGCGGCCGAGCACGTCGCGCCCGGCGAGGGTGTCGGGGAGCGTCGCGGCCTGGACGGGGAACGGGGCGGTGACGCCTTCGGCGGCCAGGGCGGCGACGATGGCGGCGGGGACGCCGAGCTCGGCGAAGGAGCGGTCGTCGGCGACGGCGGCCGAAGGCGCGGACGCGTATGCGGTCTCCGCCGCGACCTGCGGGTGGCTGGTGGTGGTGACTGCCGCCGGGCGGCGGCGGTTGCGGGGGCGGCGGCGAGCGCCGTCACCCCGCGACGTGCGGGTGTCGATGGGCACGGACGTCCTTCCAGGACGTTGGAGGGAGTGGCCGGTCACGATGGGGCCGCCCGCTCATCTGGAAGGGGGAACCTGCGCCGTCATCGGCGCGTCGCACTCGACCTCGGGGGCGTGTACTCACGCCCCGTCGTTGCCTAGTGTGCCTTATCAGGGCCCGGCGACCAACTGCGGGCGCGTCGAGACCGGAGGAGCGACATGAGTTTCCCGCCCTATCCGCCCGTCCGCTACGAGGGTGAGAACGGCGAGGCCAACGTCGCATTGCGGCGCGCCGACGCCGCGCCGGAGGTGACCTACGCCTCCGGCGTGACGGTCGACTACCTGGCCACCGGTGCGTCGACCGGCGGCGACTTCGGCCTCTACCGCTGGACGTTCGGCCCGGGCGAGTCCGGCCCCGGCCCGCACTTCCACCGCACCATCACCGAGTCGTTCTACGTGCTCACCGGCGCGGTCAGTCTCTACAACGGGACCGAGTGGATCGAGGCCGGCGTCGGCGACTTCCTGCACGTCCCGCCGGGCGGCGTGCACGGCTTCAAGAACGTCCTCGGCGAGCCGGCGTCGATGCTGCTGATGTTCACGCCGGGCGCGCCGCGCGAGGACTACTTCGAGACGCTGGCCGCGGTGTCCAAGGGGCTGGAGCTGAACGAGGAGGAGCGTGCCGCGTTCTACCTGCGGCACGACAACCACTGGGCGTAGCTATGTGCGGTACTGCGCCGTGAGCGGACACTGGAACGGGTCGCGCGCCTTCAGCCCGACGTCGTTGAGGTACTGGACCACGATGCGATAGGACCCCACCAGCGACGTCTCGGTGTACGCCACGCCGTGGCGTTCGCAGAACTCGCGCACGATCGGCTGTGCCCGGCGCAGGTTGGGCCGCGGCATGCTGGGGAACAGGTGGTGCTCGATCTGGTAGTTGAGGCCGCCCATGGCGAGGTCGGTGACCGGTCCGCCGCTGATGTTGCGCGACATCAGCACCTGACGGCGCAGGAAGTCGACCTTCATGGAGGCCGGGACGATCGGCATGCCCTTGTGGTTGGGTGCGAAGGCGCCGCCGAGGAGCAGGCCGAACAGGCCCATCTGCACGGCGAAGAACGCGATGGCCTTGCCGGGCGGCAGGACGATGAACAGCGCGGCGAGGTAGCCGCCGAGACGCACGGTGACGAACAGGATCTCGACCCAGCGGTGCTCGAGCCGCTCGCGCCGGGCGATGTTCTGGATGCTGTGCGCGTGCAGCGCGAGGCCTTCGAGCAGCAGCAGCGGGAAGAAGAACCAGCCCTGCCGCCGCGCGAACCACAGCCCGACCGGTCCGCGGACGGCCAGTGCCGCGGGCGAGAACGCGAGGACGCCCGGCCCGATGTCGGGGTCGGCGCCCTCCTTGTTCGGGTTGAGGTGGTGGCGGGTGTGCTTGCGCATCCACCAGCTGTAGCTGAGCCCGGCGAACAGGCCGGAGATGACGCGGCCGGTCCACTCGTTCCAGCGGTGCGAGGCGAAGATCTGCCGGTGCGCGCCCTCGTGGCCGATGAAGCCGAACTGGGCCAGCACGACGGCGAGCGCGGCGGCCAGCAGCAGCTGGTACCAGGAGTCGCCGAGCATGGCGAAGCCGACCCAGATGGCGGCGAACGCGGCGACGGTGCCGAGCATCAATGACCAGTAGAACGTGTACCGGCGCTCCAGCAGCCCGGCCCCCTGGATGAGCTTCGACAGCTCCGCGTACACGCTGACATGTCGTTCGCGGGGCGAGGCTGGGGACGCTGTGGCGTCAGACGTAGCCGTGGTCATCAAGGGGGCACCCTTCTGGTGATCGCGGCCGGGACGGCCGATGCGTCAGAGATGTGACGTCGTCACTGCGACAACGGCTCCATCGGGAACCTGGTTCCAGCAGTAGCCCGAACATATAGGTGCCGACCGCATGAGGCTACGCAAGGCCCGCGCATCGGACATGACGGCTTCATGGCGCCGCGGGAAACGCGAGGGTGACGGTGGCGCCGTCGCCCGGGCGGCCGTCGATGGCGAGGGTGCCGTCGTGGGCGTGCACGATCTCGTCGACGAGCGCCAGCCCGAGGCCGAGCCGCGGGTGGTGGCCGTTGCCGTTGGCGTCGGGACCGCGGTGGAACCGCTGGGTCAGCTGCGCCGCCAGCTCGGGGTCGAGGCCGTCGCCGTCGTCGATGACGCTGATGCGGACGGTGCCGTCGGACGCGGACAGCCCGAGGGTGATGGTGCCGCCGCGGGCGACATGGTCCATCGCGTTGTCGACCAGGGCGGCGACGGCGCGGCGCAGCGCGCTCGGCACGCCGGTGACGACGTGGTGGTCGGTCGGGACGCTGTCGACGACGAGGTCGACGCCGGCCTCGTCGGCGGTCGCGGAGAACGAGTCCTTGACCTCCGTCGCCACGCGGGCGAGGTCGACCGGCTGGCGCGCCTCGGGCCGGAACTGCATCTCCGCGGACAGCAGCAGATCGTTGACGATGTCGTTGAGCACCCGGGCGTCGTCGACCAGCTGGTCGAGCTCCTGCCGCTGGTCGTCGTCGGCGGTGGGCCGGCGCTGCAGCAGCTGGGCGCGGGTGTGCAGGATCGCCAGCGGGGTGCGCAGCTCGTGGCTGGCCTCCGCGACGAACCGGCGCTGCGACGTCAGCGCGTCACCGAGCGGGCGGACGGCGCGCCGCGCCACCAGCCAGCCCAGTCCGGCCGCGGCCAGCGCGCCGACGACGCCCACCACGATGGACAGCTGCGCCAGTCGCTCGGTCTCCTCCTCCTGCTCGGTGAAGTCCGTCACCGCGGCCACCCGGTCGTCGCCGCTCCCCTCGATGTAGGAGAGGAACGGGGTGTCGCACACCTCGAACCGCTGGGTGCCCGGCGGCAGCTCGTCGACGGCGGCGCGGATCTCGTTCTCGGGGCAGCTCGCCGGCGCGCCTTCGACGATCGTCTCGCCGGGCGCCGCGTGCTCGGTGACCTTCGTCTCCAGCTTGGCCGCGGTGGCGGAGACCCGCTCCTGCCCGCTGATCGAGTAGACCAGCGCGATGATCACGCCGATGACCAGCGCGACGGCGACGCCCGTCTGCACGGCGACGACGATCGACGCCCGTCGCAGCAGCCGCCGGTCGGCCGGCGAGGACGGTGTACGGCGGCGCTGTGAGCCGCCTGGGCGCCAGCTCAAGCAGATCCCATCCGGTAGCCGAGGCCGTGGACGGTGCGGATGACGTCACGGCCGAGTTTCCTGCGCAGATAGTAGACGTAGGTGTCCACGGCGCCGGGGCTGTCCGCGTCCTGGAACACCTGCCGGCGCAGCTCGTCGCGGGTGAACACCTGGGACGGGTGCGCGGCGAACAGCTGCAGCAGCTGGTTCTCGCGGCCGGACAGCTCGATCGGCCCGGCGGCGCCGCCGAGCACCCGCCGCGCTGTGACGTCGAGGTAGCGCTCGCCGAGCTCGAGCCGGGTCGACGTGTCGGTGTGCCGGCGCAGCAGCGCGCGCAGCCGGGCCAGCAGCTCGTCGATCTCGAACGGTTTGACGACGTAGTCCTCGGCGCCGGCGTCCAGACCCTCGACGCGGTCGTCGGTGGTGCCGCGGGCGGTCAGGATCAGGATCGGCGTCGCGACGCCCTGCGCACGCAGCTTGCGCACGAGGTCGACGCCCTCGATGGCGGGCAGCCCGCGGTCGATGACCATGACGGCGTACCGGCTGGTGAGCGCGCGGTGCAGCCCGGACTGACCGTCGCGCGCGACGTCGACGGCGTAGCCCTCGCCGGTGAACAACCGGTCCAGCAGCGCCGCCAGCTTGGCGTCGTCCTCGACCAGCAGCAACGAACAGTCCTGGTCGTCGTTCATGTCCCGATGGTCGCACGGGTGCTCTGAGGTTCCTCTGAGATTGGCGCCGAACCATGGTTCTCAGCGGTCGCGCCCTCATGACAACAAAGTCGCGCGAAGCGGCGTCTACCAAGGAAAGAGGAGCCGGTTGCGCAGTTCGGTCGCAGAGAGGCTGATAATGAGCACTGAAGGCGAGATCGAGGTCCTGCCCGCGAGCGAGGACGACCTGCGCACGACGGCGGCGTTGCACGTGACGGAGCTGCCGCACGGGTTGTTCCCGCGGCTCGGCGAGGCGTTCGTCCGCCGCTGGCACCGTGCCCACCTGGACTCGGAGTATGGAATCGTGCTGGTCGCGAAGGTCGAGGGCGAGGTCGTCGGGTTCACGCTGGGCAGCACCGACCGGCCGGCCAACGTCGCCTGGATGATCGGCCACCGGCGCCGCGAGCTCGCGCTGGCCGGCTTGCGGGCGCTGCTCACCCGGCCGGTGGTCGCCGCCGGGTTCGTCCGCACCCGCGGGCTGCGCTACGCGCGGCGGCTGCTCGGACGGGGCGCCGCGCCGGCCCGCGTGGCCGCACCGGGCGACGTGCCCGAGGCGGGCTTCGGCTCGATCGCCGTGCTCGAGGCGATCGTCGTGGCGCCGGACCGGCGTGGGCGCTCGATCGGCACCGCGCTGACCGAGGCGTTCCTCGCCAAGGTCGCCGCGGCCGGCGTCGACCGCGTCGAGCTGGTCACGAAGGCCGGCGCCCGCGGCGCGGCCGGGTTCTACGAACGGGCCGGCTGGCGGCGGGTCGGCGACCATGTCGACCGCGACGGCGACCAGGTCCACACGTACCGAATCGATCCGCGGTTCGTGCGGGCTCGATGAGCGGTCGCGGCGTCGGCCGCCGCGGCTTGCTCCTCGCGGCCGTGGCCGCCTTCGCGGCGGCCTGCGGAGCCGGCGGCGCGGGCGTACCGGACGCTCGCGCCGTCCGCACGCCCCCTGCCCGGCCGAACCCCAAGCAGCCGGCGGGTCCACCACCGGAGCCCCCGTCACCGGTGGCGGACCTGCCGGCGTCGTCGCCCTGGCAGCCGGGCGGCAACGAGATCTCGCCGGAGGTCAAGCTGGCCGCGGTCCGGGTGCTGGAGGCGCTCGGGACGGTGCCTGACGGTGTCGCCGTCACCCCCGCGGCCGACCGGCTGACCGCCGCCGGGGCGCAGCCGGTCCTCGAGCGCACCGCCGGCCCGCTGCTGCCGCCCGCCGGGCCCGCCGTCGCGCAAATCGTGTACCCGCAGTACGGCGGGCTGGAGCGCAGCACGGCGAGTGTCATGGCCGTCGTGCGGCAGACCTGGGCCGACGGCGCGGCGCTGCGGGAGCGGGTGGTGACGGCGGACGTCCGGCTGCAGCGCGCGGGCAGCGCGTGGACGGTCACCGAGCTGCACCCCGTCGCGCCGGTGCCCGACGCGGCCGCCAGGCTGACCGGGCCGGCCGCCGACCTCGCCGCGAGCGGGCGGGTCCAGCTGCCGGAGGCCGCCGTCGCCGACCTCGCCGCCGGCATCGTCGACGCGCGCGTCCTCGCCGCGCTGCTGGAGCTGTCCGCGACCTACGAGCTGGCGGTGTCGGTGTTCAGCAGCGGCCACCCCGAGACCGTCTTCGGCAGCGACCGCACCAGCAACCACACCCGCGGCCGCGCCGTCGACATCTGGGCGGTCGACGGCCGCCCGGTGGTGTCGATGGACAAGGACGAGCCGTTCCTGCTCGACTTCCTCGCCGCGGTCCGCGCGACCGGCAGCGACGAGATCGGCGGCCCGGTCGACCCGGACGGCCCCGGCGGCAAGCACTTCGCCGACGACCTGCACCGCGACCACGTCCACCTCGGGTTCGAACGCAATTAGCAATTATTGCATCGGATGTACGATTCTTACGTCTGATGTAGGCGTGGATCGTGGTGACCTGCCGCCCTGTCGAGACCCCTCATGGCTGAGATGCGCAGCTCTGATCAGCCCGTTCGTCAATCTGCTTACATCTAGAGCATGATTCTTACATCTAATGTACGGTCGCCGGGTGGGTTCGAGAGATGAGTCGGTGCCGGGGTCGGTGGTCTCGTTGCGGCCGGCGAACGTGGCGGTGCTGCGGCCGGCGGAGCAGATGTTCGACGACATGCTCGCCGGGTGGGCGGGGCAGCAGTCGAGCCGGCTGCTGTCGCCGGTGACGATCCGCGCCCGCGAAGGCGCGGTGCGACGGTTCGCCGAGTTCTGCGCGACGCTGCCGTGGGAGTGGACCGCGACGGATGTGGAGGAGTGGACCGCGCAGCTGCTGTCCGGGCCGCGGCCGAAGGCGCCGTCGTCGATCCGCGGCTACCAGAACGCGGTGGCGTTGTTCTGCTCGTATCTGACCGATTCCCGCTACGGCTGGGCCGAGGCGTGCCTGGAGGCGTTCGGGACGCACCCGGTCCAGGTCTGCCACGAGTGGAACACCGCGATCCATGTCAGCGACCACGAGGCCCGCCCGAGCGTGCGGCCGTTGACCCGGATGGAGGTGCAGGCGTTGTTCGACCATGCCGACGACCGGGTGGACTTCGCCCGGACGTCCAAGCGGAAGGGCTGGACGGCGTTGTTCCGCGACGCGACCCTGTTCAAGGTCATCTATGCCTACGGTCTGCGGCGGCGCGAGGTGGCGATGCTCGATCTGCATGACTTCACCCGCAACGCTGCCGTGCCGGAGTTCGGCGCCTTCGGGGTCTGTAACGTGCGCTGGGGCAAGGCCACGCGCGGGTCACAGCCACGACGCAGGGCGGTGGTGACCGTGTTCGACTGGACCGGGCCGGTGCTGGCGGAGTACGTCGACGACGTGCTGCCCCGGTTCAAGGTCGCCGACGATGCGATGTTGTGGCCCACCGAACGCCAGAGCCGGGTCAGCGGGAGCTACATCGGTTCCCGGTTCGCCGAGTATCGTGACGCGCTCGGCCTGGACCCGGTGCTGCATCCGCACTGCCTGCGGCACTCCTATGTGACGCATCTGATCGAGGACGGGTTCGACCCGTTGTTCGTGCAGCAGCAGGTCGGGCACCGGTGGGGCTCGACCACCGCCCTCTACACCGGCGTGTCCGGCGACTACCGCAACAGCGTGCTGCGCCGCGCGCTGGACCAAGCATTCACGGCACCCGCGTCGGCGTCGGCGGACGGATCGGAAGGACAGCAAGGATGACGACGACGGTCGCCTACCACTGGCATCTGCGCACGCTGATGTCCGAGCACGGCATGCACAACACCACTGATCTGGTGCCGCTGCTGGCCGATCGGGGGGTGGTGATGACCTCGACCCAGGTCTATCGGATCGTCACCGGCGAACCGGAACGGCTGAACATGCGGCTGCTGTCGGCGTTGTGTGACATCTTCGCCTGCACGCCGAACGACCTGATCGAGCCCTACGTCGTGGCCACGTCGACCCGTCGCCGCAAGACTGCGGCAGAGGCGGCTCCCGCGCCGAGGGCAGCCAGCAAGAATCGGCCCAGGCGGGCCACCGTCACCGCGACCGACGAGTCCTGACCGCCGGCACGGGGTCCCAGCGATGCCGAGACCGTCGGCGCGACCGTGCCCGGAGTGCGACCGGCCACGCAGCGGCCGCACGCCGGGCGTGCTGATGTGTCGATGCGCCAGCAAGCGGCTGCTCGCCCAGCGGCGCGAGCGGCAGCACGTGGACCGGCTCGCCGCCCTCACCGCGCTCATCGCCGGGCTGGATGCGTCGGTGACGACCGAACGGGTCGAGGCGGTGGCAGCGCAGATCGCGCCGGGCTGGTCGATGCAGCTGCGCCTCATGGGCCTCATCGTGGCCGACCCGGCGGTGCTGACCGCCGGCGGCTCGAGGATGCCCAAGGTCGTGGCCGACTTCCTTTACGCCGCGATCTCCGCCGGGATCACCGGGCTGACCAGCCCGTCATGCGCGCTGTGTCATCGCCCGAAGACGCTGTTCCACACCCACGCCGGCCAGCGGATCTGCCAGGACTGCTACAACCGGTCACACACCGCCACCTGCTCGGTCTGCGGGCGCGACCGCCGCGTCAACGCCCGCACCGCCGACGGCGCCCCGGTCTGCCCGCGCTGCCAGGCCAACACCCACCAGGGCGAATGCGACGGCTGCGGCCGCACCCGGACGCTCAAGCGCAGCGTGATCGACCAGCGGCGCTACTGCCGGGCCTGCCGCGCCCGCCGCACCCCCACCGAGATCTGCGTGATCTGCGGCCGTGACCGGCGGGTCAACGCCCGCGACGGCGACGGCGGCGCTATCTGCAGCACCTGCTACACCCGGCGCCGCGTCGGTGAACAGGTCTGCGACCAGTGCGGACAGCTCGCCCCTCTCCATGCACGCGCGGGCGGGCGAGGCGGACACTCGGTGAACCTGTGCGCCGGCTGCTACACCAACCCGCGGCGCGAGTGCGGCATCTGCGGCCGCACCCGCCGCGTCTCGGTGAAGGCCACCGCCAGCGCCCCCGACGTCTGCCCGACCTGCCACCAGTGGCCGGTCATCGACTGCTCGGTCTGCGGCCGCACCGAACCAGGACGCCGGACCACGAACCACGGGCAACCGATGTGCTTCCGCTGCGACGCCACCGCGAAGATCGACACCATCCTCACCGACGCCAGCGGCGTGATCCCGGCACCGCTCAAGCCGGTCCGCGACGCGATCGCCGACCGTGACCGGCCACGCTCGATCCTGTCGAACCTGACCCGCACCGCCAGCCTGGCCCTGCTTGCCGGCATCGCGCAGGGCCGGATCGAGCTCACCCACGACGCACTCGACGAACGCGGCCGCGGCTTCAGCATCACCTACCTGCGTTCGGTCCTGGTCGCCACCGGCGCGCTGCCGCCCCGCGACGAGCACCTGGCCCGGCTCGAGCGCTTCACCACCGGCCTGCTCGCCGACATCGCCGACCCGGCAGATCGGGCCCTGCTGGCCCGATACGCCCGCTGGCACGTCATCGGCAGAGCCACACCCGACCGGCACGGACACCTGTCGGCCAACGTCGCCGACCGCTGCCGCGGCGACATCCGCGCCGCCCGGCAGTTCCTCGACCACCTCAACGCCCACGGCCAGAGCACCCTCGCGTGCACCCAGCCGACCCTGGACACCTGGCTGGCCACCGGCACCCGGCGCGCCTCGTTCATCCGGTGGCTGCAACGCGACGGCCACCTCACCGCAGTCGCTCTCCCCGACCCACCACCGCCCACGAGTCCCGGCGCCTTCAACGCCGAGGACGAGCGCTGGGCCACCGTCCGGCGGATGCTCCACGACCCCGGCAGCGCCAGCATCGAGGACCGAGCCGCGGCCTGCCTGCTGCTGCTCTACGCCCAACCCGCCGCGAAGATCGCCGCGCTCACCACCGACGACATCACCACCGACCAGGCCGGCAGAACCTACCTGCGCCTCGGCCCCGAACCCCTCCTGCTGATCGCCCCGCTCGACACCCTCATCACCGCGCTGCCCCTGGCCAAGCCGTTCGGGACCGCCCAGGTCCTCGCCGACCACCGCTGGCTGTTCCCCGGCAAGAAGGCAGGCGAGCACATTCACCCGGCCTCCCTGATCCGACGACTACAACAGCTCGGCATCACCACCCGGACCAGCCGCAACACCGCGCTGCGACACCTCGCCGCCACCACCCCACCCGCCGTGTTCGCCAGCCTCATCGGCATCAGCACCGGCGCCGCCGTCCGCTGGGCCGAACTCGCCGGCAACAACTGGACCACCTACCCCGCAGCACGCCGAGCCGGCCGCCGCCGATAGACGAGCAACGCGACAGACACACGCACCAGCCCCGAATTGCATTGGCACAGGGCCACGACCTCTGCTCAAGTGAGGCCATGGGACAGCGCTATGACGAATTCGCCGACTGGTACGACACCTACGTCACCAGCGGAATGGGGCAACCGTTCGCCCGCTCAGCAGACCGCCTTCTGGAACGACTACTAGGCCCAGGAGCGGACCGTCTCTGCCTTGATCTCGGCTGCGGCGGCGGCGCACACGTCCCAGCGCTGACCGGCCTGGGTTGGCGCGTGACCGGTGTTGACATCTCCGCCCGGCAGGTCGACCTCGCCCGCCGAACCGGCATCACCGCAACAGTCGCCAACGCCGAAGATCTCCCGCTTGCAGACCAATCCGTGGACGCTGTCGCCACGATCATGACGACCACCGACTTCGACGACCTGCCACCAGTGTTCGCCGAAGCCCACCGAGTACTCCGCCCCGGCGGCCGCCTCGTCGTCATCACCAGCCACCCCTGCTTCGGCGGCGCCTTCGTCGAACGCGACACCCACGGGTCCTGCATCGTCCATCCCGGCTACCGCCGCCACGAACGCATCGAGGAACACCCGCTCCTCGGAGACGGGATCCGCTCCCGCGTCGGCGTGGTCAACGTCCCCCTGCCTGCCTTGCTGAACGCCCTGACCGGGGCAGGGCTCATCCTGCACGAGACCGCCGAAGACGACGGCGAGGAACCGATCCCGACCCTCCTCGGCCTGACCGCCATCCGACCCCGGCAGCAACTGGATGACCTCAGCACGCCACACGAACAACCGCCGACAAGCGCCATGACCTCATGAGCGACGCCCACCCGGCACCTGCCCGACACCAGGAAAGCTATTCCGTCAGTTCGAACATCTGACTCCGCCGGTTGCCGCCTGACGCCCAGCCTCCCGATGCCGGTTCGTTGACGGCACCTGCTACCCCTGCTTTACTAGTTCCATAGGAAAGCAGAGGAGGCCGTCTCGTGTTCGTATTCCAGCTCGACAGCACCTCCGGGGTTCCGCCGTACCTGCAGCTGGTTCATCAGGTGCGGCAGGCGGTCATGGTGGGCTACCTCAGGGAGGGAGACCGGCTGCCGCTGATCAGAGAGGCGGTCGAGCAGCTCGCGATCAACCCCAACACCGTGTCGAAGGCCTATCGCCAGCTCGAGCACGAGGGCCTGGTCGATCCCCGGCCCGGGGTGGGGACGTTCGTCGCGCGAGCTCCCGCCGTCACGGTGCCGCCGGCGCAGTACGCGAAGCTGCGCCGAGGCCTGGAGCGGTGGCTGCGCGAGGCCGAGGCCGCCGGACTCGACGAGGAAGCGGTCGGTGCGCTGCTGGCCGTGGTGCGGCGGGACCTGGCCGAGGAGGGTGTGGCGTGAGCGCGGCGCTCGTCACCCGCGGACTGGGCAAGCGGTACCGGTCGACCTGGGCGCTCCGGGACTGTGACCTCGAGCTGCCGACCGGGGCCGTGATCGCCCTGGTCGGGCCGAACGGCGCGGGGAAGACCACGCTGTTGCAGCTGGTCGCCGGGCTGCAGCGGCCGTCGGCCGGGTCGGTCTCGCTCTTCGGCCGGCTGGCACCGGCCGAGTCGCCGCAGGCCTTGGCGCAGCTGGGGTTCGTGGCTCAGGACCACCCCGTCTACCGGCGGTTCCGGGTGTCCGACCTGCTGCACCTGGGCCGTTCGCTCAACCCGGCCTGGGACCAGGACCTCGCCGAGCGGCGCATCGACGAGCTCGGCATCCCGCTGCGGCAGCGCACGGGCCGGCTCTCCGGCGGCCAGCAGGCCCAGGTCGCTCTGGCGCTCGCCCTGGCCAAGCGACCCCGGCTGCTGATCCTCGACGAGCCGGTGGCCAGTCTCGACCCGCTGGCCCGGCGCGAGTTCCTGCAGGTCCTGATGGCCACGGTGGCCGACGAGGGCCTCACGGTGCTGCTCTCGTCGCACAACGTCGCCGAGCTGGAGCGCGTCTGCGACCACCTGGTGGTGGTCGCCGGCGGCCGTGTGCAGCTCGTAGGGGACGTCGACTCCCTGCTCGGCGCTCACCGCGTGCTCACCGGTCCGAGCACGGGCCTGCCCGACGGCCCGGGCGTGATCCACGTCGACCGGTCCGACAGGCATGCCCACATCGTCGCCCGGATCGGGCGCGCCGAGCCGATGCCCGGGTGGGCGGCACGTCCGATCGGTCTGGAGGAGCTCGTCCTCGCCTATCTGCGGCGGGCCCGGGAACCCCGGCCCGCCCCGAGCGAACTGGAAATGAGCGCATGATCTGGGTGGCGTGGCGCCAGCACCGCGGCGAGTTCCTCGGTGCGGCGATCCTGCTGGCCGGCCTCGGCGTGCTGTTGCTCACGCACGGTGTGGCCATGCACGACGCCTACGAGCGTCTGGGGCTGCGAGAGTGCCAGCTGGTCTTTCTCGCCGACACCGATCAGGCGTGCATCGACCAGGTGATGGCCTTCGAGGACGACTACGCGGGCCTGCCGCAGCAGTTCACCTCCTGGCTGCCGTTCCTGCCGATGGTCGCGGGCATGCTCCTCGGGGCCCCGCTGCCGGCCCGCGAGTTCGAGCAGGGCACCTGGCAGCTGGCCTGGACCCAGAGTGTGACCCGGACCCGCTGGCTCGCCACCAAGCTCGTCGTGGTGTTCGGCTTCGTCCTGGTCGCGTCGGTGGTGTTCGCCGCCGGCCTGAGCTGGTGGTTCGAACCCGTGTACATCCAGCGATTCACGAGCGGGACGTTCAACCACGCCGTGCTGGTGTTCCCCGGCTACGTGCTGCTGGGGGTGGCGATCGGCGTTCTGGCCGGCGTGGTCGTCCGTCGCGTGCTCGTGGCGGCGGCCGTCGTCATCCCCGCCTACCTGGCCGTCCGGATACCGGTCGAGTTCGGGCTCCGTCCCCGGTATCGCGAGCCGCTGACGTCGGACGACCCGGACCGCATCGCGCACGGCTGGCCCATCGACGGCATCACCATCGGCCCCGGCGAGGGGTTCCCGTCGGTCCGCTACCAGCCCGACGACAGGTTCTGGCAGTTCCAGCTGATCGAGACCGCGATCCTGCTCGGCATCGCCGTTGTCCTGCTGGCGATCGCCTGGCGGCTCGTGCTCGGCCGCGGCGCATCGGGACGTAGGGCTCGGCCTGAAGTGGCCGAGCCGGTGGCTGCCTGAGTGACGGAGCGGATCGTGCGTCGAGGGCGAGTCACTACTGCCATGGCCGTAGCAACTCGCCCTCGACGCCGAGCTCAGTGGCTCACTTGCGGAGGAAGGCGAGCAGCGCCTCGGTCACCTGCTCCGCATGCGTCCAGAGCAGGCCGTGCGGAGCGCCCTCGATCTCGACGTAGTCGGCGTCCGGGAGCCGCTTGGCGAACTCGCGGGCCGTCGCGTCGATCGGGAGGATGCGGTCGGCCGTCCCGTGCAGGATCAGCGCCGGGACGTCGATCTTCTCGATGTCGGCGCGGAAGTCGGTCAGCCAGCTCTGCACGACGGCGGACGAGGCGTACCAGGAGGCGCCGGCGGCGACGGTCCAGCTGGCCCGGACGGCGGCCTCGCCGATGCGGCTGCCGAGGTTCTCGTCGAGGTTGTAGAAGTCGGCGTAGAACTGGTCGAACCATGCGTAGCGGTCGGTCTTCGCGGCCTGCTCGATGCCGGCGAACACCTCGGCCGGCACGCCGGTCGGGTTGTCGTCGGTCTGCAGGAGGAACGGCTCCAACGACGCGAGGAAGGCGGCCTTGGCGACCCGCTCACTGCCGTACGTGCCGAGGTAGCGGCCCACCTCGCCGGTGCCCATCGAGAACCCGGCCAGCACGACGTCACGCAGGTCGAGGGTGTCGAGGACGGTCTTGAGGTCGGCGGCGAAGGTGTCGTAGTCGTACCCGGTGGTCGGCTGGCTGGACCGGCCGAAGCCGCGGCGGTCGTAGGTGATGACGCGGTAGCCGGCGTCCAGCAGCGCCGCCGACTGCTTCTCCCACGAGTGCCCGTCGAGCGGGTAGCCGTGGATCAGCACGACCGGCTGCCCCGTGCCGTGGTCCTCGTAGTACAGGTCGATGGTCGTGGAGTTCTCGGTTCCGACGGTGATGTACGGCATGACGCTCCGCTCCTCTAACTGGTTCGACTGACTGTGGAGGTTATAAGAGCGATCGAAGCACGGGTATTCCAACCTGTCAAGATTGGCGGTGGGGTTAGAATGGGGGGTATGGACCTGCTGCTCGACCTGGTGAACTCGCGCATCGTCTATCCCGACGGGCCGCGCGACGAGCTGGGCTCCGACGGCGACGCCCGCGAGTGGCTGCGGTCGCGCGGCGCGGCCGGAACCCGCGCCGAGATCGCCGACGCTCGCGCCGTGCGTCCCGTGCTGGCCGCCGTCATCCGCGGCGAGGCGGCGATCGACGCGCTGGCGCCGTGGGTCGACGTCATGCAGCGGCGGGCCCGGCTGACCGGCGACGGGCTGGCGTGGGAGGACGACGTCCCGGCCGGGCGCCGGGTGGGGGTGCGGGCCATCGAGGAGTGGGCCGCGCTGCAGGGGCCCGAGGGGTCGCGCATCCGGCCCTGCGCCGACGCCGACTGCCAGCACTTCCTCGTCGACCACAGCCGCGCCAACGCCCGCAAGTGGCACTCGATGGAGCTGTGCGGCAACCGCGCCAAGGCCCGCCGCCACTACGCCCGCTCGAAGGAGCAGGACTCCAGCGGAGTCAGTCGCCGAGTTCGGTGAAGAGGGTGAGCTGCAGTCCGCCGGGGGCGTCGAGGCGGGCGTTGAGGGAGTCCCACGGCGTGCGGGTGGGTTCGGCGAGCACCTCGGCGCCGCCGTCGGCCAGCTGCCGCGTCGTCCTCGCGGCGTCGTCCACCTCCAGGGCGACCCGGATCTGCCCGGCCACCCGGCGGCCGACCTCGACGCGGTCGATGAACTCGGCCTGGGCCTGGTCGACGATCTCGATGGTGGCCCGGCCGGCGCCGAGCAGGATCACCCGGCCGTCGGGTGAGGAGTAGTCGGCCAGCTCGGGCAGGCCCAGCACGTCGCGGTAGAAGCGGACGGCGGCGTCATGGTCGGGGACGGTGACGACGAGCCGCAGCTCGCGCACCGGCGCGGAGTCGGTCATGGCCCCAGTCTGGACGCGGCCGACGCCGGCGGCCAGGGCGTGTGATGCTGGACCGCGTGACCCTCCCGCCCCACCTCGTCGTCATGGGTGTGTCCGGCTCGGGCAAGACGACCGTCGCGACGCGGCTCGCGGACCGGCTCGGCCGGCCGTTCGCCGAGGCCGACGACATGCACCCGCCGGCCAACGTCGCCAAGATGTCGGCCGGTACGCCGCTCACCGACGCCGATCGCCGTCCGTGGCTGGCCACTGTGCGTGACTGGCTCACCGGGCAGGCCGAGCAGGGTCGCGGCGCCGTCGTGACGTGTTCCGCGCTGCGCCGGGTCTACCGCGACGTCCTCCGCGAGGCCGCCGGCGGCGTGACGTTCGTCCATCTCGACGGCGACCCGGAGCTGCTGGCCGAGCGCATGGCGGCACGGAAGGGCCACTTCATGCCGTCCAGCCTGCTGCGCTCGCAGCTCGACACGCTCGAGCCGCTGGAACCGGACGAGGACGGCGTGCGGGTCCCGATCGACGGCACGCCGGACGAGATCGTCGCCGAGGCGCTGCGTCGGCTGGAGGAGAAGGCCCACCGTCACGCGCAGTGATATGACCCGGACCTCGGTTTCAGCCGAGGTGCAAACCGGGTATACAGGGTCGGCGGGCAGGGCGCGGCGAAACGTGGTCTCCGCTCGCGGGGGTGGCGGAGAAACGTCGCTGCGCCGTGCCCGTCCCCGGGCGGGCCGCAGCGGCGGCGCCCAGGAACTCCGCGACGGCCCCGGCCGTCTTCTCAATGGCACGAGCGACCAGAACCGCGCAACGTACCATCGAAGAAGTCATGAGCACGGAACCTGAACCCGAGAACTCTGAAACCGCCGACACCTCCGACCGCCCCGACCGGGGTGGCGCCCGTTATCGCGCCGGCCGCCCGAAGCGGACCGGCTGGCGACGCGTCGTCAACTGGAAGGTGTTCGGCTTCACAGTGCTCGGCATGTTCCTGCTGGGTGCGGGTGCCATCGGCGTAGCGTTCGCCATGATCGACGTGCCCGAGCCGAACGACTTCTCCACGTCCGAGTCGACCATCGTCTACTGGGACGACGGCGAGACCGAACTGGGTCGGTTCAGCGCCGAGAACCGCGAGATCGTCGGCATCGAGGAGATCCCCGAGACCCTCCAGCAGGCCGTCGTGGCCGCCGAGGACCGCACCTTCTACGAGAACGACGGCTTCTCCGTCACCGGCATGCTGCGGGCCGGCTGGGACTCCCTGAGCGGCTCGGCCAGCGCCGGCGGCGGCTCCACGATCACCCAGCAGTACGTCAAGAACTACTACCTGACGCAGGACCGCTCCTACACGCGGAAGCTGCGCGAGCTGGTCATCTCGGTGAAGATCGACCAGGACGTCGACAAGGACCAGATCCTCGGCGACTACCTCAACACCATCTGGTTCGGCCGCGGCACGTACGGCGTGCAGACGGCGTCGCGGTCCTACTTCGGCGTCGACGTCGCCGACCTCGACCTCGCGCAGAGCGCCGCGCTGGCCGCGATCCTGCGCTCGCCGACGCGCTACGACCCCACGCTCGGCCCCGAGAACGCGGAACGGTTCGCGCAGCGCTTCCAGTACGTCATCGACGGCATGGTGACGACGGGCGCCATCGACCAGGCCACCGCCGACGCCACAGTGCCGCCTGAGGTCCTGCCGGAACAGCAGGTCAACCGCTACGGCGGGCCTAACGGCTACCTGCTCATGATGGTCCGCGACGAACTGCTCGCCATGGGCTACGACGAGCAGGAGATCGAGACCGGCGGCCTGCGCGTCACGTCGACGTTCAACACGCAGGCGCAGTCGGCGGCCATCCAGGCGATCCAGGACGAGCGGCCGACCGAGGACGCCGACGGCGTGCACATCGGCCTCGCGGCGGTGCGGCCCGGCGACGGCGCCGTCGTCGCGGTCTACGGAGGACCTGACGCCGTCGAGCAGAGCTACAACGACGCCGTCGACGCCATCCCGCAGGCCGGCTCGACGGTGAAGCCGTTCGTACTCGCCGCGGGCCTGGAGGACGGCTACTCGCTGCGCAGCACGTTCTGGGGCAACTCGCCGTTCGACCCGCCCGAGCTCGGCCCGCCGGTGAACAACCAGGGCAACGAGGACTACGGCCGCAACGTCAGCCTGGAACGCGCGATGGAGAGCTCCGTCAACACCGCGTTCGTCGACCTCGCGATGGAGATGGGTCCGGAGAAGGTGGTCGACTCACTGGTCCGGGCCGGGTTCCCCGACGACGAGCAGTTGTCCGCGAACCTGAACCCCCGGGTCGCCATCGGCATCGGCGGCGTCTCGGCGTTGAACATGGCCAACTCCTACGCCACGCTCGCGTCGCAGGGCCTGCACTCCGACACGACCACGATCCAGCAGATCGTCGACCGCGACGGCGCGGTCACCCACGAGCTTCAGGCGGCCGGGGAGCGGGTGTTCGAGGAGGACGTCACGGCCGACGTCACCTACGCACTCACCGAGACCGTCGACGGCGGCACCGCCGAGGTCGCGCGCGACCTCGACCGTCCTGTCGCGGCGAAGACCGGCACGCACGACGACCTCACCGCCTGGTTCAGCGGCTACACCCCGCAGCTGGCCGCGTCGGTCGTGTACTTCCGCGGCGACGGCACCGAGTCGCTCGACGGCGTCGGCGGCATGGACCACTTCAGCGGCGGCGCCTACCCGGGCCGCACGTGGACGGCGTTCATGGACGCCGCGCTCGAGGGCATGCCCGAAGAGGACTTCCCGGACGCCGCGAACATCCGCGAAGAGAACGACAACGACGACAACGACTCCGGCAACGACAACTCGAACCGTCCCGACGACGACGATGAGGACGAGAACGACAACGGTGACGAGGGCGGCCAGGGCGACGAGAACGGCGAAGAGCCGCCGCCGAGTGACGAGAACGGCGCAGAGCCCCCGCCCAGCGACGAGAACGGCGGCGACGAGACGGGCGGCGACGAGTCCGGCGCGACCGAGTCGGGCACGGAGACCGGCGGCGACGAGTCCGGCGCGACCGAGTCGGGTACCGAGACCGGCGGCGACGAGTCCGGCGCGGCCGAGGAGGGCACCGAGTGGGGCGGCACCGACACCGGCGGCACCGAGTCGGGCACTGACGCCGGCGGGACGGAGTCCGGCACCGACACCGGCGGGACCGAATCGGGTACCGAGAGCGGCGCCGAGTCGGGCACCGACAGCGGCACCGACACGGGGGCCGAGAGCGGTACGCCGGCTCCGGGCGCGCCCGCCGGCCAGGCGGTCGCCGTGCTCGTGCTGGGCGCCGGGGCGCTGGTGACCGGACGGATCAGCCGCCGGCGCCGATGACCTCGAGGGCGGTGGCCAGCTCGTGCACCACGATCGGGTCGCCGCCAGCCGCGTCGCCGGCCGCCTTCTCGTGCGCCTCCAGGCGCAGCCAGTCGACCCAGGTGACCACCCGGACGTCGCGCTCGGCCAGCAGCTTGTCGACGCTCTCGGGGTCGGACGGCCGCTCCGGCAACGTGTCGAGGTCGGCGAGCACCGACTCCGCCACCTCGTTGGCGTCGCCGCGGTTGGTCGCGATGACGCCGGTCGGGCCGCGGCGCAGCCAGCCGGTCACGTAGACCCCGGCGACCACCTCGCCGTCGTCGAGCACCCGCCCGTCGCGCGACGGCACAGTGCCGCTGCCCTCGTCGAACGGCAGCCCCGGGATCGGCCTGCCGTGGTAGCCGATGGCCCGCACGACCAGCTGCGTCGGCAGCGTCAGCGGCGGCGCTGCCCCGGGCCGGGTCGGCTCCAGCTCGATGCCGGTGACCGCGGTCTCGCCGAGGATGCGGACCGGGCGGCGCCAGTAGTGCAGGTGGATGCGGCGCGGCGCGCCGGTGGCCGCCCGCTGCGACCACTCGCGGCACACGTCGACGGTCACCTTGGCGTGCCGGTCCTGCGCGACGGCCTCCTGGTCGGCCGGGCCGAGCTCGAGGTCGGCGGGGTCGACGACGAGGTCGACGGCGTCGAGCGCGCCCAGCTCGTGCAGCTCGGGTGAGGTGAACTTGGCCTGCGCCGGCCCGCGCCGGGCGACCAGGTGTATGTCGGTGACGGTGCTCGCCGCCAGCGCCTCGACGACCGGCCGCGGCATCGACGTCGTCCGCAGGGTGGCGGCGTCCTTGGCGAGGATGCGGGCGACGTCGAGGGCGACGTTGCCGGCGCCGATGACCGTCGCGCTGGTGAGGTTCGCCGGCAGCTCGACGGCGCCGGCCTCGGGGTGGCCGGTGTACCAGGCGACCAGCTCGGACGCGCCGAACGAGCCGGGCAGGTCCTCGCCCGGGATGCCCAGCTTCCGGTCGCCGAGCATGCCGGTCGACACCGCGACGACGTCGTAGCCGAGGCGCAGCTCGTCGACGGTGACGTCGCGGCCCACGCTGACATTGCCGAGGAACCGCACGCGGGTGTGCTCGAAGCCGCGGGCCAGCACGCGCGAGATGTTCCGGGTCTTCGGATGGTCGGGCGCGACGCCGTAGCGGACCAGGCCGTACGGCGCGGGCGCCGCCTCGAACACGTCGATGCGGTCGAACCGGTCGCTCTTGACCAGCGCCGCCAGCGCATACAACCCGGCCGGCCCGGCCCCGACGATGGCGGCGGCCCGGCCGGCCGCTTCGGATCGACTCCCGTCGTCCTCCATCCCTCCAACGTATGCCGACAGCGCCCGCCCGCACCAGAGGCCCGCCGCGGCGTCTCACGGCCGCGCGCGGCCCGGGGTGAGGAGACGTTGACACGGGAGCGCCGCTCGAGGCACGTCGCCGTAATGGCGCGTTCCTAGCGTCGGCGGGCAGTGGAGTCAGACCCCGATCCGGAGGACGTCATGACCGACACGCCGACGCTCGCGCCCGCCCCACCCGTCGCCCCGCCGGGCATCACTCGTCGCGGGGGACGGTGGATCGACCACTGGGAGCCGGAGGACGAGGCGTTCTGGCAGCGCACCGGCCGCCGCGTCGCCCGGCGCAACCTGGTCTTCTCCATCTTCGCCGAGAACATCGCGTTTTCGGTGTGGACGCTGTGGAGCATCTCGTCGGCGCTGCTGGTCGCGCACTACGGTTTCGGCTTCTCCGCCGCGCAGATGTTCTTCCTGGTCGCGGTGCCGAACGTGGTCGGGGCGATACTGCGCATCCCGTACACGTTCGCCGTCCCGCGCTTCGGCGGCCGGAACTGGACGGTGGTGAGCGGCCTGCTGCTGCTCGTCCCGACGATCCTGCTGGCCGTGGCGGTTGGCAACCCGGGCACACCGTACTGGGCGTTCCTGCTGATCGCGGCCACGGCCGGGTTCGGCGGCGGAAACTTCGCGTCCAGCATGACGAACATCAGCTTCTTCTACCCGGACAAGTCGAAGGGCCTGGCGCTCGGGCTGAACGCGGCCGGCGGGAACGTCGGCGTCGCGCTGATCCAGCTCGGGCTGCCGCTGATCGTCGGCGCCGGGGGATTGTTCGGCCTGGTGGGCGCGAGTGCCGCCGGGGTGGACCTGGCCCGGGCGGGGTGGGTGTGGGCCGCGCTGGGTGTGGTCGCGGCGGTCTGCGCGTGGTTCTTCATGGACAACCTGTCGGTCTCGCTGGCGACGTTCCGCGAGCAGATCACCGTGGTGCGGCACAAGCACACGTGGATCGTGTCGTGGCTCTACATCGGCACCTTCGGCTCGTTCATCGGCTACTCGTCGGCGTTCCCGCTGCTCATCCTGTTGCAGTTCCCGGAGGTGCCGGCGGCGAACTTCGCCTTCCTCGGCGCGCTGGTCGGCTCGGTGGCGCGGCCGTTCGGCGGCTGGCTGTCCGACCGGATCGGCGGCGCCCGGGTGACGCTCTGGAACTTCGTCGCGATGGCCGCGGGCACCGTGGTCGTGATCGTCGCGGTGGACGCGGGGCGTTGGCCGCTGTTCCTCGGCGCGTTCCTGCTGGTGTTCGTCACGACCGGGATCGGCAACGGGTCGACGTTCCGGATGATCCCGATGATCTTCCAGCAGCAGGCGCTGCGCGAGGCCGGCGACGACGGCGACCGCGCCGCCGCCCTGGCGCGGGGCCGGACCGAGGCGGCCGCCGTCATCGGGCTGTCGTCGGCGGTGGGCGCGTTCGGCGGGTTCCTCATCGTCGCGACGTTCGGCGTGCTGGGGCTGGTGAACGACGGCCGGGTGCCGACCAGCGCCGTCGCGACCGCGTTCGTGATCTTCCTCGGCTTCTACGTGACGTGCGTGCTACTGACCTGGTGGAACTACGGGCGCCGGGGGTCCGCGCTGGCCGGCGCGGACATCTGATCACCGCACGCGGAGGGGACGGGTGCGACCCATTTATCGCGGGCGTAACGTGCCGGAGGCGGTTCGGAAACCGCCGGTTCACACCGTAGCGGGCATGGGCACCACGGCTACCCACTGCGCGTACTGCGCTCTGCAGTGCGCGATGACGCTGACGGCGGACGCCGGCGGCCGGGTCACCGTGGGCCCGCGCGACTTCCCGACCAACCGCGGCGGACTGTGCCAGAAGGGCTGGACGGCGGCGGACCTGCTCGGCTCGCCGGAGCGGCTGACGACGCCGCTGCTGCGCGACGACCGGTCGCGGCCCTTTCGGGAAGCGAGCTGGGACGAGGCGCTGGACGTGGTCGCCGACGCGATCAGCGCCACCCAGGCCGCGCACGGCCGCGACGCGGTCGCCGTCCTCGGCGGCGGCGGGCTGACCAACGAGAAGGCCTACCAGCTGGGCAAGTTCGCCCGGGTCGCGCTGCGGACCAAGAACATCGACTACAACGGCCGGTACTGCATGTCCTCGGCCGCCGCGGCATCGAACCGGGCGTTCGGCATCGACCGCGGGCTGCCGTTCCCGCTGCCCGATCTGGCCGAGACCGGCGCCGTCCTGATCGCCGGCGGCAACGTCGCGGAAACCATGCCGCCGTTCATGCAGCACCTCACCGCCGTGCTCGACCGCGGCGGCGCGCTGATCGTCGCCGACCCGCGCCGCACCGCCACGGCCGACCGCGCGACGCTGCACCTGCCGGTGCTGCCGGGCACCGACCTGGCGCTGGCGCTCGGGCTGCTGCACCTCGCGGTCGCGGACGGGCACGCCGACCGCGCCTACATCCACGACCGGACGACCGGGTTCGACGACGCCTGGCGCACGGCCGCGCAGTGGTGGCCGGAACGGGTCGAGCGGGTCACCGGGGTGTCCGTCGCGGCGCAGCGGGCCACCGTCGCCCAGCTCGCCGCCGGCGCGCGCGGCCGGGGCGCCGTCATCCTCACCGCCCGCGGCGCGGAGCAGCAGAGCAAGGGCACCGACACCGTCAGCGCGCTGATCAACCTGGCGCTAGCGCTCGGCCTGCCCGGCCGGCCGCACAGCGGGTTCGGCTGCATCACCGGCCAGGGCAACGGGCAGGGCGGCCGCGAGCACGGCCAGAAGGCCGACCAGCTGCCCGGCTACCGGAAGATCGACGACCCGGCCGCTCGCGCGCACGTCGCCGGGGTCTGGGGCGTGGACCCCGGCGAGCTGCCCGGCGCCGGCCCGTCGGCGTACGAGCTGCTCGAGAGCCTCGGTACGGACGGCGGACCGCGGGCGCTGCTCGTCCACGGCACCAACCTCGCGGTGTCGTCGCCGCGCGGGCACCGGGTGGCGGAACGGCTGGCGGCGCTGGACACGCTGGTCGTCTGCGACGTCGTCATGTCCGAGACCGCCGCGCTGGCCGATGTCGTCCTGCCCGTCACGCAGTTCGCGGAGGAGGACGGCACGATGACCAACCTCGAGGGCCGGGTGATCCGCCGGCGCCGGGCCGTCGCGCCGCCGCCCGGCGTGCGCACCGAGCTGGAGGTGCTGACGGAGCTGGCCGCGCGGCTGGACTGCGTCGCCGCGTTCACTGCCGACCCCGAGACCGTCTTCGACGAGCTGCGCCGGGCCAGCGCCGGCGGCGTCGCCGACTACGCCGGCATCAGCTGGGACCGCGTCGACGCCGAGGGCGGCGTGTTCTGGCCGTGTCCGTCGGCGGACCACCCGGGCAGCCCGCGGCTGTTCGCGGACGGGTTCCCGACGGCGGACGGCCGGGCCCGGTTCGTCGCCGTCGAGCACCGGCCGCCGGCCGAGGACGTCGACGCCGAGCACCCCGTCTACCTCACCACCGGCCGCGTGCTGCAGCAGTACCAGAGCGGTGCGCAGACCCGCCGGGTCCCGGCGCTGGCCGCCGCGGCGCCCGAGCCGCAGGTCGAGATCCACCCCGACCTCGCCGGCCGGAACGGGCTGGCCGACGGCGACCAGGTCCGGGTGGTCAGCCGCCGCGGCGACGCCGTCGGGCGGGTCCGGCTGACCACGACGATCCGGCCGGACACCGTGTTCATGCCATTCCACTGGGGCGGCGATCAGGCGGTGAACCGGGTGACCAACCCCGCGCTCGACCCGATCTCACGGATGCCGGAGTTCAAGGTCTGCGCCGTCCGGCTGGAGCGGGTGGGCACATCATGACGCGCTTTGTCGTCGTGGGGCACGGCATGGCCGGCTCGCGGTTCGTGCAGGAGCTGCGCAGCCGCGACCCGGGACGCCGGTTCGAGGTGACCGTCCTGGGCGCCGAGCCGGAGGCCGCCTACAACCGCGTGCTCCTGTCGTCGGTGCTGGCCGGCTCGCTGACGCCGGCCGAGATCGAGACGGTGCCGTCGGCCTGGTACGCGGCCGAGGACGTCGAGCTGCGCACCGGCGTCGAGGTCGCCGCGATCGACCGCCGGCACCGCCGCGTGCTGACGACGGCCGGCGAGCACGTCCCGTACGACCACCTGGTGCTGGCGACCGGCAGCCGCCCGTGGGTGCCGCCGATCGACGGGCTGGTGGGCGACGACGGCGAGCTGGACCGCGACGTCGTCGTCTTCCGCACGCTGGGCGACTGCCGGGCGATGCTGAACCGGCTGTCTCGCGTCCGGTACGCGATCGTCCTGGGCGGTGGGCTGCTCGGCCTTGAGGCGGCCCGCGGGCTGGCCGGCCGCGGCATCGACGTCGAGGTCGTGCACCCCGCGGACCGGCTGATGGAACGGCAGCTCGACCTCGACGCCGGACGGGTGCTGGCCCGGACGCTGCGCGGGCTCGGCGTGCGGGTGCGGGTGAACGCGCGGGCGGTCCGGTTCACCGACGGCTGGGGCGGCGGCGGGCGTGGCCTGCGGCTGGACGACGGGACGCGGCTGCCGGCCGACCTGGTGGTCGTGGCCTGCGGCGTGCGGCCGAGCACCGGACTGGCCGCGGCGGCCGGGCTGGAGACCGGCCGCGCGATCGTCGTCGACGACACCATGACGTCGGTGACGGACCCGGCGATCCATGCGATCGGCGAGTGCGCGCAATACGAGGATCAGGTGTACGGGCTGGTGGCGCCGGCGTGGGAGCAGGCGGCGGTGCTGGCGGACGTGCTCGCCGGCGGGCCCGCGCGCTACCGCGGCTCGGCGATCGTCACCCGGCTGAAGGCGGCCGACGTCGACCTCGCGGCGATGGGCGAGACGGACGTGGACGAGTTCGCCGACGACCTCGAGGTGCTGCGGTTCGCCGACCCGGCCCGCGGGACGTACCAGAAGGTCGTGATCCGCGACGACCGCGTCACCGGCGCGATCATGCTCGGTGGCCCGGAGACGGTCGGCGCCGTCACGCAGTTGTTCGACCGCGCGTCACCGGCGCCGGCCGACCGGCGGGCGCTGATCTTCCCGGGCGTGGTCGACGCGGGCGCCGCGCTGGACCCCGCCGACGTCCCCGACGAGCACACCGTCTGCCGCTGCAACGGCGTCACCGCCGGCCGCGTCCGGGCCGCCTGCGAGGCCGGGGCGGACACCGTCGCCGAGGTCGCCGCCACCACCCGCGCGACCACCGGCTGCGGCGGCTGTCGCTCCGACGTCGCGGCGCTGCTCGCGTCCCGATCGACCGTGGAGGTCCCCGCATGAGCGTACAACGCCGGCTCGTCGTCGTCGGCAACGGCATGGTCGGGCAGCGCCTCGTCGAGGCGGTCCGGCAGCGCGACCCGCAGCGGCGGTGGCGGATCACCGTCCTGGGCGAGGAGCCGCGGCCCGCGTACGACCGGGTCGCGCTGACGTCGTACCTCACCGGGACGACGGAGGCGGAGCTCGGGCTGGTGCCGGACGGCTGCTACGACGCCGACTGCGAGCTGGTGCTCGGCGAGGCGGTGACGCGCCTGGACCGCGAGGCGCGCGTCGTCGAGACGTCGGCCGGGCGGGTCGTGCCGTACGACGCGCTGGTGCTGGCCACCGGGTCGCGGCCGTTCGTCCCGCCGGTCCCGGGCGCGGACCTGGACGGCTGCTTCGTCTACCGGACCATCGATGACCTGGACGCGATCCGGGCGCGGGCCGCGTCGGTGTCGTCCGGCGTCGTCGTGGGTGGCGGGCTGCTCGGGCTGGAGGCGGCGAACGCGCTGCTCTCGCTCGGGCTGGCGGCCAGCGTGGTCGAGTTCGCGCCGCGGCTGATGCCGGCGCAGATCGACCGGGGCGGCGGCGAGGTGCTGCGGCGCAAGGTCGAGGCGCTCGGGCTGACGGCCCGGCTGGACACCGCGACCGAGCGGATCTGCGCGGTCGACGACGGGCTGCGGATGTCGTTCGCCGACGGGACGTCGCTGGACGCCGGGCTGGTGGTGTTCTCAGCCGGCATCCGGCCGCGGGACGAGCTGGCGCGAGCCGCCGGCCTGGCCGTCGGGGAGCGCGGCGGCATCGTCGTCGACGAGGCATGCCTGACGTCGGACCCGGCGATCTGGGCGATCGGCGAGTGCGCCGTGGCCGGCGGCCGTGTGTACGGGCTGGTCGCGCCCGGCTACGAGATGGCCGAGGTGGCGGCCGACCGGTTGCTCGGCGGCGACGCGGCGTTCGCCGAGGCCGACCTCTCCACGAAGCTCAAGCTGCTCGGCGTCGACGTCGCCAGCTTCGGCGACGCGCACGCGGCGGCGCCGGACGCGCTGGAGGTGGTCTACGCCGACCCGGTCGGCGGCGTCTACAAGAAGCTGGTCGTGACCGACGACGCGACCCGGCTGCTCGGCGGCGTGCTGGTCGGCGACGCGTCGGCGTACGCGGCGCTGCGGACGATGGTCGGCCAGCCGCTCACCGACACCCCGGAGCAGCTGCTGCTGGCCGGGCCGTCGACGTCCGACCTCGGCGACGACGCGCAGGTGTGCTCGTGCCAGAACGTGTCGGCCGGGGCCATCCGCACCGCGATCCACGACGAGGGCTGCGCCGACGTCGGGTCCGTCAAGGCGTGCACCCGGGCCGGCACCGTCTGCGGCAGTTGCGTCCCGCTGCTGAAGACGCTGCTCACGCAGTCCGGCGTCGAGGCGAACCCGGCGCTGTGCGAGCACTTCTCCATGGGGCGGGCGGAGCTGTTCGACATCGTCCGGGTCACCGGGCTGCGCACGTTCAGCGAGATCATCGCCCGGCACGGCAGCGGCCGCGGCTGCGACATCTGCAAGCCGGTCGTCGCGTCGATCCTGGCCGGGCTCGGTGGCGGGCACATCCTCGACGGCGAGCAGGCGGCGCTGCAGGACACCAACGACCACTTCCTGGCGAACATCCAGCGCAACGGCACCTACTCGGTCGTGCCGCGGGTGCCGGGCGGCGAGCTGACGGCGGAGGGGCTGATCGCGATCGGCGAGGTGGCTCGCGACTTCGGCCTCTACTCCAAGATCACCGGCGGGCAGCGGATCGACCTGCTGGGGGCCCGAGTCGAGCAGCTGCCGGCGATCTGGAAGCGGCTGGTCGACGCCGGGTTCGAGTCCGGGCACGCCTACGGCAAGGCACTGCGGACGGTGAAGTCGTGCGTCGGCTCCACCTGGTGCCGCTACGGCGTGCAGGACTCGACGTCGCTGGCGATCATGCTGGAGCTGCGCTACCGCGGGCTGCGGGCGCCGCACAAGATCAAGGCCGGCGTCTCCGGCTGCGCCCGCGAGTGCGCCGAGGCCCGCAGCAAGGACGTCGGCATCATCGCGTCGGAGAACGGCTGGAACCTCTACGTCGGCGGCAACGGCGGGTTCCGGCCGCGGCACGCCGAGCTGTTCGCGTCCGACCTCTCGTCGGCTGAGTTGGTCGCGTTGGTGGACCGGTTCCTGATGTTCTACGTGCGGACGGCGGACCGGCTGCAGCGCACGTCCGCCTGGATCGAGGCGCTCACCGACGAGCACGGCGACGGCCTCGCATACCTGCGCCGCGTCCTGGTCGAGGACTCGCTGGGACTGGCGGCCGAGCTGTCGGCCGCGATGGAGGCGCACGTCGGCGCCTACACCGACGAGTGGGCGGCGGTCCTCGACGACGAGGAGAAGCTCGGCCGGTTCGTGTCGTTCGTCAACGCCCCCGATGCCCCCGACCCGAGCATCCGGTTCGAGCTGGAGCGCGGACAGATCCGGCCAGTGGTGGCCGGCCCGACCCTTGAGGTGGTGCGCCGATGACCGTTCTCGACGTCCGGCTGTGGACCGTCGTCTGCCGCTACGACCGGCTGCTGCCCGAACGCGGGGTGGCGGCGCTGGTCGGCGGCGAACAGGTGGCGATCTTCCGGACCTTCGGCGGCGAGCTGTACGCACTGGCCAACCGGGACCCGTTCAGCGACGCCTACGTCCTGTCGCGCGGCATCGTCGGCTCCCGCGGCGCCGTGCCGACCGTGGCGTCGCCGATGCACAAGCAGGTGTTCTCACTGCTCACCGGGGAGTGCCTGGACGAGCCCGTTGTCCTCGTGCCGGTGTACGACGTGCGGGTACGCGACGGAGACGTCGAGGTGGCGGTGCCGTGACGGTCGCGCCGTCGGCCGCGGCGGGGGTGGGCGCCGGGGTGGCGCCGCTGTCGGGGTTCACCGTGGCGGTGACCGCCGCGCGCCGCCGGGAGGAGCTGGGCGCGCTGCTGGAACGGCGCGGCGCCCGGGTCGTGCAGGCGCCGGCGATCCGGATCGTGCCGCTGGACGACGACGCGGAGCTGCTGGCCGCGACCCGGCTGTGCATCGACGAGCCGATCGACATCGCCGTCGCGACCACCGGCATCGGGTTCCGCGGCTGGATGGAGGCGGCCGACGGCTGGGGTCTCGGCGAGGGGCTGCTGGAGCGGCTGGGGTCGGCGACGCTGCTGGCGCGGGGTCCGAAGGCGCGCGGCGCGATGCGGGCGGCCGGGCTGACCGACGACTGGTCGCCGCCATCGGAGTCGTCGGCCGAGGTGCTGGAGCACCTGCTGGCGCAGGACCTCGCCGGCCGCCGCATCGCCGTCCAGCTGCACGGCGAGCCGCTGCCGGACTTCACCGACGCGCTGGCCGCGGCGGGGGCGTCGGTGGTGATGGTGCCGGTGTACCGATGGGTGCCGCCGGACGACGTCGCGCCGCTGGGCCGGCTGGTCGAGGCCGTCGCCGCACGTCAGGTCGACTGCGTCGTGTTCACCAGCGCGCCGGCGGTGGCCAGCCTGCTGGCGCTGGCGTCGTCTCTAGGTCTGTCGTCGGCGGTGCTGGAGGCGCTGGGGTCGTCGGTGCTGCCCGCGTGCGTCGGGCCGGTGACCGGGGCGCGGCTGGAGCGGCTGGGGGTGGCGACGGTGCAGCCGGCCCGCTCGCGGCTGGGCGCGCTCGTGCGCGAGATCGTGGCGGAGCTGCCGGCGCGGTGCCGCACGCTGCGGGTGGCCGGGCACGCCGTCCAGCTGCGCGGGCACGCCGTCGTCGTCGACGGCGTCGCGCGGGAGCTGCCGCCCGGGCCGATGGCCGTGTTGTCCGAGCTGGCCCGCCGGCCGGGCGTCGTCGTCTCGCGGGCCGACCTGCTCGCCGTCCTGCCCGGCGGGGGTTCGGACGAGCACGCGGTCGAGATGGCGGTGACGCGGCTGCGCGGCGCCGTCGGGGCGCGGGTGGTGCAGACGGTGGTGAAGCGCGGGTACCGGCTGGCGTTCGAGCCCGAGGCGGCCGGGTCGGTGAAGTACGGGGGGTCGGCATGACGGGTCACGTGGCGATCGTCGGCGGCGGGCCGGGCGACCCGGGGCTGCTCACGCTGCGCGGGTTCGACCTGCTCAAGCAGGCCGACGTCGTGCTGGTGGACCGGCTGGCGCCGCGGTCGCTGCTGGACGCGCTGCGCCCGGACGTCGAGATCGTCGACGTCGGCAAGGAGCCGCACCGGCATCGTCGCAGCCAGCGGGAGATCGAGGCGCTGATGCTGGACCGCGCCCGCCGAGGGCTGCGCGTCGTCCGGCTCAAGGGCGGCGATCCGTACGTGTTCGGCCGTGGCGGCGAGGAGGCGATCGCGTGCGCTGCCGCCGGTGTGCCCTACGAGGTCGTGCCCGGCGTGACCAGCGCGATCGCGGTCCCGGCGGCGGCCGGCATCCCGGTGACACAGCGCGGCGTCACGCAGGAGGTGACGATCGTCAGCGGGCATGCCCACCCGGACTCGCCCGAGTCGACCGTGGACTGGGACCGGCTGGCGGCCGGGACCGGCACGATCGTCGTGCTGATGGGCGTGACGCACCTGGCCGCTCTCGCGGCGCGGCTGGTGCGTGGCGGGCGGCGCGGGAGCACGCCGGTCGCCGTCGTCGCCGACAGCGGGGCGCGGGTCGTCGTCGCGACGCTGGACACGGTGGGTTGTGCGGCGGAGGGGATCGAGCCGCCCGCCGTCGTCGTGGTGGGTGACGTGGTCGCGCTGCGTGACCTGATGGCGTCGTGACCCGCAGGTGCCGCGGGCGCCGCCGGTCAGCTGCGGGTGCCGCGGGCGCGGCGGGCGACGCGGCGCTGCCAGCGGTCCATCTCCGAGCGCAGCGGCGAGGCCAGGTACTCGCCCAGCGTGACGCCCGCGGCCAGCGCCAGCGCGATGCCGAAGGCGGCGATCAGCTGCCCGGTGCCGCCGACGACGTCGTTCGCCTCGACCATGCGGAACATCGCGTTGTAGATCGCGAGGCCGGGCAGCAGCGGCGTGATGCCGCACACCGAGATGACCAGGTTCGGCGTTTTCAGCGGCTCGCTCAGCCCGCCGGCGATCAGGCCGACCACCAGGGCGGCGAGGAAGGACGAGCCGACCGGGCCGAGCTCGAGCACCTGCCGGCCCAGCAGCAGCACGCCGGCCGCCACCATCCCGACGCCGACGACCACCGGGATGGTGCGCGCCCGGGTGTACGACGCGAGGCTCCAGGCGCCGGCGATGATGCCGCCGCTGAGGATCTGGATCGTGGTGGGGATGCTCAACGTGCCGGGATCGAGGATCGTCAGCGGGATGCCGGCTCGCTGGCCGAGGTCGAGCATGACGCCGATGCGCACCACCAGGCCGATCGTATGCAGCACCACCTCGTAGGTGCGCGCGGCCGCCGTCAGCGGATACCCGGCGATGGCGTCCTCGGCCGAGCCGACCAGCGACAGCCCCGCCAGCAGCACGACGATGCCGGACGCGACGATCAGCGACGGCGGCAGCAGCGTCGGCGACCAGCCGAACCGGTCCGTCGCCCACAGTGCCGCCAGCCCGACGACCGTCGCCAGCGCGGCGCCGATGACCTGCTGGAACAGGTACGGCAGGCCCTTGCGGCGAAGGACGCGCAGGATCCGGTCGACGACGATCGTGGTGACGGCCGCGACCAGCGCGACCAGCAGGCCGCCGTTCAGCAGCAGCGCGACGCCGGAGGCCATCAGGCCGAGGGCCAGCGTCACGATCCAGCGCCGGTACGGATGCGGCGCCCACAGGATCTCGTCCAGCTTCTGCTGCGCCTGGTGGAGCGTGAGCGACTCGCGGTGCACCTCGTCGACGAGGTCGAACAGCTCGGCCAGCCGGCTGTAGTCGGAGTTGCGCACCATGATGACGCGGACCTTGGTGATCGGATCGTCGTCGCGGTCGATGGACGCGATGATCGAGATGAACGTGATGTCGACCTGCAGGCGCGTCACGCCGAACCCGGCCGCCAGCCGCAGCAGCGCCGCCGTCACGTCGGCCACCGGTGCGCCCGTGGCCACCATGGCGTCGCCGGTGCGCAGGATCAGGTCCAGCACCTGCCGTTCTTCTTCTGCCGTCAGCCGGCTCTGCTGCCCGCGGATCGCCAGTGGCTGGGTCGGCGGTCCCTCGGGCCGGACCACGCGGCGGGCGCGCTGCCGGAACGGGCCCTGGGCGCTCTCGTCGGAGGTCATGACCCGACCGTACGAACATCGCGCAGACTTGTCCCGTGACTCTCATCGCCGTGGCGCACGGGACGCGTGCCCCCGAAGGCCCCGTCGTCCTCGCCGCCCTGCTGGACCGCGTGCGTCTGCTGCTGCCGGGGGTCGACGTGCGGGTGGCGTACGTGGACGTGATCGGGCCGACGTTGTCGTCGGTGCTGGCGTCGGTGCCTGACGGCGAGCGGGCGGTCGTGGTGCCGATGTTCCTCGCGTCCGGCTACCACGTGCGGGTGGACGTCCCGTCGGCCGTGGCGGAGGACGGCGGGCGGGCGATCGTCACGCCGGCGCTCGGTCCGGACGCGGCCGTGGTGGCGGCGGTGGAGGCGCGGCTTCGGTCGGCCGCCGACGCCTTGCCGTCCGCCGTCGTGCTGGCCGCCGCCGGCTCCTCCGACGCATCGGCGCTGGCCGAGGTGGACGTGGCGGCGTCGCTGCTGTCCTCCGCTGTCGCCCGCCCGGTCCAGCCCGCCTACGTCACCACGGCGTCGCCGTCCGTGCCTGACGCGGTCTCGTCCCTGCGCGCCGCCGGCCACCCGACCGTCGCCGTGGCGTCGTACCTGCTGGCGCCGGGGCTCTTCCAGGAACGACTCTCCACCGCCGGCGCCGACCTCGTCGCCCCGCCGATCGGCCCGCACCCCCTGGTCGCCCAGCTGATCGCCGACCGCTACCGCGCCGCGGCGGAGGGCTAGGTCACGGCTCCCGCAGACCCGCCTCGGTGAGCCGCGCCAGCCGGTCCGCATAGTCCGCCGGCTCCGGCCGCACGTTCTCCATCTCGCCGTCGGGGGTGGCTGTCACGGTCGCGGCGTCGAGGCCACGGGCGGCCAGCCATGCGGCCGCGCCCGGGCTGCTGTCCTCGTCGTCCTCGCCGACCGCGTGCAGCAGGTAGTCGGTGAACCGCACACGACCCCAGCGGTCGAGCGGCACCGGGTACGGGTCACCGGGTGCCGGCTCCGGCCCGAACGCGTCGAACCAGATGTCGCGCAACCACTCGTCCATCCCCCACTGCGACTCGTTGCGCCGAGGGGGCAACGAGGACTCCTTGATGTGCGTCGCCAGTTCGGCGCGGAACTCGATGAAGCCCTGGTTGCCCTCGGCCAGCCACTCGGGAACGCGCTCACACCCCTCGATGTAGGAGTCGGCCTCCTGCGAGGTGTCGCTGAACCAGGCGAACCAGCTCCGGAAGTTCGTGGAGCGCGGGGTCACGTCAATTCCTCCAGCCGGACGTTGTCGTGGGCGGGCTCGCCGGTCGGATAGTAGGTGGTCATCGACCAGGTTCCCCGCTTCTTGAAGATCAGCCGCACGCCGGCGTCGGATCCGTCCTGGAACGGATCGTACGGAACGGTGTGCACGGGCGGCAGGCACTCGCCATCCTTCTTCATCGCCGAGTTGCGCAGCTTGCGCCAGTCCTTCGCGGCCGGCACTGTTCCCGTCCCGGCGCCGCGGACTCCGGTCACGTCGCCCGGCGCGAGCCGCGCCCGCTCGGCGTCGATGAAGATCGGGGCGATCCCGGCGGGGAAGTGCTGGTCCAGGAGGCCGTCGAGGCCACCCGGGTGGCGAGCGGCGGCATCGAGGAAGACGCCGAGTGGGCGGGCGAAGGCTTCCGGACTGCTGAACCGGCTCGCCTCGATGCCGGCCGCGTGCTCGGACACTACCCGGCCGTCGGGGCGGACGCGCCACTTGTCGGCCGAGTCGGTGCCGTGGTCGGGCGGGCGGGTCCAGCCGGCGCGGAGTTCGAGGTCGCGGTCGCTGACCTGAGGACCGTGGATCTCCACCGCATGACAGTTCGGATGCGACAACCACTCCCGCACCAGCTCCCGATGCTCCGGCGCGACCGCCGCCACGATCAGGGAGCGGGCGGCGTCGACGTCCACCTGCAGCGCCCCGGGATGGGCCGCGGCGTCCGCCTTGGACACCGCGCGCCCGCGGGCCAGGTCACCGAGCACCGTCGCCACGTAGGAGCGGGCGAAGCCCTCGGAGAACGCCGCGAGGAAGGCGCGGTCACCGGGACCGGCGAGCGGCCCGGCGTCCAGGGGCGGCAACGGCGGCAGCTGGTGGTGGCCGACGGCGAGGAGGTCGAGGAGGGCGTGCACCTCGGTGGCGATCGCCATGCGGGTGGCCGTCGCCACCGCGGCCAGCTCGTCGGGCAGCCGCGCGCCGACAGCCGCCGCCTCGTCGGCGACCCGGCGGGCGAGCGGGTGCCGTCCGGCTCGGGCGGTCTCGGCCGGTCGCACCGCGGCCGTCGCGACCCGGGCGGCCACCTCGTCGAGCCCGCGTTCGGCGTCGGCGCGGGCGCGCAGCAGTCCCTCGACCGCCTGGCGCAGCACGCTCTGGCCCGACCCGCTCACACCCGCGAAAGTCCCCGGCGTCCCGCTCCTGTGACGGCTACGGCCACGGAACCTCGGTGGTGGTCGGTGTCGCCCATGGACCGTCGGTGATGGGCCCGAGCTCGTTCGCCGACGGGTCGCCGGTCAGCGGCGGGTTGAACCCGCCCTGCCCGTCGATGCCCGCCACCAGCCAGCTCTCAGCCGTGTCGTCGTCGATGCCCTCGAGCGGCCGGGCGCCGATGGGCGACTCGTCGATCTCCTGCCACCGGCCGCGGTCGAGGCGCCACAGCCCGTCCGGCTGGAGGGCCGAGCAGTCGCTCGCGGCCACCTCCATCGTCGCGTAGAGCGCCTCGCCGTTGAAGAACACCTCGTCGAGGATCAGGTCCTCGGGCACCGGCGCCACGGCGAGCTCCGTCAGGCCGGCGGCGTCGAGCACCGTGACCTCGGCGCCGCACGCGCCGTAGCCGGTGACGACGGCGACCTGCGCGCCGTCGGCGGCCACGGCGATCGGCGCCTGCGGTGAGCCCATGACGTCGGCCGACAGCTCGGCGGCGCCCGACGCCGGATCGAGCAGCCACACCCGCTCCGACGCCTGCGCGCCGCCGGACTCGTGCACCAGCAGCTGCCCGCCCACCGCGCCGAGCAGCGTCTTCGTGCCGACGGCGTCGGCCGGGAAGGTCGGCGTCGTCGAGGCCACCTCGTCAAGGGTCGCCGCGTCGTACCAGGTCATCGTGCCCGCGTAGTCCATGCCGACGACGAAGTCGCCGGTCGCGCCCTCGACCTCGACGTCCTCGAGGAACGCCGGCCGGCTCTCGGAGCACCAGCCGCACGGTGCCTCGACCAGCGCAGACCCGTCCCAGGCGAACAGCTCGCCGTCGTCGGCGCCGACGAGCAGCGACCCGTCGGCGGTCCAGTCGAGCCAGCGCACGGCCGTCCCGGGGTCGATCGTCCGGACGGGGCCGACCTCAGCGCCGTCGAAGGCGAACAGCTCGTCGTCGCGGACGAAGGCCGTGCGCGTGCGGTCCGCGGGCGGCGACGTCGCCGGCGGCGCCCCGGCCAGGACCTGCTCCAGCGCGCCGGCGATGTCCAGGAAGCCGCGGCCGACGCCGCGTCCTTCGCGGTCGCCCTCGTCCAGCCGATCGAGGTCGGCGGTGTCGAGCAGCGCCTGCCCGATCTCGTCGCCGGAGGCCTCGGGCGCGGCGGCTCTGATCAGCGCGGCCGCGGCGGCCACGTGCGGCGCGGCCTGGGACGTGCCCTGGAGACTCTCGTACCCACCGCCGGGGTAGGTGGAGAGCACGCCGGTGAACAGGTCGCCGCCACCCGGTGCGACGAGGTCGATGTCCTCGTTCCGGGTCGAGTACCCGGCCAGGTCCAAGTCGTCCTGGACCGCGCCGACGGCGATCACGCCCGGCAGCGAGGAGGGGGTCTGCCGCTGGTTGACGTCGGCGCAGTCGGTGAGCGGCGACGGTCCGCAGTTGCCGCCGGACGAGACCACGACCACGTCGTTGCTGACGGCGAAGTACACCGCCGCCGCCTCGACCTCCAGGTCCTGGAGCTCTTCGACGTCCGGCGCCGCCGGGATCGGCCCGCCGAAGGACATGTTGACCGCGTCGGCGCCGTGGTTGACGGCCCAGGCGAGGCCGGTCGGCCAGCTGGGCCCGGCGTCGTTGACGTCCTTCAGCCGGACCGGCACGTCGAGGACGCTCACTCGCGGCGCGACCCCGATGATGCCGCCGTTGTCGCGCCGGGCGGCCGCGATGCCGGCGACGTGCGTGCCATGGCCGTCCGGGTCGTGCTCGCCCTCGCCGGGGTAATGGCGGCGCTCCAGGACGGCGTCGCCGAGGTCCGGGTGCGTCTCGTCGACGCCGGTGTCGAGCACCGCGAGCACGGCGCCGTGGCCGTCCGGCCAGGGCAGGTCCGGTGAGTCCTCCTCGGCGCCCAGCCGGTCCAGCGACCACTGGTCGTCGCGGCGGTCGTCCTCCTCGTCGAGGCCGACCTCGCCGACCACGCCGGCGGCGACGACGCCAGGCTCCTCCAGCAGTTCGGCCCGCCGATCGTCGACCTCGTCAGGGGCGACGTACTCGGTGGCCGCGACGAGGCAGTCGTTCTCGTCGACCCGCAGGACGTCCAACGCGACCAGGGACTCGTCATCGGGCGCGGCGACCGGCTCGTCCGGGCAGTCGGGGCTCGGCTCGGCGCGCTCGATCAGCGCCCGTTGCTCGTCGCTGAGCGCGTCGCTGAGCGTGGCGCTGGGGTTGTCACCGTCGTCACGGGTGACCAGCACGACCGCGACCGCGGCCACGATCGCGACGACGACGGCGGAGATCCCGAGCAGCAATCGGCGGTTCACGGCTGCCGCTTGACCCGCTCTCCCGGCGGCAGCGGCTCGTTGTGCACGACGACGTCGAACTCGCCGCGGATCTCGATGCGTCGGGCGTCGCCGTCGGCGGCCTTCAGTGCTTGGGCCCACACGGCGGGGTTGACGCGGAGAACGGTGACCTCGTCGTCCGGCTTCTTCGGCACCGGGTCACCGTACGCCCGTCAGGTGTCCTTGAGATGACCGCCGCGTGGATGTGTCGACCGTCACGCTCCGCGCGCCGCCAGCACCCGGCCGAGCGCGTCGACCGCGAGGTCGATCTCGTCGCGGGTCACCACCAGCGGCGGCGCGAACCGGATGGTCGAGCCGTGGGTGTCCTTGACGAGGATGCCCTCGCCCAGCAGCGCCTCGCACGCCTCGCGGCCGCTCATCAGCTCGGGGTTGATGTCGACGCCGGCCCACAGCCCGCGCCCGCGGACCTCGACCACCCCGCGCCCGATCAGGCCGGACAACCGCGCGTGCAGGTGCGCGCCCAGCTCCACGGCGGCGCGCTGCCACTGCCCGGTCGACAGCATCGCGACGACGGCGCGCCCGGCCGCGCAGGCCAGCGGGTTGCCGCCGAACGTGCTGCCGTGCTCGCCGGGGTGGATGACGCCGAGGACGTCGCTGTCGCCGACCACCGCGGACACCGGGACGACGCCGCCGCCCAGCGCCTTGCCGAGCAGGTAGAGGTCGGGCACGACGCCCTCGTGCTCGCAGGCGAACGTCGTGCCGGTGCGGCCGAGGCCGGACTGGATCTCGTCGGCGACGAACAGCACCTGCCGCTCGTCGCACAGCCGGCGCACCTCGGCCAGGTATCCGGCCGGCGGCACGACGACGCCGGCCTCGCCCTGCACCGGCTCGATCAGCACGGCCACCGTCGTGTCGTCGATGGCCGCCGCCATCGCCGCCGCGTCGCCGTACGGCACCACCCGGAAGCCAGGCGTGAACGGCCCGAAGTGGGTCCGCGCGACCGGGTCGGTGGAGAAGCTGACGACGCTGATGGTGCGGCCGTGGAAGTTGCCCTCCGCGACGATGATGGTGGCCTGGTCCACCGGCACGCCCTTGACCTCGTAGCCCCACTTGCGGGCCACCTTGAGCCCGGTCTCGACCGCTTCGGCGCCGGTGTTCATCGGCAGCACGAGCTCTTTGCCGGCGAGGTCGGCCAGCTCGCGGGCGAACGGGCCGAGCACGTCGTGGTGGAACGCGCGGCTGGTCAGCGTGACCCGGTCCAGCTGCTCCTTGACGGCGGCGACGATGTCGGGGTGGCGGTGGCCGAAGTTGACCGCCGAGTACGCCGCGAGGAAGTCGAGGTAGCGGCGGCCCTCGACGTCGGTGACCCACGCCCCCTCGGCCTCCGCGACGACGACGGGGAGCGGGTGGTAGTTGTGCGCGGTGCTGCTCTCGACGAGGGCGATCGCGTCCTGGGTGCGGGTGGCCTGCATGGTCTGATCCCCCTTTCCCTTGCGCGACTCGCGGCTGTTAGCGACCTCGCGGTCAGCGATCGTCATGAGATCTCCTCGGCGGTCAATGGGGCGTGCAGTTCAAGAGTGGCGCACTTGACGCCGCCACCGGACTTCAACAGCTCGGACACGTCGACCGGGACCGGCTCGAACCCGGCCCGGGCGACGGCGTCGGCCAGCTCGCGTGCCTGAGCGGCGAGCACGACGTGCCGTCCGTCGCTGACGGCGTTCAGCCCGAGCACCAGCGCGTCGGCCTCGGTGGCGACGATCGCCTCGGGGAACAGCGTCGCCAGGACCTCCTGGCTGGCCGGCGCGAACGCCGGCGGGTAGTACGCGATGGTGCGCCGGTCGAGCACGGCCAGCGCGGTGTCGAGGTGGTAGAACCGCGGGTCGACCAGCTCGAGCGGCACGACGGGGACATCGAAGACGGCGGCCAGCTCGGCGTGCGCGGCGGGGTCGGACCGGAACCCGGCACCGGCCAGGATCCGCCCGCCGGCCCAGGCGAAGTCGCCTTCTCCTTCGTTGACGGCGACCGGCTCGGTGACGGCGACACCTGCGGCCCCGAGCCAGGCCCGGTGCGCCGGCGCCTCGTCGGCCCGGACCAGCTCGCGGAACCGGGCACCCAGCGCGCGGTCGCCGACCACGAACGCGCCGTTGGCGGCGAACACCATGTCCGGCAGGCCGGGCCGCGGGTCCAGCTGGTGCACGCGGTGCCCCAGCCGCTCGTAGGTCGCCCGCAGCGTCTTCCACTGGGCGAGCGCACGGTCGTGGTCGACCGGCCGGGCGGGGTCCATCCAGACGTTGATCGAGTAGTGCACGGCGAAGTGGTCCGGGCGGCACATCACGTAGTCGCGGGTCGTCGCGACGCGAGGGCCGGCCGACGGGAGCCGGGTGAGCTCCGGGGCGTCGTTCACAGTCACATCTGAAAGGTAGGGCGGGGCCCTGGTGGCGATCGAGACCGTTCTGTTGCGCGTATGGATGCACAACGTTGCGTCCGCTCTCGAACGGACGGCGATTCGTTGCGCGCGGTGGGCGCGAACGGGGACGATCGCCCCATGACGACACTCGACGCGCTGGACGAGCAGATCATCCGGGTCCTCATGGCCGACGGCCGCGCGAGCTACGGCGCCATCGGGGCGAAGGTCAGCCTGTCCGCGCCGGCGGTGAAGCGGCGGGTCGACCGGCTGCGCGCCCGCGGCGTCGTCACCGGGTTCACCGTCAGGGTCGAGCCGGCCGAGATCGGCTGGAGCACCGAGGCCTACGTCGAACTGTTCTGCAACCAGCGCACGACGGGCGCGCAGATCGCCCGGCGCGTGCAGACCTACCCGGAGGTCGTCGAGGCGTTCATGGTCACCGGCGACGCCGACGCCCTGCTGCACGTCTTCGCCGGGAGCATGCAGCACTTCGAGCGGGTGCTGACGGAGATCTCCGCCGAGCCGTTCGTGGCCCGGACCCGCAGCGTGCTGGTGCTGTCGCCGCTGCTGCGCCGGGTCCAGGCGCCGCGGACCGACGTGGCCGCCGACGCCTGACTTCGACCGGGTTGTCCTGCGCGTTCCCGAATTACACGTGTGTGGTTTGTCAAGGCGACACGCCGTGTGACTGGTGAAATTCCTGTGGTTCCTGTTCTCTGGCGTGACTTTATTGGCTACTGTGCTTCGTGGGACGCCAGGTACGGGGGAGGTTGCCAGAGTGCGAAACGGGATGTTGGCGGGGGTGTTCGCCACCGCTTTGGCAGCCGGCGTGGTCGGGCCGGCGTTCGCCGACCCGACCGTTCCCACTGAGTCCGACATCCAGGACTCCCGCGACGCCGAGGCGGCCGCCGCCGGCGACGTCTCGGCGCTCGAGGCCAGGCTCGCCGAGCTGTCGGCGCAGGTCGACGCGCTGTACATCCAGGCGGCCAAGGCGATCGAGGCGTACAACGGCGCCCGGGTGCTGCTCGAGCAGGCCACCGAGACGGAGCAGACGGCGCGAGCGGCGGCCGAGCAGCGCGACGCCGAGGCCGAGCAGGCCCGCATCGAGCTGGGCCGGATGGCGTCGGCGACCTACAGCCATGGCGGCCAGCTGGCCGGCGTCGGCATGGTGCTCGGCGCGGACGACGGGCAGGCGCTCTACGAGGGCATGGGCGCGCTGCGCGCCGTCACCCGCTCGCAGGTCACCATCGCGCAGCGGGCCCGCGACGCCAGGCACGACGCCGACCACGCCGCGGCGCAGGCCGCGACCGCGCTGGCGGAGCGGACGACGGCGGCCGAGCAGGCCGACGCCGCACGGGCCGCCGCCGAGGCCGCCGTCGCCGGGCAGGAGCAGGCGGTCGCCGCCGTCGAGGCGCAGCGCAGCACCGCGATCGCGCAGCTCGCCGCCGCCCGCGGCACCACCGTCGCTCTGGAGCAACAGCGCCAGGAGGCGCTGGAGGCCGAGCAGGAGGAGCTCGAACAGGAGCAGGCGGAGCAGGACCCGACGGAGCCGCCGGCGCCGACCGGCCAGCCGTCCGTCGGGCCGCCCGACGACCCGACCGTCCCGGTCGAGCCGACCACGCCGCCGCAGCCGACGACCGAGCCGAGCCAGCCGCCGCAGCCCACGACCGAGCCGCCTCCTCCGCCGCCCGAGCCGCCGCAGCCCACCGTCGAGCCGTCGCCGGAGCCGACCGAGGAGCCGGAGGAGCCCGATCCGGATCCGCCCGCCGACGGTGCCGAGGCCGCCGTCGACTACGCGTACGCCCAGCTCGGCAAGCCGTACGAGTGGGGCGCCGACGGCCCGGGCAGCTTCGACTGCTCCGGCCTCACCATGCGCGCCTGGGAGGCCGGCGGGGTCGACATGCCGCACTGGAGCGTCGCGCAGGCGCAACAGGTCGACCGCGTCTCGTACTCCGACCTACGCCCCGGCGACCTGATCTTCTGGTCCGACAACGGCCAGGCCTCCGGCGTGTACCACGTCGGCCTGTACATCGGCGGCGGGCAGATGATCCACGCGCCGCGGCCGGGCAAGGACGTCGAGGTGCAGGACGTCTTCTACTGGGTCGACCCGTCCTTCTACGGCCGGGTGTGACCCACCCGCATCAGTGCGGCAGGCCGCCGGCCTCGATGAGGCGACGGCGCGACGCCTCGATCTCCTCCTCGGCGGCGGCGCGGTCGACCCACGTGGCGCCCTCGACCGACTTGCCCGGCTCGAGGTCCTTGTAGATCTCGAAGAAGTGCTGGATCTCCAGCCGGTCGAACTCGGGCACGTCGCCGATGTCCTGGATGGTGATCTTCCGCGGGTCACCGGCCGGCACGCAGAGCACCTTGTCGTCGCCGCCGGCCTCGTCCTTCATCCGGAACATGCCGACGGCGCGGCAGCGGATGAGGCAGCCCGGGAAGGTCGGCTCCTCGAGGATCACCAGGGCGTCGAGCGGGTCGCTGTCGAGGCCGAGCGTGTCGTCGATGAACCCGTAGTCGTGGGGGTAGCGGGTCGACGTGAAGAGCCGGCGGTCGAGCCTGATCCGGCCGGTCTCGTGGTCCATTTCGTACTTGTTCCGGCTGCCCGCCGGGATCTCGATGGTGACGTCGAACTCCACCTGTACGTCCTTTACCTCTCAGCGTCCCGATGTGCTGGTCGGGTCCAGTCTCCCGTACGGTGATGTCGGCCGTGTCACGAGGTGAGGGGGGCGACGATGTGGAGGCGGGCCGGGATTGTGGCCGGCTGTGTCGTCGTGCTCGCGGCCGGTGCCGGGGTGGTGCTCGACCAGACGGCCGGGCTGCCCTGGACCGACGACGCCGCGGCGGCCGAGACGCCGCTGTTCCGCCCCGAGGCGCCGCCCGCGGCGACCTGGTCGCCCGCGCCGGGGGTGCTGGCCGCTCCGGCCACCGCCGGCACGGCGGGTGAGCCGGCCGTCGGTGACGTGCTCGCGCCCACGCTCGGCGTCGCCGGGCTGGGCGGGCGGGTCGGCGTCAGCGTCCTGAACCTCAGCACCGGCGCGCCGTCGTACGAGTCCGCCGGCGCCGACCCGCACACCCCCGCCAGTACCTTGAAGATCCTCACCGGCGCGGCGGCCCTCCACGCGCTCGGCCCGGACCACACGTTCACCACCCGGGTCGTCAGCGGGCCGGACCCGTCCGCCCTCACGCTGGTCGGCGGCGGCGACCCCACGCTCACGGCGGACGACGGCGCCGGCACCCGGCTGGCCGACCTCGCCGCGTCGACGGCGCAGGCGCTGACCGAGGCCGGCGTGGCGGCGGTGACGTTGTCCTACGACGCCTCGCTGTTCACCGGCCCGGCGGTGGACCCTGACTGGACGCCGAGCTACGTGCCCAGCGTCGTCTCGCCGACCACCGCGCTCGCGGCCGACATCATGGACCGGCCGGCCGACCCGCCGCTCGACGCGGCCGAGGAGTTCGCCGGCCTGCTCGCCGACCAGGGCATCGCCGTCGACGGCGAACCGGTCGAGGCCGCCGCGCCCGCCGACGCCGCCGAGCTGGCCGCCGTCGAGTCCGCGCCGCTCGCGACCGTCGTCGAGGACGTCCTCACCAGCAGCGACAACGACGGCGCCGAAGTGCTGGCGCGGCACGTCGCCATCGCGTCGGGTGCGGCCGGGACGTCCGAGGCGGCCGGCCCGGCGGTCGTCGCGGCGCTCACCGAGCTGGGCCTCGACGCGTCCGGCGCGACGCTGCTCGACGGCAGCGGGCTGGCCCGCGGCAGCGCGGTCCCGGCGGCGCTGATCACCCAGACGCTGGCCCTCGCGGCCGGACCGGACCACCCGGGCCTGCGTTCCGTCGTCACCGGGCTGCCGGTCGCCGCGTTCACCGGCACGCTTGCCGACCGGTTCGGCGACTCCTCCGCGGCCGGACTGGTCCGGGCCAAGACCGGCACGCTCACCGGCGTCAGTGCGCTGGCCGGCGTGGTGGTGGCCGCCGACGGCGTCGGCTACGCGTTCGCGGTGCTCGCCGACGACGTCGGCAACACGACCGAGGCGCGGGCCGCGCTCGACGACGTCGCGGCGGCGCTGGCCGGCTGTGGCTGTGCCTAAGGAGGGCCGGGCAAGACCGGCGGTGACAGGGGGCCGGAGGTCTCCTCGAAACCGTCGGTGCGAGGCGCAGGAACGGGGTGGCCGTACAGGAGCTTGCCCGGGCCGACGACTCCATGTGATTGGCGTCTCCTGGCGATCAGTGACGTAGCGTGGAGGTATGACGACCGCTGACGCCGCTCCCGACATGGTCGACTGGGATCTCGCGGTCGCGACTGCGCAACGACTCGCCGGTCCCGGCCCGGCCGTCACCGACACCGAGGCCCGCGAGGCGGTGGCCGAGCTGCGCCGACTCGCCGCCGAGGCCGAGGCGCACGTCAAGGGCTTCACCGGCCTCGACGCCTCGCTCGGCTACGCGCCGCTGGTGGTCGTCGACCGCGGCAACTGGGCCCGGGCCAACGCTCAGAGCATGCGCACGATCATCGCGCCGCTGCAGCGCAAGCTGCAGAAGGGCCGCGAGCGCACCCCGTTCCAGCGGGTCGGCCCCAAGGTCACCGGGCTGCAGACCGGCGCGCTGCTGGCGTTCCTGGCCAGCAAGGTGCTCGGCCAGTTCGACCCGTTCTGGTCCGGCCGGCTCGGCGGCCCCGACGACGGCGCGCAGGGCCGGCTGCTGCTCGTCGCGCCCAACATCGTCCACGTCGAGCGCGAGCTGGGCGTCGACCCGCACGACTTCCGCCTGTGGGTCACGCTGCACGAAGAGACGCACCGGGTGCAGTTCACCGCGGTGCCGTGGCTGCGCGACCACCTGGCCGGCGAGATCGAGTCGTTCGTCGAGGCCACCGACGTCGACCCCGGCGCGTTCCTGACCCGGGCACGCGAAGCCGTCCGCGCACTCGGCGAGAGCGCCCGGTCCGCCGATGGCGCCGGCTCGGTGCTCGACCTCGTCCAGACCCCGGCGCAGAAGGCCGTCCTCGACCGCGTGACGGCGTTCATGTCGCTGCTCGAGGGCCACGCCGACGTCGTCATGGACGGCGTCGGCCCCGACGTCATCCCGTCCGTCGAGACCATCCGGCGCCGGTTCCAGCGCCGCCGCTACTCCTCGGTCGGGCTCGACCGCACGATCCGCCGGCTGCTCGGCCTCGACGCCAAGATGCGCCAGTACCGCGACGGCGCCGCGTTCGTGAACGCCGTCGTCGACCGGGTCGGCATGGCCGGCTTCAACCGCATCTGGGAGTCGCCGGCCACGCTGCCGACCAAGGACGAGATCGCCGACCCGATCGCCTGGGTGCGCCGGGTGCACGGCCAGCCGGCGCTCGGCCACGACTGACGCTCCGCCCATGGGGCACCCGCACCTCGACGTCCGGCGGGCCGTCCGCACGGCGCTCGCGGATCTGCCGGACGGCGCCACGGTGCTGGTCGCCTGCTCCGGCGGCGCCGACTCGCTGTCCCTCGCCGCGGCGACGGCGTGGGTGGCGGCGCGGGCCGGGCTGCGGGCCGGCGCGGTCTGCATCGACCACGGACTGCAGGCGGGTTCGGCGCAGCGTGCGCGGTCGACGGCCGCCGCGCTGTGCGGCGGCCTGGGCCTGGACCCCGTCGTCACCGTCCACCTCGACGCGTCGCGCGGGCCGGACGGTCCGGAGGGCAACGCGCGGTCGGCCCGGTACGCGGCGCTGACGGCGTCGGCGGCCCGGGTCGGCGCGGCGGCCGTGCTGCTGGGGCACACGCTCGACGACCAGGCCGAGACCGTCCTGCTGGGGCTGGCCCGCGGGTCCGGGCCGCGGTCGCTGTCCGGCATGGCGGACCGATCGGGCCTGGTGCGACGGCCCCTGCTCGCCCTGCGCCGCGACGTCGTGCGGGCGGCGCTGCCGGCCGGGCTGACGCCGTGGGAGGACCCGCACAATGAGGACGCCGCCTACGCGCGCGCCCGGGTCAGGCATCGGGTGCTGCCGGTGCTCGAGGCCGAGCTCGGCCCCGGGGTCGCCGAGGCGCTGGCCCGCACCGCCGACCTCGCCCGCGCCGACGCCGACGCCCTCGATGCCCAGGCCGCCGCCGTCCTCGCCGCCCTCGCCGATCCCGCGTCCCCCGCGTCCCCCGACTCCGGAGTTGATCATGGAGAAGGTCGGGTCCCAGCGCGCCGGGAAGCCGACCTTCTCCATGATCAACAGTCGGAGGGTGCGGGGCTGGACGTCGCCGGGTTGGCGGAGCTGCCGCGGGCGGTGCGCTGGCGGGTGCTGCGCCGGGCCGCGATCGCCGCCGGCAGCCCGCCCACCGATCTGACCGCCGCCCACGTCGCGGCCGTCGACGCGCTCGTGACGGCGTGGCGCGGGCAGGCCGGCATCGATGTCCCCGGCGGTCTGCGCGCCACCCGCCGCGACGGCCGCTTGCACATCGCCCCCAGCAAGGGAGACGGCGGCCGGTGAGCAGAGCCGGCGCGGTGTGGGGAGGCGGAGGATGCGGAGCAGGCGTCAAGAGCGCGCGCGGCATGCTTCACCGCCGCGAAGCGGAGCCTGCGTAGCAACCTCCGCCTCCCCACACCCCTAGGCCCCGCGTGTGAAAGGCTGCCGTTGTGGATCCAGAACACGTCGACGGCGACCTCGAGAAGATCCTCCTGACCGAGGAGGAGATCCAAGGAAAACTGGCTGAGCTGGCCGCCGCCATCGAGCGCGACTACGAGGGCCAGGACCTGCTGCTCGTCGGCGTGCTCAAGGGCGCGATCATGGTGATGGCCGATCTCAGCCGGCACCTGTCGCGGCACGTCGAGCAGGACTGGATGGCCATCTCGTCCTACGGCTCCGGCACCCGCTCCAGCGGCGTGGTGCGCATCGTCAAGGACCTCGACACCGACATCACCGACCGGCACGTGCTCGTCGTCGAGGACATCATCGACACCGGGCTGACGCTGTCGTGGCTGGTGTCGAACCTGCGCTCGCGCGGGCCGGCGTCGGTCGAGGTGTGCACGCTGCTGCGCAAGCCGGAGGCCGCCAAGACCGCCGTCGACGTCAAGTACGTCGGCTACGACATCCCCAACGCGTTCGTCGTCGGCTACGGCCTCGACTACGCCGAGCGGTACCGCAACCTGCGGGTCGTCGGTACGCTGGCGCCGCACGTCTACAGCTGACGTGCAAGCGATGTGACGGAGTTGTCGAGCCCACCGGGAACACAGCGGCTCACCTGCGACGTTCTCAGCATGTACCAGACCTGCCGGAATGGTCGCGCAGGCCCGCGCAAGGTATCGTCGGACGATCCGACACCTTCGGTGGACATGCCGGGCGTTCGCGGCGTGTGCTGAAGCCAGCTGATCACAGGAGGTACGAGGCCAGCAGGTCTCGCATCATGAACGCCAAGCGATTCACGCGACCACTCATCTGGTTGCTCGTCTTCGTGCTCGCGGCCGTTGTGCTGAGCAGTGTGCTCGACCGTGCCGGCGGCGCGGAGGAAGTCGACACCGCTCGCATCGTCTCCGAGATCGAGGCCGGCAACGTCCAGTCCGCGAAGATCACCGGTGGTGAGACACAGGAGATCGAGCTCACGCTGGCCGACTCCGACAACACCAAGATCGTCGCGCAATATGTCGAGGGCCAGGGCCTGGCGCTGCAGGAGTCGCTGCAGGAGCTGCACGACGCCAACGGCACCTCGCTCGAGTCCTACAACGTCGAGGTGCCGCAGCCGAGCATCCTGTGGGGCATCCTCGGCACGCTGCTGCCGTTCCTGATCCTCGGTGGCCTGATCTTCTTCTTCATGACCCAGATGCAGGGCGGCGGCGGCCGGGTCATGCAGTTCGGCAAGTCGCGCGCCAAGCTGGCCAGCAAGGACGCGCCCAAGACGACGTTCGCCGACGTCGCCGGCGCGAACGAGGCCATCGAGGAGCTCCAGGAGATCAAGGAGTTCCTCCAGGAGCCCGGCAAGTTCCAGGCGGTCGGCGCCAAGATCCCGAAGGGCGTGCTGCTGTACGGCTCGCCCGGTACCGGCAAGACGCTGCTGGCCCGCGCGGTCGCCGGCGAGGCCGGGGTGCCGTTCTACTCCATCTCCGGTTCCGACTTCGTCGAGATGTTCGTCGGCGTCGGCGCCTCCCGGGTCCGCGACCTGTTCAAGGAGGCCAAGGAGAACGCGCCGGCCATCGTGTTCGTCGACGAGATCGACGCGGTCGGGCGGCACCGTGGCGCGGGCATGGGCGGTGGCCACGACGAGCGCGAGCAGACGCTGAACCAGCTGCTGGTCGAGATGGACGGCTTCGACGTCAAGACCAACGTCATCCTGATCGCCGCCACCAACCGGCCTGACATCCTCGACCCCGCACTGCTGCGTCCGGGCCGCTTCGACCGGCAGATCGCCGTCGAGCCGCCCGACCTCGAGGGCCGCGAGAAGATCCTGGGCGTGCACGCCCGAGGCAAGCCGTTGACCGAGGACGCCGACCTCCGCGCCGTGGCGCGGCGGACGCCGGGCTTCACCGGTGCCGACCTCGCCAACGTGCTCAACGAGGCAGCGCTGCTGACCGCGCGCAAGAACGAGAAGATGATCTCGCCGCAGGCGCTCGACGAGGCCATCGACCGCGTGGTCGCCGGCCCGCAGAAGAGCTCGCGCCTCATGAAGGACGCCGAGAAGCGCATCACCGCCTACCACGAGGGCGGGCACGCGCTGGTGGCCGCGGCGCTGCACCACACCGACCCGGTGCACAAGGTGACGATCCTGCCGCGCGGCGGTGCCCTCGGCTACACCATGGTGCTGCCCGACGAGGACAAGTACTCCACCACGCGCAACGAGATGCTCGACCAGCTCGCCTACATGATGGGCGGCCGGGCGGCCGAGGAGCTCGTCTTCCACGACCCCACCACGGGCGCGGCCAACGACATCGACAAGGCCAGCACGCTGGCCCGACGCATGGTCACGCAGTACGGCATGACGGAGCGGCTGGGCGCCATCAAGTTCGGCTCCGACCGGTCCGAGCCGTTCCTGGGCCGCGACATGGGCCACGAGCGCGACTACTCCGAGAACGTGGCGGGCGTCGTCGACGAAGAGGTGCGCAAGCTCATCGAGACCGCGCACCAGGAGGCGTTCGACATCCTGGTCGAGAACCGCGAGGTGCTCGACAACCTCGTCATCGCATTGCTCGAGCGCGAGACGTTGAACAAGGAAGAGGTCGCCGAGGTCTTCGCGAACATCCGCAAGCGCGGCCGCCGCCCGGCCTGGACCGGCTCGGCCACGCGCAAGCCGTCCGAGCGCGGCCCGGTGGCGTTCCCGATCAAGGTCTCGACCAACGGCCACCACGCCGAGGAGCAGGCGGCCATCACCGTCGCGCCCGACCCGACGCCGGTGCTGCCGCCGATGCCGGCGCCCGAGGGCCCGGTCGAGCGGTGAGCCGAGAGCCGGTTCCACCCGGGCAGTTCGACCACGCCCGGGTGGAGGCGGCCGTCCGCGAACTGCTGGTCGCGATCGGCGAGGACCCCAAGCGCGACGGCCTGCTCGACACCCCGGCGCGGGTCGCCCGGGCGTACGAAGAGATGTTCAACGGCCTGCGCCAGGACCCCGCTGACGTCCTGACCACGACGTTCGAGCTGGGCCACGAGGAGATGGTGCTGGTCAAGGACATCGAGCTGGCCTCGATGTGCGAGCACCACCTGGTCCCGTTCTACGGCTTCGCCCACGTCGGCTACATCCCCGGACCGTCGGGGCGCATCGCCGGGCTGTCCAAGCTGGCCCGGCTGGTCGACGTCTTCGCCAAGCGGCCGCAGGTGCAGGAGCGGCTCACTTCTCAGGTGGCGAACTCCCTGGTCGACCTCCTCAAGCCGGCCGGCGTCATCGTCGTCGTCGAGGCCGAGCACCTGTGCATGACGATGCGCGGCGTGCGCAAGCCGGGAGCGAAGACGGTCACCAGCGCCGTCCGCGGCCAGCTGCGCGACGCCACCACACGCGCCGAGGCGATGAGCCTGATCATCGGCCGCTGACGGCCGCTCAGGCAGGCCCGGCTCAGGCTGCGTTGACGCGGTCGCGCCAGGCCACCCACTCGCTCAGCGAGCCGAGGTCGTACGGCGGGCCGGACGCGCTGATGGTGAACAGGGTGATGCCCAGCTCGACCAGCTGCTCGGCCGCCGCGCCGGGCCGGCCGCTGACCGCCGTCGAGCGCTCGATCTCGTTCGGGTCGCGGCCGACGGTCGCGCACCAGCCGTCCAGCACCTCGCTCTTGTGCCGCAGCACGCCGGCGTCGCCGAAGGCGTGCCAGATGGTCCCGTGCTCGGCGACGTGGCGCAGCGTCTTCTTCTCGCCGCCACCGCCGATGAGGATCGGGATGTCGCGGGTGGGCGACGGGTTCAGCGCCGACCAGCGGCTCTTGATCCGCGGCAGCGCCTCGCCGAGGTCGTCGAGCCGGCTGCCCGCGGTGCCGAACTCGTAGCCGTACTCGTCGTAGTCGCGCCGGAACCAGCCGCCGCCGATGCCGAGGATCAGCCGGCCGTCGCTGATGTGGTCGACGGTGCGGGCCATGTCGGCCAGCAGTTCGGGGTTGCGGTAGCCGACGCTGCTCACCAGCGCGCCGATCTCCACGCGCGACGTCTGCTCCGCCCAGGCGCCGAGCATGGTCCAGCACTCGAAGTGCTTGCCGTCGGGCTCACCGCGCAGCGGGAAGAAGTGGTCCCAGTTGAAGACGATGTCGACGCCGGCGTCCTCGGCCTCCGCGGCGGCGCGGCGGATCTCCCGGTAGTCGGCGTGCTGCGGCTGGATCTGGACACCGATGCGGATCGGTCGGGTCATCGCTGGCCTCGTTCGTGAATCGGGGGACGGCCGGGGCTCCGGCCGTCAGCAACAACCCCGTCACGTCACCGCGTCATTCCTAACTACCCGCCTTGCGGTAGCCGTGCAGGTCGGTCTGGACCTGGTTGACGTAGATGTCGCCCGTGCCGTCGGGGTCGGGCACCCGCAGCGTGAGCCCGTAGTTCTCGTCGACGACGGACGCGGTCAGGTCGTGGCCGGTCAGCCGGGCCGCCAGCGGGCGGACGTCGCCGTCGTACTCGAACGAGACCTGGACGCTCGGCCGGTCGGTGCCGTGCGCGGCCACCAGCCCGCCGCCGGGCGCGACGAAGTCGACCCAGTCGCCCTGGTGCGACGCGACGCGTGGCGCCAGCCCGAGGCGGCTCAGCACGCCGGCCGCGCCCGCGACGTCCGGCGTGTACCAGAGCGGCAGCGTGGACAGCGCCGGGTCGGCGCCGGGCGGCGGCATGACCGGTGGGTGCTCGTCGACGTGTACCCGCAGGCCGTCAGGCCCGGTGACCTCCAGCCGCCCGCCGGCCGACACCGTCGCCAGCCCGTTGCGCTCGCACTCGGCGGCCACGGCGAGCAGGTCGGGCGCCTCGAAGCCGAGCTCGGCGCCGGGTTCGCCGGCCTGGACGACGGCGACCCGGCCGTGCCCCAGCGCGAGGTCGACGCGGTCGCCGTCGCGGCCGGTGACGACGCCGCCGAGCGCCTCGACGACCCGGACCCACGCGTCGGCATGTGGGGTGCGCCGCACCGGGCGGACGGTCAGCGTCATCGGGGATCCTCCTGCTCCGCGGTGGCGAGGTACAGCCGGAGCACCTTCTCGACGAACGCCGACAGGCTCAGCTCCTCGTCGATGCTGCGGTGCTTCGTGGCGCGGACGACGTCGGGCGGCAGATAGACGTTGAACTGCACCTTGTCGGCCATGGCTAGGATGCTAGCACGTGGTCGTCAGCCGAAGAGCTGGAACTCGGTGTTCAGCACGTAGACCGCGTCGCGGACCAGCAGGACGCCGGCGATGCCCATGATCCAGCCCAGCGTCTCGGCGGAGTTGGCCTGCAGCCAGTCGCGGAACCGCTCGAACCGTGCCCGCACGCGCTCGCCGGCCACCCGCCAGACCAGGAACAGCAGCACGCCCGGCAGCACCATGATCAGGTTGTAGCCGGCCAGCAGCGGCGCCCACTGCGCCGGGCTCAGCTCGTTCGACGTCATCAGGCCGATCGCGGCGAGGTACGGCAGCGCCGTCGCGGCCTCCAGCAGGCCGGTGGTGACGCCGAGCCCGACCATCGCCGGCACCGTCTGCGCCCGCCCGGCCCGCCGCTCCCGCCGTCCGCCCCCGCCGCCTTCGCCGGCACCGTCGCCGGCGTCCTTCTTCTTCGTCGGCACGAACCAGGCGCCGACGAACAGGGCGGCGCCGATGCCGGCCTGGATCAGGTACGCGGTCCGGCCGTTCACCGCGTCGCCGAGCGAGTCGACGAGTGCGCCGAGCCCGGTCATCAGCGCGGTGCCGAGGCCGAAGTAGAACAGCGCGACCGTGGCCAGGTAGCTGAACAGCAGCCGCGGCGTCCGCGCACCGGCGGTCAGCAGCAGGTAGATCGAGATGCCGATGGTGGCCGGGCTCATGGTGTCGAGCAAGGCCAGGCCATAGACCGGCAGGATGACGTCGAGCCCCACGGTGGTCTCCTTCGGGACGTTGCAACACGGGTGTGCGAAATAAATTAGCACATCCGTGATAGAAAGAGTCCATGCCGAAGGTGGTCGACCACGAGCAGCGCCGGCTCGAGCTGGCCGAGGCGGCGCTCCGAGTGGTGGTGCGTGACGGCGCCGCGGGGGCGTCCGTGCGGACGGTGGCGGCCGAGGCCGGCTGGTCGACCGGGGCGCTGCGCTACTACTTCTCCACCCAGCGTGAGCTGCGCGAGTTCGTGGCGGCGGTGGTCAACGAGCGGGTGGGGCAGCGCATCCGCGAGCGGCTGGAGGCCGAGCGGTCGCGGCTGCCGCTGCTGGAGCTGATCGCCACGCTGGTCGAGGAGCTGATCCCGCTCGACGAGCCGCGGCGCGAGGAGTTCCTGCTGTGGCTCGCGGTGACGGAGTGGTCACGTCAGGAGCCGCTGGCCGGCGCCGAGGAGGCGTGGGACGGGCAGCGCCGCCTCTACGTCGAGGCGGTGTTCGCGCTGGCCGGCTTCGAGGGTGAGCCGGTGGACGTCGACCCGCGGGTGGAGACCTGGGCGGAGTACCTGCACGTGTTCGTCGACGGGCTGGCCACCCAGGCGATGTTCGTGCCCGGCCGGATGCCGCCGGGGCGGATCCGGGCGGTCCTGCGCAGGTTCCTCGCGGAAGTGCCACGGCTCGCGGCCGGCTGAGTGCGCCGGCCGCGGCCGTGCCACGGCGTACGTGCGTCAGGTGAAGATGCTCACGCCGCCAGGCCCGACCAGCAGGCCGACGACGATCAGGACGATGCCCCACAGCATCTGGCCGCGGACCAACGAGACGATGCCCGCGATCACGAGGATCACGGCCAGGATCCAGAGCACGAATTCCATGGTGCCTCCTTCTTCTCATTCCCGACCGTTTGGTGCCCGAACGACCGATCTCCAAACGGGTGGTGCCGACCTGCGGGCCGTCGTGCGGGACAATGGAGTCGTGCCCGACAAGCCCTCGATCCCCGATGTCCTCGCCGCCCGCTACGCCTCGCCGGAGCTGGCCCGGCTGTGGTCGCAGCAGAACAAGATCGTCCTGGAGCGGCGGCTGTGGCTTGCCGTCCTGCAGGCTCAGCGCGACCTCGGCGTCGACGTCCCCGACGGTGTGGTCGAGGCGTACCAGGCGGTGCTCGAGAACGTCGACCTCGACTCCATCGCCGCGCGCGAGCGGGTGACGCGCCACGACGTCAAGGCGCGCATCGAGGAGTTCAACGCGCTGGCCGGCCACGAGCACGTCCACAAGGGCATGACCAGCCGCGACCTCACCGAGAACGTCGAGCAGCTGCAGATCCGCCTCTCCCTCGAGCACGTCCGCGACCGCATGGTCGCCGTCCTCGTCCGGCTGGCCGCGCGGGCCGCCGAGCACGCCGAGACCGTCATGGCCGGGCGCAGCCACAACGTCCCCGCCCAGGCGACGACGCTGGGCAAGCGGTTCGCGTCGGCGGCCGACGAGACGCTCGCGGCGTTCGACCGGGTGTCGGAGCTGCTGGCGAGGTACCCGCTGCGCGGCATCAAGGGCCCGGTCGGCACCGCGCAGGACATGCTCGACCTCCTCGGCGGCGACGACGCCCGGCTCGCGTCGCTGGAGCAGCGCATCGCCGCGCACCTGGGGTTCGAGCGGGTGCTCACCAGCGTGGGCCAGGTCTACCCGCGCTCGCTCGACCACGACGTCGTGTCCGCGCTGGTCCAGGTGGCCGCGGGGCCGTCCTCGCTGGCCACCACCATCCGGCTGATGGCCGGGCAGGAGCTGGTCACCGAGGGGTTCAAGGCCGGCCAGGTCGGCTCCAGCGCCATGCCGCACAAGATGAACACCCGCTCCTGCGAGCGGGTCAACGGCCTCGCGGTCGTGCTCCGCGGCTACGCGTCCATGGCGGCGGAGCTGGCCGGCGCGCAGTGGAACGAGGGCGACGTGTTCTGCTCGGTCGTGCGCCGGGTCGCGCTGCCCGACGCCTTCTTCGCGGTGGACGGCCTGTTCGAGACGTTCCTCACCGTCCTCGACGAGTTCGGCGCCTACCCCGCGGTCATCGCCCGTGAGCTCGACCGCTACCTGCCCTTCCTCGCGACGACGTTGGTCCTCATGGCCGCCGTCAAGGCCGGCGTCGGGCGCGAGACGGCGCACGAGGTCATCAAGGAGCACGCCGTCGCCGTCGCGCTGTCCATGCGTGAGCAGGGTGCGTCGCGGAACGAGCTGTTCTCGCGGCTGGCCGCCGACCCGCGGCTCGGGCTGGACCGGGCGCACCTGGACTCGCTGGTCCGGGCGCCGCTTGAGTTCACCGGCGCCGCTCGCGCCCAGGTCGGCGCCGTCGTGGCGAGGGTGGACGAGATCGCCGCCGCCCATCCGGTGGCGGCCGCCTACACCCCGTCCCCGATCCTGTAGCGGGGGCTGGAGCAGCAGAAACCCGGCGCGGAGTCGTCGCGAAACCAGGCATGCCGCCGGGGGCGGCGCCGCGAACGGCACCGCCCCCGGACAGCAACCTCTTCCTACAGGTCGGGCCGGTCGGTCACGCGCAGCGCGTTGACGATCGGCAGCTGGTAGCCGAAGCGGTCGTGGAACTGGACGTTCAGCGCCCCGCCGTCGTGCTCGACGACGATGGTGTGCTGGTCGGCCCAGAGGCCACGGACCTCGGCGGCGACGTCGTGGTTGACGAGGACGTAGTCGCCGTTGACGCTGACGTCGAAGACGCGGCGTCCGGGCAACATGTTGGCCTGGAACTCGGCGAACCCGAGCTCCACCTCATAGGTGCCGGCCGGCACGTTGTCGAACCGGTAGCTGAAGATGCCCGACCGCCGGTTCTGGAACAGCGCGTCGTCGTCGGTGCCACCGATCGCCCGGTTCGTCGACGAGACCTCGACCCGCTGGCCGACCCAGCCCCAGGTGCCGGCGGTGTACTGCTTGTCCGCCCGCCATACGTCCTGGTCACCGTCGGTGTACGCCGCGCCGCCGGCGTTGACACCCACCTGGTAGGCGGGCACCAGCAGCGAGACCGGGATCTGGTGGTTCGGCACCCGGCCGGCGTCGGTCGCGATCGTCAGCGTGGCCTCGTACAGGTTGGGCTCGAGGCCGGTGCTGTCGGCCGTGACGGTCACCGTCACCGACTCACCCGGAGCGAGCGTCCCCGAGGACGGGTCCTCGGTGAGCCACGGCACGTCACTGGCGTTCGGGACGCCGGTGTCGATGAGGTACGCCGTGTTCGTGAGCTGGCTGGTCGCCCAGAGCTCACCCGTGGCGTTCATCTCCAGGCCGGCGCCCGGGCCCGAGCCCTGCTCCGGGAACTCGATGGTCGAGATCGTGGCGCAGTCCGACGGGTCGATCTGGTAGATGAACGTGGTCAGCGAGCTGTTGACCATCCACAGTACGTCGGCCGTCGGGTTGTAGGCCAGGCCGGCGATGGACACGTCCTCGGTCTCGCACTGGGCGAGGGTGGCACCCGGGTCGGCGTGGGACTGGCCCGCGACGGTGTAGATGATGCCCTCGTTCCAGCCGCCGATGTAGAAGACGTCGTCGACGGGGTTGTAGGCGAGGCCGCGCTGCGAGATCCCGTTCCACGGGGAACCCGAGATGACGTACTGCTCGGTGCCGTCGCCGGTGTCGAAGCAGTGGATCGCGTTGTCGCCGCCGACGTTGACCTGGCACATCGCGCCACTGCTGGCGTCCAGTGCCATGTCGCCGTTCCAGACGCCGCCCCAGTTGCCCGGGAACACCTCGCCCGGCTCGCCCTCGACGGAGTACTGGTGGTTGGTGATCGCGTCGGGGTCGGACACCCAGACGTCGCCGTCGAAGCCGACACCCCAGGCGACCGAGACGCCCGCGGCCTCCCACTCGGCCAGCACGTCACCGGGCGCGGTCGGCGCCATGTCCCGCGCCGCCAGGTCGGCCAGCTGCTCCTTCGAGTACGTGCCGAGCGCGTTGGTGGCGTTCGGGTCCACCTTCGAGCTGCCCATCAGCGCCGGGGTCGGCGCCGTCTGACGGCCGGAGCCGCGGTCGACCTCGCTGGCCTCCCAGGCCAGGTCCGCGGAGCCGGCGTTGGTGATGGTCACCTCGCCGGAGCGGGTCTGCCCCTCGGTGATCGTCCAGGACAGCTCGTCGGACTCGACGACGGCGATGCCGGTGCGCAGCGCGTAGTCGACGGTGTTGACCTCGCCGTCCTGGTTGATCAGCACGTCCTCGGAGCCGGTCTCGTAGCCGCCGCTGCTCGCCTGCACCGTGTAGGCGCCGAAGAACAGCTGCATGCTGTAGTCGCCGTTCGCGTCCGTGCTGGTCTGACGGACGACGGTGCCGTCGGGCGCGACGGCGGCCACGGTGGCGCCGTCGATCGGCAGGTCGTCGTTGGCGTCGGTGACGGTGCCGGTGACGAAGCCGTTCGGCGGCAGCGCGAAGGTGATCGCGGTGTCGTCGGACAGCGCCGCCGCATTGAACGAGTACTGCAGCGCGTCGTTGCCGGCGGCGTTCTCGATGCCGACGGTGGCGCTGTTGCCGAGCTCCCGCGCCTGGGCCGGGTCGAGGTTCCGGTAGGCGTAGGTGACGGTCCCGTCCTCGTGCAGCGTCACGCTGAAGTCGATCCGCAGGTTCGCGACGTTGAAGAACGAGATGTTGCGGTACTCGATGACGAACCCGCCGTCGACGGCGCCGGTGTAGACCCCGCCGCCGGCCTGGATGTGCAGGTCGTCCCAGAACGGCGCCAGCGTCGCGTTCGGCGCGGCCGCGTTCGGCAGGGCGGTGTTGGTGTAGTTGGTGACCGGCGCCACGAAGTTCACGTGCCCGTTGGAGGACAGGTACGCGGTGTCGTAGCTGTCGCCGTAGAACGGGAAGTCGAACGGCAGCGCGACCGTCGCCGTCGACTCGTCCCCGGTCAGGGCCACCAGGTCGGTGCCCTCGACGTAGTCCGACGGTCCGGTGGTGCAGAAGTAGCCGTACCCGTCCGTGCGCTTCGGCAGGGCGAAGTTCAGCGTCGACGGCCCGCTGACCGTCAGCGCCTGCGTGAGCGCGGTGGTGCACTGCCCGCCGTCGGCGGTCAGCTCGTACGAGCCGGCCGGGACCGCGGCGAACGCGTACGTGCCGTTGGCGCCGGTCGTGACCGGCTCGACGGGCGCGCCGTCGATGCTGACGGTGGCGCCGGCGACCGGTGCCCCGGAGAGGGCGTCGGTGACGGTACCGGTGACGGGGTGGCTGGTGGCCGGCTCGAGGGGGACGTCGTGCGTCGTCGTGCCGTCCGCGGTGACGGTGGCGGTGGACGTCGCCGTCTCGTAGCCGAACGCGGACACCGTCACGTCGTACTCGCCGGCGGTGAGCACCAGCGAGTACGTGCCGTCGGCCGCGGTGGTGGTCTCCCGCTCGATCGGGCCGGCGACGGTGACGGTGGCGCCGTCGACCGGGGCGCCGGCCGCGGTGACGGTGCCGGACAGCGTGCCGGTCTCGCCGGTCGGGGCGGCCTCGAGGAGCGCGAGCGCGTCGAGCCGGCCCTCACCCCAGACGTTGTTGTCGTCCGCCGTGCCGCCGCACTGGAGGTTCTCGACGTCGATGGCGGTGTCGTTCAGCAGTGCCCGCGTGCCTTCGATGTCGCCGACCAGCGCCGGCGCGGCCGACCAGAGCAGCGCGATGGCGCCCGCCGTGTGCGGCGCCGCCATCGAGGTGCCGGAGAGCGAGCCGTAGCCGCCGCCATTGACCGACGACCGGACGTTCACGCCGGGCGCGGAGATGCTCGGCTTGATCTCGCCGTCCTGGCCGGGACCGCGGCCGGAGAAGCCGGCGATGTTGTTGTTGACGTCGTAGGCGCCGACGGAGTAGTTGATGGTCCGGCTGCCCGGCGACCCGCTGGTCTCGCACGCGCTGCCGCTGTTGCCGTTGGACCAGACGCCGAAGATGCCGGAGTCGGCCCACTCGATGAGGATGTCCTCCATGAACGGGTCGTTCGACGGGATGATCGACCCCCAGGAGTTGTTGACGATGTGCGGCCGCATCGACACGTCCGGGTTGTCGCCGTTGAGGTCGGTCGGCTCGAGCATCCACTCGCCGGACTCGATGAGGTCGGCGTCGGAGCAGGTGTTGCAGCCGTTCGCCGCGATCCACGTGGCGCCGGGCGCGACGCCGATCTGGTTGGCGGCACCGTCGTCGCCGACCATCGTGCCCATCGTGTGGGTGCCATGCGAGTTGCCGGCGCCGTCGAACGGGGTGTCGCTGGAGCCGGTGGCGTCGAACCAGTTGTAGTTGTGGTCGAAGCTGCCGCCCTCGTTGCCGCGGTACTGACCGACCAGCGCCGGGTGGTCGTAGTCGACGCCGCTGTCGATGTTGGCGACGACGACGCCCTCACCCTGGACGCCGAACTGTGACCAGACGTCGTCGGCGTTGATGTTCGCGACGCCCCACTCGACCGCGTTCGTGCCCATGCCGCTGGACGGCTTTGCGTCGACCGGTTCAGGCAGCTCGTAGGTGCGCGGCGCCCGGATCTGCTCGACGCCGTCGAGCGCGGCGAGCTCCTCGGCCAGGGCGCGACTGCCGTCCTGGACCAGGATCGCGTTGGTGATCCAGTGGGCCTGGTAGCCGATGCCGCGCTCGTCGAGGAGCTTGCGGACGGCGGCCTGCGACTGGTCGGCGGTCGCCTTGAGCTGGTCGACCACGAACTGACCACGTTCGGTCCAGTCCTCGATGGCCGTCGCGGACGTCGTCCGGGCGGACGAGCTGAACCGGACCCAGAAGTCCGCGCTGTCCTTGACGGCGTCGGGGTCGAAGACCCCTGGCTCGATCTTCGACGCGGGCTCGGCCGGTCGGCCGAAATCGGCCTGTGCCGGAGTGGCGGCCAGGACCGCCGACACCAAGGCGAAGACCGAGAGTACGGCGGCGAGATATCGCCGCCTTCGCTGGGATGGAAGCTGCACGGGGACCTCCTGTGTGGGCGCGACACGGCGGAGGCAGGTGACCGGGGGCCGTGTCACACTTGTCCGGAATGCGGTGGCGCCATCCTCGCTACGTCCGGCTAGCGCGACAAGGTCGGTTCCGGGGCAAGACGGAGGCCGTTGGCGGGCGGTGTCAGAGGGATTGACTCCCGGATGCCCTGGATTTAACCGGAAATATTCCGCTGGACATACCAAACCGTCGCGAAACCTGTCATGCTGCCAAGCAATCGGTGGGGCGATTTGCAGGGAGTTGGTGCATGGTGTCCGCAGCGCCATACATTGAAGCGATCACGCCATTCGTCATCTGCGTCGGCACGACGCTGGAGGACTCGACCGCGATCGCGCAGGCGATCGACCGGCGGGCGATCGTGATGATCGCACCCGACACGGAGGCGGCGCGGCGGCTGCTCGTCGGCGAGGACGGGGTGCCCGACAGCCCGGCCGGCGTCGAGGACCTCGAGACCCGCGTCATCGAGCGCGGCTGTCTGCGTGTCGACCTGGTGTCACGGCTGGTCACCTGGGGTGACGTCGACATCGCGCTGAGCGCGCGGGAGTTCGACCTGCTGGCCACGCTCGCGGCGGAGGTCGGCCGGGTCTGGACGTTCGAGGAGCTGATGTCCCGGATCTGGAAGACCCGCTACTTGGGCGACGCCGACCCCGTCGTGTCCGCCGTGAAACGGCTGCGGCGGCGGCTGGCGCTGGTGGTCGAGGAGCTGCGCGTGGTGTCCGTGCGTGGCGTCGGCTTCCGGCTGGTCGTCCCGGACTGACCCCCTTTCCCTCGTGGAGCTCACCGCTGTTTGAACCTCCGCGGTCGGCGATGGATCGGGTCCCGCGGCCGGCTGCCGCAGTGGCCGGTGATGGGTTGGGTGCGGTGACGGTGGTTCGGCCCGAGCAGGGCGCGGACCGAACCACCGTCGACCGCGCGATAGCTGGTCCTGCCCGTCGACACGCGCCGAACATTGGAGTCGCCGGCCGGGCGAGCTCCTGCACAGCCACTCGTCCGGGCGTCTCGCACCGACGATGTCGAGGAGGCCTCCGGCCCCCTCTTACCGCCGGTCTCGCCCGGCCGGCAGACGGGCTGGGTATCCTGGGCACGCCCCAGTATCCCGCCGCGCGAGGAGCGTGCCCGTGGCCCGCGTCGTTGTCGACGTCATGCTCAAATCCGAGATTCTCGACCCGCAGGGCAAAGCCGTGCAGGGCGCGTTCGGCCGGCTCGGCTTCGAGGGAGTCGCCTCGGTCCGGCAGGGCAAGCGGTTCGAGATCGAGCTCGACAGCGAGGCGACGCCCGAGGCCGTCGCCGAGATCGAGCGCGCCGCTGCCACGCTGCTGGCCAACCCCGTCATCGAGGACTTCACCGTCCACGTGGAGGCCGGCGTCTGATGCGCATCGGCGTCGTCACGTTCCCCGGCTCCCTCGACGACCGCGACGCCGCCCGGGCCGTCCGGGTCGCCGGCGGCGAGGCGGTCTCGCTCTGGCACGGCGACGCCGACCTGCACGGCGTCGACGCCGTCGTGCTGCCGGGCGGCTTCTCCTACGGCGACTACCTGCGCTGCGGCGCCATCGCGCGGTTCGCGCCGGTCATGGAGCCGCTGGTCGACGCAGCGCGCGGCGGGCTGCCGGTGCTCGGCATCTGCAACGGCTTCCAGGTGCTGTGCGAGTCGCACCTGCTGCCCGGCGCGTTGATCCGCAACGACCACCGCAAGTTCGTCTGCCGCGACCAGCCGCTGCGGGTCGAGTCGACGTCGACGGCGTGGACGTCGGGCTACGCGGCCGGCCAGGAGATCGTCATCCCGCTGAAGAACGGCGAGGGCGGCTACGTCGCCGACCAGCGCACGCTCGACGAGCTCGAGGGCGAGGGCCGGGTCGTCGTCCGGTACGCCGGCGACAACCCCAACGGCTCCTACCGCGGCATCGCCGGCGTCACCAACGCCCGCGGCAACGTCGTCGGGCTGATGCCGCACCCCGAGCACGCGGTCGAGTCGCTCACCGGGCCGACCACCGACGGCCTCGGCTTCTTCACGTCTGTCCTGGAAGGACTGGTCCGTTCGTGATCGACACCGTCGAGCTGGCCGCGAAGACCCCCGACCAGCCGCAGCCCTGGGACGAGCTGGGGCTCAAGGCCGACGAGTACCAGCGCATCCGCGACATTCTCGCCCGCCGGCCCACCAACGCCGAGCTGGCCATGTACAGCGTCATGTGGTCCGAGCACTGCTCCTACAAGTCGTCCAAGGTGCACCTGCGCCAGTTCGGCGAGAAGGCGCCGCAGAGCGACGCGCTGCTGGTCGGCATCGGCCAGAACGCCGGCGTCGTCGACATCGGCCACGGCTACGCCGTCACCTTCAAGATCGAGTCGCACAACCACCCGTCCTACGTCGAGCCGTACCAGGGCGCGGCGACGGGTGTCGGCGGCATCGTCCGCGACATCCTCGCCATGGGCGCCCGGCCGGTCGCCGTCATGGACTCGCTGCGGTTCGGCCCGCTCGACGCGTCCGACACGCATCGCGTGCTGCCCGGCGTCGTGGCCGGGGTCGGCGGCTACGGCAACTGCCTCGGCCTGCCCAACATCGGCGGCGAGGTCGTCTTCGACCCGTCGTACGCGGCGAATCCGCTGGTCAACGCGCTGTGCGTCGGCGTCATGAAGCACGAGGACATCCACCTGGCCAACGCGACCGGCGTCGGCAACAAGGTCGTGCTGTTCGGCGCCCGCACCGGCGGCGACGGCATCGGCGGCGCGTCCATCCTGGCGTCGGAATCGTTCGATGATTCGAAGCCCAGCAAGCGCCCGGCGGTGCAGGTCGGCGACCCGTTCATGGAGAAGGTGCTCATCGAGTGCTGCCTCGAGCTGTTCGAGGCGAAGGTCGTCGAGGCGATCCAGGACCTCGGCGCGGCCGGCATCTCCTGCGCGACGTCCGAACTGGCCAGCAACGGCGACGGCGGCATGTACGTGCAGCTGGAGAAGGTGCTGCTGCGCGACCCGAGCCTGACGCCGGGCGAGATCATGATGTCCGAGTCGCAGGAACGCATGATGGGCGTCGTCACGCCCGAGAATCTCGACGCGTTCCTCGCCATCACCGCCCGGTGGGACGTCGAGACCGCGGTCATCGGCGAGGTGACCGGCACCGGCCGGTTGATCATCGACTGGCACGGCGAGACCATCGTCGACGTCGACCCGCGCACCGTCGCGCACGACGGCCCGGTGTACGAGCGGCCGTTCTCGCGCCCGGAGTGGCAGGACTCGCTGCAGGCGGCCGGCCCTGACTCGCTGGCCCGCCCGGCCGGCGGCGACGAGCTGCGCGGCACCCTACTGCGGCTGCTGGCGTCGCCGAACCTCGCGTCGAAGGCGTGGATCACCGACCAGTACGACCGCTACGTGCTCGGCAACACCGTGCTCGCGCAGCCCGAGGACGCCGGTGTACTGCGCATCGACGAGTCGACCGGGCTGGGCGTGGCCATCGCCACCGACGGCAACGGCCGCTACGCCAAGCTCGACCCGTACACCGGGGCGCAGCTGGCGCTGGCCGAGGCGTACCGCAACGTCGCCACCACCGGTGCCCGGCCGCTCGCCGTCACCGACGGCCTCAACTTCGGCTCGCCCGAGGACCCCGCCGTCATGTGGCAGTTCGCCGAGGCGATCCGCGGGCTGGCCGACGGCTGCCAGGCGCTCGGCACCCCGGTGACCGGCGGCAACGTGTCGCTGTACAACCAGACCGGCGACACCGCGATCCTGCCGACCGCGATCGTCGGCGTGCTGGGCGTGCTCGACGACGTCGCCCGGCGGACGCCGCAGGGGTTCCGGACGTCCGGCCAGGTGATCTACCTGCTCGGCGAGACGCGCGACGAGTTCGGCGGCTCCGAGTGGGCGTGGGCCGAGCACGAGCACCTGGGCGGGCTGCCGCCGTCGGTCGACCTCGCCGCCGAGCGTGAGCTGGCCGAGATCCTCGTCAACGCCTCACGCGACGGGCTGATCGACGCCGCGCACGACCTCTCCGACGGCGGGCTGGCGGTCGCGCTGACCGAGTCGGTGCTGCGCTACGGCGTCGGGGCGCGGGTGTGGGTGCCGGACGGCCTCGACCCGTTCGTGTTCCTGTTCTCCGAGTCGCAGGCGCGGGCCATCGTGTCGGTGCCGCGCTCGGAGGAGGTGCGCTTCACCGACATGTGCACGGCGCGGCGCTTCGGCCACCAGCGCATCGGCGTCGTCGACGACGGCGGGGTGCTCGACCTGCAGGGCCTGTTCACGGTGCCGGTCGACGAGCTGCGCACGGCTCACGAGTCGACGCTGTCCTCGGCGTTCGAGGGCTAGTTCGCCTTTCCCTTGCGGGACTCACTGGACTTCAGACCTCGCGGTCGGCATTTGGCTCGGCCTCCGCGGCGGTCCTTGCCGCCTCGATGCGGCTGGTGGTCAGCCGCGGCAGCGCGTAGATCACCATCACCACGTGCAGGGCCGCGGCGACCAGGAACGGCAGCCGCAGCGCCCACTCGCGGCTGAGCCAGACGTCGCCGGCGACGACCAGGACGCCGCCGAGCAACGTCCCGACCGAGAGGGCGCCCCAGCCGAAGAACCGATACACCGAGTTGACCCGGCCCAGCAGGTGGTCGGGGATGATCGTCTGTCGCATCGACACCGTGATGACGTTCCACAGCACGGTGAAGAAGCCCTCGAACACGAACACCACGTACACGATCACCGGCGACGACAGCAGGCCGATGGCGCCCAAGGTGCCGCCGAGCACGACCAGCGACACGATCAGTGACGGCCCCGGGCCGATCCGGGCGCTGACCCGGTGCGCGACCAGCGACCCGAGCACCGCACCCACCGCCACGCCGGAGAGCATGATGCCGAACTCCGTCGCGTTCAGGTGGAGGATCTCCTGCGCGAGCAGCACGTAGACCGCCATCGCGGCGGCGTTCAGGCCGTTCGCCGCGCCGAGCAGGAACGCCAGAGACCGCAGCAGGTGGTGGTCCCACAGCCACCGCACGCCCTCGCCGATCTCCGCCCGCCAGTTGATGCGGCCGCTGCTGACCTTGCCCTTCGGCGCGAACTGCCCGGCCAGCATGAACACCAGCGCCGCGGCGATGCCGAACGTGCCGGCGTTGATGAAGAACGGCAGCGCGAACGCCAGGCCGAGCAGCAGACCGGCCAGCGGCGGGCCGACGAAGTTGTTGAGGACGACCTCGGCGGCCCAAAGGCGGCCGTTCGCCTTCTCCAGGCGGTCCTTCTTGACGATCGACGGCAGCAGCGTCTGGGCGGTGTTGTCGCGAAGCACTTGGGCGGCGCCCAGCAGGAAGGCCATCAGGTAGAGCAGGCCGAGCAGCAGGCCGGCGTTGCCGGGTGGTTGCGCCGTGCCGTCGGCGATCTGGTCCGGTGTCGACAGGTCGGACTGCCACGCCAGCACGACGAACGCGAACGCGCCCATGACGGCGAACCGCGCCACGTCCATGACGGCGACCAGCTTGCGGCGGTCGAGGCGATCGCTGATGACCCCGGCCGGCAGCGAGAACAGCAGCCAAGGCAGGTAGGTGGACAGCGTGACGAGCGCGATCTGCAGCGGGTCGCGGGTGACGGCGGTGGCCAGCCACGGGATCGCCACCGCCGACAGGCCGTCGCCGAGGTTCGAGACGACCGACGCGCTCCAGAGCTTCCAGTAGTTGCGGCCCAGCCCGGTGGACTTCTCGTCCGTGGTCGTGGTCACTCGGCGACGTCCTTCTCGTCGTCGCCGGGGTCGGGCAGGTGCCCGCGGCCGGTCGGGTAGATGCCGACCAGCAGGCCGTACGTCACCTCGCCGCCACGTGGCTGGCGGACGAACTCGTCGAGCAACTCGATCAGCCGCTGCCGCCATTCCTCCGCCCGCTCGGCCGGGATGCGGGCGTATCGCGAGTTCGTCAGCATGGGGAGGTCCTGGTAGGCCTCGGGGATCTGCGTGATCTCCGCCGTCGCCTCCGCGAGCAGCCCCTTCGGCTCCAGCCCGATGCCGTCGAACGAGCTGCGATCCCAGTCGTGGTACAGGAACACGCGCGCCGTGCGGCCGTAGTAGCGGGCCTCGATGGCGCGGACCTGCTTGGTGCGCACGACGTGCACCAGCCCGGCGTACTCCAGCACCTTCAGGTGGTGCCCGACCGTCCCCTTCGGCTTGTCGAGCGCGACCGCCAGTTCCGACGTCGTGGCGGCGCGCTCGAGGAGCAGGTGCACGATCTTCATTCGGGTCGCGTCGAACAACGCCCGGTACTGCGCCGGCTCGGTGAGCTCGAGCTGCTCGGCCAGCTCATAGTCTGGAGTGGCGGACTGGTCGGCCATTCCCGTATGGTCGGTCAATCCCGACCATATTGTCAAGAGACATATTGACCTGCGTATTCGCTCGTCGGTTCGATCGGCGTGATGACGTCCACCAGCACGCCGTCAGGCGCCTCGACAATGAAGTGTCGCTGGCCGAACGCCTCGTTGCGAAGGTCCAATGCGACCCGAAGGCCGGCGGCCACCAGGCGCTCGTGCCACGCGTCGACGTCGGGGACCTCGACGTTGAGCAGCAGCCCGCGGGCCGGCTGCCGGAACCCGTCGGGGATGGTCGGGTGGCGGTGGTCGACGAGCGCCAGCTCGATGTGCTCGGCACTGGGGTGGCGCAGGCTGACGTACCAGTCGGCCTCGAACGTGAGCGTGAAGCCGAAGTGCTCGACGTAGAAGTCGCGCGCGGCGGCGACGTCGGTGCTGCCGAGGACCGGGTAGTAGCCCGTGATGGTCATGGGGGTGCTCCCTCGCTGATTTGGATACCTACCGTTGGTATGTGAGTCGTCAGGCTAGAATGCATACCGTCGGTATGTCAACGGGAGGTGCGGTGTCCCCGACCCAGCTCGAACGGCGGCAGGCCACGGTCCACGCCCTGCTCACCGAGGGGCGCCGGCAGTTCGCCGGCGACGGCTACGCCGCGGTGAGCCTCGCCGGCATCGTCGACGCGCTCGGGCTCACGAAGGGCGCGTTCTACCACCACTTCGCCAGCAAGGCCGCGCTCTTCCGTGCGGTCGTCGAGCAGGTCCAAGCCCAGGTCGCCGACCGGGTCGTCGCCGCGGCCGAGGCTCGACCCGACGCGTGGGGCCAGCTCACCGCCGGCTGCGAGGCGTTCCTCCGGGCCGGCGCCGACCCCGACGTCCAGCGCATCATGCTGATTGACGGCCCCGCTGTCCTCGGCTGGGACGACTGGCGCGCCCTCGACGACGCCTCGTCCGGCCGGCACCTGCGCGACGCCCTCCAGCCCGTCATCGACGACGGCGTCATCGCGCCGCAGCCGGTCGAGCCGCTCACCCATCTGCTCTCCGGCGCGATGAACGAGGCCGCCCTGTGGCTCGCCCGCTCCGACGACCCCCACGACCTCGACGACACCGTCGCCGCCCTGCTCTCCCTGCTCGACGCGCTGCGCCTACGCTGACGGCGGCACTGGACTCTCGACGGCGGTGGTCACCCAGGACTCGCCCTCGAACTCCTCAGCGACGGCGTCCATGATCAGCTCGTCGCATGGTGCGCCGAGCCAGTAGCCGGCCCGCCGCAGCCGGCCGGCGGCGCGGAAGCCGGCTTGCTCGTAGGCCGCGATGCCCGCTCGGTTCGGCTCGAGGACCTTCAGCCACACCATGCGCAGCGCGCCCAGATGGAACGCCCAGTCGAGCGTCAGCCGGGTCGCTTCGGCGGCGAACCCCTGGCCGCGTGCTTCAGGCGCCAGGACCACGGTGAACTCGGCCGTGCGCACGTACTGGTTGACGTCCAGCGTGGTCATGCCGACCGCGGTCAGGTCGTCGAGCCGGACGACCTCGAACTGGGGGTAGTGGTGGTTGGAACGCTGGCGTTCCCACCCCGCGTCGCGCACCTCCCACGACTGCGGAAACTGGTTGCCGTAGCCGAGGATCGTCCGGGGGTCGTTCTCCCAGCGGTGGTACTCGGGCAGCAGTTCGCGACGGGGCAGTGCGAGCCCGAGCCGCGAGCCGGACAGGAGGACATGCGGGCTGTTCATGCGAGTGGCGGTCCAATCCCGGGATCGTCTGACGCCGCACCGTCGGGCGTCCAGGTCTGGACGTAGGACGAGATGCCGGCGGGTTCCTCGATCGGGCGCCCGGCCCGATCCGTTATCCAAGCATGCATCCGTACGGGATCGACGGCGACCCCATGTCGCCACTCCGTGCGCCTGCCGAGGAGAGCGAGAAGGAGTGCGGCCGCGGCCGACTGCTCCAAGCACGCCCAGCGGACCGGAATGGCCGGAGCCAGCCAGCGCACCGCAAGGACGGCGTTTCTTGCCTGCTGGTCGGTGGCGAGCGGTAGCCGCCGACCGATGCATGCCAGCCGCACCATGCGGGAGAACTGACGGTGCTGGCGGCCGAACGCCTTGACCCCCATCGTCATCAGCACGGCCGGCAGCGCTGCCAGGCGCCACAGCGGTGGCGACCATGCGGGGTCGAGGAGCACGACGGATGCCTCCTGGGTTCCCCACGACGGACCCGCGCCTGGATGTCGTACAACAGCCATCTCGGGGTTCGTGGCGGAGTGCGGCGGCGCGAGCGTGGTGTGCCCCGTGTGGTAGTCGACCGTGACGTGCGCATGTGGGAGGACGACCGTGACCGTTGTTCGCTCATCCATCGAGATCACTTCAACCCGAGTGTGGTGGTCCACGAGATTCCAGGCCGGCGCTGGATCGCCTCCAACCACATCGCTGCGTCGAGAGTCGGCATCAGGGTGGCCCACATGGCGTCGACCCCCAGGGCGGCTCTTCTGATCGCCGAACCGAGGAGCGAGGGTTCGATCAGACCGAGGTCGGCCAGGTGCCCGGAGGTCAGATCGAGGACGCGCCGCAAGTTGAGTCGCAGACCGCGATGGAAGTCGCCGGCGAACGTGCCCTTGGTGGATCGACGACGATGCTGCTGCGGCAACAGATCGCCCGTGGCATCGGCAAGCATCGGCTTGTACCGGCGGGTGGAGTATCGCATCCATGGTGGTGCCGAGGTCACCGCATCCAGAACCGTGCCGTCGAAGTACGGGTTGTGCAGATCCACACCGAGCCGGTCGGCGAGTTGGCGGTCGGCGTGCGCGGCACGCGCCACGCTGCGAACTCCATGAATGAGCAAGGCATCGGGGTCGGCTTCGGCCCGGTGCCTGGTGGCGGTCGCGTTGCGTACCCAGGACGGCCGGGCATTCCACGGCTGGGTTAGCTGCTGGGCATCACCCCTGACTGCGGCGGCGACAACGCCCCAAGGGCTGACGCTTCGTAGGCGTGCCCAACCATGGGCATCGCGCCAGAGGCGAACGATCCTGCCCCGGTGGGCCAGCAGCGTCAGATGCGAAGGGGGAGGAAGGAAGAGATTGTCGCCGCCGTCGCCGGTCAGGTGGCAGGTCGAGCCGGCAGCCTCGGCCATTCGGAGCTGGGCCGAGAAGAACGCCCAGGACGCGGACGACGGTGCCGGCTCGTCTGACGGTGGCAGGCGGTCTGCTGATCGGCCGAACGGCAACTGATCGGTCGGCATCGGCAGCAACGCCTGGGTCACGTTCGTGTCTGTGAACGCTCGCGCATAGTCCAGGTCGCCGCCCTCGTCGCGACCCTCGGGGTGCACGGTCATCGCGAGCACGCGACCGTATCGCGCCGCGATCGCGGCGATGGTCGTCGAGTCCATCCCGGCCAGATCCACGGATACCTTCGGCGCATTCATTCGAGCCTTGACTCCACCGAGCAACGAGCGCCGGACGAGGGTGACCGCATCGTCATACTGGCGTCGGGTGGGTGACCACCAACCTCTGGTCGCCGCAATGCGCCCGGCGGCGAGGGTGATCTGATGCCCCGGCGGAACGGGGGCGACGTCTGCCCATGCGCTGCGATCTCGAGGCATCGAGTCCTTGTCCGCCAAGTAAGAGGACAGCCACTCCCGGTCGATTCGGCACCCAGTCAAGGACGACAAGGCCAGCGAACTGGAACCCCAGACGATTCCGCTGGGTGTCTGCGCCAGGTACAGGGGACACGCGCCGACGGGATCGGTGACCAGGTCGAGCGTGCCGTTCCCCGGCAGTCGCGCCACCACGAAGGAGCCGGCCCAGTCGCTGCACGCTGCCGGGAGATCGCGTGACCTGGCGGCTCGGAGCAGCGAGCTCTGGTCTGCAGAACACGCACCGAACACCGCGAGTCGAGCTTCTGCGTCGGTGACGACGCGAAGCGTCTGGCCAGGCCAGCCACCCATCGTCCATACGGGTGGGCTGTCCCAGATCAGGTCTGCGTCGCATGGGAGCGGCAGGTGATCTCCCGGAGCGCAGCCGCCGAACCAGCGCATTTCCGGCCCTTCCTGGGTGGGTGACAGCGGTCACGGCCCATCGCCGTGACCGCTGTCAGCGAGTCAGTCGTACGGGCGTTGTTTGGCCTCGATGCTCTTCTCCGCTCCGCCCTTCGTCAGGGCGGTTGCATCGCCGAGAGCGATCGCAGCGTCCGGGTTGCTGTCTTGTTCCGCCGAGCCCGGGTAGTGGTCGCGGTCTGCCATCTGGCACCTCCCTTCGCCGCCAGTCTCGTGTGACTTGCCCGGGGTCTGTGTCGCTGACCTGGGCGTCAGTCAACTTGGAAATACAAGCTACGCCAGGGTAGAGTCACTTGGAAATACAAGTCAAGCCCTGGTGATGGAGTCGTGCCGGTTCGGCTCAGGAGCTACTCAGGCGCCAGCCGTAGGCCGGAGTGTGTCCAGCGCACGAGGACTGGTTCATGTTCGAGCTGTCGACCGGTGGCGGGGTCGATCCTGAATCGGCCGAAGAGGGTCGACGTCGCCAAGCTGGTCGCGACGTCCCACGCCGCCTGCCGACTGGACGTGCCGGCCGTGCGCACACAATGCGTGGCAAGGGCGACGGTCGCGGCGGCCTGGACGGCTGGATAGCTGGGCATCGAGCCGAACCGCGAGACGTATCGCGCGATGAATTCGTCCTCTGAGGGGCCGAGTCCGGGCTGCGGCGAGCTTCCCGGGAACCACTGCCCGACGCCGAATATGTCCACGACGTTGCGGACCTCATCGGCGAAGTCGTGCACGCCGGCCGCCACCGAGCAGATCGTGCGGGGAGGTTTGCGTAGCTGTTGAGCACGACGAACGATCTCCACGTCGGCTTCGAACGTGCCGGCCGAGAAAAGATCCCAGGGGACTGACGTGAGCTCCGGCATGAGGTGCTGCGCTTCGAGGTGCTCTGCTTCGAGCTCGTGGAGACCTGCCTCAGCGAGTGCTCCCGCTGCGACTTGGCGCGCGAAGCTGCCTTTGCCGGTGATGATGCGGAGCGGAGCCGGCGTCGTGCGACGGCGCAGCCACCTTAGGAACGGGCCGCTGTAGTGTCGCGTCGGGGTGGGTACGGAAATGATGTGACCCGGGTGCGATTCTTCGATGTCATCGCCTGAGCCGCCATGGTTCCACAAGAGCCAGTCGTGCTCCGCGGCAAGGTTGCTCGCGGTTCGCATCAGTTGTGTCGAGTAGGGGCCGAGAAGAACATCGCATCGGCCGGCAAGACGTCGTATGCCGGCGGTCAACGCCTGCGGATCGCTCTGATCATCCTCGATGAGCACCTCGATGTCGTCGAAGGACGTCATGATCGTCAGAGCCTGTGCCGCCTGGGAACCGAAACGCTCGTATCTGCCGGTGAGTGAAAGGCATGCGCCAACCGTGATCGACGTGACGTTGGGCGTATCGGTTCCAATCACCGCATCGCCACCTCGTATCGGAACTCGTGCCGATCAGCTGCGGCGATCGTCTCCTGAACCTCGACAGGCTCGTCGGTGGCATCGAAGATCGTCCGGACGACGCGAACCACGGGCTCACCTGGCGGAAGAGTCAACGCAGCGATCTCGGCGGCCGTCGGCATTCGGGCGACGAGCTCATCGACAGATCGTGCGATGGAGCGCTTGATCGGGCCCTCGGGATCCTCGATGACCGCATGCGCTCCGCCTTTGATCAGGCGCATCTCACTGATCGCTGTCCCTGCGGCGATGGCCGCGGGGTAGAAGCTGTTGCAGAGGGCTATCGGCTGGTCGTCGACGATGAACAGCCGACGACGCACCACGACGAGTTCGCCGGGGTCGAGATCGAGACGTAAGGCGATCTCGGCGTCGGCTGGAACGCTGGTGACCTCAAGGAGTTGTTGGCTGGCCGTCTGGCCCTGCTCTGCGGCCTGGGCGTTGAATCCGGGCTGGCCGGCGCTGCGATGCCGTCGATAGTTCGTTCCTTCCAGTCGAAAGCGCACATGCGGCTTCCGGCGGACGAACGCGCCGCGTCCTTGCTCGGTGACGACCAGTCCGTCGCTGCGCAGGACGGCAATCGCACGCCTGACTGTCGGTCGACTCGTCTTGTACCTATGTGCCAGATCGTTCTCCGACGGCAATTGCTCGCCGGCTTCCAGGCGCCCGGAGAGTATCTCCGTCCGGAGGTCATCGACGATCCTCCGGTAAGGAAAGCTGCTGCCGGCCGACTGGGACACCACTTGATATTACAAGTTCGGATCGGCAGCACCATGACCGCGTGCACCTAGATATCTGGCGTGCCCGACGGGGTCCGGAGCGCTCGACCTACGTCTGGCCACGGGTAGCCTGCCGGGGTGGCGAAGCGGATGGACCCGGCGACGGCGTGGGCGGCGTACCGGAGCGGCCATGAGGCGCTGCGCGGCTGGCTGGCGGCGCTGCCGGCCGAGCACTGGACCGGCCCGAGTGTGCTGCCCGGCTGGACCGTCGCGGACCTGGCGGCGCACATCGCGCTGGTGGCCGACTCGGTGACGGCGACGGCGGCGGCGCCGCGAGGTGAGCCGGCGCGCAGCCTCAGCGAGTACCTGTCGACGTACGCGGCGGTGGCCGCGGACCTCTCGGATCGCACGCTGGCGATTTCAACCCGAGCAGGGCACGACAAGGACGGCATCCTCGCCGCCATCGACGCGCGCTACCAGGCCGCCGCGGACATCGTCGACGAGCGGGGGCTGGACGACATGGTGCTGACGACGCGGCGGGTGCCGGCGCGGCAGGCCGACTACCTGCTGACCCGGGTGATCGAGATCGCGGTGCACGCCGACGACCTCGCGCGCTCCGTCCCGGACGCCGACCCGCCGGCGCTCCCGCGCGACACCACCCGGCTCGCCGTCCGCACCCTCCTCGACGTGCTGGCCGAGCGTGCGCCCGGCCGCAGCGTCGAGGTGCGGGTCGCCCCGTTCGCGGCGGTCCAGTGCATCGAGGGGCCGCGCCACACCCGCGGCACGCCCCCGAACACCGTCGACCTCACGCCGGCGCTGTGGCTGCGGTTGGCCGGCGGCCGCACCACCTGGGCCGACGGGGTCTCTGCCGGCGCCGTCCTGGCCAGCGGGCAGCGCGCCGACCTCTCGTCGTACCTGCCGTTGCTCTAGGGCCGGCCGCGCCTGTCTTCTGCGCAGCTTACGGATTGCGATCCGGACGAGCGTTCGGTAAGATCATTTGTAGAAGTCACGCCGCCACCGGGAGCGGCTGCAAGGGGTTCCCGGGCGTTGAAGAGGGCATCACGCCAGGTGTCCCGCCTCGTCCACGGTCGCAGCCGTCAGTGTGTCTGCGGTCGTCCCACCCCAGCCTGCCATGGGCCAACGCGGGTGGTGTGCGCTCGAACGTAGGGGCGCGTTTCCTCGTGGACGGGAGGGATCAGGCGTGTGCGAATCGATCGATCGGCTGGCGGTGGTCCGGCCCGGGCCAGAATTGGGCGTCGCGTTGGCGGCCGTGGACCCTGCGACGCTGTCCGCGCACGAGCTGGTCGTGGTGGCGGTGGCGAGGCAGCGACAGCTGGCGCACGAGGAAGCGGCGCAACTGCGGGTGTTCGCCGAGCTGGCGGCCCGCCCGGAATACCAGCGCTGCGACGCCCCGGACGACCTGGCTGCGGGGCACGTGCATCGGGCGGTCCAAGCTGCCGGCGACGAGGTGTCCCTGGCCACGCGCTGGACGCCGGGCCGGGCGACCGGACAGGTCGCGCTGGCGGTCGAGCTGCTCCAGGAACTCCCGGACACCTTCGAAGCGCTCGAGGCGGGCCGTATCGACGCGGACAAGGCGCGGCTGATCGCCGAGCGCACCCGCTGCCTGCCCGACACCGACTTGCGCCACCGGGTGGAGACGGCCGTCCTGCCCGTGGCCGAGGGCCGGACCCGGTGGGTCCTGGACCAGCGGCTGCGCAGCGAGGTCATCACCGCGGACCCTGCCGGCGCCGAAGACCGCCGCAGGCAGGCCGCTGACCGCCGCTGCGTCGGCCGGCCCGAGCCCGGTTCGCCCGGCGGCGACGACGGCACGGCGACCATGACGCTGTACGGACCGGCCGAAGACGTCATCGCGCTGTGGGTGGCCACCGATGCCGCCGCCCGCCACGCCCGCTGCGCCGGCGACGACCGCGGCCTGGACCAGCTGCGCTTCGACCTGCTCACCGGCCTGGCCTGGACCGCGCTGGAGTCCGGCCACCTCGGCTGCTGCAACCCCAGCTGCAACCCCACCTGCACCACCGCTGCGGCCCCGCCACCGGCCGGCGCCAACGCCAACGGCGGGGCCGGTGGTGCTCGGGCGGCGCCGGGGCCGGGCGGCCACCGTGCACGTCGCCGTGCCGGTCGGTGCCTACCTTGGCCAGGACGACCTGCCCGGACATCTCGACGGGTACGGCCCGGTCACGGCCGGCACCGTGCGGCGCATCACCGCCGACGCCACCCTGCGCAGGCTGCTCACCGACCCCTCCGACGGGCGACTGCTCGAGTACGGCCGCACGAGCTACACCCCACCGGCCGACCTCACAGCCCACGTCATCGCCCGCGACCGCACCTGCAGGTTCCCCACCTGCCACCGACCGGCCACGGAGGCCGAGATCGACCACAAGATCCCCTACGCCGAGGGCGGCACCACCGACCCGGCCAACACCTGGGCTCTGCACGACGGCCACCACCGCGCCAAGACCTGGCACACCTTCACCATCGCCACCGACGACCACGGCGACACCTGGTGGATCACCCCAGCCGGCCATCGCTACCCCGCCGAACCGGAGATCGTCGGGCCGGTCATGAGCACATCGGTGCGGGTTCCCGCCGGCGTATGTGCGCCGTATCCGCCCGTTCCTGAGACGCCGCCCTTCTAATCGTCGGACAGGTCGGCCGAGTACACGACGCCGCCGGGGCCGGTCAGGTCGACCCGCTCGATCTGGTAGATGTTCGCGTCGACCGTCCCGCCGGACCCGCCGCCGGAGCCGCTGACCTCGTACTCGGCGACGGTCTCGGTGCCGTCCTCGGTGACGGCGGACACCTCGTACGTCCCGGGCGCCGCGGTGTCGCCGAGCACGGTGAACACCCACGACGGATCGCCCTGGTACAGGAAGACGTGGCCGACCTGCTCGCCGGCGTCGTCCAGCAGCGGGGCGGCGTGGAAGTAGCGGCCGTTCGCGACGTCGAGCGTCTCGCGGTAGCCGGCGGCGAGGTCGCGGTCGTCGGAGGTCGCCTGCCAGACCACGCCGGCGCCGCCCAGCCCGGCGATCACCGCGGCGGCGGCGTACGGCAGCGCCCGCCGCCAGCGCCGCGGCCGCAGGGGAGTGACGACGGTGTCGGCGTCGTCCGCCGCGGACGGCGGCGCGGACGGCGGCGCGGCCGCCACAGCGGGCGGCACGGCAGGCGGCGCCGGCGCGGCCGGAACGGCGCCCGGCGGCTCCTCGGCGGGCGGCTCCTCGGCCGGCCCTGCGGACAGCGCGGCGATCCGGGCCAGGACGGCGCCTTCGAACCCGGCCGGCGGGTCGTGCTCGGGCGCGACCAGCAGCACCTCGTCGGCGACGCGGGTCAGCTCCTCCAGCTCGCGGCGGCAGTCGGGGCAGTCGGCCAGGTGCGCGAGCACGCGCGCGCGGTCCGGGCCGCTGGCGGCGCCGGTGGCCACTTCGGCCAGGGCGTCGGCGACCTCGCCGCACCTCGTCGGATCAACCATGACTCACCTCGAGCATCGCCCGCAGCCGCGACAGTCCGGTGCGGATGCGTGTCTTGGCCGTACCGAGCGGGATCTGCTGCTGCTCACTGATCTCCCGCGCGGTATAGCCGAAATGTACTGACAGCAGGACGGCGGTCGCCTGCTCGCGGGGCAGTGCCCGCAGTGCGGTGGTGATGCGTTCGCTGTCGGCGACCCGGTCGCTGTCGTTGGTGGTGGAGATCAGCATCTCCGCGACGACGGACGGTTCGACGGCGAGCTCCCGGCGGACCCGCAGGACGTCGATGGCGACGTTGCGGGTGATGGTCAGCAGCCACGTCGACGCCTGCGCCCGGCGGGCGTCATAGTTGCCGGCGTGCCGCCACGCCCGGACGAACGCTTCCTGTGCCACCTCCTCCGCGATCGCGGGCACCCCGACGACCGACAACGCCAGACCGTAGACGCGCCCTTGGTGACGGCGGACGAACGCGGCCATCGCGTCCGCGTCGCCGGCGGCCATCCCAGCGAGCAGGGCCTCGTCCGACACCCTCACATCCTCTTATACGTGGAGGGACGGTGAATCGATTGGATCCTCACGTGGCGTCAGTCACTGTCGCCGCTCGCGGCGGCCTCGGTGTCGACGACGATCGGCCGCAGCCAGGTCCACAACAGGAAGACGGCGGCGGTGACGATCAGGCCGATGCCGGTCCACAGGTTGACGTTCATGCCGCCGGACTTCTCGAGGTCGGCGTCGCTGGTGCCGAACAGCCCCATGCCGACCAGGATCGGCCCGAAGACGCAGAACAGCGCGGCGATGACGACGCGGATGTCGAAGGCTCCGGCGCGTCGCGTCCGGGTTCCACTGACGCTCATCTGCTCGGCTCCCCTCAGAAGAAGACGATGTTGAGGATGATGATGAGGACGAGGGCGATGCCGGCCATCAGCCCCGGCCGCTGGTACCAGGCCTCGTTGCGGTCACGCGGATCCTGCAGGTCCTCCTTCGGGGTCAGCCCGTACACCAGGCCGGCCAGCTCGGCGGCCGGCTTCGGCGCCGTCCGGAGGCTCACGACCACGCTGACGAGGATGTCGACGACGAACGCGGCCCCGGCGGCGAGGAACGCCGAACCCTGACCGGGGAGGTCGATCACCCCGGTCTCGGAGAGCACGAACACCGTCACGGCCGACAGCGTTCCCGCCACGAGCCCGATCCAACCGGCCGCGGCGGTCATCCGCTTCCAGAACATACCGAGGATGAACGTCGCGAACAGCGGCGCGTTGAAGAACGAGAACAGCTGCTGCAGGTAGTCCATCAGGTTGGAGTAGCCGGCCGCGATGAACGCCGTCCCGACGGCCGCGAACGTAGCGACGACGGTGATCGTGCGGCCGACTCGCAGGTAGTAGCCGTCCTCGCGGTCCTTGACGACGTAGCGCTGCCAAATGTCGTAGCTGAAGACGGTGTTGAACGAGCTGATGTTGGCGGCCATGCCGGCCATGAACGACGCCAGCAGGCCGGCGATCGCCAGACCGAGCATGCCGTTGGGCAGCAGGTCGCGCATCAGCAGCAGGATCGCGTCGTTGTAGTCGACGCCGGCCTCGGTGGACTGGGTCTGCTTGAACTCGGCCAGCTCCGGCACGATGACCGCGGCGATCATGCCCGGGATCACCACGATGAACGGGATGAACATCTTCGGGTAGGCGCCGATGATCGGCGCGCGGCGGGCCGCCGACATGCTCTTCGACGCCATCGCCCGCTGCACCTCGACGAAGTTCGTCGTCCAGTAGCCGAACGACAGCACGAACCCGAGCCCGAACACGATCCCGATGACGGACAGGATGCTGGAGTCGAACCCGGCCAGCTCGTTGCCCGGCCAGGCGCTCAGCTGCTCCGTCGACCCCGTCGCGTCGCGGATGCCGCTGGTCAGCCCGTCCCAGCCGCCGACGCGGTCGAGCGCGACCACCGTCAGCGGGAACAGCGCGGCGACGATGACGAAGAACTGCAGCACTTCGTTGTAGATGGCCGCGGACAGCCCGCCCAGCGTGATGTAGCTCAGCACGATGATCGCAGCGGCGAGGATGGCCACCGGACGGGGCCAGCCCAGCAGCGCGTCGACCAGCGTCGCCAGCAGGAACAGGTTCACGCCCGCGATCAGCACCTGCGCGAGCGCGAAGCTGATCGCGTTGACGAGGTGCGCCGTCGGGCCGAACCGGCGCAGCATGAACTCCGGCACGCTGCGCACCTTGGACCCGTAGTAGAACGGCATCATCACGACGCCGAGGAACAGCATCGCCGGCACCGCGCCGATCCAGAAGTAGTGCATCGTCGGCATGCCGTACTCGGCGCCGTTCGCGGACATGCCGACGATCTCGATCGCGCCCAGGTTCGCCGAGATGAACGCCAGCCCCGTCACCCACGCCGGCAGCGACCGCCCGGACAGGAAGAAGTCCAGGCTGTCCGACACCGCATACCGTGCCATCAGGCCGATGCCCAGCACGAACACGAAGTAGACCGCGATGAGCGTGTAATCCCAGAAGCCCGCGTCCAACCGCAGGCTGGCGTCCGCGACCAGGGTCATCGGTACCTCCCGTTGCCGGAATCCCCGGTGACCTTACCCGCGAGTACTAGTCACATTCGGTGTGACGAATGCGGCGTTTCCCGACGGTCTCAGTGCCAGCCGGCGGAGTCGACACCGCCGGGGACGCCGGCCCGCGGGTCGTACGGCGTCCGGGTGAAGACGAACGACACGAGGTCGAGGTGGCTGACGCTGCCGTCGGCATGCCGGACGACCCGCAGCGGCTCGCCGGCGTAGTAGCCGTCCAGGCCGACCCAGCCGCCGTCGCCGTCGGGGCGGAAGCGCGACGCCCGGCCGGCGCCGTGTGCCGGGCCGAGCCGCAGCCAGCCGTCGCCGGCGGCCCGCAGCTCGTACGTCGTCGCCCCCCAGTACCAGTGCCCGACCAGCTCGAACAGCTCCGGCGGCACGGAGCCGGCCCGCCAGACCGGCGGCGTGCGCGGCTCGTCGGCGGCGAATGCGTCGAGCAGGCCGGCGGCGAACCCGCGCGACAGCCCGGCGGTCGTGTTGCTGAGCACGACGACGCCGTCGCCGGTCTCGACGTCGACCCGCACCTCGGCGAGGAAGCCGGGCATCGAGCCGCCGTGGCCGGTGAATCGGCGGCCGCCGTCGTTCCACAGTTGGACGCCGAGGCCGTGCGCCCCGGTCCACGGCGCGCCGGGCACGTCGACGACGACCAGCGGCAGGCACATCTCCGCCAGCGTCTCGGCCGACAGCAGCCCGTCGGTGCGGCCGCCGAGGAACGCGGCCCACCGGGCGAGGTCGCGCACCGTCGACCACAGCTGGCCGGCCGGCGCCATCGCGCCGCCGTCGTGCTCGGGTTCGGGCAGGACGAGGTCGGCGAACGGGTGGACGGCGAGCCCGTGCGCGTGCGGCGCGACCGGCCGCGACGTCGTGCGGTCCATGCCGAGCGGCTCGAGCAGCTCCTCGGAGACGACCTTCGACCACGACCGGCCGTGCACCCGGGCGATCAGCTCGCCGAGCACGCCGAAGCCGACGTTGGAGTAGTGGAACCGCTGCCCGGCCGGGTGCCGGCGGCCCAGCTGCGTCGACAGCGACCGCCAGGGCCCGCCCTCGGTGCGCTCCCACCACGGCCCGTCGGTCTCGGCCTGCACCCCGGCGCCGTGCGACAGCAGCTGCGCGATGGTGACGTCACCGACGTCGGTGCCGGGGAGATGCTTGTCCAGCGGGTCGGTGAGGTCGAGCCGGCCCTCGTCGCGCAGCCGCATGACCGCCACCGCGACGAACGTCTTGGTGATCGAGCCCATGCGGTACTGGGTGTGCTCGTCGGCTTCGCGGCTGCCCTCGCGGCCGTCGATGGTGCCGCGCGCGGCGGACCAGACGAGCTCGCCGTCGCGGACGATGCCGGCGACGACGGAGGGCAGCCGGCTGCCGGCCTGCTCCTCGGCGACGAGACGGGTGAGGTCGGTGGCGGTGGTGGGCCGGATCACGCGCCGAGCCTAGTGGGCGCGCGGCTCCAGGATCACCACCGCCGTCTCCGCCGGCCGCCTGGCCGCGAGGCCGTCCAGCCCTTTGTCGATGCCCCGCCACGTCTCCCACAGCCGGGTCCGCTCAGCGCCCTCGGCGGCCCGGGCCCGGACCGGGTGCGACGTGCCGGCCAGCTCGACGGTGGCGTCCGGCCGCGCCTGCAGGTTCAGCCACCACGCGGGCTCCGGCGCCGCCCAGCCGTTCATCGCCAGCGTGACCAGGTTCGGGCCGTCCTCGACATAGCCGAGGACGACCTTGCGCTCGCGGCCGGTCCGCCGCCCGGTGGTCGTCAGGCGCAGCGTGCCCCACTTGCCGGGCTTCGGCCGCCACAGCCCGAGCCGTCCGCCACTGACGCGGCACAGCGCACGGTGCAGCGTCCAGAACGTCCGGATGAACCAGCGCGGCGGCAGACGCGGCGGACGTTCGTCGGCCATCGGCGAGACCTCCCGTGCTGAGTTCACATGCTAGAGGGTTCGTAGCGGGTCGTCGGCTGGGTGGAGCGGAGCAGTTCGCGCAGTGCCCACCGGTCGCCGGCGACGGCGCCGTGGGCGCGCGCTTGCACCAGCACGTTGCCGAGCGCGGTCGCCTCGACCGGGCCGGCCAGCACCGGCAGCTCGCAGGCGTCGGCCGTCAGACGGCAGAGCAGCTCGTTGCGGGCGCCGCCGCCGACGAGGTGGACGACGTCGACGGGGCAGCCGGACAGGCCGGACGCCTCGCGGACGGTGCGAGCGTAGGCCGCGGCCAGGCTGTCGAGGATGCAGCGGACCAGTTCCGCCCGGCTCGACGGCACCCGCTCGCCGGCCCGGCGCAGCGCGTCGGCGATGCGGGCAGGCTGGTCGCCCGGCGGCAGGAACACGGGGTCGTCGGGGTCGAAGACGGGACCGCCGGCGGGGACGTCGGCGGCGGCCGCGAGCAGCGCCGGCAGGTCGGCGGGCGGCCCGGTGCGGTTCCACGTCGCGATCGACTCGCTCAGCAGCCACAGCCCCATGACGTTGCGCAGGTAGCGGACGGTGCCGTCGACGCCGCCCTCGTTGGTGAAGTTGGCCGCCCGGCCGGCCGGCGTCAGCACCGGGGCGTCCAGCTCGACGCCGACCAGCGACCAGGTGCCGCAGGAGATGTAGGCGAACCGCTCGTCCGCGGCCGGCACCCCGACGACGGCGGAGGCGGTGTCGTGCGACCCGACGGCGGTGACGACGGCGGACGGGGCCAGCCCGGTGTCGTCGAGCACCTCGGGCAGCAGCGGGCCGACGACGTCGCCGGGCCGGCGCAGCGGCGGGAACAGCCCCGGCGGCAGCCCGAGAGCGTCGAACAGCGGCGCCGCCCAGTCGCCGGATCGGACGTCCAGCAGCCCGGTCGTCGACGCGTTGGTGGCCTCGGTGCCGAGTGAGCCGGTGAGCCAGTAGGTGAGCAGGTCGGGGACGAGCAGGGCGTGCGCGGCCGTCGCCGCGGCCGGGTCGACCGCGAGCTGGTAGATCGTGTTGAACGGCAGGTACTGCAGCCCGGTGATGTCGTAGAGCCCGCGCTCGCCGATCTTCGCGTGAACGGCCGCCGCGGCGCCGGACGTCCGCCCGTCGCGGTAGTGGTGCGGGTTGCCGAGCAGCGCACCGGTGTCGTCGAGCAGGCCGTAGTCGACCGCCCACGAGTCGATGCCGATGCTGCCCAGCACCTCGCCGTCGACGCAGGCCCGGGCCGCCTGCCCGAGCCCGTCGAGCACGTCGCGGTAGAGCCGCAGCACGTCCCAGTGCAGCCCGCCGGGGAGCCGCACGGGGACGTTACCGAAGCGGTGCACCTCGGTGATGTCGAGCCGGTCGCGACCGACCCGGGCCAGCATGACTCTGCCGCTCGAGGCGCCGAGGTCGACGGCTGCGGCGGTGTGGGTGGTCATCGTAGGAAGGCGGCGGCGACGCCTGCGTCGACGGGGATGTGCAGGCCGGTGGTGTGGGACAGGTCGCCGGTGGTGAGCGCGATGACGGCGTTGGCGACGTGTTCGGGTAGTACTTCGCGTTTGAGCAGGGTGCGTTGGGCGTAGAACGCGCCGAGCTGGTCCTCGGGGACGCCGTAGACGGCGGCGCGTTGGGCGCCCCAGCCGGCGGCGAAGATGCCGGACCCTTGGACGACGCCGTCGGGGTTGATGCCGTTGACGCGGATGCCGTGTTCGCCCAGTTCGGCCGCGAGCAGCCGGACCTGGTGGGCCTGGTCGGCTTTGGTGGCGCCGTAGGCGAGGTTGTTGGGGCCGGCGAACACGCCGTTCTTGCTGGCGATGTAGATGATGTCCCCACCGATGCCCTGGTCGATCATGATCCGGGCGGCCTCGCGGGACACCAGGAACGACCCGCGGGCCATCACGTCGTGTTGCAGGTCCCAATCGGCGGCAGTGGTCTCCAGCAGCGGTTTGGAGATGGACAGGCCCGCGTTGTTGACCACCAGGTCGACGCCGCCGAAGGCCAGCACGGCCCGCTCGAACGCCGCCTTGATCTGTTCCTCACTGGTGACGTCCACGGTCACCGGCACGGCCACATCGGCGCCGCCGATGCCCGCCGCCACCTGCGCGGCCGCGTCGGTGTTGAGGTCGGCCACCACGACACAGGCGCCCTCGGCGGCCAGCCGCTGCGCGATGGCCTTCCCGATGCCCGACCCGCCCCCGGTGACCAACGCGACCCGAGTGGCCAGCGGCTTCGGTTTCGGCATCCGCGCCAGCTTGGCCTCCTCGAGTGTCCAGTACTCGATGCGGAACTTCTCCCCCTCAGGAATCGGCGCGTAGGTCGACACCGCTTCCGCGCCGCGCATCACGTTGATCGCGTTGACGTAGAACTCGCCCGCGACGCGCGCGGTCTGCGCGTCCTTGCCGAACGAGAACATCCCCACCCCCGGGACCAGCACGATCGCCGGGTCCGCACCCCGCATCGCCGGACTCTCCGCCGTGGCATGCCGCTGGTAGTAGGCCGCGTACTCCTCCCGGTAGGCGGCGTGCAACTCCCGCAACCGGGCCACCGCCTCCTCCAACGATGCGGTGGCGGGCAGGTCCAGCACCAGCGGGCGGACCTTGGTGCGCAGGAAATGGTCCGGACACGACGTGCCCAGCCCGGCCAACGCGGCCAGCTTCTCCCGCGACCCGAACTCGAGCACCACGTCGGTGTCGGTGAAGTGCCCGACCTGCGGCCGGTCCGTCGACACCAACCCCCGGATCACCGGCGCCAACGCGGCCGCCCGCGCCCGCCGCTCCGCCTCGGGGAGCGGGCCGAACCCGTCCACAACAGCGCCGAACGGGTCGGGCTTGCCGCGCGCGGCCAGGAACTCCTCCGCCGTGCGGATCATCCACAGCGAGTTCGCCTCGCACTCCGCCGAGGTGGCGCCCCACGCGGTGATGCCGTGCCCGCCCAGCACGCACCCCACCGCCTGAGGGTGCGCGGCCTTGATCGCCGCGATGTCCAGCCCGAGCTGGAAGCCGGGCCGCCGCCACGGCACCCACACGACCTTCTCCCCGAAGCACTCCTTGGTCAGCGCCTCACCGTCGGCCGCCGTGGCCAGCGCGATGCCGGAATCAGGGTGCAGGTGGTCGACGTGCGCGGCGTCGACCAGCCCGTGCATCGCGGTGTCGATCGACGGAGCAGCACCACCGCGACCGTGCAGGCAGAAGTCGAACGCCGCGACCATCTCGTCCTCACGCTCCACCCCCGGATACACGTCGACCAGCGCGCGCATGCGGTCCAGCCGCAACACCGCCAACCCGGACTCCGTCAACGTGCCCAGATCACCACCGGACCCCTTCACCCACAACAACTCCACCTCACCACCGGTCACCGGATCCACCGCGCTGCCCTTGGCCGACGTGTTACCACCGGCATAGTTCGTGTTCCGCGGATCCGACCCCAGCCGGTTACTCCGCTCGATCAACTCGCTCACGGTGCCGTCGGTCATCGGTCCTCATCTCGGGCGGCGTCTCGGGGGACGGTGGCCAGCTGGTCGTCGAGGTTGAACACTTCGTCGAGAAGCCGCCAGTTCTCGTCCGGCCTGCCACCGTCGGCGAACAGCAGCGCCATCTCCTCCTGCCAGCGACGATTGACGTCGGTGGCGCCCATGGCCGCCTGCGACGCGGCGAGGTCGTCGGCCTCGACGCAGCCGACCAGCAGGCCGTCGTCGCCGAGGAAGATCGAGTAGTCGCGCCAGCCGGTGTCGCGCAGCGCCCGCAGCAGCTCCGGCCACACCGCCGCATGCCGGCGACGGTACTCGTCCAGCCGGTCGGTGCGGACCCGCGAGACGAAGCAGTACCGCGGCATCGTCAGGCTCCCCAGCCGGCCTGGGCGCCGCCGGCCCGCTCGGCGCTGATCGTCTCGAAGTAGCCGGAGCGCTGGTAGGCGGCGATCGGGTCGGGGTCGAGGCCGTGGTCCTCGCGCAGCTCGGCCAGCAGCGGGCGGACGTCGGTGTTGTAGGCGTCCATCACCACCGCGTTGGCGCCGAGCACGTCGCCCTCGGCCTGCGCCTTCGCCAGCGCGTCGGCGTCGACCAGCAGCGCCTTGGCCAGCGCCTCCTGGACGTTGAGCACCGAGCGGATGACCGCCGGGATCTTCGGCTCGATGTTGTGGCACTGGTCGAGCATGAAGTTGACCCGCGACTCGGGCCGGTGCGCGTCCTGGCTGACGATCTCGTGCAGGATGCGGAACAGCTGGAACGGGTCGGCGGCGCCGACCATGAGGTCGTCGTCGGCGTAGAACCGGGAGTTGAAGTCGAACGCGCCGAGCCGGCCGGCACGCAGCAGCATCATGACGATGAACTCGATGTTCGTGCCCGGCGCGTGGTGGCCGGTGTCGAGGACGACCTGCGCGCGCTCGCCCAGCGCCAGGCAGTGCGTCAGCGACGTCCCCCAGTCGGGGATGTCGGTGGAGTAGAACGCCGGCTCGAAGAACTTGTACTCGAGCAGCAGGCGGTGGTCGTCGTCGAGCGCGGCGTAGATGGTGCCCAGCGACTCGGCCAGCCGTTCCTGGCGGTCGCGCAGGGAGTCCTGGCCGGGGTAGTTGAGGCCGTCGGCCAGCCAGATCTTCAGGTCATTCGAGCCGGTGGCGCGCAGGACGTCGATGCACTGCAGGTGATGGGCGACGGCCTTCGCGCGAACCGTGGGGTCGGGGTTGGCCAGCGAGCCGAGCTTGTAGTCGTCGTCCTGGAAGACGTTGCTGTTGATGGCGCCGATCTCGACGCCGAGGTCGCGTGCGTGCGCGGCCAGCGCGGCGAAATCGTCGACCAGGTCCCAGGGGATGTGCAGCGAGACCCGCGGCGCCGAGCCGGTGTAGCGGTGCGCCTGCGCGGCGTCGGCGATCTTCTCGAACGGGTCGCGCGGCACACCGGGCTGGCCGAAGACCTTGAACCTGGTGCCCGAGTTGCCGAACGCCCAGGACGCCGTCTCGACGCCGAGTCCGCGGACCGCCGCCTTCACCTCGTCGTGACTTCTCATCGTGCTGCCTCCAGCGGGCGGCGTTTGAACCGATTCATCTTTTCCGTCAAGCTACGCGGTCCGGCTGTGGCACGTCAACCGGCCGGGCGCCCGCTCGACCCGCTGGCCAGCCGGTAAGCTGCGGCGATGGCAGCAGCCCCGAACATCCGCGAGGTGGCGGTGCGGGCCGGCGTGTCGGTGGGCACGGTGTCGAACGTCCTGAACCGGCCCGAGCTGGTCGCCGAGCCGACCCGCGAGCGCGTCTACGCCGCCATCGCCGAGCTGGGCTTCGTCCGCAACGACTCCGCCCGGCAGCTGCGGGTCGGCCGCAGCCGCACCCTCGGCCTCGTCGTGTTGGACGTCGCGAACCCGTTCTTCACCGACGTCGCCCGCGGCGTCGAGGACACCGCCAACCAGCACGGCCTCGCCGTGATCCTGTGCAACACCGACGAGGACCCGATCAAGGAGGCCTCGCACCTCGACCTGCTCGCCGAGATGCGGGTACAGGGCGTGCTGATCAACCCGATCGACACCGACGGCCGCATCGCCGCGCTGCGCGACCGCGGCATCCCGGTCGTGCTGTTCGACCGGCGCGGCGACCCCGCGGTCGAGTGCTCCGTCGCCGTCGACGACGTGCTGGGCGGCCGGCTCGCGGCGACCCACCTGATCGAGTCCGGGCACCGCTCGATCCAGTTCGTCGGCGGGCCGCTGACGTTGCGGCAGGTCCAGGAACGGTACGAGGGTGTGTCGGCCGTCGCGTCGGCGCACGACGACGTCGAGCTGACCGTCCTGACGACGCCGGCGCTCAACGTGGCGGCGGGGCGGGCGGCGGGGGACCGGCTGGCCGCCGCTGGCCGCGACGCGCTGCCGTCGGCGGTGTTCTGCGCCAACGACCTGCTGGCGCTCGGCGTGCTGCAGGCGCTGACGCACGCGGGGCTGCGGGTGCCGGACGACGTCGCGATCGTCGGCTACGACGACATCGACTTCGCGGCCGCCGCGGCGGTGCCGCTGTCGTCCGTGCGCCAGCCGCGCCAGCAGCTCGGCCGGACGGCGGCGGAGCTGCTGCTCGCCGAGACGATGGAGGCCGACCACGAACACCGGCAGGTCGTGTTCGAGCCCGAGCTGATCGTGCGCGAGTCGTCCGCCCGCTGACCATCACCGAGCGCACCGACAGGTTGTCACGAATGCGTTTCGGCTCCCAGAGCTGTTGACGACCGGCCGAGGTCGCGACCAGCCTGTGCCGTGGTGTATGCCCTCCGTTCACTCGGCGGAGATAGCGTCGCCGCCGTCAATCTGCCATGTAGGGGGTAGAAATATGCGCCTGAACAGGCGTTTCAACCGTGCCCTGGGTGCCGCAGCCGCCCTGGGACTGGCCGGGGTCGGGCTCACCGCCGTCCCCGCGCAAGCTGCCGAGGTCCAGATCGACGTTCTCGGCATCAACGACTTCCACGGCCGTCTCGAGGCGGACGGCCAGGCGGCCGGCGCCGCGGTTCTTGCCGGCGCGGTCGACACCCTCCGGGCCGAGAATCCGAATACAGTCTTCGCCGCCGCCGGTGACCTCATCGGCGCATCGACGTTCACCTCGTTCGTCGACCAGGACCACCCGACCCTCGACGCACTGACGGCGGCCGGCCTCGACGTCAGCGCCGTCGGCAACCACGAGTTCGACCAGGGCTACTGCGACCTCGTCGACCGTGTCATTCCGTTCATCGAGCAGAAGGCCGTCGAGCACGGCCGTGAGCCCTGGCAGTACATCGGTGCCAACGTCACCGTTCGCGACGGCGCCGACACCGGCTGCGAGTCCGACACGGAGCTGGCGCCCACGTGGACCGCCGAGGTCGGCGGCGTGACGGTCGGCTTCGTGGGCGCCGTCACCGAGCACCTGCCCGAGCTGGTCAGCCCGAGTGGCATCGCGGCGCTCGAGGTCGGCGACATCGTCGAGGCCACGAACGACTCCGCCGACGAGCTGAAGGCCGACGGCGCCGACATCGTCGTCCTGCTGGTGCACGAGGGCGCGGCCACCACCGAGATCGAGTCCGCGACCGATCCGGACAGCGACTTCGGCCGCATCGTGACCGGCGTCAACGACAATGTCGACGCGATCATCTCGGGTCACACGCACCTCGCGTATGACCACGAGATCGAGGTGCCGGGCTGGACTGACCGCGACTTCGGCCGTCCGGTCGTCAGCGCTGGTCAGTATGGCTACAACCTCAACGACCTCTCGTTCACCGTCGAGACCACGACCGGTGAGATCACCGGCGTCGAGTCCGAGATCATCCCGCTGACCATCCAGAACAGCGAGGGTGAGTGGGAACCGAACCCGGAGTTCGCGCCGGACGATGTCGTCCAGGGCATCGTCGACGACGCGGTGGCGAACGCCGAGGTGCTCGGTGCCGAAGAGCTCGGTGTGGCGAACGCTGCGTTCCGGCGTGCCGTACAGTCCGACGGCTCGGAGAACCGCGGCGGCGAGTCGACACTCGGCAACTTCGTTGCGGACGTCCAGCTCGCGGCCGCACAGGTGACCGACCCCGAGGCGCAGCTCGCGTTCATGAACCCCGGCGGCCTACGGGCTAATCTCGAAGACGTCATCATCACGTACAAGGACGCCGCCGAGGTGCAGCCGTTCGCCAACACACTGGTGACGACGACGCTCACCGGTACGCAGATCGTCCAGGTACTGGAGGAACAGTGGCAGCCGGCGGGCGCCTCGCGGCCGTTCCTCAAGCTCGGCGCGTCCGCGGGCCTCTTCTACACCTACGACCCGCAGGCACCGGCGGGCGAGCGCATCACATCGGTCACGCTGAACGACGAGCCACTCGACCCGGACGGCGAGTACCGCGTCGTGGTGAACTCGTTCCTTGCCGCCGGCGGCGACAACTTCGCCACCCTTGCCCAGGGCTCTGACCCGACCGACACCGGCCAGGTCGACCTGGAGGCCATGGTCGACTACCTGGCCGAGAACTCGCCCGTCATGCCTGACTACGCCCAGCGGGCCGTCGGTGTCCATTGGGTCTCGGACCCCAACGCCGTCTACCGGCCTGGTGACGAGGTAGAGATCCAGTTCTCCTCGCTGATGTTCAGCACGCCCGAGTCGATCTCCGAGCACGGGAGGGTGTCGCTCAACGATGAGTTCTGGACGTTCGTGGTCAGCTCGACCATCGTCGACACCACCGACGAGGTCGGTCGGGGCCGCGCCACGTTGACGATCCCGGCGGACGCCGCTCCCGCCGATCTGGGCCCGACGCAGGTCGAGCTCGTGGTCAGCATGGACTCGACCGTGTTCACGGTCCCGATCACCGTCGATACCTCGAGCACCGGCGACGAGAACGGCACCGAGGACGGCGGCGACGACAACGGCGACGAGAACGGCGACGAGAACGGGACCGACAACGGCGCCGACGAGAACGGGTCGGACGAGAACGGGTCCGACGACGGGACGGACGACGGCGACGAGCTGCCCGACACCGGTTCGTCCGGCGTGCTCTGGTGGGTCATCGGCGGCGTCGTGGTCCTCGCGCTCGGCGGCGGGCTGTTCGCGCTGTCGCGGCGCAAGGGCGCGAGCGGCGGCACGGGCACCGGCACCGGCGGCACGGCGGCCTGATCGCCCGACCGTCTGACGGCCGCACCGGCCGAGGCATACCGACCGTGGCGCCCCGCCCACCCGGCGGGGCGCCACGTCACCCCCGAGGACCCGATCCCTCGACCCGAAAGGTACGACCGATGCACTCGACCAGACGTCCTCTCCGCTGGCTCGCGGCGGTCGCCGCGGCCGGCCTGGCCGGCGCGAGCCTGGCGGCCGTACCCGCCCTCTCCGCCGGGGCGGCCGAAGGCGACCCGTTCATCAGCGAGCTCCACTACGACAACGCGGGCGCCGACACCGGCGAGTCGATCGAGATCCAGGCCGACCCGGGCACCGACCTGACCGGCTGGCAGATCGTCCTCTACAACGGCAACGGCAACGCGGCCTACAACACGCGCACGCTGTCCGGCGCCGTCCCGGCCGCGGGGGTCGTCGTCGCGACGTACCCGACGGACGGCATCCAGAACGGCTCGCCCGACGGCATCGCGCTCGTGCGCCCCGACGGCACCGTCGCGGAGTTCCTCTCCTACGAGGGCGGCATGACCGCGGCCGGCGGCCCGGCGAACGGCATGGCCAGCGTCGACATCGGCGTCTCGCAGGCCAGTTCCACGCCGGTCGGCCAGTCGCTGCAGAAGGTCCAGGACGCCTGGACCGGCCCGATCGCCAGCACCTTCGGCGCCGTCAACGGCGGCGGCGACCCTGACCCCGACCCGGAGCCCGAGCCGGCCACGATCCCGGAGATCCAGGGCACCGGCGCCGACTCCCCGCTCGTCGGCACGACGGTCGTCACCAGCGGCGTCGTCACCGCCGTGTACCCGACCGGCGGCTTCGGCGGCTACTACCTCCAGACGGCGGGCAGCGGCGGCGACGCGGCGCGGACGGCCTCCGACGCGGTGTTCGTCTTCTCGCCGTCGACGGTCGGGCAGGTCGAGATCGGCGACCACGTCCGCGTCACCGGCGAGGTCAGCGAGTACTTCGGCCTCACCGAGATCGAGGTGCCCGCCGACGGCCTGGAGCCGCTCACCGAGCCGGCCGAGGCCGTGAAGCCGGTGCCGTTCACGCTCCCTGCGAGCGCGGCCGGCCGCGAGGTCTACGAGGGCATGCTGGTCCGCCCGGCAAACTGCTTCGTCGTCTCCGACACCTTCCAGCTGGGCGGCTTCGGCAGCACGGCGTTCGGCTCCATCGGCCTGGGCTTCGGCGGCCCGCTGGTGCAGGAGACCGAGGTCGCGCTGCCCGGCACGCCGGAGTTCGACGCGGCCGTCGCCGCGAACGCCGCCCGCGCCGTCACGCTCGACGACGGCCAGTCCAACCGGACGGCGACCAGCAGCCTGGTGCCGTACCTGACGAACGACGACCCGGCCCGCACCGGCGCCGGCGCCACGTTCCAGAGCGACATGATCTTCGACTTCCGGTTCCAGTGGAACTTCCAGCCGACCGAGCCGGTCACCGGCCCGGCGCCTGACGTCGTCACGTTCGGCACCGGCAACACGCGCGAGGCGAACGCGGCACCGCAGGACGTCGGCGGCGACCTGCAGATCTCCGCGTTCAACGTGCTGAACTACTTCACCACGCTGGGCGTCGACGTCCCCGGCTGCGAGGCGTTCACCGACCGCGCCGGCAACCCGCTCACGGTCTCGGGCGGCTGCGACGCCCGCGGCGCGTGGGACGAGGTGAGCTTCGACCGGCAGGAGGCGAAGATCGTCGCGGCGATCAACGGCCTCGGCGCCGACGTCGTCTCGCTGCAGGAGATCGAGAACTCCGCCGCGTTCGGCCAGGACCGCGACGTCGCCCTGGCCACGCTGGTCGACGCGCTCAACGAGGACGCCGGCCCGGGCACCTGGGGCTACGTGCCGTCGCCGGCGCAGCTGCCGTCGTCAGAGGACGTCATTCGCACCGCGTTCATCTACCGGACGGCGAACGTCGAGCCGGTGGGCGAGTCGGTCATCCTCATCGACCACCCGGCCTTCCACAACGCCCGCGAGCCGCTGGCGCAGGAGTTCCGGGCGCTCGACGGCGGCTGGGAGTTCAACGCGATCGTCAACCACTTCAAGTCCAAGGGCGGCGAGTGCGGCGACCTGCCGGAGGGCTGCTTCGACGCGGACCGGACGGCGCAGGCGCAGGCCTTGGCGGAGTTCGCCGACGAGCGTGCGGCGGCCACCGGGACCGACGACGCGTTCCTGCTCGGCGACTTCAACGCCTACAGCGGCGAGAACCCGATGCAGGCGCTGTACGACGCCGGCTACACCGACCTCAACAACGAGTACGCCGGCGAGCACACCTACGTGTTCGACGGCAAGGTCGGCTCGCTGGACCACGTGCTGGCCAGCCCGTCCGTCGTCGAGCAGGACCTCGTCACCGGCGTCGACGTGTGGAACGTCAACTCGGTGGAGTCGGTGCTGTTCGAGTACTCGCGGCACAACTACTTCGCCAGCGAGCTGTTCCAGCCGGGCACGGTCTACCGGGCCAGCGACCACGACCCGATCCTGGTCGGCCTGCAGACGCCCGGACCGGCCACGTTCGACGACGTCCGCGACCTGGTGGCGCACTACGCCGCCGCGGGCACCGTCAACCGGTCGCAGGCGGCCCAGCTGACCACTCACCTGGACACCGCCGAGCGGCTGTCCGGGCGTGGCCTGACCGGGCCGGCCGGCACCTCGCTGGACCGGTTCGTGGCGGTGGCCGAGCGGGTGGCCGACGACGCCGCCCGCGCCGCGCTGCTGGCGGCCGCCGAGGAGCTGCGCGAGCAGCTGTAGCGCGCCACGCGTCACCGAGTGAGAGCCGCCGTCCGAGACCGGACGGCGGCTCTCCTCGTTGTCGGCGCGGGGTCCTAGAGTGTCGGGCATGACCGATCTCCGGGCCGCCGTCGAGGCCATCCTCCCGTCCGCGCGCGCCGACCTCGAGCGGCTGGTGCGCATCCCGAGCGTCAGCGCCGACCCCGCCCGGGCCGGCGACGTCCTCGCCAGCGCCGAGGCCGTGGCCGAGCTGGCCCGCGGCGCCGGAGCCGCTCAGGCCGACGTCGTCAGCGCGGCCGGCGGGCGGCCCGCCGTCATCGCCAGCTGGCCGGCCCCGGAGGGCGCGCCCACCGTCCTGCTCTACGCCCACCACGACGTGCAGCCGACGGGACCACGCGAGGGCTGGACCACCGACCCGTTCGAGCCCACTGAGCGCGACGGCCGGCTCTACGGCCGCGGCAGCTCCGACGACAAGGCCGGGGTCGCCACGCACCTCGCGGCGCTGCGCGCGTTCGACGGCCGGCCGCCGGTCGGCGTCGTGCTGTTCGCCGAGGGCGAGGAAGAGATCGGCTCGCCGTCGTTCACCCCGTTCCTCGAGACTTACCGCGACCGACTGGCCGCCGACGTCATCGTCGTCGCCGACTCCGCCAACTGGACCGCCGAGGTCCCGGCCATCACCACCAGCCTGCGCGGGGGCGTCGACTGCCTGGTCACGCTGCGGGTGCTGCAGAAGTCGGTGCACTCCGGCCTGTTCGGCGGCCCGGTCGTCGACGCGCTCACCGCGCTGACCCGGCTCATGGCCACGCTGCACGACGACAAGGGCGACGTCGCCATCGCCGGGCTGATCAGCACCGACGCGCCCGACATCGACTTCCCCGACGAGCGCTACCGCAGCGAGGCCGGCGTGCTCGACGGCGTCCACCTGGTCGGCAGCGGCTCGCTGACCGAGCGGCTCTGGACCCGGCCGACGGCGTCCGTCCTGGCCATCGACGCCCCGGCGGTCGCCGACGCCGCGAACATCCTGGTGCACGAGGCCCGGGCCAAGGTCAGCGTCCGCATCGCCCCCGAGCAGGACCCGCGCGCCGCGCTCGACGCGCTGGAGGCGCACCTGCGCGAGCACGTCGAGTTCGGTGCCCAGATCGAGATCACCGAGGGCATGGTCGGCGGCGGCTGCGCCCTGCCGACCGAGGGCCCGGTGGTCGAGGCGGCCGAGGCGGCGCTCACCGAGGCGTTCGGCGTCCCGTCCGTGCGCACCGGCATCGGCGGCTCCATCCCGTTCATCGCCGAGTTCGAGAAGACCTTCCCCGATGCGACTGTGCTGGTCACGGGCATGGGCGACCCGCTCAGCGGGCCTCACGGCCTGAACGAGAGCCTCGACCTCGCGATGTTCGCCAAGGGCTGCCTGGCCGAGGTGCTGCTGCTCGACCGGCTGTCCCGCCTGCCCGGGTAGGACGGACCGGCCGGTGTCCCGTCACGTCGCGCTGCTCCGCGGCATCAACGTCGGAGGAAAGAAGAAGGTCGCGATGGCCGACCTCCGCGCGCTCGTGGCGGGGCTCGGCCACACCGACGTCGCCACCTACATCAACAGCGGCAACGTCGTCTTCGCCAACGCTGCGCCCGATGCCGGACGGGACGAGCTGGAGACGGCGATCGAGTCGGCCATCCGGGCCGGGCTGGGCCTGGAGGTCGCCGTCCTCGTCCGCACCCACGACGAGCTCGCGGCCGCCGTCGACGCCAACCCGTTCCCCGACGCCGAACCGTCCAGGCTGCTGCTGAGCTTCCTGCGCACGGCGCCCGAGCCGGACACCTACGCGGCGGCGGAGCGGGTCGAGTCGGGCGCCGACGAGTTCCGCGTCGACGGCACCACGGTGTACCTGCATGTTCCGGACGGCGCCGGCCGCAGCAAGCTGGCCGCCGCGCTGAGCAAACCGTCGCTCGTGGTGGCGACGTCACGAAATCTGGCCACTGTCAGCACGCTCGTGCGACTGTCACAAGATCCGGGAAACCGTCGTTCGGACTGAACGACGGCGCTGCACCCTGGGAGGGGCCGGGCAACACCGGCGGGAGACCGGGGGCCGGAGGTCCTCGTCGATCCGTCGGTCGAGGCCCGCACTCTGGTAGAGAGCGCGCGTTTTCGTTGTCCGGCCCGAACATCGAAGTGTCACTGACAGACTGCGGCCATGGAGAACGAGGCCATCCTGCTGCAGGTGCGCGACGGCGAACTGGTCGGCGTCGGTTCCTGGGTCTACGTGTGGCTGCGGCCGGGCGCGGACCGTCCGGTGGTCTACGTCGGCAGCACGGGGGTGCCGCCGGTCGTGCGCATCTGGCTGCACCTGCACGACACCGACCCCGACATCGGCCGCCTGCTGGCGCGCTATCCCGACGTCGCGCACGACCCTCTCGACGTGCTCGCGTTCCAGGTGCCGTCCCGGCTGGACCGGGCCGCGGTGAAAGCGGGGCTGGTCGACCGGCTGGAGACGCGCGGGCTGCTGTCCGAGCGGTACGTCGGTGACCCGCCCGGCCTGCTCACCGCGAACGGCGCCGTCGGTCCCGCCGTCGAGTGGATGGTCGCCCAGGTGGTCGCCCACAACGGCCCCGGCGGCTGACGGCGCGCGCCGGCCCAGCCCAGCTCGGGCCGGCGCGGGTCAGGTGCGCTGCGCCAGCGTCTGGGCGACCAGCTGCTCGGTCAGCTCGCGCAGCCGGCGCCGGGCGGCCGGGTCGAGCGCCTGCGCGTGCGGCGTCGCCGCCATGGTCTGGTCGAAGTAGACGCCGCTGACGTCGGCCAGCTCCGGGTCGGCGACCAGTCGCAGCGTCGCCTCGCCCCCGTCGTGCAGCGTGCTCAGCGGCGTCAGCTCGGCCTCGCTCACCATCGACGTCGCCATCAGCGTGGCCGGGTGCAGCGTGTTCGCCGTGACACCGGTGCCGCGCAGCTCCTCGGCGAGGTCGAGGGTGAACATGATCTGCGCGAGCTTGCTCTGGCGGTAGGCGCGGTAGCCGTCGTAGTCGTGGTCGAGCATCGGGTCGGCGAAGTCGATGGGCGCCTGGCCGATGGACGAGACGTTGACGATGCGCGCGGGCGCCGCCGCCAGCAGCGCCGGCAGCAGCCGCCGGGTGAGGTGGTAGCCGGCCAGGTAGTTGACCGCGAACCGCAGCTCGATGCCGTCGGGGCTCAGCTCCCGGCGGCCGCCGGGCTCGCCGAAGCCGACCCCGGCGTTGTTGACCAGGATGTCCAGGCCGGGGAAGCGGCTCAGCACCTCGTCGGCCAGCCGGTCGACCTGGCCGAGGTCGGCGAGGTCGGCCCGGACGACGCCGACCGGGTCGCGGCCGCCCTCGGCGCGGATCTCGCGGGCCGTCTCGTCCAGACGCGCCGGATTCCGCCCGTGCAGGACGACGCCGACGCCGGTCGACGCCAGCCGCAGCGCCAGCCATCGGCCCAGGCCATCGGTCGCGCCGGTGATCAATACCGTCGTGGGGCTCATGTTCTAAGGCAACCATCCGACGCCCCGGTGTTCTTCCCCCACTCGCAATCCGGGTTCCGCTCCGTACACTGGGTGCCGTGGCCCGGGGCGATGGACGACTCACGCACGACATCAACCCACAAGAGAAGGGTCCGCAGGACGCCTGCGGCATCTTCGGAGTGTGGGCACCCGACGAAGAGGTCGCCAAGCTCACCTACTTCGGGCTGTACGCGCTGCAGCACCGGGGCCAGGAGTCGGCCGGCATCGCCGTGGGCAACGGCGAGCAGATCCTCGTCTACAAGGACATGGGCCTGGTCAGCCAGGTCTTCGACGAGTCGACGCTGAACACCCTGATCGGCCACGTCGCCGTCGGGCACACCCGCTACTCCACCACCGGCGGCAGCCACTGGCAGAACGCGCAGCCGACGCTCGGCGCCACGCCGGCCGGCACCCTCGCGCTGGCGCACAACGGCAACCTCACCAACACCGCCGAGCTGTTCGACCTCGTCCGCGAGCGGGTCGGGTCGGCCAGCGGCGAGCTGCGCTACGGAAACACCACCGACACCGCCCTCATGACCGCGCTGATGGGCTCCTACGCCGACCGGACGCTCGAAGAGAGCGCCATCGAGGTGCTGGCGCAGGCCCGTGGCGCGTTCTCACTGGTCTTCTCCGACGAGTCCACGCTCTACGCGGCCCGTGACCCGCAGGGCGTCCGTCCGCTCGTCCTGGGCCGGCTGGAGCGCGGCTGGGTGGTCGCCAGCGAGACCGCCGCCCTCGACATCGTCGGCGCCTCGTTCATCCGCGAGGTCGAGCCCGGCGAGCTGGTGGTCATCGACGCCGACGGCCTGCGCTCGCACCGCTTCGCGGCGGCCGCGCCCAAGGGCTGCCTGTTCGAGTTCGTCTACCTCGCCCGGCCCGACACCCACATCTCCGGCCGCTCGGTGCACGAGACCCGCGTCGAGGTGGGCCGCCGGCTGGCCGGCGAGCACCCGGTCGACGCCGACCTCGTCATCCCGGTGCCCGAGTCCGGCACCCCCGCCGCGGTCGGCTACGCCGAGGCGTCCGGCATCCCGTACGGCATCGGGCTGGTCAAGAACGCCTACGTCGGCCGCACGTTCATCCAGCCGTCGCAGACGCTGCGCCAGCTGGGCATCAGGCTCAAGCTGAACCCGCTGCGCGAGATCGTGGCCGGCAAGCGGCTGGTCGTCGTCGACGACTCCATCGTGCGCGGCAACACCCAGCGGGCGCTGGTGCGCATGCTGCGCGAGGCCGGCGCCGCCGAGGTGCACGTGCGCATCTCCAGCCCGCCGGTCAGCTGGCCGTGCTTCTACGGCATCGACTTCGCCTCGCGGGCCGAGCTGATCGCCACCGGCCTGTCGACCGACGAGATCCGCCGGTCGATCGGCGCCGACTCGCTCGGCTACGTCTCGCTCGACTTGCTCATCGAGGCCACGACGGTGCGCAAGAAGGACCTCTGCCGGGCCTGCTTCGACGGCGTCTACCCGATCGAGCCGCCGGCCCGCGCCGGGAAGGACATCCTGGAGCAGGAGCCCATCCCCGGCTGCGAGACCCCCGACCGCGACGGCCTGGCGCGAGCCGCGTCACTCGGCGATCCCTCCGACGGCCTGAACTCCCTGCTCAGCGCCGGTGGAGCCGCCGATGCGCTGCGGCGTCCGTGAGGCCGAGTTGTGACAAACCGCCCGAAATGTGGTTGCCTGCTCCTCGGTCACGAAATGGTCTCGAGCTGAGGGTGGGAGGAACGTAGTGCCGCGGTCCCGTCACGGACGCAATCGTCATCGACGCACCAAGGTGCCGGCGCTCACCCGTCTGCAGGGGCTGACGCGCCGCCGGATCGCCCTTCTGGCCGCTCCGGTGGTGCTGGTAGGTGCCGCGGTTGCCGGCGTGGCGATGTGGCCCGACGGCTCCGGCGATCTCGGCGACAACGCGACCGCGTCGGTCGACCTCCCAGAGCGCGAGGACCCCGCCAGCCGCGGCGAGGACCGTCCGCCGCTCCCGCCGGTGACGCCGAACGCGGCCCCGACGGAGACCGCGACGCCCACGCCGACCCCGACTCCGACGCCCACCGCGACTCCGACCCCCACGCCCACTCCCACCCCGACGCCGACTCCCACACCGGAGCCGACCGTCGCCGGGCAGCTGTTCGTGACGTCCGGCCTGAACGTGCGCACCAGCCCGGACCTCGAGGCCGAGGTCGTGACGGTCCTGGGCACCGGCACCGAGGTCGACATCACCGGCGCCACCGAAGGCACCTGGTCGCAGATCCTGCTCGACGGCGAGCCCTTCTGGGTGGCCACCGAGTACCTGGCCCAGGAGCCGCCCGCCGAGGAGCCCTCCGGCGGCATCTCCGCCGCCGAGTGCGAGTCCGGCTCCGGGGTCGAGGACGGCCTCACCCAGGACGCCATCCGGGTGCACCGCGCGGTCTGCGCGCTCTTCCCGCAGGTGACGTCGTACGGCGGCCTCCGCTCCGGCGACGGCGGCGAGCACGGCTCCGGTCGCGCGCTGGACATCATGATCCGCGGCTCGGTCGGCGACGAGATCGCCGCGTACGTCCGCGAGAACTACAGCGAGCTGGGCGTCAGCGAGGTCATCTGGGAGCAGCGCATCTGGACCGTCGAGCGCTCCTCCGACGGCTGGCGCTGGATGGAGGATCGCGGCGACGACACCGCGAACCACTACGACCACGTCCACGTGACCGTCTACGGCAACGAGGGCAGCACCTGACCGCGTCGCCAGGACCGCCGCGAACCGCGCGCTCTTCACCGCATCGGCCTGACGGCGCGGCCCGCCGGCCGGGAGACGCTGTCGCGCCGTTGGAGGTCTGCCATCTGTTCCGACGGCAGACCTCCAACGCGCCGAGAGGCCCCCTCAGCAGGCCCTGCTCACGCCGTCAGCCGACGAGGTCGACCCGGGCGCTCTCCTGGACGAACCCGACGGCCTCGAACGCCTTCCCCATGGGCACGTTCGCGTCGTCGGTCTCGCCGACGATCTTCTCGGCGCCCTGCTCCGCCTGCCACCGGACCATCCAGGCCAGCAGCTCGCGAGCGTAGCCGTGGCCGCGCTGCTCCGGCACCACGCCGACGTAGCCGGTGAACGCCTTGGCGCCGGGGCCGCCGGTCACCAGCCCGACCAGCGCGCCGCCGGCGTCGTAGGCGACCCGCCAGCCGTCGACCGGGCCGGCGTAGTTCATCATGTCGGCCAGCTCCTCGGCGGCCAGCTCCGCGGCGTCGCGGGTGCGCAGCGACCGTTGCGTGTGGGCGTCGAGGCTGCCCTCGAACGTACGCCGGTAGGCGTCGGCGAGGACCGGGTCGTCCGGCCCGGCGACCGGCTCGAACCGCAGCCCCTCCCGGATGGACGGCACGCCGGCGGCGGGCGTCCAGCGGAACCGGCGCCGCGTCACCAGGATCTCGAAGCCGGCCGCCTTGGCCGCGGCCAGCAGGTCGTCGAGGGCCGGCGGAGGGTCGTCGCGCCAGCCGGCCGGCGGGAACAGGTTCAGCTCGACCTGCTCGAGTCCGGCCGCGCGCAGGTCGGTGGCGGCCTGCCGAATGAGCACCGTCATGATCTCGACGCGGTCCGGCTCGGCGCCGAGGTCGAAGAACTCGACGATCCACGGGTGCTCGTTGGCGGGCGCACCCCAGGCGGCGACCCGGCCGGCCGTGCGGTCGTCGCGCGCCGCCGTCCAGACCCACTCGGGCCGGCGGTTGCGGTTGGCGAACGCCTTGGTCAGGTGGTCGTCGGTGACGACGAGGTCGGAGATGGGAGTGCCCAGCTCGGACCTGGCGCCACGGAGCAGGGCGAGCGCCTGCTCGGGCGTGGTGGGACGGATGATGCTGAACTCTTGCATGCCTCTCCTCGGAGAGTCAGGCGCCGTCTCCGTGATGGAGGGCGGCGCGGGAAACCTGGCGGTACATCGCGACCTCCTCTCCTGTCGGGCCGAGCCACTGAGCGGCCCGGACGCTGAGCAGGATCCTAGCACCGTCCACCGGCTACCCTTCTACACGTGTCGAGCAGCGAGAGCCCGCCCGCGGGTGCCACCTATGCCAGTGCCGGGGTCGACATCGAGGCCGGTGACCGCGCCGTCGAGTTGATGAAGGAGTGGGTCGCCAAGACCCGCCGTCCCGAGGTCGTCGGCGGCCTCGGCGGCTTCGCCGGGCTGTTCGACGCCAGCGCGCTCAAGGCGTACCGCCGGCCGCTGCTGGCCACCAGCACCGACGGCGTCGGCACCAAGGTCGCGGTGGCGCAGCGGATGGACGTCCACGACACCATCGGCTTCGACCTCGTCGGCATGGTGGTCGACGACATCGTCGTGTGCGGCGCCGAGCCGCTGATCATGACCGACTACATCGCCTGCGGCCGCGTGGTCCCCGAGCGCACCGCCGCCATCGTCAAGGGCATCGCCCAGGCCTGCGTGGCCGCCGGGTGCTCGCTCAGCGGCGGCGAGACGGCCGAGCACCCTGGCCTGCTGGGTCCGGACGAGTACGACGTCGCGGGCGCGGTCACCGGCGTCGTGGAGGCCGACGCGCTGCTCGGCGCGGAGCGCGTGCGGGCCGGTGACGCCGTCGTCGCGATGGCGTCGTCGGGGCTGCACTCCAACGGCTACTCGCTGGTGCGGCACGTCCTGCTCGAGCGGGCCGGCTGGGCACTGGACCGCGACGTGCCCGAGCTCGGCCGCACGCTGGGCGAGGAGCTGCTCGAGCCGACCCGCATCTACGCGCGCGACTGCCTGGCGCTGGCCGCCGCCGTCGAGGTGCACGCGATGTCGCACGTGACCGGCGGCGGGCTGGCCGCCAACCTCGCCCGCGTGCTGCCCGGCACCGTCACGGCCCGGCTCGACCGCGCGACCTGGACGCCGCAGCCGGTCTTCGGGCTGGTCGGCGACGTCGGTGGCGTGTCAGAGCCGGAGCTGGAGAAGACCCTCAACATGGGCGTGGGGATGGTCGCCGTCGTGGCCGCCGACGCGGCGGACGCCGCGGTGCGGCTGCTGACGGAGCGGGGGGTTCGGGCATGGATCGCCGGTGAGGTGGCGGACGGCGACGGATCGGCGACGTTGTACGGCGCCTACCGCGGGTGACCGTCCGCGACTGATCGGCTCGGGCGGACTGCTGGCCCCGGGATATCCGAGGCCAGCAGACCGTCCAGACGATCGGTGAAGCTATCGGCCCGGGTCAACCCGCGTGACGACGAGATTCGTCGTCGTCATCGTCGGCGAGGTAGCGGGAGTACTCGTCGTACTCCTCATTACTCTCCTCGTCGAGGTCCGTGTCATTGCTGCCATTGCCGTCGGTGCCCAACTCACGCTGCAAAGCGCCGAAGTCGGTGTCCAGCTGCTGATACTTCAACCGACGGGCGACCTTTGTCTGCTTGGCCTTGGCCCGGCCGCGCCCCATAGGGTCGACCCCCTCGCACAAACCGGGGCGACCAGCTCACTGGACGCCCTCGTTTTCCCTTCAGATGACATCTGCTCGTAGAGACAACGGTACAGGGTCCGAGGCTGTTCCGCCTCATCCGGTACCAACTAGCGACCTTCCGGGCGTCATCGGCCCAGGTAGACGTCGCGCAATCGGCTGACGGCGGCGATTCGCCGCTCGGCGAGGCGGTCCGCGGCTACGGCCGGTGGGACGCCGTCCTCCGCCGCCAGCTGGAAGATCTCGCGGGTGGTGTCGAAGATCTTCGTGGCCTTTGCCTTGGCCCGGTCGAAAGAGAATCCGTGCAGCTCATCGGCAACCTGGATCACTCCGCCGGAGTTCACGACGTAGTCGGGCGCATAGAGCACGCCGGCGTCGTCGAGGCTCTTCTCGATGCCCGCGTGGGCGAGCTGGTTGTTCGCGCCGCCGCAGACCGCGGCCACCCGGCCGTCGGTGAGCAATGTCATGGTGTCGTCGTCGAGAGCGCCGCCCAGAGCGCACGGTGCGTACACGTCGATGCCGGCGCCGAGCAGCTCGGTGGTGTCGCCGACGACGTCGACCTGCGGGTGCGCGGCGCGCAGCTGGTCGATCGCGTGCTCGGACACGTCGGTCGCGACGACCGAGGCGCCCTCGTCCAGCAGCAGGCCGGTCAGCTTGGAGCCGACCTTGCCGACGCCGGCGATGCCGACCCGCTGGCCGGCCAGGCTGGTGCCGTCCCACAGCCGCTCGGCGACGGCACGCATGCCCTGGAAGACGCCGAACGCGGTGAGCACGCTGGAGTCGCCCGCGCCGCCCTCGGCCGGCGAGCGGCCGGTGACCCAGCGGCTCTCGCGGGCGACGACGTCCATGTCGGCGACGTAGGTGCCGACGTCGCACGCGGTGATGTAGCGGCCGCCGAGCGACTCGACGAACCGGCCGTAGGCGCGCAGCAGCGTCTCGGACTTGTCCAGCTCGGGGTCGCCGATGACGACCGCCTTGCCGCCGCCGTGATCGAGCCCGGCGAGGGCGTTCTTGTAGGTCATGCCGCGAGACAGGTGCAGGACGTCCTCGAGTGCGGCGTCCTCTGATTCATACGGGTAGAACCGGGTACCGCCGAGGCCGGGGCCGAGGGCGGTGGAGTGCAGCGCGATGATGGCTCGTAGGCCGCTGCCGGCATCGTGGCAGAAAACGACCTGCTCGTGGCCGGTGTGTCGACCGAACACGAGCGGCGACGCCTTGGTCATGGTGGTGACCCTTTCACGTCAGGGCCCGCGGGGTGTGCGGGCTGGGTGTCAAGCTCACTCTAGGACGGCAGGCGAGGAGGTAGCACCGTGAGGCGATGGCACGGGAACCCGTGGGCGATCCTGCTGACGCTGTGTCTCGGATTTTTCATGACGCTGCTCGATGTCACGATTGTCAACATCGCCATCCCGAGCATGATGGACGAGCTCGGCGCGTCGCTGGACGAGATCCTCTGGGTCATCAACGCGTACGTGATCATGCTGGCGGTGCTGGTCATCACGGCCGGCCGGCTGGGCGACCTGCGCGGCCAGCGCAGCATGTTCATGCTCGGCGTCGCGGTGTTCACGCTGGCGTCGCTGGCCTGCGGGCTGTCGCAGGGCCCGGCCATGCTCATCGCCTGCCGGGTGGTGCAGGGCATCGGCGCGGCGATCCTCATGCCGCAGACGTCAGCGCTGCTGATCACCACGTTCCCGCCGGAGCGACGCGGGACGGCGTTCGGCATCTGGGGCGCGGTGGCCGGCGTCGCCACCGTCGCCGGGCCGACCCTCGGCGGGCTGCTGGTGACGGTGTTCGACTGGCGGTGGATCTTCTTCGTCAACGTGCCGGTGGGCGTCGTCGTGCTGGCGATGGCGTGGTCGATCATCCCGGAGGCGGGCCGGCGTGAGAAGCACGGCCTGGACCTGCCCGGCGTCCTGCTGGCCAGCGCCGCACTCGTCCTGCTGACGTTCGGCCTGGTCGAGGGCGAGCGGTTCGGGTGGGGCCGGGTGTGGGAGTTCGTGTCGATCCCGCTGCTGCTGGCGGCGGGCGCCGTCCTGCTCGTCGTCTTCCTCGTGTTGCAGGCGCTGCGCCAGGACCGCGAGCCGCTGATCCCGTTCGGGCTGTTCCGCGACCGCAACTACTCGGTCATGAACGGGGTGGCGGGGCTGGTCGCGATCGGGATGGTGGGCACGTTCCTGCCGATCACCATCTACCTGCAGACCGTGCTCGGGCACACGGCGCTGCAGGCGGGGCTGACGCTCGCGCCGATGTCCGTCGTGTCGATGTTCGTGGCCCCGGTCGCGGGCCGGTTCACCGACCGCGTCGGCGGCAAGTTCATCCTGATGGCGGGCCTTCTGCTCTACGGGGCCGGGATCGCGTCGTTCGCGCTGGTGTCGACGGTCACCGCGCAGTGGTGGCACTTCCTGCCGTCGTTGCTCGTCGCGGGCCTCGGGCTGGGCTGCGTCTTCGCGCCGATGAACACGGTGGCGATGCGCGACGTGGCCGGCCGGGTCGCCGGTGCCGCGTCCGGGGTGCTGAACACCAACCGGCAGCTGGGTCAGGTGGTGGGCAGCGCGGTGGTCGGCGCGGTCCTGCAAGGGCTGCTCTCGAGCCGGCTGCATTCGGAGGCAGTTGCGGCCGCAACCGCTTTGCCGTCTGACGTTCGACAGCCGTTCATCGACAGCTTCGCCGGGGCGGCCGAGGGAGGACTGCAGGTCAGCGGCGCGCAGGACGGAATTGACATGACACTTCCACCGGGAGTTTCTGAAGAAGTCGCGGGAAAGATCGCCGAAATGGCCCACGATGTGTTCATACAGGGCTATGTTGATGCAATGAAGCCGACGTTGATCGTTCCGGTCGCCGCCGTGGCATGTGGGGCACTGCTGTGTCTCGCAGTCAAGGGTGGACGAACGAGGCGAGAAGCGGCGGTGGGTGGTGCCGGCACGCGGACGATCTCCGATGCCGGCTGAGTGCGGCCCGGCGCGACTTGGGCCGGTTCGCGGCTTACGTGAACCTTACGTAGGCTAGAGACACCCTGGGTGGACATCATCCGAATGGCTGGCTTCGGTCGAGCCGTACGGGCGGTGTCGTTCTCGGGGCTGACAAGGTGGAATATCCGGTGTGGCGGGAAACCTCCCGCTATGGGATCTAAGGAGGTGACGATGGCGACCAGGACACAAGACGCCGAGCCCCTCCTCACTCCTGCCGAGGTGGCGGCCATGTTCCGGGTGGATCCGAAGACGGTGACCCGGTGGGCCAAGGCCGGCAAGCTCACGTCGATCCGGACGCTCGGTGGCCACCGGCGGTACCGCGAGTCCGAGGTGCGTGCGCTGCTCAACGGGCAAGGGTCCGCAGTGGAGCGCGTCGAGGTCGGCGAGCTCTAAGGGGTGAGAATCGTCCCACCATACGCTCGACCATGCCGAGCGGGGGCGGTACACGGGGAAGTCAAGGCTGGGCCCGTAGGCGGCGGGCCAGGCTTGCGGCGGGGGCTGCGCGGGAACGCGTAACTAGCAGTCGTGTGACCTGTGCTTCACGGGTCACACGAGGATCAGGTCGGCGTCGCGAGTGCGATGGAGTCAGCCCTGGGTGGGGCGCGGCTGCACCGTCGCATCGCAGTAGCCGCCAGGCGTCGACACGGGCGGTGGGCAGACTGGCCGCCCGTGTCCGCTACTTTCGACGATCGTTTTCTTTTCTCGCACATCTTCTTTCTGATCGGCCATTCGGCCTGGAAGTTGTGCGGTTTCTTTCAGTTGGGTCCTCAACGGTTCAAGGCTCAATTGTCTGGCGCGCTTGTATGACGCGCGCGACGCGTTGTTGCCGTCGTCGTGACATATTCTTCGGCGTCAGACGGCGCTGCGTTCGGAGTGCGGACGGCGCCGGCGGGCCGGGTCCGACAACGTGACCGGCGTCCAGGCGCCGTCGGGGTGATAGGCGTTCGTTCCCGGCGGCACGATCGCGTCGATGCGGTCCAGCGTCGCGTCGTTCAGGGTGACCTCGGCGCCGTCGAGCAGCGACTCCAGCTGGGCCATCGTCCGCGGCCCGATGATGGTCGACGTGACGGCAGGATGCGCCTGCGTGAACGCGACGGCCAGCTGCGGCAGCGTGCACCCCGCGTCGTCGGCCACCTCGACCAGCCGCTCGACCAGCTCGAGCTTGTTCGCGTTGATCGGCAGCTCCGGGTCGAACCGGCCGGGGGTGAGCTTCGCGCGTCCCGTCGTCAGGTCGACCGGCCGGCCCTTGCGCTGCGTGCCGGACAGGAAGCCGGACGCGACCGGGCTCCACGTCAGCACGCCCATGCCGTAGCGCTGGCAGGTCGGCAGCACCGACGTCTCGATGCCGCGGGCCAGCAGCGAGTACGGCGGCTGCTCGGTGCGGAACCGCAGCAGCCCGCGCCGTTCGGCCACATGGTGCGACTCGACGATCTCCTCGGCCGGGAAGGTGGAGCAGCCGAACGCGCGGATCTTGCCCTGGTGGACGAGGTCGCTCAGCGCGGACAGCGTCTCCTCGACGTCGGTGGTGTGGTCGGGTCGATGCACCTGGTAGAGGTCGATCCAGTCGGTCTGCAGCCGGCGCAGGCTGTCCTCGACCGCCGTCATGATCCAGCGGCGCGAGTTGCCGCCCCGGTTCGGCCCGTCGCCCATAGGAAAGTGAACCTTCGTCGCCAGCACGACCTCGTCGCGTCGCCCCTGCAGCGCCTTCCCGACGATCACCTCCGACTCGCCGGCGGAGTACATGTCCGCCGTGTCGACGAAGTTGATCCCGCGCTCCAGCGCGGTGTGGATGATGCGGGCGCCGTCCTCGTGGTCGGGGTTGCCGACCGCGCCGAACATCATCGCGCCGAGGCAGTAGGGACTGACGTGGATGCCGGTGCCGCCGAGGGGCCGATAGCGCATGGCTGGACGGTACGAGTTCGAGTGCGCTCGAAGTCAAGCGCCGCGTGTCCGCCCCGTCGGCAGCGCCCCACCCAGCGGCGTTCTTCCGCTGAGAGCCGGTTTCGGCGCCCGTTGGGTGCGGTATGGTCCCGCCCGATGTTCGCTTTGTCCCTTTCTGTGACTTTATGGGGTTGATCATGCGGAAGAGCATCATCGGTGGGATCGGGGCGTTGGCTCTCACCGTCGCCGGTGCTGCACCGGCACTGGCGGCCGAGGTGGAGGCTGCGGCCGTCGCCTCCTTCGACGATGACAAAGGCAACAGTGGCGAGGATGGCCACGACGACGGCGGCGAGGACGGCCACGACGACGGCGGCGAGGACGGTCAGGACGACGGCGCTGCCGAGGACGGTGGCGACGAGGACGGTGGCGCCGAGGACGGTGGCGACGAGAACGGTGGCGACGACGGCGCTGACGAGAGTGGTGGCGACGACGGCGCCGATGACGGCGCCGATGAGAACGGTGGCGACGACGGCGCCGACGAGAACGGTGGCGACGACGGCGCCGACGAGAGCGGTGGCGACGAGAACGGCTCGGACGTCGGCTCCGACACGGGCGCCGTCGACGGCGGCGACGACGGTGCGGAGGACGGCGGCGACGTCGGCTCCGATGACGGCGCTGAAGCCGGCACTGACGAGAACGGCGCTGACGAGAACGGCGCCGACGACGGTGGCGACGAGAGCGGTTCGGACGTCGGCACCGGCGAGGTCAGCGGCACCGACGCCGGCACCGAGAGCGGCGGCGACGACGGGACTGGCGAGGCCGGCACCGACGACGCGTCCGCCGACGAGAACGGCGATGACGAGCTGCCGGACACCGGCTCGGACGCGACCCTGATCGCCCTCGGCGGCCTGGCCCTGGCGGCCGGCGGTGCGGCGATCGTGGCTCGTCGGCGGTCCGAGACGGCCTGATCACCGTCCCGAGCTGGCCCCGCGCCCGCCGGTCCCTCCCGGCCGGTGGGTGCGGGGTCATCTGCTGTTCAGCCGGTAGCCTCGTCGCGAGGGGCAGCTGACATGGACGAGAACGCGATCAGAGCAGCACTACAGCGCTACATTGACTACAGCGGCGTCGACCAGGACATCTCGCACGAGATCTACCACGAGGACGCCGTCCTCGAGTTCCCACAGTCCGGCGAGCGCTTCGAGGGCATTGAGAACTTCCGCGAGTGGCGCCGGATCTATCCGGCGAGGACCGACTTCGAGATCCGCCGCCTACGCGGCAGTGGCGACCTGTGGGTGATGGAGCTCATCGTCACCTACGACAGCGGCTCCTCGATGTTCGGCGTCTCCGTCTTCGAGTTCCGCGGCGACAAGGTGATCCGCGAGACGATCTACGGCGGCGAGGCCTGGGAGGCGCCGGAGTGGCGGGCCCGCTGGCGCTCGTCGCGCCCGATCGTGGACGACTCGCCTGCCTCGTGATCGACGGCTGTAGCGGCATCGCCGCACGACGTTCGTGCTGGTGAAGGGGTGGACGGGGGCGTGCAGGCTGGCCGAGACCTAACGGCGTGGCCCGCCAGACCGTGCAGAATTCGTTGGACATCCTGCGCGACGAGAAGCTGATCGTGTCGCAAGTTGGTGTGCGGTCCACTGCCCGCGCGGGCGGCGGGACGACCACACCTAGTCATCGCCATGTGCGCCGGTGGGCGGCCCGTCCAGGCTCGACTGCAGCAGGCAGCGAAAGGTGCCCGGGGGTGCATAACCATCCCCCGGGCACTCCGTCGTGATGCGTCAGGCGCTCTGCCGTCTCTCCATCCTCCTGATGACGTAGGCCTCAGCGACGCCGACCGCGATCATGATGATCACCAGTTCGACACTCCCTATCGGCCCGCCAAGGCTCCCAAGAAGCACGGCGAGCAGAAAAACCGCGAGGCAATAGATGAGGAAGACAACCAACATCCGCAGAACGGTCTTCACCTGAGCGCACTCCTGTCGAAGCTATCCCTTCCCACCAATATAGCTATAGCCTCCCGTGCCGTTGAAGGAGATCTTAGACCTCGGCAGGTAGCTGCCGATGCAGCCGTACTTGATAACACAATTCTCGATCGATCGGGCCAGGTGTGAATACCCAGTAGAGCGGCCGACACCAGTAGACTGGTTGGTCACGAGGCCTCTGTCATCGGCTATGCCAACAAAGTTGGAAAGCGGGCTAGGCTAGAAAATGCCGGTGCAAATATCGTGGTTACTGACATGAGTCACCTCGCCAGCGTAGTTGATAGGGTCCGCAATCCCCAGACCACGTAGCATTGAATTGGCCAAGGAGGCCTTTAAATGGCGAACATTTATGGCGCCAAGCCGAAACCATGGATAATCGCTGACGGTATCGCACCGGGCAGTGAACTGGGAAAGGCGCTGGCTGCGCTTAGTTCGCATGTCGCCTTCCTGGAGTCGGGAGCATCAATCGATGAACAGGTACGACAAGCGGAGTTCGACGCATATGTAGTGCAGGGAATCGAGCGAAGTCCTGCGTCACACCTCTACGTTCTGCAGTTTAGCGACGAGGACAGAGTTTTCTTTCCTACTCAGTACCCCGGGTACGTTGAGTTCGATCGGCGCGGTGTCGGGGAGCGATTAGCTGTGCCCTCGGAGGGTCTATCTGCCGAGGTTTCTGACCTAGCTAACAGGTCGCTGGCGCCCTACCTACTTGGTATGCGTCCACGATTCCTTATCCTGCCGCCGTCAAACTGGCGCGACAGTCCGATGCGGGTGAGTCCAATCGTTCTAGAGGAAGACGGGGACGCCGCCGCCGGATACTGGAACCGTACTGAAAGCTCCACAAGCGCTCAGTGGTGGTGGCTGCCGTCGGACACGCCCCAGAAAGGTGCTTGGCTGTCCGCAGTGCTAAATGCGTGGCGACAGGTCGAGTCTGGGCGCTTTCCTGAGACCAGCGATTGGACCTCGAACTCTGAATGGTTCACTGCTGCCGAGACGAGGGCTTCGGATGCCCTACTTGCTCACGGTACAGAAACAACTCGGATCGTAGCCGAGCGGGCCGCGCAAGGTCAGGCACTTGAAGCGGCGCTGGACCATGCCGGCGAGGCGGCAGCGCAAGGACAAAGACGCCTGCTTACGGCTCAGGGTGACGACCTCGTGGATGAGGTCCGCATTACTCTGGAACTGTTTGGATTCAGAGTCGTGGACTCCGATGGCCTACCGAAGCGCGCTGATGAGAAGCTTGAAGACCTCCAGGTCTGGGACGGCGACTGGGTCGCTCTTGTCGAGGTCAAGGGATATGGCGGCCGGCGCGACGCAAAGGTAAACGACCTTCAACAATTTAGGCGACCTGCCGTGAAGTTCGCTCTGGAGAACCATCGAGAGCCAGACGCGCTGTGGTACGTGGTCAATCAGCGCAGCGGAATGGACCCGGCCTCGCGACCTCTTCCGCTCATCTCGAACCCCGATGCGGTTCACGACTTCGCGAATGATGGTGGCATGGTCGTGGATACGGCGCAGATCTTTAAGTTCCGAACGGCGGTCGAGGCCGGAGCTATGCGGGCCGCGGACGTGCTGCAGGTGCTCAAAGGGGCTACGGGCGTCGTAACCCTTCCGGCCGAGTAGGAGGACCGGGCGGGCAATCTCATGCCCGCAGCGGTCGCACACGCGTCAGGTGACGCTGAGCGGCGCCCATTCGGTGCCTGGAAGACGCACCACGCGTGGGCTACGCTGCCGCGCATGGTGAACAACGAGCTCGTGTTGCTCGATCAAGTTTTGGTCCAACGTGAGGCGGAGCGAACTACCCCCATCGCTGCCGACTATGCCTTTGAGCTCTTCGCCTGTGAGCAGGCGCTGCGGGAACGTGAACTCTCCTCCGAGGAGATCTCAGACGGCGTCATTGGGGGCGGTAATGACGGCGGCTTCGACGGAATTTATGCTCTCCTAAACGAGGCTGTGCTGACCGAGGACTCTGAAGTACTCGCCGCAGATTTCGTCGCCACCAAGTATCCGGCGAGATCGAAGCTCGAATTGTGGCTCGTCCAAGCGAAGAGGGAGGAGTCCTTCTCCGAGACGGCGATCGAGAAGGCGTCCGATTCGGCAAGGCGATTGCTCAACCTTAGCGAGGCTGAGGAAGATCTCCTGAGACTCTATTCGCGCGCGGTCGTCGAGCGGATCTCACTATTCCGAAAGGCACTCAGGGCACTAGCGACCAGGCGACCAACGGTGACGGTTTGGTTCGTTTACGCTAGTCGGGGCACCACGAGTGACATTAACGCTAAGGTCGAGATCAAGGGCAGAGATCTGCAGCGGCAACTTGCCGGGGTAATAACCGGCGCTGAGGCCCACGTCGAGTTTCTTGGTGCGGTCGAGCTCTGGCAACGTGTTAACTCAGTCCCGTCCTACACATCAGAGCTAGAATTCCAGGAGAACGTCACGCGTGGAAATGGCCATGTCGCGCTCGTCAAGCTTCGCGACTATGTGAAGTTCTTGAAGGATGAAGATGGCACCCTCCGGCGCTACATATTCGACTGGAACGTTCGGGACTATCAGGGCGACGTGGAGGTAAATCGCGAAATCGGCGACTCGATCAAGGACGTCGATAGTCCCGAGTTTTGGTGGCTAAACAACGGAATTACGGTTGTTTGCTCGAGCGCTTCCACGGTGAGCAAGACCTATATCCTTGACAACGTGCAGGTCGTAAATGGGTTACAGACCTCGTACACGATTTTCAATGAGTTGAGTGCCGTGGAGGAGACTCACGCCGCGCTTGATCGGGCAGTTCTTGTGAGGATCTTGGTGACCGGTGACGATCTGGCGACTCGTGATCGTGTCATCAGGGCGACTAATCGGCAGACCTCAGTTCCCGCAGCGTCTCTGCGGGCAACAGACGATATCCAGCGAGATATCGAGGCATATTTCCTGGGTCACGGATGGTTTTACGACAGGCGCAAGAACTACTACCGAAACATAGGCAAGAGCTCCGAAAAGATTATTAGCATTCCACTACTCGCCCAGGCTGTGATGGCAATGGGCCTGGGGCGCCCGGACAACTCGCGCGCTCGTCCGTCAAGCTTGTTGAAGCGCGACGAAGACTATAAGCGCGTATTTTCGCGCTCAGTGCCTCTACCCACGTACCTCTGGTTGGCCGAGTCGCAGAAGAAGATAGATGCATTCCTTCTTTCAGATCCGAGCGTGACGGCTCAAGAGCGGACTGATCTCCGCTTCCATGTCGCCATGGTTGCTGCGCGGCGACTGGTCGGGCAGAGTGTCGTCGCGGTCGGACAACTCAACTCCACCGCGCGAGAAAAGACCATCTCCGACGCCGATCTACACGAGTGCTTGGAGCTGGTGCGCGAAGCGCAGGTCGATTTCAGTAAGGCGAGTGGGGACTCCCCCGACAAGATCGCAAAGGGGCCTGACTTCGTCTTGCACCTCAGCAGCCTGAAGTTTGATCCTTTGGCCGCCGACGACGGCCAGTGACGCAGAGAGCGAGCGGTAAGCGGACACACACGTTTCGTCCTGAGTGCCTGGCGACGTAGATTGCCGCTTCCTCGTGGCCTAGGTGGCTTTCCTTCGTTGTGCCTTCGTGGTGTGATCCGCCAACAGATGTGCGACACATCTCCGCCACCTGACGTGCGGCAGGAGCGATGCGAGACGACGAGGCAACGTCCTGCCACCAGCAACTCACCCGACTCGAACGCACCGCCGACGTGCGGCCGTCGGCGGTGCGAGGTAGCTCGGGAACGTCCGGGCCACCCGCGCCGATCTCCGGTGTCCGGGGCGACCGACCAGATGCTGGATACTGCCCCGATGAGAGATCCGACGCTCGAAGCACTGCTGGAGGGCGCGGGTTACGACCAGGACGCCTGCGGGGCTGCCGTCGCAGTCCGGGACACCGACGGCGCCTTGCTTTCAGCGGCTCGCGGCCACGCACGACCTGGAGTCCCGTTCACCGCAAGCACCGTGTCGTAAACCGGGTCTCTGTCCAAGCAGATGGTCGCGGCCTGTGCCGCAACTCTGGTCTTGGACGGCCAGCTGGACATCCAATCGCCTGTGCGGCAATGGCTTCCCGAACTTCCCGCGTGGAGCGACGACGTCCGCATCCGTCATCTGATTCACCACACCAGCGGACTGCCCGGCGATGCTGCACTGCAGCAGCACATCGCCGCCAACGGTCAACACCAGTGGGACAGCCCCGCGGTCATGCGAGCCCTGCAGAACTGTTCGACGTTGCAGTTCCGACCAGGAAGCGCCTACCAGTACTGCAATGCCGGCTACATCTGCCTCGTCGCGGTCCTGGAACGCGTCACAGACACCCCGTTCACAGATCTCGCACTTCACCAGCTGTTCGAACCGCTGCACATGCGACAGTCCCTATTCTGCGATCATCACGCCGCCGTCCCAGCCGGTGCAGCTGCGGGCAACCCGGACGACGAACACGGTGAGCGTTGGCCGCTGCCGCTCAGCCTTGGCGACGGCGGAGCCTGGAGCACCGTCAACGACCTACAGCGCTGGAATGACGCGCTGCTCCCGGGCGGCAGTATCGACGGGCGCGTTCGAGCCTTGATCCACGCTCCCGGCAGGCTCGAGGACGGCCGACCGATCGACTATGCCTGGGGGGTGCGAGTCAGCCGAGAGAACGGTGTGCTGATACACAGCCACGGCGGCAACTGGCCCGGCGGATGGACGGCCAAGGCAATCCGCCTGCCTGACCTCGGAGTCACGATCACCGCGTTGGCCAACAACGGCGACGTCCCCAGCATGATCGAACTCACCGAGCGCATTCTCGACCGTTACACCCGCGCACCAGCACCGTCGTAACCACCGAGACTTCACGTAACGCAGCTCAGGCGGGATCAAGTCCCCAGCCCGTGTTAGGCACCGGCCGGGGCGACTTGCGGATGAGCTGGAGCCGAGCAGCAGGCGGACCGCGCGCCGTGCAGGGCCAATCGCCGGCCAACGGACAGAGTCCGGCCGTGCGATGTACGTGCGATAGCGACCGGCGAAACGCGGACAGGCGCGGTGAGTCACGGTCAATCAGCGACCGATGAATGCGCTGGTCAAGGGGTGGACAGGGGCGGGTTCGATCCGCCGACCTTCCGCTTTTCAGGCGGACGCTCTTCCAACTGAGCTACCTGTCCTTGCGTTGGCGGGACGAGTTTAACCGACGCCGACGCGCGGGGCGAAATCAGGTCACCGTGGCGCTCAACGGTGTGAGTTCGCTGCGAGAACGATGGGGGATCAGTGTTCCCACCACGACAGCAAGGTCACACTGTCGACGCAGCGATCTCACATCGTTGTGGTCGACGCACGCCTGCACGGCGACCTCACTCGCCGGCAGGGCACCTCACCCGCCGGAGAGCCGTAGGCGACGCGGAAACCCAGTCCCAGGCGGTCTCCAGGCGGGTGAGGTCACCCACGCCGAGTGAGGATCGCCAGTACCTCAGGTCTTCTCGTTGCGCGACCGTTCGTCGAGCTCGGCGAGGTAGGCGTTGTAGGCCTGGCGTTCGGCCTCGTCCTCGCCCTCGCGCCGGTCGAAGCGGCGCGCCTCGCGCTCGTCCGAGCGGTACCACTGGACGAACAGGATGCCGATGACCAGCAGCCCGGGCAGCTCGCCGAAGCCCCACGTGATCTGCCCGGCGAGGATCTGGTCGTCCAGGGTATCGGGCAGCCAGGGGATCTCGACGGCGATCTCGCGGTAGTAGTCGCCGGCGACGAGGCGGGACGACTCCATGAGGGCGAGGCCGAACACGGCGTGGAAGGACATCGACAGCAGCAGCAACACCACACGCGCCGGATACGGCGGCCGTTTGGGCAGCGGGTCGATGCCGATGAGCATCTCGAAGAAGAGGTAGCCGACCACGAGGAAGTGGGCGCTCATCAGCATGTGCCCGGTGTGCGAGCGCATCGCCGACTCGAACAGGCCGGTGAAGTAGACCGTGAACGAGCCCGACACGAACAACGCCAGCGCCACCAGCGGGTGGGTGAGCACCTGCGCGACCGGGCTGTTGACGGCGGCGGTGATGGCCTCGCGGGGGCCGAGCTGACCCCGTCGAGCCGGTTTCAGGGCGCGCAGGGCCAGCGTGATGGGACCGCCGAGGACCAGCAGGATCGGGCTCACCATCATGAGGATCATGTGCTGGACCATGTGCACCGACAGCATCACCATGCCGTAGGTCTGCAGCCCGCTCAGCCCGACGAACGCGACCGTCGCGAGGCCGGCCAGCCAGGCGATGGTCCGCCCGACGGGCCACTTGTCGCCGCGGCGGTACAGGCGCCAGACGCCGCCGAGGTAGAGGAGGAGGGCGGCGAGGATGCCCAGCGCGAACATCGCGTCCGGGTAGAACTCGGTGAACAGCCGGCCGGGCCCGATCTCCGGCGGGATCGGGAAGCCAATGAGAGTGCGGACGGCGGTCCTGACCTCGGGGATCGCTGGGCCGGGCGGCTCGGTGCGGCTGAGCGCGACGGCGAGGCCGAGGGCCACGGCCATGATGATGATCTCGCCGACGGCGAGCCGCCGGAACGCGCCCGGCCGGCCGGCGTCCAGCTGCGGCAGCGTGCGGCTGCGATGCCGCCAGCCGAGCCAGCCGAGCGTGACCAGCGCGAGCACCTTCCCGAACAGGATCAGCCCGTACGAGGACGTGAACACCTCGGTCAGCGACGACAGCCGCACCCACGCGTTCAGCACCCCGCTGGCCGCCACCATGACGAAGCAGCCCAGCGCGACGGCGGAGAAGGCGCGCGCCGCTCGTGGCAGCTCCCGCCCGCGCCGTCCGGCGTACCAGGACAACGCGACCAGCCCGCCGACCCACAGCACCATGCCGATCAGGTGCACCAGCAGCGACACCCGCGCCGAGTGGTGGTAGTCGCCGGAGGACGAGTGCCCGATCAGGCTGAGCGGGACCAGCGTCGCGACGCCCAGGCAGAACAGCGCGATGGCACCGCCATGGCCCAGCGTCAGCCGGGCGGCCGGGATGATCGCCAGCGCCAGCACGACCATCGCCGCATACGCCCGGCCCTGCTCGACCGTCGAGGTGTAGGAGAGGAACGAGTCGCCGGCCAGCGCGTCCGGGAGCGGCCGCCCGACCAGGTCGGACAAGGTCAGCAGGTGGACGACGGCGGCGGCGACGGCCAGCACGAGCGCGGACAGCGACGCCGCCCGCAGCGCGTGCAGCGCGTCCCCGCCGAGCTGGCCCTTGCGCACCGGCAGCACGACCGCGAGACCCAGCAGCCCGACGGTGACCGCGCCGGCGCCGTCGAGCACGGCCCGGGCGATCGGCAGTCCCCACTTGGTGACGTCGCCGGGGTCGCCCAGGCCGGGGATGCCGGCGGTCGCGTCGCCGCCGCCGAGCAGCAGGGCGACGACCAGCGTGACCAGGGCGATCCCGGCCGCCGCCACGCCCCATTGGCGGGTCGGCGGGATGACGTCGGCGGCCGGTGTCGAGGTGTTCATCAGCTGTCAGTGTCCCCCGTGGCGCCGCGCCGCCGGCCACCGGCCGCGACGAACGCGAGCACGGCGACGACCAGGACGCCGCCGACGATCAGCAGGACGGTCGCGGTCGAGCCCAGACCGCCGTCGTCGGACGAGTCTGTGCCGGCGGCCGGGGTGGTCTCGTCCGACGGCTGCTCGGCCGGCGTCGACGCGTCCTCCGACGGCGTCTCCGCGGGTGTCTCGGTGGGTGTCTCGGCCGGCGGCGGGTCGGCCGGGCCGACGCCGGCGACGGTGAACGCGACGGCGCCCTCGATCGGGTGGCCGTCGGACGACACGACCCGGTAGGCGATCGTGTATGCGCCGTCCGGCAGCTGCTGGACGGCCTGGGTGACGGTGTCGCCGACGGTCTGCGGCGCGCCGTCCTGGAACGTGGCTCCGGCGGCGTCGGTGACCGCGACCTGCACGAACTCGGCGGGGATCGCGTTGCTGAACACCAGCTCGACCGACGTGAGCGGCGTGCTGACGGCGCCGCCGTCCTCCGGTGTGCTGGAGACCAGCTGGTCGTGGGCGGCGGCCGCGGGCGCCGCCATGAGGGATAGCCCGGCGACCGGAGCCGTTGCGAGCGCCGCGACCCCGATCAGGCGACGGAGGCTACGCATTCCGCCGCCGCAGTGCCGCGGCCCCCACGCCCAGACCGGCAGCGCCGACGACCAGGCCGCCGATGCCGATCCCGCGCGCCAGCGCGTCGCTGTCGTCCCCGTCCGAGGACGACGCGGCCGACGAGTCCTCGTCCGCGCCCTCGTCGGCGACGTTCTCGGCGGACGCCCCGCCGCCGTGGCCGTCCTCCGACGTCGCCTCGACGACCTCGAGCACGGGCGCCGGGCGCTCCGGCTCCTCCTCGCCCTCGACCGTCTCCTCGGCCCACGCGACGACCTCGCCGTCGTCGTAGGTCTGGGTGGCGGGGAAGAGGTACATGCCGGCCTCGGGGAGCGGGCCGGCGGAGATGGCGAACTCGTCGAACTCGCCCGGGTCGATGCGGACGCCAGGGTCGGCGGTCCAGGTGACGGCCGTGACCGCCTCCTCGAGCGTGCGGTCGCCCACCTGTACCGGCTCGGGGAACTGGGTGGTGGTGAGCTCGGCGGTCCAGCCCGGGTGCGGCTGGACCCGGACCGACGGGATCGGGGTGTCGGCGGGCAGGTCGAGCCGCACCTGCACCGTGCCGGCGGTGTCGGACTCGTTCGGCACCCGGACGGTGATCTTGGCGTAGGAGCCGGCGGTGTCGACGTCCGGCCGGATGGTGACGTGTGCCGCGGCGCCGGCCGCGAGCACCACCCCGAGCGTGATGGCGCCGCCTGCGGCGAGCCCCACGCGGGCGAGGGTACGTGTGATCATGGAATGCGTCCTTTGTCTCAGTCGTGGAGATATACGGAAGCCACGCGGCGCCGGATCGTGGCGCCACGTCCCCCGTTTCGTTCAGGCCGGGACCGGCAGCGCCGGCGGGCCTCTCCACGGTGTCGACCGGACCAGCAGGACGCCGCGCGGTGCGGCCTCGGCGACGTCGTCACCGTTGGCCGGCACCCGCGGTGCGGACAAGACGGGCGAGGCGAGCAGCTCGCGCACCCGGGTGAGCAGCAGCGTCGCGGACAGCGAGGCCAGCGACCACACGACGTTCTCGGCCCCGGCCAGCAGCACCGTCAGCACGACGGCGGACAGCACGTGCGCCACGGCCATGCCGGCGGACGGGACGACGGAGGACGCCGCGCCGTGGTGGCCGTCGAGCGTCAGCAGGACATGCAGCAGCGGCTGGGTGAACACCAGCATCGCCGCGATCTCGGCCACCGAGCGCCGCCGGTCGGCCAGCGCCACGCAGGCGGCGCACAGCAGCAGCGCCACGGCGACGAAGCCTGGAGTCGTCGAGACGTCACCACCGGCGGCCGCGTGGGCCAGCGTCGGCAGCAGCAGGCAGGCCGCGGACATGACCAGGCCGCGCGCGAAGCGCGCTCGACCGCGTCCGAGACCTGGCACGACGTCACTGTACCGAGACGGTCAAGACCGACTCGGGGGCTAGCCCCACCCCAACTGGGGAGTCAACTCCATCGTGCCGGGCCAGGGGGAATTCCTAGGTTTCTCGTAGGCGCAGACGAGCGCCTCCCGAGAACGGAGAGAGACATGGCTGGGCATGACATCACGAGGGCCGCCGAAGCCCTGCGGCTGGTTCAGGTCAGCAAGACCTACGGCACCGGCGAGAACCCGGTCCGGGCGCTCGACGACGTGTCCGTCAGCCTCGCCCCGGGCACCTTCACCGCGATCATGGGCCCGTCCGGGTCCGGCAAGAGCACGTTCCTGCAGTGCGCCGCCGGCCTGGACCAGCCGACCGCGGGCCGGGTGTTCATCGACGGCGCGGAACTGACCGGCGGCAGCGAGACCGCGCTGACGAAGTTCCGCCGCCAGCGCATCGGCTTCATCTTCCAGCAGTTCAACCTGCTGCCGACGCTCACCGTCCTGCAGAACGTGACGCTGCCGCTGCGGCTGGCCGGCAAGCGGGCCGACCGCAAGCGCGCGGTCGCGATCCTCGAGCGGGTCGGGCTGGGCGAGCGGATCAACCACCGTCCGGCCGAGCTGTCCGGCGGGCAGCAGCAGCGGGTCGCCATCGCGCGGGCGCTGGTCACGAACCCGAGCGCGATCTTCGCCGACGAGCCCACCGGCGCCCTGGACAGCCGCAGCGCTCGCACGGTGCTGTCGCTGCTGGCCGAGGCCGTGCGCGAGTTCGGCCAGACGGTCGTCATGGTGACGCACGACCCGGTGGCGGCCTCCTACGCCGACTCGGTGATCTTCCTGGCCGACGGCCGCATCGCCGGCTCGCTGGACCGTCCGACGGCGGAAGGCGTCGCCGAGCGAATGACCCACCTCGGCGACGCGGTCGCCCTGCACGCGGCTGTGGGTGAGTGACGGTGTTCGGGCTGGCTGTCCGCTCGCTGCGGCACCGCACCGGCGGGTTCGTCGCGAGCTTCCTGTCGATGTTCCTCGGCGCGATCGTCGTCATGGCCTTCGCCGCACTGCTCGACACCGCGGCCGGGGCCGGCGTCGACGACGTCAGTGAGGAAACGCTGACGACGATGGCGCTGGTCGTGGGCGGCTGGGGACTGGTCATCGTGCTGTTCGCGGTGATCTCGACGATGACGCTGTCGGTGCGGCAGCGGGCGTCGGAGATGGCGCTGCTGAAGAGCATCGGCGCGACCCCGTTCCAGGTCGGACGGATGATCGTCGGCGAGGCCGCGGTCGTGGCCGTCGCGGCGGCGGCGCTGGCGATCCTGCCGGCGCTCGGTGCCGGCCGGCTGCTGCTGGAGATGCTGCAGAACACCGACCAGGTCGCCGACGGCATCTCCTACGGGTTCGGCTCGGCGGCGCTGTCCATCGGCGTCGGCGTGACGTTCCTCGCCGCGGTCGGCGGCGCGATCGTCACCGCCCGCCGGTCCACGCGGATGGGGGCCAAGGAGGCCATGACGGCGGTCACCATCGAGCAGTCGCGGATGACCCGCAAGCGCACCATCGCCGCCATCGCGTTCCTCGCGATCGGCCTGAACTGCGCGATCCTCACGGTCGCGCTGTTCGAGGACAAGGGCATCGACGCGATGCAGACCGCCGGTCAGGCGTCCATCTGGTTCTCCATCGGGCTGGCGCTGTTCGCGCCGGTGCTGGTGCGGGCCGTGACGGCGGTGCTGGCCGGTCCGCTGCGGCTGCTCGGCGGGACCAGCGGCTACCTCGCCGTCGAGAACGTCCGCCGCCGGACGCAGCACATGGCCGGCGCGCTGATGCCGATCATCCTGTTCACCGGCATCGCGACCGGCACGCTGTACATGCAGAGCATCGAGAACTCGGCGCCGCCGGCGGTCGGGTCGTCCATCCCGCCGGACGAGGCGCAGGCGATCGAGACGCTGAACTTCGTGGTGGTCGGCATGCTGTCGGTGTTCGCGGCGATCCTGGTGATCAACACGCTGGTCGCGGCCACCACCTACCGGCGCCGCGAGTTCGGCCAGCAGCGGCTGGTCGGCTCCACGCCGCCCCAGGTGCTGAGCATGGTCGGCATGGAGGGCGTCGTGCTCGCGGCGGCCGGCGTGCTGTTCGGCTCGATCGGCTCCATCGTGACGGTGTTCCCGTACAGCCTGGCCCGCACGGGCGAGCTGCTGCCGGACGCCACGATCGGCATCTACGTCGGCATCGTCTCGACCGCCGCCGTGCTCACGCTGGCGTCGTGCCTCGGTGCGGCCCGGAAGGCGATCCGGGTGCCTGCGGTGCAGGCGGTCGCCGTGTGACGGCGTTCAGTCCCACAACGGGGCGATGGCGCGGGTCAGCAGGCCCGCGACGTCGCCCCGTTCGTGTGTCCCGCCGCTGACCACGGTGCGGCCGGCGATGACGACGGTGTCGACGTCGGCGCCGCTCGCGGCGATGACCAGCTGGGCGGGGTCGGCGCCCGCGGTGCGGACGGTGTCGGTGCGGACGGCGACCAGGTCGGCCGCCGCCCCCGGCGCGAGCCGGCCGTTGCCCGGCCAGCCGAGCGCGGCGTGGCCGTTCTCGGTGAGCGCGCCGACCAGGGCCGCGGCGTCGAACGTGCCGCGCTCGCCGGTGCGCAGCCGCTCGTGGTGCTCCAGCAGCCGGGCCTCCAGCAGCAGGTCGGCGACGGCGTGCTGGTCGCTGCCGACGCACAGCGGCGACCCGGCGGTGCGTAGCGCTCCGGTGGGAGCGAGGCCGTCGGCGAGGTCCTGCTCGGTGGTCGGGCAGGCGCAGATCGCGGTGCCCGCCGCGCCCAGCAGCGCGATGTCGTCGCCGGTGACGTGGTTGGCGTGCACCGCCGTGGTCCGTGCGGTGAGCGCGCCGTGGTCGGCCAGCAGCCGGGCCGGGGTCCGGCCGTACGCCGCGAGCGCGGCCTCGTTCTCGGCCGGCTGCTCGGACAGGTGGACGTGCAGCGGCCGGCCATGCTTCGTGGCCCAGGCGGCGACGGTCTCGACGGCGGCCGGCGGGACGGCGCGGACGGAGTGGATCGCGGCGCCGACGCGGCTGCCGTCGTCGTCCGCCAGCCGTGCCACCCGCTCGGCCCAGGCGTCCGCCGTCCCGTCGCCGAACCGCAGCTGGACGCCGTCGAGCGGCCGGCCGATGCCGCCCTCCAGGTAGCAGGTGTCGAGCAGCGTGAGCCGGATCCCGGCGTCGCGGGCGGCCTGGCGCAGCGCGGCGGCCATCGCGTTCGGGTCGGCGTACGGGGTGCCGCCGGGGCCGTGGTGCAGGTAGTGGAACTCGCCGACGACGGTGACGCCGGCCAGCGCCAGCTCCGCGTACGTCGCCAGGGCCAGCTCGTAGTACGTCTCCGGGGTGAGCCGGCCGGCCAGGGCGTACATCGCCTCGCGCCAGGTCCAGAACGAGCCGCGCCCGTCGTGCGTGCGCCCGCGCAGCGCCCGGTGGAAGGCGTGCGAGTGGGCGTTGGCGAACCCGGGGAACACGACGCCGGGCAGCCGGGTGTCGCCGTCCTCCGGAGCGCTGCCGGCCGCGGCCGCGACGATGACACCGTCGGCGACCTCGATCCGCACGTCGTCGCCCAACCCGGTGGGCAGCCAGGCGTGCGCGGCCCAGAACGCCGTCACCGGGTCAGCTCCGCGAGGACGTCCGCCAGCGCGGCCACGCCGGCGTGGCAGTCGGAGCGCTCGGCGAACTCGGCCGGGGAGTGCGAGACGCCGGTCGGGTTGCGGACGAACAGCATCGCCGTGGGGATGCCGGCGGCGCTGAGGATGCCCGCGTCGTGCCCGGCGCCGGTGGGCAGCAGCGGCGCGTTCCCGAGGACGCCGCTCAGCCGCGCGGCCAGCGCGGGGTCGAAGACGGTCGCGGCCGTCCACGACTCGCTCTGCGGGCCGAAGCCGCCGAGGTCGGCGATCACGGCGGCGACGGCGTCAGGGTCGGCGCCGCGGCAGTCCAGCCAGGCCCGGACCTGCGACGGGATCGCGTTGACGCCGTTCGGGTCGACCTCGACCTTGCCGACCGTGGCCAGCACGCCGTGTCTCGTCGCGGCGGCACGCGCCTCGGTGACCAGGGCGGCGAGGTCGAGCATCGGGTCGCTGCGGTCGGCCAGCGGTGTGGTGCCGGCGTGGTTGGCCTCGCCGGCGAGCGTGACCCGCCAGCGTCCGTGCGGCCAGATCTCGGTGGCGACGCCGATCGGCGCGTTCTGGTAGACCAGCCCGCGGCCCTGCTCGACGTGCAGCTCGACGAACGCGCCGACGCGCTCCAGCGCCTCCGGGTCGGGGCCGACGGCGTCCGGGTCGCGCCCGTGGCGGCCCAGCGCCTGGGCGAGGCTGACGCCGTCGGCGTCAGTGAGGCCGAGCGCGCGGCCGGCCGGCAGCGCACCGGTGACCAGCCGCGACCCCGCGCAGGCGACGCCGAACCGGGCGCCCTCCTCGTCGCCGAAGTTCACGATGCCGATCGGCCGCGCCGGCGCGTGCCCGCGCTCGCGCAGCAGGTCGACCGCGGCGAACGCCGACACCACGCCCAGCGGGCCGTCGAACGCGCCGCCGCTGGGCACCGAGTCCAGGTGGCTGCCGGCGACGACCCCCTTCGTTCCGGCGGACGGCTCACCCCACCACGCCCACTGGTTGCCGCTGCGGTCGACGGTGACGGCCAGGCCGCGGCGGGCCGCCTCGGCTGCGAACCACTCCCGCAGCAGCGCGTCGGCGTCCGTCCACGCGAACCGCCGGTAGCCGCCGCGCGGGTCGCGCCCGACCGGCTCGAGGTCGGCCCACATCGCGTCGAAACTCGGGATCATGGACGACCACGGTAGGCGGGATCGGGTACTGAACCGGCCATGGTGGTGCACGTGGGGACGTCGGGCTGGCAGTACGACTCCTGGCGCGGCGTGCTCTACCCGCGCGGACTGGCGCAACGGCGCTGGCTGGAGCGGTACGCCGAGGGGTTCGCGACGGTCGAGAACAACAGCGCGTTCTACCGGCTGCCGCGGCGCGAGACGTTCGCGTCGTGGCGTGAGCGGCTGCCCGCCGACGTCGTCATGGCGGTGAAGGCGAGCCGGTACCTGACGCACCTGCGGCGGCTGCGCGACCCGGACGAGCCGGTGCGCCGGTTCCTGGACGTCGCCGCCGGGCTGGGCGACCGGCTCGGCCCGGTGCTGCTCCAGCTGCCGCCGAACCTGCGGGCCGATCATGACCGGCTGGACCGGTGCCTGTCGCTGTTCCCGCGCGACGTGCGGGTGGCGGTCGAGCCGCGGCACGAGTCGTGGTGGACCGACGAGATCCGGTCGCTGCTGGAGCGGCACGGCGCGGCCCTGTGCTGGGCCGACCGCCAGGGCCGGCCGGTCACGCCGCTGTGGCGCACGGCCGGGTGGGGCTACCTGCGGCTGCACGAGGGCGCCGCGCACCCGTGGCCGAAGTACGGCGGCCAGGCGCTGCGCGCATGGGCCGACCGGCTGGCCGCGACCTGGGCCGACGACCGCGACGTCTTCGTCTACTTCAACAACGACCCCGACGGCGCGGCGGTCCGCGACGCCGTCCGGTTCGCCGGCGTGCTGCGCCGGGCCGGCCGGTCCGTCACCCGCACCCCGTCACTGGCCGACACCGTCCCCACCTGAGCGCTACGCTGCCGCCGTGGACCCCGGTCTGGTGCTGCGAGTCGCGACGTTCAACATCCGCAACGGCCGTGCCCTCGACTGGCTGAACTCGTGGTGGTTCCGGCGCGGCGCGACGGCGGCGGCCATCGGCGCGCTGGGCGCGGAGGTGCTGGGGCTGCAGGAGGTCTACGAGTTCCAGCGCCGCTACCTGGCCCGGCGGCTGCCCGGCGCGCAGTGGTTCACGCAGGGACGTGACGGCGGCACGTCCGGCGAGCAGTGCCCGGTCGCCGTCAGCGGCGGGTTCGTCCGGGTCCTCGAGCATCGCACCCGCTGGTACGGCGACACGCCGGACGTCCCCGGGACCCGGCTGCCGGACGCGTCGTTCCCGCGCGTCGCGACCCTCCTCCGTTGCCGCGACCAGCGCACGGCCCGCGAGTTCACCGTCGTCAACACCCATCTCGACGAGCGGCACCCGGCCAACCGCGCGGCCTCGGTCCGGCAGCTGGTCGGGTGGCTGGACCCGGCCGTCCCCGCCGTCGTCATGGGCGACTTCAACGCCGTCCACGGCGACCGGAAGGTCATGGGGCCGCTGCTGGACGCCGGGTTCCGGCTCGCGCCGGTGACCGGCGGGACGGTGCACGGCTTCACGGGCAAGGAGGACGGACGGCGCATCGACCACATCCTGGCGAGCCCGCAGTGGACGTTCGAGGACGCGGCGGTCGAGCGGGAGCGGCCGGGCGGCCGGCTGCCGTCGGACCACTGGCCGGTCCGGGCGACGCTGCGGCTCCAGGAGGGCCGGACATACCGGCGATGAGAGGGGGCCGGAGGTCTCCTCGACCTCGTCGGTGCGAGCGACGAGCCACGGTGACCGTTGCTGGGGCCATGTCCGGCCCGACGACACTCGATGTCTGAGCCGGGTTCCGGGCCGGTTACTGGCAGCTGCGGCAGGTGCCGGACAGCGCGATGTGCGGCGGGTCGAGCTGGAAGTCGCTCTCGTCGGCCAGCCGGCGCTTGATCGGGTCGAGCAGGTCGCTGGGGAGGTCGATGATGCGGCCGCAGACCCGGCAGCTGGCGTGCAGGTGGTCGTCGTGTCCGGTGGCGTCGCCGGCCAGGTGGTACGTGGTGGCGCTGCCGCCGACGTGCACCTGCGTGACGACGCCGAGCGTGGCCAGCGTCTCGAGGGTGCGGTAGACCGTCGCGCGGTGGACCGTCGGGTGCAGCTCGCGGACCTGCTCGGACAGCTGCTCCGCGCTGGGGTGGCCGTCGACGGTCGCCAGCGCCTCGATGACCGCGTGGCGGGCGCCGGTGACGCGGTGCCCGCGGGCGCGCAGACGATCCAGCGCGCGCTCGACCGAGGCGACGTTGGCGCTGACATCGACGTCCACCCCTTCAGTGTCCCATGGTCATGGGGTTGCGGTGTCAGGTCGAGCGCTCGGCGACCAGCCGCTCGACGCCGTCGAGGATGAGCCGCAGGCCGAAGTCGCGGCCGTTGTCCGGCGGCGGGTCGGCGCCGTCGAGCATGGACCGCAGCGTGGGGAACAGCTCGGCGTGCTCGCGCAGCAGGTCCGCCTGCCGGCGGTTGACCCACGGCTGGGTGCCCGCGGTGGACACCGACATGGTGGCGCGGACGTGCCCGCCCAGCATCCGGGCCAGGCTCATCCGCTCCGGGACGGTCAGCCCGCTCTCGGCGAGCACGGCCGCGGACAGCTCCGTCCAGCCGGTCTCGTTGGGTCCCATGACGCGGTCGCCCATGGTGACCCAGGGCAGCCAGGGGTGCGCCTCCCACGTGCGCCCGAGCAGCCGGACCCACTCCTCGATGCGCGGCCGCCACGTCCCGGGCAGCTCGTCGAACACCGGCGGCTCACCGACGGCGAGGTCGATCATGGCCGCGACCAGCTCGTCCTTGCCGGTGACGTACCGGTAGAGCGACATCTTGGTGAAGTCGAGGTCGGCGGCGACCCGCTGCATCGAGACCGCCGCCAGGCCCTCCGAGTCGGCGAGGTCGACCGCCGCCTGGGCGATGCGTTCCAGGCTGAGCACCGGCTTCGGGCCCCGGGTGGGCCCTTCGCGCAGCCCCCAGAGCAGCTGGATCGTGCCATCCGCTGTCGTGTCCGAGTCCGTCACCACGTGCCCTCACCTTCCGTTTCCCGAACTCTATCAAAATTGAGTCTTGCGGAAACAGTATCTGTAGGACACAGTTGTCCTCAGCCGGAAACAGTTGACCGGCGGACACAGATCAGGAAGCGAGTGCCTCATGTCCCGGAAGATCTTCGTCAACGTCTGCACCCAGGACCTTCGCCGCAGCATCGACTTCTACACGGCGCTCGGCTTCACCCTCGTCGAGGACTTCTCCAACGAGCAGGCCGCCTGCCTCCGGCTCACCGACTCCATCTACGTCATGGCCGTCACCGAGGGGTTCTTCACCGAGACGGTCACCAACGGCGTCTCGACCTCCGGCACGCAGGTCGTCCTCGCACTCGAGCTGGGCAGCCGCGAGGAGGTCGACGAGGTGGCCGACAAGGCGCTGGCCGCCGGCGGTGAGAAGGCCAAGGACCCGATGGACGAGGGCTTCATGTACGGCCGCAGCTTCCTCGACCCCGACGGTCACCACTGGGAGCTGATGTGGATGGACGCCGCCGCCGCCTGAGCGGAGCCCGGCGGCGATGAATTCGCACGACTTTGTCAGTCGGTATCGGCACAATCAAATCGCGGAGGACCCACGATGACTGACGCACAACCCGTCGCCGCCGGCCGGCCGCTGCCGCGCGCGCTGACGCCGTTCCGCACCCCGGCCTACCGCCGCCTGGCGGTGGCCCTGGTGTTCTCGACGTTCGCCTCGGGCGTCTGGATCGTGGCGCAGGTGTGGGAGGTCATCCGCCTCGGCGGCGGGCCGGCCCAGCTCTCCGTCGTCTCCACCGCGTCGGCCTTCGGCGTGCTGCTGCCGGCCCTGCTCGCCGGCGTGGTCGCCGACCGCGTCCCGCAGAAGACCATCCTGCTCTGCGTGGCCGGCATCGAGCTGGGCGGCATGACGCTGGTGGCCACGCTCTCGCTCACCGACGCCACGCGGCTGTGGCACCTGGCCGTGGTCGGGTTCGTCACCGGCGTGGGCATGGCGTTCTACTACCCGGCCTACTCCGCCTGGCTGCCGGCGCTGGTGCCCGAGTCCGACCTCATGGCGGTCAACGGCTTCGAGGGCATGGTCCGGCCGACCATCGGCCAGGCGCTGGGTCCGGCGGTCGCCGGCGCCGTCGTCGGCATGGCCAACCCCGGCTCCGCCGTACTGGTGGCGGCCGGGGCGGCGGCGCTCGGACTGCTGGCGCTGACGACCGTCCCGAAGACGCCGGTCCGCCGCGAGCTGCCCGCCGAGGCCGTCGCCCACCCCGTCCGCACCGCGCTGGCCGACATGCGCGAGGGGCTGGCGTACATGTGGCGCACCCCGTGGCTGCTGGCCACGCTGCTGTTCGCCAGCCTGATGATCCTGGTGCTCATGGGTCCGCTCGAGGTCCTGACGCCGTTCATCATCAAGGACCGCCTCGGCGGCGGCCCCGGCGACCACGCGTGGGTGCTCGGCGCGTTCGGCATCGGCGGCGCGGTGGGCTCGCTGATCATGGCGTCCATGCGCATGCCGCGCCGCTACCTCACCTGGATGAACCTGCTCTGGGGCGTCGGCTGCCTGCCCATGGTGGTCATCGGCTTCGCGAACTCCGTGTGGGTGGTCATCGGGGCGGCGTTCCTGCTCGGGGCGATGTTCTCCGCGCCGATGGTCATCTGGGGGACGCTGCTGCAGCGGCGGGTGCCGCCTGCGCTGCTGGGCCGGGTCGCCAGCCTCGACTTCTTCGTGTCCATCTCGCTGATGCCGGTGTCCATGGCGCTGGCCGGCCCGATCTCCCAGCTCATCGGCCTGCGGGCCACGTTCGTCATCGCGGGTGTGGTCCCGGCCGTGGTCGCCGTCGTGGCGATCATCTGGGCGAAGCTCCCGGCCGACGAGCTCGCCCACCCGCTGCGCGACGACCCCGAGCCGCCCGAGCGCGGTCCCGCGAGCGGGCCGGACGACGGCCTGGCTGCAACGGCGGCGGTCGGCCCCGAGGGGCCACTGGGTCCCGAGGCCGAGCGCCTCGACCCCGTCCCCGACTCCGTCTGACCACCCCATGATCATCGCCGATGATCATGGGTTTCCACCGGGACGCGCGGATCGCAGCAGGGCGTGGATCAGCGTGTCGCCGATCCACCGCTCGTACTCCTCGTGCGACCAGCCGCACGCCAGCACGAACGCGTCGAAGTTGGCTTGCGCGCAAACCGTCCAGATGACGTCGGCCGCCCGGTCCGGCGTCACCCCCGCCCGCAGTGCTCCGCGGGATTCGAGCAGGTCGGCGAACCGGCGCAGCCCGGCGTGCCGGAGCTCGGCCTGCTGGATCCGCAACGCCTGCAGGGCGTCGTCGGTGGCGGCGGCCGCGTCCAGCACGTGCAGCAGTGGCCCGACCCGGCTCCAGATGCCCGGCTGCGTCGCGGCGTAGGCGCGCAGCTGCCGCACGGGGTCGGGCTCGTCGATGATCCGCCGGATCGCCGGTCGCTGCTCCACCGGGACGTCGGAGCGCTCGGCGCCGCCGGCCACGGCGGCGAGGACGGCGGCCTCGAGCAGGCCGGCCTTGCCCGTCGCCGATCGGTACACCGTCTCGACCGCGACACCGGCTTCGGCCGCGATGCGCGGGATCGTCGCCCGCGCGTACCCGAGCTCGACGAAGACGCGGCTGGCCGCCTCGACGATGCGGGTCCGGGTCTCGGCGGCACGGGCGCGGCGGTTCGTCGAGTCGTACCTGCGCTTGGGGCTTGCGATCTCCGACATTGAGGAGAATGATACTGTCATGAATTAGCCGGAGCCGGCCCGACACGCCGGCGTTCAGAATGGGGGGACGTCATGACCACCGACATCAAGGAGAGCGCCCGGCGCGTGCTGGAGGAGATCTTCCCGGCGAACGATGACGCCGCGCTGGCAGAGTTGATCAGCGACGAGTTCGTCAACCACGAGGCACCGCCCGGCACGCCGCCCGGGCTGGGCGGCATCGCGTTCTACATGCACCTGCTCGCGGGCGCCTTCGCCGACCAGAAGTGGACGGTGCACCACGTGCTCGCCGACGGCGACACCGTCGCGGTTCACTGCACCCACAGCGGCCGCCACGTCGGCGACTTCTTCGGCCTCGCGCCCACCGGCCGGTCGTTCAGCTACCGGCAGATGCACCTGATCCGGTTCGCCGGCGGCAAGGGCGTCGAGCACTGGGCGGTGCGCGACGACGCCGGCCTGATGCGCCAGCTGTCGGCGGCGCCTGCGGCACAGCCGGCCTGACCTCACTCGACGGTCGCGCCCCGCTCCAGGCTGTACGCGAGCGCGGCCGCCGGATCGATGAGGTTGACCGGGTTCTGGTGCGCCCCGACCAGGTGGCCGTTGCGCACGTGCGGGTTGCCGTCGTCGACGTCGCCGACGATGCAGGTGACGTTGTCGCGGCCGCCCGCGGCCAGCGCCGCGTCGACCAGCCGCTGCGCCGCCGTCGTCGGCGAGCCGTCGTCCAGCAGCCGCACGATCAGGTCGTCCGGCACGAGGTCGGTCAGGCCGTCGCTGCACAGCAGCACCCGGTCGCCGGGCTCTAGCTCGACCCGGACGATCGACACGACCGGCGGGCTCTCGGCGGCGACCGACCGGACGACGACCGATCGGTACGGGTGCGACGCGACGTCCTGGCGCGTGATGCGGCCCTCGTCGATCAGCTCCTGGACCAGTGTGTCGTCGCGGGTGAGCTGTCGCAGGACGGGTCCGCGCAGCAGGTAGCCACGCGAGTCGCCGACGTGCGCGAGCGTGAACCCGTCGCCGTCGGCCAGCAGCGCCGTCAGCGTCGTCGCCATGCCGGCCCGCGCCGGATCGCGCCGCACGCCGTCGCTCAGGTGCGCGAACGCGTAACCCACGGCGTCGCTGAGCAGCGCGACCGGGTCCTGCCGCTCCCGCGACCCGAGCACGAACGACGCGACGACGTGCGCGACACTGGCCGACGCGACCTCGCCCGCCGCGTTCCCGCCCACGCCGTCGGCCACCAGCAGCAGCCCGGCGCTCGCGTAACCGGAGTCCTCGTTGTTGGCGCGCACGAGGCCGCGGTCGGACCTCGCGGCCGGCCGGAATCGGAGCATCGGCACCTCGTCTCCTCGCCGTTTCGGTGCCCCCACCCTCCGACGGTGTGCGGTCCGCGCGCAACCTGCTTCAGGTTGTCGCCGCCCAGGCCCGCTGGAGCGGCCGGTAGTCGATCACCGTGATCCCTTCCTCGGCCAGGACGCCGCGGGCGCGGGCGGACGTGAGGAAGGCGTGGTCGGTCGCCCGCACCCGCCAGCCCGTGGGCTCGATCGCCCGCCACTGCGCCGTCGCGAGCGCCGGATGGACGGCCCATTCACTCAGGCCAGCCGGCAGCTCGCGCAGCAGCCGCTCGTACGTCGCCGCTTTGCCGGCCGGGTCGGCCGGGTCGAGCGCGAAGCTGTCGAGGAACGCGTGGTCGACGACGGGCTTGCCCAGCGCCCGCGCCGCCGCCCGTCCCTCGTCCAGCCAGACCCGCGCCGCCAACCCGTGCTCGGCGGCGAGCGCCAGGCCGAGCTCGAAGACGTCCGCCCGGCCGCCGTCGGCGAGGCAGTGCCAGTCCAGGTGGGTCGGCGCCAGCCCGGCCCGCAGCACCGTGTCGAGCTGCGCGCGCAGCTCTCGTTCGACGTCCTCGATCCGGGCCCGCGCGAGCAGGCGGTCGCGGTCGACGGCGCTGTTGGTGAACAGCTCACCGGTCGCGGGATCGAGCAGCGACGGCACCCGCTCGCGCGCCGCGACCGGCCCCCACGCGGAGTCGGCCGAGTCGCGGATGATGGTGAGATGGACGCCGAACGGCAGCCACGGCCTCTCCCGTAGCAGCCGCATCGCGTTGGTGGCGGCCGGGCCGGGCACCATGAGGCTGCACGAGACGGCGATCCCGTCCTCCACCGCCTCGACGATCCCCGCGTTGACGGCAGGGTGCATGCCGAGGTCGTCGCAGTTGACGATCAGCACGCGGGCCGCCGGCGCGAAGCCCAGCGCCTCGGCGCCCTCGCTCGCCATGGAACCTCCTCCGCCGACGAGGATGTCATCGATCGCGACGCCAGGTCATGACACGCAGGCACACGCTTGGTAACCTCGTCGCGCCGGTTGGGAAAGCGGTTCCACGTCCGACCGTCGACATCGCGGGGGTGCCCATCGCTGCTACGGCTGGAGAGCTCGCCGAGCTGGTGCGGGCGTCGCGAGAACGAGCGTTGTTGACCCAGGACGAGCTGGCGGAACGGTCGGGGTTGAGTGTCGGCACGGTACGAGGGCTGGAGTCCGGCCGGATCCGCCGTCCCCGCGCCTCGACGTTGCGGTTGATCGCCGATGCCCTGGCCTTGTCGGCAACGGACCGTGCGGCACTCGTCGGGTCAGTCGCCGGGGTGAACGACGACACCGCCGCGTCGTCGCCGAGCGGGCCGTGGATGGTTCCGGCGCAGCTGCCCGTCGCCGTGAGGGGATTCGTCGGCCGCGACGAAGAACTCACGCTGCTGGACCGCACCGCGAATGCCGTCGAGCCCGCGTCGCCACGGCCGGTCGCGGTCATCGCCGGCATGGCCGGTGTCGGCAAGACGACGCTGGCGCTGCATTGGGCCCACCGGGCTCGGCATCACTTCCCGGACGGACAGCTCTACGTCGATCTGCGTGGCTTTCATCCGGCCGGCACACCCGTGACTCCGGCCGAGGCGCTGTTGCGGGTCCTCGACGCACTGCAGGTCCCTGCGCAGCGGATCCCAGCCAGCGTGGAGGCGCGGGCGGGCCTCTACCGAAGCCTGCTCGCGGATCGGCGCATGCTGATCGTGCTGGACAACGCCCGGGACGCCGAGCAGGTCCGGGCGCTGCTTCCAGGATCGCGCACCTGCTTCACCGTCGTGACGAGCCGTTACCGGCTGTCCGGGCTGGTCGCGGCGGAGGGAGCCCGGCTGCTCGCACTGGATCTGCTGTCCGAACCCGAGGCGAGGGTGCTGCTGGCCGAGCGACTCGGTGAGGAGCGGGTTCGGGCCGAACCGGATGCCGCGGACGCCGTCGTGGCCGGTTGCGGACGGCTCCCGCTCGCCCTGGTGATCGCCGCCGCTCGCGCCGTCACCGAGCCGGGGCTCTCGCTGGCCGTGATGGCCGACCAGCTCCGGCAGGTGCGTGAACGGCTCGATGCCCTCGACCGCGACGACCCCGCGACGGATCTCCGGGCGGCGTTCTCCTGGTCGTACCGCGTCCTCAGCCCGGCCGCTGCCAGGCTTCTGCGGCTGCTGAGCCTGCCGCCAGGCCCGGACATCGGCATCTCCGCCGCGGCCAGCCTCGCCGCAGCCGCTCAGCCACGGGTGGCCCTGCTGCTGGCCGAGCTCGCCGACGCCCATCTCCTGGACTCCCCGGCGCCGGGCCGGTACACCCTCCACGACCTGCTGCGCGGCTATGCCGGTGAACTCAGCGATCGCCTCGATCCGGAGTCCGAACGGCAGATGTGGCGACGACGACTGCTCGATCACTATCTGCACACGGCGCACGCGGCGGCCATGCGGCTCGAGCCGCACCGATCACCGTTGGCCCTGCCGTCGCCGGACCCGGACGCGGTTCCGGAGGCCATGGCCGACCACGTTCGAGCCACGTCGTGGTTCGCGGCCGAGCGGTCCGTGCTCGTGGCCGTGCAGCGCGATGCACGGGACACCGGGTTCGACGGCCACGCGTGGCGGTTGGCCTGGGCCATGCGGGATCTCCTCGATTGGGCCGGCCTCTGGGAGGACAACCTGTCCGTGCAGCGGATCGGCCAGGACGCGGCCTCCCACCTGGGTGACCCGGCCGCGCGGGCGCAGGCCGACAAGGGTGCTGGTCTGGCATGCGTCCGGCTGGAGCGCCTCGACGAGGCGCGCCGCAACCTGACCGATGCGCTCACGTGGTTCCGCCAGAGTGGCGATCTCGCCGCGCAGGCGGACGTCACCTGCACGCTGGCGCAGGTGCTGTGGTCGCAGAACGAGCGACAGGGGAGCATCGACTACGCGATCGACTCCTTGAGTCTGTATGTCGTGACAGGCAACCTGGCCGGACAGGCGCGCGTCCACAACAACCTGGGCTGGCTGATGGCTCAACTCGGCGATCACCTCAGCGCGGTCAACCATTGCTTCAGCGCACTCGCCCTGCAACAGAGGCTGGGTGATCGCCGCGGGGCGGCGGCCACCTGGCACAGCCTCGGCCACGCGCACCATGAACTCGGCGACTTCCGCGCGGCGGTGAACTGCTACCGGCGGGCCGTGGATCTGCTGCGCGCCTTCGACCAACGCTACGAGGAAGCCGAAGCGCTCGCGCGCCTCGGCGAGGCCTACGTCTCGGCCGGCGACCCCGGCAGCGCACGAACCGCATGGGAGAGCTCACTGCGGTTGCTGACCGCCCTCGAGCACCCGGAAGCCGATCACGTGCGCTCGTTGCTGACGTCGGTGGGCTCGCCGGCTACCAGCGCGTGACCACGGGGGGTGGGGCCGTCGGTGGCCGCCGGCGGTCCCGTGCGTCGTGACCGGAACCGCCGCGCGCCTGCCGGACCTGATCAGTCCGACGCGACGGCCTGCTTGATCGCAGCGGAGAAGTCCGTCAGGTCGTGCACGGCCCCCCATCCCGGTGCGAGATCGGAGTGCGCGACGTCGATGCCGAGCATGTCGTCGTCGGCGGCGCCCTGCAGCCACAACCCATCCCGGTACGGGGCGTAGAGCCCGGCCTGCGAGGGGATGGCCGACGGGCGAGTGACGGTCGTGTCCGGCTGGGGCCGCCAGGTGGTGATGTCGTCGAGCACGGCGACGATCTCGGCCTGCGGGTTCAGCACGGCGAGTTCGTCGGGACCGTGCGCGATGTTCGTCTGGACGGAGACATAGACCTTGCCGTCGGTGACCTGCTCAGGCGCGCCGGCTAGGACCTCGTCGACGGCGATCACGAAGGTCGGATAGGCGTCGGCGGAACGGCCGGCGGCAGCGGCTGCGGGATTGTCGAGGCGGATCCCTTCGGTCACGTCGACCACGGTGCCGGAGACGATCAGATCGGCTTGCCCGACGGCGTCCGCCGCCGAGTCCAGCGGTGTGTAGTCGAAGTGGATCCCGGCGCCGGCCAGGTCGGCCAGTTCGCGCGCGGAGCCCGCATCGGTGGCGTCAGTGGTGTCGGCCTCGTGGGTGGCAGAGCATCCGGCGGCGAGCGCCGCAGCGGCCACGCACGACGTGACGATCGCGATGGTGGTCTTCATGGTTCACGTGTCCTATCGACGTGTGGGCGGCTCAGAAGGTCGCGTTGATGTGGGAGACGTCGTGGGAGTGGAAGGACCGCCACGTGAGGCTCGAGCTGGGGATCTCGCCGCTGATCATCACGCAGTTGTGGGCGGACGGAGAGTGATGACCCAGCCCGACGCTGTGGCCGATCTCGTGGAGGGCCGTCTTCTGCTGGTCGTAGACGTCGTTGGCGGGGCCCTGGTTGATCTCCGGGAAGTCCATGTTGATGTTGGCCGAGTCGCACCGGTTGGTCGGCGTCCGCTCCCAGCACGAGTAGGTGCCGCGCAGGTTTCCGGGCAGGTCGGACCGCCACCACCACAGGTCGGTTCCGGCAACACAGGTCTCCCGGATATCGAACAGGTCCGTTTGCGTGTCGAGGCGACTCATCGCCCAGGTGACACGCGTGCGGTGTTCGGGATAGTTGTCGAAGCTGGGGGTGAAGCAGAAGGCGTGGCCGGCACTGTCGGCCAGCTCGCCGTCGGGATACGGCGTCGCGTTCGCCGCGGTCGGCGCGACGAGACCGGTGCCGACGACGACGGCGCCGATCGAGCACGCTCTGATGACGGCGCCGAGGCGGGCGCGAACCGACGAGGTGGAGCGGCGAGGGCTTCCGTCTGGGACGGTGGGCAAGGTCTGAGGCATTGATGCCTTCCTCGTGTCTGTACGATCTCCGGCGTCGCCGGAGGTGCCGCGGCAACTATCGCCACTAGGACACGCGGTGCTGAAGGTCGGCAACCGTCAATTCACCGTCAAAACCGGATCAATCGCCCAGGCCGATGGCGGCAGCCGCGGGTCGCGCGCACCAGCAGCGAGGAGCTCGCCGGGCGTTCCGAGCCAGGCCCGCCGAGCACGGGCAGCGACCGCCGAATTGCCGTCAGGCAGCGTCGGCCCGGTGAACGAGAAGTCTGTAGGCTTGGGCGATCGAGCGGCATGGGGCTATCGGGGTTGTCTGTCAGGCCTTTTCTGCAGGTGTCAGAGGAGAATGGTGGCAACGGTACTCATCGTGGAGGATGATCCGCTGATTGCGTCCTTCATCCAAAAGGCCCTCGTTCGGCGTGGTCACGACGTCGAATGGGTGCAGACCGGGAAGGCGGCGCTGGACCGCATCGACAAGACGGGTGTCGATCTCCAGTTACTCGACCTCGGACTGCCCGACATCGACGGTCTCGACGTGCTGCGACAGCTCAAGGAGCGCGGTGATCAGACGCCGGTCATCGTCATCACTTCCCGAAGCGACCCGGTGGACCGATCCAAAGCCGAGAGCTTCGGCGTCAAGGCCTACCTGACCAAGCCTTTTCCGCTCGCCGACCTCTTTGCCTTGGTCGATGCCGCCCTCTGACTCCATCAATCTGCGCTCAGCACGGAAGCCGTCGAACTCAGCTTGCTCTGCTCGCGGATGAGATCTGTCGAGATGAATATCTCGAACATGGCGCCGCGCTCGGTGTCCGGATTCAGCCGGGCATATCCGCTGTGGGCCTCGGCTATCGCGGCGACGATCGACAGGCCCAGGCCGCTGCCGGTCCGGCCGCCGGAGGATCTGACGAAGCGTTCGAAGATGCGCTCCGCGTCCTCGGCCGCTACACCGGGACCGTCGTCGTGGACCCACAGGCGAACAAAGCCTCCATGGACCTCGGACCCGATGCGGACCGCCGCCGTGGCATCGGTGTGCTGGCAGGCGTTCTCGGCCAGTTGCATGATGGCCTGGGTGAGCCGCTGGCTGTCGGCCCAGAGCACTCCCGAAGCGCACGCTTCGAGCTCCCACGTCCTGCCGCAGAGCATCGACGCCTTGCGAAGCATGTCGTGGGTCCACATCTCCAGGTCCACCGGTTCCGGCGTCAGGAAGTCGGGCCGCTCGGCCCTGGCCAGCGTGAGCAGATCTTCGACCATCCGGTTCATGCGGTCGATCTCGTTCGTGATGAGCAGCGTGGTCGAGGCCCGCTCCTGAGGGTCATCTTCCAGGTCGAGCAACTCGACATGCCCGCGAATGACGGTCAGCGGTCCCCGTAGCTCGTGGCTGACCTCCTCGAGGAAGTCGCGTTGCGTGGCGAACGCTCGCTCCAGCCGGGCCAGCATGTCGTTGAACGCGGTGGCGATCCGGGACGCCTCGTCGTCGCCGCGTCCCGGGATACGTCGCGTCAGGTCGGTCTCGGAGATGACCCGAGCCGTTTCGGCGAGCGTGTTCAATGGCCGCAATACGCGCCCCGCGAGGAACCATCCGACCACAGACGCCAGCACGATCGTCACGAAGTGGATCAGAGCCTGAGCGGCGACGGCATCGGTGAGTTCTTCCCGCTCGGCGGCCGGGAAGTTGGCGATCACGAATAGTCCGTCAGCGCCGTCGTCGCGCAATGGGATCGCGATGAACCGGGCCATGCCTCCGCTGGTATCGATCTCGTCCTCGGTGTACTCGTCGAGGCTCAGCCAGTAGCGGACGGTATCGCCCAGCTCATTCGCCGGTACGGCGTGGGTCGCACTCTCGGTGATGTAGATGTCACGGCCGATGAACGAGATCAGAGTCTCGCCCTCGTCGGGCACTTCGCGGGCGAAGTACGCGTCGTACACCGCGACCAGATCGGCCTCGGTCCGCGCCCGATCCGGTGGAAGTAGACGGTCCGCCGCAGTCTGGAACTCTTCCGTCTCACGGTGCATGTTCGCCTCGATCTCCTCGTCGAGGCGTTCCAGCAGTGCACCACGCAAAAGAAGGATCGAGACGACCGACGACCCGGCAAGGAGCACAATGACCGCGGCGAGGATGCGGACCCGCATCCCGCCGAGTAAGTCCCTCCACCGGCTCAGACTTGCCATGATGCCCATCATGGCGTCGCGTGGGCCGACCAGGTAGCCCTGCAGTACACGGACTTTGGTGCACACGGCCACCCCTGGCTTCCGGAATCCCTCATCCACGGGCGGAATCGACGTGGGGCATAGTGCGAGTCCGGGTCTCGCACTATGCTGCCGACGGGTGCAGTCGAGGGGTTCGCCCCTCGGGGGGTGTTGCGTGGCAGTTGCCACGCTGGGGGGACTCGTGGCGACGATCCTGATCACTGAGGACGACCCGCTTGTCGGCTCGTTCCTGGAAAAGGGCCTCAGAGCTGGGGGCTACTCCACCACGCTTGTCGGCAATGCCGAGCAGGCTGAGGCGCTCGGCCTCAGTGGCGCTTTCGACCTGTTGATCCTCGACCTCCATCTGCCCGACCGGGACGGGTCAGAGGTGCTGCGAGAGCTGCGGGCCAGAGGAAGCAGGTTGCCGGTGCTCGTCCTCACCGGGCGAAGCGAACTCGACGTGGTGGCGCTCCTCGATGCGGGTGCGGACGACTACATGAAGAAGCCGTTCCGATTGGATGAGCTGCTCGCCCGCGTCCGGGCACGACTACGGCACTCCGGAAGTGAGCAGCCGCATGTCCTGGACGCCGGCGAGCTGCATCTGGACCTGCAGACACATCGCGTGACGTCGCACGAGAAGACCGTCGAGCTGACATCCCGCGAGTTCCGTCTGCTCGAGACCCTCCTCCGCCACGCCGACCAGGTTCTCAGCCGCGAGCAACTGCTCTCCCAGGCCTGGGGCTATGGGTTCGATCCGGGGACCAACGTCGTCAACGTCTACATCAACACGCTTCGTCACAAGCTCGGCGCTGACGTCATCGAGACCGTGAGGGGTGTCGGTTACCGGCTGCGCCGCTGACTGCCGGTCGATAAAGAACTCCTCATGAAACCCTTATAGATCCTTTACGCACCAGGTCTTGACTGAGCCCCATTGGGACAGCTAGTTCCAGGCAGCCGGGGCGGCTGCCTTCGCCTGGGGGGGCATCTCGTGGCGAGATCCGAATGGCGCGCGCAGACACTGTTCACGACCCGGTTGGGCATGAGGGGAAAGCGCCGACCACGATGGCACCTCGCCATCGCGGTCTTGTCCGCGGCTTCGATGCTCGCCGGGCTGCTACTGCCCGTCGCGCCGGCTCTGGCCGCGACCGACCCCCCTGCCGCGTTCCTGGTCGACGACACGAGGGATCAGGTCGACGTCACCGCCGGTGACGGCGTGTGCAGGGCGGCCGGAGGCGGCTGTACGCTGCGCGCCGCCATCCAGGAGGCGAACGCGAACCCCGGTGCTGACAGCATCCACATCCTTCCCGGCACGTACGCGATCGGGATCGCGCCGATCAACGAGAACGGCGCCAACGTCGGGGACTTCGAGATCCTCGATTCGGTGACGATCGAGAAGGCGCCCGACTACCTCGGCGCCGTCGTCATCGACGCCGGCACGCCCCTGCCGGGCGCGCCCGTCGTCGCCCGTGGTCTCGACCGGCTGTTCGAGATCCACCCGGGCGCCGGCGACGTCACGATCAAGAACGTCACCCTCCAGAACGGGTTCACCCCGGAGGAGGGCGGCGCCATCCAGAACTGGTCGATGGGCAAGCTGACGCTCGACGGGGTCACCGTCAAGGACAACTACGCGGAGAAGGGCGGCGGCGGCGTCAACCACGCCGACCTGCACGACTACCCGTGGACGACCGAGCCGCCGAACCTCGAGTTGCTCCCGTACAGCCGCGTCGAGATCAAGCGCTCGACCTTCACCGGCAACGGTTCGGCCGGCGGGAGCGGCGCGGCCATCAACAACGTCTCCGGCGGCACGATCACGATCTCCGACGAGAGCGTCGTCACGCTCAACCCCGGGGCGATCAAGCCCGACCCGCTCGACCCGGAGGCGTTCGTCCTCGTCGACCCGTCGGACTACCCGATCGCAGCGAGCGCCATCGCGAACCAGGCGCGTTGGGAGAAGGCCGGCACCCTCAAGATCACCGACTCGACCGTGTCGCTGAACGCCGCGGAGGGCAACGGCGCCGGCATCCTCAACGCGGGCGACAGCATCGTCGAGATCACCGACTCGACGATCACCCAGAACCGCGCGGCGGCCGGTGGCGGCCTCTACACCGAGGGCGGCAAGGTCACCGTCTCGGGCAGCACGATCTCCAAGAACCAGGCCGCCAACGGTGGCGGCCTCTACAGCGGCGGCCAGGTCTCGCAACACGGCCTGCGCGGCACGTTCACGGTCAAGGACTCGCAGGTCTCGGAGAACATCGCCGAGAACGGTGGCGGCCTCTACAACGGCGGCGACGCCCAGCTCGCCGTGACTGACACGACGTTCAGCAAGAACCGCTCGTCCGACCACGGCGCCGCGATCACCAGCGAGGGACGGTCGAACCTGACGCTCACTCGCGTGACCGTGACCGAGAACGAGTCGAACGGCGAGGGCGGCGGCGCCTGGACCCACAGTGAGCGCCAGCAGACGATCATCGACTCGACCTTCACGAAGAACAAGGCGGGCGTGCCGGTCGTGGAGGACGACGGCACGCTGAGCGACGACGTCGCCGGCGGCGGAGCCCTGCACACGGACGGCGGCCCGCTCACCATCGAGGGCTCGACCTTCGACGGCAACGAGGCGACGGAGGAGGGCGGCGGCCTCAGCCTCAACAACATGGGCGACGTCGAGGTCACCGACAGCACGATCAGCGGCAACCGCGCGCTCGACGGCGGCGGCGTCGAGAACAGCGCCCAAAAGGTCACGTTCCAGCGAGTGACGGTCTCGGGCAACCGCGCCGGCGGCGCGGGCGGCGGCATCTACAACACGTCGAGCGACCACTTCCACCTCCTCGACTCGACGATCCGGGGCAACAGCGGCGTCATCGGAGGCGGGCTCGCGAACGCGCCCGACAACGCGATCATCGCGCGCGGGACGCTCTTCCTGAACAACACGGCACGCCTTGCCCTCAACGAGGAAGGCGTGCTCGACGAGAACGCCGGCCACGGCGGCGGCATCATGAGCTTCGCCGACGGCGACTCGCTGTACGAGAACGTCACGATCTCGGGGAACCGGGCCGCGACCGCCGGCGGCGGCCTCTTCCACGACGCCGACGGCGAGCTGCGGCTCGTGCACGGGACGGTCTGGCGCAACTCCGCTCCGGTCGGCGGCGGAATCGGCGTCGTCGAGTCCGACTTCGTCCCGGAAGTCCCGCCCAAGACGAACGCCGCCGTCGTGCTCAAGAACACGATCGTCGGTGGCAGCCTCGAGGGCGGGAACTGCGACTGGTACATCCGGTCGGAGGGCGGGAACCTCGAGACCGGCGACCGGAACACCTGCTTCCTCGCCGTGACCGCGGAGACCGCGCAGAACCCGATCGAGCTCGGCGTCCGCGACCGGCGGGGTGACCCGCGGCTCTTGGCCATCGCCGACAACGGCGGGCCGACGCTGACGCACGCGCTCGAAGCCGGCAGCCTGGCGATCGACTCGAGCGCGGCGCCGTGCACGGTCGTCGACCAGCGCGGGATCGACCGGCCCCAGAACGGACGCTGTGACGCGGGCGCCTTCGAGTTCGTCGGCGACCCGGCGGCGGTCGACGACGAGCCCCCGGAGACCATCTTCGACTACCCCGAGGACGGCCCGTTCCAGGACGGGCTCGAGACGATGGCGTTCCGGTTCCGCGGAACCGACAACCAGACCGCGCCCGAAGAGCTCAATTTCGGGTGCCGCTTCATCGAGATCGAGCTGACCGAAGAGCCCGAGCCGGTCCCGCCGTGGGAGCCGACTCCGCCCGAGGAGATGTGGAACGGCTGCTCGAGCCCGTGGTCGGTTCCGCTCCCGGAAGAGGGGCTGTTCCGGTTCGAGGTCCGCGCCATCGACCGCGCGGACAACACCGACGAGACTCCGGTGAGCCAGCTCATCAGCGGCGTGGGAATGACTCCGCCCGACACGGTCATCCTCGAGGCTCCCGGCCTGACGCCCGGCACGACGGTTCCGCCCGCTCCGGACCCCATGCCGGCCACCAACAGCCGAGCGGCGCTGTTCAGCTTCGCCGCGGTCAGTACCTTCACGCCGGCGCAGTTCGCGGAGTACGAGTGCCGTCTGGACAGCCGGGATCCGGATCAGTGGGTCGAGTGCTTCAACCCGGCCATGTACGCCGACCTGACCACCGGCCTGCACACCTTCGAGGTGCGGGCGATCGCGGGCGAGGCAGGACCGGATCCGACCCCCGCGCGCTACACGTGGCGCGTCGGACCGGACCCGGGCGACCCCGCAGCACCGGCTGTCACCTGTGACGAGGCGAACATCACCCTGACCCCGACCGCGGACGGGTGGGCGGACCAGGTCAACCCGCTCGAGAACTACCTCTTCGAGACCGAGCTGGACGTCCGCTCGGCGGCCAGAGATCCCGGCAACGGCCAGCCGCTCACGCCCGAGAACGCGCGCGCGTTCTTCCGCTTCCCGCTCCAGTTCGACGCGCCCGACTGCGCGCTCGAGTCGGCCACGCTGCGCCTCTACTCCAGCTCGCACACCGAGGGCCGGACGCTCGTCGCGGAGCCGCTGGCGGAGACGTGGAAGGAGAGCACGCTCACCTGGCTCTCGCAGCCCGACCCGGTCGCCGGCGCCGCCGGCGCCACCGCCGAAGCGGGAGAGGGCTACCGCGAGTTCGACGTGAAGACTCACGTCGAGGGGATCTTCGCGGGCACCGTCCCCAGCCACGGCTGGGTGCTGCGTGACCAGACCGAGTCCGACCTGGAGAGCGGCGGCGACCAGACCTTCGTGTCCAGGGAGCAGCCGCAGGATCCGCCCGAGATCACCCTGCCCGAGCTCGAGCTGCGCTTCGTGCCGACCGCCACCCAGCCCCCACCGGATCGTGAGGAGCCGGGGGCGCCGGAGGTCGTGACCTGCGGGCAGGTCATCACCAAGAGCACCAAGCTCGCCGCGGACGTCACCGGCTGCCTCGGCGAGGGCATCGCCATCGGCGCGCCGAACATCGTCCTCGACCTCAACGGGCACACGGTGTCCAGCGGCTTCGTCCTCGAGCCGGGCGAAGAGGACAACCTGACTCCGGGTATCCGCAGCGGCTACCCGAACGTCGAGATCCGCAACGGCACGGTCACGAACTACGGCTACGGCATCCTGCTGAGCCCGGGCTCCATCCACAGCGACGTGCACGGCATGACGCTGGTCCGCAACGCGCTCACCGGCGTGCAGCTCTTCGACGCCGACAACGGGCGCACCGGCGCCTCGGTCTACGACAGCGTCTTCGACTCGAACGGCGAGACCGGTCTGCAGCTCATGAGCGGCACCGAGGGCGCGCTGATCGAGAACAACCACTTCGTCTCCAACGGCATGTCGATCCACGTGTTCGACAGCCACCGGAACGTCATCCGGAACAACACGATCAGCGGCATCATCATCGACCCGGCCCTCGACTCCGATGCCGGCATCGTGGTCGAGAACGGCTCGCGGCAGAACGTCCTGGAGAACAACGACGTGAGCGACACCGGCGACGCCGGCGTCGTCATCCACCAGGGCTCGCACGGGACGATCGTCCGCGGCGGCGTCCTCGTCCGGAACGGCGACGCGGGCGTCATCGTGCAGGACTCGGACCGGATCGAGGTCGACGGCGTGCTGGCGCACCAGCAGTCCGACGGCGGCGTCGTGCTGTCCAACTCCAGCAACAGCGTCGTCAAGAACAGCGATCTGCGCTACAACCCGTCGGGACTCGACGCCTCGGGCACGAACAGCCTCGTGGTCGAGAACAACGACGTCTCGCGCTCGCTCCAGGCCGGGATCGAGCTCGGCGACGGCGTCAGCATGATCATCCGCGACAACATCGCCAACAACAGCGGCGGCGCGGGCATCTCGGTGGAAGCCGCCGCCTTCGACGCGAACGGCGTCGGCGTCGGCGGAGCGCTGATCGAGGGCAACACCGCGCACGAGAACGGCGAGAGCGGCATCTCGGTCGCGACCGGACGCCACACGATCCGCAACAACACGGCGAACCTCAACGCCGGCTACGGAATCGAGGCCGGCGAAGAGCCGGTTCAGGGCGAACCGCTCGACCCGAACCGGAACATCGACGGCGGCGGCAACCGGGCCGGCGGCAACCACGCCGACGTCGGCGTCACGCCCGGCCTGCCCGACGCGGTCCAGTGCGTGGGCGTCGTCTGCGGGACGACCGACTTCGGTGAGATCACCCCACCGGACCTCGCCGCGCCGCAGACCACGCTGACCTCGGTGCCGCCCGCCGCGACCGGGAACCAGACGGCGGTCTTCGAGTTCACCGCCAACGACGGTCCGACCGGCGATCCGGTGACCGCGATGATCTTCGAGTGCCGCCTCGACGCGCCACCGGACCCGGCGGTGCCGCCGGAGGACCCCGAGCTCGAGCCGCCCGACCCGACCGAGCCGCCGGAGCTGCCGGAGCCGCCCGAGGGCGAGCGCTGGGTGGAGTGCGCCAGCCCGCAGACCTACCTCGGCCTCGAACCGGCCATGGACCACCACTTCGAGGTGCGCGCCGTCGACCAGGCCGGCAACTTCGATCTCACCCCGGCCGAGTACACCTGGCGGATCGAGCCCGGCGTCGAGGAGGACGGCACCGAGGAGTGCGGTCCCGGCGAGACGCTCGGCGTCGACTGCGCCGCCGCCGGCGCCGCGCCGAACACGCGCATCACCGAGGCGCCCGGCGAGCTGGTCACCGACGAGGCCGGCACGCGCTACGACACGACGAACCAAGCGGCGACCTTCGCGTTCACCGGCAACGACAACCGGACCGCGGGCGAGAACCTCACCTTCGAGTGCCGGACGTACCACGAGGAGTTCAACGACGAGCTCACGCCCGAGGACATCCCGGGCACGGTGGAGTGGGGCCCGTGCGAGTCGCCGAAGCAGTACGCCGGCCTCGCCCACGGCGGGCACATCTTCCAGGTCCGCGCCGTCGACCTCGTCGGGCACAAGGACCTGAGCCCGGCGTCGCACACCTGGTGGATCCACCCGCCGCCCCCGGACACGACGCCGCCCGACACCGAGGTCCTCACCGGCCCGGACCCGACGACCGTGCAGACGAGCGCGACGTTCACCTTCACGGGCAGCGACAACCAGACGCCGATCGACGGACTCACGTACGAGTGCCGGCTCGACGGCGCGATGGACGCGGGCGAGCCCGCATGGACGGACTGCACCTCGCCGCACGTGGTCAACGGCCTGACACCGGGCGAGCACGTGCTCCAGGTCCGAGCCGTCGACCTGTCCGGAAACGTCGACGACGTGAACGGCGCCGTCGACGACCCGGCCGAGCCGGACCCGCTCGACCCGGGTGACGGGGTCCCGGCGGCCTACGTCTGGACCGTGGGCGCGGCACCGGTGCACAAGACCGTCTTCTGCGGCCAGACGATCACGCAGAGCATCATCGTCAACAACAACCTGGGCGACTGCCTGGGCCACGGCCTCATCGTGGGCGCCGACGGCATCACCATCGACCTGAACGGCAAGACCATCGACGGCAAGTCGCTCGGAGCCGCGATCCTCAACAACGGCTTCGTCTCGGTGACGATCCGCAACGGTCGTCTCGCCGACTTCGACTACGGCGTCATGCTGAACAACGGCGCCGGGCTGAACATCGTCGAGGGCATCACGGCGGAGACCAACCAGGAGGCCGGCATCAGTCTCGGCCATGGGACGTTCCCCGAGGACCCGACCCTGGCCCCGAGCGAACCGGTGCCCGGCTTCCAGTCCGGCGTCGACGGCACGATCGTCCGGTCGAACACGCTCGTGTCGAACCGGCGCGGCGTGTGGATCCTCAACGGCGCCAAGGACAACGTCGTGCGCGGTAACCTCATCGGCGCCTCGAGCGACGACGCGGTCTGGATCGAGCGCGCCACCGAGAACCTGATCGACGGCAACGACCTGCAGTCCTCCAGCGGTGCCGGCGTGCTCCTCGAGGGCGCCACCGGCAACACCGTCAAGGGCAACACGATCGTGGACGCCGCTCACGGTGTCCTGGTCGGGGCCACGACGCAGGGGCCGACGATCGGCATCGAGTCGACCGGCAACGTCGTCGTCGGCAACATGGTGTCCGACACCGCCGGACCCGCCTTCGAGATCGACACGTCGAGCCAGAACCAGCTGATCGACAACGTGGGGACGCTCTCGAGCGCCTACGCGATCGAGCTCTACCGGGCGAACGACAACGTCATCCGTGGCAACGAGGTCAGCGGGAACAAGGGCGGAGTCTCGCTCAAGGAGTCGACCGGCAACCGGATCGAAGCGAACGACGCCAGCAACTCGGAGTCGACCGGCATCACGCTCGAGGCGCAGTCGCTCAGCAACGTGCTGCTCGACAACGTGTCCAGCAACAACGACGGCGGCGGGATCTACATCGGCGACGAGACCCCGGCCGGCCAGGGCACCCTCGTCGAGGGCAACACGACCAACGGCAACAAGGGCACCGGCATCCAGGCATCGAAGCCGGCGCACCTGTTCAAGGACAACGTCGCCTTCGACAACGAGAGCTGGGGCATCCACGTCGGCGACCCGTCGAACGGGCGGGCGAACATCGACGGCGGCGGCAACGTCGCGCAGGGCAACCAGGGCCCGCTCGGCATTGACCTCAAGCCCCAGCAGTGCTACAACATCACCTGCGTGGACGGGCCCGGCGGCGGCGACTCGATCGCCCCGAACACGAGCATCCTCGAGGCGCCGGTCAACCCGAGCACGCAGAGCATTGCCGTCTTCCACTTCACGGGCGCCGACAACGCGAGCCCGGTCACCTTCGAGTGCCGGTTCGGCCCCCAGCCTCTCGCCGCGTCCGTGGAGTGGAAGGCCTGCACCAGCCCGGAGACGATCACCGATCTCGTCAACGACACGTACGCGTTCGAGGTCCGCGCGATCGACTTCAGCGGCAACGCCGACGCGACGCCGGCCACCTACACGTGGTCGGTGGAGCTCGGTAGCTTCGCGGTCTCGATCGACTCCACGCCGGACAAGATCACGGTGGACACGGACGCCACGTTCGCGTTCTCCGCCAACCGCAACGCCGGCGTGACGTTCCAGTGCCTGCGGGTCGACGCCGGCACGGACCTGACCGACCTGTGGCCGGACGCGGCGGCCTGCACCTCGCCGGTCACGTACACCGATCTCGAGCCCGGTGACCACGAGTTCTGGGTCCGGGCCACGGACGCCGCGAGCACCTTCGACACGAAGGTGTTCGCCTGGACCATCGGTCCGCTACCGGTGGCCGCCCAGGTCAGCTGCGGCCAGATCCTCACCCAGAGCACGCGCCTGACCAACGACCTCGTCGACTGCGGCGGCCACGGCCTCATCGTGGGCGCCCCCGGCATCACCATCGATCTCGACGGCCACGTCATCGACGGGCTGGGCCTCGACGCCGGCATCCTGAACAACGGACATGACGACGTCACGGTCACCAACGGCCTCGTCACCCAGTTCCTCTACGGCGTCCAGCTGAACGTGGGCACCGCCCGCAACGTCGTGCACGACCTGCGGGTCGAAGCGAACGAGGAGGCCGGGATAGCGCTGTCCGACGCCGACCAGGGCGGCGACGGCAACACGATCCGCGACAACTCCATCGTGGCCAACGAGCTCGGCATCGCGCTCTACACCGGCACGCGCCACACCGTGATCCGTGGCAACACGCTCGGCGCGAACCAGGGCGAGGGCGCCATCTACCTGGAGTTCGCCAGCGACAACCTGATCGAGGGCAACCAGGTCTCGATGAGCAGCGGCGACGGGATCTTCATGATCGGCGGCGGGAACAACACCGTCAGCGAGAACACGCTCAAGGACAACGGCGGCTTCGCTGTCGTGGCCGGCGAGGAACTGCTGCCCTCGAACGACAACCTGGTGCGGCGGAACACGATCTCCGGCGGCCAGGGCGGCGTGCTGGTCGGCGGCGACGGGAACACCGTCCTCAACAACACCGTGAACGGCTCGTCCGGGCCGGGCGTGGTCGTCGAGCTCGCCACGAACACGCTCGTCAAGGGGAACGACTTCGGCGGCAGCGCGAGCGGCGTCGAGGTCGGCGAGGCCACCGGCACGACGATCGAGGCGAACAACGCCAGCGGGACGCTCGGGTCCGGCGTCGAGATCGGCGAACTGTCGGAGGACACCGTGGTCCGCGGCAACACCGCCAGCGGCAACGGCGGCGACGGCATCGCCGTCACCGAGTCGTCCGTCCTCGACTCCGGCACCCTGGTCGAGAACAACACCGCGGACTCCAACGGCGGCGACGGCATCTACGTCGAGGGCTCCGGCCACACGATCAAGGACAACGTCGCCCAGATCAACGGCGGCTGGGGCATCTACTCGGTCGGCGCCGTCGACGGCGGCGGCAACTTCGCCGCCGGCAACATGGAGCCCGAGCAGTGCTTCGGCGTGGTCTGCGAGCTCGGCACCGTGCCCGGCGCGCCCGAGACCTGGATCGTCTCCGGCCCGGCCGACTGGGACACCGCCACGCCGGGTATCCAGAGCCCGAGCCGCAACGCGAGCTTCACCTACATGGGCGACGACGAGTTCACACCGATCCACGAGCTCGTCTTCGAGTGCCGGATGGACTCGACGAATCCGCTGGCGTGGGAGGACTGCGACTACCCGGCCGAGTACCTGAACCTGAGTCCCGGCGAGCACACCTTCGAGGTCCGCGCCGTCGACATGATGGGCCAGGGCCTGGCCGACCCGACGCCGGAGAGCTTCACCTTCAGCTACGTGCCGCTGCCGACGGGCGTGGCACCCGAGGTGACCCTCGACGTCGTGCCGGAGGACATCGAGCCCGCGACGGCCGGCGTCCAGGTCTGGCTCCTCGACGCGATCTTCACCTTCCACGCGAACGAGCCGGACGTCACCTTCCAATGCAAGGTCGACGCGAACGGCTACGAGCCGTGTGGCTTCGAGGCGGCCACGTTCATGAACCAGGGCGCCTTCGAGTGGGGCCTGGAGGAGAACGAGGTCGGACCGCACACGTTCTCCGTCCGCGCGATCGACTTCGAGGGCAACGTCGGTGCGCCGACGACCTTCACCTGGGAGCTCCTGGGCGTCAACGTCGTCTTCACCGACGGCCCCGGCTTCACGCCGACAGCCGGCGGCCCGCAGGGCGACCCGGCGACGGGTGGTCCGAGCGCGAGCACCTCGGCCGAGATCCACTTCGAGGCCAACGTCGCCGACGCGACGTTCTGGTGCCGCTTCGACAGCATGGACCCCGGCGGCTACTTCCCGTGCGAGTCGCCGTTCCGCGCCGGCCCGGCGTTCGAAGGCGACACCGCCTTCCCGGAGCCACTGCTCCCCGGCGACCACGTGCTCGAGGTCTACGGCGAGTCCGAGCTGTTCGGCACGGCCGCCGAGCTGGAGCCCGCCGTGTACGAGTGGGAGGTCGTCGAACCGGTCGACACGCTGCCGCCGAACACCACGATCGAGCGCGCCCCAGGGCTGCTCGACCTGAGCTCGACGATCTTCGAGTTCAGCGGCACGGACGACCTGACCCCGGAGTTCCTGCTCACGTTCGAGTGCCAGGTCACCGACGGCACGGCGCCGCCGAACGGGAACGAGTGGGTCGAGTGCGTCAGCCCGTTCAACCTGCTCGACGTGTACTCGTACGCGGATCCGCAGCTGCTGCTCACGGAGCACACGTTCTATGTGCGCGCCGTCGACATGTTCGAGCCGGAGTTCCCGGACCCGACGCAGCCCGAGTTCGAGGGCAACGCCGATCCGACGCCGGCCGCGTACACCTGGACCCCGGTCGCCGACAGGCGAACGCCTGCCGTGACCCTCACCGGTGGTCCGGCCGACGGCGCGACCGTCGGCCAGGAGCCGGAGCTCTACACGTTCTCCGGCATCGACAACGCGACACCGCAGCTCGAGCTCGAGTTCGAGTGCGCGGCCTACCTCACCGCGGCCGGCGTCTCGTCGGCCGAGTGGGAGTCGTGCGAGTCGCCCGTCGGCGGCTACGACATCAGCGGCCTCGAGCCCGGCGCCTACACCGTCGCCGTCCGCGCGACGGACCTCGCCGGCAACATCGGGCCGGCCGCCACCCGGACCGTCAACGTCTCGGGTGCGCCGGTCGTGACGTTCCTGAGCGGGCCGGACGGCCGTCTCGACCCCATCTCGGGGGAGCCCGACGGCGCCAGCGGCACCGAGAACGCCGTCTTCACCTTCGAGGCCGACCAGGCGGGGTCGACGTTCGAGTGCTCCGTCGACGGCTCCGACTTCCTGCCGTGCGGCGGGACGACTCTGCCCGCCACCGGTGCGGCCTGGGTCGTCGAGGACGGCGAGCACCAGTTCGCGGTCCGCGCGACCAGCGCGCAGGGGATCGTCGGCGAGGAAGCGGTCTACGAGTGGCTCGTCGTACTCGGCGCGGACGTCACCGAGCCGAACGCGCAGTTCGCCACCGGGCCGGAGAACGGCACGCTGTCGCAGACGGCCACCTTCACCTTCGCCGGCACCGACAACCGGACGCCCGCGCAGGAGCTGACCTTCGAGTGCGCGCTCGACTCGACCACGTCGTGGAACTCGTGCACCTCGCCCGAGGAGTTCTCCGACCTCACCCGCGGCACGCACACGCTGCTGCTGCGCGCCGTCGACGCGGCCGGGAACGTCGAGTCGACGCCGGCCGAGTTCACGTGGACGGTCGCGCCGCCGCCGGTCACGACCATCCTCTCCGGGCCTGGTGTGGAGCAGGAGGAGACGACCGACCGGACCGTGACCTTCACGTACTCCGCCGACGTCACGCCGGTGACGTTCCACTGCTGGCTCGACGGGAGATTCAACCCGGGCACGCCTGGACCGTCGACGACGCCCGGACTGCCGAACGATCCGCTGCCGTGCGACCCGGCCGGCATGACCTACACCGGCCTCGGCATCGGCGAGCACCTCTTCGCCGTGCGCGCCGTCGACCAGTTCGGGAACCTCGGTCCGTGGGAGGACTCCGAGTTCCGGGTCACCCCGTCCGAGGCGCAGATCACGTCGGCGCCGGCCAACGGGACGACCACGACCGCGACCTTCGAGTTCACCAGCGACCCGCTCGACCCCGACGCCGTCTTCTACTGCTCGCTCGACGACCGCCCGTTCGGGCTGTGCAACGAGACGCCCGTGGCTGGAACGCCTGGCACGTACGCGAAGACGTACACCAACCTGTTCCCCGGCGAGCACACCTTCCAGGTGCAGACGCTCTACACGGGCGTCGACTGGATGGGTCTGCCGTTCGAGCACGACCCGATCCCGGCCACGCACACCTGGACGGTCCAGGACTTCACGGCCCCCGAGACGATCATCGACTTCGGCCCGGCCGCGACGACGCTCAGCACGACCGCGTACTTCCAGGTCAGCTCCGATGACCCGACGGTGACGATCGAGTGCACGCTGACCGGTCCCGCCGGGACCGAGACCGGCGAGTGTGAGCCGGGCGTCGTGACCGAGTTCACCGATCTCGTTCCGGGCGCCTACACGTTCACCGCCGTGGCCACCGACCTGTCCGGCAACGTCGACGCGAGCCCGGCCGTCCACACCTGGACGATCGAGGCCGCCGGCGCGCCGAACACGCCGGTTGGCGACAACGTCGCGGTCACCGTCGGCGACGTCACCGTCACCTACTTCTCCGTCGAGACGGCGGGGACGACCACGGTCGACCGCATCCCGGCCGGCCCGGCGCTGCCCGACGGCTTCAGCGGTGCGGGCACCCAGCTCTACGACATCAACACCACCGCCGCCTACTCCGACCCGGTCACGCTCTGCGTGAACTACGACCCGGCGGCGTTCAACGGGGCCACCTCGCTGCGGCTGCTCCACTTCGACGGCGACGTGTGGCTCGACGTCACGACGCTGCACAACCCGTTCTCCACGCCGGCCCGGCTGTGCAGCAACATCGTCGAGGACTTCGGTCTGTACGCGATCGCGCGCGCCTCGTCCGGGATGGCGCCGGAGACGTCGATCCTGTCCGGTCCCGACGGCCCGCTCGGTCCCGAGGGCCTGCCCACGTCGACCAGCGGCTCGGCGACGTTCGAGTTCTGGGCCGACCAGCCGAACGCGATCACGCAGTGCTCGATCGACGGCGATCCGTTCTTCTACTGCGAGTCGCCGCTCACGGTCGGCCCGCTGGAGGAAGGCGACCACGAGTTCCTGGTCCAGGCCATCAACGAGTTCGGCTGGATGGACCTGACACCCGCGATCTTCGAGTGGGAGATCATCGGCCCGGACGTCACACCGCCGACGACCGTCATCACGAACGGACCGCCCGAGGGTTCGTCCACGCCGAACTTCATCAGCATCTTCGAGTTCACCGGCACCGACGACATGACGCCGCAGCTCGAGCTGGAGTTCGAGTGCACGCTCGACGGCGCGGCCATCGGAGGCTGCGAGACGCTCGAGGAGATCGAGGTCACGACGCCGGGCGACCACACCCTCGTGGTCCAGGCCATCGACGCGGCCGGCAACATCGACCCCGTCGGCGCCATCCGGAACTGGACGGTCGTCGACATGTCCGGGCCGGACACCGAGATCGTCCTCGGACCGGAGGAGGAGACGACCGAGACCAGCGCGACCTTCGAGTTCGAAGGCTTCGAGCTGCTCAACGACGACCCGGTCTTCGAGTTCGAGTGCGCACTCGACACCGGCGACTTCGCGCCCTGCACCTCGCCCCACACGATCGCCGGCCCGCTCGGCGGTGGACCGCACGTCTTCCACGTCCGCGCGGTCGACCCCGACGGCAACCGTGACATCTCGCCGGCGTTCTACGAGTGGCTGATCATCGGTGCCGACGACACCACGCCGCCCGAGACGTTCATCACCGTCTTCCCTGACCCGGCGAACTCCGGCCCGGACGTCACCTTCGCCTTCGCCAGCAACGAGCCGGTCGAGACCTTCGAGTGCGCCATGGGTGACGGTGCGCCGCCGGCCGAGCTGCCGACGACGTGGGAGGAGTGCGAGACCGTCTGGTTCCTCGAGTCGCTCGACTCCGGGCCGCACTGGCTGTGGGTCCGCGCGATCGATGCGGCCGAGGTCCCGAACGTCGATGAGACGCCCGCGGGCGCCAGCCGCGGCTTCCCGGCCGGCACGGTCGACACCGAGCCGTTCGTGTGGGTCACGACGGGCGAACCGGACACCGTCATCGACGCAGGACCCGCCGACCCGACCGGCGAGTTCACCGCGACCTTCGAGTTCCACTCCGAGCAGCCCGGCGCGACGTTCCAGTGCTCGGTCAACGGATCGCCGTTCGTGAACTGCTCGTCCGGGTACCAGGCCGGGCCGTTCCTGCCCGGCGAGGCCGGCGCGCCGGAGGAGCACGAGTTCGAGGTCCGCGCGGTGAACCAGTACCGCAACGCCGACGGCGAGCAGGTCATGGACCAGACGCCGGCGGTCTACCGGTGGACGGTCCAGGACGTGACGCCGCCCGAGACCTTCTTCCTCGGCGCGGAGGGCATCGGCCCGGCACAGTTCCTCGACCCCGGCCTGCGGTTCACCTTCCGCGGGGCCGACGACCTCGGCTCGTCGTTCGAGCTCGAGTTCGAGTGCGCCGTCACCAACACGACCGCGGGCGACCCCGTGGTGTGGGAGGAGTGCGGGGAGCCCGCAGCGGACGACACCTTCGTCCACGACATCGCGTTCGAGGAGCTGACCGCGGGCGCGTACACGTTCCAGGTCCGCGCCATCGACATCGCGGGCAACCACGACCTCACGCCGGCTCCCGAGCCTGCGCACGAGTTCGCCGTCGAGGCGGAGCCCGGGACGACGTTCCTGGCCGTCACGCCGCCCATCGCCGGGCCCGACTTCGAGACGACCGCGACCTCGTTCAGCTTCGAGTTCTCCGGCACGGGCGCTACCTTCATGTGCGCTCTCGACTCGACCGCCTTCGAGCCGTGCGTCTCCGGGGTCAGCTACCCGGACGTGCCTTACGGCGAGCACCTGTTCCAGGTCTTCACGGTCGGCCAGTTCGGCACGCCGGACACGACACCTGCCGAGTTCGAGTTCGTCAGCGGCACCGACGTGGCTCCTGACGTGACGATCACAGACGCCCCGCCGGCCACCGGCGGCACGGCGTCCACAGGGACGATCGAGTTCAGCTCCACGGATCCGGAGGCAGCGTTCACTTGCGTCCTCGACGGCGGACCGGAGCTCCCGTGCTCCTCGCCGTTCGAGTACACGGACCTCCTGGCCGGCGAGCAGAACCCGCACACGTTCGAGGTGACCGCGACCAGGGCCGACCTGCTCCCGAGCGTGACGCTCGAGACAGCGCTGCACGAGTGGGTGGTCACGGACGACACGGCACCCGAGACGACGCTGCTCGCCCCGCTCCCGAGCAACCCGAGCGGCAACGAGGTCGAGTTCCGGTTCACCGGATCCGACAACGGGACGATCCCGGCGAACCTCGAGTTCGAATGCGCCCTGGACGCGGCGCCGTTCGAGCCGTGCTCCACGCCGTGGACGCTCCCCGAGCTCGCGGGTGGCGAGCACACGTTCCAGGTCCGGGCCGTCGACGAGACGCCGCTCACCGACCTCACGCCGGCCACCCACACGTGGAACGTCATCGCGCCGCCGCTGACCACCATCACGAACGAGGCGCCGGCCGGCGTCGACGTGCCGGACGGCGAGACCAGCACGAGCGCCACGGGCGAGCTGTCCTTCGTCGACCAGCCGGGCTCGACGTACGAGTGCCGGCTCGACGCCGTGGACCCGGACGTCGACCCGTTCGAGCCGTGCACGTCGCCGTACCCGTACGACCTGTCCAACGGCGAGCACGTGTTCGAGGTCAGGGCCACGACGCTGCCGCTTGCCGGGCAGAGCATGACCGAGAGCCCGGCCGCGGAGTACACGTGGACGATCGACGCCTCCGACACGACAGCGCCGACCACCACGCTCCAGCTCGGTCCGGCGAACCCGACCACCAACAGCTCCGCCACGTTCGTCTTCGGCGGCACGGACAACCTGACCGCGCCCGCCGACCTGACGTTCGAGTGCTCGCTGGACGGGGCCGCGTTCGCCGACTGCGAGAGCGGCGACGTCTACACCGGCCTCACCGTCGGCGACCACACCTTCGCGGTGCGCGCCTCGGACACGGCCGATCCGCCGAACGTCGACGACTCGCCGGCCACCTACGAGTGGACGATCGAGCCTCCGGGCGCGGCCAACACGCCGGTAGGCACGAACATCGAGGTGTCCACAGGCGGTGCCACGCTGACGTTCGCCGAGGTCACCGCCGAGGGCTTCACCTCGGTCGCCACGCTCGCCGCGGAGTCGGCGCCCACCCTGCCGGCCGGCTACGACGCGGCCGACGCTCTCTACTACGACGTCTCCACGACGGCGACCTTCGTCGGTGACATCACGGTGTGCCTGCCGTACGGCGCGCTCGTCGACGCGCACGTCCTCCACTTCGACGGGGAGTGGCTCGACGTGACGCTCGAGCAGCAGGGCGACCTGCTCTGCGGTGTCGTCAGCAGCCTCTCGCCGTTCGCCGTCGCCGAGGCCTCGGCGGTGGTCGCTCCCGACACCACCATGATCCAAGCGCCGCCGGATCCGACGATCCAGTCGACGGGTGACGGCGCCGAGGTCCAGTTCCAGTTCGGCTCGACCATCGACACCATCGAGCACCCGGCCGAGTTCGAGTGCAGCCTCGACGCCGAGGCGTGGAGCTCGTGCGACTCGCCGTATCGGTTCAACGCGCTGTTCGGCGAGCACACGCTCCAGGTCCGGGCGATCACCGACGCGGGCGTCCGCGACGCCACGCCGGCCGTCTACACGTGGACGGTTCTGGCCCGGCCGGTGGCCACGATCGAGGCCGGCCCCGCGGACCAGGAGCCGGACACCCTGGACATCGAGAACGAGAGCCGGACGGCGGAGTTCGAGTTCAGCACCGACCAGGCCGGAAGCACGTTCGAGTGCCGCCTGACCGGTGAGGACACGGGTACGACGTGGGAGGCCTGCACCTCGCCGCGGTCCTACGAGGATCTCGCCCTCGGTGAGTACACGTTCGAGGTCCAGGCGATCAAGGACGGCAACGCGAGCTTCCTGCCCGCGCAGTACGAGTGGGAGGTCGCCGACCTCTCCGCTCCGCTGGTCACGATCGGCAGGGGGCCGGAGGGCACGGTCGACGCCACCACCGCGCGGTTCGAGTTCTCGGCCGACGAGCCGGCCACCTTCGAGTGCTCGCTCGACGGCGCACCGTTCGGTGCGTGCCAGTCCGGCATCCAGTACACGGGTCTCGGCCTGGGCGACCACACGTTCAGCGTCCAGGCGACGGATCTGTCCGAGGGCGAGAACCTCAGCGTGACGGTGAGCCGGAGCTGGACGGTGGCCGACCTCACCGCGCCGAGCATCACGCTCGGCGAGAAGCCGGCGGCGACGACGTCCGAGACGGCGGCCCAGTTCGCCTTCACCACCAGCGAGAACTGGGGCGGCGAGGTCACGACCGAATGCCGCCTCGATGCGGCGGCGTACGAGCCCTGCGATTCGCCGACGTCGTACTCCGGCCTGTCCGCGGCCGAGCACACGTTCGACGTGCGGGCGACCGACTCCGCGGGCAACGCGCGGACGGAGAGCCACAGCTGGACGGTGCAGGACGTCGCCGGTCCCGAGGCCGAGATCACCGACGTCACGGCGGGCTCGCTGGTGATCGAGTTCACCGGCACCGACGACCACACGGCCACGGCCGACCTGCGGTTCGAGTGCCGGGTCGACAGCGCCGCGTACAGCGTCTGTGTCAGTCCGAAGACGTACTCCGACGCCGACCTGGCGGCGATGACGCCCGGCGAGCACACCTTCCACGTGCGGGCCGTCGACGAAGCCGGGAACGTGGGGCCGGCCGACAGCCACGCCTTCACCGTCGCCGACACGACGGCGCCCGACACGTCCATCACCGGGTCCCCGACGAACAACACGACGAACACCGACGCGAGCTTCGCGTTCACCGGCAGCGACAACGGGACTCCCGCGGCCGGCCTCACCTTCGAGTGCAAGCTGGATGCGGGGACGTACGCGGCCTGCACCTCGCCGAAGGCGTACACGGGGCTCACGGTGGGTCCGCACACGTTCGAGGTGCGGGCGAAGGACGCCGCCGGCAACGTCGACCAGACGCCCGCGACCTTCGTGTGGACGATCCAGGAGCCGGCCCCGGTGCCCGACACGACGGCGCCGGAGACGTCGATCAGCGCGAACCCGCCGGCGACGACGACGCAGACCAACGCGTCGTTCTCCTTCGCCGGCACGGACAACCAGACGCCGGCGGCCGGCCTGACCTTCGAGTGCAAGCTCGACTCGGGTGCGTACGCGGCCTGCACCACGCCGAAGGCGTACACGGGTCTGGCGATCGGCTCGCACACCTTCTCCGTCAGGGCGAAGGACGCCGCCGGCAACGTCGACCAGACGGCGGCGACCTACACGTGGACGGTCCAGAGCGCGACCGTCAACTGCGGCGCGCCGCAGACCCTGACGGCCACCGCCGACGCCTGGATCGACTCCGGCAGCACCTCGTCGAACAAGGGCTCCGACTCGACCCTCAAGGTCATGTCGAAGAGCGGCAGCAACCTGCGTGCCCTGGTCCGGTTCAACCTGCCGGCCCTGCCCGCGGGCTGCTCGGTCCAGAGCGCGACGCTGCGGCTCAACGCGAAGTCGGCCGCGAGCGGTCGCACCATCCAGGTCCTCCAGCTCGGCGGCACCTGGACCGAGGGCGGCGTCACGTGGGCGAACCAGCCGGCGACGACCGGCTCGGCCGTCACGACGAGCTCGGGCACCGGCTACCGCGAGTGGAACGTCGCCGCGATGGTGCAGTCGATGTACACGAGCGCGAACCACGGGTTCCTCGTCCGCGACGCGAACGAGAACCAGGATGCGGAGCAGCAGTTCCACAGCCGCGAGGAGAGCACCAACCGGCCGCAGCTCGTGCTGACGTTCGGAGCCGTCGCGCCGCCGAACGGCCTGCCCGACACGCAGATCACCGGCAGCCCGCTGGCGGCGACCTCGAGCAGCTCGGCCACCTTCACCTTCACCTTCACCGGCACCGACGACGCGACGCCGGCGGCGAGCCTGACGTTCGAGTGCCAGCTCGACAGTGCGGCGTGGGCGGCGTGCACGAGCCCGCGCAGCTACTCGAACCTCGCGGTGGGCTCGCACACCGTCCGCGTCCGGGCCGTCGACGGGGGCGGAGCGGTCGACCCGCAGCCGGCCGTGTACACGTGGACGATCGATCAGACGGCGCCCGAGACCGTGCTCCGCTCCGGCCCGCCGTCGTCCACACCGAGCACTAGGGCGACGTTCGAGTTCCTCTCGCCGGAGACCGGCTCGACGTTCGCCTGCTCGCTCGACTCCGGGCCGTTCACCGCATGCACCTCGCCGAAGGAGTACACGAACCTGGCCGTCGGCCAGCACACGTTCAGAGTGCGGGCGACCGACGCGGCCGGCAACCTCGACCAGACGCCCGCCAGCCAGCAGTGGACGATCCAGCCCGGGGGCGACCCCGTGAGCTGCGGGCCGACGCAGACCGTGACCTCCGTGGCCGACGCGTGGATCGACCAGAGCAGCCCGTCGTCGAACAAGGGCGGCGACTCGATCCTCAAGCTCATGTCGAAGAGCGGAGACGCCAACCTGCGCGCGCTGGTCCGGTACGACCTCCCGGCGATCCCGGCGGGCTGCGTTCTCGACACGGCCCAGCTGCGCCTGTACGCGGCGTCCGCCTCGGGGAGCCAGCGCACCATCGAGGTCTTCCGGCTCAGCGGATCCTGGACGGAGAACGACGTCACCTGGGCGAATGCGCCGCAGACGTCTGGCTCGGCCGTCACGACGACGTCGGGCAGCGGCTACCGCGAGTGGAACGTCGCGACGCTCGTCCAAGCGATGTACTCCAGCGGATCGAACCACGGCTTCCTGATCAAGGACGCCGCCGAGGGCCAGGACGCCGAGCAGCAGTTCCACGCACGCGAGAAGGGGGACAACCTCCCCCAGCTCGTCCTCACCTTCAAGCCGGCTTCGTGAGCACTCGAGATTCGTGGGGAGATGGACGGATGGTCACGCGGACACGGACACGGATGCGGGTCGGGTTCATGCCGGTCGTGCTCCTGCTCCTCTCTCTCGCCGCCTGCAGCGGCGACGACAACCCCGACGGCGAGAAGTCGGGGACGGCGATGGGGGCTGACGCGTTCTTCGGCAGCTTCGTGGGTGAAGTCTCGGGGACCGAAGCCCTCGTTGCCGTCGTCGCCGGACCCGCCGAGGGCGAGAAGGGCTCCGGCGCCGTGCAGATCTATCTCTCTGACGGCAGTGGCCTGAGCGAGTGGTTCTCCGGCCCGATCTCGGGCGACAGCTTCGTCGCGGAGTCCGATGACGGCGACGCGGAGATGGACGGCACCCTGGCCGCCGACTCGGTCACGGGCACCGTCGAGCTTCCCGACGGCACGACGGCCGAGTACCGGGCCACGCCGCCTTCCGGTGCGGCAGGCCTCTACGACCTGACGATCTCGTCCGCCGGAGAGCTCAGCGGCGCGTCCGCCGCCGGTCTGGGCGTGACGGGTCAGATCACGCTCGGTGAGCCCGGCAGCGGAATGCTCAGACTGGTCGACGGCAAACGTCTCGACTTCTCCGTCACGCAGACGCCCGCAGGCGACCTGGCTCATCTCCGCGCCGGCCAGGTCCGCCTGATCGTTCTGTCCGGTGGCGAGTTGCGGGGCATGGCCAAAGGCCAGCCCTCCGATGCCGGCAGCGTCGATCTCCTCATCCAGTCCGCCTGAAGACTGCTCTCGGGTTCACGCTTGCTGTTGGGCGCGAACGGTGTCACGGTCCGGGCTGGTCGCCATGGTCGCCATGGTCGCCGACGGTGCGGTGCGGGGCCAGGTCCAGGCGAATCGCACGATGAGGGCGAGAAGGATCAATTCCAGCACGATGCCGAGGCCGTAGAAGTACAGCCAGGACTCGCCCACCGCGTTGAATGCCGTGACGGGGACGTAGAGCGAGGCCACGATGAGGTTCGTGATGCGGTTCGCCCGGGCGGGCAGCGTCATCGACAGCACGACCATGAGGATCGGGATGGCCATGAGGGTCAGCGCCGTGGTCGAAAAGGTCTGGGAGAGGTCGAACTCGAAGACCTTGCCGTCGAGGATCTCTTCGATGACGCCGGGCGTGAAGAAGTTGAGAATGTCCACGTAGGCGTAGAGGAACATGAAGCTCGTCCACGTTGCGGCGAGCTTGGCTCTCACCGGGATCCGCTGGTCTTCCAGTGGGGCGGTGGTGGGTTGACGTGTTCTCATCGTGGGCTCCGTTGTGTGGTGAGGATCGGTAGGTCCACGATCGCTGAGCCCGGCGGAGGGCGCCTCGGCCCGGAGGCTGGGGTTCGCCTGGCCGATGGCATGGTCTCTCTCTCGTTCTTTCGGCGGGTACGCCGAGGCGAGCCGATCCCTAGGCTGGAGCCGTGGTCACCGTCCGGCGCTCCATCTGGCATGAGCCGCGGCCTGCTGACGCCCCACCCATCGGTCGGCTCGACTGGCTGCTGGTGGGCGTGTTCGCGGCCGCCGCCTTGGTCGAGGGCATCGCTCGGCCGGGCTTGGCCTGGCAACCCCTTGTGACGGTGCTCGCCCTGGCGCTGATGCCTGCCCTGCTCTGGCGGCGGGGTCGCCCGCTGATGGCCGCCCTGGTCGGGTGGGGCGTCGTCGGGCTGCTCTCGGTCCTCCAGCTGACTGCGCACGCCGGGGACCTCGGCCTCTACTCCATGATGGCCGTCCTGATCCTGCTCTACTCCCTGGTGCGGTGGGGCTCGGGCCGGGAGATGGTCTTGGGGACGGCGTTCGTGACAGTCGTCGTCGCGCTGGGGATGTACGTCTCCTCCGCGGGCTGGGCCGACGTTTTCGGCGGGAGCGTCCTCCTGCTGTTGTTCGTCGCCCTCGCGGCGGTGTTCCGCTACCGCGCGGACCTCTGGCATCGCCAACAGCGCGAGATCCGCAATCAGGAGCGGGTGGGGCTGGCTCGCGAGCTGCACGACACCGTGGCCCACCACGTCTCGGCCATCGCGGTGCAGGCGCAGGCCGGTGGCGTGGTTGCCGGCATCGAGCCTGAGAAGGCTGCCGAGGTCCTGGCCGCGATCGAGTCTGAAGCGTCGCGAACCCTGGCGGAGATGAGATCCATGGTGCGGTTGCTGCGTGACGAGGAAGCCGTCGCCTACTCACCGCAACTGGGTGTCGCGGACCTGCCTGCTCTGGCGCGCGCCGACGCGACGCCCACCGTCGAGGTCTCGCTGGACGGTTCGTTGACCCGGCTGGCACGACCCGTGGACGCCGCGCTCTACCGGATCGCGCAGGAGTCGCTGACCAACGCCGTACGGCACGCCCGCAGCGCGACCCGCGTCGGGATCGACGTACGCCGAGAGGGCGACGCAGTCAGGCTGCGTGTCAGCGACGATGGACAGACCGAGCCGGGGTCAGCCCGGGAGCCTGGGTTCGGCCTGTTGGGCATGGCCGAACGCGCCCAGCTCCTCGGCGGATCGCTCTCCGCGGGGCCGGGGCCCGAGGGTGGCTGGGTGGTCGAGGCCGTGCTGCCGGTGGAGGCGCCGGCATGAGCATCCGTGTCGTCGTGGCCGACGACCAGGACTTGGTCCGGACCGGGCTGGTGATGATCCTCGGCGCGCAACCCGACATCGAGGTCGTGGGGGAGGCAGCAGACGGGCTCGCAGCGCTCGACCTGGCGACCCGGCTGCGTCCCGATGTCCTCCTCGTCGGCATCCGGATGCCCGGGCTCGACGGCATCGAGGTGACGCGGCGCCTGGCCGGGCCAGACGTGACGGACCCGATGGCGGTCGTCGTGATCACCACCTTCGACCTCGATGAGTACGTCCTCGGCGCCCTACGCGCCGGCGCCCGCGGCTTCCTGCTCAAAGACGCTGGGCCGGAGCTCCTCGTGCAGGCTCTCCACGCGGCGGCCAACGGGGACGCGCTGATCGCCCCCAACGTCACACGCCGGCTGCTGGCGACCTTCGCCGACCAGGCGCCGGTGGTACCGGTCCAGCCCATCGACCCGCTCACCGAGCGCGAGGAGGAGGTGCTCGCGCTGGTCGCACGGGGCCGGACCAACGCCGAGATCGCCACCGAGCTCTTCGTCGGCCTGAGCACGGTCAAGACCCACGTCGCATCGTTGATGACCAAGCTCGGCGTCCGCAACCGCGTCGAGATCGCGATGTGGGCATACGACACCAGACGCATGAGAGCCACGTAACCCACCGTCAGCGAAGAAGCGGTAGCTGGAGCGCATGACCGGGTCGCTGGCCCCGGACATGAGAACAGCTCAGAGGATGACCTCTGAGCTGTGGGTATTGCTGGCGGTCCTGACGGGACTTGAACCCGCGACCTCCGCCTTGACAGTGCGGATCGGGCTCGCCGTCCGCTGTCGTCCGTTGCCGTTGGTCGTCCATCTGCGCAGGTCGGAATGGCGGCTGATATCGGCTCTTGATCGCGGGCGGTGCGGCTTCTGATGCCTCTTCGCTGCCTCGTAGCTGCGCGGCCACGCGGCCCACCTGATGCCTGCGTGTCCTCATTGAGTTAGTCGCCCCCGGCCGGTGCTGGAACACCGGACCGGGGACTTGATCCCAACCTGATCTAGCCAGGGAGAGACCCGTGGTCAAGCTACCCGAACCCGATACCCGAGAGATCATCACCCGCGCACCGTTCGTCGAGGAGGGTGTCGGCGAGATGGTCGCGCACATCCTGCACGGCGATGCCCATATCGATGTGGAGATCAAGCCGTTCGAGACCGAGATGTACGCGCAGTTCGACCTGCTGCCGAAGGAGGCGCGCCGGCTTGCCGCCGATCTGGTGCGGATCGCCGACGTTGCGCAACAGGCGATGTGGACTCCGAAGCTGCTCGCCAACGTCCGTGAGCGGTACCTGCCCGGCGCGACCGATGCGCAGATCATCGAACAGTTGCAGCGGCTGGCCGACCGCGACGACGGTCTGGAACTGCTCGAACCCGGTCTGCTGTTCCCCCAGGACGGCTACGCCCTCACCGCCGAAGCGCACCGCGAGCTGGTCGACCGCATCGCGGCTGCGTTGTCGGCGGCCGGCGTAACGCTGGGCGAGCTAGAGACCGTCGTGGGCGACCTGCGCAAGGTCCACCGCACGGACGTGGAGAACGCATCATGACCGCCGCCGCTGATCGCGAGAGCTGCGGCGTGAAGTGGTGCGACGAGGCCGGCGTGCACACCATCCACCGGGACTACCTGGAGTCGATCCCGGCCGAGTCCGGGCGCTGGGTCCTCGGCGTCAACGTCGTCCGCCCGCATAGCTCGACCATCGGGGTCGAACTGACCACGATGCCGCGTCATGGTCGGAGCACCGTGGTCCGCCTCGGGACTCAGGAGGCCGAACTACTGCACGAGGCGATCCGCGAGGCCGTGGAACGCATCCAGCGACGAGCTGGCCGCGACGACATCTAACGATCTACCAGGCTGGTCCCGTCGCATCGCTGATTGGTGCGACGGACCAGCCGTCCCCCGATGCCGCAAGCTGCGACGACGCATCGCCTTCCCGCGCGTGCGTCGTCTCGACCGAAAGTGAGGACTGCTGTGTCTGCTGAGCTTCTGCCGTACGCTGGGACTATGTCCGAGATGCCGGTGCAGGACGCGAAGGATCACCTCAGCGAGGTGATCAGCCGAGCCACGTCCACCGGGGAGGTCATCTACCTGACCGACCACGGGGAGCGCCTGGCCGCCATCATGCCGGCGGAACGCGCCGCCGTTCTCGATGGCCTGCTGGCCGTTGAGGAGTTCGAGGCCGAGCACGGACCGATCCCCGCCGACGAGGCACGCAAGGCGCACGACGTGCTGGTCCGCGAGGGCGTTATCACTGACTGATGGGCATCACCTACGACACCGGCGCGTTGGTCGCGGCGGAAGCGAACCGAGTCGACATCTGGGCGCTCCATCGTGGCGCGCTGCGCCACGAGATCCGCCCCGTCGTCCCCGCCGCCGTCCTGGCGCAGGCATGGCGAGGCGGCCCACAGCATCAGCTCTCACGCTTGCTGCGCGGCTGCAGGATCGAGCCCGTAACCGAACAGCTCGCCCGCGAGGCCGGCGCTGCATGCGCAGCCGCAAGAACGAGCGACGTCGTCGACGCCACCGTCGTCATCTCCGCGCTCTCACGCGGCGACCTCGTCGTCACCAGCGACCCCGGCGACCTCGCCCGCCTGGCCGACGCCCTCAACAAGCCCATCAACCTGCACTCTGTGTAGCCTGCGGCCGCCATCTGATCCGATGGCGGCCGCAGTCCTCGGTGGGAGTGCACGTTATCGGCTGACCTGCACGCACACCGCCGTGCTCGGACTGTTGGTCCGGTCACCTCTGACCACGCCGTCTACGCCTCATGGCTGGTGTTGGGCGTTGGCGGGCGGTACTTGAGCAGGCTCAGGGCTCCAAGGTGCTGCCCATCCCGTGCGCCTTTCGACCTCGACCCAGTTCATCTGGAGCGCTTCCCTCACGTTTGTCCCCGTCTGGCTATACAAATCTCGTAGGCGGGACCCAATCAGCTGCTCTCCCGTGGCCTCAGAATCGGGGTAACCCATATCGCGCCGGGCAGCGATTACAAAATCAGCATAGAGTCGAATAAATATCTCTGCCGGGGGATTGTGAAATGAAGCTTGCCTTAATCGATGCCAGGCTGATACGGCCTGATCTGATCCGAAAATGGCAATCCAGGCATCAAAGTTGTTAAACTTCTCGCCAAGCTCACCCATGTTCACGGTCTTGCTCTTTGCCGGGTCCAGCAAATCGTTGAGAGCATCTATCATTGGCTTATAGGTCTCGAATTTCTTCTCAGCCAAGCGATTCTCTAGATCGCGGATCCGACTAGCCTGCAATTCCAGGCGCTTTGTCGTTCGTGCCGACCTGTACGCAACGACGGCTGACGTGATTGCCGCGACGGCCGGAATGCTCGCTACCGCAAGAGATGCCCAGTCCATTTACTCTACCTTCGCTTGAGTCGTGTGACGCTGCCCTAAGTAGCTCAGCGCCGAGCGGGGAGGCCGGGTACTCAAATCAGTCATGCGACTCGCCGCGTAGCGCCGTGCCAACTTGGTCTATGAGCTGCCGCACCTGTTGGCCAAGTGGATGCCGCGGGCTGGTGACAAATCGCTGCGCATACCAGGTCGCCATTCTTTCGGCGAACGCCAGAGCTTGCGCGGCCTCTTCGGTCGTAGCGTCAGGGAATGGTTTTCCGTGCACAATGTCCCCGCGTCGACGAACAGTGACACTCTGCCAATAGGCCCAAGCGTTCGACCCATTCTCTGTTAGCGGTTCATCGAATGGGCCGTACCATTCCTCAGCTTTGGTGAAGGCATTCTTCCAGTCGCTATTTCCGAGGACTCTTGAAGCCTTCTTCATGGCGGTAGCCCAGTCGGTTCCGCGATCGATAAAGTATGGCGCTAGCACAAAGTCACGTAGTAGTACTTCAGCTGATCGGACCGACCAGACCAATGAGGGGCTCGGGAAGCCCGCCTCCAGTAATAATTGGGCCTCATCTCGGCCTCGTTTGGCTCTGGAGTATGCAGCCAAGAGATGCTCCTGGACGCTCGGTTCGCCCGATGCGGTCGCGGATTCATCCATGTGCTGGATCTCCTCACTCTGAGGCGTCGTCCTCATAGCTGCCGGTCGTTGGCTGGAGTGGAGCGGGTCCAGGGTCGCGTAGCGATCACGCAGTGACGCCGGAGGCGCCCTTGACGCGTGGAATGGAGGTCAAAGAATGGCCGCTACGAGGACGACGGCGGCAACGGTGACTCTGGGAACCTGGCCGAGTTGATGCCGAACTACGAGCAGGCCGCCGGCCGCCAGGGCCCGGAACGGCCGCCAGGCCGCACGCCCGGCCCGAAGGCCGGGCGGGCACGGCGCGCGCAGCGCGCCGCTTGATCCTCAATAGCTCAATCCAGCAATCCCCCGTGCGCGCAAGTGGGAAGGTGCTTCGCGTGTCCGGGGACCGGGGGTTGCGCCTCACGCTTATCCCTCTGCTGCAGGCGGAAGGTCTGATCCGCCCAAGACACGGTAGACAGCCAATGGGACAATGGAGAATCCCGGATCCCGTGGAAGATCTGCGAACCCGAGATTGGCGATGAATGAAATGAACTGGTTGAGCCCCGCAGCCGTGCGGCCGCGCGACACCGTCTGACCATCAGGCTCGGTCAGTGACGGGAACTGGCTACTCGGCGGCTTTGCGCCGTGATGGCCCACGATTCCGACGAGGGTCCAATCCAGCGGGGCGACGCCGTAGCGCTGGAACAGAACATCTGGCTCGGAATCAAGAAACCTCCGCCCTTCTTCCAGTCGCGCGGAAATGGGTGGGCCGTCGATCCCGGCACAGTACATCGTGAGATGTAGTCCGGGCGTGAAAACACCACGTGCGATCTTGACCATTCCGACGATCTGCTCACGCGTAACGGAATCACCCAACAAGGGAATTGGACCAGGCGGTATCAGACTTTCGAGCAACTCCGGTGCATTGGCTAGACCTTCTCCCCGCCGAGCGTCCCGCTCTGCCCTTTTCTGAGCAGGAGGCTTGGCCTTGGGAGGTAGACCTTGCTGATGGGACTGATCGCCTGTGGCACTTGCTCCAGTGACTTCTCCGACGCCTTGTCCCACCACAACCATGTTGGAGAGCACGCTGGCAAAGTACCGGGCGTCGAATAGCGCCGCTTGGCCGCTCAAGCGAATTAGCGAGCCTACTGGGGCAGTATTCCGAAGATTCACCCATCCACGGTTGTCAGCCAAATCAGCCGAAGCATCTCGCAGCACTCCTTCGGCTTCCAAGTCGCTCTCTAGCGTGGGAAAGAGAGCATCCGCCATGGACTTCTGAAGAACGGCCGTGCTACCCCACCTCCGGCCGTACTTCAGGGGCCCAACGCCGACACCAGTCTCCTTGCCGTCGTCGGAGCTTTCGGTGGTGCTCTCGACCACACCTTCGTACAACTGCGCGGCCAAACCTCGTACCTTGTCGATGTCCAGGTAGAGGAACTCACGAAGAACCATCACGCCCCCCGGCATTAGATGTACGAAGCCATCGCCCAAGATTGATCTTGCGATGAATACCGGCAGACTACACGCCAGACGGCAGAAATGCGGAGACTTGCCCAACTTGCTGCGCCTGTGTCCGGCTAGTCCTTCCTTGGTGGTACGGGTAGGCGATAGGACAGGACGTAGCGGTCGGAGGAGACGACGATGTCGGCGGTCTCGACGGGCCGGCTCTTCGCGAAGTAGGTGCGTTCGATCGCGAGGATGGGCACGCCGACCGGGACCTTCAGCGTCTCGGCCTCATAAGGCCGCGCGGACCGTCCGGTGACGTCCTCGACGACGTGGGTGATGTGGATACCGATGGCGTCCATGCGGGGCACGACGCCGGTGACGGGGCCGCCTTCGGGTTGCTCGACGGGTGTGCCCTCGGTGATGACCAGCGGCTCGAACGAGGTGGAGAGCATCGCGGGCTCGCCGTCGGCGAAGAAGCGGTAGCTGGTCCGCATCACCGGGTCGCCGGCCTGGATGCCGAGCCGGTCGGCGATCGTCTTGGATGCGGTGGTGCGGCGGGTCTGGTACTCCCATTCCGGCACTTGACCGGATGCTCGGGCGGATGCGGCGAAGGGTGAGGCTTCGGGGCGTTCGCTGTAGAGGTCGCCGACGACGCGGGTGCGCTGTGGCCGCTGCGCTCGGACGAAGCTGCCGCGCCCCTGCTGCTTGACCACGAGCCCTTCGGACCGGAGGACTTCGACGGCGTTGCGCACGACGATGCGTGAGACGCCGTAGTCGGCCATGAGGTCGGCTTCGCTGGGCAACCGGTCCTCGGCCTGCAACGTGCCGTCGAGGATCTGGCTGCGGATGTCGTCAGCGATCTGCAGGTAGGCAGGGCGACCCCTGAAGTCCGCCACAGGCCCTCCCCTCTACTCGACAGAACAAGTCTTCCACCTGGGCGGTCGCCCGCGTAACTGAGGCGGTCAGCCTGGCGTGTCGCATATTGCGTTGTCCAGTCGTCCTACTTGTTATAACGTGTTGAGTGTCAGATGGAGTCACCCCCTATCCCCGGAGGTCACGATGACGACCCAGACGCTCGCCTCCGCCATGGCGGCGACACTGCGGCCGCTGCGGCTGAACTTCGCCCAGGTGTGCATCTGGTGCGGCTACCGCTGGTGCACGTCGCCGCGCTGTGTCGGGCTGCACGAGAAGTCGGTGTGGATCGTGTGCATCGACTGCGATGGCTTCGGCGTGCTCGGCCCGCTGGACGCATGCCACTGCGTGCACGGCCTGATGGAGGCCACGCCGGCCGTCGATTCCGCCGAGCTGCGCCGGCCGCTGCCCGTGTACCGGCCGGAGGACGACGAGCCGGAGTTCATGGTCACGCCGCGATCGGCAGGGCGGCCGTGATGGTGCTCGGTCCTGCGCTCTCCGACGAGCTGGTCCGCGGTGCCGCCGTGCTCGTAGGCGCCTGCGTACGCCCGGTCCTGTCCCGAGTGACCGACACGACGACCGGAGACGTGCGGACCGTGACGATCGCGTGCGGCGCGACCCGTGAAGTGATCTGCCCGTCGTGTGCGGACCGGGCTCGCCGGTTGCGGATGCAGCAGTGCCGTGAGGGCTGGCACCTCGACACCGAACCCGAGCTCGACGACCCCGACGCCTCTGAGAGCGACGACGAGGCCCCTGCGGACGACAACGAGGACGACGCGACGGAACGGCGTGTGCGGTCCACCAGGCGGCGTGAGGACGTGCCGGACCTGCCTCGGCTGCCGGTCTCTGGTCACACCGTCGGGCGGACGTTCGAGGCTCCGGACGGCAAGACCTACCGGCCGTCGATGTTCCTCACCCTGACGATGCCGTCCTACGGACGCGTGACCGACGAGGGCGTCCCCGTCGACCCGGCGCGGTACGACTACCGGCGCGCCGCCCTGGACGCGATGCACTTCCCGAAGCTCGTCGACCGGTTCTGGCAGAACCTCCGCCGCGCGACCGGCTACAACGTGCAGTACTTCGCCGCCGTCGAACCGCAACGGCGGCTCGCACCGCATCTGCACGCAGCCATCCGCGGTGCTATCCCTCGCAAGCTCATCAAGCAGGTCGCGGCGGCCACGTATCACCAGGTCTGGTGGCCCGGCATCGACTACAGCCACCACTACCGCGCCGGGCGGCCTGCGTGGGACGAGGAACAGGGCGGTTACGTCGAGGACGGCGGCTGGATGCTGCCGACCTGGGACGAGGCGATGGACTACGTCGACAACGGCGACGGTCTCGACGTCGGTGAAGAACCAGAGCCGGTCCACGTGCTGCGCTTCGGCGTCCAGGTCGACCTGCAAGGCATCCTCGCCGGTACGCCGGCCGCTGACCGCCGCGTCGGCTACCTGACGAAGTACCTCACCAAGTCCATCGCCGAACCGCTCGACATCGACGACCCGCACCGCATCTCGGCCGCTCGCCGCGCCCACATCGACCGGCTCGCCGAGGAAGTCCGCTGGCTCCCGTGCTCGCCGACGTGCGCGAACTGGCTGCGCTACGGCACCCAGCCGAAGAACGCCAGACCGGGCATGGAACCCGGCCGCTGCCCGTCCAAGGCCCACGACCGCGACCACCTCGGGCTCGGCGGCCGCCGCGTCCTCGTCTCGCGCAAGTGGACCGGCAAGACGCTGACCGAGCACCGCGCCGACCGGGCCGCCGTCGTCCGCGCCGTCCTCGCCGAAGCCGGCATCGAGATGGACGACCACGACCAGTTCTCGGCGACCGCCACCGCACCGGACGGTAAGGCTCGCTACGTCTGGACCCCGGTCCGTCCCGTCGACCCCGACGCGCCCTCCTACGTGTGGGCCGTCGCCAAGTCGATCGAACAGCGCCGCCGCTGGCGCGAGCAGTACGACGCCGCGAAACAAGCCACCGGGCCGCCGTCCGGTGATGTTTCGGCAACCGACCCGTCCTCCCCGGAAGGAACCCCGCCATGCCCGACAACGTGATCCGCCTCGACGCCCACCGGCCGCCAGGACAACATCCCCGCGTCGACGCGCTCGTCTACTCCGTCGCTGAGGTGGCGGAGCTGCTGAACCTCGCCCTCGGCGGCACCTACGCCCTCGTACGGTCCGGCGACATCCCGGCACGCAAGCTCGGCGGGCGATGGGTCATCCCCAAACAGGCGTTCCACGACTGGCTCGAGACCGTCACCATCGAGCCCGACCCGGAGCCCGGACCGCCGCTCCCCGGCCAGGACGGGCTGTTCTGATGGGCTTCGTACGCAAGACGACGGCCGGCACCTACCGTGCCTCGTGGCGTGATCCGTCCGGAGGGCAGCGGTCGAAGTCGTTCCCGACCAAGCGTGAGGCGTCCCGTTTCCTCGCTGAGGTCGAGTCGGCCAAGAACCACGGGCTCTACGTCGATCCTCGTGCCGGGCGCGTCCGTCTGAGCGACTATGCGGCGACGTGGGTCGCTGGGCGGGCGAGCGCCACGACGACCACCGTGCGTACGGACTCGGTTCTCCGGACTCATGTGCTGCCCCGGTGGGGGCCGGTGCCGCTGGACAAGATCGACCACTCGTCGGTCCAGCGCTGGGTGTCAGAGCTGAACGCCACCCGCTCGCCGGCCACAGTGCGCAAGTGCTTCCACGTGCTCGCGGGCATCATGCGGCTCGCCGTCCGTGACCGGCTCCTGGCCTTCAACCCGTGCGAGGGCGTCCAGCTCCCAGCGATCCGTCGTTCGGACACTGACGAGCGCACGATCAGCCGTGAGGGGTTCCTGAGCCAGCTCCTGCCCGTCATCCCCGAGCGTCACCGCGCCCTGGTGGCACTGGCAGGCGGAACCGGGCTGCGGTGGGGCGAGTGCGCCGGCCTCCGCTGGGACGCCGTGGACCTGGACGCCGAGGAGGTCCACGTCGTGCGAGTCGCGGTCGAGGTCGCCGGGGCCGTCACGACCAAGCCGTTCCCGAAGTCGCGCGCCGGCCGCCGCGTCGTCCCGCTCCCGCCGTTCGTCGTCAAGGCGCTGCGCGACCACCGTCGCCGCTACGGCCAGGGTGACGCTGGGGAGGTGTTCACGAACCAGGCCGGGGGACCGGTGCGGCGAACCCTGTTCCGCGTCCGGGTGTGGCGTCCCGCGCTCGTCCGGGCCGGGCTGCTGGGCAAGGTGGTCCAGGAGGGCGAGAGCGTCTACCGGGGCGTCTGGCAGGACGACGCCGGGCGGGAGCAGACGGAGACCTTCGAGACCGAGGCCGCCGCCGTCAAAGAGGTCTCCCGTCGAGCCACCGGCGGGCTGCGCTTCCACGACCTGCGCCACTCGTACGCGACCTGGCTGGTCTCCGACGGCGTGCCCGTCAACGACGTCCAGCGGGTCATGGGGCACGAGCAGGCGACGACGACGCTCAACCTCTACACGCACGACTCGGGAAGCGCCCGCACCAGAGTGAGGGGACTGTTCGATGCCTTTTCGCTGCCTCGGCCCGCTGACGAGACCGGCCCCGGACATGAAAACAGCTCAGAGGATGACCTCTGAGCTGCGGTGTTGCTGGGCGGTCCTGACGGGACTTGAACCCGCGACCTCCGCCTTGACAGGGCGGGGCAGACGACCTGGCTGGACACCGCGAACTGTATCTGAGCAGCGAATATGCCGATGGTTGCAGCTGGTAGATGATGGCTCTTTGTAGGTGCGTCGTGGGCAGAATGTGGGCGGCGGCTCGGTTCGGTCGACGCCTCGCGTGTCCGGGGCAGGTCGCCTTGGTTGATCTCTCACGATGCGTCGCGGGTTGCGACTGTTGCATAGCCGCTCCGCGCAGACCAAGGGACGCGCCTGCATGCCTGCTTGAGACAGGCAGGCAGGTGCCGGGTTGCGGGTCATCTGTCAGCTGCCCGTAGGCCCCGCGTGACCTGCTGATCTGATCGGGGGCCGGGCCGTTCGAGTTGACAGCCAGACGCGAGACACCCCACCCGTCGACGGGGGAACGAGCGAGTGGGGTGCCTTGCGGGAGTTTGTCCAGGTTAGCTGAGGTGCACGCCAATGCTGATCACGAGTGGCCGGCGATCCAAGATTGCCCCGTTTGCGTCGTCCGAGATTGGGCACGCGGCAGCCGTGACGAGCGTCCTTCCGCAGCCCGGCGCCCCTCCCGATGGCCGCGAACGCGCTGATCACAGCGTTCATAAGGTTCCTGAGCTGGCACCAGGCGATGATGCCGACCCAGTCATCTTGGGCTTGCTCACTGGCTTTGAGCGCTACATCCGTGAGCACGGCCTGCCGGACTGTGATGTGCGTGAGGCGCTGGTGGCGTGGCTGGACGTGCAGCGTGCCGAGCTTGCTGAGGCGGGCCGATGCTTGACACGCGAGCGCCACGCCCTCGGGGGTCGAGGACGGTCTCATGCCTGGGGCCGAGCATCACCGGGCGCCGGCGCCCCTGACCCGCCGGTCACGCCAGGTGGCGGATCGGGCCACTGGGCATCGGCCGCTGCTCTCCGAGCGACCTCTGCTCTGCGCTCCTTCTCGAGTTCTCGCCGAGCTTGTCGGCGAGACTTGAACTTCAGGTCGTTTTGCATCTCCATGATGAACTTTTCTCGTGCGCCCCTGGCCTCGTCGGATGAGCCGCGAAAGTATGCCCAGCGGTTGATGGCCTGCACGTATCCGTAGGCTGCCTCCTTGACCCGACCGGGCGCGAATATCTCAATCATCATGTACGGCGTTACTAGAGACTCATGCCCCTCGACGTCCTGTAGGCCGGGGTGGTCGGCAGGCAGATGGCCATATTGCTCTTCGAACTCCCACGTATCGCGCTCGGCCTCGCTGCAGGCAAGAGCGAACTTGACGTAGGTCGCTCGCTTATCTTCGTAACGCCGTTCGCTGCGCTCATGGCGTCGGCGAAAGAACTCCTGAACCAACGCGCTAAGGAAGCTCAGGAGCACACCGGCGATCACGCCGCCAGCACCGATCGCCGCGGAGAGGACGATTGCTTCGTTCTGATCCATGGCAGCACCGCCTTCCCGGGATTCATGCCGTCACGCAAGGTGAGGCAGAGTACTCCGGGCGCCGGATAGAACCCGACGAACCGCACTCGCCGCGTGAGCGAAAGCCTAGGGTTGCTTAGACCGCTGCCGGGTGCTTGTCGGCTCGGTCCGCTAACGTCGGCGATCGCACTCTACGGTCGAGGTCGCGGGGGATCATGGCGAACAACGACGTGCAACGGCTGGTGACAGCAATCGAGACCTCGCTGCCGGCTCAGTGGCAGCAGTGGCCCGGCGGCTGGCCGAACCAGATTGAGGCGGCTCTGATCGACGCCGTGATGTCGATCCGGGCTCGCTACGGGCAGAGTCACACCGGCGTCCGTGGCGCCATCTTCAAGTGGCGGGAGCAGCGCGGAGGCCGTCGGCGGCTGGATGACCTGCAAGCGCTCACGGCAGCCGATCCCAGCAGGCTTACGGATGTCTTCGGTCGGCAGCAGCTGTCAGGTGGCGCGCTCAAGGGTGTGGCCATCGTCCAGGCCGCACAGAACCTCGTGGACAACAAGGTGCGGCACGCGGCTGATGTCGATCCGGCATCAGCACGGCATAAGGCCGCCTACACGAGCGTGCGAGGCCTTGGCCCGGTCACCTGGGAGTACTTTCTGATGCTCCTGGGCACACCGGGTGTCAAGGCTGACACCTGGATCACGCGCTTTGTCAGCGAGGCGCTCGACGGGCGTACGGTCACCTCGACCGAAGCCCGCGCGCTTGTCATCCGGGTGGCCGAGAAGCTCCAGGTGTCGCCGACGCTGCTGGATCACGCTATATGGAGCCATCGACGGCAACTGCCGCGTTAGCGACCTGCGGCGGCACGCTGCGCCTGGTTGCAGTCGTGCATCAGTCGCGGGCCTGGCAGGGCTATGACGCCTCCGCCGGCAGCTTCCCGAACTTGGTAAGCAAGGCTCGCGCATTGCGGTCAGCCTGGGTGCCAGGCTTGAGGTTGGTGTGTATGCCTTCAGGCGGCAGGTCGGGATCGTTGCTGGTGACATGCACCCGCTTGGTGCTCGGGTCATACCAGATGTCGACTTCCAGTCGGACGTACTTGCCGTTCTCCGAAGGGGTTGCCACGGCGCCTCCCATGGGTCGGGCGGCAGTCTACTGCCAGCCCCGGACATTTCGTTGACCAGCGCGTTCACTCCCATAGCCCTCCTTTGCTGCTAGCTCTCGGCCTCGCCGCAGCGGATGTGAGAGCCTTGGGAGCACGATCAAGAACCTCGCAGGGCAGGAGATCGTGGCATGACGGACCGCCGATCGAGCACGGCGTCGACAGCCTGCAGGAAGCGCAGAACGAGGCGGTGCGTGAGGTCGATGGTGTCGCCACTCACGCGAAGGGCGCGACCGACCACATCGCATGTCTTTGTCGAGGAAGCCAAGGTCCGCCGCGCAGCCGACAACCCTGCCGCCGACATTGCCTCCCCTGGCAGGCGATACAAACCGAGCTGGGCCAACTCGGCATCGAGCTACAGTCCCTCCCCGACGGCGCTGCTGACGACCTCGATGAGCTGCGCCGGCCTGCCGACAGCACGGGCACCGCCGCGCCTACTGAGGCGGCGGTGCCAACCGACACGCTGCCGATCATCAAGGTTTCTGGCAAGCGGCGGGGATCAGGGCCGTACGAGCGTTGGCTACGTGTTGGTTGTCGAGTCTGGTGCAGTACCGTCTGCCACCCAGGCCACGAGGCCAGCAGGGGCCAGACCTCTATGCCGAGCTGTTCGCACGCTGTCCGCAACGAGAGCTGGCATTGTCAGCCATCCGGTGAGGACGCCACCACGCACGCCTCGACTTCGTCCCGGCGCCTCGGTTGGATCCGGCGAGCGGCCACCTTTGTCGCCTGTGAATCGCACCATTGCGGTGGTCAACGCGGCTGGCAAACATGACTAGTTGCACTCAGTTTGCCGGGAGCCGGCGAGGAAATCGGCTAGAGCAGCTCGAAGGTCGGATTCTCCGCAGCGTGCTGCAGGATATGCTGTATCCCATCCTCCCGGTTCTCGACCGCCTGCCCACCTGTTGTGTATGCGATCCAGAGCTCGGCAAGTTCCGCAGGAGGATTCGGATCACGGTAGACCATGCCAACTCTCCGGCCGCCGATGAATACCATCTCCGCGGCACCGAAGCCTGACAGCACAGTCGGTCTGACTTCGTACTCCATGCTTGACCCTAGCAGCGATCGTCAATGCTGAGGGGCCGTCCTGCTGCAGAATTCGCGGCCGCGGGGACGGGCGAGCTTCGGTTGGTTCCGGGCAACGACTCGGTCGTCGCCCGCACCGATCGGATCGAGGGCTCGTACTACTGGTGGCTCGAAGGCGCCGCTGTTCGGGCGGACCGCGGTTCGCGGCTTCTTGGCCGAGTTCTCGCTGGTCCGTCCATGTGGGGCGCTCACGATCGAGTGGTCCTACATGGCGCGGCGTGGTGCAGAAGACAAGGTGGGCGCTCTGGTTGGGCACATTGCGTCGATTCCGATAGAACTGTGCACATGACGGGTGCGGGAGATCCGGCCGTTCTGGTGCATCTTGAGCAGGTGCGCCAGATCTACGCCGACACCGGGGCGATCGAGTACGTGCGTGGAGTCGTGCGTGAAACGTGGCGTACCAACCTTGGGAGGTGGTCGCCTGAACGGCACTTCGATGACACGAACACGCTTGGCTACCAGACCCACCGAAATGTCAACAACCGGATCTCGCGGACCATCGATTCCAGTGAAGTTTTGCCGAGCGTCCTTGCCGAGACCGAAACTGGAATCGTCATGCTCGGATTGGCGGGGTTTCGGCTTCGTGTCGTGAAGGCGCCGGTCGAGTGCGGATTGACGCCGGATTTCGATCGTGACTTTGATTGGTCCACATCCGCGACTCGAGAGACAGCTGCAAGTCGAAATTCAGGTAGCTATTATCCGCTCGCTGCAGGCGAGTTGACCTTGGACGCCGAATACGATCCTCGTCCGCTGCAACGTCGTCATATCGACTCTTGTCGGGAGGTGTTCTTGGTATGGGCGGCTGAACTGAAATCGGACCGAACTGCGGGCTGGCTCGGCCTTCCGCAGACAGGAGACCTTCCATGGATGGGCATCGTGAAGCTCTGGCTCGACGAACCGACGTCGGATGGCCCCAATGCGCCGGCTAGCGGCATCGACTACGTCGATGAAGACGAAGCCGAGGACTAGTGACAGCGATACCTCATTCGGTTCCTTCCTGCTGTAATGAGGCGCGCAGGTTTCGCAGCCGGTCCTGGTCGACGGCTGTCAGTTCGACATCAAGGCCGTCGTCCTGTCGTAGGAGCTCGGCTGCCGTGTCCCAGGAGGGGCCGAGCGCGGCGGCTAGGTGAAGAGCTCCGGGGCGAGACAGCCCACCCGAGCGCTGCAGGTTCACGGCTGTCTCGGTTGGCGCTCCATACTCGATAGCGTCGGAGATCCAGGTTGGGCTGCTGAGGCCGTGGAGCTCGCGCATGAGCGTGTGGGCGGCAGTCCAGGTCCAGCTGCCGGGGTAGCCTATTCGAGAGACATATTCCGCGACGTCGGACACCCGGCTGGACCGATCGCTGCTCCCGAAGAGACCGGTATGACCGAACGTCGGCATAGTCTCGGCGATTGCGTCGAGCGTCTCGCCAGCGATCCAGAGCACTAGGGCGCTGACCTCGGCCCAGAAGATGTCGCTGTCCAGGTGTTCGTCGGCGCGCATGCGTGCGAATTCGGCCAGATATGAAGACCGGGCCGTCTCGGTCTTGCGAGCGCGCCGTAGCCACAGTGTGTTGGCCATGGTCTCGGATGACTCGTAGATGGTGCGTGCGACCTGTTCGCGCTGTGCGCCTGTCAGTTCGACGGCGTCCGCCAGGGTCGGGAGCCATCCCGACTTCCCGGCTGCCAGTGTGGTTTCGAGGCGGACGACGCTCTGGGGGTTGAGTCCGGTGAGCCGGGCTCGCTCGCCTCTGTCGGTGAGGCGGTATGGGCTGGCCGCGACCGCGAACCCACGGTCCTCAAGCGATTCGAGGACCGTCTGGGTGAGCCCTTCGACATAGCGACGTTCGGAGGTGTTGCCGGCTTGATAGGTGAACGTGCCCGCCGCCAGCCGCGTGGACTGATCTTTGTGGTAGCTGTCGCCGTCTCCGAGCCACCCCATGACCTGTGATTCGTACTCCCCGTACCAGGCGATCTCGTCCGGGCTCCGTGGTGTGTCGGTGACACTGGTGAGCTGGCCTCGCACGCGGCCCACCGCAGCGGTGGTCCAGAGGCTTTGGGAGATGTGATTGCGCAGGGTCGGAGCGCCGGAGTCGAGAATGAAGACGATGCCTTCCATGGCGACGTTGACACGGCCCGCGCGGCCGATGATGTTCAGGTACAGGTCCCGCTCAAGCTTGCCCGTGCTGCCTTGGAAGTTCAGATGCGGGATCACCACGGCGAGGAACGGGAGGTCGGCGCCCTCGGCCACAGTGGTGGTCGCCGAGACGGCACGGAGTACGCGGTGCGCGGCAAGCTCTTCGATGATGCCGAGGACGAGGGACGGGACGCCCGCGTGGTGGAACCCGACGCCGTTACGCAAGCACACTGTCAGCGGATGCCGGGGACCCATCATGGACGCGACGAGCTTCACAGCACCGTCGAGACGGTCAGCCTGATCGGCGTCGAGTTCGCTGATCCACAGGTTGCTCCCGAGGGGGTCATCCTCGACTAGGCGGGTGGCGAGGCTCTCGGCGTACGCCCGTTGGGTGCACACGGCCAGGACCGGTCGGTAGGCAGGGGAGAGCCGGGAGATCAGCAGCGCGGCATCGTCGAGCGGCTTGCCGGAACGATCAAGGTCGCCTACGCCTGTCGAGGTGCGGCGTTCGACGCGCTGGATGAGTCGACCGTTGGTGCGCCACGCCACCTCGATGGTTCCGGTCGGTCTGCGCGCACCCTTGGTTAGGCGGCCGTCGGTCAGCCAGTCCGCCACCTCGTCGACGCCTTGGCTCGCGGCAGATAGTGCCAAGAACCGCATATCCGCGTATCGCAGCTTGAGCCGGGTCAGGAGCATCTCGAATCTGGGACCACGTCCCGCTCGGCCGATCAGGTGCATCTCATCGAAGACCACCAGGCGGCATCGTTCGAGCGCGTCCGCAGTCATGGCGTCGGACGCCGCCTTGCGCAACAACGCGTCCAAGCGCTCGGGGGTGCTCACTAGCACATTCCCAAACCGCGATGGAGTGTCCAGGTCGTAGCCGGTGCCTAGGTTTTGTACAACGTGGCCGAGCCGAGGCAGATGACGCTGGAACTCGCGGGTGACCTGTCTGGACAGCAAACGGTATGGAGCGACGTAGATGACCGTGGCTTCGGGGTGCCGATGCAACGTGGCTGCGATCTTGAACTCGGCAAGCAGGGTCTTCCCACTCGAAGTGGGTAGCGAAACCGTGAGTTCCTCATCAGTTGTAAGGCCATTTCTGATCGCAGAGATCTGCGGCGGGAAGAGCACCTCGATCCCGCGTCGTCGCACATAGTCGGCGAGCTTCTCATCCTCAAAGCTTGGATCGGCGACCACAAGATTGGCGAGAGGATTGGCCCCCTCGCGGGCACTTTGCCAGGCGATGGCGCTGTCCAGCAGTGATACGCCGAGACCGTCGCCCATCCTGGTCATGAGGTCCCTTGCTCGCCGGGCGAAGCTGGCGTCGTCGTCGACGAGCGCCGACTTGATCGCTGCGGCAACGGCAAGATCGCGGCGCGTGTGCTCTCCATGGTCTCGCTCGTCGCTACGGGTACGAGGCCCTAGCCCGCGGGCCAGGTCGTTTGCAGCACGAGTGGCGCTTCCTGCGAGGCTTGATGCGATCGCGGAGATGCTCAGCTCCAGGAATGGCCGCCCGGCTGCCGCGGCCCGCTCCACGCTCCGCAGACGGGCGGCGAGCAGCTTCATCCGCGCGAACTGGCCGTCACGAATGAGAAGGTTCAAGCATTCAAGCAGCACGAACACCTGATCCTGCGGATCATCGGTAACCTCGGCGAGAGCGATCGCTACGATCGTCTCGACCTGGTCCTCTGCGAGGTGCCCGAACGAGGTAGCTGTGTCGAGCCGCTCCAGCGCGAGCAGTTCAAGCAGCCGATCGCGATTCTTGCGCCGGTTGACTCCCTGATGGCGCATCGTGAGCGCGCTCTGTACTCGCGCCCTGCGCAGTTGTCGGCGCGACATCGCGAAGTCGGGCTCAGCCACTGGGAACGAGCCTCTCGTGCAGCGTCGCCAAGTTCGGGACGAGAAGCATGCGGAAGTGGGCATCCGGCATGTTCGTCTGGGCGAGTTGGGCAGGTTGATCTGCGAGGTTGCAGTGGGGTGTGGGTGCTGCAGCGGCGATACACACGACCCGCACTCGAGGGTTACTGAGAGTCTCCCGCAGAAAGAAGAAGATGCGCTGGGCGACGTTGGGATTCACTCCGGCCTGGAGAAGTCGTCCATGAACCGTGGTCAGCTGCCGATGGATGTAGGGCGCGGGCAGTTCGTCGGTAACCGACTTCTCGAGCTTGCCGCGCATGCCGCCGGCGCGCCTGCTCACCGTGTGTTTGACGCTCACGAGGACGAGCCGGTCCCCGGGGCCGATGTCACTCGATGCGTCTGGGTCCAGTTCGACAGCGATGATGTCGATGCCACTGTCGCTCTTCTGCACCGCCATCTTCGGCACGTTCGGCATGTGCATGTCGTCAATGTCGACGTCGTCAACCGCGACCACCGTCGCAGCCGCGACGAGCTCGATCGCGTCAGCCCGCATCACCTTGGCATGTTGGTCGGACGTCGCCGGTGGCCCAAGTCGATCGACACCCATATCGGCAAGGAGCTGGTCGAGCTCCTCGTTGAGATCCACCCGCAATAACGCCTGGTAGGCCGCAACTGCTCGCACGATGTCGTCATCGTCTAGCGCCCACTGCTGGATGTTCCACCCTTGAGCCGTGTCCAGCGCCACGACCCTACTGTGCTGCGCGATCATCTTGATCTCGTCGCGGGCGTGGGGGATCACGCGCGCTAGCCTACGGCCGCGATGGCTCTCCCGAACGCTACCCATGGCGTGGGCGTGGCGAAGGCATCGATGTCGGAGTAGGGGTGCAAGGCGTGGTCTGCGCTGCCAGCACCGCGGCGCTCTCTGCCAGGCATCGAGCCGACTTGAGCGTGAGGTCGGCTTGGCCATCGTCATTCGAGCCTCACGACCGTAGCGGTGGCGAACTCGACGCGGCCGCTGCCCGCTAGATGGGCGACCAGGTCCTTGTGGATGCGACGGCTGGTCCGCTCGCGGTCCGATCGGTCCGGGCGTCGCGGTAGCTGCTTCCGCGGGCGGTTCGCCAAGCGGTGGGAGGGCCGCAGCGGGCCGCCCGCCCGCCAAGACCGCTTGACCGTCTGTCCGGCCGTGGCCGTACGCTGGGCGTTCAGCAATAGGCGGAGGATTGTCATGATGCACGTAACCGGCGCGATCACCCGGATCAACAGCAAGCTCCCCGACGGCGAGCCTGGCCACACCGTAACGCTCCGGTTCAGGCCGGCCGACCACCTGCCGGAGATCGAAGAGACGTACTTCGTCGACGAGCCGTTTCCCGGCGAGGTCGGCCAGGTGGCCGTGGTCGAGATCGTTCAACGACGTGTCGTCCGCGTGAAGGGCGTCACCACCCAGCCGAAGCGCGACTGACCCTGCCGGCGTACGTCCGCCGGCACGCATGCGGTACACGTCCTCCGTGAGTAGCCACACGCCTTCGACGGACAGCGCCCGCCCGGCCGCCACTTCGTCCGACCGACGAGCCCCGAGCCGAACGTGAAGACGCCCGCTCCCGTGTCACACTAATGGCCGGGAGCGGGCGCCAAGCAGACAGCCTAGGGCCCGAAGCGTTTCGACCGGCCCGCGACACGGCGGGGCGCTAATCCCGGCGCTGGTGGAGGCGCACCAGCAGCTGGCGGGCGCCTTGAGGTCTTGAGTGGCTTCGACTTCCCAGGTGACGTCCGCCGTCTCCAGGATCTCGGCCATGGGCAGTGACACCCGCGCCGCCGGCCTGGCGCAGGAGCGCGATGAGCAGAGCGCTCGGATCTCGGGCGTGATGTCTAGCCAGCTGCGCTCCTCTGGCTTGGTCATCGTGGTTCACCCATGGATTGTCCTTAGCCAAGGAGTTGATCAAACCAGCAGGTCATACGGGTCGGACACCAAGCAGCCGCGCTGCCTGGGTCTAAATTCCAGCCGGGCTTGCTGACGGGTGGCTCACAGGTCCGGCTTGCGGCCCGTTCTGTGCGCGCGGCGCAGGGCTGGGATGGCGTCGATCCTCTCGGTCGTGAGGTGATCCCACATCACGCCGGTGGGCCGCCGTCGACGTGGGCAGCTAATGATCTCGCTGGGCGTGATGACATAGTCGACGGGGAAGTCGTGGTCGCTTTCGGGGATGGGCTCGGTCGTGATCTGAAGGTGGTGCACGAGCGTGACGATCATGGTCTGGTAGGTGATGAGCCCGGCCTCGGTGAGTAGGGCCATCTCGAGGTCGCTGTAGCCGGCTCCTTTGCCGATCCTGGTGCCGTTGCGGTCGACGGCGACGCTGCCGGCGACCACGATGTCGATCTGCTCGATGGCGTCGACATCGACCGGTCGGCCGTGGCGGACGGCGCCGTCCTTGGCTGCCGCGTCTTCGATCGAGTCGATCAGGGCGGGCTCGAGGAGAATGAACGGCTGCTTGGCGGCCATCCGGGGCACCGCCATGTAGAGCCGTTTCCCGTCACGTAAGGCACGTAGCCGGACGTCGAACTGGGCACGGTCCGGATTGGCCTTGACCGTCTCCGCGCGCTGCCACTCCTGGAGCGTGGCGAGCCGGTCGGCCGCGCGGTCTGCACCGTCGTAGGCTGGGATCTTGCCGTAGCTGTCGAGCGGGACGACACCGGCGGCGAGCAGCGATCGCCAGACCTCGTCGCGGACGGCGTTCTTGGCGGCCGTCACGTCGTCGCGATGAGGCCCATCAGCCGGTCCTGGATCTCCTGCGCCCACGTCTCGTGCCTCCACTCCCGAAGTTCCTGCCCTGCGTTGAACGCGAGCACAAGGCCACCGCCGCCCATCGTGTGCTCGACGGCGTCGATGGTGCGGTGCATAGCCGCCGCGGCCTCGTCGAGCTTGTGCTGGCGGATCAGCGCGAGGGCTAGGTTGCCCATCGCAATTGCCTGGCTCTTCCGCTTCGCCGAGAGTGCGTGCACGGTGGCGCGCAGGATCGGCTCGGCCCGCTCATGCTGGCCGAGCGCCAGGTAACAGCTGCCGGCCAGGCGGGTCCACTCGTGAACGGTGTAGTGCTCGGCGGCCGTATCGTCGGTGGCTGCCGAGTTGAGCAGCGCCTCGGCCTCCAAGAGCGCCGACTCGCATCCAGGCGCATCACCGGTCATCGCCCGGCCTTCGGCGACGTGCAGCAGCGCCAACCCGGTCAGTGCCGGGCTCGCGGCTTGGGCGGTCTTGGCCGCGCGGTCGGCCAGCACCGCACCCTTGGTCGGGTCCTTCTCGCCGTACAAGGCGATGTAGCTGCTTCGCAGCACTGCGTATGCCTCGCGCACGGGATCGCCGAACTCGCGGGCCGCGTTGATGGCCTGCTTGAGGTAGGCGACCGGTTCGCGGTGGTCGCGGCGCCGGCTGACGTCCCACACCAACTGCCCCATGAAGGTTGCCGAGTCTGCCTCGATTGCCAGGAGCCGATGACGCACGACGCCGTTGCCAGCGTTGGCACGCAGATAACTCACCTGGCCATGGAGCTGGCCAGCCGCGCCTAGCAGCGACGTCGTCGGCACGTGGTCGTACTGCGCATCCAGGTGCTGAAGCCGCGCCCGCAGATCACCGGTCGCAGTGAGGTCGACCGTCGACGGGTTCTGGAGCGTGTGGCGGAGTCGTTCATCGTCGCCCCGGTCATCGACGACGCCATCCTCCAAGGTGATCAGGAGCGTGTCGAGATCGTCCAGGGACACGTCGAGCACGTCGGCGATTCTCGAGCGCTGCCATGGCTGCGGCGCCGTCGTCCCGGACTCCCACCGCGCCACGGTCGTTCGGTCGACTCCAACGGAGTCGGCGAACGTCTCCTGGCTCATCCCGCGCGCTCGTCGACGCTGCGCCAGATCTCGACGTCGAGCCATGCTCTCGTCTCCTTGCCCCGGTTCGGCGCCATCGCGCCTGATCGGAGCAGCCACTGCCACACGGATGCTACAGAACCGCCCCGCCGATGCCGTGGTCACCTGCATTGAGTCACGGCTTCACTGGCACACAACGGTACCGGTCAACTCGCGCAGAACACCCCGCCGGTGCTGTTGGTGCCCTGCCGGGAGAGCCCCGGAGCCCCGGCAGGGCGCCGCCCGCAACCGCAGCCCGGAAGTTGGAGAGATGGGTACACTGGCCAGCGAGCCCTTCGTTGCTTTGATCACCCTGCCGACCGATCCCGCTTCCCTGGTCGCGGTGTTCTCGATTCCGGCCTTGTACATGGGTGCGATCCTCGCGGCTCGGCATCTTCGTCGGCGGCAGGACCGATGAGCTACGGCCCCTTAGGCGTACCGAACGCCGGCGCCGCCCACTACCGTGCCTCCGCCCGACCTGCAAGAGCAGGGGTGCGAGTGCAGCAGCCGGTCTGGCCTGCCGAGGATGCGGCGCAGGCCCGTGCCAATCAGCGAAAGCACATGTTCTCGCATCTACGACGACTCCGGATCAAGGTCGTCGACTCGACGCGAGCACCGCAGAGTCACGCCGAAGGGGATACGAACGTGACGGAAAGCAACGAGGACGCGGAGATCACCGACCACCCCGTCTGGGACGTTGGCCAGGCGATCCACCTCGCCGACCTCCACGAACCATGGACCATCGACCGACTCTACGTCGACAAGATCCGCTACGTAAGACTCACGCGCCCCACGAGACGCGGGGTACCCGAGTCGCGGCGCATCCGCGACGACATCCTGAGGCGCCACCATCAGGTCATCCGGCGCCGGCTCGACCGTGACATCAAGGCGAACCTCGGCTTCCGCCTTCGAGGCCTACGGGTGGAACGAGACATCACCCAGCAGGAACTGGCGCCGCTGACCAGCATGCATCACACGATGCTCGGCCACATCGAAGCCGGAGGGCGCAACATCAACCTCCGCCAGCTCGACGAGCTTGCCGTAGCGCTCGGCGTTAGCCCGGCCCAGCTGTTCGGCTGACCACCGGCGCACGCACGGTTCACATGCGAGGCTGACAACACCCCGACGTCATCAGGAGGCGCCTACCCCATGGAACGACGCCCCCCAAGCCCTCCTCTCAGGACCACCATCGGCTTGCTCGGCGACATGATGCTCGGTGGCCAGGTCGGCGAGCGACTGGCTGCAGGCCAGCGCGTGTTCTCCGATGACATCGCGTCCTTGCTGGCAGGGGCCGACCTCGTCGTGGCGAACCTGGAATGCTGCATCACCACATCCACACAGCGCTGGCCGTCGCCGTCAAAGCGGTTCTACTTCCGTGCCCCGCCGGCTGCGGCTGACGCACTGGCGGAGCTAGGCGTGGATTGTGTGACGCTGGCGAACAACCACAGCATGGACTACGGCGAGGTCGGGCTGAGCGAGACGATCGACCGGCTAACGCGCGTCGGCATCGATGTCGTCGGCGCCGGGGCTGACGTAATGCGGGCACGCGCGCCATCGGTTGTTGAGGTCAACGGCGTGCGTGTCGGCGTGATGGGTGTCACGGATCATCCGCCGGAATGGGCTGCGACGCGGACCTCCCCCGGTGTCGCGTTCGCTCGCTTGTCCGCGGGGGTTCCGGAGTGGTTGCAGACCCGAATCGAGACGCTCGCCCAGGCATGCGATGTGGTGCTGCTGTCGCCGCATTGGGGACCGAACCTCGCCCGTACGCCAGCGCCCTATGTCCGTCGCGCCGCGCAGGAGTTCATCGATGCCGGGGCCACGCTCGTTGCCGGCCATTCCGCACACTTGTGCCATGGGACGGCCGACCGGGTCATCTTCGACCTCGGCGACTTCGTGAACGACTACGAGCCACACCCGTTGGTCCGGATGGACCTCGGCGCCGTGTGGCTTGTGGACCTTGATCCTTCCGGTCGCCCCGCCCGGGCGCGGGTGTTCCCAACTGTGTGCCGAGCCGGCCAGGTCACGCTCGCATCCGGCGCCGATCGCGCCCGCTTCGCCGAAGGACTGGTCGCTGAGACCTTGGAGATCGAGCTTCCCGACATCGGTCGCGGGGGAGACCCCGCCGACCATGCGCGGATCGCTCAGCTGAACGTCGGCGACAGGTCGGCACTGCGATGAACTCGCCGATGACCCGGAGTAGGGCACCTCCGTGAGCAAACGGCCAGCGTCGACAACTCGATGACCACGATTGAGAGGAGCCTGACATGTCCCACGCAACCCAGTCCCAGACCGCCGTCAACGCCGGAAGCGCGACCCCTGCGCTCCGCACCGACTTCGACCTCGACCTGACGGTGCTGCCCGTCGGCGACAACCCGGACGTGCACCGGATCTTCGCCTCTGACACCCAGGAGCCCTGTCAGTGCAGCACTGATCAGTGTCACTGACCACCGTCAACCCGGATCGGGGGTGGCTGCCGAGTCCCGGCAGCCACCCCGCATCCACAGGAGGGAATGCCGTGGACTTCGTCGCCGCCGACGTCGCCCTTCTCCGCGCCGCAGCAGCCCCACTGCGACCACTCGTCGCAAGGCCCACCGATAGCGAACCTCCGACGGCCCAGACCTTCCTCGCCGCAGCCTCCGCCGATGTCCAGCTACGCACAGCGATCGCCGTCGCCAACCCCCGCGTCGCCGTGGTTCTCACCGGCGCCGCTGCGGGACGCTTCCCCGACAAGCCGTCGCGCCTTCGTCGGGCGGCCCTTGCCGTGGCCGCCTACGATGCCCGACTACACGGCCGCCCCACACCGCACGGGTTGTTCGCCGGCGTCGCCGGCATTCAGTTCGACGACGACATCGCAACCGATCCAGGCCCGCGCCGCATCACGGTGCGGCCCGACGAGGAGTGGCTGGTCGGCGTCGTCGCGGCGCTGGAAAGCGACCTCGAGGTGCTTGCGGCGCTCACGGTTGTCAGAGGGGCCGTCGCGAAGCGCGGCGATCGCCTCGTCACGACGCGCCGGTTGATGCCGTCTGCCGACGGCGCAGTCCAGGACCAGGAGATATCGGTGCGCCGGACGGCGGCCGTGGAAGCGCTGCTGGAGTTCACCGCGAAGCCGCGGCCCGTCATCAACGTCCTCGGGCAACTTGCGACCTTGCACAGCCTCGACCGCACGGCGGGTCTCGGCGTCATACGTGACCTGGTGTCTGCCGGACTGCTGCGCACGGGCCTTCTTCCTGAGACTGGGAGCGGAGACCATCTGGCCGAGCTGGTCGCCCGCCTGCACCGGCTGGGCCTGCATCGGCACGCCGCTGAACTGGAGGAGATCGCGGCCACCGCGCGCGACGTCGAGCCTGGAGACGTGGCAGCCACCTGGAACGACTTGCGGGAACGCATGAACGACGTGCCCGGCTCGACCGGAGATCAGCTCGCGCGCCCGGACCTAGGCTGGTCGCGCGAACTCCGCCTCCCCCGACCCGTGGCCATCGAGGCCGCAGCGGTGGCAACTACGCTGGCCCGGCTCTTCGCGAAGGAGCCGCGTACGACGGTGGAACTGCGTGAGTGGTTCCTGAACACCCACGGCGTCGACCGGCTCGTTCCGGTCCGCGAACTGCTCGATGACCACGCGACCGGCCCCGTCGCGACACTGCTCGATTCCGAGGACTCCGATCACGGTCAGACACCCGCCTGGCGCCTGCGCATGCTCGCCGAACTACTCTCCGATTCGCTGCGCAACGACGCCCGAGAGGTCCGCCTCGATGACCGGCTGGCTTCCTTCACAAGGCCAGAACGGGAGACGGCGCCGGCTCCGGTCGTGTCCGCCGACCTGTTCTGCCGGCTCGTCGCGCGCACCGCGACGGCGTTAGAGGCCGGCACTTTCTTACTCGTAGAACCCCGCTTCGGGCCGGGTGCCGCCGGTGCGACGTTCACTCGCTTCGCGCCGTTGCTAACGGATACCGCAGCTGCCGTGGGCAATCGGGTTCGGCAGGCCAGGCCACGGACGGAGACCGCCGTGTTCGCTGAAGTGGTCTTCGAACCCGCTCATGCCCGCACCCGCAACGTGCTCGCCTCCCCTAGCTGGCTTGATATGCGCTTGTGCATCGACCGTCCGGCCGAGGACCCCAGCGAGGTCGACCTCGACGACCTCCTCGTGGGCGCCACCCGTGAGGGCATGTACCTTCTGAGCAAACGCCTCGGCGTCCCCGTTGTGCCGGTGCTGCACTCGCGGATGAACCGCCAGTTGGCGCCTGCTGCTGTGCGGCTGCTGCTCGCGATAGGCGAGGACGACTGCGCGCAGGTGCACGGCTGGTCATGGGGACCGCTGGCAGCGGCCCCTTTCCTGCCCCGCGTGGTGCTGGGACGCGCCGTCCTGTCGCCGGCGACTTGGCGGATGCCCGATGGGCTGATCGCCGCGGCCAGCAGCGATGACGACCTCACCTGGGCCAGGCTGGTGCGCGAGTGGCGCATCACTCACGACGTGCCGCAGCGAGTCCTCGTCGGTGTCGGCGACCGTCGTGTCCCGCTGGACTTGGAACGGTACTGGGATCTGCTGGTACTGCGGCGCGAGATCACCACGCGCGAGGTACGCAGCGTCTGCGAATTCATCGGCGACGATGAGGAGGACGGCTGGTTCGGCGAGACCGGGCGGGCACACGTCACCGAGTTGGTGATCCCGATGTTCTCCACCGACACCTTGCAGCGGCGTGCGCCTGCGCTCGTTTCGCGGGCCATCCACGCCGGCGCCGACACGATCTCCGAGCCCGGCGGGGAGTACCTGTCGATCGAGATCGACGTGCCGAGTCGCAGCCAGAACCACGTCCTCCTCAGACTTCGTGACGTACTCGAAGTTCCGATGGTCGCGGCAGGCGTTGATCGGTGGTTCTTCCTGCGCTACCACCGCATCGGCTACGTTCGCCGCCCGCATCTCAGGGTCCGCTTCCACGGCCCGGCGGATGGCCTCGCGGCGACGCTGCTACCCGCCTGGCACGATGTCGCCATCCAGCTGCGTGCCGACGGCCTGGTCGGTGACTGGCGGATCGTTCCCTACAACCGGGAGGTCGAACGCTACGGCGGGCCCGCACTCTTCGCCGATGTCGAGAAGCTGTTCCACGCCGACAGCGAGGCGATCGTACACACGCTGAGGGCCGAGCAGCCAGGGCTGCACGGCAGCGCAGTCCTGGCGGTCTCAGCAGCGGAGCTAGCCTCGCATCTCGACCCCGACGGGGTGCACTCGCAGTGGCTGAGCAACCTGCACGGCCACCCCGACACAGCGCTGCGTCCAGAGGTCCGTGCCCTGGTCGCTGGCGGTGACCTCGGCGCCCGGCTCGGCCGGGAGGCGGATTCAGCCTGGGCGCGACGACGGGAGATGGCCTCGGCGGTGGGCCAGCGGGTGCGCACCGTCGAGGAGATCGACGGATGCTGGTCGTCGCCAGAGCGGATCTACGAGTCGATCGTGCACCTGCACTGCAACCGGATGGCGGGAATCGCGCCCGAGATCGAGCACCAGGCGCTCCGTCTCGCCCACGACGCTCTCGAGTACAGGGCGCGCGCCGTTGTAGCGACCGATGCGTGAGCAGGCAAAGGAGATCGCGGTCGAAGTCCTCTCACGATTGCGAACCCCGCCACACATCCAGCGCATCGCTTCGACGTCAGCGACACGTCTCGAGGCGTCAGGGTTGTGGGACGCATCCTCTTACGCCACTGGTTTCGCCGGCCTGGCCGTCGCACAGTTGGTTCTATCCGACGTCGATCCGGCGGCCGCGGATGTCGCCTCTCAACACATGCGTACGGCAATCGAGCAGGTCGGCGGCCGCAGCACGATCAGCGTCATCGCCGGCTTCGGCTCGCTTGCTGCCGCCGCGGTTGTCGCCTCCGGCTGCGCGTCCAGCTATGCAGCCCTCGCCACCCGGGGGTGCGACTGGCTCGCGGTCGAGTGCGATCAGGTCTGCAGCGAACAGCACGCCAGGTGGCGAGCAGGGGAGACCTGGGCGGACGAGCGCATGTGGGACGCCGCCTGTGGTCTTGGCGGCGCCGGCCGAGTCCTCGTGGCGGCTCATCAACAGGGTGTCGGCGACTACGCGACAACGCTGAGGTCGATCTGCTCCGTGCTGGTACGCCTCACTGAGCCGGCAACTGGACCGGACGGTGTCCGCGTCCCGGGCTGGTGGATCCGTCCCGGAACGCAGACCCGCTGCATCAACGGCGGATGGAACCCTGGCCTCGCGCACGGCATCAGCGGACCTCTGGTCACCCTCGCCGCACTCTGGCGCGCCGGCATCACCGTCCCCGGACACCGCGACGCGATCAGCCGCATCGCCGCCGCCCTCACCGAGGCTCGAACCGACGACTATCGATGGCCGCACACAGTTCCACTCACGAGCGCGCACGACAGCAACTCTGTGCACGCCCGCAGCGCATGGTGCTACGGCGCAGCTGGAATCGCGCGCGCCCTCTACCTCGCCGGCGCCTCTATCGGCGATCACGAGATCGTTGACGAAGGATGCACCGTGTTCCGAGCCATCGCGGAGCAAGACGTCGAGTCCTGGAATCTGTGGGGCCCAACGTTCTGCCACGGCTACGCCGGCATGCTGCAGATCGTTGACCGCACCGCGATCGAGACCGGCGACGCGGTGCTGGCCGACCAAGCAGCACGTCTGGCAGCGATCATCATCGCCTCGTACCGTGATGGCAACGAGTTCGGATTCGCTCACGTGCATGACCGATCAGGCCCGACCATCGTTGCTGGCGACTTCCCCGGCGTCCTCACCGGAGCAGCCGGTACCGCGCTGTCCCTGATGAGCTGGGCCAGGCCGGAGACACCGGCATGGGATCTGCCGCTGCTCATGACCTAGCTGGCTGGTGGGCGGAGGGCTTCCACGAGACGACCACTTGCTGCGTGCCCACACCTTGTCGGCCCTGGCTGAGATGCTCTGTCAGCAGGCTCACAAGGCCCTCGCGCCAGCCGCCGAGTGTCGGGCTGAACGCCCCGACGGCGCGCTATACAGTGAGTGGTCCGAGCAGCGACGAGCTCGAACGTGGAGGGAACCCCGGGGTGCCAGATTCTTTCGTCCACCTGCACGTCCACACCGAGTACTCGACACTTGATGGGGCAGCCAAGAACAGCCTGCTCATGGGCGAGGTTGCGAAGCAGGGGATGCCGGCCGTCGCCATGAGCGACCACGGCAACATGTTCGGCGCCTACGAGTTCTTCCATGCCGCCAAGAAGGCCGACGTTCGGCCCATCATCGGCATCGAGGCCTACGTCGCACCAGGCTCGCGGCACGACCGAAAGCCCGTCTTCTGGGGGGCCGCACGGCAAACAGGCCGCGGCATCGGTGAGGACGCAGGCGAAGGCGGAAAGGACGTCTCCGGAGGAGGCCGGTACACCCACATGACCATGTGGGCTGCCGACGCCACCGGCCTGCGCAACCTCTTCCGGCTCTCCTCACTGGCATCGTTCGAAGGCTTCTACGGCAAGCCCCGAATGGACCGAGAACTCATCGCAGAGCACGCCTGCGGCATCATCGCCACCACTGGCTGCCCGTCCGGCGAGGTTCAGACCAGGCTCCGGCTCGGACAGTACGACGAAGCGGTGAAGGCCGCCGCGACCTACCAGGACATCTTCGGCAAGGAGAACTATTTCCTTGAACTGATGGACCATGGGCTCGACATCGAGCGCACCGTCCGCGAAGACCTCCTCCGCATCAGCAAGCACCTCCAGATCCCGCTGCTGGCCACCAATGACTCGCACTACGTCACCGAGGACCAGGCCGACGCCCACGACTCGCTGCTGTGCGTCGGAGTCGGCCGCAACAAGGACGACCCCAAGCGGTTCAAGTTCAACGGCAGCGGCTACTACATCAAGACCGCCGAGCAGATGCGGCAACTATTCGCCGAGCTGCCCGAAGCGTGTGACAACACGCTCGCGATCGCCGACCGTATCGGCGCCTACGACGAGGTCTTCACCTACGTCGACCGCATGCCCAAGTTCGATGTCCCCGAGGGCGAGACTCAAGCCAGCGCACTGCGGAAGCTCGTCGACGACGGTATCCGCCACCGGTACGGCGACGCCCCCAGCGAAGAGGTCCTCCAGCGGGTCGAAACAGAACTCAGCATCATCACCCCGCTGGGCTTCGACTCGTACTTCCTGGTCGTTGCCGACATCTGCCGCTACGCGCGTGACAACGGCATACCCCTCGGGCCGGGACGAGGTTCAGCCACCGGGTCGATCATCGCCTATGCCACAGGAATCACCGAACTGTGCCCGCTTGAGCACGGCCTGCTCTTCGAGCGATTCCTCAACCCCGAGCGGATCTCACCGCCCGATATCGACCTCGACTTCGACGACCGTCAGCGCGATCGTATGGTCCGATACGTCACCGAAAGATACGGCGCCGCATACACCGCGCAGGTCAATACCTTCAGCACGATCAAGGCCAAGGCAGCGGCGAAAGACGCGGCCCGAATCCTCGGGTTCCCATTCGCCATCGGCGACCGCATCACCAAGGCAATGCCGCCGGACGTCATGGGCAAGGGAATGCCCTTGTCGGGGATGTTCGACCCCGAGCACCCGCGATACCACGAGGCCGCCGAGTTCCGCCAGCTCTACGAAACCGATCCCGACGCTCGAAAGACCGTCGATACCGCTCGCGGCATCGAAGGTCTGACCCGCGGCACAGGCGTTCACGCGGCCGCGGTCATCCTGTCGTCCGCCCCCCTGCTGGACCTGCTCCCGCTGCACCGCCGTGACAAGGACGGCGTCATCATCACCGGGTTCGACTATCCATCTTGTGAGGCCATGGGGCTGATCAAGATGGATTTCCTCGGCCTGCGCAACCTCGGCATCATCGACCAGGCGATCAAGGTCATCCAGGCCAACCGCGGCATCGACCTCACCCCCAGACGATCCCACTGGACGACAAATCAGCCTTCGAACTCCTCAGCCGTGGTGACACCCTTGGTGTGTTCCAACTCGATGGCGGGCCCATGCGCAGCCTCCTCAGGCTGATGGAACCCAGCCGATTCGAGGACATCGCCGCGGTACTAGCCCTGTATCGGCCAGGCCCGATGGCGGCGAACGCACACATCAACTATGCCGAGCGCAAGAACGGCCGCCAACCGATCACCCCAATCCATCCAGAGCTCGAAGCAGCGCTCGAGCCGATCCTCGGCAGCACCTTTCATCTGCTCGTATACCAGGAGCAGATCATGGCCATCGCGCGGGAGCTGGCCGGCTACAGCCTCGGCCGCGCCGACATTCTGCGCCGAGCCATGGGTAAGAAGAAGAAGGAGATCCTGGAGGAGTCCTTCACCGAATTTCACGCCGGGATGCGCAATAACGGCTTCTCGGACGATGCAACGCAGGCGCTGTGGGACGTGATGCTCCCGTTCTCCGGGTACGCATTCAACAAGTCCCACACCGCAGGCTACGGCCTTGTCGCATATTGGACGGCCTACCTCAAAGCCAATTATCCGGCCGAGTACATGGCAGCCTTGCTGACCTCAGTTGGCGACGATAAGGACAAGATGGCGGTGTACCTTGCCGACGCGCGGCGCCTCGGCATCAAGGTACTTCAGCCGGACATCAACGAGTCCGTCGCTGATTTCACCGCTATTGGCGACGACGTGCGCTTCGGCCTCGGCGCGATCCGCAATGTCGGAACCAACGTCATCGAATCACTCGCTGCCACCCGCGAGGCCAAAGGCAAGTTCACCTCGTTCGTCGACTTCCTCAACAAGGTCGAGGTGGTCGTGTGCAACAAGCGTGCGATTGAGTCGCTGATCAAGGCCGGTGCGTTTGACAGTCTTGGCCACACTCGAGCCTCGCTTGGGGCGGGCCTAGAGCCGTCCGTCGATGCGGTCATCGACATCAAACGTAAAGAGCAGAATGGCCAATTCAGCCTGTTCGGCGCCCCCGAGGAAACCGTCGACGAGGCTACCCCCTTCGGGCCCAGCATTGACGACACCGTCCCCGAATGGTCTCGACGCTTCCTCCTGGCTCAAGAGCGAGACATGCTCGGTCTCTACGTCTCGGCCCACCCACTCGACGGTGCTGGCGACATCCTGAGCAGCAACCGCGATATGGGCATCGTCGACCTGCTCGACAGTGAGCGGCGCGAGGGCATGATCAAGCTCTCCGGCATGATTACCAGCGTCGATCGGCGGATCAACCGCGCTGGAGCGCCTTGGGCGATCGTTACGGTGGAAGACTTCGATGCCAGCATAGAGGTGCTGTTCTTTTCCTCCTCCTACACCCTCTACGCCAGCGAACTGACCGAGGACATCGCCGTCTCGGTCACGGGCCGAATCAATGAGCGTGACGGTAGCCTGAACCTCTACGCCCAGGAGATGGCCACACTCGACATCTCCGCGTTGGGGGACGGCGGCGGATCCGTAACACCAGTGGTCATCGCTATGAAGGCCTACCAGATCACTCCCGACGTGATCGAAGAACTCAAGTCGATAATGCAGATGCACAAAGGCACGACGCCAGTGCAACTGCATTTGCTGCAGGGGCGCGGTCGAATGATCAAATTCGCTCTCCCGGGGTGGACCGTGACCCCCGACACGTCGTTCGTCGCGGACATGAAGCACTTGCTGGGCCAACAAGGGCTGCTGCTCACATGAGCGACGGCGAGCGCACCGTTCCACTGGTGGAGATCGGCGACGTGCCACCATGCCCTCGATGCGGTGGTGAGGGATTACTGCGGGCCAAGATCCCGCGCGGATCGGCCAACGCCGACGGCGGTCGAGTCCGGCTGTACTTGCCGGTCGTGCTCTGCGCTAGGTGCGATCTCAAACATCCGACGGCCGGCGCACTCATCACCTTTCTCCACGTCCACGGAAGCGTCACCAACACCACCGCAGACGTTTTCGCCGACCTTGTCTGCGCCTGGATAGCCTCCCTCGACCTGGCGCCTGTCAGCGACGCTCGACTAGATGCGGACATCGCCGCCTGGCGGGCTGGCGACTTCGACGGCTGACCCCCTGCGGCACACGCTGAGAGATCCCCCGGCGGAACCGAGCGGGACGCCGTTCGCTACCGGTCGGACTGCCCCTGTCCGCGCGAACCTCCACACCATCGTCCCGATCGACGGCGTCGACGTGGCGATGGGCCGGACAGCCCTGTGTCGGACCCCGCCACCCGCCCGGACCCGCCTAACCTCGACGCCGTGACGCCTCACCCCGCACCCGCGGCCCCGTCCCTTGATCCCGCGACCCTGCGCCGCCGGCTCGCCGACCGGCTGCGCTCCACCGGCGCCGCCCGAACCGCACCGGTCGATGCCGCGTTGGGGGAGGTCCCGCGGCATCTGTTCCTCCCGAATGTGCCGATCGAGCAGGCGTACTCGGACCAGCCGGTGGCCACCAAACATGACGCCGCGGGTGCCGCGATCAGCGCGGCGTCCGAACCGACCATCGTCACGACGATGCTCGAGCAGCTCGGCGTCGAACCCGGACACCGGATCCTGGAGATCGGGGCGGGCACCGGCTACAACGCCGCCCTCCTCGCCCACCTCACCGGCGACCACGGCCACGTCACGACCATGGACGTCGACGAGGACATCGTCACCGCCGCCCGCGCACACCTCGCCGCGGCCGGAGTCGGGAACGTCACCGTTCGCCTCGGTGACGGCGCGCTCGGACATCCCGACGCCGCACCCTACGACCGCATCATCGCCACCGTCGGCGCCTGGGACCTCCCGGTCACCTGGCGACGGCAGCTGGCCCCCGGCGGGCGGATCGTCGTGCCGCTGCGGTTGCGCGGCAGCATCGCGCGATCCATCGCCTTCGAACGCGATGAGGACGACGGCTGGGTCAGCCGGTCCAGCCACCTGTGCACCTTCATGCCGCTACGTGGGATCGCCGACGACGCCCGGCGCAACCTTCCGCTCACCCCGGACGCGACCGTGGCCGTCGAGACCCACCACGACCAGCAGGTCGACCCCGCACTGGCGGGTGCCCTCGATCACCCGGCCAGCACGATCTGGACCGGCGTCACGTTCACCGGCAGCGAGTCGTTCGAGTGGCTCGACCTGTGGCTGGCCTGCATGATGGACAACGCCATCAGCCGGATGCCTGTCCGGCTCGCTGCCGTCGATGCCGGCCTGGTCGCGCCCCAGTTCGGGTGGGGTTCGATGGCGGTGATCGATGCCGCCGACCTGGCCTATCTCACCCTCCGACCGGTCCACGACAGCGGCCGGTACGAGGTGGGCCTCGTCGGACACGGCCCGAACGCCGACCAGCTCGCCCAGACGGCGAGCGCCCAGGTCCAGGCGTGGGACCGCGACCACCGCGCCAGCACCGTCGACTTCCAACTCCGACCCACCCACAGTGCGCCGGCCGAGACCCCGCCGTCTGGCACGACACGGTTCACCTTCGCCCGTCCCGGCGCCCAGCTTGTCATCACCTGGCGGCAGCCGTGATCACCATCGACGACCGCCTCATCCGACGCTTCCCGCTGTCCACCGGTCCGACCCCGCGTGCCGCACGCTCGACCAGAGGATCGCAGGTCTACAAGCCTGGTTCGCTCGGCAGGAACAGCGCCGGCTGACGGAGAGCGCGTCCGTTCAGATGGAGGTAATCGTACGGGCGGGATGCCAGGCGGGCAGGTGTCCCTCGTCGCGGGGATACAGTTTCTGGTCTTTGAGCAGGACTCCGGGATCGGCTTCACCGTCGGAGGCTGGGTCGTCGGTGGCGATGCCGCCGTAGGGCGGGCTGTGATAGTCGAACTCGGCTGCGATCTTGCCGCCTGCGGGCAGGCGGAATGTCGCGTTGTACCAGGTGCCGATCCCGTCGGTGTACATGTCCTCGCGCAGCTCCAATAGCGCGATGACGCCGTTGGGGTCGATGTGGATCTTCGTGCGCGGGCCGCCGTCGTTCATGATCGCGAAAAGCTCGCCGCGGGCCATGTCGCCGGCGCCGGTGGCCTCCAGGACGAGCAGATGCCAGCCGTCCGGCGCCAAGGCTGTCATCGCCTCGCCGATCTCGTCGAGCTTGGCCTTGTCTGGACTGATCACTGCCGTGTCCTCCTCGTCTGGCGGTTCCTGATGACGTCGGTGACCGGTTCCTCCCCGGGCGGACCATGGGTGACGACGAAGTAGGTCGGGCGGCGGCCGACGCCGTAGCGGACGATGATCTCCACCTCGACCGTTCCGCCCGCCTTGACCACCTTGCGCCACCGGTTCTCCAGGGTGGCGTATTCACTGCGGTTCACTTCGCGCCCCATGGGCACGAGGTTGACCTCGTCGCCAGTGCCGCCGAGGACGCTGGCGATCAGGTGACCGCCGTCGTCCAGCTCGATCTTTCCTGCCAGCTTGCGCTGAGCGTATGGCTTCCGAGGAGCCGATGGCCGTTTCACCAGTGTGGCCCGAACGAGGAGCACCCGGCCCAGATCGTCTGTGGTGTAGACGACGGCTTCGTCCACCACGATCACCGTGTTCGGCGGCGGGTTCTTCCGGATGTCCTCGTGCTCCGGCCCCTCCCCGGAGATTCTGATGACGGGCAGCTCGGGTACCCCGTCCAGGGCTACCGCCTCGGGCGCGCGCGGTTGGGTCTCGGCTACGGGTGCGCCGGTCAGCATCGCGACGGGCAGCGGCTTGGCCTCACTGTCAGGTGGGCGGACCACGCGCTCCAGTTCGGCGGCGGCACCCGCCAGTATCGTGCCGACGTCGTCACCGAGCCGCCGGACGTCGGCAAGCAGCCCGCGCACCACTGGATCCAGCTCGGCCGCCTTACCCGCTGCCGACGTGCCACGTGTTGCCTGCTCAACCAGCCTGCGCACGTTCTCGGCGTCCCCACGCACGACCTCGAACACGCCGTCGATCTCGCCCAGCGCTTCGTCTTGCGCTCCCCGCAACCCGTCGGCGCCATCCCGGATGGGCCGATCACTCACACGACCACCGCCCTTGCTCGTGGTCGTACAAGGATCTCACGCAAGGCGAGCGACGCACGGTGTGCCCACTCCACCGAGGAGCGGACGGCTGGCACTTGGGCACAGATCAGCCTAGGGGCATCTGGACTCGATCTGCGTCGTGTCTGGGCTGCGCCTGGCCACTGAAGACTCGCACCAGTTCCGGCGCGCGCTCCCTCGGGCGCAGTGCACGCCGGAACTGACGCCACGACGACTCCTCGCACCACTGGTCACGCCGCTGTCACGCGGCGCGGGTTCACGGTCTGCTCGGGATTACCCATAGACCTGCTGGAGCCTAGGTGGAAACCACATTCTTGCGGCGAAGGTGTTGATTCCTTGCTCCTTCGAGCATATGTTGATCTGTTCTGCTCCGCCGGGATGCCGAAGAAATGGCGGCCATCGGATGCGGGTGGGATGGCGCAGGTGCAGGGCCTGGGTCGGCACCGATGAAAGGACTGGGTGACCGTGCCCGAAACGATGACCTACGAGCGGCGACGGCGAGCAACGACGGACAGAGGGCGACACGATCGCTCGTCCCCGGTTAACGGGGCTGATGCGGTCACCAGGACGGCTCCGCACCTGATCCGTTGCGCCTGAGCGGGATGAAAGCGCAGGTCCCCCGGCCTTGAGTGCCGTACCAGCAGGTGCAATCACGGCCTGAACAGCGAGCGTCCGGGCACCCGCTTGGCCGCCATAGGCTGCCGAGCCGCTGGTCGACCTACGCGGGGAGTGGTTCAGAGCGCCACTCGTCGCGGCTTAAGGAGCGCACTTCTCGGCGATGCCAGCCGCCGGCGCGTGCCTATGGACGGCGTGCGTGCCGCGTGCCTCGCCGAATACCTCAATCACTGAACGCTCTGATGCCACACAATGCCCACATTTACCAACTTTGCAGGTCAACGCCATTCATGTATTGCCATGTGGTCGAAGTCGGCCACACGATGTTGGTGAATGGTCGACGAAGGAAAGGTCACGTGAACGAGCAACCAGACACCGAATCAGAGGCTGCCGATGACCAATCGCCGAAGCTGCTCAAGGTGCGTGAGGTCGCTGTGGCGCTGAACGTCAGCGCCATGACGGTGTACCGCGACATCGAGGACGGCAAGGTCCCGGCGACCCGGATCCGCGGGTCCTGGCGCGTGCCGGCGAGCTACGTCGACGACGTGCTCGCCGATGCCCTCCGCCGTCAGGCCGAAGCGAAGGCTCGCCGTCCCCACGTGGCCTGACCCCGGCGGCCCGCCTCTAGGCGGGCGCGGAGCGATCAAACGGCTACCAACCATGCCGCTCCGCGCCCGGAACAAACCCCATCGACGTGAAGGGTTCGCATGAACAACTCTACGCATCAACCTGCCCTGACGAGGATCGACGCGAGCACCGACGAGGGGCTCAAGCGCGCGCTGCGCAAGCTTCACACGGCTGAGGACTGGAACGGCCCGGTGGGACGTGCGGTCATCGACCAGCTTCGCTTGCGTGCGCTCGCGGTTGTTCGAGCATCCCGCGCGAGCGCCGATCTCACTGTCGCGCACTTGGTCGACGGCCTGATCAGCATCGGATGGGAGATCGCGACCGCTCAGCGGGCCGACATCCTCGCCGCCGACCGGCCCTGGGGCCTGATCGTGCGCGCGCTGGCTCGAGCCGCGGTGCAGGAGGTGCGATCAGCCGAACTGGTCACCTCCGGGGACGGCACCCGCTGGGCGGTGGCCGGTGGCTGGCACACAGCCCGGCGCCTGGGGATGGATGGCGCCCAGGTGACCGACCGGCTGGTCCCGGCCCGGCACGATCCGACCGGGGACGCCGTCACCGAGAGCCGCCCGGACGACCCGGCGGTCCGTTGGGACCCTGGCCTGATCGGGCTGCGCGACGAGCTCGTCGCGACCGGGTCGCCACGCGCCCTGGCGACGGAACTGATCAGCGCGGCTCTGGATGTCTTGCAGCTCACCCGCCGGCGCAGCCACGTCCACTACACGGCCTACCGCGACGAGCGCCTGGCCCGGCTTCTGGCGACGCACCAGATCCGTGCGCTCGTCGACCTGCTGATCGGGACTCGCCGCGATGGACCTGCAGGTTCTGCCTGGCTTGCGCTGCGCGAGGCCGCACAGGCCGGCGGCCCGGTTTCGCTGGCGGACGCACACCCGCAGTCCTTGCCCAGGCTCGCCGTGCTCGCCCAGGCATGGACCCGCCCGACATCCCGCGCTGTGTCCGGCCACCTCAACGGCCACACTCCAGCACGCCCCGCCCAACCCGGGCACCGCCCGTCCGCCGAGGTGGGCGGGCGCGTCCACCTGCGCGCGACCTCTGGTGCGCGGCGCCAGCCACCAATGGGATGCCGAGCACGACGAACAGCGCACGCCTCCACGGCGCGCCGACGGACGGCCTGAGGGGAGAGCCTCGACATGATCACCGGACGCAACGGATCCACCCTTCGGTCATGGCAGGTGGTGGCCGGGCTCGCCGTACTCGCGGTCGTGGTGGTCGCCGTGCTGGCGGTCACCAGCCGCGATCGCACCAGCACACCGACCGAGGACGGCCCCCCGGCCACCGGCATGCCGTCCGCATCGTCTGGAGACGGCCCGACCGACGCCGAACCGACGATGCCGGGCGCCCGCGCCGTGACCCTGCCCGACACGAAGGACCCGGACGCGTATGCGGGGGCGATCGCCGAGTTGGTGTTCGGCCTCAGTCCGGCGGACTCCTACGCCCGCGGCTACCGCGACGTCCTGCTCGGCGCGATCGACCGTGACGTCGCCGGAGACGACTACGACCGCCTGGTCGCCGTCACGAGCCGATGGATCCCGGATGATGCGACCTGGGACCGGCAGGCCGCCCAGCAGCTGCGCGCCGTCTTCGAGGTCGAGAGCGTCGTCGAACCCGAGCAGGTGGTCTTCAACAGCGACGTCCCGCCAGGGCACGAGGTGCGGACGGTGTCGGGCGTGCAGTCCCTGCGGTACGAGGACGAGAACGGCGAGGAGGTCCGGGAGGCCCGGGCACGCTCGGTGAGCGTCTGGGTCTATTGCCCGCCGGATCGGAACTGCTCGCTGGTCTCGGTGCCGGACGAGGTGCTGCGGTGATCGACCGCGGCGCCTGCGATCTACTGGTCATCAGCTGGGGCTGCGACCTGGTCGGTGACGCGGCCTCCGGGATGGCCGAGGACCTGATCACCGCGGTGGCCGCGGCGGTGTTCGGGTTCGCGGTCACCCTCCTCGGCTGGGTGTGGACGGCGATCGAGGAGACCACCACCCCGGTCACCGACGCGGACTGGCTCTACGAGTGGGCCGGCAGGATCTTCGGGATCACGCTGCCGATCACCGTCGCCCTGCTGATCCTGCAGGTCATCACCATCGTCCTGCGAGACGGCGGCGCCCGCGACGGTGTCGGCCGGGCGGTGGCCCGAGCCGGTGCCGCCGTCTTCGGAACCGCCGTGTCCCTCCCCGTGATCCACCTGCTCACCTCCGCCGTCGACGCGCTCGGCACCGACCTCACGGCAGCGACCTTCGGCGACATGGATCAGGTAGGCGACCGCCTCCAGCAGGTGTTCGCCACCGTCGCCGTCATCGACCAGGCCACCGGCGGGCTCAACTACGGGCTGCTCGGTGGCGGCAGCGTCATCGCCGGCGCCGTGGCGTTCATCATCTTCGGGATCCTGCTCGTCCTCGGCGCGATCGCGGTGTGGGGCGCGTTGCTGGTCCGGTCGATGCTGCTCTACGTCGTCATCGTGATGGGCCCGATCGCGATCATGGGCCTGGCCTGGCAGTACACCAGCGGCTGGTTCCGCTCCTGGATCGCCGTGGTCAACGCGCTGGTGTGGACGAAGCTGGCCGTGATGGTGGTCTTCGGGCTGGGCGTGTCGGCCATCGCCGGAGCGGACTTCGGCAGCGACGGCCCAGGCGCGGTCGGTGTCCTGCTGTCCGGGGCACTCATGATGCTCATGGCCGCCCTCGTCCCGATTGCCTGCTACTCCTTCATGTCGTTCGTCGGTGACGAGGTCCACGCCAGCGTCCTGCACCGCGGCGGCATCAGCGCCGCCGCGGCCGGACGCGCCGCGGTCGCACGAGCAGACCCCGCCCAGATCCTGCGCCGGACGAGCCGGCATGGATCCACCGCCGACGACACCGACACCACCACGACCTCGGACCCGCGGGCATCCCGCCGCCCGGGCATCATTTCGCGCCCGGCACCTACCGCCGACCAACGCCAACCGGCGCCAATGTCCGCCACCGCTGCCGGTGGTCAGGCACGAGCCGGCGACGTCGACGGCGGGCCGGACCGGCAGGAACATCGGCCACGGCAGACCGGCTGGTGGCCGTCCTCCCAGGTCGGGGACGACACCAAGCGCCAGGATCAGGGATCTGCACGCAACTCACGCGCCTCGGCGGATATCGCGGACGTCGTGGACGCTCGCGGCGAGCGCGCCGGCGGCACCCCACGCGCCGCCGCCACGCATCCGGCGCCGTCACACTCCGCCCCTGTGGATGTTGAGGTGGCGGACGAACCGCCGGCTCCGGAGCCCACGCACGCAGCCGACCGGCTCCGCGCCGCCACGGCCGACGCCCCGAGCGCCCAGCCGCACGAGACCGAACACGGATGAGGCGGCTCGTCGCCTCGCTCCTCGCCACCGTGACGGCGGCCGTGGCGTCGCCGGCCTTGGTTCTCTTCGCGCCGGGCGCTCCCACGGAGGGCGAGTGGAGCTGTGCTGAGCAGTTCGGCGACGCCCAGCTGGCCGGGCTCGACGCTGATCAGTCCGACCATGCTCGGATCATCGTGGCCGAGGGCGCCGCACGCGACATCGAACCGTTCGGCATCGCCGTCGCTCTCGCCACCGCCGCGCAGGAGTCCACCCTGCGCAACCTTGCCTACGGCGACCGCGACTCACTCGGGCTGTTCCAGCAACGCGCGCCCTGGGGGAGCGCCGCCCAGCGCCTCGACCCGCGCACGGCGACCGGGTACTTCTACGACGGCGGATCCGGTGGGCAGCCGGGGCTCCTCGACATCGACGGCTGGCAGTCCATGTCCCTGGCCGAGGCCGCCCAAGCAGTCCAGCGTTCCGCCTACCCGGACGCCTACGCCAAGTGGGAGGACGACGCCTGGGGCTGGCTCGCCGAAGCCACCGGCGACGGCGACCCGTCCGCCTGCCCGCCGCCGGACCTCGGGGAGAACGACCCACCACCGGTCGTGCCCGACCTGGAAGCGCTGCGCGAACGTGCCCAGGACTTCGCCGACGCCTCAGCCGCGGACCGCCCGGACCCCTACTACGGGGAGACCAGCTACTACCGCTGGTGCGCCCGCCTCGCCGCACGCATCCACGGACACGCGAACTCCGGCTACCCGACCGCCGCCGCCCAGTGGGAGGCCTACCAGCGTGCCGGCGTCGCCGTGGCCGACGGGAGCCCACCGCCGCCCGGCGCGCTGCTGTTCTACGACACGGATCCTTCCGGTCACATCGCGGTCTACCTCGGCGACGGACTCATCGTGAGCAACGACGTCCTCGATGACCTCACCGGCCGCCGGGGCGGCGTCTACATCGTCGACGCGAGCGAACTCACCGACGGCGCCTGGCAGCTGCCCTACCTCGGCTGGGCCGCACCCCAGTACGCCTCCTAACCGGCCAGGGGTTGGGGGCACCGCGAGCCGCGGCGCCGCGTGCGCGCCACGCCCCTACCACCCAGTGACCGGTAGCGGCGGCAGAAGGGGGCACGGCGATCGATGGCTGGCCGCAGGACAAGGACGCAGATCGACGGGCAGCTCAGTCTGGAATCGTTGTGGGCAGAGGCGGAAGGTGAACGCGATGAACAGGTACGGCCGGCTGGCGATGGAGCACTGGCAACAGGCCGATCCGGCGCACGTGGCGGCGCTGGCGGACCCGACGACGTTCTTCTCCGCTCTGGGGGATCAGGTGGAGGAACGCGTGCAGGCGCTGCAGGAGCATCTGGCCGGGCCGGACTCCCCGGGCGAGACGTACCTGGAGAAGGTCGGCCGTCTGAACGCGGCGCGGCTGCAAGCCGAGGAGATGGCGCTGGCCGAGATGGTCTGGGTGCAACCCCCGACAGCGCCGGACCCGCCGAGCGCGACCGACGAGTACCTCTGGGTGATCCATCGAGCGTTGAACGAGGACGAGGACCGGCCGGGCACGTAGGCCGGTTCCGGCCGACCCGTCAGGACGACCTCGCCCCCTCGGGCGCCCGCTCGCGGGTCCGGGCGAACCTCGACGCGATCGCCCTGCTGCAGCGACTCCAGCGCGAGGATCGAGCTGCGACCGACGACGACCTGCGGGTGCTCGCGCGCTGGTCGAGCTGGGGTGCTGTGGCGGCACTGTTCGACGAACAGGCCGACCAGTGGGAGACAGAGCGCCGGCATCTCCAGGCTGTGCTGGACGAGTCGGCATACGCGGCGGCGCGCCGCACGACGATCAACGCCCACTACACCGACCCCGCCTACGTCCAGCCGATGTGGGACCTGCTGAACCGGCTGGGCTTCACCGAAGGCGACGTGCTCGAGCCCGGCTGCGGCGCGGGCACCTTCATCGGCCTGGCGCCACCTGGCGCACGGATGACCGGGATCGAGCTGGACCCCACCAGCGCCGCCGTCGCCGCCACCCTCTACCCGGCCGCGACCGTGAGGACCGAGTCGTTCGCCGACACTCGATTCCCGGCCGGCCACTTCGACGCCGCCATCGGCAACGTCCCGTTCGGCGACATCCGGCTGCACGACCCCCGCCACAACACCGGCCGGAACACCCTGCACAACCACTTCATCATCAAGGCGCTCGGCCTGACCCGCCCCGGCGGCCTGGTCGCCGTACTGACCAGCCACTTCACCCTGGACGCGCAGAACCCGGCCGCGCGGCGGGAGATGAACGCACTGGCGGACCTGGTCGCCGCGGTCCGGCTGCCGACCGGCGCGCACCGCCGCGCCGCTGGCAGCGACGTGGTCACGGACCTGCTGCTGCTCCGGCGCCGTGACCCGCAGACGCCGCCACGGTCGACCCTGTGGGAGACCGTCACCGACCGCGTCATCGACGGCGAGAGCATCCGCCTGAACGCCTACTTCGACCGTCACCCGGAGCACATCCTCGGCGAGCTCGCCGTCGGACCCGGCATGTACAGCGCCACGACCCTGCATGTGCGGGCCGACCCGGCAAGCGCGCCGACCAGGTTCGCGACCGTGCTCGACGGCGTCGTCGACGCCGCGCGCCGCGACGGCATGACCATGACCCCGCGTGCCGCCTCCCCGCGCGAGGTTCGGAAAGTAGCGCGCGCTCCGGAAGGGCTGTGGGACGGGCACCTGATCGCAGCCGACGACACGTTCATGGTGGCGACCGGCGGCATGCTGGAGGACTGCCCGGTCCCTGCGACCCAGCGGCGCGAGCTGAGGTCGCTGCTCGGGCTGCGCGACGCCGCACGGGCGCTGCTGAGCGCCGAGGCCGCCGACCTCGACGACACCCCGCAGATCCGACAGTTGCGCACCGATCTCGCCGATCAGTACCGCGACCACGTGCGCCGGTTCGGGCCGATCAACCGGTTCACCACCCGCGCCACCGGCCGTGTCGATCCCGAGACGAGCGATCCGCGGATGTCGCGGGTCGCGCCACCGGTGATGCGGATCTTCCGCAGCGACCCGTTCGCCGCCCTGGTGAGAGGTCTGGAGGTCTTCGACGAGACCACCCAGACCGCCAACCCGGCCATGATCATGACGCATCGAGTCGTCGTGCCGCGATCACCGGCGCTGGGCGCGGACACGCCGGAGGAAGCGCTCGCGATGGTGCTGGACTCCCACGGACGCGTGGACCTGGCCCAGGTCGCCCGGCTGCTCGGTGTCGGCGCGGACGACGCCCGCGCTCAACTGGGGGAGCTGGTCTACGACGATCCACCGTCGGGGCAGCTGGTCACGGCCGCGGAGTACCTGTCCGGGAACGTCCGCCAGAAGCTCACCGCCGCCGTTCAGGCCGTCGAGGCCGAACCGGACCGATACAAGGTCAACGTCGCGGCACTGCAGGGCGTCCAGCCGCCCGACCTCGGGCCGGCCGACATCGAGGCCCGCCTGGGCGCGGCCTGGATCGACGCGGCCACCCATGCCCGGTTCCTGACCGAGCTGCTGCGCGACGACACCATCCAGGTCGAGCATCCCGGCGGGGCGATCTGGGAGGTGCGCGGCGTCAGGTCGTCGGTCGCCGCCGGTGAGGAATGGGGGACGGCGCGGATGCCGGCGCCGGCGATCGTGAAAGCGATCCTGGAACAGCGCCCGGTCCAGGTCACCGACGAACTCGACGACGGGCGCCGCGTCCTGAACCCGACCGAGACGGCGGCCGCGCAGGAGAAAGCCAACCTGATCCAGGAACGCTTCGCCGACTGGGTGTGGGAGGACCCCGAGCGCGCTCAGGTGCTCTTGCGGGAGTACAACGACCGGTTCAACGCGATCGTGCTGCGCGACTACAGCGCCGAGGGACGGCACCTGACCCTGCCCGGCCTCGCGCGCACATTCACCCCCCGCGACCACCAGCGCGCCGCCGTGGCCCGGATGATCAACGAACCAGCCGTCGGGCTGTTCCACGAGGTCGGCGCCGGCAAGACCGCCGAGATGGTCATCGGCGCGATGGAGCTGCGGCGCCTGCGCATGGTGACCAAACCCTGCGTCGTCGTGCCCAACCACATGCTCGAACAGTTCACCCGCGAATGGCTCCAGCTCTACCCGACCGCCCGCGTCCTCGCCGCATCCAGCGACGACCTGCGCGGCGAACAGCGACGAGTGTTCGTCGCCCGCTGCGCCACCAACAACTGGGACGCCGTCGTCATGACCCGCGGCGCGTTCGAACGGATCCCCATCTCACCCGCCATCGAGTCCGCCTACCAGGACCGCGAGTTGGGCAGGCTGCGCGAGATGCTGGCGAACTCACGCGCCGGGCAGAAGCTGAGCGTCAAACGTCTCGAGCGGGCCCTCCTCGCCGCCCAGGAACAGCTCAAGAAGCGCCTGGACGCGCCCCGCGACCCGGGCGTCACCTTCGAGCAGACCGGCATCGATTACCTCGTCGTCGACGAACTGCACGACTACAAGAACCTGCGCACCGTCTCCAACATCCGAGACGCCGCCATCGACGGCAGCCGCCGCGCCAGCGACCTGCACATGAAGATCGAGTACCTGCGCGGCCGGCACGGCGACCGCGTCGTCACCGGCGCCACCGCCACCCCGATCGCCAACTCCGTCACCGAAGCGCACGTCATGCAGCGCTACCTGCGCCCGGACCTACTCGCCGAGGCTGGCGTGGAGGACTTCGACGCGTGGGCGGCCACCTTCGGGCAGACCGTCACCGGGATCGAGATGGCCCCGGCCGGCGGCTACCGCCTGCAGACCCGGTTCGCGCGGTTCCAGAACGTCCCGGAGATGCTGCGCATGTGGCACGTCTTCGCCGACGTGAAGACCGGCGACGACCTCAACCTCCCCACCCCCGACCTCGCGCCGCGCGACGACGGCCAACGCGCCCCGGTCACCGTCGTGGTGCCGGCTCCGGCCGACCTCACCGCCTACGTTGCGCACCTCGGTGAGCGCGCCGAACGGGTCCGCAGCGGCCGGGTCGACGCTCGCGAAGACAACATGCTGAAGATCAGCACCGACGGCCGCAAGGCAGCCCTGGACATGCGCCTGGTCGGCGCCCGTCGGCCGCTCGACGAGCCGACGAAACTCGACATCGTCGCCGACAACGTCGCGCGCATCTGGGCCGACCACCGCGGCGCCCGCTACCTGATCCCCGGAACAGGGGAGCACTCCCCGCTCACCGGCGCCATGCAGATCGTGTTCTGCGACCTCGGCACCCCACGGGAGGCATGGAACGCCTACGACGAACTCCGCGACCTGCTGACCGGTCGTGGCATCCCGCACGAGCAGGTCCGCTACATCCACGACGCGCCCAGCGACGCCGAGAAGGCCCGGCTGTTCGCCGCCGCCCGCGCCGGGCAGATCGCCGTCCTGCTGGGATCCACCTCGAAGATGGGCGTGGGCACCAACGTCCAGACCCGCGCCGTCGCTCTCCACCACGTCGACTGCCCCTGGCGGCCCGCCGACCTCGCCCAACGCGACGGGCGGATCATGAGGCAGGGCAACCAGAACCCCGAGATCCAGATCTACCGCTACGTGGTCGAGGGCTCGTTCGACGGCTACCTCTGGCAGACCGTCGAGCGCAAGGCGACGTTCATCGCCCAGATCATGCGCAGCCGCCTCGACCTGCGGTCCATCGACGACGTCGGCGACACCGCCCTGTCCTTCGCCGAAGTCAAGGCACTCGCCGCCGGCGACCCGCTCATCCTGGAACGCGCCAACGCCCACGCCGACCTCACCCGGCTGGAACGGCTGCGCCGAGCGCACCTGCGCCAGATCGACAACCTGCGACAACGCAGCGCGTTCCATGCCGCCCAGATCGACGACCTCGACCGAGAGCGCGACCAGCTCGAGGCGGCCCACACCCGCACCATCCCCCTCGGTGAGAACTTCACCATGACCATCGACGGCGTCCGCGCCACCAAACGCGCCGACGCCGCAGCCGCCGTCGCCCAGTGGGCGACACAGCACGTACTCACCAACTCCCATCGCGCCGCCGACCTCGGTGTCATGGGCGAGATCGCCGGCCACACCATCGACGCCACCTACCAGCCAGCAATCGGCAGCCTCGGTCGGCGCGCCCAGATCCGCCTCACTCTGCGCGACGTGCCCCGCAGCGGGGCAAAGGTGTCCGTCGAGAGCATCACCGACCCCCACGGCATCGGTGTCATCCGAGTCCTGGAGAACCGAGTCGCCGCGATCCAGACCGACATCGCCGAAACCGAACGGCTCCGCGCGGACGCGGTCAGTGAGCTGCACGCCGCGGAAACCGCGCTCGGTGCCCCCTTCAAACACGAACTGGCCCTCACCGAGGCGCGAACGGCGCTCGAGCGCATCGAGACCGCCATGTCGGAGCAAGCAGCCAACCACTCGGACCAGGAACCCACGGCTGCACCGCAGCCCGCGATCACCCCCATCACACGGCCACCGGCGCCGTCACATCACCCGCCCATGCATCCGCCCGGGATGGCTCCGAGATGACCGCGCTACGGCACGGTCTTCTGGGGAACTCACTTCGGGGGCGGGGCGTCATCAAGGCTGGCTGCGAGGGCAGACCCGTTGACGGGCAGTCCGTCCGCTGCCACGATCACTTTCATCCTCAGGCACCCGGGGTGCTTGCGCCGGGCCAATCAGAGCAGGCGAAGGCCGGTGCCCGTCATCCCCCGTCGGCGAGCACCGGCCTGCGTCGCGCCCGTCTGAGTTCTGTCCGGGGTAGCTGCTAGCTCGTCGACTCTTCGCCTTCGGTGCCGTCCAAGGGTTCGAGCAGGGGCGCTGGATCTTCAACCACGTACGTGCCCTTGTAGCGGAACGTCACGATCAGGCCACGCTCACGTAGGACATCCAGCGCCCGCACGATCGTGTTGGTGGAGACGCGATACTCGGCGGCCATGTCCCGCTGGCTCGGCAATCGCGCGCCGGCCGACAACCGGCCGTCCGCGATCTTCGCCGTCAGATGATCAGCCAGGTGAACGAGCTTGTAGCCCGGGCGATCCTCATCCGGATCGAACTCATCGGCGACGGTCACAGATGCTGAATCTATGCACCCCTGAGCAGGGCAGATTACACGGGAGCAGTCGAGTGCAGGCCACTGCACACGAGTGCAGAGGTGGTCAGTTGTCCTACCCTTGTGCGACCTTTGAGTTTTGTAGCTAGGTAATTCGAGGCCCTTCCCCGGGGATCGGAGATCCAGATGGTGCCCGACTCGCAACTGGCCGCGTTCTACATCCCGGCCTTCCCACCGGCACGGCCGGCGCCCGTCATGCAGATCCGTACGCCGGGCGGCGAGCTGGTCGACCTCGCGGCGGGTGGGAGAGCCGACGTGGCCGGGCCGCGCGGCTGGGACGCGCAGCTGCGGACGATGGGCTACGCCCGGAGTTCGCGTTGGACCTCGGTCGACGACCTTGAGCTCGGCGGCGGCCCCGTGCACATGTGCCAGGCCGTCCGTGCCGCCCAGACGGGCCCGTCCGGTCGTCCCGCCGACCACCTGGGTAACGGGCTGCTGCCCTCGTGCACCAGCTTCACGCTGCTCACCGACGAGCAGGCCGCCAAGCTCGGCCGCTCCAAGTTCGGTCTCCACGCCGGCGACGTCGTCGAGTGCGAGTACATCGCCCACCACCGCCTACCGCACACCGGGCTTGGCCAGGCCGATCCGCGAGACGTCGACGCCGGCGTCGACGAGAGCCAGCTGCGGTGGTGGTGGTTGATGTGGCACGGCCAAGAAGCCGTGCTCACCCCGGGCCTGCTCTGCGGCGTTGAGGGTCCTGTCCCGGGCAACGGGCAAGTGATCGACCCCTGCGCCCTTCCTTGGGGCCACGAGGCCAAGTCGCCCCACAGCTGGCAGCTCGAGGCATTCGCGCCCGGCGGCGCCTCCAGGCACTCGTTCCGGCCCCGCCGGCGGGGCGACATCGCGCCGCGCCGACCCGGTCAGGACTGACCCCGGCCTGACGAGCGCAAGATCCCGATCGTCGAGTGCCGGGCCGCTGCGTGCCCGGCTGACCCTCCACCCTCACGAAGGAGCGCCACCGACATGGACGACGTCGACTCCCGGGCCGTCGCTGCGATCCGTGGTCGCCTGCGGGCGCTGCGTCAGCGTCGGCGGCTCACCCTGGCCCAGGTCCAGGCCGCCCTCGACGGCCGGTTCACCATCAGCTCCATCGGCGCGTGGGAGCGTGGAGACCGGGTCCCGTCGCTCGACACGATCGTCACGCTCGCCCGGTTCTACGGGGTCACCGTCGGCTATATGGTCGCGGGTGAAGGTGATGGCCCAGTTGTGCGTGCCGCTTCGGCGGAGATCCGCTCTGCCGCCGTAGGGCTGTTGATCGCCGCACGACTGCATCCCGACCTCGACCCATCCGCCCGCGCTGCGCTGACGACCGCCCTGCGCGCCGGCGTCGCGCTCTCCGACCTCGCCCTCGACACCGGCCGACCCGGCTTGGAGCTCGCGCGCCTCATCGAAGACCCCCAGCTGCGGCTCCGAGCCCTGCACGACCACCTGGACGACGTACGCGACTACATCGCGCGCCTCCGCGTGGCCGTCAAGGCGGTCACCCCGGCCTCTACGCTGCCGACCCCGCGGCGAATGGGGCACCGGCTCGCAGGCCAATGACAGCACCGGGCGGCGCCGCTGCCCGCGATGAAGCCGTGGGCGTTCACCTGACGCAGCGTCCACTGCTGCTGCCCAGCTGACGCTGCCGCACGGCCAGGCACCGCCGCGTGGGAACTGGCAGCCTCAGCAATTCAGTCGCCTAGGGCTGAGCCCGTGCACATCAGCGGCGAAGTGCGATAGCGGGCCGCCAGATGAGTGCGCGTCCCGCCGGGGTTCATCGGCAACGTCGCCTGGCGGAGAGCCGACGGCCGATCGCGCGGCACCGGGCAGCTTCACCAGCTGCCCTCGCTACGCCTGCACCGGTCGCTGCCACAGCTCCGGGGTCCGTGCGGATCCAAGACTTCTCGCCGACGGCGATTGGTAGGTGATCTCCAACCGGCCTTGGCGCGGAGCGGTGCGCGGCGTTTCCGGACCCGTGCGTCTGTGACCTGTAGCCGCAGGTCCGTTGATGACGGTGAAGGAGCTGGGGTGCGGGGACTTCTGGGCACGATTGTGGGGGCGGGGACCAATCCTGGGATCACGCCGAACACGGACGGGCTTCCGGGCCTGGAGCAGGTCCGGCGCGTTGTCGGTGCTCTGTCGACGTGGGGTCTGGTGGCCTGTGTGGCGGCGGTCCTGATCGGTGGGGCGTTGATGGCGTTCGGTCGGATGGGCGGCCGGACCGGGATGAGCGACGGCGGCAAGTCGACGCTTCTGATGGCGGTGGCCGGTGCTGCGATCATCGGCGCCGCGAACGCGCTGGTGGCGTTCTTCGCCGCCATCGGCGCCGAGGTCTGACCTTCGTGGTCGTCGAGCAACCGCAGGGCCGATCAGTGCTGTTCGCCCCGCGGCCGCGGCGCGGGATCATCATCGGGCTGCTGCCGGGCCAGTTGGTGGTGCTGGCGGTAGGCCTGCTGGTGGCGATTCCGGCCGTGTACACCGGGGGAGTCGCGCGGTTGGCGGCGACGGCACCGCTCTGGGGCGCGATGGTGGCGGCCGCGTTCGTGACCGTCGCGGGCCGCACGCTGGTGTCGTGGGCGCCGACGGTCGCTCATCACGCGTGGCGGGCGGTCGCTGGGCAGCTTTCCTACCGGGTCCGGGTGCCTCGGCCGCCGGAGGCGGGACGGCTGGCCCTGCCGGGCGAGGCCGCGGGGCTGCGTCTGCATGTGCATCCGGGCATGACGGCTGCGATGGTCCACGATCCACGCGCCCGCACGCTCACGGCGGCGCTTCGGGTGCGCTCGGCGGGCACGTTCGTGTTGGCCGACCCGCGTGAGCAGGAACGCCGTGCCGATACCTGGGGCGCCCTGTTGTCCGGCTACTGCACCGGTGGCCGGCTGATCAGCCGCATTCAGGTTTTGGAACGCACGATGCCCGAGTCCGGGATCTCCGCCGACGCGTTCTGGCGCGCGCACGGGGTGGACGACGGCGGCTGGGCCGCGCAGTCCTACCGTGAGGTGTTGGCGACGGCCGCGCCGACATCGGAGCGTCACGAGACCCTGGTTGCGCTCAGTCTCGACCTTCGCGCGGCCGCCCATCAGGTCCGCGCGGCCGGCGGTGGCGTCGGCGGCGCCGCCGAGGTACTCGCGCAGCAGCTCACCCTGCTCGGGCGGCGGCTGCCGAGCCTGGACCTGGCCCATGACGGCTGGGTGACGGCACCGGACCTGGCGCTGCTGTTGCGCGGCGCCTACGACCCGACCGGTCTCGCAACGCTCGTGCGTTCGAAAGTCGGCCGTACTCCCGGGTCGGCCGGGCCGATGGCCGTCGACGAGGGCTGGGCCACGTTTCGGGCCGACGGGAGCTGGCACTGCGTGTTGTGGGTGGCCGAGTGGCCGAGGGTCGCGGTGCCCGTCGACGTGCTCTGGCCGCTGCTGCTCACCTCCGGTGTGCACCGCACCGTGTCGGTCACCTTCGAACCGATCCCGCACGACCGGGCCTTGCGGGCGGTCCGGCAGGAGCGAGTGGAGCACGAGTCCGACGCGCGGCAACGGGCCCGTTCGGACGTGCTCACCACCGAGACCCAACGCAGGGAGGCCGTCGACGCAGTGCGCCGTGAGCGAGAGCTCGTCGCCGGTGCCGGCGACATGCGCTACGTCGGCCTGGTCACGGTGTCCGCGCCGGACCGGCAAGCGCTGGACGTGGCGGTCGAACAGGTCAGGACCGCCGCCGCCGAGGCGCACTGCGAGCTGCGGGTCCTGTACGGGCAGCAGACCCAGGCGTTCACCGCCGCCGCGCTCCCACTGGCCCGGGGCATGCAGTGACCAGGCCGAGCCCCCTGCTCGTCCCGGCGGGCGAGACCCGAGCCCAGCGGCGCGCCAGGATCGACGCCCAACGTGGTATCCGCCGCGCCGCCGTCCAGGCGCGCCGCGAGGAGGCCCGCCGCGTCGCGGCCGCCGACCGGGCCGCCGCGCCCGGCCGCGACATCCCGAGCGGGGGCGAGCACCGGCCGGGGGCGTTGCGCACCTGGCGCCGGCTGCGGCTGCCGGCCCATCGGGCGACCACCGCCACGCTGGCCGCGGCGTACCTGTTCCAGGCCGAGGGCGGCCTGGCCCTGCCCGGCATGGTGATCGGGCACGACGCCTACACCCGCGCAGCGTTCTGCTTCGACCCGTGGGTCCTCTACGCCGCGGGCGTGCTCACCAACCCCAACGTCCTGATCGCCGGGGAGATCGGATCGGGCAAGTCGGCGCTGGCGAAGACCCTCCTCGGCAGGGGGCGCGCCTTCGGTCACCGCGCCTACGTCCCCGGCGACGTAAAGGGCGAGTGGACGCCGATCGCCGCCGCGCTCGGCGGCGCCACGATCAGCCTCGGCGCCGGCAGACCGACCAGGCTCAACCCACTCGACGCCGGTCGCCGGCCCCAGGACGTCGGCGACCCGGAATGGGACGTCGAGGTGCGGTCGCGGCGGCTCGAACTGCTGCGCAGCCTGATCGAGCAACTCGGCGGCCAGCCGATCAACCCCACCGAGCGGACCGCCGTCGCGGCGGCCGTCGACGCCGCCGTCGCCGCCCACACGACACCCGTCCTCCCGCACGTCGTCGACCACCTGTTCGCCCCGGACCTAACTCGACCGCTCCCGGCCGGTTTCACCAGCCACGCCGAGCTGCGTGAGGCCGGGCGGCAGCCCGGCCATTTGCTGGCCACCCTCGTGTTCGGCGAGCTCGCCGGCCTGGTCGACGCACCATCCACGGTGCGGTTCGACCCGTCGCTGCCGATCCTCACGATCGACATCTCCGCGCTCGGCGAGACCAACCCGGCGCTGCCACTGGTGATGGCGTGCACGTCGGCATGGACCGAGGCAGCGCTGCGCGACCCCTCCGACGGCCAGCGGTTCATCGTCTACGACGAGGCGTGGCGGATCCTGCGCGAACTCGCCCTGGCCCGGCGCATGCAGACGCAGTGGAAGCTCTCCCGGGCCTGGGGGCTGTCCAACGTCGCCGTCGTGCACCGCCTCAGCGATTTCGCCGCCGTCGGCGACGCGGGATCGGAGCTACGCGCGCTGTCAGAGGGCCTCGTCGCCGACACCGCCACCCGGATCGTCTATCGGCAGCGCGCCGACCAAGTCGCGGCGACGGCCGTTGCGCTCGGCCTCACCGGCCCCGAACGGGCCCTGCTCAGTGCGCTGGCGAAGGGCACCGGTCTGTGGCGGATCGGGGAGCGCAGCGGCCAGATCGTCGCGCACACCCTCGCTCCCGCCGAGTTGGCGGTGGTCGACACCGACCACCGCATGTCGAGAAACCCGGACAGGTTCGCGGTCCCTAGTGTTGCCGATGGCTAGGCCGCCCGAACCGCGCAGCGGGGACCTGTTCACCGATCTCGCGTTGACCGTCCTGCTGGCCGTCCTCACCGCTCTGGCGGCGAGCACCGGCCTCGTCTGGGCCGGGACCGCTGCGGCCGCCCGGCTCACCAGTCATCCGGTGCCGGACTACTCCGCCTCCGCCGCGGTCGCCGCCATCCAGGCGCCCGGACAACTCGAGCAGGCCTGGCAGACCCGGCTACCCGCGCCCGAGCTTGTCTGGTCGATCACCGGCCTGCTCACCCTCAGCACGGCCGCGGCGGCCGTGACCGCGGTCTGGGCATGGCGCCGAACCGTCGGTTCGACGAACGGCCGCGCGCGGACCCTCGAGGCGATGCCGGGCGTCGCAACTGCCCGCCAGGTCCGCTCTGTCGCAGGCGCCCGCACCGTCCGCGCGCACGGGCAACGACTGCGTCCTTCCCTACGCGCGCCGCAGCCGCGAGACATCGGGTTCTGCCTGGGCCGATCCCATCGGACCCCGGTTTGGATCACCGTCGAGGACTCCGTCCTCATCATCGGGCCCTCTCGATCCGGCAAAGGCCTGCACCTGGTGATCCCCGGTGTCCTGGACGCGCCCGGCGCCGTCGTGTCCACCTCCACCCGCACCGACGTCCTCGCAGCCACCCTGACCGCGCGCGAGCGGATCGGGCCGGTCGCCGTGTTCGATCCCCAACACCTCGCGCACGGCATCGACGCCGGCATGCGGTGGAACCCGGTCCGCGGCTGCGAGGACCCGCAGACCGCGATGATCCGCGCCCGCGGCCTCGCCGCAGGTTCCAACATCGGCAAGGGGGTCGAGAACGCGGACTTCTGGGCCGGCCAGACCGAAGCGGTCATCCGCACTCTGCTCCACTCGGCCGCCCTGGACGACCTCGGCGCGCGCGACCTCTACCGATGGTCGCTCGACCCCCTCGCAGCGATGCAAGCCCACCGCATCCTCACCGCTCACAATGACGCAGCCGACGGGTGGGCCGAGACGCTGGAGGCCGCCGCCACCGCCGACACCCGCACCAGGGACTCCATCTGGCTCGGCGTCCGGCAGGCGTTCGCCGGCCTCGCCGACCCGCGCGTCCTCGCTGCCCTCACCCCGCGATCCGGGGATGCCGAATTCGACCCGAGCACCTTCATCCGCGACCGCGGCGCCCTCTACCTGCTCGGCACCGCCGCGGGCGCCGGCGGCGTCGGCACACTCGTCGCCGCGCTCATCGAGGACCTCCTCGAGACCGCACGTCAGCAGGCCGCCGCATCCCCCGGTGCGCGACTCGATCCGCCCCTGGCCCTGGTCCTCGACGAGATCGCCAACCTCGCCCCGCTGCCGTCGCTGCCCACCCTGGTCTCCGAAGGCGGCGGCAGCGGGATCGCCACCACGGTCGTGCTGCAGACGATGGCCCAGGCCCGTCACGCCTTCGGCGAGCACACCGCCAGCACCATCTGGGACGCCTCGGTCGTCAAGATCCTCCCCGGTGGAGCGGCCAGCGCCGCCGACCTGCGCGACATCTCAGCCCTCATCGGTGACCGCGATGACGAAACCGTTGCGATCACTCGCGGCCGCGACGGCGACACCACCCGCCAGACCTCCTACCGGCGCATCCCCATCCTCGACCCCGGCCAGCTCCGGACTCTCCGATTCGGTCAGGCCGTCGTCCTGCTGCGCTCCGCCGCACCCATCGCCTTGACCATGCGGCCCTGGACCCGCCGCCCGGACGCGCCGCGGCTGCGAGCCGACAAGGCCGCCATCGAGTCCAGCATCCGCGCACACGCCGCGCCGACCACCCCCGGCAGCGGTACCCGCGACAGCGCGACACCGCCGTCCCGAGACCGGTCACACCACCACCTACGAGTGAGGAGCCCCATCCATGAGCGACGCCACCGAAGCCACCATGCGGAAGATCCGAGCACTGCTCAGCCAAGCCGAGAACGCCGCCGCCACCGAGGACGAGGCGCGGACCTTCAGAGACAAGGCGTTCACGCTGATGGCCACCTACGGCATCGAGCAGGCGATGCTCAGCGCCGATCATCCGGATCGTGACCATCCCCAAGGCCGCACCTTCGAGGTGCGCCCGCCTTGGGCCGCGGAAAACTCCGAACTGCTTGGCCGTATCGCGTACAACCTCCGCTGCCGCGCAGCCCGGCTGGAGTTCCCTGGGCGGCGTCATCCCGTGACGGTGCGCGTCCACGGATTCGCCAGCGACCTGGAGCGCGTCGACATCCTGTACACGTCACTGCTGGTGCAGATGCACGGCGCGCTGCTCACCGAGACGGTGCCACCCGGGGTCAACGCTCGCGCATGGCGGCGCTCCTGGCTGCTCGGATTCACCGCCGAAGTCACCGAGCGCATTATGTACGCCGAGGCCGCGGCGCGACAAGACGCCTCGGCAACGACCGGCAGCGGAAAGGGAACCGACCTCGTCCTCGCCGATCGTGAAGCCCGAGTCCTACAGATGCAGGCCCAGGAGTTCCCGAACCTCCTCAAGGAGCGACCGGTCACCTACACCGGCAGCGGCTTCACCGATGGCCGCCTCGCTGGCGCTCGCGCCGACATCGGACGGTCACGTATCACGGACGAGGGCCGCGACGGCATCGAACACTGAGACGTCCCAGCGGCGAGGCCGGCCGCGCCAGCAGACCCAGCGGCACGAGCATCCCGGCGGAGCAATCACGGTCCCCTGTTCACTGAAGCGGCCGTACAGTGCACCACCAGCCGTCCGGTGGCGATTCGTGCCACCCGCCCACCCGGATGTACCCGAGCTCGCGCAGGTGGACGTCGGCGGTCTCGGGCTGCGGCGAGCCGTAGGGCAGCGGCCGCTGCGCCAAGCTCTTGGTGTCGTCGGTGACCATGACGACGTGCAGCAGCGACGCCTTCGGTAGCCAGATGAGGGCGGTCAGACTCACGGCTTCGCTGCCCGACGGGTGAGGCTGCGCCGCCACCGCTCGGCCCAGCCGGCCCACCCGCACGGCCAGTGGGCCCGGCAGTCCGCGCACCTGGTGCGGCGATGCGGCAACCAACGACCCGCCGGCACGTGCACGGCGCGCAGCCCGGCGGCGTAGGCATCGATGTCTTCCGGGGACCAGTCGACCCGCCCGTGTCCCTGCACACGGGCGGTGAAGCCACTCATGAGATGTCTCCGTTGGCCGAGCGTGGCTGGAGAACGGCGGGCCGCCGAGACCGGGGCCATGAACACCGGCGGCCTGCCTGGGATGACGGTTCCGTTGACCGAGCACCAGGCGGTAGAGCGTCGAGAGCAGCGGGTTGCGTTCGCCGCGCTCCAACGAGGCCAGCTAGGCGGCGTGGTGTCCGGCTCGCTGCGCGACGTCCTGGTGACCGGCGTCCGGCCTTGGTGGGTGCGGCGGCTCATGTGGAGTTCTGGTTCGACTGCATCAGGTGGCCGGTTCGACGCTGCAGCGCCACCAGTCGCCGGACGGTGTCCAGTCGTCGAGGCGTTGGTAGCCAAGGCCCTGCAGCTCTTGATCGGCCGCATCCGGCAACGGGGCACCGTAGGGCAGAGGCCGATGCGCGAGTTGCTCGCCGCCGTCGGCGACGATGAGGGTGCGCAGCAAGGTCCTGGTCCGCGTCGAGGGCAGGATGTAGGCGGTCAGACTCGTGATCGACGCCGCACCAGCGGACGGCTGGCTCTCATCTGGCATGAGCATTCCTCGACCACACCCTCGGGAGGCCCTGCGGTTGGTCGGCCCGGTGGTACGGAAGACCCTGCTCGTTCCGCACCACCGGAACCGGCGGCCGATGCAAGTGGGCGGCCACGCCACAGGACCGTAAGAAGCGGCCATGCCGAACCGGAAGCAAGTTGCCCAGCTTTCCTGATGCGCTGGCCCACTCGGCTGACGTGAGCAAACTGGAGCAAACTTCTTCTCGGCCGCGCATCTTGCGGCCTAGGCTCGCGGCAAGCCCTTCGGATATGAAGGGCGACCATCGCCTATCCCCGGAGGCACCAAGATGCGACTGACCTACCTCGGCAAGACGTCGGACTCGGGCAAGAACGGCTGCCCGGCGCTGTACGCCACCGACCGCGGCACCTTCGTGGTCCAGGGCAAGATCGTCACCGACCCGGAGGCCATCGCCGATCTGCGCGACCTGGCCGACGACGAGTCCTACGTGGAGATCCCGGCCGACCTGCTGCGGCTGGCGGATCGAGCGCAGTGACCGAGCTCCTGGCCGGCGCCGGCTTCCGGCAGCTCTTCGATACCTACGAGCACACGGCGTTCCGTCTGGAGACGCGCGAGCGCTACGTCGAGGACGAGGAGCAGGAGCCGCTGCGCAAGTTCCTCGCCGGGGAGCCGGCCGATGACGCCTGGTTCGCCGACTGGGTCGAAGACATCCAGGCCGCGACCGCCGCCGGCAAGCGGGTCGAGCGGGTCCGGGTGGTCAGCGAGCCGCACAGCGACTACACGCGCTTCGGCCTGGACCTGGCCCGGCTCAACGTCGGCGCCGGCGAGGACATCCGCTACCTGCCGCGCAACCGGGCCGCGGAGTTGCAGCTGCCGGAGGAGGACTTCTGGCTGTTCGACTCCCGCATGCTGGCTGTTCTGCGGTTCGCCGAGGATGACCAGTTGCTCGGCGTTGAGGTCGTCGACGACCCTGTGGCAGTACTGCAGCGGTGCCAGTGGCGCGACGCGGCCTGGCACTACGCCATCAGCTGGCAGGACTACCGCGGCGGGAGTCCCGACCGCGCCTGATGTCCAGCTTCCAGCGCGAGCGGGAGGCCCTGGGGCAGCGTCTCCGCGAGATCCGCATAGCGGCCCGATTGACCGGGCGCGCCCTGGCCGACCGCGCGGGCTGGCATTCGAGCAAGATTTCCAAGATCGAGGCCGGCAAGCAGACCCCGTCGGAGCGTGACCTCGAGCTGTGGGCGCAGCACTGCGGCGCGGCCGGGCGGCTGCCCGACCTCGTCGCGGCGCTGCGCTCGCTGGAGAGCCACTACCAGGAGCACCGGCGGCAGTTCCAGGCCGGGATGGCCGGACACCAACGCGACTACGCCAGCATGGAAGCGAACACCGAGTTCATCCGCAACTTCGAGAGCTCGTGCGTCTCCGGGCTGGTGCAGACCCCGGACTACGCCCGCTTCCGGCTGGCCGAGGCGGTGACCTACAACGGCGCACCCGACGACCTGGACGGGGCCGTGGCCGCGCGGATGCAGCGACAGCACGTGCTCTACACCCCTGGCAAACGGTTCCACATCGTCATGACCGAGGCCGCGCTACGCTACCGGCTCTGCCCGCCCGACGTCATGGAAGGGCAGCTCGACCGGCTGGTGTCGGCGTCGACCATGCGCAGTGTGCGGCTGGGCGTCATCCCGTTCGATGCCAACTACCCGGTGATGCCGGTGCACGGGTTCTGGCTGTTCGACAAGCAGCTGGTGCGCGCCGAGACCTTCACCGCCGAGTTGCACATCACGGACTCCACGGAGCTGCAGGCCTACGCCCGCATCTTCAGCGAGCTGGCCGGCGCTGCCGCCTATGGTGCCGAGGCCAGGGCGTTGATCACGAGAGTGATGGCGGAGCCCTCCGTCACGGCTGACTGACGAGTGCGCCCGCATCACCGTTCAAGAGGCGCTGAGCAGCTCGCGGATCACCGGCAGATCTGCCTCGCGGTTGCGGCGAAGGCGCCCGCGCGAGTTGGCGTCGAGCTGCGCGGGCCGGATGACGACCAACCGCAGACCACGGGCTGGGATCAAGGCGTCACGCCGGGCGTCGTACAAGGGCTCGCTGTTTCCCGCGGTGCACCACCGCTCACGGTGAGCCGATGGGGCTTGTCGAAGAACGGTGTTGCTTCGTCGTGCTGGCGTTCGCGGTACTCGACCACCAGGCTGTGACCGGGCCAGAAGGAGTCGACGGGCAGTCGGACCTGGTGCCCGGTGACGCCAGGATCGCCGAGCAACCAGTCGAAGCGGTGGCCGCGTAGACCGTGCTCGCCCAACACGTCGTCACAGAGCTCGAGGACGTAGTGTTCATCGCTGGTGCCGCGCCCCATGGGCGGAGACTACGGCGATGGTCGGACAGTTCGGCCCCTCAGCGCAGCCGGCGCCGACAGACACGGCAGTCGGGCTGGATGGCGCGGGGCTCACGCTTGGCTGTTGCACGCACCGGCCCCTCGAAGACGGGCACGTACACGATGCGCACGGTGTGCGAGTCGCTGCACAGAGCAGGCCCGCGGCCGTCCAGCGACACCAGGCCGGGTCGGATGGCGTGGCGTGTGCCACGGTCCTCGGCGATCAAGGGACGGTCGATCGGGCGCAGCAGTTGGAGTTGTGGGCGGTCGCCGTCGATCCGGAGCTCGCCGAGCTGCTTGATCATTGTCTCGCCGTGGATGTGGTGACGCGCAAGGTGGTCGCAGGCCTGCCCGGCGATCTCTCCGGGCGGGAGATCATCTGCCAGCTGGAGACCGGGGCAGCGTTCCATGGGACAGCGAATGATGACCATAGCGGTGAGCATAGAACGCGTGTTCGAGTGAGCGGAAGTGGCTGAGGCCCTGGCATGGGTTGGTCGAGTGACGCCTAGCTGACCCCGTGCCCCACGTTCTGTGCGCGCCGCGTGCGTACCCGTGTTCTCAGCGGCGTAGAGGACACGAACGGAGGCGTCCAGGTGGGTAACAGCTTTCCGATGTCGGCGACGGGTCGCGTGATGCGCATCCCGGAGCAGGTCACCACGCGCTCCGGCGCGCCGATGGCGAAGTTCACGATCGCTGTTCAGGACTTCGCACGTCAGCCCGATGGCAGCTGGGTGCCGCGTCAGGTGGTAAACCACGACGTCGTCGCGTTCGGCATGGCGGCACAGGCGGTCGCTGCGCTGCGGCTGGAGGCGGGCGATCCGGTCATCGTGGTCGGTGATCTGGTCTTCAACGCCTATCAGACCCGCGATGGCGTCCGTGCATCGTGCGAGATCCGGGCCCGGGCGGTCGCGCTGGATGCCAGCGCCGACGGCGTCACGATCTCCCGGAACGCGGCGAAGTCCGTCGAGCATGCCAGTGCGACCGCCGGCGCGGTGCCACCGGCGGCTGCCAGCGGCGCACCTCCAGCGAAGTCGGCTGGTGAGGAGTTCCGACCCGCGCCGGTGCCGCCGCCACCGCCGTCGATCCCCGAAACCCCGGCGGCCCACCAGCCGGTCCCGCGGTGGCCGGACCCGGCGGCCGAGGCGTCCGGCGTCGGGCGGTAGCGGTGATGTTCTTCACCGGTGACTGGGAGCTGGAACCCGGTGGCCGCGGGTTCCTGACCGCGTTCGAGGCCGCCGGGCATGATCGCGCGTGGAACGGCTGGATGACACCGGTCGTCACGGGCTCGGTGCTGACCAGGCTGGCGTGGAGGCAGGCGCAGCTGCACCAGGAGGCCGTCGCGGGCGATGAGCCGGTGGACATGGAGCGGCTGGTGTTCCATGGCCAGCACCTCCTGGTCACCAGCACGGAGCCCGGGCGCGCCCCGACATGGGTCCACCCCGACCGGAACGGGCTGTATCACCTGTCCGCGCTGGCGTGGACGTTCGTGCAGGTGCATCCGAGCCGCGCCCTGCATCTGGTGCGAGCGGAGCTGGAACCGTGGAACGACCACGTCGGGGAACGACTCGTGCGGCATGTCGAGCGAGGCGAGCTGCCCTACTACTGGGCGACGCGGCTGCGCGACCGGTACAGGAGGACGACCAGGACGGTCCGGCAGGTGGACGCCGCACGACGGCGGCCACCCCCGGATCGCGGGCCGATCGGCCCGGGCGCATGACTCGCCAGGCAACGCCCAGTGCGCCGATCCTCCATGCCGCAGGCGCGCAGCGCAGGTCTCGCCGACCCGCCGCCGCCGACGACGCCGACATCGTCGGGGAGGTGGCGCGGCAGGCCGGCGTGGTGGAGCTGTTCGCCGGGCCGGGAGGGTGGAGCGAGGGCCTGCGCTCGCTGGACGTGGCCGACGTCGTCGGCATCGACAACGATCCGGACGCGTGCGCCACCGCCACGGCGGCCGGGCATCGACGCGTGTGCGCCGACGTGAGCGTGCTCGACCCGTTCCAGTTCGGGAGGGTTCGAGGGGTGGTGGCTTCCCCGCCGTGCACCACGTTCTCGTCGGCCGGGTCCGGTCTCGGCCGCCACCTGGTGGGTGTGCTGTCCGCCGCGGTGGCGCCGGTGCTGAACGGCGCGATATCGATCACCGAGGTCGCTGAGACGTGTCGCCAGCTGCTGAAGCGCGTCGCGTCGATCGGCGATGACGAAGGCGTTGCGCTCGCGGCCGCGATCTCGGTCCTGGTGCTGGAACCGGCGCGTTGGGTCGCAGCGCTGAGCCCGGACTGGGTGGTGATGGAGCAGGTCCGGGCCGTCGGCCCGATCTGGGACGCCTACACCGCCGCCCTTCGTGACTTCGGCTATGGCGCATGGAGCGGCGTGCTCAACGCGGCCGATTACGGCGTCCCGCAGGACCGGCGCCGCAGGATCCTCATAGCCGCCCGAGGCCGGACCCCACATCCGCCGCCACCGACGCACGCCCAACATCCCGAGCCACCCAACCTCATCGGGCCGGGCCGGCGCCGATGGGTCAGCATGGCCGACGCCCTCGGCGACGCGGACGGACACCGCGCGGCCTACCGCCGCACTCGTGGCGCGGGCTGGACGACCCGTCACGGCGCCCGCCCCGACCGGCCGACCGATCAGCCGGCACCATCGATCACCAGCAAGGCACGCTCAGACACCTGGCACTGCGGGCGCGTGAGCCTGCGCACCGACACTCGCCCCGGCCGCGGCGGTCGGCCACGGCCGACTCGCGGGCTCGACCAGCCGGCGCCCACGCTCGTGTTCGGGAAGCGGTTGAACGCTGTCAGCTGGGTACTGGACCGGCGCAGCGTGAGCACAGACCGCTGCGGCACCCGGTATCCGACACCGCCGGTGCAGGCCGGACGTCCGGCCCCGACGCTGACCGGCAAGTCCGGCGGGCAATGGCTTCGTCGTTGCACCGCCTGCCCGGGCAGCCGCCGCATCACGATCGCGGAGGCGTCAGTCCTGCAGGGCTTCGCGCCGGACTATCCATGGCAGGGCTCGGCCACCAGGGCGTTCGCTCAGATCGGCAACGCCGTGCCGCCCCGCTTCGCGGCGGCCATTCTCGGCCAGGCTCTACCGCCGGGGGCGCCGCGATGACCGGCCGCGGTCCAGGTGAGCGACCCCCGGCCGAACCCGGACAAGACCGGGACGGCGGTGTGGAGGGCGCCGACCCGTTCGCCGAGTTCCTCGGCGCGCCGCCGCAGCTTCCCCGCTCGATCCGCTGGGACGACCTCGAGCCGCAGGATCACGCCGCGGCGCTGCACGATCTGGCCGACTGGGTGCGCTGGCTCGTCGTCCGCTACGCCCTGGACCAGCGCGACGTGCCGTCGTGCTGGTACCGCCACGCCGCGCTGGTCGAGGAACTCTCCGCACTACGCGGTGCCTGGCAGATCGCCTACGACCCCGCACAGCCGGCCACCGCCGCCGTCGACTGGCACACCACGCTCGCCTACGGCCGACAACGCCTGCGCGAATGGGCGGCCCGCACCGGGTGCCGCCAGCGCGAGCACCGCCCGGACAGCGTCGAGCCGTGGGCCGCTGACCCGGAAGGATCGGGCTGGACCACCAGCTTCTACATCCACCTCGACGACGTGGTCGGCCCGCCGACCAGCCCACCGCCGTGACCGACCGCGACACCATGGGCGCAGCCGCGCTGAGCTACGCCGCCGCCGGCATCGCCGTCTTCCCCTGCTGGCCGCTGCGCAAGCGCCCACTGGTCAAGGACGGCTTCTACGCCGCGACCACGGACCCCGACCGCATCCGGGCCTGGTGGGCGAGATGGCCGGCGGCGAACGTCGCCATGCCCACCGGGCAGCCACACTGGGACGTCGTCGACGTCGACGTCAAGAACGGCGCCCCCGGCTACGCCACGCTCCGCCGGCTCCGTGCAGCCGGTCTTGTCGACGGCTGGTCGCACGCCGTCGTGACCCCGTCCCGCGGCCTGCACCTCTACTTCGCGGGCACCGCGCAACCCAGCGGCAGCAATCCCGCCCACGGCCTCGACTTCCGCGGGCTCGGTGGATACGTCCTCGTACCGCCCTCACGCGTCCACCTCGTGGGCACGCACGGCTCATACCAGACCATCGACATCTGCGACGCCCACCGGGCCAGCACGGTCGGCTGGGAAGCGATCCGCACTCACCTCGCCCCGCCCCATCGGCCGACTCCAGCCCGGGTCACCGCCGACGTGGCCAGTGACGCCGAGCGTCGCCTCACCTACCTGATCCGGCACGTCGAGACCCGCCCCGACGGGCAGCGGCACCCAGGGCTGCTGTGGGCCGCCCATCGAGCCGTCGACAACGGGTCCACCGACCTCGCCCCATTGGTGGCGGCAGCCGTGCGAGCCGGCCTGCCGGAGGACGAAGCCGAGGCGGTGGTCACCCATGTCGCCGATCGCCGCGGCGTCAGCGGGAGATCGAGCACCAGGGCGCTGTAGGTCCACCGACCGGGAACAAGGCTCGGCTGGGCGCAGCTCCGAGGGGAGCGGCGCCCAGCCGGAAGGGTGGGTCAGCGGGTGGCGCGGGTGGCGGCCTCGAGGAGGGCCTGCCCGACCGCTTCGGCCTCGTCGGGTTTCAGCGTCACCGTGGCAGGCGGGGACCACCGAGACGTGGCGGACAGCTCGACGTGCAGCGGCTCACCGTCGGACTGGACGACGTTGACCCCGATCAGCCAGGTGCTGCGCCAGGCGACCAGCGACGTGACGTACTGCCGGTGAGTGTCGTGGTCACCGGCCTCGTTGCACCACTTGAGGACGCACTCGTCGTTGGGCGAGGTGGCGGTCATCGGCCGACCTCGCTCTCGTGCGCGAAGAACGTGCGGACCTGGTCGAGTTCGGCCTTGACGGTGCCGAGCTGGTCGACCGCCTGCCGGTAGCCGGCCAGGTGCTGCTCGGCGGTGTCGACCGCGGCCGCGGCCCGGTCGAGCAGTTCGTTGCCGGTCTCGGCGACCAGCATGCGACCGGCCCGCCAATCGACCCGGCCGCGGAATCCGAGCACGAACCCGCCCAGCCGCTCGGACAGGGCGTCGAGCCGGGCGATGATCTGCTCGTCGGACAGCCCGGGCAGGTACCGCTCCCGGGCGTCGGCGAGCAGGGCCGGGGTCCAGCCGGCCCGCTGCGCGGTGTCGGCGATCTCGGTCAGCTGCCGGGCCAGGATGCGGGCCTCGGACGGGGAGATCGAGACGTCGATGCGCTGCCCGGCGTCGCGGGGTTCGAGATGGATGTCGATGGCGGGTCCCTCGGTGTCGTGCCAGGCGACCATCTCGCCGAAATCGGTACTCAGAAATGGTGCACGAACGATGACGTCACGACGATCAGGGGTAGGTGGGGTGGGTACGGTTGCCACGGGTCTCCTCCTGCTCATACCAGGGTGGGGATCAAGTTCCTGCCCGGTGTTGGTGCACCGGGCAGGAACGCCTAGCTGTGGTCGACCGGTCGTTCCTCGGCCGGTGGCGGTACCACCAGGGAACGCAGCGCGTTGATCAGCAGCGCGCTGTCCCTGTGGGTCGACGGCGGCGGCTCGTTCGGCCCGAACGTCACCGCAAGTGCGCCGTGTCCGGGGCTGAACCCGATCACACACTCGTGCTCCTGCTCCGGGTCGTAGCGCAGGACCAACGTTCGCTCGGTTGGCCAGTCGTCCGGGGAAGTGCTCACTGCGTCCTCCAGATCCTCAGTTGAACCTCGCCTCAGCATACGTCCCACATACGACACACATCAAGCACACATTCGTCACACGTTGGTCTACTGGCCGCACACACTGGCACCATTTGTGTGTGCCCAGCCAACGTAAGCACCTCTATATCCGTGAGCAGGACGTCGACCTGTGGGAGCGCGCAGCTCAGTACGCGCAGGAGCAGCGACTCTCCATGGGTGGGCTGATCATGTTCGCGCTGGAGGCATACCTCGCAGAGCACGAATCGCGCCCCGACGCCGAATGATCACCGTCCCACGCCCGAGCGACGACTCCGGGCTGCCTGCGCATGCTCGCGGCCGGACTTGAGCAGGCCACTCAGTTGCTGTGCCCGGCGTAGGGCGCTGAAGGCGAGGCGAAGATCTGGGCGGTCTTCGGACTGAGGGTTGTCGCCAAGCGGATGCGTGCTGGTGATGTCGTGTCGTTCGCGGTAGGCGGCGATGGTCGCCACGCAGCGGATCCACCTGCTGCGATCGCGCGGCGTGGACGGTGGTGGGCCGAGTTCGTCGAGCCAGGCAGGCCGCTTGGTGAGCGCGGTGCGGGCCAGCGTCTCGGCTCGGCGTTCGAGATGGCGTTTCCGCTCGTCGAGGGCGCGGCGCAGCGCGGGGTCGGCGGTGCCGACCGCGGCCGGGATCAGGCCGGCGATGCGGTGGAGGGGCCGCGCTCGGTGGGTCCGGCGGGCCTCCTCGACGAGTGCTGCGAGCCGCTGGTGCAGGTGCGCGATCGGATCGTCGGAGCGTGGTTCAAGGTGGGTGGCCAGCTGGGGGAGCGTCCGTAGGACGTCGATGCCGAGGTCGTGGGCGTAGCGGATCGTGGCGGCGAGTGCCGGGTAGGCCGGCGATGTCGTCGGGTCGGCTATGTGGGGTAGGGGGGTGGCGTCGATGATCCGGGCGACGTGGTTGGCGAACGCCTGGGCGGCCAGGGTGGTGTACTCGTCGGCGAGTTGCCCGAATGACTCCGCGCGTTCGTGGAGATCGCGGGCGGTTTCGTGCGCGGAGCGCGGAGCAGCGGATCGCTGCAGGACGGCCGTGAGCGCAGTGATCGCTATCGGTTCGATGTCGTCGCCCAGGTGCTGGTCGTCGGGTTCGAGGTCGGTGGCGACGTAGGCGTGGTTGGCGAGCCGTCCTCGGGTCATGGCGACGTAGAAGAGTTCGCGGGCGGTGCTGGTGCCGGTGACCAGCACGTGGGTGGTGTCGACGCTGGCGCCCTGGGCGCGGTGGGTGGTGGTCGCGTAGGCGAGTTCCACGTGCTGGCGGACGTAGTCCGCGGGCAGTGTGATGGTACCGACGCCGTGATGCCGTGTGACGGTGAGAGAGCCGTCGCGGTGTCGGCGCCGCACGGTCCAGGTGTCACGGTTCCTGACCCAACTGTGGCGTCCAGTGATGAGGCGGCGGTCGTTGTGGCGGGTGACGACGCGGTCTCCGCGGCCGGCGAGGCTGCCGTCGTGCAGGACGACGCCGCCTGATTCGACCTGCCCGGCGGCCACACGGTCGGCACGTGCGCGCATGGCCAGCTCGCGGACGGCGTCTGCTGACGCCGCGATCAGCAGTGACGTGTGACCGGCCGCCTCGTCGGCGAGCCAGGCCCGGTAGGCGGCATCGGTGACCTCGTCGGTCTCGCCCGGGTGGAGTCGGCCGTGCCGCTGGTAGGTGTTCAGTACCGAGGCGTCACCGCGGCGGAGGCTTCTCGTCGCGGCAGCCTCCCAGGGCGCCTGGAATCGGTGTAGCGCGACCAGCTCGGGCACCAGGTCGTCACCGTAGTCGCGTGCGAGCATCCCGAAGGCACCGCCCGCGTCGATCGCGCCGAGCTGAGCGTGATCGCCGACCAACAACAGCTTCGCGCCAGCGCCCGCCGCGGCGCCGGCGATGGCGTCCAGCGCGAGCGTCCCAGCCATGGCCGCCTCATCGACGATGACCAGCTGACCTTCGGCGAAGCGCCAGTTTCCGATCTCGGTGGTGAGTTCGGTGATGCGGCTCCCGACTGCCGAGGTGAGCCTCGCCCGACCGGTGTTCGACATCGCGCCTGGTCGGCGCAGGTGCCACGGCCGTGCGTACGGCCAGGTGCGCTCAGCGCGTTGCAGGTGGTGGCGCCAGTGTGGGTCGTCTCGACCGATCCCGGGGAGGGCGAGCAGGAGATGGTCGAGCTCTCGCTGGCGATCGGTGTTGCGGCGGGCCTCGTGCAGCAACTTCGCCGTGTTGTCGGTCGGGATCCCCAGCGACTCGGCCAGCACGCCGGCGGCTGCGGCCGATGGCGCGAACCCGATCACCGACCCGGTGCCGTGCTCGCGTTCCCAGGCATGTCGAAGTACGTCCAGCGCGGTGGTCTTGCCCGAGCCGGCCGGGCCCAGCAGCACGTCGATCCGGCGTCCGCTGAGCGCGATGCGTGTGATGGCGTCGGCCTGATCCGCGGTGAGCCGGTGCCCGCCGCGGGTGGGGGAGCGGGTCGCGTTGCCGATCGCGACCAGGCTGAGCGCGGCCGCATCGGAGGCGTGCAACCCGTCGAGCAGTCGCCGCTCGGCGGCCAGCACCTCGGCGGAGGTGAAGACCTGACCGGACGCGAACACCGAGCGGCCATCGCGTTGACGGAGCCTGGCAGGCGTGAACGCACGCTCGTGTGGTGTGAGGTCGACCGACATCGCGAGTACCCGTGCGGTGGCGTCAGCGACGAGCCGGTCGCGCTCGTCGGCGTCGCTCATCCTGTAGGGCATCGCGGCACGCGCGACTGCGGCGCGGGCGTTCCACACCGTCCACGTCGACCGTTCGGTGCTCAGCTCGTCGAAGGCCTCACGCACCAGCTGGTCGAGCGCTCCGCCTGCCGCGAGATCATCCACCCGCCACAACGGCGGGCGCTCACGTCCGGACCGCGCGAATCGGGTGCGACGGCCGACCCAGGCCACCGGGTCCTCACGAAGAACGACGTGAGCGCGCTCGGCCCAGTCGGTCGTCAGCTCCGCCAGCGAGCGGACCTCCTTCGCCGGGCGGGTCGCCAAGGTGGCGATCTGCCGCAGCCGGATGATGGTCCGATCGTTCGGGCTGCGGCCGTGTTGGCGCCGGTAGGCGTCGACCAGCCGGTCCTTCTCCGCTTCTATGTCGGCGCTGCGGCTGGAGAATGCCGCGATCAGCTCGTGCGGGACCGTTTCGATCTCCCAGACGGCGTTCTTCGCCTTGTGCCGGGTCCCGCGGTTCTCCCACCCGACACCGAGCCGGGCGGTGATGTGGTCGGCCAGCACGTTGTCGTACAGCTCGGACAGCGCCACCACCGCCGGATACAGAGCATCCCGCGAGTCCAGCGTGCGCCACCGGTCGTCGTCGGCGGCCTGGACCCGGTTGAGCATCAGCAGGTGCGTGTGCAGCTGCGGGTCGCCGGAGCGGCTGTCCCAGTGGTCGAACGTGGCGCCGACCACCCCCTTGGTTTCCACCCGGGCGACCCCGTTGCTGCCGATCCGGGTGCGCGCGACGTCGCGCTCGAGCACCGCGAGGACATCGCGGATCGCGGCCCGATGCGCTTCATAGACCTGCTCGCGCACACCCTGATCGCCCAACCCCCACAGCACGCTCACGCTCTTGGGCGGGGAGAAGGTGACGTCGAACCCGGCCACCGGCCTGATCGTGGGGCGGGCCTTCTCCTCGGCCTCGATCTGCTCGACCGAGTCTGTGCGGTCAGCGTCGCCCAGTTGAGCGCTCAACCCGGCGATGCGCATGTCCGCGCGCTCACGCCACCCGACCACCTGATGGAACCGGCGGCCCAGCGGCCGGCCGGTGAGCGGATCTGCGCCGTCGCGGAACATCCGCTCCAACTGCTGCTCGCTCACCCTCGACCCGACGGCGAGGCCGGCGCCGTCGCCGATGCCGTCCAGCCCGGCACCGATCCACCGGCCATGGGGATTCCCCGGCTGCGTGTAGTAGCTCGTCACCGCCGACGCGCCGGGCAGATCTTCCTGATCGGCGATCCCGCGCAGCAGGTACCGGTAGCCGTCACCGGCGTAGACCCGCTTGACCGAGATCAATCAGCCGGCCGGTGCTGCTCCGCCCGTCGTGCTCGCTGAGCGCACCGGCGCGAGCACGAGCGCGCATCTCCCCTGCGCGGCACGAACGTCCGTCCGCACCACCCACACGCACGCCGTCGAGCACCGGTGCGCTCACGCTCACGACGCGCCCGCGCGCGGCACGACTGCGAGCAGAAACTGGCATCACGCCGCACCGGAACCCACGAGCGCCCACACTGAGCGCACACCCGTGTGCGCTCAGCCGCCACCGCTCGCCCGTGCTCACGCTGTTGCCGGCGCCGTGCCCGCTGAGAACACCGGCGCGAACACCACCGCTGCGTCACCGTTCGGGCCGCGAACCCCCGGCCACACTCCCAACACGACTTCGAACCCGTAGAGAACTGCTCGTCCATGACGGCCCGGTGACGACCCGCCGCGCACCGCGAAGCCGATCCGCGACCGGACTCTGCCGCACAATGCCAGACGTGTAGTGCACTTAGAACTCGCGCGAATAGGGCGTTCGTGAGCGTGTCGTAACTAGGATGCAGGCACGGGCCTGTTGATCATGAAGTTGTCGACGCTTCGTGATCAAGAAGAGGCCCGTGCCCTGTGCTGCCATCTTGGTCCTGAAGCTCCTGCGCGAGCACGGGTGTCAAGCTCCGACGGCAGGGTCCTATCAGCGGCGAGCAAGTTGCGGCGGTCGAGTTGTACGAGTCCGGATTCTCCCTGGCTGCCGCGGGGGAGCGGCTGGGCCATCACCCGAGCAGCATCCGTAGCGCACTCCGGCATGCGGGGTGTACGGCTCCGCGGACGCCGCGACACGTGGCGTAGCACGCTTGATATCATGACCTGCCCGCCGGAGGTCGCATAGGCGCAAGTAGCATCGACGGACCTGTCGCCCGCCGAAGGAACGTTGCCTGCTATGACGACCCAGCTCGTGCCACCCGTGACGATCGCTACCGGGACGATCCCCGAGGGCAAGGTCGCAGACTTCCTCACGGGCAGGCACGTCCGGGATACGCCCGAAGAGTACGTCAGGCAGAACCTCGAGAAGGCACTGGTTCGGCAGTACAAATACGAGGCATCTGACTGTAGCCCCGAGTTTCCGATCAAGGTCGGATCAAGCAGGAAGCGTGTCGACGTCGTGGTCTTCGCCGCCGGCGCGGACCACAAGCAGGAGAACGCCTACATCCTGGTCGAGACCAAACGTGCTGGTACCAGTCCAAGCAACCGGACAGAAGGCGTTGGCCAGCTTCGTAGTTATCTCGCGGCATGCCTCAACGCGCAGTATGGCATCTGGACCAACGGCGACGAACAGTATTGCATCGCGAAGCGGCCCGATGGCCGTGGTGGCTTCACCTTCGAGGAGATCATCGATGTACCTGCGAACGGTCAGACTGAGGCGGAGGCGCAACGACCGCAGCGCAAGGACCTGAAGCCAGCGACCGCTGACAACCTGCTCTTTGCCTTCCGCCGCTGCCACAACTACATCGCTGGCACCGAAGGAAAACAGAAGGCGGAAGCGTTCTGGGAGCTGCTGAAGATCATTTTCGCGAAAATCGAGGATGAACGGTCGCGGCAACTGGACTTCTACGTTACCCCGACGGAGCGTACGAGCACCACGAACGCTGCGTCAGCGAAAGCTAGGATCCAGAAGATCTTTGAGACGAAGGTACTCAACAAGTATCGAGCAATCTTTGCCGCCTCGGACACTGTGATCGACCTCAAGCCGCCTGTGGTCGCGTTTGTGGTGAGCCAACTCCAGGGATATTCACTTCTAGCTAGCCCGGTCGATGTCAAGGGCGTCGCGTATGAGGAGATCGTTGGGTCGAACCTTCGCGGTGATCGAGGGGAGTTTTTCACGCCGCGCAATGCCTGCCGCATGGCGGTCACGATGCTCAACCCTCAGCCCGACGAGAGGCTGCTCGATCCGTCTTGTGGTACGGGTGGATTCCTTATTACGGCGATGAATCATGCGCTGGGGCATATCGAGCGAGAAGAACGCGCTCAGTGGCACGATCCGTCGCGCGGTACTGACGAGGAGCGGGACGAGCTATTCCGTCGACGAAACGAGTACTTCACCCAGAAGGTTCATGGCCTCGACCTCAACCCGGGCCTTGTCCGGGCCGCCAAGATGAACATGGTCATGAACAATGATGGGTCTGGAGGGTTGTGGCAAGCAAATTCGCTCGCCAATCCGCGATCTTGGTCGCCGGAGGCGTCTAGTCGTATCGCCCTCGGCACGATCGACTGTATCGTCGCCAATCCACCATTCGGCGCAAACATCGTCATCGACGATCACGAGCTTCTTGAGCAGTATGACCTCGCAACTATGTGGGATAGGGTCGACGGGCGCTGGACACAGCGCCTGAGTGCCGACGGGACCCCGACCTTGCAGAAGAATCAGCCTCCGGAGATTTTGTTCATTGAGCGCTGCATTCAGCTGCTCAAGCCGGGCACGGGCCGGTTTGCGATCGTGATCCCGAATGGAATATTGAACAATCCTGCGCTGGGTTACGTCCGCACGTGGCTGATGGAGAATGTGCAGTTGCTTGGCGTGGTTGATATGGCCCGCGAGCTGTTCCAACCCAAGAACGATACGCAGACATCGATGGTTCTGGGCCGACGCCTTAGCGCCGATGAGCGCGCAGCTGCCGCTGACGGTAAGCTCGACTACCCTGTGTTCATGGCCGTGGCCGAGCGCATCGGTCACGATAAGCGCGGCAACATCCTGTACCGCCGCACGGAGACGGGCGAAGACGTGACGATCACCCGAGTCGAAACGGTTGCTGCGATAGACCCGAAGACCGGTGAAGAAATTCTTCAAAACGTTGAAGTTTCTGAGCGACAAATTGATGACGAGCTCGCTGACGTCGCCACCGCCTACCTGCGCTGGCTTGGCGAGCAGAAATGATTACGACGACCATCCGTTTGGGCGCAACGGATGCATACGACCGGCTGGATGCCCACTTCTTCACCTCCCCAGGGGTGGCTGCGAGCGCACAAGTCGCCGCCCTTAGCGCGGCCGGGGTTGAAGTCGTCCGGGTGGGTGACGTCGCTAACGTGTGGGATCCACCGCGGTTTGCGCGAGCCTACGCGGCACCGGACGAGGATGGTGTGCCGTACCTGCGCCCATACGATGTATTCGACTTTCTGCCGGCTCCTGCCGATCGTCTTTCACGACAACGTAATCCAGGGGTAGAAGATCTCGTTCCTCGCGACGGGACCATCCTCCAAACCTGCTCGGGGCGGAACCTCGGCCCCGTGACGGTCGCCGATCAGACTCTCGGGCAATTCGCTCTCAGCCATGACCTTATCCGCATAGAGATTGATGATGCTGAGACAAGGGCATACGTCCTGGCATTTCTCAAGACCAGGATGGGGCAAGCTCTGCTGCGGCGAGGCAAGAGCGGCTCAGTTGTCGACCACATCACGGTCAATGACGTCAAAGCAGTGCCGCTGCCGGTGGTGTCGGATGACGTCAGGGCGACTACATCCGCATTAGTACTGCAGTCTGTCGCGCACGCGTCGCAGGCCAGGATTCGCCTGAGTGAGCTAACCCAGCGATGGGATGTCACGCTCCCGATGCCAACCTACAGCCGTCCACGGCGCGAGGGCTGGACGTGGCGCCCCGACGGTTCAGTCGATCGACTTGACGCAGGCTACTTCGAACCGTTGGTCGTGGCGGTGCGCGAACAGATGCGGGGCGCCGACACCGTGCGCTTGGGAGACATCGCTGGGGCAACGCTGCCCGTGAGGTATAAGCGGTACTACGTGGGTCCCGAGCACGGGCGGGCCATCATGTCAGGTCGGCAGTTGCTTCAGCTCGACCCCGTGAACCTGCGTCACGTCTCCGATAGATCATTTCGCAACCCCGAAGACTACGAGCTGCGCGAAGGTATGACGGTGTTCGGCGCGGTAGGTCGCTCGGAGGGCCGACAGGGTGCCGCGTCGCTCGTGACGTCAGATAGAGCTGGTTGGCTTGCGAGCAACGATGTGATGCGGCTCGAGCCGCGCAGCGGCGTGCGCCCAGGTGAGCTCTGGCTCGCTGTCTATGTTCGGCAGACCCGCCTGCAGATCAACGCGCTTTCGTTCGGCTCCGTCGTAGACCACATGAATCCGTGGGACGTTGAGGACTTGCGTGTGCCAGTCATTGACGACGGCGCCGCCGGCGAAGCGGAGGATGCGTGGGCACGGTTTGCAGCAGCAGCGCGCGATATGCGGCGTGCAATCGCGATCCTTGAGGATCATCTTGATGCGCTGATCGCGACGGGCTGACTCTAAGGGGTCGCGCACGCCGCTTACACCATCCATGCACTCTGCCTCGTGGTCGGTCCGCGCTCGTACCTCCCTGCCTGCGCCGCATCGAACGCCGATGGGCCCGACGATCCCCGGCTGCCACACCATCAACTAACAGCTCAGCAGCACGCGCTGCTGCGTCTGACGTGGCCGGCCATGAAGAGCGTGCGTGCTGCGCTCCAACTCTCGTGGCCAAGGCTGTGAGCAGCGGCTTCGCCAAGGCGTCTGCTCAGTTTGCTCCATTTTGCGAAGAGTACTTGCTATATGCGCGAATCCTGCGCTATGTTGCTCATGCTTAGCAATCACAACAGGAAGGGAGTCTGGATGGCAAGACCCGTCGAGGTTGACGAGGACACCTACAAGTCGCTCGAACTGGCAGCACGGATGACGGGAACGACAGCCGGCGAGATCGTGGCTCGGCTCGTGGCCCAGGCCAGTACCAGGCAACAGCCAGAGGCCAGTGCCACCGTACCTACGGAGGGAGACGGCATTACCGTATTCGCCGACTATGACGGCCACCGAACGTATGGCCGCTTTGATCCGCGAACCACCCGTATCGACATCACGGGCGGCCCGCTCAGTGGGCGTAGCTTCAAGACGCCCTCGTCAGCTGCGCGCGGTGTCATCAAACACTACAAGCCGAGCGTGAACGCCAACCGAAATGGTTGGTCGTTCTGGAGCCTGGACGACGGCTCCGGACGGCTTCTGCAAGCAATCCGGCACGATCACGATTGATCATGTTTTAGTCAGCACAACGGCCCGGCCGTAATCCGGGCCGTTGTGCCGTCTAAGGGTATGGCACCTCGTCAGGAAGACTGCCGTGCCGGATGCCACGCCGGCAGGTTCGGCACCAGGTTGAGGCGCTGGCCCAAGCCGCCGAGGATGCGCGCGATGATGTGCCCGGCGTGATCCCCGGGGACCTTGTCCTTCAGGCTGGCCTGGGCGGACTTGTCGCGCGGCTGATCGGGTGTGACCTCGATCAGTACCGTCTGCGCTCGGATCACCCGACCGAGGCTGTCGGTGGTGTAACGGACGGCGCCGTCGATCTCGATGATGGCGATCGGCGGCGGATTGCCGAGGGCTGGATGCCGCATGGGCGCATCGGTTGAGACCTTGATGACGGGCAGTTCGTCGGGCACTGCAGCGACCGCGGCCGGCGTGGCGACAGCTGCCGAGTTGCCGGCCGGCCGGCGAGCTGATCGAGATCGCTGGCGGTGCCGTCGAGCAGGGACTGCAGTTCGTCACCGAGCGTGCCAAGCACGGCCTGGATGGCTTGACCGAGATCCGCCACCTCGGCGGCAGGGACTCTCGGCACCTCGGCGGACCTTGGCCTCCTCGACCATCCGCGTGATGCCGTCGGTCGCGGCCTTGGCTTGAGTGGCGACACGGTCGACCTCACGTGCCGCCTGGTCGCGTGCCTCCTGTAGGCCGTCGACGCCGTGCTCGATCGGCCGTTCGGTCATGCCACGATCTCCTGCCCTGCGAGGCCCCTGGTGGCTCCAGGCTCTCACATCGGTGAGTCTCGTGGTCGAACACAGCAGTTGATAGGACGGCACTCGCCCCGATGTGTCAGTCCCGTCCGCTATCGTCCCTTGCGGAGCAAGGGGGTGTAGGGCGATGGCGATGTTGCCTGCGGCCCGGCAGCTGCTGTTGTCCAACTGGATTCAGCCGTCGAGCGCGAATGAGCAGCAACAGCAGGAACGGGCCGAGCGTATGGTGCGGGAGGCGATCGATGGAAGCACGGCATTCAGCGGCAGCACGCTAAAGATCTACACAAAGGGTAGCTACCCGAACAATACAAACGTGCGCCGAGACAGCGACGTCGATGTTGTCGTGGAGTTGCAGGACTGCCAGTACTACGAGTACCTCGAAGGCAGATCTCCTGCTGGCAGGAAGCACTCACCTTACGTCGGACCCTGGACGCCGGCCACTTGGAGGTCGGCTGTGCGCGCCGCGCTTGAAGCCAAGTTCGGCAAGGACTCTGTTGATACCAGCGGCACAGTGGCGATCAACGTGAGCGCCGTTCCGAACAGTCGACCTAGTGCTGACGTTGTGCCAAGCTTCGCATTCATTCGCTATGACGATCCTGCAGGGATTACCTTCCACGAGGGGAGCTGCGTCTTCCCCACCGATGGCGCGCAGAAGATCCAGAACTGGCCACGGCAACAGTTGCGGAACGGGCGTAATCTGAATGATCGATCTGGCCGCCGGTACAAAGAATACGTCCGAGCCCTTAAGAACGCTGAAAACCGGCTAAGCGCCGACCAGGTCATCAAGGACCTCCCGTCCTACTTCATGGAGTGTCTCGTGTACAACGTGCCCGTGGCGACTCTGAAGTACGGATCCCTTGATGACGGATTCCGCGAGACTTTGGCCTACCTCTGGGAGAATCTTGATAACGGTGTTGCATATGCTGACTGGGTGGAACCGAACGAGCTGAAGTGGCTATTTAAGGGTCATCAAAAGTGGTCGGTTGGCGACGGCAAAGACCTGGTCATGGCGGCGTGGAACTACCTCGGCTACGGGTCCTAGCATGCGTCGGCCCGCGTTCGTCGTACGCCTAGCCCTCATCGGGGCCGGCGCCGTATACAGCGTCCTTCTATACGTCTCGGGCCTTGAACTCGACAGCTGGACCGTGCGGCTCCTGGCCCTCCTGCCGCTCCTCGGCGCAGGGCTGTTGACGCTCTGGGACATGTACCTCTGGAAGCTGCCTGGCGTTCAGCGACTCACCCGTCGCCCGCGAATCGATGGGCTTTGGGAGGTCACGCTCAAGCCTACCGACGAGAGCCATATTCCACCCGAGGGAAACCGTGGCCCGTTGCGGGCCTATCTCGTTGTCAGCCAGTCGTTCTGGACGGCGCACGTTCGACAAGTTACCGCTGAGAGTTCTAGTCGCAGCCGAGCGTTCTTCTGGGAGCGCGACGGCGTCGCTGACGTTGACACTCTGGCGTTCGTTTACGCCAACGAGCCAAGATCCGGTGTCGAACATCGAAGCCGCATGCATCTGGGTACTTGCAGAATAGACGTCGTAAATCTCAAGCCGACCGACATGTCGGGCGTCTACTTCACAGATCGCTATACCAAGGGCGATATGGAGCTACGGCTAATAGACCGGTCCAGGGGGCATGCGACCTTTCAGGCGGCCGAGAAGCATGCTGCTGCGAGCCTGGCGAGTTCGCGTTCAGATCGCTAATCTGATCAAACCCCCGCAAGACACCCCACCCGCACGCCCCGGCAGGGCTACCAGATGATCGAGCCGGCCCAGCTGCTGGAATGGCGGGATCGTGACGGAGTGTGGAACGACACAGCCGACAAGGCGCGCCGCGTCATCGTCCTCGCCAACATAAGAACGATCGAGTCGCACAGGCTAGGCAACAACGGCAAGGCGTCGCTCATCGAGGTCGCCTTCGTGGTGCAGGTCGTTGCCGTGGCGTTCCTGGCGATCACGATCGGTGTAGCCATCCAGTCGGCATAGCCGGGGGACCAGCAATCATGTCGAACATGAAGACTCCCGCTCCCGTGTCACACTAATGGCCGGGAGCGGGCGCCAGCACAGCCTAGAGCAGTCATCGGGGTTGGTGCCCGCGAGGTGGGGCAATCAGGGCGGGCGCTCGCGCAGGCGGATGAGTAGGTGGTCGGGCGCCTCGAGGTCCTGAGTGGCTTCGACTTCCCAGGTGACGTCCGCTGTTTCCAGGATCTCCGCGATGGGCAACGACACCGCGCCGCCGGCTCGGCGAAGGAGCGCAATGAGCAGAGCAGATTGGATCTCGGGCGTGATGACGAGCCAGCGGCGCTCGTCTGGCTTGGTCATTGGCTCTCACCCACGGAGTGACCATAACTGTGGAACTTGATCCAGTCAGTAGGTCACGTGGGTCCGCCGCGAAGCAGCTGCGCCGCTCGGGCATAGGTGTCGAGTCGGGCTTGCTGACGCGCCTGTCGGACCACGGGATCGGGTGTTCGGAGGGCTTGCCGGCTCGGGTGGTAGGTGCTCAGTACTTCAAGCCGTCGTGCGCCGACTTCAGGGTTACGTCGCAGCAGTTGGCGCCAGGCGCGCTGGGCGTCGCCACCCTGTAGCAGGACGATCTGTAGCTGGGGGAGGTGACCGACTACATCGAACAGGACATCCACACCGGCGTCGAGCTCAATGCGGGACGGCTGTCGGTTGATGTACCAGGGATAGGCGTCCAGGGCGTGAAGTCGCTGTTCGCGATGCCAACCGCAGCGAACGCGACGCTCTGCAACTCGGCCGTGGGGTCATCGTTCTCGATGCAGAGGAAGCCCGAGCCGGTGCCGTCCTGGGTCTTGGGGCCGGGGTCACGGAGGACCGAGAGCATGCCTGCTTCGATACCGCCGTGGCACGGCGCCACGTAAGGCATCCAGCCTCGACCATCGCCACGCAGCACGTCTACCAGCTCGTTGATCGGCCGGACGTGCGACGCGTAGCGGTCGCGTTCCTGCGCCAGCCGGAAGGCTTCATCGGCCATGCGTCGCGCCACGCATCCTCCTGTCCCGACTCCGGCGCGACCGTAACACGGCGTGGCCGTGGGTGCAGTTACGTCCGGGGCGTCTGGTAGAAGGGCCGGTGGAGTTTCTCGACTCCTGAAGGGACGGGTTCATGGCAAGAGCAGAGAAGCGCATCGTGCAGGATTATCGATGCCCGGACTGCGGCTCAGAGGTGGAGAGCCTGTTCGTCGAAGTGCCGGGTGTGACCTGGCAGGAGAACGAGGACCTTCGCGCATGTACCAGCCCGACTTGCGCATGGGGCGCGAAGCACTGAGGTCGTTTGCTAGGAGGACGATCCATCCCCTTCGCGTCGCTCTCGTCTGTACTCCTCCTCGAGTTCCGCCTGCTCCGCGTATCGCGCATACGCCGAAACGAGCGCTTCCCGGTAACGCGCAATGTCCGCGGACTCGGCGGGCTGGTCCTCGCTCCGCAGGTAGGCACCGACCACTGACTCGGTCCAGACCTTGAGCCGTCGGGCCACGCTCTCGACGGATTCGAAGGTCTCCTCATAGATCGAGTCCAGGTCATGGAGCGCTTCACCGATCCATAGCAGGCGTCCCCGTACGGTGTCGTCCGTGATGCTGATCACCTGAAGACTGAAGTCGTCGGTCAGCTTCTCAAATTCGTGCCGCTGCTCGAAGGTTCTCCGGTCGCTTGGAATCTCACCGACGCGCCGGACGTACGCCAGGACGATTTGCTGCGCCATCCGGGCGGCATCGTGGTTGCGACGCCGTATGGCGGAGCGTTCCTGAAGTATCGTCTGAACCCATTGGCCCGCCCAGGCCAGCAAGCCACCGAGGACAACCGCAGCCAACGTAGGCCAGATGGAGTTCGCAGCCTCGGTAAGACTGCTCTCTTCGACCAGCACGCACGCCTCGCTTCCTCTGCGACCGTCAGATCAATGACGTCTACCAGTTCCATTCCAGTACATGGATCCGCGCATCAGTTGACGGCTGGCCTACGTCTTCACCGTCGTAATGATGTCGGAGGTGCCGCGCGAGCAGCGCTTCTCGTTGTTCGCGCGTTTGCTCGTGCACAGCAGCACGCTCGGACTCGGATCGTCTGTTCAGTTGATGACCTCGAGGCGCTGGGCGGCGACCGTTTCGGGGTGTCGTCTGGTCAACCGACGCCGGGTGTCTTGCGCGTCGCCGCCCTGGAGGAGCACGACGTTCAGGCGCGGCATCATCGCGATGAGCCGGGCCAGGGGTTCTACGCCGGATTCTCGCTGGGCCGCGCTGGGTGCTCAGTTGGTGTACCAGGGGTAGGCGTTCCACGGCGTCAGGTCGCTCGCGTCGATGCGGCTTCGCGGAAGGCGATGTCCTGGAGTTCGGCGGTCGGGTCGTCGTTCTCAATGCACAGAAAGCCCGACCCGACACCGTCGCGTGTCTTCGGGCCCGGATCGCGGAGCAGCGACAACAGCCGGGCCTCGACCCCGCCATGCAACGGCGCGACGTGCGGCATCCAGCCTCGCCCGTCCTGGTCCCGCAGGGTGTCGACAAACTCGTTGATCGGCCGCACATGCGGCGCGTACCGGCCACGCTCCTGCTCGGCGCGGAACGCCGGGTCGGCCATCAGTCTCGCCACATCGCCTCTCGACAGGGACATATACGCCCGGCCCCGATTGTGACATGCATAGCAAACACCACCCCAGCGAGCCCTGCGGCGGTGGTGGACAGGTAGACACCGGCTCTGCCCAGACGTTGGACTGTCGACTACAGCTGGACGAATGCCCCGATAGCGGCCTCGCCGACTGCTACATCATGAGCTGCCCTGTGGTCGCGGGCTGGTGCTCGGTGGCAGCCGCCGCCGCGTGAACATGACGGGCACTCGCCTTCGATGAACGGTGGCTGCTCCGGTTGGCGTGCACGATCTGAGCAGCCAACGAGCTGCGCCGATTGGATTCGGCGTTGGTGTGCCAGCCGCTGGAACCCGACCTGGGACACCGACTGACACGCTGCCTTTCCTAGCGTTGTAGTCGGGGGAGGGCAATCCGAGGGTGCGCGGTGGATTCCTACCTGAGCAGTAGCGCCATGGGGCGCTGTCGAGCTGCAGGGAGGACCATATGGCGACGAGCAGGATGGAGTGGGAACGGCGGCGGGGCGGACGCGCCTCGGCTGGTGATCGGCTCCGGGCGTGGGTGAGCGATCCTGACCTTGCGCTCATCGTGACCGTGTTCGCAGACGTTGTGCTGGCGCTGGGCGCCTTCACCTTGTCGTTCGATGCGCTCCGGGAGCTGGCTCTCGCGGCGGGTCTACGTCCTGAGCTGGTGTGGATCTGGCCACTCGTGGTGGACGGGTTCATGGTCGTGTCCACCATCAACGCCGTCGTGTTGAGCGAACGCATTCCGAGGGCTGCCTGGTATCCGGGCATCGCGCTGGTCGTCTTCGCGATGGTGAGTGTCGCCGGGAACGGCCTGCACGCTGCCAGGCACGCTGACACGGACGTGATCAGCGTGCCGGTCGCGGCCGTCGTCAGCGCGATTCCCGCCGTGGCTCTCTTGATCATCAGCCACCTGATCGTCGTCCTGCTCATGGCGCGGCGCCGAAGCCCAGGAGCCGCGGATCGTAGTGGGCCGACGGCGTACGACACCAGCGATGACGGCATTGGGCGGGCAACAGGACCCGCCCGGCCGAGCGACCGAGCTCTTGACGCGCGGCCCGACTCGGCGCGCGAGCCAGCGTCATCGGGGGCCTGGGACGGTCCGCGCAGGACATGGGGCGACGCTGACTCGCTGGCCGCGTGGGTGGCGTCGGAGACGCAGGCGGGGCGGACGGTGACCGGTGACGACGTCGCTGCGCGCATCGGGATGTCGTCTGCGACCGGGCGTCGTCGACTGCGGGCCATTCGAGCGGCCCTCCCAGACGTCGCGACCGATCTTGCCCAGCACGGCAACGGGAGGTGGCCGGCAGATGGGACTTCTTGAGGTCGCCGCGATCATCGCCGTTGCCGTCCTGACGTTCAGCTGCGCAGGCGTCGTCGCGGTGTTCGCGGTTGCTGCCACTGCGCATCGATCACGAGGCCAGGGCTGGGGTCACCTCCTGGGCAGCGCCGTGCGGCTCACGCTCGTCCTCGCCGCCGTCGCCCTGGCCGTCGAACTTGCGGTGATCGTGCTCGGCGCTGCCATCACGTAGCCGCCGTTCGGCGTCAGCTGCGACTGGTCGCCTCCTTCCGGGCTGCGATGTGTGCGGCGACGTCGCGCTCATAGGCGACGAGCCGGCGACCGATCTTGAACAGGTAGGGCGCCTCACCCTTGTGCCGCTTGTAGCGCAAGGTGGCCTTCGTCTCCCGTGTCATCGCACAGACCTCATCGAGGGTGAGCACGCGGTCCGGGCGATCACCTCCGGAGTTGATCTCGTCGTTGGTGCGCATCTCTCGTCCTCTCGCCGGTGCCAGTTCTTGAAGGCCAGGTAGGCCCCTGGCGCGCGCACGCTGAGAGCTGCGCCGTGACGTAACGGCCACGGGTCCCCTCCGCGGATCATGGCCAGCGGTGCGCGGGCCGGCCCCACCCACTTCTCGACCAAGGCGGTCGCGGTCGAGAAGAGGGGAACCACCGATGGAGAAGACACCGAGCCGCTCGCACGAACCCAGCGGGCAGCAAGAAGCCGAAGGCGGCATTCGATCCGCCGAGCACCAGCGTGGAGTCGGGCAGTTCGCGCCATCACCCGCCCGGGCCCGCTGCGATGTCACTGGCGGGGGACGAAGCTGATGGCCACCGTCACGAAGCGCGACGGCGGCTGGCGCGCTCGCTACCGGGAACCGTCTGGGAAGCAACGTGAAAAGCGGTTCGACCGCAAGGTCGATGCTCAGCGTTGGCTCGACGAGCAGACGACACAGCATGTCACCGGCACCTACGTCGCGCCGGAACTCGGGAAGATCACCGTGGCGGAGTGGTCGGAACGATGGCTTGCCACCAAGGTGTCGCGGAAGGCATCGACGCGCGACCGGTACGCCGGAATCCTTCGCACCCACATCATCCCGGTCTGGGGCACAACGAAGATCGCCGACGTCGCCCATGAAGACGTTCAGGACTGGATATCCGGACTCACCGTGGCCGGCCAGTCCGCCGGCTCGGTCGTCAAGATCCATCGAGTCATGTCGCAACTGCTCGGCTACGCCGTCAGGTCCAAACGGCTCGCGTCCAACCCGGCCAAGGACGTCGACCTGCCCAAAGTCACACCGGCAGAACACCGCTACCTGAATCCCGCCCAGGTTGCCGACCTCGCCAACGCCGCCGGAGACAAGGGACGGCTGGTGATCCTGGTGCTGGCCTACTGCGGCCTACGTTGGGGCGAACTGGCGGCTCTGAGGGTCACGCGCGTCGACCTACTGCGCCGCCGCATCCATGTCGCGGAGAGCGTGACCGAGGTCAACGGAGGAAAGCTGGACTGGGGCCTGCCGAAGGATTGGGAACGGCGCTGGGTCCCGATCCCACGATTCCTCGCCGACGACCTCGCCGGGCACTTGGTCGGCAAGGCGCCGGAAGACCTCGTGTTCACCTCCCCGCGCGGTGCGGTACTCCGCGTCGGCGGTGCCAAGCGATCGTGGTTCAACCGCGCTGTCATCGAGTCGGGTGTGCCCGCGGGCTTCCATCCGCACGAGCTGCGCCACACCGCGGCCTCGCTCGCCGTGTCCGCCGGAGCGAACGTCAAGGCCGTCCAGAAGATGCTCGGGCATAAGAAGGCGAGCATGACACTCGACACGTACGCCGATCTCTTCGACGAGGATCTCGAGGCGGTGGCCGAACGGCTCGACGAGATCGCACGCCGTGTGGGCGAAACGTGGGCGGACGCCAAGGCGAATGATCTTGATGAACCTGCCTTGGCGTCCTGACCTGCTGTGATACTGGCGGTCCTGACGGGACTTGAACCCGCGACCTCCGCCTTGACAGGGCGGCGAGCACTCCGAACTGCTCCACAGGACCTTGCGTTGTACTGCCTTACCGGTACTACCCCGGTGGCCTGCCGAAGCGGGCACCGCATCCCCAACGGGATTCGAACCCGCGTTGCCGCCTTGAAAGGGCGGAGTCCTAGGCCGCTAGACGATGGGGACCAGATCTGACGACATGGGCCCATGGCTCGTCGCCGTTCGGGACGTTGAAAGCATAGGATGACGCGCTCAGTTATCCAAATCGGGAGCTGGCGACGGGTCCTCGGGGCCTTGAGCGGCGCCGTCGTCCTCGCCGGCCTGGTGGCGGTCGATCTCGGCGCTGGTCTGGCCGAGGCCGCCGAGGGTGAGATCGTCCCAGGCCACGAGCGCTTTCGTCTCCGGATCGAAGTAGAGCACCGACAGGTTGACCGGAGTGGGATCTTCGTCACGTAGTCCGCGCAGCCCGGCGCCGCCGGTGGAGCCCTGGACCATGACGCGGGTGCCGTCGTCGAGGACGTACGTGTCGCGCTTGTGCGCGTGCCCCGAGAGCACCAGGGGGGCGATGCCGTCGAACAGCTCGGCGTGGCTGGGGTCGTGGAAGACGATGACGTCAGGGGGCGGCTCGAGGTCGGCGGCGTCGTCGGCGAACTCTTCGGTGCCTTCGCGGATCACCTCGTCGGGGACGCCGCGGACGGACTTGTCCGGCGTGAACCGGGGGTCGGGCGCGCCGAGGAACCGCAGCCCGGCGACCTCGGCCGGCTCGCCGTCCAGGACGACGGCGTTGGGCGCGGCGGCGACGGCGGCGGCGGTCGCGACGGAGTCGTGGTTGCCCTTGACGAAGACGTAGGGCCGGTCGAGCTCGGCGATCGGGCGCACGTAGGAGTTCTCCAGCGGCGTCCCCTGGTCGACGATGTCGCCGCTGTCCACGATGGCGTCGACGTCGTACTGGTCGGCGACGGCGTCGATGACGTCCCAGGCGGCCGGGTTGAGATGGAGGTCCGACACGTGCAGCACGCGGATGGTGTCGTCGCCGGGCTGGAACGTCTCGAGGTTGAGCGTGGTGTCGTAGACGGCGGCGACGTTGGCGACGAAGCCGGCCAGCTGGTCGGCGTAGGCGTCGAAGTTCGTCGCGATGTCCTCGGCGTTGCCGATCAGCTGCGGCGCGGCCGCCAGCGGCCCCGTGTACGCGGGCTCGCGGACGGCCTCGGGGTTGTACGTCAGCGCCGTCAGGCCGTAGCTGCCGAGGACCGCGGCCCCCGCCACGCCGGCCGCCAGCGCCGTCCGCCGGACCGATCGCAGCACCAGCGCCGCCGCCAGCGTCCCGCCGATGAGGGCGGTGACGGCGGCCCGGAGCGCCGCGTCGACGAGCACGTCCTGCATGCCGGCGGTGATCTCCTCGTCCAGGCCGGCCAGCGATGACGGGTTGTCGACGTAGCCGTTGAGGCCGTCGAGGTCGACCTGGCGGACGGAGATGTCCAGCGTCACCGGGCCGGAGTGCGTGTCGAGCACGACCGCGCCGACCGGGTCCAGGTGGATGACCGACTCGCCGCTCAACGTCGGCCGGAACGCGACGTCGATGGCCAGCGGGCCGACGTAGGTCTGGGTGGTGCCCGCGATGGTCAACGCGACCCACGCCCCGGCCAGCGCCAGCGCGACCGGGCTGAGCAGCGTGAACGTCCGCCGCAGCCACGGCGGCCAGCTCTCCGTGCGGGTGTAGTCGCGCCACACCCGCCGCCGGGCCTGGTCGCCCGGAGGGCTCGTCTCCGTCGCCACGTCCACGCTCTGTTCGTAACACATTTCCGCCCCCTCAATCGTCGGGCTCCAGCACGGCAGGCGAGACTGGTCCCGTGCTGGAGCTGACGGAGGCGGAGTTCGAGCGGCTGGTGTCGGAGGCGATCGACGAGATCCCGCCGGAACTGGCCGAGATGATGGACAACGTCGTGATCCTCATCGAGGACGAGGCTCCGGACGACGCACCGGAGGTGCTCGGGCTGTACGAGGGCACGCCGCTGACCGAGCGCGGCGAGTGGTACACCGGCGTGCTGCCGGACACGATCCGGCTCTTCCGGCTGCCGATCCTGCGCATCTGCGACACCCCCGACGACGCCGTCGACGAGGTGCTGATCACCGTGGTGCACGAGGTGGCGCACCACTTCGGCATCGACGACGAGCGGCTGCACGAGCTCGGCTGGTCGTGACGGTCAGGCCCTCCGGCCCGGAACAGCCGCAGGCACGCCGAACAGCCGGGCCGCGTTCGCCGTCGTCGTCGCACGCCAGCCGGGCGCGGTGTCGTCCAGCCGGCTCAGCTGCCGCGTCACCCCGTCGGCCGGCGTGAAACAGGAGCCGCTGCCAGCTCGCCGGCGACGTCGCGCGCGCCCTGCACCGCGTCCTGCACGGCGAGCGCCTCCGGCAGCAGCGCCGCACCGGCCTCCGTCAGCACGACGCGCTGCGCGCTGCGTTCGAACAGGGTGACCTTCAGGTCCTTCTCGAGTGCGGCGATGGCCGCGGAGACCGCGCTCTGTACGACGTGCAGCCGTCTGGCGGCCAACGTGAAGCTCTTCTCGTGCGCGACGGCGACGAAGTACTCCAGCTGCCTCAGCTCCACCGGGCCAGTGTGGCCTACGGAGGGTGGTTCGGGCGCCGGGCCGGGAACGCCTCTCGGCGCAACGGCCGCTCGTAGCGGCTATAAGTGGGACCCGGGGTTACCACGGCCCGCCGCCCAGCGAGAGCCCCGAGGGGCTGTCGCCAGTACCTGAAACTACCCGATGTCTCGGGTTGTTCCCAGCCTTCCGGCGTGGCAAGGATCACCTTGACGACGCGCCGGTGGGTGGTTCAGAGCGGTCGGGCGCGGTCATCCGGCGGGCCAGCTCGACGACGGCGGCGCGCTGCGTCGCGCGGTCCATGCCGTCGGCGCCGACGGTCATCCGCACCACGTGCGGCGCGACGAACCACCAGTCGACCAGCGCCATGACGCCGTAGAGCAGCTGGCCGGCGCCGACGGCGTCCGTCACGAGCCCGCGGCGCTGGGCGTCGGTGATCGCCGCGACTTTGTCGTGCTGCAGCGCCGCCCGCTTCGCCTCGGCGACCGTCGCTCCGCCGCTGGCCAGCCCCTCCCAGTGCAGCAGCCGCAGGAAGTGCGGGTGGTCGGTGTGGTGGTCGAACAGCCGGCCGGCATAGTCGCCGAGGTCGCCCGCCTGCTCGTGGGTGAGCGGGACGGCCGCGGCGAGGCGCTGCAACTCCTGCGTCAGGACAGTGCGGAACAGCCCGCCCTTGTCGCCGAAGTACTGGTAGATGCGCTCCTTGTTGACGCCGGCCGACTTGGCGACGCGGTCGACGCGGGCGCCGGCCGGGCCGTGCTCGGCGAACTCCTCGACGGCGGCGTCGAGCAGGCGGCGGCGGGTCGCCTCGGTGTCCCACGGCATGGGAGCACCGTAGCAATTCTCCAACCGTCCGGTTGCTTTTTCCGGCGGCGAGGCGCAGACTCCAACCATGCAGTTGGAAAATCGCCCGCCGTCCGTTCACCGCCGCGCCCTGATCATCTGGCTGTCCATCTACCCGCTCGTGACCCTCGGCCAGCTGGTGCTCCGCCCCCTTACCGGCGACCTGCCGGTGCCGGTGAGCACGCTGGTGCTGACGCTGCTGGTCGTCCCGGTCGCCGTCTACCTCGTCGTCCCGGCGCTCACCCGCGCCAACGCCCGGCTCAGTGCCGGACGATCACGCCGCGGGCGACCAGTTCGATCGTGAGCGCGACGGCGCCGGCCTCGACCGCCAGCAGCGCCACCAGCACGAACAGCTGGACGGCACCGGCCTGGATCGGATCGGCGCCGCCGATGAGCATGCCGACGAACGCGCCCGGCAGCACCACCAGGCCGACGGTGCGGGTCTGGTCGAGCGCGGGGATCAGCGCCGTCGCCGCCTGCGGCCGGGCGATCTCCAGCGCGGCGTCGCGCGGCAGCAGGCCGACCGACAGCGCGGCCTCGACCTCGCCGCGCCGGGTCGCCAGCTCGTCCAGCGCCCGCCGCCCGGTCAGCGCGGCCGCCGTCATCGCCCCGCCGATCAGGATCCCGGCGACGGCGATGACCGCCAGCGGGTCGCCCGGCAGCACACCGGTGGCCAGCAGCGCCGTCACGACCAGCAGCGGGCCGGGCGCCACCGGGACTGCGGCCCAAGCCCACGACCGGTCGTGCGTCATCCGCCGCCCGGCCGTCACCGTGGCGGTCACCAGCATCACCAGCAGGAAGGCGGCCGTCAGCGGCTCGACCTCCACGACGGCGGCGAGCACCAGCGCCACGACGGCGAGCTGGGCCACCGCGCGCAGCGCCGCCGTCACCACGGCGCGGTCGTGCCCGAGCCGGGCGACGGCGCTCACGGCGACGGCGGCCGCGACGAGCACCGCCATCGCCACGCCCAGCGCCGGCCCGACCGGCAGCAGTGTCGACGACATCTCGTCACCGTAGTGTGCCCTGTGGAGGGTCTTGCACACCGACGACGACCGGGGGCCGGAGGCTCCCGCGAGTCGTCGGTCGAGACCGCAAGGCTGATGGAGAGCGGACTTTGTCGTGCAAGGCCCGACCAGTAGGGGATGGCCTGTGGAGGGTCTTGCACACCGGCGACGACCGGGGGCCGGAGGCTCCCGCGAGTCGTCGGTCGAGACCGCAAGGCTGATGGAGAGCTGGACTGGTCGTGCAAGGCCCGACCGGTAGAGGATGGTTGTCATGGTGAGGCTGACGAGGATCTACACCCGCACCGGCGACGACGGCACGACCGGGCTCGGCGACTTCAGCCGCACCCGGAAGACCGACCCGCGGCTAGCCGCCTATGCCGACGTCAACGAGGCCAACGCGGTCATCGGGGTCGCCGTCGCGCTGGAACGGTCCGGCACCGGGGGCGGCGACCTCGGCTCCGACGTGCTGGCCGTCCTCCAGCGGGTCCAGAACGACCTCTTCGACGTCGGCGCCGACCTCTGCCTGCCGCTGAAGGCCGAGTACGAGTACCCGCCGCTGCGCGTCCAGGCCGAGTGGATCGAGGAGTTGGAGGCCGACTGCGACCGCTACAACGCCGAGGTCCCGAAGCTGACGTCGTTCATCCTGCCCGGCGGCACCCTCACCGCGGCGCAGCTGCACGTCGCCACCACCACGGTGCGACGGGCCGAGCGGTCGGCCTGGGGGGCGGTCGAGCAGTACGGCACCGGCGACATCGACGGCGTCAACCCGCTGACCGCCTCGTATCTCAACCGGCTCTCGGATCTGCTGTTCATCCTGTCCCGGTACGCCAACCGCGCCGACGGCGACGTCCTCTGGCAGCCCGGCGGCGGCCGCGCGGAAGCGCCGTCGCGGCGCTAGCCTCGACCTCATGAGGCTGACGAAGTTCGAGCACTCCTGCGTCCTCGTCGAGGACGGCGACGCCCGCATCCTCATCGACCCCGGCGGCTTCTCGCACGGCTTCGAGGCGCTGACCGGTCTGACCGCCGTGCTGGCCACGCACCAGCACCCGGACCACCTCGACGTCGACCGGCTGGGGCCGTTGCTGGCGGCGAACCCCGAGGCACGGCTGTACACCGACGGCGGCAGCGCGGCCGTCCTGGCCGAGTCCGGCATCGCCGCGACGGGCGTGCAGCCGGGCGAGCGGCTCGACGTCGGCACCACGGTCGACGTGTTCGGCGGGCAGCACGCGGTGATCCACCCCGACATCCCCGTCATCCCGAACGTCGCCTACCTGGTCGGCGGCCGGTTTCTGCACCCGGGCGACTCGTTCACCATCCCCGACGTCGACGTCGAGATCCTCGGGCTGCCCACCGCCGCGCCATGGCTGAAGCTGAGCGAGGCGGTCGACTACCTCCGGGCGCTGACGCCGAACGTCGCGATCCCGATCCACGAGGCGCTGCTGGCCGTGCCAGGATTCTTCTACAACCTGTACGAGAAGCTCGCACCGGAAGAGACCGAGCTGCGCGTGGTGGCCGCGGGCAGCACGTTCGAGTCCTGACCCACACATCGGCGCACACAAGGGACAATGGAGACGTGACCGAAGGCAGACCCGAGCGCCACCGACGGCCCCACCTGCGTCCCGACATGCCCGATCTGCTCGGCGACCCCGATCCCGCCGACCGCACCGCCGTCGCGCACGCCACCGCGGCCGCCGTCCTGCAGGCCGCCCGGTCCGAGCCGGGCACGGCGCCGCGGCTGCTCGATCTCGCCGACCGCCTCGGCCTCGACGAGATCGCCGAGCTGTGGCGCGGGTCCGGCCCCGACACCCTGCCCGGCACGCTCTGGTCGCTCTACCTGCTGCGCAGCTGGGTGCACCGCAACGGCTCCGAAGCCGCCCGCGTCTTCGCCGTCGGCGAGCGGGTCGCCGAGGTCTCCACCGCCGTCGCCGGCGTCGCCCACCCGCCCGGCCCGGCAGAGGTCGCCGCTCTCGGCGACGCGGTCCTGACCAGCGCGTTCACCGGCGACTTCGCCGTGGCACTGGAACGGGCCGGCGCGTTCTGCCGGGTGGTCGCCGCCGGCCGCGCCCACTCCGCCGACGACCTGGCGGAGGAGGAGGGCGCGCGGCAGACCCGTCTGGCCAAGGGCAACCTGCGCATGGCCGAAGAGCTCGAGCGCGCCGCCGCCCTCTGGCGCCGCAACGAACTGCACTAGCGCGCCGCGCGGGAGATTCTCGCCCGGCGGACGCCGCGCGAGAATCGTCGAATGACCCACGACCGCTTCATGCTGATCCACGACCCGGAGCTCCAAGCTCGAGGCGAGCGCGTGCTGGGTGCCGAGTTCAGAGCGATGAGCGAGCGCGTGGTGCGGGCCACGGAGCTGACCTCCCGGCTCAACGTCCTCCCGTTCGACGACGAGGCGGGCAAGGCGGCGCTGCTCGAGCAGATCCTGGGCGGCCCGCTTCCGGAGCGGGTGACGATCTACCCGCCCTTCTACACCGATCACGGCCTTCGCCTGGACCTGGCCGAGCGGGTCTTCATCAACCAGGGCTGCACGTTCCTCGACTACGCCGGCATCCGGCTGGGCGCGGGCGTGATGGTCGGGCCGAAGGCCACGTTCATCACGATGGGCCACCCGGTCGACCCCGACGAACGGCGCCGGTTCCTCACCGGCGCGCCCATCGACGTGGCCGAGAACGTGTGGATCGGCGCCGGCGCGACGATCCTGCCCGGCGTCAGCATCGGCCGCGACGCTGTCGTCGCGGCGGGGACGATCGTGGCCGACGACGTGCCGGCGGCGAGCCTGGTGGCCGGGACCAAGGGCACCGTGCGCCGGAGTTGGTAGGGCCCGGGGCCGGCCGCTGACGCCCGGCCCCGGACCACGGGCCGGCGTCAGCGGAGAACGTCGATCACGATGAGGACGACACCGACGACGGCCGCGACCACGCCGCCGAGCAGGAAGAGGCGCTGCTTCGACTGGGACTCGCGCATCAGCGTCTCTTCGTCCTTGGTCGAGACGAGCGACGGGGCCTCGATCGCCAGGTCACCCGAGGCGTCACCGACCTCACCGAGCACGTAGAGCTTCCGCCCGGGCTTCAGCACCCACTCCTCGTACTCGTAGCCGATGGTGCCTTCGCGCTGGGTCTTCGGCAGCGACAGGCTGAACGAGCCGATCGACAGCTCGGTCCGCTCCTCCTTCTCGTCCTCCGGCTCGAACCGGTCGACGATCTTGTCCGCGCCCTCGACCACCTTGCCCGGATGCACCAGAATGCTGCCGGTCTCGTCGGTCACGAGGAACGCCTGCTCGGACTCGCGGTCGGCGACCTTCTCCTTCTTCTCGACCCGGCGGTTGCGGTAGTTGCCGTTGGAGTCGCGCTTGCGTTCGGTCTCCCAGAACTTGCGCGTGACGACGTGCTTGTGCCAGACGCATTCCGTGGCGGAGATCTCCGACTTCAGCACTCCGGACGAGCTCGGCTGGGCGGTGCCTGCCACCTCGCTCTGCTGCCGGAACACGCCCGGCCCTGCTGCCTCGGCCGCGGCGGCCTGGAGGGTGCGCAGTTCTGCGGTGGTGAACGTCTCGGTCGTGATCATCTTGCGCTGCCGCTTGCGTGCTTTGAGGATGAGATATCCGCAGAATCCAGCAACGGCCAGTGCAATCAGGCCGGCAATCCACATGACATTGGTCCTTTCGGAATGTGTGCCCGGCCCGCACACGATAGCCCACCTGAGCTGGCGCTTCCCGGCGCTCGATCTATGACGGCGTGAACGAGCGAGACAGCGGGTTGGGAACGGCGCCGAGGGCGGAGATGACGGGACGTTCGGGGTCGTCGGCGTAGCCGCGCTCGAACAGCCGCAGCCGGTTGAGGCACAGCTTCGGGAACGTCGGCGACTCCAGGTCGAACATCGTGAACCGGTCGGCCAGCTGGCCGCGGAACCGGTCCTGGTACGCCGTCAGCACGTCGCGCGCCGACGCCCAGAACGCCGCCTCGGGCACCCCGTGCCGGTCGGCCAGCACCTCCGTCAGGTATCGGTAGACGCAGATCAGCAGGCCGTTCTGCAGGTATTTGCGCAGCGTCTTCCCGTCCAGGATCACGTCCGCCAGCGCCTCACGCACCGACGGCGGCAGCTCGGCGTGCTCGGGAATGACCTCCGAGCAGATCGCGAGGTCGTCGACGAAGTCCTTGACGACCAGCCGCGTCGGCACCCCGTCACGGTGGACGATCATGCAGTTCTGCCCGTGCGGCGAGAACATCGCGCCGTACTTGTACAGCACGTGCAGCAGCGGCGGCAGGATCGCCTCGTGCAGCCGGGCCACCCACTGCGACGCCGGCAGACCGCTCCGCGCGATCAGCGACCCGGCGAACGTCCCGCCCGACGGGTCGACGTGCAGCAGCGCCGCCAGCGAGACCGCCTGCTCACCGTCGCGCAGGAAGGGCTGCACCGGCTCGCGCCAGATCGCCCCCAGCAGCTCCGTGTACTGGTACGGAACGCCGGGCAGCGCGGTGTACGTGGGATGCGCGACGCTCACGCCGGCCACCTCGCCGAGCAGGATCAGCCCGGTCTCGCGGAGGAACTCGTCGCCGTCGACGATCGAGGAGAGCCACGACGTCAGCGCCGGCGCGGCCAGCGTCCGCTCCCGCGGCAGCCCGCGGTAGACCGAGGTGTTGAGGATGGACAGCGGCAGCTTGAGGTAGCGCCGCGCCGGGTCGTCGAGGTCGGTCATCGTGCGGATCGCCAGCTGCGGCCGGTACCGCGCCGGCCCCTCGCCGAGGAACACCAGCTCGCCGCGGGCCAGCTGCGGCGCGTGCAGCGGCAGGATCCGGTGCGCCCACTGCCACGGGTGCACGGGCACGAACACGCACGTCGACGGGTCCAGCCCGCCCAGCTGCGCCCCGGCTCGCAGCGCCTCGAACCCCGCGTCGCCGATCTGCTCCCGCACCACCGCGTGGTGGTCCAGCCCGACGGAGTCCGCGACGTCCGGCGAGGCGGCCAGCCACAGCAGCCGGACGTCGGCCCGCGCCTCCGGCGGGTACGCCAGCAGGTCGTCGGCGCCGAACCCGACCCGGCCCTTGTTCGCGACGATCCACGGGTGCCCGGTCAGCTCGGCCTCGGCCAGCACCGGCTCGAGGTCGGCGAGCTCGGCCGCCGGGCGCGCCGTCGCCAGCTGCCGCGCGTCGGTGAGCAGCGTCGACGACAGCTCCGACACCGCACCCGCGACGGTGGACGCGTCGGCCCCCGCCGCGGTCAGCACCGCGGTGAACACGTCGACGGCGTCTGGCAGCGGCCCGCCGCCGTCGACCGTCAGCGACATCGGGTCCACCCGCCACCAGCCGAGGGCGCGACGCACCGCCCGTCCGGTCAGCGTCCCGCCCGGCAGCGGCACCGCCACGGACCCGTCCTCGGCGACGGCCGGCGCGATGATCTCCTCGTAGCCGAACTCGGTGACCATCTTCGCGATCAGCTCGCGGTTGGCCCGTTCCCACTGGTCCAGGTCAGGTGCGGTCATCGGGGCGGACCTCCTCGGGGACGCCGAAGCTCTGGTAGACGGTGCGGTCGCGGACGGGGTAGATCTCGCGGCCGGCGAGCGCGTTGACGATGACGGAGTTGCGGTGCGCGCCGAGCCCGAGGTCCGGTGCGCCGACGCCGTGCGTGTGCAGCTCGGCGTTCTGCGCGAACAGCGTCGACGGCGTGCCCGACGCCAGCGCCAGCCGGTAGTCCAGCGCGACCTCGGGCCGCCCGAGCGCGTCGGCCGCCACCACCCCGTCAGGCAGGGGAAGCGGGGACGGCTCGTGCCCGGTCCCGAGCACGACGACGTCGGTGTCGCGGGTGAACGTGCGGTCCTGGTCGCGCTGGCGCCAGGTGAGCCGCCACCGCCGTCCGGGCACCGGCGACGGCTCGATGGCGCGCAGCTCGCAGCCGCCCGCGTACACCACCGGTGGGTCGGCGCGGTCCACCGTCGCCTCGTACAGCAGGTCGTAGATGCGCTCGCTGGTCTCGGCCGACAGGCCCTTGTAGAGCAGGTCCTGGCCGGCCCGGATCTCGTCGCGAGTCGGCCCCGGCAGCCCGTGGAAGTAGGCCGTGTACTCGGGCGTGAAGTGCTCCAGCCCGAGCTTGGAGTACTCCATCGGCAGGAACCCGCGCGACCGCGTGAACCAGTCCACCGTCAGCCCGCCGGGCAGCCCGGCCTCCAGCAGGTCGGCGACCACCTCGCCGGCGCTCTGCCCGGACCCGACGACGGTGACGGCGGACGCGGTCACCGCCTTCTCCCGGTAGGTGAGGTAGTCCTCGGTGTGGAACACGTCCGCGCCCAGCACGTCGCGGGCGACGGCGGGCACGTGCGGCCGGGTGCCGACGCCGAACACCACCGAGCGCGCGGTGTGCTCCTCGACGCCGCCGTCCGCCGTCTCGACGACGACGCGCCACCCGTCGCCGGCCGGCGACACCGACGTCACGCGCGCGCCGAACCGGCAGGACGGCAGCGACTCCGCGACCCAGCGTGCGTACGCGTCGAACTCCGCCCGCGGCACGTGGAACCGCTCGTAGAAGTAGAACCGGTACAGCCGGCCGCGCTCGTGCAGGTAGTTGAGGAACGACCAGCGGCTGGTCGGGTCGGCCAGCGTCACGAGGTCGGCCAGGAACGGCACCTGCAGCGTCGTGCCGGGCAGCATCAGCCCGGGGTGCCAGGCGAACCGCGGCGCCGCCTCGAAGAACGCCGCGTTCACGTCGGGCACCGGGTCCAGCAGCGCGGCCAGCCCCAGGTTGAACGGCCCCAGGCCGACGCCGACGACGTCGTACTCACCAGTGACATCAGCCGGTCGGCTCATGCGGCGATGCCTCCCTCGCTCCATCCGGCTCGCGGTCTCGACCGACGGCTCGGCGGGACCTCCGGCCCCGCGTCGCCGTCGGTGCCGCATGATCCTCCCCGGTGAGCACCCCGGCTCCCGCGACCGCGGCGCGGTCGCCTGGCCAGCGCGCGTCGAACGTCGCCCGCTCGCAGGCCAGCACGGCTGCCCGCTTCTCCGGCAGGTCCACCTCGCCCAGCGACGTCAGCCCGAGCCGGTCGCAGTAGGCGAGCATGCGCCCGTTGCGCACGTCAGGCTCGCAGACGGCGCGGCCGCCGCGGTTGAGCAGCCAGGCCAGCACCGCCCGGCCCATGAGCCGCGGCACCCCGGTTCCGAGCATCGACAGCGGCCCGACCAGCAGGTGGAACCCATGGTCGTCGGGGTGCGCCGGGTAGTACCCGGCCAGCGCGTCCTCGGCGACGGCGTAGGTCTCGACGTAGCCGAACGGGGTGCCGTGCGCCGACACCAGCCAGGGCCGCAGGTGCGTCAGCCCGGCCAGGTAGTCGTGGATCTCGTCCAGCGACACACCGAGCTGCCACCACGGGACGACGTGCGACCGGTTCATCCAGTCGTGCACCAGCTCGGCGTCGTCCTCGGCCCGGACCGGCGCGAACGTCAGCTCCTCCGTCGCGCCCGGCAGCGTGACGGACCACGTCATGTGCCCACCCCCTGCAGCGGGTTCGGCAGCGTCACGTACACCGACTGCGTCGAGATGTCGCCGACCAGCTCGTCCATGTCGTGCGCGCGGGTCAGCAGGTTCGCCTTGCACGGCCAGCGGTCGTCGTCGAGCAGCCGGTCCAGCAGCGTCGCCGGGTACCGCCCGCCGCGCGAGCGTTCCTCCGTCAGCACCCTTCGCAGGTCGCCGAGAAGGACGGACTCGTCGACGGACGGGCCGAGCGCGTTGATCACGCCGAGCGTGAGGTTGACGAACAGGTAGTAGTTCAGCCGTTCGTCGGCCAGCTCCTCGGGGAAGATCGACTCGGTGACCTCGCCCAGCCCGGGCACGACGGCGACGAGGTGACCGTGGGCGGCCTCGCGGTGGAAGTAGCCCTGGCTGTCGCGGTACACGCCGCGCACCGGCCAGCCGTCCTCCAGCTCGACCAGCGTGTTCTGCTGGTGCGCCTCGAAGCACAGCCCGACGTCGAGGTAGAGCCGGACCAGCGAGCGCACGACGACGTCGCAGAACCGGCCGAACCACTCGCGGGCGACGGCGTCCTCGGTGCGGTGCTCGCGGCTGCTGATGGCCGCGACGATCGCGGCCAGCCGGCTGCTGCCGCCGTACGGGTGGTCCTGGCAGAGCGTCGTGAGCGCGCTGACGTCGCGCGGCCCGCCCGGTCCCCACCGGTTCTCCCGCAGCAAGACTGAGAAGCCGTTCAGCACCTCGCCGTCGCGGGCCAGCGTCAGGTAGGCGGGGTCCTGGACGAGGACGAAGTGCGGCGCGGCCTCGCGCGTTCGGGCGCCGACGACGGTGCGCACCAGCGCGGCCGACTCCACCGCGCGGTCCAGCTCCTTCGGCAGCGTCACCCGCATCGAGTTCGTCACGCGCACGTGCAGGCTGAACTTCAGCTGCCACGGCGCGTCGGCCCGGTACACCGTCCGCACCGACGTCGTCGGCAGGAACGGCGCGCCCCACGCCCCGAGATCGACGACGGCGCCGGTGTCGAACAGGTCCGCCGTCTGCGGGTCGGCGGCCAGCCGGTCCGCCTCGTACGGGTGCGCGGGCAGCAGGATCCGGTCGCCGCCGACGGCCTCGCGGGTCGCCTGAAGCGCCGCCTGGTCGACGGCCGGATCGTCGCGCAGCAGCGCCGTGGCCAGCTCCGGCGCCGGCGTGTCCAGGGCGCTGCCGTGCCGCACCAGCTCGCGGTCGACGGCCAGCCAGCGCAGCGCGAACCGGCCGCCGGTCTCGGGGGAGAACCGCTGCCGCTCGACGGCGCCCAGTTCGCCCCGGCTCTTCGGCGTCGGGTGGACGAGATGGCCGAGCAGCAGCGCCTGCTCGGTCTCGGGGAAGGTCAGGGGAGCGGCGGACCACAGCCGGTCGATCTCGCCGGCCCGGCCGTCCAAGTAGCCGGCCACCGCCGCGGCGCTGTCCAGGACCCGGGCGAGCAGTGGCTCCGTCCGCAGCCCGGTCCCAGGCAGCGCGTCGGCCAGCAGCACGGCCAACTGCGCCAGCCCGACCGGCCGCGGCTCGCCGTCGGCGATCTGGACCAGCGCCGGCAGCTCCAGCTGGTGCCGGTAGGTCGCCGACACCCTCCGGACGCCGATCAGGAGGCGGGCGTTCCAGTGCGGCAGCGGGATGACGATCCGCGCGCCACCGGCGGCCGACTCCAGTGTCCAGCCCGGCACCTCGCGCAGCCAGCAGGACAGCAGCGCGTGCGCCGTCGCGTCGTCGGCGGCTCGAGTGGGCGACGGCGCGGTCTTCGCCAGCAGCTCTGTCATGCCGCCACCCCCAGCCCGGCCGCCGCCTCGGCCGCCACCGCCGCGAGCAGCGCGGCGACGTCGTCGTGGCTGGTCAGCGGGTTGGTGAAGGTGAGCTTCAGCGCGACCCGGCCGCGGTACCGGGTCCGGCCGACGACCGCCCGGCCCGACGCCAGCAGCCGCCGCTGCACCTCGACGCTCAGCGCGTCCAGCCGGTCGTCGTCGACGCCATCCGGGCGGCAGCGGAACAGCACCGTGACCGTCTGCGGCGGCGCGACCAGCTCGAGGCCCGGCACCCGCCGCACCGCCTCGCCGGCCTTCGCGGCGAGGTCGACCAGGTGCTCGACCAGCCCGGCCAGCCGGCGCCGGCCGGTGGCCCGCAGCGAGACCAGGATCTTCAGCGCGTCGAACCGGCGCGACGTGTCCAGCGACCGGTCGACGAGGTTGAGCACGTCGTCGTCCTCGCTGCGGTTGAGGTAGTCGGCCGGCTCGCGCACGCTGCCCAACGACGCCCCGTCGCGGACCAGCAGCGCGCTGGCCCCGATGGGCTGCCACCACAGCTTGTGCAGGTCGGCGGTGATCGAGTCGGCCCGCTCCAGCCCGGCGACCAGCGGCCGCAGCCGGTCGCTGAGCACCAGCGCCGACCCGACGGCCGCGTCGACGTGGAACCAGGCCCCGGCGGCGGCCGCACGGTCGGCCAGCGCGGCCAGCGGGTCGACGGCGCCGGTGTCGGTGGTGCCGGCGGTCCCGACGACGGCGATCGGCACGCCGCCGGTCTGCGCCAGCTGGTCCAGCGTCCGGTCCAGGGCGGCGACGTCCATGCGGCCGTCGTCGTCGGTGGTGACGGCGACGACGGCGTCGCGGCCCAGCCCCAGCACGGCGGCGGCCTGCCGGACGCTGACGTGCGCCCCGGCCGACGCCAGGATGCGCCAGCGACCCGCGCCGGCCGGCAGCCCGCTGAGGTTGGCCCCACCGGCGGCGTGGTCGCGGGCGAGCAGCAGCCCGAGCAGGTTGGACGCCGTCCCGCCCGACGTCAGCACGCCGGACCCCGTCGACGGCAGCCCGATCAGATCGTTCAGGCGACCGACCAGCCGGTCCTCGACGTACGTCGCCATCGGCGCCTGGTCGTAGGAGTCCATCGATTGGTTCGTAGCGGCGATCGCCAGTTCGGCCGCGACCGCCGTCAGCAGCGTCGGCGGGTGCAGATGGGCGGCGCACCACGGGTCGGTGACGCGCGCGCCGTGCGCCAGCACCGTCCGGCCGACGTCGGCGAGCACCTCCCCGAGCGGCTCCGCGTCGTCGGGCAGCGGCTCGATCGCCGCCGCCGTCTCGCGCAGCCAGCCTGGGCCGGCGGACGGGAACGGGCCCCGGCCGCCGGGGTCGTCGGTGGCGGCGAGGACGGTGAGCACCTCGGCGACGGCCGCCCGTAGCGCGTCGTGCGCGGCGGGGCTGCCGTCGAGGAACAGCGGCCCGGTCACCGCTCGCCCCCCTCGTCGGCCTCCGCGTGGACGGCCCGCAGCGCCGCGCCGAACGCGTCGACCACGCGGTCGAGCTCGTCGTCGCTGATGACCAGCGGCGGCAGGAACCGGACGACGGCGTCGTGGCTGCCGCCGACCTCGACGATGACGCCGCGCTCGAGCATCGCCCTCTGAACGCGACCCGCCAGCCAGCCGTCCGGCACCGGGACCCCGTCGGCGTCGACCACGCCCGGGTCGACCAGTTCCGCGCCGACCATCAGGCCACGGCCGCGGACGTGCCCGACCCGCGGGTCGTCGGCGGCCACCGCGAGCAGCCCCTCCGTCAGACGGCGGCCGGCCTCGCGAGCCCGCTCCGCCAGCCCGGCGCGGACCACCTCGCGGATCGTTGCCGCGCCCGCCGCCAGCGCCAGCGTCTGGCCGCGGAACGTGCCTGCATGCGAGCCGGGCTGCCAGCCGTCCAGCTCGCCGCGGTGGACGATCACCGCCAGCGGCAGTCCGCCGCCGATCGCCTTCGACAGCACCAGCACGTCCGGGTCCAGCCCGATCGCCTCGCCGGCCCACAGGTCGCCGGTGCGGCCGAGGCCGGTCTGGACCTCGTCGGCGATCAGGACGGTCCCGGCCGCGCGCGTCGCACGGCGCACCGTCGCGGCGAACGCGGCGGGCATCGGCTGGACGCCGCCCTCGCCCTGCACCGGCTCGGCGATGACCGCGGCCGGCGTCGCGATGCCGCTGAGGTCGTCCGTCAGCGCCCACTCGACCAGCCGCCCGGCCATCGCGGCGCCGTCGTCGAGGCCGAACGGCGACCGGAACGCCGTCGGGAACGGCAGGTGGTGGACGTCGGGGAGGAGCGTGCCCAGCGGCTCCTTGACCGCCTTGCGGCCGGACAGCGCGAGCGTGCCCTGCGTCATGCCGTGGTAGGCGCCGCCGAACGCGACCAGACCGGACCGGCCGGTCGCGGTGCGGGCCAGCTTCACCGCGGCCTCGACGGCGTCGGCGCCGGTCGGCCCGCAGAACAGGATGCGCCCGTCGCGCAGTGGCTCGGGCAGCACGGCGAACAACTGCTCGACGAACCGGTCCCGGACCGGCGTCGGCAGGTCCAGCGTGGACAGCGGCGCACCCTCGTCGAGGACGTCGTGCAGCGCCTGCACGACGACCGGGTGGTGGTGGCCGAGCGCCAGCGCGCCGGCGCCGGCCAGGCAGTCGATGTACTCGCGGCCCTGGCGGTCGCGGACGGTGGAGCCTGTGGCGGACACCAGGGCGATCGGCAGGCGGCGCGGGTAGGAGCGGGCCGAGGATTCTCGGAGGCGTTGGCGTTCGAGCAGGTCGTCGGCGGTTTCAGCGGTTCCGGTTGCCGGCGGCTCGGCGAGCCTGACACCCTCGTGGTACGCCACGGACGCGGTCCTTTCACAGGGAATGATCTGCAGTCAACTAGGTTTGCCTAACCTAACCCAGACTGCAAGCCGCTCCGTCAGGTGCCCGGGGGTGTGCGACACCCGGCACCCTCACCACATCTGGGTCGTAGGCCACGCAGGCGACCGTCCGTTGTTCCGGCCAGGAGCCCTGGAGCGGGTAGAAAGACAGATATCCGATGATCGCCCCGCTGACCGTGTCGGGCGGCCTACTCCCCATCAGCTCGCGACATCGGTGGTCCGACTCACGGCGCATCGACGCCTCGCCTGGAAACTCGTCGGCGACGAACACGAACGTGCCGTAGACCTCACCCTCGTGCGGACCAGAGCACGGCACCACCGTGAGATCACTGGGTGACGGGTTCTCCTCCGGCAGCGTGCCGAGTCCGTCGATGCACTCGCCGTCCTGGAGGACCGACCAGTCCGACGGCGTGCGATCGGGTTGGAGGAACTGCGTCGGTGCACCGCCGAGGACCAGCGCGACCGTCCATACGCTGGCGGCGACTATCCCGACGATGGCGTACCAGCGGCCGTCCTGCCTCCGTCCGGCGGTCTGGCCGAGGGCGATGATGCCGAATACGATCGCCAGCGGGATGAGCGGCAGTAGGCCGCAGACGAATGCCGCGATCGCGAACCCGTTGGTGTCGGGCTTGCGCGGTGGCGGCGCGGCAGGCCAGGTGTGCTGGCCGTACGTCGGCGGATACTGCCCGTGCGGCGGCTGCCCGTAGGCCGGGTATTGCGCCGGTCCGGGCGGGACCGCCGAGCCGTTCGGCGGGCTCGCGTACGGGTTGGGTGGCGGCGTGGGTGTCGGCGCGCCGGGATCGGACATAAAAAACGGTATCGCCGGGGCCGGACTGAACCGTCACAACGTGACATGCCATACCTCTCGTGCGAAAGGTCACGAAGCGATAACCTCGCCGGGTGCCTGCCTTGCAATGAGCACTCATACGCACCGGTGCGCAGAGGTGCTCATTGCAAGAAGCCCGCCGGGTCGGCCGATCCTCACCGGCCCGTCCCGCCCCCCTTCGGTTCTGCGGAGAGGAACGCGTTCATGAGGCGTACTGATCGAACCCGTTCGAGTCGTCGCACCGTCATGCTGGCCGCGGCCGCCGTCCTGGCCGTGCCCGCGGTCTCCGTCCCCGCCGCCGTCGGCGTGGCCGAGCCGGCACCGTCGGTCGCGGCCGGCCTGCCCAGCGGCAACACCGAGTACCGGACGCTGGCCGACTACGAGGCCGACATGGCGGAGCTGGTCGCCGACCACCCCGACCTGGTCAAGCCGATCACGCTGCCCTACCCGACGACGTCCGGGCGCACCGTCCGCGGGGTCGAGATCAGCACGAACGTCACCGCCGACGACGGCAAGCCGGTGTTCGTCGACGTCGGCATGCACCATGGCAACGAGTTCCCGAGCGGCGAGCTGACGATGGAGTTCGCCATCGACCTCGTCCAGCGCGCCGCCGCCGGCGACCGAGAGGTCACCCGGCTGCTCGACAGCGCGCGCGTGGTCGTCGTGCCCATCGTCAACGTCGACGGGTTCGTGCGCGGGCGCCGGCAGACCGACACCAACACCGACATGAACCGCAACTACGGCATGGGCTGGCTGCCGATCTCGACCGGCGGCGCCGCGCCGTGGTCGGAGCCGGAGACCCGCAACATCGAGTGGCTGCTGTCGACCCGCCAGGCGGTCGTGTTCAACACCCAGCACACCTGCATCCAGGTCGTGCTGTACCCGCCGCTGCAGCTCGCCGCCGGCCCCGCCCAGGACGTCGGCCGGCTGCACGCCCTCGCGTCCGAGGTCGCGTCGATCTACGGGCCCGGTTACGACGCGCTGCCGTCGGCCGAGGACTACGAGACGACCGGCGAGGCGATCGACTGGGCGTACTACGCGACCCGCGGGCTCGCGTTGACAACCGAGACGTGTCCCGACGCCGGTGTCGCGCGGACCTACCAGACGCAGGTGCTCGACGTGTACGACCAGCACCGCGAGGCGATGCTGACGATGCTCGAGACGGCCGCCGACCCCGACCAGTACGCCGTCATCGACGGCAAGGGTCCGAAGGGCGCCGTCCTGCGGATCACCAAGGCGTTCGACATGTACACCAGCCCCTACCTCCAGTCCGACGGCGCCACCCGGCCGTCGTCGTTCACCACCACGCTGACGTCCGACCTCACGCTCGGCCGCAACGGGAAGTTCGAGTGGGCCGTCAACCCGTCGTACCGGCCGATACCGGCGTACCAAGAGGACGGGATCCACGGGTTCCAGACCGGGTTCTACGAGGAGCCGTGGATCCTCACCTGCGAACGGCCCGACGGCACCGTCCTGCAGACCGTCCCCGTCGACGTCGACCTCGGTGAGACCGTGACCGTCGACCTCAAGGAGTGCCGCCGCGAGTTCCACCAGGGGCGTCCGTAGGTCAGCAGGTTTCGACCCTCCGTGGTCATGGGCCGGCGTGTCACCGTCGGCCCATGACCACGTTTCCCGTTGTGTTCGAGAGCAACGGCACGCTGCTCACCGGCCGTGTCCACCGGCGTACGGAGGACCTGCTGGAGCGGCAGCCCGCCGTGCTCGTCACCGGTTCCTGGCTGACCGTCAAGGAACAGATGGCCGACCTCTACGCGGCCGAGCTGGCCGCCCGTGGGTACACCGCCATCACGTTCGACTTCGCCGGCTTCGGCGAGAGCGCAGGCGAGTCCCGTCAGTTCGAGCTGCCCACCCGCAAGATCGCCGACATGGTCGCGGCCGCCCGCTTCGCGTCCTCGCTGTCCTTCGTCCGTCCCGGCGCCCTCGGCTACGTCGGCGTGTGCGCGAGCGCCCAGTACGCGCTGGCGGCCGTCGCGGCCGGCGCCCCGATCGCCTCCTTCGCCGGCGTCGCGGGCTGGTTCCACGACACTGAGTCGGTCGCCCCCTTCTACGGCGGCCTCGACGGCGTGCGGATGCGGCTGGACCGCGCCACGGCGGCGCTGGACGTGCTGCGGCGGGACGGGACGGTCGTCACCGTGCCCGCCTACGAGGTCGGCAACGACCGCGCCGGCATGTTCTTCGAGATGGACTACTACTCGAACCCGGCGCGGGGTGCCGTGACGGCCTGGCCCAACGAGATGGCCGAGGCCAGCTGGCTCCCCTGGCTGACCTTCGACGGACTGTCGCCGGCAGCGGCCGTAACGGCGCCGTCCCTGTTCGTCCACTCCGACGGCTGCGTCTTCCCGGAGCACATCGAGCAGTTGCGGTCGCGGCTGCGCGGTCCGGTGGAGGTGGCGTGGGGCGAGGGCACGCAGACCGACTTCTACGACCAGCCCGCCCAGGTCTCCTTCGCCGTCGAGGCGCTGGACACGCACTTCACCAAGACGCTGCCCGCCTGACGGTCACGACTGATCCTCGGAGCCGTGCGCGGCGTAGTAGCGGCGCGACTTGTCGCGGCTGCCGCAGGTGGCCATGCTGCACCACCGGCGCCGGCCGTTCTTGCTGGTGTCGAGGAACAGCCAGTGGCACGACGGGCAGTCGCCGACGCGGTCGAGCGGTCCCTGCGTGAGCAGCCCCACCGCGGACCCGGCGACCTCCCAGAGCAGCGCTCGCAGCGTCTGCGGCTCCGCCCACGACAGCCGGAACGTCGCGCCGTCGTCCACGAACCGGCACCGCGCGATCCCCTCGGCGTGGGCGGCGTGGACGATCTCGAGGTCGTCGGGCGAGGGCCGCTCGCCCTGCGCCAGCGGCCGGAACACGCGGAACACGGTCTCGCGCAGGTCGCGAGCGACCGGCAGCGTGAACACCAGGCTCGGATCGTCGTCGACGGGGTACCCGACTGCGCGCGCCCAGGTCACGACCTCCGCCGGCGACCCCAGCCAGTCGCGCCGGGCGACCGGCCGGGCGTTGACCGTGTTGGCGAAGTCGAGGCAGAGTGCATTGCCGACCAATTCGACGTCGCTCATGTGGCCAGAATATCTCACCGTTCATTTGGCGTTGACAGGTAAGAAGTCCTGTATGGACACTACAACCAGTGAAACGCCGATGAAGGGTGAGAATCCGATGCGGGTGCTGCCGGTGTCGCTGGGGCGGTCCTTCAATGGGCTGTGGTTCGGGACGGGGGCGGCCAACCTCGGTGACGGGATGGCGCTGTTCGTGCTGCCGCTGCTGGCGCTCGCCGTCGACGCGTCCGCGGGCGGGGTCGCGGCGGTGGCGGCGGCGCTGACCCTGGCCTGGCCGGTGTTCGGCCTGCACGCCGGTTGGATCGTCGACCGGGTGGACCGGCGGGCGTTGCTGAGCACGGTGAACGCGGTCCGTGGGCTGATCCTGGGCGGGGTGACGGCCGCCTACGTCGCCGACGTGCTGTCGCTGCCGCTGATCCTCGTCGCGGCGGTACTGCTCGGCGTGGCCGAGACGCTGGTCGACACCGCGCTGACGTCCACCATCCCGCTGGTCGTCGAGCCGGCGGGACGGAGCCGGGCCAACGCTCGGATCGAGGCGACCATCAACGTGACGAACCAGCTGGCCGGGCCGCCGCTCGCCGGGTTGCTGGCCGGGGCCACGCTCGCCCTGGCGACCGGCGCCAGCGCGGCCCTCTACGTCCTCGCCATCGGCGGGCTGCTCGTGATGAGGCTGCACCGGCCCCAGCCGGCCGCCAGCCCCGCCACGCCGCCCGCGGGCCGCGGACGGAGCGAGCTGGTCGCCGGGTTCCGATTCCTGTGGCGGCAGCCGGTCGTGCGGACGTTGACGTTGTTCACGGCGGCGATGAACGTCGTCTGGGCGGTCGCCGTGTCGCTGCTCGTCGTCTACGCCGTCGAGCCGGGGCCGCTGGGGCTGACGGCGGCGCAGTACGGGTTGCTGCTGACGGGCATGGCGGTCGGCGGCCTGATCGCGTCGGTGCTGGTGGAGCCGCTGCGCCGGTGGGTCGGCACCACCCGCCTGATGGTCGCCGACGCCGTCGGGACGGTGCTGTTCGTGGCGCCGGTCGCGTTCGACGCCGGGGTCTGGGTGGTCGCGGCGGGCGCCGTCGTCGCGGGGGCGGGGTCGAGCATCTGACGGATCCTGGCGGGGACGATCCGGCAGAACCTGTCGCCGCCGGAGCTGCTCGGCCGCATCTACTCCGCGTCGCGGATGATCAGCTGGGGCGTCATCCCGGCCAGCGCCGCCCTGGCCGGCGTCATCGCCGAGCTGTGGGGCGTGCGGGCGGCGTTCGTCGCGGCGACGGTGCTCGCGGTGCTCGTGCTGGCCGCGTTCGTGCCGTTCGCGTTCCGCACCGACCTCGAAGCCGCCGTCAGCGGCCCCGTCGACGACGAGGTCGTGCCGGCGCCCCGCTGAACCGCGCGCCGGCTGTCGGACCCGCGTGGAAGCATGGCCGGCATGAGCGACGACACCATGCGGCAGCCGCTGCGCCGCCCCGACGCCTCGGCCGCCGTCGAGCGGCTGGGCTGGCGCTATCTGCTGGCCCGGTTCCACACCGGTGTCGCGGTGGGGTCGCCGGCCGAGGCGCTCGACGTCGCGGCCACGGCGGTGCGCGCGGCCGGCCCGGCGGCTGACGGTCATCTGCGGGCCGACCTGCGGCCGGGCCGGGTGCTGCTGAGCCTGCAGGACGCCGCCGTCGCGAACGTGACCAGTGCGGACGTCGAGGCGGCGGACCGCATCACGACGGCGCTGCGGACGGCCGGACGCGAGACCGACGCGGCGGTCGGCGCGCCGCAGCGGTCCGAGCAGGCGCTCGAGATCGCCATCGACGCGCTGGACATCCCGGCGGTGCGGCCGTTCTGGAAGGCGGTCTTCGCCTACACCGACGAGCCCGGACTGGACGGGCCGACCGACGCGCTGGTCGATCCTCTCGGTCAGGGGCCGGCGGTCTGGTTCCAGCAGATGGACGCGCCGCGGCCGCAGCGCAACCGCATCCACTTCGACCTCAGCCTCCCGCACGACGAGGCACGGCGGCGGCTCGCGGCGGCGCTCGACGCCGGCGGACGGCTGGTCAACGACGGACGGGCGCCGGCCTTCTGGGTACTCGCCGACGCCGAGGGCAACGAGATCTGCCTCTGCACCTGGCAGGGACGGGACTGATGCCGTGACGACGCTCGGAGTGCTCGGCGTGCCGTCCAGTGCGGCCGCCCACTGGCCTGGTCAGGAGCGGGCGCCGGCCGCCCTTCGGGCCGCCGGGCTGGTCGAGCTGTTGCGTCAGGCCGGCCTCGACCTCGCCGACCACGGCGACCGCCCGGTGCGCCGCTGGGCGGCGGCCGGGCCCAGCACGCCGAACAACCTCGACGCCGTGGTGGAGGGGCTGCGCGACACCCGCGACGCCGTCGCCACGATCCTCGCCGCCGGCCAGACGCCGTTCGTCGTCGGCGGCGAGTGCACGCTGACCGTCGCCGTCGTCAGTGCGTTCGCCGCCGCCGGGCAGGACGTCGGCCTCATGTACGTCGACGGCGGGCAGGACCTCATGACGCCGGCCGACCACCCGCACGAGCCGATCGCCGACGGCATGGGCGTCGCGCACCTGCTCGACCTCCCCGGCACGGCGCCGGCCCTGAGCGGCTTCGGGCCGCGCCGGCCGCTGCTCACCGCCGACCAGATCTGCTTCTTCGGCTACGCCGACGACGAGGAGGACGTGCACGGACGGGTGCCCAGCTGGCGGTTCCCCGCGACGTCAGTCGCGCCCGACCCCGCCGCCTCGGCCGCGCTGGCGCTGGCCGCGCTCACCTCGGTCACCGCCCGGTTCGTCGTCCACCTCGACATCGACGTCGTGAACTTCCTCGACCTCCCGGCCGCCGACGTGCCGCAGTACCGCGGGCTCACGCTGGATCAGGTCATGAGCGCGGTGACGGTCATGGTCCGGCACCCCGGGTTCGCCGGCCTGGTGCTCACCGAGTTCAACCCCGACCACGGCGAGCCCGACGGATCCACCGCGCGCCGGCTGGCCGAGGCCGTCGCCGCCGCCTTCACAGCACCGCGCTGAGCCCGTCCGCGAGACACTGAGTCGGTGACTGCCGATTCCACGCCGGGCGATCTGATGCGGCGCATCGCGTTCCTGCTGGAGCGGGCCCGCGAGCCCATCTACCGGGTCCGCGCGTTCCGGACCGCCGCCGAGACCGTCGACTCGATAGGGCTGGCCGAGCTGGTCGACCGGGTGGAGGCCGGCACGCTGACCGAGCTGCCCGGCATCGGCAAGGTGACCGCCACGGTCATCACCGAGGCGCTGGCCGGCGAGGTCCCGGTGTACCTGCGCCGGCTGGAGGCGACCGGCGGCCGGCCGGTCGCCGAGGGCGGGGCGGAGATCAGGGCGGCGCTGCGCGGCGACCTGCACACGCATTCCGACTGGTCCGACGGGGGCAGCCCGATCCCCGAGATGGTCCGGGCCGCGGCCGAGCTGGGGCACGAGTACGTCGCACTGACGGACCACTCGCCGCGGCTCACCGTCGCGAACGGGCTGTCGGCGCAGCGGCTGCGCGAGCAGCTCGACGTCGTCGCGGAGTTGAACGAGAAGGGGACCGGGATCCGGATCCTCACCGGCATCGAGGTCGACATCAACGAGGACGGCTCGCTCGACCAGACCGGCGAGCTGCTCGGCCGGCTCGACGTCGTGGTGGCGAGCGTGCACTCGAAGCTGCGGATGAAGTCCGACGAGATGACCGAGCGCATGGTCACGGCGATCGCGAACCCGCACGTCGACGTGCTCGGGCACTGCACCGGGCGGCTGATCACCGGCAACCGCGGCACTCGGCCGGAATCGACGTTCGACGCGGAGATCGTGTTCGCGGCGTGCGAGCGGTTCGGCGTCGCCGTCGAGATCAACTCGCGGCCGGAGCGGCTCGACCCGCCCAAGCGGCTGCTGCGGCTCGCCGTCGAGGCCGGCTGCTCGTTCGCGCTGGACACCGACGCGCACGCGCCGGGTCAGCTGGACTGGCAGCCGTACGGGTGCGAGCGGGCCGCCGCCTGCGGGGTGCCGGTCGAGCGGATCGTCAACACCTGGGCGGTCGACGACCTGCTGGCCTGGACCGGCCGCGCCTCCTAGATCGCCCGGTGCGTTGTGAAGGGCGAGTTACTGCTGCCCTGGCCGTAGTAACTCGCGCTTGACGGGGCAGCTAGGCCAGCATGGTGGCCATGCCGCGTGCCGCCCTGCCCGTCCTGCTGCTCGCTCTCTGCCTGACCGGATGCTCCAGCGACGAGGCCGGAGAGCCCAGCGAGCCCGGCGACGGTGGCAGCGCGACGTCCGCGGCGCCGAGCGGGCCGTACCAGGAGATCGAGTTCACCGGCGGTGACGGCGAGCCGCGGCAGGGCCGGGTGTACGGCCCGGACGACGCGCCGGTCGCCGTGGTCCTGTCGCACATGGGCAGTGACGGCGACAGCCAGGACGACTGGGCGGCGACGGCGCAGGCGCTGGCCGAACGTGGTCATCGGGTGCTGACGTACCAGCGGCTGCGGCCGCGCTACCAGATCTGGCAGGAGATCATCGGCGCCGTCGAGCGGCTGCGCGACGACGGCGCCGAGCGGGTGGTCGTCGCCGGCGCGAGCCTCGGCGCGATGGCGTCGCTGCACGTCGCGCTCCAACCGGAGCCGGCCACGGACGGCGTCGTGTGGATCGCCGGCGGGCTGCGCTCGGACGGCATGGTCTTCGACCAGGCGACGGTCGCTGGGCTGGCCTGCCCGGCACTGCTGATCAGCGGCGACCAGGACTCCTACGGCGGCACCGAGGCCACCCAGCAGCTGCACGAGTGGCTGCCGGGCAGCGAGCTGCTGATCCTGCCCAGCGCGCGGCACGGCACCGACATCCTCGCCGAGGGCGGCGCACCCGCCGAGCAACTGGAGACCGCCGTCCTCGACTTCATCGACGAGGTCGCCGCGGCCGAGGCGCCGGCGCCCTGCTGACGGCGAGCGCGCCGGCGCCGAGCGCGACCACGGCCAGGACGGCGCAGCCCCAGAGCGCGGCGACCGGGCCGTTCGCGTCGACGAGGACGCCGAGCAGGCTGGTGGTACCCGCCGCGACGCCGACACTGAGCCCGAGCGCCGTGCCGGCGGCCAGCCCGGCGTGCCGCGGCAACCCGTCCTGCGCGACGATGACCAGCGGGTAGAAGATCCCCTCCAGCACGAACCCGATGACGATCAGCAGCACCACGGCCAGCAGCGGCCCGGTCAGCGGCAGCACGGCCGAGAGCGGGACCAGCGCCAGCACCGCCACCAGCACGACCGGCCGTCGCCCGTGCCGGTCGCCGAGCGCGCCGGCCGCGTACGTCCCGGCCGCGCCGGCCAGCAGCATCCCGGTGACGGCCGCGCTGCCCAGGCCGACGCCGGAGCCGAGCGTCTCGTCGAACCAGACCGGCGCGAACGCCATCAGCCCGAACAGCACGCCCGCGGCCGCCGTCGCGCCGAGCGTCGCGAAGCCGAACGTGCGCCAGTCGCTGGGCAGCGGCACCGCGTCGGCCTCCGCGGCCGGCGAGGACAGGTCGGAGGGCACCCCGCGGCCCAGCAACAGTGCTCCGAGCAGCGGGATGACGGCGACCGCGCCGGCCGCCTCGATGCCGTACGCCGCTCCGAGCGGCACCACCAGCGACGGGCCCAGCGCGAAGCCGATGTTGCCGCCGAGCGCGAAGACCCCCAGCGCGGCGCCGGGGCTGGCGGCGGCCGCGGCCCGGGTCGCGCGGAACGCCTCGGGATGGAAGATCGCGACGCCGAGGCCGCCGAACAGCAGCGCGACGGCGATGGCGGAGAACGAGTCGAGCAGGGTGGCCGCCAGCAGCCCGGCGCCGGCCAGCACCAGCCCGAGCGGCTGCAGCCAGGAGGCCCGGACGCGGTCGCCGACGACGCCGGCCAGCGGCTGCATCACCGACGATGCGAGGCTGCCGGCCAGCACCAGCAGCCCGGCGTCGGCGTAGCTCATGCCGCGTTCGGCGACGAAGAACGGGATCAGCGCGGGGACGGCGGCCTGGAAGAGGTCGGCGCCGGCGTGCGCGACGGTCAGCCGGGCCACCCGGCCGCGGTCGACGTCCTGACCGGGGATCACCCGCTCGAGCACGGCCGTCACGGCGCTCATGGCAGTAACCCGCGCAACGTGAGGTCGAGGACGGCGTCCGTGGCGCGCTTGGCCGACCACCGGTGTTCCCGGCGCAGGTGGCGGTAGGTCTCGCAGACCTGGACGTACAGGACGGTCGCGGTCTCGTCGGGATCGGCGGACGGACGCAGCGAGCCGTCCAGCGCGCCGTCCCGCAGCAGCCGGACGATCGGGGCGGTGAACTCGGCGCGAGTGAGCGAATCGTCGCCGGGGTCGTGGTAGATCGCATTCAGCGTCGGGTCGTCCAGCCCGGCCATCAGGTCGGACCGTTCGTCGGTGACCGCGCAGAAGACCTCGAGCGCCGCGGTCAGCCGGGCGCGCGCGTCGCCGGGGCCGGTGAGGACGGGGAGCAGCCGCTCGCGCTCCTCGCGGGCCAGCTCCTCGCGCAGCGCGACCAGGATCGCGGCCCGCGTCTCGCCGCGCCGGTACAGGGTGACGCGGGTGATGCCGGCCTCTTTGGCGATGTCGGCCATCGACGCGCCGCCGAGCTCCTGCCGTTCGGCCAGCCGCTTGGCCGCGGCCAGGACGTCCTGAGACACCGGCGCTTCACTCATGATACAAGGTGTATCACGGCGCAGCTCAGGACGTCCAGACCCAGCGGCAGATCGGATCAGTCCAGCGGGTAGGCCCGGAGCACCTCCTGCTCGAGTCGGGTCCCGTCGCCCTGGGCGTCGATCCGCAGCGAGACGTGCTCGGCGTCCTTCGGGTGCCGGACGGTGACGGTGTACGCGCCGGCTCCACCCGCCGGCCGGACCACCGCGGGCCGCCAGCTGGCGCCGTCGTCGTAGGAGACCTCGACCCGCACCCGCCGGACGGACGGCGCCGGCGCGCCGACCTGCCCGCCGACCGTGAGGCCGAACTGGAAGGCGCGGCCGGCCGGCGCCCGGTTCAGCGGGTCCAGCGGCACGTCGTACGACGCGAACAGCAGCGGCAGGAACGCGCAGTCGCGGTGGCCGCGGTCGGTGCACGCGTACTGCGGCGGCAGGTCGCCGACGCCCGAGGCCGGGGCCGCGGATCGGAACGTCCACGCCGTCGACGACCGCGTCCCGAAGCTCCACGGCGCGTCGGACCACGCGTCGATCTCCAGCCGGTACTCCGAGTCCGCCGCGACCGCCGCCAGCACCCCGCGCCCGGTGCGCCGGCTGACCACCAGCTGGTCGTCGCGGAACAGCCGCGTGGCCGAGTTCTCCCAGCGGATGTCCCAGGCGCCGTAGTGGCCGTCGCCGGAGTCGGTGAAGTCCTCGATCCAGAAGAACAGCTCGTCGGCGTCGCGGCAGGCCGGACACGGCATCCCGACCCGGTCCTGCTCCAGCACCTCGCGCCGCGGCGACGGCACGAACGGCCCGCCGAACCAGGTGTCCGCCAGTTCCTCGCCGGCCGAGAGCGTCCGCAGCCGGTCGCGCGCGTGCCGGGCCAGCACGACCTCGTCGGTCTCGTAGCCGACGAGCTGCTTCAGCCACAGCATCCCGGGCGAGGCCGTCACGTACTCCGTCCGCTCGATCGGTGCGCGGAAGTAGCGGTACGAGTCGAACGAGTTGTCCTGCCACGGCGCGAACGACGGGTTGACGTCCGCGACGGTGCGCTGCGTCGCGTCTGCGTGGTACGTGCTCGAGACCGTGGCGAGGTCGTCCGGGTCGACGACGTACGACAGGTCCGCGCCGACCGCGCCGTCCTGGTCGAAGCGCAGGTCGTAGAGGTACGGGCTGTCAGGCGTCGAGTGGACGGTGACGTCGCCGCCGCGGGCCAGCAGCGTCTCGGCCTCGCTGAGGTCCAGCGCGGCCGCCGGGATGGGCAGCCCGCGCTCGACCGCGCCGGAGAACGGGTAGCCGGCCCGGCTGTAGAGGAACGCCAGCTCGGCGCCGGCCGCCGCGACGGCCCGGATCTGCTCGCTCCACTGCCCGTTCGCGGCCTCGACCAGCGCGATCTTCCCGTCCAGGTCGACCTCGGCCAGCTCCGACGGCGTCGCGGTGCCGGCGTCGACGACGTCGCGGCGGAACGGGCCCTCCGGCAGCTCGGGCGCGTAGACGAAGTACTCCGGCTCGAACGCGGCCAGGCCGGCGCCGTCGACGACGATGTCCGGCTCTGCCAGCGAGAACTGCGTGACGAGGTGGAAGCCGCCCTCGGTGACCTCGTCGGTCGGCGTCGCGTAGACGTCCGTGAACGGCTCGCCGAGCAGGTAGCGGTAGTGCATCGCCTCGCCGGCCAGCGGGAACCGCCAGAACTCGAGCTTCGCGAACACACCCTCGACGGTGCGGCCGACGTCGGCGGTGACCGGGACCGCGGTGCGGCCGTCGAGCACGACGCTCGCCCCGCCCGGCTCGACCTCGACCTCCGGGTCGCCGGCGAACGTGTACGTGTACCGCTCGCCGTCGGTCTCGTTCATGATGCTCAGCACGCTGTACGTGCCCGGCGGGACGCGCACCGTCGCCTGGCCGCGCGCGTCCAGGTTCGGGAACGAGACGTGCTTCGACGAGTCGTCGACGTTGCCGACCTGGACGGTGGCGCCGCGGTTGGGCTCGCCCTCGCGGTCCAGCACGGTGACGGTGAGCTCGTAGACCTCCTGCTCCTTGTTCAGCCCGAGCGGCAGCGAGACGCTCACCCCGTCCGGGCCGATCCCGGTGACGAAGCCGCTGTACAGGCCCGCGGCGCCGAGCGACGGATCCAGCGTGACGTCGACGGTCGCCGTGCCGTTCGCGGGGACGGTGACCGCCGGCGCGCCGAGCGTCAGCATGCCGGCCGGCGCCGGCGTCGGCCCGGCGCTCGCCGACGCGGCGAGGTCGAGCGTGACCGTTGCGTCGGTGACGTTGCTGAACGTGACGGTGCGGACGATCGGCTCGAGGTCGGTCTGCGGATACGGCAGGTAGCCGAAGTTCAGCGGCGCCGGCCCGGCGAACACGCCCTGGCCGACGGCGGTCGCGACGTCGAGGCGGCCGCCGCCCTGCTGGTAGACGGTGAGCCCGTCGCGCGGGACCGCCGTCGACACCAGTGCGGCCTTGACCTGCTCGGGCGTCCAGTCCGGGTGCTGCTGGCGGACGATCGCGGCGGCGCCCGCGACGTGCGGCGTGGCCATCGAGGTGCCGGACGCACTGGTGTAGAGGTCGTCGACCGGCGTGCCCATCGCGGTCCCGGCGGCCCGGGCGGCGACGATGTTCGTGCCCGGCGCGGTGATGTCGGGCTTGACGGCGTGGTCGCCGACCCGCGGGCCGCGGCCGGACGTCGCCGCCAGCTCGTCGGTCTTCGTGACGTTGCCGACGGTGAGCGCGGCGTCGGCGGCGCCCGGGTTCGTCAGCGAGTAGTCGCCCGGGCCGTAGTTGCCGCCGGCGATGACGAACAGTGCGCCGGTCTCGGCGGTCAGCTCGTTCACGGCCTGGCTGAGCGGGTCGGTGCCGTCGCTGGCGTACCCGCCGAGGCTCATGCTGACGACGTCGGCGCCGCCGCGCGCGGCCCACTCCATGCCGGCGATGACCCACGAGTCCTGGCCGCTGCCGCCGTCGTCGAGGACCTTGCCGATCATCAGGTCGGCCCCAGGCGCGACGCCGCGGCGGGCGCCGTCGGAGCCCGCGCCGGTGCCGGCGACCGTGGCCGCGACGTGGGTGCCGTGGCCGTGCCGGTCGACCGGGCTGTTCCCACCGGTGAAGTCCTGTTGAACGGTGAGTTGGCCGGCGACGTCCGGGTGCGCCGGGTCGACGCCCGTGTCCAGGACCGCGACGGTGGTGCCGGTGCCGTCGAGGCCGCTCGCCCACGCCTCCGGCGCGCCGATCATCGGCACGCTGACGTCGAGGGTCGCCGCGACGGCGCCGTCGAGCCAGATCGCGTCGACCGACCGGTCGGCCTGGACGGCGGCCCAGAAGGTGCCGGCGTCGGCCTTGGCGACCTCGACCGCCGCGCCGTCGATGCTGGGCAGCGGCAGCGTGGCGTCGCTGGCCGGCAGGCTCTCGGCCCGGGCGGCGACGGCGTCGGCGCCGGCGGACGCGGACCGGGCGGCAGTCCCGTCGTACGTGACGATGACCGGCAGCTCGGCGGCCGCGTCGTCGGCGTACCCGCTCTCGATCAGCCGGGTGACGTTGAACAGCTGGTCGTCGACGGTGCCGGCGCGGACCAGCGGCGCGACGCCGGCCGGCACGACGTACGTGTCGCCGTCCAGCTCGTACGCCTCGACCGCGCCCCCGTCCGCCGCGGCGACGGCGACCGACGTCTTCCCGCCTGCCGTCGTCACGTCGACGACGTCGCCGGTGACCAGCGTGACCCGGGTGGTGGACCCGCCGGTCGGGGCCGCGGCCGGCTCGGCGGCCTCCGAAGTTGCTGCCTCCGGGGCGGCGGTGACGGGGGCGGCGGCGCCGGCCAGCGCGGTGACGGTCAGGGCGACCGCCAGGGCGGTGGCGGTCAGGCGGCTCGGATGGCGAGGTCGCACGGCTCCTCCTGGGGGTGGGCGAGACGTGGTCGGTACCAGATGTGCCGGATGTCCGGTCCGGACAAGATGGCACCGCCGCCGCCCGGGGCGGAAGGACTATGCGTGGCCGGTAGGCGTCAATGGCGCAAAGATGCCCACTTGGGGCGGCGGTCGGACAGCAGTGCGGCCGTGAGCCGCGACACGTCGTCGCCGCCGTGCCCGGCGTCGATGGCTCGGCGCATCTGTGCGAGCACGGCCTGCTGGACGCTGGTGTCCAGCCCGGCCCGCCCCGAGGCCTCGACGACGTGCTCCACCCCGGCGGCGATCGTCGCCAGCGTCGCGACGTCGGCGTCGTAGTTGCCCTCGTCCAGCCTGGCGGCGTGCTCGTCGACGGAGCTCAGCAGCAGGCTGGTCAGCCCTTCGGCGAACGGGGCGAAGTCGGCGCCGTCGATGCCCTCGGCCTTGGCCAGCGCGAACGCGTGCGACAGGCCGGAGACCGCGGTCCAGAACAGGTCCAGCAGCGCGACGTCGAAGGCGGCGGCCCGGCCCGGGTCGGTGCCGAGGTGGTGCTGCGCACCGCCGAGCGCGGCGAGCGTCGCCGTGTGCCGCTCGTAGAGATCGGCCGGCCCGCTGTAGATCAGCACCGCGTCGGGCGTGTCGATGGTGACCGTCGGCGTCATGATCGACCCGTCGAGGTAGTCGATGCCGTGGCCGGCGGCCCAGCCGGCCAGCTCGCGCGCGGCGTCGGGGGAGTCGGCGGTGAGGTTCACGACGGTGCGCCCGCGCAGCGCCGCGGCGGCCGGTTCGAGCAGTTGCCGCGCGGCCACGTAGTCGACCACGCACACGACGACGAGGTCCGCGCCGGCGACCGCGTCCGCGACGGTCACGGCCCGCCGCGCGCTCGCCGCGACCAGCGCGTCGCCCTTCTCCGGGGAGCGGTTCCAGACGGTGATGGGGTGGCCGTGGGCGAGGAAGGCGCGGGCGAGGGCCTGGCCCATGTTGCCCAGCCCGAGCATGGTGACCTGCGGAGATGTCGTCATGTCGGGTACGCTAAACCTTCACGCCGACGTGAGGGTCAAGCCGTCGGCGGGCGACTGCGGAGGACGGAATGCGCATCGGCGAACTGGCCCGGCGGACCGGCGCGACGGAGCGCGCGCTGCGCTACTACGAAGAGCAGAACCTGCTGAAGCCGGCCCGCCTGCCCAGCGGCTACCGCGACTATGCGCCGTCCGACATCGAGGCCGTGCGGCATGTGCGGTCGCTGCTGGCGGCCGGGCTGCCGAGCCACCTGATCGCCGAGCTGCTGCCGTGCATGGTCGACACCGGCGACGGCCTGATGCCCGGCTGCCGGTCGATGCTCGAGCCGCTGGAGTCCGAGCGCGACCGCCTGACGTCGGCCATCGACGAGCTGACGACGGCGCGCACCCTGCTGGCCGCGCTGATCGACCGCACCCCCGAGGACGACTCCGAGTACGACGCCTGGATGGCGGCGCACGCGTCCGCCTGACTCCGTTGACGCGGCGGGTGGTGGTGCGGAAGCCTAGGGGTCTGGCGTGGCTCCCGCCTCACCTTCGCCGACCGGCCCCAGCCCGGTTGTGATCCAGAAGGCAAAGGGACTTCTTGTCTCGAGCCGCTCGTCCTGGTCACCCGCCTCGGACGGGATCGCTGGGGGGTCACGTGCGAGTGCGTGGGAGGCCGGATGACAGCGCACAGGAACCTCAAACGCCGGGTCCGTGCTCGCGCCGCGAAGACGGGCGAGTCCTACCTGGCGGCACTCCGGCACTTCCGCACGACTCCGACAGGAGACGCCATGCCGGAACAGCCCCAGACCACCCTGCGGATCGCCGTCGCACAGTCGACGGTCCGCGACGATCCCACCGACGCCGACGGGCTGCGCGCGAGCGCGGCGCAGGTCCGCCGGCTGATGACCGACGCGGCCGCGGCCGGTGCCCGCCTGGTGCACTTCACCGAGGGCGCCATCTGCTTCCCGAGCAAGTACGTGCTCTCCGAGCTCGGGCCGGACGAGGTCGGGCCGGCCGACTGGAGCCGGGCCGACTGGGCGGTGCTCGACGACGAGCTGCGCCGCATCGTTGCGCTGGCGGGCGAGCTGGCGATCTGGACGGTGATCGCTGCCGTCCACCGCGCGCCCGGCTCGGAACGTCCGCACAACAGCCTGTACGTCGTGTCCGACCAGGGCGCGGTGGCCGCGCGCTACGACGAGCGGACGCTGTCGAACACGAAGCTCACGTACATGTACACGCCCGGCTCGCGGCCCGTCACCTTCGACGTCGACGGCTACCGGTTCGGCCTCGCGCTCGGCATGGACGCGCACTTCCCCGAGCTGTTCACCGAGTACGAGCGCCTGGACGTCGACGGCGTGCTGGTGTCGTACGAAACGGGCGGCGTGCCCGGCCGCGAGACGGTGGCGACCGAGGTCCGTGGGTACGCGGCGGCGAACAGCTACTGGGTCGGCCTCGCCGTCCCGGCCGAGGCCGGTGCGCCGTTCGCGGGGGTGATCGGCCCACGCGGCGAGTGGTCGGCCGCCTGCCCGGCCGACGGCGTCCCCGCCATCGCCGTCACCGACGTCCACCGCGACGACACCGTCGGCCCGCTCGCCCGCGACTGGCGCCGTCGCACCCGCGGCCGCATCGGCGTCTGACGCCGCGCAGCCACTGAAAGGGGCCGGAAGGGCCTCGTCCCGGACGCGTCATTCGTCCGCGGCCGGGGCCCTTCTGGCGTGCGTTGACATCCCATGACCTCTCTAATAGTGACTAATAAATCTGCCAGTCGCATAAGACTTGCGTAGGGCGGATTGCTTGTGTCACGGTCTTGTGAGTCATTCGAGACGAGGGAGTCATCGTGGACCGACGAATCGTCAGGCGATCCGCCGCCGGGTGTCTCGCATTGCCGCTGATGATCGCCGCACTGGTCGCGCCGGCACCGGCGACTGCCGCGCCCATGGGCGTCACCGATACCGGGGACACTCTCGTCGTTTCGGGAGAGACCTACGACCTGCGCATCGTCAAGGACGGCTTTCGCTATTCGTTCGCCGACAGCTCGGGCACGCTGATAGCTCCGGCGCATGCCGAGTCGGGAATGCGGCTGCGCCCGGAGGGCGCGACGGACTTCGCCGACGCGGTCGACGCGGAACTGATCTCCCGTCCGAACGCCCGCGTCGCGATCATCGAGGTGACGCTCGAGGACGGTTCGCGCACCACGGTGAACGTCCGTCCGTTCGACAGCTACGTGCGCATCTCGGTGGGGAATCTCCCCGGCGACGGCGGCACGATCGACTTCCGCACGGGCCCGGTCGCACCGGCCTACGGACTCGGCGACCACGGTTCGTGGGCCGACGGCTCCACCGAGCAGGGCGAGTCGTGCAACAGCCGGGTGCGGGCCCGGCCGACCACCGAGTTGACCGGCCTGGAGCTGGACGACGTCACCAACGGCGGCAGCTGCCAGCGCTTCATCAGCAACTTCACCGTCTTCCCGAAGCAGCGGTTCGGGCAGGTGTGGTTCGAGGACGGACGCAAACGGGTCGCCCTGACGGAGACGGAGAACCGGCTCGGCGCCCAGGGTGTCGACCGGGTGGACGCGCTGTACTACTTCGCCGGCCGCGACCTCGAGCAGGTCTACGCCGACTACCAGCACGTCCGCGGGGAGCACGGGTACTACGACGCCCGCCCGAACCCGGAGTTCTTCGGGTTGGGCTGGGAGGCGTTCGGGGCGCTGCGCTGGGACACTTACCAGTCGTCGGTGACCGAGACGGTGCAGCGGTTCCTCGACGAGGGCTACCCGTTGAGCTGGGGCGTGGTCGGGTCGGGCTTCTGGCCGGGCGCGCGGAGCACGCCGGAGGAGGGCACGACCAACAGCTTCGGCAGGTGGGACGACACCGCCGAGCCCGGGCGCGACGACGGGCTGCCCAATCCGCGCTATCCCGACCCCGACGCGCTGAAGCGGTTCTTCGCGGACAACGACGTGAAACTGATCCTCGGCGCCCGCAACAACTTCAAGGCCCTTCCGGAGGACGGCGGGAACTTCGTCGAGCGGAACGACGGCCCTTCCGTGCACGAGGCGATCGAGCGCGGCTATCTGGTCAGTGACCCCGACGGCACCCCCACGGTCATCACGGGGGCGGTGTTCCCCGACGGCCACAGCTATGTGCTCGACGGCGCGAACGACGAGGCGGTGGACTGGTTCGTCGAGCGGTTGCGGGAGTGGGGCGTGGACGGCTGGAAGGAGGACGCCATGCTCTACACGCCCAGGCTGTACCGGGACGCGAACTGGAATCCGGTACTACAGGCCATGCACGAGGCCGGCGATCTGGTGATGGCGAGGAATGCCGCCTATTCACTGCCGGGCGACATTCTCCGGATCAACGACACGATCTACGGCACCGGCGAGAACTTTCACACCGACCCCGACCGCATGCCGATCAATCTGCTGAATTTCGCCGCCAGCGGTGTCTCCAGTCTGTACGGCGACTATGTCGGCGGGACGCCGGAAGTGCCGATGAGCGATCCGTCGTACCAGAAGTACTACGTCCGCAATGCTCAGTTCGACGCGCTGCAGCCGGTGCTGGCGTTCGGGCGCGGCCCGTGGGAAATGGGCCGGGACGACTACGCGGCCGCCGTGAAAGACGTGGCGCTGTGGCACGAGTCGATGCGTCCGTACATCTACGACGCGGTCCTGGACGGACACGAGACCGGCTTCCCCTACGCCATGACGCCGCTGCCCCTGGCCTATCCCGACGACGAGACGACGTATGGGCTGGCCAACGACACGACCCGCCAGTACGAATGGATGCTCGGTGAGTCCGTGCTCGCGACGCCGGTGTTCGGCGCCGACTTCGAGACGGCGCAGTCGCGCGACGTGTACCTCCCGGCCGGGAAGTGGATCGACATCGCGACCGGGTCGGTCTTCCAGGGGCCGGTCACGCTCGACGACTACGCCATCGGCTACGACCGCGTGCCGGCGTTCGTCGGCGGCAAGGGCGTCACCGTCACCGGAGCCGGCGACGACCTGCGGGCCCAGGTGTACCCGATCCAGCGGGGCTCGAGCTACGAGTTCAGCGACGGCGCCGACACGTCCCTGATCCGCAACGACAACACCGGCTGGGACACCGCCTCCCTCACGATCACCGACACGTCCGCGGGCCGGACGGTGGAGTACGACGTCGATCCGGTCACCGGGGCGCTGTCGTTCCCGATCACGGCCGGCCACGACTACCGGCTCACCGGCGGCGGCACCGCTGAGCACAGCGTGCCGCTGGACACCGCGCCGCCCGCGCAGGTCAGCGGCCTCTCGCACGCCGACGCCGGCGGCTCGACGACCCTGCGGTGGGACGCGGCCACCGGCGCCCGCGGTTACGTGGTGTCGGTCAGCGGCCACGGCGCCTGCCCGACCGGCGAGGAGGTCGTCTTCGGCGCCACGACCGGCGCGACCGAACTCACACTCGGCGTGGCCGAGTCGGCCGGCGGGACCTACCGGGTGCGGGCGGTCAACAACGTCGGCGCCGGCCCGTACTCTGCCGGCCACGCCATCGTGCCGCCCGTCGACGACGACCCCGGCCCGATCGTCGTCACCGACGAGGGCGAACCGCCCACCTGCGACCCCGAGCACCCGGCGTACCAGGAGACGGGGACGTGGTCGCCCAGCGCGGTGAGCGGATTCGACGCGTCCAGAACCCGGTTCAGCCGGCAGGTCGGCGCGACCGCGACCTGGCGAGCCGTCCTGGAGCCCGGCGCCTACGAGGTGGCCGTCTGGTTCCCGGCGAACAGCATCTGCAGCACCGAGACCACGTACACCGTCCAGCACGCGGGCGGGTCGGCGGACGTCCCGGTGGATCAGTGCACCACCGGTGGCCGGTGGCACTCGCTCGGCACTTACGACTTCGGCGGCGGGTTGTCGGCGGTGACGCTTACGGTAGGCGGCGGGACCGTGCGGGCCGACGCCGTGCGTTTCAGTCCCAGCCCGTGACGAACAGAGAGTGATGTGAGATGAGCGGCTTCGGGAGATGGTGCCTCGGTATCGGCGTGGGGCTCCTGGCCGCAACCGTGGTGTTCCGGATCATGGACCTCATCCCGGCGACGGTGATCGCCGGCCTTCTGGGCCTGATGGCGGTCGGCATCGCGGGCTACGACGCACTCTACGAGTGGCAGGGCCGAATCCAGCGGCGCCGAGCGGCGGCCAAGGCCCGCCGCGAGCGGGAACGGGAGATCCGCGAGGGCCGCTGAACAGGCCTAGCGGCCCTGCGCCAGGAAGCGGGCTCGGGCCCATTGCCGCCGCGCGAGGAACAGGCACAACACGCCGGCGACGGCGAACAGCGCGACGAACCACCAGGGAAAGCCGTCGTCCTCGTTGAACCCGCGCCAGTTGTCCGTGTAGTTCCCCACCTGGGCGACCCACCAGGCGAGCCAGGTGACCCCGGCCATGCCCCACGCGATGAAGGCGTTGATCACCCACATCCACACCAGACGGCGCGCCTTGGCGGGGTCGCCCAGATCCGACCACCGGTCCTTCTCACGTCCCGTCAACGGCTCCCGCTTCCCAGTTGCCCGTGACGTCCAGGCTCTCGTCGACCTGCACGATGAGCTCCGGCGTGACCACGTCGGGCGCCCCGGACACCTGGATCAGGGACGGGATCCCGTTGCCGTCGCTGATCGCCCAGACCACACCCGTGTACTCCTGGCCGCCGGACTCGTAGGTGTAGGAGGTGTTGGCCCGGTCCTCACCCGTGCGAAGCGTGGTGACCGGCGCGTAGTCGTCGTCGGTCGCGCCCGTGCCCTCGACCTGGCTGATGAACCAGTCGATGGCCTCCTGCGCGGACATCGCGGCGCCGCCGGGGATGAACCCGATGCGGCCTGCCACCCCGCCGCTGGCGGTGGAGAGCTGATGGACGTAGGACCAGCCGTCGAGGTCGCCCATCGACTCCCAGTCGGCCGGGACCTGGGCGGTCAGGTGCTCGGCGGTGATGGTCTGCAGGTCGGCGTCGTCGCTCGCCGCATCGGGCGACTCCGCGGTCTCGGACTCTTCCCCGACCGGATCGAGCTCGCCGGCCTCGAACGAGCAGGCCGCGAGCGCCGGCGCAAGGACCAGGGCCGTGACCGCGGCCAGGATGGAACGGCGGATACGCATGTGATCTCTCATTCCTTACTTCTCGAACATCCGGGCGCCGAACCAGTCCAGACGTGGGCGCCAGCCGTTGTTGCGCAGGACCGTGAACACCGGCACCTTCGCGTCGGCCGGCTTGATCATGACGGCCCCCTCCCACGAGGTGCGGGGTCCGGCCGGACCGGTCACTCTGACCTCGCCGTCGGCGCCCTCGACGAAGGTCATCGAGGTGCCGCCGGACGTCTTGCCCTTCTTCCACGTCCAGGTGCCGTAGGCCACCGCGCCCAGCGGTCCGGCCGCCGCACGGACGGCCGCCGTCCCGGAGTGCTCGACGAACTTGTAGGTCGCTTTGGACGGGTCGAGGTCGACCTCCATGCGCCACGCGTAGGCCTGCGACCCGCGCACGAAGAGGGTCTGCCAGCGCATCTCCTCGTGCTTCCACTGCACCTCGACGCGCACGCCGTCGGAGCTCGGTGAGGCCTCGATCGTGTAGGGCAGCTCGTCGCTGTTCATCCCCACCAGCGCGGCGACCACGTCGTCCACCGGCGCCGGCGCGTCGGCGCCGCGGACCGGTCCGTCGGGCACCTCGGCGCGCTCCCGGGCAGCGAGCGCGCGACGTCCGCGCCGCACGGTCAGGAGACCACGCCACGCCACCCCGAGGGCGGCGACGAGAATGAGACCGATGCCCAGCGCCAGTTGGTCGTTGAGGATCGCGAGGACGCCGGCGACGAACAGGATGGATCCCACGACGAAGACGACCCGGCGGCTGATCACCGCGAACCGCTGGTCGGTGTTGGTATTCACGGGGCCGAGTGTACGTAAACAGCTTTCCGTCGTCATGCCCAGAGCGAAAATACTTACCGCGTGGCGTCGGCCAGGCCGGTTAGGATGTGCAACCGGGGGAGGCGGAGCGATTGGCACACGATGTGGTGGCGGCCCTGCGCGGCGCGCTCCCGGGGCTGCCGCCGTCCGAGCGGCGCATCGCCGAGCACGTCATCGCCAGCCCGGCAGCGGTCGTCGACCAGACCATCACCGAGCTCGCGGCCAGTTGCTCGACGTCCATCGCGAGCGTCGTGCGCTTCTGCCGCAACGTCGGGTTCGCCGGCTACCGGGAGTTCCGGCGTGCGCTCGCCTCGTCGGTGGGCCGCGACGAGGTGTCGCTCAACCGGTTCGGGGTGTCCGACAGCGACATCGACCCGGACGACTCGGCCCGCGACGTCATCGCCAAGCTCGCCTTCCACGAGGCCCGGTCGATCGAGGCGACGGCCGAGGGCCTGGACGCGGACGCGCTGGACCACATCGCCGAGGCCGTCGTCGCCGCGCCGCGCACCGACGTCTACGGCGTCGCCTCCAGCGGGCTGGCCGCGGCCGATCTCCAGCACAAGCTGCACCGCATCGGGCTGACGTCCTACTACTGGAGCGACGCACACTTCGCGCTGATGAGCGCCGCCGTCCTCGAGCCGGGCTGCATCGCGATCGGCTTCTCCCACTCCGGCCTGACCGTGGAGATCGCCGAGTTCCTCACCGCCGCCCGCCGTGCCGGCGCCACCACGGCACTGATCACGAACTTCCGCAACTCCCCGATGGCCGAGAACGCCGACCACGTCCTCACGACGAGCACCAGCGAAACGGCCTACCGGCCGGCCAACATGTCCAGCCGCATCGCCCAGCTCGCCGTCGTGGACTTCCTGTTCGTGCGGATCGCCCAGCGCCTCTACCGGAGCTCGACACCGGAGTTGCAGTCCACCTACGACGCTGTGCAGCGTCATCGACTCGACAGGGGACGGCCGCCGTCCGCCGGGTGACCAGCGGTCGCTCGGCCGGCCGCACGGGCCTCCGCGGCCTCGCGCTGGCCGGCGATCTCGTCCTCGAACCGCCTCGCCAGGTCGGTGAGGTGCTCGAGGACGTCGGGATGGCGGTCCTTCAGGTCGTACGTCTCCGCCGGGTCCAGCTCGAGGTCGAACAGCTGCGGCAGTTCCCGGTCCTGGGCCCGGTTCGGGTCGCGGGGAAAGCGGTCGAGGTGCAGCTTCCACCTGCCTGACCGGACGGCGTTGAGCGTCCACCAGTGGAAGAAGAACAGCGGCCGCGGCTCCGGCACCGAACCGCCGGCGAGCAGGGCGGACACGTCGACCCCGTCGATCGGCCGGTCCTGCGGCACCGAACCGCCGGCCAGCCCGGCCAGGGTCGGCAGCAGGTCGAACAGGCAGGCCGGTTGGTCGGAAACCGCGCCGGCCGGGATGCGTCCGGGCCACCGCGCGACGAACGGGACCCGGATCCCGCCCTCGTACGTGTGCAGCTTGGTACCGCGGAGTCCGCCGGTGCTGCCCTCGAACCAGGGCCCGTTGTCGCTGGTCACCATCACCAGGGTGTCGTCGGCCAGGCCCAGGTCGTCGAGCGCGTCGAGCAGCCGGCCGACGTGGTGGTCCAGGCTCTCGACGACGTCGCCGTACCGGCCGCCGGCGGACCGGCCGCGGAACTCGGCCTCCACGTGCAGCGGGATGTGCGGCATGGTGTGCGCGAGGTAGACGAAGAACGGCCGGCCGGCCTCCTCGTTGCTGTGCCGCTCCATGAAGTCGATCGCGTGGTCGGTGTAGGCGCGGGTCAACGTCGCCTGGTCGACGTCGGCCGTGGAGATGTGCTCCCCTTCGAACAGCTCGACCGGGTGCATGTCGTTGCTGTAGAGCAGCCCGGCGTACTCGTCGAAGCCGTGCCGCGTCGGGTAGTGCTCGGGCCGGCACCCGAGGTGCCACTTGCCGAACATCGCCGTCCGGTACCCGGCGTCGCGGAGCAGCTCCGGCAGTGTGTGCTCCCACTCCGACAGGCCGGTGCCGTCGCGCGGGTTCAGCACCTTCGGCAGACCGACCCGCTGCGGATACCGGCCGGTCAGCAACGCCGCCCGCGACGGCGTGCACACGGCCGAGGCCGCGTACATGTGCCGCAGGGTGATCCCGCCGGCGGCGATCGAGTCGATCCGCGGCGTGTTCAGGATGGTGTTCCCCATGCAGCTCAGGTCGCCGTACCCGAGGTCGTCCATCACCACGAGGACGATGTTCGGCCGGCCGCTCATCGTGCCAGCGCCGGATCGTCGGTCTCGATCATCCATTCCTCCAGGCGCGCCGCGAGGTCGGCCTTGACCCGCGCGTGGGACGGATCCGCGGCGAGATCGCGCAGTTGCCAGGGGTCGTCGTCGAGGTCATAGAGCTCGTCGGCCGGTCGTGGCCGCAGGTGGTCGTCGCCCAGGCCCAGCCGCGACGGGCTGCGTTCGATGTCCCCTGACAGCCTCAGTGGTGTGCCCGGTTCGAGGTTGCGGATGTAGGCGTACCGGTCGGTGCGGATGCCCCGGATCGGGTCGTACTCGTCGTGGTGGTTCTTCTCGGCGAAGATCTCGGTGCGCCGCGGGCCGGGTTCGCCGCGCAGGGTGGCGGCGAAGCTTCGTCCCTGGATGAACGGCGGGACCTGCCCTCCGGCCAGCTCGAGCAGCGTGGGCAGCACGTCGACATGGCTGACCAGCCCGTCCGGGGCTCCCGCCGCGACCTTCCAGGAGCGCGGCGGCCGGGCGAGGAATGCCACCCGGATGCCGGGGTCGTACAGCGTGCCCTTCGCGCGCGGGAACGCAATCCCGTGGTCGGTGGTGAACAGGACCAGGGTGGAGCCGGCGAGGCCGGCCCGGTCGATGGCGTCCAGGACGCGGCCGGTGGCGGCGTCGGCGACCCGGATCGAGCCGAGGAACGCGGCCAGGTCCGCCCGCGTGTGGTCGTTGTCGAGCAGGAACGGCGGCACCTGGACCGTCGCCGGGTCCACCGGCGGGTACTCCTCCGCCGGATACGGCCGGTGCGTCTCGAAGAACCCGACCGTGAGGAAGAACGGCTCCGCCGGCGCCGCCTCCAGCCACTGCACCGCCTTCTCCGACACCGGGCCGCAGCGGGCCCGCCCGGCCGGCCACGCGTGGACCTCGTCGAAGCCGAGCCGGCACGGGTCGTGGCTCTCGTGCTGCTGACCGATCAGAGCGGTCCGGTAACCGAGCTCGGACAGCAGCGACGGTGCGGTCCGCTCGCCGGGCCGGTACTCCCAGCCCTGGTTGACCAGGCCCATCAACCCGTTGGTGTGTGGGTAGCGGCCGGTGAACAACGAGCCCCGGGCCGGGCTGCACAACGGTGTCGTGCAGAACGCCCGATCGAAGCGGAGACCGTCGGCAGCCAGCCGGTCCACCGCCGGACTCGTCACGTCACTGTGGCCGTACGCGCCCAGGTGAGTACCGACGTCGTGCCAGTGGATCAGCACCACGTTCGGACGCTCGGCCGAGATCATGCGCGGACCGCCGATCCGCAGGGGACGAGATCGGCGTGCACCTCGCCGAGGCCCTCGATCGCGCCGCGGACGACGACGCCGGCCGCGTACTCGTCCCGGGTGAGGACGAGCCGCGCCGCCGTCCACCCGAGCGTGATGACGTCGCCGGGGAACAGCGTGATCATGGCCGAGATGGTCTGGATCAGGTCGTCCGGGCCGGCGAGGTACGTCGACGTCGAGCCGGTCACCACCCGGTCACCGGCCTCCAGCGACATCGACCGGCCGCGCCAGTCGTGCTCGGGCAGCGGCACGACCCGCTCGCCCGTCACGTTGAACCCGTCGGCCCACCGGCCGTACATGGCGGGGATGCCGCGCTCGCCCGTCCGCGCCGGCTCCACGACGGCGTCGGCGAACGACCGGTCGCACAGCGAGATCATGGGCAGGTACCCGAGCACGACGTCGCGCCAGTCCGCCACGTTCGCCGCGAGCGCGCGGACGACGACGGCGAGCTCGATGCTCACGACGAGGTCCGTGGCGCGCGGCGGGATCTCGACCACGGATCCGCCGGCACCCAGCGAGCTGGCCGGGCCGTTGAGGAACCGCGGCACGTCGAGGCGGGGCAGTCCGTCGGTGTCCTCGGCGGTCTCGTGGTTGCCGAACGACGTGTAGAAGTGCCGGGCCGACCCGGCCGTCCAGGCCCCCGGCTCCAGGGCGGACGCGCCGGACGTCGCGACCTCCCGCACCGCATAGGACGGGTGCGCATTCAGTGGCACCGGTCCGTCGGCGACGGCCACCGGGTTCACCAGCGTCCCGACGTCCTCGATCTCGGCCTCCAGCCGCGTGGCCGGGTCGGCGACGTCGTCCGGGAGCACCGGCAGCCCGTCGACGCCCATCGTCGCGAAGTGGAGGACGTCGCCCGGGTACAGCGAGGCGAACGACGAGTACCAGGAGATGACCTGCTCGATCCCCAGCAGCGTCGCCCCGCTGTGCGCCCGGTCCCGCGTCCGCCCCGTCTGCCGGGTGTACATCAGCAGGTTGTACGGGTCCGCGACCTCGTCCTTCGTCACCAGGAACGGACCCATGGGCGCGAGCGTGTCGGCCTTCTTCCCGCCCCAGGAGGCGGTCGCCTGGTAGAGCCAGTCGCCGTAGCGCTCGGGCAGTGAGTAGCCGCGCCCGGCGTTGCCGGGGACGATCCCGTAGTAATAGGTGCCCGACACGTCGTTCACGACGGTGTAGCCGGCGACGTGGTCCATGGCCCGCTCCAGCGGGATGTACCGGCCGCCCTTGCCGATGACCACGGCCAGCTCGACGTTGTACGCCATCAGCGGCAGGTGGTTGCCGTTCCTGAACGTGACCGGCGCGCCGGGTCCGATCGCCGCGCCCTGCGGCCGCTGGTGCCCGAGCGGGAACAGGTTGATGAGGCGGGTGTTCGGGTTGTTCCGCACGAACGACGGGGCGTTCGCGACCAGTCCCCAGTAGAGCCGTGGCCGGGGGATCGGCGCCAGCAGCTCGACGTCGTCCACCGCCGCCCCGGCCCTCGGCAGCAGCGTCGCGTCCGACCGCGCCACGAACCGCTCCACGTAGGCGACCAGCCGCGACAGCGCGGCCATGCCGTCGTCCTCGAGCGCGAGGAACTCCACGAGCGTGGCCGGCCAGTCGTCCCCGCGGAACCGGGGACGACTGGCGACCAGGCCCGAGGACGGGATCGACGCGTACCGGGCGAGGAACGCCTCGGCCCGCGCGGGTTCCACCACCCACGCTCGCCCGGTGGCCGGCTCGTCGACGACGAACCCCCACCGTTCGGAGCCGTCGTCGACGAGGTAACTGGACAGCCGCACGCGTCGGTCCCTTCCGGTCTCAGGAGTTCCGGAGCGCCCCGCCCAGCGGCAGGCGCCGCCAGGTCGTGCCGTCGCCGATGGCCAGCACGCCGGCACCGGTCGACGCGTCCTGCACCAGGGCCACCCGGCCCGCGGCCGGCTCCGGCAGGTCGGCCGCCGCCACGACCGAGAGCTGCAGATCGTACGCGTAGACGGTGCGGATCTTGCGGTCCGCCGACCCGATGTCGCGAGCGTTGTCGACCGTGGGGGACAGGCCGTTGATGTCCACCCGCATCGCCGCGACACCGTTGGCGTTGTTCGTCGAGCAGAGCAGTTCGACGGCGGCCGCGCCGGTCGTGTTGGCCGGGACGACGCGCACCCCGCCCTTGACCCCGGGGCCGGCGCCGACCGCCTGTTCCGACGCGGCGACGAAGCTGCCGTACGCGTCGGTCCCGGGTGTGGGCGCCGTCGTCGCGCGGACGACCAGCGCGCCGTTCTTCGCCGCGCTGAGCTCGTGCTGGCGGGCGCCGGCGCCGCGCCGTTCGATGTAGTTGTCCGCCCCGAACGCGTCGGCGTACACGACGGCGCTGCTGCCGTCGACGACGTTGCCCACGATCGTCGAGCCGGACACGGTCCCGATGACCCGCACCGGGGGTGCACCGGCGACGGTGTTCGCGCCGAAGGCGTTGCCCATCACCGACAGGCCGGTGGCATGCCCGTTGACCCGGACCGCGCCCCAGCGTTCCTCGGCGACCAGATTCCAGTTGTCGAACGAGTTCGCCGAGACCGTCACCTCCGCGACCGCCGCCGCGAAGTAGACCGGAGATCCGTCGACCCAGTTGAAGCTGTTCCCGGTGATCGTCACGTTGCGCGCCGTCGCCTCGGGACGGAACTCGATCGCGTGTCGCGGCCGGGCGCCCCCGCCCGGGTTCCCGCCGCCGAGGACGTTGCCGGTGAAGGTGAGGTTGGTGCCACCGGACTTGATCGAGATCACCGACGCGTCGGTGGCGTTGGTGGCCCCGTTCTCGACGACGTTGCCGGAGAACGTCGAGTTGATGATCCCGCCGGTGAACAGCCGCCGGCCGATGTCGAGGACGTTGTTGGCGATGATCGCGCCGCGGAAGTTGTGGGCGTCGGCTCCGGTCGTCGTGATCGCGAAGCTCATGCTGTGGAAGTGGTTGCCCTCGATGAGCCACTTGCGCATCCCGTACGGCAGGACGTGGACGTTGTCGCCCTTGACGCCGTCGACCGGCCAGGAGATCTCCAGCCCGATGTTGCCGACCGCGACGAGGTTGTTCGTGAAGACCATGCCCCGGCCCACGTGCTTCGCGGCGATGTTGAAGTCGACGAACGTGCACTCGGTGATCGTCGCGTCCATGTCGTCGCTGTTCGAGATGCCCTCGCCGAGGCTGTCGTCCCGCTTGGTCTGGACGGCGACGGCGTTCTGCCGGCTGGGGTCGACCACGAAGGCGAGGCCCCGGAACGCGGCCAGCGGGGCGCCGCACGCGATGGCGGTGCCGTCGAAGTCGACGTCGATGAGCGACGTCCGCGAGCCCATGGTGCCGGCGCCGGCCAGGACGATGCGGTTGAAGTTCGCGCCCCCGAGATGCTCGACGTCGGGGATGACGAGGGTGCGGGTGACGCGGTAGGTGCCGGGCGGGAAGTACACGATCTTGTTCAGTGCGGCCTGTTGCGCGTCGATGGCCTGCTGGATGGCGGCGGTGTCGTCGGCGACGCCGTCACCGGCAGCGCCGAAGTCCTGCGGAGTGGTGGCGCCGGTCAGGTCCATGGCCGGCGCTGCCTGCGCCGAGGTGCTGACGGCGCCCAGGGTCGCGGTGGCGAGACCCGCGACACCGGCGGTGCGGAGGAGGTGACGTCTGTCGACAGTCGTACCCATGCTGCTGTTCCCCTTCGTTGGAGTAGCCGGTCCCTCGTGCGGTGCCGTGAATCCCCCGTGCGCGTCAGTAGCCCTTGACCTCGGGCCACGCCAGCTCGAACCCGTCGGAGCGGAGCTCGTGCTGGAACGTCGCGAGCCTCCTCTCGTCGGCGCGGACCTGGTCCGGTGTCAGCGAGTGGGCCAGGCAGTGCGCGGCCAGGGCGCCGGCGGCCTCGCCGATGTTCCACTCGACCGGATGGAGCCGGTAGCAGCCGTTGGTGATGTGTGTCGTGCCGAGGTTCTTCCCGGCGGCGAGCAGGTTGCTCATGCGCACCGGCAGCAGCGCGCCGAGCGGGATCTGGAACGGGCTGCTCGGCACGTCGAGGTAGTTGTCGCCCCCGGTGGAGGGGTGCAGGTCGATCCGGTACATGCCCACCCCGACCGAGTCCGGGTAGTGCACCGCGCCGGCGTCGCCGCGCACGGCGAGCGACAGGTCCTGCTCGACGACGGTCGTCTGAGCCCGGATGCGCCTGGACTCGCGGATGTAGGGGGCCATGGCCAGGCCGTCGGCGGTGCCCATGACGTCCGGCCGGAGCCGGAGGCCGGGCCAACCAGTGCCGCCGTCGGGACGCGGCGCGTCGGTCTGCAGCCAGAACAGCATGCTCAGCGACAGCTGCCGAGCCCCGTCCAGGTGCTTGTCGCGCTCGGCGTCGGAGACCCCCACCAGCGGCCCGGGCAGGTAGTCGATCATCGGCCAGTTGACGACGGTGACGTCGCTCGCGGCGAAGCCCGGCTCGTACTGCTCGCGCGCGAAGATGCGGCGGAAGACCCAGAGGTCCCGGTCGCCCGGGTCGGCGCTCTGGTCGGCGACGATCGGGCCGGCGTGGCCGTGCGGGACGAACGTGCGGGTGAGTGGCTCGAGGGTCCGCGGATCCGGCGCGGTGAGACTCAGCAGCCGGTCCGGCCAGACGCCGGGCCGGTAGTCCCGCCAGAAGCCGTACTGGTCCGGCCGCTCGATCGTGTGGTCCTCGCCGTCGCGGTGCTCGACGGCGAACACCCACGAGAACGCCTGCTGGTTGAGCGGCTGGGCCTCGCCCGGCGCGCTGGGCTCGCCGGTGTCGGCCGAGGACTCGAACCCGGTGACGTGCTCGACGCCGGCCAGCGGCAGGAGGTCGCCGAGCTCGGTGCCGTCGAGGACGAACGGCGCCTCGACGGTCACCGCGTCCCCTGATGCCGAGGCGACGGTGACGGCGGCGATCCGGTCGCCGTCGACGTGCGCGGCGACGGCTCGGTGCCCGGTCAGCACCCGCAACGTACCGGCCGACCGGTACGGCGCCAGCATGCCCTCGAGGACGGCGAGCGCGGCCCGCGGCTCGTGGCACAGCCGGCTCACCCGGCCCAGACCCGGGTTCAGGTCCGGTTGCCGCAGCGCCGCCGAGGTCAGCGGGTACCACGTCCGGTAGTACTGCCGGACCCCCTCGCGGAACGCCCGGTAGGACCGGGTGCAGCCGAACTGCTCGATCCACGGGTGCTCGTCGGGCGGGACCGCCTGGCTGGTGAGCTGCCCGCCGAGCCACTCGTACTCCTCGGTCACGATCACCGACCGGCCGCGTCGCAGTGCCGCCAGAGCCGCCGCGACCCCGCCCACACCTCCGCCGACGATCAGCACGTCGGCGTGGAGGTTCTGTACGTCACTCACCTGATCCCGCTCCTCGGGTCGCCTGGGACGTCGCGCCCGTGCCCTCCAGGTCGTGGGCGGCGCCCAACAACTGCTGGGTGTAGGGATGGGCCGGCGCCGTGAACAGCTGCTCGGCCGAGGCGGACTCGACCAGCTCGCCCGTCCTCATCACCGCCACGCGGTCCGCGATCTGGCGCACCACCGCGAGGTCATGCGTGATGAACAGGATCGACAGGTCGTGCGTGCGCTGGAGGTCGACGAGCAGCCGCAGGATCTGCGACTGGACGGACACGTCCAGGGCCGACACCGCCTCGTCGCAGACCAGCAGCCGCGGCTGCAGGGCCAGCGCCCGGGCGATGCTGACCCGCTGGCGCTGGCCGCCGGACAACGCCGACGGGCGGCGGTCGGCGAGGCCGGCGTCGAGACCGACGTCGGCGAGCACCTGCGCCAGCGCCTGCCGTCGATCGCCTTCCGGCGCGACGGCGGGATGGACTTTCCAGGCCTCGCGGATGATCGCGGCCACGGTCATCCGCGGGTTCAGCGACGAGCCCGGGTCCTGGAACACCATCTGGACGGCGCGCTGCAGCTCCGCGGGCCGCTTGTCGATCGGCCCGAGCGGCCGGCCCTCATACGTGATGGTGCCCTCCTGCGGGCGGACGAGTCCGAGCACGCAGCGCGCGACGGTCGACTTCCCCGAGCCGGACTCGCCGACCAGAGCCAGCGTCTCGCGCGCACCGATGTCCAGGTCGACACCGTTCACGGCCTGGACGACCGTCCGCGCCCCGCGCAGCGACCGGCGGGGTCCGGGGAACGCCACCCGCAGGCCGCGGATCTCCAGGACGGGCCCGCTCACGACTCGACCTTTTCGGCGAGGTGGCAGGCGCTGAACCGACCGGTCTCGACCTCGCGCAGCACCGGCACGTCTGTGCGGCAGCGATCCACCGCCAGCGGGCAGCGCGGGTGGAACGCGCACCCGCCGGGCCGGTCGAACGGGTTGGCCGGGGCGCCCTGCAACGGCTCGGCGATCGCCGACTTCGTGCTCACCGCCGGGACGTTGTTGGCCAGCGCCCGGGTGTACGGGTGCCGCGGGTGCTCCAGCACCTCCCGTGCCGGGCCGCGTTCGGCGACCCGGCCGGCATACATGACCACGATGTCGTCGGCGACGTGCGCCATGACCCGCAGGTCGTGGCTGACCAGGAGCATCGCCATGCCCTCCTGGTCGCGCAGGTCCGCCAGCAGGCGGAGGATGCGCGCCTGCGTCGTGACGTCGAGCGCGGTCGTCGGCTCGTCGGCGATGATCAGCTGCGGCTCGCCGGCCAGCGCCATCGCGATCATCACCCGCTGCCGCATCCCGCCGGACAGCTCGTGCGGGTACACGTCGATCCGCTGCTCCGGGTTCGGGATGCCGACGCGGTCCAGCAGCTCCAGCACCCGGGTGCGGACCTGCTGACGCGGCCGCCCGGCACGCCGCAGGATCTCGCCGACCTGCCGCCCGACGGTCTGGATCGGGTTCAGCGCGGCCAGCGGGTCCTGGAAGATCACCCCGATCTCGCGGCCGCGGACCTGCCGGATCCGGCGCGCGGCCGCGGCCAGCAGATCGTCCGACCTCCACGTGATGCGACCCGCCGTCTCGGCCCCGGGCGGCAGCAGCCCGACGATGGCCATCGCGCTCATCGTCTTGCCGCTGCCGGACTCCCCGATGAGGCCGGTCGTGCGGCCGGCGTCCACCGCGAACGACACGCCGTCGAGGACGGTCCCCGCGCCGGCGCCCGACGGCAGGACGACGTCGAGATCCTCCACCTGGAGCAACTGATCAGTCACCCGAGACCGCGACCTCGTCGAAGTAGGGCAGGCCGTCGGGGACGGGCTCGAAGCCCTCGACGCCGGTCCGCCACGCGTACGGCTGCTCGACGAACATCGGGTACATGCCGACCGCGTCGTTCCAGATGATCTCGATCGCCTGCGCGTACAGGTCCTCGCGCTGGGCCTTGTCGCTGGTCGCGCCGGCCTCGGCGAGGATCTGGTCGAGCTCCTCGTTGCAGTAGCCGATGCGGTTCGCCGCGCAGGTGTAGAGGCGGCCCAGGTTGGTCGCCGCGTCGAAGCCCTGCGAGCCGAGCTGCTGCAGGTTCATGTCCCACTCCAGCGCCAGCAGGTCCTCGAGGAAGACCGCCTGCTCCTTCTCCAGCGGCTCGACGGTGACGCCGATCTCGGCGAGGTCCGAGACCACCGCGTCGACGAAGTTGCGGAAGTTCGCCTGCGAGAACTGCCACCGGATCACGGTGTTGTAGTCGAAGCCGGCCGCGTCCAGTGCGGCCTTGGCGGCGTCGGGGTCGTACTCCACCGGCTCCTGCGGCGCGTACCCGAGCACCGGAGGGCTGACCGGCGAGTCCGCCGGCGTTCCGGTCTCCGGGTACAGCGAGGCGATGATCGACTCGAAGTCGACCGCCTGCCAGAGCGCCCGGCGGACGGCGGGGTCCTGCAGCGCCGGGGTGGAGGCATTCATCCACATGGTGATGACGCCCGGGCTCGGGACGTTCTCGACGGTGATGTTGGAGTCGGAGGTGAGCTGGGTGATCTGGTCGTCGGGCATGCCCCAGGTGACGTCCACCTCGCCGGTCTGCAGCGCCGTCATCCGCGCCGCCACCTCGGGGATCGACTGGAACTCCAGCGAGTCCAGCGTCGCCTCGCCGTCCCAGTAGCCCGGGTTCGGCGCGAGCTGCAGCGTCGCCCCCGGCTCGAACGACTCCACGACGAACGGGCCGGACCCGATCGGGTCCTGGAAGAAGCCCTCCTGCGCGGCGGCCTGCGGCGTCACGAAGAACGACGAGATCTTGCCGAGGAACGCCGCGTCCGGGGTCGGGGACGTGAAGACCACGGTCGACTCGTCGGGCGCGGCCACGGTGTAGCCGCCGAAGTTGCCGGCCAGCGGACCTTCCCCGGCCATGACCCGCTCGAACGACGTCACCACGTCGGTCGCCGTCACGGGGGTGCCGTCGGAGAACTCGACGCCCGCGCGCAGCGTGAACGTCCACACGCTGGCGTCGGCGCTGGGCTCCCACGTCTCCGCGAGCTCGCCCTCGAACTCGCCGGGACCGGTGCTGACGACGAGCTGGCTGAAGATCGCCCGGGCCGCCAGCTGCGTCCCGGCGTCCATGCTGGCCGGGCCGTGCGGGTCGAGGTTCTCGATCGGGATCGGCCCGGCGACGGTCAGGTCGCCGCCCGTGGCGCCGCCGGTCTCGCCGGCCGGCGACGCGGGGTCGTCGGACGAGCAGGCGGCCGCCACCATGAGCAGCGCGACCGCGCCTGCGGCCGTCGAGAGCGAACGCCGTGTGCGCATTCTCATTGCAGGAGTCCTTTCGTCGTGGAAAGACAGAGGCCGGCGGGCTAGTCGCGCTTGCGCGTGAACCGCCGGGTGAGCTTGTCGCCGACCAGCCCGATGCAGACGACCAGGACGGTGAGCGCGATACCGGGGAAGACCGTGATCCACCACGCCGTGGCGAGGTGCTCCCGGCCGCCGGCGATGGCCTGGCCCCACGACACGATGTGCGGGGGGAGTCCGAGACCGAGGAAGCTCAGGGCCGCTTCGGACAGCACGGCCGACGCGAGCTCGATGGTGGCCAGGGCGACGACCGACCCGGCCAGGAACGGCACGATGTGCCGGGTGAGCGTGGCGGGCTTGGAGACCCCCATGATCCGGGCGGCGTCGACCCAGTCGCGCTCCCGGGTGGACATCGTGATGCTGCGCGACAGCCGGGCGAAGCCGACCCAGCCGCCGACCGACAGCGCGATGATCACGACCCCCATGCCGCGCTCGAGCAGCCCGGCGATGACGATCGCGAGCAGGATGCCCGGGAACGCCATGAGGATGTCGACGGTCCGCGAGATGGCCGCGTCGGGCAGCCCGCCGAAGTACCCCGCGATCGCACCGAGCGCGACGCCGAGCAGGCTGCAGATCGTCACCACGGCGGCGCCGATGAGGAACGACGTCCGCGCGCCGTACACGACCTGCGCCAGCACGTCGCGGCCGACGGCGTCGGTGCCCAGCCAGGCCGTTCCGGACTCCGTCTGCGACCCCGGAGCCAGCAGCCGCTCGGTCACCTCGGTGGCCACGGGGTCGTAGTCGATGAGGAACGGGCCGATCGCCGCGACCAGCACGTAGATGCCGATGACCACGTACGGGACGGCGGCCAGCGGCCGGCGGCGCTGGCGCCGGGCCGGAGCCGTCGCCGGGCCGGGCGGGGGCGCGGGCTCGGGCCCGGTGAGCAGGATGTCCGACTGGGTCATCGGCGCGCCTCCAGACGGATCCGCGGGTCGAGCCTGGCGTTGACGACGTCGGCGGCGAGGTTGAGGACGATCACGCACAGCGCGATCAGGACCGTCGCGGCCTGGACGACGGCGTAGTCGCGGTTGCCGACCGCGCTCACCAGCAGCGACCCGAGCCCGGGCCACGCGAACACGGTCTCGATGATCACCGCGCCGCCGAGCAGCGTCCCGACCTGCAGGCCGACCACCGTCACCACGGGGATCATCGAGTTCTTCAGGACGTGGCCGGTGAGCACCTGCGTCTCGGTGAGGCCCTTCGACCGGGCGGTGTTGACGAAGGCCTCGGACATCGTCTCGGCCACGCCGCTGCGGGTCATGCGCGCCACGAGCGCGGTGAACGGGATCGACAGCGTCACCGCGGGCAGGACGAGGTTGGAGAGGCTGCCGCCGCCGGCGCTCGGCAGCACCTGCAGCTGCAGCGCGAAGATCAGGATGAACATGATGCCGACCCAGAACGGCGGCAGCGCCTGCAGGCCGAGCGTGACCGTCGAGACGGCGCGGTCCAGCGCGCTGCCGGGGTTCTTGCCGGCGAGGACGCCGAGCACGAGGCCGGCGACGATCGCGATCACCGTGGCGGCCAGGGTCAGCTGGATGGTCGCGGGGAACCGCTCGAGCACCTGGTCCATGGCCGGGCGCCCGAACCGGTAGGACTCGCCGAAGTCGAGCCGCACGACGTCGCCGAGGTACGAGAGGTACTGCACCAGGAGCGGCTGGTCGAGGCCGAGGCTCTGCCGCAGGGCCTCGATCTCCTCCGCGCTCGCGTCCGGGCCGAGGGCCACGGTGGCCTGGTCGCCGGGCGCGAGCCGGACGACGATGAAGACCGCCGTGACGACGCCCCAGATGGTCAGCAGGCCGATCGCCAGCCGCCGGACGATGAAGTAGCTCATCGCGCCACCCCCGCCGGCGGTGCGGCGACCGAGTCGCCTGGGATCGGGGTACAGGCCACGTTCAGCTGCCGCGGCCCGCCGTCCTCGTCGTCCAGCAGGTCCAGGAGCAGCCGGACGGCTTCGCGGCCCATCTGCTCGCGGTGCAGCGAGAACCGGGTCCAGTCGCGGGCGTCCTCGCCGAGCGCCGGGTCGCCGAGCAGGACCACCGAGCAGTCCTCGGGGATGCGGGCGCCGGCCGCGGCCGCCGCCCGCTCCACCGCCACGATCGTCGAGTCGTCCTCGCTCGGCTCCACCAGCAGGGCCGTCACACCGGCCGACAGCCAGTCGCGCAGCAGGTCGCCGGTCACCGTCCCGGAATCGTCGACGATGCACCCGTCGGCGGGGATCCCGGCGTCGCCGAGACCCAGGCGGAAGCCGGTCTCGCGGTCCCGGGTCGGTTCCTGTCCGTCGCTCAGCTTCAGGTACGCCATGCGCCGGTGCCCGAGCCGGGCCAGCTCCCGCACCACGGCACTGGTGGCACCCACATAGTCCGCGGCGACGTAGGACAGCTCCTCGCCGGGGACCTCGCGGCGTCCGATGAACACGAACGGGAAATCCTCCTGCACCAGCGCCGCCAGGTCGTCGCGGTGCAGGTGCCGCCCCAGCAGCACGCAGCCGTCGGCCACCTTCAGCCGGTTGACGCCGCCCGCGTAGATGCGCCGGTCGGTACCCGAACTGGCCGAACTGAACAGCAGCAGGTCGTAGCCGTACTCAGCGGTCGCCTCCTCGACACCGAGGAGGAACGGGAAGTAGAAGTCGCGCTGGCCGACCGGGAAGACGGGTTCGAACGTGTAGAGACCGAGCATGCGGTTGCGTCCGCCCTTGAGCCTGCGCGCCGCCGCGTTGACCGTGTAGCCGAGCTCGGCGGCCGCGCGGAGCACCGCCCGGCGGGTGCCCTCGGCGACCTGCTCGCGGGCGGCGCCGCCACTGATCACCAGCGAGACCGTCGCCTGGGACACCCCCACACGACGGGCGATGTCCACCTGCGTGGGCCGCCGCCGTTGCGCTGCCATCTGAGTCCTTAATACGTATTGGAAGCTCGATGGGCGCTCACGTTACGGATGCATGACATGGAACGTCAAGAGTCAGATGTGCGACGTAGGTGCAGTATTCGCCATGCGCATCATCACGTCACGGACGAACGGGCCTGACCGCCGGGCGGTGGTGGGGTGTTCGCCCGCGGGGGCGCTTTTGGGGTGATTTCCTGTGCTGGCGGACATCGCCGGGCCGTGTTTGTCGATTTCGCACTCGATGGCCAATGCGGGCCATTTCTGCGGGTGTGTCGGGTGCTGGTGGCTCGCTTATCGAATGAGTGAGCCCGCTGGCCAGAGCGAATAACGATCTTGAGGTGTGCGTTGTGCGATTTGGTTTTCGGTCGAGTTCAATTGAGTTCTCACGCCGTGTATCATGAGTGTGGGGGCGCCTATTCGCCGATATGGCGCGCAGGTGAATACCAGCGGGCCTCGCTCGTCATCGGAGGGCCGCCGCGGGGCCGCCGCAACCGTGGCGCCGTCCGAACCGCCTCGTGCGCTCCGCCGGGTGTTCGCCTGCCCGGAATGTCCATGCGCCCCCGAGCGGGTCGCCGATCACCTCGGCATCGATCATGAGGGTCTGGCGACAGCGGCGCGGGAGGGGCTGGGACGGCCAAGCCGTCGAACGGTGCGCGGTCAGGCGGCAGGCGCCCTTAGTTTGACCTCTAAGCCACTTTAGAGCCGATCTAAGCCACCCACCCAGGGATAGATCTTCGCCGGCCGGGCCAGCTCGACTTGGGTGAGGTCGCGCCCGACCCGCAGCTCGCGCAGGTGCCCGGCGACTACCGCGACGGGCGTGCGGTCGCGCGCTGCCTCCCGCGCTAGCGCTCGCTGGTGCGCGCGTCACGCAAGTGCAGCTCCTTGCCGACGCGCCACACCGGGCGGTAGCCGTCGCTCACGGCGCCGCCTTCCCGTTCTCGTCGCCGGGGTGCCGTGTCGAGCCGATGACGCGAATGCCGTACTGGTCGATCACGTGCGTGACGTGGTAGTGCTTGTCGGCGTGGCCTTGGGCGGCCTGCTCGGCGTTGCTGTACGACGAGAACGCGCGCCCGGAGTTCCTGCAGCGCGGGCAGTGTGCCCGGTACGCCGGTGCCCAGCGCCGCCCGGTGGCCTCCTGCTCCTGAGTGGTCACCCGCCGCGTCGCGCCCGCGCCCTGACGAGGCCGCGCCCCCACTGCTCCGCCCAGGTCGCCCACACGCACGGCCACTCCTGGCCACAGTCCCGACAGGACGTGCGACGGCGCGGGATCCACCCGCCGCCCGGCTGGTGAGCCGACAGCAGCTGGGCGGCGTAGGCGTCGACACGCTCAGGCGACCAGTCGACGAGGCCGTGCCCCTGCACGCGAGCCGTGAACATGGCGGCAAGGTAAGGCAGGCGGAGCGGCGCTGCGAAGGGTGTTTGCACGAGTCTGCAGGAACCCGCCCATGAGCTTGACCCGGCAGTCGGCGCAGCGTCAGGCTCGATGCAAGCTCGTGCAAACGACGACGAAGGGCGGCGTCATGGCGTTGAAGTTCCTCGGGATCTTCCCGGATACCCCAACGAACGATTCTCCGACGATCTGGCTCGACGACGCGACGGGAGACTTGGTCATCCAGTCCTGGACGGCGGACGAAGAGACCGTCACGGAGGCTCAGAGGGTGGGCTCGATCCCCGGCCACTCCACGGAGATTCCGGCACACGAGTCGATGATTCGGCTGCCGGCCGTGATGCGCCAATACCTGCCGGGGCCGGAGGGCGCCGATCAGTGATCGCCTTCGACGAACTGCTGGCTCAAGCCCAGCGCTCGGCTGTGCACCTGGAGATGCGCGACTCGTACATGCTCGACGATCCGACGTTCGTCGCCTGGCAGCGAGGCGAGACGATGGACCCGGTCGAGCAGTGGCGCCCGTGGGTGGAGCTGGTGCAAGCAGCGCTCGCGCGGGGTGTGGCCATTCGACGTGCGCGCATCATCTCCGAACCGGTCAGCGCCTACGTACGGTGGGAGTACGAGACCACGACCATGAACGTCGAAGCCGGCGAACAGGTGCGGTGGCTACCGCGCCGGCGAGCCACGGACATTCCTCTGCCGGGGAACGACTTCTGGCTCTTCGACGATAGCCCGGTGCTCGTGAACCACTTCGACGGGAACGGTCAGAAACCTGATCTTGGCTACGAACTGATCGACGACGATCCGACGCTGGCCAAGCTCTGCGCCTCGGCGTTCGAAGCGGTGTGGGAGCGGGCCATCCCCCACGAGGAGTACCGCCCTTGAACCACGCGCACTGATGGCGGTCTCCCCGTCGTCGAGCGTCCAACAGGCCCGTCAGCTCCTCGCCGATCGGCTTCGCGAACTCCGGGAGCAGGCAGGGCTGACGGGCCGCGACCATGCCCGCGCCTGTGGCTGGCACGGGGCCAAGACTTCGAGGATCGAGAACAACAAGACCGCCCCGTCTGCCGATGACATCCAAACATGGTGCCGCGTCACGGGCGCCGACGACCAGGCCGCTGACCTCGTGGAGTCGCTGCGCGCAGCCGAAGGCATGTTCGTTGAGTGGCGCCGGATGGAGCGCAACGGCCTGCGCCACGCTCAGGAGGCGGTCCGGCCACTCTTCGAGCGGACCCGCCGCTTCCGCGCGTACTCGTCCTGGCTGATTCCCGGCATGATCCAGACGCCGGCCTACATTGAGACTGTCCTTCGGGCGGCACAGCGTCGCCGCGACCTCGCCGACGACGTGGACCAGGCGGTCACGTCGCGGCTGGAGCGACAACGGCTGCTGACCACCAACGGCAAGGTGTTCGCCTTCCTCATCGAAGAGTCCGCGCTGCGAACCGACATCGCCAACGCCGACGTCATGATCGACCAGCTCCGCCACCTCGGAGACGTCGCGGGGATGCCGAACGTCAGCCTGGGCATCGTCCCCATGCGCGCCGACCGCGGACATCGGCCGGTCGAGGGCTTCTGGATCTTCGACAGTTCCCAGGTCAACGTCGAACTGGTATCCGGTCATCTCACCATCACCCAGCAAGGCGAGGTCGCCCTCTACGCCGACACCTTCGCTCAGCTCGCCGAGCTGGCCGTCTACGGCAACGAGGCACGAGCCCTGATACGGGCGGCCGTCAACAGCCTGAGCGGCGCGACCGAGTAGTGCCGCGACTGGCGATCACTCGAACGTGAGTTCAGCTCTGTCCGACATGGTCGCCATACGCTGCCCCATGGAGCGCCGCCATGCCGCTGTTCGCCGAGACCAGCACCGGCAGCCGCCACGCGACGGCGCTCGGTGACGTGTCCGCGTGGCCTGGGTTGGCGTCGGGGTCGGCCAGCGTGTGCTGCGGCGCGCTTGCGCGCCGCCTTGACCGAGTAAAGAAAGTTCTCACCGCGCCTGTCGTCACTGTCGTGTGCTCCGTCGGTTGATGTGCGACACGCGTCCGTCAGTTGATCTGCGACATCGGTCGTGATCGGCACCCTGATTTGGGGCGTCTCCGTGGGGCGTCCCGGACTCGGGGAGGCCGGGATTGGCATTGGTTGTCTTGTCGGTGGTCGAGCAGCGCCTGGACGCTGTGCGGGCACCCCGGCGACCAGCCCGGTCTCGGCGTCACCCTCGCGCGAGGGCTGGCGAGCACGCGGTGGCGTGACTTCGGCGACCTCGACGCCGCCGCGAAGTACCGCTACGAGCAGGCCTACCTGCCCTACAGCCGACTCACCGACGGCACCGTCCACGACTGGTGACGACCGACGCCGCACTGTTGATCCTGCGCGGGTTCGTAGTCCACTCCCGGGGCCGACCTGAGCTTCTCCACCTGGGCGTGTCAGTCACCGGGCCGTTGGTCCGGGACGGAGCCAAGCCGGCGTACGGTGTCGCGGGGCACGGTCCTCCACAGCAGCCAGATCGTCACCAGGTAGAGGACCCAGACGAGCGCCACGAACGTCGCCAGGCTGAATACACCGCTGCGTGCCTCTGCGGTCCATCCACCTTCCTCGGCTACCCCGATGACGGATCCGAACAGGCTAACGACAGTCAGGAGCACCGCCACGCCCATCAGCGCGTAGCGGACGCGCGGCTTCCAGCGCTGTGGCGCCTCGACATCGACGCCGTGATCGGCAAAGAGCCGCAGCCAGCGGAGCCCTTCGGGGTCGACCTGCTTCTCCCGGCGAGCCATCCCCCAACCGGCGACGGCGCTTCCTGCGAGCATGCCTGCTCCGGTTGCCGCCCCGCCGCCGGCCGCCTGCCGAAACGCCGACAGGCCTATCGTCGTCATGCCCAGTCGAGTGGCAGCACTCGGCGTCGCCAGTGTGACGTGATAGCTGCGGCCACCGACCACGACCGTCAGCTGACCGACACGCAGACGGGCGTGCTCGACCTCCACGATCGGCACGTCGAAGACGGTCTTCTCCTGTCCCGACTTGTCCAGTACGACCAAGCGGCAACGCCGATCGACTGTAGCGTCCAGCCGACAGGGCGGTTGGCGGCCGATGGGGATCCGTACATACACGCCGAAGGAACTGAATTCGTCCGACGATGGGGGGCTTCCGGTCTCCATAGGTGGACAGACTATCGACATGGCGGAGCCCTCGGCCGACGTGCCGGTACGACTGTCACGCCCGCCACCGCCCCGATGCGTTGATAGGTGGGTGGCCCTGGAAGGACGCGAGCGGGATCTGCGGGACGTGCGGCACCTAACCCCAGCCGTCCGGGTCTCGCAAGTTGTCGACCAGCTCGTTGATCGGCCGCGACATGCGGCGCGTACGGCCGTGCGCAGCATCAAGGGCCAGCGGCCACGGACCGCGCATAGCGCAGTTCACTAGGCCGACTGTCGCAGATCACCCGACGGAGATCTGTCGCACATCAGGCATCGGATCACACTGTCGTCACAACGAGCCGGCTGGCTGGAGTCGGGGAGCCTCTAGCCGTTTGCTGCGAGCCGGAGCTCCCAGCAGTCGTCGCCCCTATCTGACAACGTCTCCCATGACCACGTCGGGGCGCACGTTGGTGTAGTTGGCGACATCAGCACTGATCTCGGCGCCCTTTTCGGTCATCGCTGCGCCGAACGCTTGGGCGCTCGACACGAGCGCCCAACCAATCGCCTCGAACGGGCCGCTGGTGATCTTGTCGGCGCCCCAGCTCTGACAGTCGTCGCCGAGCGCGGCGGCGAGCATCGGCATGTGCGTCGACGTGTAGTAGTCCATGTCAAACGTCGACTCGTCGGTCTTCGGATAGAGGAACGTCACGCGGGCCATTCGCCGAGTGTCGCATGCTGATCGGGATGGTCCGTTACCCAGACCGCCGGCCGCCACGCCGGTGGTCAGTTGGCTCAGGACCGCTCAGCTGCATGGACGATCGTTGTGCGGATCGCAGCCCAGGGCAGTCGTCGTCACTCATCACAAGCCGTACACCAGCATCGTCGAGCGTGGTTAATTGTCCTTGCCACGCGGGATGCGCCGCATGAGCCGCGTTGATACGAGGGAAGACAATGATCGGCGGTCTACCGCCCGCCGCTCGGGTAGGTCGTGAGCTGCGGTACGTGCGTGCTGATGTCGAGGCGTGGTTTGCGGCACAGTTCGGGGCTGCGTGATGGGCCGCGCGCCGCTGCCGATACCTGGCGCGGCGTGTTCTGAACCCGACAGCCGCGGGCCTGCTCGATGACGCCCTACAGACGACGGTGGTGGAAAACCATGGGTAAAGCATGGCCTCTGCTGCTGGTCGCGCTGGGTCGAGTCGCTGACCTGCTGTGGAGTGGGCCCCCAGGGGATCGAACCCTGAACCCGCGGATTAAAAGTCCGCTGCTCTGCCAATTGAGCTAGAGGCCCCGCGGACAGGCTACCCAGTCGCGCCCCGGGCGGCCGAACGCACGTCACCCCGAACGGCCAGACCTGGCGGATAGGCCTTGACGGCCAGGACACAGGGAGTTCATATCGACGCTACGGATCGGACACCTCGGGACAGGCAGAATGCAGAACATACTGGACAGCGTTGATCCCTTAATCGGCACCGGGGCCACGGACCTGCCGCCCGCCCAGGGTCTGGCCGCGACGTGGTGGTGGCCGAAGGCGCAGGTCGGCAACACCCATCCCGGCGCGAGCTACCCGCTGGGCATGGTGTCGGCGTGCGCCTACTCCGGCGCGTACCCGACCGGCTACGGGGTCTACCGCATCAGCACCGAGGGCCAGCCGACGCAGCTGTACGACCGGAACCAGGCGTCCGGGTTCACGCACTTCCAGCAGTCCGGCACCGGCGCGATCCGCAAGTACTACAACTACTTCCGCGTCACCCCGATGATCGAGCCGCTGGACGCGCTCGGCACGCTGTGGAACCTGCACGACGAGGTCGCGGAGCCGGGGTACTACGCGGCGACGCTCGACACCAGCGTCAGGTGCGAGGTGACCGTCGGCGCGAAGACGGCCGTCCACCGGTACACGTTCCCCGAGAGCCGCAGCGCCCGCGTCGTCGTCGACTTCTCGTACGGCGGGCTGGCCATCGAGCATGGCCGGACGGTGCCGCTGCGCGCCCACATGCAGAGCCTGGGCCGCGGGCAGGCCGAGGGCACGCTGGTGATGGAGGGCGTGCCGCTGTCGGTGTTCATCGAGGCCGACACCCCTGACTGGCGGCAACTGCTGTGGTACGACCGCCGCCTGGTCGACGGCGGGACGCGGCTGGACTTCGACTACATCCGGCGGACGACGCTGCGGCCGTTCGGGCTGATCCTCATGGGGCCGGCGGCCGCCGGGCAGACGGTGGAGCTGAAGATGGGCTTCTCGCTGCGCGGGACGGAGCAGGCGCGGGCCAACCTGGACGACGAGCTGGGGCTGGGCCGCACCCGGTTCGACAAGTGCCGGTCGCGCACGCGCAAGAAGTGGTCGTCGCACTTCGACCAGGTGAAGGTCGACGGCGGGACGGAGGCGCGGCGGACGGTCTTCGCCACCAGCCTGTACCACTCGCTGATCAAGCCGTGCTTCGCCGACGACGAGAGCCCGTTCTGGCCGACGCCCGGGCCGTTCGTGTTCGACATCTGCACGATGTGGGACATCTACAAGACGCAGATCCCGCTGATCACGGCGCTGGCGCCACGTCGGGGCGCGGCGCTGCTGGAGTCGCTGATCCGGGTGTGCGAGGAAGAGGGCAACTTCCCGATCGGCTACCGCATGGCCAAGGGTGCGGACCGGTTCTTCCGCCAGGGCAGCGCGCTGGCGCACACGGCGCTCGCCGACGGGTACCTGCTCGGCCTGGACGGCATCGACTGGGACTGGGCGCTGGTGCACATGCAGGACGACCTGCGCCGGGTGTACGGCGAGGACTTCCTCGAGAAGGACGTCGTGCATCCGGTGACGCACACGCTCGACCTCGCCTACGGCTACCACTGCACGTCGCTCATCGCCCGCGGCCTCGGCGACCGCCGGCTGGCCGACGAGCTGGAGCGGCGGGCCAAGCACTGGGCCAACGCGTTCGAGCCGGAGACCGGGCTGCTGGCGAAGTCGACGTACTACGAGGGCGGCCGGTGGAACTACTCGTTCCGGCTGCTGCACGACATGGCCGGGCGGATCGAGCTGGCCGGCGGCGACGACCGGTTCGTCGAGCTGCTCGACGCGTTCTTCGGCTACGGTCAGCCGCCGGTCCGGCAGCTCGGCACGCCGCCGTTCGCCGACGAGTACCGCGCCGGCGCCGCGCTTCACCGGTTCGAGGGCCTCAACAACGAGCCTGACATGGAGGCGCCCTGGGCGTACCACTACGCGGGCCGGCCGGACCGGACCGCGCAGATCGTCCAGGCGGCGCTCGCGTACCAGTTCGCGCCGACCCGCGGCGGGCTGCCCGGCAACGACGACTCCGGCGCTCTGAGCTCGTGGTACGTGTGGGCGTCACTGGGCTTGTTCCCCGTCGCCGGGCAGAATCTGTTCCTGGTGAACGCGCCGGCATTCGCCACCGCCAGCCTCGAGATCGGCGGCAACGAGTTCCTCATCGAGACGATCGGACACCGCGAGACGCCGATCAGCTACGAGACGGGAACTGCACCGGCACCGCAGTTCGTACAATCGGCAACTTTCAACGGCAAGCCGCTCGACGGCGGATTCATCACGGGAAACGAGCTGCACGGCGGTGGCCGCCTGCAGATCGAACTGGGTCCGGAACCCTCGGCCTGGGCGACGAAGGAGCGTCCGCCGTCGGTCTCGGACCGTACTGACGGTTAGCAGACTCGGAGGTGTTGCCATGAGCCGACCCACCCGCCGCTTGGTGATCGTCGTCCGCGCCGATCCGGTGATCTGCGGTCATTCGGGCGAGGCTCGCAACCTCGCCGAAGTCGCGCTCACCAGAGGGTTCGACGACGTCCGCATCGTGACGTGGCCGATACCCGCCCTTCAGGCGGCCGGCCTGCCGCTCAAGCCGCTGGACTCCATCCTCCCGTACAGCCCGGGCATCACCGTCGAGCGGCCCGAGCCGGTCGGCGACTATCGCGTCCCGGACGGACGGTACCTGCTCGGCCTGACCAGCCGGCTCTACGAGCTGTTCACCGACGGCGTCCCGACGGTGTGCATCTCGATGTACCTGTCGCCGCACACGAACGCCGTCGTCGAGGCGTTGCACGGCGCCCGGGCCGGCGGCGCCGGGTTCGGCGTCACGACCATCGCCAAGGCGGTCGGCTCCGACATCACGAACATCGTCCGCACCACCCTCGCCGAGGGCCGGGCCGGCGCCGCGGCCTTCCTGCTGACGACGTTCCTGGCCAACGACGCGTGCGTAGCGGTGTCGGAGTACACCCGCGACCTCATCGTCGAGTCGGCGCTGCAGGTCGACGCCGTCTGCGGGACCCGATTCGCCGCCGAGTGCGCCGCCCGCGTCAGCGTCAGCTACCCGCCCATCGACACCGCCGCGTACGTCGACCTCGACCCCGCCGCCGTCGACGCGGCGCTGGCCCGCCGTGGCCTGCGCCGCGACGGGTACGTGCTGTTCCTGTCGCGGGTCACGCTGGCGAAAGGCGTCGACGACCTTGTCGCGGCCTATCAGGCGTCGGCCGGACGCGAGCACGTCAGGCTCGTCATCGCCGGCACCGGGCCCGAGCTGGCTCAGCTGCGGGCGCTGGCTGCCGGCGACGACCGCATCGACTTCCTCACCGACGTCAGCGACGAGGAGAAGCCGCTGCTGATGACCGGGAGCGCCGCGTTCGTGCTGCCCAGCAAGCCGCGGCCGGAGTTCGTCGAGACGTTCGGCATCGCGCTGGTCGAGGCGATGCTGGCCGGCGGCGGACCGGTCATCACGACGACGACGGGCGGCATTCCCGAGTCGGTCGGCGGCACCGCCATCGAGGTCGCGGCCGGCGACCCGGCCGGGCTCGCGGCGGCCATCGACCGCGCGGTGCTCGAGCTGACGCCCGAGGACCGGCAGGCGGCGGCGCTGCGGGCGCGGGCGTACGCGATGCGGTTCGACCGCGTGCAGGTCTTCGACGGGCTGATCGACGGCCTCGCCGTCCCGGCCGGCTGACTATGCGGAGGACCTGACAGAACGCTGACAATACCTGGCGGAAAATCGTGCGAAGTCTGTCAGTGGCTCCGGGTTGAATGGTCTCCACGCCGGACGGGCACATCCGGTCCGGCGTGGTGACCTCGAAGGAGTAGCTGCCCGATGACAACGCTCGACGTCTCCGCTGTCCGCACCCGCTTCACCGGCCAGGTCGTCGCTCCGGGCGACGACGGCTACGACGGCGCCCGCGCCATCTTCTACGGCGGCCTCGACCCCAAGCCGGCCGTCGTCATCCACCCGTCCGACCCCGCCGAGGTGGCCGGTGTCATCGCGCTGGCCCGCGAGACCGGCCTCGAGCTCTCCGTCCGCTGCGGCGGGCACAGCGTCGCCGGCCATAGTGTCGTCGACGGCGGCATCGTCCTCGACCTCAGGCACCTGCGCGCCATCGCCATCGACGTCGAGGAACGCACCGTGTGGGCGCAGGCCGGCCTGACGGCGGGCGACGTCACCAAGGCGGTCGCCGAGCACGGGCTGGCCATCGGCTTCGGCGACACCGGCACCGTCGGCATCGGCGGCATCACCACCGGTGGCGGCGTCGGCTACCTGTCCCGTAAGCACGGCCTGACCATCGACAACGTGCTGGCCGCCGAGGTCGTCACCGCCGACGGCCAGATCCTCGAGGTCGACGCCGACCATCATCCCGACCTCTTCTGGGCCATCCGGGGCGGCGGCGGCAACTTCGGCGTCGTCACCCGGTTCAAGTACCGGCTGCACGAGCTGCCCGGCGTCGTCGGCGGCATGATCCTGCTGCCGGCCACCCCCGAGGTGGTGCACGGCTTCCTCCAGGAGGCGGCCGCCGGACCCGAGGAGCTGTCGGTCATCGTCAACGTCATGCCGGCGCCGCCGATGCCGTTCATCCCCGCCGACGTGCAGGGTTCGCTGGTCGTGCTCGGGCTGGTCTGCTACGCCGGGCCGGCCGACGAGGGCGAGAAGGCGCTGGCGCCCATCCGCGCACTGGCCGAGCCGCTCGCCGACTTCGTCCGGCCCATCGCCTACCCCGAGATGTTCATGGAGGCGGAGGGCGACGAGGAGTACCACCCCACCGCCACCGCTCGCACCCTGTTCGCCGACGAGCTCGACCTCGCCCGCGTCACAGAGGTCATCGAGCGGCTGCGCACCGCGCCGGCGCCCATGCGGGTGACCCAGTTCCGGCCGCTCGGCGGCGCCATCTCCCGCGTCCCCGCCGACGCGACGGCGTACGCCCACCGCGGGCGCGCGTTCATGGTCAACGTCGCCTCGTTCCTCGACGGCCCCGACACCCGGCCCGAACGGGAGCAGTGGGTCCGCGACACCGCCGCGGTCGTCGCCAACGGCGGCCCCGGCGCGTACGTCAACTTCGTCGCCGACGCCAGTGCCGAGTGGGCCCGCGAGGCATACCCGGGCGCCACCTGGGAGCGGCTCGTCCAGGTGAAGCGGCAGTACGACCCCGACAACCTGTTCCGCCACAACGTCAACATCCCGCCGGAGGGCTGACTTCGGGCCGACGCCACCATGATCATGTCCGCTGGCGGTCGCTGGGACGCCGCCAGGGGACATGATCACGCGAGTGTGGGCAGGCTCAGGACGGGGTGTCGGCGAGGTGGGCGTAGGCGCGCTCCCAGTCGGCGAACAGCGCGGCCATCCGCGGGTCGACGGCGGCGAGGGGGACCAGGTGGCGGCGGGTCTCCGCGTAGTAGGCGCGCTGCTTCGCCGGCCGCGGGTGGGTGTGCAGGCGCTGGACGTTGCTGTATCGGTCGGCCAGCTTGAGCCGCAGCGTGTCGGCGGGCAGATCGCGCAGGTGGTCGAGGTAGCGCAGCCGGACGGCGGCGCCGTCCTCGCCTGGCTCCGGCGGCGGCTTCGTGACGGCGTCGACGAGCGTGGCGACCCGCGGGCCGAACCGCTCGGCGACGTCGGCGGAGGTGGCCGGGGTGTCCTCGACGACGTCGTGGAGGAGCGCGGCGGCGAGCAGGTCGGTGTCGGTGACGTCCAACTCAGTGGCGAGGATCTCGGCCACCTCCAGCAGGTGCCGGGTGTACGGCTCGCCGGCCGGCCGGGTCTGCCCGGCATGGTGTTCCGCGGCGAACGCGTACGCGTCGGCCAGCCGGTCGAGCTCCGCCCCGGTCAGCCGTGTGGTCAGTGCGGAGCTGGCGTCGTCCCAGGTCAGCCAGGTGCCGAAGGTTCTCATGTGGGAGCGTCGGGCAGCGAAGCGCGGTACTCCGCCCAGCTCGGCAGCGGCTCGGCCGGCGAGTCGCGGCGGACCCGGACGTGTTCGAGCTCGTGCGGGATGCGGCGACGGCGCAGCTCGGCGGCGGCCGCGTTGAGAGCGGCCTGCGCGGCGTCGGCATCGGAATACTGGCGCTCGTCGATGGCGAACGTGGCGACGAGGTCGCCATCGATCGTTCTCAGATGCCCGATCCACACCCACGCATGGCTCATGTCAGTCAACGCCGTTCCTGGTCTCGTCCTGGTCGAGCGCGGCCGCCTCGGCCTGCATGCCGCGGATGCGGTCGCGCTCCTGGTCGCTGACGGGTACGTACGGCTTGTAGACGGTGTTGTGCTCGAGGTCCGCGGCGATCGAGGCTCGTTGCGTGGTCAACTGTAGTTCGAACGGGTACGCGAGCCCGCCGACCCGCGCGACCAGGATGAACGGCACCACGCGGTAGGCCGGGTTGTGCGGCTTCGGATCGGTGTACCGGTTCTCCCAGTCCAGTACCCGGCCGTCGTCGCTGGTGCCGAAGCGCTCCACCACGGCGCCAACCAGCGCTGCGAGGTCGGCGGTGCCGGCGACGGTGATCCGCGCGCCCACGGCGTCGAGCACGTCGCCCACGCGGTAGCCGGCGCGGCCCGGGCGGTTCTTCGCGCCGGCGGACATCCGCCGGACCTTCTCGACGAGGCCGTCCGGGTCCTTGACGCGCGAGCTGACGGCCGCGTCCGGGTAAGCCGCGGCCAGCGAGCTCAGTTCGGCGAACACACGTGGCTCGACCTCCTCGACCAGGCGGCGCACGTAGTCGTCGAGCAGCACGAGCTGCTCCGCAGTGGGGTCGGCGCCGACGCAGCGGCCGGGGTCGGCGAGGACGGCGGCGGCGACGAACAGCTCCTTGCGGGACCGGCCGTCCGAGGCGACCAGCGCATCGGAGGGCACCGGAGCGAACAACGGGCCGCGCCCGGGATGCGCCGCGACGTAGTCGCCCAGGCTCCGGCCGGCCAGCGCGCGTCCGTCGGCCAGCTCGCCGAGGATCGTCAGCGCGCCACCCCGCCGCTCGGGGTCGCGGAGCGCGCGGGTCAGGTCCAGCGAGTGCGCGGTGTCGGCCAGCAGCCGGGCCACCAGGGCGGCGACGTCCGGATGCGGTCCGGCCAGCGCGGATCGAACGGCCGCGACGGCGTCGTCCACCGGCCGCCGCGGCGCGGAAGGCGACGCGGCCACCGGCGCCGCAGCCCCCGGCGAGGGCCGGCGCAGCGCCTCCAGCTCGCCGGCGGCCGACGAGAGCACGCCGGACACGTCGCCGCCGAGCCGCTGGAGGTCGTCCTGCAGCCGCCGGTGTGCGTCGTCGAGCGCGGTCAGCATCGCCGGGTCGACGTGGCCCCGGGCCTGCTCGAGCAGGCGCCGCAGCTCGGCCAGCTCGGCGCGGACGTGCTCCGCGACCTCGCCGACGGCCGCCGGGACCTCGCGGTCGTGCAGCTCGCTCAGCCCGTCGACGCCGTCCGCGATGGGCCGCTGGCTGTCGCTCTCGCCGCCCGGCATGCGCTCCAGCGTCTCACGACGCGAACAGTCAGTCGTCGATCAGCCGGATGTCGAACTCGCTGATCCGGTCCGGGTCCATGACGATGTCGATCTCGACCACCAAGCCGTCCGCGACGGAGAACGGGAAGACGCCGCGCGGCCGGCCGCCCGCCGTCCAGACCAGGCCGATCGCGCCGTCGATCAGCGCTCGCTGAGTGCTCCGCGCCCGGTTCAGGAACACGTCCGCGACCGCCTGCGGCCCATGCATCAGGCTGCCCAGGGGCGCGGCGCCGCGGGACCTGGCGGCGAGGGAGAGGTCGACGGCGACGTCGTCCGCCCGCATGACGACGTCCGGGTCCAGCACCGCGAGCAGCGCCTCGAAGTCGCCCTGGCGCGACGCCGCCGTGAACGCGTCGAGCACGAGACGCTGCCGCCGGACGTCGTCCGCGTCCGGCGGCCGCGTCGCCGCGCCCACACCCTGCACCCGCCGCCGGGCCCGGCTGGCCAGCTGCCGGGCGGCCGTCGGCGAGCGGCCGACCAGCGGCGCGATCTCGTCGAACGGGACGGCGAACAGGTCGTGCAGGACGAACGCCAGCCGCTCGGTCGGCGCCAGCGTGTCCAGCACCACCAGCAACGCCGGGCCGACCGCGTCGGCCAGCAGCACCTCGCGTTCCGGATCGACCCCGTTCACCGCGGCGGCCGGGCCTGGCGGCTCCGTCGTCAGCGGCTGCTCGCGGCGCGCCGTCCGCGACCGCAGCATGTCCAGGCAGACCCGGGCGACCACGGTGGTCAGCCAGCCGCCCAGGTTGTCGACGCCGTTGGTCCCGGCGCGGGCCACCCGCAGCCACGACTCCTGAACGGCGTCCTCGGCCTCGCTCGTCGAACCCAGCATCCGGAAGGCCACGGCGCGCAGGTGCGTGCGGTGGCTCTCGAACTGTCCTGCCAGCCAGTCGTCCTCGCCCATCGGTCACATTCCTTCGTCGCGGTCCGTCAGTGCGCTGACGAATGAAAGGCGGCAGGTGTGACAAGCGGATCTGGACGGATGTGATGATGATGCGTCGATGGGCTGAGTTCGTGCTGGCACATCGCCGGTGGGTCGTGGCGTTCTGGGCGCTGGTCCTGGTCGCGGGCGCCATGGCGTCCGGGCCGGCCAACGAACGGCTGACCACCGACTTCTCGCTGCCCGGTGAGCCCGGCGCCGAGACCGCCGAGCGGATCGAAGAGCGGTTCGGCAGCGGCGGCAGCACGGCGCCGTACCTGGTGTCGTTCACCGCCCCGGACGGCGCGGACGCCGCTGACGGCGCGGAAGGCTCCGCGGCCGCGTTCGACGAGGTGGGGCGGGCGCTCCCGGACGTGCGGCTGCTGCATGCCGGCAACACCGGCGACGACGCGTTCCTGACCGAGGACGGCCGGACGTCGTTCGCGCTGCTGTTCTGGCGGTGGGACGAGTCGGCGACGGGGCTGCCGACCGAGCAGATCAGGGCTGCGCTGGAGGCCGCCGCGCCCGCCGGTGCGTCCGTCGGCGTCACGGGCTACGACGCGCTCGCCGCCGGCTCGGAGGAGGAGGAGGGCTGGGGCGTCCTGGCGGAGGTGCTGGTCGGCTCGGTCGGCGCGCTGGCGGTGCTGGCGTTCGTGTTCGCCTCGCTGCTGGCCTTCCTGCCGTTGGTGGTGGCGGCCGCGTCGATCCTGGCGACGTTCGTGCTGCTGCTGGGGTTGACCTACCTCGGCGAGTTCTCCGCGCTGGTGTCGTTCCTGATCGCGCTGATCGGGCTGGGCGTGGCGATCGACTACTCGCTGCTGCTGGTGACCCGGTGGCGGGAGGAGCGCCACCACGGCCGCGACAACCACGACGCGGTGCGGGTGGCGATGCAGACCGCCGGGCGGGCCGTGCTGGTCAGCGGCGGGACGGTGGCGATCGGGCTGATCTCGCTGCTGGTGCTGCCGGTGCCGTTCATGCGCAGCGTCGGCATCGCCGGTGCGCTGATCCCGCTGGCCAGCGTCGCCGCGACGCTGAGCCTGACGCCCGCCCTGCTGGGCGGGATCGGCCCACGGGTGGACTGGCCCCGGGTGCGCCGCGAGCGCACCGCGAGCCGGGCGTGGACCGCCTGGGCGACCCGGGTGGTCCGGGCGCGGTGGGCGGCGGCCGGCGCCTCGGTCGCCATCCTCGCCGCGCTGGTCGGGGCGTTCTTCGGGCTGCGGATCGGACTCGCGTCCACGGAGTCGCTGGCCCAGAACGGACCGGCGTACGAGGCGCTGCACCAGTTGACCGACGGCGGCGTCGTGCCGGGTCACCTGACCCCGGTCGAGGTGCTGGTGTCCTCCGGCGAGGCCGAGGCGGTGGCCGGCGAGCTGGCGCGGGTCGACGGCATCGACCGGGCGCTGGTGCCGACGGACGAGGCGAGCAACCGCGACGGCGAGACCGTCATCGCGCTGATCCCCGACGCCGAGACCGTCGACTCCACCAGCGTCGACGTCGTCGACCGGGTGGCCGAACGGGCCGGCGACCTCGACGGCGTGCTCGGCGTGTCCGGCGTCGGCGCCGTGCAGCTGGACTTCATGGACGCCGTCTACGGCAACTTCCTGCTGATGCTCGCGCTGATCGCGCTGCTCACGTACGTGCTGCTGGTGCGGGCGTTCCGGTCGCTGCTGCTGCCGTTGAAGGCGGTGCTGCTGAACCTGCTCTCGCTCGGCGCCGCGTACGGCCTGGTGGTGCTGTTCTGGCAGTACGGCTACGGGTCGGACGCCGTGTTCGGCATCCCGGAGACCGGCGCGATCACGTTCTGGGTGCCGCTGCTGATCTTCGCGTTCCTGTACGGGCTGTCGATGGACTACGAGGTGTTCATCCTGGCCCGGATCAGAGAGGAGTACGAGGCCACCGGCTCCACCGACCAGGCGGTCGTCCAGGGGATCGGGCGCACCGGGCGGCTCGTGACCAGCGCGGCGTTGATCCTGTTCTTGGCCTTCGCCGCCCTGGCCGCCAGCCCGGCCACCGACCTCAAGGTCATGGCGACCGGGCTCGGCTTCGGCATCCTGCTCGACGCGACGATCATCCGGTCGCTGCTCACGCCGGCGCTGGTGTCGCTGTTCGGGACGTGGAACTGGTACCTGCCGGACTGGACGGCGCGGCTGCTGCGCGTCGCGCCGTCCCGGCCCGCCGCGGCGGAGCCGGAACCCCGTCCGGTCCGGACCGCGACGTGACGGCCGTCAGGTCAGCGTGCCGGCCCGCCAGTTGGTGACGAAGTCCGGGTTCGCGTCCAGCCACTGGGAGACGGCGCCGGCGTTGTCCTCGCGGTTGTTCTGCACGACCATGAGGTCCTCGATCTCCAGCAGCTGCTCGTTGGAGAGGTAGAGGTTGCGGATCAGCTGGGCGGCGTTCGGGAACTCCTCGTGGAAGCCCGGACGACCGAGGCTGTAGAGCCGCTCGGCCTCGCCGAGCGCGCCCTCCGGGTCCTCCAGGTCGCGGATGTCGTAGGCCGCGTACGCCCAGTGCGGGTGCCACAGCGTGACGGCGATGTCGTCGCCCGCGGCCATCGCGCTGTCCAGCTCGGCGAGCATGGCCGGCGACGACGACGTCGGGAAGTCCCAGTCCTCCAGGCCGTACGTGGGGATGACCTCGTCCTGCGTCGTGGTGGTCAGCCCGGCGCCGGGCTCGATGCCGACCAGCCGGTTGCCGTACGCGTCGGCCTGGTCGCCCAGGTCGGCGAGGGACTGGGCCGGCGAGTCGGCGTTGACGGCGATCGTCAGGAAGCCCTCGTCGAACCAGCAGCCGACGTCCTCGAGGTCGTCACCGAACTGCTCGATGTAGGAGGCGTGCGTGTTGGGCAGCCAGGCGTCCATGACGACGTCGATGTCGCCCTGGGCGGCGCCGGTGTAGGCGGGACCGGCTTCCAGCTCCTCGAACTCGACGGTGTAGCCCTGCTCCTCGAGCGCGACCTTCGCCAGCTCGGCCACGACGTAGTTCTCGTCCCAGCCGCTGAACACGCCGATGGTCAGCGCCGTCTCGTCGTCGCCGGTGCCCTCGGCGTCGGGGAGCTCGGCGTCGCCGTCGGCCGGGTCGCAGGCGGCGCTGTCGACGTCGCCGATGGTCTGCACCTCGGCACCGCCGCCGGACCCGCCGGACCCGCTGGATTCGCCGTCAGCCGAGCCGCCGCCGTTGTCGTCGTCGCCGCAACCGGCGAGGACCAGACCGCTCGCGGCCAGACCGGCCAGGAGGGTGAGGGTGGACTTGCGCATGTTTCTCCTCTGTATTCGACTACCAGGCACTCTGGGTTCGAGGACCTACTCGTGAAGCGACGTTCAGGCGCGCACTCTCGACGCCCGGACGACCGGGGCGCGGTCGGCCAGGGCCGAGACCACGCGGTCCAGATAGATGGCCAGCACGACGACGGCCAGACCGGCCTCTACGCCGCGGCCCACGTTGAGCGACTGCAGGCCGGACACCACGTCCAGACCCAGTCCGGCCGCGCCGACCATGGCCGCGAGGACCACCATCGACAGCGACAGCATGATGACCTGGTTGATCCCGGCCATGATCGTGGGCAGCGCCAGCGGCAGCTGGATCTGCCGCAGGATCCGCGCCGGCGACGACCCGAACGCCTGGCCGGCCTCCACCACCTCGGTGTCGACCTGCCTGATCGCCAGCTCGGTGAACCGGACGCCCGGCGGCATCGCGAACACGATCGTCGAGATCATCCCGGGGACGACGCCGATGCCGAACGCGCCCAGCGTCGGGATCAGGTACACCATGGGCGGCATCGTCTGCATGAAGTCGAGCACCGGCCGCAGCACGTTGCTCACCGGCTGCGACCGCGCCGCCCAGATGCCCAGCGGCACCGCGATCGCCGTCGCGATGAACGCGGCCACCAGCACCAGCGACAGCGTCTGCATGGCGCCGTCCCAGCGGTCCATCGCCGCGACGAGATAGAAGCCGACGACGGTGACGACGGCGAACCGCCACGACCGCACCAGCCAGCCGAGTCCGGCGAACAGCGCGATCATGACGAGGAACGGCGGCGCGCTGAGCACGTCGAAGACCCCGTTGTAGGCGCCCTCGAGCACGGAGCCGATGACGTCGAGGACCGGCTGGAAGGTCTCGGTGAACCAGTCGAACGCGTCGGAGATCCAGGTGCCGACCTCAAGGCGCGGGTCCAGCGGGTCGAAGGACTCGCTCATCGGACCACCTCCGCCTCGGGCAGCGCCTCCGCCAGGCTGGCCATCGCGGCGAGCAGGGTCACCCGCGGGATGACGCCCAGCTGCCGGCCGTCGCCGTCGACCACCGCGAGCGGCTGGTCCGACCCGGCCGACGCCGCGAACAGCTCGGCCAGCGGCGTGTCGGGGCGGACGGAGGTGACGTCGCCGGCGCTCGCCTCGAGTGGCGCGGGCACCATGACGCTGGACGCGGTGAGCACGCGCGTGCGGTCTACGTCGGCGACGAATCGGGCGACGTAGTCGTCGGCGGGGTCGCGCAGCACCTCTTCCGCGGTCCCGACCTGCACGATCCGGCCGTCGCGCATGACCGCGACGCGATCGCCGAGCCGCATGGCCTCGTTGAGGTCGTGGGTGATGAAGACGACCGTCTTGCCCAGGCGCGCCTGCAGCTCCAGCAGCTGGTCCTGCATCTCGCGGCGGATCAGCGGGTCCAGCGCCGAGAACGCCTCGTCCATCAGCATGATCTCGCTGCCGGCGGCGAGCGCGCGGGCCAGCCCGACCCGCTGCTTCATGCCGCCGGACAGCTGGGCCGGATAGCGGTCCTCCCAGCCGCTCAGGCCGACCAGTTCCAGCGCCTCGGCGGCGCCGGCCCGCTGCTCGTCCTTCGACCTGCCCTGGACGTCCAGCGCGTAGGCCGCGTTCTCGGCGACGGTGCGGTGCGGGAGCAGGGCGAAGTGCTGGAAGACCATGCTGATCTTCTGCTGCCGCAGCCGGCGCAGCTCGGCCGCGTCGATGCCGGAGAGGTCGACGCCGTCGACGTGGACCTGGCCGGCTGTCGGTTCGAGCAGGCCGTTGAGCATCCTGATCAGCGTCGATTTGCCCGAGCCGGAGAGTCCCATGACGACGAAGATCTCGCCCGGCTGGACCTCGAAGCTCGCGTCGATCACCGCCGGGGTCGCACCCTGCGCGACGACGTCAGCGCGGCCGGCGCCGGCTCGGAGCCGTTGAACGGCGTCGTCGGCGTCTCGGCCGAAGACCTTGAACAGTCCTTCCGCGCGTACCGCGGTCACGCCCTCCCCTTCGTTCGTCTGCCACGCGACGCACCGGGTTCACCGGGCGCGCTTCGGCGCCCATGGATCGAGGCGGCCGGTGAGCCACGCGACGAGCGACGCGAGCGGGGACGAAAGCGGCACCGCGGGCTTGAGCCCGCACCGTCGGCCGACAACCCCAACCGCGTCTGGTCTGGTTCGGTCGCCGGTGACGTTAGCCAATGCGGCGATGGTCGGCCAAACCGACGCGGCTGGAGCAGCGGAAATGTGATGAGTGCAATGCCAAATGTTTACGTGCTGAGACGCGAGGTGTCCATCATCTGGACTATCGGCCGAAGACGCTCTTCGGGATGAAGCCGGTGACGACCTGGGTGCGGTCGACGACCTCGGCGTTGTGGTAGTTCACCGCTATGGAGGCGAACGAGTACGCCTTCGGGACCGTCATGCCCTGGGTGGTGACGAGGAAGTCGACGGTCTTCTCGACGGCGATACGCATGGCGCGGTCGAGGTCCCAGTGGATGCCCATCATGATCCAGTGGTCGTCGGTCTCGGCCCACGGCAGTTCGGTCTCGACGTTCTTGATCAGCGTGACGCGGAACGTGCCGGAGAGCGAGTGCTCGACGGCGGTGCCGCTGACCTCGCCGTCACCCTGGCAGCTGTGCGGGTCGCCGATGAAGATCTGCGCGCCGGGCTGGAAGACCGGCAGGTACAGGGTCGTCCCGACGGTGAGGTCGCGGACGTCCATGTTGCCGCCGAACTTCCCCGGCGGGGTCGAGTTCTGCACCCCGGTGGCCGGCGGCGGCGCATCTTCGGTGTTGCCGATGAACTCACCCGTCGGCGAGGCGACCGCGATGATCCCCGGGAACTTGTGCGTCGGGATGAGGACGTCGTCGGAGAAGAAGACCACCTCGCGGCCGCGGTGCATGCCCGTGCGGTACAGGTGGGTGCGCACGTCCGGCCAGACGCCGGCCGGCAGGTCGGGCGGGATCTGCGCCGGGATGTCCAGCCCGGCGTCGCCCTCGCGCCACCCCGGGTAGAACTCGGCCATGACGCCGCTGGTCGGCGCGGTGTTGTTGAACCCGTAGGGCACCCGGGTGTCGATGTCGAGGATGTCGATCGCGACGGTGTCGCCCGGCTCCGCGCCCTGGACGTAGATGGGGCCGGTGAGGACGTGGCCGCCGTACTGCCGGTTGGTCGCCTGGCGCTCGGGCAGCGCCTCCCAGAAGGCGATCCCGTCGGACAGGATCTCCCGCGGCCGCACCCCGAACGCACCGAAGTAGTCCCGCGGGTGCACGTTCGGGTTGGTGAAGCCCTGGTGGGACAGGGTGTCGACGCGAACGGTGCGGCCCGAGCGCATCGTCAGCGCCGGCTCCCAGCCGATCGGGAAGCCACCCCAGTGCAGGTGGTCGGGGGTGGACTTCAGGTGGTGGTCGTACCGCATCCGCCCACTCTGCCCGGTGGTGCTCGCGGGCCGGACGGGGGCGGCGCCGGCGGTCGCTTGGGCGAGGGCTGCGGCGAGCGGAACGGTGAGGCCGGCGGCCAGCAGGCTGCGCCGGCTGGCGGTGCTCCAGTGCTGCGTCGACATGACGACTTCCCTTCGGGCCGGGGGATGTCGCGGGAGGGAGTGAATCTTGTATCCGCGACCACGGATACAGTCGCGGACCCGTGTTGCGCCGGTGTGACGGTCGCGCTAACCCTGACGTGCCGGTCGGCGCGAGCCCGTACCGTGTCGTCCGTGCGTGGTGTGACGATGGCAGCGCTGACGCTGTCCCTGGTGGTGCTGGCGGGCGGGTGCAGCGACGACGACTCCGGTGACGACACCACCGTCGACCTGTCCGAGATCGCTCCGACGCCGCCACCCGGCGGTGAGCTGCTGTGCGACTTCCTGCCGCGCGAGAGCGTCGTCCTCGCCCTGGGCAGCGACGGTTTCGAGGAGTCCAGCAGCCTGCTGACCCGCGACTCCGCGGGCGAGCTGAGCGGCGCCGGCTGCAGCGTGACGCTCGACGGGCAGGACCAGCAGGCGCTCTCGGTCGACGTCGACTGGGCGCTGGGGATCCTGGGCAGCGGGTTCCAGGAGCGGCTGACCGCCGACGGCTACAACCAGCTGCCGGACGCCGCCGGTCTGGGCTTCACCTGGACGCAGGAGGAGACGCGTCCGGACGACAGCGAGGGCGACACCACCCGGGCCTGGCTGCTGCACGGCGACCGCATCGTCCAGGTGTGGGTCGCGATGCCGCCCGACGGCCGCGACAGCGAGGCCGACGCCGCGGCGCTGGCCCAGCAGGTCGTCGGCACGCTCGAGCTCCCGGCCGAGTGGACGCTGGCCGGCGCGCCCCCGGCGCGGTGACGACGCTTCGAGCGCGGGCCGCCGTCGCGGCCGTGCTGCTGGGCGTGTCCCTGACGGGCTGCTCCGCGGACGACGACGGCGGCGAGCCGGCCCCGTCGCCGGCCGCGACCGAGGCGACCGGGCTGCCCCCGGTGGCCGAGGGCCGGATCACCCGGATCATGGGCGACGGCACCTGGAACGTCCTGCACGGGCCGCGCTACTTCCCGGACATCAGCATCAGCGAGCCGATCCTGCTGGCCGCCGGCCCGGACGACCGTCTGGTCGGGCTGCAGTCGAGCGTCCCGAGCGTGTTCACGCTGGCGCCCGACGGCACCGCCGAGACGGCCGCCGAGCTCGGCGGCGACGACCCGCCCATGGTGTTCGGGACCGGGCCGAACGCGGCGGTCCCGGCCGGTGACGACGCGATGCTGCTGCTGTCCGGGTCCGGTGACGAGGCCCAGGTGGGCCTGCTCGGTCTGGCCGACGGCGCGTTCACCCCCGTCGCCACGCTGACCGGCGGGATCGACGACGCCGCGGGCGCGGTGATCCTGGAACTGCCCGGCGCCACCCACCTGCAGTGGAAGGGCACCTGGTGGACGCTGACCGGCACCGTTGCGGAGCCGACCGGCGCCGTGCCGGGCGAGCCGCCGGTGCCGGACATCCTCGTCGCCGCCCGGACCGCGTCAGGGGTGTCGGCGCTGACGGCGACGGAGCTCGTCGTGCTGGACGAGTCGCTGCGCGAGGTCGGCCGGTACCCGTTCGCCCCGCCGCCCGGCGAGGTGCCGGGGACGGTGAGCGCAGCGGCGGGCGACCCGGCCGGCGAGGGGCTGTTCGTCACGACGGCTGAGCGGGAGGCCGGCTCGGTGCTGCACGTCTCTCCGGCCGGCACGACGGTGCTGGCCTCCGGTTTCCCGCGCCGCGGCGGCACCCCGTCGACCGACTGCGACGACGCCGACGTCGAGACCGGGGACGCGCGGCTGGCACGGCCGGGGTCGATCGCGGTCTGGCAGGAGCGGCTGGTGGTCGCCAACCGCGGCTGCTACAGCGTGCTGCAGCTGCCCCTCCCGCCTCAGTCGTAGTCGGCGGCGGTGGTCCGGAAGGAGACGACGGTCCGGTTGGCGACGTCGAAGCCGAAGGAGAGGAACGAGCCGTCGTCGAGCTGGACGCTGGTCGGGTTGGCCTGGTCCTCCCAGCCTGAGTTGTACAGCGGCACCGGCCGGTGCTCCGTCCACGGGCCGGACGGGTCGTCGATCAGCACGCCGTATGTCGGGCGCCCGGCCTGGGCGTAGTTGCCGTACGTCATCAGCACCGAGCCGTCGCCGGTGAGCAGCAGGTGCGCCGACGACGCGGGGAGGCCGGTCGGCTCGGGGCTGGTCCAGGTATGGCCGTCGTCGTAGGAGCGGACGAGCACCGACTCGCTCTCGATGGCCAGCAGGTTGTCGTGCCGGCGGATCTGCATGACCAGCTCGCCGCTGGGCAGCCGGACGATGTTCGGCTCGCCGTTGGAGAACCGCTCGTCGTCCTCGACGACGGTGCGCTCGGCCGCCGCGGGGAAGGTGTGGCCGCCGTCGGCGCTGCGGGCGACGCGGGCGCCGTACCCGTACAGCGGCTGCAGGATGTCGCCGTTCGGCAGCTCGACGGCGGGACCGTGCTGCCAGGCGCCGGGCTGGGCGCTCTCGACCTGCGTGACCTCGGGGAACGTCAGCCCGCCGTCGGCCGAGCGGTAGACGAAGGTGCCGACGTTGCTCTCCGGCGTGGTCGACCAGTCGGTGCGGAACACCGTCAGCAGCACCGTCCCGTCGCGCAGCACGCTGAGCTTGGGGTCGCGGTTGTCGGCGCCGGCGGTCGCCGCGACGGTGACCGGGGCCGACCAGGTGGCGCCGCCGTCCGCCGAGCGGATCATGCGGACGACACCGTCGGCCTTCGTGTGCCCGTCGGCGTAGTGGTAGGCCAGCACGATCGTGCCGTCGGCCAGCCGGACGGCGTCGGGGAAGCGCGGCTCCGCGGCGCCGGCCGGCTCCTGCGCCACGACCTGCGCCGGGATCGGCGAGTACGCCTGGATCCGCATCTGGGTGGACCGGGTGACGCCGGTGCGCAGGTCGGTGAGGGTGACGGTCACCGGGTGCAGCCCGATGTCGTCGCCGTCGATCGGGGCGCTGACGACCAGCCGCCCGGCCTCGCCGTGCACTCGCCCCGCGAACGGCCCGTCCACGCCGTCGACGACGACCCGCGCCCGCACCTGCGCCGCCCGCACGCCGGGCGCGTCGATCGTCGCGACGACGGTCGAGGCCGGGTGCTTCTCGGCGACGTAGGAGGGGAGGACGCCGGTGACGGGCAGCCCTTCGGCCAGCGCCGGGCCGGCCGGGTCGAGGTCGCTCAGCGCGACGTCGTCGAGGTAGGCGTCTGAGCCGACCCCGGCGGCGCCGCTGGAGGCCAGCTCGAGGCCGGTGATCGCCGTCCCGCCGGACGCCCGGACGGTGGTACGGAACGACATTCCGTTCACTGTCAGCACGGCCGCGGCGGCGCTGGCGTCGATGCGGACGCGGCTCGGGTGGTCCCGCGCGGTGAGCATCGGGACGGTCGCCAGGCGCACGTACTGCCGCCCGTCGTACACCAGGACCTGGGCGGTGGTGCTGCCGCCGTACGCGTACACCGGGGTGATCATGAACCGGTACGCGCCGAGCGCCGGGTTGTCGCCCTCGGCGTGCACGGCGACGAACACCGCCTGCCGGGTCGTGTGCATCGCGAGGTCGACCTCGAATCGCCTGGCAGCGGCCGCGGGAGCGGGGATGTGCAGGCGCGACTGGAGCGTCGCCGTGTAGTCCGCCAGGTGCACCGCGCGGTTGCCGGGCCGGCCGAACGGCGCCTCGGCGACCGTCACGTCGCCCTGCGTCGTGTACCCGGCGGGTGGCGCGCCGATCGGCTCGTCGTCGAAGCTCCGTACGGCAGGCGCCTCGGCGCCCGTCGCTGGGAGGGCGGTCAGCAGCAGGGCGGCGATGATGGCGGCGACGGCGGTTCGCGGCATGCGGTCCACTCCCGGTCCGGGGTCAGCACAGCAGCATGGAACGTCGTGCCACGGTAGCCGCGAGGCCGTTCCATGCCAAGGGGCGACAAGGACGGGGTGGAGGAGAGCGAGAGAGCTGAATGGCCTGAGTAGGAGAAGGAAGCTCTCTCATGGCCTCCGAGCCGAGGCTAACCGGCGCCTACTGCGGGATCAACTCCTTGTGCCGGTCGAGGCCGTAGCAGTCCGAGCCCGCGGGCAGCCCGTCGGGCACCTCGATGCCGACGTAGGTGACCGGCACGCCCGGGTCCAGCCCCAGAGCGGCCGGCGACGGCGACACGGTGACGGTCCCGCCGCGCGCGGCCATGAGGTCGACCAGGTGCGACATCCGCAGGTAGGAGCGGCCGTCGATGGCCCGGGCCAGTGCCGACGCGGTGACCCGGATGCCCTCGACGGTGTTCCCCCAGGCCGCGCCGCGCAGATACACCTGCATCCACCGGGCCGACCACGTGCCGTCGTCGGCACGGGCGAACAGCAGCGGAACGGCCACCCGTCCCGTCCCGCGCAGGTCCGACTTCATCCGGACGGTGCGCGGCTCGAACGGGCGCCCGGCCTGTGCGGGGTCGCGGATCATGAAGCCGAAGAACGACTCCGCGACGGTGTCGAACCCCTCGCCGGAGTAGACGAGGATCTCCGGCACCACATAGCGGGCGGTCACCGCGCTCAGGTCCATGTCGATGAACTCCGACGCCCCGTCGGGCGCCTCGGTGATGTCGCCGGAGTAGATGGCGCCGCCGTCGGCCAGGTTGGTCCACGACACGTGTCCGGCGCTCTCGAAGTCGGCGTCGAGCAGCGCGACGGAGAGGTCGAAGTCGGTGCGCACGCGCTGCTGGCGCCAGTAGGTGAAGAACCGCACCGCCGGCCCGTCGACCGGCACGACCGAGCCGCGCGCCATGACCCCGAAGCCGCCGCCGGCCGTCTTGTCCGACAGCGGCACGGCGAGGTCGAGCACCTGCGGGTCGACGACGATCGTCCCGCGCTCGGGCAGCCGCCGGACGATCTCGCCGTCCAGCAGCGCGGTCAGCCGCTCGACCACCGCGGACTCCAGCGGCGGCCGCAGGTCCGGCTCCGACCACGCGCGGGCCGACCGGTTGACGAAGAAGCGGGTCGCCTCGGGCGCCGAGCGGTTCGCCAGGTGCTCGCGCAGCGACAGCAGCACCCGTCCCGACACCCGGCCGGCGACCTCCTCGACCGTCTCGAGCGCGAACGACAGATCGTCCGGCGCGGCTGTGCGCAGGATCCGGTCGAGCGCGCGCACCAGCAGTCCGGGCGCCGCGGACAGCACCGTCACCGCAGCACGGACGTCGCCGGCGGCGAAGGCGACCTCGGCCCGGGCGCTCAGAGACCGGGCCGTCTTCTCGCGTCGTGCGACCGCGAACACGTCCCGGGCGTGCGACAGGGCGGGGTACTCGTGCGGGTGTAGCCGCTCGCCCAGCCGCTTCCACGCCTCGCGGTGCCGGTGCACGTCGGCCAGCTTGGCCGGCGAGTCCGCGACGACGGCGTCGAGCGCGGTCAGGAGCGCCCGCCGCTGCGCCCGCCGGAACGAGGCGAACCGCGTCGGCTTCTCCAGCGTCACGTCGCCGTCCGAGAGTGCGCAGGCCAGCCGGAGCACATCGGTGACGGTGTCGGCGAGCAGCGGGCGGCCGGCCTCGAGCCGGACCCGGTTGACGACGGCGCGGCTCTCGCGCATCGGGACGGTCTCGGGCTGCGCGTCGTCGAGGCAGAGGCGGGCGAGGTCGGCGAGCGCGGCGAGGTCGTCGTCGCCGAGCGGCACCGGGCTGCCGGCGAGCGCCAGGTACAGCTCGTGCGTCTCCTCGGCCAGGCTCCGGCCGAGCCGCAGGACGGTGACGCGGTCCTTCAGCGACGGGATCAGCTCGTCGTGCGCCGCGAGCAGCTCGGCGTAGGTGTGCTGGTAGCGCCCGTACGCCGGCAGGTCCAACAGGCTGATCGGCAACCCGCCGGTCGAACCGTCGCCGTCGGACAGCACGTCCGGGACCGCCGCCCGCTCGATCGCGTCGCGCAGACAGGTGATCCAGAACTCGACGGTGTCGGGGACGCCCGCAGGGAAGTCGATGAAGTAGGCGTTGTGCTCGACGTGGTCGCCGACCAGCTCGCGCACGGTGCCGAGGACCAGGACTGACCGGTCGATCGCGGTGCCGACGTCGAGGCCGGAGAGGTGTTCGAGGAGGTCCCGCGCCGCCTTGAACCCGACCGTCGTGAGGACGGCGTCCAACTGCCGTGCCACGACAGCGCCGTCGCCGGGTGGGCCCGCGACCGCCGGGACTCGCAACGTCTTCCGGATCAGCAGCGGCTCGATCGTCGGCACCCGACCACCCTGACACATGCCCAGGATGGACGCCGCGCGGCCGGCCCGGAGAAGCCCGCGCGAACGCCGTCAGGCCGAGTCGGCGCGGTCCAGGTAGGCGTGCAACCGGCGCCGGACCCGATGCCGCGCGGTACCTAGCGCCTTCCGGGCGGCTGCCGGCTCGAGCCCGACGGTGCGGGCGGCGACGTCGAGCGGCACGTCCTGGACGTCGACCAGGTTCAGCAGCGTGGCCTGCGCCGCGGGCAGCTCGCCGAGCGCGGCGTCGACGACGCCGAACAGCTCCTCGGTGTCGATCTCCGCGTCGGGGCCGAGGACGCGGCTGCCGTCGGGCCAGGAGTTCGCGGAGTCGACCCAGTCGCCGAGGTCGATGGTCTCCTCGTAGAAGTCCGGGTAGAACAGCTCGTCGGGGCTGTCCTCGTCCGGGCCGGTGTCGGCGATCTCGGTGATGCGGTCCTCGCGCACCGGCTCGGTGTCGACGTCGGACCCGCGCTGCTGCTCGGCCAGCTCGGCCAGCCGCTCCAGCACGGCGGGCAGCTCCACCGAACCGGACCGCTCCAGGACGTCGGCGTACGCCGTCTGGACGAGGTCCTCGGCGTTGTCGGGGTCGATGGCGCGGGCCAGCGCCAGAAGCTGCGGCCCGCCGCCGGCGATGCTCTCGTGCAGGCCGGCGGGGACCTCATCGCTGCGCCGGCTGCGGAGGACGCCGAGGGTGATGCGCAGCTGGTCGTGGTGCTCCGTCGTCATGGGATCCTCCCGAATCGATGCCGCCGTGCGATGCCAGCGTACGAGCATGAACCGCTGCGCGGGCGGCTGGTCAGTCCCTACGCTGAGCCCAGGACCGTCACTGATGACGTTGGAGGGGACATGCCCGAGCCCGTGGTTGTCGAAGTCGTCCCGTACCCCGGACCCGATGTGTTCGGAGCCGGCAAGGAGAACGACTACGTGCTCCTGGTCGGCTCCGCGCTGGTGCTGCGCGCGAAGGAGTACCGCGACCTCTACAAGGAGGGCCCCAGCCGCAAGTGGTCCAGCGTCGACCAGGCCGCGGTCAAGGCGTTCCAGGAGGACCAGGGCTGGAAGGGCTCCGACGCCGACGGCATCCCCGGCAAGCAGACCTGGCAGCGGCTCGGCTTGGGCTGACCCCGTCACGGCTCGACGGTGAGGGTGGCCGGCCCGAGCCGCAGCACGCCGTCGTCCAGCGGGGTGCAGCGGATGCCGCCGCGGCCGCGGAGCCCGCGGAACGCGCCCGGCGCCAGCACGACGTCCATCCAGGCGCACGGGTTCGCCGGCCGGTTGGCCTGGAACCGGATCGGGCCCGCGCCGGAGTCGAGCGCGAACACCGCGCCGGGGGTCGGCCGCCGCGCCGCGAGCTCGTCGACGGGAAAGCCGCGGAGGACGATGTTGCGCTGGTCAGCAGCGGGTCCAGCGGCTGGTCCAAGCCGAGTCGCACGGCCAGCTCGTCCAGCGCGGCCGCGTCGATGACCGTCACGGCGGCGTTGCGGTGCGCCGGCCGGCCGAAGTAGCGGTCGCCAGCCCGAGCCCGGCCCGGACCGTCACTTCCGTGCGGGCGACGGGCTGTGCGTCGGGCCGTGGCCCGTCCTGTGGCCGTCCCTCGTAGGCGTGCTCCGGCGCGACCAGCAGCCCGACGATCTCGACCATCGCGCCAGTCTATGGACGACTTTGTAAGTAAGTACTTACTTCTGTCATGCTGCGGGCTATGGCACCGGTGCGCAGTACCGCGGCCCAGCGGCGGGCCGAGGCCGTCGCCGTGGCGATGCGGGTGGTCGCCGACGACGGCCTGACGACGGCGGCGCTGCAGCGCGTCGCGGACGAGATCGGGGTGTCGCAGCCGTACGTCTTCCGGCTCTTCGGCAGCAAGCAGGGACTGCTGCTGGCCTGCATCGACGAGGTGGGGTCGCGGGTGCGGACGGAGTTCCGCGCGGCCGCGGCGGGCCGGCCCGGCGACCCGATGACGGCGATGGGCGCGGCCTTCCGCGAGCTGCTCGCCGGCGGCGTCACTGGGGGCCTGTGGCTGCAGGCGTCCGCGATCGCCCGTCGGGACGAGGTGGTGGCGGCCCGCTGCCGCGAGGTCATCGCCGTCCTGCTCGCCGAGGCGGCCGGGCTGACCGGCGCCGGCGGCGACGACCTGGCCCGGTTCCTGGCCGACGGCGCGCTGGTGGTGCTGCTGCAGGCGATCGGCGTCGATCTGCGCGACGGCACCCGGGCCGCCGTCGGCACGCTGCTCCCCCGAGAGGACACCCCATGAACCGCTTGCTGTTCCCCCTCGTCGCGCTGCAGGGGATGTGGGTGCGGTCGACGTTCACGCTGGCGCAGCCGGTCGACGGGCCTTCGACCGGGACGCTCGGCGCCGGCTCGGGTGGGCCGCTGCGGGTGGCGATCCTGGGCGAGTCGACGGCGGCCGGGTCGGGCGTCGACTCCCACGACGACGGGTTCGCCGGCGGCCTCGCGTCGGTGCTGGCGGTACGGACCGGGCGCCCGATCGAGTGGGAGGTGGCCGCGCAGTTCGGCGCGACCGCGCGGCGCGTCCGGCATCGCCTGCTTCCCCGGCTGACCGGCGAGTACGACGTCGCCGTGCTGCTGGCCGGCGCAAACGACGTGCTCACCCGGCGCCCGCCGGCCGACTGGGGCACCGACCTCGCGGCGATCGTCGACGGGCTCGCGGAGCGGGCCGAGCGGGTCGTCGTCGCGGGCATCCCGCCGTTCGGGCTGTTCCCGGGGCTGCCGCGGACGCTGCGGCGCTACCTCGGCGAGCGGGCGGCGACCCTCGACGAGGTGTCGCGGACGGTGTGCGCGGGGCGGCCGCGGGTGACGTGGGCGACCAGCGCCGGCGACGTGTCGCCGTCGCTGGACTTCTTCTCGGCCGACCGCTTCCACCCGTCGTCGACCGGCTACCGCCTCTGGGCCTCCGCCGTCGCCGACGCGATCCCGCCGCGGTGACCGTCCTCCCCTTCGTCGACGAGCACCGGCTGCTGGTGCCCGCCCCGCCGGCGGCGGTGTGGCGCGCGCTGGCAGCGCATGTCGGCGCGATGACCGGGGCCGGGCCGCTCGCGTGGGCGCTTGGGACCGACCCGCGGCAGGCGTCCGGAACGCCGCTGCAGGTGGCCGCGACCGTCCCGGGGTTCGCCGTCACGGAGGTCGAGCCGGAGCGGCTGGTCCGGCTGACCGGCCGGCACCGGTTCTCCCGCTACGCGCTGACGTTCACGCTGGCCGCGGCGCCGGGCGGGACCATGCTCGGCGCCCGCACCGACGCGGCCTTCCCCGGACCTCATGGCCGCGCCTACCGCCTGCTCGTCATCACCTCCGGCGCCCACCGCCTCGCCGTCGCCCGCCTCCTCCGCGACATCCGCCGCCGTGCCGTCACACCGTGACGACCTGGTCGATCGCCTCGGCGCAGCTGCCGGCGATCGCCGACGGCCGGTACGCAGGCTCGGCCCAGGTGCGGGCGCGTCCTGGTCTGCCGTGATGTCGTGGTCCTGTGCCACGCGACACGCCTGATTCTTGCCCGAGAACGTGACTGGAGACCAGCAGGCGTGGGCGCCGACACCGATAGGCACGGCCGTCTTCAATAGCGAGGGTCGTGTTCTGGGCCTCTGTTGGGGTGTGGAGGACGGTTCTGACTATTGAGGTCGGCAGCGGCCATCGAGGGCGACCGGGACAGGGGGCCGCGAAACATTCGAGTGACATGCGCGTCCTAATGTCGTGACCATGCGGATCGCCGTTGACGACCTTCGAGGCGCCGAGATCGCCGCGTTCCTGGACGAGCACGTCAGGGAGATGCTGTCGATCACGCCGCCGGAGAGCAAGCACGCCCTCGACCTCGACGGGTTGCGACGCCCCGAGGTGACGTTCTGGGTGGTGCGCGACGACGACGGCGACATCGTCGGGTGCGGGGCGATCAAGCGGCTGGACGATCGGCACGCCGAGCTGAAGTCGATGCGGACGGCGGTCGCCCGCAAGCGCAGCGGCATCGCGTCGCTGCTGGTCGGGCACATCGTCGACGAGGCGCGGCGGATGGGGTATCGGCGGCTGAGCCTCGAGACGGGGTCCGACGAGTTCTTCCTACCGGCCCGGCGGCTCTACGAGAAGTTCGGCTTCGGGTACTGCGAGCCGTTCGCGGACTACGTGCCCGACCCGCTCAGCGTCTTCATGACCCGCACCCTCTGGGCGAATCGGGACGAAATCGGTGATGTGACGTAGATCACGGCGAGCCTCGCGTGCTGATCCGGGCGCCGGTGGTCTCCTTCTCGGTGAGGGAGTGCAGCCTCCTCCGGGCTCGCCGCGTGGTGGGACGCCGGCCGAATGGCCCGGAGGAGGTGCCCTCGCAGGGGAGGGAGGTCGCGACATGGCGACTCCGCGGCGGGGGAGGTTCCGGTTGCGCCGGCGGCGGTTCGCCGACGTCGTGACTCCGGCGTTCGCGCGTGAGCTGCGCGGGACGCTGCTGCAGGTCCAGGTGACCGCGTCGGCGGTGATCGTGCTCGCGCTGGTGGGCGCGGTGCTGGTGGCCGGGCTGCGGGTCGGCCCGTAGCGGCTCGACGGCGTCGGCTGCCGGCCGGACGGGGGTCAGTCGGCCGCCGGGCGGTCCGACTCGAGGACGGCGACCAGCGTGCGCATGGTGGCCAGCGCGTGCGTCAGGTCGTCGAGGTCGACCTGGCCGCCGATGTGCTCGGCCCACGGATGCTGCACCAGCGAGATGCGGCGGATCGCCCAGTAGCCGGCCTCGGTGCAGGCCAGCAGCTTGGCCCGGCGGTGCGCGGGGTTGTCGCGGTACTCCGCCAGCCCCTGCTCGACCAGCAGGTCGGCGACCCGGCGCACGCCTTGCCGCGACATCCCCATGAGCCGGCCTATGTCGGCGTGCGTGCGCGGCTGGTCGAGGACGCCGCCCAGTACCTGCCACCACGCGGCGGTGATGCCGCCGGCCGCGGCCATCTCCTGCGCGGCCTCCATGAGCCGGGCGTTGAGCCGGAACGTCGTCAACGCGATCTCCGTGAGGACCTGGCCGGCCGGACTGGCCGGAGACGGCTCCGGCCAGTTCGCCCGCGGCGGGATCTCCGTCGTCGTCATGCGGGTCAGTGTGCCTGCATGAGCACCGGGAAGGCGCTCGCGTCGGCGCGGTGGAACACGTCCTCATACGCCTGGAGCGTCTCGTTCGACGCCAGCCCGAGCCGGCTCAGCGTGGCGCGGGTGAACTGCACCGGCGAGTCCGGCCCGGCCGTGACGAGGTCGCCGCCGACGACGGCGCGCGCGTCGACATAGCGGTCCTTGCCCTGGTAGCCGGGCTGCGCCGTCAGGTACTCGACGGCCGCGCTGGTGTGGGCGCGGTCGTCCAGCAGCCCGGCCCGCGCGAGGCCGGCCGTCGCGCCGCAGATCGCGGCGACCGGCACCCCCGCGTCGAGGAACCGCCGCGCGGCGTCGGTCCAGACCTTGCCCTCGCCGGCGTCCCAGTGCTCCGCGCCGGCCAGCACCAGCAGGTCGCTCGCGCCCGGCGCGAGCTGGTCGAGCACCAGGTCCGGGACGACGCGCAGCCCGCCCATGGTGGTGATCGGCTCTGCCAATTCGGCGACCGTCACGATGTTCCACGGCGTGCCGGTGAACCGGCCGGTCCGGAGCTCGACCAGCAGGTGGCCGATCTCCCAGTCGGCGAGCGTGTCGTACAGGGCGATGTGTGCGGTAGTAGTCATGGACAACATGTTGTCATTTCGGGAACATGTTGTCAATAGGTCCTTGGCCGTCAGTCGTAACGGCGGACCAGGCGGATGTTCAGGAACAGCATCAGCGCGCCGAACGCCGCCACCACGCCGAACCCGCGCGCCAGCACGTCCCACTGCAGCTCCTGGAGGATCAGCGCCCGCAACGCCTCCATCACATACGTGACGGGGTTGAACGTCGCCGCGATCTCCATGGGCCGGGTCAGCAGCTCGCGCGGCACGAAGTTCGGGGTCAGGAACAGCAGCGGGAAGAACACCAGCCCGCCGGAGTTCGTGGCCGCCGCGCTGCGCGTCTTCAGTGCGATGAGCTGCATGAACCCGGCGAAGACCATGGCCCACAGGGACGTCAGGACGAGCAGCAGGACGAAGCCGAGCGGGCCGCTGGCGATCGACACCCCGAACGGCAGGGCGATGATGATCAGCGCGACGGTGAGCACCGCGGTCTTCAGACCCTCGGCGATCAACCGGCCGAGCACCAGCGCGCTGCGCGAGACCGGGGCCGCGCGCAGCTTGTCGAAGTAGCCGCCCTCGATGTCCTCGACGAGGTAGAGGGCGGCCGAGCCGAACGACGCGGCCAGCAGCAGCGAGCTGGGCAGCTGGAACGCCGCGTAGGTCTGCCCGAACAGGAACGGCGTGGAGTCGGACGGGAAGATGTCGCCGGCCTGCCCGAAGTTGACCACCAGGAAGAACACCGGGATGAACAACGTCGGCGCCAGGGCCTCGGGTGTGCGCAGCGACTCGCGGATGGCCCGCCGGCCGAGCAGTTCGGTCTGGACGAGGGCGCTCATGCTCGCACCTCCTGGACGTCGCCGGCCACGCGTTCGCGGGTGCGTCCGGTGGCGTCGAGGAACACCTCGTCCAGCGTCGGGTCGGGGGCGTCGCCGGGCAGCCCAAGCCGCTCGCGCAGCTCCTTCTTCAGCGACGCCGGCGTGCCGGAGCGGACGATGCGGCCGTCGTTCGATGATCGCCAGCCGCTCGCAGAGCTGGTCGGCCTCCTCGAGGTACTGCGTGGTCAGGAACACCGTGGTGCCGCGCTGGTTGATGCGCCGCACCTCGTCCCAGACGCCGAGCCGGCTGGCGGGGTCGAGGCCCGTCGTCGGCTCGTCGAGGAACAGCACCTCGGGCCGGTGGACCAGCGCCGACGCGAGGTCGAGCCGCCGCTTCATGCCGCCGGAGTAGCCCTTGATGCGCCGGTCGGCGGCGTCGGTGAGCTCGACCAGCTCGAGCAGCTCTTCCGCGCGCTGCTCCGCCTCGGCAGCGCTGCTGCCGAACAGCCGCGCCTGCAGCACGATCAGCTCGCGCCCAGTCTGGCGCGAGTCGAGCCCGGCCTCCTGCAGCGCGACGCCGATGCGCCGGCGGACGGTGTCGGGGTCGGCCGTGACGTCGATGCCGGCGACGCGCGCCGTGCCCGACGTGATGGTCAGCAGGGTGGTGAGCATGCGGACGGTCGTCGACTTGCCGGCGCCGTTCGGGCCCAGGAACCCGAAGACCTCGCCCGCGGCGACGCTGAGGTCCACACCGCGGACCGCGTCGACCGTGCCGGTGCGGCCCCGGTACTGCTTGACCAGGCCCTCGGCCTCGATGGCCAGAGCGTTCATCGTCCCTCCTCGTGGTCAGTGCCACAGGGGGCGCACGCTGCGTCCCCACCGAGACGTCGAACCGTAGTGGCCGATACCGACAAGGTCGGGCGAGGAGATTTCGTCAGCGGACGACGACGCTGACCCGCTGCGCGTGGTTGCTGGCCATGCCCTGCCGGTTCCAGGCCTGGTCGACGGGCTGCTCGTGGCCGGCGGCGTCGCGGGCGCGGGCCCGCAGCTCGTACCGTCCCGGGTGGGCGGCCGTCCACGCGTACCGCCACGACCGCCACGCGTACGGCGCCGGCTGCGGGCCCAGCTCGGCGGGCCGCCAGGTGGCGCCGTCGTCGGTGCTGACCTCGACGGACTCGACCGGCGCCCAGCCCGACCACGCCCGCCCGGTCAGCTCGACGTCCCCGCGGCCGACGACGCGGACCCGGCTCTGGAAGTCGGGCACCCCGGGCGGCTGGATGAGCGCCTTCGGCAGGATCCGGGTGACGGCCTCGCCGGGCTCGTCGGCCGTCTGCTTGACGCGATACGCCGTCACGTTCTGGAAGCCGTCGAACTCCGACTCCAGCACGGCGACGCCGACCAGCCACTTCACGTGCGCCATGCCGTACCAGCCGGGGACGATCAGCCGCACCGGCGCACCGTGCTGCGGCGGCAGCGGCCCGCCGTTCATCTCGTAGGCCAGCAGGACGTCGTCGCGCAGCGCCTCGGCGAGCGGCAGGCCGCGCCGGTAGGTCTGCTCGACGCCGCGCTCGAAGCCGCGGTCGGCGCCGGTGAACGCGACGTCGACGGCGTCGGCCGCCACACCCGCCTCGGCGAGCAGGCCGGCCAGCGGCGTGCCGGTCCACTCCGCGGTGCCGACGGCCTCGTCCAGCCACGGCTGACTGACCGGCCGCGGGCTCAGCCGGGCCCGGCCGTTGCCGGCGCACTCCAGCGTGACGCGGTGGGTCACCCGCGGCCGGGCGCGCAGCTCGTCGAGGCGCAGCGAGAGCGGCCGGGCGACCGCGCCGGACACCGTCAGCCGCCAGGCGGCCGGGTCGACCGCCGGGATGTCGTAGTGCGTCAGCAGGTAGTGCAGACCGGCCGGCGTGACGTCGTAGCGCAACGCCTCCAGCGGCAGGCCGTGGTTGCGCGCGGCGAGCCGCAGCTCGTCGGCCGAGATGCCCTCGTCCGCGCCGGCGATGCGCGCCGGCGCGCTCCACTCGTCGACATCAGTCGGTCGGCTCATGCGGCGACACCTCCTTCGCCCTTTTCGGCAAGCGGCCTGGACCAACGGCTCGGCGAGACCTCCGGCCCCGCGTCGCCGTCGGTGCCGCATGAGCCTCCTGGGGACCGTGCTCATCGTCCAGTCGTACTCCCGGCAGGACCGGCTGGCAACCGTCCGGGCAGGTCACACGCGGCGTCACACGCTTCAGTGGAAGAACCGGTGGGTGTTGGACACCAACGAGGGGGAACACCATGTCCGAATTCACGCTCGACCAGTTGCGCGAGCAGGTCCGCGGTCCGGTGATCGCCGCCGGCGACGACGGCTACGAGCAGGCCCGGCGCGTGTACAACGCGATGATCGACCGGCGTCCGCGCGTCGTCGTGCGGGCCGCCAACGCGGGCGACGCGGCGAGCGCCGTCCGGTACGCCCGTGAGAACGACCTGGAGGTCGCCGTCCGCGGCGGCTCGCACAGCGTGCCCGGCTTCGGCACCGTCGATGACGGCGTCGTCATCGACCTCGGCGCGATGCGCGGGCTCAGGGTCGACCCGGGCGCCCGGACGGCGCGCGCGGAGGGCGGCGCGACCTGGGGCGACTTCAACGCCGCGACCTACCCGTACGGGCTGGCCACGACCGGCGGCATCATCTCGACGACGGGGGTCGGCGGGCTGACGCTGGGCGGCGGGATCGGTTACCTGGCCCGCGGCTGCGGGCTGTCCTGCGACAACCTGGTCTCGGCCGACGTCGTGCTGGCGGACGGCCGGATCGTGGTCGCGAGCGAGCGCGAGAACGCCGACCTGTTCTGGGCGCTGCGCGGCGGCGGCGGCAACTTCGGCGTCGTGACGTCGCTGGAGTTCCGGCTGCACCCGGTCAAGGACATCTACGGCGGGCCGATGTTCTTCGCGCTCGACGACGCCGCCGACGTGCTGCGGTTCTACCGCGAGTTCATCCAGGACGCGCCGGAGCAGTTCGGCGGCTTCCCGGCGTACCAGATCGCGCCGCCGCTGCCGTTCATCCCGGCCGAGCGGCACGGCGAGCCGTTCCTGGCGTTCGTGTCCTGCTGGGCCGGCCCGCTGGAGGACGGCGAGCAGGCGCTGAAGCCGCTGCGCGACGTCGCTCCGGTCGTCGCCGAGCACGTCGGGCCGATGCCGTACCCGGCGCTGAACAGCGCGTTCGACGGTCTGGTGCCGCCCGGGCTGCAGCACTACTGGAAGGCGAACTTCGTCCGGTCGCTGACGGATGAGGCGATCGACGCGCACCTCGTGCACGGGCCGCAGGTGCCGGTCGTCAACTCGACGATGCACATCTACCCGATCAACGGCGCCGTCCACCGCGTCGCACCCGACGCGACCGCGTTCGCCTACCGCGACGCCACGTTCGCGACGGTGATCGCGGGTATGTGGCCCGACCCCGTGCAGAACGACGCCAACACCCGGTGGGTGCGCGACTACTACGCCGCGACCGCGCCGCACTCGGAGGCCGGCGGCTACGTCAACTTCATGGCCGGCGACGACCAGGACCGCGTCGCCGCCAACTACAAGGGCAACTATGAGCGGCTGCGGACGGTGAAGCGCGCCTACGACCCGGACAACGTGTTCCACCTGAACCAGAACATCGCGCCGTGATTCGCAGACCGATGGCATCCACGCTCTGGCGCGGGTGTGGCGCCGAGGCCTAGCCGGCTGTCGGCGCCAGCGGCCGGGTCGCTCGCGACCATCGGCCCGAAGACCGCATCCCGGAGCATCGCGATCACAGCACGGCGACGGCCTCGACCTCGATGCGGTAGCGGGCGTCGGCGAACCCGGCCACGCGCACCAGGGTGCTGGCCGGGAAGGTCCCGGTGAAGTAGCGCGACCGCACGTCGCGCAGTTCGTCACGGCGGGAGGGGTAGTCCTCGCCGACGTAGACGGTGACCTTGACGACGTCGTCGAGGGTGCCGCCCGCGGCGGCGAGGACCGCGCGGAGGTTGGCGAACACCAGGTCCGCTTGCTCGACGATGTCGTCGGGCATGGTGCCGTCGGGCCGGAAGCCCATGATGCCGCTGACGTAGACGGTGCTGCCGCCGGTCACCTTCACAGCCTGACTGAACTGCCAGGTCGGCGCGTACACGTCCGGCGGCATCACCACGTCTCGCTCCACCACAGAGAACCCCCTCAGCCGATCGACCGGACGCCGGCGTCGTACCAGGGCGCCCAGCGACGGCGCGCCGCGGCGATGGCGAGCAGCAGCCCGTTCGCGACGATCACCATGACCAGCACGATGGCCAGCGCCTCGTCCATCCGGAAGTCGAACGCGACCTGCTCCAGCCGGTGACCGAGCCCGCCGGCCCCGCCCAGGAACTCGCCCAGCACGACACCGGTGAACGCGAGCGCCGACCCGCGCTGGATGCCGGCCAGGGCGAACGGCAGCGTCGCCGGCAGCACGATCCGCAGCCCGAGCGCCGGGCCGCGGAAGCCGAACACCCGCCCGGCGCGGATCAGCGAGCCGTTCACCGTCTCGACCCCCTCCATGGTGTTGAGCAGGATCGGGAAGACCGCCAGCAGGAACGCCAGTGCGATCTTCGACGCGCTGCCCAGGCCCAGGGCCAGGATGAACAACGGCGCCAGCGCCACCTTCGGCGTCGAGTACAGCAGCCACAGGAACGGCGCGACGGTGAAGTGCAGCACGGGGAACCAGCCGACCACCAGCCCGACGGCGAGGCCGACGACGATCGCCAGCGCCAGCCCGGCGAACAGGTTCTGCAGGCTGAACACGAACGCGTCCCAGAACTCCGGGTCGCCGAGCAGGTCGACGAAGGCCGCGCCGACAGCCGTCGGCGGCGGCAGGAACGCCTCCTCGACCAGCCCGAGCCACGTGACCGCGAGCTGCCAGAACACCAGCAGGGTCACGACGACGCCAGCGAGCAGCAGGCTGTACTTCGCATCAGTGCGGCGACGGCTCATCGTGCCCCCTTCGTCCAGGGCGCGAGCCAGCGCCCGGCGCCGCCGATGAGCTGGGTCATGCCGACGCTCCAGATCACGACCATCGCGATGGCGGCGAACGACTGGTCGGTCTGGTAGCTGTTCGCCGTGCGGACGATCAGCGCGCCCATGCCCGTCGACGTGCCGGCCAGCTCCGCGACGACCAGCGCGATCGTCGCCATCACGGCGCCCTGCCGCATCCCGGCGATGAGGAACGACACCGTCGACGGCAGGAACACCTTGCGATAGAGCTGCAGCCGGCCGCCTCCGTACACCCGCGCCGCGTTGACCAGCGACGGGCTGGTGGTGCGCATGCCGGCGGAGACGTTGAGCAGGATCGGGAACAGCGCGCCCATGACCACCAGGAACACCACCGGCCCGGTGCCGAACCCGAACCACGCCAGCGCCAGCGGCTGGTATGCCAGCATCGGCGTCGCGTAGATCGTCCAGGCCAGCGGCCCGACGACGCGGTCGACGGCCAGCGACGTGCCCATCAGCAGCCCCAGCGGCACCCCGATCAGCGTCGCCAGCCCGAACCCGGTCAGCCACGACCGGATCGAGGTGACGACGTGCTCGCCGAGCTGGCCCGACGCCAGCAGCTCGTCCAGCCCCTCCAGGATGCTCAGCGGCGGCGGCAGGAAGATCGGGTTGACCACCCGCCACGACCCGACCAGGAGCTGCCAGGCAGCCAGGACGACCAGCACCTCGCCGAGGACGATCAGCGCCTTCTGCCACGGGTCGAGGGCGGCCAGCCGGGCGGCGAGGCCGGGCCTCGCCGCCGGCCCCGCCCCGGACGGACGCGTCGCGAGGCTCGTCATGGATAGGTCAGCTCGCCGGCCGGCATCGCGTCGTCCAGGCCCAGCAGCTCCTGCGCCCTGTGCAGGTAGGCGAGGTCGACGTGGTCCTCGAACGGCAGCGGCTCCAGCTCCTGCGTCTCGATGGTGGTGTCCCACGCCTCCTGGTCGAAGTAGAGGTTGGGGCAGGCCAGGTGCGCGTCCAGCACCCACGGGTGGTCCTGCGCCCGCAGGTCCTCGACCTCGAAGTCGTTGGCCGCGTAGATGTCGAGGATCTCGTCCTTGTTCTCCGGGACCTCGCCGACGCCGGGCGCGACGATGTGCTCGACCGCCTTCATGGTGGCGCGCAGGAACCGGACCGCGCTGTTGGGGTTCTCCTCGAGCCAGCCGGCGCCGGCGACGTGCAGGTCGTTGGCCCACGGACGCAGCGCCTCGATGACGATGTTCGCGCCGTACTCGTCCAGCGCCGGCCGGTCGTCGCCGTAGAACGGGATGAGCGAGACGCGGTCGGTGAGGAAGAACTCGCGCCAGGTGGCGGAGTCGGGGCCGGGGTAGACGACGTCGACGTCGACGCCGTCGAGGTCCCAGCCCTCCTCGCTCAGCACCCGCTGCCGCTGGAACTCCGCCGGGTCGCCCGTGGTGCCGGCGAGGACGACGTCGGTGCCGGTCAGCTGGTCGACGGACGTGACGCCGGGCTGCACGGCGAAGTCGAAGTTCTGCCGGCAGAAATGCCCGGCGAGCGGCATGACGCCGACTCCGCCGCGCACCGCTTCGATCACCGCGCCGGCACTTTCCACGCCGATGTCGGCGCTTCCGCTCGACACCGCGGCGTTGACGTTGTCGGCGGTGATCACTTCCACGGAAAGACCTTCGTCCTCGTAGAAGCCCAGTTCGGTGCCGATCACGTACATGGAGTACATGGTGATGTCCGGAAAGGGGATCGCCACCGTGATCTCGGTGTCCTCGGCGTCCCCCGGCTCGCCGTCGCCGAGCTCGGCGGCCTCGACCGGCCCGTCGTCCCCGGCGGTCGAGGGCACGTCGGTGCAGGCCGCGAGCGTGATCATGGCCGTGCCGGCGATCATGGCGGCTGGCAGCACCACTGATCTGCGCATTTTCACGTCTCCGTTCCTGAGGTCCACTCGTGGGCCCGCCGGGGTTCGGGGCCGTCGGTATTCGCATCACCATATTGATTGCGCCGCCACAGTCGAGGCCCGCGATCTCTCCATTTCCGTATCACCCGATGCGAATTTCGCCGGGTGCCTTTCTCTTCCGTCCGCGCCCGCCTTTTCCTACGCTCGACGAACGCACCTCGAGGTTTCACGACGGGAGAACACCGCATGGGCATCTCGCTCGCCACCGAGGCCGGCCAGCCGCCGGGGCGCCGCCCGCAGGACCGCCGGCCGCTCATCAGCGTCCGCGGCCTGTCGGTCCGCTACGGCGCGGAGCGGAAGGGCAAGCAGGTGGTCGCGATCGAGAACGTGAGCCTGGACGTGTTCCCCGGCGAGGTGCTCACCGTCCTGGGACCCAGCGGCTGCGGCAAGACCACGATGATGAACACCGTCGCCGGCATCGTGCCCGCGACCGAGGGCACCGTCACGGTCGACGGCGCGCCGGTCACCGGCCCCGGGCCGGACCGCGCGGTCGTCTTCCAGGACTACGCGCTGATGCCGTGGCGGACGGTCGCGGCCAACGTCCGGTTCGGCATGGAGATGCAGCCGAAGCTGCGCGGCGGTGACGCCGACCGCCAGGTGCGCGAGGCGATCGAGCTGGTCGGGCTGACCGGCTTCGAGAACGCGTACCCGCGCGAGCTGTCCGGCGGCATGCAGCAGCGGGTCGGGCTGGCCCGGGCACTGGTCGCCGAGCCGCGCATCCTGCTGATGGACGAGCCGCTCGGCGCCGTCGACGCCCTCACCCGCGAGGTGATGCGCGGCGAGCTGGAACGGATCATCTCCACGACCGGCAAGACGGTCATGTTCATCACGCACAGCATCGAGGAGGCGATCCTGCTCGGCGACCGGGTGGCGGTGTTCAGCAGCCATCCGGGCACCGTCGCGGAGATCCTCGACGTCGACCTGCCCCGGCCGCGGTCCGAACGGGCCGCCCAGGGCGACCCGCGCTACGTCCAGCTGCGCAACCACCTCTGGGACCTGCTCGAGAGCGACGCCCGCGACGCGGCGAAGGACCAGCGGTGATGTCCGCCGCGGCCCTGGTGGCGCCTGGAGACGCCGGCGGGGTCGTCGTCGGCCCGCTGCCGGTGCCGCGCCCGTCCGCCGGCGAGGTGCTGATCGCGGTGCGGACGGTCGGCGCCAACCACCTCGACCTGCATGTCATGCACGGCCGCGGCCCCGGCGCGACGGCCCGGCTGCCGCTGGTGCCCGGCATCGACCCGGCCGGCGAGATCGTCGACCAGGGCCCGGACGTCCCCGGCGACCGCCGCGGCGAACGGGTCGTCGTCAAGCCGAACATCGCCTGCGGGGTCTGCGTGTACTGCCTGGCCGGCGAGGAGGCCGACTGCACCGACCAGCGGGTCGTCGGCGGGCACCGCGACGGCGGCGCCGCGGAGTTCGTCGCGGTGCCGTCGCGTAACGCGATCCCGATCGGCGGGCTCGACTTCGCGACCGCCACCGCGGCGGTCCACAGCGTCCCCGTCGCGCTGCACGCGATCGAGGCGGCGGGCGGGATCGAGGCCGGCGCGACCGTCCTGGTGACCGGCGCGACCGGCGCCGTCGGAGCGGCCGCCGTGCAGCTCGCCCGGCACGCCGGCGCCCGCGTGCTCGCGGCGTCGACGTCGGCGGACGTGAGCACCGCGGGCGCGGAGCCGCTGCGCTACACCGACCCGGACGATCTGCCCGCGCTCGTCGCCGCCCGCGCTCCGGACGGCGCCGGCCTCGTCGTCGACGGCACCGGCCGCGGCGACGTCCTCACCGCCGCCGCGCGCTGCCTGGCCTGGCGAGGCCGGCTGGTCCTCTGTGCCGCGGCGTCGGCCGGTGACCTGCGTCTGGACCCGCGGACGTTCTACCAGCGACGTCACACGGTCGTCGGCGCGGCGTCGGCCTCCTACGCCGACGTCGCCCGGGCCTTGGAGCTGGTCGCCGCCGGCGTCGTCGTCCCCGAGATCGCCGCCGAGTTCCCGCTCGCGCAGATCCACGCCGCGTGGGCCGCCCTGGGCGATCGCGGCCGGCGCGGGAAGGTCGTGATCCGTGTCCGGTGAGCTGACCAACGCGCCGCACCTGCGCGAGGTCGTCCTGTCGACCCGCGAGCGGCTGGCCCGGGAGCCCGCCGCGGCGCGGATGCGGCCCTGGGTGTCCACTCGGCTGGAGCAGGACGTGCGCGCCGTCGCCCGGTTCATGCAGTACGACCAGCCGTACGAGTTCTACTGCGACGAGTCGGTGGCCCGGGCCGGCTTGGGCTCGGCGCCCAGCCCGATGCGCTACCTGCTCAGCGGCCTGGCGTTCTGCCTGCAGGTCTGGTGCGCGAAGGTGGCCGCGCTGCACGACGCCGCCCTGCACGAGCTGCAGATCGACGTCCGCACGCTGCTGGACATGCGCGGCGAGCACTTGGTCGACGACGTCCCCGCGCACCCGCAGTGGTTCGTGCTCGACGTCCGGCTGCGTAGCCCCGCGGCGCCGGACGCCGTGATCGCCGTCGTCCGCGAGGCGGCCCGGCGCTGCCCGGTCACCTCGCTGGTGAGCGAGGCCGTTCCCGTGCACCTGCTGATCACCCACAACGGCGCCACCACGTACGACGACCGTCCCGATGAGCTCAGCGAGGAGCACGAAGAGATGACGACCCGATGAGCGGCCCGCTGGCCGGCCTGCGCGTGATCGAGCTGGCCCAGTACATCTCCGGGCCGTTCGCCGGGAAGCTGCTGGCCGACCTGGGCGCCGACGTACTCAAGGTGGAGGCGCCCAGCGGCGACCCGATGCGCCGGTGGGAGGGCGGCGACGCCGCGAGCAGCCCGCAGTTCGCCGCGTACAACCGCAACAAGTCCGGCGTCGTGCTGGACCTGAAGACCGAGCCGGGCAAGGCCGAGCTGACCCGGCTGGTGGCGACCGCCGACGTGCTGATCGAGAACTTCCGGCCCGGCGTCATCGGCCGGCTCGGCTTCGGCTACCCCGAGCTGGAGCGGGTCAACCCGCGGCTGATCGTCTGCTCGATCACCGGGTTCGGCCCGGACGGCCCGTACGCCGGCCGGCCCGCGTACGACACCGTGATCTCCGCGCTCAGCGGCATGTACAGCCAGGTCGTGCCGGCCGGGACGATGCGCCCGCTGGGCCCGGCCTTCTCCGACCTACTCTCGGGGATGTCCGCCGCCCAGGCGGTCCTCGCCGCGCTGCACGCCCGGCAGCGCACCGGGCGGGGCGAGCACGTCGAGGTGTCCATGCTCGGTTCGGTCGTCGACTTCCTGACCGAGCCGGTGTCGACGTACCTGCGCACCGGCGAGATCGCCCGGCCGGACAGCCGGCCGCGGCGTGCCCAGGCGTTCGCCTGCGTCGGCTCCGACGGCGGCGCGTTCGTCGTCCACCTGTCCGTGCCGGAGAAGTTCTGGACGGCGCTGCTGGACGTGCTCGAGCGGCCCGACCTCGCGCACGACCCGCGCTTCGCCAGCCGGGAGAACCGGGTGCGGCACTACGACCTGCTCGACGCCGTGCTCAAGGAGATCACCGCCGCCCGGCCGCGGGAGCAGTGGCTGGGCCGGCTGGCCGCCGCCGACATCCCGCACGCGGCGCTCAACGACGTCGACGAGCTGCTGGCCGACCCGCAGGTCGCGCACCTCGCGCTGACCGCGCCGGTGGCCGAGCCGGACGGCCGCGAGGTGCTGCAGCCGCGGCTGTCGACGGTGTTCCACCGCAGCGGCGCGCCCGAGTACCGGCCGGCCCCGCCGCTGGCGGCCGGCGAGACGGTGGCGTCGTGACGGTCCCCGACGACCTGGTGGCGATCGACGTCCACACGCACCCGCAGACCGAGGAGTTCCTCGCCGCGATGGGGCCGCGCCGGGCGCAGATGGCCCAGCACTTCGGGCAGCAGCGGCCGGTCGTCTCGTTCGCCGAGCAGGCCGACCAGTACCGGTCCCGCCGGATGATGGCGGTGATCGTCAACTCCGACTCCGAGACCACGTCGGGCATCCGCGGCGCGCCGAACGACCTGCTCGGCAAGGCGCAGGCCGACCATCCCGACGTCTTCCTCGCCTTCGCCGGGATCGACCCTTGGAAGGGCGCGGCGGCGGTCGCGGAGATCCGCCGCTGCCACGGCGAGTACGGCATCGCCGGCGTGGGCGAGCTGAACCCGTCGCGGCAGCGGTTTCTCCCGAACGACCGGCGGTTCTTCCCGCTCTGGGAGACCTGCGCCGAGCTGGGGCTGGTGGTGATGTTCCACGGCGGCTTCCCCGGCGCGGGCGCGGGGACGCCGGGCGGGGGCGGCCACCGGCTGGAGAACGCCCGGCCGATCCCGTACGTCGACGACGTCGCGGCCGAGTTCCCCGAGCTGCGGATCATCTCTGCCCACCCCGCCTGGCCGTGGCACCTGGACAACATCGCCATGGTCTGGCACAAGTCCAACGTCTACCTGGACCTGTCCGGCTGGGGGCCGAAGTACCTGCCGCCGGAGGTCGTGCGCTACGCCGACTCGGTGATCTCCGACCGGGTGCTGTTCGGCACCGACTGGCCGGTCCTGACCGCGGACCGCTGGCTGGCCGAGTTCGACCAGCTCGGCTGGAAGGAGACGTCGCGGCGGAAGATCCTGCGCGACAACGCGGTGCGGCTGTTCGGGCTCGCCGGGTCGGGGTCGGGGGAGGACTGAGGGTGGCCGAGCTGGTGCTCACCGCGGCGACGCCGCACAACCCGCTGCTGTGGCGGGTGCTGACCGACCCGCCGCCGGACGACCTGCGCGGCGTCGCGGCCAACTTCGCCCGGATCCGCGCGGCGCTGGAGGCGGCCGCCGTCGACGTGATCGTGGTGATCGGGACCGACCACATCAGGCAGTTCTACGCCGACAACTGCCCGGCCTTCGTGATCGGGCTGGCCGACGGCTACCACGGGACGTTCGAGAACGAGGTGCGCACGTTCGGGCTGCCGTACCGCGAGGTCCGCGGCCACCGGGCGCTGGCCGAGGCGATCGCCGGGCGCGAGCTGCTGACCGGCCGGATCGACTTCGCCGTCAGCCACGAGTGGCGGCTGGACCACAGCTTCGTGCTGCCGCTGTTGTACCTCACGCCGGACTTCGACGTCCCCGTCGTGCCGATCCACGTCAACGGCGTCCTGCCGCCGCTGCCCGGCCCCGAGCGGTACGTCGCGCTGGGCGAGGCGATCCGCGACGGCATCGCCCGCTGGGACGCCGACGCCCGGGTGGCGCTGCTGACGTCCGGCCACATGGCGACGGAGATCGGCGGGCCGCGGCAGTTCCTCGGCGGCGCGTCGTCCGACCCCGGGTTCGACGCCGAGGCGGTCGGCTGGATGCGCGACGGCGACCTGGCCGCGGCCATCGCCGGCTGCACCTACGAGCGGGTGACCTGCGCCGGCAACATGACCTACCAGTACGTCAACGTGGTGGCCGCGCTCGCCGCGGTCAGCGGCCGGCCCGCGGACCTGGCCGAGGCGACGCCGTCGCGGTTCGCCCCCAGCCCCTTCTTCCTCTGGACCGGGCCATGAGCACGTACATGATGAACAAGTTCATGCGCGCGGTCGAGATGAGCGACGACGCCGTCCGGGCCTACGTCGCCGACCCGGCCGCGTTCGTCGACGCCTGGCTGGCCGGCGCGGCCGGGCCGGACCGGCGCACCGATGACCGCGTCCTGACCGACGCCGAGCGGGCGGCGTTCGCGGCCCGCAACTACGCCGCGCTCTACGCGCTGGGCGCCCACCCGTACCTGCTCTGGCACTTCACCGAGGCCGTCTACATCCACGAGGTCCCCTGGCCGGAGCTGAACGAGCGCTACCGTGAGGCAGTACGTCCGAGCGGCTACCCGGACGCGATCGTGTGACCGGCGGGCACGAGGATGAGGCATGGAGCTGGAGGACCTCACGGCGTACATCGCCGTCGTCGAGCACAACGGGTTCCGGCGCGCCGCCGAGGCGCTGTACGTCTCGCAGCCGTCGCTGACCCGGCGCATCGCCCGGCTCGAGCAGGAGCTCGGCGTGCTACTGCTGGAGCGCAGCCGGCACGGGGTCAAGGTTACGACCCAGGGTGAGGCGCTGCTGTCCACCGCGCGCCGGGTGCTGGCGACGGTCGAGGAGGCGCGCGCCGTCACGACCGGCGCGTGGTCGCACACCATCGTCGTCGCCTGCACGACCACCGCCGTCAGCACCTACCTCACCGACTTCCTGGCCGACTGGATCCCCCAGCACCGCTCGACCCGGGTCCGGCTGATCGAGGACACCCCGATCCGGACCCGGCAGCGGCTGATGGACCACGAGTGCGACGCCGCGATCGCGTCGCCGCCGGTGCCGCGCGAGGTCGACAGCCTGCCGATCACCCGGGTCGAGGTGAAGGCGCTGATCCCGAGTGGTCACCGGCTGCACGAACCGGGGCCGCTGCGGGTCAACGAGCTGGACCGCGAGCCGGTGCTCGTCATCGGCGAGCACTTCCGCTCGACGAAGCTGCTGCGGTCGGCCTGTCAGATGGCGGGCGTCCAGCCGGAGGTCATCTTCGAGTGCAGCGCCGGGCAGACGATCGCCGCGCTGGTCGCGGCCGGGGTCGGCATCGGCGTCCTCAGCGACGCCGTCGACCGCCGCAGCGGCGACCTGCTCACCCGGCCGCTGTGCGACGCGGACGGCCGGCGGCTGGCGTTCGACCTCGCGATCAACTGGGTGCGCGGCCGGACCCTGCGCCCGCTGGTGCACGAGTTCGTCCACGACCTGTCCGCGTTCACCCGTCAGCTGCGCGAGTCATAGCGCTAGGTCGGCGACGACGGCGAAGTGGTCCGACGCGTACAGCCCGTCGACCGGCTCGTCCACGACGGCGGCGTGGGTCACCGCGGGCGCCGGTCCACCCGTGGAGCGGCGGAACAGCACGTAGTCGATGCGGCGGTCCAGCTGCTTGACGGCGCCCAGCGGCGCGATCGGCAGCGCGGCGCTCAGCGTGACGCCGTCACCGTCGCCGCCGCCGCTCGCGGTCCAGGCGTCGACGATGCCGTCGTGCGAGGTGAGCGCAGCGATCTCGGGTGTGTCCGGGCCGGCGTTGAGGTCGCCGAGCAGCAGTACCGGCAGCGCGCTCCCGAGTGTGCTCAGTTCGGTGACCAGCCGGGCCAGTTCCCGCGTCTGCGCGAGGTGGTCGTCGGCGAGGTCGGCGTGGTGCTCGGCGCACACGCAGACGTGCAGCACGCCGTCGGGATGATCGACGGCGGCGACCAGCGCGACCGGCGGCGCGGCGCGGCTCGACGGCAGCCGGTGCGTCCACGAGTGCCGGATCGGCCAGCGGCTGAGGATCGCCAGTCCGAGGTCGACGCCGTCGTGGCCGGGTTCCTCGACCGGGTCGGGCAGGGACGGGCCGCCGAACACCGAGTGCAGGCCCAGGGGTGCTGCCAGCACCGAGGCCTGTGACGCCTCGCGGGCGGCCCAGGACTCCTGCAGGCCGACGATCTCCGGCTGGTGCGCGGCGAGCGTCGCGGCAATGGCGATCTGCCGCTCCCGCCACTGCTCGCCGAATCGCCACCACACGTTCCAGGTCAGTACGCGCATGCCGGGTCCGTACCCGCAACGCGGCTCAGTCAGACAGTGCGCGCACCGACGGCGGGACGGGGATGCCGGCGCGCAGGTCGGGCGCGGGGACGGGGTCTCGGTAGCCCTGCTGGAAGGGGACGATGCCGGCCCACGTCGGGCCCTCGACGTCCTCGGGGAGGTCGTCGGGCCAGCGTTCGGACACCTTGAGCGACCACTGGTCGATGGGCAGCCCGAGGATGAGCGTCGCGGCCAGCTCACGCTTCGTCGGACGGCGCAGCTCGGCGGTGCGGCCGGGCAGGATGCGGTCGACCAGCACGTCGAGCGCGCGCTCCTTGTCGTCGCCCGCGAGCGTGGTGAACCGGCCGAAGAGCACGGCGCTGCGGTAGTGGAACGACGACTCGAACGACGCGCGCGCCACCACGACGGCGTCCATCGCGGTGACGGTGACCGATGCGGGCGCCCCTGTGCTCAGCGCCCGCAGCCAGGACGAGCCGGTCGAGCCGTGCACCAGCAGCTGGTCGCCGTCGCGGGCCACGGCGGTCGGGAACGCGACCGGATGGCCGTCGACCACCACCGCCACATGCCCCAGCAGGACGTCGTCGAGCAGCGCGTGCAGCGCCGGGAGGTCGGTGACGGCCTTGTCGGCCATACGGGTCAGGCGGGTCGGCGGGGTCATCACCATTGGGGCATTCTGCCGTGTGGTTCAGCCGACCGGCGCCACGTCGAAGCGGATCCAGACGTCCGGCGCCAGGTCGGGCCGGCCCGGCACCGCCCGCCGCTCCTCCGTCCACCGCCGGCCGGCCAGGGCCGTGGCGACCCGGCGCCAGAACCGGACCGCGCCGGCGTTGGCCTCCTGGAACGCGACCTCCCACGCGCCCGGGTGCCGCTGGACGACCTCGCGGACGGCGGCCAGCCCGACCCCGCGGCGACGTACCCCGCGCACCACGAAGAAGCTGTTCAGCACCCGGGTGGGTTGGTCGAGGCCGCGGACGATCGCGAAGCCCGCGGGGTGGTCATCGCTGGTCAGGAGGTAGGCCAGCCGGTCGGGATCGGTGAGCGCGGCGGCCAGCCGGTCGCTGCGGAACGTGCCGTCGGGGTTCGGCAGTCCGCCCTGGAACTCGGACATGTCGTGCCGGAACATCAGCCAGAGCCGGTCGAGGACGGCCCGGTCGGCGGCGTCGGCGGTGTCGGCAGGACGGACGACGGGCATGGGCATGCTGCTCCCTCGGAGTGTGTGGTGTGGACGGCGGGCGCGGGCGACGCTGTCGCGAAAAGGGCCCAGAAACGCCGAATGCCTCCCGGGTCGGGTGAAGCCGAGCCGGAAGGCGTGCCGTACTCGATCATGATAGCGGTTCGGCGGGTGCGACGGTAGACCTGAGGCTCAGGCGGCGGAGCCGAGGGCGGCGGGCGGCAGCGCGGCCCAGTCGCCGGCCGGCCAGGCGAGCGGGTCGTCCGGCAGCGCGGCCAGCTCGGCCACCTGCCAGGCGCACCAGGGCGACACCTCGCGGCGGCCGGCCAGGACGTCGTCGCGGAACATCGACCAGGGGACCCACTCCAGGGCGCTGACCTCGGAGGCGTGCGGCTCGGGCGGATCGGCCGTCGTCGCGGCGAAGACCGGGCAGACCTCGTTCTCGACGACGCCGTTGGGCATCACCGCGCGGTAGCGGAACCGGGGGAGGACGGGGCGCAGGTCGCCCAGCCGGATGGTCAGCTCGTCGACCGCCCGCCGGGCCAGCGCCGTCGCGATGTCCTCGTCCGGTCCGGGGTGGCCGCAGAACGAGTTCGTCCACACGTCCGGCCAGGTCGCCTTGTGCGCGGCGCGCTTGGTGACCAGCAGCGATCCGGCGGCGTCGAAGACGTAGCAGGAGAACGCCAGGTGCAGCGGCGTCGCCGCGTGGTGGACCTCGCTCTTCAGCGCCGTGCCGACGGCGGCGCCGGCGGGGTCCAGCAGCACGACCCGCTCACCGACCAACGTCTCTGCCATCGCGCCGTCCCCCTTTCGCACAACGCCGTCGAAAGTGCGTCTGTGCAGGATGCCCCACGCGGACACTCCACGGCAATTGCCCATCACACGCGCTTTCACACGCCCGTGCCGGATCGTCCTGCGACGAACCGCACCACATCGACCAACGGGGGAACAACCGTGAGCACACAGCATTCCGTCCAGCACCTCGTCGCCGCTGCGAAGAGCGGCATCCGCAACCTCACCACCGACGAGGTGGCCGACCGGCTGGCGGCCGGCGGCGTCACGCTGGTCGACCTCCGCGAGCAGGACGAGGTCGGCCGCGACGGCGTCATCCCGGGCGCCGTGCATGCGCCGCGCGGGATGCTGGAGTTCTACGCCGACCCGGCCAGCCCGTACCATCGGGCCGAGTTCAGCCCGGGCGACCAGACCATCCTGTACTGCGCGTCCGGCGGCCGATCGGCGCTGGCCACGCGGGCTCTGCTGGGCCTGGGCTACACCGATGTCGCACATCTTGACGGCGGGCTGAAGGCATGGACGGCCGAGGGTCGCCCCGTCGCGCCGCCGGCCTGACCGGTGCGCGGCCGCGAACCGGCGGGCCGCCAGGCATTCCGCGGCCCGCCGTTCGGGGTCACAATCGACCCAGCGGGGGGTATCGCATGGGGACGATCCGGCTCCTGGGGCCACCGGCCATCGAGCGCGACGGCCGGCCCGTGCGCGCGCCCCGCGGCCGGAAGGCGTGGGTGCTGCTGGCCTACGTCCTGCTCGCGGACCGCCCGCCGAGCCGGCAGCGGCTGGCCGAGCTGTTCTTCGCCGACGCCGAGGACCCGCTCGGCGCGCTGCGTTGGACGCTGGCGGAGCTGCGCCGCACGCTCGGCCGGTCCGACGTGCTGACCGGCGACCCGGTCGCCCGCGGCGGCCTGCCCGACGACACCGTCGACGCGCGGTGGCTGGTCGACGAGCTGGCCGACCCGGCGCAGCTGCTGAGCGCCGGCCACGAGCTGCTCGAGGGCGTCCACGTCGCATCCTGCCCGGAGGTCGAGTCGTGGCTGGCGGTCGAGCGGCACCGGGTGTCCGCGCTGATCGAGGCGCGGCTGCGGCAGACGGCGGTGGCGCTGCTGGCCGGCGGCCGGGCCGCCGACGCCGTCCCGTACGCCGCGCGGGTGGTCGAGCTGAACCCGCTCGAGGAGGGCAACCACGAGCTGCTGGTCCGCAGCCTGGCGATGGCCGGGGACCGGACGGCGGCGCAGCGGCAGGTGGCGGCCGGCCGCGACGTGCTCATGCGCGAGCTGGGCATCGAGGCGTCGGTGGCGCTGACGGAGGCCGCGTCGGCCGCGTCGGACTCGCCCCGGACGCCGGCGCTGAGCGGCCGGGCGGCGGCGCTGAGCCAGCTCGACGCGGGGCGCGCGGCGATCCTCGCGGGCGCCGTCGACCCGGGCATCCAGTGCCTGCGCCGGGCCGTCGCCGAGGCGGCCCGCTGCCGGGACCCGCAGTTGCAGGCCCGGACGCTGACGGCGCTCGGCGGCGCGCTGGTGCACGCGGTGCGCGGCCGCGACGAGGAGGGCGCGCTGGTCCTGCACGAGGCGCTGCGGTTCGCGACGGCCGCGGGCGACCGCGTCTCCGCCGTCACGGCACATCGCGAGCTGGGCTTCGTCGAGGTGCAGGCCGGCCGCCGGTCGGCCGCCGCGACCTGGCTGTCCCGCGCCCAGGGGTTGGCCGAGACCGACGCCGAGCTGGCCGCGATCCTCGGCGTCCGCGGCCAGAACGCCTCCGACGAGGCCGACTACCCGGCGGCGTTCACCCACCTGGCCGACTCGATCGACCGGGCCCGCACCGCCGGCGACGACCGGCAGGAGGCCTGGTCGCTGTCGATCCTGGCCCGGGCACACCTGCTGCGCGACGAGCGGCACCAGGCCACCGTCGCCGCGGACCGGTCGCTGCGGATCGTCCACGAACAGCGCTGGCTGGCGTTCCTGCCCTGGCCGCAGGCGCTGCGGGCCGAGGTCGACCTGCGCAACGGAGAGCTCACCGCGGCCGCCGACGCGTTCGAGCAGTCCTGGGTGCTCGGCTGCCAGGTCGGCGACCCGTGCTGGGAGGGCTTCGCGGCGCGCGGGCTCGCCCTCGTCAGCGCCGGCCGCGGCGACGAGCGGGGGGCGGCGGAGTGGCTCACCGAGGCGACCGTCCGCTGCAACCGGGTGACCGACCGCTACCACTGGATGCAGGGCCACGTCCTCGACACCGCGATCGGCGCCGCGCTGGACCGCGGCGACGTCGACCTGGCCCGGCCGCTGGTCGCGTCGCTCGGCACGCTGGCCGCCCGCGGCAGCATGCGCGAGCTGGTGGTCCGCGCGCAGCTGCACCGGCACCGGCTCGGCGACGGCGGCGCGCTGGCGACCGCGCGCGTGCTCGCCGCCGACGTCGACAACCCCGCCCTGACCGTCCTGATCGACGCTCCCGACCGACCGAAGGTGACCCGATGACCAGTCCGCACTTCCTCGGCGACGCACCGGACTCACCCGCGGCGCAGCGCCTCTACGAGCACTACCTCGCCGAGGACGGCTACGTCATGAACGTGTCGCGGCTGTGGGCGTACGGCCCGGAGGACCACGAGAAGCTGTTCGACCTGATCACGCACGTGTGGGAGAGCAACGGCATGACGTTCCGGCAGCGCGGCATCCTGGTCGGCGCCGCCGCCTCGGCGCTCGGCAACTCGGTCTGCTCGCTGGTGTGGGGCACCCGGCTGGCCGGCGAGGCCGACCCGGAGACCGCGGCCGCCGTCCTCACCGGCCGCGACGACGGGCTGACCGCGAAGGAGCGGGCGATGGCGTCGTGGGCGCGCAAGGTGGTCCGCGACCCGAACGGCACCGCCCAGCGCGACGTGCAGGACCTGCGCGACGCCGGCTGGGCCGACGGCGAGATCTTCGCGATCACGCTGTTCTGCGGCCTGCGGGTCGCGTTCTCGACGGTGAACGACGCGCTCGGCGCCCGGCCCGACGCGGAGATCCTGGACCGCGCCCCGCAGGCCGTCCTCGACGCCGTCGACTACGGCCGGCCGGTCGAGGACGCCGTCACGGCAGGGTGACGCCGCCGCCGGGCTCGTCTCTGGTGGTGAGTTGGGCACGACCATGTCAGCCCAAGGGTTGGAAGCGCGCAGGACGACCCCGCGAGGCCGGGCGTTCCTGCTGTTCATCACGGATCCTAGGGAGCGCCTGGGCACCCAGCCGTGAATCAATCGGACCATCGCTGCCCGATCGAGGACGCCACCCGAGTTTCCATGATCATGTCCCTTCGCGGCGCTACAGAGCCCGTTGCTCTTTGCGGGTTGTGGGTGGCGGGCGTGGTTCTGGCTGATGGGCGCGGCTTCGTGGGCGTGTCGGGTCGGTGCTGGTGGCCTGTCAGGCGGTGGCAAGCTGGGTGGTGGTGATGCCGTTGGTGGCGATCTTGAGCAGGTTGGTGACGGCGGCGGCGAGGGAGAGTTCGGCTTGGACGGCGTCGATGCCGCGGCGGGCGAAGCCACGTCGTAGTCCGCGGCGGTCTTTGAGCCAGCCGTTGGGGGCTTCGACCATCGGGGCGCGGCGGGCGTAGAGGGCGTGCCCGTCGTCGGTGCGCAGCCGGTGGTCCATCTGTTCGCGGGTGGTGGCGTCGGGTGGTGGTGGGCCGGTGGCCGGGTCGGTGGCGGCGGCCTGGTTCAGGTCGCGTCGGGTGGCGTTGGCGATGAGCCGGTCCGGGCCGGGCGCGGTCAGGTTGGCGTGGCTGTCGTAGCCGGCGTCGCCGATCATGGTGCCCACGGCGAGGTCGTCACGGCCGGTGTGCTCGGCCAGCATGCCGGCGGTGGCGGTGACGTCGTTCATGGTCGGGACGAACTGGTGCACGTCGTTGGCGTCCTGGGTCGCGCGGGCGGAGATGATGAACCCGTCGGCGCTGGTCGCGGTCTGGCAGTTGTAGCCCTGCATCCAGCCGTTGCGGGTCTTGAGCAGCCGGGAGTCCGGGTCGGTCAGGTTCGCCCGGTGAGCGCTGGTGGTGGTGTCCGGGCCGGGTGTGGCCGGTTCGGCCTGGCGGGCCAGGGCGTCCTGGTAGGCTTGGCGCAGCCGCATCACCGTGGGGTGGTCGTCCGGTGCCGCGGTCGGGGTGCCGGGCAGCCGGTGTCCTCGTGCGGCCGCAGCGGCGGCCTTGACCTGGTAGGCGTCGAAGCGGGCCTGGGCGCGGTCGTGTTCACGCTGCCAGCGGGCCCGAGCCACCGCCACCGGGTCCGCGGCCTTCGGTGCCTGCCCCGTCGGAGCCCGGCCGGCCGGGTCACCGGCCTTCGCGACGTATTCCGCCGCCGCGGCCCGCTCGGCCTCGGTCCCGGCCTGCTCGGCGGCCCGGCGTCGTTCGATCTCGGGGGCGTGTTGAATCTTTCGTGTAAGGCCGGGTGGGCCAGGATTGGTCCGGGCGTGTTTGCGTCGTGGCCGCGAGAGGATTCTTTGTGTCGGAGCAGGAGAAGGTTGTCGATTCCTCGGATGAGGCAGCTCGTCGGTTGGCGGCGGTGTTGCCGGATGAGGCGATTGATAATCTGTTGGCGGATGCCGAGTCGTCCGGGACACCGGTTGATGGTGTTCATGGGTTGTTGAATCGGTTGACGTCGAGAGTTCTGGAGCGGGCGTTGGAGACCGAGATGACCGATCATCTCGGTTATGAGCCCGGTGATCCGGCTGGGCGCGGATCGGGGAACTCCCGGAATGGGCGTTCGGCCAAAACGGTCGCGACGACGGCCGGCCCGGTGAACGTGACCGTGCCACGAGACCGGAATTCGACATTCGCCCCGCAGATCGTGCCGAAACACTCCCGGCGTGTCGGCGCGATCGAGGACATCATTCTGTCGTTGTATGCGCGCGGGCTATCGACCCGGGAGATCGAGGCGCACCTGAAGGAGATCTACGACATCAACACGTCGCCGGCGCTGATCTCCAAGATCACCGACGTGGTCGTGGACGAGATCACACTGTGGCAGAACCGGCCGGTCGACGAGGTCTACCCGATCGTCTACGTCGACGCCATCCGGATCCGGGTCCGCGACCGCGGCTCGGTCACGCTGAAGTCCGCACACCTGGTCGTGGGCGTCGACGTCGACGGGTTGAAGGACGTGCTGGGGATCTGGATCGCCGCGGAGGAGGGCGCGAAGTTCTGGGCGCACGTGCTCACGCAGCTGCGCAACCGGGGCCTGCGCGACGTCCTCATCCTGTGCTGCGACGGGCTCACCGGGCTGCCTGACGCCGCGCGCAGCGTGTTCGACAAGGTCACCGTGCAAACCTGTGTCGTGCACGTCATCCGCAACACGATGCGATTCATCTCCTACGGCGACCGGAAAAAGGTCGCCACGGCGATGCGTCACATCTACACCGCTCCCGGCGTCGCGGCGGCCGAGATCGCGTTGAAAGAATTCGAGCAGAATTTCGGGCAGCAGTATCCCGGCGCGATCGAGGTGTGGAAGAATGCGTGGAACGAGTTCATCCCGTTCCTGGATTACCCGGCCGAGCTACGCCGAATCGTCTACACGACGAACCTGATCGAATCAATCAACTACCAGCTGCGGAAGATCACCAAGACTCGCGGCCACTTCCCCGACGATGACGCCGCCATGAAGCTGCTCTTTCTCGGGATCCGTAACATCAGCCGGAAACGAGGAGGAGCATCAGGCACCGGAACCCATGGATGGAAGAAAGCACTCAACTTCCTGGTCGTGGAATTCCCAGGACGACTCACCTAGAAAAGTCACATCAAGGTAAAGGTTTGCCCTGTCTTACACGAAAAACTTGACAGGCCCGATCTCGGCCAGCGCCTGGCTGATCCGCTCACCGCGGCGGGACCGGTCGGTCAGGTCCTCGGGCAGCTCGTCCCCGCGCTGGTCCTCGCCGAACAGCTCATCTTCGGCGTCATCGGTGGCCGCGGCCCGACCCAGATACTGCCGGGCGAGTTTGCGCAGGTGCGCCTCGGACCGGTTCGCTCCCATCGACGCGTTCGCGGCGATCTTGGTGCCGTCGAAGGCCACCGTCCCGAGCCGGACCATGCCCAGTTCCGTGGCCAGCAGCAGCGACGCGGTCAGCAGGTCTTCCAGCGCCTGCCCGTGGTCGCGGCGGAACCGGGCCAGCACCGTGTGGTCGGGCACATCGGAGGCGCAGATGATCCGGAACGCCACATCGGTGCCGCACAACCGTTCGATCTGCCGCGACGAGGACACCCCGTGCGCCATCGCGTAGATGAACAAGGTGAGCAGCATGTCCGGGTCGAAGCCCCGCCGGCCCACCGAGCCGAGCCTGGCCCGGGCGTGGAACGCGGTCGTGTCCATCCGCTTCACCGCCGCGATCACGAACCACACCAGATGATCACCGGGCAGCCAGTCCGTCATCGACGGCGGCAACAGAAACGCCTGGTCACGATCGACCGGCCGGTATCCCTTCGCCATGACCCGCACCATTCCAAACCATGATCAACCAGGCCAGACGCCACGCCGAGACAAAAAGCAACAGGCTCTACAGCGACCGCGAAGGGACATGATCATGGGAGTGACGCGCCGAGGGGGTGGTCGGCGTCGAAGCCGGGCAGGACGAGGAACGTCGCGCTGCCGGTGGGGGTGACGTACTCGCCCAGGTCGTCGACCTCGTCGAGGCGGAACTGGGTCTGCGCGAACGTGCGCAGGTCGCGCTGGAAGCAGATGAACAGCAGCCCGGCGTCCGTCGCGCCGTCGTCGAAGGCGTAGCCGCGGCGCAGCATCAGGGCGCTGCCGGTGACGGACGGGTGCGCGGCCCGCACGTGCGACCGCGCCGGCGTGACGTACTGGCCGTCGGGCGTCTTGGCCAGCAGGTCGACCTCGCCGGTCGGGCCGCCGCCGGACAGCGGTGAGCCGTCGTTGCGGTGCCGGCCGACGACCGCCTCCTGCCGCTCGACCGGCTCGGCGGTGAACCGGGCGGCGTCGAGGCAGAGCCGCCGGACGACGCAGATCGAGCCGCCGGCCAGCGGGCCGTCGGCGATCCACACGTGTTCGTCCTGCTCAGCGGCGTCGCGCGGGACGATGACGCCGTCGTGGAAGCCGAGCGGGTTGCGCGCGATGGTGTCGGTGCCGGGCGCCCGGAAGCCGCGTTGCGACCAGCGCGGGACGGCGTCGGGCGCGGCCCGCTCGGTCAGCCAGGCGGCGGCCCGGTGCACGTCGTTCGGGTCACTGGCGTAGACGGCGATCAGCAGGTCGCCGCCGGTCCGTTCGGGCGGCACCGAGGCGTCGGCGGCGAACACCGGCAGCGGCTCCGCGCCCGGCAGGTCGGCGCCGAACGCCGCGACCACCCGCGGGCCGAGCCCGACCGTCGCCGTGAGGTCGCCCGGCCCGTCCAGCAGCCCGGCCTCCGCGGCTCGCTCACCGGTGAGGTCGAGGATCGCGGTGCCCAGCCGCGCGCACAGGGCACGGACGGCGTCGCGGTACGGCGCCGTGGGTGACGGCGTCGCGACGAGGTCGAGGACCAGCAGCAGGCCGTGCGGCTGCGGGGTGCCCGGACGGGCGATGCCGGCCTGGTGGGCGCCGGTCGCGTCGACGGCGTCCCGTCGCCCGCCCGCTGCGGCCGGGGTGGAAGGCTCCTGCGACGCCGCCGCCCGCCGGTCGCCGTCGTCGGCCGTCGCACGACCGGCGGCCAGCCCCGCGGCGCCCGCGAAGCCCGCGGCCGCGCCGGCCGCGGCCAGCCCGCGCAGCAGGTCGCGGCGCCGGGTGCGGCCGGCCGGGGCCGGCGGCTCGGTGGGCTCGCTCATCAGCCGCGCGCCGTGGTCGTGAGGAACGCGGAAGCGACGTCCACGCCTTGCGCCTCGGCGAAGTCGACGGTGGTCCAGTCGCCCGCGCCGCCGAGGCGCGTCTCGAGCCGCAGCAGCCGGCCCTGCTCGTCCAGCCAGTACCGCACCGTCGCGTCGCTGCCGTCCGGCGCGGTGGTGGCGGTCGCGGGGTCGTAGGCGCGGTCGGCGGTCGGCCCGGCGACGACGTCGACCCGCACGCCGTCGACCTCGTCGGAGCGCAGCCAGCGCGCGTCGGTCTGCTGCAGCAGCAGCGGGTTGTCCGGCCGGTCGCTGGCGGCCTGGAAGACCAGCGCCAGCACCGCGTGCAGCCGGGACTGCTCCGGCACCAGCGTCGACGACGTCCACGCGGTGTCGTCGGGCGGCGGCAGCGGCGGCCCGGCCTCGCCCGCGGGCCCGACCGGCGCGTGCGACGTGAGCTCCGACAGCGTCCACGCCACCAGCTCCGGGTCGGCGCCGTCCTGGCTGACGTTCGCATAGCCGACGTGCTGGGCGAAGTCGGCCCAGCCGTCGACGGTGTACGTCCGGCCGCTGTCGGTCACCTCGAACCGGACCGCGCGGACGCCGTCGGTGTAGTTCGTGTATCGCATCATCGACAGCCGCTGCGCCTCGTCGCCGGTCAGCGGCCGCGGCCCCTCGCCGGACTCGGACGGGCCAGACGCGCTCGGCGCGGCGCCCGGATCGTCGTCGCCGGAGCAGCCGCCCAGCGCGACGAGCGCCGCGAGAAGTGCGGCCGTGGCCAGCGCCGCACGGCGCCCGGGACTGCTCATGGGCCCGAGTGTAGGCACGGCCGCGGCTCGCTCACCTGGCAATTCGGACACTCGGGTCACGGAGTTCCGACCTGAAACGTGATCTGTGTCACACCGCGTGCTGAACGCCATGCGGACGGACTCTTCATGGTCAGCGCCGTCGTGTACCCCCGCACGGGAGCACGCCGGCTCGGGATGTGCAACCGCAGTTGTGCGACAGTGACGGAGGACCCCCGTGAGATCGCTCCACGAACGAGGCCACGGCCATCCGGCCCCCGCTCGCCCGAAACGGGCCCGGTCAGCGCTGAGCGTGTTCGCATCGCTCGCCGTCGTGGGTTCCGTGCTCGGCGCCGCCGGCGCATCGACGATCCCGGCGCAGGCCGCGGTCGGTGACCCGATCACCGGCACGATCTGGCAGGACTACGACTCCGACGGCACGTACGACACGTTCGAGGCGTCGGGCCTGCTCGAGGGCATCGAGGTCTACGCCTACGACGCCGACGGCAACGTCGCCGGCCCTGCCATCACGGACGCGAGCGGCAACTACTCGCTGCCGGTCACGAGTGACGCCGGCCCCTGGCGGGTCGAGGCGAACGTGCCCGACACACCCGAGTGGGCCGAGTGGCGCGACTCCGTCGTCGGCCGGGCGGCCGGGCGCAGCAACGGCACCACCGTGCAGTTCATCGACACGGTCCCCGCGACCCAGGTCGACTTCTCGTTCCAGACACCCGGTGCGTTCGTCGAGAACAACCCCTACGTCTACCTGCCGGTATTCCGGTTCGGCGGTCACGACGGCGTCCACTCCACCGAGTTCGCCGGCGCGGCGCACGAATACGAAGCGATGAGCCCGAACACCACGACCGCGGTGCCGACCAGCATGCAGGTGCCGTTCGGCCAAATCGGCGCCACCTACGGCACCGCGTGGCAGCGGGCCGAGGAGCCTGGCGGCGTCGGCACCGTGTTCGCCTCGGCGTACGTCCGGCGGCACACGGGTCTCGGCCCGGGCGGGATCGACGCCGTCTACCGGGTCACGCCGGACGGCGGGTCGCCGGCCTCGCCGACGGCCAGCGCCGATCTCTTCGTGAACCTGTCGGACTACGGCGTCGACCTCGGCAGTGACTCCGACCCGGGCGCGCTGCCAGGCGACCCGAACGGCTTGCGGCCGGTCATGGCCCTGGACAACCCGGCCTACGACTGGCTGCGGGACGCCCAGGCGTGGGACACGGTAGGCCGCACCGGCCTCGGCGCGATGGAGATCTCCAACGACCAGGAGTCGCTGTTCGCGGTCAACCTGTACAACCGGTCGCTGGTCGAGGTCGAGATCAGCCGCGACGGCACGCAGGTGCTCGGGGTGACCGAGCACGAGTTGGACGCGTACTTCCCGGACGGCAGTGACCTACGCCCGCACGGCATCTCGGCGAACCCGTTGACCAACGAGATGTACCTGACGGTCACCAACACGGCCGAGTCGACCGGCAACCGCGCCGACCTGCACGCCTACGTGTACGCGTTCGACCCGGCCGACCCGACGAACCTGACCGAGGTGCTGGACTTCCCGCTGGACTACAACCGTGGCCTGTTCGCGGGCCTCTACCCCGCGAGCTACCAGCCGTGGACCACCAATTCCGCGCAATGGGCGACGTTCCTGCAGGGACAGGTCATGTACTCTTCCGTGCCGATCGTCGCCGACGCGCGCTATCTGCACGGCGACCTGATCGTAGGCGTCCGCGATCTCGGTGGCGATCTCTTCGGCCACCTGGCCTACCTCGCCCCGGACGACGACACGATCGTGGTCCCCCGGTCGCTCGGCGGTGAGCTGCTGAAGGCCGGCTCCAACGGGGACGGCACCTGGTCGATCGAGCAGAACGGCGTGGTCAACGGCCAGCCAGGTGCGGTGACGAATCAGGTGACGCTGAACGGTCCCAATGGTCAGCCTGGCAAGTTCTTCATGGACACCTGGGTGAACAGCGCTGAGCACCTCGGTGCGACGCTGGTGGTGCCCAGCCGCGCTGACGGCATCATGGAGACAGGGATCCACGTCGCCGAGGCCGGCTTCCAGGCCGGCACCCGCCGGTACTTCCAGGACAACGGCACGCTCGTGGAGCCGCGCGGTGCGGCCGTCATCGTCGGCACCAACGACATCGGCGAGACCGGCAAGGGCAACAGCCTGGGCGAGCTGACGGCGATGGCGTCGGCGGCGCCGATCGAGATCGGCAACTACGTCTGGTTCGACAACGACAACGACGGCATCCAGGACCCGGACGAAGAACCGGTGCCGGGCGCGACCGTCAACCTGTACGAGGTCGACGCCGACGGCAACCGCACTCTCGTCAGCACCACGACGACGGACGCGAACGGCGAGTACTACTTCTCGTCCAACGACCAGGACTACCAGCTCCAGACGCACACCGACTACGTCGTCGGCGTCGACAACCCGGCCGACTACGAACCCGGCGGGCCACTGGAGAACTGGTATCCGACGGTGCCCGACACCGGTGACCCGAACTCCGTCGACGCGAACCGGAACGACTCCGACGGCCTGGTGGAGACCACCGAGGACGGCGACTTCCCGTACGCCGGCATCACCACCGGCGGACCGGGCGAGAACGACCACACGATCGACTTCGGCTACGCCAACATCGACTACGAGTTCGACAAACGCACGGTGTCCGGACCGACGGAGAATCCGGACGACGACGGCACGTGGACGGTCGTCTACGAGCTGGTCGCCGAGAACACCGGGATGATCCCGGGGGCGTACCTGCTCACCGACGACCTGACCGGGTACGGCGACGGCATCGAGGTGGTCGACACGCAGGTGGTGTCCGGTCCGCCGGAGGCCGACGGGCTGCTGAACCCGAACTGGGACGGCACGACGGATCTCAACGTCGTCACCGGCGAGGTGCCGATCGCGCCGCAGTCGACCGTCGAGAACGGCAGCGAGCACGTCTACACGCTCGAGGTCACCGTCGCGCTGACGACCGACCCGGAGACCGGCGAGGTGACGGCGCCGCCGGAGAACCTGGCCTGCACCGACGGCCAGCAGGCCGGCGACCCGACCACGGGGCTGTTCAACCACGCCACGATGTCCCCCGACAACCACGAGGACCTCACCGACGACGAGTGCGGCGACCTGCCGATCGTCACGCTCGACAAGACCGTCGTCACCGAGCCGCACGTGGTGGACCGGGAGAACCAGCCCGGCGTCTGGGAGATCACCTACGGCCTCACCGTCACCAACGAGTCCGAGGTGCCGACCGACTACGACCTCGAGGACGCGCTGCGCTTCGGCACCGGCATCGAGATCGTCGACGGCTCGGTCGTCGCGGCGAACACCGTCCCGGGCACCATCACGACCCGGCCGGAGTACGACGGCGTCACCGACCTGCTGATCGTCGAGGACGAGCCGATCGGCGCGCTGGAGTCGCACGAGTACACCGTCACCGTCCAGTTCACCGTGAACCTGCCCAACCCGCCGGCCCAGCCCGACCCGTCGGACTGCACGCTGGCCGGCGACGGCGGTGAGGATGGCACGGGGCTCTACAACGACGCGAACTCGTCGTTCAACGGGTACCCGGACACCGACACCGAGTGCCGTGAGGTCGGCCAGCCGACCCACGACAAGACGCTCATCTCGGCCACGCCGATCGGCAACGGCCAGTGGGAGATCGTCTACGGCATCGACGTGACCAACAAGGGCGTCCAGGCGACGCTCTACGACCTGGCCGACGAGCTGCACTTCACCGACCAGGTGACCATCGTGTCCGCCGACGTCACCGCGTCGCCGGCCGAGGCCACGCTGTTCGACCCGCCGTGGAACGGGCAGGACCAGCTGGTCATCGCCGAGCAGGTGCCGTTGCTGGGCACCGACGACGACGGGTACGCGCCGCACCACTACGAGCTGACGGTGATCGCGGAAGCGCCGCTGCAGCTCGTGCCCGGTGAGGGCGGCGAGGACCCGACGGCCTGCCCCGGCGAGGGCGAGGACCCGACGTCGGACACGGCGTTCAACAACACGTCGACGCTGACCGACGAGTCCGGCCTGACCGAGGACGACCAGGCCTGCGCGCCGCTGCCGTCGATCGACATCGAGAAGACGGTCAGCGCCGGCCCGACCGCCAACGGCGACGGGACGTGGACCATCACCTACGACCTGGTGGCGTCGAACACGGGCGCGGCTGACGGCGACTACACCATCAGCGACCAGCTCCGGTACGGCGAGGGGATCCTCGTCGAGGACGCCCAGGTGGTCACCACGCCCGAGGGCGTCACCGCGCTGGACACCTGGACCGGCCAGGGCGCTGACGGCGACCCCGTCAACGTCATCGCCGAGGACGTGCCGCTCGCCGCCGGCGGGGTGCACACCTACCAGGTGCAGGTGGTCTTCTCCCTCGACGAGGAGACGCTCACCGAGGAGTCGATGACCTGCCCCGAGCCGGACTCCGGCGAGAACGGCGGGCTGGCCAACAGCACCGGCATAGAGCACAACGACCTCACCGACGACGACGAGGCCTGCCTCTCGCTCGGCGAGCCGGACCTCGACAAGGAGCTGGTGTCCGCCGAGCCCGTCAACGACGGTCAGTGGGAGGTCGTCTACACCCTGACGGTGAACAACCTGCTGCCGGGCGAGACCACCTACGACCTCGAGGACGAGCTGCTGTTCGGCGACACCGTCGAGGTCGACTACGCCGAGGTCACGGACTTCCCCGACGGGGTCTCCGTGAACGAGGACTGGGACGGTCTCGAGGACACCCTCATCGCCGAGGATGTGACGCTGCCCGGCATGAACGACGAGGGCTACGCGCCGCACGTCTACACCATCACGGTCGTCGCCGACGTCCCGCCGAACTTCGAGGTGGACGACGACGGCAACACGGCGGCCGCGTGTGCGGGTGAGCCCGGCGACAACTGGGAGAACGGCGGTCTGAACAACGGCGCCACCCTCACCACCGAGGGCGGCGACGAGATCACCGACACCGACTGCGCCGACCTGCCGTCGATCCACCTGGATAAGACGATCGCGTCCGGGCCCACGTCGACCGGCACGAACGCCTACACGATCACCTACGAGCTGGAGGTCCAGAACGACGGGGCCGCGGCCGGGGACTACGTCCTCAGCGACCAGCTCAACTACGGCGCCGGCATCACCATCGTCGACGTCACGGCCGAGAACACCGAGCCCGGCGACGTGCCGACCCTGGACACGTTCACCGGTCAAGGTGAGGAGCCGGACGCGCCGGAGAACGCCATCACCGGCGACGTCACCATCGACGTCGACACGACGCACACCTACGAGGTGACCGTCGCCGTCACGGTCGACCCGGCCACCGCGACCGCCGAGTCGGTCCAGTGCCCGGACGACCCGGGTGCCGGCGAGAACGGCGGGCTGCTCAACCTCGGGCTGCTCGACCACAACGGTCACGAGCTCGACGCCGACGCCTGCGCGCCGCTCGACCCGCCGACGCCCCCGGAGACCCCGGGCACGCCGCCTCCTGGTGGCGACGACGGTGACGACGACGGCAACGGCGATGGTGGCGGCGGCGGTGACGGTGGCGACGACGACCTCGCCGACACCGGCAACGGCCTGTCCGTGCTGCTGGCGCTGGCCGGAGCGTTGCTGATCATCGTCGGCGGGACGGCCCTGGTCGTCACCCGCCGCCGGACCGGGACGGGAGGCCTGACCGGCTGACACACGACCGCGGGGCCGGCACCAGCAGCCGGCCCCGCGGTCGCGTCGTCAACGCGAAGGCCCGATCGTCGCGCACGCCGCGGCGGCCGGGTCTTCGCACGTTCAGTGTCCTGTCAGCGGCGCTGGTGCTCTGCCGTCTCATCCGACTGCAGAGCACCATCGCGCGCGATGGAGGTCTGCCGTCTCATGCGACGGCAGAGCACCAGCAGGTGTGGATGAGCACTGACCGGCGACGATGTGGGGCGGCCAGGCCCTGGCGTGCGGGTCAGGCGGCGTCGGCGGCCGTCTCGAGGTAGGCGGCGCGCAGGGCCTTGCGGGCCCGGGCTGCCAGGCTGGAGACGGCGTTCGGGGTCATCGACATCCGCGAGCCCAGCTCCGACGGCGAGTAGTGCTCGACGTCGACCAGCCAGAGGACGTGGCGCCAGCGGGCCGGCAGGCTGGCCAGCGCGGCCGCGACCCGCCCAGCGTCCGCGGCGTCGGAGCCGGGCCGGCCGAGAAGCGCGTCCCAGGCGGCCGGGTCCTGGACGATGACGGTGCGGCCGCGCGCGGTCGAATGCCGGTAGGCCAGCCGCTTCACCGTCGACAGCACGTAGCCGGGGAACGACGAGCGCGGCCCGCGGCCGGCCCGGACGGCGTTCAACACGAGGCAGAACGTCTCCTGGACCAGGTCGTCGGCGGCGTGCCGGTCACGCACGATGTGCTGGGCCGCGCGGTGGGCCATCGGCGCCGTCTTCTCGTAGAGGATCCCGAAGGCGTCGTCGTCGCCCTCGTGGGCCCGGTCGAGCAGGATGGCGAACTCCTGATGATCCCACTCAGCTGCCATGGAAAGAACCTGGTGGCAGGCGGGTCCCCCGCGCGTCGGCACTCCCCGCAGAACTTCCTAGGGGGATTCACGATCTTGCCGCAAACCGGGAGCAACCGATCAGGTGACGGGCGGCAGGATCCCCAGCGCCCGGGCCACCGTGACGGCCTCGTAGCGGTCGGCCGCGCCGAGCTTGCGGTAGAGCGATCGGGCCGTCGTCTTCAAGGTGTTGCCGGAGATGTACATCGATTTAGCGATCTCGCTGAGCGTGTCGGGCCCGTCGAGCGACAGCAGCACCTCGGTCTCGCGCTCGGACAGCGCGGGCGCGCCGGCGGTGTTGGCGCGGTGCAGCGCCGCCAGCTCGACCGCCAGCGTGCTCAGCGGGCCTGACGGCGGCAGCGGCAGCTCGCCGCCGGTGAGCGCCGCCCGCAGCAACGGCGGCAGCAGCAACTGCCGACGCGCGCCGGTCCGCTCGGCCAGCGCCAGCAGCTGGTGGACGTCGCCGTCGGCGCTGACGCCGCGCTGCAGGGCGCTCTCGACGTGCAGGGCGAAGACGTCGGCGCGGACTGTCAGCGAGACGGCGCCGAGGTCGCCGAGCGCGGCCAGTTCGCGCCCGGCCGCCAGCGGGTCGTCGGCGGCCAGCAGCGCCCTGGCCCGGGCGACGGCGAGCAGGGCGGCGTGCCCGGGCGGCGCGATTGCGGTGTCCAGCACAGCGGACGCGGCCTTGGGGTCGTCGCGGGCCAGCAGCGCGTACGCGCGGGCGATCGTCGCGAGCAGCCGGTTGAGCGGCAGCCGGTTGGTTGTGTAATCGTCGCCGGTCAGCAGCTCGGCGTGCCCGGCGGCGGTGCGGTCGCCGGCCAGCAGCGCGAGGGTCGACCACGCGAGCGCGAGCCGCGCGGCCGGCGGGACGGCGTCGCGGTCGACCCGGCGCTGGGCGCGGTGCAGCCGCTCGGCGACGCCGGTGGTGCGCCCGTGCTCGAGGTCGAGCGCGCCGCGGGTGAGGTGCACGTGGTCGGTGAACTGGTTGTCGGCCCAGCCGTGCCGGCGGGCGATCTCCGCCGCCGACCGCGTCTGCCGGGCCGCGCCGGCGAGGTCGCCGCGCAGGAACGACGTGTACGAGCGCAGCGCCTCGCTGTTCGCCTCGTGCCAGGCGATGCCGTGGTGCCGGGCCTGGGTGGCGGTGTGACCGAGGACGGTCTCGGCGGCGTCGAGGTCGCCGGTCGCCAGCCGGTTGGCGCCGGTCTGCCAGTCGAAGTAGACGATGCGGTCGAGGTGCTCGCGCAGCTCGTCGTCGCCGGCGGCCTCGATCAGCGCCTGGCCCATCCGCTCGACGGCGAGCGCGGCGGCCGCGTCTCCCCGGGCCCGGGCCAGCACCATCTGGAAGCACCGGATGGTCAGCAGCGTCCCGCTCAGCATGTGCTGGTCGACAAGCCGGTCGGCCTGCGCGACCCGGCGGGCGAACGTGTCGAGATCGGGCGGCGGCGCGACCGCGGAGATGGCCGCCAGCAGCAACAGCACCGGGTCGGCGGCGACGACGTCGTCGGGCAGCGTGTTCACCGCAGGCAGCAGGTCGTCGAACTGGCCACGCGCGACCGCCGGCTCCCAGCTGGCCCGCACCACGCTGCCGGCGGTCGCCTTGTCCAGCGTGGAGTCGACCACCAGCGGCAGCGCGTCGGTCGTGCGGCCGCGGGCGACCAGCAGCCGGACGGCCCGCGTCACCAGATCGGTGCGCCGCCCCGGCTGCTCGAGGTCCAGCTGCGCCAGCAGGCAGCGGCGCACCGGCAGCGGCAGCCGCCAGTGGCCCTCGTCGGAGGCGGGCACCAGCCGGCCGGCAGTCGCCCACCGGTCGATCAGCGTCGCCGTGTACGCCGGCAGGGCGTGGTCCTCGAGCAGCAGCGCCAGTACGGTCGCGTCGAACCGCGGCGCGGCGGCCGCGTCGGTGAGCAGCGCACGGTCCGCCGGGCCGAGGTCGCCGAGCACCTCGATGCGGACGAAGCGGTCGATGAGGTCGTGCAGCGCGCGCGCGGACAACGTCGCGTCGGTCCGCCGGGTGCGCAGCCACGCGACGACGAGCGCCGGCCAGCCGTCGGCCGTCTGGTCCAGCTCGGCGAGGTCGTCGGCGCTCAGCGCGACCCGGAACCGGGTGGCCAGCTGCTGGATCTCCGAGGAGTCGAACAACAGGTCAGGCAGCCCGACGAGGTGGATGGTGCCGTCGAGCAGCCGGTCCGACGTCACCCAGCCGGGCAGCGTCCGGGTGCTCAGCAGCAGCCGGGTGTCGTGGTCGCGCACCGATCGCAGCGCCGCGCGCACGCCCTCGCCGTCGGGCCGGACGACGCCGTCGAGCAGGACCGCCGGCGGGTCGGCCGCGTCGTCGGCGACCGCGTGGGCCAGGATGTCGTCGACGACGGCGCCGAGGTCGTCGCCGGCGTCCGGGTCCACCCGCGCCACCCGGCCCGGGCCCAGCCGGCGGGCGACGTCGTCGAGCAGCAGCGACTTGCCCAGTCCGGGTGGGCCCTGCACGACGACGATGGGCGCGGCATCGCGCCTGGTCAAGGGCTCGCTCAGGCGCGGTCTGGACAGGACGGGACGCGGCCCCGCCCGCCGTCGGTCACCTTCAGCACCTTGCATCGCACAGCCTCCCCCGAGCCCCCCGCCCGAAGTCGATCTTAGACTCACCCCCTCCCTCACCCCACGATCCACCCCCGCTCACCCGTCAGCAGTGTCGGCTTCTGCCGTCATGGGAGGGTGCCGGACGCGATGCTTGGGGGTGAAGATCGCGATGGGGGGCCCGGCGATGGTGTGATCGCAGGGTGAGGGGAACGGGTGGACAAGGAAGTACGCGACGCGTTGATCGGTCGCGACAGTGAGCAGACCAGGATCCGGGAAGTCCTGCTGAGGTTGGCGGCCGGCGAGGGTGGCGCGGTCGTCGTGGAGGGCGTCGACGGCGTCGGCAAGAGCGCGCTCGTGCGCGCCGTGTCCGACGACGCGCGCGCCGGGCGGCTGGCCGGCCTCGACGAGGTGACCGTGTCGTCGGTCGTGGCCGCCGACTCCGAGCGCGGCTGGCCGTTCTCGGGCCTGCACCTCGTGCTGTCCGCCGTCGTGGGCTCGCTGGAGCCTGAGCAGCAGCGGCAGGCGGCGCGGCTGGTCGACGAGCTCACGACGCAGCTGGACCAGACCGCGTCGGCGTACGAGATCGCCGTCCAGGTGCAGCCGCTGGTCAGCCGGGTGCGGCGGCCGCTGGTCATCGTCATCGACGACGCGCACCGGCTCGACCCGCAGTCGCTGGAGGTCCTGGGCTTCGTGGCCCGGCGGGTCGGGACGTCGCCGCTGGTGTTCCTGGTGGTCGTCGACACCGCCGAACGGGTGCCTCCGCTGCTCGGGCTGCCGCTGATCCGCCTCGGCGAACTGCCGTCCACCGAGGCGACCGAGCTGGTCCGCCGCGCGGCCGGCTCGCACACCCTGCACAGCGTCGCCGCCCGCCTCGCCGCCCGGGTCGGCGGCAACCCGCGGGCCCTGCTCGACGTCGTCGGCCGGGTCCCGGACGTGCAGCTGCTCGGGCAGGTCGAGCTGGACCGCCACCTGCCGCACTCGCCGGTGCTGCAGGCGCAGCAGCTGCCCGAGCTGGCGACGCTCGGCGACGACCAGCGGTTTGCGCTGCTGGTCGCCACCGGCAGCGAGGACCATCGGCTGGCCCCGGTGCTGAACGCGCTCGGCTCGCCCGACGCGCCGCACGTCGCCTGGCTGTTCGCCGAGCATCTCAACCGGTCCGACGGGACGTTCACGCTGCAGCGCCCGGCGGTCCGCTCGATCATCTGGCAGGCCGCCACCATGGCCGAGCGCGACGCCGCCCACCAGGCACTGGCCGCCGCGTACGCCGACTCCGACCCCGGGCGGCAGCTCTGGCACCTGGCGCAGACCCGGCACGACCACGACGACGAGCTGGCCACCCGGCTGGAGCGGGTGGCCGCCGAGTCGCTGGTCCGTGGTGAGGTCGAACGGTCGCTGGCGTTCGCGCGCGAAGCGGTCCGGCTGACGTCCAAGCCCGGCGAGCGCATCGGGCGGCTGCTGCAGGCCGGCCGGTTCGCCGTCCTCGCCGGCCGGCTGGACGAGGCGGTGCACATCGCGCGGGAGCGGTTCCGGCTCGACACCACGGCCGAGCAGCGGGCCGACTTCGCGCTGCTGGAGGTGCGCGCCCGCAACCTGCTCGACGGCGAGGTCGCGACCGGCCTGGTCAGCCGGCACGTCGAGGAGATCGCGCCGATCGACCCGACCCGCGCGGCCGCGCTCGACCTCGCCGCCGCACACGGGCTGGCCGGGCGCATGGAGCAGGCCGAGGCGGCCCGGTTCCTGGCGCTGGCGGAACGGTTCTGCGACGACTTCGACGCCGCCACCGGCGCCGCGCACCAGCGCACGGCCGCGCTGCTGGCCTCCGTGAGCGGCGAGCTGGATCGCGCGGTGGAGCTGGTCGAGAGCGGGCCCACAGGTGCGGAGGACCTGTTCGGCGAGGCCGAGGCGAACCTGCTGCACGCGACCGTGCTGGTCCGGGCCGAGCGGTACGGGCAGGCGCGGCGGCTGCTGCGCGCCGTCACCAGCGGGCAGTTCGGCGACTCGCCGCTGCTGCTGCGGGCGTCGCTGGCCGGGCTGGTCCAGCTGGAGCTGCGGGCCGGCCGGCTGCGCGAGGCCGTCGAGGCCGCGGCCGCCTGGGACCGCGTCGACGCCGACAGCGCCCACCGCGCGCTGGTGCCGGCGTACATGATCAGGGTCAACGCCTACCTGGGTGAGGACGAGGCCGCCTGGGACCGTCGGCGCCAGTCCATCGAGGGGTCGCGGCGGCACAGCGACTCGTGGGCGACCGCCGTCATGCAGGCCGAGACCGGCGCGTTCCTGCTGCTGCTCGGCCGATTTGACGAGGCGATGTCGGTGCTGGACCACGCGCGCCGGCAGGCGCTGGAGCACGCCGACCCGTCCATCCTCGCCGTCGAGCCCGACTACATCGAGGCCTGCGTGCGCAGCGGCGAACTGGGCCGGGCCCGGGCCGCGCTGGCCGAGTTCGAGCTGCGCGCCGGCCGGGTCCCGACGGCGTGGGCGCGGCACACCGTCGCGCGCTGCCGGGCGCTGGCCAGCGAGGGCGAGGAGGCGCTGACGCTGTTCCGCGAGGCGGTCGAGACCGCGCCCGACACGGTCTCACCGGTCGAGCAGGCCCGCACGCTGCTCTGTTTCGGCGAGCGGCTGCGCCGGCTCGGCCGCCGCACCGACGCGCGGTCGTGGCTGCAGCGCACCGTCGTGCTGGCCCAGGAGAGCGGCGCCATCGCGCTGGCCGGCCGGGCCGGTCAGGAGCTCGGCGCGGCCGGGGGACCGGTGCCGCCGACCACCCGGCTGGCCGACCTCACCGACGCCGAGCAGCGCATCGCCACGCTGGTCGCCAGCGGCCGGCGCAACCGCGAGATCGCCGCCGAGCTGTTCGTGTCCGTCCGCACCGTCGAGGCGCACCTGGGCCGCATCTTCCGCAAGCTCGGCATCCGGTCGCGCACCGAGCTGACAGGCATCGTCGTCGCCGGTCTCGACGACGACAGCGGCGGGGCGGCGTAGCGCCGCTCAGAAAACCTGCGATTCCCGCGTGCTGATCCGGTGCGCTGGTGCCTCCTACACAGTGACGGGTGGAAGGGTGCAGGGCCGGCCGGCACATCCGTCTACGGGGGAATCGGCACTCCGCTCCCCGCGAAGCCCCCCTTCCCGGGAGCGGAGTGGCCGTTCCGCCGTCACCGCCCGTCAGCGCCGTCGTGGGCGGCCGCCGGACGCGAGGCCCACGACGTTGTCCAGGACCTGCCGCGCGACCTCGTCCAGCGTGACGCCGGACGCGTAGGCCCGGGCGCGCAGCAACGCGAGCGCGTCGTCCGGCGACAGGCGCAGCCGCGCCATCAGGACGCCGGTGGCGCGGTGCACCTCGGCCCGGACGCCGGTGGGCGCGCCGTCCGGTGCGTCGAGGCCGAGATCGTGGCCGAGGCCGGGGTCGCGCAGCAGCGTCGTGCCGGCGGCAGCCGCCAGGTGCGTCGTCAGCTCCGCGTCCGGCACCGGATGGCCGGTGCCCATCCAATACGCCGTCAGCACGCCGAGGACGTCCGTGCCGGCCGGGACCGGGACCGCCACGACGGTGAGCGGGCCGGCAGCGTGCAGCGCCGCCTCGGCGAACAGCGGCCAGGCGGCCGCGGCGTCGTCGGAGCCGATGCGGCCCACGACCGTCCGGCCGTACCGGTAGGCGTCAGCGCCGGGGCCCTCGCCGAGGACGTCCTGCAGGCCCTCGACCCGCGCGATGACGTCGTCGGTGACGCAGACAGTGAGCCGCTGCGGGAGCGTGGCGGCGAGCACGACGGCGACACCGTCGGCGCCGAGGACCAGGCGGCAGGCCTCGCCCAGCCGCTGCGCCGGCCGTGTGCCGGAACCGGCGTCGGCGACCGCCCGGGCCAGTCGCGACGTCAGCTCGGCAGGGGTGGTCACGTGGCGGCTCCCGGCGGTGACCGGCGCACGAGGCCGGTCGCCGCTGGCCACACTACTGGACTCACTCGCCGCTGCCGTGGGCGTCGGGCAGCGACCGCGTGCGCACGACGTCGGCCGCGACCCGGCTGAGCTTGACGTTGTTGTCGCGCGAGTACCGGCGCAGCACCTCGAACGACTGGGCGGCGTCCAGGCCGTACCGCTCTATGAGGATGCCCTGCGCCAGCCCGATCTGGTAGCGGGCGTCGATGGCCTCGCGCAGCGTCGACGACCGCCGGGAGTCGGTGATCGCGATGGCGGCGTGCCGCAGCAACATCCGCGCCACGGCGACGTGCCGCTCGGCCGGCTGCTCGGGCTGCTCCCAGAACACGACGATCGCACCGGAGAAGTGCGGCCCGAGCTCCAGCGGCAGCGCCAGCAGGCTGCGGTAGCCGAGCTCCGCGAGGGCCAGTCGCCAGCGTGGCCAGCGCGGCTCGGCGTCGGTGTCGTCGACCAGGACCGGCGCCCGCGCCGCCAGGGCGGTCAGCGACGGCCCCTCGGCGAGGTCGAACTGGGAACGATCGGCCTCCTCGGCCCGGCTGGTCGTGCCGACGACCAGCTCGCGGTCGCCGCGCGGGCGCAGCAGCGTGGCGCTCGCGGCGTCGCCGCCGATGATCTCGACACCTTGCTGCGCGACGGCGGTCACCGTCGAGTGCACGTCGGGCTGCAGGTAGAGCTGCGACGCGGCGGCGGCGAGGAGCCGGGTGACGGTGTCCGGCTCCGGCTCGGGGAGCGCCTCGTAGGGCGAGTCCATGAAGACCTCGGTGCGTCGGCCTGATGCGGCGAGACTGCCGCCGGCTGGCGTCTTAACCGGAGACCGTCAAGGTACAGAGCCCGGCCCGGAAAAGACAACTCGTGGGCGGTGCGGCCCGGCTTACGCGCCCGCGCCGCCCATGCCGCCGTCGTCGAGCGCCGGCGTCGCCTCGGGCATGGACCCGCCCGGCCGCCGCTGGAACACGGCCGTCCGCGGCGCCGGCTGCCCGGACACCTTCGCCACCATCCGCTCGGCGACGGTGCGCAGCTTGAGGTTGTTGTTCTGCGAGTGCTTGCGCAACAGCCCGAACGCCTGGTCGGCCGAGCACCGCTGCTGCGCCATGAGGATGCCGACGGCCTGGTCGATGACGCTGCGCGTGGCCAGCGCCTGCTCGAGCTGGTCGGTCAGCTCGGCGTCGTGCGCCTGGCGCAGCGCGAGCGTCAGCGCCGTCGACGCCTGCGCGGCGAACGTCTCGGCCCGGTGCCGGTTCTGGGCGTCGAACGCCTCGGGCTGGTCGAAGTCGTAGAGGTTCATCGCGCCGATGACCTCGCGATTCACGGTCAGCGGCAGGCTCAGCGACGAGCGCACGCCGAGCGCGACGGCGTGGACGCGGTACTTCGGCCAGCGTTCGTCGGACTCCTGGTCGGCGATCTCGACCGGGTCGCCGGTGGCCAGCGTGTGCACGCACGGGCCCCAGCCGCCGGTGTACTGCCCCTCGTCGACCTGCGCGGCGCGCGGGTCGCTGCTGACGACCGTCCGTGGCCGGCCGTCGTAGCTGGTGGTGATGCCGCACGACGCCGGCGGCTCGACGAGGTCGGCGGCCAGCTTGGCGAGGTCGGTGAGGAACTCCTCGACCCGCGGCGAGTTGAGCAGCAGGTTGTGCACGGCGCCGAGCAACTCGGTGAGGTCGCGGCCGGCTTGCGGCCCGTCGTCGGTCATGGTGGTCGCCCCCCGTGGCGATGGTCAGCGGAACTGTTCGATCAGGCTGGCCGCCATCGCCCTGGCCCGGCGGGCGGCGTCGACGTCGCCCTCGAGCGCGGCGATGATGGAGCCCTTCATGAGGATCTGCCACGACCGGGCGAACTCGTCCGGGTCGCGCAGCCCGGCCTCGCCGGCCCGGTGGCTGACGATGCCGCGCAGGTTGGCCAGGTGCTGGATGCTGGCCTGGCCCAGCGGGTGCGACTTGCCCATCTCGAGCAGCACGGTGATGAAGGCGATGCCGTCGAAGTCGTCGCCGCGGAACCACTCGTCGAACACGTCGAAGATGGCGAGCAGTTGCTCCTCGGGGGTGTCGCCGCGCTTCTGCGACTCGGTCTCGACCAGGCCGATGGTCCACTCGCGTTCCCGCCGGTCGAGAAACGCCAGGACCAGGTCGTTCTTCGACGGGAAGTGTTTGTAGAAGGTGGCCTTGGCGACATGGGAGCGTTCGATGACCTCGTCGACGCCCACGCCCAGCACACCTCGCCTGGCGAACAGCCGATAACTGGTCGCCAGGATGCGCTCTCGCGCGGTCGGCGAGGCGCCGAGTGTGTCCGGAGCCTGCATGACGCTCCACCATACCCGTTGACAGCAATCGGTGTCGCACGGTAGACAGAACTGTCTGTTCGTCGGTGGTGGAGCCTCGTGCCCCCTGGCAGAAGGTGAGCGAAGCCATGGACCCCAATCCCACGTCCGATCTCGCCGAAGCGGCTGCTGGCCTGCACCGCGAGCCCGACGTCGAGAGCACGGTACAGAGCGTCCTGCAGTACGCGCAGGAGCTCACCGGCGGCGACGGCGTGGCCGTCATGCTCCGCCGGGGCAGCCGGCCGGCGGTGCTGTCGGCGACCAGCCCGGCGGCCGAGCGGGCCGACAGAGTGCAACTCGAGTGCGCCGAGGGCCCGGGTCTCCAGGCGATGTCCGCGCGCGACGCCGTCGTGGTCGACGACACCGCGGCCGATTCGCGCTGGAGCAGCTGGGGCCGTCCGGTCTGTGAGCTGGGCTTCCGCAGCGTGCTGTCGCTCTCGCTCGGCACCAGCCGGTCGTCGCTGGGCGCGCTGAGTGTCTACTCGGCGAAGGTGGGCGCGTTCGCCGCCGAGCGGGCGGAGCTGACCCGGTTCTACGCCCAGCACGCGTCCGTCGCGCTGGTGTCGGCCCAGCGCGAGTCCGGGCTGCGCCGGGCCATGAACACGCGGCATGCCATCGGGCAGGCGCAGGGCGTGCTGATGGAGCGGCACGGCCTCGACGCCGGCCAGGCGTTCGCGCTGCTGCGCAACAGCGCCCGCGATCACGGCGTCACGCTCGGCGAGCGGGCCGAGCAGATCGTCGCCTCGCGGCCGGCCGACGTCGGCTGAGCCCCGGCTCATCCCGGCGCCGGCCGGTCCCACCGCAGCAGGGCGGCGACGCCGTCGTCGGGCAGCAGCGACGGCGCGGTGAAGACGGCCTCGGCGCCGGTGGCCGCGGCCGCGGCGAGCACCAGCAGGTCGGACCGGACCGCGGGCGCCGCGCGCACGCCGTCCGGCAACGGCAGGAACGGGTGATCGGCCGGGCGCACCGAGCGGCCGGCCGTCCGCTCCTCGTCGAGGACGACGGTGTCGACGCCGGCCTGGACGGTCATGTCCAGCACGTCGGCGAGCCCGACGGCGACGGCGTACTGCCGGCCGAGGTGCTCCTCCAACCGGGCCGCCGCGCGCCGGTGCCGCTCGTCCACCGCCCGCTCCACCGCGGCGTCGACCTCCGCGACGAACGCGTCGGTGGCGGCGCCGTCGGCGCGGCTGCCGCGCTCGACCTCGACCACCCGCTCGGCGATCTGCGGCGGCAGGCCGGTGCGGACGTCGTGACGGGCGCGCGGGTCGCCGGCGAGCACGATCAGCGGGGGCTCCGACCCGGCCAGCCGTTCCACCTCGGCGACCACCGCGCGGGCGTTGAACCGCCACAGCTCGTCGGTCCGGCCCTGCGGGTCGGCGCGGTCCATGCCTCCGTCGGAGACCTTGGCCGGCAGCTCGCTGCCGCCGTCGACGGTGTGGACGATGACGGCCGCGCGGCCCCAGGCGGCGCAGTGCAGCAGGTCGGCGCCGGCCTGGTCGGCCAGCACGACGAGCACCGGGACCGCCGTCTCCTGGTAGGCCAGCCATCCCGTCGCGTCGGGCAGCGGGCCCCACGTCAGCGCCTCTCGCCCGGCCCAGCCCGGGAGCAGCTCGTCCACCAGCACGCCGTCCCGCCCCGCCACCACGAGCCGGGCCGTTTCGCCCGGCCGTCCGGACGGCTCCAGCAACCGCCCGACCACCTCCTCCGCGACGGCGTCAGGCGCGCCTGACGCCGCCAGCTCCGTCCGGGCGGCCCGGCCGCGCAGCTCCAGCCGCTGGCGTGCGTCCTCCGTCGTGCGGCTGACGTCCAGCAGCGCGCTGGCGAACGGTCCGGGATGGTCGAGGATGCCGGTGAGAGTGTCCAGTCGCATCGTCGTCACCTACCCGGCGGTCCCGCTGGCAAACGACGGCGGATGGTTTCGGCGGGGGCGGGTACGGGCCCTGTGACGGAGGTGATCTGGATGCCGAGACAGTGGAGTGACAAGCGGGAGCGGCAGTACGAGCACATCAAGGAGGGCTTGGAGGACCGCGACTACGGCGAGGATCGCGCCGAGGAGATCGCCGCGCGCACCGTCAACAAGGAGCGGGCGAGGTCCGGCGAGGCGCGCCAGAAGAGCCGCTCGTCCACCGACGACATCTCCTCCGGCCGGCGTGGGGGACTGCGCTCCGGCAAGGGCCCGGGCGGCCGGACGAAGGCGCAGCTCTACAACGAGGCCAAGGAGAAGGGCGTCAAGGGGCGCTCGAAGATGACGAAGAAGCAACTGGAGAAGGCGGTCGGCCGCTGACGCCTGACCGCCGATCGATGCATGCCGGGCCGGTGCCGAGGGTCACACCGGCCCGGCGCCTTGCTGTTGACGCCGGCGCCGCCATACTTCGGCCATGACGGTGGTCGCGTGGGTCTTCGCGGTGGTGGCCGGCCTCTTCCACCTCGCGGCGTTCGTGATGGAGAGCATCCTGTTCGACCGGCCGTCCGTGCAGCGGGCGTTCGTCCGCGATCCCGGCCATGCGGCCGGTGTGCGGGTGTGGGCCTTCAATCAGGGCTTCTACAATCTGGCCCTCGCGGCCGGCGTGCTGATCGGCGTCGGAGTGTGGGCGGTGGACGAGGACGCCGTCGGGAAGACGCTGGTGGTCTTCGGCTGCGCCGCGATGGTGCTGGCGGGGATCGTCCTGTTCGTCTCCGACCGGCGGCTCTGGCAGGGCGCCGTCGGTCAGGCGTTGCCGCCCGCCGTCGCGATCGTGGCGACGCTCGCCACGTGACGGCTGTTGACGGGGTCACGGAGCGGGGATAGCCTCGCCGCTTCCCATACAGGGCAGGGGGCCGGGGGGCCATGGGTTTCGGTGGAACGCGCCTGCGTACAGGCGTTCTCGTTCTTGTTCCGCTCGCGTTGACGGTGGCCGCGTGCGGCTCCGGCGACGACGGAGCGCGGGCCGCGCCGGTCGCGGCCGAACCGACGACGGCGAGCTCGACGCCGTCGCCGACTCCGACGCCGGTGGTGACGGTCGAGACGGTGACGCAGACCGAGGCGGTCCCGTTCGAGCGGGTCACCGTCGAGGACGACACGATGGACGTGGGCACGTCCGCCGTCACGACGGCCGGGGTCGCGGGCGTGCGGACGCTCACCTACGAGGTGACGCTGACCGACGGCGCCGAGACCGGCCGTGAGCTCGTCAGCGACGAGGTGACCACGACGCCGGTCGACGAGGTGACGTCGGTCGGGACGTACGAGCCACCGCCGCCGCCCCCGGAGCCCGAACCCGAGCCGGAACCCGAACCGGAGCCCGAGCCGGAGGAGGACGCTCTCGGGCTGGTCGACCCGCCGGACGAGGGCTGCGACCCGAACTACTCCGGGTGCGTGCCGATCGACTCCGACGTCGACTGCGCCGGCGGCAGCGGCAACGGGCCGTCGTACGCGGACGGGCCGGTCGACGTCGTCGGCGAGGACATCTACGGCCTGGACGCCGACGACGACGGGGTCGGCTGCGAGTAGCCGGCCCCGTCGCCGCAGGGTCAGCGCATCCGGCCGGTCCGGGTCCAGGTGCGCTCGGTGTGCTGGCGCGGATGCGCCGCCCGGCCCGGCACCGCGCGGGGCTGCCGCCGGCGCCGTCGCTCGGCCGGGTGCGTGGACCGGGACCGTCCGCGCAAACCCCGGCTGAGCAGGCCCGGCGTCAGCGACACCGCCGCCTGCGGCACCGAGTCGCGCGGCACGACGTACAGCAGGCCGCGGCCGGGCCGGTCGCGCAGGATGAGCCGGGTGGTCAGCCGGCCCTTCCGGGCCAGCACCGCCCCGACGACGACGGCGCCCAGCAGCGGCCCGGCGCCGCTGACGACCATGGCGACGTGCGCGCCGAACTCGTGCGCGATCCAGCCGATCAGCGTGCCGGAACCGGCCTGTGCGCCGAACAGCACGAGGATGTACAGCGCCATGACCCGGCCGCGCATGGTGCCCGCGACCGTCGTCTGGACCAGGGTGTTGCCGCCGGTCAGGTACAGCAGCGACACCGCTCCGACGCCGACGAGCACGATGCAGAACAGCGGCAGCGAGTTGATCACGCCGGCCGTCATCTGCAGCACGCCTAGCACGGCGGCCGAGTACACCAGCGTGCGCAGCCGCAGGCTCTTACGCCGGGTCGAGGCCAGCGCCCCGGCCACGGCGCCGGCGGCCAGACACGAGTTCAGCAGGCCGTACCCGGCCGCGCCGATGCCGAACACGTCGTCGGCGTAGGCGGCCAGGACGGTGGCGAGGTTGATGCCGGTGATCGCGACGAAGCCGACCAGCACAGTCGACCACAGGATCACCGGCTTCTCGCCGACATAGTGCAGCCCCGCCCGCAGCTGCCCGCGGGCACGGGCGATCGCCGGCGCGGCCGACAGTTCCGACGGGCGCATCGCGACCAGCAGCACGACCGCGACGACGCCGGCCATCGCGTTGACGACGAACGACCAGCCCTCGCCGACCAGTGCGATGCCGACGGCGGCCAGCGCCGGCCCGACCAGCGCGCCGAGCTGGAACACCGTCGAGTTGATGCTGATCGCGTTGCGCAGGTGCTCGTGCCCGGCGACCTCCGGGACGAACGCCTGCCGCGTCGGGTTGTCGACGACGATCGCCAGGCCCAGGAACGCGGCGCTGGCCAGGACGTGCCACGGCTCGATCGCGCCGAGCAGCGTCAGCAGGCCGAGGACCAGGGCGGACAGCGCGAACAGCGACTGCGTGATCATCAGCAGCCTGCGCTTGTCGAACCGATCCGCGACGACGCCGCCCCACAGGCCGAACAGGAGCATCGGGGCGAGCTGGAGGGTGACGGTGAGCCCGACCCAGGCGACGTTGCCGGTCAGGCTGAGGATGAGCCAGTCCTGCGCCACGCGCTGCATCCAGCCGCACGTGTTGGTCAGGACCTGGGAGATGACGTAGAGACGGTAGTTGCGGACCCGCAGCGAGGCGAACGTGTCGCGCCAGTGCGGGCGGTGGGTATCTGAGTGGGCTGGTGAGGATGGGTGCGGGGCGACGGGCGCCGGTCTCACGGTGCGATTCCTTCGATGGTGCGTTGGCAGGACCGTGTTCAACGTTAGGTGCTGAACTGCCGATTCGCGAAGCCGATAAGGGCTATAAATGTCATCAAGAAACTCAATGACAGTGGGGTGGCCCGTGTTCGATCCGGTGCATCTGCGGACATTCCTGGCGGTCGCGTCGACGCTGAACTTCACTCAGGCGGCGCAGCAGCTGGGCATCAGTCAGCCGAGCGTCAGCCAGCACGTCCGCCGGCTCGAGGAGGCGGCCGGCCGGCAGCTGCTGCTGCGCGACACCCGCGTCGTCACGCTCACCGACAACGGCGAGGCGATGGCCGGCTTCGCCCGCTCGATCCTCGCCGTCCACGACGAGGCGGCCAGCTACTTCACCGGGACGGCGATGCGCGGCCGGCTCCGCTTCGGCGCGGCCGACGACCTCGCGCTGGCCCAGCTGCCCGCCGTCCTGCGGGCGTTCCGGCAGCTGCACCCGCGGATCAACCTGGAGCTGACGGTCACGCAGACGCGCACGCTGATGCGCCGGCTGGAGGCCAACCAGCTCGACCTCGTCTTCATCAAGGAGTTCCCCGACGAGACCGTCGGCCGGGTCGTCCGCCGCGACCGTCTCGTCTGGATCGGACTGCCCGGCACCCAGGTCCGGCCGGACGAGCCGATCCCGCTGATCACCTACACCGCGCCGTCGGTCAGCCGGGTGACGGCGCTGCGGGTGCTTGCGGAGTCCGGGCGCAGCTGGAAGATCACCTGCAAGACGCTCGAGGTGAACGGCGTCCTGGCCGCGGCCCGCGCCGGCATCGGCGTCGCGGTCTTCCCCAGCAGCCTCGTCCCGGCCGACCTCCAGGCCCTGCCCGCGTCGGTCGGCCTCCCCGAGCTCGGCGACATCGACTTCACGCTGCTGTCGAACCCGCGGTCGCCGGTCGAGCCGGTCGAGGCGCTCACCTCCGCCATCCTCGGCCAGCCGTTCGCCGCCCGAGCCGCCGCACCCTGAACCCGCGTTGATCTTGGAGTTGTTCGGCCATCTATCGGACAATTCGTCCTGCGATTGCCGAACAACTCCAAGATCAACTTGGCTCGGGCCAGGTGATGGCGGCCTTGACGAAGCCGGGCGCCTTGTCGACCAGGGCGGTGAAGGCGGCGTCGACGTCGTCCAGCGCGAAGCGGTGGGTGATCAGGGCGCCGACGTTGATGCGGCCGGCGGCGACCAGGTCGAGGCCGCGACGGACGCTGTCGCGCAGCCGGTCGCGGTCGCGGACGTGCGCGTTGACGACGTCGATGGACTTGAAGTTCCACGTCTTCAGGTCGACGGTGCGCGGGCCCTGGTGGTAGCCCATGATCGACAGCACGCCGTGCGGCCGCACCAGCGTCGTCGCGAGGTCGAGTCCCGGCGCGGTGCCGGACGCCTCGACGACGACGTCGAAGGCGTCGGCGTACGCGGGCCCCGCCGCCTCGCCCGGCGCCACCACGGCGTCCGCGCCGTGGATCAGTGCCTGGTCGCGCGCGTCCGGCCGCGGGTCGATCGCGACGACCTGGCGCGTGCCCGCGTGCCGGAGCAGCTGCAGCAGCACCAGCCCCATGAACCCGGTCCCGACGACGGCGACCCGGTCGCCGGTGTCGAGCCGGGTCCGGCGCAGCGCCTCGACGACGCAGCCGAGCGGCTCGCCGAGCGCCTCGGCCGGCTCCAGCCCGGGCGGGACGACGACGAGGTCGCGGGCGTCGGCGATGGTGTGGTCGGCGAACGACGCGTCGACCCGGCCGGTGACGACGTCGCCCGGCCGCACCGCCGAGACGTCGGGGCCGGTGGCGACGACCTCGCCCACCGGCTCGTGCCCCAGCGCCAAGACGCCGGCGCCGTCGCCCGGTCCCGCCGTCCACTCCGCCACCTCGCTGGCGCAAACACCGCTGACCAGCAGCCGTAGCAGCACCTCGCCGTACCCCGGCTCGGGCAGGTCCACGGACCGGACGGCCGACGTCCGCGGAGCGGTCAGCTCGCTCCGTCGCGTCTGCATCGCGCTCACCGCGCCGGGTAGGCGATGGTCGACATGAGGGCGTTGGCCGCCTGCCGCGAGTCCAGTCGCGTGTGCTGCACCACGACCGGCACGTCACTGTGCAGGACGACGCTGTAGTCGACGCCCGCGGGGACGCCGAGCGCGCCGAGCTGCTGGTGGAACGCCCGCCGCGCCGGGACGGGCAGGACGTGCGGGCCGTCGGGATCGCGGTCGGTGAAGTACACCCACAGCTCGACGGCCGCGTCCGCCGGCCCGGTGTTGAGGATGCAGACGCTCTCGTGACTGGCCAGCGCCGGGTCGTCGCCGCTGCTGCCCGGCGGGATGTACCCGTCGGCGACCACCCACACCGTCGAACCGATCTCCTCCACAAGGCCTCCTCGGAAGTCAGAAGTCGTTGGCGCTCTTCGCCATCAGCCCGCCGTCGCAGACCAGGTGCGACCCGGTCACGTATGACGATTCCCCGGACAGCAGCCACAGAACCGCCGCGGCCACCTCGTCCGGCCGGCCGAGCCGCCCGAGCGGGATCTGGGTCGCGGCCGCCGCCCGCAGCCGGTCCGGGTCGGCGCCCCCGGCGGTGAGCATCGCGGTGTCGGTCGCGCCCGGAACGACGGCGTTGACGCGGATGCCGTACGGCGCGTAGTCGAGCGCCGCCGACCGGACGAACGCCGACACCCCGCCCTTCGACGCGGCGTAGGCGCTGTTGCCGCCGCCGGAGTGCCCGACGAAGGCGGCCGGCGACGATGTGCAGACGACCGAGCCGCCGCGCCCCGCATCGACCAGCCGGCGCAGCGCCTCACGGCAGGTGAGGAACACGCCGACCAGGTTGACGGCCACCACGCGCTCCCAGTCGCCGGCCGGGAACTCGTGCAAGGCGGCGTTGACCTCGATGCCGGCGTTGGCGTACACCGCGCCCGGGTCGCCGACCGCCGCCGACACCGTGTCGAACGCCGCGGCCACCGACGACTCGGACGCGACGTCGCACCGCACGGCCACGGCGCGCGCCGCCCCGGCGGTCAGCGCCTGCTCGGCCACCGACGCGGCCGCCGCCTCGTTCACGTCCAGCGCCGCCACCCGTGCTCCGCGCGCGGCCGCCGCCAGCAGCACCGCCCGGCCGATGCCGGAACCGGCCCCGGTGACGGCGACCGTCTCAGCCCACATCGTCGCCGGCTCCGCGCGGGGCGAGGTGGATGTGGATGTGCCGCTCGACGGCGTCGAGCACGGCGTCGCGGTCGCCGCCGCGCAGGACGTCCAGCAACTCCTGGTGCTGCCGGGCGACCTCGGCCGGGTCGTCGTGCGCCGGTGCGTCGCGGCGGAAGTACGCCCGCACCCGCGGCTGGATGGTCTTCCACATCTGCAGGCAGTGCCGCTGCTCGGAGCGGGTGATGACCAGCTCGTGGAACCGGATGTCGAGGTCGGCCAGCCGTTCGGCCTCGCCCGCCGACGCAGCGGCGAGCATGTCGTCGACCATGCCCTGCAGGGCGTCGAGGTCGTCGTCGGTCAGCTTGTCCAGCGCCTTGCCGAACGCGAACCGTTCCAGGGTGATCCGGATCGGCACCAGCACCTGCTCGACCTCGTCCTGTGAGACGCCGAGCACCTCGCTGCCGCGGTACGGATAGGACGCGACCAGCCCCTCCTGCTCGAGCTGGCGCAGCGCCTCGCGGATGGGGGCGCGGCTGGTGCCCAGCTCGGCGGCGAGGTCGAGCTCGATCAGCCGGTCGCCCGGTTTGAGCCGGCCGCTGGTGATCGCCTCACGCAGGATCTCGGCGACGTGCTCGCGCCGCGACAGGCTCGGAACCCGGCGCAAGCCCAGCCCGCTCATGGAAGACCTCCGCCGTTTCGAGGGTGCATGGCCATGATCCTAGAGCATATGAGCGACTGTCGACAATCGGCCGTCGACCCTGCTACGGTCCCGCTCTACGAAACCCACCGGCCATCCCGACGAACCGAGGAGCCGACCATGAACCTGCGTCACCGTGGGACCGCGCTGGTCGCGGCGGGTGCCGTCATCACCGCGCTGGCCGCGTGCAGCAGCGGCGACCAGTCCGCCCGTCCGGAGGAACCGGCGGCCGACGACGCCGCGGTCGCCGCCGCCGAAGAAGCCGCGCTCGCGGCAGCCGACGGCGAGGAGCTCGGCGGCAGCGTGACGATGCTCGGCGTGCTGGGCGGCGAGGAGCTCGACGCGTTCCTCAGCGTGGTCGCGCCGTTCGAGGACGCCACCGGCATCGAGGTGCGCTACGAGGGCACCCGCGACTTCGCCGCCGTCCTGCAGACCCGCATCGACGGCGGCAACCCGCCCGACCTCGTCGCCACGCCGGCCATCGGCGAGATGGCGGCGCTGGCCGAGCAGGGCGCCCTCGTCGACCTCGCAACGGTGGTCGACGACGCCGTGCTCAGCGCGAACTACCCGGCCAGCATGCTCGAGACCGGCACGGCCGGCGGCGAGCTGTTCGGCCTGTACAGCACCGTCAACCTGGGCGGCCTGATCTGGTACGACCCGCGCCGCTACGACGGCCCGACCGAGCCGGAGAGCTGGGACGAGCTGCAGACCTGGGCCGCGGAGAAGGCAGCCGCCGGCGAGACGCCGTGGTGCGTCGGGCTGGAGAGCGGCGCCGCGAGCGGCTGGCCGGCCGCGGACTTCATCGACGAGATCCTGCTCCGCCAGGCCGGTCCGGAGTTCCACCGCGCCTGGCGCGAGGGCGCCGAGCCGTGGACGTCGCCGCAGGTCGCGCAGGCCTACCAGACGTACGGCGAGATGATCGCCGACGGCATGGTCTACGGCGGCACGACGACGGTGCTCAGCACCGACTTCTCCCAGGCGGCCAACCCGATGTTCGCGCCGGAGCCCGGCTGCTACCTGCTCCAGCAGGCGACGTTCATGGGCGGCATCATCACCGACGCGTTCCCCGACCTGGTGCCGGGTGAGGACCTCGACTTCTTCCCCGCGCCGGACTTCAATCCCGAGCATCCGGGCATCTCCTCGTTCTCCGGCGAGATCCTCGGCCTGGTCAACGAGACGCCGCAGTCGGCCGCGCTCACCCGGTACCTCGCCTCCACCGAGGCGGGCACGCTGGTCGCGGCGACCGGCCGCTGGCTGTCGCCGAACGTCACGGTGCCGGCCGACGCGTACGAGGACCCGTTCCTGCGCCGCGCTCAGGAAGTCCTGACCGCGGCGGAGGCGACGTACCCGCTGGGCAACTCGCTGATGCCGCAGTCCGAGGTGGACGCGTTCTGGCAGTCCGGGCTGGCGTTCGCGCAGGAGCCGGGCGACCTGGACGCGATCCTGCAGGGCATCGAGGACGCCCGGGGATGATCGCCGATCGCATCGTCCTCACGCTGGCGGCGACGGCCGTGATCGTCGTCGCCGGCTGGGCCTACCTGCGCCTCGGCGACCGTGCGCTGGCGGCGCTGCCGCGGGGCGCGTACCGGCGGCTGGTGCCGTGGCTGTTCGCCGGCCCGGCGGTCGCGATGGTGCTGCTGGCGCTGGCCTTCCCGGCGGTCGTCACGGTCGGGTGGAGCTTCGTCGATGACGACGGCGGGTTCGCGGGGTTCGCCAACTACACGCAGACGCTGTCCGACGAGGTCACCCGCGTCGCGCTGCGCAACACCGTGCTCTGGGTGGTGCTGCTGCCGACGCTCGCGGTGCTGGCCGGGCTGGCCATCGCCGTGCTGGCCGACCGGGTGCGCTACGGCGCGCTGGTCAAGGCCGCGCTGTTCCTGCCGATCGCGATCTCGGCCGTCGCGGCCGGGGTGATCTGGAGCTTCATGTACGACTACCAGCCGCCCGGCGCCCCGCAGACCGCGACGTTGAACGCCGTCGTGACGGCGCTGGGCGGCGAGCCGGTCGCGTGGATCGTCGACACCGCGACGAACAACTACGCGCTGATCGGCGCGACGCTGTGGACGCAGGCCGGGTTCGCGATGGTGATCTTCGACGCGGCACTGCGCTCGGTGCCGGGCGAGCTGCTGGAGGCGGCCCGGCTGGACGGCGCGTCGGAGTGGGCGGCGTTCCGGCACGTCACGCTGCCGTTCCTGGTGCCGACCGTCGTGGTCGTCGCGACGACGATGACGGTGACCGCGCTCAAGGCGTTCGACATCGTGTACGTGATGACCAACGGCAACTACGGCACCGACGTGCTGTCGACGGTCATGTACCGGGCGCTGTTCACCGCGAAGGACAACGGGCTGGCCGGGGCGGTCGCGACGATCCTCATGCTCACCGTCGTGCCGATCATGGTGTTCAACGTGCGGCAGTTCCGGCGGGAGAGCGCGGCGGCATGACGGCGGCGGGAGCGGTGCGCGTGCGGCCGGCGTGGTGGCGGCGGGTGCCGTTGCACGTCGTGGTGGTCGGCGTCGCGGTGATCTGGGCGGTGCCGCTGCTCGGCCTGGTGGTCAGCGCGTTCCGGCCGTCGTGGGCGGTGCTGTCGTCGGGGTGGTGGGAGTCGTTCGCGCTGCCCGGCGACTACACGCTGGAGAACTACCGGCGGGTGCTCGACCGCGACGGCATGGCGTTGAGCCTGTTCAACAGCCTCGCTGTGGTGGTGCCGGCGACGGTGCTGACGGTGGCGCTCGGCGCGGCCGCGGCGTACGCGCTGGCCGGCATGCGGTTCCGGCTGCGGTCGGCGGTGCTGCTGACCGTCGTCGCGCTGATCATCGTGCCGATCCAGATCACGCTGGTGCCGCTGCTGCGGGTGTTCAACACGCTGGACCTCACCGGTAGCTTCCTCGGCATCTGGCTGGTGCACCTGGGCTTCGGGCTGCCGTTCGCCGTCTACCTGCTGCACAACTTCTTCGCCGCCATCCCGCGCGAACTGTTCGAGGCGGCGGAGATGGACGGCGCGAGCCGGAGCCAGATCTTCCTCTCCATCGTGCTTCCAGTGGCCCGGCCGGCGCTCGCGGCGCTGGCCATCTTCGACTTCGTGTGGACGTGGAACGACCTGCTGGTCGCGCTGATCTTCCTCGGCGGCTTCCGCGATGTCGCGCCGATGACCGTCGCGGTGTCGCAGCTGGTCGCCTCGCGCGGCGACGGCTGGGAGATCCTCACGTCCGCCGCCGTGCTGTCCGTGCTGGTGCCGATGGCCGTGTTCGTCGCGCTGCAACGGCACTTCGTCCGCGGCCTGCTGGCCGGTGTCTCGAAAGGATGACCTGACCATGACCTTGCGGATCGGCTTCGGCCGGACCGACCTCACCCCGCCGCTGGGCGTCGAGCTGGCCGGCTTCGGCCCGTTCCTGCGCCGCCGGGCGACGTCCGTGCACGCCCCGCTGTACGCCCGGGCCGTCGCGGTCGCCGGTGCCGACGGCGGGCGCTGGGTGCTGGTCAGCTGCGACCTGCTGGGCGTGGCGGCCTCGATCGTCGACGACGTGGCCGCGCGGGTCGCCGCCGCGACCGGCTGGCGGCCGGACGAGGTCGTCGTCCACGCCACGCACAACCACTCCGGCCCGGCCACCGTCGAGAACGTGGGCTGGGGCGCGCCGGACGAGCAGTACGTCGCGGGGGTCGCGGACCTCATCGCCCGCGCGTGCGTCGCGGCGGTGCGCGGGCTCGCCCCCGCGACCGTGCGGCACGCCGTCGTCCCCCTAGAGGAGTTCGCGCACAACCGCATGCTGCCGTCGCGCGACCCGGCACTGATCGATTCCGGCGTGCACGTGCTGCGGGTCGACCACGACGGCGCGCTGGCCGGGTTCGTCGCGTCGTACTCGTGTCACCCGGTGATCTGCTGCGAGTCGACGTCGGCCGTGCACGGCGACTTCCCGGGCGAGGCGCTGCGGATCGTCGAAGCGGCGCACCCCGGCGCGACCGGGGTGTTCCTGCAGGGCGCGCTCGGCGACGTCAACCCGCTGTACGCACACGGCCCGGCGGACGAGTCGATGGTCGCGCTGGAGCTGTTCGCCGGCCGGTTCGCCGACGCCGTCACCGCCGGCATCGCCGGGAGCACCCCGGTCGAGGACGACGCCGTCGCCGTCGTCAAGCAGGAGATCCCGTACGAGCTGGCCCCGTACGACCTCGATGAGCTGCGCAAACGCCGCGACGAGGGCGACGACGTCACGTCCCTGTCGCTGCGCCGCACCGTCGCCGCGCTGGAGGAGGGGCGAGAGGTGCGCCGGCCGCTGTGGGTGCACGCACTGCGGCTCGGCCCGCTGACGCTGCTCGGCTACAACGTCGAGGTGTTCGACGGCATCAAGCGGCGGCTGGTGGAGGCGCTGGGCGAGCACTGCCTGGTGCTGTCGACGACGAACGGCTGGCTCGGCTACGCGCCGACGCACGACGCGTACGAGCCGCCGGCCGACCCGTACCCGGCCTACGAGGTGCCGATCATCGCCGGTCACCTGCCGTTCCGGCCGGACATCTCGGACGACCTGGTCGCGGCGGGGGTGCGGGCGGCCGGGCTGCTCCGCGGGTCCGCCGATCCGGAGTGGTGGCGCGGCGCCGTCGTCTACGAGTGCCACCTGCCCAGCTTCCGCGACGGGTCCGGCGACGGCATCGGCGACCTGGAGGGGCTGATCGAGGGCCTGGACTACCTGCGCGACCTGGGCGTCGATGCGGTCTGGACCGGGCCGTTCTTCCGGTCGCCGCTGCTGGACCAGGGCTTCGACGTGTCCGACTACCTCGACGTCGAGCCGGTCTTCGGGACGCTCGGGACGTTCGACCGGCTGGTCGCCGCCGCCCATGAGCGGGGCATCCGGGTGATCGTCGACTACATCCCGAACCACACGTCCGACCAGCACCCGTGGTTCGTCGCGTCCCGCTCGTCGCGAGACGACCCGAAGCGGGACTGGTACATGTGGCGCGACGAGCCGAACAACTGGACCAGCGAGGCCGGCGGCTCGGTGTGGGAGTACGACGAACCGACCGGGCAGTACTACCTGCACTCGCACCTGGTCGAGCAGCCGGACCTCAACTGGCGCAACCCCGAGGTCCGCAAGGCGCTGCTGGACGTGCTGCGGTTCTGGCTGGACCGGGGTGCGGACGGCGTGCGGATCGACGTCGCGCACATGCTGATGAAGGACCCCGAGTTCCGCGACAACCCGTCGGCGCCCGAGGGTCATCACAACGTGTTCGACCTGCAGCATCCCGACTTCGGCACCCAGCTGCACGTCCACGACCGGCGGCACCCGGACACCTTCGCGGCGCTGGCCGAGATCCGCGCCGTCGCCGACGAGTACGCGGGCGGCCGCGTGACGATCGCCGAGATCGAGGCGATGCCGTGGGCGGACTGGGCCGCGTACTACGCCGCCGGGATGCACCTGCCGTTCCCGTTCCGGCTGCTGGAGACGCACTGGCGGGCCGACCTGCTGCGCTCGGAGCTGGAGGCGTTGTACGCGGCGCTGCCGGACGGCGCCTGGCCGATCGTCGCACTGGGCAACCACGACCGGCCGCGGCTGGCGACGCGGCTGGGCCCGGCGCAGGCGCGGGTCGCGGCTGTCCTGCTGCTCACGCTGGCCGCGACGCCGTGCCTGCTGTACGCCGACGAGCTGGGCATGACCGACCAGCCGGTGCCGGTCGATCGGCAGCGCGACTACTTCGCCCGCACCCACGGCGGCGTGAGCCGGGACCCGTCCCGTACCCCGATGCCGTGGACGGACGGCGCGACCGGCGGCTTCTCCACGGCGGACGAGTCGCGGCTGTGGCTGCCGGTGTCGCATGACGTCGCGACGCTCAACGTGGCCGCTCAGCTGGCCGATCCGGCGTCGATGCTGCGGCTGTACCGGGCGCTGACCCGGCTGCGGCACGCGTCGCCGGCGCTGCGTCGCGGCTCGATCGCGTTCGCCGGCGGAACCGACTCGGTCCTCGCCTACACCCGGTCCGCGGGGAGCGACCGGAAGCTCGTCCTGCTCAACCTGACCGACCGGCCGGCGACGGTGCCGTCGTCCGTGACCGGGCGGGTGGTGCTGTCGACGACCGGCGCGGCGCCGCGGCCGGTCGCGGGGACGGAGCTCGAGCTGGCCGCCGGCGAGGCGGTCGTCATCGACGTGGAGAGGGATCATGCGGATCACTGACATCAGGGCGGCCGGACTGCGCGGCGCGACCCCGAAGGGCGGCTGGGCGCGCGAGCTGGACCCGGACGACAACGTCCACACGCTGGTCGCGGTGCACACCGACGAGGGCGTCGTCGGCATCGGCAGCGTGTTCTCCAGCGAGGCGCTGGTGCGGGCGGCGCTGGAGACGCTGCGTCCGCTCGCCGTCCGCGCCGACCCGCGAGAGCCGGACCGGGTCAGCCAGATCCTGCACGAGCACACGTTCTGGCTGGGCCGCGGCGGCGCCGTCACGCACGCCGTCAGCGGCATCGACATCGCGCTGTGGGACATCCTCGGCCAGGTCACCGGGCTGCCGGTCAGCACGTTGCTGGGCGGGCGGTACCGCGAGCGGGTCCGGCCGTACGCGTCGGTGCTGATGGACGACCCGCCGGTGCTGAAGGACGACCTCGCCCGGCTGGTGGCGCTCGGGTTCACGGCGTTCAAGATCGGCTGGGGCGCCTTCGGCCGGGTCGGCGACGCGGTGGACGAGGAGATCGTGCGGGCCGCGCGCGAGACCGTCGGGCCGGACGCGCTGCTGGCCGTCGACGCCGGCGGGTCCGACGCGTTCTGGGCTCGCGGCCTGTCGTGGGCGGTGCGGACGTCGGACATGCTGGCCGGCTACGACGTCGCCTGGTTCGAGGAGGCGCTGCGACCCGATGACGTCGAGGGCTTCGTCTCGCTGCGGTCGCGCTCGCGGGTGCCGATCTCCGGTGGCGAGGTGCTGACCCGGAGGCAGGACTTCCACCGGTTCCTCACCGCCGGCGCCTTCGACCTCGTCCAGCCCGACACGACGAAGGGCGGCGGGCTGTCCGAGTCGCGCCGGGTGGCCTGGCTGGCCGGCGAGTACGGCGTCGGCTTCGTCCCGCACGGCTGGAACACCGCCGTCGGGCTGGCCGCCGACCTGCACCTGGCGGCGGCGCTGCCCGGGACCGAGCTGGTGGAGTACAAGACCGGGTCGGCCTACATCGACGAGCTGGCCGCGGGCGGGTTCGCGCTGGACGCCGACGGGCTGCTGCCGGTGCCGTCGTCGCCGGGGCTCGGGGTGCGGCTCGACGCCGACGCGCTGGAGCGGTACGCGCCGGGCCATTCCCTCTTCTCTGACGCAGGCCCGCGATGAGCGGCGTCGCGCTGCCGGCCGTGCTGGGCGGTGACCCTGTCGTCACCTCGGCGAACGACCCGGTGTGGCCGGAGGTCGGCGGCGTCGAAAGCGCGATCCTCGGCGAGGTCACCGACGGCGGGCAGTGGGTCGGGTATGCCAACCACCCGGCGAAGTGGCGGGCGGTGCTCGAGCAGGTCGTCGCCGACACCACCGGCTACCGGTACGGCGTCGGCCAGCCCAACGGCACCCTGGCGATCGCGAGCGGGCTGCGGGCCCAGCTGTTCGCCCGGGGTGCATCGCGTGCGTCGTGGGCGCAGGGGCGGGACGAGGTGCTGGTGGCGGACCTGACGCACGCGTCGGCGCATCACGGCGTCGTGCTGGGCGTGGCCGCGCAGCTGGGCCGGTCGCCGCGGCTGGTGCCGATCCCCGCCAAGCTCGACGCGACGATGGACGAGGAGGTCGCGGCGGAGTACTTGGCGCGGCACGCGGACCGGGTGCTGGCCGTCGTCCCCGCGACCATGTACGGCAACTTCGGCGCGATCGACCGGTTCGCCGCGCTCGGCCGTCAGTACGACGTCGTCGTCCACCACGACAACGCGCTCGGCGGCGCGGCCCGGTTCGACGGCGATGGGGCGCCGACGGCGTCGATCTCCGGCCAGGGCGGCGGCAAGGCGGCACCGTCGTGCGAGGGCGGGCTGACCGTGACCTCGGACCCGGAGTTGGCCGCGCTACTGCGCGCCGACACCGACTGCGGCACCGGGCCGGGCCGCCTCGACCCGATCCCGTACGCCGAGGTCGGGCCGATGATGGCGGGCAACCAGCGCATGGGCGAGCAGCCGGCGGCGCTGCTGCTGGTGCAGTGGCTGCGCGCGCTGCACGCCCGGCTGGTGATGCGGGAGAACCGGCGGCTGATCCGCTCGCTGATCGCTGATGCCTCGGTGTTCCCGGAGCCGGTCCTGTGGAACCCGCCGCCGGACGCGGAGTACCCGCCGTTCTTCGCGCTGTACCTGTCCTGCACCGATGCGCTCGAGTCGTCGCTCGGCCTGACGCCGAAGGACCTGCGGGTGGCGCTGGCCGCGGAGGGCGTCTGGGCCGAGGCCGGCTTCACGCCGACGCACCTGGACCCGGCCTGGCGGCACTGGGCCGAGGGCGTTGATCTTTCCTACGACGTGTCCGCGCGGGTGGTCGAGCGGGCGGTGTTCGTGCACACCAAGTTCCTGCGCGATCCGCGGTTCCCGGACGTCCTGGCCGAGATCTTCCGCCGGGTGGTCGCGCACCGTGACCGGCTGCGCGGCATCGGGGACGGGCGGCCGGAACCGGCGTGGTGAGCTCACTTCGGCGGGAAGCCGCCGGCGAAGTCGAGGCCGCGGCCGGCCCAGCGGTGCAGGTCATCGTCCTCGGCCAGTGCGGTGGCGTCGACGACCAGCCAGCCCTTCATCGGGCGGCCGGTCAGGTCGAAGATGCTTGCGCCTGGCTCGCCGAGCGCCGCCTCGTGCTCGTCGGCGGGCAGCCGGACCAGCAGGTCGTCGTGGTGGACCGCGCAGGCGAGGTTGCCGTTGACCAGGAACGCGAGGCCGCCGAACATGCGCTTCTCGGTGACGTCGAGGCGGTCGGCCACGACCTCGCGGATGCGGGCGGCGAGCCCTTCGTCGTACGCCATGGCCTCAGCCTGCCAGCCGGGCGGGCGTCGTGGGGTAGGCCTGCCGCATGCCGTTATCGTGCCCGATAGGTTCGGGGGGTGGGCAAGGTCCTGTGGCATGTGACGATGTCGGTCGACGGCTTCATCGCCGGGCCGGAGCACGACATGGACTGGGTGTTCGAGCAGCCGGCGCCGCCGGAGGCCTCGGCCGACGTCGTGCCGCGGGTCGGCGCGATCCTCTCCGGCCGGCACACCTACGACGTCGGGCAGCGTGACGTCGGCAAGGGCAGCGGTGAGGCGTACGAGGGCGCGTGGTCGGGCCCGGAGTTCGTGCTGACGACGCACCCGCCCGCCGCGGCGGAGGACGGGCCGGCGTTCCTGTCCGGCGACATTCTCGCCGCGGTCGCGACGGCCCAGGCCGCGGCCGGCGACGGCGACCTGCTGGTGCTCGGCGCCGACGTCGCCCTGCAGTGCGTCGAGGCCGGGCTGGTCGACGAGCTGCTGGTGCATATCGCGCCGCTGCTGCTCGGCGACGGCATCAGGCTCTACGGCGGGCCCGGCCGCGACCGCGTCGACCTCGAGCTGGTCGAAGCCGCCGGCACGGTGCTGCGCTACCGCGTGGTCAAGCCCTAGCCGCGCGGCGGCGAGACCGATCCCTCCAGCGTGTGTGTGCACGGCAGCAGGATCTGCCGTTCGTAGTCGCCCTGCGGGTCGGTGATCAGCGACGTCAGCAGCCGGACCGCGCGCCGCCCCATAGCGTTGCGCGGCACCTGCAGCGACGCCCACTCGCGGCCGCCGACCTCGCCGCCCGGATCGTCGACCAGGAGGACGACGGAGAGGTCGTCGGGGATGGACAGGCCACGCAGGCCGGCCATGGCGGTCAGCACGCGCAGCAGGCCGACCGACTCGACCATGACCACGGTCGCGCCGGCATCGAGGACGCCGTCGAGCCACTGGGCGGTCAGTTCGTCGGGCCGGTCGTAGGCGGGCTCGGGCACCGGGAGCCCGAACCGGCCGAGCGCGCTGCTGAAGCCGTCCCAGCGGTCGACCTGCGGCTCGTCGCGGAGGGCGTCGCCGAGGTAGGCAAACGTGCGGTGACCCATGGCGACCAGTTCGTCGACGATGCGGCCGGTGCCGGACCGGTAGTCGCCGCCGACGTAGCTGATCTCGGCGCCCGACACCTCGCGGTGGCCGATGTAGGCGAACGGGTAGCCGTCGGCGGCGAGGTGGGCGAGGTCGTCGCGGTGCGGGTGGTAGCCGAGCAGCAGGCTGCCGGTCGCCTGCCCCAGGCGGTTGAGGTTGTCCTGGTAGATGCGCCGGACGCCGTCCTCGTCCTGCGCCGCCGTGAACAGCACCAGGTTGTGGCCCTCGGCGCCGGCCTGCACCTCGATGCCGCGCAGGAACTCGAAGTAGTAGTCGCGGGCGCTGGTCGGGAAGATCGGTTCGAACGTGTGCACGCCGAGCAGCAGCGGCGAGGCCAGCTGCCGCGCCGCCGCCTGCCGTGACCCGGCCTGCCGTGACGCTGCCTGCCGCGCGGTCGCCTGCCGAGTCGCGACCTGCCGGGTGACCGGCCAGCCGACCCGCACGCTCTGGGCCGCCGGAATGTAGTCCAGCTGCCGGGCCGCCTCGAGGACGCGCCGCTGGGTCTCTGGCGAGATGCGGCCGAGGTCGCCCGCGCCGGTGAGCACCATGGACACCGTCGACTGCGAGACGCCGGCCTCGCGGGCGACGTCGGCCTGCCGCGACCGGCGGCTGCCACTGGTGCGCTCGCTCTCGGAGTCGGTCACCGCTGTGTCACCCCCGTGTCAGTTGCCGGCCGGCAGAATGGCGTCGCCGAGCACGAGCTCGCGCCGGAGCGCGGCGTACTCGACGTCTTGGACCGCGACCTTATCGGTGATCGCCTTCCCCGCGGCGACGCCGGCGGCCTCGCCGAGCATCATGAACACCGGCTCCATACGGGCCGACGCGAACGCTGCGTGCGACGCGGAGATGGCCGACGCGACCAGCAGGTTGGAGCACTCGCCGGCCCGCGGCACCAGCGCGCGGTAGGAGACGCCGAACGGCGCGGTGAGCGGCTGCTGGACGTTGCCCTCGTTGCGTGGCTGCCCGTCGACGAGCACCCGCTTCGCGTTGTGGGAGTCCATGACGTACGAGGCCAGCGCGACCGGGTCGGCGGCCCGGGACCCGCCGGTGGCGTCGTGCTGGGTGATGACGTAGGCGGACACCATGCGCCGCGCCTCGCGGATGTACAGCTGCGCCGGCCAGTGCGAGCTGTCGGCGAACTCGCCCGGCGCCAGCCCGAACCGGTTGGTCTCGGCGCGCACGTCCGCCGGCAGCCGCGGGTCGGTGGCCAGGAAGTGCAGCAGCCCGGCCTGGTAGCGGACGTGGTCCTGGAAGATCTCCTCGCGCCGGGCGTAGTCGCCCTCGGGCCAGTCGTAATTGGCGCCGATGTGGTCCGACGAGAACGCGCCGTGGTTGTTCATGTCGTAGACGTCGCCGCGGACCCGGGTGGTGCGGCCGAACAGCTCGTAGCCGCCGGCTTCGACGTAGCGGCGCAGCAGCTCGTAGCGGGCGGGGTCGTAGCCGGCCGGCCGCGGGAACGGCAGCCGGCCGGGCGCGGTGGTGACGTGCAGCCGGAAGTTGTACGCCTGGATGCGCCGGTCGCCGTCGCCGACCTTGCCGTACGGGTCGGCCGAGATGCCCGGCAGTAGCCCGGACGCCGGCTCGCCGGGCACGACGTACGGGTCGACCGGTAGGTCGAACTGGTGGTTGACGCTGTGCCGGACGCCGGCGACCGTCTCGTCGTAGACCGAGGACGCCTCGCGGCCCAGCGTGTACGTGACCCCCGCCGCGGCCAGCAGGTCGCCCTCGTAGGAGGCGTCGACGTAGACCTTCGCGCGGTACCCGCTGCCGTCGTCGGTGCGCAGCTCGGTGATGCGCTCGCCGTCGCGCTCGGCCGACGCCAGGTGCCGCCGCCGGTGCACCGTGACGCCCGCCTCGGCCAGCCAGCGCTCGAAGACCTCCTCGCCGACGTGCGCCTCGACGTCCCAGTGCGGCGCGGGTGCGCCGTAGGCCGCCGCGACGTCGTCGTAGAACGACCTGGCCAGGCCGCCGACCGTGCGCGCGTCGCCGACGTCGGTGGTGCCGAGGCCACCCGTGGTCATGCCGCCGACGTGGTCGCCGAAGGCCAGCAGCACCACCGACTGCCCGCCGCGGGCGGCCCGCACCGCCGCCACGACGCCGCCCGACGTGGCGCCGTAGACGACGACGTCGGCATCGGCGTCCACGGGTGGGCCGTCGGGTGGATGGTGGTGGCGCAGACCGGGCAGCGCGGGTTCGGGCGTCATGGATGAGGTTCTAGCATCAGCAACATCGACTTGTCCATCGCTGATATCAGCATGCCGACCATCTCACCTTCACCCTGGAACTTTCCTCTTGACATCATCCGGGGACTTGGCTGTAGCGTGACCGAAACATTTGTGGCGGGCGCCACATCGGCTAATATTAGCAGCGTCTGGAGTGAGATCGGCGTGACGGAACTGAAGACTGATCTGCTGGTCGTCGGCGGTGGCCTCGGCGGTGTGGCGGCGGCGCTGACGGCGGCGACGCTCGGCCTTCGCGTCGTGCTCACCGAGGAGACCGACTGGCTCGGCGGGCAGCTCACCGCGCAGGCGGTGCCGTCCGACGAGCACCCGTGGATCGAGACCCCGCACGTCTCCGCCGGCTACGCCGACCTGCGCACCCGCGTCCGCGACTACTACCGCCGCAACTACGCCCTGACGCCCGAGGCGGCCGCCGACCCGACGCTCAACCCGGGCCTCGGCAACGTCAGCAAGCTCTGCCACGAGCCGCGCGTCGGCGTCGCCGTCATCGACGAGTTGCTGGCCGGCTGGATCTCCGCCGGCCGGGTCAGCGTCCGCTACCACCACGTGCCGGTGGCGGCCGAGGTCGACGGCGACCACGTCACCGCCGTGACACTGCGCGACACCCGCACCGGCGAGACCGTCACCGCCACCGCGCCGCTGATCGTCGACGCCACCGAGCTGGGCGACCTCCTCGAGCTGGCCGGCGTCGAACACGTCATCGGCGCCGAGTCGCACGACCAGACCGGCGAGCCGTACGCCGCGCCCGTCGCCGACCCGACCGACCAGCAGGCCATCACCTGGTGCTTCCCGCTGGAGTACCGGCCGGGCGAGGACCACACGGTCGCCAAGCCGGCCTCGTACGACCACTGGAAGACCCACGTCGACCCGTTCTGGCCGGGGCCGCAGCTGTCCTGGGAGAAGATCGACATCCACACGATGTCGGGCAAGGTCAACCGCATCTTCGAGGGCGACCTCGACGCCGTCCGGCTGCCCGACCTCTGGCACTTCCGTCGCATCCGGGCCCGCACGCAGTTCCGCCGCGACGTCGTCGACACCGACATCTCGCTGGTCAACTGGCCGAACATCGACTACTGGGAGGCGCCGCTGCTCGGCCCGGGCGTCGACGACACCGCCCGCGAGACTGCGCTGCAGCGGTGCAAGGAGCTGTCGCTGTCGTACCTGCACTGGATGCAGACCGAGGCGCCGCGGCACGACGGCGGCACCGGCTACCCGGGCCTGACCCTGCGGCCCGACCTCACCGGCACCGGCGACGGCCTCGCGAAGTACGCCTACATCCGCGAGGCGCGCCGCATCCAGGCCCGGTTCACCGTGCTCGAGCAGCACGTCGCCGTCGTCGACCGGCCCGACGGCAAGGGCGCGGAGCAGTTCGCCGATGCCGTCGGGGTCGGGCACTACAACATCGACCTGCACCCCAGCGCCGCCGGCGTCAACTACGTCAACCTCGAGACCTACCCGTTCCAGATCCCGCTCGGCGCGCTGCTGCCGGTCCGGGTGCGCAACCTGCTGCCGGCCAACAAGAACATCGGCACCACCCACATCACCAACGGCTGCTACCGGCTGCACCCGGTCGAGTGGAGCATCGGCGAGGCGGTCGGCGCTCTGGCCGCGCTCTGCCACCGCGAGGGCACCGAGCCGCACGCCGTCGGCGACGCGCCGGCCCGCGTCGAGGACCTCCAGCGCCTGCTCACCGGCACGGTCGGCGCGCCGGTTCAATGGCCCGACGACATCCGGCGCACCCGGCCCTCGCAGACGGTGAAGAACTCCACCCCGGTGCTCGCACTGCCGGAGAGGCGGGTGCGCCGTGCCTGAATCCGCGGACCACCGCGACTACGACGTCGTCATCTACGGCGCCACCCTGGCCGGCATCATGGCGGTGCTGCGGCTGCGGCTGCGCGGCTACACCAGCCTGGTGCTCGAGCCGACCGGCCACGTCGGCGGCATCGTCGCCGGCGGGCTGGTGAAGTCCGACACGCCCGGCGTGCCGGCGGCGCTGGCCGGGTTGACCCAGGACCGCTTCTTCGCCGGCATCGGCGCCGAGTACGCGGCCGAGGGGCTCGACGACCCGAAGGCCCAGTACCTGTTCGAGCCGAAGGTGGCCGAGCGGGTCGCCTGGCGGCTGCTCGACGAGGCCGGCGCGACGGTCGTGCTGAACGCGCGCCTGCACGACTCCGAGGACGTCGGCGTGCGCGGCGGCCGCATCGTCGCCGTCCGGGCCGACGGCCGCTGGCGCCGGGCGTCGTTCTTCATCGACGCGTCCTACGAGGGCGACCTGCTGGCCGCGGCGGGCGTGCCCTACGCAGTCGGCCGCGAGGCCGCGTCGCAGTACGGCGAGGCGTACGCCGGGTTCCAGCCGGGCCGGGCGCACCGCATCCAGTCGTTCCGGCCCAACACCGGGTACCCGGTCGGCCCGGTACCCGACTCCGAGCCCGGCGACGGCGACGCCAAGGTGCAGGCGTACAACTTCCGCGGCGTGCTGACCCGCGAGGCCGACCGCCTGCCGTTCCCGAAGCCCGACGGCTACGACCCCGCGCTGTACACCCACCTGCGCAGCCTGCTCGAGCACCGCGGCGTCCCGGGGCTGTCGTCCATCGTCACGCACACCGCCGCGCTGCCGCACGGCAAGTTCCAGACCAACCAGGCGCAGTTCATCGGCTTCGACCTGCCCGGCGTGAACTGGGACTACCCCGACGGCGGCTGGAAGCGACGCGACGAGATCATCGCCGAGCAGGTCCGCTGGCACCAGGGCATGCTGTACTTCCTGGCCAACGACCCGGCGCTGCCCGCGACGTTCCGCGCCGACGCCCAGACCTTCGGCCTGCCGCCCGACGAGTTCGCCGACAGCCCCTACGGCGCCGGTTTCCCGCACGCGCTCTATGTGCGCGAGGCCCGCCGCATGATCGGCGAGCACGTGTTCACCGAACACGACACCCAGCGGCCGGACAACACCAAGGCCACCGCGGTGTGCTGCTGGCAGTACGGCCTCGACTGCCACATCGTCCAGTACTACCCCGACGGCGACGACACCATCGTCGGCGAGGGCAGCACCACGGGGAGCTACCGCAACGCGCCGGCCGACCTCTACCAGCTGCCGGCCGAGAGCCTGTTCCCGGCGCGGGGCAGCATCGAGAACCTGGCCGTGCCGGTGTGCTTCTCCGCCAGCCACGTCGGCATCCTGTCGCCGCGCATGGAGCCGGCCTACGGCATGCTCGGCGAGGCCGCCGGCGAACTGGCCGCGCAGGCGCTGCGCAGCGGGCGGCCGGTGCAGCAGTACGACTACCCCACGTTGGCCGCGGCGCTGGCCGAGCACGGCACCGTGCTGGAGCTGCCCGAGCTCGAGGCGGCGCCATGACGCTGACCCTCGCGACTCCCGGGGTGGAGCTGCCGGCGTTCCAGCCGGGACCGCTCGACGCCGCGGGCGGCTGGCGCGACCACCGGGTCGAGCTCCCGTTCGCCGTCGCCGAGGCGGCCGGCAGCGTGCTGCGGCTGGAGTTCGACGCCGGCCACGGGCCCTGCCCCGACCTGCTGGTCGAGCTCGACGGCCGACGCGGCTTCTTCCATCCGGCGGTGGTCCGCGACGACCGCGCCGAGGTCTACCGCCACGGCCCCATCGCGGGATCTTGCGTGCTCGAGATCGCCCTGCCGGCCGCCTGGCTGGCGCCGGGCGACCACGTCCTCGCCCTGACGACGACGCTCGACGCCGCGGCCGCCACCGGCCCGGTCGACGTGCCGGCCGACGCGCTGGGTGGGCGGCATCGGGAGCAGTTCGGGCACCACTTCGGCAGCGGGATCACCTGGCGGAGCCTCACGCTCGCGCCGTCGGCCACCGCGGCCGGCCCAGCGCCGGTGCGGCCGTCGGCCGGCGCGCGACTGTTCAGCACGCCGCTCTACCCGCTGGCCGGCGGCCAGCTGGCCGAGCTGACCGTCGACGTGCCGGCCGGTGCGTCCTGGCCGTCGGCCGCCACAGTCGTCGTCGGCGGCGAGTCGCAGACGCTTCAGCTGGCGCGGGAGGGCCGCGAGTTCGGCCAGGTCCGGGTCCGGTTCCCGATCACCGAGCTGACCGCACCCACGTCCGCCGCCGTCACCATCGACGACGCCGCACCCACGACGTTCACGCTCGCGCCGCAGCGCAAGTGGACCGTCCACCTCATCCCGCACGTCCACCTCGACGTCGGCTACACCGACGTCCAGGGCAAGGTGCTCGAGCTGCACAGCCGCAACCTCGACCGCGCGCTCGACGCCCTGGATCGCGACGACGCGTTCGCGTTCTCCGTCGACGGCTCGCTGGTGGTCGGGCAGTACCTGGCGACGCGGTCGGAGAAGCGGTCGCAGCGAGTGCTCGACGCGCTGCGGTCGGGCCGGCTGTCGGTCAACGCGTTCCACAGCCTGTTCCTGTCCGGCGTGGCCAGCCTGGAAGAGGTGTACCGCGCGGCGTATCTGGCCGCCCGGCTGCGCGACGAGTACGGCGTCCCGGTCGGCTACGCGAACCTCACCGACGTGCCGTCGTACAGCGCGGCGGTCCCGTCCATGCTGACGGCGCTGGGCATCGACGCGTTCGTCGGCATTGAGAATCACCACCGCGGCGGCAACGCCGACAGCGACCTCCAGCACCTAGCCAGCCCGGTGCAGTGGGAGGGCGTCGACGGATCGCGGGTGCTCACCCACTTCTCCGACACCTACTCGCAGCTGCGGTTCATGGCCGGCGACCCGCAGACGGTGGCCGGCGGCGCGCACGCGCTGGTCCGGCTGCTCGACCGGTACGAGCGCGCCGACTACCTGCCGCACGACCTCGCCGTCATCGGCACGCACGCCGACAACGAGGACCTCGCCGACGGCGACGCCGCGTTCGCCGCCCGCTGGAACGCCGTGTTCGCCTGGCCCCGCGTCGCCGTGTCGACCATGGCCGGCTACCTCGACGCCGTCCGCCCGTTGGCCGACCGCCTCCCGGTGTGGCGCGGCGACGGGGGCAGCTACTGGGAGGACGGCGTCGGCACCGGCGCGGTCGTCATCGCCGAGCACCGACGGGCCCAGGTGGCGCTGCCGACGGCGGAGGCGCTGGCCGCGCTGGTGGCCCGGGCCGACGACACCTACCGGCCGAACCGCGCCGCGCTCGACGCCGCCTGGGACGGCGTGCTGTTCGGCAGCGAGCACACGTGGACGTGGTCGCACGCCAACGCGCACCCGCACGGCGAACAGGTCGGCGACCAGCTGGACTGGAAGCGGCACCAGGTGCACAGCGGGTACCGCACCGCGGTCGACGAGACCCGGCGGGCGTTCAGCCAGCTCGGCGAGCTGGTCAGCACCGCCGGCCCGACGGTGCTCGCGTACAACCCGCTGGGCTGGGCGCGCGACGTCGAGATCGAGGTCGAGGCGCCGGCCGGCACGCCGTTCTTGCTCGACGGCGCCGAGCTGGCCACCGAGGTGCTCGAGGACTGCAACGGGCTGCTGCGCTACCGGCTCACGGTGCCCGACGTGCCGCCGTTCGGCTACCGGACGGTCCCGCTGGGCGCCGCCCGCACGCTGGCGCCCGGTGAAGAGGGCGGCGCGGCCGGCGGCGGTTCGAGTGCGGGCGGTTCGAGCGCCGGCGGTTCGAGTGTGGCCGGCGACGGCGGATGGGCGCCGGTCCCGCCGAGCCTGGAGACGTCCCGGTGGCAGGTGGAGTTCGACCCTGCCACCGGGTCGGTGACGACCTTGACGCACCAGCGCACCGGCCGATCGCTGCTCGACGACGCCGCGCCGTGGCGGCTCGGCCAGGTGCTCTACGTGCTGAACGGTCCGGCCGCCCTGACCCGCGGCTACGATCCGCACGAGCTGATCCACTCGGGTACGCCGCACGTGCATCCGCCGGCGCCGCGCAGCACGCTGTCCGGCCGTCGCCCGGTCGCCGACCGTCCCGAGCTGACGGTCACCGCCGCGACGATGCGACCCGTCGGCCTGCGCCGCACCCACGACGGCTGGCGGCTGCGTACGGTCGGGTCGGCGCCGAGCCTGCCCAGCATCGAGGCCGACGTGCTGCTGCGCGACGACTCCGACCGCGTCGACGTCACGGTGCGGCTGACCAAGGAGCGCGAGCTGGCCAAAGAGTCGGTGTACATCGCGTTCCCGTTCGCCGCCGACGCGCCCCGGTTCCGCTACGACCGTCAGCAGGGCTGGATCAACCCCGCCACCGACCACGCACCCGGCGCGTGTCACGAGTGGTTCACCACCCAGTACGGCGTCGTGGTCGAGTCCGCGCCCGGCGGCCCGGCGGTCGCCTGGACCAGCGCCGACGCGCCGTTGTTCACCGCCGGCGACATCGTCCGCGGCGCCTGGCCGGAACGGTTCGAGCCGGCGAGCGGCAGCGTCCTGTCATGGGTGATGAACAACTACTGGCCGACCAACACGCCACCTGAGCAGGACGGCGAGCTGACGCTGCGGTACGCGTTCACGCCGCTGCCGTCGTTCGACCCGGTGGCGGCAGGGCGGTTCGGCCGCGAGGTCCGGGTTCCCGCAGCCGTCTCCGAGGTGACCCGGCTGGACAAGTTCGGCACCGACCCGCGGCCGCTTCCGGCGGGCGGCGCCTCGCTGCTCGACCTCGGGCTGCCCGGCTGGGTGCACGCGACGGTCGCCGAGGCCCGCGACCGCGACGGGCTGCTGCTGCGGCTGCAGGACCTCTCCGGCGACGGCGGGACCGTCCGCCTGCCGGTCGCAGGCCGCGTCGTACGGTGTCACGCCGACGAACGCGAGGCCGGTCCGGTGCCGGTCGACGACTCCGGCGCCGCGGTCGTGCAGCTGCGCCCGTGGCAGGTCGTGTCAGTGCTGGTACGCGGTGGGGAGGGTGGGCGATGAGACGGCGCAGTTTCCTGGGTGCCACGACGGCGCTGGTGGCCGGTGGTGCGCTGGCGAGTGGTGCGGCGGCCGCGAGCGCGACCGCGGCGCCGGCCGCCCGCGGGGTTCGGGCCGGCACGTGGGGCGCCGGAGCCTACGGCCTCGCCGGCGTCACGTTCGGCGGGCGTACCGGGCGGTTCATCGTCCGCACCAGCGTCGGCGGCACCAATCCGCGGGTCCGGCTGTCCAACGTCGCCGGTGCCGAACCCATCACGGTCGGGCCGGTGCACCTCGGCCTGCACGCCGGTGGCGGCGCCGTCAGCCCGGGCACCAACCGGGCGGTGACGTTCGGCGGCGCGGCCACCATCACGATCGCCGCCGGCGCCGTCGTCCTCGGCGACGCCGTCGACCTCACGCTGCCCGAGCAGGCCGACCTCGCCATCAGTGTCCACCTCGGCACCCCGGTCGCCAACGTCACCGGGCACAGCATCGCCGCACAGCGCTCCTACCTGAGCACCGACGGCGACCACGGCGCGGACGAGTCTGCGGCGGCGTTCGTCACGCCGATCTCGCAGTGGTACCTGATCGACGAGGTGACGGTCGAGACCGGCGCGGCCGGCGGCACCGTCGTCTGCCTCGGCGACTCCATCACCGACGGCGTCGGCTCGACGTCCGGCACCAACCGGCGCTGGCCCGACTTCCTGGCCCGGCGGCTGCTGGCGGCGGGCGGCACGTTCGGCCCCGTCGGCGTCGTCAACGCCGGCATCTCCGGCAACCGCGTGCTCTGGGACGGCGCCTCGCCCAACAGCCAGGCCCGGCTCGACCGCGACGTCCTGTCGCACCCCGGCGTGTACGCGGTCGTGCTGGTCGAGGGCATCAACGACATCGCCAGCGGCAAGGCCGCCAGCGCCGACGACCTGCTCGCCGCGTATCGCCAGATCGGCGAGCGGCTGAGCCTGCACGGCATCCGGTTCAGCTGCGGCACCATCACGCCGTGGCTGGGCTCGGCCAGCTACACGGACGAGAAGGAAGCGATCCGCGAGGCGGTCAACACCGCCGTCCGGGCCGCCGGCGGCGTCGACTTCGACCTTGCCGTCCGCGACCCGGCGAACCCGAAGCAGCTGCGCGCCGAGTTCGACTCCGGCGGCGGCGTGCACCTCACCGGGGCCGGCTACCAGGCGATGGCCGACGCCGTCGACCTGGCTCTGCTCGACCCGGCCCTGACCTCCACTTCCAGCATGATCGGAGTAGCCCCATGAGCGACATGCGATTCACCAGGCGGCGGTTCCTCGAGGTCACCGGAGGCCTGGCCGCCGTCGTGGCCGCTCCCAGCCTCCTGTCCGCGTGCGGCGGCGACGGCGGCGCCAGCCCGTCCGACGCCGCGTCGGCCAACAAGGCGGTCCAGCTGCCGACGTACACGCCGTGGGAGCAGGTCAGCCCCGACCTGCCGGCGACGCCCGACGGCGTCATGGCCGGCTTCTACAGCTACCCGACGCCGGTCGACGCGTTCAGCTCGCCGCCGCTGGCCGGCGCCGAGCCGGTCGAGATGCTGACCAGCCTGCTCGGCCCGCTGCCGCCGGCCGTCGGCGACAACGCGTACTGGCAGGAGCTCAACACCCGGGTCGGCACCGAGCTGAACGTCACGATGACACCGCAGGCGGACTACCCGAACAAGCTGGCGACGGTGTTCGCCGGCGGCGACCTGCCCGACATCATCCTGATCAACACGACGCTGGCGAACCGGTCCGACGTGCTGACCCGGCTGTGCGCCGACCTGACCGAGTACCTGTCCGGCGACGCCGTGAACGAGTACCCGTTCCTGGCCAACATCCCGGCCGACTCGTGGCCGAACATGGTGTACGGCGGCGGCATCTACGCGCTGCCGATCCCGCGGGCGGTCGTCGGCACCATCTTCTTCTCGCGCGCCGACTTCATCGCCGAGCGCAGCCTCAACCCGGCGCCGGCCGGCTTCGCGGAGTTCCGTGAGCTGGCCGAGGGCCTCAACGACCCGGCGAACAACCGGTGGGCGTTCAGCAGCGGCGAGGTCGGCAACGGCAAGAACATCATCACGTTCGTCGGCAACATGCTCGGCGTCCCGAACGCGTGGAAGGAAGAGGGCGGCACGTTCACGTCCGAGCACGAGACCGAGGAACGCAAAGAGGCCATCGCCCGCACCGCTGAGCTGGTGCAGGCCGGGCTGTTCCACCCCGACGCGCTCGGCGGCAAGCTGCAGGAACGCGAGCTGTTCGGCAATGGGACGCTGGCGTTCAAGTCCGACGGCTACGCGGCCTGGGACATCCTGGCCGACACCTACCCCGTCGAGGTCGGCGCCGTCGCCGCACCGAAGTTCGACGGCGGCGGCCCAGGCATGGTCCGCGCCGGCGCCACCAGCTTCGGCTACACCGCGTTCAAGCAGGCCGACCCCGAGCGCATCCAGCAGCTGCTGGCGCTGTGCAACTGGCTGGCCGCGCCGCTGGGCACCAGCGAGTTCATGTTCCGCAAGTACGGCATCGAGGGCACCCACTACACGATGGAGAACGGCGCGCCGGTCCGCACCCCTGAGGGCGACACCGAGGTCAAGGTGCCGCTGGAGTACGTCGCCGACTCCCCGCACGTGCTCGGCCCGCGCGCTCGCGACCGGGTCGACGCCCAGCGCGCCTACCAGGAGGAGGCCATCCCCAACGTCGTCCGCAGCGCCGCCGAGGGCCTGTACTCCGAAGCGTCCATCAACAAGGGCGGCCAGCTGACGAAGATCGTCGACGACGGCGCGCTCGAGATCCTCGCCGGCCGCCAGCCGATCGAGTACTGGGACACCGTCGTGGACAACTGGCGCCGGCAGGGTGGCGACCAGATCCGCACGGAGCTCGAGGCCGCCTTCGCCGAGGCACGCTGAGGATGCCGCCGACCGGCATGGAGGCAGCATGGCCACAGAGGTAGAGACGACACCGGCTCCGGCCGGCCGGAGCCGCCGGCCGCGCCGGAGCGGCCGGCCCGGGTCGCCCGGGGCGGGCGCGCCGCAGGCGCGGGCGTCGCGGCGGACCAGGTTCCGTCGCGACCGGTTCCTGCTGCTGCTCGGTGTGCCCGGGCTGCTGGTCGTGCTGCTGTTCAACTACGTGCCGCTGCTCGGCAACGTCATCGCGTTCAAGGACTACCAGCCCTACATCGGCATCTGGGACTCCCCCTGGGTCGGGTTCCAGAACTTCGAGGTGGTCTTCAACGGCGACCCCGCGTTCGTCAACGCGCTGACGAACACCCTGGTCATCTCGTTCGTGCAGATCGTCGTCGTGTTCCCGGTGCCGATCGCGCTCGCACTGCTGCTGAACTCCATGCTCAGCGAGCGGCTCAAGCGGCTGGTGCAGTCGATCCTGTACCTGCCGCACTTCATGTCGTGGGTGGTCGTCGTCGCGATCTTCCAGCACATGCTGGGCAACGCCGGGCTGCTGAACAACTTCCTGCGGTCGCACGAGTGGGCGACGCTGTCGATCTTCGGCAACCCCGACATGTTCCTCACGCTCATCACGTCGCAGGTGATCTGGAAGGACGCCGGCTGGGGGACGATCATCTTCCTGGCCGCGCTGTCGCGGGTCGACATGGAGCTGTACGAGGCCAGCGCGGTCGACGGCGCGTCGCGCATGCGGCAGCTGTGGCACGTCACGCTGCCGAGCATCCGCGGCGTCATCGTGCTGCTGCTCATCCTCAAGCTCGGCGACGTGCTGACCGTCGGCTTCGAGCAGCTCATCCTGCAACAGCAACAGGTCGGCGCCGACGCCGCCGAAGTGCTCGACACCTACGTCTACTTCAACGGCGTCATCGGCGGCAACTGGGGCGTGTCGGCGGCGGTCGGCCTGATCAAGGGGCTGGTCGGCGTCGTCCTGGTGCTGGGCGCCAACAAGGTCGCGCACCTGCTCGGCGAGAGAGGGGTGTACTCCAAGTGACCGACACCATCATCCGCGACGACCGGCGCGACGACCGCCGCGGCGGCCGGGCCCGCCGGCCGCACACGATCGCCGGGACGCCACGGCCGGGGCTGCCGGTCCGCGGCCTCAAGGGCATCGTGCTGCTGATCGCCTGCGCCCTGGTGATCCTGCCGTTCCTCGCCGTCGTCTCGACCAGCCTGGCCGACCAGCAGCAGGTCACCGAGGCCGGCGGCTACGTGCTCTGGCCGGACCGGCCGAACCTCGACGCGTACCGGGCGATCCTGTCCGGCGGCGTGGTCACCCGCGCGTTGGTGATCTCCATCGGCATCACCGTGGTCGGCACCGGGCTGTCGCTGACCTGCGTCACCCTGCTCGCGTACTCGCTGAGCCGGTCCAGCAGCTTCCTGCACAAGCCGGTGCTGCTCACCGTGCTGTTCACGCTGTTCTTCACGCCGGGCATGATCCCGACGTACCTCACCGTGCGGCAGCTCGGGCTGCTCGACTCCTACTGGTCACTGATCCTGCCGACCATGGTGGGCGCGTTCCAGGTGATCATCATGCGCGCGTTCTTCCAAGAGATCCCCGGCGAGCTGGTCGACGCCGCTCGCATCGACGGCGCCAACGAGCTGCAGATCCTCACCCGCATCGTGCTGCCGCTGTCGAAGGCCGTCATCGCGGTCATCGGGCTGTTCAACGCCGTCGCCTACTGGAACGCGTTCTTCAACGCCGTCCTCTACATCAACGACACCGAGAAATGGCCGTTGCAGCTGGTCTTGCGCACGTACGTGGTCGACAACGCCGCGTTCGGCGTCGACACCGCGGACATCGCCGGCACCGTCATGCCGCCGGCGCAGTCGCTGCAGATGGCGATCCTCGTCATCAGCCTGGTCCCCATCGCGCTCGTCTACCCGTTCCTCCAGCGCCACTTCGCGAAGGGAATGCTCATCGGCGCGGTCAAGGGCTGAGCCCAGGCCGCACCACCCGCTCGATCGTCACGCCCGTTCTGCTCGCCCAGCTGAACATTCTCGTCCTCGGTTGAGAGACGTACCTCGGCCGGGAGCGTGCCCCCGCGCGCCCTCACAAAGGAGTGATCGCCATGAGCACAGGTGACCGCACGATCAGCCGCCGCGGCCTGTCCGCCCTCGGAGTCGCCGGCCTGGCCGCCGCCGGCGGCGCCGCGCTGGCTCCGTCTGCGGCGGCCGCCCCACGCGCCGCGCTGGCCGGCATCGAGACCATCGAGTGCGTCGACGACCTCCTGGCCGGCGCGGCCGACGGCGCCCAGCTCCAACTGCTCGGCTACTGGAAGGACGCCCCCGGCATCGCCGGCGCCGGCATCGGCGGCGGCGTGCTGTACTGGGACGCCGCCTCCACCGAGGCCGGCAACGGCGGCACCGTCTTCGCCGTCGACGGGGTCGCCACCGGCCGCTGGAAGCGCCCGGCCTCGACGACGATCAACCTGGCCGACTTCGGCTGCCTCGGCGTCGGCGACACCGACGACTCCGACCGCGTCCAGAAGGCCGTCGACGCCCTGCCGCTCGGCGGCATCATCGAGTTCGGGCCGGGCAAGATCCGCATCCAGTCGACGATCCGGGTCGAGCGGGTACCGATCACCTTCCGCGGCGTCGGCCCCACCGACTCGCTCGGCACCGGGACGCAGTTCCTCATCGCGACCGGCACGGCCGACGGCTTCGTGTTGTCCGGCTGCCACGGCGGCGGCTTCCGCGACCTGCAGTTCCAGGGCGTGAACCTTCAGGGTGGGTACATGATCCGCACCGAGCGGATCGGCCCCGAGAAGGACGACGGCAACTACATGCTGACGTTCCAGAACGTCCGGTTCCGGCTCGGCTACAACGGCATCCTGCTGCGCTCGTGCAACACCGTCCGGTTCCTCAACTGCGTCTGGAACGAGTTCCACGGCGAGCAGGTGATCCTGCTCAACGGCGAGGCGAACACGTCCCGGGCCGACCCGGTCGAGTTCGTCGAGTGCGCCATCGCCGCCGGCACTGACAACCCGAACACCGACAACGTCGTCATCGACGGCCAGGGCGGCTCGATCAAGTTCATCGGGGTAGCGATCCTGTTCGGGCGGCACGGCATCTGGATGCGCAACACCATCACCACCGACCCGGATGACGACGCCCTGCCGAAGTTCCTCTACTTCGAGGGCGGCGGCTTCGAGAACGGCCACGGCCACCCGGTGCTGCTGGAGAAGGGCGCCCAGGCGAAGTTCGCCAACTGCTACATCTCCTGCGACGGCGTGCACGACAACGTCCGCATCCTCGAGACGTTCACCGGCGGCGCCCTGTTCACCGGCTGCGTGATCCGCGGCTCGGGCCGGCACGGCATCGACGTCGCCTCCACCCGCGTCACGGTCACCGGCTGCACCATCGGCAACAACGGCCGCTTCGCCCACACCGACTACGGCCTCGCCGTCACCGGCGTTGCCGCCGTCTCCGGCGGGGTCCGGGTCACGCTCGGCACCGCGCATGGCTGGGAGACCGGCGACCGCGTCCGCATCGAGCAGGTCGCCGGGGCCGTCGGGGTCAACGGCACCTGGCCCATCACCGTCGTCGACGCCACCCGGGTCGACCTGGCCGGCGCGGCACTCGGCGGCACCTACAGCGGCGGCGGGCTGGCCATGCTCACCGGCACCGGCATCCACCTGCGCTCCACCGCGTCGAAGGTGGTCGTGACGGGCAACATCCTGGGCCGGCTGGCCGAGGGCAGCCACCGTCAGGACTACGGCCTGATCAGCGCCGCGCCCGACGTGCTGATCAGCAACAACGACCTCGCCGGCAACGCCGTCGGGCCGTACCTGCTGACCGGGACGCAGAACGCGCAGACCCGCATCATCGGCAACAAGGGCATGGAACAGCTCGACGGCCGCCTCATCGCGCGTGTCGCCGGCGCGGTCGCCGATGGCCTGTACGACTTCGGCAACCTCCTCTACCTCGACGGCCAGCGGATCCGCATCACCCGTGTCACCCGGGTGGTCGGCGCCGGCAGCTGCACCGTGCAACTTGAGGCCGCCGGCGCGCTGGTCGGCTCGCAGCAGGCCACCACGACGTCGCTGCAGACCATCCAGCTCACCGTTCCACCGGCCGTTGACGCGCTGGCCGCGCCGAAGCGGCTGCAGGTGCGGGTCGCGGGCGCCAGCGGGGCGCAGAACCTCGAGGTCCAGTTCGGCTACCAGCTGGTCAGCTGAGCGCGGGGCGGGCGGTTCGCGCGGCGTCGTGGCTGCGCGAACCACGCGCCGTCAGCGGATGGTGACACTGCCCTCGGGGAAGTCGGCCACGACGCGCACCCGGCCGCCCAGCGCCTCGACGTAGCGGGCGACGGTGTCGACCTCGGTCTTCATCAGGTCGCCGGACTCGATGGCGCTGATCCGCTTCTGGCTTACCCCCATGTCGGCAGCGACCTGCGTCTGCGTACGTCCCTGGGCCTTGCGGATTTCCGTGAGCTGGTAGGCGGCGATCTCGGTGTCCAGCTGCGCCCGGGCTTCGGACAGGGCTGCCGGGCCGATGCTCCGCTTGGCCTCATCGGGGTCGTAGACGACCCACGGCCGCCCGTCGGCGGTTCGTGGCGTGCGGTCAGTGGGGTTCGAGGCCACGGTCGCTCCTTCGTCATCGCATCGAGCCACTCGTCGTACCGGGCGTCAGCCGTCCTGACGGCGGTCGCGTACCAGCGGCTCCACGCGCCTCTCTTGTCGCCGCCCACCAAGAGGACGGCGCGTCGCTGCGGGTCGAACGCGAACAGCACGCGGATCGTGCGGGCCCGCAGTTCCTTCAGGTGGTGATGCCGGCTGCCCCTGATGGTGTCGACGAGCGGTCGTCCCAGGCCGGGGCCGTTCTGGGACAGCCGATCGAGCGCGTCGGCCACGAGGGCGGCCTTGGCTTCGTCCAGACCCTTCCGCCACTCCACCACGTCCGGGTGCTGAATGATCGTCCATTGGTCCACAGCATATACCTCACGTATTCTAGAACGCAAGCGTGGTGCGATACGCCGGTGCGTTCAGTGCCGTGGCCGGGCGAGACCAGCCTCGCCGATGGAGCGCCTCCCCTCAACTCGACGTCGGGAGGCTGTGGACAACCGGTGTGCCGCCGCGCTTGACGGCGCCGGGCGGGAGGCCGACGACGCGTTTGAAGGCGCGGGCGAAGGCGGCCTCGGAGCGGTAGCCGAGCCGCCGGGCGAGCTGGGCGGCCGTCGCCTGCTCGGACTGCAGTGCGTCGAGCGCGAGGTTCATCCGCCACGTCGTCAGGTACTGCATGGCCGGCTCGCCGACCACCTTGGTGAAGCGGTCGGCGAACGCCGACCGGGACATCGCCAGCTCGGAGGCGAGGCTGGCCACCGACCACTCGCGGTCGGGCTGCTTGTGGATCAGTGAGATCGCCCGGCCGATCTGCTCGTCGTGCAGGGCGCCGAGCCAGCCGGTGCGGGCGGCGGGGTCGGTCTCGAGCCACGCCCGGATCGCCTGGATCACCAGGATGTCGCCGAGCCGGGTGATCACCTCCTCGCCGCCGGGGCGCAGCTGCTGCGCCTCGACCGCCATCAGCCGCAGGGTGCTGTGGATCCACTCCTGCTGCGGCGAGCCGCCGACCTCGACGTGGATGGTCTCGGGGAGCGCGTCGACGAGCTTGCGCGCGGCCGGGTGGTCGAACCGGACGGCGCCGCAGATCAAGGTGGTCGGGTCGCCGCCACCGCCGTAGCGGATCAGCTCGTACCGGTCGCTGACGGCCTCGCGCTCGAGGCTCATGACGTCGGGCGCGGGCACGCCGGGCGCGCCGAGGATGAGATGCCCGCGGCCGTGCGGGACCAGCGCCAGCTCGCCGGGGAGCAGCGGCCGCGGCTCGCCGTTCTCGGGCTGCAGCCAGGCCGGGCCGGACGTCACGATGTGGAACCAGATGTGGCCCGGCATCGCCGGCATCGTCATGCCCCACGGGGCGGTCAGCTCGGAACGGCTGTAGAACGCGCCGTTCATGCGCATCTGATGCAGCGCCTCACCCAGCGGGTCGGTGGGCGCCCAGTAGTCCGGCGTCGTCGTCATACGTCGAGTATCCGCCCGTCCATGCCGGAGATCCAGCCCCGCTGGACGATCGAGCATGAACGGCGGCCGAGCAGTCATAGATCCGCCGGTGGAGCGCTGCTTGACTGGACGACAAGTCAAGAACACACCGAAGCAACGGAGGAGACACCATGAACGCCACCACCCTCGTCCTCGGCGGCACCGGCAAGACCGGCAGCCGGGTCATCGAGCGGCTCACCGCCCGCGGCGTCGACGTTCGCGTCGGGTCGCGGTCGGCCGAGATCCCGTTCGAGTGGACCGACCGCTCGACCTGGCCGGCCGCGCTGGCCGGGGCCCGCCGGGTGTACGTCGCGTACTACCCGGACCTCGCGGTCCCCGGCTCCGTCGAGGCGATCACCGCACTGACCGACGCCGCCCGCGAGGCCGGCGTCGAGCGGATCGTGCTGCTGTCCGGCCGTGGCGAGGAGGAGGCGCAGGCCGCAGAGAAGGTCGTGCAGGAGTCCGGGCTGGAGTGGACGATCGTGCGGTGCTCCTGGTTCAACCAGAACTTCGACGAGAACTACCTGCTCGAGCCGATCCTGGCCGGCGAGGTCGCCCTGCCGTCCGGCGACGTGCCGGAGCCGTTCGTCGACGCCGACGACATCGCCGATGTCGCGGTTGCGGCGCTGACGGAGGACGGCCACCTCGGTGAGCTGTACGAGCTGACCGGCCCGCGGATGCTGACCTTCGCCGAGGCGGTCGCCGAGATCGCCAAGGCCACCGGCCGCGAGATCGCCTTCGTCCACGTCCCGCTGGACGACTACAGCGCGGCGCTGGAGACCGAGGGCCTCCCGGCCGACATCGCCTGGCTGCTCGGCTACCTGTTCCGCGAGGTGCTCGACGGCCGCAACTCGTCCTTGGCCGACGGCGTCCAGCGTGCTCTGGGCCGCGCTCCCAAGGACTTCTCCGACTACGCTCGCGACGCCGCCGCCCGCGGCGTGTGGACCGCCTGACCAGCCCAACGACCCCCTCCGCACACCGAGACCAGCGAAGGAGACCGGCCATGTCCGGCAGCCTCGAGACCACCGCCACCGTCATCGCGATCACCGGCAGCGCCCTCATGGCCGGTCTGTGGTTCTTCTGCTCCATCGCCCTGATGCCCGCCCTGGCGAAGCGCCCGGTCCCCGAGGCGATCGCCGCGATGCAGCAGATCAACGTCGTCATCCTCAACCCGGTCTTCGGGCTGGCGTTCGGCGGGACGGCGCTGGTCTCGCTCGGCCTGACGATCTCGACGTTCTTCCGGCTGGACCGGCCGGCGTCCGGGCTGCTGCTGGCGGCGGCCCTGGTGATCCTCGTCGGCACGTTCGTCGTGACGATGGCGTTCAACGTCCCGCTCAACGAGCAGCTGCACGCCGCCGACCCGGCCAGCGCCGCCGGCGCCGAGGTCTGGGAGCGCTACCTGTCGCGCTGGACCGCCTGGAACCACGTCCGGCTGGTCAGCTCGACGGCGTCGGTCGTGCTGTTCGCGACCTACCTCATCCGGCGCTGAGCTCGACGTCGAGCTGATCGTGGCCCGCCAGCCACTCGACCGCCTCGCGGACCGCCGCCTCCGGCGTGTACCGCGGGGCGTAGCCGAGCAGCCGCACCGCCTTGTCGATCGAGGCGAACTGGCTCCGCGACAGGTGGTCCCAGCTCTGCTCCGCGTACTCCGGCGCGGTGCGGGCGCGGAACTCGTCCCAGCCGACGAACTCCAGCGCCGCCTCGCGACCGAACCAGCCCGCCGCGTACCCGGCGAAGCCGCGCACCGTCAGCGCCGATGGCGCCGTGACGTGGAACGCCTCGCCGGCCGCGGCGTCGCGGTTCTCGATCGCCAGCTGGAAGCCCTGCGCGACGTCGTCGGCGTGGACGTGGTGCAACAGCTCCGCGCCGATGCCGGGGACGGCCAGCGGCGCGCCCGAGGCCAGCGCCGTCCACACCGACGGGTCGAGGTTGCCGAGCGGGTTGATCGGGTGCCAGCCCGGCCCGCTGATGTGCCCGGGATGCAGTGACGTCGTCACCAGCCCGCCGCCGGCGGTCTCGTCGCGCAGCAGCCGCGCGATGGCCGCCTTCTGCACCCCGTACTCGCCGAACGGGACCGTCTCGCTGTCCTCGTGCAGCGGGATGGACCGGCTCGGCCCGTGCATCCAGATCGACCCGCAGTGCACGAGGTGCGCCACCCGGCCGCGCAGCCCGTCGACCAGCTGACGCGCGGACTCCTCGGTGAAGCAGACCATGTCGACGACGACGTCCGGCCCCAGGCCGGCGACCCGGCCGGCGAACGTCCCGGCCCGGTCCTCCGCCTCCCGGTCGGCGACCAGCTGCTCGACCTCCGCCCAGGCCGGGTGCTCCGAGTACGGACGGCGGGTGCCGCGGCTGAGGTTGACGACCTGGTGGCCGGCGGCGACCAGCCGCGGGATCAGGTACGTGCCGACATGACCGGTCCCGCCGATCACCACGATGCGCATGGGGACATCATGGGTCATCCTGCCCGTGCCCGACTCTTCCGAGCCGGGTGAGTGGCGTCGAATTGATCTTGTCGGTGGGCCCGGCTAGGGTGGTTCGCATGTTCGAGGAAGCGCTGCTGTCTGCTCCGTCGCCGGGTATAGGCCCGGCGTCGGAGGGTGAGTGCGTGGTGCTGGACCCGTGCGATGTGATCGATCCCGACCTGGATGCTCAGCTGGACCTGCTGGCCGCCGGCTACGCCGCGGTGCCTGCGGCGGCGGTGTTCCCGCCCGACGCGGACGAGTTGCCTCCGGGGCCGGAGCTGGCGGCGATGGTCGCCCGGTTCGACCCGGCGCATGCCGAGGCGGGTGACCTGCTGGAGGTGGCCGCGGCGCTCGGCCGGTTGGAGGCGTGGACCGAGGGTCTGCAGGCGGCGGTCTCGGCCGCGCTCGCCTCACGGGCGGAGATGCGCCCCGACCAGACCGGGTACAGGTCGGCGAACCCGGTGACGAACACCGCGGTCGCGGTGGCCGGGCGCTGCCACCTCACCGCCAGGCAGGCGGAGAACCTGGTCGGTCACTCGCTGCAGCTGGTCGAGGACTTCCCCGACACGCACGCTTGCCTGTCGGCCGGGTTGATCGATCTGCGGCGTGCTCGAGTCATCACCGACGAGCTCGGCGGACAGGACCCGGCCGTGCGGGAGCGGGTGGAGGCCGCGGTGTTGCCGAAGGCGCCGCACCTGGATTCTGTTGCTCTGCGGGCGCTGATCAAGCGGTTGCTGCATGAGCTCGCGCCGGTCGAGACCGCCGAGCGTCACCGGCGTGCTCGTGACCGCCGGTATGTGGCCGTCACGCCGGCGTCGGACGGGATGTCGTTCGTCGAGGCGCTGATGCCGGCGGAGGACGCCACCGCGATCGACACGGCGTTGAACGTCGCCGCCGCGGACGCCAAGCGCGCCGACGCCGCCGCCGGGAGGCCGGCCCGCACCCGAGACCAGCGCCGCGCCGACGCCCTCGCCGACCTGGGCTGGGAAGCCCTCACCGCCTGCGCCGACGCCGCCACTCGCCCCACCCCCGACCCCACCCCCGGCCAGACTGCCGCGGCTGCGACGAGCAGCGGCCCGCCCGAGCGAGCAACGGCGGTGACGACCGGGCCGCGGCGGCGGCCGATCAGCGTGCACGTCACGATCCCGTTCACGGCACTGTGCGGGCTGACCGACGAGCCCGGCGAGCTGGACGGGTACGGGCCGATCCCCGCCCACGTCGCGCGAGCCTTGGCCGCCGAGGGGGTGTGGACCTGGCTATCCACCGATCCCGGCACGGGGCAGCTGCTCGACCTCGGGCGCAGGAAGTATCGGCCCACCAAGGCGCTGGCCGACTTCATCACCGCCCGCGACCGCACCTGCCGCGCACCGGGCTGCCACCGGGCCGCCCGCAGCTGCGACCTCGACCACATCGTCCCGTTCGCCGCCGGCGGCGCCACCTCGGCCGCGAACTGCCACGCGCTCTGCGAAACCCATCACCTGCTCAAACACCACGCCAACTGGACCGTCGAACGACAACCCGACGGCACCACCCGATGGCGCAGCCCCACCGGACACCACTTCCTGAAGCCGCCCCCGCGGGCGGGCTAAGGCTGCACGAAGTACGGTGCTGACCACTACCGAAGACCACTCGAGGCGATCACTCCCGACTCCGGGCCCGCCCCGGCCTCTAGGCTCGTCGCTATGAAGGCGCTGCGGGCGGTCGATGTCAGAGGCGTGTGGGGGACGGTGCTGCTGCCGCTGGGCGGCGACGGCGCGATCGACTGGTGCCGGCTGGCCGCGCAGGTCGACACGCTGGTAGCCAGCGGGGTCGACGGCGTCTACGCGCACGGGACGGCGGGGGAGTTCCACGCCATCGACGAGGACGAGTTCGACCGCGTCAACGAGGTGCTGGCGACGCGGTGCGAGGCGGCCGGGCTGCCGTTCCAGCTGGGCGGTTCGCACCCCGCGACGCCGGTGATGATGGGCCGGATCCGCCGGGCCGCGGCGCTGGAGCCGGGCGCGATCCAGGTGATCCTGCCCGACTGGGTGCCGCTGAACGACGACGAGGTCGTGCGCTTCCTCGCCGGTGCGGCCGCGGCCGCCGGGCCGGTGCCGCTCATCCTCTACAACCCGCCGCACGCGAAGACGCAGGTCGGGCCGGCGCTGCTGGCGCGGGCCGCCGCGGCGACGCCGTCGCTGATCGGGGTGAAGATGGCCGGCGGCGACGAGGACTGGTACGCGGCGATGGCCGAGTCGGCCGGCGACCTGTCCGTCTTCGTGCCCGGTCACCTGCTGGCGACGGGGATCGCCCGGGGCGCGCACGGCAGCTACTCCAACGTCGCCGCGATGTCGCCGTGTGGCGCCGTCGCCTGGTACCGGATGATGACGACGGACCCGGAGGACGCGCTCGACCTGGAGGCGCGCATCGCCGAGCTGTTCCGCCGGCACATCGCCCCGCTGCAGGCCGCCGGGCTGTCCAACCCGGCCCTGGACAAGTTCCTCGCCACCGTCGGCGGCTGGGCCGACGTCGGGACGACCCTGCGCTGGCCCGCGTCGTCGGCCCCGCACGACGCCGTCGCGCCGGCCGGCGCCGACGCCCACCGGCTGCTGCCGGAGCTGTTCCCGGCCTGATCGCACCGGTTACCGTGGCCAGATGCTGGAAGCCGCGGGCGTCACCGCCGTCGAGGAGCAGGTCTACGGCGCCCTCGTCGACTCGCCCGCCGACACCGCGGCGGCCATCGCGACCGGGCTCGGGCTGTCGCTCGACGAGACCGCGGCGGTGCTCGCGTCGCTCGAGGCCAAGGGGCTGATGAGCCGCACGGCCGACCGCACGCCGCGGTTCCTGGCGACGCCGCCGGACATCGCGATCGAGCCGCTGATCCTGCAGCGGCAGGCCGAGCTCCAGGAGACCCGCCGGGTCGTCGACGAGCTGCTGCGGCGGTACCGCGCCAGCCGCCGGCCGCGCGAGGCGGCCGAGCTGGTCGAGGTCGTCGTCGGGCGCCCGGCGGTCGCGCAGCGCTTCCAGCAGCTCCAACGGCGCGCCGAGCGTGAGGTGCTGGTGCTGGTCAAGCCGACGTTCGCGATCCCGCACGAGGCCAACGACACCGAGCTGGACCTGCTCGCCCGCGGCGTCACCGCCCGCGCCGTCTACGAACGGTCGGTGCTGGAGTCCGACGGCGGCAGCGCGGCCGTCGCGCGCTACGTCGCCGCCGGCGAACAGGCTCGCGTCGTCGACGAGCTGCCGGTGAAGTTCGCGCTGATCGACGGGTCGGAGGCGTTCGTGCCACTGACCCCCGACGACCCCGAGACCGAGCCGACGTTCATGGTCGTGCATCGCAGCGGGCTGCTGGCGGCACTGATCGCGCTGTTCGAGTCGCTGTGGGAGCGGGCGTTCGAGCTGTCCGCTCTGACGGCGCAGACGCCCGGCGATGGCCAGCCGCAGCGGCTGCCCCCGGCCGACGCACAGCTGGTGTCGCTGCTGCTGGCCGGGCTGACGGACAAGGCGATCGCCGGCCAGCTGGGGCTGAGCATCCGCACCGTGCACCGGCGGATCAGCGCGCTGCTCGACCGCGCCCAGGTCTCCACCCGCATGCAACTGGGTTGGCACGCCGCCCAGCACGGCTGGCTGGACGGCTACGGGCCGGCGGGTGCTCGCGGCGGCGCGGACTAGCTCGCCCCACCCCGAAGTTGATCTTGGAGAAAGTGGGCCATCTATCGGACATTTCGCCCGGTAATTGCCCCAGAACTCCAAGATCAACTTCTGGTGGGGCGAGAGCGGTTCAGGGCCGGGTGGTCAGCGCAGGCCGTATGCGCGCAGCACGGTCTGCTCGATCCAGTTACCGTCGCCGTCCCAGGCCTCGACCCGGAGGCTGACGGCGTCGGCGGCGCGGTCGGGGTCCAGCATCGCGGTGTACGCCGAACCTCGGCGGGTGACCCGCGCGGGCTGCCAGCTGGCGCCGTCGTCGTAGGAGGCCCAGAGCCGCAGCCCGCCGCCGGTCACCGGGGCGGCGTCGGCCTGCCGGTGCACCGTCAGGCCGACGCGGGTGCGGGTGCGGTCGCTCACCGCGCCCCACTGGTCCACGTCGACGGCGTAGTCGACCTGCAGCAGTGGCAGCGCCGCCCGCGAACCGGCGGCCGGTCGCGCCGACTCGAACGTCCACGCCGTCCGGGTCGACGTCGACCGCTCCCACCAGGGCGCGTCGCGGTCGACGTCCAGCTCGAGGCGGTAGGTCGCGGACCCCGGCGCCGCCGGCCAGCCGCCGTACACCGCATCGCGCTCGGCGACCAGCGTGCCGTCGCGGTAGAGCCGGGCCGCGGTCGTGTCGACGCCGGCCTCGTCGCCGTTGCGGTCGCTGCCGTCGAGGAACGAGCGGACCAGGACGGTGAGCTCGTCACCCTCGCGGAAGCCGGGCATGCCGTACTGCCCGTAGTGATCCGTGTCGAGCGGCACACCCGGCCGGACCACCGGGCCGAACCACGACCGCGGGTCGGACTCGCCGGCCGTGTACGTGCGCTCGCCCTCGATCATGCCCGCGACCAGCAGCCGCTGCGCCCACACGAACTGCTGCCAGCGGGTGTCGCCGGGCGAGACCCACTCGTCGCGGTGCGACGGCAGCGCCACCTCGCGCGGGCTGCGGATGGAGTAGTTGTCGTACGGCCGGAACGCGTGTCGCGCCTCGTTGCCCAGGTGCTCGGGACCGGTCGCGACGTAGGTGCTGTCCAGCTCGGCGAGGTCGCGCGGGCGCACCCGCTCGGACACGTCGGACGGGATCGCCGCGGGCCACGACTGCATGAGGTCGTACAGGTACGGGCTGACGGCCACCCCGTCGAACTGGAGGACAGGCAGCCGGGCCAGCAGCATCACCCCGTCGGCCTGCGAGATCGTCACCACCGGGACGGCCGTGCCCTCGGCGACCTCCGTGAGCAGCCAGCCGGGCCGGTCATGGTGGACGATCACCGCCGACGCGCCCGCGGCGGCAGCCGCGGCCGCCTGGTCGGAGACGTTGATCTCGTCGGAGCGGCGGACCAGCGCGGCGGCGCCGGTGAGGTCGCGGCCGGCCAGCTCGGCGGGGGTGCCGGTGCCGGCGTCGGCGACGGGGTAGCGGTGCCGGCCGTCGATCTTCGGCGAGCCGATCGCGTACTCGTGCGCCAGCGCGCGGCCGCCGGCCCGCAGCGTCAGCTCCGGCGCGAACAGCTCCCACAGGCTGGAGAACTCGAACGTGCCCCGCTCCACCGGCTCGGTGGGCGCCGCGTACGCGACGTCGATGTACTGGTCGAGCATGTACTTGAGGTTGAACATGTGCTCCTCGGAGCTGCGGTACCAGCCGAGCGTGAGGCCCTGGTGCTCCGTCGGCTCGGGGGTGTCGACGGCGACGCGCGTGGCGGTGCGCCCGTCCAGCACGAGGTGGGTGTCCTCGGTCAGCTCCAGCTCGGTGTCGCCGACGATCGCCACCTCGCGTGCCTGCTCGCCGGACTCGTCCGGGCTGAACAGGATGCCGAGCAGGCTGTACGTGCCCGGCTGCACCCGGAACACCACCGGCTGGCTGCCGCCGCCCTTGCTGCCGAAGAAGCCGCTGCCCCACCAGTCGGTGTCCAGGCTCCACAGCTCGGCCGAGCTGGTGCCGGCCGCCGGCGCGCCCTCGTGGTCGATGCCCTCGATCGTCACCTCGATGGTCTGCGGCTCCTTGGTCACGCCCACGACCGTGTGCACGACGACGGCGCCGTCGGCCGAGCGGGCGGTGACGCGGCCGCCGTAGACGTCGGGGTCGCCGACGTTCGGGTCGAGCGTGACGTCGACGGTCGCGGTGCCGCCGGCCGGGACGGTCAGCTCCGGGCGGCTCAACGTCAGCATGCCGGCCGGCGCGGGGGCGCCGGTGGCGCCGGTCAGCGTTGCCTCGAGGGTCAGGACGACCGGCGCGGCGCCGTCGTTGGTGTACGTGACGGCGTGTGTGACCAGCGGGTCGGTGCCGTCGTGCGGCCAGTCGTACGTGCCGAGGTTCAGCGTCGCGGTGTCGGCGAAGGTGGTCTGCGTGACGGCGCGGGCGGCGTCGAGGCGGCCGGCGCCCTGCTCGTAGACGGTGTACTCGTCCAGCTCCTGCGCCGACTGCACCAGCGCCTGCTTGAGCCGGTCCGCCGCCCAGTCCGGGTGCCGCTGCTGCAGCAGCGCGGCCGCGCCGGCCACGTGCGGCGTCGCCATCGAAGTGCCGTCCAGGCTGGTGTAGTGCGCGTCGACGGGGTCGCCGAGCGACGTCCCGGCAGCTCGCGCGGCGACGATCGCCACGCCTGGCGCGATGATCTCCGGCTTGATCGCGTGGTCGCCCAGGCGCGGGCCGCGGCTGGAGAATCCGGCCAGGACGTCGGACTTGTCGACGGCGCCGACGCTCAGCGCCGCGTCGGCCACCCCCGGCGCCCGGACGCTGGTCGCGCCGGGGCCCTCGTTGCCGGCCGCCGCCACGAACAGCGTCCCGCTCGCCGCGGTCAGCTCGTTCACGGCTTGGCTGAGCGGGTCGGTACCGTCGGTGACCTCGCTGGACAGGCTCATGCTGACGACGTCCGCGCCCTGCGCGACCGCCCACTCCATGCCCTCGATCAGCCACGAGTTCTGGCCGCTGCCGTCGTCGCCGAGGACCTTGCCGATCAGCAGGTCCGCCCCCGGCGCGACGCCAGGGCGGGCGCCGCCGGAGGCCGCACCGGTCCCGGCGACGGTGGCCGCGACGTGGGTGCCGTGGCCGTGCGCGTCCTGGACGCCGTTCCCGGAGAAGTCCGCCGCCCCCGCGACCTGCCCGGCGAGGTCCGGGTGGGCGGCGTCGTAACCGGTGTCGAGGACCGCGACGGTGACGCCGGCGCCGTCGTACCCGGCCGCCCACGCCGCGGGCGCGCCGACCTGCGGCACGCTCTCGGACAGTGCCGGCCGGACCTGCGCGTCCAGCCAGATCTTCTCGATGGTTGACGCGGCCCGGCGGGCGTTGCCGTCCGGCAGGTCCGCGGCCACGTCGGCCCAGAACGCGGGCAGGTCGGCGGCGGTGGCGTCGACGGCGACCGAGCCCACGCTCTCCAGCGTGGCGGTGACGACGGCGTGCTCCGGCGCGTCCAGCGCGGCCCGGGCGGTGCCGCCGCCGGCGTACGTGACGATCAGCGGCAGCGCGTCGCCGGTGTAGCCCTGCTCGATCAGGCCGGTGACGTTGAACAGCGCGCGGTCCAGCGACCCGGCCGCGAGGTACGGCTCGGCCTCGGCGGGGATCGCGTAGAGGCCCTCCGGCCGCTCGACCACCTTGAGGTTCGCCCGGACGGCGCCCGGCGCGGGCAGCGCGGTGACCGCCTGCCGGCCGTCGGCGAACCTGTCGACCCGCAGCCGGTGCCCGGTGACCAGCGTGACCGTCGCGCTGGACGATGCGCCGTCCGTCATGGGCGGGGCGGCCGGCGTCAGGTCGGCCGGGGCCGGGTCGGCGGCGCCCGGCGCGGCGGCCGCGACCAGCAGACCGGCGGCACAGAGCGCGAGCAGGGGACGAGACCGGCGCATGGGACCTCCCGGGCAGAGGCGCCGAAAGCGGCGCGGATGCCCGGGAGCCTAGAGGCGCGCGGCCGCCCGGCCGAGAGGTCGAGGCTGACCGATGACCGCCATGGCAGAAACCCGCCAGCCGCCCAGAGGCGTCAGACCCGCCGGCGCAGCGCCCACACCGAGAGCGGCGCGAACACCGCGGCGATGGCGGCCGCCCAGATCAGCGACTGCACGGCCGGACCGGTGGCGGACTCGACGTACCACTCGGTGTCGATGGTGTCGTCGCCCACCATGAGCGCCCGGCAGGCGTCGGCCAGGATGGTGACCGGGTTCGCCTCGACGATCGGTTGCAGCCAGCTCGGCATGGTGTTGGTCGGCGCGAACACGTTGCTGACGAACGTCACCGGGAACAGCGCCGTGAAGCCGAACAGCTGCACCTTCTCGGGATCTTTCGCCACCACGCCCACCAGCACCGACACCCACGAGAACGCGAGCGCGAACACCAGCAGGAGGCCGATCGCCGCCAGCACCGACCAGACGTCGGTGCCGATGCGGAAGCCGAGCACCATGCCGATGGCCAGCAGCAGCAGGATCGACCACGCCTGCTTGACCTGGTCGGCGATGATGCGCCCGGCCATGGGCGCCCACCGCGCGATGGGCAGCGACCGCAGCCGGTCGAAGACGCCTTTGGTGAGGTCGATGTTCAGGCCGGTGCCGACGTACATGGTGATGAACAGCATGTTCATGACGATGATGCCGGGCAGCGCGAACGTGAGGTACTCACCGGTCGACCCGGCGATGGCACCGCCGAACACGTAGGTGAACAGCAGCACGAACATGATCGGCTGGATGCTGAAGTCGCCCAGCTCCCACGGGTTGTGCCGGACCTGGACGATGGTGCGCCAGGCCAGCGTCATGGTCTGCCGGATGCCCTCGCCGACTCCGACGCGCGGGCTCAGCTCGGCCGGTGCGGGACGGGCCGCGGTGGCGGTGGTCATGCCGGCCTCCCTTCGGACTCGGTCTCGTCTTCGACCGGCCGCCCGGTGAGCGAGAGGAACACCTCGTTGAGGCTGGCGCCGCGCAGCGTCAGCTCGATGACCAGCACGCCGGCGTCGTCGAGCCGGCGGACCACGGCCGGCAGAACGGCGGGGTCGGCGACCTGCGCGGTGACCCGGGGTCCGTCGATCTCGGGGGTGGTCTTCGTCAGGTCGGCCACGACGGAGACGACGACCCCGAGCTTGGTGTCGTCCTCGGGCCGGACGACCAGGGTCTGCGAGCCGGTCTTGGCCTTCAGCTCGTCGGGCGTGCCGGACGCGATGACCCGGCCGTGGTCGATGACGGTGATCTCGTCGGCCAGCGCGTCGGCCTCGTCGAGGTACTGCGTGGTGAGCAGCACGGTGACGCCCTTGGCGACCAGGCCGCGGGTCAGCGCCCACAGCTCCGAGCGGGCCCGTGGGTCGAGCCCGGTGGTGGGCTCGTCGAGGAACAGGATGGACGGACGGCCGACCAGGCTGGCGGCGAGGTCGAGCCGGCGCCGCATGCCGCCGGAGTACGTCTTGGCCGCGCGGTCGGCGGCGTCGGTGAGGTCGAACTCGGTCAGCAGTTCGCGCGCCCGCTGCTTCGCGGCCGCCCGCGGCACGCCCAGCAGCCGGCCGATGAGCAGCAGGTTCTCGGCACCGGTGAGCATCTCGTCGACCGCCGCGTACTGCCCGGTGAGCCCGATGAGCTGGCGGGCCTGGTGCGCCTGCCGGATGACGTCGTAGCCGCCGACCGACGCGTGGCCGTCGTCGGGCCGGAGCAGGGTGGCGAAGATGCGCACGGCCGTGGTCTTGCCGGCGCCGTTGGGGCCGAGCAGACCGAGCACCGTGCCGGTGCGCACGGACAGGCTGACGCCGTCGAGCGCCGTCGTCTCGCCGAAGCGCTTCACCAGGCCCTCGGCCTGGATGGCGTGGTCCATGGGGAACCTCCTTGTTCCTCCTGGCAGGGGACCAGCATGCCCTGTGCCACCGACATTGTCGGTGTCCACTGCCATGCTGTTTCGGTGCCGCCCCCCGAGCTGCCGCCCGACGACGTGCTCACCGGCCTGCTGCTGGCCGGTGACGAGTCGGCGTTCGCGCAGGTCGTCGACGCGTGGTCGCCGGGCATGGTCCGGCTGGCCCGGGTCTACGTGTCGACGGAGGACTCGGCGGCCGAGGTGGTCCAGGAGGCGTGGCTGGCCGTCGTCCGCGGCATCGGCACGTTCGCCGGACGGTCGTCGCTGCGCACCTGGGTCTACCGCATCGTCGCGAACCTCGCCCGCCGGCGCGGCGGGCGCGAAGCGCGTACCGTCCCGGCCAGCAGCCTGCGCGGCGTGGGCGACGGCGGCGGTCCCACCGTCGACCCGGCCAGGTTCGCCGCCCCCGGGCACCCGTTGGCCGGCCACTGGGAGCGGCCGCCGACGCCCTGGCCCACGCCCGAACAGGCGCTGCTGGCGGCCGAGGTCCGGTCCGAGGTGACGGCCGCGCTGGCCGGGCTGCCGGCCCGGCAACGCGTGGTCATCACCCTGCGTGACGTGCACGGTTACGACGCGGCCGAGGTGTGCTCGATACTGGAGATCTCGGCGGCGAACCAGCGGGTGTTGCTGCACCGGGCCCGGGCCACGGTCCGGCTCCGGTTGGAGCGCTACTTCGACCACGCCGCCGTCCGCACCGGAGAGGAGGTGCCGTGACCGAGTCGCTGAACGACCCCGTCGACCACCTCGCCTGCAACGAGCTGGTCGAACTGGTCACCGCGTTCCTCGAGGGCGACCTCGACCCCGCCACCGAGCGGCGCGTCGTCGACCACATCTCGCTGTGCGACGGCTGCCACCTCTACGTCGACCAGGTGCGCCAGACCACCGACGTGCTGGCCGGGCTGTCCGGCGGCGCGCCGCTGTCGCCCGAGGACCGCGAGCGGCTGCTCGCCGCGTTCCGAGATTCCTCCGCCTGAGGCGTAACGTTTCGCGGTCCCGCTGACACTGAACGGGCATGCCGAAACCAACCGCGTTGCGCCGCCGGCTGCGTCCGCTGCAGTTGGCCGTTGTCCTGCAGGCCGTCCTGCTGTGGGTGCCGATCGAGAAGCTGTTCCTCAGCGAGATCGGCTTCGACCCGATGACCATCGGCATCATGACCGCCGTCTACGCCGGTGTGGTGCCGCTGATCGAGATCCCGTCGGGCGTGCTGGCCGACCGGTGGAGCCGGCGGTCGGTGCTGCTCACCGGGACCGCCGGACTGGCGGGCGCGGCGCTGATCGGTGGCCTGAGCACCGGCGTCCCGCTGTACCTGGTCAGCGCGATGTCGCTGGGCGTGTACTTCGCGATGTCGACCGGCACGCTGGACGCCGTCGTCTACGACACCGTGCTCGAGGAGACCGGCTCCAGCGACGCGTACGAGCGCACCCTCGGCCGGATCCGGCTGATCGAGAGCGTCTCGCTGGTGGGCAGCTCGTTGGCCGGCGGCTGGCTGGCCGGACTGCTGTCGCTGCGGGCGACCTACTTCCTGACCGTGCCGTTCATGGTGCTGGCGGCCGTGGCGCTGCTGTGGTTCCGGGAGCCGCGGCTGCATGAGGCCGGCCGGCCGGAGTCGCTGCGCCGGCACCTCGCGCAGACCTACCGGATCCTCGGCGACCGCGGCCGGGTGCTGCCGATCGTGGCCGCGATCGTGCTGGCCGCCGTGACGACGTCGTTCCTGTTCGAGTTCGGGCCGCTGTGGCTGGTGGCGCTGGCCGTCCCGGCGGTCGCGTTCGGGCCGTACTGGGCGGCGCTGACGGCGGCGTTCGGCATCGCCGGCGCGCTGGCCGGGCGGGTGCGGCTGGACTCGCCCCGGGTGGCGGTGGGCGGGACGGCCCTGCTGGCGGCGACCGGGCTGGTGCTGACGACGGGCGCCTCGGCCGCGCTGATCGTGCCGGCGCAGGTCGTCATGGCCGTGCTGACCATCCTCGCCGGCATCCACCTGTCGAAGCTGTTGCACGACGCGGTGCCGTCGGCCGTCCGCTCCGGTGTGGCGTCGGGCGTGAGCGCGCTGTCGTGGATGGTGTTCCTGCCGGTCGCGCTGGTGGCGGGGGCCGTCATCGACGGCGGTGGCGTGCGGTCGGCCGGCTGGATGGTGCTGGCGACGGCGATCTTGACCGGTGTCCTGCTGGTCGGCCTGGCCCGCCGGTCGGCGGCGGCGCCGGCGCCGGCGCCGTGCCCCGAGGCCGAGCTCGTCGGCGCCCGCTGACGTCCGAAACCTTCAAGCGGGGCGGGCCGGGCGGCGCGAGGATGGCGGCATGGATCTCACCGCTGCTTCCGCGTTCATGGCCGGCCACTCCCGTCAGCTGGACCGGCTCCGGCTGGGTCTGGTGAGCGGCACCGGCGACCGGACGGCGACGCTGGCCGCCCTGGCCGGTTACCGCAACCCCGACGGCGGCTTCGGCTGGGGCCTGGAGCCGGACCTGCGCTCCCCGGAGAGCCAGCCGCCGGCCGCGCTGCACGCGTTCGAGGTACTCGCCGAGACCGGTCCCGGCGACGGCGGCCTGGCCGGCCCGCTCTGCGACTGGCTCGCCTCGGTGACGCTGCCCGACGGCGGCGTGCCGTTCGCGTTGCCGGTCACCGTGCCCGAGGGGACGTCGCACTGGTGGATCGGCGCCGACGCATCGGAGTCGTCGCTGCAGATCACCAGTGCGGTCGCGGGTCAGGCCCACCGCGCGGCCCGGCTGGACCCCGTCATCGCCGGACACCCGTGGCTGGACCGGGCCACCGAGTTCTGCCTGACGACCATCGCCGCGACCGAGCGCCCGCGCGCCCACGAGCTGATGTTCTCGCTGGGCTTCCTCGACGCCGTTCACGACAGCCGGCCCGAGGCGGCAGCGGAGCTGGAGCGGCTGGGCCGGCTGGTCCCGTCCGACGGCGGCATCCCCGTCGAAGGCGGCATCGAGGGCGAGGCGATGCACCTGCTCGACCTGTCGCCGGAGCCCGGCCGGCCGCTGCGCGCGCTGCTCGACCCGGACGCCGTCGAGCGCGACCTCGACCGGCTGGCGGCCCTGCAGCAGGACGACGGCGGCTGGGTGGTCGACTTCGACTCGTCGTCGGCGGCCGGCGCGCTGGAGTGGCGCGGCTACCAGACGGTGTGGGCGGTGCGGACGCTGCTCGCCCACGGCCGCCGCTAACTTTGGCTGCTCAGCGTTTGACGCAGGTGTAGGCGCCGAACAGGCCGGCGGCGTCGTACTCGACGTCGGCGATGTCGAAGCCGGCGTGGTCGAGCATCGGCTCGAGCAGCCAGCGGAAGGTGCTGTTCTCGGTGCGGACGTGCTCGGCGTAGTCGGCGCCGGTGTACCCCTCCGCCGGGTCGGCCACGCCGCCGGACACCCAGCGGTCCATGATCTGCTCGGTCGCCGCGGACGGGAAGTCGTAGACGAGGTCGCGCAGCCGCAGCACGCCGCCGGGCCCCAGGATGCGGGCGATGCGGTGCAGCGCGACGACCTTCCAGAAGTCGGGCAGCTGGTGCAGCGCGTGCCGGGTGTAGACGGCGTCGACCGGCTCGCCCTGGTGCTCGTAGCTGACGAACCCGGCCTGCGCCAGCTCCAACGTGACGCCGGCGCTCTCGGCCTGTGACCGCAGGTAGTCGACCATCGCCGGTGAGACGTCGACGGCCACGACGCGGTCGAACCGCGCGGCGGCCGGGACGGCGAACTGGCCGGTGCCGGCGCCGATGTCGACGACGGAGCGGACGCCGCGCTCGTCCAGCAGCGCGATGTCGGAGGCGGGGTCGGGATAGCCCTGTTTGCGGTCGAACCCGGCCACGAACGCCGGGTCGAGGTGCTCGTGGCCGGCGTGGGCGGTCTCGTCGAGCTTCCAGGACGGGCGCATGTGGTCGATCGTCACATGTGCCCGCGCCTGGAAGCGAGTGCGTTTACGAGCCGGTGATCTCGTTCAGCCGGTCGATGTGCTCCTGCGCGTTCTCCTGGGTGATCTGCGGGGAGTCGACGACGGTGTCCTTCTCGACGTCCTCGCCGTCCAGGATGTCCAGCGCACGGTCCAGGCCGAGCCGGCCGATCTCGTCGGCGCTGTTCAGGCCGGTGACGACGTAGTTGCCGCCGGCGGCGATCGCCTCCAGCGCCTCCAGCTGGCCGTCGACGCCGGCGAGCACGATCTGGTCGGTCAGGCCGGCGTTGTCGATGGCCCGCTGCGCGCCCAGGCACATCGCGTCGTTCTCGCAGAACACCGCGGCGAGGTCCGGGTGCGACGCGAGCAGGTTCTCCATGACGGTCAGGCCGCCGTCGGAGCCCCAGCCGCCGAAGTCGGGCGCCTCGACGACCTCGAACCGGTCGTCCGCGCCGATGACGGACGTGAAGCCCTCGGTGCGGGCCAGCCCGATGCTGTTGTCGGCCGGGCCGCCCTTGATGATGCCGACCTTGCCGCCGTCGGGCAGGTACTCGGCGATGAACTCGCCGTCCTGGACGCCGATGCGCTCGTTGTCCGGGCCCAGCCAGCTGGTGTACTCGCCGGACTGGAACTGCCGGTCGACCAGCACGACGGGGATGCCGGCGGCGTCGAGCGAGTTGAGCACCGCGGGCGCGGACTCCAGCGGGCCGCCGGAGATGATGACGGCGTCGACGCCGCGGCTGATCAGGTCCTCGACGTCGGAGGCGAGCTTGGCGGCGTCGCCGTTGGCGTCGGTGCTGATCGCCTCGACGCCGCGCTCGTCGGCCTGGGCGCGGATCGCGGTGTCCATGCCGTTGAAGTACGGGCCGCCGAGGGTGAAGTTCGCGACGCCGACCGTGTAGTCGCCGTCGCCTCCGCCGTCGCTGCTGGTGTCGTCGGAGTCGTCCGAGCCGCAGGCCGCGAGCCCGAGGGCGAGCAGTCCGGCGACCACTGTGGCACCGATCCGGGAAGCCTTCATGTTCGTGTGCTCCTGTTCCTTGTCAGGCACGCTCGCCCATGGAGCGGCGCTGGACGATGATGACGGCGATGATGATCAGGCCCTTGAGGACCTGCTGCCAGAAGCTCTGGACGCCGTGCAGGTTCAGCAGGTTGTTGATCAGCGAGAGGACGAGGACGCCGCCGAGCGTCGCTCGCACGGACCCCCGTCCACCCGCCAGGCTGGCGCCGCCGATGACGCAGGCGGCGATCGCGTCCAGCTCGAACGCGACGCCGACGCTGGGCTGTGCGATGCCGACCCGGCTGGCGAGGATGACGCCCGCGAGGCCGGCGCAGGTGCCGCTGATCGTGTAGGCCAGCACCAGGTGCTTCTTGACGCTGATGCCGGCCAGCCGCACGGTCTCGCGGTTGCCGCCGATCGCGACGATGGCCCGCCCGGCCGGCGTCCGGGTGAGGAAGACCCCGCCGAGCAGGAACACTCCGATCATGATCAGCGTCGGGACGGGGATCGGCCCGGCCAGCGCCGTGCCGAGGGTGAAGAAGCCGGGATCCTCCGGCGCGATCGGCACCTCGGAGTACACGAACGCCAGGCCGCGGATCGTGGTCAGCGCGGCCAGCGTGACGACGAACGGCGCGAGGTCGAACCCGGCGATCAGCAACCCGTTGACCAGCCCGAACCCGAGGCCGGCCGCGACGCCCACGGCGAGCGCCAGCGGGATCGGCAGGTCGGACACCAGCCCCGCGCTGACGATGCCGGAGAACGCGACGACCGACCCGACCGACAGGTCGATACCCGCGGTGAGGATGACGACCAGCATCCCGTAGGCGAGCAGCCCGACCGTCACCATCTGCCGCAGCAGGTTGGTGAGGTTCTGCTCGGTCAGGAAGTTCTCCGTGGTGACGGCCGCCAGGACCACGAGCAGCGCCAGGGCGACGACGAACCCGACGCCGCTGGTGACGTCGCGGCCGCCGACCACGAGCCGAGGCAGCTGCCGCCGGGTGCTCCGGCGGTCGTCCTCGACGGGTGGCGGTGCGGTCTGGGATGTCATGCTGCCTCTCCGATCGAACGCGCGAGCACCTGGTCCTCCGTGGCGCCAGCCGAGTCCAGCTCGCCGGCGATCCGCCCCTCGTGCATGACGAGCACCCGGTCGGTCGCGCCGATGACCTCCGTCAGGTCGGACGAGATCAGCAGGACCGTGCAGCCGGAGCGGGCCAGCTCGTCGACGGTGCGGTAGATGTCGACCCGGGTCGCCATGTCGACGCCGCGGGTGGGCTCGTCGAGGATGAGTACGCGTGGGCCGGCCAGCAGCCACTTGGCGAGGATCGCCTTCTGCTGGTTGCCGCCGCTGAGCCGGTCGATGCGCATGCCGGCGCTGTGCGCGGGGCGGATGTCGAAGCGCTGCACCATGTCGGCCACCTGGGCGCTCTGCTTCGGCCCGTCGATGAGCGGCCCGCGCATCGTCGAGCGCATGGTGGCCAGCGCGATGTTGTCGCGGACGGTCATCGACGCGACGATGCCGGTGCGCTTGCGGTCCTCGGTCACCAGCGCCAGGCCGGACCCGATGGCGGCGCCCGGACCGCCGGCCCGCAGCTGCGCGCCGTCCAGCCGCACCGTGCCGCCGTCGGGCCGGGTGGCGCCGAACAGGCACAGCGCCAGCTCGCTGCGGCCGGCGCCGACCAGCCCGAACAGGCCGACGATCTCGCCGGCGCGCAGCTCGAAGCTGACGTCGGCGAACTCGCCCTCGCGGCTGAGGCCGTTCACCTGCAGGACGGGGTCACCGGCGGGCGGGCGGCGGTCGGGGTAGATGCGCTCCAGCCGGCGCCCGGCCATCAGCGCGATCAGCTCGGTCTCGTCGGTCTGCGCCGGCGTGGTGGTGGCGACGACGGAGCCGTCGCGGATGACGACGATCGAGTTCGCCAGCGCCGCGACCTCGGCCAGCCGGTGCGAGATGTAGACGACGATGACGCCGCGCTCCTGCAGCCGCCGGATCAGGGCGAACAGCGAGTCGAGGTCGCTGCCGGCCAGCACCGCGGACGGCTCGTCCAGCACCAGCACCTTCGGCTCGCTGACCAGCGCCTTCGCGATCTCGACCATCTGCTGACGAGCCACGCTGAGCCGGCCCGCCTTGGTCGTCGCCTTGACGCCGCCGAAGCCGAGCTCGTCGAGCAGCGCCTGGGCCCGCCGGTGCGCGGCCGGCCAGTCGATCAGCCCGGCCCGCCGCGGCAGCGCGCCGATCAGCAGGTTCTCGGTGACGGTCAGCTCCGGCACCAGCGTGAGCTCCTGGTAGACGGTGCGGATGCCGGCCTCGTGCGCGTCGTGCGGGGAGCGCAGGTCCAGTCGTTCGCCGTCGAGCGACAGCTCGCCCGACGACGCCGGCTGCGCGCCGGCCAGGATCTTGATCAGCGTCGACTTGCCGGCGCCGTTGGCACCGACGACGGCGACCACCTCACCCTTCGCGGCCTCGAGGTCGACGCCGTGCAGGACCTCGACCGACCCGAAGGACTTGCGTACCCCGCGGATCCGCAGCGTCACCCGAACGCCTCCATCACGATCATCGTCTTCTCGCGGGTCAGGTCGCGGACGGTGTGGTGGTAACCCTCGCGGTGCCCGCCGGTGTCCTTGGTCCCGCCGAACGGCAGGTTCTCCGCGCGCAGCGCCGTCGAGCCGTTGATCACGACGCCGCCGACGTCGAGCCGCTTGGCGATGGAGAACGCGCGGGAGACGTCGCGGGTGAACACGGCCGCCTGCAGGCCGTACGGCGACGCGTTGGCCAGGGCGACCGCCTCGGCCGGGTCGGTGAACCGGGCGACCGGCGCGACCGGGCCGAAGATCTCCTCGGCCAGCGCCGGGCTGTCGGCCGGCACGTCGGTGAGGACGGCCGGCGTGTAGAAGGCGCCGTCGCGCACACCGCCGGCCGTCAGCCGGGCGCCGTCGTCGATCAGCTGCTTGACCGCACCCTCGACGGCCTCGGCCGCGGACTCGGCGATGAGCGGGCCGACCTCGGTAGCGCGCTGGAGCTGGTCGCCGACGGTGAGCGCGGCGGCCTTGGCGGTCAGCGACTCGACGAACGCGTCGTGCACCGAGGCGTCGACGTAGACCCGCTTCACGGCGCAGCAGATCTGCCCGTTGCCGCGGGCCAGCCGGCCGAGCACGACGGCGTCGGTGGCGGCGTCGAGGTCGGCGTCGGAGCAGACGATGAGCGCGTCGTTGCCGCCCAGCTCGAGCAGCACCTTCTTGAACGTCGCGCCGCCGCGGCGGCCGATCTCACGCCCGGCGACGGTGCTGCCGGTCAGGGTGACCGCGGCGATGCCCGGGTGGTCGGCCAGCTGCTGCGACACAGGGACACCGCCGGTGACCAGCTGGTGTGCGAACTCCGGCGCGCCCGCCTCCGCGAACAGCTCGTGCACCCGCAGCAGCGAGAGCGGGCAGCGGGCCGGCGGCTGGACGACGACGGCGTTCCCGGCGGCCAGCGCGCCGGCCGCCTTGTGCGCGTACAGCTCGACGGGGTAGTTGAACGGCACGATCGCGGCGACGACGCCGAGCGGCTCGCGGATCGTCACCGCGAGGTTGCGCTCCAGGCCGGGCACGGCGTCGAGCGGGTACTGGGTGCCGAACAGCCGGGTGGCCTCGCCGGCGGTGCCGCGGAAGATCCGGATCGCGGCGTCGACCTCGCCCTCGGTCTGCTCGATCGGCTTGCCGTTCTCGGCGGCCAGCAGCGCCGCCAGCGGGTCGCGCTCGGCCTCGAGCCGGGCGGCGACGTCCAGCAGCAGCGCGGCGCGCGCATGAGCGGGCAACGCGGCCATGGCGTCCTGCCCGGCCGCGGCGTTCGCGACGACCGCGTCGACCTCGGCCGCCGTCATGATCGGCAGCCGGCCGAGCACCTCACCGGTGCCGGGGTTGGTCACCTCGGTGTACGCCGCTTCATCAGGCATCCGGCAACGTCTCCAGCTTCGTCGATGGCGTTCGCAGTGCCGCGGCGGGGAACCGGGCCGCGTGTTCGCGATTACGAACATGGTTCGCAATTCTGGACGGGACGCTACAGCCGCCGCCATGGCTCGTCAAGGTTCCATCGCCGCTCGGCGGCCTCGTCGACCCCTTGACGCCGAAACGACGCCGCCAATATGGTGACGTCGCGTATGAGAACGTAGTTCGTATTTGGGAACACCAGGCGGGCGCGGGTCTCGTCGCCCCCGGAGCCACACGCCCGGCGTATGACGCATGCTCCACCGGTGAGAACACACGTTCCATCACAGAGAAGGACAGTGACGTCCATGCTGCGATCGACTCGAACCCTTGTGTCGCTGACAAGTGTGACGGTGATCGCACTTGGCCTCGGCGGCTGTCAGGCGGCCGACCAGCCTGCGGAGACGGCGGGGTCGCCGGACCCGGCGAGCCTCTCCTCGGCCGCCCCTTCGGTCGATGCCTTCCAGGCCGACGGCTTCACGATCGGCATCGCCAACTACTCGCTGGCGACCCCCTACCTGGCTGCCTTGAACACGGCCATGGAGGACCGGGCGGCCGAGGTCGGCGTCACCGCCATCAGCACGGACGCCGGCGGCGATCCCGCTCAGCTCGCCGCCGACGTCACCGACCTGCTGGCTCAGGAGGTCGACGGCATCATCGTCTCGGGCGGCGATCTGGTCAACGCACCCGGCGTGTCCTTGGCGATGAAGGACTCCCAGGTGTCGCTCGTCTTCGTGGACAGGCTCTTCGACTCCGGCTTCTACAACGCGTGGATCGGGCCGGACTACTCGACGATCGCCTGGGATTCGTGCGACTACATCGGCAGCGCCCTGGGTGGACGGGGCAAGGTCGCCACCATCAAGGGTGGCCCGGCCAGTCACCCGATCGGGCTCCTCCTGGCCGAGAGTTTCGGGGAGTGCTTCGCGCAGACCTTGCCCGAGATGTCGCTGGTCGAATCCGGCGAGCTCGGCGACTGGACCGAAGCCGGCGGTGAGCGCGTCATGAACTCACTCCTGGCCGAGCACGGGGACCTCGTGGCCGTGTTCTGTCAGAACGATGCGATGTGTCTCGGGGCGCAGAAGGCTGCCGCCGATGCGGGACGTACTGACGAGATGATCTTCGTCGGCGTGGGCGGAACTCCCGAGGCATTCGAGGCCATCATGGCCGGCTCCAATTTCAATGCCACGTCCCTGGTCGACCCGGATGAGATCGGCGAGCAGGGCGTCAACCTCATGGTGACCATCTTCCGGCGAGAAGACTTCGCCCGAAATTCCTTCGTGCCATCTCCGCTGGTCCGGCCGGGAAATGCGGCCGAGTACCAGGAATAGCGCCCATCAACAGAAGGGAAGAAGGCGGTACCAGCTCTCGAACGCACCAGAAGGAAAGAGGGTAGTACAAGTGCGAAGAAGACGTGAACTGACCCCGGTGCTGGGGCTGGGGGTGGGTCTGGCGGTCGTGCTGACCCTGACCGCCGGCCCGTCAGCGGCGTCGGCCAGTGGGGACGGCGAGGGCGGTGCGGCACAAGCGGCCGACGACACCTTCCGGCCCGGCTGGGAGTTGAAGTACCGCGAGCTGTTCGACGAAGAGGATCTCGACATCAACATGGACGAGATTCCTTGGAAGCTCGACAACTACGAGAACGTCTACGACACGATCAGCGACGACGACGGCGACGCCTACTGGGGCGAGATGGGCATGGGCTTCGGCCAGGCCATCAGATCGTTCCGGACCTGGGAGAAGACCAAGGAGATCGGCGAGGACAACTGGATCACCGTCGCGCTGACCGGCCGCCAGCAGGATCTGACCTCGGGCAAGAACCAGCCCGAGCGGCCGGGCGTCTTCCACGTCATCGAGCAGCCGGAGACGGGCAACATCGTCGCCGAGCTGAGGTCCGACGACCCCACCGCCGGCGCCATGATCCGCAACACCGACCCGATGCCCGCGGAATACCGCATGGAGTACACGGTCACCCGCTATGAGATGGGTGGCGAGCGGTACGACCCGGAGACCGGGGAATGGTCGGCCTGGACCGAGCACCCCGGATTCGAGTACGGCGACGACGGCGAATACAGCATCGAGCCGGGCACCCCGCGGTGGAACGGTTTCACGCTGACCGACGCGCTGGGCCGGGAGAACTGCAAGAACCAGTACCCGTGGCCCGACAGCCAGACCAACGCGTACACCACCCCGCAGTGCGGTGTAGGCAACTGGAACCCGCTCAATTACGGGGGTGCCGGCTACAACGGTCTGCACGCGCTGACGGTCACCGACGTCCAGAACCCGATGCCGCGCAACCTGCACTTCTGGCACTATCACCGCAAGGTGCTGATGGACCAGTTCGCCACTGATCCGGACCGCATCAACAACGGCGCGGTCTGCAACTCCGAGACCGGCGTTCTGACCCGCATGCAGGAAACCCACCGCAACGGCGTCAACCCGTGGGTCAGCGGTCGCATGAACGGCTTCAACAGCGCCGGGGGCTACTACGAGGTCGGCCGAATGGCCGGGCAGTCCCAGCGATTCTTCTCCGACTGCAACAACTCCGTGCCGGACCCGGATCACCCCGGCCGCATGATCTACGAAGACACCACCACCAACGCGCCGCGCGCCATGGCGCAGTCCGACCCGCGGTTCTTCCCGTACATTCCGTACACCTTCGCGGTCGAGCGCTCCGAACTGGGTTACACCCTCGAGTGGAGCGGCATGTTCCAGGACGTGGGCTGGCACACCTACCGCTACTACCGTCCGTTCATCCTGAACAACAACCCGGTCTGGCGTTACAACGCCTACCCGGGCGACCACTACGACGGCCGCTACAACGGCTATGCCCGGTCGACGACCAGTCAGTTCCAGCCCGACGGTACGCGGGCGCCGAGTTCGACCAAGCGCACCTGGCCGGACATGTGGCATGCCAACTCGGCCTACCCGGACTTCGTGATGATGGGCATCGAGTACACCAACTCGACCGAGGGCTGGCTGCAGTTCGACGACGTCCGCCTGTACGAGCCCGCCGACAACCGGCCGCCGGTGTCCATCACGGCCAAGGCCAACGTCGACAACTGGCACGGCACGCAGCCGCAGTTGGACATCGAGGTGATCAACCTCGAGGAGACGGTTCCGAACGTCGACGTCACCGTGACGACCGATTACGGCACCCAGACGTTCACGGACGTTCGTCCCGACGCCCATCCGAACGCCAGATTCAAGGTCAACGGCCCGATTCCCGACGGCGTGGCGCACGTGACCGCGACCAAGGGCGACCAGACCTATTCGCTCGAGGTGCCCTACGAGGGCATCGACTCACTCGAGCTGACGACCGAGGTGTCGGGCAGATGCTTCGCCGACCGCGCGCGGATGGATTATCGGGTGACCAACACCGATGACGTCGCGGCCGAGGACGTCACCGTCACCACCCCGCAGGGCACGAGGACGTTCGACTCCATCGCGCCCGGCGCCACGGTGAACGTCTCCATCGGGACCCGTCTCGACACGGTTCCGGAAGGGACGTACACGGTCGCGGCCACCGCCGGCGGTGATCCGGTCGAGTATCCGTTCACGAAGGACGTGGAGTACCAGTACACGGCTGCTCCATTCGCCTGCGACGACTAGGGGGTGTCTGACGGATATTGGTGGATGCGGGCGGCGTTCAGGCGTCGGTCCAGCAAGGCGTCGAAGTAGCTCGATGCCGCGCCATCGGGTGATGACACAACGCAGCTGGTCGGCGTCTGGGCGTCGATCCGCGCCGCCGAAGATCCGTCAGACACCCCCTAGTGCTCGAGGCCGTGCCGCCGGGGACTCCCGGCGGCACGGCCCCACGACACACGATGAGGACCGGACCCATGCGCCGAACCACCCGTTTCACCGCCGTCTGCGTGACCCTGACCGCCGTCCTGCTCACCGGGTGCGGCGGGGAGGACGGTGCAGCCGGCTCGTCTCCTGCCGCGTCCGCGCTCCCGTCGATCGACGCGGCCGCGGACACCGCGGCGCTGGCCACGGTGGAACAGACGGCGGAACCGGGCACCGCGCCCGTCCTGGGCTTCACCGCGCCCCTGCGCGTGACCGGGCCGGTCGCCCGCGTCATGCAACCGGGCGCGGGCGAGGTCATCGAGGTGAATCGCGCCGTGGTGGCCGACGTCGTGACCGTCAACGGCTCCGACGGGACCGAGGAGGGCAACACCTATGACGGCTCGCCGCAGATCCTGATGACCGACGAGGCCAACATGCCGGGGGCCCTGCTGGACGTGCTGGTCGGCGCCCAGGTGGGTGCCCGGCTCCTCCTGGCCTCGCCGGTGGCCGAGGACGAGACCACGCTGTGGGCGTTCGAGATCGAGTCCGTGCTCGACGTACCCGTCCAGGCCGAGGGCACCGAGGCGAGACTGCAACCCGGACTGCCGGTCGTCGACCATGCCGACAGCGCCACGACCGACGTCCGCATGCCGGTGATCGTTCCCGCCGACGGCCCGCCGCCGGAGGAGCTGGTCGTCCAGCCCCTGCTCATCGGCGCCGGCCAGCCGGTCACGGCGGACTCCAGCCTGGTCGTCCAGGTCGCCGGGTCGCTCTGGGACGGCACCCAGTTCCAGAACACCTGGGAGGAGGGCGCCGGGAAGCCCATCGTCCTCAGCGGAGCCATCGAGGGCTGGCGGCAGGGGCTCCTGGGCCAGACCATCGGCAGCCGGGTGATGTTGGTGGTTCCGCCCGAGCTGGCGTGGGGTGATGATGGCCGCGGCGACCTCATCCCCGCCGGTTCGACGCTGGTGTACGTCATCGACATCCTGGCCGGAATCTAGGGCGGGCGGCACATATGCGACGTAGCGCTTCCGTCATCGCGGCCGGTACGGCCCTGAGCCTTCTCCTGCTCGTGGGGTGCTCCGGAGACGGGCCGGACGACGACACGTCCGCCCGCGACCAGGCATCGACCACCGAGCCGTCCGTGCCTGCCGGGCCGTCCGCGCCTGCCGAGCCGCCCCCGGCCGAGGCCCCTCCCGCCGACCACGAGGCCGACGTCGCCGCCCTGGCCGGCGTCACGCTGACCGGGAACCCGGGCACCATGCCGTTCTTCAACGTGGAGACACCACTCGCCCTCACCGGGGAGGTCGCCCGGGTGGCGGACGTCGGCGCCGGCCCGGTCGTCGAGTCGGGCGACGCCGTGGCCGTGCACGTCGCATCCTTCAATCCGGATACCCAGACCATCGAGGCCAGCTCCTACGAGCAGGGCCCCGAGCTGCTGCTGGCCGAGCCGGGCGGCCTGCCGCAGGCGCTGCTCGACTCGATGCTGGGGGCGCAGGTCGGCTCCCGGGTCCTGTTCGGCGCTCCGGCCGACGGTCACACGACGATCTACTCGTTCGAGATCCTCGGCACGGGCCCGGTCTTCGAGCGGGCCGAAGGCACCGCGGTGACTCCGCCGGCCGGCCTGCCGGTCGTCACCCTCGCCGCCGACGGCACGCCCGCCCTGACGCCGGCCGAGGGCGAGCCGCCGGCCGGCATGGTGGTGCAGCCGCTGATCACGGGGGCGGGCGACCCCGTCAGCGCGGACTCCTGGCTGGTCGTCAACTCCAGCACCTGGCTGTGGGACGGGACCGAGGTGTTCTCGACGTGGCAGGGCGGCACCACGACGGTCATGCGGCTGGCCGACGCGATGACCGGCTGGCAGGAGGGGCTGGCGGGCCAGACGATCGGCAGCCAGGTGCTGCTGGTGCTGCCGCCCGACAAGGCGTTCGGCGCCGAGGGCACGGAGGAGGTGCCCGCGGGTTCGACCGTGGTGGTCGTCGTCGACATCCTGGCCGGTATGTGAGTCGCTCAGCGGGTTGATTCGGCCGGCCTGACCGGCGCCTGCGTCGTGGCGCCGACCGTGCTGCTGAGCAGCGCCAGCGCCTGCTCGGACGGGCTGCCCGGCTCCGCGTGGTAGGCGATGACCAGCTGGCCGGGCGAACCGGTGATGGCCAGCGTCTCGTAGTCGAGGGTGAGGTCGCCGACCATCGGGTGCCGGAAGCGCTTCGTGCCGGACACCTTCACCCGGACGTCGTGGCGGGCCCACAGCCGGCGGAACTCCTCGCTCTTCAGCGACAGCTCACCGACCAGTTCGGTCAGCCGCGGGTCGTCGAGGTCGGCGCCCGCGGTCGCGCGCAGGGTGGCCACGGTCTCGGCGGCGATGATGTCCCACTCGGGATAGACGTCGCGCGCGACCGGGTCGAGGAAGAACGCGCGCACCTGGTTCTCGCCCGCGCGCAGGCACGAGTTCAACGCGCCGGCCAGCGCGTTCGCGGCCAGCACGTCGAGGTAGCGGCCGTAGACCAGGGCCGGCGTGAACGCCCAGCTGTGGATCAGCCGTTCCGCGCCCGGGCTGACCCGTTCCGCCCTCGGGCGCGGCCGGCGACGGCGGCTCACCGGCCGGGCCAGCTCACGGACGTGGGCGACGGCGTCGTCGTCGAGCCCGAGCACACCGGCCAGGGCCTCGATGACCTGCTCGGACGGGTGTTTGTCGCGGCCCTGCTCGAGCCGGACGTAGTAGTCGGCGCTGACGCCGGCCAGCATCGCCACTTCTTCGCGGCGCAGCCCCGGCACCCGCCGCCGGCCGAACCCGCCGGGCAGCCCGACGTCGGCCGGCTGCGCCAGCTCACGCCGTGCGCGCAGGTACTCGCCGAGCCGGTTGTCGCCGTCCGCCATACCTCCTGAGCGTAGGCGCTGCGTCGGCGCGGCTGGGTGGCCGTGCCACTCCCAGGGTCCGGTCTCCTGGTCGTCAGCCGATCTGGTTGGACCCGCCCGCAGCGCGCAGCCTGAAGCCATGACCACAACCAACGCAGGACCCCTGACCGGCCGCGTCGCGGTCGTCACCGGCGCCACCAGCGGGATCGGCGCCGAGACCGCCCGCCGGTTCGCCGCCGACGGCGCCGCCGTCGCCGTCCTCGGGCGGCGCGAGGACCGTCTGAAGGCCCTCGCCACCGAGATCGGCGCCCTCGCGGTGCCCGTCGACGTCACCGACCAGGACGCCGTCGGGGCCGCGGCCGCGACCGTCCGGGCCGAGTTCGGCCGGGCCGACCTCGTCGTCGCCAACGCCGGCGTCATGCTGGCCGCGCCGTTCGAGTCCGCCGACACCCGCGAGTGGGACCAGATGATCGGCACCAACATCACCGGCCTGCTGCACACCGGCCGGGCGTTCGCCGACGACCTGATCGCGACGGCGGCCGGCGGGGGCGCGGCCGACCTGGTGCACGTCGGCTCCGTCGGCGGGCACATGGTGTTCCCCGACTACGCCGTCTACTGCGCGACGAAGGCGGCCGTGGCGCACCTGACCCGCAACCTGCGCGCTGAGCTCGGGCCGCGCAAGGTCCGGGTCAAGAACGTCGAGCCCGGTTTCGTCGGCACCGAGCTCGGTGCCGGCATGCAGCACGACGGCAACCGCGAGCAGCTGACCGGGTGGCGCGAGTCCATGGAGATCCTCGTGCCCGAGGACATCGCCGACGTGATCGCCTACGCCGTTGCCGCCCCGCCGCGGGTCAACGTCGCCGAGCTGGTCGTTGTGCCGGTGGAGCAGGGCTGAGCCCTCAGGCCCTCGTCTTGGCGATGACCTCGATGGCGGCCTTGCAGAACTCCGGCAGGTCGTCGGGGACGCGTCCGGTGACGACGTTCCCGTCGACCACCGCCGGCTCGTCGACGAAGACGCCGCCCGCGTTCTTCAGGTCGTCCTGCACCGCGGCGTAGGCGGTGCAGCGGCGGCCGCGGATGAGGTCGGTGCCCTCGTGCAGGTCGGTCGAGATCATGATCTGCGGGCCGTGGCAGATGGACGCGATGACCTTGCCGGCGCGGTGCGCCTCGGCGACCAGCCGCCGCGATGGCGCGTGCAGCCGGACCGCGTCGGGGCCGAAGCCGCCGGGCAGGTAGACCGCGTCGTAGTCGTCGACGGAGACGTCGGCAGTGGGCGCCTGGCGCCAGCGCTTGCCCTCCTCGAGCACCACGAACGGGATGGTGGTGCCGAACCGGCCGGTGATCGGCTTATCGGGGGCGTAGGACCGGGGCGAGAAGTGCCCGGGCATGTCCTTGGGCGGGTACGTGATGGTGATCGCCGCGCCCTCCTCGCTGAACCTGAGCAGCGGGTACAGGACCTCGACGTCTTCGAACTCGTGCGCGGTGATGAAGAGGATGCTGCTGCCTTCCAGGGCCCCCACAGGACTACTCCTTTGCTCCGTTGCGGTGAGAGGTGTCGGTGGTGCCGATGGGCTGGATGTGGGTGAGTGCGAACCGGATCGCGAGCCGGTCGAGGTCCTCCGTCGTGCTCTCGGCCAGGGCGACGCCGCCGGCGTGCGCCGCCTCGGACTGGTGCCGCTCGACGTCGCCGGGCAGCCGGACCGCGGGGTGGCCGGCGGCGAGCGTCGACGACGCGACCCGGTCGGTCAGCTCGACCGCCCGCTCGGTGTAGACGCCGGTGCCGGTGAGGCTGCCCGGCTGGATCGCGATGACGAGGTGCCCGGTGCCCATGCGTGAGCCAGGGTCGACCCAGATGTCGGTGATCTGGTGGCTGAGCAGCGCGCCTGGTAACGCCGCGGCCAGCAGCTCGATGGCGATGGCCAGGCCCGACCCCTTGTGCTCGCCGAACGGGAGCAGCACGCCCTTGAGCGCGGCCTCCGGGTCGGTGGTCGGCGCGCCCGCGGCGTCCAGCGCCCAGCCCGCCGGGATGTCGTCGCCGTTCTTCGCCGCGGCGACGATGCGCCCGAACGCGCCGGCGGACGTGGCCATGTCGAGCACCACCGGCGGCCGGCCGTCGACCGGGAAACCGATCGAGATGGGGTTGGTGCCCAGCAGCGGCTCGGCCGAACCGTACGGTGCCATCGACGGGCCGGTGTTCGACAGCACGAACGTCACGATACCGCGCGCGGCCAGTCGCTCCACCCAGGGAGCGGCCATGCCGAAGTGGGTGCTCCGGCGTACCCCGACGACCGCGCAGCCGTAGCGTCCGGCCAGCTCGCCGGCGCGCTCGATGGCCAGCTCGATGGCGGTGTGGCCGAACCCGAAGCCGGCGTCCAGCGTCGCCGTCGCGCCGTGCTCGTGCGCCCACGTCATCGGCGCGTCCGGCACGATCCCGCCGGCGTCGACCGACGACACGTACAGCGGCAGCCGCAACAGCCCGTGCGAGGGCAGGCCGCGCGCGTCGGCCTCGACCAGGCACGACGCGACTCGGGCGGCCTCGGTCGCGGAGCAGCCGGCCGCCCGCAGGACCGCGGTGGTGAAGGCCGTCAGGTCGGCGGGACGGTACAGCCGTGGCTGGTCGCTCAACGGGGCTCCTACGGGGCTCGGAGGTCGTGACCGGGCTCCGGTGCGGGAGCGGCAGCCCGCTCATGTTCCCAAATAGGAACAATGTTCCAGATGGTGCACGGTGACGCTACAACCGCCGGTGCACCCCGTCAAGGTCGCTGGTTGGCGACTCAGAAGGCCCGGCTGGAGACCCGCCCGTTGATGCGGCCCGCGGCCTCGCGCAGCCGCGCGACCACGGCCTCCTCGGTGTCGTCGTGGAGGCGCGCGATCGGGATGGCGCAGCTGACGGCGTCGTGCGGCGGGTTCGTGGTGCCCAGGGCGACGGCGAAGCCCTTGATGCCCTCGCTGTTCTCCTCGTTGTCGACGGCGTAGCCGCGCTCGCGGGTCAGCGCGAGGTCGGCCCGCAGCGCCTTGAGGTCGGCGATGGTGTGCGGCGTGAGCCGGGTGAGCGGCCGGGGGAGGTGGGTCTCGAGCTGGTCGTCCGGGAGTCCGGCGAGGATCGACTTGCCCAGCGCGGTGGTGAACGCGGGCAGGTGCCGGCCGATCGCGGAGAACAGCCGCAGCGGGTGCACGGACTCGCGCTTGTCGAGGTAGACGATGGAGGTGCCGTCGAGGCGGCCGAGGTGGACGGTCTCGCCGGTCTCCGCGGCGAGCTGGTCGAGGACGGCGGCGGCCAGCGCGACCAGGTTGTCGGACTCGACGTAGGAACGGCCGACCAGCAGCGCGTGCAGGCCGATGCGGAACCGTCCGCTGGCCTCGTCGGACTCGATCCAGCCGCGGCCGGTCAACGTCCACAGCAGCGCGTGCAGCGTGCTCTTCGGGATGTCGAGCGTGGCGGACAGTTCCGCCAGCGTCTGCGGCCGTTCGCTGCGGGCCAGCAGCTCGACGATCTCCAGCGCGCGGTCGACCGAGCGCACCACCTTGGAGCCGGGCATGGCTCTCCTCCCCCTCGTTCCGGACCTCGTCGCGTGTCTTGACGAAGGTCGAATCATCGCAGTACGTTCGCGTCCACGATAGCGAACTTTGTTCGTATTTGGGAACGCGCGCCACATCCTACCGAGGAGGTTGCCCGATGATCGCCGCAGCCGGGCCGCACAGACTCAGGTCACTGCCGATCGGTCTCGTTCTCCTGCTCGTGCTGGCGGCACTGATCCCGCTGACGAGCTCGCGGCCGGCCGGCGCCGACGAGGGCCTCGCGATCGAGGGCGTCGTCGCCACCGACGACAAGACCATCGAGATCGACTTCGACCGGGCCCTGGACGAGGGGCTGCGGCAGTACGTCGAGGCCAACGCGAACGCCGTCCGCGCCTTCATCCACGTGGACGGCGGCACCGCGGGCGGCCCGGACGCCGCGCTCGACGGCGCGGACCTGCAGACGCTCGGCGCCGAGGTGTTCGCCGTCGACACGCCGGAGCAGGACACGCTGCGGATCGTGCTGCCCGCCACGACGACACTGGCCGCCGACGGCTCCTACCAGCTGTGGCTGGACGGCGCCGGGTCGTCGTTCGACGACCTGCGGATCCGGGCCGCCGACGGCAGCGCGCTGGCCGGCGCCTCGACCGCGCGGTTCGCGTTCGCCGGGTCGCCGGCGGCCGCCACGCTCGCTTCGGTCGCGAGCGTCGAGCCGGTCACGTCGCGGCTGGTCCGCGTCACGTTCGCCCAGCCGATCCTGGCCGGGATGGCGGCGCACGCCTACACGACGAACCCGAGCCGCATCACCGTCGGCGGCGTCGCAGCGACGTACGTCCAGAAGGTCGCCGGCTCGGACTCGCGCGTCTACGACCTCTACCTGGGCGCCGACCTCGCCGCCGGTCAGCAGCACGCGCTGCAGCTGCTCGGGAACCCGACCGGCACGGCGGCGAACGGCGCGCTGCGCACCAGCGCCGGCCGGGTCGACCCCGCTGCACCGGTCGGTGGCGCCGTGACGTTCACGGGCGCGGCCGTTCCCCACGCGAACGGCCTGGCCGGCGTCGAGGTGAGCGACGACCGCCGGCAGCTCACCGTTACCTTCGACCACAAGCTGGCCGAGCTCGCACAGCTGCCCACCTGGCGGCCCAACGGCATCGGCGACCGCCCGGTCGTCGAGAGCCCGCGCACCGGCACCACCGGCGACAGCCTGAGCGTCGCCGAGCTGTCGACGGTCCTCGACCTCAGCGGCGTGGTCGCCGACGCCGGTGCGGACCCGTCCGGAACCCCGGGCGTGGCCGCGGACCTGGCCGGCTCGCTGCGGCACACCGCCGCCTACTTCGCCGACCGGCGCACGATCGTGGTCAGCCTGGCCGAGGGCAGCGTGTTCGGGCGCGGCTCGTCCGGTGCCGTGACGCTGCTGGCCGGCAGCGTCACCGACGTCGCGGGCGTCACCAACGCCGCGGCCGAGACGCTGGAGTTCACCGCGCCCGCCGGCGACCTGCCCGAGCGCGGCGCGGACTACGAGCCGCGCGACCGCGACTACCTGACCGTCGACGAGGACGCCTCGACCACGTTCACCCACTACGACTACACGTTCACGCCGGGGACGCCGACGCCGGACTACCGCGTCGACCAGGCGAACGTCAGCGACCGGGTCGTCGAGGAGGAGGTCGACGCGATCGTCGTCGAGAACAAGTACATCAAGGCGACGTTCACGCCCGACTACGGCGCCCGGCTGCTCTCGTTGATCTACAAGCCGACCGGCAACGACCTGCTGTACGCCAACCCCGTCGGCACGCCCTACGGTCACGGCGCGAACTCGCCGTTCTACGCGAACTGGCTGATGGTCTGGGGTGGCGTCGCGCCGACGTTCTCCGAGGCCGAGCACGGCAAGTACTGGTTCCTGCCGTGGGACTACGAGATCGTCGAGACCGACGACAGCGTGTCGATCGTCATGACCAAGACCGACACCATCAACCACCGCCAGGACGGCCGGTTCCGCTACGGCGCCACGGGCATGGAGATCTCGGCGACCTACACCGTCTTCAAGGACAAGCCGGTCGTCGACCTCGACGTGTCGCTGCACAACCCGGGCGCCGTCGCCAAGGAGTACGAGTACTGGACGCTGACGACGCTCGGCCCGGGCCGCCCGCTGCACGAGGGCTCGCCGACGGTGGAGCACCTGACCCCACTGGAGCAGGTCCGACGCGACTCGTCCTACACCTGGATGGCCGACGTCGAGCGCCGCGTCAATCCCGATGCGCCGCCCAACAGCGAGGCCGGGCGCGAGCTGTACTTCGACAACATGCGCTACCTGTCGCGGTGGCTCGGCGGCAACGGCATCGCCTACGGCCTCGACCTGCCAGAGAACCCGCAGGGCGACTGGTGGGGCGCGGTCAACCACGAGAACGAGGAGGGCGTCATCCGGGTGTCGGAGAACGACATCACCACCGGGATGAAGTTCTGGACCTGGGGCTTCAACAGCTCCTTCGACACCAACCCGTACTCGAAGGGCAACTCCGGCCGGCCCTACGTCGAGCCCTGGGGCGGCGTCACGGACCGGTTCTTCCTGCCCGACGTGCTCGGCCCGGGCGAGACGAAGTCGTGGACCGAGACGTTCATGCCGATCCAGGACCTGTACAGCGTCACGAACGCCAACGAGCACGGCGCCGCGGTCGTCGACTTCGGCGAGGACGGCACCGTGAGCGGCCACGTCTTCCCGACCGACCTCGGCCGCGACGCGGTCTTCCGCGCCTCGCTGGTGGACGCCGCGTCTGGTGAGGTGCTGGTTCGCGAGCTGTTCCGCAGCGACGAGTACGAGTCGGCCAAGCTCGAGGCCGACGCGGGTTCCGCCACCACCGTCCAGCTCGTGCTCGAGCGGGTCTCCGGCGGCCGGCAGACGCTGCTGACCGCGGAGGAGAGCCGCTGACCGGCCGCACCGGCTGAGGCCGCGCTCCTGGAACGTCCGCAGCGATTCCAGGGGCGCGGCCGGCTGGACGCTGGTCGCGCGGGTGTGTTTGACTTGTCGTGCTGAGGGCACTAGCCCGAAGAAGTGAGCCCCGCGGCCAGCCGGAATGACTGGTAGGCGGGGTTTCGCGCTATCCGGCGTCCAGGACCGTGACGTGGTCGGCCACGCGTTGGCGCCAGCCGCCGCCGCTCGCCCAGCACCACGCGATCGCGTCGGGCACCCAGAGCAGCGGCTCGTGGTGCGCGAGCTCGTGCTGATAGGTCATCGCGGCGCCGGCCTTCCTCGTCTCCTCGAACAGGACTCGTTTGTCGAGCAGCTCGGTGGCGGTGTCCAGCTCCAGTACCAAACGGTCGACGCTGAGATCCACCAGATCCGGGACCATCCGGCTGAGGCAGTTCTCCCGGGCGCTTCGCCGGCCACCGCACACGTACAGGCGGCAGCCGGAGCTCACCTCGAGAGCCGCGGCGAGGACCTGCTCCTTGCGGGCCGGCTTCTCGTCCTTGAAGTGGATGCGCCGCTGCTTGCCGATACGCAGGTCGCGGAGAACGCGACGAGCGGCGGCGACGTCGCTCGCTGACACGAGGGCAGCAGCCAGGATGTAGTCGTTCTTCTTGGACTCGTCGGCATAGGCGTGCAACGCCACGGTCGCACCCCTTTCGGCGCACTGACGGGATCAGCCATCCAGTCTGCCCATGCAGGCGCGGTGCCGGGCCGCTGCGGACGCGACTTGTGGATAGTCGCTCGGTTGTCCACAGCCCGGCGCCGAGCGGTCGGCAAGCGCGGCTTCTTCGCGTGTTCGGCAGCGGCGCGACCATCGGGTGTGTCATGATCGGCCCCGATGAACATGAGTCTCACTAGCAACATATTCGGTCAAATCGACGTGACCGACCCTCGCCGTCCGACGGCGGAGGACATTACTGCGTCGGTGGGTGAGGTGTACCGCGATCTGGCCGCCCGCGACGATCTTCGTCCGGGGCCGGAGGTCGACGGGCTGTTCGACCGGCTGGTGCGGCTGGTGCTGACGGCGCCGGCGGAGACCGTGCCGGCCGTCCTGAACGACGTCGAGATCCAGCACCTGGCGCCCCGCCTGCGCGCCCTCTGCGCCCTCGGCGAGGGCGAGCTGGAGCACGCCTGGGCGAACCGGATCGTCGCCGGCCGGCCGCCGCGCGAGGAGCTGGCGCGGTTCCCGTACTTCGGCAACTACCGGCAGCTCAGCCGCATGGAGATCGGCATCCTCGCGTCCGCGCTGCCGCGGCGGGTGCGCTCGGTGGCGTTCGTCGGCTCCGGCCCGCTGCCGCTCAGCTCGCTCTACCTGGCCGGCGAGCTGGACGCGTCGGTCGACAACTTCGACCGCGACGCCGCCGCGCTGCGGGCCGGCGAACGGGTGGCGACGGCGCTCGGCTACGGCGAGCTGGGCTTCCACGAGGCCGACGTGCTGGCGGCGGATCTGTCCGGCTACGACGTGGTCGTGCTGGCCGCGCTGGTCGGGGACACGCTCGAGGCGAAGCGGCGGATCCTGCGTCACCTGGCCGACACGATGCGCCCGGGCGCCGTCCTGCTCGCCCGCAGCGCCCGCGGCCTGCGCACGTTGCTCTACCCGCCGATCGACCGGACCGCGCTCGACGGTTTCGAGCCCCTCACGGAGGTGCACCCGGTGAACGACGTCATCAACTCGGCGATCCTGGCCCGGGCAGGAGGCTGACGTGGCGACCCTGCTCATGGTGGAGAGCTGGGTGCAGTCGACGGGGCTCGCGCTGCCGCCGCTGCTGCGCGAGCTGGGCCACGACTACATCCTGTTCACTCGTGACCCCGGGCTCTATCCGGACGTCGACGGCGAGCGGCACCCGGTGGTGCGCGACGCCGACGAGGTGATCGTCGTCGACACGAACGACCGGGCCTCGATGACCGCCGCCGTCATCGGCATCGTCTGCCGGCGGCGCATCGACGGCGTGCTCACGACCTGCGACTATTACCTCGACGCGGTCGCGGAGCTGGGCAGGATGCTCGGCCTCGCCGGCGCGTCGCCGGACATCATGCGGCGGGCGGTGCGCAAGGACGCGGTGCGGACGGTGCTCGCGCGGGCCGGGCTGCCCGGGCCGCGGTTCGCCGTCGCCGCGACGTGGGACGACGCGCTGGCCCGCGCGACGGAGCTCGGCTTCCCGCTGGTCGCGAAGCCGGTCGACCTCAACTCCGGCACGTCGGTGCACCTGGTCGACGGCGAGGCCGCGCTGAAGGACGCGTTCCACGAGGTCACCGGCGTCGAGCGGAACACCCGCGACCAGCCGCTGGCCCGCCGGCTGCTGCTGGAGGAGGTGCTCCAGGGCCCCGAGGTCAGCGTCGAGGCGGTCACCGTCGCCGGCCAGACGACGATCCTCGGCATCACCGGCAAGAGCGTCACGCCGTCGTTCGTCGAGGCCGGCCACGTCTTCCCGGCGCCACTGCCGCCCGCTGTCGCCGCCGCCGTCACGGAGCATGTCCGCGCCGCCCTGGCCGCCATCGGCTACAGCCACGGGCTCAGCCACACGGAGCTGCGGCTGACGCCGTCGGGGCCGCGGATCGTCGAGATCAACCCGCGCCAGGGCGGCGGCTACGTGTTCGACCTCGTCCGCACGGTCACTGGGGTGAACCCGCTCGCCCTGCTCGTCGACCTCGCGCTCGGCCGCACGCCGGCGCTCGACCCGCACCCGACCGGCACGGCGGCGGTCGCGTTCGTGCTGTCGCCCGTCGACGGCGTCGTCACCGGCGTCGACGGCCGGGACGAGCTGGACGCGAACCCGTCGATCGCCCGCTGGCAGCTCGACGTCCCGGGGGCGGTGCGCCGTCCGCGCGACAACAACGACCGCGTCGGCCACGTCCTGGCCGTCGACCCGTCGGGCGACCGGGCCGGCGAGTTCGCGGCCACCGCCGTCGGCTCGCTGCGGCTGCGGCTGGCCGACGGCGCCGAGGTCGCCCCGGCCTCGATCTGAGCGACGAGGGCCGGCCGCCGCCGCGGATGTACGTTGACGTCGTGGACATCGGAATCACCACCTTCGCCGGCGAGTACGGCATGGAACCGCCCGCGCTCGGCCGGGCCGTCGAGGAGCGCGGCTTCGAGTCGCTGTTCTTCCCCGAGCACACCCACATCCCCGTGCACAGCCGGCGGGCCGATGGCAGCTCGACCCGGGGGTATGCCGAGACCTACGACCCGTTCGTCGCGCTGTCCTCGATCGCGGCGGTGACCAGCAGGCTCACGCTCGGCACCAGCGTCTGCCTGGTGACCCAGCGCGACCCGATCGTCACCGCCAAGGAGGTCGCGTCGCTCGATCGGCTGTCGGGCGGCCGTTTTGTCTTTGGCGTCGGCGCCGGCTGGAACCGCATGGAGCTGGCCAACCACGGCACCGATCCACGCACCCGCATGGCGCTGCTCGCGGAGCGGGTGCTGGCGATGCGCCAGATCTGGACCACCGACGAGGCCGAGTTCCACGGTGAGTACGTCGACTTCGAGCCGGTGTGGTCCTGGCCCAAGCCGCTGCAGCGCCCCCACCCGCCGGTCCTGGTCGGCGGCAACGGCCCGGGCGTCGAGGACCGGGTGCTCGCCTTCGGCGACGGCTGGTTCCCCCAGTGCGGCGGGCTGGCCGACGTCGACGAGCTGGGCCGGCGGGCCGCGGTGCTCCGCCAGCGCGCCGCCGACGCCGGCCGCGGCTCGATCCCCGTCACGGTGTTCAACACCCCGCCTGACAAGCGGCTGCTCGACGCGCTGGCCGGCGCCGGCATCGACCGGTGCCTCCTGCTGCTGCCGGCCGGCACGGAGTCGGAGCTGCTCGCCACGCTCGACGAGTGGACGGCGCTCGCGGCCGGGCGGTGAGTCAGGCGGCGAACAGGCCGATGGCGTCCCAGGCGATCCAGGACCCCTCGTCCTTGACCATCGTGACGACGTTCTCGCCCGGCTGGATCAGCCCGGCCGGCAGTGGCCGCTCCAGGTAGGACGGACGAAGCCGGGTGCCGGGCACGGTGGTGTCGCCCTCGAGCGAGCCGCGGGTCGCGCCGCCCTCGAACCGCAGCCGGTCGACCGCCGTGTCGTTGACCGACAGCAGCGCCGAGCCGGGGATCGTCGCGTGGCTGTCGATCAGCCAGACGGCCAGCCAGATCTCGCCGGTTGGCACCGCGGCCAGGTCGAACCGGAACCGGAACGTGTAGGTACGCCGGCCGGCCCACGAGTCCGACGGGCCGGGGAACAGGTAGCTCCAGCCGGTCCCCGGCGCGTCGGCGCCCACGCGGAAGTCGACCCCGTCGGGGAAGGTCGCGGGGAAGCGGCTGTAGCCGTTGGGCGAGAGCGCGAACTCCAGGCCCTTGCCGTCGTACTGGCCGATCACCGCGAGCGGCGAGCCGGTCGCCGTCACCGACACCTGGCTGCTGGCGGCGAGCGGAGCGGACGGTTTGCTGCGGGCGCCGGCGGCGTCGACGGTGACGACGCGGTAGGCGAACCGGCGCGCGTTGCCGCCGAGGCCGCTGTGCCGGAAGTGCGGGTAGACCGTCTTCGTGAGCAGCGTCGCCGGGCCGACCTCGACGTCGGCGGCGTCGGGTGCGCCGTACACCGCGTAGTGGTCGACGACGGTGTCCCAGGGCACCGGCGTCCAGTCCAGCTCGATGCGGCCGAGCTGTCCCTCGGCGCGCAGGCCGGTGACGGTTCTGACGTGGCGGCCGCTCATGCGAGGCGCTCCAGACCCGGCGCACCGGCCGGCGTGACGAAACGGGCGACGGTCTCCAGTGGGGCGCCGGCGTCGGCCTCGACCCACGGCACGACCTTGAACTCCGACGTCATGGCCGTGCCCGTCAGGGTCACGTGGATGTAGCCGCGGCGGCCGTCGTAGAGCTTGACGTAGGGGTGCTGCACCCAGTCGGGCGTGTAGGCGTCGGTGGGCGCGCCGTCGCCGTCGGAGGCGATCGACGTGCAGATCAGCTCGACGCCGACGGTGGCCGAGGCGGGGTCGGCGAAGTCGGCCTTCAGCTCCGCGGCGACGTGCTTGTGGATGTCGCCGGTGAGGACGACCGGGTTGCTCGTCGTCCGCATCGCGGCCAGCAGCCGGCGGCGGTTGGCCGGGTAGCCGTCCCACTGGTCGGTGCGGTTCGTCGTGATGGCCGCGACCGTGACGCCGTTGGCGATGACGTTCCACGTGGCCGGCGACGCCGCCAGCTCGTCGTACAGCCAGGCCTCCTGGTCCGCGCCGAGGATCGTGCGGTCCTCGCGGTTCTGGTCCGCCGCGTCCGTGGGCAGCGGGTCGCGGTACTGGCGGGTGTCGAGGACGTGGAAGCGGACCAGCCCGCCGTCGCCGAACGCGCGGTGCACCGTGCTGTCCGGGCCCTCCGGCAGGGTCGACAGCGACACCGGCAGGTTCTCGTAGAACGCGCGGTAGCCGACCGCGCGCAGGTGCACGAAGTGCTCGGGCAGCACGCCGTACTGCGAGCCGTCGGCGCCGTAGTTGTTCTGCACCTCGTGGTCGTCCCAGGTGACGATCCAGGGCGCGGCGGCGTGGGCGGCCTGCAGGTGCGGGTCGGACTTGAACAGCGAGTAGCGCAGCCGGAACTGCTCCAGCGTCTGGATCTCGACGCCGTGCTCGGGTGTGACGGCCGCGCCCAGGCGCCACAGGTTCGACGCCGTGATGCCGTACTCGTAGATGTAGTCGCCCAGGAAGACGACCGCGTCCAGCTCCTCCTGGACCAGGTGCTTGTACGCCGTGAAGTGGCCGTGGTACCAGGCCTGGCAGGAGGCCGTGGCGAACCGGAACGTGGCGTCGGCGGTCGCCGGGAGCGTCTTCGCACGGCCGGTCGGGCTCACCTGGCGGCCGACCTGGAACCGGTAGAAGTACTCGCGCCCCGCCTCCAGCCCGTCGATCTCCGGGTGCACCGAGTGGGCGAGCTCCGGCGAGGCGACTGCGGCGCCTCGCCGGACGACCTGGCGGAACCTCGCGTCGGCGGCCACCTCGTACCGCACCGGCACCGGGCGCAGCGGCATCCCGCCGTGGCCGTCGGGTGCCAGCGGCTGCGGCGCCAGCCGGGTCCACAGGACCACGCTGCTGGTGCTCGGGTCCCCCGAGGCGACGCCCAGGCCGAACACGCCGTCCGGCACCGCGCCACCATCCTCGGCGGCGGCCAGCGCCTCGGCGGGCGCGGCGACGCCCAACGCGAGAGCGGCCGAGCTGACGCCGCTGAGCTGCAGGAACGTGCGTCGGTTCAGACGGGGCTCGGTCACGCCGTCGACCTAACCGAACCGAAGTGTCCGAGAGCTGTCCTACAGGTGACGCCTAGACCTGTGGTCCATGTCAGGCGGGCGACAGGGGCAGGCGGGCGGTGAAGGTCGTGCCGTCGGGGCCGGTGGTGAAGGCGAGCGTGCCGCGGTGCCGCTTCTCGATGATGCGCTTGGCGTTGTCGAGCCCGAGCCCGCTGCCCTGACCGACCGGCTTGGTGGTGACGAACGGCTCGAAGAGGCGGTGCTTGACCTCTTCGGGGATGCCGTGCCCGTGGTCCCTGACGTCGACGGCGGCGAAGTCGCCGTCGCGGTAGGTGCGCAGCTCGAGAACGCCCTTGCCGTCCATGGCGTCGACGGCGTTGTCGATGAGGTTGGTCCAGACCTGGTTGAGCTCGGCCGCGAACGCCGGCACGAGCGGCAGCGTGGTGTCGTAGTCGCGGTGCACCTCGACCTCGGCGAGCTTGTGGCCGAGCATGACCAGCGTGCTCTCGATGCCGGGGTGCAGCTCGATCTCCTGGTGCGCGGCCTGGTCGAGGTGGGTGTACTGCTTGACCGACGCGACCAGGGTCGAGATGCGGTTGGAGGCGTCCTCGATCTCGTCCATCAGCGCCTCGGTCTCGAGCGTGTAGCCGAGCCAGGCCAGCGCCGACGGGAGGGAGTCGCCCACTTCGGCGGCGACGTCGTCGAAGAAGGTGGGGTCGAGGCCGGCCGAGACGAAGACCGGCGCGACGTCGACGGCGTAGGGGAAGCCGAGCGCCTCGAGGTGGTCGGTGAGCTCGTCCTCGAGGTCGGTCTCCTGCAGGGCGGTGAGCGGCTCGCGCTTCTTCGACGCGATCTCGACGGCGCGTTCCTGGATCTCGATCAGCCGGGCGATGACGGCCGGCTCGAGCGTGCCGGACGCGATGGCGCCGAGCTTCTGCCGCATGTGCGCCACGCGGTCGCGCAGCTGCCCGGCGGCCCGGACGGTGGCGGCGGCGGGGTTGTTCAGCTCGTGCGCGAGGTTCGCCGACAGCGTGCCCAGCTGGGCCAGGTGCTCGCGCTGCCGGACGGTCGCCTCGGTGGTGCGGATGCCGAGGTACAGCCCGTCGAACAGGTGGATCGCCATCGGGAACCACTGGCGGACGAGGTCGGCGAACGCTTCGGCGGGGTAGCGCAGGAACCGGCACGGAGTGACGGCGACCAGCGACGTTTGGTAGACGGCGGCCGCGGACGTGGCGAAGGCGCGGACGGCGCCGGCGTACGAGCCGCGGTAGTCGGTCTCGTTGACGGTGACGGCGCCGTCGTCGTCGGTGTGCCGCATCAGCCGCAGTGTGCCGTCGAGCAGCACCCACAGCGCGTCGGACGCCTCGCCCTCGGCGTAGACGGTGGCGCCGGCGGTGTAGGCGCGCACCTCGGCGGCGTCGGCCACCTGCTCCAGCTGCTCGGGCGTCATCGCCTCGAACAGGAAGAGGGTGCGCAGTTCCTCGATGTCGATGCGTGAGTCGGTGGTCACGTCGCCTCCAGATACCGGTGGACCAGGGTCACCGCCATGGCGCCCTCGCCGACGGCCGACGCGACGCGCTTGACCGACTCGGCGCGGACGTCGCCGGCGACGAACACGCCGGGGACGCTCGACTCCAGGTGGTACGGGTTGCGCGCGAGCGGCCAGTTCCGCGGCGGACGTCCGTCCTCGTCGAGCAGGGCGGGACCCGTCAAGACGAAACCACGCTGGTCGCGCGCGAATTCCTCGCCGAGCCAGGCCGTCGGCGGCTCGGCGCCGATGAAGACGAACAGCCGCGACGCCGGCACGGTCTCGGTCACGCTGCTGCGGGTGTCGGTGAGCAGGATGCGCTCGAGCCGGCCGTCGCCCTCGGTGGCGGCGACCTCGGTCCACGTGCGCACCTCGATGCGGGGGTCGTTCTCGATGCGCCCGACCAGATATTCAGACATGCGGCGGCGCAGGTCCGGGCCGCGGACCAGCATGATCACCTTGTTCGCGTAGTTGGCGAAGTGCAGCGCGGCCTGGCCGGCGGAGTTCGCCGCGCCGACGATGTAGACGTCCTCGCCCTTGCAGCCGTGTGCCTCGTGCGCGACGGCGCCGTAGTAGACGCCGCGGCCGGACAGCTCCTCGGCGCCCTCGGCCGGCAGCCGGGTCCACCAGACCCCGGTGGCGATGATGACGGCGTGCGCGGTGACCTCGTGGCCGTCGTCGAACTTGACCACTCGGCCCTCGCCCTGCGCGACGACGTCGACGGCGGCCGCGGCGGTGACCAGCTCGACGTCGAAGCGGACCGCCTGCTCGCGGGCCCGCTGGGCCAGTTCGGCGCCGGACACGCCCTGCGGGAAGCCGAGGTAGTTCTCGATGCGGCTGCTGCGCGCCGCCTGCCCGCCGACGCCGACCTTGTCGACCAGCAGCGTGCGCAGGCCCTCGCTGGCGCCGTACACGGCCGCGCCGAGCCCGGCCGGGCCGCTGCCGATGACGACGAGGTCGTAGAGCGGGCTGCCGGCGTGGGTGGACAGGCCCAGCCGCTGGGCCAGCTCGCGCAGCCCCGGCCGGCGCAGGACGACGCCGTCGGACAGGCCGAGCGCCGGCAGCTCGTCGTCGGCGACCCCGGCGGTGCGCTGGTAGGCGTCGGCCTCGGCCCCGCGCAGGTGCTGGTACGGCACCTGGTTGCTGGCCAGGAACTCCTTGAGCTGCTGCGTCTCGGCCGACCACTGGTGGCCCAGCAGCTTGATGCCGTCGTACCCGAGCCGGCTGTCGCGGGCCCACCGGTCCAGCAGCTCGTCGAGGACGGGGTACAGCTGCTCCTCGGGCGGGTCCCACGGCTTGACGAGGTAGTGGTCGAGGTCGACGTCGTTGACGGCGCGGATGGCGGCGTCGGTGTCGGCGTACGCCGTCAGCAGGACCCGCTTGGCCTGCGGCACGATGTCCATGGCCTGCTCGAGGAAGTCGATGCCGTTCATGCCGGGCATGCGGTAGTCGGCCAGGATCAGCGCGGTGGCCTCACCTCGCAGCGTCAGCTCGCGCAGCACTTCCAGGGCGTCGGCCCCGCTCTCGGACCGGACGACCCGGTGGTCGGAGTTGTAGCGGCGGCGTAGGTCGCGCGCGATGGCGCGGCTCACCGCGGGATCGTCCTCGACGGTCAGCAGCACAGGTCCCTGGCGTGGCACGTCCCCAGAGTACGGCGTCAGAGCCCTCGTGCGTTCAGCCAGTTCAGCCCGCCTGCCGCGGCGCCGCGAGCTCGCGGCTGATGACGGCGCGCAGCGACTCCAGGTCGTAGGCGCCGAAGTGCCGCACGCCGTTGACGAAGAACGTCGGCGTGCCGGCGACGCCGCTCTGCTCGGCGCTCTCGACGTCGCGGGTCACCCGCAGGGCGAAGTGGCGCGACGACAGGTCGCGGGCGAACCGGTCGACGTCCAGGTCCAGGTCCTCGGCATAACGGAGCAGGTCGGGGTAGGTGAGCGCGTCCTGGTGGGTCAGCAGCAGGTCGTGCAGCTCCCAGAACCGGCCCTGCTTGCCGGCCGCCTCCGACGCCTCCGCGGCCAGCTGGGCGTGCTCGTGCACGTCGGTGAGCGGCAGGTGCCGGAACACGAACGTCAGGTCGTCGCCGAAGGCCTGGGTCAGCTCGCGCAGCACCGGCTCGGCCCGGCCGCAGTACGGGCACTCGAAGTCGCCGTACTCGACCAGCGTGACCTTGCCGTCCACCGGCCCGCGGATGTGGTCGACCTCGGGGTCGACCGGGTCGGCGAGGTCGACGATCGGCGCGGCCAGCCGGTCCTGCCCGGCCGTCCGGGCCCGCTGCGGCAGCCGTCCGATCAGCCGGAACACCAGCAGCGAGAGCAGCGTGGCGAGAATCGACGCGGCGAGGATGCCGAGCTTGGCGTCGTCGAGCTCGCGGCCCTCGAAGGCGATGCCGGCGATCAGCAGCGAGACGGTGAAGCCGACGCCGCCGATCGTCCCGGCGCCGATCAGCTGCGGCCACGGCACAGTCAGCGGGAAGCCGAACCGGCTGGCCAGCCACGTCACCCCGATGATGCCGACCGGCTTCCCGACCACCAGCCCGAGCACGATGCCCAGCGTGATCGGCGACGTCGCCGCCTCGCGCAGCACGTCGCCGTTGATCACCATGCCGGCGTTGGCCAGCGCGAACAACGGCACGATCAGGTAGTTGGCCCACGGATGGAACAGGTGCTGCAGCCGCTCGTTCGGCGAGATCGCGGTCGCGAGCGAGCGGGTGGCGGTGCGGGCGTACTCGGGCACCGGCTGCTCGCGGAACAGCCGCCACATCGCGCCGACGCGTTCCAGGTCCTCGCGCGACGGCGGGAAGGCCGACGCGATCAGCCCGAGCGCGATGCCGGCCAGCGTCGCATGCACGCCGGAGATGAGGGTCGCCAGCCAGATGCCGGTGCCGACGAGGAAGTACGGCACGCCGTGGCGCACCCCGCTGTGCTTGAGCACGAGCACGACGCCGAACAGCGCAACGGCGACGGCGAGCGCCACGATCGAGACGTCCTCGGAGTACGCGACCGCGATGATGGTCAGCGCCACGACGTCGTCGACGATCACCGCCGTCAGCACGAACGTCCGGGTCCGCGGCGACGCCCGCTGCCCGGCCAGCGTCAGCACACCCAGCGCGAACGCGGTGTCCGTCCCCATCGCGATGGCCCAGCCGTGCACGGCCGAGCCTTCGCCGGCGTTGACGGCCAGGTAGAGCAGCGCCGGCACGGTCATCCCGCCCAGCGCGGCCAGCACCGGCGTCGCCACCCGGCGGCGTTCGCGCAGCTCACCCATGTCGAACTCGCGGCGGATCTCCAGCCCGACGACGAAGAAGAACAGCGCCATCAGCCCGTCGTCGACCCAGTGGCGGATGTCCAGCGACAGTTCCGCGTCGCCGAGCCGGATGGCCAGCTCGGTCTGCCAGAACTCCTCGTAGCTGTCCGGCCACGGCGAGTTCGCCCACACCAGCGCCACCACGGTCGCCGCGAGCAGCACGACCGCGCCGGAGCTCTGCGTCGCGATGAACTCGCGGATCGGCGAGGTCAGCCGCCGGGACCGCGGAGTCTGCCCGGTCGCCATCTACGTGAGTGTGCCGAGCTGCTGCTTGGCCTCGCGGCGGCGCCGCCGGGCGGCCTCGGACGCCTTGCGGGCCGCCTCGACGTCGTCCTCGGCGGAGCCGACGTCGTCGCGGGCCTGTTCCAGCTCGCGGCGAGCGGCCGCCAGCTCCTCGGTCAGCCGCTCGGCCGTCTGTTGGGCGCGCTCCAACCGCTGCCGCTGCTCGTCGAGCGCGGCCTCGGCGTCGTCGACCTGCTCCTCGGCGGCGTCGACGGCGGACTCGGCCTGCTCGAGCTCGCGTTCGGCCCGGGCGACGTCGTCGTCGCCCTCGTCAGCCGGCTCCTCGTCAGCCGGTTCCTCGACGGCCGGTTCCTCGGCCGCCTCCTCCTCGGCGGGCGGGGTGGCGCGTGGCCGTCGGGTCGTCTCCAGCCGCTGGCCGCGGGCGACCCGGGCGTCGGACAGCGAGATGACCTCGGCCGGCTCGCCGTCGTCCTCGGCCGCGCCGAACCCGACGTGTTCGAGCCCGTGCGACAGGTGCGCGGCCCGCAGCAGCTCGGCGGCGCGGGGGTCGGCGATGGCGGCGTCGAGCGACGCGGCGACGCTCTCGATGAGGTCGGGGCCGGCCTTCTGCCCGGCGTCCTTGGCCACCTTGTGCGCCGCCTTGAGCAGCGCGTCGACCTGCTTCTTCCGTTCGGCGGTCAGCTCGCGCAGCGCCGCGCCGTCCATCGCCGACATCGCCTTGCGCATGCGCCCGCCGAGTTCCGCGAGCGCCGCCACCTCGTCGCCATGCCGGCGGGCGAGCTGGTTGGTCAGCCACGCGGCCACCGTCGGCTTGCGCAGCGCCTTGACCCGCGCGGCGACGTCGCCGTCGCCCTCGCTCTTGAGTCGCTTGGCCAGCGTGTTGCGGGCCTCGACGAACTCATCGATCGGAAGCGCGTACAGCTCGTCCGCCGCGTCGTCGAGGTTCATGTGTCCAGTGTCCTACTGGAGGTACTTCTCCACCTCGTCGACGGGCCGGGCGGCGGCCTCGTCGGGGTTCTGCCCGGCCTCGACCCGGGCGCGGCGCTGGCGCAGCAGGTCCCAGCACTGGTCCAGCTGCTCCTCGACCTGACGCAGCCGGGCGTGCTCGTCGTCGGTCGAGATCTCACCGGCCTGCAGCCGCTGGCGCAGGTCGTGCTCGTCCTCGACCAGCGCGTTGATCCTGCTCCTGATGTCGTCTTCCTGCATCCTTGCTCCCACGGCTCGGTCGAGCACTGACCCTGCTGAGCATATGTGCCGCTCAGCGGATGAGGTCGAGCATCGCCCGAGCCGCCGCCGACAGCAGCTCGCGCGGCGGGTGCGCGACGGCGACCCGCCAGGTGGGCGCGGGGTCGACGGTGACGTACTCGAGCCGGGCCCGCTCGGCCGCCACACCGGGCGGGACGAAGCCGATGCCGAGGCCCTGCCCGACGAGGTCGGTGAACAGCGGGATGTCGTTGACCTCGAACGCCGTGAGCCGTTCCAGCCCGGCCGCCCGGAACAGGTCGTCCGTCGCGGTGCGAGCGCCCCAGCCGGGGCCGAAGTCGACGAACGGCTCGCCGGCCACCTCGGCCAGCGGCACCGGCCCGGCCGCGGCGAACCGGTGCCCGGGCGGGCAGGCCAGCGGCATCGGCCCGGCGCTGAGGATGCGGACAGCGACGCCGCCCGGCGGCCGGTCGCCGATCGCGACGAAGGCGAGGTCGAGTCGGGCGGTGCGGACGCCCTCGACCAGCTCGGCGCTGGGCGCCTGGCGCAGCCGCAGGTGCACCTTCGGGTGCGCGGTGTGGAACCGGCGCAACAGATCGGGCAGGTCGTAGCTGTACGAGGCCTGCATGAACCCGACCACCAGCCGCCCTGTGGTGAGTCCTTGCACCGCGGCCACGGTCTCGCGGGCCACGGCGGCCGCCCGCAGCGTCCGGCGGGCCTCGGGCAGGAGCGCCCGCCCGGCCTCGGTGAGCTGCACCTGCTTGGTGCTGCGGTGGAACAGCGGCGTGCCGAGGTCGGACTCGAGCGCGCGGATGGACGCCGACAGCGCCGACTGCACGATGTGCAGCCGGCCGGCAGCCCGGGTGAAGTGCAGCTCGTCAGCGAGGAGGACGAAGTGTTCGAGCTGGCGGAGTTCCATCGGTGATCCCGATGAGTGGAATCGAAAAGATCTGTTGGCAAGATGGATCTTCTCGCGCGCACGCTGGGGACGTCAACCGCACGAGAAGGATGAAGATGACCACCGAGGTCCTGACCCGGCCCGAGCGCGGGACCGTCGCGCACGGCACCGGGTTCTGGCTCACCGCCTACGCGTTCACCGTCACGATGGCGTTCTCGGCCGTCCCGACGCCGTTGTACGTCGACTACCAGCAGCGCGACCAGTTCTCCGCCGCCACTGTCACGGTCGTGTTCGCCGTCTACGCGCTCGGCGTGGCGGCCAGCCTGCTGCTCGTCGGCCACGTCTCGGACCGGTTCGGCCGCCGCCGGGTGCTGGTGCCGGCGGTGCTGGTGTCCGTGCTGGCCGGCTTCGTGTTCCTGTCCTGGTCGACGCTGCCCGGCCTGCTGCTGGCCAGGGTGCTCACCGGGTTCGCCGTCGGCGCGATCACCGCGACCGCGACCGTCCACCTCGCCGAGCTGCACCGGGCCGCCCGCCCGGAGGCCGGTCGGCGGCGGGCCGAGATCGTCGCCGTCGCGGCGAACCTCGGCGGCATCGGGCTCGGGCCGCTGGTGTCCGGGCTGCTGGCCGACGTCGCCGCCGACCCGCTGCGGCTGCCGTACCTGGTCGTCACCGTGCTGCTGGTGTTCGCGGCGATCGGGCTGTCGCTGGTGCCGGAGACCGCGCCGGTGCTGGACCCGCCCGGGCCGTACCGGCCGCAGCGGGTCCGGGTGCCGGCGGGCGAGCGTGGGCTGTACTACGCGGCGGCGCTGACGGCGTTCACGGCGCTGGCGGTGTTCGGGCTGTTCACGTCCGTCACGCCGACGCTGCTGAGTGACCTGCTGGACGCGCCGTCGCACGCGCTGACCGGCGCGGTCGTGTTCGTGACGTTCGCCGCCGGGGCGACCGGTCAGGTGCTGCTGGCCGGCCGTCCACCGCGGGGGACGCTGACGACGGGCGCGGGTCTCGTCGCGGCGGGGCTGAGCGTGCTGGCGGTGTCCGTGTACGCGTCGTCGCTGGCCGGGTTCGTGCTGGGCGGGGTCGTGGCGAGCGCCGGGGCCGGACTGCTGTTCGCCGCCGGAGTCGCCGTCGTCGCCGGGCTGGCCGGGGCGTCCGGACGGGCCGAGGCGCTGGCCGGGCTGTTCCTTGCCGGCTACATCGGCCTGGCGGTGCCCGTGCTCGGGCTGGGGCTGGCGAGCCGGGCGTTCGGGCTCACCGGCGCGCTGGTCGCGTTCGTGGTGGTCGTCGTCGCACTCGGCGTGGGATCGGCTCTGGTCGCGCGGCGCCGGCTCCGCTAGCGTCGAGTCGTGACCGTCATCGGCACGTGGAATCTGGAGAATCTGTTCCGGCCCGGCGACGAGGACGGCCGGCCGCCGGACCAGGCGACGTACGAGGCGAAGCTCGAGGCGCTGGCCGGCACCATCGACCGCATGGCGCCGGACGTGCTCGGCGTGCAGGAGATCGGCGAGTCCGTCGCGCTGGACGACCTCGTCGAGCGGCTGGCCGGCGACTGGACCACGCACGTGTCCGCCCACCCGGACCCGCGCGGCATCCGCAACGCCGTCATCTCGCGGCTGCCGGTCGAGGAGACCGAGGACCTGGTCGCGTACGCCGACGGCGTGGGCCCGGTCCGCGCGTCCGACGGTGGCGCGCTGTCGACGGAGATGGGCCGCGGGGCGTTCCGGGTTCGCGTGCGGACGGCCGGCGGCGGCACCGTCGACGTCGTCACGTGTCACCTCAAGTCCAAGCTGCTCAGCTACCCCGGCGGCCGGTTCAACCCGCGCGACGAGTCCGAGCGGGCCCGCTACGGCGCGTTCGCGCTGTACCGGCGCGCGGCCGAGGCGGCCACCGTCCGCGAGTGGGCGAACACGTTGCTCGACGGCGACGGGCAGGACCGCTCGTTGGTGGTCTGCGGCGACCTCAACGACGAGCCGGGTGCCGCGACGACGCAGATCCTGCTCGGCCCGGGTGGCTCGGAGATCGGCACGCCCGGCCAGAACCAGCCGGACCAGGGCGACGCGTGGCGGCTGTGGAACACCGCGCCGCTGATCCCGGAGGCGCGCCGGTACAGCCGCATCTACCGCGGCCGCGGCGAGCTGATCGACCACGTGCTCATCTCGCACCGGCTGCTCCAGCGGGTCGAGACGGTCGACAGCCTGGTCGACCGCGGGCTGCCGTCCGTCACCGACGACCCGCGTCCGCGGGCCGCGGCCGAGGACTCCGACCACGCGCCCGTCGTCGCGACCTTCAGCGACTGACGACCGGCCGACCGGCGAGTCGCCGCTGGTCGGTGGTGGGTGCTGGCCGCTTTGCAATGAGCACCTATACGCACCGGCGCGCGGGTGGTGCGTATAGGTGCTCATTGCAAAGGGCCTGAGCAGGTAGGCGCTCGCCTCGTTCAGCAGGGGGGACCGGCGTTCTCAGGTGAGCGTCAGGTTCTCGAACACGGCCAGGCCGAGCCGGTCCTGGACGTGTGCGCACGACAGCACGCCGACGTCCTGGGTGGCGGCCGCGGTCGGCAGGTCGATCGAGCCGATCGCCTGCCACGTCGTGCCGTCCAGGCTGTACGAGCCGTGGAACCGCTGCCCCTCGCGGGTCAGCCGCAGGTGGACGGGGTACGGCGACGGCGTCAGCACCGCGCGCAGTACCGACTCGACCGTCCCGCTGCCGTCGGCGTCCCAGAGCAGCAGCAGCCCGTTCTCCGGCTTGACCACCAGCGCGACGTAGCCGGTGGACGTGCCGGCGGCGCGCAGGTCGTTGCGGAACACCAGCCCGGCCCGCGCGTTGGGGTCGGTGGCCTCCTGTGAGACGACGGTGACGGTCGCCGTCGTCGCCGGGCCGGCCGCGCCGTCGTGGAAGATCGCGCCGTACTGGTCGATGCCGGTCCACAGGTCCGCGCCGTTGCCGAGGATCGCCAGCCGGGCGCCGCGCTGCCCGAAGTGCGCCCGCGTCGAGGCAGCCGTCTGCAGCGGCGCCTGGACGGGCTCGGCGACGGCGACCACGTGCGCGGCGCTGTGGCTGACGCCGCCGGAGTACGTCACGGTGGCCTCGAGCGCCGACTGCGTCACCGGCTCGGCCGGCGCCGGCGCCGTCACCCGCCAGGTCGCCTCGAACTCCTCGCCCGGCTCGACCGCCTCGGCGTCCACGGGCGTCGACGGTGTCACCGTCCAGCCGGCGGGGGCGGCCAGCACGAGCCGTACGCCGGTCACCGTCGCCACCTCCTCGTTGACGAACGTGACGGTGACGTCGCCGGCGGCGCCCGGGCGCAGCTCACCCGGTGCGTCGAAGGCGAGCACGCCGGCGTTCGGCGGCCACGTCAGCACCATCTGCTCGGCGCGCAGCCGTTGCCGCAGCGTCGGGTAGTGGACGTCCTGCACCGCGACGCCGGCGCTGAGTGCGAGGTCGGCCGCGACCGCCGCCGCGTGCCCCGTCGCCATGAACACCGGCTCCATGCGGGCCGACCCGAACGCGATGTGAGAGGCCGAGATCGCACACGCGACCAGCAGGTTCGTGCACTCGCCGCGGGCCGGGACGATGGCGCGGTAGGAGATGCCGTACGGGCCGGCCGGCGGTACCTGCACGTCGCCCTCGTTGCGGGCGAACCCGCCCACGACCACGCGGGCGCAGTTGTGCGAGTCCATCGTGTACGAGGCCAGCGCGATCGGGTCCGGCGCGGCCACCGTCCACCGGCAGTCGTGCTCGGTGATGACGTAGTCGGCGACCATCCGGCGGGCCTCGCGGATGTACAGCTCGTGCGACCAGCCGCCGGTGCCGGCGAACTCGTCGTTCGTCAGGCCCCAGCCGTTGACCTCGGCCCGGATCGCCTCCGGCACCCGCGGGTCGTTGGCCAAGAACCAGAGCAGGCCCTGCTGGTAGGTCACGTGGTCCTGGAAGATCGCCTCGCGGGTAGCGTGGCCGGCGTCCGGCCAGGCGTAGTTGCGGCCGATGTTGTCCGTGCTGACCGCGCCGTTGTTGTTCATGTCGGTCTTGCCGTTCGGCATCGGCGTGTTCAGCCGCATCGCGTCCCAGACGCCGGCCTGGAGGTAGCGCAGCAGCAGCTCGTAGCGCTGTGCGTCGTAGTTCGGCGGCTGCGGGAACGGGCGCCGGTCGGCCGCCCTCGTCAGGCAGACGCGGAAGTTGAACGCCTGGATGCGGTCATCGCCCTCGCCGGTGCTGCCCGGCGGGTCCGCGACGACGCCCGGGACGAGGCCGCTGGCCGGGTCGCCCGGGACCACGTACGGGTCGATCTGGCGCTGGAACTGGTGACCGGAGCGGAACTGGACGCCGTTGAGCGTCTCGCCGTAGGTCGCGTTCGCCTCGCGGCCGACGGTGTAGCTGACGCCGGCCGCCGCCATCAGGTCGCCCTCGTAGCTGGCGTCGATGAACGCCTTCGCGACGAACACCTTCCCGTTCTCGGTGCGCAGCGAGTGGATCCTGTCGCCGGTCAGCCGGACGTCCTCGAGCCGGTGGTCGCGGTAGACGTCGACGCCTTCCTCTTCCACCCAGGCGTCGAAGGTCTGCTCCGCCACGTGCGGCTCGAACGTGAACGACTCGGGGCGGCCGTAGTGCGCCCCCAGGCGCCGGTAGAACTCGCGGCTCAGCCCGCCGATCGACTCGATCCGCCCGGTGTCGGTCGCGCCCAGCCCGGCCGAGCTGAGGCCGCCCAGGTGCCGGCCGAACACCACCAGCGCGACGCTGCGGCCCGCCTGCGCGGCCCGGACCGCCGCTGTCACCCCGGCCGAGGTACCGCCGTAGACGCACACGTCGGTGCGCACGACGCCCGGGTCGCGGGGGACGGGGTACCAGTAGCGCAGCCCGGGGTGCTCGCCCGGCCCGACGACGGCCTCGGCCGCGGCCGGGGGCGACGCCGCGGCCGTGGGCGCGCCCGCGGCGAGCCAGAGCGCGCCGGCGCCGGCGGCGCCGAGCACGGTGCGTCGGGTGGGTTCGGGAGCGGACATGCGCATCACCAATCCGGGCCGGGCGCTGGAAAGCGGTTGCCCCGGATCGTACTGATCATCCCGGTGCGAGCGGAAGGGCTATCGCCAAGGCGATGGCGAAACTTGTCCGGCTAGTGGCGAAAGTCGCGGGACAGCGACCAGAGCGTGTCGCGGAACGCGGCCGGGACGAGTTCCGGCGCGGCCGCCAGGAAGTCCCGTTCGACCACGTCCATCGCCCGGGTCGCGTCGGCGCCGGTCCGCCGTCCGTGCTCGGTCAGCTCGACGACGTTCTTCCGGCGATCGTCCGGGTCGGGCCGGCGGCGGACCAGGTCCAGCCCCTCGAGCCGGTCGACCAGCGCGACCATCGTCGTCCGGTCCACCTGCAGCTGGCGGGCCAGATCCTGCTGTGACAGCGCGTCGTCGCCTGTCAGCAGCGTCAGTGCGGCCAGCTCGCGCGGGTCGATGCCGTACGGCTCCAGCGCCTGGCCCACCAGCTCGGCCAGCTGCAGGTGGGCCCGCTTGAGCAGGTAGTGCAGGCGGTAGGCGGGCGGCGGCGAGCCGGTGTCGTCGTCGGTGGCCATGGCCCCGATTCTGCCATCGACCGATCATCAGTTAAGCTGACGATCAGTCGTACTGACGAAAGGATGGCCACCATGGACGGTGTCAGCTTCGGGATCAAGACCACGCAGGTGAATACGGGCTACGACGACCTCGTGCGGGTGTGGCGCGAGGCGGACGAGGTCCCCGTCCTCGCCGACGCCTGGCTGTGGGACCACCTGGTGCCGATCTTCGGCCCGCCGACGACGCCGGCGTTCGAGGGGTGGACGCTGCTGACCGCGCTCGCCGCCCAGACGTCGCGGATCAGGCTGGGGCACCTGGTCACCAGCAACCGCTTCCGGGCGCCGTCGGTGCTGGCGAAGATGGCGGCGACGCTCGACGTCATCTCCGGCGGCCGGCTGATCCTCGGGCTCGGCGTCGGCGCGACCGACGCACACGGCGAGGGCCAGGAGTTCGCCGTCCGCGAGCACGCCGCCTACGGGCTGCCGCTGGTGCCGCCGGCCGAGGGGCGGGCCGCGCTGGCCGAGGCGTGCACGATCATCCGGCGGCTGTGGACCGAGGACCTGTTCGACTTCGACGGCGACCACTACACGCTGCGCGGCGCCGTCTGCGAGCCCAAGCCGGTGCAGCGGCCCGGTCCGCCGGTGCTGCTCGGCGCCTGGGGCCCGCGGTCGCTGCGCGTCGTCGCCGAGCACGCCGACGTGTGGAACGTGCCCGGCCCGCCGCACTTCGACCTCGGTCTCCTGCGGGAGCGTTCGGCGCTGCTGGACGAGCGGTGCAAGGAGATCGGCCGCGACCCGGCCGAGATCGTCCGCTCCACCCAGGTGATCGTCGAGTACGACCAGGTGGCGCAGGCTCAGGCGGTGGTCGGCGAGCTGATCGAGGCCGGCTTCGGGCACATCGTGCTCAGCGTGCGGCCCCCGTTCCCCGACGGCGTCGCGCATTGGCTGGCCGACGAGATCATCGCGCCGGTAATCCGGTAGCGTCCCGCATCGCTCGCCCGGCCAAGTTGATCTTGGAGTTCTCCGGGAATCAACTGGACATTTCCCACCGCAATTGCCGAACAACTCCAAGATCAACTTGTGGGTGGGGCGGTCAGGCCGGAGCGGCGCCGTCCACCAGCGCGGCCAGCGCCGGCGAGTCCGTCTCGCTGACCGAGCGCAGCGCCGTGACGACCGGGTGCCCGCCGGCCAGCAGGTCCGCGTCGGTGCCGGGCTCGGACGGGTCGGACAGGTCGGTGACGGAGATCCGGACGTGCTTGTCGGTGTGTTCGGTCAGCGTCGTCTGGACGATGCCGAACTCGGCCAGCGGCGCGGAGCGCAGGGCGCCCAGCTCGGCCATCTCGCGGTCGGGGACGTTGACGTTGAGCACCGTCCCCGGCTGCTGGTCCAGCAGCACCGGCACCACCCGGGCGGCCAGCTCGGCCGCCGTCGCCCAGTGCGCCTCGGTCTCCGGCGGCTCCATGCCGAACTCGGCGGCCAGTCCGACGTCGAGCGAGACGGCGAGGCCGCGGCCGCCGTTGATGCCGGCGGTGAGTGCGGCGCCGACGGTCCCGGAGTGCAGGATCGCCCGGCCGACGTTCGCGCCGTGGTTGATCCCGGACAGGACGACGTCGGGCGGGTCGCCGAACGCGCCGTAGGCCGCGATCAGCGCGATCAGCCCGGGCGCGGCGCCCACGGCGAACGCCGGCGCACCGTCGAGCGTCCGCTGCTCCAGGGCGATGCGGTCGCGCTCCTCCAGCCCGGCGACGATCGACGCGCCGCTGCCGCTGAACTGGACCGCCGGCGCCGCCACGACGACGTCGAGGCCGAGGCCGCGGGCCATGCCGGCCAGCACCCGCAGGCCGGGCGCGTCGATGCCGTCGTCGTTGGTGACGAGGGCGCGACGGGGGCCGGTCATGAGTCGCGGGCCCGGTCGTCCAGCCGGTCGATCTCGACCAGCTCGCGCAGCTTCAGCACCGCCTCGGCGTCGCCGGTGCCCAGGCCGTGCCGGGTGACGTTGAGCATGCCGGCCGCGGCGCCCAGCCGGACGGCCTCCTCGATGTCGCCGCCGCGGGCCAGCGTCGCCGTCACGCCGGCCGTGAGCGAGTCGCCGGCGCCGTGGGTGTCGGCGGACTGCAGTTGCGGCACCCGCACGACCCGGGCGACGTCGTCGGCGAGCAGCAGCAGCGGCTCGTGCGCCCGCGTGACGACGACGTGCTCGGCGCCCTGGTCGTGCAGCTCGTGCATCGCCCGGACCAGCGCGTCCTGGTCGTCGGAGTCCGCGCGGCCGTCGGCGAGCAGCTCCTCGTGGCTGACCTTGACCACCGTCAGGCCGCTCTCGAGGACCGCGGCGAGGCGGTCGCCGGCGAGGTCGGCGACGACCGGCTTCCCGACGGCGCGCAGGTCCGCGGCCAGCCGCCGGTACGCGTCGGCCGGGATCGAGTCCTGCGCCGCCGCATGGTCCGACGGCCCGCTGAGCAGCACGGCGTCGGCGTCCAGAGCGGCGCTCAGCGTGAGGCCGTACAGCTCGTCCAGCTCGTGCCGGGTGAGCGGGTCGGACGGCGCCTCGGCCACGGTGACCCGCTCGCCGTCGCGGCGGTCGTGGACGTAGGCGCCGTTGTGCCCGGTGCCGTCGACCGACTTGACGATGATCCCCTCGTCCTCGATCAGGTGACGCAGCACCATCCCGGTCTCACCGCCCAGCACGCAGCAAAGCGTCACCGACGCGCCCAGCGTGACGAGCATCCGCGCCTGCCAGACGCCCTGGCTGCCGGCGTGGATGTGGATGTCCGCCTGGCCGGCCTGATCCTCGATGGTGAGCGTCAGCACCGGCGACGGGGCGAACAACACGACCTGGCTGTGCGCCATGGGGCTCCTTCGGTTGGTTCCCGGCGACGTACCCACGGCGCGATGAATCCACGCCATCGGGGTATGCCATCGGGCAGGATTGAGACACACCTACCTCGGGAGGGCTCGTGGACGTCACCGGCATCATCTCGGCCATCGTCATCGGCGCGATCATCGGTGCGCTGGGCCGGCTCGTGATCCCCGGGAAGCAGTCCATCCCGATCTGGCTGACCGTGGTCATCGGCATCGTGGCCGCGCTCATCGGCACCGCGATCGTCGGCCCATTGCGCGACACCGACGGCGTCGACTGGATCGAGATCATCGTCCAGGTGGGACTCGCCGCCGTCGGCGTCCTGCTGGCGACCAGCATGAGGACCAAGCGCGGCACCTGAGGCTCACGACAGCTCGCGCGCGACCGCCCGCTGGAACCAGGCGAGCGTGGCCGTCAGCCCCGCGCGCACGGAGGTCCGCGGCCGCCAGTCCAGTAGCTGGCTGGCGAGTGTGATGTCGGGCCGGCGGGCGTGGACGTCGACGGCCGGGGGCTCGACGAAGACGACCTCGGCGTCCGGGCCGGCGATCTCGGCCACTGTACGGGCGATCGTGAACACCGACACCGTCTCCGGGCTGCCGATGTTCACCGGCCCCGGGTAGCCGCCGCGGCCCAGCGCCAGCAGCCCGGCCACCGCGTCGTCGACGTAGCAGAGGGAGCGGGTCTGGGTGCCGGGACCGGGCACCGTCAGCGGCGCCCCGGCCAGCGCCTGCCGGATGAACCGCGACAGCACGCGGCCGTCGTCCAGGCGCATCCGCGGCCCGTACGTGCTGAAGATCCGCGCGATCGCCGTGCGCAGGGCGTACGTCGACCGGTACGCGGTCGTCAGCGCCTCGGCGAACCGGCGCGACTCGTAGTACGCGCCGTAGCCGTCGGCCGGGTCGACCTGACCGACCTGGTCCTCGCGGCTGGGCTCGTCGCCGGCCGGTCCGTACACCTCCGACGTCGACGCCAGCACGAACCGGGCCGACCGGGCGCGGGCGAGGTCCAGGGCGTTCAGCGTGCCGGAGCTGGCGCTGCGCATCGTCGCGACCGGGTCGAGCAGGTAGTCGCTCGGCGCCGCCGGCGCCGCCAGGTGGTAGACGACATCGACCGGCCCGGCGAGGTCGGCGCCCTCGTACACGTTGAGGTCGCGCCGCAGCAGCGCGAAACGGGGCTCGTCGTCCAGATGCCGGACGTTCGCCGCCCGGCCGGTCTCGAAGTTGTCGACGCAGGTCACCCGGTGGCCGGACGCGATGAGCGCGTCGCACAGGTGCGAGCCGAGGAAACCGGCTCCTCCGGTCACCACCGCATGCGGTTCAGCGCCGTTACCCACCATGTTCAGGTGCGTACCCGATGGGGGAGGATCGACACCGCCGACCCGGGTCGGGAAGAATGGACCATGGAGCTCGACGTGGCGGAGGACGGGCGTGAGCGAACCTGATGCGGGCGACTTCGCCGACATGGCGCTCGTGCTGCACGAAGAGCCCGACGTCGAACAGACGCTGGAACGCGTGGTCGAGTACGCGCAGCAGGCCACCGTCTGCGACGACGCCGGGCTGATGCTGCTGCACGGCGGCGGTCGCATCGAGACCACCGGCGCCACCGACCCGCGCGTGGGCAAGGCCGACGAGCTGCAGACCACGCTCGAGGAGGGGCCGGGCCGGGCCGCCATAGAGACCCGGGCGTCGGTCCTGGTCGAGGACACCGCGACCGACCCGCGCTGGCCGGCGTGGGGTCCGCAGGTCGCTGACCTGGGCCTGCGCAGCGCGCTGTCGGTGCGGCTGCACACCGGCAGGACCACGCTCGGCACGCTGAACCTCTACGGCCACCGGCCCGGCATGTTCGACGACGACGACACCGACGTCGCGGAGATCTTCGGCCGGCACGCCTCCATCGCGCTCGCGTCCGCGCGTGAAGAGGACGGCCTGCGGCAGGCCATCGGCGCCCGGCACGTCATCGGGCTGGCCCAAGGCATCCTCATGGAGCGCTACGGCGTCGACGCCGACCGCGCCTTCGCCGTCCTGCGCCGCTACTCCCGCAACTCCAACGTCAAGCTGCGCGTCGTCGCCGAGCGGGTCATCGCCACCGGACGGCTGCCCGACGAGCCCTGATCGTCGGGCCATCGCCCGGTTTGACCCGGGAGCCCCTGGGTATCCGGGGGTGATGGATGTCGGTGTGATGCGGATCGTGCCGCGGACCGAGGCCGGCCGCCGCAGCGATGTGGTGGTGCCGAGCCCGGACGAGCCCGGCGCGCGCGCCGACTCGGCGTCGTGGTGGGAGTACGGGCTGTGCCGGGCGTGGGACGCGGACCTGTTCTGCGTCCCCGAGGGCGTGACGCCGAGTCGCAAGCGCGCCCAGGAGACCCGGGCCAAGCGGATCTGCGAGACCTGCCCGGTCCGCGAACGCTGCCTCGCCGAGGCGATGGACCGCGACGAGCAGTACGGCGTATGGGGTGGGCTGGACACCGACGAACGGCGGCAGCTGGAGCGACGGCGACGGGGGCTGCGCCGCTCCAGCTGACCGCCTGCGGCCGGGTCTACCAGCCCTGACGCCCGCGGTCGCCGTCGTCCGCGACGACGTCGTGGCCGTCGGGATCCCGGCCGTTGGTGTCGCGACCGTTGGTGTCGCGGTCGTTGGTGGTCCGGCCGTCGGCGTCCGGGCCGTCGGCGTCTCGCCGCGGCGGCAGCGTGGTGGCCGGATCCGGCCGGTCGGGGTGCAGCGCGTCGGCCTTGCGGCGCCGTTCCGCTGCCGTCTCGGCCTCCTCGCCGGCGGTGACCCGCAGCCGCTCGGCCTCGGCCTCGCGTTCCGCGGCCTCGGCCCGCTCCCGGCGGGCCCGGGCGGCCAGCTCCTCGGCCTCGGCGTGGTGCCGTTCGGCCGTCCGTTCCGTGGCGGCCGCCTCCTTGTGCTCCTGGAGGGCGGCCTCGCGGCGCGCCGCCGTGTCGTGCGTGCGCCGGCGGGTGTACAGCCAGGCGGCCACGGCGATCAGCACCACGAGCACGATCAACACGATGATCAGCTCGGTACTCATGTCAGGGCACCTTCCCTTCGCCGCGGTCACGGTGACCGCGGCACAGGGGATCCGTACCCGATATGTCCCGGTTCAGTGGTCCGGCGGCGGGACCGGGCCAGGACCCATGGATACATCGCCGGCCGGCTTGTCGTCGCGCAGCCCCTCGAAGGACGGATGCCGCAGCGTGCCGGCGCCGGTCCACTCGGCGAACTCGACCTCGGCGACCAGCTCGGGCCGGACGAAGACGGCGTCGCGCTGCGGCTGGCGGCCGGTGAACGGGCTCTCGCCGATACGCAGCGCCTTCAACCGGCGCAGCAGCCGGGCGCGGGTGGCGTCGTCGAAGCCGGTGCCGACCTTGCCGGCGAACCGCAGAGCGCCGTCGTCGTCGTGATAGCCGGCCAGGAGCGCGCCGAGCGACCCCGCCAGCCGGCCCTGGCCCGGCACCCAGCCGCCGATGACGACCTCCTGGCGGCGCACGTTCTTGATCTTCAGCCAGTCGCGGCTGCGCCGTCCCGGCCGGTACGGGCTGTCCAGCCGCTTGGCGACGACGCCCTCCAGGCCCTGCCGCCGCGTGGCGTCGAGCAGGACGTCGCCGTCGCCGCGTTGGTAGTCAGGCGCCTGCCAGTGCGGGCCGGCCAGCTCGAGCGCCGCCAGCGCGCGCCGTCGCTCCTCGTAGGGCCGGTCCAGCAGCGACTCGCCGTCGAGGTAGAGCAGGTCGAAGACGACGTAGACCACCGGTGTGGTCTCCGCATGGCGGCGGATGTCGGCATCGGAGGCGAGGTGGATGCGCGGCTGGATGCGCTGGAAGCTGGGCCGCCCGGCGTCGTCGAACGCGACTATTTCGCCATCGAGCACCAGCCGGTGCGCGCCGACGGCGTTCGTCAGCGACCGCAGCTCGGGGTACTGCCGGGTGAACTCGCGGCCGTTGCGCCCGACCAGACGGAGCCGGCCGGGCTCGCCGAACGCGAGCGCGCGGACGCCGTCCCACTTGATCTCGAAGCCCCAGCCGTCCTGGTCGGGCGGCAGCGTCGACAGCGTGGCGGCCATCGGCACCAGCGACTCCGGCATCGGCTCGCCGTCGTCGGCCGGGCCGTCCATGCGGTGGATCATCCAGTCGTCGCCGCGGGTGCGGAACAGCGCGAACCGGCCCCGGACCCGCTCGCCGAACAGCCGGGCCACGACCTTGTCGTCGCGGAACTTCTCCGCCTCGTAGGTGCCGCTGTCCCAGATGGTCAGGGCGCCGCCGCCGTACTGGCCGGCCGGGATGTCGCCGTCGAAGGTCAGGAACTCCAGCGGGTGGTCGTCGGTGCGGACGGCGAGCCGGTTCTCGTCGGGCGTGCGCGGGAAGCCGCGGGGCAGCGCCCACGACGCCAGCACGCCGTCGTGCTCGAGCCGCAGGTCCCAGTGCAGCCGGCGGGCGTGGTGCTCCTGCACGACGAACCGTCCGCGGGAACCATCGTCCTCGCTCATCCGTTCCATCGTCGCTGGGGTAGCACTCTGCCGACAAGCGCGAACGCCGGAATACCCGGCTCTATCGGGACGTTCCCATTGCTGGAAGTCCCCGATAGGCCGCGATCGGCCCGGGGCTTCGGGAGCCGGATCGAGAGATTCGCGGGCTCCCGCAGGGCAACCCACCAGACGCAACCACCGACGGTTCGCGCGCCCATGGGCGCGCGGCCTGGGCGTGCCGTGGCCGCCACGACGACGTTGAGACGAGCAAGGGAGACAGAAACGCATGACGATGGTGGAGGAGCAGGTCCGCGCCCCGAACCGGGGGGCGGGTGAGGACTACGACCTGGTCGGCCAGTACCTCAAGCAGATCGGCACGACGCCGCTGCTGTCGGCGGCCGAGGAGGTCGAGCTGGCGCGCCGCATCGAGGCGGGCGTCTACGCGGCGTCGCTGCTGGAGACCGAGGGTCCCGGCCGGCGGCGCGACGAGCTGGCGGCGCTGGTCCGCGACGGCGAGCAGGCCAGGGACCACATGATCCGGGCCAACCTGCGGCTGGTCGTGTCGGCGGCGCGCAGGTACTACCGCAACAGCGGGCTGCCGTTCCTGGACGTCGTGCAGGAGGGGAACCTGGGCCTGATCCGGGCGGTCGAGAAGTTCGACTACTCGAAGGGCTTCAAGTTCTCGACCTACGCGATGTGGTGGATTCGGCAGGCCATCGAGCGCGGCAAGGCCGAGCGCGCCCGCACGATCCGGCTGCCGGTGCACGTGCTCGAGACGCTGTCCAAGGTGGGCAAGGCCGAGCGCAAGCTGACCGTCTCGCTGGGCCGCGACCCGACGCCGGAGGAGCTGGCCGCCGAGACCGACCTCACGCCCGCCCGGGTGGTCGAGCTGCGTCGCATTTCGCGCGACACCCTCAGCCTCGACACCCCGGTCGGCGAGCAGGGCAGCGCGAGCATCGGCGACCTCATCGAGGACACCGAGACCCCGCAGGCCACCGACGTCGTCGAGTTCCAGGCGCTCGGCGAGCAGGTCCGCGACCTCGTCAACACGCTGGCCCCGCGCGAGGCGCTGATCGTCTCGATGCGCTTCGGCCTCGAGGACGGCGAGCAGCACACCCTCCAGGAGGTCGCCGAGCGGGTCGGCCTGACGAAGGAGCGGGTGCGGCAGCTGGAGAAGCTGGCGCTGGCCGAGCTCCGCGACCCCGCGCGGCACCAGCCGCTGATCGAGTGGGCCGGCTGAGTCCCGAACCGCACGGAGGGCCCAGGGTTAACCTGGGCCCTTCGGCGTATTCGGAGGCTGTCATGAGCGAGCACCGCGACGGTGTGCACCACACCACCCAGGAGGATCGGGACCGCGCGATGGCCGTCCACTCCGTCGACGACGAGACGCGCGTACACGGCGATCCCGACGAGACCGAGCAGGTCATGGGCGCCGGCGGCGACCTGCGGACGCCCGAGCCCGAGCCGGAGCCCGAGGACGGCGACGGCGGCTGAGCTCAGCCGGCGAGGAACGACAACCGCAGCTTCCGGTCGCGGTTGTCGACGTTGGAGTCGACGACGACAACGCTCTGCCAGGTGCCCAGCGCCGGCGAGCCGCCCAGCACGGGCAGCGTCAGCGACGGCGCGATGAAGGCGGGCAGGACGTGGTCGCGTCCGTGGCCGAGGCTGCCGTGGCGGTGCCGGTAGACGTCCTGGCGCGGGAGCAGCCGGTCGACGGCGTCGGCGAGGTCGGGCTCGGTGCCGGAGCCGGTCTCGATCAGCGCCAGCCCGGCCGTGGCGTGCGGCACGAACAACTGACACAGGCCGTCGCCGCGGCCGCGGCAGAAGTCGAGCACGTCGCGCGTCACGTCGGTCACGAGATCGGTGCCGGTGCGCAGGTCGATGAGCAGGCTGTCCACGGGTCCATTCTGGCTGCTGTTGTGCACGTACGTTCCGGGATGCCGACGTCTGCCCGTAACCTTCTGGCCAGCGAGGTGATCACACTGTGAGGCAGGCGCCGACGGGAGGCGAGCGATCATCGGGGAAGACTTCGGGGTCGTGCTCGACGCGGCGCGCGCGGGTGCGCCGTGGGCGTTCGAGCGCCTGTACAACGACCTCGCGCCCGTCGTCACGGGCTATCTCCGGCTCCAGGGCGCGGCCGAACCCGACGATCTGACCAGCGAGGTCTTCCTCGGCGTGTTCGCCGGACTGCCCACGTTCGAGGGGACGGAGCCGCAGTTCCGGTCGTGGGTCTTCACCATCGCGCACCGGCGGTTGATCGACGAGCGGCGGCGGGCCGTTCGCCGTCCCAGCGAGCCCACCGACGACCCTGCGACGCTGGACGGGCCGGCCGGCGACGCCGAGGCGGAGGCGCTCGACGCGTTGGGGCTGCGGCGGGTGTACGAGCTTTGCGCGACGCTCTCGGCCGAGCAGCGCGAGGTGGTGCTGCTGCGCGTCGTCGGCGACCTCACCGTCGAGCAGGTCGCCCGCGCCGTCGGCCGGTCCGTGGGTGCCGTGAAGGCGCTGCAACGGCGCGGGCTCACGGCGCTACGAAAAAAAGTCGAGTGACCCCGTACCCCTGGGCGCCCCCGCGGCGATCACAGTGACGAGATGCTTCCACTGCACCTGCTCGACGAGGACGCCGTCGAGGCCCTGCTGACCGGCCGCCCGGTCACGCCCGGACTCGCGCCGCTGGCCGGCGCCGTCGGGGAGCTCCGGGCTGCCGCGCGGCAGCCCGCGCGGCCGTCGGCCGAGCTGGCGCAGCGGATGGCCGCCGGCGACTTCAGCGGCATCGCTCCCGCCCCGCTGACCCCGCAGCCGGACGGGCGCCGGCTGCGGTCCTGGCTGGCCGGCGTCAGCCCCCGGGTCCGCGCGGTCACGGGTGCGGTCGTCGTGTTCACCGGCCTCACCGCCGCCACCGCCACGGGCGCGCTCCCCGGCGCCGCTCAGGCGCACATGCAGTCGTTCATCGAGACGGTGACGCCGATCAGCTTCCAGCCCGACGAGCCCGACGCCGACGTCGTCGAGGACGTCAGTGACACGGGCCGGCCCGATGACTCCGGCGAGTCGGTGCGTCCACCCGGCAAGCCGGAGACCCCGCCCGGGAAGCCCGAAACTCCGGGCAACCCGAACAAGCCCGAGACGCCGCCGGGTAAGCCGCCTGAGAAGCCGGACAACCCGAACAAGCCGGAGTCGCCACCGGGCAAACCAGAGAAGCCGGAGAAGCCGGAGAAGCCCGAGAACCAGGGCAACGGTAACGGCAACTCCGGTGACGGCAATTCCGGGAACAACGGGAATGGCCAAGGCAACGGCAATTCCGGAAACGGCAACAACGGTAACGGCAACGGAAACGGCCCTTAGGGCCCCGAGAACGCCCGACGTACCACGAAGACGTCGGGTGCAGGTTGCGGCCCCGGTTCGCTGCGGAGGCCGGGGTCGCAACCTTCTACTCCCGAATGTCTGCCACCGGACCGGGGTAAGCAGACGCATGTCCCCATCGGGAGGAGTCGCGGTGTCGAAGCCCGCAGCAGACCTGACCATTCGGCCGGAGCCACAGCTGCTCGGCATCTACCTCAACGACCACCTGGCCGGCTCGACGGCCGGTGTGCAGTTGGTCCGCCGGCTCGCGCGCAGCATGCGTGGCACGCCTGTGGGGGAGCCGCTGAGCGGCCTGGCCGACGAGATCGGCGCCGACCGCGAGGAGCTGCTCGCCATCATGGACGAGCTCGAGGTGCCGATCCGGCGCTACAAGCTCTACACCGCGGCCGCCGCGGAACTGGCCGGCCGGCTGAAGTTCAACGGCCACCTGCTGACCCGCTCGCCGCTGAGCGTCATCGTGGAGCTGGAGATGCTGCGGCTGGGCATCGAGGGCAAGGCCAGCGGCTGGCGCACGTTACGCACGGTCGGCGCGGCCCGCGGGCGGCCGGACGTCGGCCGCGTCGACCGGCTCATCGAGCGGGCGACCGAGCAGGCGGCCCTGATCGAGACGCTTCGCGTCCGGGCCGCGGCGCGGGTGTTCGGCGTCGCGGCCTGAACGCGGGCGTCGGACGGGTCAGACGGATCGCTGGTAGGCGCGGAACGCCCGGGTCGCGAGCCAGGCCATGACGAGCGTCAGCGCGGCCAGCAGCCCGGCCCGGCCGAGGACGGCGGACCAGTCGGGGTCGCCGAGCAGTGCGTCACGGCTGGCCCGTGCGGCCCAGTCGACCGGGTTGTAGCGGGCGACGGTGCCGACCCAGTCGGGCAGCAGCGCCGGCGCCATCATCACCGTCGACGTGAACGCCAGCGGCAGCGTCAGGAACTGCGACACCCCGATCAGCGACTCCTGCGACCGCAGCGACAGCGCCACCGCGCAGGACAGCGCCGCGAAGATCACCGCGAGCAGCGTGGCGCAGAGGAGCACAACGAGCACGCCGGCCACGCCGCCGTCGTACCGGGCGCCGGCCAGCAGGCCGACCCCGAACACGATCAGCGACTGCACGACCGTCACGACCGCCTGGTACGCCAGCACGCCGGTGATCAGGGCGCCGCGGCTGACCGGCGAGGTGAGGTTGCGGTCCATGACGCCGCGTTGCATGTCGTCGATGAAGCCGGTGCCGGCCCACCCGGCCGACATCATCGCGGTCATGACGACGACGCCGGGGGTGAGGTACTCCAGGTAGGAGATGTCGCCGAAGCCGGGCAGGTCGGCGACCCGCTCGAACAGGGCGCCGAACAGCAGCAGCCACACCATCGGCTGGATCAGGGTGAACGCCAGGTACACGGGCTCGCGGCGCAGGATCCGCAGCGAGCGCCCGATGAGGTAGACCGAGTGCCGCAGCGCGAGGCCGCGCTGGACGTCGGGCCGGGCCGGCGCCACGGGTGCGAGGGTCGCGCTCATGCCGCCACCTCCGTCGCGGCCCGGTCGGTCAGGCCCGCGCGGTCGGCGCTGTGGAAGGACCGGCCGGCGTGGCGCAGGTACACGTCGTCGAGGGACGGACGGGCGACGGTCACCGAGGCGAGCGGGACGCCGGCGCCCTCGAGCGCGGCGAGCAGGCCGGGCAGCGTCGCCGCGCCGTTGCCGACGCGGGCGTGCAGCCGCGCGCCGTCGACGCCGACGTCGCCGACCCCGTGGACCGTGTCGATGGCCCGCCGGGCGGCCGCCTGCTGGCCCGGGTCGGCCAGCTCGACCTGGACGGTGTCGCCGTCGAGGCCGCCCTTCAGCTCCTCCGGCGTGCCCTCGGCGACGACCTGGCCGCGGTCGATGATGACGAGGCGGTCGGCCAGCTGGTCGGCCTCCTCCAGATAGTGGGTCGTGAGCAGGACGGTGACGCCGTCGGCCCGCGTGACGCCGGAGATCTCCGCCCACATGTCCGCGCGAGCCTCCGGGTCCAGGCCGGTGGTCGGCTCGTCGAGGAACAGCACCTGCGGCCGGTGCATCAGCGCCAGCGCGACGTCGAGCTTGCGCTGCATGCCGCCGGACCACGTCTTGGTGATCCGGTTCGCGGCCTCGGCCAGCCCGAACCGCTCCAGCAGCTGGTCGCCGCGGCTGCGGATGTCCGCGCGCGGCAGCCCGTAGACGTGGCCCTGCAGGGTGAGGTTCTCGCGCCCGGTCGCGGTCGGGTCGAAGCACGGCCGCTGCGGCACGTAGCCGATCGCGTGCCGGACCCGGCCGGGCTCCTTCGCGACGTCCAGGCCGGCGACGACGGCGGTGCCGCTGTCAGGCGTGGAGAGCGTGGTGAGGATCTTGGTGGTGGTGGACTTGCCGGCCCCGTTCGGCCCGAGCAGCCCGAACACGGTGCCGCGGGGGACCGCGAAGCCGACGCCGGACAGCGCCCGGACGGCCTTGGCCCCCTTGCCGTAGGTCTTCACCAGACCGTCGGCCTCGATGGCGTGCTCCATGGTGCGGATCTCCTTCCGATGGAAGGAACCGGTGCCGCACGGCGTCGCCCGTATCCTTGAAGGTGCAGAACCTGGGATCGGGGCGATCCTCGCGGTGAGTCTCCGGCTCCTGGTTTTCCGATCGGCTCCCGGTCGTGGTGTTGCAGCACCGCGGCCGGGAGCCGTGCTCGTCTAGGTCTTCTCGTAGGGCTGGGCGAAGGCGAGGTCGTCGGCGAACTCGACGCTGAGCTTTGCCTCGATCTCGTCGGGCGGCACGCCGTCCTGACGCAGCTCGTGCATGCGCTGCCACATGGCGAATCCGCCGAGGCTGCCGGCGCGCAACTCCGTCAGCAGCTGCTCGACGAACGCGGTCTCGGCCGTCAGCAGCGCGGCGGAGAACTCGGCCTCGATCATGAACAGCCGCGGCAGGTTGACCGACCGTGCCTCCTCGAACATCGCCTCGACGGCCTTCTGCTGGAAGCGCAGGTTGCGCAGCCGCTGGCCGAGCAGCTCGATGACCTCGTCCGGCGGCAGCGCGCCGGCCAGCGACAGCGCCGCCTCGAACTGGGTGAACTCCTTCTTCGGCGTGCTCAGCAGCTCGACCAGCCAGTCGACCATGATCTGGCCGCCGGTCTCGGTGATGGCGTAGACCGTGCGCTCCGGCCGCCGCCCCTCGCGCACCGTCGCGCCCACCTCGATCAGACCGCGCTTCTGCAGCGACTCGACGACGGAGTACAGCGAGCCGTAGTTGAGCTTGATGCTGTCCTCCTTGCGCCGCTCGCGCAGGGTGCTCGACATCTCGTAGGGGTGCATGGGCCGTTCCCACAGCAGCACGAGCACGGCCAGTGCCAGCGGATTGGACGGACGGGTGGCGGCCACGGCAACTCCTCCAGCTCGAATACTCGACTTCGAGTATTCGCCGCCGAGCGAGGCTTGTCAACTAGGGGGTGTCTGATGGATCTTGGTGGATGCGGGCGGCGTTCAGGCGTCGGTCCAGCAAGGCGTCGAAGTAGCTCGATGCCGCGCCATCGGGTGATGACACAACGCAGCTGGTCGGCGTCTGGGCGTCGATCCGCGCCGCCGAAGATCCATCAGACACCCCCTAGTCTGCGGCCATGTCCGAGGCATGCGTCATCGTCACCACGACGGCGGGCAGCGAGGCGGCGGCGCGCGAGCTGGCCGCCGGCGTCGTGGCGGCCCGGCTCGGCGCCTGCGCGCAGCTCGTCCCGATCACCACCGTCTACCGGTGGGGCGGTGAGGTGCGGACCGAGCCCGAGTGGCGGGTCGAGGTGAAGACCACGGCGGCCCGGGCCGAGGCGCTGACGGCACACCTGCGCGAGGTGCATCCGTACGACCTGCCGGAGATCGTGGTGACGCCGATCGTGGGCGGCAGCGGCGAGTATCTCGCCTGGGTGAGCACCGAAACCGGCTGACGGCCAGGGCCCCGCTCCGGGGGTCCGGGTCCGCGCTCAGGGCACGGACCCGGCCACCCGGTGCGCCGCGAACGGCGCGGGCACCCCCGTGGCGGGCTCGCCGGCCCGCCACTCGAGATGACGCCCGACCAGGGCGCACGGTTGCATCCGGCGCGGCACGTGAGGTTGACGGCGCAAAGGATCTTGATTCCGGGCGGCCGCCGTGCCAGAGTGACGTCCTCGCGATGATCCATGGAGACCTTGACAGTTCACACGACGCTCAGTAAAGGTAGGCGTCGGGTGAAATCGGCACCGGACGGGGCGAACGTTCCCCTCGCCGGGTGCCGACCACTGGAGGCTTGGCAGGACTCGGGGTGGAGTCCAGGCCTCCCGAACCGATGGTGGTGAAGCGTCCGTGAGCAACGACGTCGCCGTGCAGGCCCGCGACTTCGGTGGCTGCACGATCCTGACCGTTCCCGGCGATCTCGACGCCGCACTGGCCGACGAGGTCCGGTGGGCCGCCAACGCCGCCGACAGCCGTCATGTCGTGGTCGACCTGGGCCGAGCCGGCTCCGTCGACCCGTCGGCGGCGTCGGTGCTGGCCGGCCTGCATGAGCGTATCCGCGCCAGGGGCGGTGGCGTCTGCGTGGTCACCCGCGACCACGGTGTGCGAGCCCAGCTGGAGCGGCTCGCGGCCGACCTGGGGCTGCGCTGCTACACCGAGATCGGCGACGCCCTCGAGGCGTCCATGTCCGAGCGCCAGGCGGGCCTGGCCCGCGCGTAACGGAGAGAAGTGGTGGGCGGCGCCAGCACGCCGCCCACCGGTCCAGAGGTGTCGCTCAGCCGAGCGAGGCCAGTTCCTCCGGCGTGAGCACCAGCTCCACCGCAGCGGCCGAGTCGCGGATGGTCTCGGGCCGGCTCGAGCCGGGGATCGGGACCACGCGCTCGCTCTTCGCCAGCATCCAGGCGAGGCACACCTGCTGCGGGCTGACGCCGTGCGCGGCGGCCACACGGGCGAACGGCTCGTGCGCCGAGCCGAGCCCGCCGGCGCGGGTGATGCCGCCGAGCGGGCTCCACGGCAGGAACGCGATGCCGAGGCGGTCGCACAGCTCCAGCTCCGGCTCGCTGGTGCGGAACCGCGGCGAGAACTGGTTCTGCACCGACGCCAGGCGGCCGCCCAGGATCTCGTTGGCCAGCTCGATCTGCTCAGGGTTCGCGTTGGAGATGCCGGCCATCCGGATCTTGCCCTCGTCGAGCAGGTCGCGGATGGCGCCGACGGAGTCCGCGTACGGCACCGCCGGGTCGGACCGGTGGAACTGATAGAGGCCGATCGCGTCGACGCCGAGGCGCTTCAACGACGCCTCGCAGGCCGCCTTCAGGTAGTCGGGCGAGCCGTTCTTCGTCCATGACCCGTCGCCGGGGCGCAGGTGGCCGCCCTTGGTGGCGACCAGGACGCCGGACGTGTCGCCGCCGTACGCGGCCAGCGCCTTGGCGATGAGCGTCTCGTTGTGGCCGACCTCGCCGGCCAGCAGGTGGTACGAGTCGGCGGTGTCGATGAACGTGATACCCGCGTCGAGCGCCGCGTGGATCGTGGCGATCGATCGGGCTTCGTCCGGCCGGCCTTCGATGGACATGGGCATGCCGCCCAGCCCGATGGCGCTGACCTGGACGTCGCCGATGTGGCGGAACTGCATGGGACGTGACCTCCGGGGATCGGATCGGTGCTGCGCCTCCAGTCTCGGCGCGGCGTCCACGGTGTGTCCAACAGGAGAACCCGAACGAATTCAGAAGCTACGATTCTCAATCGTGGAACTGCGGCACTTGGAGCATTTCGTCGCCGTCGCCGAAGAGGGGCACTTCACCCGGGCGGCGCAGCGGCTGATCATCAGCCAGTCGGGGCTGTCGGCCTCGATCCGGACGCTGGAGCGCGAGCTGGGCGCGGCGCTGTTCCACCGCAACACCCGGCAGGTCAGCCTCACCGAGGCCGGCCGGGCGCTGCTGGCGGAGTCGCGGCGGGCGCTGGCGTCGGTCGAGGCGGCGCGAGAGGCGGTGGCCGCGGTCAACGGGCTGCTGCGCGGGACGGTGCGCATCGGCGCCGAGCAGTGCCTGGGCGCCGTCGACGTCCCCGGCCTGCTGGCCCGGTTCCGGGCCGCGCACGCCGGTGTCGAGGTGCGGCTGGACCAGGCCGGCTCGGCCCGGCTGCTGGCCGACGTCCGGGCCGGCGTGCTCGACGTCGCGTTCGTGCCGGTCGTCGCGCCGCCGCCTGACGACGTCGACCTCGTCCCGCTGAACACCGAGGCGATGGTCATGCTGTGCCGGCCCGACCACCGGCTGGCCGGGCGCGGCAGCATCGCGCTGAGCCAGCTGCACGGCACGGCGTTCGTCGACTTCCAGGAGGAGTGGGGCGCCCGGCAGCTGACCGACGCCGCGTTCGCCGCGGCCGGCCTGGACCGCCAGGTGACGATGGAGGTCAACGACGTCCACACGCTGCTCGACCTCGTGGGGCACGGCCTCGGAGTCGCGCTGGTGCCCGAGCACGTCAGCCGCAAACGGGCCGCCCAGGGGCTGGACGTCGTCATGATCGACGACACCCTGCCGCGCTGGGCGGTCTCCGTCGCGCTACCGGCCGCCCAGCGCCGCGGGGTGGCCGTCGACCGGCTGCTCGAGCTGCTCAGCGGCCACTCCTAGGCGGCGACGCTGGCGCCGACACGGGTGCGCAACTGGCCCAGGATGCGGGCCAGCAGGCGCGACACCTGCATCTGGGTGACGCCCAGCTCCTTGGCGATCTCCTGCTGCGTCCAGCCCTTGAAGAAGCGCAGGTAGAGGATCTGCCGGTCGCGGGCCTTGAGCTCCCGGCAGGCCGGGGCCAGTGCGACCACGGCCTCGGCGCGGCCGAAGCCGTCGTCGTCCTCGCCGAGCGTCTCGGCGAGCGGGGTCTCCTCGCCACCGCTGCCGCGGTAGTCGATCGAGGCCACCGTGAAGCACTCGTGCGAGGCGCTGGCCTCGAGGACGTCGTCGACCTCGACGCCGAGGTGCTCGGCGAGGTCGGCCGGCGTCGGCGCCGCACCCTTGGCCTGCGAGATCTCCGCCGTGGCGGCGGTGACCCGGGCGTGCAGCTCCTGGACCCGGCGCGGCGGGCGGACCGTCCAGCCGTGGTCGCGGAAGTAGCGCTTGACCTCACCGGTGATGGTGGGGACGGCGAAGGAGACGAAGTCCTTGCCGCGGTCGGGGTCGAACCGCTGTGCGGCGTTGACCAGGCCGAGGTTGGCGACCTGCAGCAGGTCGTCGCGCTCGATGCCGCGCCCGTAGTAGCGCCGGGCGATCGACTCGGCGAGCCGTAGATGAATGAGAACGACCTCGTCGAGGAGCCGCTGGCGCTGCATGCCGGTACTGCGCGCCGCCCGGCGAAGAAGGTCGTGGGTGAGTTCGTGACGCTCAGTGTTCTGGTGCTGGTGCTGATGGTCGTCCGTCGACGCGAGTACGTGGGTCTGCACGGCCTACACCTCTCCAGAATGAAGCGGAAGTGGCGATTGCTTGACCACGTGCCATACACCGAACCACAGTAACCTGTTCGTTATCAAGCCCCTTCTGAACAGAACGGTCCGTCTGCCCCCTGGCCGGCGGCCGTCGCAGGGTCGCTGAGCAGCGCGAACGGCCGTTTGAGCGAGGTCCGGACCACCTGGAATACTGCTCTGGACGCGCCGCGGCCCCCGTACCTGCGGGAGGTACGGGGGCCGCGGTGTGACAGGTTGATCAGACCGGACGGACCGCGTCAGCCTGCGGGCCCTTCGGGCCCTGGGTGATCTCGAACTCCACCCGCTGGTTCTCGTCCAGCGTGCGGTAGCCGTCGGCCTGAATCGCCGAGTAGTGCACGAAGACGTCCGGCTCGCCGTTGTCCTGTGCGATGAAGCCGAAGCCCTTCTCAGCGTTGAACCACTTGACGGTTCCCTGTGCCATGTGCCGTGTCCTCCTACGGGACGGTGACGAAGGCCGCACCGTGCGACCTCCGGGTTGCTGCCGCCGTCTCCCGCTACCACAGTGCTGGAGGCACAGAGAAGCGAAAAACGCCCGCGATAACATCCCACGGGCGTTCAAGGACGTGCGAGGAACTGTTACTGCAACCGCGGAAACAGTACCACCTTGGGCCCGCGCCGGGAAGCATACGATGATCGAACGCTAGTTGCACAAGTGTGTATCCCACTTTGTGAACGCGGCGTATCAGGGGAGCTTCCAGTCGACCGGCGCTGCGCCCAGGCCCTGCAGGAGCTCGTTTGCCCTACTGAACGGCCGTGAGCCGAAGAAACCGTTGCGCGCAGACATGGGGCTCGGGTGGGCCGACTCAATACATGGAACGTTACCAAGTAGTGGCCGGAGATTTCTCGCATCGCGACCCCACAAGATGGCGACGATAGGCGTTCCACGTCCGGCGAGCGCCCGGATGGCTTGCTCGGTGACTTCTTCCCAGCCCTTTCCCCTGTGCGCGCCGGGATTTCTCGGCGCCACCGTCAGAGCCCGGTTGAGCAGCAGCACGCCGTGTTCGGCCCACGGCGTGAGGTCGCCGGTGGCGGGCGGCGGGTGGCCGAGGTCGGCGCCGTACTCCTGGAAGATGTTGACCAGGCTCGGCGGCAGCGGCCGGACGTCGGGCGCCACCGAGAAGCTCAGCCCGACCGCGTGACCCGGCGTCGGGTACGGGTCCTGGCCCACGATGAGCACCCGGACGTCGTCGAACGGCTGGGTGAAAGCGCGCAGCACGTTCTGCCCGGCCGGCAGGTACGTGCGTCCGGCGGCCAGTTCGGCGCGCAGGAACTCGCCCATGGCGGCGATGCGCGGGGCGACCGGCTCGAGGGCGCGCGCCCAGCCGGGATCGACGAGTTCGGAGAGCGGCCGAGCGGTCATTGCGGCCAAGTGTAGAGAAGCGGTGCGCCGGCGTCAGTCCGCCCCGGCGACCAGCGGTTCGAGCGCGACGTCGGGGTGCCGGCGCTGCACCGACGCCAGCCGCCACTTGTCCGGGAACAGCGCCAGCAGGGCGCCGTCGCGCCGCTCGGCCACCTCGACGCCGGCCTCGGCGTTCAGCAACGCGACGCCGTCGGCGTCGGTGCGCCGGGCCAGGCCGTAGGGCAGCGAGTCGAGCGCGATCGGCACGCCGAACTCCTGGCCGAGCCGGGCGGTGGCGACCTCGAACTGCAGCGGCCCGACGGCGGCCAGGATCGGCGCGCCGTCGCCGCGCCGGTTCGAGGTGAGGATCTGCACGACGCCCTCCTCGGCCAGCTGCTCGATGCCGCGGCGGAACTGCTTGGCCTTGCTGGTGTCGGTGGTCCGCGCGGTGACGAAGTGCTCAGGGGCGAACGACGGCATCGGCGGGAACGCGACGGGGGAGCCCTCGGCGTACAGGGTGTCGCCGACGGTCAGCGCGTTCGCGTTGACCAGGCCGACGATGTCGCCCGGGAAGGCGATGTCGATGGTCTCGCGCTCGCGGCCGAGCATGGTGCGGGCGTACTTGGTGGCGAACGGCCGGCCGGTGGCGGCGTGCGTGACGACGGCGCCGCGCTCGAACCGTCCGGAGCAGACCCGGACGAAGGCCAGGCGGTCGCGGTGCGCCTTGTCCATGCCGGCCTGCACCTTGAACACCAGCCCGGAGAACGGCGCCTCGACCGGCCGCGGCGTGCCCTCGGCGTCGGGCCGGGCGCTGGGCGGCGGGGCCAGTTCCACCAGCGCGTCGAGCAGCTGGCGCACGCCGACGTTCACCACGGCGGCGCCGAACAGCATGGGCGTCGAGGTGCCGGCGTGGAACGTCTCGAGGTCCAGGGTGTCGAGCAGCGACACCTCGTCGAGTGCGGTGCCCCACGCGTCGGCGTAGCGCTCCTTCGCCTCGGCCGCGCTCAGGAGCTGCTCCTCGGCGATGCGCGCGCCGCCGGGCGCCCGCTCGAACGTCGTCATGGTCTCGTCGTCGCGGTCGAGCAGGCCGTGGAAGGTGCCGGCCTCGCCGACCGGCCAGTTCAGCGGCGTGGCCGTGAGCCCGATGCGCTGGTCCAGCTCGTCGACGAGGTCGAGCACGTGCATGCCCGGCCGGTCCCACTTGTTGACGAACGTGACCACCGGGACGCCGCGGTGCCGGCAGACGTCGAACAGCTTCAGCGTCTGCGGCTCGAGGCCCTTCGCGGCGTCGAGCAGCATGACCGCGCAGTCGACGGCGGCCAGCACCCGGTAGGTGTCCTCGGAGAAGTCGGCGTGCCCCGGGGTGTCGAGCAGGTTGACGACGTGTCCCTGGTACTCGAACTGCAGCGCCGCCGACGTGACGGAGATGCCGCGGGCCTGCTCCATCTCCATCCAGTCGGAGATGACCGCCCGCCGGCCCGACTTCCCGTGCACCGCGCCGGCCTCGCCGATGACGCGCGCGTGCAGCGCCAGCGCCTCGGTGAGCGTCGACTTGCCGGCGTCGGGGTGGCTGATGACGGCGAACGTGCGGCGCCTGGCCGCCTCGGCGGCGACGCCGGAGGCAGCAGCCGGCGACGCGGCGGAGGTGGGGGGCATGGCATCAAGTCTACGGTGGCCGGATGTCGCGGTAGGTCGGCGTGATCGCGCTGGGCGCAGGCGGCCCGCCGGCCGGACGATCGAGGCATGAGCAGAGCACTTCTCGTCATCGACGTCCAGGAGTCGTTCCGGCAGCGCCCACTCTGGGAGCTGATCTCCGACCCGGACGTGGCCGGCAAGGTCGCCCGGCTGGTCGAGCACGCCCGCGACCAGGGCGACCTCGTCGTCTGGGTGCTGCACACCGAGCCGGGCAGCGGCGGCGCCTTCGACCCGGAGCTGGGGCACGTCCGGCTGCTGCCCGGCCTGGACCCAAGGCCCGGTGAGCCGGTGCTGACGAAGACGTCGCACAACGCGTTCACGACGACCGGCCTGCAGCAGCTGCTGACCGAGCGCGGTGTCAGCGAGGTGGTGGTCAGCGGCCTGCGCACCGAGCAGTGCTGCGAGACGACGGCCCGGCTGGCGTCCGACCTGGGCTACCGGGTGACGTTCGTCATCGACGCGACGGCGACGAACCCGATCGAGCACCCGGAGGCGCCGGCCGGGCGGAGCAACGCGGAGATCCTGGCCGACCCGCGCACGCTCGGCGTCGACGAGATCCTGACCCGGACGGAGTACGCGCTGGCCCGCCGGTTCGCCACCGTGGTGCGCGTCGACGAGGTGGTGGGGGCGCCGACGCTGGCAGGCTAGGGGCATGGACAGTGCTCGGGTCACAGCCTGGATCGAGTCCTACGAGCGCGCCTGGCGCACGCCGGGCGTCGAGTCGCTCGACGAGGTGTTCGCCGCCGGCGCGACCTACCAGCAGAGTCCCTACCAGGACCCGGTCGTCGGCCTGACGGCCATCGAGCGGATGTGGGAGGCCCAGCGCGACGGCCCGGACGAGGTGTTCCGCATGGTCACCGAGGTCGTCGCGGTCGACGGCGACACCGCGGTCGTGCGGGCCGAGGTCTGGTACGGCGACCCGGTCACCGAGGAGTTCCGCGACCTGTGGGTCGTCCGCCTCGACGACGACGGGCGCTGCACCTGGTTCGAGGAGTGGCCGTTCGCCCCACCCGGCCGGCGGGCCATGGCCTAGCCGTCGGCCTCGGGCTCGGGCTCGGCCTGGACCGGGCGGAAGATCTCGCGCACGTCGCGCGGCTCGAACGTCTCGTGCGTCGGCTGCGCGGCGGAGACGTGGTCGAGCTGGAACCAGCGGCCGGCGTCGGCCTCGCGGCTCCAGGCCAGCACGAACCAGGCGCCGCGCGAGTGCGCGAACCCGAGCGGCTCGACCTGCTCGGTCAGCGTCTCGGTGGTGGCGGCGGGCGTGTGGTCGAGGAGGACGACGCGGTGGTCGCGGATGGCGTCGGTGAGGACGGGGCGGACGGCGTCGTCGTGCGGCGGCTCGGGCTCGCCGGGGCGGATCCAGATGCGCTCGGCGACGGCGGTGACGTCGGCGCGGCGGTCGGGCGCGACCGCGCGCAGCACCTTGGCCGCGGCGGCCGAAGCGGCGGCGGCGAACGGCTGGTCGGGCACTGACTGCAGCCCGACGACGATGGCCAGCGCCTCGTCGGGGGTGAGGCTGAGCGTGCGCTGCCCGGCCTGGTCGATGACGTAGCCGCCCTGCGGGCCGCTGGACGCGCGGATCGGGATGCCGGCCTGCTGCAGCGCGATGACGTCGCGCTTCACCGTGCGGGCGGAGACGCCCAGCCGCTCGGCCAGCCACGACGACGTGCGGCCCTGGCGGCCGGCGGCGTGCAGCTCGCGGGCCAGGCTGTCGAGGCGGGTGCTGCGGCTGGCCCGGCCGGTGGCGTCGCCGGAGCCGGGCCGGACGTCGCCGCCGGACGGCCGCGGGCCACCGGGCGCGCGCCGGGGCGCCGACGGGGTGTCCGCCGGCCGGCGCATGCGCGGCAGCCGGGTCGGTGCGTCGGTGGTCTCGTGCTGAGCCGTCGCCTGGCCCTGGCTGCCCATCGCCGGTCCTCCCCGAGCCGGACTCCTTCGGCCCGGCCGCACCCCCATGATCGATCGTGTTGTCATAGCAAAGCACGCTGCGGCCCCGCAGGCGTGGCGCTCGCCCGGCGTGGCTCGGGAATGCCTCGCCGGGGTCCGGTCGGTTACCGTCTACCTGTGGATGCGAGGCCGGCCGAACTCACCCACATCGGCCCGTACCGGGTGGTCCGTCAGCTCGGTGAGGGCGGCATGGGGGTCGTGTACCTGGCGACCGCTCCTGACGGCCGCCCGGTCGCGGTGAAGACCCTGCGCCCGTGGCTGGTCGGCGGCACCGACGGCCGCCGCCGGTTCGAGCGCGAGGTCGCCACGCTGGTCCGGGTGCGCGGCGACCGCGTGGCCGAGGTGCTCGACGCCGACGTGTCCGCGGAGCCGCCGTACATCGTCACCCGGTTCGTCGACGGCGTCCCGCTGAGCGCGTGGGTGGCCGAGCACGGCCCGCTGGCCGCCGCCGATCTGCGCATCCTGGCGCGCGGTCTGCTCGAGGCGCTGACCTCCGTGCACGCCGCCGGGGTCGTGCACCGCGACATCAAGCCGGGCAACGTCATGCTGGCTGCCGGCGGGCCGGTGCTCATCGACTTCGGCATCGCGCACGCCACCGACGACACCCGGCTCACCGCCACCGGCCTCATCTCCGGCACGCCGGGCTACTTCGCGCCCGAGACCGTCCTCGGCCGCGACCCGACGCCGGCCACCGACGTGCACGCCTGGGCGGCGACGCTGACCTACGCCGCGGCCGGCCGGGCTCCGTACGGCGGCGGCCCCGACCTCGCCGTCGTCGACCGCATCCGGCGCGGCGAGCACGACCTCTCCGGCGTCGAGCCGTGGCTCGCGACGGTGCTCGACGCCGCGCTGCACCCCGACCCCGCCCGCCGCCCCGGCGTCCCGGCCCTGGTGCACGCGCTCGGCTCGGCCGAGCCGCCCACTGTCGCCGTCCCACCGCCGGCGCTCGACGACACCGCGGTCATCGCGCCGGTGCCGGCGCCGCCCCCGCTGCCGGTCACGCCCGCGCCGCCGCCGTACGTCCCGCCGACCCAGGTGCAGCCGCCGCCGCTGCCGGTCCACGACCGGCGCCAGCAGCGCCCCCAGCAGCCGCCGCCGAAGCCGTCGCCGCTGGCCGTCCCGCCGCCGCGGCCGGGCGGTGAGTCGCTGGCGCCGGGCAGTTGGCGGTCCCGGCTGGCCATCGGCCTGGGCGGGCTGCTGCTGGTGTTCCTCATCGCGGCCGCGCCGTGGGCCGGCGGTGCCGCGGCGCTGCTGATCCTGCTGACCGGCCGCATCGTCTGGCGCATCCAGCGGCGGCTGTTCGAGCGGCGCGAGGTGCGCGGCGCCCAGCGCAACGACTCCGTGGTGGCGGCGCTGGCCGCGCCGTGGGACGTCGTGGCCGCGGCGGTGCCGTGCCTGGCCCAGCTGCTGGTGGCGGCGCTCGGCGCACTGCTGGTCGGCGGCCTGCTGGACCTCATGGACGTCGGCGGCACGCGCACGCCGTCCATCGCGGCCGCCGTGGTGGCGACGTGGCTGGTGTGGCGCGGCCCCGGCACGGTGCGCAGCCGGCACGGCATCCGGGCGATCCTGGCGCCGCTGGACCGGTCCCGCGACCTCGCGTGGGTGGTGCTCGGCGCGCTGTTCCTCCTGGCCTGCGGAGCGGTGCTGATCTTCGACTCGTTCGGCGGCGGCTGGTGGCCGGGCGACCTCTCGTTGAACGACCTCAATCGGTGGACCGACTGAAGATCCACAGGTGAACAGCGGGGACGTGTGACACGTCACAGACTGTTCACCGTTTAGCATTCCACCGTTCGCCTCCGTCCGACAGAGGAGTTTCGTGCGCTTATCCCCACGAGACAACGCCTTCTTCGACCTGTTCGCCGCCTCCGCTCGTAACCTGCGCGAAGGCGTGCGGCTGCTGTCCGAGGCGCTCGCGTCCGACGCCGACCGGGCCGGCCTCGCCGTCCGCCTCAAGGAGGTCGAGCACCAGGGCGACGAGCACACCCACGAGATCGTCCGACGGGTCAACTCCACGTTCGTCACGCCGTTCGACCGCGAGGACATCTACCGGCTGGCCGGCGCGCTCGACGACGTGCTCGACGACGTCGAGGCGGCGCTGGACCTCATGGTCCTGTACCGGGTGGGCGACCTGCCGCACGGCGTGGGCGACCTCGTCGACGTCTTGGACCGCGCGGCCGAGCTGACCGCCGACGCGATGCCGCGGCTGCGGACCCCGTCGGAGCTCGCCGACTACTGGATCGAGGTCAACCGGCTGGAGAACCAGGCCGACCAGGACTACCGGCGGCTGCTGGCGCGCATCTTCTCCGGCGAGTACGACGCCCTGACGGTGCACAAGCTCAAGGACGTCGTCGACACGCTGGAGTCGGCGGTCGACGGGTTCGAGACCGTCGCCAACATCATCGAGCAGATCGCCGTCAAGGAGTCGTGAGCGGGTGGAGCTCGCCCTGATCCTGACGGTGATCGTCGTCGCGTTGTCGTTCGACTACACCAACGGGTTCCACGACGCGGCGAACGCCATCGCCACGTCGGTCTCGACCCGGGCGCTGACCCCTCGCGTCGCCCTCATGCTGGCCGCGTCGATGAACCTGGTCGGCGCGTTCCTCGGTACCGGCGTCGCGCAGACCGTCGGCTCCGGCATCATCGCGCCGCCCGACGGCGACAGCGGCCTGCTGGTCGTGCTGGCCGCGCTCGTCGGCGCGATCGTCTGGAACATCCTCACCTGGTGGCTCGGACTGCCGTCGTCGTCGACGCACGCGCTCATCGGCGGGCTGGTCGGCGCGGCCATCGCGTCGGCCAACACCGTGCACTGGTCCGGCGTGTTCGAGAGCGTCGTCATCCCGATGGTGGTGTCGCCGCTGGTCGGGTTCGGGCTGGCGTTCCTCGTGATGACGGCGATCCAGTGGATCTTCCGCCGGGCCCATCCGGGCCGGGTGAACCGCGGCTTCCGGATGGCCCAGACGCTCAGCGCGGCCGCCATGGCGCTCGGCCACGGCCTGCAGGACGCGCAGAAGACCATGGGCGTCATCACGCTGGCGCTGGTGGTCGGCGAGTACCAGTCGGGCTTCGAGGTGCAGTGGTGGGTGATCGTGCTGGCCGCGACGGCGCTCGCGGCGGGCACGTACGCCGGCGGCTGGCGGATCATGCGGACGCTGGGCCGCCGGATCGTGCACCTCGACCCGCCGATGGGCTTCGCCGCGGAGTCGGTGGCGGCCAGCGTGCTCTACACGACGGCGTTCGCCTACCACGCCCCGATCTCGACCACCCAGACCATCACGTCCGCCGTCATCGGTGTCGGCTCGACCAAGCGGCTGTCGGCGGTCCGCTGGGGCGTCGCCGGCAACATCCTCAGCGCCTGGGTGCTGACGATTCCGATGGCCGGTCTCGCGGCCGCCCTCAGCTACGGCGTCCTCCACCTCCTGCCGGGCCTCCGCTCACTCTGACGCCCGCCCCATGATCATGGGGCGGGGCTTGACAGCACTGGGCCGGCACCGACACTCTTGTCGCGGTAAGCGCTTTCCGATCGTCCTGACCCCCGCATGGACGGAGTCCCGAATGCGCCGATCCAGCCTGCTCTCAGCCCTGTCCGCCGTTGTTCTGACGGCCGCTCTCGCCGGCGCGCCGCCGACGGCGGCCGCACCCGATCCGCCACCCGCCGTGGACGCGGACCCGCAGTTCCGCGCCCTCGTGTTCTCCAAGGTGACCGGTGAGCCGCACGCGTCGGTCGCCGCGGGTGCGGCGCTCATCCAGGAGCTCGGGGCGGAGCACGACTTCGAGGTGGTCGTCGACGACTCCACCACGCTGTTCACCGACGCTGACCTGGCCGGGTTCGACGTCGTCGTCTTCAACAACACCTCGTCGACGGCCGACGCCGCGCTGCTCGACGAGGAGGAGCGGGCCGCGTTCACCCGCTACATCCAGAACGGCGGCGGCTACGTCGGCCTGCACGCCGCGGCCGAGTCCGAGCCGGACTGGGAGTGGTACGGCGGCCTCGTCGGCGCCCGCGTCTCCGGCCACCCCGACCTCGGCGCGGCCGGCGAGACGCTGCCCGGCCGCATCGAGGTGCTGGACCGGGTGCACCCGTCGACCAGCGAGCTGCCGCAGCTGTGGGAGCGCTCGGAGGGCTGGGTCAACCTCGACGCCGACCCGACCGGTGACGTGCACGTGCTGGCCGAGCTGAAGCTGCGCGACGGCATCCCGGGCCTGGACTCCGGGCTGAACCATCCGTTCTCGTGGTGCCAGGTCTACGACGGCGGCCGGTCCTGGTACACCGCCGGCGGGCACGACGCCGCCGCGTTCGCCGAACCGGAGTTCGCCGGGCACCTGCTCGGCGGCCTCACCTGGGCGGCCGGCGCGGTGCCGGGCGACTGCGGCGCCACCGACGCCGAGAGCTTCGCCGTCACGCAGCTCACCGACGAGCTCGCCGACCCGTTCGAGATCGAGGTACTGCCCGATCGCCGGGTGATGTACATCCAGCGCACCGGGCAGTTCAAGCTGATCGACCAGACGACGCTCGAGGTCACGACCGTCGGCGACCTGGAGCTCGGCCTCAGCACCGCCCGGCACTCCGACGGGCTGACCGGCTTCGCGCTGGACCCGGACTTCGGCGAGAACGGCTGGGTCTACGCGATGTACTCCGACCCGGAGGTCGCGCGGATCAACATCTCGCGGTTCACCTTCGACTTCGAGACGTCGCTGCTGGACATCGAGTCCGAGAGCCGGCTGCTGGACTTCCCGACCTGGCGCGACATCGGCCTGGCCAACGTGCACATGGGCGGCGCGGTCGAGTTCGGGCCGGACGGCAGCCTCTATGCCTCGATGGGTGACAACACCGACTTCTCGCAGTCGAACAACTACGCGCCGATCGACGAGCGGCCCGACCGCGCCGCCTGGGACGCGCAGGCGACGTCGGCCAACACCAACGACCTGCGCGGCAAGGTGATCCGGATCGTCCCGACCGACGACGGCGGCTACAGCATCCCGGAGGGCAACCTGTTCCCGCCGGGCACGGATCGGACGCGGCCGGAGATCTACGCGATGGGCTTCCGCAACCCGTTCCGGATGACCGTCGACCAGCAGACCGGCGACGTGCTGGTGGCTGACTACGGGCCGGACGCCACCCAGGCCAACCCGGCGCGCGGGCCCGAGGGCCTGGTGGAGTGGAACGTCGTCAGCGAGGCCGGCAACTACGGCTGGCCGCACTGCGTCGGGAACAACATCCCCTACATCGACTTCGACTTCGCCACCGGCACGTCCGGCGAGCCGTTCGACTGCGCCGGCGGCCCGGTCAACGACTCGCCGCACAACACCGGGCTGCAGCAGCTGCCGCCCGTGCAGGAGGCGTTCGTCTGGTACGGCTACGGCACATCGCCGAACTTCCCCGAACTGGGCAGCGGCGGCGCGGCACCGATGAGCGGCCCGGTCTACGACTACGACCCGGACCTGGAGTCGGACACCAAGTTCCCCGAGTACTACGACGGCAAGTGGTTCGTGTTCGAGTACGCCCGGAACTGGTACAAGACCATCACCAGGGTCGACGCGGACCAGTCGTTCGAGGACGAGCGGTTCGACCCGGTGGCGGCCGGCGACCTGATGTCGATCAACCCGGTGTTCGGCGACACCACGTTCCGGGGACCGTTCGACGCGACGTTCGGGCCGGACGGCTCGCTGTACGTCGTCGACTTCGGCTCCGGCAGCGGCGCCGGGCGCGGCGACGTCAACGAGGGCGCCGGCATCTACCGCATCGACTACGTGGGCGGCGACCGGCCGCCGACCCCGAAGGCGTCCGGCACCCCGACCTCGGGGCAGCTGCCGCTCACCGTGCAGTTCTCCAGCGAGGGCACCGAGCACTCCGCCGGCCTGCCGATGACCTTCCACTGGTCGTTCGGCGACGGCGCCACCTCGGACGAGCCGAACCCGTCGCACACCTACACCGAGGCGGGCAACTACACCGCGCTGCTCACCGTCACCGACAGCCGGGACCGCAGCTCGGTGGCCGCGGTGCGGATCTCCGCCGGCAACACCCGGCCGGAGGTCGGATTCAGCTGGCCACCGCACGGCGGCTTTTTCGACTGGGGTGACGAGGTCGCCTACGACGTGGCGGTCGCCGACGTCGAGGACGGCAGCATCGCCGGCGGCGAGATCGAGTGCGACGCGGTGACCGTCGGGGCGCTGCTCGGCCACGACCAGCACGCGCACCCGCTGGACAACTATCCGCACTGCACCGGGACGATCCCGACCATCACCGACGGCGGGCACGGCCAGGAGACCAACCTGTACTACGTGCTGGAGGCCAGCTTCACCGACGCGGGCGCACCGGGCGTCGAGCCGCTCACCGGCGGCGACGCGGTCAGGCTCAACCCGAAGCGGCGCGAGGCCGAGCACTACGCCGCGAGCGAGGGCGTCCAGATCTTCGAACGGCCACTGGCCAGCGCGCGGGCGCGGGTCGGCAGCATCTCGCACGGCGACTGGATCAGGTTCGACACGGTGAACCTGACCAACATCGAGTCGCTCACCGTCGGCGCCTCGTCGGCCGCGCACGGCGGCACCATCGAGGTGCGCCGCGACGCGCCCGACGGCGAGCTGCTGGGCTCGGTGGACGTGCCGGTGACCGGTGGCGTCGACACCGTCGTCGAGCGGACCACCGACCTGGCCGACCCGGGCGAGACGTTCGACGTCTACCTGGTCTTCCGCAACGACGACGTCGGGGCCGGCGGGCCGGACCTGATGGCGTTCGACTGGCTGCGGTTCAACGGCGACGGCGTCAGCGTCCCGGCGCCGCCGTGCGAGGACGGCGGGGTGGACGAGTTCGACGGCGACGCGCTGGACCTGTCCTGCTGGCCGTCGATCGTCCGCCACCACCCGGACGACTACCACGTCGCCGACGGGCACCTCGTGCTGCCGACGGCGCACGGCGAGCTGACCGCCGCCCAGTCCGACGCGACCAACCTGGTCATGCGGCCGGCGCCGGACGGCGGCTGGACCGCCACCACCCGGGTCACCGCCGACGTCAGCACCGCGTTCCAGCAGGCCGGTCTGCTGTTGCACGCCGGCGACGACGACTTCGCCAAGGCGGTCGTCATGGCAAGGCCGGACGGTAGCCGGCGGATGTCGTTCTTCACCGTCGCCGGCGGGCAGGAGCGCAACACCGCCGCCGACTACGTCGCGCTACCGGCCGACTTCCCCGACACGTTCGAGCTGCGGCTGGTCAGCGACGGGCTGGAGGTGACGGCGCAGTACTCGGCCGACGGCGGGCAGTGGCTGCCGGTGGGCCGTCCGTACGGCCTGGGCACGGCGTCGTCGTGGAACGTCGGCGTGGCGGCGCTGTCCGGCGGCAACGGCGACCCGAACATCCCGGTGGTCGACGTCGCGTTCGACCGGTTCGAGCTGACCGAGACCGAGCCGCAGGTGTGCCCGGACCCGGAGCCCGACGCGGGCTTCACCGCCCTCTGGGACGGCGAGACGCTGGACGGCTGGGAGATGGTGGGCAACGGGTCGTTCACCGTCACGTCGGACTGCACGCTGCTCAGCCGCGGCTCCGGCGGCCTGCTGTGGTACACGCCGCAGGCCTTCGGCGACTTCCACCTGCGGCTGCAGTACAAGATGAACAACCCGGCCGACAACTCCGGGGTGTTCATGCGCTTCCCGGCGCCGCTGGACTGGGAGGGCCCGTGGGTCCGTCAGCCCGACGACAGCGTGCGGGGCTACGAGGCGCAGCTGCACGACGACCCGGGTGGCGGCGACCCGCAGAAGACCGGGTCGATCTACAACTTCGCCACCATCACCGACCTGCTGGCGAACCCGATCGGCGAGTGGAACACCTACGAGATCCGGGCCGTCGGGCAGACCTACACGGTCTGGCTGAACGGCGAGCTGGTGAACACCTATACCGGCGACGGCAGCCGGGCGCTCGAGGGCCATATCGGGTTCCAGAACCACCACGACGGCTCCGACGTCGAGATCCGCGACGTGTGGATCGCGCCGGTGGAGGCGGCCTGCCCGCAGCCGGACCCGCGGGCGACGGTCGTCGTCGGGGCGGTGGACAGCGGGGTGGCGAACCGCGCGGCCGCCGACGGGTGCACCGTCAACGACCTCATCGAGGAGGACCGGGACTGGGGTTCGACCGGCGCGTTCCTCCGTCACGTCGGTGAGGTGCTGGACCGGCTGGAGGCCGAGGGGGTCGTCGACGCCCGGGAGGCCGCCGCGATCCGCCTGGCCGCGATGCAGTCAGGCGTCGGGCGGGCAGGAGCGGTCGCCATGCGCTGACGCCCTGCCGACGCGAGCCGCGCCCGCCACGGAACCTCGTGGCGGGCGCGGTCTGCTGTGCCGGAGAGTCAGCCGAAGCGGCCGGAGACGTAGTCCTCGGTGGCCTTCACGCTCGGGTTGGTGAAGATCTTCGTGGTCTCGTCCATCTCGATCAGCTTGCCGGGCTTGCCGGTGCCGGCGATGTTGAAGAACGCCGTGCGGTCGCTGACCCGGGCAGCCTGCTGCATGTTGTGGGTGACGATGACGATCGTGTAGCTCTGCTTCAGCTCGGCGATGAGGTCCTCGATGGCCAGCGTCGAGATCGGGTCGAGCGCGGAGCAGGGCTCGTCCATCAGCAGCACGTCGGGCTGCACGGCGATGGCCCGGGCGATGCACAGCCGCTGCTGCTGACCGCCGGACAGGCCGGAGCCGGGCTTGTCAAGGCGGTCCTTGACCTCGTTCCACAGGTTCGCGCCCTGCAGCGACCGCTCGACGACCTCGTTCGCCGTGGACTTGCTCATGCGGTTGCTGTTGAGCTTCATGCCGGCCAGGACGTTGTCGCGGATGGACATCGTCGGGAACGGGTTGGGCCGCTGGAAGACCATGCCGACCTGGCGGCGGACGGTGACGGGGTCGACGCTGGAGCCGTAGAGGTCCTCACCGTCGAGCAGCACCTTGCCCTGCACCCGCGCGCCGGGGATGACCTCGTGCATGCGGTTGAGGGTGCGGATGAAGGTGGACTTCCCGCAGCCGGACGGGCCGATGAAGGCCGTGACCGAGCGGGGCTCGATGGCCATCGAGACACCCTCGACGGCCAGGAAGCTGCTGTAGTAGACGTTCAGATCGCCGACGTCGATGCGCTTGGACATGGTGGCGGTTCCCTTGCTCTAGCGGCCGGTCTTCGGGGCGAACAGGCGGGCGATGAGTCGGGCGACCAGGTTGAGCAGCATGACGATCAGGATGAGCGTCAGCGCCGCGGCCCAGGCCCGGTCGAAGCTCGGCTGTGGCGACGAACCCGACAGCGGACGCATCGCTTGACTGTAAACGTATGCGGGTAGCGACATCATCCAGTCGGAGAACGGGTTGCTGTTGATCGACGCCGTGAAGCCTGCGGTGACGATCAGCGGCGCGGTCTCGCCGACGACGCGGGCGATGGCCAGCGTGACGCCGGACGCGATGCCGGAGATCGCCGTCGGGATGACCACCCGGACGATGGTGCGCCACTTCGGCACGCCTAGGGCGTAGGCCGCCTCGCGCAGCTCGTTCGGGACGATCTTCAGCATCTCTTCGCTGGACCGCACGACCACCGGGATCATCAGCACCGACAGCGCGACGGCGCCGGCGAACCCGTTGCGGGTGCCGACGCCGAACAGCACCGCGAACAGCGCGGCGGCGAACAGGCCGGCCACGATGGACGGGATGCCGGTCATGACGTCGACGAAGAACGTGATGGACCGGGCCAGCCGGCCGCGGCCGTACTCGACCAGGTAGACCGAGGTCATCAGGCCGATCGGCACGGAGATGATGGTGGCAAGGCCGGTGATGAGGAAGGTGCCGAGGATGGCGTGGTACGCGCCGCCGATGAACGGCGCGGTGCCCTCGAGCGCCTCCTGGTCGTTGAGGCCGGTGACGTTGCGCATGGACGTCGTCAGGAAGTCGATGCTGAACCGGTCGAGGCCGTTGTCGAGGACCGACCAGATGACCGAGATCAGCGGGACCAGGGCGATGCCGAACGCGGTGTAGACGAGGCTGGTGACCAGCTTGTCGACGGCCTTGCGGCGGCCCTCGACCACGGCGGACAGCACCGCGTTGACGACCACGAAGACCAGCACCGACAGGACGGCGAACGACACGACCGAGAACCCGCCCCACAGGGCGGACAGGCCGGCGCCGACCGCGATGGAGGCGACCAGCACGATCTGCGTGGTGAAGCGCGGCAGCTGGTTCTGGGCCAGGGTGCTCGGGGCCGGGCTGCCGGCCGGCGGCAAGGTGTCGACGGACATCAGTTGGCCCCCGAGAACTCACTGCGGCGCGAGACGATCCACCGGGCGAACATGTTGACGGCCAGCGTGATGGCGAACAGCACCAGTCCGGCGGCGATGAGCGTGTTGGTCTTGAGCCCCGACGAGTCGGGAAAGTCCAGCGCGATCTCCGCGGCGATGGTGCTGTTGCCGCTGGTGACCATCGACCAGGTGAAGCCGCCGGTGGAGAGCACCATGGCGACGGCCATCGTCTCGCCCAGCGCGCGGCCGAGGCCGAGCATGATGCCGGAGATGATGCCGGGCCGGCCGAACGGGATGACCGCCATGCGGATCATCTCCCAGCGCGTGGCGCCCAGCGCCAGCGCGGCCTCCTCGTGCAGCGTCGGCGTCTGCAGGAACACCTCGCGGGAGATCGCGGTGATGATCGGCAGGACCATGACGGCGAGCACCAGGCCGGCGGTCATCATCGTGCGGCCGGTGGCCGACGCGGGGCCGGAGAAGATCGGGATGAAGCCGAGGTTGTCGGCCAGCCACGTCCAGGCCGGCTGCACCTGCGGCGCCAGCCACTGGATGCCCCACAGGCCGAAGACGACGCTGGGGATGGCGGCGAGCAGGTCGACGATGTAGCCGAGACCCTGCGCCAGGCGGCGCGGCGCGTAGTGCGAGATGAACAGTGCGATGCCCAGCGCCAGCGGCGTCGCCACGACCAGGGCGATGATCGCCGCGGCGAGCGTGCCGAAGACCAGCGGCCAGACGTAGGAGAAGAAGCCCTCGCCGCCGTCGATCTCGGACGGGTCGGCGGAGAACGTCGGCGCGGCCTCGACGACCAGGAACGCGGCGACCCCGGCCAGGATGACCAGGATGAGGATGCCGGCGAGCTGCGCGGACCTGGAGAAGATGCGGTCGCCGGGGCGAGCCTTCGCCCGCGGCGTGACTGGTGCGGGTGGGGTCGGCGGCGGTTTCGCGGTGGTGGTCACGGGGTCAGCTCCGGCTCGTGGAGGTCTCGCGGGTCAACCGGCGGGTCGTGCGGACGCCGGGCGGTCCGTCCTGATGGGGACGAGCCGCCCGGCGACGTGGAACTTCGTGCACAGGATAGGACTCAGCCGACCTCGATGGCCTCGACCACGGCCTGGACCTCGGCCTGCAGGTCCGGCGAGATCGGCGCGGAGCCCGCGGCGTCGGCCGCGGCCTGCTGGCCCTCGCTGCTGGCGACGTAGCCGACGTAGGCCTTCACCAGGTCGCCGACCGCCGCGTCGGAGTACGCGGTGCAGACGATGGTGTACGAGACCAGCACGATCGGGTAGGAGCCCGACTCGGTGGTGTCGCGGGCCAGCTCGAGCGCGATGTCGTTCTCGGCCCGGCCCTCGGCGCGCGGCGAGGCGTCGACGACCGCGGCGGCGGCCTCGGCGGAGTATTCGACGAACTCGGCGCCGACGCCGATGGCGGCGGTCTGGAGCTCGCCGACCGCGGCGGCGCTGGCGTAGCCGATGGTGCCCTCGGCGGCCTGGACCGCGGCGATCAGGCCGGAGGTCTGGGCGCCCGCCTCACCACCGAGCTCGGGCGGGAAGACACCGTCGGGCTCGTACGGCCACTCCGCCGGCGCGACGGCGACCAGGTACTCGGTGAAGTTCTCCGTGGTGCCGGAGTCGTCCGAGCGGTGCACCGGCGTGATCGTGGTGTCCGGCAGCTCGGCGTCGGGGTTGTCCGCGGCGATGGCCGGGTCGTTCCACGTGGTGATGGTGCCGTTGAAGATGTTCGCCAGCGTCACCGGACCGAGCTGCAGCCCGTCGACGCCCGGCAGGTTGTACGCGACGGCGATGGGGTCGATGAACAGCGGCAGGTCGACAGCCGGGGAGCCACACGCGGTCTCGGCGGCGGCCAGCTCCTCCTCGTCGAGGGCGGCGTCGGAGCCGGCGAACGCGACCGCGCCGGAGGCGAACTGCTCGCGGCCGGCGCCGGAGCCCTCGGGCGAGTAGTTGATGGTGACGTCGGGGTTCTCCTGCTGGAACCCGGCGATCCACGCCTGAACCGCGGACTCCTGCGAGCTGGCGCCCGCGCCGTTCAGCGTGCCGGACAGGGACTCGCCACCGTCGGGCTCCTCGGAGTCCGAGCCGCTCTCGCTGCCCGAGGTCTCCTCGTCGGAGGCGTCGTCGGTGTCGGGGTCAGAGCCGCAGGCTGCCAGCACGAGGGCGGCCGCGCTGGCGACGGCTACTGGTGCCAGCGTGCGGCGCACGATGCTGAGGTTCACGTCTGGTGTCCTTCCTGGACATTTCTCGTCCTTGCGTATCGCCTCGAAGGTAGGTTTCGGAGGTGACGCCGTTCCCCGCTGAGAGTGAACGGGGAATGAACGCCTGGCGCAGAGAAGGCGTCAGATCGCTGACCTTGTGATGGCCGTCACGTGAACGGGCCGCGTGGCCGATTGCGGGACGATCACGACCCGCCGTTGAGGGCGGTCACAGGTCGATAACCGGGGCCGGACCCGCCCCGCGCGGCCGGTGCCGCTCGACCGCCACGACGTGGCCCTGATCGTGGTGCAGGACGGCGAAACCGCCCGGCTCCAGCCCGCGGCCGGGGTCGGCGCCGGCCGCCCGGAACAGGAGCGGAAGCACCAGGCGGTGCGAGCACACCATGGCGGGACCGTCACGCAGCAGCGACCGGATGATCGCCTCGGCCGGGTGGCGGTCGTGGGGCACCCGCATGCTCTCCTCGGACAGGTGCGGCTCCAGCTCGGCCACCAGCCCCTGCTTGCCGGCGAACACGCGCACGGTCTCGGCGCACCGGACGGAGTCGCTGGACAGCACGCGCCGCAGGCCGAGCGTGCCGAGCGCCTCGCCGAGCGGTTCGAGGTCGGCGGCGCCCTCGGGCGTCAGCGGCCGCTCGACGTCCGGGCCGGGCCAGGCCGCCCGCGACACCGCCTTGGCGTGGCGCAGCAGCGCCAGCGGGGTGGTGCGCAGCGGTCCGCGCAGCGCCTCGCGGACCAGTTCGGCGTCGCGCTCGTAGCTCAGCTGCCGGACCGCCTCGCCGGCCGGCAGGAAGACCACCTCGTCGACCTCGTGGTCGGGCACCCGCTCGGCCGCGTGCGGGTCGGCCTCGGCCAGCCAGTAGCGCACGATCTTGGGGCGGCCGGCGACGGTGTAGTGCTGCGGCTGCAGCGGCCGGCCGAGCGTCACCCGGTGCCCGGTCTCCTCGAACACCTCGCGCACCGCGCAGACCAGCAGCGACTCGCCGTCCTCCAGCTTGCCCTTGGGCAGCGACCAGTCGTCGTACCGGGGCCGGTGCACCAGGCAGAGCTCGACCCGGCCGTCCGGAGCGTCCGGCTGCTGGCGCCATAGGACGGCGCCGGCGGCGAGGACCGGGCCACGTCTGGACCTCACGTCTCCATCCATCGGCGCCACTTCGCCCGTCGCACATGCGGCCAGGTATCGGCGAACGCGGCCCGCGCCGCGTGCACGTACGCGCGCTCGTTGGAGGCCAGCACACCGAGCGCGAACGCGACGTCGGTGGAGGCCGGCTCGGCGTTGGCCAGCTCGCGGGCCTTCGCGGCGGCCATGGCGGCGTCCTGGTGCTCGCCCAGGATCTCGGTGACCTTCTCGACCTGCTTGGCGAACGCCTTCGCGTCGCCGCCGAGCACCGGGGCGACCGCCTCGGCGGCGTAGCGGGTGCGCTTCGCGGCCAGGCGGGCGGCGTGCCACTCGTCGTCGGGCGCGTCGTCGGTGAGGTCGTCGGCGGCGCCGTCGAGCTTCGCCCAGGCCTTCTCGACCAGCGCGGGCAGGACGTCGCGGGCCGGCCGCTCGGCGTCGGGGGCGGTCCTCGGCCTGGCGACGGCGCGGACCAGGCGGTCGTGCAGGGCGAGGTAGCGGTCGTCGTCGAGCAGCTCGCCGACCCGGGTCCGGGCGTCGGCGACCGTGCCGCCCAGCACGTCGGCGAGCAGCTGCTTCACCTCGGCGGCCGGCAGGTCCGGCGGCAGGTCGGCGCAGTGGCGGTCCAGCCGCTCGCGCAGCACGTCGCCCTCGCGCAGCTCGCCGAGCGCGCGGGCGAACCAGGCCAGCTCGGCGCGCAGCTCCTCGGCCCAGGGCCGGTCCAGCAGCGGCCGGAACGTGCGCAGCCCGCTGCGCAGCCGGCGCGCCGCCACCCGCAGCTGGTGGACGGCCTCGGGGTCGGCCGGCTCGCGGCGGAACGCGACGTCGGCCGCCCGCAGCGCCCGCACATGCAGCGACAGGTAGGCGACCAGCGTGTCGTGGGCCGGGTCCTTCGGCTTGGGCACCGGCAGCTCCGGCACCTCCGGCGGGGCCGCGGCGTTGGGCCCGAGCGCGCGGACCACCTTGGCGACGAACTCACCGCCGACCGCGCCGGCCTCGGTCAGCGCCGTGGCCACCGTGCCGATCAGCGGGCCGCCGTCGCGCTCCTCGAGCTCCAGTTCGCGAAACCGGGCGGCCACGGCGCCGTCGGAGCCGACGACGTGCACGGTGTCGTCGACCAGCTCGCCGGCGTCCTTGCCGTCGGACCGGATCAGCTGCCGGGCCCGGGTGGTGCGCAGCGTCGAGACCAGCCGCAGCGGCTGCGTCCGCGTGATCACCCGGACCAGCACCGCCAGCGCCGCCGGCGGCGCGTCGCGGTCGTCCAGCGGCAGCCGCAGCTCGTCGCGGGTGCCGACGGCGCCGGCCGGGAGCTTCAAATGCCAGCCCTCATCGTCGCCGGTGCGCCGGCGCAGCGTGATGCCCTCGCGGGCCAGCCGGAGGTCCTCGGTGTCGTAGTAGGCCGACTCGAGCTCGACGACGCCCAGGTCGTCGACGGCGGACACCCCCGCGAGTGTGGAGAGGTCGGGGATGCGGAACAGTCCGTGCACGCGGAACTTCTGCTCGACCTCACGGGCGCTGTGTGGTCGGGCGGCCTGCTCCGCACGGCTCACGTGGTGGACCTCCGGCGCTGCTTGCGTTCGATGAGCACCTGTTGCATGTCGGTCAGCGGTTCGCCGTCGGGCCCCGTGTACACGCGGTCCCACGTGCCGTCGGGGCGCAGGTGCCAGGACGCGGTGCCGGGGTCGAAGGCGAGGTCGTACAGGCCCTCGACCTCCTGCCGGTGCTCCGGCCGGCGCAGCAGCACCAGCGCCTCGACCCGGCGGTCGAGGTTGCGGTGCATGAGGTCGCCGGAGCCGATCCAGTGCTGCGCGTCGCCGCCGTTCTCGAACGAGTAGATGCGCGAGTGCTCGAGGAACCGGCCGAGGATGCTGCGCACGCGGACGTTCTCGGACAGCCCCGGCACGCCGGCCCGGATGCTGCAGATGCCGCGCACCCAGATGTCGATCGGCACGCCGGCGCCGGACGCCTCGTACAGCGCGTCGATGATCGCCTCGTCGACGATGCTGTTCATCTTGAACCGGATGCGGGCGGGGCGGCCCGCGCGGTGGTGCTCGATCTCGCTCTGGATGCGCTCGATGATGCCGGTGCGCAGCGAGTGCGGCGCCACCAGCAGCCGCCGGTAGTCGGACTCCAGCGAGTAGCCCGACAGCGTGTTGAACAGGTGGTTGAGGTCCTCGGCGACGTCGGGGTCGGCGGTGAGCAGCCCCATGTCCTCGTAGATGCGGGCCGTGCGCGGGTGGTAGTTGCCGGTGCCGATGTGGCTGTAGCGCCGGATGCCGCCGGACTCGTCGCGCACCACCAGGCACAGCTTGCAGTGCGTCTTCAGCCCGACCAGGCCGTAGACGACGTGCACGCCCGACTGCTCCAGCTTGCGCGCCCAGGAGATGTTGGCCTGCTCGTCGAACCGGGCCTTGATCTCGACGACGGCGAGTACCTGCTTGCCCGCCTCGGCGGCGTCGATGAGCGCGTCGACGATGGGGGAGTCGCCGCTGGTGCGGTACAGCGTCTGCTTGATGGCCAGCACCCGCGGGTCGGCCGCGGCCTGCTCGACGAAGCGCTGCACGCTGGTCGAGAAGGAGTCGTACGGGTGGTGCACCAGCACGTCGGCCTTGGAGATGGCGGCGAACATGTCCGCCGGCGAGGCGGACTCGACGTCGCGGAGATCGCGGTGGGTGGCCGGCAGGAACGGCCGGTAGCGCAGCTCGGCGCGATCGAGGTCGGCGATGGCGGTGAGGCCGGTGAGGTCGAGCGGGCCGGGCAGCGAGAACGTCTCGCCGTTGCTGACGCCGAGCTCGCGCTGCAGCAGGTCGAGCACGTGCGGGTCGACGGTCTCCTCGACCTCGAGCCGGACCGCCGGGCCGAACCGCCGCCGCATGAGCTCGCGCTCCATGGCGGTCAGCAGGTTCTCGGCGTCGTCCTCCTCGACCTCGACGTCCTCGTTGCGGGTGACCCGGAACATGTGGTGCTGCAGGACGTCCATGCCAGGGAACAGCTGCGACAGGTGCGCGGCGATGACGTCCTCGAGCGGCACGAACCGCTGTTCGGCGACCGGCAGGAAGCGCGGGAAGTTCGGCGGCACCTTGACCCGGGCGAAGTGCTCGGTGCCGTTGCGCGGGTTACGTACCACGACGGCGAGGTTCAGCGACAGCCCGGAGATGTACGGGAACGGGTGCGCGGGGTCGACCGCCAGCGGCGTCAGCACCGGGAAGATCCGCTCGCTGAACAGCCGCCGCAGCCGGCCGTGCTCGGCGTCGTCGAGGTCGTCCCAGCGGGCGATGTCGATGCCCTCTTTGACCAGCCCGGGCAGGACGTCGCTGCGGAAGCACTGGGTCTGCTGGGCCATCAGCTCGCGGGTGCGCTCGAGCGTGCGCTCCAGCACCTCGCGGGGCATCATGCCGCTGACGGACGGGAATGCGACGCCGGCCGCGATGCGCCGCTTCAGCCCGGCGACGCGGATCATGTAGAACTCGTCGAGGTTGCTGGAGAAGATCGCCAGGAACCGGGCCCGTTCCAGCAGCGGCACATCGGGATCCTCGGCCAGCTCGAGCACCCGGGTGTTGAAGGCGAGCCACGACAACTCGCGGTCGAGGTAGCGCTCTTCCGGCTTCGTCGGCTCCGCCATGTCCCCATGCTGACACGCGCGAGTGAACACTGGGTAGCAAGGGAGCGGCCGGGCCTGCTCGGATTCGCCGCGAGGGCGACCGCCGTCAGGACCGCAGGTAGGCGAGCACGGCGAGGACGCGGCGGTGGCCGGTGTCGCCCTGGGCCAGGCCGAGCTTGGCGAAGATGTTGCGGATGTGCTTGCTGACCGCGGTCTCGGTGACGACGAGCCGGTCGGCGATGTCGGGGTTGGCCAGGCCCTCGGCCATCAGCGCCAGTACCTCGCGCTCGCGCGGGGTGAGGGTGCGGACGGGGTCGTCGGAGCGGCGCCGGACCATGAGCTGCGACACCACTTCGGGGTCCATGACGGTGCCGCCGGCGACCACCCGGTGCAGCGCGTCGAGGAACTGCTCGACCTTGCCGACGCGCTCCTTGAGCAGGTAGCCGACGCCGTCGGCGCCGCCGGCCAGCAGCTCGGTGGCGTAGCTGTCCTCGACGTACGCGGACAGCACGAGGACGGGCAGGCCGGGCCGTTCGCGCCGGGCGGCCGCGGCCGCGGCGATGCCCTCGTCGGTGAAGCCGGGCGGCAGGCGGACGTCGACGACGGCGGCGTCGGGCCGCTCGGCGCTCACGGCGGCGAGGAAGTCGTCGGCGTTGTCGACGGCGGCAGCCACCTCGATGCCCTCGGTGCCCAGCAGCAGCACCAGACCCTCGCGGAGCAGGGTGTCGTCCTCGGCGATCACGACGCGCACGGGATCACCGCCCGCACGACCGTCGGCCCGCCGGCGGGGCTGGTCACCTCGGTGCTGCCGTCGAACGCGGCGACCCGGCGGCGGATGCCGGCCAGCCCGCTGCCGCCGGACTCGTCGGCGCCGCCGTGGCCGTCGTCGCGGACCTCGATCACCACTGCCTCCTCGTCACCCGGCTCGGGCGGTGGCCGCAGCGTCACCGTCACCTCGACCTGCTCGGCGCCGCTGTGCTTCGCGGTGTTGGTCAGCGCCTCGGCGACGACGAAGTACGCGGCGGCCTCGAGCGCCGCGGGCAGCCGGCGCAGCCCGCCGGCGCGCAGCGTGCACGGTACCGGGCAGCGGGCGGCCAACGCCGCCAGCGCGCCGTCGAGCCCCCGCTCGGCCAGCACCGGCGGGTAGATGCTGCGGACGACGTCGCGCAGCTCGCCCAGCGCGTCGGCGGCCTGGTTCTGCGCCTTGAGCAGCAGCGGGAGCGCGGACTGCGGGTCGCGGCGCAGCGCCCGCTCGGCGATGCCCAGGTGCATGATGACGCCGACCAGGCGGTTCTGGGTGCCGTCGTGCAGGTCGCGCTCGATGCGCCGCAGCTCCGCGCCGTGCGCCTCCAGCGCGGCCGCACGAGTGGCCGTCAGCTCGGTGACCCGCTCGCTCAGCCTGGCGTCGCGGGTCGGCCGCAGCAACCCGCGGGCCGCGCCGGCCTGCCACCGGGCCATCAGCGGCACCAGCAGCAGGGTCAGCACGAGCCAGCCGAGGCCGAGCGGCAGCATGCCGAGCGCGCCGAGCCAGGAGGTCACAGGGTAGGGCGACTGGACCGGCTCGTCGCTGGGCACCGCCCACCAGTACACCGGGACCACGGCGGCGTTGACCACGCTCAGCGGCAGGAGCAGCGCCAGGAGGCCGACGACCAGGCCGGTGAGACCGTGGAACGCGAGCCAGCCGAGGTCGCGCCGGGTGGCCGGCTCGGCCAGCAGCTCCCTGGCCGGGACGGCGGGCCCGCCGGGCGCGCCGTGCGCGCCGAGCGCGTCGGGTTCGGCCGGCGGGTCGTACGGCGGCGGGACCGGGCGGCCGGTGTAGCCGGCGACCCGGCGGCGCTCGCCGGCGGCCCAGCGGCGCACCGACCGCACTGTCGACGGGATGGCCAGCCAGCCCACGCCGATCATCGTGAACACGGCCACCAGCAGCACCCGGATCAGCAGGACCAGTGCCACCGCGGAGCTGGCCAGGCCGCGCAGCAGGAACGGCAATGCACGCCGGGTGTCACCGGCCGCCGCGCGCACTCTGCCGATCATCTTGGTTCCCTTGCTCGTGGGACTCTCCGCTGCCTTGGACCTCGCCGGTGGGCATTGGCCTGGCATTCAGCATGCCTGAGCGGCCGCCGCGACGCGGTATACCCAGCACCACCATCGATCCGGGAGTCAGCGGGATCGTTCCAGCGCTCCCCGCTCAATAGCGTCGTTCACAGGTCCTGATGAGGAGGAACGACGTGCACACCATGACGGCTCCCGCGATCCGGCTCGACGCCGTGACCAAGGTCTACGGCACCGGCGAGAACCGCGTGACGGCGCTGCGCGAGGTCGGGGTCGACCTCGCCACCGGCAGCTTCACCGCGGTCATGGGCCCGTCCGGGTCCGGCAAGAGCACGTTCCTGCACTGCGCGGCCGGCCTCGACCGCCCGACGTCCGGCACGGTCCGGCTGGGCGACACCGAGCTGTCCGCGCTGTCCGACGACGAGCTGACCGTCGTCCGCCGCGACCGCATCGGCTTCGTCTTCCAGGCCTACAACCTGCTGTCGTCGCTGACGGTCGAGGACAACGTGTCGCTGCCGCTGCGGCTGGCCGGTCGCGCGATCGACCGCGACTGGATCGCCCGGGTGGCCGGGTCGGTCGGGCTGGGCGAGTACCTGCAGCGCCGTCCGGCCCAGCTCTCCGGCGGTCAGCAGCAACGCGTCGCCATCGCCCGGGCGCTGGTCACGCAGCCCGACGCGGTGTTCGCCGACGAGCCCACCGGCGCGCTCGACACCCGCACCGGGCGCCAGGTGCTCGAACTGATGCGCCAGATCGTCGTCGAGGGCGGTCAGACGGTCATCATGGTCACGCACGACCCGGTCGCGGCGTCGTTCGCCGACCGCGTGCTGTTCCTGGCCGACGGCCGGCTCACCGGTGTCATGGAGGCGCCGACGGCCGAGCTGGTCGCCGAGCGCATGACGAGGCTGGGGGCGTGGTGAGCGGGCCCGCGCAGTGCGGCAGCGCGACGGGAAGTCTGCGCGACATCGCCCGCAAGACCATCAAGGGGCGCAAGGCCGGGTTCGTGGGCGCGTTCCTCGCCGTGCTGCTCGCCTCGGTGCTGGTGACGGCGCTGGGCGTGCTGGTCGAGTCCGGGGTCCGCGGCGGGCTGCCGCCGCAGCGCTACGCCGGCGCCGACGTCGTGGTCAGCGGCGTGCAGGCGCTGCCGGTCGTCGAGGACACCGACTTCGCGCTGTCCGAGCGGGTCCGGCTGCCTGGTGACGTCGTGGGTGCGGTCGCCGACGTGCCCGGGGTCGAGTCCGCGGCCGGCGACATCGGCGTGCCGGTGAGCGTGGTCGCCGACGGCGCGGTGGCCGACTCGTCGCGGCCGGTGGCCGGGCACGGCTGGTCGGCGGCGGCGCTGACGCCGTTCACGGTCGCCGAGGGCGGCGCCGCGCCGGGGCGTTCTGACGAGGTGGCGCTCGAGCAGGACCTCGCGGCCGATCTCGGCCTCGGCGCCGGCGACCACGTCGAGCTGGCCGTCGGCGGGGTCGCGGCTGACTACACGGTCACCGGCCTGGTGTCGCGGGCCGACGGCGACGACGCCCGCGAGTTGGCGGTCTTCTTGACCGACGAGCGGGCCGGCGAGCTGGCCGGGGCTCCGGACCGGTGGGACGCGGTCGGCGTGGTCGCCGCCGACGGCGAGTCCGCGTCGGCGCTGGCCGACCGCATCGCCGAGGCTGTGCCCGACCTGCGTACGTACACCGGCGACGCCCGCGGCCACGTCGAGTTCTTCGACATCGGCCAGGCCCGCGGCGAGCTGACGGTCCTGGCGGCGTCGCTGGCCGGCACGACGGTGCTGATCGCGATGTTCGTCGTGGCCGGCACCTTGGCGCTGTCCATCCAGCAGCGGCGGCGCGAGTTCGCCCTGCTGCGGGCCGTCGGCGCCACGCGCAAACAGGTCCGGCGCCTGGTCGGCGCCGAGGTCATGCTCATCTCGACGACCGCCGCGGTGCTCGGCGCCGTGCCCGGGTATTTGGCGGCGGTGGCGCTGGGCCGGGCGTTCGCCGGGTCCGGGCTGTTGCCCGCCGACTTCCAGCTGGCCATGAGCCCGGTGCCGGGTCTGGCCGCCGTCGTACTGTGCCTGGTCACTGCGCGGCTGGCGGGGTGGGTGGCGGCCAGGCGACCGGCTCGGCTCAACCCGGTCGAGGCGCTGGGCGAGAGCGCCGTCGAGGAGCCGCGGCTGGGTGCCGGCCGGGTCATCTCCGGCGTGCTGCTGATCCTGCTCGGGTTCGCGTCGTCGGGCATCCCGCTGCTGGTGCCGGGCATGGTGGGGGTGGCCGGCGCGGTCATGGGCGCCCTCCTGCTGGCCGTCGGCGTGGCGCTGCTCGGGCCGCGGGTGCTGGGCGCCGCGGCCGGGTTGCTGGGCGGGCCGGTGCGGCGGCTGTCGCCGGTGCACGGCTACCTCGCCACGGCGAACATGCGGGCCAACTCGCGCCGGCTCGCCGCCGCCGTCACCCCCATCGTGCTCGCGGTCGCGTTCGTGTCCGTCCAGGTGTTCAGCCAGAGCACGCTGGCGGCCGCGGCCGGCCGCCAGGCGGTCGACGGCGTCGTGGCCGACCACGTGGTCACCGGTCAGGACGGCGGAGTGGGCGCGGCGGTGACCGACGAGCTGCGCTCCGAGCTCGGCGACGACGCCACCGTCACGCCGGTCGTGCACAGCGAGATCGTCGTCCGCTACGACGAGCTCGGCGAGCCGACCCAGGAGGCGTACGCCGCCCAGGGGCTCGACCCCCGCGGGCTGGAGCGCACCCTCGACCTCGAGGTGCGCGAGGGCGACCTCGGCGAGCTGCGCGACGGCACGGTGGCGCTGAGCCGCACCGGCTCCGCGACGTTCGGCGCGTCCGTCGGCGAGACGGTCGACCTCGTGCTCGGCGACGGCACCGAGATCTCGCCGACGGTGGTCGCCATCTACGGCCGCGGCCTGGGCTTCGGCGACGTCACGCTGCCGCACGACCAGCTGGCGGCGCACACCACGACCGGACAGGACAGCTGGGTGCTGATCGGCGGCGGCGACGCCGACACGGTCGCGCAGGTGGCCGCGGAGCACCCGGGACTGGTCGCCGGCACCGGCGCCGACCTGAGCGCGGCCGGCTCGGCGGAGCGGGCGACGGAGTCGTCCACCACGCTGGTCGCGATCCTCGCGCTGCTCGCCTACCTGGCGGTGTCGGTGGTGAACACGCTGGTCATGGCCACGGCCGAGCGGACCCGCGAGTTCGCCCTGCTCCGCCTGGCCGGCGCCGGCCGGCGGCACGTGCTCGCGATGATGCGGGTCGAGGCGGCCGTCATCGTCGTGGTGTCGGTCGCGGTCGGCCTGCTGGTCGCACTGCCGCCGCTGGTCGGCGTCAGCATCGGCCTCACCGAGTCGCCGCTGCCGTCGATCTCGCCGGCCGGCTTCGCCGGCATCGTGCTCGGGACCGCGCTGCTCGGCTTCCTCGCCATCGGCGTCCCGGCCCGCGCCGCCATGCGCCTCCGTCCGGTCGACGCCATCGGCCTGCGCGAGTAGCCGCCCGCCGCGCGCTGGCGCGACGGCCCCATGATCATCCAGGTTTCGGGGCGTGATCACACCCCAGAACCTGGATGATCACGAGCTGGACGCAGACGCGGTCAGTCGCGGCGGTAGGCGACATCCACGGCGTGGCGGGTGAAGCCCTCGCGTTCGTACAGGCGGACCGCGGCGGTGTTGTCGCCCTCGACGTACAGGGTGACGGTCCGGACGCCGGCGACGTCGGCCAGGTATCGCAGCCCGGCGGTGGTCAATGCGCCGCCGAGCCCGCGTCCGTGCGCCGCGGGCGCGACACCGAGCACGTACACCTCGCCGAGCGGCTCGTCCGCCGAGCCGCCAGGACCATTCGACTCGCGTCCTCGACTGGAAAGCGTGTCTCGGCCGGGGTTCGGGTCGTGCGGGTGCACCTTGGTCCAGTGGAACCCGAGCACTCGGTCGTCGGCGTCGACGGCGAGCAGGAAGCCGGCCGGGTCGAAGTCGGGCGCCGCTTCCGCGGACCGGATGTCGTCGAGGGTCTGGCCGCCCTGCTCGGGGTGCCAGGAGAACGCGGCGTTGTTGACCTCGAGCCATGCCGCCTCGTCGCGGCCGGGCTGGAACGGCCGCAGCCGGACGCCGTCGGGCAGCCGCGGCTCGGGCAGCGCCCCGGGAGCGATCCGGCGGCGCAACTGGAGCAGCTCGCGAGCCCGCACCAGCCCGTGCCGCCGGGCCAGTGCCGCGGCCGCCGGATGATCGCCGTGCGACCACAGCCACAGCTCGCCGGGTGCGGCGGCCAGCAGCTCCGCCAGTAGCGCGCCGCCCAGCCCGCGCCGACGCCGGGCGGGGTCCACGACCAGCTCGGCGGCCAGCCGGTCGCCCTGCCGGGCCGCGTACGCAGCACCCGTCAACGCACCGCCACCGGAGCCTGAGTCGGCGTCGGCGTGGACGGTGAGCGCGACCGTCGTCTCGCCGGAGCGTGCGGCGGGGAACAGGTCGTCGGAGAAGGGGGCGACGCCGTCGGAGGCGCGGGCGCGGTCGGCCAGCGCCGTGACCTCGGCGATCTCGGCCGGGGTGAAGGTGGCGGCCATGTCAGCCGGCGACCAGGTCAGCCGGCGACCGGGGCGCGGCGGACCGGCGCGACCGTGGGCACCGGGTCCTTCGTGAGGAAGTCCAGTACCAGTGCGTTGACGAGCTCGGGCTTCTCCTGCGTCAGGAAGTGCGACGTGCCCGGCACGACCGCCAGCTCGGCGTTGGGCATCGCGCCGTACATCTGGACCAGGTGCGGCAGCGTGACGATGTCGTCGTCGGCGAGCATGAGCAGGGTGCGGTGCGGGACCTTCGCCACCTCGCCGACCGGCAGGTGCGGCTCGCGCTGCGCCAGCTCGCCCACCTTGGTGGCGACGACACGGAAGTGCTCGGCGCCGTCGGGGGAGATCTCGGCGTAGGCCGGGCCGAGGAACTGCTCGAGCAGGTCGACGTCCCAGGGGGCGTCGGGGACGGCTTCGCCCTCTTTGCTGAACCCGCCGCTGATCAGCACCAGCCGGTTAACCAGGTCGGGCCGCTGCAGCGCGACCTGCAGCCACACGAACGCGCCCATGCTGTGCCCGAGCACGTCGGCCGGGCCGTCGACGACCTGCTCGAGGAACGTGATCATGTCGTCGGTGAAGGCCTGGAACGTCAGCGGGCCGTCGACGTCGGCGGTGTGGCCGTGGCCACGCAGGTCGGGCGTGTAGACGGTGAACCGCTCGGCCAGCGCGTCGAGGTTGGGCTCGAACCAGCGCGCGTCGACCAGGCCGCCGTGCAGCAGCACGAGGGGAGCGCCGTCACCCCGCCGGTCGTACCAGGTGCGGGCGGGTCCTACGGTCACATAGTCGGCCATCCGCCGACCCTATCGGCTCAGTCGGACAGCGTGATGCTCATGCCGTCGCGGTCGACGACCCGGGTGGGGACGTCGGCGGGGACGTCGGCCTCAGGAAACGGAACGCTGGCCGCCGGGCGCCCCGAGCGGCCCTGCTGAGGAGGGACGAACCGATAGCCGACGTTGCGGACCGTGCCGATCAGCGACTCGTGGTCGGCGCCGAGCTTGGCCCGCAGCCGCCGCACATGGACGTCGACCGTGCGGGTACCACCGAAGTAGTCGTAACCCCAGACCTCTTGAAGGAGCTGAGCGCGGGTGAACACCCGGCCCGGATGCTGCGCGAGGAACTTGAGCAGCTCGAACTCCTTGTACGTGAGGTCGAGCGTGCGCCGGGCCACCTTCGCGGTGTACGTGGCCTCGTCGATGACGAGGTCGCCAGAGCGGATCTCGTCGGGCGCGTCGTCGCCGGCCGCGGCCAGCCGGCCCTGCGCGAGCCGCAGCCGCGCCTCGACCTCGGCCGGGCCGGCGGAGTCGAGCAGGACGTCGTCGATGCCCCACTCGGCGGTGACGGCGGCCAGCCCGCCCTCGGTGACGATCGCCATCAGCGGGACGTCGATTCCGGTGGTGCGGATGAGCCGGGTGAGGCCGCGAGCCTGGGAGAGGTCGCGGCGCGCGTCGACCGCCACGACGTCGCCGGTGGGCGCGTCGACCAGCGCGGACGCCTCAGCCGGGAGCACCCGGACGTCGTGCAGCAGGAACCCGAGGGCTGGCAGCACCTCCGCCGAGGGCTGCAGCGAGTTGGTCAGCAGGACGATGGTTGCCATGTCGCGACCTCCAGTCGGCCGGGATCCCGCGGGTCCCGCGAACGCAGAAGGGACCTGCCGGCATCATCGCCCAGGTCCCTTGGTGAGAGAGAATAGCTGATATGCCGGACCTCGACATGTCTGGGGCAGACACAGAACCCCGACCGGACGCTTCGCCGAAACGTTCCGGACACTCGCGCCGCCTGCAGGCGGCCGACGGGACGCTGCTGCATGCCCGCTACTTCCCGCGCCGCGACGGCGGCAGCGGCGACCTCGCGGTCGTCGTCGCGCACGGCTTCACCCAGAGCTCGCGCAGCCCGCAGATGAAGCGCATCTGCGGCTGGCTGAGCGAACACACGTCGGTCGTCCTGCTCGACCTGCGCGGGCACGGCCGGTCCCACGGCCACTCGACGCTGGGCTGGCGCGAGGTGCTCGACATGGACGCCGCGGTGAGCTGGGCGCGCGCCCTCGGCTACCGGCGGGTCGCGACGCTCGGGTTCTCGCTGGGCTCCGCGGTCGCGGTCCGGCACGGCGCGCTGCACCGCGGCGTCGGCGCGGTGGCCGCCGTCAGCGTCCCGGGCGAGTGGCACTACCGCGGCACGGCCGCTATGCGGACGCTGCTCAAGCTGATCCTCACCAAGCCGGGCCGCATGCTGCTGCGGCTGCTGCGCCGCACCCGGGTCTCGCCGTCCGGCTGGTCGACGCCCGACCCGATCGACGCGCGGGCGGCGGCGGCCGAGCTGGACGTCCCGCTGCTGGTGGTGCACGGCGACAAGGACGACTACTTCCCGGTGCACCACGCCTGGCAGGTGCACGCCGCCGCGCCTGAGGCGACGCTCTGGCTGGAGCGCGGTTTCGGGCACGCCGAGGCCGGCGCCACCGAAGGACTGGTGACGCGCATCGGCGCCTGGCTCGACGAGCACACTCTCGCGGTCGAGCCCGTGCGGGCATGATGTCCTGATGGCGAAGGTGACGCTGCGGTCCCCTGAAAATGGCGCCGCGATGAGGTTCTCATGGCGAAGGTGACGCTGAGGTACTGGGCCGCCATCCGCGCGGCGGCGGGCATCCCCGCGGAGGTCGTCGACGCCGGCACGCTCGCCGAAGCACTGGCGGAGGCCCGCTCGGCGCACCGCGACAGCCCCCGCTTCGCCGCCGTCCTGGACATCTGCGCCGTCGTCGTCGACGGCACCCCCGCTGGGTCGCGCGACCCCGCCACCGTCGTCCTGCGCGAGGGCGCGGCGATCGAGCTGCTCCCGCCGTTCGCCGGCGGGAGCAGCCCGCTGCCGTTCTATTCCGCGGCCGTGCGGCGGCCGCCGACCAGGTAGTACGTCTCGCCCACCGCGCCCTCCAGGACCGCTATTCCGTAGTCGCCGTCGACGGCGTCGAAGGGCTGCCGCGGCGCCTCGATCGCCGCCGCCTCGCCGCTGGCCAGGTCGATCGTCAGCGACCCGTTCTCGGTCGAGCCGAAGAACGTCTGGTCGTCGATCGCCGTGCCGTAGACGTCGAAGTCGGTCGGCACGCGCGTGACCGCTCCGGACTCGATGTCGATGACCAGCGCCAGCGTCGACCACGAGGCGAACAGGTGGCGCCCGTCAGGCGACAGCAGTGCGGTGGGGTCGGCCATGATGTCGGTCACGACGACGGTCGGCTCGGCGCCTTCGAGGTCGGCCGGGGCCGGCGTGGCGGGCGCGTGCGTGGCGGCGTCGAGCCAGCTCAGCTCGAACGCCGTGTAGTTTTCGTCGGTCGGGGTGATGGTGAGCAGATACGACCCGACGATGATGGCGAACTGGCTGGGGCCCTCGCCGAACAGGCTGTCCTCCTCGTTGGGGGTCGACGTCACCGCGTTCCATGCCTCGGCGCCGTCGGCGGTGCGGGCCAGCCAGCCGACGTAGGTCTCGCCGTCCGACGGGCCGTCGGGCAGCCAGGCGACGCCGCGGACGTAGGAGAGCAGCAGGTCGCCGGACGCCCCGGTGAAGGTCTCCTCCAGGTCGTAGTCGCCCACGAGCATCGGCTCCGGGTCGCGGTTCACCGTGGTGAACTCGCTGGCGTCCGGCGCGAGGAACTGGTCACCGGCCAGAACACCCTGGTCGGTCCAGTAGACGTCCGTCGCCGCGACCTCGGACTGAGGCGCGGTGATGTGCACCTCGGCCTCGAAGCCGGGATCCGCGCTGCCGGCGTCGCCGCCCTCGTCGCCACCCGCGTCGGCCGGCCAGGCCAGGTAGCCCCAGGCCGCCGACGCCTCGGTCAGCGCGTCGCCGGAGTCGTTCTCGGTGACCACGACGGCGACGCCGGGCGCGCCGTCGACCTCGGTGGCCCGCAGCGCCGACACCTCGCCGGGCAGCACCTCGGACTTCCACAGCCGCTCACCGGTCTCGGCGTCGAGCGCGATGATGTGGCGATCCGTCGTGGGGTCGGAGGCGTCGGGCTCGAGGGCGAACACGGTGCCGTCGATCAGCGCCGGGCGCTCCAGGTCGGGGTGGGACCAGCACGCGTCCGGGTCCAGGCCCTCGGGCAGCCGCTCGCCGAGCTCCGGCGGGCAGCTGAACTCCGGCGTGGTCTCCTCCGGGGTGGACGGTTCGTCCGTCGGCGCCTCGCTCGCAGCCTCGGTGCTGGTCTCCTCAGCCGACGGATCCGAGTCGTCGCCGCACGCCGTCAGGGCGACCGCGGCGACGGCCAGCAGCGCCGCGAGGCGGCGGCCGCGTGTGTTGCTCATATCCAAGGGTCCTCTCTATGACCTGCGCGGTGTGCCCGTTCACGTGGAACGATGTGCCATATACCGTAGGGGACGGGGCCGCGTCCAGTGGGCGAGACCGAGATCACGCCGTGCCTCGGGGTCGGCCGGACTGTTGTGGAGTTGTTGTCATTTCGGCGTGGGTGGGCGGTCCGCGTCTGCAAGCATTCAAAGGTGCCCTCCGTTCATGCCTCGCTGGCCGTCGCCGCCCTTGCCGGTGTGCTGGCGCTCGCCTCGGCATCGGGGAGCACCCTCCTGGCCGGTGGCCTCGCCCTGGTCATCGTGATCTTCACGCTCGGCGGCGTGGCCGCGGCGCGGGCCGGTGCGGCGCGCTGGTCGGCCGGAATCGCGCTGATGGCCGGGCTGGGCGCGCTCGGGTGGACGTGGTCCGAGGGCAGCTCCGACCTCACGCCCATGGCGGCGCTGCTGGGCCCGACGCTGGTGGCGTCCATCGTGGTCCAGTTGCTGCGGCGCGACGGCCGGGCCGGGCTGACGACGTCGCTGGCCCTGTCGGTCACCGCGTGCGTACTGGCGGTGCTGCCGGTCGCGTTGCTGGCGCTGCGCGAGTCCCACGACGGCGAGTACCCGGTCGGCCTGGCGCTGCTGGGCGTCGGCGCGGTCGGGCTGGCCGAGTCGCTGCCGATGTCGCGGGCGGTCGGCCGGCTCGTCGGCGTGCTGCTGGCCGCGCTGGGCGCCGGTGCGCTGGTGCTCACCACCGACTGGGTGAGCGAGGCCGTGCCCGCCGTCAGCGCCGTCGTCGTCGCCACGTTCGCCGGCCTGCTGGCGGCCGTCGCGTTCGCCGCCGTCGACCGGCTGGCCGACGAGTTCACGCCGCAGCCCGCACCGGTCGCGGTGCGCGTGGGCGGCGACCCTGCGGCCGGCCCGGGGGCCGAGGCCGGCCCAGGTGCCGGCGCCGAGCCCGCGCCGCTGCCGCGCGGCGCCAGTGCGTTCCTGCCGCTGCGGGTCAGCCTGCCGTTCGTCGCGGCCGCGCCGGTCGCCTACGTGCTGGGCCGCATCTTCGTCAGCTGAATCAGTCCGTTCCGGTGGGAATCGACCGGCGTGGCGGGCGCGTTGTCCCCGGTGTGACAGGACTGGTGGTCGTCGTCGCCGTGCTCGCGGCCGCCACGGCGTTCGGGCTGTGGCGGCGGGCCCGCGACGGCCGGGTGACGGAGGCGAGGGTGGACGACCTGCTGGGCCCCGACGAACTGGGCGCGGCGCTGGGCGAACGGGCCACGCTGGTGCAGTTCTCGACGGCGTTCTGCCAGCCGTGCCGGGCGGCCCGGGCGACGCTGAGGCACGTCGCCGCCGACACCGACGGTGTCGTCCACGTCGAGATCGACGCCGAGCACCACCTCGACCTCGTCCGCCGGCTGAACATCCTGCGCACACCCACCACACTGGTGCTCGACGGCAGCGGCCGGATCGTCCGCCGGGCCACCGGCGCGCCGCGGCTGGCCGACGTCCGTGCGGCGCTTCCTGTCTGATTTGGCCGGATCCCGAGACGGCAGATCTCGTTATTTGATACGACCGGTGACGACGGTGTTTCGTGGCCGTACGCTCGTGCCCATGTTCCGCACAGAGCTCTGGAAGCGCCGCGCCATCGACTTCGGTCGCGCCGCGTCCATGCTCTGTCTGCCCTGACGGGGAACGGTCCCGCCCGCGCGTTCGCTCGGCCGCGCCGTTCCTGACGACTCATCCCGTCTCGTCCACGTCAGGAGGACCATGCCGACTCGCATCGACCCCAGGGGTCCCCGGTTCGCGGCCGCGCTCACCACCGTCGTGCTCGCGGTCGTCCTGGTCACCGGCAGCGCCTGGCTGCTGGCCGTCCAGGGCCTGGTGTTCGCGGCCGGAGCGCTGCTCGGGCTGCCGCGGGCGCCGTACGGGCTGCTGTACGCGAAGCTCGTCCGGCCCCGGCTCGGTCCGCCCGGCGAGCTCGAAGACGCCGCGCCGCCGCGGTTCGCCCAGGCCGTCGGGCTGGTGTTCGCCGTCGCCGGCGTCATCGCCTTCGCCACCGGGCTGACCGTCGTCGCGTACGTCGCCGTCGCGGCCGCGCTGGCCGCGGCGTTCCTCAACGCCGCCTTCGGCTTCTGCCTGGGCTGCGAGATCTACCTCGCCTACCGGCGTCTGTTCCCATCCCAACCCAACACCACGGAGGTCGCGTCATGAGCCGCGAGTCCAGCCTCGTCTCGGCCGACTGGGTCGAGCAGAACCTCGACAACCCGAAGGTGGTGCTCGTCGAGGTCGACGAGGACACCGCCGCCTACGACAAGAACCACATCCGCGGTGCGGTGAAGGTCAACTGGTCGACCGACCTGCGCGACCCGGTCCGCCGTGACTTCGTGACCAAGGAGCAGTTCGAGGCGCTGCTCAGTGGCCTCGGCATCGCCAACGACGACACCGTCGTGCTGTACGGCGGCAACAACAACTGGTTCGCCGCATACGCATATTGGTACTTCAAGGTCTATGGGCACAACGACGTCCGCCTGCTCGACGGCGGCCGGAAGATCTGGGAGCTGGAGAGCCGCGAGCTCGTCGACGCCGTCCCGTCCCGCCAGGGCACGACGTACACGGCGCAGGCCCCGGACAACACGATCCGCGCCTTCCGCGACGAGGTCGTCGCCGCTATCGGCGCGCAGAACCTGGTCGACGTCCGCTCGCCCGACGAGTACGCCGGCCGGCTGCTCGCCCCGGCCCACCTGCCGCAGGAGGTGTCGCAGGTCCCGGGCCACATCCCGACCGCGGCGAACGTCCCGTGGAGCAAGGCGGCCAACGACGACGGCACCTTCCGCTCCGACGACGAGCTGCGCGCCCTGTACGGCGAGGTCGGCGTCGACTTCGGCAAGGACACCATCGCCTACTGCCGCATCGGCGAGCGCTCGTCGCACACGTGGTTCGTGCTGCGCGAGATCCTCGGCATCCAGAACGTCAAGAACTACGACGGTTCGTGGACCGAGTACGGCTCGCTGGTCGGCGTCCCGGTCGCCCTCGGTGACGAGCCCGGGAAGGTCTGAGCGGCATGTGCGGAGCCACCACTGGCGGAGTGTCGTTGGAAGGGGTCGACGTGACCAAGGAAACCGTCATCCAGGGCGTCGTCCAGCGTGACGACGCGCCGCTCGCGGGCGCCTACGTGCGGCTGCTCGACGCGACCGGCGAGTTCACCGCCGAGGTCCCGACCAGCGCCACCGGCCAGTTCCGGTTCTTCGCCGCGCCCGGCACCTGGACCCTGCGCACGCTGGCGCCGGGTGCCGCGACGGTCGACCGCTCGGTCGTCGCCGACGTCGGCATCACCGACGTCGAGGTCCACGTCGGCTGAGGAATTCAACGGTTGAATGATCACGCGCGAACGGGGCCGGCACTCGCCGGCCCCGTTTCGCTCCCTACGGGTCGCCTGCTACCTCAGCAGCGCGACGACCTGGTGCAGGGCGACACCCAGGACGGAGAACGTTCCCACGAGACCCGGCCAAAGATCCCTCAGGATCTGGCCGATGACCTCGGTGTGTTGACGCAACTGTCGAAGCCTGGCCAACGTGGTGCGTTCGTCCCTGTCAGCGCCACTCACTGGGTTACCTCTCTCTCGAGAGCCACCGGTGAGCCGCTGCTAACAGCCCGCCCGGTAGCCCACTTCGGGGCTACGCCGGGCGGGTGCCCGATGTAGTTAGCCTTTCAGGATGACAGCTGGTCAATCAGCCGTCAACGGCGGTACGCTGATTGTGGCTGGGGAAGGTGCTGCTAACACCGTCGATCCCGGCCAGACCCCGGCGCGCTTTCTCACTCACTGGGTTCCCGCGCCGGGGTTTCTGCTGCTCAGCTCTTCAGTAGACGAGGGCTTGGACGCCGTCGGCCATGATCTCCTCGACGAAGGTCGGGGCGCCGGCGATGCGCACGCCGTCGATGACGTCGTCGGGGCCGATGCCGCGGCGGGCCGCGCACTGGGTGCACAGCGTGACCGTCCCGCCGGCCAGCAGCGCGTCCAGCAGGTCGGGCAGCGGCGCGGCGTGCGGCAGCTCGAACTCGGCGGCCCGGCCGGGCAGCGCGAACCACGCCGACTCGCCGGTCAGCCACAGCGACACCGTCGCGCCCGCCGCGAGCGCCGTCGTCGCGACCGTGAAAGCCTGCGAGCACCGTTCCGGTGCGTCCGATCCGGCGGTGACCTTGACCACGAGACGTCGCTCCATGGACTCAGCCTGACATCCCGGTGGGCCGCGTCGTCGTAGGGGTATGGACACCACCGAGATCAGGGCGCTGCTGGACGACCGCTCCGAGGCCATCACGGCGAGGGACCTCGACCGGCTGCTCGCCTTCTACAGCCAGGACGTCGTCTACTTCGACCTCGTACCGCCGCTTTACTACGCCGGGATCGACGCGCTGCGGAAGCGGTTCGCCGACTGGTTCACCCGCTGGTCGAGCCCGATCGGGCAGGACGTCCGCGACGTGCACGTCGCGGCGGGCGGCGACGTCGCGGCGGCGCACATGCTGATCCGGACCAGCGGCACGCTGACGACCGGGACCGAGGTCGGCTACTGGGTCCGCGCGACCGACACCCTGCGCCGGGAGTCCGGCGCCTGGCTGATCGCCCACGAACACGTCTCGCTGCCGGTCGAGTTCCCGGCCGGAACCGCGGCAATGGACCTGCTGCCGCCGGGCTAGACTCGGCGCGTGCTTGAACTCGTCTTCACCAGCATTCTCGTCCTGGTCACGATCGCCGCCGGGCTCATGGGCGTGCTCGTGGTCTACAAGCTGTTCAAGGGTCAGGCTTGATCGAGATCCCGGACGACCTCCACCCGGCCTGCCTGCCGATCGCCTGGCTGCTGGGCCGCTGGGAGGGCGCCGGCCTCGGCGACTACCCGACGATCGAGGCGTTCCGGTTCGGCCAGGAGGTCGAGTTCAGCTACGTGCCGGACAAGCCGTTCCTGTCGTACCGCAGTCGCAGCTGGATCCTCGACGAGGACGGCAACCTGGTGAAGCCGGCGGCGCGCGAGACCGGGTACTGGCGGCCGCAGCAGGACGACGAGATCGAGGTGCTGCTCACGCACCCGACCGGGTTCGTCGAGATCTACATCGGGCAGACGGAGCCGGCCCGCGTCGAGCTGGCCACGCGCGGCGTCCTGAAGACCGAGACCGCCAAGGACTACCGCACCGGTCACCGGCTGTACGGGCTGGTCGACGGCGCGCTCATGTACGTCTACGAGATGTCGGCCATGGGCCACGAGCTGCAGCCGCACCTGTCCGCCGAGCTCAAGCGGGTCACCGGCGCCACCGAGGCGAGGGACTAGTTCGCCCGTTCGCGGTGTTGGATGGGGGTATGGACGTCTACCGCAGCCCGCTGCTGGACCGGCCGGGGGCCGTCGAGGCCACCGAGCCCGACGAGGGCGTCGCCGCGCACTACGGCGACCCGTTCCGCGAGCAGCGCCGCCTCGTCGCCGGCGAGGGCGCGGTCGACCTCTCCCACCGTGGCGTCCTGCGGGTCAGCGGCCCTGAGCGGCTCACCTGGCTGCACCAGATGCTCACCCAGCACGTCGAGCACCTCGAGCCGCACCGGGCCACGTCCGCTCTGTTCCTCGACGCGAACGGCCGGGTCGAGCACGCGCTGTACGGCGTCGACGACGGCGAGGCGTTCTGGTTCCACCTGGAGCGGTCGTCGGCCGAACCGCTGCGCGACTTCCTGGAGAAGATGAAGTTCTGGTCCCAGGTCGAGATCACCGACGTGACGGACGAGTACGCCGTCGTGTGGGAGCCGGCGACGGAGCCGGCGGCCGCGCACCTGAGCCGGGTCACCGTGCGCGGCCGCGACGTGTTCGTCCCGCGCGCCGAGCTGGCCGCGTACGTCACCGAGCCGGCCGGCGTCTGGGCCCACGAGGCGCTGCGCATCGAGGCGCGCGAGCCCCGCCAGGGCCTCGACACCGACGACCGCACCATCCCGCACGAGGTCGGCTGGATCGGCACTGCCGTCCACATGGACAAGGGCTGCTACCGCGGCCAGGAGACCGTCGCCCGGGTGCACACGCTCGGCCGGCCGCCGCGGCGGCTGGTGCTGCTGCACCTCGACGGCTCCGTCGACACGCTGCCCGAGCACGGCGCCCCCGTCGAGCTGGACGGCCGCACCGTCGGCACCGTCGGCTCGGCCGCCCGCCACCACGAGCTGGGCCCCGTCGCGCTCGCCGTCGTCAAGCGGAACACCCCGGTCGACGCCCAACTGCTGGCCGGCGGGGTCGCCGCGGCGCAGGAGGTCGTCGTCGACCCCGAGGCCGGCCTGCACGTACGGGCTCAACTGCGCTGACGCCAGCTGTACTGGGGCTCGTAGCCGAGCACGCGGCGGGCCTTGTCGATCGCCAGCAGCGTGTCGTGCTCGCCGACGTCGCGCCGCCGTTGGACGCCCGGGTAGACCTCGTCGAGCAGCTCGCCGTTCGGCCGCTCCATGACGGTGTCGGCGTTGGCGATGACGAACACGTCGGCGCCGGTCAGCGGCGCCTCCAGCGCCAGCCTGATCGCCTGCGCCGCGTCGCGGGCGTCGATGTAGCCCCACAGGTTCCACTTGCGCTTCAGCGCGTCGTCCTGGAAGGACGGGAACCGCGCGTAGTCCTCGGGGTCCATGACGTTCGACAGCCGCAGCCCGATGATCTTGCGCTCAGGGTCCCACCGGCAGAACTGCTCGGCCATCGTCTCGCCGACCAGCTTCGACAGCGAGTACGCCGACTCCGGCCGGCCCGGGTACTCCTCGTCGACCGGCACGTACGGCGGCGGGGTGTCGAACGGCAGCCCGAGCACCGTCTCGCTGGACGCCCACACGACGTTCTTGATGTCCAGCTGCCGGGCCGCTTCGAACACGTTGTAGGTGCTCAGCGTGTTGACGGAGAACGTGACGGGGTTCGGCGCCAGCCCGGGCGCGCGGATCGCGGCCAGGTGCACGATGCCCGTCACGCCGCCGATGCGGTCGTCGATGCCCGCGAACGCCGCCACCGTCTGCCCGTAGTCGGTGAGGTCGACGCGGCTGTGCCGGACCGACGGGTCGGCCGGCGGCGCGAGGTCCACCGAGGCGACGTCGTAGCCGTGTGCCGCCAGGTCGGCGACGCAGGCCCGGCCGGCTTGGCCGCTGCCACCGGTCACGATGATCATGGGGTGCCCTTCAGGTCTCGAGGATGAGTGTCACCGGGCCGTCGTTGACCAGGCTGACCTGCATGTCCGCGCCGAAGACGCCGGTCTCGACGGGCGCGCCGAGCTCGCGCAGCGCGGCGACGAACTCGTCGACGAGCGGCTCGGACACCGGTCCCGGCGCCGCCGCGCCCCACGACGGGCGGCGGCCCTTCGCGGTGTCGGCATAGAGCGTGAACTGGCTGACGACGAGGATCGGCGCGCCGGCGTCGGACGCGGACCGCTCGTCGGCGAGGATGCGCAGGCCCCACACCTTGTGGGCCAGCTTGGCGGCGCTGTCCGGGCTGTCGTCGTGGGTCACGCCGACGAGCACCAGCAGCCCCTGCCCGTCCGGTTCGATGGCGCCGACGACCTCGCCGCCGACCGAGACCGACGCCGACGTCACCCGCTGCACGACCGCTCGCATGTCCGCATCGTCGCACGCGCGTCCAGGCGCCGACGCGGCGGCCGATAGCCGCCAGCATCGCGGTCCCCGCGAGCGGACGATGGAGACATGAACACGCAGACGAGAACCGGGCTCGACGGCAGGGCGGCCATGGTCATCGGCGGTAGCAGGGGCATCGGCGCGGCGGTGGTCCGCCGGCTGGCCGAGGACGGTGCCGACGTCGCCTTCACCTATCTCGCGGACACCGCGGCCGCCGACAAGGTGGTCGCCGCGGTCGAGGAGGCCGGACGGCGCGCGCTCGCCCTGCGGGTCGACAGCGCCGACGCGGCCGCGCTGAGGGCCGCCGTCGACACCGTCGCCGACCGGTTCGGCCGGCTCGACATCCTGGTCAACAACGCCGCGCGCTACCCCGTCGGGCCGATCGAGGAGCTCGGCCTGGACGAGTTCGACCGCACCATCGCGGTGAACGTCCGGGCGCCGTTCGTCGCATCGACGGCAGCGGCCCGGCACATGACCGGCGGCGGCAGCATCGTGACCATCGGCAGCCTGGTCGCCGAGCGCACCGTCTTCCCCGGCTACGGGCTGTACTCGATGAGCAAGACCGCCCTGACCGGTCTGACGAAGGGCCTGGCGCGCGATCTCGGCAGCCGGGGGATCCGGGCCAACATCGTGCACCCCGGCCCCACCGACACCGACCTCAGTCCGGCCGACGGGCCGTACTCCGACGTCGTCCGGTCGCACACGGCGCTCGGCCGGTACGCCGACCCGGCCGAGATCGCCGCCACCGTCGCACATCTCGCCGGCGACGACAGCCGCTACATCACCGGCACGTCGGTGCTGGTGGACGGTGGTTTCACCATCTGACTGCCGGGGCGGCGCGCGGCTCGTGACAGGATCGTCGCACCCTGTTGCGCGGAGAAACGAGGAACGACATGCACGCGGGCGACGCCGTCCTGGTGGCTGAGGTGGTCCGGTCGGGGCTGGTGGAGTCGCGGCACCGTGGCTCGGTTGTCGCACTGGCGGCCGACGGGTCGGTGGCGTTCACCGCCGGCCAGGTGGACGCGCCGATGTACCCGCGCTCGTCGAACAAGCCGGCGCAGGCCGCCGCGATGCTCCGGCTGGGGCTGCCGCTGGACGGTGAGCTGCTGGCGCTCGCGGCGGCCAGCCACTCCGGCGAGCCGCTGCACGTCGACGGTGTGCGGCGCATCCTCGCGCTCGGCGGCCTGGAGGAGTCGGCGCTGCGGAACACGCCGGGCTACCCGATCGACCACACGACGATGGCCGACTATGTGCGCAAGGGCGGCGAGCCGTCGTCGCTGACCGCCGACTGCTCCGGCAAGCACGCCGCGATGCTGCTGACCTGCGTCGTCAACTCCTGGCCGACTGACGGCTATCTGGACCCGGCGCATCCGCTGCAGGTGGCGATCCGCGACACCGTCGGCTCGCTGGCCGGCGCTCCCGTCGCCCACACCGGCGTCGACGGCTGCGGCGCGCCGCTGTTCGCCGTGCCGCTGACCGGGCTGGCGCGGATGTTCCGGTCGCTCGCGCTGGCGCCGTCAGGGACGCCTGACCGGCGGGTGGTGGAGGCGATCCAGGCGCACCCCGAGTACACCAGCGGCACCACGCGCGACGAGGCGCAGCTGATCCGCGGCCTACCCGGCCTGTTCGCCAAGGGCGGCGCCGAGTCCGTCCTCGCCGCCGCCCTCGACGACGGCCGCGCCGTCGCCCTCAAGATCGACGACGGCGGCTACCGCGCCCGCATGCCCGTCCTCGTCGCCGCCCTCCGGCGCCTGGGTGTCGACGCTCCCGTGCTGGACGAGCTCGCCTCCGCCCCCGTCCTCGGCGGCGGCCACCCGGTCGGCGAGATCCGCGCCGCCATCGACTGGCCCGCCTAGCCCCGGCGGCGGAGCAGCAGCCAGCGCACCAGCATGACGGCGGCGAGGACGGCGGCGCCGGCCAGCACGGTGCGCCAGGGCAGCGACACCGCGAGCAGCACGCAGGACACCAGCCCGGCCGCGGGCAGCCAGCGCGGCCACCGGCGCTCCTCAGGCGACAGCCGCCACGACGCGGCGTTGGCGACCGCGTAGTACACGAGCACCGCGAACGCGCTCGCCGCGAGGGTCGTGGCGAGGTCGCCGATCAGCACGAACAAGACCGTCACGACGGCGGAGGCCAGTTCGGCGACGTGGGGGACGTGGCGGCGGGGGTGGACTGCTGCCAGGCGGGCCGGCAGGTCTCCCGACGACGCCATGGCGAACGCCGTCCGCCCGACCCCCGCCTGCAGGGACAGCAGCGCCCCGAGCGCCGCCACCGCCGCGCCGGCCGCCACGACCGGCTCCAGCCAGCCGGCTCCGGCCGCCGCGGCCACGTCGCGCAGCGGCTGCGACGACGCCGCGGTGCCGGACGCGCCGAGCACCAGCAGCACCGTCAGCCCGACCACCGCGTAGAGCGCCAGCGCCGCCGTCAGCGACACCACGACGGCCCGCGGGATCGACCCCGGGTCGCGGACCTCCTCGCTCAGCGTCGCGATGCGCGCGTACCCGGCGAACGCGTAGAACAGCACGGCCGCCGAGCCGAGCACGCCCAGCACCCCGCCCGACGAGGGCCCGGCCGACCACGACGGCGCCACACCTGCCCCGCCCAGCCCCGTCACGACGACCGCCGCCAGGACCGCCACGACCACGGCGACCAGCACCGCGCCCACCCGCGCCGTCTTCGTCACCCCGGCGAGGTTGACCGCCGTCACCACCACGACCGCGGCCAGCGCGACCGGCACCGACCACGACGGCCACAGGTACTCACCCACCGCCAGCGCCGCCGTCGCGCAGGACGCCGACTTCCCGAGCACGAACGCGTACCCCGCCAGCGCCCCCCACGCGTCGCCCAGCCGCAGCCGGCCGTAGTGGTAGGCGCCGCCGGCCTGCGGGTGGACGGCGGCCAGCTGGGCCGTCGACATCGCGTTGCAGAAGGCGACGAACGCGGCGACGGCCAGGCCGGCGAGCAGCCAGGCGCCCGCGGCCTCCGCCGCCGGCTGCCAGGCGACGAAGACGCCGGTGCCGATCATCGCGCCGAGTCCGACAGCGACGGCGTCGCCGGTGCCGAGGCGCCGGGAGAGCCGGGAGTCCGGTGGGGTCACCCGACCATCCTCGCCGCCCGGCCGCCGACTCGGGCGCCAACGGCGGGCGAACGCGTGGCGACCGAACCGTGACCTGGCCGGGAACGTCTGAATGGTCTGGACCACGTACGCTGGTTTCGTGCGATCGTCCCGCCGCCTCAGGTGGCGCATTGGGCTTCCGGCGGTGATCCTCATCATCGCCGCACTCAGCATGGCCCCGTCGCGCGGGACCGTCCTCCCGCTCCGGGCCGACGGCGTCACGGTCGAGCCGGGCGGCGCGGTCGCCACCGTGCCGGCCGCGTCCGGCGCCGCGTTCGTCCCCGGCACCAGCGTGCTCAGCACCGAGGACCGGTCCGACCCCGCCGTCACCGCCCGCATCGACGACGATCGGCGCTGGCTGGCCGACGGCGACATCCCCGGCCACGGCACCCGCTACCACGCGATGTCCGAGCGCGCGCTCCTCGACCTGCGCGCGCTGACGTCGCCGACCGGCGCGCTGATGGCCGCCCCGATCACCGCCTGGCGGCACGTCTGGCCCCGCGACGCCTCGTTCGCGGCCGCCGCCTACGCCGTCACCGGGCACGACGAGGAGGCGGCCGACGTGCTCGGCTTCCTCGCCCGCGTCGCGCCGGCCGACGGCCAATGGGAGGCCCGGTACCTCGCCGACGGCTCCGGCCCGCCCGACGACCGGCCGCAGCAGCTCGACAGCGCCGGCTGGGTGCTGTGGGCGGTCTGGCTGGTGTCGCGGACGGTCGAGCCCGACGTCGCCGCCGAGGTGCTCGAGGAGCTGCGTCCCGCCGTCATCGCCTCGGCCAACGCGATCGTCGACTCCCTCGGCGACGACGGCCTGCCTGAGCCGTCGTCGGACTACTGGGAGAAGGAGGAGACGGAGCTGACGCTCGGGGTGGCGGCGCCGCTCTCGCTCGGCCTGCGCTCCGCCCTGGCGCTGGCGCCGCTCATCGGCGTCGAGGACCCGTACGTCTGGACCAACGCCGCCCGCCGCCTCGACGAGGCCGTCGAGCGCGAGTTCGGCGCCCACGGCTACCCGCGCACCCTGCCCGACGGCGGTGCCGACGCCGCGGTGACCTTCCTAGCGCCCCCGTTCGCCCCGTCGACCCCGGACGTCAGCGAGGCGGTGCGGGCGACGGAACTGGCGCTGCGGGTCCCCAACGGCGGCCACCGCCCCGGCGAGGCCTGGCGCAAGGACGTCGACGTCGCCTGGACGCCCGAGACGGCGCTGCTGGCGCTCGCGCTGGCCGGCAACGGCGACCGCGAGGACGCCGACCGCCTGCTCACCTTCCTCGACAGCTACCGCACACCGCTCGGCTCACTGCCCGAGAAGGTCGACTCCGAGGCCACCCCGGCCTCCGTCGCCCCCCTCGCCTGGACGTCGTCGCTGGTCCTGCTCACGCTCGCCGAGCTGGAGAAGCCGTTGCCGGTGGTACCCGCCGCCGGCTAGCCGTGGGGTTTGCCCAGTTAGCCGTCCCCCTGCTGCCCATCGTCTTAGCCGTGAACGCGCGCCTCAAGTCCGCGCCTCTGCTGGTTGCGGTGGTCTGTGTTGGGGGCTTGGACTTGACCCGCACGTCCCCGGTCTAAGAACGGGCAGCTATCAGGGGGACGGGGGGAGTGTGGCGACGGGCGGGTCCTGGTCTGGCGTTACGTCGTGGTCTGCCGTTACGCGAAACGGCGGATTCGGCGCTCGAGGCGTGACTGGGGACCAGGACGTAACGGCAGACCAGGACCCCGGCCTTACCAACCTGGGTCTGACGCGCGTCCTGGGTGTGAGGCGCGCTTCCGGGCCCGTTTCGCCGTTTCAGCGCGACTCACACCCAGGACGCGCCTCACACCCAAGACGCCAACGCCGCAAATCGGGCGAACTGCACGAATCCGACGGGCTGTGCCCGGTTCTTCCCCGTCCCCCTGATAGCTGCCAGTTCTTAGGCCGCGGGCCCGCGGGTCAAGCGGTCATCGTCGCGCGAAGCGCCCAAATTGTCCGCTTGAGGCGCGGGTGCGCGGCTAAGACAATGGGCAGCAGGGGGACGCCCAATTAGGCAAACCCCCGGCCCACCAGCCCACTGCTAACCGCCGCTTGCAAATGCTTGCAATAGTTAGCTAACCTCGAAGGCATGACGAAGGCAGGGATCGGCGAGTTCCTCCGCGAGCAGCGGCGCACCGCGCAGCTCTCGCTCAGGCAGCTGTCCGACCTCGCCGGCGTCAGCAACCCGTACCTGAGCCAGATCGAGCGCGGCCTGCGCAAGCCGTCGGCCGAGGTGCTGCAGCAGCTGGCCAAGGCGCTGCGCATCTCCTCCGAGGCGCTCTACGTACGGGCCGGCCTGCTGGACGAACCCAGCGGCGACCACAGTGTCGAGGACGCCATACTGGCCGACCCGGGCCTCGTCGAGCAGCAGAAGCGTGCGCTGCTCGACGTGTACGCGTCGTTCCGTGCGGCCAACACCGCGCGGCGCGGCATCGAGAAAGAAGGGTGACCCCCATGCCTGAGACCACGACCGACCGCAAGCCCCTCTACGCCGCCGCCGGTGCGGCCGACGCCGCCGTGGCCGCGCTGCGCGAGCTGCCGGCCAAGGTCACCGAGGCCGTCAACGACGACAAGCTGCGGGCCGAGTTCCGCACTCGCTTCAACGACCTGCCGGCCGACGTCCGGGCGTTCCGTGACGGCCTGCCCGACCTGCTGCTGTCGGCGCAGGCGAAGGCCGCCGACCTGCCGCAGAAGGTGCGTGACCTGCTGGCCGACGCCGGTCGCGAGGCCGGCAAGGCCTACGAGGGCTTCGCCACTCGCGGCGAGGGCGTCGTGTCCAAGCTGCGCCAGGAGTACGGCCCGGCCGTCGAGACCGCCGTCGCCGGCGTGCGCGGCCGGGTGGCCGACGCCGCCGACGACGTCGCCGAGATCACCGAGAAGGCCGCCGACGACCTCAAGACCAAGCACTGACCTGGGTTGATCGGCAGCGGTTCGGCCGTTCTGGGGCCGCTGCCGATCACGTACAGTGGGATGGGTGAACATGTTCGGGGATTTCCAGTCCTGGATCCTGATCCTCTTGGGCATCGGCGCTCTGGGGCTGAAGGGGTACGCCTTCATCGACGCGCTCCGGGTCCCCACGCAGGCGTTCCCGGCCGCGGGCAAATGGTCCAAGCCGATCTGGCTGTCCATTCTCGGCGTCGCGCTGCTGGTCGAGATCGCCCTGTTCCCCACCCCGCTGTTCTTCGTGAACCTGCTGGGTGTGGTCGGTGCCGCGGTCTATCTCGTCGACGTCCGCCCGGCGGTGCGCCAGTTCGGCGGCGGCCGCCGCAACGGCAACACCCACGACGGGCCCTACGGTCCCTGGTGACCTGAGAGCAGCGCGAACGCGTCCTCGCCCAGTGCGAAGAACGCGTCGTGGTCGGCCAGCGCGACCGCGTCCGGCGCCGCCGCCTGCATGACGAAGACGTAGCGCTCGCCGTCGGCCCGCTCGGCGTACCACGACGCCGTCACCACGCCGGGCGCGCTGCCACCCTTGAAGCTGACGTACGGCCATGCGGCCTCGTCGATGGTCACGCCGCGGCTCTGCCCGAGCACGGACCGCAGCACCTCGTCCGACGGGTCCGCGTGCAGCGCCGCCTGCGCAGCGCAGACGTCCAGCGTGGACCCGAACCAGTCGATCCCGGACGTCCAGGCCGGGTCGTCGATGTCGACGCCGCTCACCCGCAGCGGCCCGCCGGGCAGCGCCGCCAGGATCCGGGTCCGCGACGTCGCGCCCGCCCGCGCCCAGTCGTCGCGCAGGTCCAGCGGCCCCCAGCCGAGGGTGAAGAACTCGCGCGTCGTGAGGAACGGACGGTTGAGGTCCGGCCGCGAGTGCCCCAGCGCCGCCATCGCGTCCTCGACGGCGGCCCGCCCGACCCGGTCCATCAGCAGCTCCGACGCGGTGTTGTCGCTGATCGCGATCATCGCCGCCGCCGCCCGCTGGACCGTCACCGGGGTGCCGTCGGGCTCGGCCTGCAGCTCACCGGACGGCAGGCTGCGCAGGCCGCCGCTGACGGTCAGCACGTCGGTCCACGACAGCGAGCCGGCGTCGACGGCGGCGGCAACGGCGCCCAGCACGTAGAGCTTGAAGATCGACGCCATCGGCCGCGGCGTCGCGGGGTCGAGTTCCGCCACCGGCTCGCAGCCGCCGTCCGCCCCGACGCGGGCCGCCACCATGCCGACGTCGGCGTCCAGCGCCTCCAGCCGGTCGCGCAGCTCGGCCCACGACCCGGCCGGCGCGGGCGCCGTCGACGGCGGGCTCGACGGCGGGCTCGACGGCGGGCTGGACGAGGTCGATGTCGGGCCGGACGACGTGGGCGGCGCCTCCGCGGCACCCGTCCCGCAGGCCGCGACCAGGGCCAGAACCGCCGCGAGAGAGACGGCGGTGCGGCGCATCCGGCCACTCTACGGAACTTCGCCCGCAGCGAACTCGGGGGTCAACAGGCTCATCGAGTGGAACATCGGGTACCCGGCGTGGTGTTCTTGCAGGCACAGTAAGTACGAAGGATCCGCCGCCATCGTCTCGTTCCAGGACCACCGCGGAGTGAGAGGCGGCCGGCGGATATAGCATCGAATGGTCAGATGTGGGGTCCCCGTCCCTACAGCCGACCGCTCGGCAAGGAGCGCCACTGATGTTCGAGAGGTTTACCGACCGCGCGAGGCGTGTTGTCGTCCTGGCCCAAGAAGAGGCCCGGATGCTCAACCACAACTACATCGGCACCGAGCACATCCTCCTCGGGCTCATCCACGAGGGTGAGGGTGTGGCGGCGAAGGCGCTCGAGAGTCTCGGCATCTCGCTCGAGGCCGTGCGTCAACAGGTCGAAGAGATCATCGGCCAGGGCCAGCAGGCGCCGAGCGGGCACATCCCGTTCACGCCGCGGGCCAAGAAGGTGCTGGAACTGAGCCTGCGCGAGGCGCTGCAGCTCGGCCACAACTACATCGGCACCGAGCACATCCTGCTCGGCCTCATCCGTGAGGGCGAGGGCGTCGCGGCCCAGGTGCTGGTGAAGCTCGGCGCCGACCTCAACCGCGTCCGCCAGCAGGTCATCCAGCTGCTGTCGGGCTACCAGGGCGGCAAAGAGGCGGCCACCGCCGGTGCCGGCCCGCAGGGTGAGGCGCCGTCCAGCTCGCTCGTTCTCGACCAGTTCGGCCGCAACCTGACCCAGGCCGCCCGCGAGGGCAAGCTCGACCCGGTCATCGGCCGCGAGAAAGAGATCGAGCGGGTCATGCAGGTGCTGTCCCGCCGCACCAAGAACAACCCGGTGCTCATCGGCGAGCCCGGCGTCGGCAAGACGGCCGTCGTCGAGGGCCTCTCGCAGGCCATCGTCAAGGGCGAGGTGCCCGAGACCCTGAAGGACCGGCACGTCTACACGCTCGACCTCGGCGCGCTGGTGGCGGGCTCCCGCTACCGCGGTGACTTCGAGGAGCGGCTGAAGAAGGTCCTGAAGGAGATCCGCACCCGCGGCGACATCATCCTGTTCATCGACGAGATCCACACCCTCGTCGGGGCGGGTGCCGCCGAGGGCGCCATCGACGCCGCGTCGATCCTGAAGCCGATGCTGGCCCGGGGCGAGCTGCAGACCATCGGCGCCACCACGCTCGACGAGTACCGCAAGTACGTCGAGAAGGACGCCGCTCTCGAGCGCCGGTTCCAGCCGATCCAGGTGCAGGAGCCCACGCTGGCCCACACCATCGAGATCCTCAAGGGTCTGCGCGACCGCTACGAGGCGCACCACCGGGTGTCCATCACCGACGGCGCGCTGGTGGCGGCCGCACAGCTGGCCGACCGCTACATCTCCGACCGGTACCTGCCCGACAAGGCGATCGACCTCATCGACGAGGCCGGCGCCCGGCTGCGCATCCGTCGCATGACGGCGCCGCCGGACCTGCGCGAGTTCGACGAGCGCATCGCCGAGGTCCGTCGCGAGAAGGAGTCCGCGATCGACTCGCAGGACTTCGAGAAGGCCGCGTCGCTGCGCGACAAGGAGAAGCAGCTCATCGCGCAGAAGATCGAGCGCGAGAAGCAGTGGAAGGCCGGCGACCTCGACGTCGTCGCCGAGGTCGACGACGAGCTGATCGCGGAGGTGCTGGCGTTCTCGACCGGCATCCCGGTGTTCAAGCTCACCGAGGAAGAGACCTCGCGCCTGCTGCACATGGAGGACGAGCTGCACAAGCGGATCATCGGCCAGGAGGACGCCATCGCGGCGCTCTCGAAGTCGATCCGCCGCACCCGCGCCGGCCTGAAGGACCCGAAGCGTCCTGGTGGCTCGTTCATCTTCGCCGGCCCGTCCGGTGTCGGTAAGACCGAGCTGTCCAAGACACTGGCCGAGTTCCTGTTCGGCGACGAGGCCGCGCTCATCCAGCTGGACATGAGCGAGTTCTCCGAGAAGCACACCGTCTCGCGGCTGTTCGGCTCCCCGCCCGGCTACGTCGGGTACGAAGAGGGCGGCCAACTGACCGAGAAGGTGCGCCGGCGTCCGTTCTCCGTCGTGCTCTTCGACGAGGTCGAGAAGGCCCACCCCGACATCTTCAACTCGCTGTTGCAGGTGCTCGAGGACGGCCGGCTCACCGACGCGCAGGGCCGGGTCGTGGACTTCAAGAACACCGTGATCATCATGACCACGAACCTGGGGACCCGCGACATCGCCAAGGGCGTCAACCTCGGCTTCTCGGCCGCGGACGACGGCGGCGGCAGCTACGACCGCATGAAGGCCAAGGTCACCGAGGAGCTCAAGCAGCACTTCCGGCCCGAGTTCCTCAACCGTGTCGACGACATCGTCGTGTTCCACCAGCTGACCCAGGACGAGGTGCTGCGCATCGTCGACCTGCGCATCGCTGAGCTGGACGTGCGGCTGAAGGACAAGGACATGGGGCTGGAGCCGACTCAGGCGGCCAAGGAGCTGCTGGCCAAGCACGGCTTCGACCCCGTGCTGGGCGCCCGGCCGCTGCGCCGGACCATCCAGCGCGAGATCGAGGACACCCTGTCCGAGAAGATCCTGTTCGGCGAGCTCAAGGCCGGCGAGATCGTCGTGGTCGACGTCGAGGGCGAGGGCCCCGAGGCGAAGTTCACCTTCACCGGCAGCCCGAAGTCCGAGCTGGACGCCGAGGTGGCCGCGCCGGTCGCCGCCGGTGCCGCCAGCGGGACGGCCGCCGCGACGAAGCGCGAGAAGACGACGTAACGACGTCACGACGTCACATGGGAACGGCCCCGGAGCACGTGCTCCGGGGCCGTTCCGCGTCAGTGCGCCGGGTGAGCGGCTCAGCTGATGTCGATGTCGCACTCGTCCTGGGCGTGCTGGCCGATGTTCTCCATCGCCGTCATCGCCGCCTCGGGGTCCTGCGCGGCCGCGGCCTCCGGGTCGTTGATGGCCTCCTGGAAGGTCTCCCAGTCGCCCCGGATGTCGTCGGGAGCGGCGTCGACGACCTCCTGGATGCGGCTGTCGAGCTCCTCCATCGCCTCCGGGTCGCTGGGGTCGGCGTCGGCGAACGAGGAGTCGTCGTCGCTGAGCAGGTCGCAGTACTCCGAGTCGCTGCCGCCACAGGCGGACAGGCTGAGGACCAGGGCGGCCGCCGCGCCGAGCATCGTGGCGGTTCGGGTGGAACGAGTCATGGCTATGTACTCCTGTGAGTGTCGTGAATTGTCAAACCCCGGCGAGATTACCCGATGTGCCCGGCCGCAGGGGTTCGCTCACGTTACACCCTAGAGTGGTGGCGTGAGCGACCGTGAGATCGAGTGCTGGCTGACCGACATGGACGGCGTCCTCGTGCACGAGGACCGCGCGATCCCTGGGGCCGCGGACTTCCTGCGCCGCCTCGTCGACCGTGAGCGCCGCTTCCTGGTGCTGACGAACAACTCCATCTACACGCAGCGCGACCTCGCCGCCCGGCTGGCGCGCTCCGGCCTCGACCTGCCGGAACAGTCGATCTGGACGTCCGCGCTGGCGACGGCGCAGTTCCTCGACGACCAGCATCCGGGCGGCACGGCGTACGTCATCGGCGAGGCCGGGCTGACCACGGCCCTGCACGAGGTCGGCTACGTGCTGACCGACACCAAGCCCGACTACGTGGTGCTGGGCGAGACCCGCACGTACTCGTTCGAGGCCATCACGAAGGCGATCCGGCTGATCGGCGAGGGCGCGCGGTTCATCGCCACCAACCCCGACGCCACCGGGCCGTCGCAGGACGGCCCGCTACCGGCCACCGGCGCGGTCGCCGCCATGATCACCCGGGCGACCGGCCGCGACCCGTACTACGTGGGCAAGCCGAACCCGATGATGTTCCGCAGCGCGATGAACGCCATCGAGGCGCACTCCGAGATGACGGCCATGGTCGGCGACCGCATGGACACCGACGTCGTCGCGGGCATGGAGGCGGGGCTGCGCACCTACCTGGTGCTCACCGGCTCCACGGCCCGCGCCGACATCGGCCGCTTCCCGTTCCAGCCGAACCACGTCATGAACTCGGTGGCCGACCTCATCGACCTGATCTGACCCAGCCGTCGGCCACGAACCGGTCCGGGTGCCGCTCGCCGTCGAACACCGGCTTGCCGCGGGTGCGCACCTTGACGTCGTCGACGTAGACGCCACGGCCCTGGTAGAGCGCGTCGGTGACGTAGCGCCAGCGCAGGATCGTGTCGCCGTCGCCGGGCAGGCCGGCGCGCACCGTCCACCACTGCCGGCCCTGGTAGCCGCTGACGACGCCGCCGGTGGCGTCGATGCGGTCCCGTCCGGCGCGGGCCGTGAACGGCACCGGCGTCCAGGTGGCGCCGTCGTCGGTGGACCGCTCGAGGGTGAGCCGGTCGGTCGTCTCGGTGTCGACGAACAGGTCGAACATCAGCGTCGAGCTGCCGGACAGCTCGACCGGCAGGCTGAGCGTGGACGTCGTCGCGTCGGCCTCGTGCGCCTGCCAGGCGTCGTCGCCGGCGCGCGGGTCGACGGCGAGCGCGTAGGCCAGCTCGTGCGCGACAGCGCGCCGGGCCGGGTTGATGGTGCCCCAGTTGCGCGACGGGTGCACCCGGTTGGTCAGCAGGATCACGAACGAGCGCGACTGCGGATCGATGACCATGCTCGTTCCGGTGAAGCCGGTGTGCCCGGCCGTGTTCGGTGCCGTCAGCGCGGCCATCAGCCAGCGCTGGTTGAGCTCGAAGCCCATGCCGTGGGCGTTGCCGGGGAACTCGGTGTTCACGTCGGTGATCAACGCCTCGACCGACTCCGGCCGCAGGATCCGCTCGCCGCCGTAGGCGCCCCCGTTGAGGATCGCCTGCGCCAGGCGGGCGAGGTCCTGCGCCGTGCCGAACAGCCCGGCGTGCCCCGCGACCCCGTTCAGCGACCAGGCGTTCTCGTCGTGCACCTCGCCGTGGACGATGCCGCGCGGCGGTGCGGACTGGAACTCCGTCGCCGCGATGCGGTCCAGCTGCTCCGCCGGCGGGTTGTACCCGGTGTCGGTCATGCCGAGCGGCTCGGTGATGCCGTCGCGGACCAGTGCGTCGAGGGCCTGACCGGTGACCTCCTCGGCGATCATCCCGGCGGTGATCATGTTGAGGTCGGAGTAGAGGTACGTGGTGCCGGGCGGCTTGGCGGGCGTCGTGGTCATGACGGCCTCGAGTCGCGCCTCCGGGGTGGGCCAGCGGCTCCACAGCGGCAGCCACGAGACCAGCCCGCTGGTGTGCGTCAGCAGCTGCTCGACGGTGATCTCGCTCTTGCCGTTCGCGGCGAACGCCGGCAGGTACTCGACGACGGGCGCGCTCAGGTCGACCCGGCCGGCCTCGACCTGCTGCATCACGACGATGGTGGTGAACAGCTTCGACACCGAGGCGAGGTCGTAGATCGTGTCGGTGCCGGCCGCGATCCACTGGTCCTGCGGCAGCTCGGCGCCGGCGCCGTCGGCGAACCGCAGCGCCCAGCCGGCCGCGTCCTCGGCGACGACCCGGCCGCCGTGCGCGGCCAGCACCGTCATGCCGGAGTAGAGCGGATGCGACGTGCCCGGCGGGGTCTCGGTGTACGACGCGGCGGCGTCGACCAGCGCCTCGATGCGGTCCGGGTCGAGGCCGACGTCGGCCGGTGCGGCCGCGCGCAGCGTCGTGCGCGGCGACATGAAGTCGTCGTGCCGGCGGTCGAAGCGGCCGGCGTCGTCGTCCGCGCTCGCCGGGACGCCCGCGCCGAGCAGAGAGGCGGCGAGCACGGACACGAGGACGATGCCGCGCGCCGTCATCGCCGGCCCCGGTAGAGCAGGTACGGCTGCCGTCGACGGTCGAACTCGGCCAGCTCGTCCTGCCACGAGGCCACGATATCGTCGGCCGACGCGCCTGCGTCGACCATGATCCGCAGCCGGTCCGAGCCGTGCAGCAGGTGGATGAAGCCGTCGCTGGTGCCGCCGCCGCGCCACGAGAACGCGGTCGGGTACAGCCGCTTCGCCGCGACGACCATCGCGACGCCGGTGCGCACCGGGTCGAACTCGTCCGGGTCGGTGACGTGCAGCTGGACGCCGCCGCAGACCTTGCCGACGTGCTTGCTGAAGGTCGGCACGAAGTACGCCTCGCGGAAGTCGACGCCCGGCAGCCCGGCCGCGTTGAGCTCATCGGACCAGTGGTAGGTGCCGTAGGGCGCGCCGATCAGCTCGAACGGCCGCGTGCTGCCCCGGCCCTCCGACGCGGCCGTGCCCTCGAACAGGCAGGTGCCCACGTAGACCTGCGCGGTGTCCGGCGTCGGCATGTTCGGGCTGGGCAGCACCCACGGCAGCCCGGTGTCGGCGTAGCGGGAGTCCGGCCGCCAGCGGCGCATCGTCACGACCTCGAGGTCCTCGACGGAGGCGCCGGCGTCGTCGGGCAGGAACTCGGTGTTGAAGAACCGGGCCAGCTCGCCGACGGTCATGCCGTGCTGCTGGACGATGTAGCGCTGCCCGATGCCCGACTCGAACCCGGGGAACAGCATCGGGCCGGACGCCGTCCCGCCGACCGGGTTGGGCCGGTCCAGCACGACGAACTTCAGGCCCATGCGGGCGGCCGCGCGCATCGCCGACCACATGGTCCAGATGTAGGTGTAGAACCGGGCTCCGACGTCCTGGATGTCGAAGACGACGACCTCGACGTCGGCCTCGGCGAACATCCGCATGAAGCCGGCCTCCTGCGCGCCGTACGCGTCGTAGACCGTGACGCCGGTGCGCGGGTCGATCGTCGTCTCCTCCGCCTCGCCGGCCTGCGCCGAGCCGCGGAACCCGTGCTCCGGGCCGAACACGCCGGCGATGTTCACGTTGCCGGAGGCGACCATGCTGTCGACGATGTGCGAGGCGTCGGGCAGGATCCCGGTCGGGTTCGAGATGACCCCGACGCGGTGGCCGGACAGCGCCGTCCAGCCGTCGTCGGCCAGCCGCTTCGCGCCGGTGAGCACGGCGCGCGCGGGGTCGCTCCCGCCCGATGCGAAGGCGACCGACGGTGCTGCGACGGCGCCTGCCGCGGCGCCGGCGGCGGCCGCTCCGGAGGCGATGAACGTGCGGCGGTCCATGGGGGCTCCTCGGGATCTGCGGGCGGGGGTCACCAGGTGAGGCCGTGGCCGATCGGGTAGAGCACGGTGCCGTCGGCGGCCGGGATGACGACCGGCAGCCGTCCTTCCGGTGCGATGGCGCCGGTGAGCACCTTCGCGACGCTGCGCATCGACACCGTCGTGGACGAGTAGGCGGCCAGGAAGCCGGCCGTCTCGGGCAGGTAGGCGACGTCGTAGGCGTTGCGCGCGGCGACCGCGACGACGGGGTCCCCGGTGGCGGCCAGCTCGGCGACCAGCCGGCGCTGCCGGCCCTGCGGATCCGTCGTGACGATGTCCCAGGCGTTCGACGTGATGACGACGGTGAGGTCATGTGCCGGCGCGGCCTGGACGGCGGCCGCGATCGCGGCGTCGCTCGGCCTGGTGCCGACGGCCTGCACGGTCGCCGTCCCGCCTTGGGCGCGCAGAGCGGCGGCGAGGTCGTTGCCGGCCGCGGTGTTCGTCGTGACGACGTTGACGCTGCTGGTGGGCGCGACCGGGAGGATGGCCGCGCCGGTGGGGTCGGTGTTGCGCAGCGCCGTGACGGTCGGGTCGGTGATCCGCTGCGAGGCGATCTGGTGGGCGCGGACGCCGACGGTCCGGGCGACCCGGTCGACGTCGACCTGCTCGTCGCCGGTGATGCCGCGCTTCCACTTCAGCTCCAAGACCCGCTCGACGCTCTGTTCCAGCCGGTCCTCGCTGATCTCGCCGTCGCGGACGGCCTGCAGCACCGCCTGGTACATGACGTCCATGTCGCCGTCCTTCGGCACCAGCAGCTGGTCGACGCCGGCCAGCAGCGCGAGGACGGGGACCCGGGCCGGGCCGAAGCCCGCGCGGACGCCCTCCATGTTCAGCGCGTCGGTGATGACGAGGCCGTCGAAGCCGAGCTCGTCACGCAGCAGCCCGGTGATGATCGGCTCGGACAGCGTCGCCGGCACCCCGGTCGGGTCCAGGCTGTCGACGACGATGTGCGCCGTCATGATCACGTCGATCCCGGCTTCGATCGCGGCCCGGAACGGCGGCGCGTCGATGGTCTCCCACTCCTGGCGGGTGTGGTCGATCTCCGGGACGCCGTAGTGGCTGTCGGTCGTGGTGTCGCCGTGGCCGGGGAAGTGCTTGGCGGCCGCCGCGACGCCCTCGCCGGCCTGGTAGCCGGCCACCTGCGCCGTCACGTAGTCCGCGGCCATCGTGGGGTCGGAGCTGAAGCTGCGCACGCCGATGACCGGGTTCTCGGCGTTGACGTTGACGTCCGCGACCGGCGCGAAGTTCTGGTTGATGCCGACGGCGCGCAGCTCGCGGGCGGTGATCCGGGCCGCTTCCCGGGCGGCGTTCGTGCTCTGGGCGGCCGCCAGGGCCTGGGCGCCGGGGAACTGCGTCGCAGGCGCGGGCATCCGGGCGACGATGCCGGTCTCCTGGTCCGCCGAGATCAGCAGCGGCGGCCCGCCGGACGCCGTCGCGGACTGTTGGAGGGCATTGGAGAGCTGCGCTATCTGCTCCGGCCGGTCGACGTTGCCCGCCCACGCGAAGTAGATGACGCCGCCGAGGTGATACTTCTCCACCACGTCGGCGGGGGTGTCGACGCCGTAGGCGGCCCGGTTGCTGGTCCGCTGCGCCGCCGTGACCGTGTGCGCGTCGGCCCCGTACACCTGGACGACGAACAGCTGGCCGACCTTCTGTTCCAGCGTCATGCCCGCCAACCGGGCGGCGACCCACTCCGCGCCCTCGTCCTCGTCCGCCGCCGCACGCGGGGCGATGAGCACGACGGCGCCGGTCGCCGCGACGGCGCGGAGAAAGCTGCGACGGCGAATCACGGGCATGTGGGCCTCCGGGGGACGGGCGGTTGCCGTTTTCAGCGAGCCAGCTTGTGGCGGAACGTAGCGAAATGATTACCGCCGGTCAAGGGTGGTCACGCCGGGCGGTGTCTTGTGGCGCTGCGCCGGCGGGGTCTGCTTGCGGGGTCGGAGGGGGCGGCGGGTGCTGCGCCGGCTCCGCTTCGCGGCGGTGAAGCATGCCGCGTGCGCTCTTGACGCCGGCTCCGCACCCGCCGTCCCCTCCTCATGGTCGTGCGCACCGGGCCGCCAGCTCCGCGCCCGCCGCACGGCCAGGGCTATCCCACTTGACCGGCGGGCGGGGGAGAGGTGGGGAGGCGGAAGAGGTCGCCGTCCAAGGGTTCGATGAGGCCGTCGGCGACGAGGGTGTCGAGGGCGCGTTCGCGTTGGGCGGGGTCGGGCCAGGTGGCCTCGAGCAGGTGTTTGGGCACGGGGGTGGTCGAGTCGCGGAGGATTGCCATCAGGCGGCCGCGGACCTGGCGGTCGGTGCCGTGCCAGGGCTGGCCGCGGCGTGGGGGACCGTCGTCGGGAGGGGAGCCGGCGAGGCGCCAGGCGCACTGGTCGGCGATGGGGCAGGCCGAGCAGCGCGGCGAGCGGGCGGTGCAGACCAGCGCGCCCAGTTCCATGACGGCGACCGCCCAGCGGGGCGCGGTGTCGCCGTCCGGCACCAGGTCCAGCGCCAGCCGCCGCTCGGCGGACGTCGGCGCGACGGGTGCGTACTGGGTCCCGGCGACGGCGCGGGCGAGCACCCGGCGGACGTTGGTGTCGAGGACGGCGTGCCGGGCGCCGAACGCGAACGACGCGACCGCCGCGGCCGTGTAGTCGCCGATGCCGGGCAGCGCGATCAGCTCGTCGTACGTCCCCGGCACGTCACCACCGTGCCGCGCGACGATCGCCCCGGCCGCCGCGTGCAGCCGCAGCGCCCGCCGCGGGTAGCCCAGCCGTCCCCACGCGCGGATCGCCTCGCCCGGCTCCTCGGCGGCGAGATCGGCCGGCCGCGGCCACCGTCGCATCCACTCGTGCCACACCGGCTCGACCCGCACGACCGGGGTCTGCTGCAGCATGATCTCGCTCACCAACACGCCCCAGGGCGTCCGGCCGGGCGCGCGCCACGGCAGATCGCGCGCGTGAGCGGAGTACCAGGACAGGACGGTGGCGTGCATCAGCGTCGAGTCTAGGCCCGGCGGCAGCGGGTCACAAAGGGCCAAAAAGGACACCGGAAAATATCCGCCGACGACGTTTCGTCATGGTCATTGACTCATGATCAGTCTCGTAGTTAGCGTCTCTGACGCGTGATCAATTCTGCACGCACGGATAAATCCGGACTTTGTCCCCATCGAGGCCGGAAAAGGGTAGTGGAGAAGGAGCAAGTATGACTCTGGAAGCGACTGACCGGCGGCGTGTGCGTCGTGGTGCGGTCAAGGTGGCAGCGGGCGTGGCCGGCGCGGCGCTGGTCTGCTCGGCCGCCGGGCTGCAGGCACAGGCCACCGAGTCCGGCACGGCCGCCGAGCCGGACCAGCGCTCCGGCGAGTTCAGGATCGCAGCGGACGGCTACTACGCCACCGCGCAGGTGAGGACCGGCGCCGAGGCGCCCCTCCCGGTGGAGGTGCCGGAGCTCGACGCGCACGTCACCGTCGGGCAGATCGAGTCCGAGGCGAACTCGGCCGGCGTCGAGGGCGAGGACGAGGGCGTCTTCTCCCGGGCGTTCGGGATCATCGCCAGCGTCGGCGGCGCGGGCGCCGAGTTCGACGTCCCGTACCTGGTCGAGCAGGTCGCGTTGCCGGAGGAGGCCGACACGGCCACCTACGGCCTGCACGGCCTCGAGGTGCCGATCCTCGGCAACCTCGACGCGATCTCCGGCGAGGTCAAGGCCAACTGGAACGACGACCTCGTCACCGAGGGCGGCGCAGGCGGCGTGCTGACGTCGCTGTACTCGGGTGTCGGCGAGGTCGACCTGATCGACATCGCGGACCTGGGTGGGGTCGCGGACATGCTGCCGATCGAGCTGCCGGCCGGTAGCCCGGTCGTCACCGTCGGCGCCGGCCAGCTGCTGCAGGAGACCGGCACGTTCCCGAAGGACGACGGCTCGCTGGGCGCCTACGCCGAGGTCAGCGGCCGGTTCGCCGACCTGAGCGTCCTGGGCGGGGCGGCCAACGGCGGCATCTCGCTCGGCCTGGCGGGCTCCGACGACGGCGAGACGCCGAACGCGTGGGGCCGGCTCGCGGCGACCGGTGAGCCGGGCGGCGCGGCGTTCGACTACGAGCTGCCGGCCCTCGAGCTGCACGTCGGTGACAACGACGTCATCCACGTCGAGCCGGGCTTCGACGAGACGTTCGACCTGGGCGGCCTGTCGGTGAACCTGAACTTCGCCGACTACCGCGACTCCGACACCGTCCTCGCCGAGGACGGCACGGTCGCGTCCGCGTCGGGCGGCGGCCTGTCGGTGCGCGTGACGGTGACCGTCCCGGTCCCGGTCGTGGGCGACGTCGAGGTGGCCAGCGCCGAGGTCGGCCTGCTGAGCTTCCCCGAGCTGAGCGTCGAGGTCCCGCAGGGCGGCATCACCGGCGAGGCCGTTCCGGCCGACGCCGCGCGCTCGCTCTGAGAGCAGCCGGGCTCCGGCCCGGCGATCGAGCACGGCGGTCCCACCCGCCGCCGTGACACGAAATGAGATGAACCTCGTGGGTCCGGCGCCTTCGCGAGAGGGCGGCGGGCCCACGAGTCATGTACGCGACAATGCGTCGGTGACGACGCTGCTGCTGGTCCACGGTGGGCTCTGGGAACCGGGCATGGACGCCGACGCCTTCTGGCGGCGGCCGGGCGTCATCGACGCGCTGGAGGGTCGCGGCTTCGACGTGCTCGCGCCGGATCGGCTGACTCGCGCGACGTCGTGGGCGGCCGAGGCAGATCACCTGGCTCGGACGCTGCCCGGGGAGCCGGTGGTCGTCATCGCCGGGTCGAACGGCTGCTCGGCGGCGGTGCGGCTGGCGCTGGCCAGGCCGGACACGGTCGCCCGCCTGCTGCTGGCCTGGCCTGCTGCCGGCGGACCCGCCGAACCCGTTCCACCAGCGCCGGGCGGTGGACGCGCTGGCCGCGCTCGTGCCGGGTGCGGTCGTGCTGCCGGGCTGCACGGAGCCGCCGCGGCCGGACTTCGCCGCGGACCTCGACCGGTTCGCCGACGCCGTCGCTGCCTTCGCCAGCTGACGAGTGCGGTGTCCGGTTCGCCCGAACTGTGCGTTCGTGTGCCTGAGTTCGGTCCCCGCCCGGTTGGGAGGGTGCCCACCCTACGGGCGGGCGCTGACAACGTTCGTTCGCACGACGTTCGTCCGCGACGACGCTGGTCAGACGTAGCGTTCGAGGATGCTGGACTCGGCCAGCCGGGACAGTCCCTCGCGGACGCTGCGGGCGCGGGACTCGCCGACGCCCTCGACGGCTTGGAGATCGTCGACGCTGGCGGCGAGGAGCTTCTGCAGGCCGCCGAAGTGCTCGACCAGGCGGTCGATGACGCTGTCGGGCAGCCGCGGCACCCGGGCCAGCAGCCGGAACCCGCGCGGGCTCACCGCGGCGTCGAGCTGCTCGCCGCCGCCGGGGAAGCCGAGCGCCCGGGCGACCGCGCCGAGGTCGAGCAGGTCGGTGCCGGACAGTGTGTCGAGCGCGCTGATGGCCTCGCCGAGGCTGCGCTTGCGGCGTCCGGACGGTGCCGGCAGGTAGTCGCGGATGACCAGCTCGCGGTCGGAGTCGACGCCGGCGACGAGCTCGTCGAGCTGCAGGCTGAGCAGCCGGCCGTCGGTGCCGAGCTCGACCACGTAGCCGTCGATCTCGACCGAGATGCGCCGCACCATCTCCAGCCGCTGCGCCACCGAGACGACGTCGCGGACGGTGACGAGGTCCTCGATCTCCAGCGCCGACAGCGTGCCGGACACTTCGTCGAGGCGCAGCTTGTAGCGCTCGAGCGTGGCCAGCGCCTGGTTGGCCCGCGACAGGATCTGCCCGGCGTCCTCGAGCACGTAGCGGATGTCGTCGACGTAGATGGCGACGATGCGCATGGACTGGCTGACCGAGATGACCGGGAAGCCGGTCTGCTTGGCCACGCGCTCGGCGGTGCGGTGCCGGGTGCCGGACTCGGTCGTCGGGATGGACGGGTCGGGCACCAGCTGGGTGGCCGCCTTGAGGATCTTCGTGCAGTCGCGGTCGACGACGATGGCGCCGTCCATCTTCGCCAGCTCGCGCAGCCGGGTGGCGCTGAACTCGACGTCGAGGCTGAAGCCGCCGGTGGACATGGCCTCGATGGTCTTGTCGTAGCCGAGCACGACCAGGGCGCCGGTGCGGCCGCGCAGGATCCGCTCCAGGCCCTCGCGCAGCGCCGTGCCGGGCGCCACAGCTGCCAGAGCCAGGCGCAGCTTCGCGTCGGCGCCGGCTCGATCGATGCCTTGCACGTGACCCCTGTCGTGACCCGAACGGCTTCTCGTTGATGAACAGTGTACGTTTGCGCGGCGCCGTCCCGGCGAGGGACAGCCGACGGCGCGGATAGAACAGTCTAGGGCGTGATGTGCCGGTGTGTGGCGTCGTTGACGTCAATACCACGCAACGATTCAGGTGCGCTGGGGCGAATCCGCCGCCAACCCGGCATTGCGACCGGCCGCCGCCAGCGCCTGGCCGACGTCGGCGACCTCGACGACGCGGATGCCGCCGGGCACGGGGCCGGGGTCGCCCGGCACCAGCGCCGTCGTGAACCCCATGCGCTCGGCTTCGGCCAGCCGCCGCTGCAGGCCGGACACGCGGCGGATCTCGCCGGCCAGCCCGACCTCGCCGAGCGCCGTCAGCCCGGCCGGCAACGGAGTGCCGGACGCCGCGCCGGCCACCGCCAGCAGCAACGCGAGGTCGGTGGACGGCTCGGACAGCTTGGCGCCGCCGACGGTGGACGTGTAGACGTCGCTGTTGCTGAGCCGGACCTGACCGCGACGCTCGAGCACGGCCAGCACCATGGCGACGCGCGAGGAGTCGAGCCCGCTGTTCGCCCGCCGCGGCGTGGCCAGCGCGGACGTCGCCACCAGCGCCTGCACCTCGCCGAGCAACGGGCGCCGCCCCTCCAGCGTGACGGTGACGCAGGTGCCCGGCACCGGTGTGGCGTGGCGCGACAGGAACAGCCCGGTGGGGTCGGCCAGCGAGCTGATGCCGGTGTCGGTGAGGTCGAAGCAGCCGACCTCGTCGGCCGGCCCGAACCGGTTCTTCACCGTGCGCACCAGCCGCAGCCGGGAGTGGCGGTCGCCCTCGAAGTGCAGCACGACGTCGACCAGGTGCTCGAGCACGCGCGGCCCGGCGATGCTGCCGTCCTTGGTGACATGGCCGACGAGGATGGTGGCGATGCCGCGGTCCTTGGCCAGGCGGATCAGCGACGCGGCCACCTCGCGCACCTGTGTGACGCCGCCGGCCGCGCCGTCGACGGCCGCGCTGGACACCGTCTGGACGGAGTCGAGCACCAGCAGCGACGGCTGGACCTCGTCGATGTGCCCGAGGACGGCGGACAGGTCGGTCTCGGCGGCGAGGTAGAGATGGTCGGCGACGGCGTCGATGCGCTCGGCCCGCAGCCGCACCTGGGCCGCGGACTCCTCACCGGTGACGTAGAGCGCCCGGCCGGCCTCGTGCGCCCACCGTGCGGTGACGTCGAGTAGGAGTGTTGACTTGCCGACGCCCGGCTCGCCGGCCAGCAGGATGACGGCGCCCTGGACCAGCCCGCCGCCCAGCGCGCGGTCGAACTCGCCGACGCCGGTGGGCCGGGAGCGGGCGGCCTCGATGGCGACCGAGCCGATCGGCTGGGCCGCCTCGGTGACCGGGCCGGCCGCCGTGACGCCGGCCTTCGCCGTGCCGGCCTGCTCGACCGTGCCCCATGCCTGGCACTCGCCGCACCGGCCGACCCACTTGGCCGTGGACCAGCCACACTCGGAGCACCGGAAGACCGGGGCCGTCGTCTTCGCCTTCGCCATGACCAGAACCGTAGACGGCCGGTCCGACAACCGTGCGTCAGAAGCGGCGCCAGAACAGGTTGACGGCGTAGTCGACGGAGGCGGCGTCGTGCTCGGTCAGGATCGCCTCGGCGTTCTCGGGGTCGAACTCGATCCGCACGACGGCTTCGAACGCGGCGCGGTCGGGCAGCTCCCAGCGCATCGTCAGCGGCTCGCGCTGCCAGCCCTGCCGGGCCCAGAACCGCTCCACCGCCTCGGCGTCGTACGACGGCAGCGCGGTGCGGAACCAGCGGCCGAACGTCGACCGGGTGGCGTCGTTGTCGATGACGAACGCGGTGCCGCCGTGTCGCAGCACCCGGCCCAGCTCGGCCAGCCCCGGCTCGCTGCCGGGTCCGAAGAAATAGGACCAGCGGGCGTGCACGACGTCGACCGACGCCGGCGGGAGCGGCAGCTGCTGCGCCTTGCCGCGCAGGACGGTGATGCGCGAGCGGACCGCGGCCGGCAGCGCCGCCACCCGCTGCTGAGCGCGTCGCACCAGCGGCGGGTGCGGCTCGACGCCGACGACGCGGCGGGCGGACGCCGCGAACCGGGGGAGATGGAACCCGGTGCCGCAGCCGACGTCGAGGAGGTCGAGCCCGGCCCAGTCGTGGATGCGCAGCATCGCGGCCTCGAGAACGCCGCCGGGGTCGACGCCGCGGTTCTCGATCTCGTAGACGTCCGGATAGTGCCAGATGTTCGGACTCGGTATGACGTCGCGGCGCACGTCCACATTATTGCAGACGCTCTTCACGAATTCGGACAGAAAGGGCTTCGAAAAGTGCTGTCGCCGGTATGTCACCTAGATGATTGACCTTTTGTAGAGTACCTTGACACCCCTGGCCAGTGGGTCGAATGTACTCCCTGGCGGGCACCCAGAAAACAGGTTGCCTGGGAAACACCTTTCGAATGATTTGAGGAGAATTGTGTTGAAGACAGTGCTGCGTGGCGCCGTTGTGGCCGGCGCTGCGCTCGCCGCCTGTTTCGCTATGAGCGTGCCGGCGGCCACGGCCGAGGAGAGCAAGGGGGTTGAGCTCCCCAACGAGATCACCAGCGTCGAGGAGGCCAACGGCCTGCTCGACACCCTCGGCCTCGGCGACATCGAGGTCGGCAACAGCCTGTGCGCACTGCCCTGGCTGTGGCAGGGACCGTTCAACATCTTCGTCGGCGGCCAGGAGGCCTTCTACGAGGCTTGCAACGGCAACACCGGCATCGCCATCGGCGACGGCATCAACGTCCTGAACAACAATGCCGACTCCTACGGCGATGGCATCAACGTCCTCAACAACGCCTGCGCGGCGCCCTGGCTCTGGCAGGGTCCGGCCAACGGCGGCGTCGAGGACCAGTCCGCCTACTACGTGGTCTGCAACACCGAAGAGACCACCTACGGCGACGGCATCAACGTGCTCAACGGTGCCTGCGCACTCCCGTGGCTCTGGCAGGGTCCGGCGAACGTGTTCGTCGAGGGCCAGGAGGCCACGTACGTCGCGTGCAACAGCGACGGCACCACCTACGGCGACGGGCTCAACGTTGGCAACAACGTCTGTGCGCTGCCGTGGCTGTGGCAGGGCCCGGTCAACGGGTTCAACGACGGTCAGTCCGCGCACTACGCCGCCTGCAACAACGACGGCACGCTGACCGGCGACGGTGTCAACCTGCTGAACAACGCCTGCGCCGCGCCGTGGCTGTGGCAGGGTCCGATCAACGCGGTGCTGGGCGAGCAGTCGGCCCACTACACCGCCTGCAGCGGCGCTGACGCGCCGTCGACGGACCTGCTGAGCAGCCTCGTCGCAGCACCTGGCGAGGACGGCGGCAGCATCGACATCCTCAACGATGCCTGTGCGCTGCCGTGGCTGTGGCAGGGTCCGCTCAACGCCCTGATCGGCAGCCAGGAGGCCTACTACCAGGCCTGCGATCGCGCCGAGGCTGAGACCGAGGTCGATGGGACCGAGGTCGAGGGCACCGAGGTCGAAGGTACCGAGGTCGAGGGCACCGAGGTCGAAGGTACCGAGGTCGAGGGCACCGAGGTCGAGGGCACCGAGGTCGAGGGCACCGAGGTCGAGGGCACCGAGGTCGAGGGCACCGAGGTCGAAGGTACCGAGGTCGAGGGCACCGAGTCGAGGGCACCGAGGTCGAGGGCACCGAGGTCGAGGGCACCGAGGTCGACGGGACCGAGGTCGACGGGACCGAGGTCGACGGCACTGACGACGGCGCCGAGGACGGCTCCGACGACGGCGCCGCTGACGGTGCCGACGACGGTTCCGGTGACGGCGAGTCGCTGCCGGACACCGGTGCGTCGAGCCAGCTGCTGTTCGTTGCCGTCGGCCTGCTGCTCGCCGGTGCGGCCGCCGCGTTCGCGGTGAACCGCCGCCAGGTCCAGCAGTAACAGCAACTCCCCTGTAGAGGCCGCCGGCCCGACCGAGAGGTTCGGGTCCGGCGGCCTCTCGCTGTCCGGTGCCGGACCCGGCCCCGCCCACCCCGCCCCGCCCCCAAGTTGATCTTGGAGTAGTTCGGCCATCAATCGGACAATTCGCCCAGTAATTGGCGAACAACTCCAAGATCAACTTGGGGTGGGCGGGGGACTCAGTCCGGCGGGTTCGCCGCCGCCGTCGCCGGGTGCACCAGCAGCGGCAGCTGGGCGGCGAGGAACGCCTCGCAGTGCTCGGCCAGCTGCTCGTAGGCCTTGTCGCCGACGAGCGCCCGCAGCTCCGGCTCGTTCGACCGGTAGACCGGCTCGCGCCCGACGTGCGCCTCGGTCGCCGTGGTGCAGTACCAGTTCATGTCGTGGCCGCCGGCGCCCCAGCCGGCGCGGTCGTACTCGCCGATCGAGATCTCGAGGTACGTCGTCCCGTCCGGCCGCTCGGCGTCGCGGTAGGACCGCCGGATCGGCAGCTGCCAGCACACGTCGGGCTTGGTCTCCAGCGGGTGCTGCCCGGACGCCAGCGCGAACGCGTGCAGCGCGCAGCCGGTGCCGCCGGCGAACCCGGGCCGGTTCAGGAACACGCACGCGCCGTCGACGACGCGGGTCTTGTGCTCGCCCTCGTCGTCGATCTCGACGACGCCGCCGCGCAGCCCCTCGTCGCGCAGCTGCCAGACCTCGGGGCCGAGCCGGCTCGCGTAGCCGCGCACGCGCTTCTCGTCGTCGTCATCGGAGAAGTGGGCGCCGTGCGTGCAGCAGCCGTCGTCGGGCCGGTCGGCGTAGATGCCGGGGCAGCCCTGCCCGAAGATGCACGTCCACCGGGACGTCAGCCAGGTCAGGTCGCAGCGCAGCACCTGGCCGTCGTCGGCCGGATCGGTGAACTCCACCCAGGCTCGCGCTCCGTGTGTCCGCAGCTCCACCCCACGAGTATCGTCTTTTTCGTGCGCATGGGTGTGCTCGACGTCGGTTCCAACACCGTCCATCTGTTGCTGGTCGACGCCCACCGGGGCGCGCGTCCGCTGCCGGCGTACAAGCAGAAGACCGATCTGAGCCTGGTCGAGCTGCTCGACGACTCCGGCTCCATTAGCGGCGAGGGCGCCGACCGGCTGGTGCAGACCTGCCGCGACGCGGTCGAGGCGGCCGAGGACAAGGGCGCCACGTCCATGCTGGCGTTCGCGACGTCGGCGCTGCGCGAGGCCGTCAACGGCACCGCCGTCCTGGACCGCGTGCGCGACGAGGCCGGCGTCGACCTGCAGATCCTGTCCGGCGAGGACGAGGCGCGGCTGACGTTCCTCGCGGTGCGCCGCTGGTACGGGTGGTCGGCGGGGCGGCTGCTCAGCGTCGACATCGGCGGCGGCTCGCTCGAGCTGGCCGCCGGCGGCGACGAGAACCCCGACGTCGCGGTGTCGCTGCCGCTCGGCGCCGCCCGGCTGACCCGCGCGTGGTTCACCGGCGACCCGCCGTCGAAGGACGAGGTGCGGGCGCTGCGGCGGCACGTCCGGGCCGAGATCGCCTCGATCATCGGCGGCGTCAACCGGTACGGCACCCACGACCGCGCGGTCGCGTCGAGCAAGACGTTCCGGTCGCTGGCCCGGGTGGCCGGCGCCGCGCCGTCCGGCGACGGCCCGTACGTCCGGCGCACGCTGAGCCGCTCTGACGTGCAGGAACTGGTGAAGAAGCTGGCCGCCATGACGACCGCCGAGCGGGCCAAGCTGCCCGGCGTGTCCTCCGGCCGGGCCGCGCAGCTGCTGGCCGGCGCGGTCGTCGCCGACGCCGTCGTCGACCTGTTCGAGGTCGACGAGATCGACATCTGCCCGTGGGCGCTGCGCGAGGGCATCATCCTGCGCCGGCTGGACCAGTTCGAAGGGGGCGAGTTCGGGGAGGCCGTCGAAGCCGGCCGCGAGGTCTGACGTCAGTCCTTATGGAAAATTGGACGAATCGGGTTAGAGTCATCTGGCCGTTATCGTCTCGTGATCTCCCGGAGGACCGCCGCTCGTGCCCAACGCTCGTCACAAGCGGCGCCACTCTGCCCGCCTCCGCCGGCTCGCTCTGCCCTTCGCGGGGGTGGGCGCGGCCGCCGGCGCCGCCGTCGGCGCCACGACGCTCACGGCCGCCCCGGCCCCGACGGCCGCCATCGCCTCGCTCTCGCCCGCCCCGTTCGACGTCGGCGAGCTGCGCGAGGACGCCGCGGCCGGCCCCGACCGCGGTGACAACGGCGCCCCGTCGCCGCTGGCCGGCAGCGTCGGCACCCCGTCCGCCACGCCGGCGCCCACCCCGTCGGCCCCGGTGACCGCCGCGCCCGCCCCGGCGCCCACGGCCGTCGCGCCGGTGCCGACGCCCACGCCGACCCCGGCCGGCTTCCCGCCGGTGGCCGGCTGCGACGCCACCATCCCCGACGACGACATCGGCAACGGCGAGCTCGGCTCCGATCACCTGTGCGGCATCGGCAGCGGCCAGCAGCTGCGCCCCGATGCCGCCGCCTCGTTCGTCGCGCTCGACGCGTTCTACCGGGCCGAGACCGGCGAGGGCCTCATCGAGTGCGTCACCGACTCGTACCGCAGCTACGAGGCTCAGGTCGACGTCGCCGACCGCAAGCCCGGCCTGGCCGCCGAGCCCGGCACCAGCCAGCACGGCTGGGGCCTCGCCGTGGACGTCGGCTGCGGCGCCAACTCCTTCGGCGGCGAGCTCTACGCCTGGCTCGACGACAACGCCGGCGACTTCGGCTGGGACAACCCCGACTGGGCCCGGCCCAGCGGCAGCACGCCGGAGCCCTGGCACTGGGAGTTCGCGCCCGAGTCGTGAGCCGAGCCCGGCGCCGGCGCGTGGCCCGGCGGCTTACCCTTGAGAGCGTGTCCGAACTGCGCCAGAGTGCCTCCGGGGTACTACGGGTCCCCGAGTCGCCCGTGGGGCTGTCCACCGCCGCCACCTACCCGCAGGGGGCCGCCACGGCGTTCGAGATGGCCGCGGAGCTCGGCTACGACGGCGTCGAGGTGATGGTGTGGACCGATCCGGTCAGCCAGGACATCGACCAGATCGAGAGCCTGGCCGAGCGGTACGGCATGCCGGTGCTGTCCGTGCACGCGCCGTGCCTGCTCATCACCCAGCGCGTGTGGTCGCCCGATCCCACGGTGCGGCTGACGAAGTCGCTCGAGGCGGCCCGCCGCCTGGGCGCGTCGACCGTCGTCGTGCATCCGCCGTTCCGGTGGCAGCGCGAGTACGCGCGCGGCTTCGTCGAGCTGGTGGCCCGGCTCGAGGAGGAGTTCGGCATCGCCGTCGCGGTGGAGAACATGTACCCGTGGCGGGCGGCCGGCCGTGAGGTGGCCGCCTACGCGCCCGACTGGGACCCCACCGACGAGGCGTACGAGCACATCACGCTCGACCTCTCGCACGCGGCCGTCGCCGGCATGGACTCGCTGAAGATGTCCGAAGCGATCGGCGACCGCCTGGCCCACCTGCACATGACTGACGGCACCGGCTCGTCGCGCGACGAGCACCTGATCCCCGGCCGCGGCAATCAGCCGTGCTCGGCGGTGCTGGAGCGGCTGGCCCGCATCGAGTGGTCCGGGTCGGTGATCCTCGAGGTCAGCACGCGGCGGGCGCGCAACACGGCCGAGCGCGAGGCCGACCTCGCCGAGGCGCTGGCCTTCACCCGGCTCAACCTCGCCGCCTCCGTGCAGACGGCGTTCGCGGTGGGCGCCGACGGGACGGCGGAACTGGTCGCCCGCGGTGGCTCGGCGGGCTGAGTCCCGGCGCCAGGATCGACGCCGGGAACCACGAAAGGCGCCGAGGGCGGTCGCCCTCGACGCGAGTCGTCGTACAACACCGAGCAGCACGGGGGAGATTGCCGCAGGAGAACTGGCAATCTCCGCCCCGTGCCCTCAGCTCAGGACGCTCAGCCCTGCGGCAGCAGCTGCGTGCCCTCGGGGAGCAGCTCCAGCAGCTCGCTCTCGGTGAGGTCCTCGGGAGCGACACCCTCGGGCAGCATGCTCTGCAGCTGCTCCTGGACGTCGGCCGGGATCTCCTCCGAGCCGTTGCAGGCCGCGTAGTCGCCGGCCTGGCTGCCCAGCAGGACGTTGAACGGACCCTGCCAGAACCAGGGCAGGATGCAGGCGTTGTTGCCGATGCCGCTGCCTTCGCCGTCCTCGGCCGCACCGTTACAGGCCGAGTACGAGCCGTACTGGTCCTCGACCATGAAGTTGACCGGGCCCTGCCAGAACCAGGGCAGGATGCAGGCGTTGTTCAGGATGTCGATCTCCGGAAGGGAGTCGGCACCCGGAACCTCCGGAGCCGCGGAGGCCGTGGCCCCGATGCCCATGGAGGCTGCGAACGCCACACCAGCGACGAGGGCGCCGCGCAGTACGTTCTTCACCAGAATACTCCTTGATCACGCGTTGTCTTGCGGTCGGATGGTGCATTGATGCGCATCAGCACGAAAGCTTTGACTGGCGGGCGAGCTATGTCAAGTGTGTTGTCGGAGAGTCACCCGATTGATGTGACCAAGTGCCGCACACCCTCCTGTTCAGGCGTTTCGTGGTGGTGCCGGACTATTTCGTCCGAGTTTTCGACACTTCTCGTACATCGCCGAAAGAATGCGACAACAGGGCACATGTCAGCCGTATAGGCACGGCGGCAGTGGGCGGCCGGCCGAGTTCGTGGATAGGATGCCGGAATTGTGGGAAAGGTTCTGAGGGCGCGGTCCGGGCGGCGTCGCGGCGCACCGGACACCAAGGGCGAGATCCTGGCCGCCGCTCGCGAGGTGTTCGGCGAGCGCGGTTACGACGGCGCCAGCGTGCGCGCCATCGCGGCCGCCGCCGGCGTCGACCCTGCGCTCGTCCACCACTACTTCGGGACCAAGGAGAAGCTGTTCCTGGTCGCGATGGAGATCCCGTTCGACCCGGCCGTCATCGCCGACGCGATCGCGGACGACAGCGGCGATGCGGGTGTCGGCGAGCGGGCCATGCGCACGTTCCTGAGCGTGTGGGGTCAGCCGTCCGGGCGCGCGCCGATGCTCGCGCTGCTCCGCTCGGCCCTGCAGCACGAGACCGCCGCCCGGCTGCTGCGCCAGTTCGTCACCCGGGCGCTGCTCGGCCGCGTCCTGGTCGCCTTCGAGGGCGTGCCCGACGGCGCGCTGCGGGCCGAGGCGATGGTGTCGCACATGATCGGCATCGCGATCATCCGCTACGTGGTCAAGCTGGAGCCGATGGCGTCGGTGTCCGACGAGGAGCTGGTGGCGCTGGTCGCGCCGGTGCTGCAGCGGTACTACGACGGCGCCTTCGAGCAGGACTAGCTCACCCCGAAACCCGCCCGCCGCTTGACGGCGGCTCGCTCACGGCCGCATTATTCAACACATGATGAATTCTGCCGTACGGATCCGCGGGCTGCGGGTCGTGCGCGGTCCCGTCACCGTCCTCGACGACTTCGATCTGGACATCCGCGCCGGCAGCCTGACCGGCCTGCTCGGCCCGTCGGGCTCCGGCAAGTCGACGCTCATGCGGGCCGTCGTCGGCGTCCAGAAGGTGGCCGGCGGGACCGTCGACGTCCTCGGCCGCCCCGCCGGCGACAAGAGCTTGCGCGACCGCGTCGCCTACGTGACCCAGGCGCCGAGCATCTACGCCGACCTCACCGTCCGCCAGAACCTGCGCTACTACGCTCGCGTCCTCGGCGCGCCGATGAGCGACGTCGACCGCGCGATCGAGCAGGTCGACCTCGGCTCGCGGGCCGACCACCTGGTGGGCCGGCTGTCCGGCGGGCAGGAGTCGCGGGTGTCGCTGGCGACGGCGCTGCTCGGGACGCCGGAGGTGCTGGTCCTGGACGAGCCGACGGTCGGGCTGGACCCGGTGCTGCGCGTGCAGCTGTGGGAGCTGTTCAACCGGCTCGCCCAGGACGGCGTCACGCTGCTGGTGTCGAGCCACGTGATGGACGAGGCCGAGCGGTGCGAGCGGCTGATTCTGCTCCGCGAGGGCCGGCTGCTGGCCGACGACACGCTGCCGGCGCTGCTGGCCCGCACGGGCGCGGCCGACGCCGAGGGCGCGTTCTTGGAACTGGTGGAGAAGGCCGAGCAGGAGGTGGCGTCATGACCCCGCGGATCACCCTGGCCACGGCCGCACGGGTGCTGACCCAGCTGCGGCACGACCCGCGCACCATCGCGCTGATGCTGGTGGTCCCGAGCCTGCTGCTGTCGCTGCTCTGGTGGGTCTACGACGGCGGCGCGCTGTTCGACCGGATCGGGCCGGCGCTGCTGGCGATCTTCCCGTTCCTGGTGATGTTCCTCGTGACGTCGATCGCGACGCTGCGTGAGCGGACGTCCGGGACGCTGGAGCGGCTGCTGTCGATGCCGACCGGCAAGTTCGACTTCCTGGCCGGCTACGCGCTGGCGTTCGGGTCGGTCGCGCTGCTGCAGGCGCTCATCACCGCGTCGGTGGCGATCGGTCTGCTCGACATGGACACCGCCGGGCCGGCCTGGCTGCTCATCGCCGTCGCGGTGTTCGACGCGCTGCTGGGCGTGGCGCTCGGGCTGTTCGTCAGCGCGTTCGCGTCGACGGAGTTCCAGGTGGTCCAGTTCATGCCGGCGCTGATCCTCCCGCAGTTCCTGCTCTGCGGGCTGCTGGTGCCGCGCGACCAGCTGCCGGACGTCCTCGAGGCGATCTCCGACGTGCTGCCGCTGTCGTACGCCGTCGACGCGATGAGCGAGGTCCAGGCCAACACCGACCCGGAGGTGTGGGGCCAGATCGGCGTCGTGCTGGGGTTCTCGGTGGCGCTGCTGGCGCTCGGCGCGGCCACGCTGCGTCGCCGCACTCCGTGACCTCAGGTGCCGTACCCTGGCGGAGTCCGGCTACCGCGAGGAGAGGGCACCGCATTGGCATTGGGGAAGGTTGGTAGCCGACCGCAGGGTCTGGCGCCAGCCCGGATGATATTTCGTTCGGCCCTGCTGGGCGCGTCGCGGAGCGAGCGGCTGCGGCACACGGTCGAGCGTCTCCCGCTGGCCCGCGGCGTCGTCGCGCGTTACGTCGCCGGCCCGGAGCAGAGCGACGTCGTGCGGGTGGCCGGCGAGCTGACCGGTGAGGGTCTTGCGGTCACCATCGACCACCTGGGCGAGGACACCCACGACCGCGCCCAGGCCACGCGCATCGCGCAGGTCTACGTCGCACTGCTCGAGGCGCTCGAGAAGGCCGAGCTGACCACCGACGTCGAGGTGTCGGTGCGGCTGTCGGCGGTCGGGCAGGCGCTGCCGGCCGACGGCCCGGCCATCGCGCTCGAGAACGCGCAGCAGATCTGCCAGGCGGCCGCCGACGCCGCCACCACGGTGACGCTGGACATGGAGGACCACACCACCACCGACGCCACGCTGGACGTCCTGCGCGACCTGCGCACCGACTTCCCCAGCGTCGGCGTGGTGCTGCAGGCCCAGCTCAAGCGCACCGAGGCCGACTGCCGCGACCTCGCCCACGAGGGCTCGCGGGTGCGGCTGTGCAAGGGCGCCTACGACGAGCCCGAGAGCGTCGCCTTCCGCGACCGCGGCGACGTCGACCGCTCGTACGTGCGCTGCATGAAGGTGCTGTTCGCCGGCGACGGCTACCCGATGATCGCCACGCACGACCCCCGGCTGGTCGAGATCGCCGGGTCGCTGGCCGCCCGGCACCGGCGCGAGCAGGGCAGCTACGAGTACCAGATGCTCTACGGCCTGCGCTCGCGCGAGCAGGTCCGGCTGGTCCGGGCCGGCGAGCGGGTCCGGGTGTACGTCCCCTACGGACCTGAGTGGTACGCCTACCTGGTCCGCCGGCTGGCCGACCGGCCGGCCAACCTCGGATTCCTCCTGCGATCGGTGGCGAGCTCCAAATGACCGTGGCGATCCTCGGCGCCGGCGTGATGGGTGAGGCGCTGCTCTCCGGCATCCTGCAGGGCGGCCGGCCCGTCTCCGACGTGCTGGTCGGCGAGAAGCGGTCCGACCGCGCGGCGGAGCTGACCGAGCGGTACGGCGTCGAGGTGCTCGACAACGCCGAGGCCGTGAAGCGCGCTGACACCGTCCTGCTCGTGGTGAAGCCGCACGACGTCGGGCCGCTGCTCGACGAGGTCGCGGTCTCGGCCCGGCCCGGGCAGCTGTTCGTGTCGCTGGCGGCCGGCATCACGACGGCGTTCGTCGAGGCGCGGCTGCCCGGCGGCGTCGCCGTCGTGCGGGTCATGCCGAACACTCCGGCGCTGGTCGGCGAGGGCATGGCCGCCATCTCGGCCGGTGCGAACAGCGACGAGACGCACTTGCGCGAGGCCGAGGACCTGCTGCGCTCCACCGGCCGGGTGGCCCGCGTCCCGGAGAAACTGCAGGACGCCGTCACCGCCGTCTCCGGCTCCGGCCCGGCGTACGTGTTCTACCTGGTCGAGGCGATGATCGAGGGCGGCGTCCACCTGGGCCTGCCGCGCGCCACCGCCACGGAGCTCGTGGTGCAGACGCTGGCCGGCTCGGCCCAGCTGCTGCGCGATACCGGCGAGCACCCGAGCGTGCTGCGCGAGCGGGTCACCTCGCCCGGCGGCACGACGGCGGCGGCGCTGCGCAAGCTCGACGACGGCAAGGTCCGCGCCGACGTCCTCGCCGCCATGGAGGCCGCCCGCGACCGCTCCCGCGCGCTGGCGTCCGGCGAGTCGGGCTGACGCCACCATGCACACGGTGCACGTCGCCTGGTCCGACGCCCTGACCGGCTACGACTTCGGCCCCGGGCACCCGCTGAACCCGGTCCGCGTCGACCTCACCATCCGGCTGGCCCGCGAGCTGGGCGTCCTCGGCGGCGACGGCGTGCACGTCGAGGCGCCCGATCTCGCCGACGACGCCACGCTGCGGACGGTGCACACCGCCGGCTACCTCGACGCCGTCAAGGCCGCCAGCGCCGACCCCGACACCGTCGACCTCGTGCACGGCCTCGGCACCACCGACGACCCGTGCTTCGCCGGCATGCACGAGGCCAGCGCGCTGGTGGCGGGCGGGACGATCGCGGCGGCGCGGGCGGTGTGGTCGGGGGCGGCGCTGCACGGGGTCAACGTGGCGGGCGGGCTGCACCACGCGATGCCGGCCAGCGCGTCCGGGTTCTGCGTCTACAACGACCCCGCGCTGGGCATCAGGGCACTGCTCGACGCCGGCGCCGAGCGGGTCGCGTACGTCGACGTCGACGTCCATCACGGTGACGGCGTCCAGACCGTCTTCTACGACGACCCGCGGGTGCTGACCATCAGCCTGCACGAGACGCCGCGGACGCTGTTCCCGGGCACCGGCTACCCGAGCGAGACCGGCGGGCCGGGCGCCGAGGGCAGCGCCGTCAACGTCGCTCTCCCGCCGGGCACGTCCGACGCCGGCTGGCTGCGCGCCTTCCACGCCGTCGTCCCGCCCCTGCTGCGAGCGTGGCGGCCGCAGATCCTGGTCAGCCAGCACGGCTGCGACAGCCACCTCGAGGACCCGCTGGCGCACCTGGCGCTGACGGTCGACGGCCAGCGCGAGTCCTACCGGCTGCTGCACGACCTCGCCCACGAGCTCTGTGACGGCCGCTGGGTCGCGACCGGTGGTGGCGGCTACGCCCTCATCGAGGTCGTCCCTCGGGCCTGGACCCACCTCCTGGCCATCGCGGCGGAGCGCCCGCTTCCGCCGGAGACCGAGACGCCGTCCGGCTGGCGCGCCCACATCGAGGCCCGCTACCACCAGACGGCGCCGCTGCGCATGACCGACGGCGCCCGGCCGACGCACTCCGACTGGTCCACCGGCTACGACCCCGCCGACCCGCTGGACCAGGCGATCCACGCGACCCGGACGGCCGTCTTCCCGGCGCACGCCCTCGACCCCACCTACTGACGACGCCGGCAGCGGCGGGGCGCCGCAAAGGTCACGAGACAGGACCAATCCGTCCCACGATCCGATTCACTTCTCGATCCCCCTTTCCCATCCGTCACATCCGCCACTACCATCAAGCAATGACGACCAACGGGCCCGAGGCACCACTCGGAGAGGTGCGGTTCCTCACTGTCGCCGAGGTGGCGACGGCGATGAGGGTGTCGAAGATGACGGTGTATCGCCTCGTCCACGCGGGCACGTTGCCGGCGGTCCAGGTGGGCCGGTCGTTCCGCATCCCGGAGAGCGCGGTGCACGAGTACTTGCGCGAGTCGTACGTCCGCGGGATGGAAGCCGGTTAAGGGGTACAGGCCGATTGGACGACGCCCCCGGTCAGCCGGGTAGGCTTGGCCGGTCGCGCGGCTGTCGCGCGGTCAATCGACGTGCGAGTGAGGGTGCCCCGTGGGCTCTGTGATCAAGAAGCGCCGCAAGCGGATGGCGAAGAAGAAGCACCGCAAGCTCCTGCGCCGTACGCGCGTGCAGCGTCGCCGCATGGGCAAGTAAGTCACTCCGGCGGCCGTGCGAGAGTGGTGTCTTGCGCGGCCGTGCTTAGGGGAGAGCGGGACACGAGTGTCCAGGGTTGTCATGGTGGTGGGGGTCGCCCGGTATCTGGGCGCCCGGCTGGCTGAGCGCCTCTCGGCCGAGGCCGGGGTGAGCCGCGTCGTCGGCGTCGATCTCCTCGAACCCACGCAGAGCATCGGGGGCGCGGAGTTCGTGCGCGCCGACATCCGCACGTCCGACATCGGGCGCGCGATCGACCGCGTCGCGCCCGACACCGTCGTGCACATGAACATCCTGGCCACGCGCGCCGACGCCGGCGGCCGCACGCCGCAGAAGGAGATCAACGTCATCGGCACCATGCAGCTGCTGGCGGCGTGCCAGCGCTCGACGTCGGTGCGCAAGGTCGTGGTGAAGTCGTCCACGACGGTGTACGGGTCGGGGCCGCAGGCGCCGGCGCTGTTCGCCGAGGACATGGTGGCGGGGGCGCACTCGCGGCGTGGCTACGAGAAGGACGCCGGCGAGGTCGAGGCGTACGTGCGCGGCTTCTCACGGCGCCGCCCCGACGTCGGCGTGACGATCCTGCGGTTCGCGAATGTGCTGGGCCCGGAGATCCGCACCGGCCTGTCCGAGTACTTCGTGCTGCCGCTGGTGCCGGTCGTGCTGGGCCGCGACCCGCGCTTCCAGCTGGTGCACGAGCAGGACTGCGTCGAGGCGCTGCGGCTGGCGACGGTCGAGCACCGGCCGGGCATCTTCAACGTGGCCGGCGACGGGTTCATGGTGCTCAGCCAGGCGCTGCGGCGAGCCGGCCGGCCTGGGCTGCCGCTGCCGACGCTGGGCTCGCCGTTCGTCGGCGGCATCCTGAAGCGCAGCGGCATCGTCGACATGGACTCCGCGCTGGTGCGGTTCCTCACCTACGGCCGCGGCGTCGACACCACCCGCATGCGCACCCAGCTGAAGTTCGACCCCGTCTACAACACGGTCGCGACGTTCGACGCGTTCGCCGACGCGCGCACCCGCGGCGGGCTGCTCGACCGCGACCGCATCCGCGCCGTCGAGCACACCGTCCGCGAGGTCCTGACCGGGGAGGACCCCCGTGGCCGATAGCCCGCTGCCCGGCCTGCTGGACCGCGTCGCGTCGGCGGCCGGCCGGGCGCTGCGCGACCGCCTGGGCGTCGACGGCGATCGGCTGGACCAGCTGGTCGCGTTCGCCGGGCGCCGGCTGACGGGCGAGTTCGAGGTCGACCCGTTCGGGTTCGACCCCGAGCTGACCGAGTCCGTTCTGCTCCCGGCGCTGCGCCCGCTGTACAAGCACTGGTTCCGGGTCGAGGTGCGCGGCATCGAGAACATCCCCGACACCGGTGCGGCGCTGGTGGCGGCGAACCACTCCGGCACGCTGCCGGTCGACTCCCTGATGACCCAGCTGGCCGTCCACGACACCCATCCGAAGGCCCGGCACCTGCGCGCCCTCGGCGCCACGCTGGTCTTCCAGCTGCCGGTGGTCGCCGACCTCGCCCGCAAGAGCGGCACCACGCTGGCCTGCAACGAGGACGTCGAGGCGCTGCTCGGCGGCGGCGAGCTGGTCGGCGTCTGGCCCGAGGGCTTCAAGGGCGTCGGCAAGCCGTTCTCGCAGCGCTACAAGCTGCAGCGGTTCGGCCGCGGCGGGTTCGTGTCGGCGGCGTTGCGCACGAAGGCGCCGATCATCCCGTGCTCGATCGTCGGCGCCGAAGAGATCTACCCGATGATCGGCAACGCCGAGTCGCTGGCCCGGCTGCTCGGGCTGCCGTACTTCCCGCTGACGCCGACGTTCCCGTGGCTCGGGCTGCTCGGGCTGGTGCCGCTGCCGTCGAAGTGGATCATCGAGTTCGGCGAGCCCATCCGCACTGACGACTACCCGCCCGGCGCGGCCGACGACCCCATGGTGGTGTTCGAGCTGACCGACCAGGTGCGCGACACCATCCAGGCGACGCTCACCGAGCTGTTGGAGCTGCGCGGCCCCGCCTTCGGCTAGTGGTTGCGGCCGGGCGGCGGGGCGGAGGATGCTGCGCCGGCTCCGCTTCGCGGCGGTGAAGCATGCCGCGTGCGCTCTTGACGCCGGCTCCGCATCCTCCGCCCCGCCGCCCTCGGCTGTCGTCGAGCGGTCCGCGCGCTGCAGGCTCGGCACGGTCCGCGGTTGGTGGCGGCACCTGGCGGGAGCGAGGCGGGTTAGCGGCGTTTGCGGGCGGCGACGATCCCGACCGCGGCGCCGGCGACGGCACCCGTGCCGGCCGCGATGCCCAGCGTGGTGTTGCGCCGCCGGGCCCGGTAGTCGCGGATCCGCCAGCCGCGTTTGCGGGCGTGACGGCGCAGCTTGCGGTCCGGGTTGACCGCGCACGGGAAGCCGACCAGCGAGAGCATCGGGATGTCGTTGGCGGAGTCGCTGTAGGCCGAGCAGCGGCGCAGGTCCAGGCCCTCGCGCACGGCCAGCGACGTCACCGCCGCCGCCTTGTCCGCGCCGTGCAACAGGTCGCCCACCAGCCGGCCGGTGTAGTAGCCGTCGACGTGCTCGGCGACGGTGCCCAGCGCGCCGGTCAGGCCGAGCCGCCGGGCGATGATCGTCGCCACCTCGACCGGCGCCGCCGTCACGAGCCACACCCGCTGGCCCTGGTCGATGTGCAGCTGCGCGATCGCCTGCGTGCCGGGCCAGAGCTTGTCGGCCATCAGCTGCTCGAAGATCTCCTCGCCGACGCGCGACAGCTCCTCGACCGACCGGCCGGCGATGAACGACAGCGCCGCCGCCCGCGCCTCGACGATGTGGTCCGGGTCCTCGGCGCCGAGGGCGAACTGCAGCTGCTGGCGGCCGAACCGGAGGATGTCGCTGGTGCGCAGCAGCCCGCGCTGGTACATCCCGCGGGCCAGATAGAACAGCGAGGCGCCGCGCAGGACGGTGTTGTCCAGGTCGAAGAAGGCGGCCGCCCGGGCGTCGGACGGCAGCTCGATGCCGGCGATCGCCTCGGCGGTGCTGGCCGCGACGTCGGCCCTCGCCCGTTCCGACGCGGCCCCGGTCCGTTCCCTGCGCAAGCGCAAACCCGGCATGGTCGCCAAGAGTAACGGCGCATCGTCCACCCCGACGCCCGGCAAGGCATCCTGCGGCAGGACGTACGGTGGCCTTTGCAATGAGCACGTATACGCACCGGTGCGTATTGGTGCTCATTGCAAAAGCACGCGGAAGGGGACTCTCCATGAGCGAATCGCCGCGGGTGCTGCTGCTCGGCCGGCCGGGCTGCCACCTGTGTGAGGACGCCCGCGTCGTCGTCGAAACCGTCTGCGCCGAGCTGGGCGTCGGCTGGGCCGAACAGAGCATCGTCGACGACCCGGAGCTGGAGCGGCGCTACGGCGAGCAGATCCCCGTCACGTTCGTCGACGGCGCTCAGCACGACTTCTGGCGGGTCGACGCCGACCGGCTGCGCCGCGCTCTCACCGGCGCCTTATAGAACATCCAGCCCAGAACAGCAACTTTGTGCACACGTTCACAAGCGTCTAGGCTGGGGCGCATCGTAAGTCTTGCCGGTTCGGGTCCGTCACCCGGCCCCCGGATGTCGCCTTCCGCGCCGGCCGACCGGGGAGTGTCGTGACCCGAAACAGCCGTCCGTCGTCCACGCCGACACCAGCCGCAGCAACGCAGCGCGGCGTGCCGGAGGCGACGGTCGCGCGGTTGCCGCTCTACCTGCGGGCGCTCACCAATCTGGCCGAGCGGGGCGTCGCCACGGTCTCGTCCGAAGAGCTGGCCGCGTCGGCCGGAGTGAACTCCGCCAAGCTGCGCAAAGACCTCTCCTACCTGGGCTCCTACGGCACCCGCGGGGTCGGCTACGAGGTCGACTTCCTGCGCCACCAGATCACCCGCGAGATCGGCCTCACCACCGACTGGGCGGTCGTCATCGTCGGCATCGGCAACCTGGGCCACGCGCTGGCCAACTACGGCGGGTTCGCGTCGCGGGGCTTCCGCATCGCCGCGCTCGTCGACGCCGACCCCAGCCGGCTGGGCGAAGAGGTCGCCGGGCTCAACGTCCGGCACGCCGACGAGCTCGAGCAGATCGTTCAAGACCTCGGCATCGCCATCGGCGTCGTCGCCACGCCGGCCCGGGCCGCTCAACTGGTCTGCGACCGCCTGGTCGCGGCCGGGGTCACCAGCATCCTCAACTTTGCACCGGCCATCGTGCAGGTGCCCGAGGGCGTCGACCTCCGCAAGGTCGACCTCTCCACCGAGCTGCAGATCCTCGCCTACCACGAACAGCGCAAGAACGGCGCCGCGCTGGCCCTGACCGCCGAGCAGGCGGCCGAGCTGGCCGAGGCGGTGAACGGATGAGCGTGCTGGCCATCGGCGTGTCACATCGAAGTGCGCCGGTCGAGGTGCTCGAGAGCGTCGCGCTGGACCGCGCGGCGGTCGCGAAGCTGCTCGACGAGGTCCCGTCGTCGCACCAGATCGCCGAGGCGGTGGTCGTCGCCACCTGCAACCGGCTGGAGCTGTACCTCGACACCGCCACGTTCCACGGCGGCATCGACGAGGCCAGCGCCCTGCTGTCGCAGCACACCGGCGCGCCGATCGAGTTGCTCACGCCGTACCTCTACGTGCACTACGGCGACCGCGCGGTGTCGCACCTGTTCCACGTGGTCAGCGGCCTCGACTCCATGGTGGTCGGCGAGACGCAGATCCTCGGCCAGGTGCGTGACGCGTACCGGCTCGCGCAGACCTCCGGCGCCACCGGCCGGGTGCTGACGGAGCTGTTCCAGACGGCGCTGCGGGTCGGCAAGCGCGCGCACGCCGAGACCGGCATCGACGCCGCCGGCCGCTCGCTGGTGACGCTCGGGCTGGCTCGGGTGCTGCCCGCGGTCGCGGCCGAGGGCTGGTCGTCCGGCCGGGTCGCCGGCGCGTCCTGGCGCGAGCTGCTGCCCGGCACGTCGGCGCTGGTCGTCGGCGCTGGCTCGATGGCGTCGCTGGCCGCGGCCACGCTGCAGCGCGAGGGCGTCGACGTCGTCGTCGCCAACCGCACGCGCGAGAACGGCGCCCGGGTGGCCGACGCGGTCGGCGGCCGGGCGGTCCCGATGACGGCGCTGCCGCGGGTGCTGCGCGAGGTCGACCTCGTCATCTCCTGCACCGGCGCGGCCGGCGTGGTGCTCCCGTACGAGACGGTCGAGGCGGCGGTCGCCGAGCGCGGCGGGCGGCCGCTGGGCATCGTCGACCTCGCGTTGCCGCGTGACGTCGACGCCGGCGTGGCCGACCTCCCCGGCGTCGTGCTGGCCGACCTCGCCCGCCTGAGCGAGGCCGCCGACGAAGACGTCGCCGACGCCCGCACCATGGCCGGCGACGTCTCCGCCGTCCGCTCGATCGTCACCGACGAGGTGGCCGCGTTCGCCACCGCGCGCCGCGCCGCCCAGGTGGCGCCGACCGTCGTCGCGCTGCGCAGCATGGCCGACGACGTCGTCGACGCCGAGCTCAGCCGCATGACGAGCCGGCTGCCCGACCTCGACGAGCGAACCCGCGCCGAGGTCGCCCGCACGGTGCGCCGCGTGGTCGACAAGCTGCTGCACCAGCCGACGGTGCGGGTCAAGGAGCTGGCCGCGCAGCCCGACGGCGCCTCCTACGAGGCCGCGCTGCGCGAGCTGTTCGCCCTCGACCGCCGCTCCATCGACGCCGTCGCCAAGCCCGACGGGACGGTGCCGACATGACGACCACCCCGCTGCGGCTGGGCACCCGGCGCAGCGCCCTCGCGCTGGTCCAGGCCGGCTACGTCCGCGACCGCCTGAGCGCGCTCGGGCACGAGGTCGAGCTGGTCGAGATCACCACCAAGGGCGACGTGTCCATGGCGCCGCTGGACACCATCGGCGGCACCGGCGTGTTCGTCACGGCGCTGCGTGAGGCTCTGCTCGACGGCCGGGTCGACCTCGCCGTCCACTCGCTCAAGGACCTCCCGACCGCACCCGCCGACGGCCTGGTGCTGGCCGCGGTCCCCGAGCGCGAGGACCCGCGCGACGTGCTGTGCGCCCGCGACGGCTACAAGCTGTCCGATCTCCCGGTCGGCGCGCGCGTCGGCACCGGGTCGCCGCGGCGCGAGGCCCAGATCCGGGCGCTCGGGCTGGGCATCGAGATCGTCGGCCTGCGCGGCAACGTCGACACCCGGCTGGGCAAGGTCGCCGACGGCACGCTCGACGGCGTCGTGCTGGCCCGGGCCGGGCTCGCGCGGCTGGGCCGGCTGGACTCCGTCACCGAAGTGCTCGACCCGATGCAGGTCCTGCCCGCACCGGGACAGGGCGCGCTCGGCATCGAGTGCCGCGCTGCCGACACCGAGCTCGTCCAGACGCTGGGCGCGCTCGACGACCCCGCCACCAGGGCGGCGGTCACCGCAGAACGGACCCTTCTCGCCGTGCTCGAGGCCGGTTGTACGGCGCCCGTGGGCGCCTACGCCGAGGCGGCGGAGGGCGAAAGTGGCCTCGAGCTGTACATCCGGGCCGTCGTGGCAGCACGCGACGGCTCGGTGAGTATCCGCAAGTCAGCCACCGGACCCCTCGGGGGGGCGGAGCAGATCGGGCGCGACCTCGCGCACGAGCTTCTCGCCGACGGGGCCGGGGCAGTCGTCGACGCCGCTGGGCCGGCGTCGAAGGAGGAATAGACACGTGACCACTCCGCGAGGTGCGCAGAAGCGCGCCGATGAAGGTGGCGTCGCGTTCGTCGGCGCCGGTCCCGGCGATCCGGGACTGCTCACCCTACGGGCGGTCGAGGTGCTCGGTGGGGCCGACGTCGTCGTCATCGACGACCCGGCGCACCGCATGATGCTCGCGTACGCACCCGGCATAGTCGAGATCGTCGACGTCAGCGTCGACGATGAAGGCGTCACCCTGACCGCGCCCGCGCGCGGGCGTCGTGTCGTCCAGGTCGCCAAGGGGGGCCGGCGCGTCGTGCGCCTGCTCGGCGGCGACCCGTTCACCCACGCCACCGGTGCCGACGAAGCGCTCGCCTGCGCCAAGGCCGGCATCCCGTTCGAGGTGGTCGCGGGCGTCGCCACGGCCACGTCCGTCGCCACGCATGCCGGTATCCCGCTGGTCACCGGCCGTCGCCGCAGCGTCGAGATCTTCGACGTCGGCGGCAAGATCGACCTGCGGTCCTGTACGGCCGACACCGTCCTGCTGACCGGCGTCACCGAGCAGCTCGGCCACCTCGCCGACGCGCTCGTCGACGCCGGCCGGGTGCCGTCCACGCCGGTCGCCGTCGTGACGTCCGGCAGCACCGTCGAGCAGCAGACCGTCGTGTCGACGCTCAGCGGCGTCGCGGCCGACGCTCGCGCGGCCAAGCTCGAGGGGCCGTACGTCGTCATCGTCGGCGACGCCATCGAGCACCGCGACACCCTCTCGTGGTTCGAGACCAAGGCGCTGTTCGGCTGGCGGGTCCTGGTGCCGCGCACCAAGGAGCAGGCCGGCGCGTTGTCGGTCGCGCTGCGCCGGTCCGGCGCCGTGCCCGAGGAGGTCCCCACGATCTCCGTCGAGCCGCCGCGCAACCCGCAGCAGATCGACAAGGCCGTCCGCGGCATGGTCGAGGGCCGCTACGAGTGGATCGCGTTCACCTCGGTCAACGCGCTACGGGCGGTCAAGGAGAAGCTGACGGCGTACGGTCTCGACGCTCGCGCGCTGTCCGGCCTCAAGGTCGCGGCGGTGGGCGAGAAGACCGCCGAGGCGCTGCGGTCGTGGGGCATCGAGCCCGACCTCGTCCCGTCCGGCGAGCAGTCCGCCGTAGGGCTGCTGAACGACTGGCCGCCGTACGACGAGGTGCTCGACCCGATCAACCGGGTGTTCCTGCCGCGGGCCGACATCGCGACGGAGACGCTGGCGGCCGGGCTGACGGAGATGGGCTGGGAGGTCGACGACGTCACCGCGTACCGCACGGTGCGCGCCGCGCCGCCGCCGGCCGAGACCCGCGACGCGATCAAGACCGGCAAGTTCGACGCGGTCGCCTTCACGTCGTCGTCGACGGTGCGCAACCTCGTCGGCATCGCCGGCAAGCCGCACGCGTCGACCGTCGTCGCCTGCATCGGGCCGCAGACCGCGAAGACCGCTGAGGAGCACGGCCTGCGGGTCGACGTCCTCGCGCCTGAGCCGTCGATCGAGGCGCTGGCCGAGGCGCTCGCGCAGTTCGGCCTGACCCGGCGGGTGGCGATGGTCGAGGCGGGCGAGCCGGTGCTCAAGCCGTCGCAGCGGCGCCGGGCATCCGCCCGGCGCAAGAACGCCCAATAGGGGAAGATACGCACCATGGGGTATCCGGAGATCCGGCCGCGGCGGTTGCGCACCACGCCGGCCATGCGGCGGCTGGTCGCCGAGACGTCGTTGGAGCCGCGGCACCTGGTGCTGCCGATGTTCGTCCGCGAGGGCGCCACCGAGCCGCGGCCGATCCCGTCCATGCCCGGCGTCGTGCAGCACACCATGGAGTCGCTGCGCAAGGCGTCGCTGGAGGCGGCCGAGGCCGGGGTCGGCGGGCTGATGCTGTTCGCGATCCCGTCGCGGAAGGACGCCACCGGCTCCGGCGGCGTCGACCCCAAGGGGCCGCTCAACGCCGCCATCCGCGAGGTCGTCGCCGAGGTCGGTGACGCCACCGTCGTCATGGCCGACCTCTGCATCGACGAGTTCACCGACCACGGCCACTGCGGAGTGCTGGCCCCCGACGGCTCCGTCGACAACGACGCGACGCTCGAGGTCTACGGCCGCATGGCCGTCGCCCAGGCCGAGGCCGGCGTCCACGTCGTCGGGCCGAGCGGCATGATGGACGGCCAGGTCGGGGCCGCGCGGTCCGCGCTCGACGCGGCCGGGTACACCGACGTCGCCATCCTCGCCTACGCGGTCAAGTACGCGTCGGCCCTCTACGGCCCGTTCCGCGACGCCGTCGAGTCGTCGCTGGTCGGCGACCGCAAGACGTACCAGCAGGACCCCGCCAACGGGCTCGAGGCGCTGCGCGAGACCGCCCTCGACATCGACGAGGGCGCCGACATGGTCATGGTCAAGCCGGCGATGTCCTACCTCGACGTGCTCGCCCGCGTCCGCGACGTCGTCGACGTCCCCGTCGCCGCCTACCAGATCTCCGGCGAGTACGCGATGATCCAGGCCGCCGCCGAGCGCGGCTGGATCGACCGCGACCGCGCCGTTCTGGAGACGCTGACGTCCATCCGCCGGGCCGGCGCCGACATCGTCCTCTCCTACTGGGCGGTCGAGGCCGCCCACTGGCTGCGCGCTGCCCACTGAGCTCAGCGATGCACCCGCGCGAGGAAGTCGCGGGTCAGCCGCACCAGGTCGCCCAGGTGCGTCTCGATCAGCCAGTGGCCGGCGTCGGGCAGCACGTGCAGCTCGGCGTCGGGCAGGTCGGCGAGGTAGGCATGCGCCGCCTCGGCCGGCATGTAGCCGTCGTGCGGTCCCCACACGATCAGTGTCGGCGGCCGGTGTTCGCGCAGGTACGCCTGGTATGCCGGGAACAGGGCCACGCTGTCCTGGATCTGGGCGAACAGGTCGACCATGATCGCCCGGTTCTCCGGCTCCCGCATCCGGGCCCAGGCCTGCTGCCACAGGTCCGGTGAGATGCGCTCGACGACGTGCGGCGGCACCTCGCCCTGGACCTCCTCGCGCAGGCCCTGCTCGGTGACCGCCTCCTCCAGCCGGGCCCGCAGCTCCGGCGTCGGCGCCGCCCAGTAGCGGCGCAGCAGCTCGTACTTCGGGCCGAGCGTGTGCTCGTAGGCGTCGCCGTTCTGGATGACCAGGGCGGCGACGCGCTCAGGCCGCCGCATCGCCAGCTGGAGGCCGACCTGCGATCCGTAGTCGAACAGGTACAGCGCGAACCGCTCGATGCCCAGCTTCGCCAGGAACGCGTCGAGCACGTCGGCGTAGCCGGCGAAGGTGTAGTCGAACTCCGTCCGGGGCGGCTGCGAGCTGTAGCCGAAGGCCGGATAGTCCGGCGCGACCAGCCGCCACCGGTCGCCGAGCGCGGCCATGAAGCCGCGGTACTGGAACGACGACGACGGGTAGCCGTGCGGCAGCAGGAACACCGGCGCGTCCGGCGGCCCGGCCTCGCGGTAGAAGATCTCCAGACCGTCGATCGAGACGGTCCGATGGGCCACGGGAACCAGGGTCGTCGACACCGCGTCACCTCCGCACCGGAGTCGTTCCCCTAGACCAGGAGGACAAACGCCTGGAATCGGACGCTTACTTGACTCATTCCAGAAAGCGTCAGAGGATCGGGTTATGGCCACCGACGAGGAAGGGCTACTGCGGCCCGCCGCCGGGCGTCAGGGGGAGAAACTGCGTGATGACGCGGCTTCGCGGTTGCGGGCGGCCGGGCTGCGGGTCACCGCGCCCCGCGTGGGCGTCCTCGTCGCGTTGGAGCGCGAGTCGCACGCCGACGCCGACACCGTCGCGCGGCATGTCCGGGCCTCGCTCGGCGCCGTCTCCACCCAGGCCGTCTACGACGTGCTGCACGCGCTGACCGAGGCCGGGCTGCTGCGCCGCATGGAGCCGGCCGGGTCCACCGCGCGGTACGAGACGCGGGTAGGCGACAACCACCACCACCTGATCTGCCGGGGCTGCGGCGTCATCGTCGACGTCGACTGCCCCGGGGCGGCGCCGTGTCTGGCGCCGGCGCACACGCACGGCTTCGTGCTCGACGAGGCCGAGGTGACCTTCTGGGGGCTCTGCCCCGACTGCAAACCAGCGAACGAGGAGATTACATGAGCTCTACGCCGCACACGACCACCAACTCCGGCGCCCCGGTCGCCAGCGACGCCCACTCGCAGACGGTCGGGCCGGACGGGCCGATCGTGCTGCACGACCACTACCTGGTCGAAAAGCTGGCCCAGTTCAACCGCGAGCGCGTGCCGGAGCGGGTGGTGCACGCCAAGGGCGGCGGCGCGTTCGGCGTCCTCGAGGTCACCGAGGACGTCAGCCAGTTCACCAAGGCGGCGCTGTTCCAGCCGGGTGCCCGCACCGAGGCGCTGGCGCGGTTCTCGTCCGTCGCCGGCGAGCAGGGCAGCCCCGACACCTGGCGCGACCCGCGCGGCTTCGCGCTGAAGTTCTACTCGCCCGAGGGCAACTACGACCTCGTCGGCAACAACACCCCGGTGTTCTTCCTGCGCGACACCATCAAGTTCCCCGACTTCATCCGCTCGCAGAAGCGGCTGCCGGGCTCGCACCTGCGCGACCACGACATGCAGTGGGATTTCTGGACGCTGTCGCCGGAGAGCGCGCACCAGGTGACCTGGCTGATGGGCGACCGCGGCCTGCCGCGCACCTGGCGCAATATGGACGGCTTCGGCTCGCACACGTACCAGTGGATCAACGCCGGCGGCGAGCGGTTCTGGGTGAAGTACCACTTCCGCACCGACCAGGGCCACGAGTTCCTGACGCAGGCCGACGCCGACCGCATCGCCGGTGAGGACGCCGACCACCACATCCGCGACCTCTACGACGCCATCGCCCGCGGCGACGCGCCGTCGTGGACGGTGCACGTGCAGGTCATGCCGTACGCCGACGCCGCGAGCTACCGGTTCAACCCGTTCGACCTCACCAAGGTGTGGCCGAAGGGCGACTTCCCGCTGATCAAGGTCGGCACGCTGCGGCTGGACCGCAACCCGGAGAACTACTTCGCGCAGATCGAGCAGGCCGCGTTCGAGCCGAGCAACTTCGTGCCCGGCATCGCCGCCAGCCCGGACAAGATGCTGCTCGGCCGCATCTTCTCCTACGCCGACGCGCACCGGTACCGCATCGGCACCAACTACAACCAGCTGCCGGTCAACGCGCCGAAGAACGAGGTCCACTCGTACTCCAAGGACGGCGCCATGCGGTTCGACTTCGCCGCGGCGAACCGGCCGGTCTACGCGCCCAACAGCCACGGTGGCCCGGCGGCCGAGCCGTCGCTGGTCGGCGACGCCGGCTGGGAGTCCGACGGCGAGCTGGTGCGCGCCGCCGCCACCCTGCACGCCGAGGACGACGACTTCGGCCAGGCCGGCACGATGGTCCGCGAGGTCCTCGACGACGCCGCCCGCGACCGGCTGGTCGGCAACATCGCCGGCCACGTCGGCCAGGTGAAGAACGACGAGCTGCGCCAGCGCGTCTTCGCCTACTGGCGCAGCGTCGACGAGACCCTCGGCAAGCGGGTCGAAGAGGCCGTCGGCCGCTGACGACGCGAGCCTGACGCCGTCCCCGCCCACCCGTGCGCACCAGGGGCGGGGGCGGCGTCCGGCCTGATCGTGCAGCTTGCGAGAATGACGCGGTGACCAACGACGACGTGCCGCGCAGTGCGGAGCTCTTCGACCGCGCGCGGGCCGTCACGCCCGGCGGGGTGAACTCGCCGGTGCGGGCGTTCCGCGCGGTGGGCGGAACGCCCAGGTTCATCCAGCGCGCCACCGGACCCTACCTGTACGACGTCGACGGCCGCGAGTACGTCGACCTCGTCGGCTCGTGGGGGCCGATGATCCTCGGCCACGCCCACCCGGCGGTCGTCGAGGCGGTCCGCGCACAGGTCGCGCTGGGCACGTCGTACGGCACGCCCACCCAGCCCGAGGTCGAGCTGGCCGAAGAGATCGTCGCCCGCACCAGCGTCGAGCAGGTCCGGCTGGTCTCCAGCGGCACCGAGGCCACCATGAGCGCCATCCGGCTGGCCCGCGGCGCCACCGGGCGCAGCAAGGTCGTGAAGTTCGCCGGCCACTACCACGGGCACGTCGACGCCCTGCTGGCGCAGGCCGGCAGCGGCGTGGCGACGTTCGCGCTGCCCGACACCCCCGGCGTCACGGGCGCCAGCGCGGGCGACACCATCGTCGTGCCGTACAACGACACCGGCGCGGTGAAGGCGGCGTTCGCCGAGCACGGCGAGCAGATCGCCTGCGTCATCGCCGAGGCCGCCGCCGGCAACATGGGCGCCGTCGCACCGGCCGACGGCTTCAACGCGTTCCTCCGCGACACCGCCCACGAGCACGGCGCGTTGCTCGTCCTCGACGAGGTGATGACCGGCTTCCGGGTGTCCCGCTCCGGCTGGCACGGCCTCGACGGCGTCACGGCCGACCTCACGACGTTCGGCAAGGTCATGGGCGGCGGCTTCCCGGCCGCGGCGTTCGGCGGGTCGGCCGAGGTCATGGGCCTGCTGGCGCCGGCCGGGCCGGTCTACCAGGCCGGCACGCTGTCGGGGAACCCGGTCGCGACGACGGCCGGCCTCGTCACGCTGCGGCTGGCCGACGCCCAGGTGTACGCGCATCTCGACGCCACGGCACAGCGCGTCGGCGGGCTCGTCGGCGCGGCGCTGACGGCCGCGGGCGTGCCGCATCGCGTCCAGTACGCCGGCAACCTGTTCAGTGTGTTCTTCACCCCCGACGGCGCGCCGGTCACCGACTTCGCCGCCGCCAAGCGCACCAGCACGAAGCGGTTCGGCGCGTTCTTCCACTCACTGCTGGAATCGGGCGTGTACCTGCCGCCGTCGGCCTTCGAAGCATGGTTCGTCAGCGCCGCCCACGACGGCCGCGCGGTCGACCGCATCGCGCAGGCGCTGCCCGCGGCGGCTGCCGCGGCTGCCGCGGCCGGGACGGAGGCGGCATGAGCGAGCTGACCCGAGTGCACCTGCTGCGCCACGGCGAGGTGCACAACCCGACGAAGGTGCTCTACGGCCGGCTCCCCGGCTACCACCTGTCCGACCTCGGCCTGGCCATGGCCGAGCGGGTCGCCGGCGCGGTCGCCGAACGCGACGTCGCGGTGCTGGTCAGCTCGCCGCTGGACCGCGCCCGCGAGACCGCCGCTCCGCTCGCCGACGCGCTCGGCCTCGAGGTCCGCCTCGACGACCGCCTGCTCGAGGCGCTCAACGTCTTCGAGGGCCTGACCTTCGGCGTCGGCGACGGTTCCATCCGCCACCCCCGCCACTGGCGCAGCCTGCGTAACCCGTTCAAGCCGTCGTGGGGCGAGCCGTACCGCGAGATCGCCGACCGCATGCTGGCCGCCATGAGCGACGCCCGCCGCGACGCCGCCGGCCACGAGGCCGTGCTGGTCTCGCACCAGCTGCCGATCTGGACCGTGCGCAGCTTCATCGAGGGCCGCCGGCTCTGGCACGACCCGCGGCGGCGCGAGTGCGCGCTGGCCAGCCTCACCACCGTCACGTACGAGGACGACACCATCGTCTCGGTCGCCTACAGCGAGCCGGCCGGCGACCTGCTGCCGCAGTCCGGCAAGCCGTTCTCGGCAGGTGCGTGATGCGCCGGACGGTCTTACTGGCGGCCGCGGCGGCACTGCTGCTCGCGGGCTGCTCCGACGGCCAGGTCGAGCGCAGCGACAACGCGAACCAGGCCGGCTACGTCGCCGGCGACGGCACCATCAGCATCTACGAGGCGGCCGAGCGCGAGACCGCACCGGAGTTCGGCGGCGAGCTGCTCGACGGCGGCGACTTCCAGCTGGCCGACCAGCTCGGCGACGTCGTGGTGCTGAACATCTGGGGCTCGTGGTGCCCGCCCTGCCGCAAGGAGGCGCCGGACCTGCAGGCCGCCTTCGAGACCCTCGAACCCGAGGGCGTGCAATTCATCGGCGTCAACGTGCGCGAGCCCAACGGCACGCGGCCGGCGCAGCAGTTCGAGGACGAGTTCGGCATCACCTACCCGAGCATCTACGACCCCAAGGCCGACGCGTTGCTCGCGTTCCGCGACACCATCCCGCCCGCGGCCATCCCGAGCACGCTGGTCATCGACCGCGAGGGCCGCATCGCCGCCCGGGTCCTCGGGCCGCTCGGCGAGACGACGCTGACCGACCTCGTCCGCGAGGTCGCAACCGAGGCACCCCCGCCGGAGGGCACCGCTGAGACATCGTGAGTTCCTTCGGCGAGACCGTCCTGACCGGTTCGCTGGCGCTGGCCGTGCCGGTGGCGGCGCTGGCCGGGCTCGTCTCGTTCCTGTCGCCGTGTGTGCTGCCGCTGGTCCCGGGCTACCTGGGCTACGTCACCGGGCTGTCCGGCGCGGAGCTGGCGTCCGGGCGGCGCGGCCGGCTGGTGCTGGGCGTGCTGCTGTTCGTGCTCGGGTTCAGTGTGGTGTTCGTCTCGTACGGGCTGCTCTTCGGCGGGCTGGGGACGCTGCTGCTGGAGCACAGCGAGACGATCATGCGGGTGCTGGGCGTCGTGACGATCGGGCTCGGCCTGCTGTTCGCCGGCTGGCTGCCGGGGCTGTCGCGCGACTGGCGCACGGAGGCGCGGCCGGCGGTCGGGCTGGCCGGGGCGCCGCTGCTGGGCGCGGTGTTCGGCATCGGCTGGACGCCGTGCATGGGCCCGACGCTGGCGGCCGTGCAGGCGCTGGCGTTCACCGAGGCCAGCGCCGCGCGCGGCGCGCTGCTGTCGTTCGCGTACTGCCTGGGGCTGGGCATCCCCTTCCTGCTGGCGGCGCTGGCCTACCAGCGGGCCAGCCGGTGGTTCCAGTGGGTGCGTCAGCACCAGCAGGCGGTCATGCGCGCCGGCGGCGTCATGCTGATCGTGCTCGGCGTCCTGCTGGTCACGGGGTTGTGGAACGAGCTGATGGTGTCGATGCAGGGCTGGATCGGCGGCTTCGAGGTGGCGGTGTAGTGGTGGACACACGATGACGACGGGCATGGACACCCGCCCGCCGGTGGACAACCGGCCACCCCCGCTGGGCGGCCTGGAGCTGGCCCGGTGGGCCTGGCGGCAGCTCACCTCGATGCGGGTGGCGCTGATCCTGCTGTTCCTGCTCGCCGTCGCCGCCATTCCGGGCTCGATCATTCCGCAGAGCGACGTCAACCCGCTCAACGTCCGCGACTTCCGCGCCCGCAACCCCACGCTGTCGGAGTGGTACGACCGCCTCGGCCTGTTCGACGTCTTCTCCGCGCCTTGGTTCGCCGCCATCTACCTCGCGCTGCTGGTGTCGCTGGTCGGCTGCATCCTGCCGCGCACCTGGCAGCACTGGAAGGCGATCCGGGCGCAGCCGCCGAAGGCCCCGCGACGGCTGACGCGGATGCCGGCGTACCGGAAGGTCGAGGTCGACGCCGCGCCCGGCGAGGTGCTCGCGGTGGCCCGGGCCGAGCTGCGGTCGCGGCGCTTCCGCCTTCGTCGTCCCGCCGAAGGCGAAGAGGACGCCGTCGCCGCCGAGGCCGGGCACCTGCGCGAGACCGGCAACCTGGTGTTCCACCTGTCCGTCGTGGTGGTGCTGCTGGCCGTGGCGCTGGGCGGGCTGTTCAGCTACCGGGCGACGGTGCTGGTGCCCGAGGGCGCGGGCTTCTCCAACCAGGTGATCCAGTTCGACAGTCTCTCCGCCGGCGCGCTGTTCGACACCGCCGACCTGCCGCCGTTCTCGATGGACATCGACGAGTTCCGCATGGAGTTCGTCGAGGCCGGCAACCAGATCGGCCAGCCGTCCGAGTACGAGGCGACGGTGACGCTGGTGCGCGAGCCGGGTGCCGCGCCCGAGACGCACACGATCAGGGTCAACGAGCCGCTGAGCATCGACGGTACCTCGGTGCACATCATCAACCCCGGCTACGCGCCCGCGTTCACCGTCCGGGCGGCCGACGGCGAGACGATCCTCGCCGAGGGGCCGGTGCCGTTCCTGCCCGAGGACACCAGCTTCACGTCCACCGGCGTGGTCAAGGTCGAGGTGCCGCCGGAGTTCGGCGACGACATCGGCATCCAGGCCAGCTTCCTGCCGACCGCCGTGCTGGACCAGAACGGGCCGCGGTCGATCTTCCCGGGCGCCCGCAACCCGGCGGTGTTCCTGACCGCCTGGCACGGTGACCTCGGCCTCGACGACGGCCAGGCGCAGTCGGTGTACCGGCTCGACACCACCGACATGGAGCAGTACGAGGAGAACGGCGAGCCGTACCGCCAGCAGCTCGTCGTCGGCGACACCGTCGAGCTGCCCGACGGCCGCTTCATCACCTTCGACGGCTACGTGACCTGGGTGAACCTGCAGATCGGCCGCAACTCCGGGCGCGAGCTGGCGCTCGTCGGCGGGGTGCTCGCGGTGGTCGGGCTGATGGGGTCGCTGTACGTGCGGCGGCGGCGCGCCTGGGTGCGTGCGAGCGTCGGACCCGAGGGGCGTACCGTGGTCGAGGTCGCGGGGCTGCACCGGGCTGAGGGCTCGGCAGCCGACCGCCTCGTCGACGAGATCGGCGCCATCACTGACGGGCTATTGCTGCGCCTGGGCGGCGCGGATGAGAAGAAGGAGGACTGATGGACCTCGACGCCGTCGCCGAGTGGAGTCGCTACGTCGTCGTCGTGGCCGTCCTCGGCTACCTGGCGGCCTGGCTGGCGTTCTGCGCCGAGGCCGGCATCCACAGCCGCCGTCGCCGGGCCCTGACGGCCGCCGCGCCTGAGCGCGAGCTGGTCGGCGCGTCCACGGCGTCGTCGTCCGTCGATGCGCCCGTGGGGCCGGCCGGTCCGGAGGACGCCGAGCTCCAGCAGCGCGCCGACCGCATGGGCGGCATCGGCCGCGGGCTGTTCGCCCTGGCCACGCTGGCGCTCGCCGTCGGCGTCGTCATGCGCGGTCTCGGCACCGAGCGGGCGCCGTGGGCGAACATGTACGAGTTCTCCATCACCGGCGCCCTCGTCGCCTCGATCGTCTTCCTCGTCCTCGCCCGCACCGTGGTCGGCCGCGTCGTCGCCGTCTGGGCCGTGCTGCTGATCTTCGTCACCGTCGGCCTCGCCTCGACGGTCCTCTACGTGTCGCCCGGCCCGCTGCAGCCGGCGCTGCAGTCCTACTGGCTGGTCGTCCACGTCGGGTGCGCCGTGCTCGCATTCGGCCTGTTCACCGTCGGCGCCGTGGTCAGCGCCTTGCAGATCGCCTCCGAGCGGGCCGCCGACCGCGGCCGCACGAGCGGCTTCGGCGCCTCGCTGCCCGACTCCGTCTCGCTGGACCGGCTCGCCTACCGGCTCATCGCCATCGCGTTCCCGATCTGGACCTTCGGCCCGCTCATCCTCGGCGCCATCTGGGCCGAGGTGTCGTGGGGCCGGTACTGGGGCTGGGACCCCAAGGAGGTCTGGGCGCTCATCACCTGGCTGGCCTACGCCGCCTACCTGCACGCTCGCGCCACGGCCGGCTGGAAGGGCTCGAAGGCCTCCGTGGTCGCGCTCATCGGGTACGCGACGGTGCTGTTCAGCTACTTCGGCGTGAACATCCTCTTCAACGGCCTGCATTCCTACGGCGGCCTCTGATAGTCCCGCCGGGGGTTGCCGAGTTGGCCGTCCCCCTGCTGGCCATGGTCTTGGCCGCGAGGGCGCGCCTCAAGTCCGCGCCTCTGTGGTGATTGTTGGCTGTGGTGGGGGCTTGGACTTGACCCGCACCCTCGCGGCCAAGAACGGGCAGCTATCAGGGGGACGGGGGGAGTGTGGCGACGGCTGGGTCGTCGATGCCGGTCCTGGCCATTGAGGACGACGGGGCGGGTCCTGGTCTGGCGTTACGTCGTGGTCTGCCGTTACGCGAAACGGCGGATTCGGGGCTGGTGGCGTGACTGGGGACCAGGACGTGACGGGAGACCAGGACCCCGGCGCTCACCAACCTGGGTGTGAGGCGCGTCCTGGGTGTGAGGCGCGTTCACGGGCCTGAAACGGCCGATCGGCGCGCGTGAGACCCAGGACGCGCCTCACACCCAGGAAGCCAAACGCGCAATGTCGGGCGAACTGCACGAATCCGACGGGCTGTGCCCGGTTCTTCCCCGTCCCCCTGGTAGCTGCCAGTTCTTGGCCGCGTGCGCGCGGGTCAAGCGGTCTCGTCGGCGCGAAGCGCCCATCAGTCCGCTTGAGGCGCGGGTGCGCGGCTAAGAGAATAGGCAGCAGGGGGACGCCCAACTCGGCAACCCCCGGCGAACCGAGGGGCTTAGCGGGAGTCGTCCTCGTCGTCGGTGCGCTGGCGGGCCTCGTCCTCGCGCTTGCGGGCCTCGGCCTGCTTGCGCCGCTCGACCTCCTCGGCAGCGGCACGCTCTTCGGCGTCCTTCGCGGCCTTGGCCTCGGCCTCGCGCTTACGGAGGTCGGCCTCCCACTGGTTGAGCATCTGCTCGTGCTTGGTGTCGATGTCGCGCAGGTGCCGCAGGAACTCGGGGTCGTCGTCAGGCGCGACCGGCCGTGGGGGCGGGCCGGCGGGCCGCTGCGGACGCGTCCGCAGCTTGCCCAGGACCAGCCAGAGGACCGGCCCGATGATCGGGACGAGCACGATGATCGCCACCCAGGCGACGCGGTTGAGCGACCGGAACCGGGCGGAGTCGGTCTGCAGGCAGTCGATCAGCGCATAGACGAGCAGCGCTATGGCGACCACGATTGGTAGTACCCGACCCACCGTGTGACCTCCCTGGTCGAGCTGTGCTCTTCCCTCCAGCCTAGGCGCTGCGCCGGGCGTGACGCACCTCGGACCGGAATCCGCTTGTCAGAGCAAGCGTCAGGCCGATCCGAGGGCGCCACGACCAGGGGCCGGGGGCGGGCCCTCGAAGGCGTCCGGCCGGGCGGGGCCGGACGCGTGGTCGTCGGTCAGGAGAAGAGGCGACGGCGCGGGCGGTGACCGGCGCGAAGGACGGCAGCCTGGCGCGCCCTCTCGGCCTCCCGACGCAGGTCGTCGATGCGAGTCTGGGCGTACTCCAAGCTGTACAACGTCACTCCCTGTAGCGAACTTCAATCAAATCAAAGGTCAAGAGCGCCTCTGTACCTATGATTCTAAGTTACGGGAAGGTCACGGAACAATCTCGAACCGGGTGATCCCCACCACGTTGCCGGCGTCCCGCGGGGCGCTGCGAGGATGGAGCGCCATGGACACCGTCGATGCGAGTCTTGTCGCGGCGTTGCGGGCCAACGGCCGGGCGTCGTACGCGGAACTGGGGAGGCTGGTGGGCCTGTCCGGACCGAGCATCCAAGAGCGGGTGCGCCGGCTCGAGGAGCGCGGGGTCATCACCGGCTACCGCGCCACCGTCAACCAAGCGGCCGTGGGTCTGGGGCTGACGGCGCTGATCGGGCTGGTGCTGTCCGACTCGGCCGGCCACGAGGAGGTCGGCGCCCGGCTCGAGGGCGTCGCGGAGGTCGAGGACTGCTGGTTCATCGCCGGCGACGAGGCGTACATGCTGAAGGTCCGCGTCGCCGACGTCGAAGGGCTGGAGCGGCTGCTCGGCCGCCTCGTCCGCATCGAGGGGGTCGCGCGCACCCGCACCACGCTGGTCATCTCGACGCGGTTCGAGGACCGCCAGGTCGAGCCGGCCGCGGCCGAACTGGTCGGCAGCTGATGGCGGCGAACGGCCTGGTGACCCTCGACGACGTTCGCGCGGCGGCGGCGCGCCTCGACGGCGTCGCCGTCCGCACCCCCCTGATCCCGGCCGCGTGGGCCGGCGGCGAGCTGTGGCTGAAGCCGGAGGGGCTGCAGGCGACCGGCGCGTTCAAGCTGCGCGGCGCGTTCAACGCCGTCGCCCTGCTCGACGACGACGCCCGGGCGCGCGGCGTCGTCACGCACTCCAGCGGCAACCATGCACAGGCGCTGGCCTGGGCCGCCCGCGAGCAGGGCATCGCGGCCACCGTCGTCATGCCCGACGCCGCAACGCCGGTGAAGGTCGAGGCGACGCGGGCGCTCGGCGCCGAGGTGCTCATGGTGCGGCCGGCCGAGCGCGACAGCCGGGTCCGCGAGCTGGTCACCGAGCGCGGGCTGACGTTCGTCTCGCCGTTCGACGACGCCCGGGTCATCGCCGGCGCGGGTACCGTCGGCCTCGAGATCGCCGCCGACCGGCCCGACGCCGGCACCGTCCTCGTCCCCGTGGGCGGCGGCGGGCTGATCTCCGGCATCGGCGTCGCCGTCAAGGCGCTGGCGCCCGGGACGCGCGTCGTCGGCGTCGAACCCGAGCTGGCCGCCGACGCCCGCGACAGCCTGGCCCGCGGCGAGCGGGTCGCCTGGGACCCCGCCGACACCTACCGCACCATCGCCGACGGCGTCCGGCTCCCGGTGATCGGCGAGCTGACCTGGGAGCACATCCGCCGCTACGTCGACGAGATCGTCACCGTGCCGGAGGACGCGATCCTGGCCGCGATGCGGCTGCTGGCGGTGCGCGGGCGGATCGTGTCCGAGCCGACGGGCGCGCTGACGACGGCCGCATTCCTGGCCGAGCCGGAGCGGTTCGGCCGGGCGGTGGCCGTCGTGTCGGGCGGCAACGCCGACCCGGCGCTGCTGGCCCGCGTGCTCACGTCGTCCGGAGTGTGAAGCCCTCGTCGAGCCAGCCGGTGACGCCGCCGATCATCTTCTTGACCGGACGGCCCAGCCGGGCCAGCCGCAGTGCGGCCTTGTCGGCGCCGTTGCAGTGCGGCCCGGCGCAGTAGACCACGAAGGCCGTGCCGGCCGGCCACCGGGCGAGATTGCGCTCGACGATGCGTCCGTGCGGCAGGCTGACGGCGCCCGGCACGTGCCCGGCGGCGTACAGCTCCGGGCTGCGGACGTCGAGCAGCACGAAGTCGGCGGTCCCGGTGGTCAGCGCGTGGTGGACGTCCCAGCAGTCGGTCTCGAACGCCAGCAGGGACGCGAAGTGCGCGGCGGCCTCGTCCGGCGGCGCGATCGAGTTCGTCATCGTCATGGGTCGACGGTAGATCGGCGGCCTGCGCTGCTGGCAGGGCCGATCGGGGGTCTTGGGCGGCCGTGCGGCGGGGAAACCCCGGTATCGTCGCGCCATGGCCGACGATTCCGCCTCGACCCTCGACCGCGTCGACTGGCAGCTGCTCGAGCACCTCCAGCGCGACGGCCGCGTCGCCGTCGCCGAGCTGGCCCGCCGCGTCAATCTCGGGCCCACCGCGACCGCCGACCGTATCCGCCGGCTCACCGACCTCGGCGTCATCGCCGGCTTCCGGGCGGAGCTGGACCTCGAGCGCGTCGGCTACACCGTCATCGCCTACGTCCGGCTGCGCTACCCGTCCGGCAACTACCGCGCGCTGCACGCCGAGCTGGACCGCACCCAGGAGCTGCTGGAGTGCCACCACGTCACCGGCGACGACTGCTTCGTGATCAAGGTCGCCGCACGGTCCATGCGGCACCTGGAGGAGCTGGCCGGCCGGCTGGCCACGCTCGGTAGCGTCACGACCTCCGTCGTGTACTCGTCGCCGCTGGTTTCGCGGGTGATCACGCAACCGCAACCCTGACGTGTCAGCGTCGAACGGTGACGGCACTGCTGGTGCTCTTCGTCCTGGTGGTCGTCGGCGGCATCGGCTCGGCGATCGCGGTGAACGTCGTCGACCGCCGTCCCCGCCCCGATGAGGCCCGCTACGAGATCGGCCGCAGCTTCGACCGCACCGACACCGCGTTGGTCAGTGGCGGCGTCGCCCGCGCCATCGACGTCACCGTCCTCGAGCTCGTCGACCGCGGGCTGGTACTCGCCGAGGACGGGAAGCTCACCGTCAGCGACGAGGTCGACCGGCTGCTCGACACCCCGATGGACAGCCCTGAGTACAAGCCGCCCTACGCCACCGACGAGGGCTGGATCCTGGTCTCGGTGCGGGCCAAGGGCCGCCAGGGGCTGGACGCCGTCCGCCGTGACGTGCTGAAGATGCGGCTGCGGACTCGGTTGCGCACGCTGGCCGACCGCGGCTTCCTGGTGACGCCGCTGCGCCGCCAGTGGGGCCCGGCTGTCGTGTGGGCGCCGACGCTGGCCGGCATGTTCTTCTGCTCGATGGGGCTGATCACGTCGTACAACCCGCTCGAGGACAGCGATGCGCCGGCCGCGATCACGATCTTCGCATGGTTCCCGGTGACGCTGCTGACGGCGTTCATCTGGAGCCGTCGCCCCGGCTACCACGGCCCCGACCCGCGGACCGCGCGCGGCCGCGACATCGTCGACCTGCTGCGGGCCGAGCTGCCCGACGACGCCCCGCAGGCGCAGCGGGTCGCCGTCGGCGGGTTCGCCGCCATGACGGACGACGCGCTGCGCCGCCAGGTCCAGGGCCGGGCCGATGAGTCACGGTGGAGCATCATGCGCCGCGGCCGCGCCGGCCACTACGGCGTCAACGCCGCGCTCGCCGCCGACTCCGGCATGACCAGCGGCGACGGTGGCGACGGTGACGGAGGCGGCGACGGCGGTGGCGGGGACTGAGCGTCGTCGATCAGGTGAGCGCCGGGACGACCTCGCGCTCGAACAGCTCGACGCCGCTGAGGTCGTAGGCGGCCTCCGGGAAGTAGCCGATGGCGTAGCTCATGCCGACGTCCTTGAACCGCTGGATCGCCTCGGCGACCTGCTCAGGCGTGCCGACCGTCGGGCTCTCGCGGAACGGCTGCATCTTCTCGGCCACGACGTCGGGCGTCATGAACCGGCCGTAGATCTCCTCGATGCGGGCCAGCTTGGAGTCGACCTCGGCCTGGTCACTGCCGATGACGACGTTGAAGTTCATCGTCCGCGTGATGGAGTCGTAGTCGGTGCCGAGGTCGCGGCAGTGACCCGCCAGCACCTCGGACTTGTGCGCGAAGACCTCCGGCGTGCCGCTGAAGTTGGTGTACGCCGTGTAGCTGCGCGAGCCGGTGTACTCCGGGCCGCGGGCGTGCTTGGCCGCGATGCGCAGCGTCACCTTCTCGCCGCCGCCGGCGATCCACAGCGGGATGCCGTCCTCCTGCAGCGGCAGCGGCCGGCAGATGGCGCCGTCGACCTGGTAGTGCTCGCCGGCCAGGGTCGCGACCCCGTTCGTCCACGCCTGCCGCATGATGTCGACGCCCTCGTCGAGCATCGCCAGCCGGATGCCCGCGCGCGGGAAGCCGAAGCCGTAGGCGCGCCACTCGTGCTCGTACCAGCCCGCGCCGATGCCCATCTCGACCCGCCCGCCCGAGACGACGTCCGCCGTGGCGGCGACCTTCGCCAGGTAGGCCGGGTTGCGGTAGGCCATGCACGTGCACATCTGGCCGAGCCGCACCCGCTGCGTCGCGGCGCCGAACGCCGCCATCAGCGTCCACGCCTCGTGAGTGGCCTCCTCGGTGGGAACGGGAACTGTGTGGAAGTGGTCGTAGACCCAGATCGACTCCCAGGGGCCCGCATCGGCGTGCTGGGCGACCTTCAGCATGGCCGGCCACTGGTCGGCCGCCTTGATGTCGACGAGGTCCAGCCGCCAGCCCTGCGGGACGAAGAGTCCGAACTTCATGGGGGAAGTGGTCATACCTCACACGTTAGATCAAGGATGTGAACGGCCGGAGACGAGCCTCCGCTTCGCCTCTACGAGGTGATCCAGCCGCAGCCCCTTGAAGATCGCGTGGCGGCGTCGGCGGACCGGCTTCGCGGCCGCCGCAGGGGCTAGGCTGCGGCGATGGGCTGGTTCAAGAGGTCCGCACCACAGGCGGCGCCGACCGGGCCGGTGATCACCGACCTGCGCGACGCGGAGCGGGCGTGGGTGGCCGAGTGCCTGGCGTCGCTCGACGGTGCCGAGGCCGACATCGTCGCGCTCGGCACGGCCTATGACGAGGCGCTGCGTGGTTGGACGGCTACCGCACCGGATCCGGAGCACCGGCCTGACCCGAACGTCCTCATCAACCGGCTGGGTGTCGGATTCGGCGAGCACGTCCGGTTACGCACCGGGATGTCGTGGGTGGTCGCCAGCGACGAGTACGGCACCGAGCTGGCATTGCATGGGCAGCCCGGCGACGTTCTGCTGTATCCGGCGAACCTGGTGGCCAAGCGCTGGGTTGCCGGCGAGGCCGGCGTGCTGCCCGAGTTGGCCGCCGCGCTGATCGAGCGGGTCACGCACATCCGCGAGCAGCGATGAACGACGACGAGCTGATCGCCTCGGCCGCCGCCTACCTCAACCCGCGCCGGCTCGACGACCGGCTGATCGGCGACGTCGCGTCGACGCTGGTCACGGACCGTGGCAACGCCTACCACGGGGTCTGCATCGACACGGCGTCCGGCACGGGGTTCTGCGCCGAGCACAGCGCGATCGCCGCCATGGTGACCGGCGGCGAGGAACGCATCGAGGCGATCGTCGCGGTGTGGCGGGACGAGAACGGCGCGCTGTACGTGCTGCCGCCGTGCGGCCGGTGCCGCGAGTTCATCCGGCAACTGCACCCGGACAACCTCGGCACTCGGGTCGTCCTGGGCCGGGACCGGGCCGTGCCGCTGCGCGAGCTGCTGCCCGAGCACGAGTGGCCGGCGTCGCTGGACTGAGTCGCCGGAACCGGTTGACGCTCGAACACCTGTTCGATAGTGTCGTCGCATGGTCCTTCCGAACACCACACCGGCGGCCGGCTACGGGCAGCGGCCGAGCCGCCCCTCCAGGCCACCACCCTCCCCGGGGTGATCGGCAGGGGCCGTCGCCCGGGCTTCCCCCGACTCGCGGGCGGCGGCCCTGCCGATCACTGGGCGGCGTAGAATCCGTCAGGTCATGGCCGTTCTTCGATACACCCTGTTGCGCGCGCTGGTGTTCGCCATCGCCACCGCGCTGCTCTGGCTCGTCGGCTTGCGCGGGCTGGTGCTCGTGGCGCTCGGGCTGGTGCTCTCCGGACTGGTCAGTTTCTTCGTGCTGCGCGGCAGCCGCGACAAGGTCTCCATCGCCTGGGACCGTCGGCTGCGCACCATCCGCGAGCGCACTGCCGCCGAGGACGCGTGGGACGACGAGCAGCGCTCCCGCGCCGAGGCGGACGTCCAGCAGCCCAACCGCACGGACGGGCCGCGCGAGGCCTAGCAGGCCTGGCACGACGCCCACGCGGGCGCACCCGCGACCGTGACGAGAGCCGTCACGCCGTCGCCATGCTCGGCATGCCCGAGCCTCGAGACGAGCGCTGACCAACTATCGAGAAGAAATCTTGACAGGGCGCGTCATGATCCGGCCGTCCCTCTGTCTTGTGGGTCAGACGGCCGCCGCGAGGAGCCGTCCTCACACAGGAGGTTCACATGATGACCGACGAATACGAGCGGGCCGCCGAAGACGCCAAGCGGGCCAAGCGCGGCCGGCACCGCGGCGAGAGCCAGTCGCTGCTGCAGGACCTGCGGGCGGCCATCGTCGCGCGGATTCCTGCCGAGGACCGCGGCTACAGCGGCCCGCGCCGCGCTCGCCGGCACGCCTGAGGTGCGGGCGGGAGCACCAGCACCGTTATCCGACTTGCGGACGGCCGCAACCAGCGGTCCCGCCCGACGGCGAGCCGGCCACCAGCCGGTTCGCGACCCCGGCCCGGCCCCAAGTGTCCTCGGCGAACGGGTGGGAGCTCGCGATCACGACCTCGGCCTGGCGCGTGGGCGAACCCCTCAGCCCACCGCCAGGCCGACGGTCAGCAGCACCGCGAAGGCCAGCTCGGTCATTCCGGTCCGCTTCAGCACCGGGATGAGGTCCCGGCCGGTCGCCCGCCGGACCACCGGCAGCGCGGTCACCACGGCCAGTGGGGCGCACAGCAGCGTGAGGGCGCCCCACGGCCGTCCGGTGACGGCCAGCGCCGCCACGATCAGGAACGGCGCCGTCATCAGCAGCACGTAGAGCATCCGGCTGCGTTGTTCGCCGAGCGTCACCGCCAGCGTCCGCTTGCCGCTCTCAGTGTCGGTGCCGATGTCGCGGATGTTGTTGACCAGCAGCAGCGCACACGCCAGGCAGCCGATCGCCACCGCCGACACCAGCGACGTCCACGTCAGCTCGTCGGCCTGCACATAGGTCGTCCCGGCCACGGCCACGAGCCCGAAGAACACGAACACCGAGATCTCGCCGAGCCCGCGGTAGCCGTACGGGTTGCGGCCGCCGGTGTAGAACCAGGCCGCCGCTATCGCCAGCGCCCCGACGGCGAACAGCCACCAGTGCCCCGACCACGCCACCAGCGCCGCACCGGACACCCCGGCCGCCGCGAAGCTCCACAGCGCCGCCGCCTTCACCGCCGCCGGCCGCGCCGCACCCGATCCGACCAGCCGGAACGGGCCGACCCGGTGCTCGTCGGTGCCGCGGATGCCGTCGGAGTAGTCGTTCGCGTAGTTGACGCCGATCTGCAGCGCCAACGCGACCACCAGCGCCAGCAGCGCCTTGCCCAGGTGCGCACCGTCGGCGGCCGCGGCGGCCCCCGTACCCACCAGCACCGGCGCGACGGCGGCCGGCAGGGTCCGCGGCCGGGCGCCCTCGACCCACTGCCCGGGCGTCGCCATCAGGCGTCCGCCCGTCCGAGCCGGGCCGCGAGCGCGCGGCGGTCGGTCTTCCCGCCGGGCAGGGTGGGCAGCGCTTCGAGCACGTGCAGCTCCTTGGGGGCGTAGGCGACGGGGTGCCGCTCGCGGACGTGGGCACGCACGGAGTCGAGCGACGGCGGGCGCGCGGCGTCGGCGGGCACGACGGCGACGACGACCCGCTCGCCCCACTCGGCGTCGGGGACGGCGACGCTGAGCGCCTCGGCGACGTCCGGGTGCGAGGCGACGGCGAGGTCGACGGCGGCCAGCGGGACGTTCTCGCCGCCCGACACCGCGACGTCATCCGCCCGGCCGAGCACCGTCAGGCGGCCGTCGGCGTCGAGTGAGCCGAGGTCGGACGTGGTGAACCAGCCGCCGGCGAACGACGGCGCGAGGTCGGGGCGCAGCCGGTAGCCCGACGCCAGCATCGGGCCGGCCAGCCGGATCCGTCCGTCGGCCGCCAGCTCGACCCGCACCCCGTCCAGCGGGACGCCGTCGTACACGCAGCCGCCGCAGGTCTCCGTCATGCCGTAGGTCGTGACGATCTCGACGCCGGCCTTGCGGGCGCGGTCCAGCCGCGCGTCGTCGGCCGCGGCGCCGCCGACCAGCACGGCGTCGTAGCCGGTCAGCGCCGAAAGCGGCGCCCCGCCGGCGTCCAGCAGTGCGCTGAGCTGCCGCGGGACCAGCGCCGTGTAGCGGCGGCCGTGGCCGGCGAAGACCTGGACGCTGGCGGCCGCGAACAGCTCCGGGTCGAACCCGTCGCTGAGGTCGACGGCGACCGGTTCCGTCCCCGCGACCACGGACCGCGCCAGGACCATCAGGCCGGCGATGTGGGTGGCGGGCAGCGCGAGCAGCCAGCGGCCCGGCCCCCCGAGCCGCTCCAGCGTCGCCTCGGCGGACGCCCGGACGGCGGCGGCGCTCAGCAGCGCGCCCTTCGGCCGCCCCGTCGACCCCGACGTCGGCACGATGAACGCGACGCCCTCCTCGAGCGGCCGGCGCGGCGCGAACTCCGTCATGAGCTCGTCGCGCACCGCCGCCGGCGACGACGGCAGCGGCAGCAGCGCGTCCCCGCCGGCCAGCGCCCCGGCGACGGCGGGCAGCAGCCGCTTCACGACCGCCGGGCGCAACGGCACCTCGACCGTGGTCAGGGTGCGGCGGCCGGTGGGGCCGGAGGGCTGGGTCGGCGTCTGCATCGCGCCTCCACCCTAGATGCCGGCCCGTTGCCGACCGCCGACGGCTCGGCTGCCCGCGAGGAACGCCGACTCCCCGGGTGGCGGGGAGCGACCTCATGCGGCAATGGCTGGAGGAACGGCCGGAGGCGCCTTCCGTCGGCTAGTCTCCGAACCTCTTGCGGTCCATCGTCTTGAAGTACCCCTTCTTCAGGGCGCGTTCGGCACTGTCCTTCGGGGTGGAGAAGAAGTCGCGCTCGGAGCTGGACAGCCCGTCCGTCTCGATCTTCTTGCGCAGTAGCGCAAGCGTGCAGCAGAGGTCGGCAGCCTGGAACAAGCTGTAGCCCGACGGGACGACCTTCCGAACCTCGACGTTGGTCAGGTGTGCGTTGAAGACACTGTTGACGAGGTTCGTGATTTCCTTCTGCCCGTTGTCGTAGTAGATGACGACTCGATCCCATGAGCTGAAGTACTGGTGGTTCGATCGGATCAGCGCGCCGAGCTCGCGAGACATGGCGCTCACGAGTCGGTCGGTACCGCTGTGCTCCCGCTTGCTGAACACCTGGGAGTGGTGGGTCACGTCGCACGTACGGACGAAGTCCACCAGGACGCGAAATATAGATCGACGAGCCGGCAGGTCCAGCCAGCGGTAGTCGTGCTCCCGGCGGATCAGCGGTGCCGTGTGGATCGCATGACTCGCTGACAGCCCGCGTGCTTGGAGTGCCTCATGGATCTTGTCGAGGTGGCGTGTGATGTCGTCACTCTGATCGTGGAAGACGAGGCTCAAGATGTAGAACGGCGAGTGCTTCTGCAAGGGGCCGAAGTCGCCGGACTCATCGATGAAGATGCTGAGCTCCCGCAACAGCACTTCCCGGAAATGCATTTAGGCGGGGGATGTCCCCGCCTAAGGTTGGACCAGGGCCTCTCGGCCAGCCCAGATACTCAAGATTAGCACGGCATCCAGCCCCAAGCGTAGCCACTGGCTACCATCGATCGGGCGGCCTCTGAGCTGCGCAAACGCCTTGAATCAAAAGTACCAGGGGAAGGGCGACCAGTCGGGCGGCCGCTTCTCCAGGAACGCGTCGCGGCCCTCGACCGCTTCGTCGGTCATGTAGGCGAGCCGCGTCGCCTCGCCCGCGAAGACCTGCTGGCCGACCATGCCGTCGTCGATGGCGTTGAAGGCGAACTTGAGCATCCGCTGCGCCGTCGGGCTCTTGGCGTTGATCTTCGCCGCCCACTCCAGCGCCACCTCCTCAAGAGAGGCGTGCGGGACGACGGCGTTGACCATGCCCATGCGGTACGCGTCGGCGGCGGAGTACTCGGAGCCGAGGAAGAAGATCTCGCGGGCGAACTTCTGCCCGACCTGACGGGCCAGGTAGGCCGACCCGTAGCCGCCATCGAAGGAGCCGACGTCGGCGTCGGTCTGCTTGAAGCGGGCGTGCTCGGCGCTGGCCAGCGTGAGGTCGCTGACGACGTGCAGGCTGTGGCCGCCGCCGGCCGCCCAGCCGGGCACGACCGCGATGACGACCTTCGGCATGAACCGGATCAGCCGCTGCACCTCGAGGATGTGCAGCCGCCCTGCTCGCGCGGCGTCGACGGTCTCAGCGGTCTCGCCGCTGGCGTACTGGTAGCCGGAGCGGCCGCGGATCCGCTGGTCGCCGCCGGAGCAGAACGCCCACCCGCCGTCCTTTGGGGACGGCCCGTTGCCGGTCAGCAGCACGCACCCGACGTCGGGTGTCATGCGGGCGTGGTCGAGTGCGCGGTACAGCTCGTCGACGGTGTGCGGCCGGAAGGCGTTGCGCACCTCGGGCCGATCGAAGGCGATGCGGACGGTGCCGCGGTCGCGGTCGTCCTCGACGTGGCGGTGGTAGGTGAGGTCGGTGAAGTCGAAGCCCTCGACGGGGCGCCAGCGGGACGGGTCGAAAGGTGCGGTCGTCACGACCGTTACGCTAGTGGGGCGGCAGCCCCGGGCGCTCGGATAGGGTCCGCGCCATGGCATCGACCCGATGCCGACGCACGAGGGGTAAGCATGCGCAGGTACGGCTGGTGGAGCATCGTGGTGGCGTTCGTGGCGGTCTCCGTCGCGGGATGCGGCGAGGACGAGCCGGCCGACGAGCCGTACGACTCGGCACCGGCCGGGTGGATCGCCGTCACTGACGCGCCGAGCGGGGTGACTGTGGCGCTACCGGAGGCGGTGGAGGCGCAGGAGTTCTCGGGCCCGGCGCTCGATGGCTCGACCATGGAGGGCCGGTTCTACATGGTCGAGGACGAGACCGGAGGCGTCGCCTTCGGCATCTACGACACGCCGCCCGAGGCGTACAGCCTGCAGGTCGGTATCGCGGGGGCGGCCGAGGGCATGGGCGGCACTCTCGAGAACTCGGATCCGATCGAGATTCAGGGCCGCACCGGGATCGAGGGCGAGATCTCGTTGGCTTCGGGCTCGGGGCTGGTTCGGCACATCCTGCTCGACGAGCACGTCTTGACCTTGGTTGCGTACGGACTCGGCGCCGATGCGGACCAGGTCGAAGCCGACATGCGGCTGCTCACCGAATCGGCAGACCTTGGCTGACGGTAGGAAGAGGGAAATCGAGGGAACGAACCGGCCCATTCGGTCGTCTCAGGGATGTGGGAGCACCGGGTCGTGGCCGCCATGCGCCGGTGGCCATGGAAGATAGAGGCATGAAGTACCGCGCGATGGCTGTAGTCGGCGTCCTGGCCCTCCTGGTGGCGGCGGTGTTCGCCGTCCTCAGCGCCACGAGCGACGACGACCCGACAGCGAGCGGCGGGCCCGAGGCGACGATCGTCCAGGCAGCCGCGTCGCCGGCGCCCGAGCAGGTCGCCGCCGCCGTCGCCGCCGAGCCGCCGGCCGCGGCCGACGACCTGCCGCTGGTCCTGACGGCACCGGCTGAGGCCCGGCCGGGTGTGGCCATCACGTTCGGCGCCAGCTGGATCACGCCGTCCGGCGAGGCCGTCAGCGGCGAGGTCGACCTCCAGCGCATCGAGGGCAACTCCTGGGTCACCGTCACCACGGTCCCGGTCGAGAACGGCGCCGGCGACGTCGAGGTGCAGGTGCAGTCGTCGGGCATCTACCGGCTCGCGTACGGTGGCGGCCCCGAGGTCGAGGCGGTCGCGTCGCACGAGATCGTCATCACGGCCGGCTCCCCGCTGGTGTCGCGCATCACCGCCACGGCGGAGCGGGCCGACGACGGCGTGGGCGTCACCGCCGCGTGGACCACCGACGGCGGCGTCCCGATCGTCGGCGAGATCGGGCTGGAGCAGCAGGCCGACGGCGAGGAGTGGGCCGCGCTGTCCGCCCTCACGACGACGGCCGAGGGCACGGCGGTCGCCGAGGCCACCGCCGAGCACACCACGCGGTTCCGGTTCAGCTACGCCGGCGGCAGCCGGTTCGGCGCCGTCGTCAGCGAAGAGGCCATCGCGCTCGGCGACGACGTCCGCACCATCCCGGTCGAGACCTGCGACGACGACGTCGACATCGACAACCTCGGCAACGGCGTCGGCTGCCACTACACGCCGGTCGAGTCCGGCACGTTCGTCGTGGCGCACGACTACCTCGGCAACTCGTGGTGGAACTCCATCCCGACCGGCACGTTCGTCCAGCTCGAGGGCGAGTTCACCGGCCTGTACGAGGTCGTCGACCGCGTCATCGCGCAGGGCCGCGGCTCCGCGCTCGGCTCCGCGTCGAACTGGACCTGCGGCGACGAGTGCGACATCGTCCTGCAGACTTGCCAGGGCAGCAACACCGGCTTCACCTGGCTGCGGCAGGTCTCCGAGGACGAGGCGCCGCCGGCCGAGCAGCCGCAGACTTGACGGCCGGCGCGCGGTCAGCCGGTCCGCGACAGCCGGGCGGCCTCGTCGATCGACGCGAGCCGGCGCACCGGCGAGAACGCCACCCACAGCGTCGCCAAGGCCATGCCGAACGCGCCGGCCACCATCGCCGTCCGCCCGTCCGTGACGCCGGCCAGCACGCCGCCGAGCGACGCGCCCACCGGGATCGCGCCCCACGAGATCAGCCGGTACGCCGCGTTCACCCGGCCACGTAGCGACTCCGGCAGCGCCGCCTGGCGCAACGTCACCGCGTGCACATTGGCGATGCCGATCCCGACGCCCATCACCACGAACACCGCGCAGAACAGCACCAGGACCCCGACGACGTCAGTGCCGGTCAGTGCGACCAGCGCGGGCGCGGTGTTGCCGAGCACCAGCGTGATCAGCAGCACCCGCCCGTAGCCGAACCGGCCGGTCACCCGCGACCCGAACCAGGCGCCGAGGAACGAGCCGACCCCGCCCGCGGTGAACACGATGCCGAGCTGCACCGGACTGAGCCCGACCTCGCGCACCGTGAACAGCATCAGCCCGAGGATGAAGACCTCGTTGAACAGGTTGAACGTGGTCGCCTCGCCGAGCAGGGAGCGGATGAACCGGTTGCGCAGCGCCTCGCGCAGCCCCGCCGTCACCTCGGCCCACGACGGGCGGGACGACGCCGGCGGGCGGGCCGTCTCGACGACCGCGATGCCGCGCAGGCTGAGCGCCGACACCAGGTACGTCAGCGCGTTGACCAGCATCGCGACCGGCCCCGAGGCCGCCTGCACGAGCAGCCCGCCGAAGCCGCGGGCGCCGATCTCGTTCGCCGACTGCGCCGCCGCCAGTTTCCCGTTCGCGTCGACCAGCTGGTGCGGCGTCACGATCTCCGGCACGAACGCGAAGTCCGCGACCTGGTACAGCACCGTCAGTACGCCGGCCAGGAACATCACTCCGTATAGCAGCTCGATCTGCGCGAATCCGGCCCAGACCGCGATCGGGATGACGAGGATCAGCGCGAACCGGCCGACGTCGGCGCCGATCATCAGCGGCAGCCGGCGCCGACGGTCCACCAGCAGCCCGAGCGGCAGTGTGGCCAGCAGGAACGGCAGGAACTGGGCCGTCCGCAACGCGCCCAGCTCGCCCGGCGTCGCCGCCAGCACGCCGATCGCCAGCAGCGGCACGGCCAGCTCCGCGACCTCGGAGCCGAACGTCGACGCCGCCGAGCCGGTCCAGAGCCGGCGGAAGTCGCGGCTGTCCCAGGCGCCTCGACTAGCCGTAACCGCTGTCATGAATTCACAGGTTAGGGAGTAACCAATGAATTCCGCAAGAGGGTTATGCTCGGTGACATGTCCGGAGCCACCACGCCGGCGCCCGGCCGGCTCGAGACGGTCCGGCGCTTCGTCAACACGCTCGACGTCGACGCGGCGACGGACGCGCTGGCTACGCCGGGCGACCTGGTCGAGTGGCTGACCAGCGCGGACCTGCTGGACGATGCGGGCCCAGGAGTGGGCGCCGGCCCGGCCGAGCTGGCCCACGCGGTCGCCGTCCGCGAGGCGCTGCGCGAGACGCTGGCCGCCAACCACGACGGCGACCCGATCCCGGCCGCCGCTCTCGCCGTCCTCAACGAGGCGGCCGGCCGCGCCCGGCTCACCGCGACCCTCACCGCCCGCGACGGCTGGCGGCCGCGTCCGTCGGCCGGCGGGGTCGACGGCGCGATCGGCGGGCTGCTCGCGCTGGTCGGCGACGCGATGGCGGACGGGACGTGGTCGCGGCTCAAGGTGTGCGTCGACGACACCTGCCGGTGGGCGTTCTACGACGAGTCGCGGGCGCGGTCGGGCAAGTGGTGCTCCATGCAGGTCTGCGGCAATCGGGCCAAGCAGCGGGCGTGGCGCGACCGCAGGGCAGAATCGAGTACGTGAACCCCTCGACCTGGGCGGCCCGCACGCTGGTCACCGAGCTGGTCCGGCACCGCGTCAGGCACGTCGTGCTGGCCCCGGGCTCGCGGTCCGCACCGCTCGCGCACGCGCTGGCGACGGCGTCCGCGCGCGGCGACCTGCGGTTGCACGTGCGCGTCGACGAGCGGGTCGCCGCGTTCACCGCGCTCGGGCTGGCCCGGGTGGCCGGGCCGGTCGCCGTCGTCACGACGTCCGGCACCGCAGCGGCGAACCTGCACCCCGCGGTGCTGGAGGCGTCGCACTCGGGGGTGCCGCTGCTGCTGCTCACCGCCGACCGGCCGCACGAGCTGCGCGGCACCGGTGCCAACCAGACCACCGACCAGGTGCGGCTGTTCGGGTCCGCGGTCCGGTTCTTCGCCGACGTGCCCGCCTCGTACGGACGCGCGGGGGAGGACGCCGACCTGCGGGCGCTGCTGGCCCGCGCCGTCGCGGCCGCGGTCGGTACGCGCTCGGGCTTCGCCGGCCCCGTCCACCTCGACCTCGCCTTCCGCGAGCCGCTCGTCCCGGACGACGACGCGTCCTGGCCGGCGTCGTCCGACGGCGCCGTGGACGTGGCCGCTGCCGGACCGGCGGGGGAGCCGTCGGTGCTGGACGCTGGGCCGCGGACGGTCGTGGTCGCCGGCGACGGTGCGGGTACGGACGCGCGGACGTACGCCGAGGCGGCCGGTCTACCCCTGCTCGCCGAGCCGTCGTCGGGCGCCAGGTCCGGCACGAACGCCGTCGGCCCGTACCGGCTGCTGCTGGAGCGGCCCGAGCTCGGCGGCCTCGTCGAGCGGGTCGTCGTGTTCGGGCACGCGACGCTGTCGCGGCCGGTCAGCGCGCTGCTGGCACGGGAGTCGGCCGAGGTGGTCGTCGTCGCCGCGCGTGGTCCGGACTGGATCGACCCCGGCCGCCGGGCGGCGCGGGTGGTCCCGGCGGTCGCGGCTGACGCTCACGCCGACGACGGGGAGTGGCTGACGTGCTGGCAGCGGGCCGCCAAGGCCGCCCAGGACGCCGTCGACGGGGTCCTGACGGCCGGGCCGCTGTCCGGACCGGCCGTGGCCGCGCTGGTCTGGGCGGCGCGGCGGCCGGGCCAGACCCTGGTCGCGGGCTCGTCGAACCCGATCCGCGACCTCGACCTCGCGGCGGCACCCGCCTCCGCCGTTGACGACGCCGGGCCCGTGCTGGCCAACCGCGGCCTGGCCGGCATCGACGGCACCCTGTCGACGGCGACCGGCGTGGCGCTGGCGACCGGCGCGCCCGTCCGCGCGCTGGTCGGCGACCTCACCTTCCTGCACGACATCGGCGGCCTGCTCATCGGCCCGCTGGAGGACCGGCCCGACCTGCAGATCGTCGTCGTCAACGACGACGGCGGCGGCATCTTCGCGCTGCTCGAACACGGCGACCCGGCGCACGCGGACCGGTTCGAGCGCGTCTTCGGCACCCCGCACGGCGCGGACCTCGCGTCGCTGTGCGCCGGCTATGGGGTCGCGCACCGCCGCGTCACCGACGGCGCGTCGCTGGGGTCGGCCCTGGCCGAGCCGGTGACGGGGCGCAGCGTGCTCGAGGTGCCGGTCGCTCGCGCCGCCCTGCGCGACCTGCACGCCCGCCTCCGTGACGCGGTCGCCGCCGCCCTCGGCTGAACCCCACGCCGAAGTTGATCTTGGAGTTCTGCGGGTATCTATCCGGCAAATCGGACCGCGATTGCCGAAGAACTCCAAGATCAACTTGGGATGGTGGGGGTCAGGAGGAGAGGGCGTCGCGCATGGGGACCAGCTTGGCGACGCTCTCGGCGAGCTCGGCGGCGGGGTCGGAGCCGGCGACGATGCCGCAGCCGGCGAAGAGGCGCAGCCGCGAGCCGGACACCTCGGCCGAGCGCAGCGCGATGCCCCACTCGCCGTCGCCGCGGGCGTCCATCCAGCCGACGGGGCCGGCGTAGCGGGCGCGGTCGAGGCCCTCGATCTCGAGGATGACCTCCAGCGCGACGTCCGTGGGGGTGCCGCCGACCGCCGCCGACGGGTGCAACGCGGCGGCCAGCGCCAGCGACGACGCGTCGGAGTCGGTGACGCCGGCGAGGTCGGTGGCGAGGTGCATGACGTTCGGCAGGTGCAGCACGAACGGCGACTCGGGCACGTTCATGCTGGAGCAGAACGGTGCCAGCGCGTCGGCGACGGAGCGGACGGCGTACTCGTGCTCCTCGAGGTCCTTGCTGGACCGCGCCAGCGACGCGGCCAGCGCGAGGTCGTGCTCGTCGTCGCCGGTGCGGCGGATGGTGCCGGCGAGGACGCGCGACGTGACGAGGCCGCGCTCGCGCCGCACGAGCAACTCGGGCGTCGCGCCGATCATGCCGTCGACGCTGAACGTCCAGCAGTGCGGGTAGCCGTCCGACAGCCGCCGCAGCGGCCACCGGATGTCGATCGGCGACGGGCTCTCGGCGATGAGGTCGCGCGCCAGCACGACCTTCTCCAGCTCGCCTGCGGTGATGCGGCGCACCGCCTCGGCGACGATCGCCTCCCACTCGCCGCCGCTGTGCCCGCCGTCGGCGTACGCGACGTCGACGGGTCGCCGCGCCGGTGAGACGGGGGGCAGGGCCGCTCCGCCGGGCAGGTTGCCGGTGACGTCGATCGTCGTCACCCACCAGCGCCCGGAGCGGTGCCCGACGACGGTGTCAGGGAGGACCAGCGACGACGAGCCGGGGACGTCGGCGAAGGCGAACGAGCCGAACGCCACTGGGCCGGTGCCGGGCAGCCGCACCTCGTCGCGGACGACGGCGGTGCCGACCATGCGCCGCCACCACCGGTCGGCGGCGACGAACCGGTTGGCGCCGATGGTGTCGAACCGGGCCGCCTGCCCCCACCCGACGACGCCTTCACCGCGCCGGACCCAGGCCATCGGGGTGTCCTCGGGCAGCAGCTCCAGCAGCGGCCCCGGGTCGGGGACCTCCGTGGTGCGCACGACCATCGGCGCGGAGGCGGGCAGCGTCGTCACGACCACCAAGCGTACGGCCGGCCCGACGTCGTACCGCGGTCTACCGCGTCACACTGCGTCACACCGCGTCCGACTAAAGTAGCGAGCGTGACCCGGGCCTCCTTGGACAAGCAGCCGCACGAGGTGGCGGCGATGTTCGACGACGTCGCCGAGAAGTACGACCGCACCAACGACGTGCTCTCGCTCGGCCAGGACCGCGCCTGGCGGCGGGCCGTCGTCGCGGCGGTCGGGGCCGGTCCGGGCGAGCGGGTGCTCGACCTCGCCGCCGGCACCGGCACCTCCAGCGAGCCGTTCCGGGCCCGCGGCGCGTTCGTCGTGCCGTGCGACTTCTCCCTCGGCATGCTGCGGACCGGACGGCGCACGCGTGCCGACCTGCCGTTCGTGGCCGGTGACGCCACCCGGCTCCCGTTCGCCGGCGACGCCTTCGACGCGGTGACGATCTCCTTCGGCCTGCGCAACGTGCACGACCCGGTCGCGGCGCTGCGCGAACTGCTGCGCGTCACCCGGCCCGGCGGCCGGCTCGTGGTCTGCGAGTTCAGCCACCCGGCGTTCGCGCCGTTCCGCAAGGTCTACGTCGAGTACCTGATGCGCGCGCTGCCGCCGGTCGCCCGCCGCGTGTCCAGCAGCCCCGACGCGTACGTCTATCTGGCCGAGTCCATCCGCGCCTGGCCGGACCAGGCCGGCCTGGCCGAGTGGCTGGGCGAGGCCGGCTGGTCCGACGTCCGCTGGCGCAACCTCAGCGCCGGCATCGTCGCGCTGCATCACGCCGTGAAACCCTGACGGCATGGCCGGGGGCCGGGGTCGGGCCTTGGCACGGCTGGCCATCGCCTTGGCACGGCTGGTCACCGTCCCGACGCCCGGAATGCACGATTCCGAGCGGTGACCAGCCTTACCAAGCTGTGCCCAGCCAGGGTGGTGCGTCGGGACGGTGACACGGCCGCTGACCGGGCACGTCGCCACCTCGGTGCCCTGGTCGTCGGCAGGCGCCGGCCGAAGCGAATTACGCAACGTTGTTGCTGCGTAAATCCGCAGGTCAGAGGGGGTGACCCGGGGTGAGTGACACGACAGGCAACCCCTACACTTGGGATCGAGTGTGCGCTCGTGAACGAATTCACGAGCGTGCCGCCACGAACCGAACAGTGACACGCACACCGAGGATCCGTCGATGAGCCAGCGCACTGGTCGCACCCGACCGAGCGCCCCGACCCGCACCGCCGGCGAGGCCGACGTCATCGTCGTCGGCGCCGGGCCGGCCGGCTCGACCACGGCCTACCACCTGGCCCGGTCCGGGCTGGACGTGCTGCTCCTCGAGAAGGCGTCGTTCCCGCGCGACAAGGTCTGCGGCGACGGCCTGACGCCGCGCGCCGTCCGGCAGCTGGTCCGCATGGGCGTCGACACCAGCGCGCCGGGCTGGATCCGCAACCAGGGCCTGCGCATCATCGGCGGCGGCATGCGGCTGCACCTGCCGTGGCCGGAACTGGCCAGCTACCCCGACTACGGCCTGGTCCGCACCCGCACCGACTTCGACGAGCTGCTGGCCCGGCACGCCGCATCCGCCGGCGCCCGGCTGCACGAGCGCATCAACGTCATCGCGCCGGTGCTCGACGACCGCACCGGCCGCATCGTGGGCGTCACCGCGAAGCCGCTGGACGAGCGCGGACGGGCCGCCGGCGACGCCGTCACCTATCGCGCCCCGCTCGTGGTAGCCGCCGACGGGACGTCGTCGCGGCTGTCGACGGCGATGGGCATCCACAAGCGCGACGACCGCCCGATGGCCGTCGCCGTCCGCACGTACTACAAGACGCCGCGCCACGACGACGACTGGATGGAGTCCTGGCTGGAGCTGTGGGCCGAGAACGACGCCGGCGGGCGCGATCTGCTGCCCGGCTACGGCTGGATCTTCGGCACCGGCAACGGCACCAGCAACGTCGGCCTCGGCATCACCAACACCTCGAAGGCGTTCGGGCGGGTCGACTACAAGGACATGCTGCGCCGCTGGGCGGCGCAGACGCCGCCGGAATGGGGCTTCACCGACGAGAACCAGGTCGGTGACATCCGCAGCGCGGCGTTGCCGATGGGATTCAACCGCCAGCCCCACTACAGTCGTGGGCTGCTCCTGGTCGGCGACGCCGGCGGCATGGTCAACCCCTTCAACGGCGAAGGCATCGACTACGCGATGGAGGCGGCCGGCCTGGCCGCGACCGTCGTCGCCGACGCGCTCTCCCGGGATGCCGCCGGTCGGGAGCGGGTGCTGCAGGGCTATCCTGCGGCGCTGAAGCACGAACACGGTGGCTACTTCACGCTCGGCCGCATCTTCGTCAGATTGATCGGTGACCCACGGATCATGAGAATCGCCCGGAACCACGGCCTCCCGCGGCCCTGGCTGATGAAGTTCACGCTGAAGCTGCTGGCCAACCTGACCGACCACCGCGACGGCGACGTGTACGACCGCGTCATCAACGCGATGACCCGACTCGCCCCCGCGGCGTGAGGAGCACCATGCAGGACGTCTTGCTGAACTCAGTGCAGAGGAGTGGCCCGGCGTGAACGCCTACGCACCGATCCTCGGGCTCATCCTGCTCGCTGCGGTCTTCGCGGTGGGCTCGGTAGCCTTCTCCGTGGTGGCCGGCCCGAAGCGGTACAACCGGGCCCGGCTGGACTCCTACGAGTGCGGCATCGAGCCGACGCCGCAGCCCGTGGGCGGCGGCCGGTTCCCGGTCAAGTACTACCTGACCGCGATGACGTTCATCATCTTCGACATCGAGATCATCTTCCTGTACCCGTGGGCGGTCCGCTTCGACCACCTCGGGCTCTTCGGCTTCGTCGCGATGGTGACGTTCATCTTCCTGATCACCGTGCCGTTCATCTACGAGTGGCGGCGCGGCGGGCTCGACTGGGACTAGCGGAGGCGAATCATGGGTGTTGAAGAGAAGCTGCCGTCCGGGGTCCTCCTGGCGACCATGGAGAACCTGCTCGGCTACCTCCGCAAAGGCTCGGTCTGGCCGGCGACGTTCGGCCTGGCCTGCTGCGCCATCGAGATGATGGCGTTCGGCGGTCCCCGGCACGACTCCGCCCGGTTCGGCATGGAGGTCTTCCGTGCCTCGCCGCGCCAGGCCGACCTGATGATCGTCGCCGGCCGGGTGAGCCAGAAGATGGCGCCGGTGCTGCGGCAGATCTACGACCAGATGGCGAACCCGAAGTGGGTGCTGTCGATGGGCGTCTGCGCGTCGTCCGGCGGCATGTTCAACAACTACGCGATCGTCCAGGGCGTCGACCACGTCGTGCCGGTCGACGTCTACCTGCCCGGCTGCCCGCCGCGGCCGGAGATGCTGATCGACGCGATCCTCAAGCTGCACGACCAGATCCAGCACACCAAGCTGGGCGCGCACAAGGTCGCGGCCGACGCCGAGGCTGAGCAGCTGGCGCTGCGGGCCGAGGCCACGCACGAGATGAAGGGCCTGCTCCGGTGAGCGAGAACGACCCGCAGAGCGGCAAGCAGGATCCGGAAGAGGTCGAGGAGGCCTCGCGGACCCGCGTCGAGACCAGCCCCATCGACCAGCCCGGTAAGGCGGCCGAGCCCGGCGGCGGTCCCGACGAGCCGTCGAAGGAAGAGGTCACCACCGGCGGCGCCCCGCCCGACGCGGAGCCCGAGGAGGAGTCGCTCCCGGCCGAGCCCGAGGGCCCGGCCCTCCCGCCGGAGCACCCGTCGCGGCGCGGCATGTTCGGCGCCTACGACGGCAGCGGCGACACCTCCGGCTACGGCCGGCTCGTGGTCCGCGACGCCAACCCGGTCCGCGGCGGCTCCACCCCGCGCCCGTGGCCGGACGAGCTGGAGAAGCTCGGCGACGACGTCAGCGCCGCCCTGCAGGAGGCCGGCAGCACCGACAGCGACGCGTTCGCGAAGGTGCTGGTCGACCGCGGCCAGATCACCTTCTTCGTGACGCGCGAGAAGCTGGCCGAGGTCGCCCGGACGTTCCGCGACGACCCCGCGCTGCGGTTCGAGCTGTGCATGGGCGTCAACGGCGTGCACTACCCGGAGGAGACCGGCAGCGAGCTGCACGTCGTCATCCAGCTGCTCTCGATCACCCACAACCGCCGGGTCAACCTCGAGGTCACCTGCCCCGAGGACGACCCGCACGTCCCGTCGATCGTCCACACGTACCCGTCGGCCAACTGGCACGAGCGCGAGACGTACGACTTCTTCGGGATCATCTTCGACGGCCACCCGTCCCTCACCCGCATCCAGATGCCGGACGACTGGCCGGGGCACCCGCAGCGCAAGGACTACCCGCTCGGAGGCATCCCCGTGGAGTACAAGGGCGCGACCATCGCGCCGCCGGACGAGCGGAGGGCGTACAACTGATGAGCCAGCAGGACGTCACCTTCACCCCGGCCGGCGACGACACCGACGACCCGTACGCGGGCGTCCGCGAGACCACCGAGGGCCCGGTCTACACCGTCACCGGTCAGGACTGGGACGACGTGGTCGGCGCGGCCGCCGCCGGCGAGGAGCGCATCGTCGTCAACATGGGCCCGCAGCACCCGTCGACGCACGGCGTGCTCCGGCTCATCCTCGAGCTCGACGGCGAGACCGTCACCGAGGCCCGGTGCGGCATCGGCTACCTGCACACCGGCATCGAGAAGAACATGGAGTACCGGACGTGGACCCAGGGGGTCACGTTCGTGACCCGCATGGACTACCTGTCCCCGTTCTTCAACGAGGCCGCGTACGTGCTGGGCGTCGAGAAGCTGCTCGGCATCACCGACGACATCCCGGAGCGGGCCAACGTCATCAGGGTCATGATGATGGAGCTCAACCGCATCTCGTCGCACCTGGTCTGCATCGCGACCGGCGGCATGGAGATGGGCGCGCTCACCCTCATGACCAACGGGTTCCGCGAGCGTGAGCGCACGCTGGACCTGTTCGAGCTGATCACCGGCCTGCGGATGAACAGCGCGTACATCCGCCCCGGCGGCGTCGCGCAGGACCTCCCGCCCGGCGCGGTCGAGAGCATCCGCGAGTACCTGCGCTGGATGTGGGACCACATCGGCTCCTACGAGGCGTTCTGCAACGAGAACCCGATCTTCAAGGGCCGCACCGTCGGCGTCGGGTACCTCGACCTCGCCGGCTGCATGGCGCTGGGCCTCACCGGCCCGGTGCTGCGCTCGACCGGCCTGCCGTGGGACCTGCGCAAGTCGCAGCCCTACTGCGGCTACGAGACCTACGACTTCGAGGTGCCCACCTGGGACACCTCCGACTCCTACGGGCGCTTCCGCATCCGCATCGAGGAGATGAAGGAGTCGCTGAAGATCGTCGAGCAGTGCCTGGACCGGCTCGAGCCGGGTCCGGTCATGGTCGGCGACAAGAAGATCGCCTGGCCGGCCCAGCTGGCCATCGGCAGCGACGGCATGGGCAACTCCCTCGACCACATCCGGCACATCATGGGTGAGTCGATGGAGGCGCTGATCCACCACTTCAAGCTGGTCACCGAGGGCTTCCGGGTCCCGGCCGGCGAGGTGTACCTGCCGATCGAGAGTCCGCGCGGCGAGCTCGGCGCGCACGTGGTGTCCGACGGCGGCACCCGGCCCTGGCGGGTGCACTTCCGCGACCCGTCCTTCAACAACCTGCAGGCGGTGCCGGCGATGTGCGAGGGTTCCATGGTGGCCGACGTCATCGTGGCCGTCGCGAGCCTCGACCCGGTGATGGGTGGATGTGACCGATGACCGACGTGAACGAGACACAGGCCGGCCCCGCCCCGCTGGACGACACCGTCCGGGCGGAGATGGCAGAGATCATCGCCCGCTACCCGGAGCCGCGCTCGGCGCTGCTGCCGATGCTGCACCTCGTGCAGGCGCACCAGGGGTACGTCAGCCCTGAAGGCATCGAGCTGTGCGCCGAGGTCCTCGACATCACCGAGGCCGAGGTGGCGGCGGTCGCGACGTTCTACACCATGTACAAGCGCCGCCCCGTCGGCGACTACCACGTCGGCGTCTGCACGAACACGCTGTGCGCGGTCATGGGCGGCGACGCGATCTGGGCCGACCTGTCCGAGTACCTCGGCGTCGGGCACGACGAGACCACCGACGACGGCAAGGTCTCGCTCGAGCGGGTCGAGTGCAACGCGGCCTGCGACTACGCGCCGGTCATGATGGTCAACTGGGAGTTCATGGACAACCAGACGCCGCAGTCCGCGCGCGACCTGGTCGACCGCCTGCGCGGCGGCGAGGAGGTCCACTCCACCCGTGGCCCGCGCATCTGCACCTGGAAGCAGGCCGAGCGCGTGCTGGCCGGGTTCCCCGACGGCCTCGCCACCGAGGGCGTCGCCGCCGGCCCGGCCTCGGTCGTGGGGCTGGAGCTGGCGCACGAGAACGGCTGGACGGCGCCCGAGGGCGGTCAGCGCGAGCTGGGAGGTAGCAAGAAGTGAGTGACAACGTGCTCACCCCGGTCCTGACCGCCCGCTGGGACCAGTCCGACGCCTTCACCCGGCGCAACTACGAGAAGGCCGACGGCTACAAGGCGCTGCGCCGCGCGCTGCAGCGCAAGCCCGAGGATCTCGTCGAGATCGTCAAGGACTCCGGCCTGCGCGGCCGCGGCGGCGCCGGCTTCCCGACCGGGATGAAGTGGAGCTTCATCCCGAAGGACTCGCCCAAGCCGACGTACCTCGTGGTGAACGCGGACGAGTCCGAGCCGGGCACCTGCAAGGACATCCCGCTGATGCTGGCCGACCCGCATGTGCTGGTCGAGGGCGTCATCATCACGTCCTACGCCATCGGCGCCAAGCACGCGTTCATCTACGTGCGCGGCGAGGTGCTGCACGTCTTCCGCCGGGTGCTGAACGCGGTCGCCGAGGCGTACGAGGCCGGCTACCTGGGTCAGGACATCCTGGGCTCCGGGTTCGACCTCGACATCGTGGTGCACGCCGGCGCCGGCGCGTACATCTGCGGCGAGGAGACCGCGCTGCTGGACTCGCTGGAGGGCCGCCGCGGCCAGCCCCGGCTCAAGCCGCCGTTCCCGGCCGTCGCCGGCCTCTACGCGTCGCCGACCGTGATCAACAACGTCGAGACCATCGCGTCGGTGCCGTCGATCGTCGCCGGCGGCGCGGAGTGGTTCCGCGGCATGGGCACCGAGAAGTCGCCCGGCTACGGCATCTTCTCGCTGTCCGGCCACGTCACGAACCCCGGCCAGTACGAGGCGCCGCTGGGCATCACGCTGCGCGAGCTGCTCGACCTCGCCGGCGGCATGCGGGCCGGTCACGAGCTGAAGTTCTGGACGCCGGGCGGCTCGTCGACGCCGCTGCTGACGGCCGAGCACCTCGACGTCCCGCTCGACTTCGAGGGCATGACGGGGGCCGGCTCGCTGCTCGGCACCCGGGCGCTGCAGATCTTCGACGACACCACCTGCGTCGTGCGCGCCACCGAACGGTGGATCGAGTTCTACAAGCACGAGTCCTGCGGCAAGTGCACGCCCTGCCGCGAGGGCTTCTGGTGGATGGTGCAGATCCTCGAGCGGCTGGAGAAGGGCGACGGCACCGAGGCCGACCTGGACAAGCTGCTGGACATGAGCGATAACATCGCTGGCCGCTCGTTCTGTGCGCTCGCCGACGGCGGGGTGGCGCCGGTGATCTCGTCCATCCAGCACTTCCGCGACGAGTACATCGCGCACTTCGAGCACGGCGGCTGCCCGTTCGACCCGGCCGCCTCGACGCTGTTCTCGCAGGAACTGGGGGCCAAGGCCTGATGACCGTGACGACCAACTCCACGTCCGACGCCGTGGAGCCGCAGCCGAACCTGGTGACGGTCACCATCGACGGCTTCGAGGTGAGCGTGCCCGAGGGGACGCTGGTCATCCGCGCGGCCGAGCTGATCGGCATCCAGATCCCGCGGTTCTGCGACCACCCGCTGCTCGAGCCCGTCGGCGCCTGCCGCCAGTGCATGGTCGAGGTGCCCGACATGGGCAACGGCCGCGGCATGCCCAAGCCGCAGGCGTCCTGCACGCTGACCGTCACGCCGGGCATGGTGATCAACACCCAGTTCTCCTCGCCGGTCGCCGACAAGGCGCAGCAGGGGATCATGGAGTTCCTGCTGATCAACCACCCGCTCGACTGCCCGGTCTGCGACAAGGGCGGCGAGTGCCCGCTGCAGAACCAGGCGATGAGCAACGGCCGCGGCGACTCCCGGTACGAGGGCAAGAAGCGGACCTACCCGAAGCCGATCAACATCTCCGCGCAGGTGCTGCTGGACCGCGAGCGCTGCGTGCTCTGCGCCCGGTGCACCCGGTTCTCCCAGGAGATCGCCGGCGACCCGTTCATCGAGCTGCTCGAGCGTGGCTCGCTGCAGCAGGTCGGCATCTACGAGAAGGAGCCGTTCGAGAGCTACTTCTCCGGCAACACCATCCAGATCTGCCCGGTCGGCGCGCTGACCAGCGCGGCGTACCGGTTCCGGTCGCGGCCGTTCGACCTCGTCTCCGTCCCGTCCGTCGCGGAGCACGACGCCTGCGGCAGCGCGATCCGCGTCGACCACCGCCGCGGCGCGGTCATGCGCCGGCTGGCCGGCGACGAGCCCGAGGTCAACGAGGAGTGGATCACCGACAAGGACCGCTTCGCGTTCCGCTGGTCCACGCTCGACGACCGCATCACGCACCCGCTGGTCCGCGACGAGGAGACCGGCGAGCTGGTCGCGGCATCTTGGCCGGAGGCGCTGACGCTGGCGTCGCAGGGGTTGGCCCGGTCGCGCGACGCCGGCGGCGTCGGCGTCCTGACCGGCGGCCGGCTGACCCACGAGGACGCCTACGCGTACGCGAAGTTCGCCCGGGTCGCCCTCGACACGAACGACGTCGACTTCCGCTCGCGGCCGCACTCGGCCGAAGAGGCCGGCTTCCTGGCCTCCGTCGCCGGCTCCGGCCTCGGCGTGACGTTCACCGACGTCGAGAAGGCGCCGGCGGTCCTGCTGGTCGGGCTGGAGCCCGAGGAGGAGGCCGGCGCGCTGTTCCTGCGGCTGCGCAAGGCCAACCGCAAGAACGGCACGCAGGTGCACGGCATCGCGCCGTTCCTCACCCGCGGCCTGAAGAAGGCCGGCGGCACGCTGCTGCCGGCCGCGCCGGGCACCGAGCCGGAGATCCTCAACGCCGTCACGCTCGGCGACGACCGCGTCGCCTACCTGGGCGAGGCGCTGCGCCAGAAGGGCGCCGTCATCCTGGTCGGCTCGCGGCTGGCGACGATCCCGGGCGCGCTGTCCGCGGCCGCCCGCGTCGCCACCGTCACCGGCGCCCGGCTGGCCTGGGTGCCGCGGCGGGCCGGTGAGCGCGGCGCGCTCGAGGCCGGCGCGCTGCCGACGCTGCTGCCCGGCGGCCGGCCGGTCGCCGACCCGGAGGCCCGGGTCGACGTCGCCGCCGCCTGGTCCGTCGCGTCGCTGCCGTCGCTGCCCGGGCGCGACACCACCGGCATCCTGTCGGCACTGACCAGCGGTGTGCTGGCCGGCGCGCTGGTGGCCGGCGTCGAGCTGGCCGACCTGCCCGACCCGGCCGCCGCGAAGCGGGCGCTCGAGGCCGCCGGCTTCGTCGTCAGCCTCGAGGTGCGGCACAGCGAGGTCACCGAACTGGCCGACATCGTGCTGCCGGTGGCGCCGCCGGTCGAGAAGGCCGGCACGTTCGTCAACTGGGAGGGCCGGCTCCGGCCCTTCCCCGCGGTGCTCGCACAGACGCCGTCGCTCAGCGACGCCGCCGTGCTCGACGCCATCGCCGGCGAGCTGGGCATCCGCCTCGGACTGCGCGACGTCGACGACGTCCGCGCCGAGATCGCCGAGCTGGGCGTCTGGGACGGCGCCCGGCCGGAGTCCACCGACACCCCGCCCGCCGGCCCACCGCGGCCCGGCGAGCGTGAGGCGGTGCTGGCCAGCTGGCGGCTGCTGCTCGACGGCGGCCGGCTGCAGGACGGCGAACCGCACCTGGCGGCGACGGCGAAGCGAGCCGAGGCGCGCATCTCCGCCGGCACCGCCGCCGAGGTCGGTGTCGCCGACGGCGAGCCGCTCACCGTCCGGACGGCGACCGGCTCGCTCACCGTCCCGGTGCGGGTGACGGAGATGCCCGACCGCGTGGTCTGGCTGCCGGAGAACTCGAACGGCTCGACGCTGCACCGGTCACTGGGCGCCGGCGCCGGCCAGGTCGTGAAGCTCGCGGGTGGAGGTACTGAGTCGTGATCGCCATCGCCGCAGAGACCCCGGAGAGTCATGCGAGTACCGGGCGAGGTGCGGGGCCGAAGGTCCCCACGTCGATCGGTCCAGGGCTGCACCTGACTGGAGAGAGTGAGTGATCCTCGCATGACTCGACTTCAAGATGTGGCAGCCGACGAGATCGCCGGGTTCGGCAGCGACCCCTGGTGGATCATCGCCATCAAGGTCGTGGCGATCTTCGTGCTGCTGATCCTGCTGACGCTGTTCAACATCGTCTTCGAGCGCAAGGTCGTGGCGCGCATGCAGCACCGCCTCGGCCCGAACCGCACCGGCCCCGGCGGCTGGCTGCAGAGCCTGGCCGACGGCACCAAGCTGATGTTCAAGGAGGACATCATCCCGAAGGCGGCCGACAAGGTCGTCTACGTCCTCGCGCCGATCGTGGCGCTGGTGCCGTCGTTCCTCATCCTCGCGGTCATCCCGATGGGCCCGGAGGTCTCGATCTTCGGCGAGGAGACCCGGCTGCAGCTCACCGACCTGCCGGTGGCGGTGCTGTTCACGCTGGCCATCGCGTCGGTCGGCGTCTACGGCCTGATGCTGGCCGGCTGGTCCAGCGGCTCGACGTACCCGCTGCTCGGCGGCCTGCGCTCGACCGCCCAGGTCATCTCGTACGAGCTGGTCATGGGGCTGTCGTTCGTCGGCGTGTTCCTGTTCGCCGGCACCATGTCGACGTCGGGCATCGTCGCGGAGCAGGAGCGGCTCTGGTACGGCATCATCCTGCTGCCGTCGTTCCTCATCTACCTCATCTCGATGGTGGGCGAGACGAACCGGGCGCCGTTCGACCTGCCCGAGGCCGAGGGCGAGCTGGTGGCCGGCTGGGGCACGGAGTACTCGTCGTTCAAGTACGCGATGTTCTTCCAGGCCGAGTACTTCAACATGGTCAACGTCTCGGCCATCGCCACGACGCTGTTCCTGGGCGGCTGGCGGGCGCCTTGGCCGATCTCGGCGATCAACGACGGCATGTTCAACACCGGCTGGTGGCCGATGTTGTGGTTCCTGGGCAAGGTCATCGCGCTGATCTGGGTCTTCATCTGGCTGCGCGGCACCCTGCCGCGGCTGCGGTACGACCAGTTCATGCACTTCTGCTGGAAGGTGCTGCTGCCGATCTCGCTGGTCTGGATCGTCGCCGTGGCCGGCATGCGGCTGGCCTTCAACGAGGGCGTCGAGCGTAACCAGATCCTGCTCTACGGCGGCATCGCGGTCGCGGTGCTGCTGATCGGCAGCCTGCTGATCCCGGAGAAGAAGACGCCGGCCGAACCGGAGCCGGCCGAGGTGCCTGAGTTCGACGCGTTCGCCGGCGGCCACCCGGTGCCGCCGATGCCGGGCCAGGAGTTCGTGGCGGCGCGCATCCCCGCGGCCACCACCAAGACTGACGACCGTACCGAGGAGACCAGTCGTGCCTAAGTTCCTCGACCCGGTGGCGGGGTTCGGAGTCACGTTCCGGACCATGTTCCGCAAGCCGGTCACCGAGCAGTACCCGGAGCACCCGCATCCGGTGGCGCCGCGCTTCCACGGTCGGCACCAGCTCAACCGGCACCCCGACGGCCTGGAGAAGTGCATCGGGTGCGAGCTGTGCGCGTGGGCCTGCCCGGCCGACGCCATCTACGTCGAGGGCGCCTCCAACTCTGATGAAGAGGGTGGCGGAGGCCGGTTCTCCCCGGGTGAGCGGTACGGCCGCGTCTACCAGATCAACTACCTGCGCTGCATCCTCTGCGGGCTGTGCATCGAGGCGTGCCCGACGCGCGCGCTGACGATGACCAACGAGTACGAGCTGGCCGACCACACGCGCGAGAGCCTCATCTACGAGAAGCAGGACCTGCTCGCGCCGCTGCTGCCCGGCATGGAGGAGCCGCCGCACCCGATGCGGCTCGGCGACGACGAGCGCGACTACTACCTCGGCGCCGGCCTCGGCCGCTCCAGCGGCGGGGGTGCGTGATGGGCGAGGCCGCCCTGTTCTGGATCATGGCGCCGGTCGCGGTGTTCGGCGCGCTGGGCCTGGTGTTCTCGCGCAAGGCCGTCCACGGCGCGCTCTGCCTGGCCCTGACGATGATCTCGCTGGCGCTGTTCTACATCGCCCAGGAGGCGCCGTTCCTCGGCGTCGTGCAGATCGTCGTCTACACCGGCGCGATCATGATGCTGTTCCTGTTCGTGATCATGCTGGTCGGCGTCGACTCCTCGGACTCGCGGGTCGAGACGATCCGCGGCCAGCGGTTCGCGGCGGGGCTCGCCGTCGCCGGCGTGGTGCTGCTGCTCGCCGGCGTCACCGTCCGGGCCACGCTGCCGGAGGAGCCGGCCGGGCTCGCGCAGGCGTCGCCCGACGGCAACGTGGCGGGCATCGCCGACGCCATCTTCGGCACCTACGTGTGGGCCTTCGAGGTCGTGGCCGCGCTGCTGATCACCGCCGCCGTCGGCGCGATGACGCTGACCCACCGCGAGCGGCTGACCCACCGGCCCACGCAGAAGGAACTGTCGATCAAGCGGTTCAGCGAGGGTCCGCCAGGGGAGGCCGCGGGGCTTCCGGTCCCGGGCGTCTACGCGCGGCACAACGCCGTCGACACCCCGGCGCTGCTGCCCGACGGCACGCCGAGCGAGGCGTCCATCAACCGGGTGCTGGTGGCCCGGGGCGCCGCCCGCTCGACCGAGGAGTTCCGGCACCACCCGACGCCGGCCGACGTCGAGGCAGCGGCCCAGGGTGACGTGGACGAGCCGGCCGGCGAACTCGGGACCGACGACGACGCATCCGGAGGTGAGCGCGCATGAACCCGACCAACTACCTGGTGTTGTCGGTCATCCTGTTCTCGATCGGCGCCTCCGGCGTGCTCATCCGGCGCAACGCCCTGGTCGCGTTCATGTCCGTCGAGCTCATGCTCAACGCGGCCAACCTGGCGTTCGTCACCTTCGCGCGGATGCACGGCAATCTCGACGGCCAGATCGTGGCGTTCTTCGTCATGGTCGTGGCGGCGGCCGAGGTCGTCGTCGGGCTGGCGATCATCGTGACGATCTTCCGAACTCGCAGGTCCGCGTCGGTCGACGACGCCAGCCTGCTGAAGCTCTGACGGGCGTGAGGAACCAGTGACTTCCACACTCAGCGCGCTGGCGACGGCTGTCGCCACCGAGGCCGAGCACGGCGGCGGCCAGGCGGTCGCCGACGCGACCGGCGTCTTCGACCTCACCTGGCTGCTGATCGCGTTCCCGCTGCTGGGCGCCGCGATCCTGCTGCTGGGCGGGCGGCGCCTGGACAAGGTCGGCCACCTCGTCGGCTGCGGGGCGTCGATCGCGTCGTTCGTCATGGGCGTGGTGCTGTTCTTCGCCATGGTCGGCGAGCCGTCCGACGGCCGCGCGTTCACCGTCCAGCTCTGGGAGTACGTCAATGCCGGCGGCTACAGCGTGGACGTCAGTCTGCTGCTGGACCAGCTGTCGATCGCGTTCGTGCTGCTGATCACCGGTGTCGGGTCGCTGATCCACATCTACTCGATCGGCTACATGGAGCACGACGAGCGGCGGCGCCGGTTCTTCGGCTACCTGAACCTGTTCGTCGCGGCGATGCTGCTGCTGGTGCTGGCCGCGGACTACCTGGTGCTGTTCATCGGCTGGGAGGGCGTCGGCCTGGCGTCGTACCTGCTGATCGGGTTCTGGCAGCACAAGGACTCGGCGGCGGTCGCGGCCAAGAAGGCGTTCCTGCTCAACCGCGTCGGCGACATGGGCATGGTGCTCGCCATGGCCTCGCTGATCACGGTGTTCGGCTCGACGGCGTTCGACGTGGTGTTCGCGTCGGCAGAGGGAGCGTCGACCGGCTGGCTCACCGCCATCGGCCTGTTCCTGCTGCTCGGCGCCTGCGGCAAGTCCGCGCAGTTCCCGCTGCAGTCCTGGCTGCTCGACGCCATGGAGGGTCCGACCCCGGTGTCGGCGCTCATCCATGCGGCCACGATGGTGACCGCCGGCGTCTACCTGATCGTCCGGTCGGCCGCCATCTACGACCTCGCGCCCGACGCCCGCACCGTCGTCGTCATCGTCGGCGCCATCACGTTGCTGATGGGTGCGATCATCGGTTGCGCCAAGGACGACATCAAGAAGGCGCTGGCCGGCTCGACCATGAGCCAGATCGGCTACATGACGCTGGCGGCGGGGCTCGGCCCGGCCGGGTATGCGTTCGCGATCTTCCACCTGCTGACGCACGGCTTCTTCAAGGCCAACATGTTCCTCGGCGCCGGCTCGGTGATGCACGGCATGCACGACGAGGTGAACATGCGCCGCTACGGCGGGCTGCGGATCATGATGCCGGTCACGTTCATCACGTTCGCGATGGGCTACCTGGCCATCATCGGCATCCCGCCGTTCGCCGGGTACTTCTCCAAGGACCGGATCATCGAGGCGGCGTTCGCGGACAACTGGATCGTCGGCCTGGCCACGCTGCTGGGCGCCGGCGTCACCGCGTTCTACATGACCCGCCTCATGCTCATGACGTTCTTCGGCAACCGCCGGTGGCAGCAGAGCGAACCACCGCACGAGTCGCCGCAGGTCATGACCGTCCCGCTGATCGTGCTGGCCGTGCTGTCGGTCGTCGGCGGGTTCGGGCTGCTGTACCTGGGCGCGGACATCGTCGACTGGCTGGCGCCAGTCACCGGTGAGGCGCACCACGACCTGCCGATGCCGCTGTGGCTGCTGATCACCATCACGCTGGCCACTGTCGTGGTCGGGGTCGCGATCGCCTGGGCGATGTACGGGCGCCGCCCGGTCCGCGAGGACGTCCCGGCCGGCAACCCGCTCACCGTCGCCGCCCGCAACGACCTCTACGGCGACGCGTTCAACGAGGCGGTGTTCATGCGGCCCGGGCAGTACCTGACCCGGTCGCTGGTCTACTTCGAGAACCGCGGCGTCGACGGCGCCGTGGTCGGCACCGCCACCGCCGTCGGAGGCCTGTCGGCCCGGCTGAGGCGCTGGCAGACCGGTTTCGTCCGTTCCTATGCCGTGACGATGCTCGGCGGCGTCGGCGTCGTCGTGCTGGCCATGCTGTTGGTGAGGCTTCCGTGACCTTTCCCTGGTTGACCACGCTCATCGTCCTGCCGGTACTGGGGGCGGTGCTGACCGCCCTGGTGCCGTCCGGGCGGGGCACGCTCGCCAAGCAGGTCGCGACCGGCTTCGCGCTGCTGACGCTGGTCATCGGCGCGCTGATCAGCATCCAGTTCCTGTTCGACGTCGACATGGGCGTCGAGTCGGAGACCTACGAGTGGATCCCCGAGTTCGGCGCCTCGTGGGCGCTGGACGTCCACGGGATCAGCCTCGCGCTGGTCGCGCTGACGGTGCTGGCGACGCCGATCGTCGCGCTGGCGATGTGGCACGAGGCCGAGGACGAGAAGCGCGACCCGAAGGCGTTCTTCGCGCTGCTGCTGCTGGTCGAGGCGCTGACGCTGACGGCGTTCCTCTCGCAGGACGTGCTGCTGTTCTACGTCGTGTTCGAGGCCATGCTGATCCCGCTGTACTTCATGATCGGCATGTTCGGCGGGCCGCAGCGCCGCTACGCCGCGGTGAAGTTCCTGCTCTACAACCTGGTCGGCGGGCTGGCCATGCTGGCCGCCGTCATCGGGCTGTACGTGCAGTCGGTCGACGCCGGCAACCCGTCGTTCTTCCTGCCCGACCTCGTCGCGCTGGACATCGACACCACGACCCAGTGGTGGCTGTTCATCGGCTTCATGCTCGCGTTCGCGATCAAGGCGCCGCTGTGGCCGTTCCACACCTGGCTGCCCGACGCCGCGGCCGAGGCGACGCCGTCGAACGCGGCGTTCCTGTCCGGCGTCGCGGACAAGGTCGGCACCTACGGCATGATCGCGCTGGTGCTGCCGCTGTTCCCGGACGCGTCCCGCGACGCCGCACCGGTGATCGTCGTGCTCGCCGTCATCAGCATCATCTACGGCGCGCTGCTGGCCATCGGCCAGACCGACATGAAGCGGCTGATCGGGTACACGTCGATCTCGCACTTCGGCTTCATCGTGCTGGGCATCTTCGCGCTGACCGGCGAGTCGGCCACCGGCGCGACGTTCTACATGGTGAACCACGGCCTGTCGACCATCGCGCTGTTCGTGGTCGTCGGCTTCCTCATCAGCCGGCGCGGGTCGCGGCAGGTCGACGACTTCGGCGGCGTGCAGAAGCCGGCGCCGAAGCTGGCCGGCGTGTTCCTCTTCGCCGGCCTGTCCGGGCTGGCGCTGCCGCCGCTGTCGACGTTCCTGTCCGAGTTCCTGGTCATCTCCGGGACGTTCACCCGGTACCGGCCGGCCGCGATCATCGCGACACTCGGCATCGTGCTGTCCGCCCTGTACATCCTCTGGCTCTACCAGCGGACCATGACCGGCCCGGTACGCCCGGCGGTCGAGGGTATGCCCGACCTGCGTACCCGCGAGGTCGTCGTCGTCGCCCCGCTGCTGGCGCTGCTACTGGTCGTCGGGTTCTTCCCGAAGCCGCTGACCGACGCGATCGACGACGCCGTCGGGCCGACGCTCGTCGAAGTCGGCGTCGAACAACCCGAGCCGCTGGCTCCTGTCGCTGAACACGCCGAGGAAGGGACTGGCCGGTGAACGCCCCGACCATCGAGTACGCGGAGCTGGCGCCGCTCATCACGATCTTCGGCGCCGCCGTCATCGGCGTCCTGATCGAGGCGTTCGTCCCGCGGAACGTGCGGCACCCGATCCAGGTCGGGGTGGCGCTGCTGGCGCTCGTCGCCGCGCTGGTCCAGGTGATCCTGCTGGCCGGTACCGGCATCGTCGCGGCAGTCGGCGCGGTCGCCGTCGACGGCCCCGCGCTGTTCCTGCAGGGGACCATCCTCGTGCTGGCGATCATCAGCGTCGCGTTCTTCGCCGAGCGGCGGCTCGAGGCCGGCGGCGACGCGTTCGCTCCGGCCGCCTCGTCGCTGCCGGGCAGCGAGGAGGAGCGGGTCCTCGTCCGCGAGCGGATGCTGCAGACCGAGGTCTACCCGCTGATGCTGTTCGCCGTCGGCGGCATGCTGCTGTTCCCGGCCGCGAACGACCTGCTGATGCTGTTCATCGCGCTCGAGGTCATGTCGCTGCCGCTGTACCTGCTGTGCGGCATGGCCCGCCGGCGCCGGCTGCTCTCGCAGGAGGCGGCGCTCAAGTACTTCCTGCTCGGCGCGTTCTCGTCGGCGATCTTCCTGTTCGGCATGGCGTTCGTCTACGGCTACGCCGGCACGCTGCGGTTCGGGGAGATCTCCGAGGCGCTGACCGCGAACGTCGGGCAGGACGGCATCCTGCTCGCCGGCGTCGGGCTGATGGCGGTGGGCCTGCTGTTCAAGGTCGGCGCGGTGCCGTTCCACTCGTGGACGCCCGACGTCTACCAGGGCGCGCCGACCCCCGTCACCGGGTTCATGGCGGCGTGCACCAAGCTGGCCGCATTCGGCGCCATGGTGCGGCTGTTCTACGTCGCGTTCGGCGGGCTGCGCACCGACTGGCAGCCGATGCTGTGGGCGGTCGCGATCGCCACCATGCTGGTCGGCGCCATCGTCGCCCTGACGCAGACCGACATCAAGCGGATGCTGGCCTACTCGTCCATCGCGCACGCCGGGTTCGTGCTGACCGCGATGGTCGCGGCCGACTCGACGGCGACCGGGGCGATTCTCTTCTACCTGGCGACCTACGGCATCTCGACGCTCGGCGCGTTCGCCGTCGTCACCCTGGTCCGCGACTCCGGCGGCGAGGCCACCCACCTGGCCAAGTGGGCCGGGCTGGGCCGGCGCTCGCCGGTGCTGGCGGCGACCTTCGCGCTGTTCCTGCTCGCGTTCGCCGGCATCCCGCTCACCAGTGGCTTCGTCGGCAAGTTGACGGTGTTCACGGCGGCCATCGACGGCGGCGCGGCGCCGCTGGTCGTGGTCGGCGTCATCGCCAGCGCCGTGGCGGCGTTCTTCTACGTGCGGGTCATCGTGCTGATGTTCTTCAGCGACCCCGCGCCCGAGGGCCCGACCGTCGCGGTGCCGAGTCTGTGGACGGCGGTGGGCATCACCGTGGGTGCCGCGGCGACCCTACTGCTGGGTATCGTGCCCGGTCCGCTGCTGGACCTGGCGCAACAGGCGTCCGTCTTCGTTCGTTAGAGTGGAGGCTCCTGCTGGGTGAACTGCCCGGCTAAGAGGGAGGGGCCGGGGTTTGAGCAGCGGTCTGGGTATTCCGTCCGTCGACGGCGCACTCGAGGCGTCCATCAGCTCGGCCCTCGACGACGTCGAGGCGCGGCTGCTGGCGGCGGTCAAGACCGACGACGCCATGCTCAGCGAGAGCTCGCGGCACCTGGCGCAGGCCGGCGGCAAGCGGTTCCGGCCCATGCTGACCCTGCTGGCGGCGGGCTTCGGCGACCTCGACGCGCCGAAGGTCGTGCCGGCCGCCGTCGTGGTCGAGCTCACCCACGTCGGCACCCTCTACCACGACGACGTCATGGACGAGGCGCAGCTGCGCCGGGGCGGGCCCAGCGCCAACGCGCGCTGGGGCAACAGCGTCGCCATCCTCACCGGCGACTTCCTGTTCGCGTGTGCCTCGGACATGCTGGCCGACCTCGGGCCCGAGTCGGTGCGCATCCAGGCGCGGACGTTCCAGCGTCTGGTGCACGGCCAGTTGCACGAGACGCTCGGCCCGCGCGAGGACGAGGACGCCGTCGCGCACTATCTCTCCGTCCTTTCTGACAAGACGGCCTCCCTGATCGCCGCGTCGACCCGGCTGGGGGCGCTGCACGCCGGCGTCGACCCGTCGCAGGTCGAGGTGCTGGGCCAGTTCGGCGAGCGCATCGGCATGGCCTTCCAGCTCGCCGACGATCTCCTGGACATCGCCGGCTCCGAGCGGCTGTCCGGCAAGACGCCCGGCACCGACCTCCGCGAGGGCGTCGCCACCCTCCCCGTGCTGTACGCCCGGCGGGCCGCCCGCCCGGGCGACGAGCGGCTGCTGGCGCTGATCTCCGGCCCCGTGGCCGACGACGCCGACCACGCCGAGGCGCTGGAGCTGCTGCGCGCCCACCCGGCCATGGACGAGGCCTCCGCCGACGTCCGCCGCTGGGCCGACGACGCCCGGGCGTCGCTTTCGGTGCTGCCGGACGTCCCGGCCCGGGCCGCCCTGCACGCCCTGTGCGACACCGTCGTCACCCGGATGTCCTAAGGCCGTCGCCGGCCGTCACGCGGTGCGCGCCAGCACGCCCGCGGGCGGCGGCTGGGTCGGCTGGATGCGGCAGACGTACCCGCCGGTGGCCGGCATCCAGCCGCCGAGCCGCTCGAAGCCGAGCTGCCGCAACGTGATGTCCCAGCCGCGGGTGCCGACGGTGCCGTAGGGGAGCGGGCGGTTCGTGACGGTCGCGCCGTCGCGGTCCGTGACGACGATCTCGTCCAGCAGTCGCGCCGGCGGACGGCTCCACAGCAGCCAGCCGGTGTAGGTCTCCTCGTGCATGTGATGACTTTAAGTGGCACTGTAGACCTTTGTATAGCTCAGTGTCTTTGTGCAGGTCAGCAGAGCTTCTATGGTGGGCGCATGGGTGACGTCCCGGAGTTCCGGCCGCAGGGCCACGAGCTGCTCTACGTCGCCATCGCCGACCACGTCGCCGCCCGCATCGCCGGCGGCGAGCTCCGGCCCGGCGCCCGCCTCTCACCCGAGCGCGACCTCGCCGTCGAATACGGCGTCGCCTACCTCACGGTGCGGCGGGCCATGGTGGAGTTGCGCGAGCGCGGCCTCATCCTCACCGTCCACGGCAAGGGCACCTTCGTCGCCCCAACAGCCCATTGATGATCATGGGCGAGGAGCTTCAGGAGGCGGCGGTCGTCGGATCCAGGACCAGCCGATCCAGTGCGGCCCGACGCTCCCTCCGTCGGCGCACCAGCACCTCGGCGGTCAGGACGACGAGAGCAGTCCAGATCAGCGCGAATCCGAACCACCGCACCGGCGGCACCGTCTCGCGGTAGAGCAGCACCCCGAGCAGGAACTGCAGCGTCGGCGTCAGGTACTGCAGGGTCCCCAGCGTCGTCAACGGCACCCGCACGGCCGCCGCCCCGAAGAAGAGCAGCGGCACGGCGGTGACCACGCCGGCGACGGCCAGCAGCAGGGACGGGCCCCAGCCGGCCGACACGAAGTCGCCGTCACCCATGGCCCCTAGGACCACCAGGTACCCGAGCGCCGGCAGGAACAGCACCGCGGTCTCGACTGCCAGGCTCTCGACGGCCTGGACGTCGGCCTTCTTCTTGACCAGGCCGTACGCGCCGAAGGAGAAGGCGAGCGCCAGTGCGATCCACGGTGGCCGGCCGTAGTCGATGGTGAGGATGACGACGGCGACGGCGGCCAGGCCGAGCGCGGACCACTGCAGCCAGCGCAACCGCTCGCCGAACACCAGGACGCCGAGCAGCACCGTCACCAATGGGTTGATGAAGTAGCCGAGCGCGGTCTCGACGACGTGGTCGTTGTTGACGGCCCAGATGTAGACACCCCAGTTGGCGCAGATGAGCAGCGCCGCCAGCGCCAGCAGTCCGAACCCGCGGCGGCCGACCGTCCGCAGCCGGCCGAGGCGCCGCGAGAGCGCCAGCAGCCCGAGCACGAAGACCAGAGACCACACGACCCGGTGCGCGAGGATCTCGGCCGGGCCGGACTCGTCGAGCAGCTTGATGTAGAGCGGCATCATGCCCCAGAGCGCGTACGCGCCGAAGCCGTACAGGACGCCGGACCGGGACTGGCTCACCGGGGCATGCTACGGCCAGCCAGCAACCACTGCGCGCTTAGCTCATGACGCGAGACAGGCTCGCGAAACGAGCCGGCTCAGCCGACGGTCCAGGAGTCCTTGCCCTGCAGCAGCGCCTGCAGGTCGCCCTCGCCCTGCTTGGTCGCGGCCTCGTCCAGCTGCTCGGCCATGAGGTCGCCGTAGGCCGGCCGCTCGACCCGGCGGAAGACGCCGATCGGGCTGCGGGCCAGCGTGCCGGGGTCGGCCAGCCGGGACAGCGCGAACGCCTGGGTGGGGTCGTCGGCGGTGGCGTCGTGGACCAGCACGCCCGGGTCGTCGCCGGCGCACACCTCGAGTCCGCCGGTGGACGGGTTGCGGCGGACGCCGTGCTGGCCGTCGGCGCCGAACCGGACCGGCTCGCCGTGCTCGAGCCGGATCAGCACCTCGTCGCGGCTGTCGCGGTTCTTCAGGATCTCGAACGCGCCGTCGTTGAAGATGTTGCAGTTCTGGTAGATCTCGACCAGCGACGTGCCCCGGTGCGCCGCCGCGGCCGACAACACCGACGTCAGGTGCTGACGGTCGGAGTCGATGGTGCGCCCGACGAACGTGGCCTCGGCGCCGAGCGCCAGCGACACCGGGTTGAACGGCGACTCCAGCGAGCCCATCGGCGTCGACTTGGTGATCTTGCCCTGCTCGCTGGTCGGCGAGTACTGGCCCTTGGTCAGCCCGTAGATGCGGTTGTTGAACAGCAGGATCGTCAGGTTGACGTTGCGGCGCAGCGCGTGGATCAGGTGGTTGCCGCCGATCGACAGCGCGTCGCCGTCGCCGGTGATGACCCAGACGGACAGATCGGGACGCGACGCGGCCAGGCCGGTCGCGATGGCCGGCGCGCGGCCGTGGATGGAGTGCATCCCGTAGGTGTTCATGTAGTACGGGAACCGCGACGAGCAGCCGATGCCGGAGACGAACACGATGTTCTCGCGGGCCAGCCCGAGGTCGGGCAGGAAACCCTGGACCGCCGCCAGCACCGCGTAGTCACCGCAGCCGGGGCACCAGCGGACCTCCTGGTCGCTGGTGAACTCCTTCTTCGTCTGCTTGACGTCGGTGGTCGGGACGCCGGCGAGGCCGGGCCGGCCCAGTTCGACGGGTGCGGTCACAGCGCACCCACCTCCTCCATGATCACGTCGGCCAGCTCTTCGGCCTTGAACGGCAACCCTCGCACGCGGTTGTACCCGACGACGTCGACGAGGTACTTGCCGCGCAGCAGCAGGGCGAGCTGCCCGAGATTCATCTCCGGCACCAGCACGCGGTCGTAGGACCGCAGCACGTCGCCGGTGTTGGCGGGCATCGGGTTGAGGTGGCGCAGGTGCGCCTGGGCGACGTTGAGGCCGGCCTTGCGGGCCCGCCGCGCCGCCGCGCCGATGGGCCCGTACGTCGACCCCCAGCCGAGCACCAGCAGCCGGGCCGCGCCGCTGGGGTCCTCGACCTCGAGGTCGGGGACGCCGGCGATGCCGTCGACTTTCGCCTGGCGCAGCCGCACCATGCGGTCGTGGTTGTTCGGGTCGTACGAGATGGTGCCGGGGCCGTCGAGCTTCTCGATGCCGCCGATGCGGTGCTCGAGGCCGGCGGTGCCGGGGACGGCCCACGGCCGGGCCAGCGTCTCGGGGTCGCGCAGGTACGGCCAGAAGTCGCGCTCGCCCTCGCCGTCGTGGTTGAGCTCGGTGGCGAAGTTCGGGTGGATGACCGGCAGCGAGTCGGCGTCGGGCACGTGCCACGGCTCGGAGCCGTTGGCGAGGTAGCCGTCGGACAGCAGGAACACCGGGGTGCGGTACGTGACGGCGATGCGCGCGGCCTCGATGGCGGCGTGGAAGCAGTCCGACGGCGACGACGCCGCAACGACCGGGACCGGCGACTCGCCGTTGCGGCCGTACAGCACCTGCAGCAGGTCGGACTGCTCGGTCTTCGTGGGCAGGCCGGTCGACGGCCCGCCGCGCTGCACGTCGACGATGATGAGCGGCAGCTCCAGCGACACCGCGAGGCCGACGGTCTCGCCCTTCAGCGCGACGCCCGGGCCGGACGTCGTGGTGACGCCGAGCGCGCCGCCGAACGACGCGCCGAGCGCGGCGCCGATGGCCGCGACCTCGTCCTCGGCCTGGAACGTGCGCACGCCGAACCGCTTGTGCCGGGACAGCTCGTGCAGGATGTCCGACGCCGGGGTGATCGGGTACGAGCCCAGGAACAGCGGCAGCCCGGACTGGCGCGCGGCCGCGATGAGCCCGTACGACAACGCCAGGTTCCCGGTGATGTTGCGGTACGTGCCGGCCGGCATGGCGGCGGGCTTGACCTCGTACGAGACCGCGAACTCCTCGGTGGTCTCACCGTAGTTCCAGCCCGCCTTGAGCGCGGCGATGTTGGCGTCGCGGATGGCCTCGCGGCTGGCGAACTTCTCGCGCAGGAACGTCACTGTGCCGTCGATGGAGCGTCCGTACATCCAGGACAGCAGCCCGAGCGCGAACATGTTCTTCGACCGCGAGGAGTCCTTGCGGGACAGGTCGAACGGCGCCAGCGCCTCCATGGTGATGCCGGAGAGGTCCAGCGCGTGCACCTTGTAGGCGCTGAGGGTGTTGTCCTCGAGCGGGTTGGCGTCCCAGCCGACCTTCTTCAGCGCCCGCGGCGTGAAGTCGCCGGTGTCGACGATGATCGTGGCGCCCTTCGGGACGTCGGGCAGGTTCGCCTTCAGCGCCGCCGGGTTCATCGCCACCAGCACGTCGGGCGCGTCGCCGGGCGTGAGGATGTCGTAGTTGGCGAAGTGCAGCTGGAAGCTGGAGACGCCGGGGAGCGTGCCGGCAGGCGCCCGGATCTCGGCCGGGAAGTTCGGAAGGGTGGAGAGATCGTTCCCGAACGATGCGGTCTCGGCGGTGAATCTGTCGCCGGTCAGCTGCATCCCGTCGCCGGAGTCGCCCGCGAATCGGATCACCACACGGTCGAGCTCGCGTACGTGCTTCACCGTCACCGTGTGTCGACGCCTCCTTCAGACGTTCGGTGTCTCCGGGGTGTCCCGGCTCGAATCCCGACCATCCATGCTACGGCGACTTTCCACAGGATCCGTCCCAGCGTCCGAAGCGTGAGAGATGACACGTCCGTGACGTCTCTCGACCGATAGGACATCTACGCGTAATCTCTACGGTCACCACGCCCGTATGGATCAGTTCGGAGGTCGTCATGGTCGACACCGTCCGCACCGAGCCCGCACCGCCCCGGAGGCGTCCTCCGCTCAGATCGATCGTGATCTGGACGCTGGTCGCCGTCGTGGGCGCGATCGCGTGGGGCGTCGTCGCGCTCACGCGCGACGAGGAGATCTCGGCGCTGTGGCTGCTGGCAGCGGCGCTGGGCTCGTACGCCATCGCCTATCGGTTCTACGCCCGGTTCATCGTCCGCCGGGTGCTCAAGGTCGACGACACCCGGGCGACGCCGGCCGAGACGCTGCGCAACGACACCGACTTCCAGCCGACCGACCGGCGGGTGCTGTTCGGGCACCACTTCGCCGCGATCGCCGGCGCCGGGCCGCTGGTCGGGCCTGTGCTCGCGGCGCAGATGGGCTACCTCCCCGGCACCCTGTGGATCATCGTAGGGGTCATTTTCGCCGGGGCCGTCCAGGACATGGTCGTCCTGTTCTTCTCGATGCGGCGCAACGGCAAGAGCCTGGGCCAGATGGCGCGCGAGGAGATCGGCGTCGTCGGCGGGGTCGCGGCACTGATCGGCGTGTTCACCATCATGATCATCCTGCTGGCCGTGCTGGCGCTGGTGGTCGTGAACGCGCTGGCGCACTCGGCGTGGGGCACCTTCTCGATCGCCATGACCATCCCGATCGCGCTGTTCATGGGCTTCTACCTGCGCTCGCTGCGGCCGGGCCGGGTGATCGAGACCAGCCTCATCGGCGTCGGCCTGCTGCTGCTGGCGATCATCGGCGGCGGCTGGGTCCAGGACTCCAGCTGGGCCGACACGTTCACGCTGTCGCCCGAGGCGCTGGTGTGGGCGTTGATCATCTACGGCTTCGTCGCCTCGGTGCTGCCGGTGTGGATGCTGCTGGCGCCGCGCGACTACCTGTCGACGTTCATGAAGATCGGGACGATCATCCTGCTGGCCGTCGGGCTGCTGCTGGCCCGGCCGATGCTGCAGAACGAGGCGATCACCGACTTCGCCTCCAGCGGCGACGGCCCGGTGTTCGCCGGCTCGCTGTTCCCGTTCGTCTTCATCACGATCGCCTGCGGCGCGCTCTCCGGCTTCCACGCGCTGATCGCCTCCGGCACGACGCCGAAGCTGATCGAGAAGGAGTCGCAGGTCCGGATGATCGGCTACGGCGGCATGCTGATGGAGTCGTTCGTCGCCATCAGCGCCCTGATCGCCGCGTCGGTCATCGACCCCGGCCTCTACTACGCGATGAACGCGCCGGCCGGTTTCCTCGGCGACTCACTGGAGTCGGCGTCACAAGCGGTCGCCAGTCTCGGGTTCTCGATCACGCCGGACCAGCTGGCCGCCGCGGCCGCGTCCGTCGAGGAGTCGACGCTGGTGGCCCGGACCGGCGGCGCGCCAACGCTCGCCGTCGGGATGTCACAGATCTTCTCCGACGGGTTCGGCGCCGGCGGGCAGGCGTTCTGGTACCACTTCGCGATCATGTTCGAGGCGCTGTTCATCCTGACGACGGTCGACGCCGGCACCCGGGTCGGGCGGTTCATGCTGCAGGACACCCTCGGCAACGTCTGGAAGCCGATGCGCGACGTGTCGTGGAAGCCGGGCCTCTACCTGACCAGCGCGGTCGTCGTCGCGGCGTGGGGGTACTTCCTGTACGCCGGCGTCACCGATCCGCTCGGCGGCATCAACCAGCTGTTCCCGCTCTTCGGCATCGCGAACCAGCTGCTCGCGGCCATCGCGCTGACCGTCGCGACGACCATCCTCATCAAGAGCGGACGGCTGAAGTGGGCCTGGGTGACCGGCATCCCGCTGCTCTGGGACGCCGCGGTCACGCTGACGGCGAGCTGGCAGAAGGTGTTCTCCGACGACCCCACGCTCGGGTTCTTCGCTCAGCGCGACCGGTTCTCCGACGCGCTGGACAACGGCGAGGTGCTGCCACCGGCGCAGTCGCTGGACGACATGGAGCAGGTGGTGACGAACTCGACCGTCGACGGCGTGCTGGCGGCGTTCTTCGCGCTGCTGGTGGTGATCATCATCGCCGACGCGACCCGGGTCTGTATCAAGGCTCTGCGCAACCCGTCCACCGTCGCCAGCACCGAGGCGCCGTACGTGCGCTCGACGCTGGTCGCGCCGTCCGGGCTGATCCCGACCCGGGCCGAACGCGAGCTGATGGCGGCGGCGTCCACGCGCGGCGATCGGGACGGCGACGGATGAGCGCCGTGCTGAGCGCGGTCGGACGCGCCGCTACGGGGGTGTGGTGGTACTTGCGCGAGGTCAGCGGCGAGACGGCCTACGATCGTTATGTCGAGCACTGTCGCCGGCACGATGCTGCGGAGCGGGTGCTGTCGAGACGCGACTTCGAGCGTCGCCGGCAGGACGACCGCGACCGGTCGCCGCAGCAACGCTGCTGTTGAACGAGGTGGAACCCCGCAGGTCCACCGCGCGTTGATCCGCAGGGCGCCGTGCTCGTCGCGACGGGCGCCCGAGAGGTGGACGTGCAACGCAATCGTGTGAAGGCCGTGGTGCTGCTGGCCGGGCTGTCGGCCCTGGGGCTGCTGGCCGGTTCGTGGTTCGGCCCGACCGGCCTGGTCGTGGCCGCGGTCGTCGTCGTGGGGCTGAACTGCTACGTCGTGCTGCGCTCCGACGCGATCGCGCTGCGGGCCATGCGGGCCTACCCGGTCAGCGAGGCCGAGCAGCCGGTGCTGCACCGGGTCGTGCGCCAGCTGACGACGCCCGCGCGGGTGCCGATGCCGCGCCTCTACGTCAGCCCGACCCGCGCGGTGAACGCGTTCGCGACCGGCCGCGACCCCGCACATGCCGCCGTCTGCTGCACCGAGGGGATCCTCGAGCTGCTCGACGAGCGCGAGCTGCGCGCCGTCATCGGGCACGAGCTCGCCCACATCCGCCGCGGCGACACCGTCGTCTCGTCATTGGCGGGCGCGGTGGCCAGCGTCGTCATGGTCGCCGCCGGCCTGCGCGTCTTCGGCGGCCGCGACGGCGGTCAGTCCGGCCCGGTGGGGCGGGCGCTGCTGGCGGTGCTCGGGCCGCTCGCCGCCGCCGTGGTGCGCGCGTCCGTCACCCCGGCTCGCGAGTACGGGGCCGACGCCGAGGCCAGCCGCATCACCGGCGACCCGCTCGGCCTGGCCGCGGCGCTGCGCAAGCTCGACGCCAGCACGCGGCGCCTGGTGTTGCCGCCTGAGCGCGACATCGTCGCCACCAGCCACCTGATGATCGCCAGCCCGCTGCAGCAGACCGGCATCGCCAAGCTCTTCGCGTCGCACCCGCCGATGGCCGAACGGGTCGCCCGGCTGGAGCAGCGGGCCGGCTACCGCCGCTGACGACGATCTGGTGACCTCCAGGCCATTTTGTCTCTCGATCCACGCCTGCGACACGGGATACCGGCACCTGGGCGCCAGCGAGGACCTGCTGCTGTGTGGCCGACGCGGTCGGCTGGTGGCGGCGTCCTGGGTGCGGCGGGCAGTTTGCTGGTGCTACTGCGCCAGTGATCCACCCGCCATCGGCTGCCTGGTGTGAAGGGCGAGTTGCTGCTGCTCTGGCCGTAGCAACTCGCCCTCGGCGCTGGCGAGACCGGTCTCGGCCTACAGCGTGGCGATCTGGCCCTAGACAGCGCGATGCCCCGCTCACCGACCGTCCGGACGACTGCGGGGCTCACTTCCTCGGGCTACTGCCCTTGGCACCCATCATCGTACGTTGGCGGGGCGAGGCTTGCCAAGGCAGAACGACGGCGCCCGGCCCGTGCGGGGTGCACGGACCGGGCGCCGGCGAGCAGCGAAGGGCGGTCAGTCCTCGAACTCCTCCACGGCGGCATCGCCGCGGTCGGGGTTGTCGGTGAAGAAGCCGTCCATGCCGGCCTCCAGGAACACCTGGATCTCGCCCTCGATGTCACCGATCCCGTTCGGGTCGGCGGACGAGCGGAACTCCGCGGGCAGGAACTGGTTCTCGCGGCGGAACGTCCAGCCGTGCACCTCCAGGCCGGCCCGGTGCGCGTTGCGGATCACCGGGGTCGGCTGGCCGAGGGTGCCGTCGGCGTTGCGCGGGATCATGACGTTCTTCTCCAGGCCGACGCCGTCGGCGTAGCGGGCGATCGCGCGCAGTCCGGACGCCGTCGCGAGGTCGGCGTAGGTGCGCGGGTCGCCGGCCGCGACGAGGTCGTACGGCGCGCCGCTGGAGCTGATCAGCTGGGCGATCCGCACGTCGGTCATGCGGTCCATCTGCTTGAGGTTGCCGGTCTCGAACGACTGCAGGATGACCGGCGCGTTCCGGTGGTTCAGCCCGTTCGCCTTCAGCTGCGCGACCAGCGGCTCCTCCAGCGACAGCCCGATGCCGTCGAAGTAGGTCGGGTGCTTCGTCTCCGGGTAGACGCCGACCGGCTGGCCGTCGCAGGTGCGGGAGTTACGGGCGAGGTCGAGCACCTCGTCCAGCGTCGGGATCTGGTAGAGCCCGTCGAACGCGGTGTTGGCCGGACGGGTCGCGGGGATCCGCTCCTTCGCCCGCAGCGTGCGCAGCTCGGCCAGGGTGAAGTCCTCGGTGAACCAGCCGGTGACGCTGACGCCGTCGATCACCTTGGTCGTGCGCCGGTTGACGAACTCGGGTCGGGTCGCGACGTCCGTGGTGCCGCCGATCTCGTTCTCGTGCCGGGCGACGAGGATGCCGTCCTTCGTCGAGACGAGGTCAGGCTCGATGTAGTCGGCACACTGCAGGATCGCGGTCTCGTACGCGGCCAGTGTGTGCTCCGGCCGGTAGCCCGACGCGCCGCGGTGCCCGACGACGGTGACGCCGTCGTCCGTGGGCCGGGCCCGGCGCAGGTCGACGATGGCCATCTCGGTGTCGTCCGGGGTGCCGGTGACGCGCGCGTCGTTGCCCGGGTAGTTGTTGTCGTTGCCGATCAGCATGCGGCCGTCCTTCAGCCGCAGCACGGTCTCGAACGACTGGACCGGCAGCGCGAACGTCTCGCCCAGGCCGTAGCCCTCGCCGGCGTCGATGCCCAGCGGGTTGTCGATGCTCAGCGCGTCCAGGATCAGCGACTTGCTGACGTAGCCGTCGCGGTCGCGGCGGTTCAGGTCGATCTCGTAGATGCGCTTGACGACGGACTGGTCGCCCTCGAAGTCGTCGCGCTCGATGATCCAGAACTTGCCGCGGCTGACGGTGAACGCGTCACCGATGACGTTGGCCTCCTGGTGCGTCTGGTAGCTCCAGGTGCGGCCGGTGTAGCGGTCGCGGCGGGTGTCGAACTCGTGGATCTCGCGGCGGCGCTGGTCGGGGTCGTTCGTGTAGGCGCCCTCGACGATCGGGTAGAGGTACCGGCCGTCGGGCGAGGCCGCCATCGCCTCGAACCCGCGGCTGGACCGCACCAGCGGCGTCTCGCCCGGCTGCAGGTACGGGCTCTGCGGCGACTTCAGCCCGTCGGGCAGCGGGAACGGTGCCTCCAGCAGCGTGCCGTCGGCGGCGAAGTGCAGGATGAACGGGCCGAACTCCTCGCCCACCCAGAACGTGCCGTCCTTGGCCCGCACGACCGACTCGATGTCGAAGTCGGCGCCGGTGAGCAGCCGGTCAGACGTCGACTCGTTGACGATCGGGAAGTCCAGCATGCCGTTGCGGTCGTTGTACGAGATGAACCGCTCGACCTCGATCTCGCCCGAGCCGCCGTCACCGGTGTTCCAGTCGGGCCGCACCAGGTAGTTGCGCAGCAGGAAGTCGGCCGAGTTGGTCTTCGCGCCGAACCCGTTGTCGGGCTGCGCCCAGAACGTCCCGTCGCCGTTGTCGACCATGGCCGAGAAGCCCGGGATGACCTGGCCGTCCCACGGGCCCTGCCGCCCGTTCGCCGGCGTCGCCAGGGCGCCCGACGGGGGCCCCTCCGCCAGGTAGTCGGCCGACAGCGTGGCCCGGCCCTCGAGCACCGGATGCGTGACGGACCCGTGGCCGCGCGAGGACGACCCGTGGTCCTGGGGGTCTTCTCCGGCGGCCGCGGCTGCCGGGAGCAGCAGGGTCGCGGCGACGGCGGCCGCGACGGAACGCGCGAGTGGAGTTCTCATCAGCCGATCACAACGGCGTCCTGCGACGACGATGCGACGTCGTCGTGAACGCAGCCCGGCGCACGGCCGAAGTCCCCGCGAACACGGTCGTCAGCGGTAGTTGATGAACTGGACGGCGAAGTCGAAGTCCTGTTCGCGCAGCAGCGCCATGACCGCCTGCAGGTCGTTCTTGCTCTTCGACGAGACGCGCACCTCGTCGCCCTGGACCTGCGTGCGCACGCCCTTGGGCGCGTCGTCGCGGATGGCCTTGGTGATCTTCTTCGCCTGGTCCTGGTCGAGGCCGTCCTGCAGCGTCGCGTTGATCTTGTAGACGGTGCCGGACGCGCGCGGCTCGCCGGCGTCGAGCGCCTTGAGCGAGACCTTGCGCTTCACCAGCTTGTCCTTGAAGACGTCGAGCACGGCGTTGACGCGATCCTCGGCGGAGGCCTCCATCTCGATGCCCAGCTCGCCCAGCCAGCGGATCGAGGCGCCGGTGCCACGGAAGTCGAAACGCTGGGAGATCTCCTTCGACGCCTGGTTCAGCGCGTTGTCCACCTCCTGCCGGTCGACCTTGCTCACCACGTCGAACGACGACTCGCTAGCCACGCTGGCTCCCTCGTGATCTCTCGGGCCCGAACCGATTGTCCGGCGCCCTCCGCACTGATGTATTCTCTCATCCGGTCCCGGCCACTGGCCGGGAACCGCGGCAGGTTGCCCGAGCGGCCAAAGGGAGCTGACTGTAAATCAGCCGGCACAGCCTACGCAGGTTCGAATCCTGCACCTGCCACGCCTCTCGAGGTCACCCAGCACAGCCGACGGCCGATTTCGCACCACGGCCCGACGTTGTGTAACCTCATCTGGCGCACGCCCCAATAGCTCAGTCGGCAGAGCGTCTCCATGGTAAGGAGAAGGTCTACGGTTCGATTCCGTATTGGGGCTCTGGTGAGGCTGCGCCGTTTGCGCGGCGCCGACTCCCCTTCGGCGGGGTAGCTCAGGTGGTTAGAGCAAACGGCTCATAATCGTTGTGTCGCGGGTTCGAATCCCGCCCCCGCTACACACCAGCCCGGCGGCCGGCTCGCTCGATTGGGTGAGACGTGACCACGTCGGGTACCCTTGCACGGTTCCGACGATCCAGACGTCCCCGAAAGAGGCACCCGTGGCCGCCAAGAGCGCTGACATCCGCCCGAAGATCACCATGGCCTGCACGGAGTGCAAGGAGCGGAACTACATCACCAAGAAGAACCGGCGCAACGACCCCGACCGGCTCGACTTGAAGAAGTTCTGCCCGCGCTGCCGCACGCACACCGTCCACCGCGAGACCCGCTGACGCGTTCGCGCACAGGCTCGTGGCCAGGGTCTCCCGTCGGAGCCCGGCCCTGGTGACGGTAACGTCAGCGCATGCCCATTGATCCCTCGGTCGTCGGACGGGTCTACCCTCCCCAGATCTATGAAGTGAGCCGGGAGAAGATCCGCGAGTTCGCGGAGGCGATCGGCGACGCGAACCCGGCGTACGTCGACACCGCTGCGGCGCGCGACTACGGGCACGGCGACGTCGTCGCGCCGCCCACCTTCGTGATGATCATCGTGATGAACGGTTTCGACCTGCTGATGAAGGACCTGGGCATCGAGTTCGCCCGGGTCGTGCACGTCGACCAGCGCTTCACCTACTCGCGGCCGCTGCCGGTCGGCAGCCACGTCGAGGCGACCACCCGGCTCGACGGCGTCCGCGCCGTCGCCGGCAACGACCTGCTGAAGATCCGCACCGAGGTCCGGGGCGACGACGGCTCGGAGATCTGCCTCTCCGAGGCCACCCTGCTGGTGCGGCCCGAGGATTTCGACGGGGGAGACGCCAGTGACTGAGCGGGTGACCGAGCAGCTGGCCGTCGGCGACGTCGTCGCCGATCAGACGTATTGGGTCACTCGCGAGAACCTGGTCCGGTACGCCGGTGCCTCTGGCGACTTCAACCCGATCCACTGGAACGAGCGTGTGGCCATGTCCGTCGGGCTGCCCGGGGTCATCGCGCACGGCATGCTCACCATGGGGCTGGCCGGCCGCCTGCTCACCGACTGGCTGGGCGACCCCGCCGCGGTGGTCGAGTACGGCGTCCGCTTCGCCCGCCCGGTGGTCGTCCCCGACGACGACATCGGCGTGGCCGTGCGGGTCGCCGCCGTCGTCACCGACGTCCGCGACGACGGCCTGGTGGCGCTCGAGCTGACCGTCAAGGTCGACGAGCAGAAGGTGCTCACGCAGGCCCGGGCGCTGTGCCGGCTGCCGGCCGACCGCCCGTCGGTGCCGTGACCACGGAGGCCGGGACGATGCGCGAGCGGACCGACGCCTCCCTCGCCGGCCTGACGACGCTGCGGCTGGGCGGCCCGGCCAAGCGCGTCGTCGAAGCCACCACCGAGGGCGACCTGATCGGCCTGGTCCGCGACTGCGACGAGCGCGGCGAGCCGGTGCTGCTGGTCGGCGGCGGCTCCAACCTGGTCGTCGGCGACGCCGGTTTCGACGGGACCGTGGTGCTGGTCGGCACCCGCGGCATCGACATCGACGCGAGCGCCTCCTGCGACAGCGACGCGCTCGCTGCCTGCGGTGGCGTGTTGCTGACGGCGGCCGCCGGCGAGCCGTGGGACGACCTCGTCGCCTACACCGTCGCGAACGAGTGGCCCGGCCTCGAGGCGCTGTCCGGCATCCCCGGCCTGGTCGGCGCCACCCCGATGCAGAACGTCGGCGCCTACGGCCAGGAGGTCGCGCAGACGCTGTGGACGGTGCGCACCTACGACCGTCAGGACCGCCGCGTCCGCACCTTCGCCAACGCCGACTGCCGCTTCGCCTACCGTGACAGCCGGTTCAAGGGGTCCGAGCGCTACGTCGTGCTCACCGTCAGCTACCAGCTGCGCGAGGGGGACCTCGGCCGGCCGGTCGCCTACGCGGAGCTGGCCCGCCGGCTCGGCATCGCCGCCGGCGAGCGGGCGCCGCTGGCCGACGTCCGTGCCGCCGTGCTGGCGCTGCGGGCCGGCAAGGGGATGGTGCTCGACGCCGCCGACCACGACACCTGGAGCGCGGGCTCGTTCTTCACCAACCCGGTCCTCACCGATGCGCAGGCCGCGGCGCTGCCCGACGCCGCGCCCCGGTTCCCGGCCGCCGACGGCCTGGTCAAGTCCAGCGCGGCCTGGCTGATCGAGCACGCCGGCTTCGGCCGCGGCTACACCGGCGGCCGCGCCGACGTCTCGCTATCGACCAAGCACACGCTGGCCCTGACCAACCGCGGCGAGGCCAGCACCGCCGACCTGCTCGCCCTGGCCCGCGAGGTGCGCGACGGCGTGCGCGCCGCGTTCGGCATCGAGCTGGCGCCCGAGCCCACGCTGGTCGGCTGCGAGCTCTAGGGCGTGTCTCCCAAGTCTCGACGTCGCGCAGTAGGCCATGGACTTGGGAGACACGCCCTAGTCCTTGCCCAGTGTCAGCGTGTAGAGGTTCCGGACCTCGCCGTCGACCGGCCCCTGCTTCCAGTACGTGAAGCCGAGCTTGCGGCAGACCTGCTGGGACGCGATGTTCTCCGGGTCGATGATCGCCAGCAGCTCGCCGACGTACGTCTCGCGGGCCTTGGCCAGCAGCGCCAGGCTCGCCTCGGTCGCGTACCCGAGCCCTCTGACGTCCGGAACCAGCCGGTAGCCCCACTCCAGCCAGTCGCGGCCCTCGACCTCGATGTGGTCGACGCCGGTGTAGCCGATGACGCGCCCGGAGGCCCGCTCGACCACCGGCTGCTTGCCGAACGGGATCGTCCGGCAGACGTCGGTCATGTGGTCGAAGCGGGCCTGCGCCTGCTCCTCGGTGAGGGTCTCCGGGTAGAACACCATGAAGTCGTGGTCGCTGAAGAGCTGGACGAACCGGGCTCGGTCGGCCTCTTCGGGCGGGCGCACGATGAGCCGCTCGGTCGTCACGACGTCCCCGGTCACCCGTTCATCCTAGGTGCGCTCGAGCACCACCACCGGGATCGTGCGAGGGCTGCGCGCCGCGTACTCGTGGAAGACCGGCGCCAGGCCGGTCATCAGGTCCCACAGCCGCTGCCGCTCGGCGCCCTCCGCCGCCCGGGCCGTCGCGGCGAACCGTTCGCCCTTGACCTGCACCTCGACGGAGGGGTTCGCGACCAGGTTCCGGTACCACGACGGGTGGCTCGCGGTGATGACCGAGCCTGACGCCACCAGGACGTACCGGTCGCCGTCGGTGCCGAAGAACAGGCCGGTGCGGTACCGGCGCCCGCTGGTCCGGCCGGTCACCGTCAGCACCAGGTTCGGCACCCCGCCCTCCAGGTAGCCGTCGCGGCCGTCGGTCGCGAGGTAGCGGCGCACGTGCTCCGCGACCGACCGGTCCGGGCTGTCCGTCACGCCGGCGCTCACGCGGAGACCTCCGCGGCGATGAGCTCGGCCGGCTCCGTGGGTGCGGCCGTGCGCGTCCGCCGTCGCAGCCCTGACCCGGTGACGAGGACGCCGATCACCGCGGCGGCCAGCGGGACCAGCAGCGCCGTCCGGAACGTGTCCAGCCCGGCGCCCTCCGTGCCGCTGCCCGCGACGACGACCGCGGACACGACGGCCAGTCCGAGCGCCGAGCCGAACTGGAACGACGTCGTCAGCACGCCGCTGGCCAGCCCCTGCTCCTCCTCGGCGACGCCGTCCGTGGCGGCGATCGTCAGCGGGCCGTAGGCCAGCGCGAACGCCGTGCTGAGGACCAGGAACGACGGCAGCATCGCGGCGTAGGTCCAGTCCGCGCCGACCCGCAGGAACAGCGCGTACGCCACGACGGCCAGCGCCAGGCCGGCCACGACCACCGTCGCGTTCCCGAACCGGCGCACCAGCACCGGCGTCAGCGTCGGCGCCAGGATCGCGTCCAGCCCGAGGATCATCAGCGCCAGCCCGGTCTGCGTCTCCGACCAGCCGCGGAACTCCTGCAGGTAGAGCACGGCGATGAACTGGAAGCCGACGAACCCGCCGACCAGCAGCATCGCGCCCAGGTTGGCCCGAACGAGCGGCGCGGACCGGAGCAGGCCGAGCCGCAGCAGCGGCGTACGCGACCGGCGCTCGATCGTCACGAACAGCGCCAGCAGCGCCAGCCCCGTGGCCGCCGTCAACACCGTCGACCCGGCGCCCACCTCGGGCAGCATGACGACGGTGTAGACGAGCAGCAGCATCGCCACGGTGAGGCTGAGCGTGCCGCCGACGTCGTAGCCACCGCTCGTCCGCGCCGCCGGGGTGTCGTGCGGGACCAGCCGCAGCGCAACCACCAGGATGGCCGCGGCCATCAGCACCGGCGCGAAGAACACCCAGCGCCAATCGATCGACGTCAGCAGCCCGCCGGTGACCATGCCGAGCGAGAAGCCGCCGGCCGCGATGCCCGCGTAGATGAGCAGCGCCCGGTTCCGCTGCGGCCCTTCGGCGAACGTCGTCGTGATGATGGACAGGCCGGCCGGCGTCATGAACGCGGCCGCGACGCCGGTGGCGAACCGCGCGACGATCAGCATCCAGCCGTCGGTGGCCAGGCCGCCGAGGCCGGAGAAGAGCAGGAAGACGGTCAGCCAGAGCACGAACATCCGGCGCCGCCCCAGCAGGTCGGCGGCGCGCCCGCCGAGCAGCACGAACCCGCCGTAGCCGAGCACGTAGGCGCTGACCACCCACTGCAGGGATGACGTGGACATGCCGAGGTCGGCGCGGATCGAGGGCAGCGCGACGCCCATCATCGAGATGTCGATGCCTTCGAGGAAGATCGCGCTGCTCAGTACGAGCAGGATGGCCCAGCCGCGTGCGGTGAGCCGGTCTGGCTGTGCCGATGGAGTTGGCACGGAAGAGCTCCTTCACGGTTATCGAACCGACAGTCAGTTCCCTCTTGTAACTAATCGCATCATCCGGCACTATGGATGACTATGGAAGAAGGCACTTCGAAGTCACCCGGTCACTCCCAGGGAACCGACGGCTGCCAGCAGTGGGACCCGCGCGAAGACTGCGACGTCCGGCAGATCCTCGACCGCATCGCGGACAAGTGGTCGCTACTCGTCATCGCGCTGCTCGAGGGCCGCAGCCTGCGCTTCACCGAACTGCGCCGGCGCATCGACGGCATCAGCCAGCGCATGCTGACGGTCACCCTGCGCCAGCTCGAGCGCGACGGCCTGGTGCTGCGCACCGTCTACCCCGTCGTGCCGCCGCGGGTCGACTACGAGCTGACGCCGCTCGGCGCCACGCTGCACGTCACCATCGAGGCACTGGTCCGGTGGACCGAGGACCACCAGCGGGAGATCGCCGCCGCGCGCGACTCCTACGACCGGCGCGCCGAGGCCGCGGCTGAACTCGTCGACGCCTGAGCGCCCAAACGGGGTGCACGAGCGCGCGCTGATGTGGCAGACTCTGCGCTCGTGATCGCCATGCCGACCCGTACCGCCGTCCCGGCGGTCCTCGGCATGCCCTGCTGTTGTCGCTGTCGCTGAACCTCACCCGCGACCCGACCATCCCCGGGCCCGGCGGCAGCCGGCCCCGTCACCACAGCAGGCAGGAATGTTCACGAACCTCTCGTCCCTCAGCGGGCGCACCGTCCTCGTCCTCCACGCTCATCCCGACGACGAAGCGATCTTCACCGGCGTGACGATGCGCCGGCTGGCCGACGCCGGCGCGCGGGTCGTGCTGGTCACGGCCACGCTCGGCGAGCTCGGCGAGGTGCACGTGCCGCTCGCCCCCGGCGAGACGATGGCGCAGCGCCGGGTCGCCGAACTGGAGAGCGCGGCGGCGTTGCTGGGCGTGCAGCGACTGGTGCTGCTCGGCGCCCGCGACTCCGGACTGCCCGGCGCCGCCGACAACGTCCACCCCGATGCCCTCGCCGCGGCCGACCCCGGGCGCGTCGCCCGCCGCGTCGCCGCCCTGATCGAGGAGGAGTCCGCCGAGGCCCTCGTCCACGACGACGGGCGCGGCATCTACGGGCACCCGGACCACCTGGCGGCGCACCGCATCGGCGCCGCGGCCGCGCGGCTCACCGGCGTCGCGGCCTACCAGTCCACCGTCGACCGCGACCACCTGCACGACCGCGTCACCCGGTCGCACCTCATCCACGCCGCCGCCGAGGCGACCGGGCTGCCCTTCGGCGTCCCCTCCGCCGACGTCGCCCTGCGCATCAGCGGCTCGGCCGCCGAGGTGAACGTCAAGCGGGCCGCCATCGCCGTGCACGCCAGCCAGGTCAGCCCCGAGTCGCTCGGCCACGCCGGCTTCGACGAGGCGTACGGGTACGAGTGGTACCAGCGCTCCGGCGGCCCCGCCATCCTCGACGAGCTGGTCGCCCCGGCCGCCGTTCCTGCCTGAGGTTGGCCGTCCCCCTGCTGCCCATTTTCTTAGCCTCGATCCGTGGAAGGGCTATCGGGTGATCTTCGCTCCTGACTGTTGATCTTGATCGGGGTCGTGGGCAGGGCTGGTCGGCTGGTCTGCCCAGCTCTTCCACGTGTCGGTGTCCGGTCGGGGCCCGGTGCGGGCGGTGGTCGACGGTCAGGCCGCCGCGGCGGGTGGCCCGGTGGCGAGCACGTGGTTCCAGAGGCGGGTCCACTGCTGGGCCCAGGGCCAGTGCGTGGGCAGGTGCAACACGCGGCGGCGTTGCGGGCGGGCCAGCCGGGCGGGCACGGTGACGATCTGTCGGCGCAGTGTCGCGCCGCGCGCGACGGCATGCCGCGGACTGGTCAGGGTGCCGGCGGCGCGGAGCAGGTTGTGGGTCATCGCGGCGCAGGTCGCCCAGGCGGCGTTCGCGGCGAACCGGCCAGACGGCAGGTGGGCCAGCGGCCCGTCGATGAGGTCGGCGAACACGGTCTCGATGATCGCGTGCGCGCGGTGGGTGATGTCCGCGTCGGCGGTCGGTTCGGTGTTGTCGGTGAAGAACGGGTGGTGCCGCCAGACCGGGAACAGTTCATCGGTCTTGGCGCGGTCGCGGACCCGGCGCACGATCAGCCGGGCGGTGACCTGGTGCTTCTTGGCCTTGGAGCCGAACGCGGTGAACGGTACTTCGGCGACGTGGGCGTCGGAGATCAACTGCCCGGTGTCCGGGTCGACGACCGCGCCGGGGTAGTGCACCGGTGTCCACGCGTCGGCGGGGATGGTCGCGATCGCCCTGCTCACCGCACGGTTCTTGGTCAGCGCCACGGAGAACCGGGCCCCCGCCCTCACGCAGGCGCCGACGACGACGCTGTTGCCGTAGGCCGAATCACCGCGGACCAGGATCTCACCCGCCGCGCCGGCGGCGCGGGCGGTCCGGATCGCCTCGGCGACCATCGTCGCCGCGCCCTTCCCGGAACCGGCCCGCCCGGCCCGTAGCCGGATCCCGGCCACCACCGGCGCACCGTGCTCGGTACTGATGCTGGTGGCCAGCGGCGACAGGCCCTTGCGGAGCACCTGCCGCCCGGCGATCTTGGTGTGCCCGAAGCTGGCGCCCTGCTTGGCGTGCCCGTAGACCGGGCGCAGCAGCGAATCGATGTCGACGAACGCCCGAGTCCCGATCCCGGGCAACAGCCCCGTCGTCGTGACGAGGCCGACCAGATGCGCCCGCGCGACCGAGGCCAACTGCAGGGCATGGCCATGGGTGAACTCCCGCAGGAACTGCCCCAGCGTGGCCGGCGCATACACGCCGCCGAACAACCGGCCCATCCCGCCGGAACGGACCACGTCCAGATCGTCGATGCAGTCCGCGCCGGCAGCCATCCCCGCCACGATCGAGGTGATCTTGCCCGCCGGGTTCACGCCGGCCGACTTCACCCTCACCGAGCCGACCGCGACCTTGGACGAGATCAGCTCGGACAGGCCAGCCTGCTCGGCCAAGGCCATCACCGGCACCAGCCCCGCGCACGACACGAGATTCTCGTCATCGAACCTCGGCATCGCCTTCGACCAGACGTGAGATAGTCGCACCGAGAGTGCCTTCCGCAGCAGTGGCGATCAGGACCTAGACAATCCAGATCCTCCCTGCACAGAAGGCACTTTCTTCGTCACCACACCGAACGACCAGCCAGCCAGTCCACGGATCGAGGCTTAGCCGGGGACGCGCGCCTCAAGTCCGCGGCCTTTGACTGTTTGCTGTTCGCTGTGGTGGGGGCCTTGGACTTGACCCGCGCGTCCCCGGTCTAAGAGGGCGTCTGGTCTAGATCTGTGGGGGTGCGCCTGAGTTGGCTGGTTCGTCGCGCCAGGTTTGGATGGTTTCGCCGGTGATCCGGCGGCTCATGTTGTCGATCATCGCCCAGTGGATCATGGTGCGGGAACGTTCTGGGAGCGTCTCGTAATCTCGGACTAATCGACGATGCAGCATCAGCCAGCCGAAGGTGCGCTCCACGGGCCAGCGCAGAGTCGGGTGGAAGCCCTTCAGCCCGGGGTCTTTCTGGACGACCTGAACGTCGATACCGCGATCGACACCACGCTGGGCGACGCTGGCGCGGTAGCCGCGGTCCACCCAAGCCTTGGACACGCCCGCGTGGCGATCGGCGAGGCGATCAACCAGGTCACGCCCACCTGCGGTGTCGTGCACGCTGGCCGCGGTGATCAACACCACCAGCAGCAGCCCCAGCGTGTCGGTGGCGATATGCCGCTTGCGTCCCTTGATCTTCTTGCCCGCATCGATGCCCTGATCGGACTCGGCCACATTCGACGACGTCTTCACCGACTGCGCGTCCAGGATCGCCGCGCTGGGCTCACTGGCCCGCCCGGCCGCTGCGCGCGCCGTGCCGCGCAGCAGGTCATGGATCTTCTCCGTCGTCCCGTCCTTCTCCCACTTGGCGTAGTAGTCATAGACGGTCTTGAACGGCGGGAAATCGTGCGGCAAGTACTCCCAGGCGATGCCGGTCCGGTTCACGTACAAGATCGCGTTGACGATCTCTCGCAGGTCATGGACGGGCTCACTGATCCCCAGCCCGCGCCGGGCCGCACGCCACCCGGACATGACCGGCTCGATCAGCGCCCACCGGGCATCGGACAGATCGCTACGGTACGGCGCCCTGGACATCACAACGACGAGCCCTACCACACCACCCGCCCAAGAACGAGGACCCGAACACCAGCCAACCTCACAACCAGAACATCAACGGATCAGACGCCCTCTAAGAACTGGCAACTATCAGGGGGACGGGGGGAGTGTGGCGACGGTCCTCACTCGCGTGGGGAGTACCTCACTCGCGTGAGGACCGGATAGCGGCCGGTTCGGCGCCCGGGTGTGGTGTTGTGGCGGGTGAGGTGCCTCGGTGGCGGGTGAGGTCTCACCGTCGTGCTGGTGAAACGGGCGGATACTCGAATTTCCGGCGCGTACTGCCCGGATCTGGCCCGCACTCGCCGGAATTCGGGTATCGGCCGGTTTATTGAGCATCTGGCGGCCGGGACGACGGTGACCTAGATCGAGGTGTGCCCGGTTCTTCCCCGTCCCCCTGATAGCTGCCAGTTCTTAGGCCGCGTGCGCGCGGGTCAAGCGGTCATCGACGGCGCGAAGCGCCCCATAGTCCGCTTGAGGCGCGGGTGCGCGGCTAAGACAATGGGCAGCAGGGGGACGCCTAACTCGGCAACCCCCCGGCCAACGCTGCGAGCGAGGACCTCAGGACGTCAGCCAGGCGTCGACGCCTTCGAGGAGGACTTTGCGGACGTCGGACGGGGCGGCGGAGCCCTCGATGGAGCCGCGGGCCAGCGCGGCCAGCTCCGCGTCGGAGAAGCCGTGCACGTGCCGGGCGGTCTCGTACTGGTCCAGCAGCCGCGACCCGAACAGCAGCGGGTCGTCGGCGCCCAGGGCGATGCGCGCCCCCGCGTCGGCCAGCGCGCGCAGTGGCACGTCCTCGGGCGTCGCGTAGACGCCGAGGCTGACGTTGGAGGCTGGGCAGACCTCCAGGGTGATCTGCAACTCGACGACCCGCCGGACCAGCGCGGGGTCCTCGGCCGAGCGGATACCGTGCCCCAGCCGGTCGGCGTGGAGGTCGTCGAGGCAGGCGCGGGCGCTGTCGGGGCCGCGCAGCTCGCCGCCGTGGGGGACGGAGAGCAGGTCGGCGCGGCCGGCTATGGTGAAGGCCGGCGCGAACTCGGCGATGACGCCGCGGCGCTCGTCGTTGGAGAGCCCGAACCCGACGACGCCGCGGCCTGCGTACTGCACGGCCAGCCGGGCCAGCGTGCGGGCGTCGAGCGGATGCCGGGTCCGGTTCGCCGCGATGACCACGGCGATCCCCACCCCCGTCGTCGCCGACGCGGACCGCGCGGCGTCGAGGACGAGGTCGGTGAAGGCCGTGATGCCGCCGAAGCGGCCGCCGTAGCCGGACGGGTCGACCTGGATCTCCAGCCAGCCCGAGCCCTCGGCCGCCTCGTCCTCCGCCGCCTCGGCCACCAGGCGGCGCACGTCGGACTCCGTCCGCAGCACCGACCGGGCGAGGTCGTACAGCCGCTGGAACCGGAACCAGCCCTTCTCGTCGGCCGCCGACAGCAGCGGCGGCCAGTCCTCGCGCAGCGAGTCGGGCAGCCGCACGCCGTGCTCGTCGGCCAGCTCGAGCAGCGTCGAGTGCCGCATCGAGCCGGTGAAGTGCAGGTGCAGATGCGCCTTGGGCAGGGCCCGCAGGTCGCGAGGAGCTGGTCCGGTCACCGCCGCGAGCTCAGCCGAGCAGCCGCTGGATCCGCCCGACGCCCTCGGCGAGGTCGTCGTCGCCCAGGGCGTACGACAGCCGCAGGTAGCCGCTAGGCCCGAACGCCTCGCCCGGCACCACCGCGACCTCGACCTCCTCGAGGATCAGCTCGGCGAGCTCGGCGCTGGTCTTCGGCGTGCGCCCGGCGATGGTCCGGCCGAGCACGTCCTTCACTGACGGGTAGACGTAGAACGCGCCCTCGGGCTCGGGGCAGTAGACGCCGTCGATGTCGTTGAGCATCGACACGATGGTGCGGCGCCGGCGGTCGAACGCCTCGCGCATGCGCGCGACGGCGGACAGGTCGCCCGAGACGGCGGCCAGCGCGGCCCGCTGCGCGACGTTGGAGACGTTGGACGTGGCGTGCGACTGCAGGTTGCCCGCGGCCTTGACGACGTCCTTCGGGGCGATCATCCAGCCGACCCGCCAGCCGGTCATCGCGTACGTCTTGGCGACGCCGTTGACGACGACGCAGGTGTCGGCCAGCTCGGGCACCTCGACGACGATGGACGAGAACGTGGCGCCGCCGTAGACGAGGTGCTCGTAGATCTCGTCGGTGACGACCCACAGGCCGTGCTCGTGCGCCCACCGGCCGATCTCGCGGACCGCCTCGGGGGAGTACACCGCGCCGGTCGGGTTCGACGGCGACACGAACAGCAGCACCTTCGTGCGCGGCGTGCGGGCGGCCTCGAGCTGCTCGACGCTGACGCGGTAGCCCGTGGTCTCGTCGGCCAGCACCTCGACGGGGACGCCGCCGGCCAGCGCGATCGACTCGGGATAGGTGGTCCAGTACGGCGTCGGCATGAGGACCTCGTCGCCCGGGTCCAGCAGCGCCGCGAAGGCCTCGTAGACGGCCTGCTTGCCGCCGTTGGTGATGAGCACCTGGGCCGGCTCGACCTGGTAGCCGGAGTCGCGCGCCGTCTTCGCCGCGACGGCCTGCTTCAGCTCAGGCAGGCCGCCGGCCGGGGTATAGCGGTGGTTGCGGGGGTCGCGGCAGGCCTCGACGGCCGCCTCGACGATGTAGTCGGGGGTCGGGAAATCGGGCTCGCCGGCCCCGAAGCCGATGACCGGGCGCCCCGCCGCCTTCAGCGCCTTCGCCTTCGCATCGACCGCGAGCGTGGCCGACTCGGCGATGGCGGCGATGCGGGCAGAGACGCGGGGGCGGGCGCCGGCGGGCGCAGGCGAGGTCATGCCGTCCATCCTGGCATCACCTCGCCGCGCCGCGCCAAGTGGTTCTCTGATCTCCCTCATACGACCTCGGCCATGCTCATCCGACGCCAAGGGGTTGCGCGGATTGGACGACGTCAGCGCCGCTTGCCGCTGACGGCGGCGTAGTAGGCGCTGGACTCCGGCCGGTACAGCAGATACAGGATGTACGCCGCCAGCGCGATGGTCACCACGTTGATGATGATGTTGAGGCCGCCGCCACCGCTCAGCGAGAACAGCGTGAACAGGATGTTCAGACCACCGAGCACGGTGGCGACCACGCGAGCCCACGACCGGCCGGCCTTGTTGGCGTAGGCCATCCACAGCCAGAGCGCCGCGCCGAGGATGCCGACGACGACACCCACCCCGACGATGAGGTTGGTGGCGGCGTCGACGTCGTCGGCGCTGAGGCTGCTGTCGTTGTCCTCGATCGCGTCGCGGATGGAGTCGCGGGCCAGCAGCGTGAACAGCAGGCCGAGCACCGACAACGCCGCGCCGACGTACATGAGGATGACGGCGCGCCGGATGGACGCCGGCGGCTCGGACGGCGGAGCAGGGTCGCCCCAGGCCGAGGCACCCCCGCCGGCCGGCCCGCTCCACGCCGGCGGGCCACTGGGCGGCGTGGACGCCCACGGCTGCTCAGGCGGCCGGTTCTCGCCCGACTGCGCGTACGGGTTCTCGTCCTCGCCCGGACCGGATCCCGGCGGCGGGGTGGTGCCACTCATGGTCGATTCTCCATCGTCTCGACGGGGTGCCTGTCAAGCACCGCACACTAGCTGGTCGGAGGGTGTGTACGCAGGAACCATCGCCGGGAATCGGGCCGGTACAGCAGCCAGACCACCGCGGCCGCGACCACCGCGATGAGAACGCTCACCACGTTGTAGAGGTCCAGCCGCGGCTCGAGCGCGAGCGCGCCCACGACGGAGGCGAGGTACAGGACGGCGAAGATCGTCGCGGACCACCGGGCCCGCCGGCTGCCGCGGCCGCAGTAGCGGGCCACCAGCAGCCAGATCACCGCGACGACGAAGAGGAACGCGACGTACGAGCCGCGCGCGGACGTGCCGGACGAGGTGTCGAGGGCGTCGTCGTAGGCGTCGGGGTCGATGACCCGCAGCAGGCCGAGCAGCGCCGTCAGCGCGGCGCCGGCGTACATGAGCCGGACGGCGAGGACGACGTCGCGGGGCGGCCGCAGCTCCTCGGCGCTGCCGGCGCTCGTGGGCGGGTCCGCCGTGCCGCTCATACCGATGCTCCGTCCCGGTCGCGGGCCCACTGGTCATCGAGACTGGCGTCAGACCTCGCGGTCGGCCGCCATCGCCTCCGACAGTAGAGATCCGCGACCGGCGGCGCCAGCGATCACCAGTCCCGGAGGGGAACGGACCGCCGGCCGCTCGCGTTATGACGTCTGTGGTGGTGACGAGCGCTCTCCGCAGCGAGTTCGACCGGGACACCCCTCACCCCGTACACTCTCACTCTTGGGTGGTCGTCGGACCCCCAGCCGAAGCGTGCCCGCACGTCGATGGCTGGGACTACTACGTCCGCTCGAAGGGCAGTAGCTCAATTGGTAGAGCACCGGTCTCCAAAACCGGCGGTTGGGGGTTCAAGTCCCTCCTGCCCTGCGAGGTCGCCACACCCAGCGGCCTGATCGACGACGAAGTCCGGTCCCGGGCGACGTTCCAGAGTCAGCGAGGTAGCACGTGACGGAGACCAGCGGCAGGACCGCTACACCCGAGCGTCCGCGTTCGCCCCGGCGCCGCGGGCCGTTCGCCCGACTCTCGCTCTGGACCCGCCAGGTCGTGGCCGAGCTGCGGAAGGTCGTCTACCCGACCCGCAAGCAGCTGCTGACGTACACGGCGGTCGTGCTCGTCTTCGTGACGATCATGATCACTGTCGTCTCGCTGCTCGATCTGGGGCTGGGCTGGGCGATGTTCGAGATCTTCGGCTGATCGATCCCGTGGTCAGCCGCATCCAGGAGGAAGAAGCGCACACAGTGTCCGAGCACGAGTCGACCATCGAGGACGTCGAGACCGAGGAGTCGCCCGAGGGCGAGCCCGGTCCGGCTGAGGCTGCCACCGAGGCGGAGTCCGCCGCAGACGAGGCCGCCGACAGCGTCGAGTCCGAAGAGTCCGACCCGCTGGCGGAGTTCCGCCGGGTGCTGCGCGCCAAGCCGGGCGAGTGGTTCGTCGTCCAGACCTACTCCGGCATGGAGAACAGGGTCCGGGCCAACCTGGAGAACCGCATCGGCAGCCTCAACATGGAGGACTTCATCTTCGAGATCGAGGTCCCCACCGAAGAGGTGGCCGAGATCAAGAACGGCCAGCGCCGCCTGGTGAAGCGCAACCGCTTCCCCGGCTACGTGCTGGTGCGCATGGACATGACCGACGAGTCGTGGTCCGCGGTCCGCAACACCCCGGCCGTCACCGGATTCGTCGGCCACGCGCACCAGCCGATCCCGCTGGGTCTCGACGAGGTCGAGCGCTGGCTCGCTCCGCAGGTGGCCGAGCAGGCCAAGCCGGCGGAGGAGAAGAAGCAGGTCGAGGTCGTAGACTTCGAGGTCGGTGACTCCGTCATGGTCGTCGACGGGCCGTTCGCCACTCTGCACGCGACCATCAACGAGATCAACGCCGACTCCCAGAAGATCAAGGGACTGGTCGAGATCTTCGGCCGCGAGACCCCCGTCGAGCTCTCGTTCAACCAGATCCAGAAGCTCTGACGGCCCCGCGCGCGCCATCCGGTGCGCATGGGACAGCATCACCATCACGACAAGGACCCGAGGAATGCCAGCGAAGAAGAAGGTCGCAGGCCTGATCAAGCTCCAGATCCAGGCCGGCCAGGCGACGCCCGCACCGCCGGTCGGCCCGGCGTTGGGCCAGCACGGCGTCAACATCATGGAGTTCTGCAAGGCGTACAACGCGGCCACCGAGTCGCAGCGCGGCAACGTGATCCCGGTGGAGATCACGGTCTACGAGGACCGTTCCTTCACCTTCGTCACGAAGACCCCGCCGGCCGCCAAGCTGATCCTCAAGGCCGCCGGCGTCGAGAAGGGCTCGGGCGAGCCGCAGAAGACCAAGGTCGCGTCGATCAGCCGCGAGCAGTTGCGGGCCATCGCCGAGCAGAAGATGCCCGACCTCAACGCCAACGACATCGAGGCCGCCCAGAAGATCATCGCGGGCACCGCCCGGCAGATGGGCGTCACGGTCACCGACTGAACCGCCGGCCGGGCAGCCCGGCCGGCCAGTGGGAGGGTCCCAGCGCTGGGCCCGCACCACGACTCCAGGAACACGAGGAGATGACATGAAGCGCAGCAAGTCCTACCGCGCCGCGGCCGAGAAGATCGACCGCGACCACCTGTACCACCCCGCCGAGGCCGTCAAGCTGGCCCGCGAGACCTCCAGCACCAAGTACGACGCGACCGTCGAGGTCGCTCTGCGGCTGGGCGTCGACCCCCGCAAGGCCGACCAGATGGTCCGCGGCACCGTCAACCTCCCGCACGGCACCGGCAAGACCGCCCGGGTCCTGGTCTTCGCCGTCGGCCCGAAGGCCGAGGAGGCCAAGGCGGCGGGCGCCGACATCGTCGGCAGCGACGAGCTGGTCGAAGAGGTCCAGAAGGGCCGCCTCGACTTCGACGCCGTCGTCGCGACGCCCGACCTCATGGGCAAGGTCGGCCGGCTGGGCCGGGTGCTCGGCCCGCGCGGCCTGATGCCGAACCCGAAGACCGGCACCGTCACCATGGACGTCGAGAAGGCCGTCTCCGAGATCAAGGGCGGCAAGATCGAGTTCCGGGTCGACCGGCACGCGAACCTGCACTTCATCATCGGCAAGACGTCGTTCAGCGAGCAGGCGCTCGCCGAGAACTACGCCGCCGCGCTCGACGAGGTCAACCGGCTCAAGCCGTCGGCCTCGAAGGGCCGCTACATCCGCAAGGCGACGCTGACCACCACCATGGGCCCGAGCATCCCGCTCGACCCCTCGAAGGTGCGTGCGGCGGAGACCACCGACGCATGAGCTCGCTCCGGTGAGCCGTTGCTGACGGCTCACCGCCCGCCGACCGCCGCGACCCATTCAGTTGGCTCGCGGCGGTCGTGTTCTGCTGCCCAGGTCGGGTTATGCAAAACCGACGAGGCTCTAGGTGACCGAAGGTCCCCCCGATCGGTCCAGGGCGAATGTCGACTGGAGAGAGTTCGTGATCTTTGCATAACCCGACTTCGGAATGAGATTGACGCAGCGGCCGGGACGTGGTGCCGGTGACGCAGCTGCTGGACCGCGCCGCGTCGGCCCGCCGCGGGCTGCCGTCGGTGCACCAGATCCCCGTGCTCGGCCGGTTCCTGACCTGGCTGAGCCCGGACTACGGCGGCCTGGTCGGCGCCGCCTGCTTCTTCTGCTGGTCGCTGACGCCGACCCTGCTGCCGCGCACCTGGATCTACCAGGCGATGGTGAGCGGGCTGACGGCGACCATCGGCTACGCGCTGGGCGTGCTGCTCGCGTGGGTGGTCCGGCTGGTGCTGCGCCGGGTGCGGCCGGACCTGCTGACGCCGGCGCGACGGACCCGGCTGATCGCCTGGTGGGGCCTGGGGGTGGCGGCGGCCGTGGCGGTCACGTGGTACCTGGCCGACAACGCCGCCTGGCAGACCGAGCTGCGCGCCCTGATGGACGTCGAGAGCCCGGGACCCAACCACTACCTGCTGATCCTGCTGGTCGCCGGCGCCATCTTCGTCGTGTTCCTGGCGCTGGCCCGGCTGCTGCGCGGCGCGTCGCGGCGGCTGCGCCGGTTCTTCGCCCGCTGGGTGCCGCCGCAGGTCGCGCTGGTCGCGTCGGTGCTGGTCGTCGGCGGCATCGCGTTCTGGTCGTGGACCGGCCTGCTGTACCCGACGCTGCTGGGCGTGGCCAACGACGCGTTCGCGGCGGTCAACATGGAGACCGAGGCCGGCAACAACGCGCCCGGCTCGGCGACGCACTCCGGCGGCCCCGGCTCGCTGGTCACGTGGGACTCGCTGGGCCGCAAGGGCCGCGAGTTCGTGTCGTCCGGGCCCACCGTCGACGAGCTGACGCAGTTCAGCGGCGTGCCCGCGCTGGACCCCGTCCGCGCCTACGTCGGCATGGACTCCGCCGAGACGCCGGCCGGGCTGGCGTCGCTGGCGGTGCGCGAGCTGGAGCGGGCCGGCGGCTTCGACCGCGACGTCCTCGTCGTCGTGACGACGACCGGCACCGGCTGGGTCGACGGCGCGGCGGCCGACGCGCTGGAGTACCTCTACAACGGCGACTCCGCGATCGTCGCGCTGCAGTACTCGTACCTGCCCAGCTGGATCTCGTTCGTCGCCGACCAGGAGCAGGTGCGGCTGGCCGGCCAGGCGCTGTTCGAGGCCGTGCACGAGGCGTGGCTGGAGCGGCCGCCGTCGCAGCGGCCGAAGCTCATCGTCTACGGCGAGAGCCTCGGCGCGCTGGGCAGCGCGGCCGCGTTCGACTCGCTGGACGACCTGCGCTCGAAGGTCGACGGCGCGCTGTGGGTCGGCGCGCCCAGCCGGCACTCGCTGCGCCGCGAGCTGACGGGGCAGCGCGACCCCGGCTCGCCGGCCCGGCTGCCCGTCGTCGACGGCGGCCAGGAGGTGAAGTTCTGGGGCGGCTGGCAGGAGCCGCTGGACCTCGAGTTCGACGGGGGCCCGCCGGTCGTGTTCCTACAGCACGCCTCCGACCCGGTGACGCTGTGGTCGTGGGACCTGATGTTCGAGCGGCCGGAGTTTATCGACGAGGAGCACGGCCCGGACGTCCTGCCCACCCTCGACTGGTACCCGTTCGTCACGTTCTGGCAGGTCACGGCGGACATGGCGCTGTCGGCGACGGTGCCGGCCGGGCACGGGCACAACTACGGCGGCGAGCTGGTGGACGCCTGGCTGGCGGTCGCGCCGCCGGACGACTGGCCGGGCGGGCGGACCGAGGAGCTGCGCGACATGGTGCACTCGTTCCAGGACCAGAAGACCGGCCCGTTCGGCTGATTTGGCGACGGCGGCCCTGTGCCCGTACCATGAACGCTGCCAAAGACCGCCGGTCTCACGGTCGCCAGCCGATCGTGACGAAGGCCCCGCAGCGATGTGGGCGGCCCGCGCAGGTGTGAGACGAACGTCGTGCCGGCCGCTGCCGGTGCCCTTTCGCCCCGTGCCTGTGCCGGGGCGTTCTTCATGTCTGCGGGTCTCCACCGGCACCCCATCCGGAAGAAGGAGCCCCATGGCGAGGCCTGACAAGGCAGCCGCGGTCGCCGAGCTCGCGGACGAGTTCCGTGCCAGCAACGCGGTCGTGCTGACCGAGTACCGCGGCCTCACCGTCAAGCAGCTGACGGAACTGCGTCGGTCGCTCGGTGGGAACGCGTCCTACGCCGTGGTGAAGAACACGCTGACCAAGATCGCGGCGCGCGAAGCCGGGATCTCGGGGCTCGACGACTACCTGTCCGGCCCGTCGGCCATCGCCTTCGTCAAGGGCGACCCGGTCGAGGCCGCCAAGGGTCTGCGTGACTTCGCCAAGGCGAACCCCGTCCTCGTCGTGAAGGGTGGCCTGCTCGACGGCGAGCCGCTCTCCAGCGAGGAGATCACCAAGCTCGCCGACCTCGAGTCGCGCGAGGTCCTGCTGGCCAAGCTGGCCGGTGCGATGAAGGCGTCGCTGCAGAACGCGGTGTCGCTGTTCAACGCCCCGCTGGCGCAGACCGCTCGCGTCCTCGAGGCGCTGCGGCAGAAGGTCGAGGCCGAGGCACCCGCCGTCGAGGCACCCGCCGCCGAGGCCGCCGAGGCACCCGCCACCGAGGCCGCCGACGCGGCCGAGGCGACGGAGCAGAACGAGGGCTGAACGCCCGGGGGTCGTCCCACGGCCCCGAGCCCGTACGACAACCCGGCAGTCAGCCGAACAGAGAAAGGAACCCGCCACCATGGCGAAGCTCAACACCGAGGACCTCCTGGACGCGTTCAAGGAGATGACCCTCATCGAGCTCTCCGAGTTCGTGAAGAAGTTCGAGGAGACCTTCGAGGTCACCGCGGCCGCCCCGGTCGCCGTCGCCGCCGCTCCGGGCGCTGCTGCCCCCGGTGGCGCCGCCCCGGCCGAGGAGGAGAAGGACGAGTTCGACGTCATCCTCGAGGCCGCCGGCGACAAGAAGATCCAGGTCATCAAGGAGGTCCGCGCGCTGACGTCGCTCGGCCTCAAGGAGGCCAAGGACCTCGTCGAGGCCGCGCCGAAGCCGCTGCTCGAGAAGGTCAACAAGGAGGCCGCTGACAAGGCCAAGGAGGCCCTCGAGGGCGCCGGCGCCACCGTCTCGGTCAAGTGAGTCGCTGACCCACTGCTCCACGGGCCCGGTACCCCCTTCGCGGGGTGCCGGGCCCGTCCGCGTCCGACGTCCCCTTTGGTCTGCCCGGACCCGAGTTGATCATGGAGAAGGTCGGCTCTGGAGGCGCTCGGAAGCCGCCCTTCTCCATGATCAACTCAATGTGAGGGGGGCGGGCTGTTCGCCTGCGGCGAAAATTCTCCGCCCGCGCGGACGCCGTCCGGCCCGCCGCAAGCCCCCGGCGCGCCACTGGATCGTACGTTCGGATGAGTCACTGATCGGCTGCTGAGCACCACGAATGCGGCATTTCAGGTGCCAATTCGGTGAACAGGGGGGCGTCGGTGCTTGACGCGGGCCTGGTCCTGACGAGATGCTGATCTGGCAGCGGGGTGGGGAATGCGAGACAGAAGGAAGCGCGGAGTGGCTGACCACTCGACAGCAGTGTGCCCTTTGGGTTAGACTGCAGCTTTGCGCTGCCCTTCGCCGATGCTGCCCGCTTGGGTTGAGGACTGCGCGTGCATTCCGACCGTGTGCCCTCGGAAGGACCCCTGTTGGCCGTCACGCCCACCACCACTGCTGGCCCCAATGTCTCGCGTCGCATCTCTTTTGCCAAGATTCGCGAACCTCTCGACGTTCCGAACCTTCTCGCCCTCCAGATAGACAGCTTCGACTGGCTGCTCGGAAACGAGCGCTGGCAGGCGCGAGTCGCCGCTGCCGAGGCCGAGGGGCGCACCGACGTCAACACCACGTCGGGCCTGCAGGAGATCCTCGACGAGATCAGTCCCATCGAGGACTTCTCGGCGACCATGTCGCTGTCGTTCTCGAACCCTCGCTTCGAGGACCCCAAGAACAGCATCGACGAGTGCAAGATGCGCGACTTCACCTACTCCGCGCCGCTGTTCGTCACCGCCGAGTTCATCAACAACGAGACCGGCGAGATCAAGTCCCAGACGGTCTTCATGGGCGACTTCCCGCTCATGACCCCCAAGGGGACGTTCATCGTCAACGGCACCGAGCGCGTCGTCGTGTCGCAGCTGGTGCGGTCGCCGGGCCTCTACTTCGAGCGCTCGCTCGACAAGACCTCGGACAAGGACATCTACACCGCCAAGGTCATCCCGTCCCGGGGTGCCTGGCTGGAGTTCGAGATAGACAAGCGCGACATGGTCGGCGTCCGCCTCGACCGCAAGCGCAAGCAGAACGTCACGGTGCTGCTCAAGGCCATGGGCTGGACGAACGAGCAGATCCTCGAGGAGTTCGGCGACTACGAGTCGATGCGCGCCACCCTGGAGAAGGACCACACCACCACCCAGGACGAAGCGCTGCTCGACATCTACCGGAAGATGCGCCCGGGTGAGCCGCCGACGCGCGAGGCCGCGCAGCAGCTGCTCGAGAACGCCTACTTCAACCCGAAGCGCTACGACCTCGCCCGGGTCGGCCGCTACAAGCTGGGCAAGAAGCTCGGCGTCGACCTCGCGCTCGACCAGAGCACGCTGACCATGGACGACATCGTCGGCACGCTGCGCTACCTGGTGCGGCTGCACGCCAACGAGAACGAGCTGACCACCGGCGAGAACACGGTTCCGGTCGAGGTCGACGACATCGACCACTTCGGCAACCGCCGCATCCGTACCGTCGGCGAGCTCATCCAGAACCAGGTCCGCACCGGTCTGTCCCGCATGGAGCGCGTCGTCCGCGAGCGCATGACCACGCAGGACGTCGAGGCCATCACGCCGCAGACGCTGATCAACATCCGGCCGGTCGTGGCCGCGATCAAGGAGTTCTTCGGGACCTCCCAGCTGTCGCAGTTCATGGACCAGACCAACCCGCTGGCCGGGCTGACGCACAAGCGCCGGCTCAACGCGCTGGGTCCGGGTGGTCTGTCCCGCGAGCGGGCCGGCATGGAGGTCCGCGACGTCCACCCGTCGCACTACGGCCGCATGTGTCCCATCGAGACCCCTGAGGGCCCGAACATCGGCCTGATCGGCTCGCTGGCCACCTACGGGCGCATCAACCCGTTCGGCTTCATCGAGACGCCGTACCGCCGGGTCAACGACGGCCACGTCACCGACGACATCGAGTACCTGAGCGCCGACGAGGAGGACCGCCGCGTCATCGCGCAGGCCAATGCGCCGCTGACCGACGACAGCCGGTTCGCCGAGGACAAGGTGCTGGTGCGCAAGCGCGGCGGCGAGATCGAGACCGTCCCGGGCGGCGAGGTCGACTACATGGACGTCTCGCCGCGGCAGATGGTCTCCGTGGCCACCGCGATGATCCCGTTCCTCGAGCACGACGACGCCAACCGCGCGCTCATGGGCTCGAACATGCAGCGGCAGGCCGTGCCGTTGCTCCGGTCCGAGTCGCCGCTGGTCGGCACCGGCATGGAGTCGCACGCGGCCGAGGACGCCGGCGACGTCATCCTGGCCGACAAGAGCGGCGTGGTCACCGAGCTGTCGGCCGACTACGTCACCGTCATGGCCGACGACGGCACGTACCAGACGTACCAGCTGGCGAAGTTCCGCCGGTCCAACGCCGGGTCGTGCATCAACCAGAAGCCGATCGTCGAGGAGGGGCAGCGGGTCGAGGCCGGTCAGGTCATCGCCGACGGCCCGTCCACCGAGCTCGGTGAGATGGCGCTGGGCAAGAACCTGCTGGTCGCGTTCATGTCGTGGGAGGGCCACAACTACGAGGACGCCATCGTCATCTCGCAGCGGCTCATCCAGGACGACGTCCTCACCTCGATCAAGATCGAGGAGCACGAGGTCGACGCCCGCGACACCAAGCTGGGCCCCGAGGAGATCACGCGCGACATCCCGAACGTCTCCGACGAGGTCCTCGCCGACCTCGACGAGCGCGGCATCATCCGCATCGGCGCCGAGGTCACCAACGGCGACATCCTGGTCGGCAAGGTCACCCCGAAGGGCGAGACCGAGCTGACCCCTGAGGAGCGGCTGCTCCGCGCGATCTTCGGTGAGAAGGCGCGTGAGGTCCGCGACACCTCGCTGAAGGTGCCGCACGGCGAGTCCGGCAAGGTCATCGGCGTCCGGGTGTTCGACCGCGACGAGGGCGACGAGCTCCCGCCGGGCGTCAACCAGCTGGTCCGCGTCTACATCGCTCAGATGCGCAAGATCCAGGACGGCGACAAGCTCGCCGGCCGCCACGGCAACAAGGGCGTCATCGCCAAGATCCTCCCGGTCGAGGACATGCCGTTCCTCGAGGACGGCACCGCGGTCGACATGGTGCTGAACCCGCTGGGCGTCCCGAGCCGCATGAACCTCGGCCAGGTCATGGAGACCCACCTCGGGTGGGTGGCCAAGACCGGCTGGGAGGTCGAGGGCGACGACGAGGAGTGGAAGACCCGGCTGCGGGGCATCGGCGCCGCCGAGGCGCCGGCCGACACCAAGGTCGCCACGCCGGTCTTCGACGGTGCGCGCGAGGACGAGATCGCCGGCCTGCTCGGGTCGACGCTCAAGACCCGCGACGGCGTCCGCCTGGTCGGCGGCGACGGCAAGGCCAACCTGTTCGACGGCCGGTCCGGTGAGCCGTTCCCGAAGCCGGTGGCGGTGGGCTACATGTACATCCTGAAGCTCAACCACCACGTCGACGACAAGATCCACGCCCGGTCGACCGGTCCGTACTCGATGGTCACGCAGCAGCCGCTGGGTGGCAAGGCGCAGTTCGGCGGTCAGCGCTTCGGTGAGATGGAGGTCTGGGCGCTCCAGGCCTACGGCGCGGCGTACGCGCTGCAGGAACTGCTCACCATCAAGTCCGACGACGTTCCCGGCCGCGTCAAGGTCTACGAGGCCATCGTCAAGGGCGAGAACATCCCCGAGTCGGGTATCCCCGAGTCGTTCAAGGTGCTGTTCAAGGAGATGCAGGCGTTGTGCCTCAACGTCGAAGTGCTCTCCAGCGACGGCTCCCAGATCGAGATGCGGGAGACCGACGAAGACGTCTTCCGCGCGGCAGAAGAACTCGGAATCGACCTGTCCCGGCGCGAGCCGAGCAGCGTCGAAGAGGTCTGACGGTGGTGGGAGGCCCGGTTCCTGACCCGGCCTCCCATTTCCGCCAGCCACCACAGACCTGAAACATCTGAGCGAGAGAAGGACACACGTGCTCGACGTCAATTTCTTCGACGAGCTACGCATCGGCCTCGCGACCGCCGAACACATTCGCGGGTGGTCGCACGGCGAGGTCAAGAAGCCTGAGACGATCAACTACCGCACTCTGAAGCCGGAGAAGGACGGGCTCTTCTGCGAGAAGATCTTCGGTCCCACCCGCGACTGGGAGTGCTACTGCGGCAAGTACAAGCGCGTCCGCTTCAAGGGCATCATCTGTGAGCGCTGTGGCGTCGAGGTCACGCGCGCCAAGGTGCGCCGCGAGCGGATGGGCCACATCGAGCTGGCCGCCCCCGTCACGCACATCTGGTACTTCAAGGGTGTGCCGTCGCGGCTGGGCTACCTGCTCGACCTCGCCCCGAAGGACCTCGAGAAGGTCATCTACTTCGCGGCCTACATGATCACCTGGGTCGACGAGGAGTCGCGCCACCGCGACCTGTCCTCGCTCGAGGGCCAGATCGACGTCGAGCGCAAGCAGGTCGAGCAGCGCCGCGACGCCGACGTCGAGACCCGGGCGAAGAAGCTCGAGGCCGACCTCGCCGAGCTCGAGGCCGAGGGTGCCAAGGGCGACGCGCGCCGCAAGGTCAAGGAGTCGGCCGAGCGCGAGATGAGCCAGCTGCGCAAGCGCGCCGACGCCGAGATCGACCGCCTGAACGCGGTCTGGGACCGCTTCCGCAACCTCAAGGTCCAGGACCTCGAGGGCGACGAGCTGCTGTACCGCGAGATGCGCGACCGCTTCGGTCAGTACTTCCGCGGCGGCATGGGCGCGCAGGCGATCAAGGAGCGCATCGACGGCTTCGACCTCGAGGCCGAGGCCGACAAGCTGCGCGACCTCATCCGCACCGGCAAGGGCCAGAAGAAGACCCGTGCGCTCAAGCGGCTCAAGGTCGTCTCGCCGTTCCTGACGACGAAGAACGACCCGCGCGGCATGGTGCTCGACGCCGTCCCGGTCATCCCGCCGGATCTGCGCCCGATGGTGCAGCTCGACGGTGGCCGGTTCGCGACCAGCGACCTCAACGACCTCTACCGTCGGGTCATCAACCGGAACAACCGCCTCAAGCGGCTGCTCGACCTCGGTGCGCCGGAGATCATCGTCAACAACGAGAAGCGGATGCTCCAGGAGTCCGTCGACGCGTTGTTCGACAACGGCCGCCGCGGCCGTCCCGTCACGGGTCCCGGCAACCGGCCGCTGAAGTCGATCTCCGACATGCTGAAGGGCAAGCAGGGCCGGTTCCGCCAGAACCTGCTGGGCAAGCGCGTCGACTACTCCGGCCGTTCGGTCATCGTCGTCGGCCCGCAGCTCAAGCTGCACCAGTGCGGCCTGCCGAAGGGCATGGCGATCGAGCTGTTCAAGCCGTTCGTCATGAAGCGGCTGGTCGACCTGTCGCACGCGCAGAACATCAAGAGCGCGAAGCGCATGGTCGAGCGCGCCCGCCCGGTCGTCTGGGACGTCCTCGAGGAGGTCATCGCCGAGCACCCGGTGCTGCTGAACCGGGCGCCGACGCTGCACCGTCTCGGCATCCAGGCGTTCGAGCCGCAGCTGATCGAGGGCAAGGCCATCCAGATCCACCCGCTCGTCTGCACGGCGTTCAACGCCGACTTCGACGGCGACCAGATGGCCGTGCACCTGCCGCTGTCGGCGGAGGCGCAGGCCGAGGCCCGCATCCTGATGCTGTCCAGCAACAACATCCTCAAGCCGGCCGACGGCCGGCCGGTCACCATGCCGACGCAGGACATGGTGCTGGGCATCTTCTTCCTGACCTCCGACCGTGGCGAGCAGATCGGCGAGGGCCGGGCGTTCTCGTCCATCGCCGAGGGCATCGCCGCCTTCGACCGCGGTGAGCTGTCGCTGCAGGCGCCGATCACCCTGCGGGTGAACGACGTCGTGCCGCCGGCCGGCTTCGAGACTCCGGAGGACTGGGAGCCGGGCCAGCCGTTGACGCTGCGCACGTCCCTGGCCGGGCGCTGTTCAACGAGGCGCTGCCGCTCGACTACCCGTTCGTCGACGCCGTCGTGGACAAGAAGCGCCTCGGCAGCATCGTCAACGACCTCGCCGAGCGGTACCCGAAGATCCAGGTGGCCGCGACGCTGGACGCGCTGAAGGAGATCGGCTTCCACTGGGCCACCCGGTCCGGGGTGACGGTCTCGTTCGACGACGTCGTGGCGCCGCCGACGAAGGCCGCATCCTCGAGGGGTTCGAGGCCAAGGCCGAGAAGGTCGAGCGCAACTTCGCCCGCGGTGTCATCTCCGACGGCGAGCGGCGCGAAGAGCTCATCGACATCTGGACCGACGCCACCAACGCGGTCGACGAGGCCATGCGCGCGTCGTTCGCGTCGGAGAACGCCATCAACATCATGGTCACCTCCGGTGCCCGTGGTAACTGGATGCAGATCCGCCAGCTGGCGGGCATGCGCGCCTGGTCGCCAACCCGAAGGGTGAGACCATCCCGCGGCCGATCAAGGCGAGCTTCCGCGAGGGTCTGTCCGTCGTCGAGTTCTTCATCTCGACGCACGGCGCCCGCAAGGGTCTGGCCGACACCGCGCTGCGGACCGCCGACTCCGGTTACCTGACCCGGCGGCTGGTCGACGTCTCGCAGGACGTCATCATCCGCGAGGTCGACTGCGGCACCGAGCGTGGTCTGGCACTGCCGATCGCCACGACCGGCGCCGACGGCCGGCTCATCGTCGACGAGCACGTCGAGACCTCGGTCTACGCGCGCTCGCTGTCCGAGGACGTCGTGTCGCCCGACGGCACGAAGGTGGCCTCGGCCGGCGACGACCTCGGCGACGTCGAGATCGCCGGCTGGTGGCCGCGGGCGTCGAGAACGTCCGCGTCCGCAGTGTCCTGACCTGCGAGAGCAAGACCGGCGTCTGCGCCATGTGCTACGGCCGGTCGCTGGCCTCGGGCAAGCTCGTCGACGTCGGCGAGGCGGTCGGCATCATCGCCGCCCAGTCCATCGGCGAGCCCGGCACCCAGCTGACCATGCGGACGTTCCACACCGGCGGTGTCGCCGGTGAGGACATCACGCACGGTCTGCCGCGTGTGGTCGAGCTGTTCGAGGCGCGCGCCCGAAGGCAAGGCTCCGCTCTCGGAGTCGGCCGGCCGGGTCCGCATCGAGGAGGACGCCAAGGGCGCCCACGCGGTCATCGTCCCCGACGACGGCGCCGAGGAGCAGTCGTTCCCGCTGTCGCGACGGGTGTTCGAGTGGACCAACCGGCGCGCGCCTGGCATCGCCCAGTGGCGCGTCCAGGACGCCGACCGCGTCGAGGTCGGCGAGCTGCTGCACTCCGGTACGGCCGACCCACACGACGTGCTGCGGGTCCAGGGCCAGCGGCGTCCAGGTCTTCCTGACCGACCAGGTCCAGGAGGTCTACCGGTCGCAGGGTGTGTCGATCCACGACAAGCACATCGAGATCATCGTGCGGCAGATGCTGCGCCGGATCACCGTGCTCGAGAGCGGCACCACCGACCTGCTCCCCGGCGAGCTGGTCGAGCGGTCCCGTTCGAGGACGAGAACCGGCGAGCGGTCGCCGAGGGCGGTCAGCCGGCCTCGGGTCGTCCGCAGCTGATGGGCATCACCAAGGCGTCGTGCCACCACTCGTGGCTGTCGGCGGCGTCGTTCCAGGAGACCACGCGGGTGCTCACGGAGCGGCCATCAACGCCAAGTCCGACCCGCTGATCGGCCTGAAGGAGAACGTCATCCTCGGCAAGCTGATCCCGGCCGGTACGGGCCTGCCCGCTACCGCAACCTGCGGGTCGAGCCGACCGAGGAGGCCAAGGCGGCCATGTACTCCATGGTCGACTACGGCGCCGACTACTCCGACTACGAGTTCGGCCAGGGTCCGGCGAGGCCGTGCGCCTCGAGGACTACGACTTCGGCTCGTACAACTGACGAGTCCGTCGTCCCTGATCGACGGCGCCGTCACCCTCGCGGGTGGCGGCGCCGTCGTCGTTCTCGATACTCGAAGCCCTCCTGGGCGTGCGCCTTCTCGGGGGCGATGCCCTCGGCGGCGGCGGGCCTGTGTCTGCGCGGCCTGGTGGCCTGGAGTAGGCGGCCTTGTCCTCGCGCTCAGCCGGTCGTAGACGGCGCGGTCGAAGCGCACGCGGCCACCTCCTCGATCAGGAAGCTCCAGCACTCGCGTCGATCGTCCCACGACCGGCCGACGACCCGGACCGCGTGCCGGGCGGGAACAGCACTTCGGCCTCGTGCGCGAACGAGGACAGTGCCCGGATTCGGCGCCGGTGCGGCCGACGATGGTGATGAACGCGTTACCGCCGGCGCGGAACGCCTCGGCCACCGACGCACTGGCCGACGCGCTGGCGAACCCACTGTCCGCGACGACGACGCCCGGCCGCACCGCGGCAGCTGCGCGGCCGGCAGCGACGTGCCGCGATAGACGACCCGGTGAACCGCGGCAGGCCGCCAGCCCGGCCACGGCGTCGTCGACGAGCCGGCGCAGGTCCGCCCCGCGTGGTGGCGTGTCGTCCGGCCGGCGCAGAAGCGTTCACTCGTCGACCCTCGACCGTCGTGTAGTAGCGCAGCGCCCGTCGCTGTGCCCGGGTCAGCGGGTGAGCGGATACGGCTGCCCGTGGTGGTCCGCGCCGCGCCGCGGCCGCGGCCGCCGGACGCAGGAGCACGCCGAGCTCGTCCGCGGCGGACTCGACCGCGAGCGTCAGCGTCGCGGCGGCGGTCGCGAGCGCCAGCCGCATCGCGACGGGGCGTCGCCGACGGTCGTGCCGGTCCGGTGGCAGCGCCGGACCGGCGCACCGGCCGACGACGCGGACGCGGGACAGCACCGACGCGGCGAGGGCGCTGGTGCCGTCGTGAACCAGACCGGACAGCTCCGCCAGCCCGCGGGCGGCGGACCGGACCGGTCGCGCGAGGACGAGAGGACCACACCTCCTGTGGGTCGTTCCCGGAGCCCGAATGTGACAGCGCCCCAGTAGATTGACTGCGACTGGCCGAGGAGGAGCCGATGACCGAGGCGACCGTCGCGCTGCTCCGCGGCGCCGGCCTGCTGAGCGGCGAGCCGGACGACCTGTACCGCGAGTGGGTCCGGTGGACGCTGGCGTCCGGGCTCACCCCGAGCAGGTGGTCGGCCGCGCCCGCGAAGAGGGCGTCACCGCGGCGACCTTCGCGCCGCTGGCCGGCCGCACCGTCTGGCGCGGCCCCGACGAGCGCCCCTACGTCCGCGTCGACGACGCCCGCCGGGCGCGCGAGCTGGTGCGGCTGACCGAGCTGCTCAACGGCGGCCGGCCCAGCCAGACCGAGGCCCGGCGCGACCGCAACCGCTGGTCGTACGGCGGCCTGTTCGGCCTCAACCGCGGCGACGCCGGCACCGCCGTGAAGCGCGGTGCGCTGGTCGCCACCCCCGAGGGGACGATGATGGCGGCGGCCGGTCCGCGGGCGCTGCGCGCGGTGCCGAACCCGGTCGACTGGTTCGCCGCCCGCGGC